>NZ_SWJE01000022.1 GCF_005144415.1 Trinickia terrae | reverse complement strand
ATTATGAAGAACCTTTTGCACCCCGTCAACAAGTTTTTTTAACCACTCAACTCGCCGACCGCGCCGAAAGCCCCGTCAACCCTGGGCCTCCCGCCTTCCTCCCGTCCCCCGCGCCTCGCTACCAAACCTTGGCCGAAGCGCGAAAGACCAGGATTCTAGTCCCCACCCAACACGCTGGCAAGCGGTTTTTTGAAGTCCCTGACAAGCGGCCTAGCTCGAGATTCTGCGTACATCTGCGCCCGCCAACGGCACCCGGATCTTGTGCCACGTCTATCACCAATGGAACCGACGGGAATCGCCTCGGTGCGGTCAAAGTAAAAGCCATCGGGAAAAGACTAGAATGGAGGGTTCTTCGAATACAAACATCTAGCCACTATGCGCTCGCGAATCGCCAAACGCCTTCCCCCAGATGCTGACAAGCTGGTCGGCCTGTCGCTCGCCTTGTTTGCGTCGGGCAGCCGCATCGAAGACCGCTTCTGGGAGGCGAAGCTCGATGCGCTGCTTGCGAAGATCGTCCGAAACGGCAATCAGACGACGCTCGATGCCGCCCTCGATCACCTGCAGCAAAACCATCCCGACGCATACGGCGCGCTCGCCGACATGGCCGAAACGCATAGCGAATCGTTCATCGTAGAGCATGAAGGCACCCCCTACGAGGCGTTGCTGATCGCCGCGCCGGTACTTGCATGGACTCGCTACGCGATTCCCTCCGGCCCGCTGAAAACCGACTCCGTCGACGCGCTGCGCACGCAGCTTCAGGCGCACGTCCTCGCCAGCGCCACTCGCATCGCATTGGCGCCCTTCCTGTACAGCATCGACCAGTTGCCGCGGCATCACGTGGAGACCTATCGCGTGGCGCAACAGCTCGTCCAAGCCGCCGTCAGCGGCGCCGGCACCAAGATCAATTTCGGCGATCTACCGGAAACCTCGCCGATTCTTGCGGACCCGCGCTTCCTCCTGGCGGTGGTCGCCGCGCCTGTCGGTGCGCCGCTCTTTCGCTGGCAGGAAGAAGAAGGCGGTGCGCGCATCGAGCGCGGCCAGTGCCTCGAGCAATGGGCGACGCAAGGCGGAGCCAATCTCGCCACGGTGCTGCCGGGGTGCGAATTCGAATGCCTGCTGCCGGACGCCTACTACTCGGCCTGCCGCGACGCCGACGAACGCGTTCGTCCGCACACCGTCCGCACGGCCATCCGCTATTTGTACGACACCATCGGTGCGGCACCGCACGACCTCAGGGCCGTGGTGGCGGGCTTCGGCGAGCGCCGCATCGACGAGTATCGAATCGGCTTCACTCGTCGCGGCAGCAACGACGTGATCTACGGCGTGGTCTGGCCGCTATACGGACGTGAAAACGGCGAGCTCGCCATCGACGAAGAGCCGGAAGGCGCCGAGCCGTTGGACGGCCCGCTCGAAGAAATCGTCGCGCTGCTAAAAGAAGCCGGCGTGACCGACATCCGCCGTCATGCCGGCCGCTTCGAGCCGGAATACTGCGACGACTGCGGAGTGCCCTTGTATGCAGATCCGTTAGGCGAAATCGTGCATGCCGAAATGCCGGAAGATGCCGAGCCGGCGCAGCCCCATTTCCACTGATCCACGCCGTCTGCACCGCCTGCCAAGCCCTGCCCACGCAGGGCTTTAAAGATGGTCACCCCCACCCTACACGCGGGTTACGCTGTAGGGTGTTTTTCTTTCTGGAGAGGCCATCATGCAAGACGCGACGCTGGTTGGGATCGATCTGGGCAAGCATTCGTTTCACCTTCACGGCCAGGACCGGCACGGCAAAGCCGTGTTTCGCAAGAAGGTGGGGCGCAAGCAGTTGATCGAGTTCTTCGCCACGTTTCACGCCTGTACGGTGGTCATGGAAGCTTGCGCCGGCGCGCATCACATAGGCCCGCAAGCTTGCCAGCTTCGGTCATCAGGTCAAGCTGATCTCGCCGCAGTTCGTGCGGCCCTTCGTCAAGAGCAACAAGAACGACTTCGTGGACGCCGAGGCGATCTGCGAGGCGGCATCTCGCCCCGCCATGCGATTCGTGACGCCAAAGACGGAATCGCAGCAAACGCTGTCGGCCCTGCATCGGGTACGCGACTCGCTGGTGCGTGATCGGGTGAAAGCCGTCAACCAGATGCACGGTTTTCTGCTCGAATTCGGCATCAGCCTGCCGATCGGCAACGCCGTTATCACGCGCCTACCCGCCGTGCTCGCCGAACATCGGCTGCCACCGCGCCTGGTCGCGATCCTCGAACGCCTGCACGCTCACTTCAAGTACCTGAGCGAACAGATCGGCGAGATCGACAAAGAGATGACCCGGCAACTGGCCGATGACGCGCTCGGCCAGCGTCTGCTGACGATTCCCGGTGTCGGCCCGATCACCGCGAGCGTGCTGGCCGCCGAGATGGGTGATGGCAAGCAGTACGGATGCAGCCGGGACTTCGCGGCATCGATCGGACTCGTGCCCCGCCAGCACAGCACGGGCGGCAAGGCCAACCTGCTGGGGATCAGCAAAAGGGGCGACAAAAACATCCGGCGCCTGCTGGTTCAGTGCGCCCGGGCTTACATGCAGCGGCTCGAGCGGCAGCGCGGCCCGCTCGCCGATTGGGTCCGGGCCATGCTGGCGCGACGGCACTCCAACGTCGTGGCCTGTGCCCTCGCGAACAAGCTCGCTCGCACCGCCTGGGCGCTGGCAACCCGCAACACCGTCTTCGATACGGGATCGGCTGCCATGCCTATCTGATCAGCCGATCCCGCTTACTGCTTTACCGAAGTCAACCCATCTGGTTTTGCGATCGCTGAAATTCGATGACGTGAACGGCACACCGGCCTGACGGAGAACCTGGCAAAAAAATCGGCTCTCGAAGCCGAAGGGCTTTTTAGGACCGTCAGGCGCGACTCTCATCGTGGCGCGGGGAGCGATCCCTACAACGACGCCGGATAGATTTAGGCAAGCCAACCACAACGTCGAACATCAGCCTTGCAAAAACGGGGGGGACCATAGATTTTTTGTGCTTTTTCCTATGCCTTTCGGCCAGCCGCACGGGACGTAAGGAATTTGTCATCATAGTGGCGGCGGCGCATCCCCGCCGGCTAACGCCGGCACCCCCTCGGATAACACGCCGCCTCATTAGAATCAGACATAGGGAGGCTGTATATGCGGTTTTCGGTTGTCAATTCAGAAGCAGAAAGACGCGATGGACTCAAAGCGCTGTTGCGGCAAATCGACCGGCAGGCGCGCTTCAACGAGGCGAGAGATTGGACTCAGGCAAGCCGCGCATTGCAGCGCACAAGCGTCGATCTTCTCGTGGTCGACTGGCAGGACTCGATGCGCTTGACGGATATACGGGCGCTCCTCGCCGAGCACCCGTCGTTACGGATCGCGGCGCTCATCGACGATGCCTCGCTGCCGCAAGCGCGTGCGCTGCTCGGTGAAGGCGTGCGCGGCGTGATTCCGCGTGCGATGGAGCCATTGCTGATCGTCCATGCGTTCGAGCGCGTGTTGCTCGGCGGCCACTTCGTTTCGCATCGCGTGCTCGCGCCCGAGGCACCCCCGGAGCTGGAGTTGTCGTCCGGAAGGTCGTCCTCGCGCGACGCCGTCCGTCTCAGCTACCGCCGCATACGCCTCACGCGTGCGCTGTCGCCGCGCCAGGAGCAGATCATGCGCTGCGTCCATATGGGCAGCACCAACAAAATGATCGCGCGCACGCTCGGCATCAGCGAGGGCACCGTCAAGATACATCTCGCCAGCGTCTTCCAGCAGTTGGGTGCGCTCAACCGCGCCGCCGCCGTGGCGATCTACAACGGCTGGCAATCGACGCAACTCGAAGTCCTGCGGGCGGAGTCCGACAGTGAGCCGAAACCCGCGCTCGGTCAGGCCGGACCGATACCTCTGCGGCGTAGCGCCCGCTTCAAGTATCCACAGCCCGACAACGACGACAGCAAGCTGCCGATCGCCGCAGAACCGGTCGCGCCATTCGGCAAAACAGAGTCGGACGAGGACTGACGCGCTGTTCGATACGTTGGCCAGCGGCTTTCGCAAGGGCCGCTGGCACGGAATCCGCTCACACCTTTTGCGCACCAACGAGTAATATGGAACGCATGGGTTTCCTATACACACCATTACCGTTTTGGGTTGCCGTGGGTGCCTGGATCGCAGCCGCCGGGCTGCTTGCGCTCGCGTTGTGGCGCAGACCGTTCCGGCGTCTTCAGGACGGCACGCTGCAGCATGTTTGGCTCGCGATCATCGTGGCGGTTTCGGTGCTATGGGCAACCAATGCCTGGCTGGACGACGGACCTGTCATGCATCTTCTCGGCGCAACGCTGGTCGTCACATTGTTCGACTGGGCATTGGCGCTGATCGCGATGGCGGCCGTCAGCGGCATTGCAGCCGTCATCTTCGACGCTACATGGCAAGGCATCGCGCTGACCTTCCTTGTCTACGGAGCGATGCCCGTCGGTGTGTCCGCCTTGCTGCAACGCGCGACCACGGCCTGGTTGCCGCGCAATCTGTTCGTCTTCATCTGCGCGCAGGGCTTCGTGTCTCCCGCCGTTGCGGTGGCCGTCGCATCGGCCGCTGCGATCGGCACGCATGTGGCGCTTGCCAACGGTTCAATGGCGGTGATCCCCGTGGGCTACGCATTCAGCGTTCTCCTGCTCGCTTCCGGCGAGGCTTGGTTTACCGGGATGTCGACTGCGCTCATCGCAGTCTATAAACCAACGTGGGTCACCACCTACGATGTGCGCCGCTACCGCCTCGGAGGCCCTCGCACCTGAGTGGCCGCGCAATCATAGGACACGTGCGGCGCTACCGTGACGCATGTTCGCCTCAGAGCAAAAGCGGCGGAATTTCGAGCGGGTTCGGCGGTATATCAATCAACACCTCGGCGCAAAACCCTTTGGAATATTTGCTCCAAAGTTGAACTCCGCCACGTCGTCAGGCATCTTACGTGCCTGACGCCTCGAACTGCACAACTAGATGGATAGCTCCAACACTACGCGCCGATTCGCTCTCTTCATCGGCCGACTGGCAGCTTGCGCTGCCGGTGTCTCGATTGCGCTCACCAATCCCGCCTTTGCCGACCTTGTCGATGAGCGCAACGAAATGATCAACAAGTTCATCACCGACATGCACGCAGACCCGCTCGTCGCGGATTGCGCAGCGCACGGAAACTTCGTCGCCAGCACATCGACCGCGATCGACCACGTCGAATTCAAGCCGGAATCCTTCGATAGCGAGCACGCAACCGTCACCCCCTGGAACGATTCGTTCGACGAGGGCAAGCAACGGGTCAAGGTCGACAACATCGTGACGGTCGAAGGACTTGGCATACCGCACGACGCGAGCCAGTCGCCGTTCAATTTGAAGTTCCGCTGCGGCTACGTTGGAACGCAGATGCTCGCGTTCAGTTGGAACGATCCGGTGCCGCCGGCCAAGCCGCGCGCGGAGCCGCAAGTGAAGAAGGCGGTAAAGGGCAAGCACGCCGGCAAGAGCTCGACGAAGAAGAAATCGACGGGCAAGGGATCGAGCAAGGCAGCGGCGTCGAAATCGACGGCGAAGAAGACGGCCACGCCCAATAAATCGTCGCAGAAGAATTCGACCAGCTCGAGTAAAAAGTCGTCGAAGACAAAACAGACCTGACCGCTTTTTGCGGTTAGCGTCGTCTGCGCAGCAAAAAGCCTAGTCGACAAAACACAACGGGAAGCACGATTGAACGTGCTCCCCGTTGTTGCTTCCGGCAGCCTGCGCCTCGGCAGCGGCATTCAGTCAAACGTCACGACGTGCCGCAGCACCGCATTCAGCATCGCCGCGCCCAGCGCCGCGCTGCGCTCGCCGTTCCAGCCGACGCGCTCGTCAGGCAGATTCGCGTTGTCCTTGAACGGCATTTCCAGCGTCAGCGACAAGCAGCCGAATTCATGGCCGATGTACTTCGATGCGAGCTTCAGCGCATCCTGCTGGTACTTCGACGACTCGTAGCCGAACTTGTCCTGGAAGTCCGGGCTCGCCTGCTTGAATGCTTCGATAAAAGCGGCCTGCCGCCTGCCCTGCTCCTCGGTGAAGCTCGGCAGCATCTCCGAGCCCGCGACGAACACGTACGGCAGTGCCTCGTCGCCGTGGATGTCGAAGAAGAGATCGCAGCCCGTCGCATGAATCGCATCGCGCACGTGCAGCACTTCGGGGCTGCGCGCCGCGTCAGGCTCCATCCACTCCCGGTTCAGGTTGGCGCCCGCGGCATTGGTGCGCAGATTGCCGTGCACGCTGCCGTCCGGATTCATGTTCGGCACGATGTAGAACACGGCATGGTCGTAAAGCTTGCGCGCGACCGCGTCGCCCGCCCAATCGCCCCAACCGGCGAGCCGCTTCACGAGCCCTTCGACGAACCACTCGGCCATCGTCTCGCCCGGGTGCTGCCGCGCGATGATCCAGATCTTTTTCTTGGGCTTGCCGTCCGTCTCGGGCGTGCCGAGCACGAGCAGCGACATCGGCCGGCCTTCGACGGTCTGTCCCAGCTCGACCAGATTCGCCTGCGGCATCTGCTGCACTGCGCCGAGGAACTCCGAATGGCGCTCCTCGCTGTACGGCTCGAAGTACGCGTAGTAGATGCGGTCGAACTCGGGCGTGTGGTCGATCGTCATCACGCGTCCGTCGTACGAAGTCGGCACGCGGAACCAGTTGACGCGGTCATAGCTCGCCACCGCCTCATAGCCGCGCCACCCTTCGGCGAAGGCGCACTCGGACGCGTTCTCGAACGTCATCATGCAGCGCTCGCCGCGCGCGCCCGAGACGCGGAAATAAAACCACTGCGCAAACTCCGCGTGGCTGTCCCGGCGAATCCGCAGGCGGATATCGTCCGCCTTTTCGCAGGACAGCACTTCGACTGCACCAGCGTCGAAATTGGTCGTGATCGAAAGACTCATGGAGTAGTTCCTTGTTGTCTGGCGGGGATGCGTCGGCGAATGTGCCGTCAATCGCCAACGCGCCGGCGAAATACGTAAGTGGAATCGTTCGATGCTTCCGCAACGAACGCATAGCCTTCGGAAGCGAAGCTCCTCAGCGCCTCCGGTGCGTCGATGCGATTCTCGACCGCATAGCGCGCCATCAGGCCGCGAGCCCGCTTCGCGTGAAAGCTGATGATCTTGTAGCGGCCGCCCTTCCAGTCCTCGAACACCGGCGTGACGACCGGCGCATCGAGCAGCTTTGGTTTGACGGACTTGAAGTACTCCTCCGAAGCGCAATTGACGAGCACCCGCGCGCCCTTGTTCTTTTGCAGCTGGGCGTTCAGCGCTTGCGTGATGCGCTCGCCCCAGAACGCATAGAGATCCTTGCCGCGCGAGTTCGCAAACCGCGTCCCCATTTCGAGCCGGTACGGCTGCAGCAGGTCGAGCGGACGCAGCAGCCCGTAAAGGCCGGAGAGCACGCGCACGTGGCTTTGCGCGTAGTCGAGATCGGCGGCCGACAGCGACTTCGCGTCGAAACCCTCGTACACGTCGCCGTTGAACGCGAGCACCGCCTGCTTGGCGTTGTCGGCGCCAAAGCGCGGCGACCAGTCGGCGTAGCGCTGAAAATTCAGGTGGGCAAGCGTATCGGAGATGCTCATCAGCGACGCAATCTGTTGCGGCGACAGGCAGCGCAGCTCGCCGATCAGCTCGGCGGCATCATCTGCGAAATCGGGGATCGTGTGCTTCTTGATGTGCGGCGGCGTTTCGTAGTCGAGCGATTTGGCCGGAGACAAAACAATTATCATAGAGGCTCGCCGGCACGCCGTGCCGGGCTGTCAAGACGGAAAAGCCCGATTGTAACGAATGCCTAGTTCCCATGCCTCGCTCGGCGCGCCTCGCGTCGTCCTCGATTCGAATGTCTGGATCGACATCCTCGTGTTCGACGATCCCGACACGCGGCCTATCCGCACGGCGCTGGAAGCGAGCGCCTTGCACGCGCTGATCGACGCACGATGTCATGCCGAGCTCGCGCGCGTGCTCGATTATCCGCAATTCATCGCACGCAACGTCGACAAGGCGGCGGCGCTGGCCGCCGTCGAACGCCTGGCTGAATTCGTCGTGCCGGACTCGCCGGCCGAAAACGCCCGCCCGCTGCCCCAATGCAAGGATCGCGACGATCAGAAATTCCTCGAGCTCGCGTATGCCGCGCGCGCCGACTGGCTCGTGTCGAAGGACCGCGCCGTGCTGAAGCTCGCGCGCCGCATCGCGCGCGACTTCGGCTTTCGGATCGCGCAGCCTGCGCCGTTCGTCGCTGCCTGCGAACTCGATACCACCGCTGCGCCGGAGCCCGTCTGATCCCTGGTATCCGGCCCGACGACAAAGCCCGTTGCCCGCTTCTTGACCTCCGATACGAATCCGCCAAAACCTGCCGACCGCATCATGAACGCACAGCACGAATCGCCCCCGACTCCCACCCTGGCCTCGCGCCTGCCGAACGTCGGCACCACGATCTTCACCGTCATGAGCGCACTCGCGGCCGAGAAGCGCGCAGTCAACCTGGGGCAGGGCTTTCCCGATTTCAATTGCGATCCGCGCATCGTCGACGCCGTTGCGAAAGCGATGCGCGACGGGCACAACCAATACCCGCCGATGGCCGGCATCATGCCGCTGCGCCAGGCGATCTCCGGCAAGATCGCGAATCTCTACGGCCGCCGCTACGACGCCGACACCGAAATCACGGTCACGGCCGGCGCCACCCAGGCGCTGCTGACCGCGATCCTCGCCACGGTGCATCCCGGCGACGAAGTCGTCGTCCTCGAGCCGAACTACGACAGCTACCTGCCGTCGATCGAGCTGGCCGGCGGCAAGCCGGTCTTCGTCACGCTGGAAGCACCTGACTACGCGATTCCGTTCGACAAGCTCGCCGCCGCCATCACGCCGAAAACGCGGCTCATCCTCATCAACACGCCGCACAACCCGACCGGCACGGTCTGGCGCGCCGCCGACATGCGCAAGCTCGAGGACATCGTGCGCGACACGAACGTGCTGATCCTGTCGGACGAGGTCTATGAGCACATGGTCTACGACGGCGCACCGCACGAGAGCGTCGCGCGCTATCCGGAGCTCGCGCAGCGCAGCTTCGTCGTGTCGAGCTTCGGCAAGACCTATCACGTGACGGGCTGGAAGATCGGCTACGTCGCGGCGCCCGCCGCGCTCATGGCCGAATTCCGCAAGGTCCACCAGTTCAACGTGTTCACGGTGAACACGCCGATGCAATACGGCCTGACCGACTATCTGCGCAACCCGGCCCCCTATCTCGACCTGCCGGCGTTCTACCAGCAGAAGCGCGACTTCTTCCGCGAAGGCCTCGCCAAGACGCGCTTCAAGCTGCTGCCCTGCACCGGCACGTACTTCCAATGCGTCGACTATTCGGCGGTGAGCACGCTATCGGAGGCGGATTTCTCGACCTGGCTGACGAGCGAGATCGGCGTGGCGGCGATTCCCGTATCGGCGTTCTATCACGAGGCGCACGAATCGGGCGTCGTGCGCTTTTGCTTCGCGAAGCAGGAAAGCACGCTCGCGACCGCGCTCGAACGGCTCGCGCGGCTCTGACGAAGGGCGCGGTCATGCGACAGAGCACCGGTTCTTCGCATTCGCGCCTCGTTGTTGCGGCTCGCCCGGCGGCACCTTCTCGCAGCGACGCTCAGCGGTTCGATGCTGCGCGCCGTCCACGCGTTGCGCCGCTGCAGCCGTCAGCTCACCTTCGACGCCGACGACGCCTCGATATAAGCCTTGCGGTCCGCGCTCACGCGCTGCGCGGCAGGCCGCTGATTGATCAGCTTCACGTACCCCTTCCAATCGATACCTGCATCGAGCAGAAAATCGCGCCCATAGATCGTGGCCGTCGCCATGCCGACGAGCGGCAAGCTCACGAACGCGGCGATATCGGCAATCGTAAATTCATCGCCTGCCAGATAAGGCCCGAACTTCGCCAGCCGCTTGAAGCCGCCGATGCCGTGCGCGAGCCGCTTCGCGGTGCGAGCCTTCACCTCGTCGGTCACCGTGCCGCCGAAGAATGCCTCCTTGTACAGATCGCGCGCGACGAGCTCGAGATGCAGCTCGACGAACGTCACGAGCTCGCGCGCCTTCGCGGCCTTGAACGGATCAGCCGGAAAGATCGGCTTGTCCGGATGGCGCTGCGCCAAGTACTCGACGATGACCTCCGACTCGCACAAATCGCCCGCATCCGTGCGGATATACGGCACCTTGCCGAGCGGCGAATGCGCAAGCACTGCTTCGTCCTGGGACGCGAGCACGAACACCTCCTCGAACTCGATGCCGTGTTCGAGCAAGACGAACTTCACCTTGTTGTAGTAGTTGGACAGCGCGAAACCATACAGCTGGATCATCTGGCGTCTCCATGGGACAGGGTGAGCGGAGCGGCCCCGCGTCTTGCGCCGGGCTCGGTTATGGCGGGCTTTTAAATCGCACGACCGTGCTATTGTAAACAGACTTGGAGTGGGACACCATTATGGCTTCTCGTCAGTACCCCATTGCCACGATAGGCATCGTCGGCACGGGCGCGATGGGGCGCGGCATCGCCCAGATCGCCTCGCTTGCGGGCCTCACCGTGCGCCTCTTCGATGCCAACCCGCAAGCCGCCGCCGCCGCGCGCGACTACCTCGCCGACATCTTCGTCAAGCTGACCGTCAAGGGCAAACTCGACGAAGCGCAAGCGCACGCCGCGCTCGCGCGCGTGATCGGCGCCCAGTCGCTTGCCGAACTGGCCGATTGCGACCTCGTGATCGAAGCCATCATCGAAAACCTCGACGCCAAGCGCGCGCTTTTCCGCGAGCTCGAGACCATCGTCAGCGGGCGCTGCGTGCTCGCGTCCAACACGTCGTCGCTCTCGATCACCGCCATTGCCGCCGCGTGCACCGATGCGTCGCGCGTCGCCGGCTACCACTTCTTCAATCCGGTGCCGCTGATGAAGGTCGTCGAAGTGATCGACGGCCTGCGCGGCGACCCGGCGGCCGGCGACGCGCTGATGGATCTCGCGCGCCGCATGGGACATACCCCCGTGCGCGCGAAGGACATGCCCGGCTTCATCGTCAATCATGCCGGACGGGGGATGAACACGGAGGGGCTGCGCGTCGCGAGCGAAGGCATCGCAAGCTTCGCCGATATCGACAGGATCATGCGCGAGCAGGCGGGCTTCCGGCTCGGCCCGTTCGAGCTGCTCGACCTGACCGCGCTCGACGTCTCGCATCCGGTGATGGAGTCGATCTATCACCAGTTCTATGAAGAGCCGCGCTTCACGCCGTCGCCGATCGCGAGCACGCGGCTCGCCGGCGGGCTGATCGGCAAGAAGGCCGGCGAAGGCTTTTATCGCTATGTCGACGGCAAGCCGCAGGTGCCTGCGGAGGCGGATGCGCCTGCCACGCTGCCGAAGTGCGTGTGGGTCAGCGGCCGGCAGCCGGCAGCGCGCGATGCGGTGCTGCAGCTCGTCGCCCGCGCCAATGTCGCGCTCGACGAGGGCGAGCGGCCCGCGGACGACGCGCTGATCGTCGTCACGCCGCTCGGTCTCGACGCCACCACGGCGGCGCTCGAAGAGCAACTCGACGCGAGCCGCACCGTCGCCATCGACGCCCTCTTCCCGCTTGCCGCTGTCCAGCGCCGCACGCTGATGACGACGCCCGCCACCACGCGCGCCGCGCGCGACGCCGCGCATGCGCTCTTCGCCGCCGACGGCGTGCCCGTCACGGTGATTCGCGACTCCACGGGCTTCGTCGCGCAGCGAATCGTCGCGACGATCGTCAACATCGGCTGCGATATCGCGCAGCGTCAAATCGCGTCGCCCGAAGACATCGACCTTGCGGTCACACTCGGGCTCGGCTATCCGAAGGGACCGCTCGCGCTTGGCGACGCGCTCGGCGCGCGGACCATCCTCACAATTCTGCGCAATATCCATGGCGTGCTCGGCGATCCGCGTTATCGGCCGTCGCCGTGGCTCGCGCGCCGTGCGCAACTGGGCATATCGCTCACGAGCGCCGATGCGGCGGATGCCGCAAGCTAAGATCCAAGATCGAATTCGAATCGACGCCGTACACGACAATCCGGAGATGATATGAGCCACTTTGCCCTTCACGTTCGCACGCAGCCCATCGAGGACGCATCATGAGCGCGGAACTTCTCGCCTCGCGCCCGCACGAAAGCGAATCGACGCTCGTCCTCACGCTATCGAACCCCGGCGCGCGCAACGCGCTGCATCCCGACATGTACGCCGCCGGCATCGAGGCGCTCAGCACCGCCGAGCGTGATCCATCGATCCGCGCGATCGTGCTGACCGGCGCCGACGGCTTCTTCTGCGCGGGCGGCAACCTCAACCGCCTGCTCGAAAACCGCGCGAAAGCCCCCTCGGTGCAGGCCGAAAGCATCGACTTGCTCGGCGAATGGATCACGGCGCTGCGCGCGTCGACGAAGCCGGTCATCGCCGCCGTCGCAGGCGCCGCGGCGGGCGCGGGCTTTTCGCTCGCGCTCGCCTGCGACCTGATCGTCGCCGCCGACGACGCGAAGTTCGTCATGTCGTACTCGCGCGTCGGCCTGACGCCCGATGGCGGCGGCTCATGGTTTCTCGCGCGCGCCCTGCCGCGCCAGCTCGCCACCGAAATCCTGCTCGAAGCCAAGCCGGTCGCCGCGACGCGCCTTTACGAGCTGGGCGTCGTGAACCGGCTTGCCAAGCCCGTCGCCGTACTCGACACCGCGCTCGCGTGGGCCGACGAGCTCGGGCGCGTCTCGCCGAACGCCGCGATGCGGATCAAGACGCTCGTCGCTGCCGCCGACGCGCAGCCGCTCGCCGATCACCTGATCGCCGAGCGCGACAGCTTCGTCGCCTCACTCCATCATCGCGACGGCCTCGAAGGCATCACCGCATTCCTCGAAAAGCGCGCCCCGGTCTACAAATGAGCGATCCGACGACATCGAGCTTCACTAGCCCCAAGCGGCGCCGCATCTTCCTGATGCGCCATGGCGACGTGACCTACTTCGACGACTCGGGCCGCGCGATCGAGCCCGATACGGTGCCGCTCAACGCAAACGGACGCGAGCAGGCGAGCGCCGCGGGCCGCGAGTTCGCCGCGCACGGCGTGCGGTTCGATCGCGTGATCGTGAGCGGCTTGCCGCGCACGATCGAAACGGCCCAGCGCGTGCTGGCGGAAACCGGCCAGCGCAGCGAGCTCGAAACCTGGCCCGAATGGCGGGAGATTCGCGGCGGACGCCTCGCCGGCCTGCCGCCCGACGAAGTCGAATCGGCCTTTCTGCGCGTATTCGACGGCGTCGTCCCCGAAGACACACAGTTTCTCGGCGGCGAGACGATCGGCGAATTGCTCGATCGCGTGCTGCCGCCGGTCGCGAGGCTGCGCGGCGATCCGTCGTGGGACACCGCGCTCGTCGTGCTGCACGGCGGCGTCAACCGCGCGCTGCTCTCGCATGCGATCACGGCGGGCGGCCGCGCATTCTTCGGCCATCTCGCGCAAGCGACGGGCTGCATCAATGCGCTCGACGTCGGCGACGAGCCGCGCGACTGGGTGATCCGCACGATCAACTATTCGCCGCCCACGCCGCTCTTCAAGGACGTGCGCAACACGACGATGGAAATGCTCTACGCGCAATATCTTCGATACAAGCGCGATTGAAGACGGGATAGATCAGCGCTCGATCGACACGAAGCGCGCAGCCCGGAAAGTCGAACCGATCTGGAGAAGGCAATGGCAGCGAAGGACCAGCAAACGGACTATTCGGCGTTCATCGGCACCCGCGCGGTGTCCGAGCGCCAGCGTTTCGACGCCGACGCGCTCGCCGCATGGCTCGCCGCGCACGTCAACGGTTTCGCCGGACCGCTCGCGGTCGAGCAGTTCGCGGGCGGCCAGTCGAACCCCACGTTCAAGCTCGTGACGCCATCTCGCAGCTACGTGATGCGCGCGAAGCCCGGCCCGTCTGCAAAGCTGCTGCCGTCCGCGCACGCGATCGAGCGCGAGCACCGCGTGATGCACGCGCTCGCCGACACCGAGGTCCCCGTCGCTCGAATGCTCGCGCTCTGCGAGGACGAAGCCGTGATCGGCCGCGCATTCTACGTGATGGAGTTCGTCGAGGGCCGCGTGCTATGGGACCCGTCGCTGCCCGGCATGACGCGCGCCGAACGCACGGCGATCTACGACGAAATGAACCGCGTGATCGCAGCGCTGCATACGGTCGACGTCGACAAGATCGGCCTCAGCGACTACGGCAAGCCGGGCAACTACTTCGCTCGGCAGATCGGGCGCTGGAGCAAGCAGTACCAAGCCTCGGAAACCGAGCCGATCGAAGCGATGCACCGCTTGATCGAATGGCTGCCGCAGCATATGCCCGCCGAGGCAGAGGAAAACGCGCACGTGTCGATCGTGCACGGCGACTACCGGCTCGACAACCTGATCTTCCACCCTGGCGAGCCGCGCGTGCTGGCGGTGCTCGACTGGGAGCTCTCGACGCTCGGCAACCCGCTCGCCGACTTCGCCTACCACTGCATGGCATGGCACGTCGACCCGCAGCAGTTTCGCGGCATCGCGGGGCTCGACTGGGCGGCGCTCGGCATTCCCGACGAGGCGCAGTACGTCAGGCGCTATTGCGAACGCACCGGCCTCGCGATCGAAGGCGACTGGAATTTCTACCTCGCCTACAACATGTTCCGCATCGCGGCGATCCTGCAAGGAATCATGAAGCGCGTGGTCGACGGCACCGCGGCGAGCGCCCAAGCCGCAGACGCCGGCCGGCGCGCGCGGCCGATGGCCGAGCTCGCGTGGCAATACGCGCAGAAGGTGCGCTGAGCGCCGCGCGCGGCTGAGAAACCCGAACGCCAGGCGGGGTTTTCAAGGCCGCCAGCGACATGCGGCGATCTATGCTCTAATTTTTTCCAGCCTGAATTTGAATGCGTTGCATAGGAGCCGCGATGATCGACGTCTATAGCTGGGCAACCCCGAACGGCCACAAGGTCCACATCATGCTCGAGGAAACGGGCCTCGACTATCGCGTGCACGCCGTCGACATCGGCGCCGGCGACCAGTTCAAGCCCGAGTTCCTCGCCATCAGCCCGAACAACAAGATCCCCGCGATCGTCGATCCCGGCGGGCCGGACGGCAAGCCGCTGTCGCTGTTCGAGTCGGGCGCGATCCTGGTGTACCTGGCCGAGAAGACCGGCAAGCTCCTTCCCGCCGATCCCGCCGCCCGCTACACGACGCTGCAATGGCTCATGTTCCAGATGGGCAGCGTCGGGCCGATGTTCGGCCAGGCGCACCACTTTCGCATGTATGCGCCCGAGCAGATCGAATACGCGGTCAAGCGCTACACGAACGAAACGAAGCGTCTCTATGGCGTGATGGATACGAAGCTCGGCAAGACGCAATATCTCGCCGGCGACGACTACTCGATCGCCGACATCGCCAGCTTCCCGTGGACACGTTCATGGAAGAACCAGGGCGTCGAACTCGGCGATTTCCCGAACGTGAAGCGCTGGCATGAAGCGATTGCGGCGCGGCCGGCGGTGCAGCGCGCAGTCGAAGTGCTGGCGTCGGCGCGCAAGCCTGGGTTCGACGAGAAGGCCAAGGAAGTGCTGTTCGGCGCGACGCAGTACGTACGGCATTGAATCGCACGCTACGGCCTCGGCCTCTCCTGCTGGCGAATGACAAGCGGCCCAACTGCGCCGCTTGTCGCGCCCTACGAGAAAATCCGCTTAGAAATAATGCCGAGTGATGAACTCAGCGACACAGGCCGGCTTGCCGCCGTCTTCCGCGGCGCCGCTCTCGGCTTCGAGCGTCACGTTCCAGACCACCTGCACCCCGCCCCCGTCGACATCGGTCACCCCCTCCACCTGAAAGCGCGCCCGCACGCGCGAGCCGGCCGGTACCGGGGCCGTGAAGCGCACGCGATTGAGACCATAGTTGACGGCCATCCGCTGCCGCATCGCGACGGTTTTCTCGAGCAACGAAGGGATCATCGACAAGGTCAGGAAGCCGTGCACAACCGTGCCGCCAAACGGCGACTCGCGCGCGGCGCGCTCGGGGTCGACGTGAATCCACTGGCGATCGCCGGTGGCGTCGGCGAAGGTATCGATGCACGGCTGGTCGATCCGGACCCACTCGCTCACGAGCGGCGCCGCGTCGACGAGCGCGCGCCATGCGTCCGCGTCCGCCAACTCGACGATCGCGTCCCGAGCCGGCGTCATGCAGCCCCCTGCGGATGACGCAGCCCGAAAATCACCTTCGAGCGCACCGTCACGACTGTCTCTCCCGCCTGATTGATGCCCGCCCACTGGATCGTCACGATCCCGCGATCGGGACGGCTCTCCGATACGCGCTTGTCGAGCACCGAGTTCGTCATGCGGATCGTATCGCCGACGCGCACCGGTTTGATCCAGCGGATCTCCTCGACCCCGGGCGAACCCATCGACGTCGAGCCATTCAGATGATTTCGCACGATCAGGCCCATCATGACCGAGCACGTATGCCAGCCGCTCGCAATCAGCCCGCCAAACGGCGACGCCTTTGCGGCGGTTTCGTCGATGTGGAACGGCTGCGGATCGTATTGCTCGGCGAAGCGGACGATTTCATCCGCAGTGAACGTGTGTGTGCCGACCTCGACCGTCGTGCCCACTTCAAAGTCTTCGTAGCTGATGCCCATTGCTGTGTCTCCTGTGTCGAGCTGAGTTGGCGCATTAGCTGTCGACTGGAGTTAGCGCTTCAGCGCTTACTCCAGTCCCATGCAGAGCGCTTACTCTGCTCCCATGCAAAGCTCCGTTGAGGTATCCGCCACTCAATAATCTTCGGTCGCGAAACCGGGCAGCGCCGCAAAACGCGCGAGGTGATGATCGACGTCGCCCAGCGTCGTCTCGATGATCGCGAGGCGCTTGAACCAATGCGCCGCGGCGACCTCGTTGGTCACTCCCATGCCGCCATGCAACTGCACCGCTTGCTGGCCGACAAAGCGAGCCGCTTGTCCGATCCGAGCCTTCGCCGCCGATACCGCGCGGCGGCGCTCGTCGGCATCGCTGCTCGCATAGCGGACCGCCGCGAGATACGCGAGCGAGCGCGCCTGCTCCGTATGGATCAGCATCTCGACCATCCGATGCTGCAGCGCCTGAAAACGCGCGATCGGCACGCCGAACTGCTGGCGCGTCTTCGTGTATTCGACGGTCGCCTGGTTGAGCGCATCGAGCGCGCCGATCGCCTCCGCGCAGAGCAGCACGATGCCGTAGTCGGCGATGCGCTCGAGCGTAGCCGCACCCGAGTGAATGCCCGCAAGCCGGCGAGCTGGCGTGTCGGCAAACGTGAGCGTCGCGGCGCGCTGGCCGTCGATCGTGCGGTAGTCGGTTGCCGCGGCATGCGCCGCGTCCCGAGACACCGCGAACAACGCGATCTCGCCGGCCAGGCGGGCCGGCACGATCCAATAGTCCGCCTGCGCGCCGTGCTGCACGATCGACTTGCGGCCGGTCAGCACATACTGGCCATCCCGCTCCTCGGCGCGCGTCGCGACATCGAACAGATCGTAGCGGGCGTGCGGCTCGTGAAACGCGACCGCAAGCTTGATCTCGCCTTGTGCCGCGCGCGCGAGCAATTGCGCGTCGGCGCCCTCGACCGTGCCCGCCAGACGCAGCGCTTCGACACCGACCGCCGTTGCCCAATACGGCTCGACCACGAGCCCGCGCCCCAATTCCTGCATGACGACGAGCATGTCAACGGCGCCGCCGCTGAAACCGCCCTGCGCTTCCGGCACCGGCAGCGCGGTCAAGCCGAGCTCGGTAAAGGCGCGCCAATGCGCGGCCGAAACGCCCGCCTCGGAGCGCACGATCGCCTGCCGGGCCTCGAAGCCGTAGTTCTTCTCGAGATAGCGACGCAGCGCGTCGGCGAATTGCTGCTGTTCGTCGGTGAAACTGAAGTCCATCGTTGTCTCCTGTCGATCGCACTTAGCGCTTTAGCGCTTAGTGCGATCCCATGCAAAGCTCAAAGACCAAGAATCATCTGCGCGATGATGTTCTTCTGGATTTCGTTCGAGCCGCCGTAGATCGACGTCTTGCGGAAATTGAAGTAGTACGCGGCGAGCGGCGCGGCGGCGTCGTCGCCGGCGATGCTGTGCTCGCGCTTGCCTTCGAGGAACGGCACGTCGAACGCCGCCGCGAGCGGCCCCACGGCCTCGAACATCAGCTCCGTGAGCGCTTGCTGGATTTCGGTGCCCTTGATCTTCAGCATCGACGCCTCCGGCCCGGGCCCCCGCCCGCTCGTCTCGTTGCTGACGACTCGCTGCACGGTCACATCGAGCGCCATCAACTCGATCTCGAGCGCGGCCACCTTGGCGCCGAACGACGCGTCTTCGATCAGCGGCTTGCCGTTTTTCTTCTGCTCTCGCGCGACCCTCTTCAGGAACGCGAGCTCACGCTTCGAGCGGCCGACCGCGGCGATGCCCGTGCGTTCATGGCCGAGCAGATACTTCGCGTAGGTCCAGCCGCGATTCTCTTCGCCGATGAGATTCTCGACCGGCACCTTGACGTCCTCGAAGAACACTTCATTGACTTCGTGGTCTTCATCGAGCGTGATGATCGGACGCACGGTGATACCGGGCGTCTTCATGTCGATCAGCAGGAACGAGATGCCCTCTTGCTTCTTCGCGCCGCTATCCGTGCGCACGAGGCAGAACATCATGTCGGCATGCTGGCCGAGCGTCGTCCAGGTCTTCTGACCGTTCACGACGTAGTGATCGCCAACACGCTCGGCCCGCGTGCGCAGCGACGCGAGATCGGAGCCCGAGCCCGGCTCCGAATAGCCCTGGCACCACCAGTCGGTGCCGTCGAGAATGCGCGGCAGGTAATGGCGCTTCTGCGCTTCGCTGCCGTACTTCATCAGCACGGGCGCCACCATCGATACACCGAACGGCAACACGGGCGGCGCCCCCACTCGCGCGCATTCCTCTTCCCAGATATGGCGCTGCGTCGCGTTCCAGCCAGGCCCGCCGTATTCGACAGGCCACGCGGGTGCGGACCAGCCGCGCGTACCGAGCTTCTTGTGCCAGCTGGCAATGTCGTCGCGCGACAGACGTTTGTGATTGAGGATTTTGGCGGCGAGCCCGGCAGGCAGGTTAGCCTCGAGCCAGGCGCGGATTTCGGCGCGGAACGCGCCTTCGGCGGGGGTGTAGTCGAGATTCATGCGCAGTGTCTCCTGGCCGCGCCGTGGGCCGCCAGGATGACGCTGCGTCTATTGCAGCGACTCTTTGAGTGCGGTCGGAACCGGCAACGGCATCACGTCGATGCCCTCTTCGACCAAGGCCTTCGCATCCTCCGGCGTCGTGACGCCGCGAATGCTGCGCGCGGGCGCTTCGTTATAGTGAATGCGCCGCGCTTCCTCGGCAAAGCGATCGCCCACGTTCTCGGTTTTATCCAGCAATTCGCGCAACGCACGCATCGCACGCGCCTGCAACTCACCGGCATCCGCCGCGGGCCGCGCATCGCTCGCACCCGACAGGTTGAGACGGGGTGCAGACGGCATGCGGCTCACTTCGGTCGCACCGCAGATCGGACATTCGACGAGCTTGCGGGACAACTGCGATTCGAAATCATCGGCGGAAGCAAACCAGCCTTCGAACCGATGGCCATGCGGACACTGTAAGTCGAGGACCTTCATGAGTCAGGGCTTGCGCACGAGTGTAGCGCAAAATCTAGATTTGTGAACGATCGTTCGTAAATTTATGAGGAGGCAGCGGAGAAAAAATCGCAGCATGTGCGCGATTTTAACGCTTTGCGTGAAATTGCGCCGAAGGTGTCAGCGCGATGACAGGCTTCGAGGAATGGCCAGCGAATGCCGCACTTGCCGCATCACGCCCGTGCAACGGCACTGCGAATGCAAAAAAAAACGGCGGATAACTCCGCCGTTTTTTGGTATTGCGACGCCTTGTCGTCGGAGCAACGGAGCCGTCGTCGCTCGCCGGCATTCAGCCCGGCGGCGCTTCGCCCATCGTCCACGTGCCGGAAAGCACCTTCTCGAGCCAGAACGTACCGATGATCGTCTTCACGTCGCTGATCTTACCCGTGCGCACCCACTCGCTCACCTGCGCGAGATCGACGGTGAACGTCTCGAGAAACTCGCCGTCGTCGAGCTTACGCTCGCCGGCCGTCAAGCCGCGGGCCAGGAAGATATCGATGAATTCCGTCGAGTACGAGATGATCGGATGAATGCGCGTCAGGTACACATACTCGCGCGCCGTGTAGCCGGTCTCCTCGCGCAGCTCGCGCTTGGCGCAAGCGAGCGCGCCCTCGTTCGGATCGAGCTTGCCGGCAGGATATTCCGTCATCACCTTGCCGATCGGATACCGGTATTGGCTTTCCATCAGCACGCGACCGTCGTCGAAGAGCGGGATCACCATCACCGCCCCCGGGTGCTGCACGTATTCGCGCGTCGCGTGCTTGCCGTCCGGCAGGCGCACGGTGTCGCGCTTGAGCGTCAGGAAGGAACCGGCGTGGATCGTATTGCTGTCGACGCAGGTCTCGGTGAGCGCGGCGTCGTGATTAGGCAATTCAGCCATGTAGCACCCTTACAGCCAGGAGCGCGATGGCGCGATGCCATCAGCGGCGTTTGACGAGATATTGAAACGTGAAGCCGGGAAACGCGAACACGACAAACAGGCTGAACGTGATCGCGTAGAACTGCCAGCCTTGCTCGAAGCGGTTGCCGGCGCGCGCTTCGAGCATGAAGCCGAGCGCGCCAACCGCAAAATACAGCACGATCAATTCGCCGATCCGAATCCACGCGCTCTTCCTGACCGCCTTGAGCGGTACCACGGCGAAGAGCTTCTGATTCAGAAACGGCAAGTTGGCGCCTGCTAGCGCCAACAGCACGATAAACCAGCCAGCTGCCGACATTACAGCGACACGGGCAGCGTGTGCGTGATCGCGTTCAGGCAGAGGGTCATCAACGGACCCGGGATGATGCCGAGCACCACCACCGCGACGCCGTTCAGCGCCAGCAGGATGCGGTTGCACGCATCGCCTGCGATCGGCGCGGTGTCTTGCGGTGCGTCGAAGTACATCAGCTTGACGATGCGCAGGTAGTAGAACGCGCCGAAGAGCGACGTCACCACCGCGAGCACCGCCAGCCAAGTAAGGCCGGCGTTCATCGCTGCCTGCAGCACGGCGAGCTTCGCGTAGAAACCGACGGTCGGCGGAATGCCGGCCAGCGAAAACATCATCACCATCATCACGAACGCGAAGACCGGGCTGCGCTTGTTCAAGCCCTTGAAGTCGTCGAGCGTATCGGCTTCGAACTCGCGGCGTGCGAGCAGCATCACCACGCCGAACGAGCCGAGCGTCGTGATCACATAGACGATGCTGTAGAACATCGCCGAGCTGTATGCACCGGCCATGCCGCCAGCCTTGCCGTCGACCACGCCTGCGAGCAGGCCGAGCAGCACGAAGCCCATGTTCGAGATCGCCGAGTAAGCCAGCATCCGCTTGACGTTGCGCTGGACGATACCCGTGATGTTGCCGACGATCATCGACAGCGCCGCCAGGATCACGAGCATTTCCTGCCAGTCGACTGCGAGCGGCAGCAGGCCCATCACGAGAAAGCGCAGACCCCACGCGAATGCCGCGACCTTCGGCCCGCCGCCGACCAGGAGCGTCATGGCAGTCGGCGCGCCGTGATAGACGTCCGGCACCCACATGTGGAACGGAACGGCGCCCATCTTGAAGGCGATGCCCGCGACGATGAAGATCACGCCGAACAGCAGCACGACATCATTGATGCGGCCCGAAGCCGCGGCCTTCAGCACTTCGTTCAGGTCGAGCGAGCCGGTCGCGCCATAGAGCATCGAGATGCCATACAGCAGGAAGCCCGAAGCCAGCGCGCCAAGCACGTAGTACTTCATCGCGGCTTCGTTCGACTGCGACGCGTCGCGGCGCAGCGCGATCGCCGCATACAGCGACAGCGACATCAGTTCGAGGCCGAGATAGAGCGTCAGGAAGTTGTTGCCCGAGATCATCACGAGTTGCCCGAGCAGCGAGAACATCCCGAGCAGGATGAAGTCGCCGCGCAGCAGGTTGCGATCTTCGAGGTACTTGCGCGAGTAGACGAGCGTCACCGCAAACGTCAGCGACACCACCGCCTTCATCGCGCTCGCGAACGAGTCGACCACGTACATCCGCGAGTAGAAATACAGCGTCTGCGTATCGAACGCGAGCGCCGCGAACCACAGGCCCGCGACGACCGACGAGACGACCGCGATCAGATACGTCAGGCGGCGGCCGGACTGGCCGACGAACGTGTCGTTCAGCCAGGCCACGACGATCGCGGCCATGACCAGCGCGTCCGGACCCAGAGCAGACATAGAAGCGTTTTGCATGATCTTTAAATCCCTCTGCTCTCTCTTACTGTGACAACGGCGGCAGCTTCGACTGCGCGACGTGGGCGAGGAGGTTTTCCACGGAGACGTGCATCACATCGGTGAAGGGCTTCGGATAGAGACCCATGAACAATGTCAGCGCTGCCAGCACGATCAGGAAGAAGAACTCGCGGCGATTGACGTCCTTCAGTTCCGCCACGTGGTCGTTCGCCACCTTGCCGAAGTACACGCGCTTGTACATCCACAGCGTGTATGCCGCACCGAGGATCAGCGTGAAGGCCGCGCCGAACGCGATCCAGAAGTTGTACTGGACCGAGGCCAAGATCACCATGAACTCGCCGACGAACCCCGAGGTGCCCGGCAGGCCGCAGTTCGCCATCGCGAACAGCATCGTGAGCGCCGCGAACTTCGGCATCGTGTTGACGACACCACCGTAGTCGGCGATCTGGCGCGAGTGCATGCGGTCGTACAGCACGCCGATGCAAAGGAACATCGCGCCGGACACGAAGCCGTGCGAAATCATCTGCACGATCGCGCCTTCAACGCCGAGCTGGTTGAAAATGAAGAAGCCGAGCGTCACGAAGCCCATGTGCGCAATCGACGAGTACGCGACCAGCTTCTTCATGTCGGCCTGCACCATCGCAACGAGGCCGATGTAGATCACCGCGATCAGCGACAGCGCGATGACGACGGGCGCCAGCGTGTGGCTCGCGTCCGGCATGATCGGCAGCGAGAAGCGGAGGAAACCGTACGCGCCGAGCTTCAGCATGATCGCGGCCAGCACGACCGAGCCGCCCGTCGGCGCTTCCACGTGGGCGTCAGGCAACCACGTGTGCACCGGCCACATCGGCACCTTCACCGCGAACGCGAGGAAGAACGCGATGAAGAGCAGCACCTGCGGCGTCATCGCGATAGGCGCGTTCTGCCACGTCGCGAGATCGAACGTGCCGGTCTGAATGTACAAGTAGATCAGACCAACCAGCATCAGGAGCGAGCCGGCCAGCGTGTAAAGGAAGAACTTGAACGCCGCATAGACGCGGTTCGGTCCCCCCCACACGCCGATGATGATGTACATCGGAATCAGCGTCGCTTCGAAGAACACGTAGAACAGCATGCCGTCGGCAGCCGAGAACACGCCGACCATGATCCCCGACAGGATCAGGAACGCCGCCAGATACTGCGACACGTGCTCGGTGATCACCTCCCAGCCGGCGATCACGACGATCACCGTGATCAGCGCGGTCAACACCACGAACCACATCGAGATGCCATCGACACCGAGGTGGTACGTGATATGGAAGCGCTCGATCCAGTTCGACTGCTCGACGAACTGCAACGCCGCCGTGCTCGAATCGAAGCCGGTAATGAGCGGCAGCGTGACGAGCAGGCCCAGGACCGAACCGATCAACGCAAGCCAGCGCGCCGGCGCGGGGTTCCTGTCGGAACCGATAGCGAGAACTGCGAGGCCGAAAACGATCGGCAGCCAAATCGCGATACTGAGAATCGGAAAAGAGTGCATTAGTATCCCCCGCCTTATTTGCCGCCGAGCGTTACAAACAGGGTCAGGAGCCCCAACATGCCGATAATCATGGCGAACGCGTAGTGATAGATGTAACCGGATTGGAGGAAGCGGATCACGCTCGCGAACCAGCCGATGAAGCGCGCGCTTCCGTTGACGACACCGTCGATGACCACGACATCGCCCTCTTTCCAGAGGCCACGGCCGATCGCCACGGCGCCCTTCGCGAAGACCATGTCATTGATCTTGTCCATGTAGTACTTGTTATCGAGCAGCGTATAGATCGGGCCGAACGCACGGCGGATCACCGCGGGCAGATCCGGACGCTTCAGGTACAGGAACCATGCGGTCACCACGCCAGCGAGCGCGAGCCACACCGGCACACCCGACACCGAGTGCAGGCCCATCGCCGCCCAGCCTTGGAATTCGTCGGCCATCTCGTGCAGCGCCGGATGGTTCTCGCCGATGAAGATCACCTGGCTGAACGCGACGCCATGCTGGAAGAAGTCGCCGAACAGCATGGGGCCGACGGCGATCGCACCGATCACGACCGACGGAATCGCGAGCAGCACCAGCGGCACCCAGACGACCCACGGCGTTTCGTGCGGCTCGTGTGCGTGATCGTCGTGGCCGTGACCATGGCCGTGGTCGTCATGACCGTGGCCATGCGCGTGCGACGCGGCTTCCGCGCCCATCGGCGAATCAGGGTGCTTCGGACCGCGGAAGCGCTCTTCGCCGTGGAACACCATGAAGTACATACGGAACGAGTACAGCGCGGTGACGAACACGCTCGCCACGACCGCGAAGTACGCGAAGCCCGAACCCGGCAGATGCGAGAGCTTCACCGCATCGATGATCGAGTCCTTGGAATAGAAACCGGCGAAGAACGGCGTACCGATCAGCGCCAACGAGCCGACCAGCGACGTGATCCAAGTGATCGGCATGTACTTGCGCAGGCCGCCCATGTTGCGCATGTCCTGGTCGTGGTGCATACCGATGATCACCGAGCCGGCGCCGAGGAACAGCAGCGCCTTGAAGAACGCGTGCGTCATCAGGTGGAATACCGCGACCGGGTAAGCCGACACGCCGAGCGCCACGGTCATGTAGCCGAGCTGAGAGAGCGTCGAGTACGCGACGACGCGCTTGATGTCGTTCTGGACGATGCCGAGGAAGCCCATGAAGAGCGCCGTGATCGCGCCGATCACCGTGATGAACGACAGCGCGGCGTCCGACAGCTCGAACAGCGGCGACATGCGCGTCACCATGAAGATGCCGGCCGTCACCATGGTCGCCGCGTGGATCAGCGCGGAGATCGGCGTCGGGCCTTCCATCGAATCAGGCAGCCACACGTGCAGCGGGAACTGCGCCGACTTACCCATCGCGCCGATGAACAAGCAGATGCAGGCGACCGTCAGGAGGCCCCAGCTCGTGCCCGGGAAATTCAGGCTGGCGAGGTCGTGGCTCTTCGCGAACACGTCCGTGTAATTCATCGAGCCCGCGTACGCGAGGATCAGGCCGATGCCTAGCAGAAAGCCGAAGTCGCCCACGCGGTTCACGAGGAACGCCTTCATGTTCGCGTAGATCGCGCTTTCGCGCTCGAAGTAGAAGCCGATCAGCAGGTACGACACGAGACCCACCGCTTCCCAGCCGAAGAACAGCTGCAGGAAGTTGTTGCTCATCACGAGCATCAGCATCGAGAACGTGAAGAGCGAGATGTACGAGAAGAAGCGCTCGTAGCCGTCGTCTTCGGCCATGTAGCCGATCGTGTAGATGTGCACCATCAGCGACACGAAGGTCACCACGCACATCATCATTGCGGTCAGCGAATCGACGAGAAAGCCGACTTCGAACTTCAGCGTACCGACTCGCATCCATTCGTAGACCGTCGCGTTGAAGCTCGCGCCGTTCAGCACGTCGGCGAACACCATCGCCGACAGGATGAACGAAACGAGCACGCCCAGGATCGTGACCCGGTGGCTCCCCTTGCGCCCTACCGTCTTGCCGAACAGCCCCGCAATCAGCGAGCCGGCGAGCGGTGCGAGCGGAACCGCCAGCAGCAGGTTTTCATTGAGTGTCGTTGACATAACAGCTGTGCCTGAATTTAACCTTTGAGCTGATCGAGGTCTTCGACGTTGATCGTGTCGAGACTACGGAACAGAGTCACCAGAATCGCGAGGCCGATCGCGGCTTCGGCCGCCGCCACCGTCAGCACGAAAAACACGAAGATCTGGCCGTGCACGTCGCCGAGGTAATGCGAGAACGCGACGAAATTGGTGTTCACCGCCAGCAACATCAGTTCGATCGCCATCAGGATGATGATGACGTTGCGGCGGTTCAGGAAAATGCCGACGACGCTGATCGCGAACAGGATCGCGCCGAGCACGAGGTAGTGAGCAAGGGTCAACATGTTTTTCTCCAGTGCGCTCAGGCCTTGTTGCCGACCGTGCCGGCGCCGGTGTTGCCCGGCGCGGCTTCGCTTGCGGCGGCTTCCGGCAATGCCTTTTCCGCCGGCATCTTCACGAGGCGCACGCGGTCTTCGCGACGCACCTTGACCTGTTGCGATACGCGCTGGCGTTTGCTGTCCTTGCCTTGGCGGGCGGTCAGCGCCACAGCGGCGATGATCGCGACGAGCAGCACGAGGCCGGCAATTTCAAACGCGAAGATGTAATCGGTGTAGATGACCTTGCCGATGATGCGCGTGTTCGGCATCGCACCCGCTGCCGCGCTCAAGCCGGCGGCCGTCACATCGTGCACCGGCGTGATGGTCGCGCCGTAGCCGTGCCACAGGATCAGCGCCGTCTCGATCACGATGATCGCGCCGACCACCGTCGCCATCGGCACGAAGCGCTTGAAGTCCTTGCGCAGGACGTCGAGGTTGATGTCCAGCATCATCACGACGAACAGGAACAGCACCATCACCGCGCCGACGTAGACGAGCACCAGCAGGATCGCGAGGAATTCGGCCTGCAGCAGCATCCAGATGGCCGCCGCGTTGAAGAACGCGAGCACGAGGAAGAGCGCAGCCGCAACCGGATTGCGCGAGGTGATCACCTTCAGCCCCGACACCGTCAGGAGCGCAGCGAAGATGTAGAACAGTACGGTCGTGAATTCCATGATTACCGATTCATCGTTAGCCCATCGTCAGGCATGGTGGTTCTTTGGCTCGTGGCATCCGCCAGACGGCACAGCGGCCTGCCGCGCCGCGGATCGCCCCGCGGCGCACGGCCTTCAAGCCGGCAGCAGCAAACCCAAAACGGTCAAGCTAAAGCGTTGCAACGCGTTTCAACGGTACTGCGCATCGGCCGCCTTGGCCGCTGCGATCTCGGTCTCGTAGCGATCGCCGACTGCCAGCAGCATCTCCTTCGTGAAGTACAGGTCGCCGCGCTTTTCGCCGTGGTACTCAAGAATCTGCGTTTCGACGATCGAATCGACCGGGCAGCTTTCCTCACAGAAACCGCAGAAGATGCACTTGGTCAGGTCGATGTCATAGCGCGTCGTGCGGCGCGTGTTGTCCGCGCGCGTTTCCGACTCGATCGTGATGGCCATCGCCGGGCACACCGCTTCGCACAGCTTGCAAGCGATGCAGCGCTCTTCGCCGTTCTCATAGCGGCGCAGCGCATGCAGCCCGCGAAAACGCGGCGAGATCGGCGTCTTTTCCTCCGGGAACTGCACAGTGAACTTGCGCTTGAACGTGTAGCGTCCGGTCAGCGCCAAGCCCTTGAGCAGCTCGGTCAGGAAAAACGTCTTGAAGAAGTTTTGGATTGCGGTCATGTTCTCGTCCGCCCTTTATTTCCAGATATTCAACGGCGACATGATCCAGAACCCGACCACGATCACCCACACCACGCACACCGGCAGGAACACCTTCCAGCCCAGGCGCATGATCTGGTCATAGCGGTAACGCGGGAACGTGGCGCGCGCCCAGATGAATACCGACAACAGCAAGAAGACTTTCAGCACGAGCCAGAAGATGCCCGGGATGAACGACAGGAAACCGAACGGTGCGCTCCAGCCGCCGAGGAACATCGTGGCCGCCAGCGCCGAAATCACGATCATGTTGATGTACTCGGCGAGGAAGAACAGCGCGAACGCCATACCCGAGTAGTCGATCATGTGGCCCGCGACGATTTCCGACTCCCCTTCCACCACGTCGAACGGGTGGCGGTTCGTTTCGGCGATGCCCGAGATGAAGTAGATGACGAACACCGGCAACAGCGGCAGCCAGTTCCACGACAGGAACGTCAGACCATAGTTCGCGAAAATACCGCGCTCTTGCGACGTCACGATATCCGAGAGATTCAGGCTGCCTGAGGTCATCAGCACGACGACAAGCGCGAAGCCCATGGAGATTTCGTACGACACCATCTGCGCCGCGGCGCGCATCGCGCCAAGGAACGCGTACTTCGAGTTCGACGCCCAGCCGGCCAGAATCACGCCGTACACGCCGACAGACGAAATCGCGATCGCGTACAGGAGACCCGCGTTGATGTCGCCGAGCACCGCGCCCGCCTGGAACGGAATCACCGCCCACACCGCGAACGCCGGCACAACCACCATGACCGGCGCGATCAAGTAGATCCAGCGGCTGGCCGCGGACGGCTGAATCACTTCCTTGAGCAGCAGCTTCAAGACGTCGGCGATCGGCTGCAGCAAGCCGGCGGGACCGACGCGGTTCGGACCGAGACGCACATGCATCCAGCCGATGAGCTTGCGCTCCCAGAGGATCAGATAGGCCACGCACAGCAGGATCGCGACGGACACCACCAGGATCCGGATGAGCGCCCACACCGTGGGCCATGCTATGCCGAGAAGCTGACCGCCGCCCGAGTTGATCGTATCGAACAAGCTCATTTACGCCTTCTCCACCACCAGTTCACCGAACAGGCTGCCCAGCGCAGCACCGGCAGGCGTAGCCGCCGATACGCGGACAACGTCTGCAGCAAGATTTGCCTCGCGCACCGCGGGCGCTTGCACCTCGCGGTCGCCCTGACGCACACGCACCGCGTCACCATCCTTCAACGCCAGCTTGTCGAACAACGCGGCAGGCAGGCCGATCGTGTTCGCAGCGCGCGCGGCGGCCGTCAGATGCAGCGACGGCGCGCGCCGCACGAGCGGGTCGGCGTGATAGATCGGCACGTCGGCGATGCGCTCGAATTTGCCAACGGCCGCCTTGACGGCGCCGTTGGCGCGCGCGGGCGCGACACCGGTGCGGTTCGACAGACGCGCGGCGATTTCGCCATCACCGAGCGCGGCCGTACGCACTTCCTCAGCCGTATCGAATTCGAAGTTAGCCAAGCCGAGCAGGCTGCCGAGCACGCGCAGCACTTTCCATGCGGGACGCGTTTCGCCGAGCGGACGCACCACGCCGCTGAAACTCTGCACAGTGCCTTCGGCGTTGACGAACGCGCCAGCCGTCTCGGTGAACGGGGCGATCGGCAGCAGCACGTCGGCGTAGTCGGTGCCGTGCTTGAACGCCGACAACATCACGACCATTTCCGCCTGGTTCAGCGCAGCCAGCGCTTGCGTCGGATTGGCGGTATCGAACTCGGGTTCGACGTTGAGCAGCAGATAGCCCTTGCGCGGCTGCTCGAACACTTCGCGAGCGTTCAGGCCGCCCTCGCCCGGCAGCGCGCCGGCCAAGTGTGCGCCGACGGTGTTCGCCGCTTCGGTGACGAAGCCGAGCGTAGCGCCCGTGTTTTCGGCAATCCATTGAGCCGCTGCGTGGATGCGTGCGAACTCGGGATGACGCACGGCGCTGTTGCCGAGCAACACTACGCGCAGTTCGCCGGTGGCGAGCGAAGCAGCAACGTCCTTCGCGGAAGCCGATGCCTCCACCAAGCCGAACGCTTCCGGCAGCGCCACGCCGCGCGCTTGCGCGACGGCGGCTGCAATGCCCGCGAGCTCGTCGAGCCATGCCGACGGCGCCGCGGCGATGCGCTTGGCGGTCGGGATCAGCGCGTCGTCGCTGGTCGCGTTGAGGAAATGGATCTTTGCTCCGCTCTTTGCCGCTTGACGCAGACGCGCCGCGATCAGCGGATGGTCGCGACGCAGGAACGAACCGATGACGAACGCGGCATCGACCTTCGACAGATCGGCGAGCTTCACGCCAAGCCACGGCGCGCCTTCCACCTTCGCCGAGAAATCGGCCTGACGCAGACGGAAGTCGACGTTCGGCGTGCCGAGCGCGTCGGCGAGCTGCTTCACCAGGAACAGCTCTTCGACCGTGCCATGCGGGCTCGCGAGCGCCGCAAGCGCCTTCGCCCCGTGATCGGCGGTAATGCCCTTGATGCCCTTCGCGACGTATTCGAGCGCCGTCTGCCAGTCGGTTTCGATCCACTGGCCGCCTTGCTTGATCATCGGCTGCGTGAGGCGTTCTTCGCTATTGAGGCCTTCGTACGAGAAACGGTCCTTGTCGGAGATCCAGCACTCGTTGATCGCTTCGTTCTCGAACGGCAGCACGCGCATCACGCGATTGTTCTTCACCTGGACGACGAGATTCGCACCGACCGAATCATGCGGGCTCACCGACTTGCGACGCGACAGTTCCCAGGTACGGGCGCTGTAGCGGAACGGCTTGCTCGTGAGCGCGCCGACCGGGCACAGGTCGATCATGTTTCCGGACAGCTCGGAGTCGACGGTCTTGCCGACAAACGACGTAATTTCGGAATGTTCGCCGCGACCGAGCATGCCGAGCTCCATCACGCCGGCGATTTCCTGGCCGAAGCGCACGCAGCGCGTGCAGTGAATGCAGCGCGACATCTCTTCCATCGAGATCAGCGGGCCGACATTCTTATGGAACACGACGCGCTTTTCTTCGCTATAGCGCGACGACGACTTGCCGTAGCCGACTGCGAGGTCCTGCAACTGGCATTCGCCACCCTGGTCGCAGATCGGGCAATCGAGCGGGTGATTGATCAGCAGGAATTCCATCACCGATTGCTGAGCCTTCACCGCCTTGTCGGACTTCGTATGCACGATCATGCCTTGCGAGACCGGTGTCGCACATGCGGGCACGGCCTTCGGCATTTTCTCGACGTCGACGAGACACATCCGGCAGTTGGCCGCGATCGAGAGCTTCTTGTGATAGCAGAAGTGAGGAATGTACGTGTCGACCTTATGCGCAGCCTGGATCACCATGCTGCCTTCGGCCACCTCGACCTTCTTGCCGTCTATTTCAAGTTCAACCATGATGGTGAATGGTCCTTAACCTATTTACCGCTCAATCATTCGCTCAGTGCCGGCCCGGCGATTCGCCGCCAGGCCGCTCAATCTCGCAATGAAATCCGTGCGTGGGTACTGCGCCGCGCTTTACGCGGTCACCGCTTCTGCCGAAGCCGTCGCGCCGGCGTGGCCGCCGACGAGGCAATGCTTGTGCTCGACGTGATAGGCGAATTCGTCCCAGTAGTGCTTCAACATCCCGCGCACCGGCATCGCCGCTGCGTCGCCGAGCGCGCAGATCGTGCGGCCCATGATGTTTTCCGCTACCGAATTCAGCAGATCGAGGTCTTCCTTGCGGCCCTGACCGTGCTCGATGCGATGCACGACGCGATAGAGCCAGCCCGTGCCTTCACGGCACGGCGTGCACTGGCCGCACGATTCCTCGTAATAGAAATACGAAAGACGCAGCAGCGAACGCACCATGCAGCGCGTCTCGTCCATCACGATCACCGCGCCCGAACCGAGCATCGAGCCTGCCTTCGCGATCGAGTCGTAGTCGAGATCGGTCTGCATCATGATGTCGCCCGGCACGACCGGCGCCGACGAGCCGCCAGGAATCACAGCCTTGATCTTCTTGCCGCCGCGCATGCCACCGGCGAGCTCCATCAGCGTCGCGAACGGCGTGCCGAGCGGCACTTCGTAGTTGCCCGGACGCTCGACGTCGCCCGACACCGAGAAGATCTTGGTGCCGCCATTGTTCGGCTTGCCGAGCTCGAGATACGCCTGCGGCCCGATCGCGAGCAGGAACGGCACGGCGGCGAACGTCTCGGTGTTGTTGATGGTGGTCGGCTTGCCGTAGACGCCGAAGCTCGCCGGGAACGGCGGCTTGAAGCGCGGCTGGCCTTTCTTGCCTTCGAGCGATTCGAGCAGCGCGGTTTCTTCGCCGCAGATATAGGCGCCGTAACCGTGGTGCGCGTGCAGCTGGAACGAGAAACCCGAGCCGAGGATGTTGTCGCCAAGGAAACCCGCACGGCGCGCTTCTTCGAGCGCCTCTTCGAAGCGCCTATAAGTTTCGAAGATCTCGCCGTGGATATAGTTGTAGCCGACCGTGATGCCCATCGCGTATGCGCCGATGGCCATGCCTTCGATCAGCGCGTGCGGATTCCAGCGCAGGATGTCGCGATCCTTGAACGTCCCCGGCTCGCCCTCGTCAGAGTTGCAGACGAGATACTTCTGCCCCGGGAACTGACGCGGCATGAAGCTCCACTTCAGGCCGGTCGGGAAGCCCGCACCGCCACGGCCGCGCAGACCCGACGCCTTGACGTCGGCAATCACCTGCTCGGGCGGGATCTTTTCTTCGACGATACGGCGCAGCTGGGCGTAACCGCCGCGCGCCACGTAGTCTTCGAGGCGCCAGTTGTCGCCGTTCAGGCCGGCGAGAATCAGCGGGTTGATGTGACGATCGTGGAGAGACGTCATTTCGAAAGTTCCTCCAGCAACTGGTCGATCTTCTCGCGGCTCATGAAGCTGCACATGCGGTGGTTGTTCACGAGCAGCACCGGCGCGTCACCGCACGAACCCATGCACTCGCCTTCCTTCAATGTGAACTTGCCGTCGGGCGTGGTTTCGCCAAAGTCGATGCCAAGCTTTTTCTTCAGGTATTCGGCAGCGCTGTCGGAGCCGCCGTCCGGGCCGAGCTGGCACGGCAGGTTCGTGCAGAGCGTGATCTTGTATTTGCCGACAGGCGCCGTCTCGTACATCGTGTAGAACGTCGCGACTTCCTGCACGGCAACCGCAGGCATGCCGAGATAGTCCGCGACGTACTGCATGATTTCGGGCGACAGCCAGCCGTGCTCTTCTTGAGCCACGGCCAACGCCGACATCACGGCGGACTGTTTCTGATCGGCGGGATACTTCGCGATCGCACGATCGATTTCTTTCAGGCCTTCAGCTGAGATCATTTTCAGACACGACTCTTTCAATTCCTACCGAACGAAAACCTGCCGCTGGTGTTTCATGCGACAGACCTAGCGCTCCTCTTGGCTCCTGACGGGGTCGCGATTCTCGCGTCGCCCCGCGGGCAGACTCGCCGCCTCGGACGGCACCCGCCGTATCCGGCGCGTGCCCCCGTGACAGTTTGACAGGGCTAGCGGTCGACTTCCCCGAACACGATGTCCTGCGTACCGATGATCGTCACGGCGTCGGCGATCATGTGGCCGCGCGCCATTTCGTCGAGCGCGGACAGGTGCGCATACCCCGGCGCGCGAATCTTCAGGCGATACGGCTTGTTTGCGCCATCGGAAATCAGATAGATGCCGAACTCGCCCTTCGGATGCTCGACAGCGGCGTATGCCTCGCCTTCCGGCACATGGAAGCCTTCCGTGAAGAGCTTGAAGTGGTGAATCAAGTCTTCCATGTTCGACTTCATGCCGACGCGCGACGGCGGCGCAACCTTGTGATTATCGGTCATCACCGGGCCCGAGTTCTTCCGCAGCCACTCAATACATTGTTTCGCGATGCGCGTGGACTGACGCATCTCTTCGACACGCACCAGGTAGCGGTCATAGCAGTCGCCGTTCACGCCGACCGGGATGTCGAAGTCGAGGCGGTCGTACACTTCGTACGGCTGCTTCTTGCGCAAATCCCACTCGATACCCGAGCCGCGCAGCATCGCACCGGTCAAGCCGAGCTGCATCGCGCGCTCCGGACTCACGACGCCGATGCCGACCAAACGCTGCTTCCAGATACGGTTATCGGTGAGCAGCGTTTCGTATTCATCGACGCAAGTCGGGAAGCGCGAGAAGAAATCGTCGATGAAATCGAGCAGCGACCCTTGGCGCGCTTCGTTCATCCTCGACAACGCCTTCGCGTTGTGGATTTTGGACGCCTTGTATTGCGGCATCGCGTCAGGCAGATCGCGATAGACGCCGCCCGGACGGTAGTACGCCGCGTGCATCCGCGCGCCGGACACCGCCTCGTACACGTCCATCAGATCTTCGCGCTCACGGAACGCATATAGGAATACCGCCATCGCGCCGACGTCGAGCGCGTGCGCTCCGATCCACATCAGGTGATTCAGGCAGCGAGTGATTTCGTCGAACAGCACGCGGATGTATTGCGCGCGAATCGGCACGTCGATGCCGAGCAGCTTTTCGATCGCGAGCACGTAACCATGCTCGTTGACCATCATCGACACGTAGTCGAGACGGTCCATGTACGGCACGGACTGGATGAACGTCTTGGTTTCCGCAAGCTTTTCCGTCGCGCGGTGCAGCAGGCCGATGTGCGGATCGGCGCGCTGAATCACTTCGCCGTCGAGCTCGAGCACGAGGCGCAACACGCCATGGGCTGCCGGGTGTTGCGGGCCGAAGTTGAGCGTGTAGTTCTTGATTTCTGCCATGGCGTCCTCTTAGTGTTTCAGACCGCCATAGCGATCCTCGCGGATCACGCGCGGCGTGATTTCGCGCGGCTCGATCGTCACCGGCTGGTAGACGACGCGCTTCTCTTCCGGGTCGTAACGCATTTCGACGTAGCCGGAGACCGGGAAATCCTTGCGGAACGGATGGCCGATGAAGCCGTAGTCGGTCAGGATGCGACGCAGATCCGGATGGCCTTCGAATACGATGCCGTACAGATCGAACGCTTCGCGCTCGTACCAGTTCGCCGAATTCCAGATATCGACGACCGACGCGACGAGCGGCATCTCGTCATCCGGCGCGAACACCCGCACCCGCAGACGCCAGTTGTTCGAGATCGACAGCAGTTGCAGCACCGCTGCAAAGCGTGGGCCGTCGTAAGCGCCGTCGCCATAGGTTTGGTAGTCGACGCCGCACAGATCGATCAACTGCTCGAAACCGAGCGTACGGTCGTCGCGCAGACGCTTCGCGATGTCGAGGTATTCGCTGGCCTTCACGACGATCGTCAGTTCCCCGATCGATTCCGTGATGCTTACGAGGCGGCCGCCAAATGCCGCATCGAGGTTCGCTTTGAGAGTCTCGAGTTTGCTTGCCATGTTGTGGGGAAGGCTAGGCCTTATTGACGCGCGATGGTGTTGGTGCGGCGGATCTTCGCTTGCAGCTGGATCACGCCGTAGACGAGCGCCTCGGCCGTCGGCGGGCAGCCCGGCACGTAGACGTCGACCGGCACGATCCGGTCGCAGCCGCGCACCACCGAATACGAGTAGTGATAGTAGCCGCCGCCGTTCGCGCACGAGCCCATCGAGATCACCCAGCGCGGCTCCGCCATCTGGTCGTAGACCTTGCGCAGCGCCGGCGCCATCTTGTTGCACAGCGTGCCGGCGACGATCATGACGTCCGACTGGCGCGGACTCGGACGGAACACGACCCCGAAACGATCGAGGTCGTAACGGGCTGCGCCCGCATGCATCATCTCGACCGCGCAACACGCGAGACCGAACGTCATCGGCCACAGGGAACCGGTGCGCGTCCAGTTGATCAGCTTGTCAGCCGTGGTGGTGACAAACCCTTCCTTCAAGACCCCTTCGATACTCATTTGCTTTCCACTCCAGACGGGCGGCGGTGAGTGGCCGCCCACGCAAACCGGCGAATAGCCCGTCACTCCCAGTCAAGGCCGCCTTTCTTCCAGATGTAGGCGAAGCCCAGCAGGAATTCGAGCAGAAAAATCATCATCGCCAAAAAGCCCGGCCAGCCGATGTCGCGCAGGGCAACGCCCCACGGAAACAGGAACGCGGTCTCAAGGTCGAAAATGATGAACAGGATTGCAACAAGGTAGTAGCGCACATCGAACTTCATGCGCGCGTCTTCGAACGCTTCGAAGCCGCATTCGTACGGCGCGTTCTTTTGATTATCGGGCTTGTTGGGGCCGAGGATCTTACCAATGCTGACCAGCGCTACGCCTAAACCGGTGCCCACGAGGAGGAACAACAATACGGGGAAATAGGCTGCGAGGTTCAAGACTATCCTCAATTGGTTGGTTCTGAATTCCGCCGGGAGTGTACACCCTAACGGGAAATCACTTCGTCCAACTTCGCATCGCAAGGATGACGCAAGGCCAGGGCCAGAAGTGACAATGCCAGCCGAAGCGATGCATGCGGCTGGCATTGGATAACTTTGGTGCCGACGGCGAGACTCGAACTCGCACAGCTTTCGCCACTACCCCCTCAAGATAGCGTGTCTACCAATTTCACCACGTCGGCACTGTCTGCAATCCGGGAAAACAACTTATATTACTCGCGAATCGCTTCAAGACTTAAATTCTAACCCGTCTAAACAGATTGTTCAACGCACAAATGCGTTTTGAACGAAATTTTTATTTCGGCACATTCTGACCCGGAGCCGACGCCGACGAAGCGGCCGCCGGCAGCGAAGCCGCAACCGGAACCGAAGCAGCAGACGCCATCGCCGGCGCTGCCGGAACCTCACCCAGCACCCCGGCGGAAGGCTTCGATTTGTACGAACCGAGGTAGGTCAGCGCAAGCGTGGTCACGAAAAAGAGCGTCGCGAGGACCGCCGTGGTACGCGACAGGAAGTTCGCAGAGCCCGTCGCGCCGAACAGACTTCCCGACGCGCCGCTACCGAAGGCCGCGCCCATATCGGCGCCCTTGCCGTGCTGCAACAGCACGAGACCGATGACCCCAAGCGCCGACAGCAACTGGACGACGATGATCAACGTTTTCAAATACAGCATTGCACTCACCTGAGTTTGGGTTAATCGTCCGACACAAATGCGTCAGACGTGTGTCCTGCCAGCGCGCCCGCGCAACATCGCAGACGCCCTCTTCAATCACTGCGCCGCGATCGCCGCCTGCGCCGCCTCGCAGATCGCGAGGAAATCCTTGCTCTTCAACGACGCGCCGCCAATCAGGCCGCCGTCAATGTCCTTTTGGCGGAACAACTCTTCCGCGTTCTCAGGCTTCACGCTGCCGCCGTACAAGAGCGGCACGTCACCCACCGCGGCGCCCTTCGCAGCCAGACGCGCACGCAGGAAAGCATGCACCGCCTGCGCCTGCGCCGACGTTGCGCTCAACCCGGTACCGATCGCCCAAACGGGCTCGTACGCGACGACAATGCGCGCCGCTTCGTCTGCCGACAACAGCGCCAGTACAGCGTCGAGCTGCGCACCGACGACTGCCTCCGTCGCGCCGGCCTCGCGCTCCTCGAGCGTCTCGCCAATACAGACGATCGGCGTCAAACCCGCCTGCAGCGCGCGCCGCGTTTTCGTCGCGACGAGCTCCGCACTTTCGCGGTGATACGCCCTGCGCTCCGAATGCCCGACGATCGCGAGCGTCGCTCCGAAATCGATCGCCATCTCCGCCGCCACTTCACCGGTGTACGCACCATGCGTGTGCGCAGAAATGTCCTGCACGCCGTAGCCGACACGCGTGCCGCCCAACAAGGCCTGCACCTGCGCCAGATAGGGCGACGGCACGCACACGCCGACGTGCACGCCGCCGGAAAGCGAAGCTGCATCCTTCACGACGGACCGAAGCAGCGCCTCGTTCTCCGCAAGGCGCCCGTGCATCTTCCAGTTACCGATTACCCGCTTCGCTCGTTGTCTCGACATTGTTTGGTCCTGGCCGATCCCGACCTTTTGATGCTGCTCCCGGTACCGCAGCCAACCGCACGCGGCGTGCGCAAAACATGCAATTTTACTGCGTGCCAGCCAAGCAGGTCAAACCGCGCGCGTCAAGCACCTGGACTCCAATCAAGCACGATCTTCCCAATGTGCTCGCCGCTTTCCATCAGCGCGTGGGCTTGAGCAGCCTGCGCCGCCGGAAACACGCGATAGATGACCGGCTTGATGCGGCCCTCTTCGAGGAGCGGCCATACGTGTTCTTTCAATTGCGCCGCGATCCTCGCCTTGAAGTCGACGGGGCGGGGGCGCAGCGTCGAACCCGTCACCGTCAGCCGCCGGCGCAGAACCTCGTTGAAGTTGAGTTCAGCCTTCGCCCCGCCGAGAAGCGCGATCAGGACGAGCCGCCCGCCGTCCGCGAGCGCCGTCAATTCGCGCGGCACATAGCTTCCCGCAACCATGTCGAGAATCACGTCAACGCCGCGATCGTTCGTCAGCGACTTCACGACTTCGACGAAATCTTCCGACTTGTAGTTGATCGCACGGTCCGCCCCCAGTTGCTCGCACGCGCGGCACTTGTCGGCGGAGCCCGCCGTGGCGAATACGCGGTATCCGAGCGCGTGCGCGATCTGGATAGCCGTCACGCCGATCCCGCTCGACCCGCCCTGCACGAGCAGGGTCTCGTTCTCGCCGCCTTCGCCGCCCCCCAATTGCGCGCGCTCGAAGACATTGCTCCACACCGTGAAGAATGTCTCGGGAAGCGACGCCGCCTCGACGTCGGAGAACCCCTTGGGCGCTGGCAGACATTGCAGGAGCGGCACGCTCGCGTACTCGGCATAGCCGCCGCCCGCCAGGAGCGCACACACGCGATCGCCGATCTTGAGGCCGAACGGATTGCGTTTTTCGTCGATCACGCCGCCGACGATCTCGCCTGCGATCTCCAGCCCAGGAAGGTCCGACGCGCCCGGCGGCGGCGCATAACCGCCTTTGCGCTGAAACACATCCGGGCGATTGACACCCGATGCCGCCACCTTGATGAGCACCTCGCCGGCCTTCGGCTCGGGCATCGGACGCTCCCCAAGCACCAGGACTTCCGGTGCACCGAATTCGGTAATTTCGATCGCCTTCATCTACGTCACCTCCAAGGTTGGGATGGCCTTGCGAGTTGCATCCTCGCCGCCCGCAAGGCCATCCACCCTGCTACAAGATTGCCGCAAGAAAACGGCCGGCTCGCTTTCGCGCAGCCGGCCGTCCTTACATCACTGCATTACTGCTGCGGCGCCGACTCCGGCTGCGCCGCACCCGAAGCCGCGTCGTTCAACAGCGCCTTCGCAGACAGGCGCACGCGACCCTTCTCGTCCGTCTGGATCACCTTGACCTTCACGATCTGGCCTTCCTTCAGGTAGTCGTTGATGTCCTTGATGCGCTCGTTGGCGATCTCGGAGATATGCAGGAGACCGTCCTTGCCCGGCAGGATGTTCACGATCGCGCCGAACTCGAGCAGCTTCAGGACGGGGCCTTCATACACCTGACCCACCTCGACTTCCGCCGTGATGTTCTCGATGCGCTTCTTCGCCTCGGCCATCCCTTCGCTGCTCGTGCTCGCGATGGTGACGACGCCGTCGTCGGAGATGTCGATCGTCGTACCGGTTTCTTCCGTCAGCGCGCGGATCACCGAACCACCCTTGCCGATCACATCGCGGATCTTTTCCGGGTTGATCTTGATCGTGATCATGCGCGGCGCGAACGCCGACAGCTCGGTGCTGGCGCCTGCCACGGCGGCCGTCATCTTGCCGAGGATGTGCATGCGGCCTTCCTTCGCCTGCGCGAGCGCGACCTGCATGATTTCCTTGGTGATGCCCTGGATTTTGATGTCCATCTGCAGCGCGGTCACGCCAGCTTCCGTGCCGGCCACCTTGAAGTCCATGTCGCCGAGGTGGTCTTCGTCGCCGAGGATGTCGGTCAGCACGGCGAACTTGTTGCCTTCGAGGATCAGGCCCATCGCGATACCCGCGACGTGCGCCTTCATCGGCACGCCGGCGTCCATGAGCGCCAGGCAGCCGCCGCAGACCGACGCCATCGACGACGAACCGTTCGACTCGGTGATTTCCGACACGACGCGGATCGAATAGCCGAATTCGTCGGCGCTCGGCAGGCACGCGACGAGCGCGCGCTTGGCCAGACGCCCGTGGCCGATTTCGCGACGCTTCGGCGAGCCGACGCGGCCCGTTTCGCCGGTCGCGAACGGCGGCATGTTGTAGTGGAGCATGAAGCGGTCGCGGTACTCGCCTTCGAGCGCGTCGATGATCTGCTCGTCGCCCTTGGTGCCGAGCGTCGCGACCACGAGCGCCTGCGTTTCGCCGCGCGTGAAGAGCGCCGAGCCGTGCGTGCGCGGCAGCACGCCGGTGCGGATCTCGATCGGACGCACGGTACGCGTGTCGCGGCCGTCGATACGCGGCTCGCCATTCAGGATCTGGCTGCGGACGATCTTCGCTTCGATGTCGAACAGGATGTTGCCGACGGTGGCCTTGTCGGCCGACGCGGCGCCCGAAGCTGCCGCCTCCTCGTCGAGCTTCGCCGAGACGGTTGCGTACACTTCCTTCAGCTTCGTCGAACGGGCTTGCTTGTCGCGGATCTGGTAGGCGGCGAGCAGGTCGCCTTGCGCCTGCGCCGTCACGCGCGAGATCAGCGCCTCGTCCTTCGGCGCCGGCTGCCAGTCCCATTCCGGCTTGCCGCCGTCACGCACGAGCTCGTGGATTGCGTCGATCACCGTTTGCATCTGTTCGTGACCGAACACCACGGCGCCCAGCATCACGTCTTCCGGCAGCTGGTCGGCTTCCGATTCAACCATCAGCACCGCACGCTCCGTGCCCGCGACCACGAGATCGAGGCGCGAATCCTTGATTTGCGCGCGCGTCGGGTTCAGCACGTATTCGTTGTTGATGTAGGCCACGCGAGCCGCGCCCACCGGGCCGTTGAACGGCAGGCCCGAGACCGCGAGGGCGGCCGACGCGCCGATCAGTGCGGGGATGTCCGCCGGGACTTCCGGGTTCACCGACATCACGTGCACGACGACCTGCACTTCGTTGTAGAAGCCTTCCGGGAAGAGCGGACGCAGCGGACGGTCGATCAGGCGCGAGGTCAGCGTTTCATGCTCCGACGGACGGCCTTCGCGGCGGAAGAAGCCGCCAGGGATCTTGCCCGCGGAGTAGGTTTTTTCGATGTAATCGACGGTCAGCGGGAAAAAATCCTGGCCCGGCTTGGCCGACTTAGCACCGACGACGGTGGCGAGCACGACGGTGTCTTCGACGTCGACGATCACGGCGCCGCCTGCCTGACGAGCGATTTCGCCCGTTTCCATCCGGACGTTATGTTGTCCCCACTTGAACTCTTTGACGACTTTATTGAACATGGACATGGTCACTCCTTCTCTCTTTTCGCTCATTTCACTTGTATCGTTTCGCCGCAGCCTGCATCGGCGCGGCGACGTCGCAGCCGAAGCCCATCCGGGGAGAGGAGTGTCATGCCATTCCAGCGGTCCGCTTCACGCGGCGAGTGAATCGCTGGAATGACACAAAGCTCTGCCCGTCAAGCCAGGCCGTGTTACGCGCCGGGCGCCGCATCATTCATGGCCACGGCGCCCTGCGTTTCGACGCAACTCACATGAAGTGCGCCATTCAAAAACAAAATGCCTGTATCAGTAGACTGACACAGGCATCTTGCTGAAGAGACGATCGTCCGATTACTTGCGCAGGCCCAGCTTCTCGATCAGCGAACGATAGCGGTCAGCATCCTTGCCCTTCAGGTAGTCGAGCAGCTTGCGGCGGCGGCTCACCATGCGCAGCAGCCCGCGGCGGCTGTGATGGTCCTTCGAGTGGGACTTGAAGTGGCCGGTCAACTCGTTGATGCGAGCCGTCAGCAGAGCGACTTGCACTTCCGGGGAGCCGGTGTCATTGGCAGCACGCGCGAATTGCGCGACGACGTCGGACTTCTTGATATCAGCAACAGACATTTGATTTCCTTAAGAACTAGACAGGCGGTCACGGAAGAAAGGCCGTGCCGTGGGGGTACAGCAAGACGCGTATTGTAGCACAGCCGAGATCGGCGGCTAGCGGTCCCTGGAGCCGCCTCTTTCGAGCACGTTCAAGGGCGCCTCATCTGGCACGTCGTCGGCAGCGCCGTGCGCTCGGGCGGCAGCGCCAGCATCGTCCGGAAACCGTATCCCGTGCCCTCGTTGTCGAAGCGCACGCCGGGCGTGCCCGCCTTGTCCATCTCCATCACGTAAAGGGGCTGGATCAACTGATGATCCTCGGCACGCATCCAGGCGCGATGGAAGCCGTTGTCGAACTTAATCCCCTCGAGCGCCTTGGCGACCGCCGCCGGGTCCGGCGTGCCGGCGCGCGTCATCGCGTCGGCCAGCATCTCGATCATCACCTCCATGCGCAGCACCGGGTAGTCGTCCTCGGCAGCCGGGAAGCGAGCGCGAAACGCCGCGTAGTAAGCGTCGGACGCCGCCCCTCCGGCGTTCGGATGCCAGTCCGCGACGGCGAGCACGCGCTTCACGCCGGCATCGCCGAGCGCAGCGGGCGCATCGAGGCTGTTTCCATAAAACGTGTAGAACTTCGCATCGAGCCCCTGCTCGCGCGCCGCCTTGACCAGCAGGCTCAAGTCGTTGCCCCAGTTCCCGGTGATCACCGCATCGGCTCCGCTCGCGCGCATCTTCGCGATATAGGGCGTGAAGTCCTTGACGCGGCCGATCGGATGAAACTCGTCGCCTACGATCGCGACGTCCGGGCGCTTTTGGGCGAGCGCCTGTTGCGCGAGCGTGCTGACGTCGTGCCCGAAGCTGTAGTCCTGATTCAGTAGATATACCTTTTTCACCGCGCGGTCCTGCTGGATCACGTCGGCAAGCGCATCCATGCGCATCCCCGCATGGGCGTCGAAGCGGAAATGCCAGAAGCTGCAGCTGGCGTTGGTGAGCGCGGGGTCGTCGGCGGAATAGTTGAGGAACAGCTCGCGATTATCCGGCTCGCGCGAGTTCTGCTTTTCGATCGCCGCGATAAGCGCCGCTGCCACCGCCGAGCTGTTGCCTTGCATGACGAAGCCGATATGGCGATCGGCGGCCGCGCGCAGTTGCACGAGCGCGCCTTCGGTGCTGCCCTTGCTGTCCAGCACGACGAGCTCGAGCGGATGCGCACCATCCGCAAGCTTCACGCCGCCGCGCGCATTCACGCGCTCGACGCCGAAGCGCAGATTCCGCTCGACCGCCGCTCCCGCGTTCGCGAAGGGCCCCGACACGCCTTCGATCAAGGCGAGCTGGATCGGCGTGCCGGCCGCCGCCGTCGCCTTCGCCGCCGGCATCGCCGCCACCCATGCCGCAACGGCAAGCGCCGCCAGCCGGCTCGTCCATGCTCGTGTCATCGCTACCCCGCTTGAATCGATCGAAGCGCGGATCATAGGCCGGCCTGCGGATGATTCGCAAGCGCAAGCGCCGTCGCGCCACGCGCCGGCAGCGCCAAAATCTTTTGCCGCGCAACCTGTCAAAATCTTGTGACCCCGTGCTAAAACGCGTCACTCAACGAATCGGAGGACTCCATGACGAAGCGCCTGACATCCCTGCTTGCGTGTACCGCGGCGCTCATGCTCGCCGGTTGCGCGCAGCCGTGGCAGCAATTCCAGGCGGGCGCGGACCAATCGACGATCGTGAGCCGCCTCGGCCCGCCGCGCGAAGTCTACGACCTGCCCAACGGCGGCAAACGTCTGATGTGGCCGACTCAGCCGATGGGCGAAGTCACCACAGCGGCCGATATCGACGCATCCGGCAAGATCGTCAACGTGCGGCAGGTGCTGCAGCCGAACGAGTTCTACCGCGCGCAAATCGGGGAATGGACCAAGAAGGATGTGCTCATCAACTTCGGCCGCCCCGTCGAGACTTCGTACTTCCCGATGATGAAGCGCGAGGTATGGACGTATCGATACATGGAAGACAACGTCTGGTATCTCATGTACAGCTTCTATTTCGACGATCAGGGCATCCTGCGCCTGACGCAGAAAACCCCCGATCCGCTGCACGATCCCGACCGCCGCAACCTGTTCTGACACGCGCCCGGCTCTCCTTGGGCCTCGCCGCCTTGGCGCGGACGTAGCCAAGCTTCTGGATGAAGCGGCTTCCGGAAGCCAACTGGTTCGCCGCGCCCGCATATGAAAACCCCCGCGTCCTTGCGGAGCGCGGGGGGTTCGAGCACGGCGGGGAATCGAGGCGGTACTGCCAATAGCGCCGCGTCCCCGCGCATCAAGAGCGCTGCGGGTTGAGCTTTTCCGAATTCGAGTAGAGCTTGTTCAGCGCCGAGATGTACGCCTTCGCCGACGCTGCGACGATGTCCGGATCGGTGCCGACGCCGTTCACGATACGCCCACTCTTCGACAGACGCACCGTCACTTCGCCCTGCGCCTGCGTGCCGGTCGTGATCGCATTCACGGAGTACAGCAACAGCTCGGAGCCGCTGCCCACTTCGCTTTCGATCGCATTGAGCGTCGCGTCGACCGGCCCGTTGCCGTTCGCCTCGCCCGTCATCTCCTTGCCGTCGACCGAAAAGACGACGCGCGCATGCGGCTGCTCGCCGGTCTCGGAGTGCTGCGCCAGCGACACGAACTTGTAGTGCTCGCGCTCCTGCGCCTGCGCCGATTCCTCGGTGACGATCGCGATGATGTCTTCGTCGAAGATTTCCGCCTTGCGGTCGGCGAGCTCCTTGAAGCGTGCAAACGCGGCGTTCAATTCGGCTTCACTATCGAGCGCGATGCTCAGCTCCTGCAAGCGTTGCTTGAACGCGTTGCGGCCCGACAGCTTGCCGAGCACGATCTTGTTCGCGGTCCAGCCCACGTCTTCCGCGCGCATGATTTCGTAGGTGTCGCGTGCTTTCAGCACGCCATCCTGGTGGATGCCCGACGCGTGCGCGAACGCGTTCGCGCCCACCACGGCCTTGTTCGGCTGCACGACGAAGCCCGTGATCTGGGATACCAGCTTCGAAGCCGGCACGATCTGGGTCGTGTCGATACCGAGATCCAGGCCGAAATAATCCTTGCGGGTCTTCACGGCCATCACGATTTCCTCGAGCGACGTGTTGCCCGCGCGCTCGCCGAGACCGTTGATCGTGCACTCGACCTGACGCGCGCCGCCGATCTGCACGCCCGCGAGCGAATTCGCAACCGCCATACCGAGATCGTTATGGCAATGGACCGAGAACACCGCCTTGTGCGAGTTCGGAATGCGCTCGCGCAGTGTCTTCACGAGATTGCCGTACAGCTCGGGAACGCCGTAGCCGACGGTGTCGGCGATATTGATCGTCGTCGCGCCTTCATCGATCACGGCTTCGAGCACGCGGCACAGGAAATCCATGTCGGAGCGGCTGCCGTCCTCCGGCGAGAACTCGACGTCGTCGGTAAACTTGCGCGCGAAACGCACCGCGAGGCGCGCCTGCTCGTAGACCTGGTCGGGCGTCATCCGCAGCTTCTTTTCCATGTGCAGCGGCGACGTCGCGATGAACGTGTGGATGCGGAAACGCTCCGCGGGGCGCAGGGCATCGGCGGCGCGCTGAATGTCCTTGTCGTTCGCGCGGGCGAGCGAGCAGATCGTGCTTTCCTTGATGAGCGACGCGATCGTGTTGATCGCGTCGAAGTCGCCGTTCGAGCTGGCGGCGAAGCCCGCTTCGATCACGTCGACGCGCATCCGCTCCAGCTGCTTCGCGATGCGGATCTTCTCTTCCTTCGTCATCGACGCTCCGGGCGACTGCTCGCCGTCGCGCAACGTCGTATCGAAAATGATCAGTTTGTCAGCCATGTCAGGTCTCCGGGGGACTCGTTCGTTCAATCGATGGGATACAGAAACGGAATTCGGGTGTTTGCGCCACCGCAGGCGACGCCAAACAACGAACGAGGCAAACGGAGGGCGGAAACGATCAGCGCGGCAGGCGCGCTAGAGCTAGCGCGCGTAGCGGCGCACCGGCTAGAAGGGAAAGGAAGGGGAACTGGAAAGTTGCCATGCCGCAGACTATAGCGGCATTCTAAGAATCGCGCAAATGGCGGAGCCCCCCGCTGGTTAGCACAAACAAAAACGGCAGCCGCGATGGCTGCCGTTGACGGAAAACAGGTCAATCAGTGATCGTGCGGTGACGAACGGGCCGGATTCTCCCTGCCCCTGACCGCCATGTAGGCCCAGAAGGCGTAACCCGAGAAGCCGTACAGCACGAACAGGCCGAACAACATCAGCGGCGGATCGGACGACACGAGCACGAATGCAACGACGACCAGCAGCGTCGCCGCGAACGGCACCCGATGACGGACGTCGAGCGCCTTGCCGCTATAGAACGGCGCGTTCGACACCATCGTCACGCCCGCATAGACCGTCAGCGCGAACGCGACCCACGGCAGCCACACGAGCTTGACCGGCACGCGGTTGTCGGTCGCGAGCCAGACGAAACCCGCGATCAGCGCCGCCGCCGCCGGACTCGGCAACCCCTGGAAGAAACGCTTGTCGACGACGCCGATGTTCGTGTTGAAGCGCGCAAGACGCAACGCCGCGCCCGAGCAGTAGACAAACGCCGCCAGCCAGCCCCAGCGGCCGAGATCCTTGAGCACCCATTCGTACATCACAAGCGCCGGCGCCACGCCGAACGACACCATGTCCGAGAGGCTGTCGAACTGCTCGCCAAACGCGCTTTGCGTGTGCGTCATCCGCGCGACGCGGCCGTCCATGCCGTCGAGCACCATCGCCACGAAAATGGCGATCGCCGCGATCTCGAAGCGCACGTTCATCGCCTGCACGACGGCGAAGAAGCCGCAGAACAGCGCCGCGGTGGTGAACGAGTTGGGCAGCAGATAGATGCCGCGCTTCCTCAGGAACTGCTGGCGCTGGACGCGCCGGCTCTCGACCGGCGCCGTCTCCGCCGCCAGCGCCTTGTTGCGGCGGAACGGCCTCGGCAAGTGAGCGCCTTTCAAGCGGGGGCGGCGCGGTTTCAATGCGGCCATCGATACCTCCTTGTGCCGCCTTAGAGTTCGGCAAGAATCGTCGACGACGCGGAAACCTTCTCGCCAATCGAGACGCGCGGACGGCTGCCGACCGGCAGATACACGTCGACGCGCGAGCCGAAGCGGATGAAGCCGTAGCGCTGACCGCGCGTGAGCGGCTCACCGGCGCGCACGTAGCAGAGAATGCGCCGCGCGATGAGGCCCGCGATCTGCACCGAGGTCACGGTCTGGCCGCTGGCGGTCTGGATCACGACCGCGTTGCGCTCGTTCTCGAGCGACGCTTTGTCGATCGCCGCGTTCAGGTAGGCGCCCGGGAAATATTCGACCTTGGAGATCGCGCCATCCACCGGCGAGCGCTGCGAATGGACGTTGAAGACGTTCATGAACACGCTGATCTTCAGCGCTTCGCGATTCGCGTAAGGATCGTGCGTGGTTTCGACTGCGACAATCCGACCGTCGGCCGGACACAACACGGCATTCTCCTGCGTCGGAATCGGACGCGGCGGATCGCGGAAAAATTGCACGACGAAAATGAGGAGCAGCCAGAACGGCCAGGCAAAGCCGAACCCCGCGACGGCATGGATCAAGAGCGCGACGACGCCGGCGATTGCAATAAACGGCCAGCCTTCGCGCGCGATGATCGGGTGAGGGTAATTCATGGATTGATTCAGTGTTTTTGTAAAACCGTAGGATAGCAAAAGCCGCCCGGTGCACAGCGGCTCCGGACGGCTTTTTGGTGCAGCCGGCACGCTTTTCGCGCCGGCTGCGGCAAGGCCAGCAAATGCGCGCGCCTTAGTTCTTCGACTGATCGACCAGCTTGTTCTTCGCGATCCACGGCATCATCGCGCGCAGCTTCGAGCCGACCTGTTCGATCTGGTGCTCGGCCATCAGGCGGCGGCGCGATTGCAGCGTCGGCGCGCCGGCGCGGTTTTCGATGATGAAGCTCTTCGCGTACTCACCCGTCTGGATGTCCTTCAGGACGTCCTTCATCACCTTCTTCGTTTCTTCGGTGATGACGCGCGGACCCGTCACGTACTCGCCATACTCGGCGTTGTTCGAGATCGAGTAGTTCATGTTCGCGATGCCGCCTTCGTAGATCAGGTCGACGATCAGCTTCAGCTCGTGCAGGCACTCGAAGTACGCCATTTCCGGCGCGTAGCCCGCTTCGACCAGCGTCTCGAAGCCGGCCTTGATCAGCTCGACCGTGCCGCCACACAGCACGGCTTGCTCGCCGAACAGGTCGGTTTCGGTTTCTTCGCGGAAGTTCGTTTCGATGATGCCGGCACGGCCGCCGCCGTTAGCCGCCGCGTACGACAGCGCGATGTCGCGCGCCGCGCCCGACTTGTCTTGCGCCACTGCGATCAGGTGCGGCACGCCGCCGCCTTGCGAGTACGTGCCGCGCACCGTGTGGCCCGGCGCCTTCGGCGCGATCATGATCACGTCGAGATCGGCGCGCGGAATCACCTGGCCGTAGTGGACGTTGAAGCCGTGCGCGAACGCGAGCGCGGCGTTCTGCTTGATGTTGGCGTGCACTTCCTTCGCGTACACCTCGGCGATCTGCTCGTCGGGCAGGAGCATCATCACGACGTCGGCGCCCTTCACGGCTTCCGCCACTTCCTTGACGGCGAGGCCCGCGTTCTCGGCCTTGCTCCACGACGCGCCGCCCTTGCGCAGACCGACCGTCACGTTGACGCCGCTTTCCTTCAGGTTCAGCGCGTGCGCATGGCCTTGCGAGCCGTAGCCGATGATCGTGACCTGCTTGCCTTTGATGAGGGAGAGGTCGGCGTCTTTATCGTAGAAAACTTTCATGTCTGTTCCTTCGCGTAATCAATGAAATTCAAATGCGTTGCGTGGTTGCGCCGGGCTTTGCGAATGTTTTCGCACCCGGCGCCGATCGAAGCGGCGTCACACCTTCAGAATGCGTTCGCCACGCCCGATCCCCGAGCTGCCCGTGCGGACCGTTTCGAGAATCACGGCGGCGTCGAGCCCTTCAATGAAGGCGTCGAGCTTGTCGCTCGCGCCTGTCAATTCGATCGTGTAGGTTTTTTCGGTGACGTCGATGATACGTCCGCGGAAGATATCCGCCATCCGTTTCATCTCTTCACGCTCCTTCCCGACCGCCCTGACCTTGATCAGCATCAGCTCGCGTTCGATGTGGGCGCCCTCGGTCAGGTCGACCACTTTCACCACCTCGATCAGGCGGTTCAGATGCTTCGTGATCTGTTCGATCACGTCGTCGGAGCCAATGGAAACGATGGTCAGGCGCGACAGCGAATGGTCTTCGGTCGGCGCCACCGTCAAGGTTTCGATGTTGTAGCCGCGTGCCGAAAAGAGCCCGACGACGCGCGATAACGCGCCCGGTTCGTTTTCCAGCAGGACGGAAATAATGTGTCTCATGGTTTGCTTTCCCGCGAATTTTCTCGATTGATCCAGTTCGATGCGAGCACCTGCCGCCGCTTCGCCTGCACTGCGCCCTTCGTGAAGGCATGTGCGAACCGAAGCCGGCGACGGGCAGTCGTTATAGGTCTTCCGAACCGAGCAGCATCTCGGTGATGCCCTTGCCGGCCTGAACCATCGGCCAGACGTTCTCGGTCGGATCGGTCTGGAAATCGAGAAATACGGTGCGATCCTTCAGACGCAGCGCTTCCTTGAGCGCCGGCTCGACATCCGCAGTGCGTTCGATGCGCATGCCGACGTGGCCATACGCCTCGGCGAGCTTCACGAAATCGGGCAGCGCATCCATGTACGAATGCGAATAGCGCTTGCTGTATTCGATCTGCTGCCACTGCCGGACCATGCCGAGGTAGCGGTTGTTGAGCGAGATGATCTTGACCGGCGTGTCGTACTGCTTGCAGGTCGAGAGCTCCTGGATGCACATCTGGATCGAGCCTTCGCCCGTGATGCAGACGACATCGTCGTCCGGATGCGCCATCTTCACGCCCATCGCCGCCGGCAGGCCGAAGCCCATCGTGCCGAGGCCGCCCGAATTGATCCAGCGGCGCGGCTTGTTGAAGCGGTAGAACTGCGCGGCCCACATCTGGTGCTGGCCGACGTCGGAGCAGACGAACGCATTGCCGTCGGTCAGCTCCCAGAGCTTTTCGACGACGTATTGCGGCTTGATGATGTCGCTCTCGCGGTCGTACTTGAGGCAGTTCTTCGAGCGCCAGCCTTCGATCTCCTTCCACCATTGCGCGAGCGCTTCGGTGTCGGGGCCGTGCTCGGCGTGCTGAAGCTGCTCGATCAGCTCCTTGAGCACTTCCTTCACGTCGCCGACGATCGGAATGTCGACCTTCACGCGCTTGCTGATCGACGACGGATCGATGTCGATATGGATGATCTTGCGCGGACGCGATGCGAAGTGCGCCGGGTCGCCGATCACGCGGTCGTCGAAGCGCGCGCCGATGGCGATCAGGACGTCGCAGTTCTGCATCGCCATGTTGGCTTCGTACGTGCCGTGCATGCCGAGCATGCCGAGGAACTTCTTGTCGCTCGCGCGGTAGCCGCCAAGCCCCATCAGCGTGTTCGTGACAGGGTAGCCGAGCAGGTCGGCGAACTGATTCAGCTCGCGCGACGCGTCGGCGAGGATGATACCGCCGCCGGTGTAGATGTACGGGCGCTTGGCCGACAGCAGGAGCGAGACGGCCTTGCGGATCTGGCCGGAGTGCCCCTTGGTGACCGGGTTGTACGAGCGCAGCGACACGCTTTTCAGCGGCTCGTACTGGCACGGCGCCTTGGAGACATCCTTGGGAATGTCGATCAGCACGGGGCCTGGACGGCCGGTGCGGGCGATGTAGAACGCTTTCTTGACGGTGGCGGCGAGATCGCGCACGTCCTTCACGAGGAAGTTGTGCTTCACGCACGGACGCGTGATGCCGACCGTATCGCACTCCTGGAACGCATCCTGGCCGATCGCGGCGGTCGGAACCTGGCCGCTGATGATCACCATCGGGATCGAATCCATGTAGGCCGTCGCGATGCCGGTCACCGCGTTGGTGACGCCGGGGCCGGAGGTCACGAGACAGACGCCGACCTTGCCCGTCGAGCGCGCATAGGCGTCGGCGGCGTGCACGGCAGCTTGCTCGTGGCGCACGAGGATGTGCTGAAACTTGTCTTGCTTGTAGAGCTCGTCGTAGATGTAGAGTACCGAGCCGCCGGGATAGCCCCAGATGAATTCGACGTCTTCGTCGGCCAGCGCGCGCATGAGCACGGTTGCGCCGATGGAGTCAGCTTCGTGAGGGAGAGGGGTATCCGACGTGGAAAATTCCGCGCTAGGCATGTTCATCGTTCACCTTTCGAATTTTCGGCAAAAAATTGATCGGGTGCTCTCTGCCGGGCTTGTGGCTCGGGTTCAAGCGGCGCGTCCAGTTTGACAGGCGGGCTTCTTGGGCTCGCCCCAAAAGAGACAGTCACTTATGTTGCGAACCGTCGACGATATCCGCTGCGCGTGGCGCGGTCAAGTCATATTTCCCGCATCGCAGCACGCATGACGCCGCAGCGCGTCAAAATCGGCCGTAAAAACCGCGTAAAAACAACGCACCGGCCACGCTTTGGAGCGCGGGACGACCCAGCGTCGCAAAAGTTTGTTAGCATCCGCGGGTTTTACGACATTTTTCAATCGATTACGGCGCGCACTCGCTGCGCCGATTCCCACGGATGGCATCAGACAAGGAACTCGCCGATTTTCTGGCGGGCGTCGAAAGGCGCGCGTTCAAGCAGACGGTCTACGCCGTGCGCGACGACGATGCCGCCCTGGATATCGTTCAGGACGCAATGATCAAGCTCGCCGAGAAGTACGGCGACCGTCCCGCAGCCGAGCTTCCTCTTCTCTTTCAGCGTATTCTCCAGAATGCGACGCACGATTATTTTCGTCGCCAGAAAGTACGCAATACTTGGGTCAGTCTTTTCTCATCGCTAGGCAACGCCGAAGACGAGGAATTCGACCCGCTCGAAACCCTCGAATCCGAGGCAGGCTCGGTCGGGGCCGAGAGCAGCGAGCAGGCGCTCGAGCGCGATCAGGTGCTCGCGCTGATCGACGCGGAGATCCAAAAATTACCGGCACGTCAACGGGAGGCGTTTCTCATGCGTTACTGGGAAGATATGGATGTCGCCGAGACCGCCGCCGCAATGGGCTGCTCCGAAGGCAGTGTCAAGACCCACTGCTCGCGAGCCACGCACACACTGGCGGCCGCGCTCAAGGCCAAAGGAATCACGCTATGAGCTCCGCTCCCGATACAAAAGAACTCGAATTCGCACTCAAAGTGCGTCGCGCGCTCGACGAAAACGCCGCCAACCTGCCTGCCTCCGCTGTCGGCAAGCTGGCCTTGGCGCGGCGCGCCGCCCTCGCCCGCAAGAAGCCGGAAGCCGTCACTGCACCGGTCTTCGTGCCGGTGCTCGCCCATGCCGGCGTCAATGCGAGCATGCCCGCTTCGCCCCCCGGGCAACACCGCGCGTCGCCGCTGCGCCGGCTAGCCCGCATGTGGCCGCTCGTCGCGCTCGTTCTGGGCGTGATGGCCGTTGCCTACTGGGAAGACGTGCAGCGCTCCGCCGAACTCGCCGATATCGATGCCGCCATGCTGAGCGACGACCTGCCGCTCAACGCATACCTCGATCACGGGTTCAACGCCTATCTGTCGCGCGCCCGCTAAAGCGGCAGGGAGAACATCGGGGTGAGCTACAAGCGCGGCTTGGCCGTTGTGTTCGGGTGCGCGATCGCGGGCCTGGTCGCATTCGCCGCCACCTATCCACGCTTCTATCCGGCGCAGGGCGCCGCGCCCTCGGCAGGCGCGGCTACGGGTGCGTCTGCGCCTCCGTCGCTGGCGGCCGACCTCCCGTCGCTGCCGATCGACAGCAACCCGCTCTCGTGGGCGCACCTGACGCCCGACGAGCACGCGGCGCTCGCACCGTTCGCGTCCGAATGGGACGGGTTCAGCGACGAACGCAAGCGCAAATGGATCAAGATCGCGTCGCGTTTCGCGAAGATGTCGCCTGAAATGCAAAAAAGACTACACGATCGCATGATGGAGTGGGCCAAGATGACGCCGGAGCAGCGGCGTGTCGCCCGCGAGAACTATCAAGTCTCGAAAGAGCTTCCGGCGCAGGCGCGCCAGAACGCCTGGAAGGCCTATCAGCAGTTGCCCGAAGAGCAGAAAGAGAAGCTGGCCGCGACCGAGCGCAAGCGCCGCCCCACCGTCGTCAGCGCGCCGCCGTCAGGCAGCAAGAGTGAGATCAAGGGGATCAACCGCCTCGTGAACCAGCACGAGCACCCGGGCGGCAGCGTGGCAGCCCTGCCCGCGCCGAGCCCCACGAGCGAGCCGGCGTCCATCGGCTCGCCGCAAGCGCCGATGCCGGGCACCGTGACGCCGGCGGTGCCGACGCCGGTATCGCCATCCGAAGCGCCGTCGATCTACCAAGGCTCCTGACCGCGGTTGCGCCCTCCCGTGCCTACGCCCGCCCCCGCAACCGACGCCCTCCCGCCTCACCCTCCCGCCGCGAGCGCGCCACCGACCGTGCGCCGCAGGCTTGCGGCGCTGGCCTATGAAGGCGTGATCCTGTTCGGCGTGGTGTTCTTCGCCGGCTATCTCTTCAGCACGTTGACGCAGCAGCGCAACGGCCTTACCCATCACAACCTGCTGGCCGCCTGGATCGGCCTCGTGGTCGGCATCTATTTCGTCTGGTTCTGGACCCACGGCGGCCAGACGCTGCCGATGAAAACATGGCGTCTGCGCGTAGTCAGCGCCGACGGCGCGGCCGTGCCGGCGATGCGCGCAATCGTCCGCTATGTGCTCGCGTGGCTGTGGTTTCTCCCGCCGCTCGCCTTGCACCCGCTCCTGAACCTGAGCGTGCCCGCGACGCTTGGCGCCTGTGCCGCCTGGTTCGTGCTGTGGGCCGCCGCGGCGCAGCTCGACAATGAGCGACAGTTCCCGCACGACCGGCTCGCGGGCACCCGCATCGTCACCGCCGATCTCGCCCGGCCCGACACAAAAAAGGGCCGATGATGCACTTTTGCAACGCCCGGCACGTCGCCGGAGGGGAGTAATAAGAACTTCTCGTGACTGTCACGGAGCAGTCACAGCCTCATGGCGGAATGCGCGTATTGCAACTCGGCGCGTGAGCCATGGACCAGAACACGTCCGCGACTTCCCTCCTCCGCCAAATTGGCGCCAGCGTCGACCCCGTCGCGTTCCGTCCGGCCTCCGCGGGGGGCTCGCCGCCCGTCCCGCAAGAACCTGGTCTTCCGCCCGCGTCAGCGAGCAGCCACCACGATGACGACGATGCCAGCTCGCACCGCTACCGCACCATCTGGCTGTCGGACATCCATCTGGGCTCGAGCGGCAGCCAGGCGCCATACCTGCTCGACTTCCTGCGCCACAACGAATCGGAGTACCTGTACCTCGTCGGCGACATCATCGACGGCTGGCAGTTGAAGAAAGGCTGGTACTGGCCGCAGGCGCACAACGACGTCGTGCAGAAGATCCTGCGCAAAGCCAGAAAAGGCACGCACGTCGTCTACATCCCGGGTAACCACGACGAAGGCGCGCGGCAGTTCTGCGATCTCGCGTTCGGCGACATCCACGTACGCGGCGAGGCGTTCCACACGACGCTCACCGGCAAGCGCCTGTGGATCGTGCACGGCGACTTGTTCGACGGCGTGATCCAGCACGCGAAGTGGCTTGCCTACCTCGGCGACACCGCCTACTCGCTGATCCTGATCCTGAACCGCTGGTTCAACCGCATCCGCATCAAGCTCGGCTTCCAGTACTGGTCGCTCTCGCAATACCTCAAGCACCAGGTGAAGAACGCGGTCAACTTCATCTCGTCGTTCGAACGCGTGATGACCGATGAAGCGCGCCGCCGCGGCTGCGACGGCGTCGTCTGCGGACACATCCACAAGGCCGAGATCCGCGACATCGACGGCGTGCTCTATTGCAATGACGGCGACTGGGTCGAGAGCCTGTCGGCGCTCGTCGAAACACTGGAAGGCGAGCTCAAGGTCATCTACTGGACCGTGATGCGCTCGCCGGAAGTCAGCTCTCGCAAGGCGAAAGCCACTGCCTAACTCTGTTCCTCATCGGACCGCCAACAATGAAAATCCTGATCGTCACAGATGCATGGGAACCGCAGGTCAATGGCGTGGTGCGCACGCTGAAGAACACGTCGCGCGAGCTGGCGGCGCTCGGCCACCGCGTCGAACTCCTCACGCCGCTCGAGTTCAAGACGATCCCGTGCCCGACTTATCCGGAGATCCGGCTGTCGCTGTTTCCGCGCCGCAAGCTGAATGCGCGCATCGACGAGTTCGCGCCCGACGCGCTGCACATCGCGACCGAAGGCCCGCTCGGCCTCGCCGCGCGCGCCTATGCGATCAAGCACAAGCTGCCGTTCACGACCGCCTATCACACGCGCTTTCCCGAGTACGTGCAGGCGCGCTTCGGCATTCCGCTCGCGGCCACCTACAAGTTCCTGCACTGGTTCCATAAGCCGTCGCTGGCGGTGATGGCGCCCACGCCGGTCGTCAAGGCCGATCTCGAGAAGTACGGCTTCACCAACGTCGTGCTGTGGACGCGCGGCGTCGATCTCGACATCTTTCATCAGATGGAATCGAAGGTCCTCAACACCGCGCGGCCGATCTTCCTGTACGTGGGGCGCGTCGCTGTCGAGAAGAACGTCGAAGCGTTCCTGAAGCTCGACCTGCCCGGCTCGAAGTGGGTCGCGGGCGAAGGCCCGGCGCTCGCCGAGCTGAAGTCGCGCTATCCGCAGGCCAACTATCTCGGCGTGCTGACGCAGGCCGAGCTGGCGAAGGTCTATGCGGCCGCCGACGTGTTCGTGTTCCCGAGCCGCACCGACACCTTCGGCCTTGTGCTGCTCGAAGCGCTCGCCTGCGGCACGCCGGTGGCGGCCTACCCGGTGACGGGCCCGATCGACGTGCTCGGCGACGGCGGCGCGGGCGCGATGCACGAGGACTTGCGCGAAGCCTGCCTCGAAGCACTGAAGATCGACCGCAACCATGCCCGCGCGTGGGCCGAGCGCTTCTCGTGGGCGGCGGCTTCCGAGCAGTTCGCGGCGCATTTGAAACCGCTGCCGCGCCAGTCGTTCAGCGAGGAAAGCGCAGCCGCATGACGCGCGGCACGACAGGCGCCAAGGCGCAGCCGATGCCGCCCGCGACGCCGCGGGCCGGTCGGCCGTCGCCGGACGCCGCTTCGCGCGACGGCAGGCTCGCTGCCGAGCCGTTCGGCGACCCCGCGCCGTCGCCCCCCGCGCACGCCGTGAGCACGCCCTCCCCCTCGGGCGCGATAATGACCACACCGTCGAACGACACGTCTAGCAACCCGCCAGCCGCGCCGGCCGGTCACGCCCCGCAGGTCACGCCGATGCGCCTTCATCTCTCCGATTCGCACGATAGCGCCGACGCGCACGAGCCGCTCGGCCCCGACGATCCGCTCGCGCCGCTGCCGTTCAACCCGTACAAGGGCAACCGCGGCATCACGCGCGCCTGGCATGCGCTCAAGAACTCGCTGAACGGATTTCGCGTGGCGATCCGCGAGGAGAGCGCATTCCGTCAGGAGCTCACCCTTACGGCGATCCTGGTGCCGTGCGGCATGTTCGTTCCCGTCGATGCGGTTTCGCACGTGCTGCTGCTAGGCTCAGTGCTGCTCGTGCTGATCGTCGAGCTGCTCAATTCGAGCGTCGAAGCGGCGATCGACCGCATTTCGCTCGAACGCCACGAACTCTCCAAGCGCGCGAAAGACCTGGGCAGCGCGGCGGTGATGGTGGCGCTTTTCGTCTGCGTAATGACCTGGGTGCTGATCGTCGGGCCGCTCGTGGTGCGCTGGACCGGGCACTGGATCGGGCGCTAGAAGCGCTTCGGTTCGGACCCCAAAACGCAGACAACACGCCTGTGCGAAGCGGCAATTCGGTCTAGACCAGTAAAAACCCTGAATCCAAACCTGGATAAGAGAACGACCGTTTATAATCGCCCGGCAGTCTCAAAATCATAGAAACCGAGCCGGGTCTACGCCGCGACACCCCCATTGCCGTGCGCCAGTCCCGGCGGAAACCAGGGCCGAGAGATGGAAGCCAAACCTCCCCGCCGTACTCGTGAGCGCATTCTCGAGTTGTCGCTGAAGCTCTTCAACGAGATCGGTGAACCGAACGTCACGACGACGACGATCGCCGAGGAAATGGAGATCAGCCCCGGCAATCTTTACTACCATTTCCGTAACAAAGACGACATTATCAATAGCATCTTTGCGCAATTTGAACAGGCTATTGAACGTCGTCTGCGCTTTCCCGAAGACCATCGTCCGACGATCGACGAGACCTGGTCCTATCTGCAGTACATGGCCGAGTTCATGTGGGCCTACCGTTTCCTGTACCGGGACCTGAACGACCTGCTCGCGCGCAACCGCACGCTCGAAACGCACTTCAAGCAGATCATCAGCCACAAGGTGCGGTTCGCACACGAGATGTGCGAACTGCTCGTCGCCGACAACGAGATGGTCGCCACGCCGGAAGAGATCCAGGTGATCGCGACCAACATGGGCGTCGTCTCGACCTACTGGCTGTCCTACCAGTTCGTCATGAACCCGCGCAAGTACAACGAGCAGGACGCGATCCGCGACGATCTGCACAAAGTCAGCGTGCACGTGATCTCGATGATGGCGCCCTACCTGCGCGGGCGCTCGCGCCAGCTCTTCGACGACCTCGTCTCCGGCAAGCTGCCCAAGCGCGAGTTCGCCGACTTCCTGCCACCCCGCGAGCCCGGCGCGGCACGCTCCGATGCGAAGGACGCCCGCTAGATGAAATCGGTATGCGTGTACTGCGGCTCTTCGTTCGGCGCGAAGCCGGTCTATGCGCAGGCCGCGCAGGCGTTCGGCCGCGCGCTCGTGGACGCGGGCCTGACGCTCGTCTACGGCGGAGGCCGCGTCGGCTTGATGGGCACGATCGCCGATGAGGTGCTTGCCGCCGGCGGGCGCGCGATCGGCGTGATTCCCGAGCTGCTCGTCAACAAGGAGGTCGGGCATCGCGGGCTGTCGGAGCTGCACGTCGTGCCGGACATGCATCAGCGCAAGAAGATGATGGCCGACCTCTCCGACGCGTTCGTCGCGCTGCCGGGCGGTGCGGGCACGCTCGAAGAGCTGTTCGAGGTCTACACCTGGGCGCAGCTCGGCTATCACCACAAGGCCGTGGCGCTCTACAACATCGACGGCTACTACGATCCGCTCGTGACGATGCTCGAGCACACGGTGCAGGAAGGCTTCATGCAGCAGACCTACCTCGATATCCTGCAGATCGACACCGATCCCGCCGCGCTGATCGACAAGCTCAAGCGCTATCGGCCGCCCGGCAATGACAAGTGGTCCGCCACGCCTGCTACCGGCGCAGTGTGACAGCGGCGCCGCCACCTTCCCCCAACCCTCGACAAGCCCCCTAATGACAAAAACGGTTCTGATCACGGGCGCGAGCCGCGGCATCGGCCGGGCGACAGCGCGCCTGCTGGGCGCGCAGGGCTGGGCGGTGGGCGTGAATTACGCAAGCAACCGCGCGGCTGCGGAAGACACTGCCGCCGAGGTGGTGCGAGCCGGCGGCCAGGCATGCGTCGTTCAAGGCGACGTCGCCGACGAAACGGCTGTCGTTGCAATGTTCGACGCCGTCGTGGCCGCCTTCGGCCGCATCGACGCGCTGGTCAACAACGCAGGCATCGTCGCGGCCTCGCTGCCGCTCGCCGAGATGGACTATGCCCGCCTGAAGCGCATGTTCGATGTCAACGTCCTCGGCACCTATCTCTGTGCGCGCGAAGCGGCGCGACGCATGTCGACGGACCGCGGCGGCCATGGCGGCGCGATCGTCAATGTTTCGTCGGCAGCCTCTCGCCTCGGCTCGCCGAACGAGTATGTCGACTACGCCGGCTCGAAAGGCGCGATCGATACGCTGACGATCGGCCTCGCCAAGGAGCTCGGCCCGCGCGGCGTGCGTGTGAACGCTGTGCGTCCCGGCCTGATCGACACGGAGATCCACGCGAGCGGCGGCCGTGCCGACCGCGCCGCCGTGCTCGGCGCACAAACGCCCGCCGGGCGGCCCGGCACGGCGGACGAAGTAGCCGAAGCGATCGTCTGGCTGCTCGGCGACGCTGCGTCTTACGTGACCGGCGCCCTTCTCGATGTCGCCGGCGGACGCTAGGGTGTCCCACCCTTACCCAGCCTTTGCGAGAGCGAGCGCCCGTATCCGTGCGGATCTTCGCGTGAGCGGCCCCCGCGAGCCCTCGCCATTTGCGCCAAGAATCCGCATGCAAACGACATAACTTCACAATTCTCCACAAATCCCCGTAATACTCAGTAACAAATGCGAGATAGCATGGCGCAACCCTGACAGCTTGGCGCCCGCGCGTGTCGCGCTTGTCAGCGACCCACGCGACGAAGCATCACGAGGCCGGGTTCCAAGCAGAATTCGGCCGTCAGGACCGGACCATGCAGGACTCCTCATACTCCTCCTCGCGCCACGCACGCGCCGGTGCGCCGGTCGCGCCAGGCGCCGTATCGATGACGCCCTCGGTGGCGACACCCTCCACCGTCGCCCGGCCTGCAGGGCGTGCGCTGCCCTGGTCGGGACTGCGCATCGCGCTGGCGGTCGTCGCCATGCTGTGCGCCTACCTGCTGCCCGGCACGCTAGGCCACGATCCCTGGAAACAGGACGAGACCTATACCTTCGGCATCATCCAACACATGCTCGAATCCGGCGACTTCGTCGTGCCGAGCAACGCCGGCCAGCCGTTCGTCGAGAAACCGCCGCTCTACGACTGGATCGCGACCGGCCTTGCGTGGCTCTTCGAGCGCTGTATGCCGCTTCATGACGCGGCGCGGCTCGCGAGCGCGCTCTTCACGGCGCTCACGCTCGGCTGCGTCGCACGGCTTGCGCGCGGCGCGACTCGCGCGCGCGGCTGGCTCGACATCCGCGTGCTGGGCGCGCTCGCGCTCTTTGCCGGCACGCTCGTCGTGCTCAAGCATTCGCATGACCTGATCACCGATGTTGCGCTGATGGCCGGCACCGCACTCGGATTCTGCGGGCTGATCGAGCTTACCGTCGCCTTCGTGCGGCGACCGCAGGGGCCGGCCAGGCAAGCGGTCCGGACGGCCTCGATCATGCTCGGCGCAGGCGTCGGCATGACGTTCATGACGAAAGGCCTGTTCCTGCCGCTCGTCTTCGGCGCAACGTTCTGTGCGATCCCGCTGCTCTACCCCGCCTGCCGCAGCCGCGCTTTCCTGCGATCGCTCGGGCTCGCCGCGCTCGTGTTCGCGCCGTTCGCGCTGATCTGGCCGATTGCGTTCTATCTGCGCTCCGAAGCGCTCTTCGAGGTCTGGTTCTGGGACAACAACGTCGGCCGCTTCTTCGGCTTTTCGGTGTCGGCGCTCGGCTCCGAGAACAACAAGCCGTTGTTCATCTGGCGTGCGCTCGTCACCGTCGGCTTCCCGGTTGCTCCGCTCGCCGCAGCCGCGCTCGCGAGCGGCGCGTGGCGGCGCTGGCGCGAGCCGCAGATCGCGCTGCCGGTCGTGTTTTGCGGCGTCGGCCTCGTCGTGCTGCAAGTGTCGGCGACATGCCGGGAACTCTATGTCCTGCCGTTCATCGCGCCGCTCACGCTCGTTGCGCTGCAGGGTGTCGAGCGCCTGCCGCAGCGCGTTCACCTGGCCTGGGACTACGCGAGCCGCGCGCTGTTCGGCGCCATTGCGGCAGTAGCCTGGGTCGTCTGGTCGGACATGACGGACCCGGCGAGCACGCATGCAAACCTGCAATGGCTCGGCCGCTGGCTGCCGCTCGACTGGACCCTGCCGATCAGGCCGCATCTGGTGCTCGCCGCACTTACGCTGACGATAGGCTGGGTGTGGCTGATGCCGCTCTTCGCGCGCGCCGGCAAATGGCGCGGTGCGTTCAGCTGGTGCACAGGCGCCGTCGTCACGTGGGGACTCGTGTTCACGCTGCTCGTGCCGTGGATCGACGAGGCCAAGAGCTATCGCTCCGCCTTCGAGGATCTGGACACCCACCTGAACACGGCATGGATTCCCGGCGACTGCATGGCGAGCCTGAATCTCGGCGAATCGGAAGCGCCGATGCTTTATTACTTCACGGGGGTCCTGCATCGGCCAGCGGCCACGCCGGATGCTTCCGCCTGCAGGTGGCTCATCGTACAAAGCGTTCGCACCGACGCAGCGGCGCCGGACAGCAACTGGGAGCCGTTCTGGTCAGGCGCGCGTCCCGGTGACGATAGCGAGCTCCTGCGCGTGTTCGTGCGCAAGCCAGGGCAAGCGCTCGCCGTGCGTTGAGCGGTTGAAGGCAGCGGTTGCGCTGAACGCCAATTGCTGCCCGCGCCTCGCGGAGCGTTCAAAACGAAGACCCGGGCTCGCGCAGGAACGCGATCTCCTCGTCGGTCGAAGCGCGGCCAAGCACGGCGTTGCGATGCGGAAATCGCCCGAAGCGCTCGATGATGCGCGCGTGCCGATGCGCGTAGTCGAGATAGCCGGTGTCCCCCGCTTCGCGCTCCAGCTCGCCGAAGAGACGTATCGCTTCGCGCTGGCTCTCGATCGACTCGTCGTGCTCGAACGGTAGATAGACGAAGGCACGGTGAATGCAGGACGGCAAACGCAAGTCCGCGCCGGTCTCGACCATCCGCTTGGCGACTTGCAGCGCACGCGCATCGGCTTCGAATGCGCGCGCGCCGCCGCGGTGGCAGTTGCGCGAAAACTGGTCGAGCACGACGACGAGCGCCAGCGCGCCGAGCGGCGTGCGCTGCCAGTCGTCGTGGCCGCCGCTCGCCGCCGTCGCAAGCGTCGCGCCGAAACGCTCGCGCAGGAGCACGTCGAAAGTGTCGTCGCGGGCAAACCACATCTTGCGGTCGCGGCCGAATTCCGCCGAACCCGGCACGCCGAACCAGAAGTCGAGCACGGCGCGCGGGGCCGGATCGAGCGCGGCGTAATCGCCCGGTTCCGGTGTGCTGGCGGCGGTGGAAGCGCCGCTGCTGCGCGGCGTCATGATGCGAGCTCCAGCACGAGGCGCCGCGTGCGCGCGCTCTTCTTCTCGAGCTTCACCACCCGCAGCGCGCCGATCTCCTGCGTATTGCGCACATGAGTGCCACCGCAAGGCTGCAAGTCGACGCTGTCGATGCGAAGGAGCCGCACGCGCCCAAGCCCCATCGGCGGCTTCACGCTCATCGTGCGCACGAGCTCGGGACGCTGCTCCAGCTCTTCGTCGGTAATCCATTGGGTCGCGACGGCATGCGCGCCGCCGACCAGTTCTGCGAGCCGCGCTTCGACGAACTCGCGCTCGATTGGCTCGACGGTGGCGAAATCGAGCCGCGCGTAGTCTGCCGTGATGCTGCAGCCGTCGACCGGATACGGCAGCACCGCGCACATCAGGTGGCTCGCCGTGTGCAGCCGCATGTGCCGGTAACGGCGCGCCCAGTCGATCTCGACGGCCACGCGAGCGCCCGCCGCGAGCCGCGCGAGCAGCGCCTCCTGGCCGGCAGCCGGAACGTGGACCGCGTCGTCGGACGTCGCCCCTTCGAACTTCGCCTTGCGCGTATCGGCGATCTCGACGCGCGTGCCGTCGGCGAGCGTGAGCGCGCCGGTGTCGCCCGCCTGGCCGCCGCCGAGCGGGTAGAACACGCTCTGGTCGAGATGGATGCCTTGCTCGTCGATGCGGGTAATCGACGCGTCGCAGCGCGTGAGATAGGCATCGTCGCGAAAGAGTGCACGCATGGTCATCGGGAGTCCTTTTCTGAAGCGCCAAACGAAAAAGCCATTATGCCGAGCCGCGATTCACGTCGAAAGATCAGCCATTCGGCCGATATCGGCAAAGCCGTACCGGCTGACGACCCAGGCCAATTTCAGGCCGGCGTGCCGCGCGTCAGCCCGGCCGGTTGCGCATCCAGTCGGCCGTGTCGAAAAACGAATGCAGCAGCCGCTCGCGCAACGCGTCGTCGATGCCGACGCCCTCCATCGCCCACGCCATGCAGCGCAACCACTGGTCGCGCTCGGACGACGCGATCGCGAACGGCAGATGCCGCGCGCGCAGCCGCGGATGGCCGAAGCGGCTGATGTAGTGGTCCGGGCCGCCGAGCCAGCCGCACAGGAACCAGAAGAGCTTGTCGCGCGAGCCGTCGAGCGTCGGAGGATGCAGCGCGCGAATGCCCGCGAATTCGGGCTCGAGGTCCATCAGGTCGTAGAAGCGGTCGACGAGTTCGCGCACGCGCGCCTCGCCGCCCACCAGATCGAAGGCCGTCGGCTGTGACGGGGCCTCGTCGTCGAGATCGGTCATACGGTAAGCCAAGAGAAAAAAGTGATCGCCGGGGCTGCCGCGCCGCTCACGCATCCCGCAGCGACTGCGCGGCCGGTCGCCGCAGCACATGCCGCAGGCTCAGCCAGCCGCCGACGCCCGCGCACGCCACGCCGGCCGCCACCCCGGCGGGCAGCACCCATGGATCGAAGTCGAGATAGAACTCGAAGACGCGCGTCGCCAGCACCACGCCGAGCGCCTGCGCGCCGATCGCGCCCATCAGCCCGGCAAGCGCGCCGACGGCGACGAACTCCGCCACCTGCACCGAGCGCACCTGCCGATGCGACGCGCCGAGCGCGCGCAGCAGCGCGGATTCTCGCATACGCTCGTCGCGCGTGCCGGCGAGCGCCGCGTACAGCACGAGCACGCCGGCCGTGAGCGTGAACGCGAACAGGAACTGCACCGCGCCGATCACCTGCGAGACGACGCGCTGGATCTGCGCGAGGATCGGCCCGGTGTCGATGGCGGTGAGGCTCGGGTAGGCGGCGATCAGGCCGTCGATCACCGCCCGCCGCCCGGTCGGCAGATGGAAGCTCGTGATGTAAGTCGCCGGGAAGCGCTCGAGCGCGGCCGGCGGCATCAGCACGAAGAAGTTGACCTTGAACGACCCCCAGTCGAGCTTGCGCACGCTCGTGACCTGCGCATCGATCGGCAGGCCCGTCACGTCGAAGCGCAGCATGTCGCCGTTCTTCACGTGGATCAGCTTCGCGAGCCCCTCTTCGATCGAGATCTGCGGCTTCGCCGTATCGCCGAACCAGTCGCCCGCGACGATGCGGTTGTCGTCGGGCAGCGTCGTGCGGTACGACAAATTGAATTCGCGATCGACGAGGCGCTTCGCATCGTCTTCCTTGTAGGAACCCGGATCGACCGGCTTGCCGTTGATCGCGACGAGACGGCCCTTCACCATCGGCTCGAGCGCGGCGCCGAGAATCCCCTGCGACGCCAGATACCGCTCGACGGCTGCCTTCTGGTCGGCCTGGATATCGATGATGAATTCGTTCGGCGCGTCGGGCGGCGTCGATTTGCGCCAGCCGGCGACGAGGTCGTCACGCGTGATCGCGATCAGCAGCAGGCACATCAGGCCGATCGCCAGCGCCGTGATCTGCAGCGCGCTGGCGGCGCTGCGCCGCTCGAGCGACGCGAGCGCATAGCGCCAGCCGATCCCCGCGTTGACGCGCTCGCTGCGCGCGATGCGCGCAGCGCTCCAGAGCACCGCGCGCGCAATGCCGACAAACACCAGCATGCCGGCCGCGAAGCCGCCCGCGACGATGCCTCCGAGCTTCAGCTCGCCCGCCGCGAGCACGAGCAGTCCGGCAAAGAGCGCAATGCCGAGTGCATACGCCAGCCACGCGATGCGCGCGGTCTCGCCCCATTCGCGGCGCAGCACGCGCACCGGCGGCACGCGCGTGAGCGGCAGGAGCGGCGGCAGCGCGAAGCCGAGCAGCAGCACGAGCCCGGCCGCGATGCCTTCGAGCGCGGGCCATACGCTCGGCTGTGGCAGCTGGACGTCGATCAGGCTGCCGAGCCAGACGAGCAGCGCCCAATGCCCCCCGTAGCCGAGCGCGACGCCGAGCACACCGCCCGCCAGGCCGAGCAGCAGGAATTCGAGCGCGAAGAGCGCGCGCAGCGCGCCCTGGCTGAGCCCCAGGCAGCGCAGAACCGCGCCGCCGTCGAGATGGCGCCGCATATAGCGATGCGCGGCCATCGCGATCGCGACAGCCGCGAGCAGCGCGGTCAGGAGCGCGACGAGCGTGAGGAAGTGGCCGGCGCGATCGAGCGTCTGCCGGACCTGCGGCTGGCCGTCCTGCAACGATTCGAGCGCGACGCCGCGCATCTTGCCGCCGTCGACGCGCTCATGGGCGAACGCCGCGAACTGCGCGACGGCCGCATCGCCGCCCGCGACGAGCAGCCGGTAGGTCACGCGGCTGCCGTAGCCGATCAGGCCCGTCGACGCGAGCTCGTCCTCGCGCATCATCAGGCGCGGCGCGAAGTTGACGAACGCGAAGCCTCGGTCGAGCTCGCGCGTGATGACGGCGGCGATCGTGAACGTGCGCGTGCCGACCTCCACCGGATCGCCGACGCGCACATGCAGCGCCTCGAGCAGCTGGGCGTCGACCCAGACGGTGCCCGGCGCGGGAATGCCGCCGGCGGGACGATCGGGCGCATCGGGCCCGGCAGCGATGCGCAGCGCGCCTCTCAACGGATACGTGCTCGTCACCGCCTTCACGGCGGCGAGCCGAGCAATCGATTGCGCGTCCTTGTCGGCCGCTTCCTGCGACGAAATCATGCTGGCGAAGATGATGGTCGTCGCCGTCTTCAAGTCGAGCGCCTTCGCCCTGGCGGCGAACTGCGCATCGACCGGATGATCGGCGCGCACGATGAAGTCGGAGGCGATCATCCGCCGCGCGTCGCGCTCGAGCCCCTGATGCAGCCGGTCAGCGAGAAAGCCGACGCTCGCGAGCGCCGCCACCGCCAGCACGAGCGCGAAGAGCAGCATCGTCAACTCGCCCGCGCGCCAGTCGCGCGCCGTCATGCGCCACGACTGGCGCACGAGATCGGCGAAGGAAAGACGGTTCTTGCCGGATGCGAGGGTTGGCCGGCTCAATCGTGCTTGCTCCCGAACGAGCCGAGCCGGGAGACCATATGCGTCGCCATGCCGCGAAAACCGCCCTGCACGCCGCGCCACAGCCGCGGCAGCACCCAGCTCGCGAACAGCAGGAAGCCCGCCATCAGCGCGAGGAACAGCACCGGCACGAGCAGCGCGAGCGCGAGCCCGACGAACACGAGCCCGTCCTCGGCCGACGAGGCGACCCAGTTCGAGAAGGGCTCCGGCGACAAATTGATCAGCGCGCGCGTGCCTGCCTTCGCCAGATGCGCGGAGCCGGCCAGCGTGCCGCCCGCGAGCGCGGCGACGGTCAACAGCGCCGGATCGGCATGGCCGAGCGCGCCGGCCGCGAGCAAGGCGCCCGCCGGGATGCGGATGAAGGTGTGGACCGCGTCCCAGAGCGAATCGAAGGCGGGAACCTTGTCGGCAAGGAATTCGGCGACGGTCAGCACGGCCGCCGCGCCGATCACCCAGGGCGACGACAGGACGGCCAGCGTATCGGGGAGGTGGATAACGCCGAAGCGCTGCAGGACGCCGGCGAGGAAAACGGTCAAGTAGAGGCGCAGGCCGCTGGCCCACGACAGGCCGGCTCCGAGCGAAAGTGCGTCTAGCATTGCCCCCTCCTTGCGTAACCGCCGGCTGCCGGCTTCGCGCGGCGGGCAGCTTCGGCAGCATTCAGCGCGACGCTCGACAAGGCCAGGGCCGGCGACGCTGCCACCCGCGCAAGCCATGCGCGGGACTATTTCAAGATGGAATCGGCTTCATTATAGCCACGCCGATTCGCCATCCGCATGCGTCGCGTGAACGCAACGCCCGGACGGCAAAACCGCCGCCCGGCTCGCCGGGCGCGGGCTCGGGAAAGTCTCCGGGAAACCGGTCAGACCGCGCCCACCAGCCGGTAGCCGACGCCCGTCTCCGTCACGATGTGCTCGGGCTGGGCAGGATCGGTCTCGAGCTTCTGCCGCAGATGCGCCATGTAGATCCGCAGATAGTGGTTGCTTTCCACGTGCGACGGCCCCCACACGTCGCGCAGCAGCTGCCGGTGCGTGAGCACGCGGCCGGCGTGCCGCACGAGCGTCGCGAGGAGCCGGTACTCGATCGGCGTCAGGTGGACCGCCTCGCCGTTGCGCCAGACCTGGCGCAGCGCGAGATCGACCGACACGTTGCCGAAGCGCACTTGCGGCGACTCGCTCGCGCCGCCCTGGTTGCGGCGGCGCAGATGCGCGCGGATCCGCGCGAGCAGCTCGGAGACGCCGAACGGCTTGGTCAGGTAGTCGTCGGCGCCGGCGTCGAGCGCGGCGACCTTCTCCGTCTCCTGGGTGCGCGCCGACAGCACGATCACCGGCATCTCGGACCAGCCGCGCAGTTCGCGGATCACGTCGAGCCCGTCGGTATCGGGCAGGCCCAGATCGACGATCACGAGATCGGGCTTGCGCGTCGCCGCTTCGACGAGCCCCTGCTTGCCGGTTTCGGCGTCGAAGACGGCGATTCCCTCGGTTTCGAGCGAGGCGCGCACGAAGCGGCGAATCTGCTTTTCATCCTCGATCAGGACAACGGTGACGGTCGGCTCACTCATGGCTGGCGGTTCGGGTTGTTGTCGGAGGAATGAGCGAGACCGGCTGCCGCGGCAGGTTCGGCGGATTCCGGTGACTCCCCGGTATCGGGCTCGGGCGGCGGCGTTTCGACCGGCAGCGTAAACCAGAAACGCGCACCGGCCACGCTGCCGTCGCCCGCGGTGCGGTTGAACGCGCCGATCGTGCCGCCGTGCGCGTCGACGATCGCCCGGCAGATCGCGAGGCCCAGCCCGATGCCCGGCTTGGCCGATTCCTTCTCGCCACGCGTGAACTTCTCGAATACGCGCGCTTCCATGCCGGGCGGCAGGCCGGGGCCGTTGTCGTCGATCGTGACGCGCACGAACGGCTTGCCGTCCTCTTCAATGCGCTCGGCGCCGATCAGAAGCGGCGTGCCGGCGGGCGTGTACTTCGCGGCGTTCTCGAACAGATTGGCGAAAAGCCGCTCCATCAGCACCACGTCGAGCTGCAGCAGCGGCAGATCGGGCGGCAGCTTCACCTGCGCCGGATGCTGCGCGAGCACGCGCTTGCAAGCGCCCAGCGCCGCGCCGACCGTCTCCTCGAGCAGCGACCATTGGCGGTTCAGCTGCAGGCCGCTCGACTGGAGGCGGGCCATGTCGAGCAGGTTCGTGACGATGCCCGTCATGCGCAGCGCTTCCTCGTGGATCGCCTCGACGAGGTCGTCGCCCGGCTGCGGCGCGGCGTTCGCTTCGCGGCTTTGCGCAAGCATCGACGAGAAGCCGACGATCGACGTCAGCGGTGTGCGCAGGTCGTGCGAGATCGCCGACAACAGCGAGTTGCGCAGCCGTTCGGACTCCATGTTCACGAGCGCGTCGCGCGCGATCTCGACGTAGTGGACGCGCTCGAGCGCGAGGGCGATCTGCGCGGCGAACGTATCGAGCATGCGCTGCTGCTCGGGCACTTCGAGCTCGCCCATGTCCTGCATCATGACGGCGAGCACGCCACGCGTGCGCATCGGCGCCTTCAACGGCAAATACAGCGCCTGCGCGGCAGGCAGCGTATCGGTGCCGCGGCCCGCGGGCTTTTGCTGGTCGTAGACCCACTGGCCGACGTCGATGTCGAGCTCGCTGCCTTGCAGCGTGATCTTCTCGTCCGGGTCCTCGACCTTCTGCTTCACCTTGTCGGCGCTGTCGGGCAGCAGCATCGCGACGCGCGCGCGGAACACCTCGCTCATGTGGCGGCTGCCGATCTCGACGATCTGCTCCGTCGTGAGCGCCGCGGCCAGCTCGCGCGCCATCGCGTACATCGCGCCGGTGCGCCGCTCGCGGCGCCGCGCGACGGACGCCTCGCGGCGGAAGCTCGAGGTCAGGTGGCTGATCACGAGCGAGGTCAGCAGCATGCCGAAGAAGGTCAGCACGTATTGCGTGTCGGAGACCGAGAACGACATGCGCGGCGGCACGAAGAAAAAGTCGAACGCCGCCACCGACAAGAACGACAGCACGACGCCCGGCCCGCGCCCCAGCTTCACCGCCGCGAACACGACGCCGAGCAGGTACAGCATGACGAGGTTGGTCAGGTCGATGTGATCGTGCAGCTGGCTCGAGAGCGCCGTGATCGCGGCGCAGATCGCCGCCGCGTACGCGTACATGCGCGGCGGCGATCTGCGCTCGCCGCCGGCCGCCAGGGCGTCGCGCCAAGCGCGCGTCGCGGCGTCGAGCGTACTGCCCTGCTCGCGCGTCTCGCGTTCGGCGAAGGCGCGGATCAGCGTGACGTCGAGGTCGCCCGCCTGCTCGGCGATCTTCTCGCCCATCGGACGCTTGAGCCAGCGGTTGAAGCCGACGCGCGACGAGCCGCCCGCGACCAGCTTCGAGACGTTGCGCACGCGCGCATAGCCGACCAGCGCGGCGACGGCGTCGTTGCCGGCGAGCGTCGCGGTCTCGGCGCCGAGCTCGGCGGCGAGCTTCAGTGCGTTCAAGGTGCGCTCGCGGATCTTGTCGGGCAGTTTCTGCAGCTTCGGCGTTTCGACATAGACAGCGATCCAGTCCGCCTTCAGGCTCGCGGCCAGGCGCGCCGCCGCGCGCACCAGCGCGGGCGCCTCCTCGCCGGGGCCGACGCAGGCGAGCAGCCGCTCGCGCGCCTGCCAGATGCGCTGGATCGAGCGGTCGGCGCGGTACTCGCGCATCTGCGCGTCGACACGGTCGGCCGTGCGCCGCAGCGCCAGCTCGCGCAGCGCGATCAAGTTGCCCTTGCGGAAGAAGTTGCGCACCGCCCGCTCAGCCTGCTGCGCCATGTAGACCTTGCCTTCGCGCATCCGGTCGAGCAGCTCCTCGGCGGGCAAATCGACGAGCGTGACTTCATCGGCCATGTCGAACACGCGGTCGGGCACGGTCTCCCAGACGCGGATGCCGGTGATCTGCCCCACCACGTCGTTGAGGCTCTCGAGGTGCTGGACGTTGACGGTCGTGTAGACGTCGATGCCCGCGTCGAGCAATTCGTGCACGTCCTGCCAGCGCTTGAGATGCCGTGCGCCCTGCACGTTCGAGTGCGCGAGCTCGTCGACGAGAATCAGCTGCGGCTTTCTGGCGAGCGCCGCATCGAGGTCGAACTCGCCGATGGTGCGGCCGCGGTACTCGATCTGCTGGAGCGGCAGCACGTCGAGCCCTTCGAGCAGCGCGGCGGTCTCCTCGCGTTTGTGCGTCTCGACGATGCCGACGACGATGTCCACGCCTTCGTCCTTGCGACGGCGCGCCGCCTGCAGCATCGCGTAGGTCTTGCCCACGCCCGCGGACGCACCGAAGAAGATCTTCAGCTTGCCGCGCTGGCGCTTTTCCTCGTCGCGCTGGAGCTTGTCGAGCAGTTCATCGGGATTGGGTCGGTTCATGCGTGTGGGCTCGTGCAGGCGATGTCGTTATTGTGTTCGTAACGCTTACAAATGGCAAAAAGCGACGCCGCCCGTGGGCAGCGCCGCCTTCTCTCGCGAAGCGGGTTCAGCCGCGCTTGGCTTCGTCGAGCGCGAGGTTCAGCTCGAGCACGTTCACGCGCGGCTCGCCGAGCACGCCGAGCTGGCGGCCCTGCGTGAACTTGTCGACGAGCGCGGCCACGTCGGCTTCGGACATGTTGCGCGCCTTCGCGACACGCGCGACTTGGTACTGCGCCGCCGCCGGACTGATCTCCGGATCGAGGCCGCTGCCCGAGGACGTCACGAGATCGACCGGCGCCGGCTTGCTCACGTCGGTGCCCGCCGCCTTCAGCGCGGCGATGCGGCCCTTGACCTCATCGGCGAGCGCCGGGTTGGTCGGGCCCGTGTTCGAGCCGCCCGAGTTCAGCGGGTTGTACGGCATCGGCGTCGTGGCCGACAGACGCCCCCAGAAGTACTGCGGCGCGTCGAACTGCTGGCCCATCAGCGACGAGCCGACCACCTTGCCGTCCTTCTCGATGAGGCTGCCGTTCGCCTGCTTCGCGAACACGGTCTGCCCGATCACGGTCATCACGGCGGGATAAGCGAGTCCGGTGATCGCGGCGAGCACCGCGAAGATCACGATCAGCGGACGGAACAATGTCTTCATGATTGTCTTCCTCAAACTATGCCGTTCAGGCCCAGCCGAACGCCGTCAGGACCATGTCGATCAGCTTGATGAACGGGAACGGCAGCAGGATGCCGCCAAGGCCGTAGACCAGCAGATTGCGGCGCAGCAGCGACGCGGCGCCGAGCGGACGGTACTTCACGCCCTTCAGCGCGAGCGGGATCAGCGCCACGATGATCAGCGCATTGAAGATCACCGCCGACAGGATCGCCGACGACGGCGACGTCAAATGCATGATGTCGAGCACGCGCAGCTGCGGGTAGGTCGTCGCGAACGCCGCCGGGATGATCGCGAAGTACTTCGCGACGTCGTTGGCGATCGAGAAGGTCGTCAGCGAGCCGCGCGTCATCAGCATCTGCTTGCCGATCTCGACGATCTCGATCAGCTTGGTCGGGTTCGAGTCGAGGTCGACCATGTTGCCCGCTTCCTTCGCCGCCTGCGTGCCGGTGTTCATCGCCACCGCGACGTCGGCTTGCGCGAGCGCCGGGGCGTCGTTGGTGCCGTCGCCGGTCATCGCCACGAGCCGCCCTTCGGCCTGGTGCGCGCGGATGGTCTTGAGCTTGGCCTCCGGCGTGGCCTCGGCGAGGAAGTCGTCGACGCCCGCTTCGGCCGCGATCGCGGCGGCGGTCAGGCGGTTGTCGCCCGTCACCATCACGGTCTTGATGCCCATCTTGCGCAGCTCGGCGAAGCGCTCCTTGATGCCGCCCTTGACGATGTCCTTCAGCTCGATCACGCCGAGCACGCGCGCCGCGCCTTCGCCCTTCTCCGCCACCACGAGCGGCGTGCTGCCGCGCCGCGCGACGTCGGCGACCGCGCTCGTCACTTCGCTCGGCACGCGGCCGCCGTTGGCTTCGACGTAGGTCTTGATCGCATCGGCCGCGCCCTTGCGGATCTCGCGGCCGGGCAGGTCGACGCCGCTCATGCGTGTCTGCGCCGAGAAGCCGATGAACTCCGCGTGCAGCGAGGCCATGTCGCGCTGGCGAATGTTGAAGCGCTGCTTCGCCAGCACGACGATGCTGCGGCCTTCCGGCGTCTCGTCGGCCAGCGAAGACAGTTGCGCGGCATCGGCGAGTGCTTCCTCGGTCACGCCCGGGGCGGGCACGAAGGTCGACGCCTGGCGGTTGCCGAGCGTGATCGTGCCGGTCTTGTCGAGCAGCAGCACGTCGACGTCGCCCGCGGCTTCGACCGCGCGGCCCGAAGTCGCGATCACGTTCGCCTGCATCATGCGGCTCATGCCGGCCACGCCGATTGCGGACAAGAGACCACCGATCGTCGTCGGAATCAGGCACACGAGCAGCGCCACGAGCGCGGTGATCGTCACCACATGCCCTGCCTTCGCGGCTTCCACCGAGAACATCGAGAACGGCAGCAGCGTCGCGGTCGCGAGCAAGAGCACGATCGTCAGCGCGACGAGCAGGATGGTCAGCGCGATCTCGTTCGGCGTCTTCTGGCGCTTCGCGCCTTCGACCATCGCGATCATGCGGTCGAGGAACGCCTCGCCCGGGTTCACCGTGACCTTCACGACGATCCAGTCCGACAGCACGCGGGTGCCGCCCGTCACCGACGAGAAATCGCCGCCCGATTCGCGGATCACCGGCGCGGATTCGCCCGTGATCGCCGATTCGTCGACCGAGGCGACGCCATCGACCACTTCGCCGTCGGCCGGAATCGTGTCGCCCGCTTCGACGAGCACGATGTCGCCCTTGCGCAGCTCGGTCGCCGAGATAACGCGGATCGGCGCCTTCGGATGCGGCTCGTTGAGCTTCTTCGCCGTCACGTCGCGCTTCGCGCTCTTCAACGACGCAGCCTGCGCCTTCGAGCGGCCTTCGGCGAGCGCCTCGGCGAAGTTCGCGAACAGCACCGTGAACCAGAGCCACAGCGCGATCGCGAGGATGAAGCCCGCGGGCGCTTCGGCCTGGCCCGCGAGCGCCGCGAACCACAGAATCGTCGCCAGAACGCTGCCGACGTAGACGCAGAACATCACCGGGTTACGCAACTGGTGACGCGGCGTCAGTTTCTTGAATGAATCCACGATCGCCGGACGCACGAGCGCCGGATCGAACATCGACCGTGTTGCAGAATGTTGAGTCATTGGAATCCTCTAATGCTCTTTTTTCGTGACCCTGGGTTAGTGGTTCGACATCATCAGCAGATGTTCGATACCCGGGCCGAGCGCCAGCGCAGGCACATAAGTCAGCGCGCCGACGAGCAGAACCGTACCGAGCAGCAGCACCACGAAGAGCGGCCCATGCGTGGGCATCGTGCCGCTCGTCGCCGCAATGCGCTTCTTCGACGCGAGCGAACCCGCGATCGCCAGCACCGGCACGATCGTGCCGAAACGGCCGAACCACATCGCGATGCCCGTCAGCCAGTTGTAGAACGGCGTATTGACGGACAAGCCCGCGAACGCGCTGCCGTTGTTGTTCGCCGCCGAGCTGAACGCATAGAGAATTTCGGAGAACCCATGCGCGCCCGGGTTGGCGATGCCGGCCTTGCCGGCATCGGTGAGCACCGCGATCGAGGTCAACACGAGCACGAGCAGCGGCGTGAGCAGAATCACGATCGACACCATCTTCATCTCGTACGATTCGATCTTCTTGCCGACGTATTCGGGCGTGCGGCCGATCATCAGGCCCGCGACGAACACCGCCAGGAGCGCGAACACGAGCATCCCGTACATGCCGGAGCCGACGCCGCCGAAGATCACTTCGCCGAGCTGGATCAGGAGCATCGGGATCAGGCCGCCGAGCGGCGTCAGCGAGTCGTGCGTGTTGTCGACGGCGCCGCACGATGCCGCCGTGGTCGCGACCGTGAAGATGCCCGACTGCGCGATGCTGAAGCGCGTTTCCTTGCCTTCCATGTTGCCGCCCGCCTGCAGCGCGCCAGCCGACTGGTCGACGTTCAGCGACGCGAACACCGGGTTGCCCGACTGCTCCGCGTTGATCTCGCCCACCACGCAGACGGAGAACGCGATCGTCATCACCGCGAGCACCGCGACGCCTTGCTTGCGATCGAGCACCATGTTGCCGAACACGAGGCACAGCGAGGCCGGGATGATCAGAATCGCGAGAATCTGCAGGAAGTTAGAGAACGGCGTCGGGTTCTCATACGGATGCGCCGAGTTCGCATTGAAGAAGCCGCCGCCGTTGGTGCCGAGCATCTTGATCGCTTCTTGCGACGCGACCGGCCCCATCGCGATGGTCTGCTTCGTCACTTGCGTGTCGGCCATCACCGGGTTGCCCTTGGCGTCCTTGACCGGGTTGCCCTGCGCGTCGGTCTTCGGCGCGCTGTAGGTGGTCTGCTGCAGGACCGGGACGTCCTCGTAAGCCTTGAAGTTCTGGATCACGCCCTGGCTCATCAAGAGCGCGGCAATAATCGCCGACATCGGGATCAGCACGTACAGCGTGACCCGCGTGAGGTCGACCCAGAAGTTGCCGATCGTCTTCGCCGTATGGCGCGCAAAGCCGCGGATCAGCGCAATCACGACGACGATGCCGGTCGCCGCCGACAAGAAGTTCTGCACGGTGAAGCCGAGCATCTGCGTCAGATAGCTCACCGCCTGTTCAGGCGTGTAGTCCTGCCAGTTCGTGTTGGTGACGAAGCTGACCGCCGTGTTGAACGCACCGTCGACCGTCATCGCGGAGAACTGCTGGGGATTGCCCGGCAGGAAGGCCTGCACGCGCAACAGCAAATAGAGGAACACCGTGCCGAACACGTTGAACGCGATCGTCACGATCGCGTAGTGCTTCCAGCTCATCTCCGCCTGCGGATCGACGCCCGCGACGCGGTACAGCACGCGTTCGAGCGGACCGAAGAGGCGCACGACGCCCGAAGTGCCGTCCATGACGCGCGTGAGGTACTTCGACACCGGCACCGCGCATGCGAGCAGGACGACGATATAAAGCGCCGATTGAAGGATATTGTTCGCGTTCATTCAATATCCTCCGCATAGAGAAGTGCATACACGAGATAGACAAACAAGAGCGCCGTGGCCGCCCCCGCCAACCAGAGCATCCAGTTCATGGCCGTTCCCCTTGGCCGCGCCGCGACTGGAACAGCTTGTCGCAGCCGGCAATCAACGCAAAGGTCAGCGCTGCAAAAAGCACCAGACCGCCGACGTACACCACATCCATTTTGTGTTCTCCATTTACGGATTTTGGACAACCGGAACGTTATGCCAACGGACGTAAAGGGCTGGTCAAAGCTCGCCGGGGGCATATAAAAAATCCGTAAACGGGATAGGGGCGCTCAGGTAGCCTGAGCGATCCTCTCCCATACATGGACGCCCCCGTTTTGCAAGGCCTTCGCGAACGATCGGCAGATGGGATTGAGATTGCGGCCATACATCCGGACTGTTGAGGAGGCGACAGCAACGCCTCTGTCCCTGATGGAATCTGCTGATC
>NZ_SWJE01000021.1 GCF_005144415.1 Trinickia terrae | reverse complement strand
CGTTGGCGAGGCTGATCACGTAGTTGCCGTGGTTCTTGAAGTTGTCCGGCAGCGCCCAGTTCGGGGTCTTGACGGCGCCTGTCTCGGTGAGAAAGAGGAAGCGGTCCTCGGTCACTTCGACGTTCAAAGGCGCGCCTTTTTCCTTCCAGTCGGGCATCAGCTCATTCAGCGCTCGTGGGTCCATCACCGCGCCGGAGAGGATATGCGCGCCGATCTCCGAGCCCTTCTCCAGCACGCAGACGCCAATCTCGACGCCCTTTTCCGCCGCCAATTGCTTCAGGCGGATCGCCGCCGAGAGCCCCGCGGGGCCGCCGCCGACGATCACGACGTCGTACTCCATCGACTCGCGCGGGCCGTATTGCTCGATCAGATTCATGTTTTCGCCCGTGCGCGTCATACGATTTTCTTGAGATGCAGATCGGCGATTTCCCCCTCGGTCATGTCGAGCCAGCCATGCAGCACGTCCTCCGTGTGCTCGCCGAGCGTGGGCGGAGAGCGCCGGTATTGCACCGGCGACTCGGACATCCGGATCGGGTTGGCGACCAGCGGCACATGATCTGCAAGCGCATGCGGCATCTCGATGCGCATCTCGCGGGCCTGCACGTGCGGATCGGCGAACACCTTGTCGAGGCTGTTGATCGGGCCACATGGCACGCCCGCCGCTTCCATCACCGCGACCCACTCAGCGGTAGTGCGGCTCACCGTGACACTGTGAATCAGCGCGATCAGCGCGTCCCGATGCTTCACGCGCTGCGGATTCGTCGCAAAACGTTCATCCCCCGACCATTCCGGCCTGCCCAGCGAATTGCAGAGCTTGGCGAACTGGCCGTCGTTGCCGACCGCGATAATCATGTATCCGTCGGCCGTCGGGAAATCCTGGTAGGGCACGATGCTCGGATGCGCATTGCCCATGCGTCGCGGCACCATGCCGCCAACCAGGTAATTCGCCGCCTGGTTGGCGAGGCAGGCGATCTGCACGTCGAGCAGCGCCAGATCGATATGCTGTCCCTCGCCGGAGCGCTCGCGGCGCGCCAAGGCGGCAAGGACCGCCACCGTCGCATAAAGCCCGGTCATGACGTCCGTCAGCGCCACGCCCACCTTCAGCGGGCCTTCGCCTTCAGTGCCATCGGCGCGCCCGGTCAGGCTCATCAATCCGCCCATGCCCTGGATCAGAAAATCGTAGCCGGCGCGCGCGGCATAGGGCCCGGTCTGGCCGAACCCCGTGATCGAGCAATAGACGAGCCGCGGATTCGCTTCCTTGAGGCTCGCATAGTCGAGGCCGTACTGAGCGAGTCCGCCGACCTTGAAGTTCTCGAGCAGGACGTCCGCCTTGCTCGCCAGCTGCTTCACGAGACGCTGCCCGTCGGGCTCGCTGAGATCGATCGTGACGGACCGCTTGTTGCGATTGGCGCTGAGATAGTAGGCGGACTCTCCCGTTGGCTGCCCGTCGGCGTCGTTCAGCCAGGGCGGCCCCCAGGCGCGCGTGTCGTCGCCCCCGCCGGGGCGTTCGACCTTGACCACGTCCGCGCCGAGATCCGCGAGCAGCTGGCCAGCCCAGGGACCCGCCAACACGCGCGACAGGTCGAGCACGCGCAGGCCCGCCAGCGCCCCTTGTTGCGATGTGTCGTTCATGGCCTTGGCTTCATTCAGAAAGCGGCGATGCCGGTGATGGCGCGGCCGAGAATCAGCGCGTGAATGTCATGCGTTCCTTCATACGTATTGACGACTTCGAGATTCACGAGATGCCGCGCGATCCCGAACTCGTCGCTGATGCCGTTGCCGCCGAGCATATCGCGCGCGACGCGGGCAATATCGAGCGCCTTGCCGCACGAATTGCGCTTCATGATCGAAGTGATCTCCACCGCGGCGGTGCCCTCGTCCTTCATGCGTCCGAGGCGCAGGCAGCCTTGCAGGCCGAGCGTGATTTCCGTCTGCATGTCGGCGAGCTTCTTCTGGATCAGCTGGTTCGCCGCCAGAGGCTTGCCGAATTGCTTGCGATCCAGGACATATTGGCGCGCGCGATGCCAGCAATCCTCGGCGGCGCCCAGCGCGCCCCAGGCAATGCCGAAGCGCGCGCTGTTCAGGCAGGTGAACGGCCCCTTCAAGCCGCGGACTTCCGGAAACGCGTTTTCCTCAGGGCAGAACACCTCATCCATGACGATCTCGCCCGTGATCGAAGCCCGCAGGCCGACCTTGCCGTGAATGGCGGGCGCCGACAGCCCCTTCCAGCCCTTTTCCAGCACGAAGCCGCGGATGGCGCCTTCGTCGTCCTTCGCCCAGACGACGAACACATCGGCGATCGGGCTGTTGGTGATCCACATCTTGCTGCCCGTAAGCTGGTATCCGCCCGGCACCTTCTTCGCGCGCGTCACCATGCCGCCCGGATCGGAGCCGTGATTCGGCTCGGTCAGGCCGAAGCAGCCGATCCACTCTCCGCTCGCCAGCTTCGGCAGGTATTTCTGCTTGGCCGCCTCATTGCCGAACGCCTCGATCGGCACCATGACGAGCGACGATTGCACGCTCATCATCGAGCGGTACCCCGAATCGACGCGCTCCACTTCTCGCGCCACCAGCCCATAGCAGACGTAGTTGAGCCCCGCGCCGCCATAGGCTTCCGAGATCGTCGCGCCAAGCAGCCCCAGCCCGCCCATCTCGCGGAAGATCGCCGGATCGGTGCTTTCATGGCGAAACGCCTCGAGCACGCGCGGCGCGAGACGCTCCTGGCAATACGCCCGAGCCGATTCGCGCACCATGCGCTCGTCTTCGGTCAATTGCTGGTCGAGGAGCAGCGGATCGTCCCATTGGAAGGATGCCGACTTGTGCTGATTACTCATTTCATACTCGCGAGAAGTGGGTCGTGCGGCTAATCTAACGATGCCCATACGCCACCGCAAGCGATTTGTTCGCACCCACCTGTGCGAAAATCGCACAAATCAGCCACCCCTCGTATGAGCCCGCGCCATGCGCCGAAAAATCCCCTCCACCGCCGCGCTATCCGCCTTCGAGGCCGCGGCGCGCCATCAGAGCTTCACCAAGGCCGCGGACGAGCTGGCCGTCACGCAAAGCGCGGTCTGCCGGCAGATCGGCTCGCTGGAGGATTTTCTGGGCGTCAAGCTGTTTCGCCGGGACCGGCGCGGCGTGACCCTGACCGAAGCGGGTCTCGCGTATAGCCGCAAAGTCGCTTCCCGTCTCGACGGCGTCGAGCAGGACACGCTGGAGATCATGGCCAAGGGCGGCCACGGCGGAACGCTCGAGCTCGCCGTCGTGCCGACGTTCGCGACCAAGTGGCTGCTGCCGAGGCTGCCGCTCTTCATCGGCGAGCATCCGGACATCACCGTCAATCTCACCGCGCACACGCGGCCATTCCTGTTCGACGATACGGAGTTCGATGCGGCGATCCACGCGGGTGTCGCCGCATGGCCGGGAACGGAGGGGCAGTTCCTGATGCGCGAGAGCCTGATCGCCGTATGCAGTCCGTCCCTCATCGCGCCGCGCACGCGGCTCGCGCCCACGGACTGGAAGCGCTACCCGCTCCTGCAGCAGAGCACGCGGCCCTACGCGTGGCGCGACTGGTTCGCCTCGCGAGGCCTCCAGATCGAAGGGGACATGTCGGGCCCAAAGTTCGAACTCTTTTCGATGCTCGCCGAAGCCGCGGTGCATGGCATCGGCATCGCGCTCATCCCGCGACTGCTCATCGAAGACGAGCTGCGGCGCGGCGTCCTCGCGCAGGTGGTCAAGTATGAACAGCTGAGCGATCGCTCTTATTACTTCATCTATCCGGAGCGCAAGTCCGACAACGCGGCATTGACCGTGTTTCGCGATTGGATCGAGGGCCAGGCGCGCCGATACCGGGAATCCGCCGGGTTGAGCTGAGGGCGATTAGCGGGGGCGCTACGCGCCCGGGAGATGAAACATGCCGTAGATCGCGTCGCGCAGCCACGCGATGCCCGGGTCCGCCGAAAACTGCGTGTGCGAGTGCACCTGAATCTCGATCGGCGGCAGCGCAAACGGCAGCGGCAGGATGCGGAAAGCCTTGTTGCGATTGAAGCGCTGCGCGATGCTCTTCGGAAAAATCACGGCGAGGTCGGTATGGGCGACGATCTCCGGCGCGACCACGAAATGCGGCAAGCGCAGCACGATATCGCGCTTCAGGTTCAATTCGGAAAGCCATTGCTCGACCATCCTGTGCCCAGTCGCATTCGTGCTGGCGTAGACGTAGCGCAAGCCGGCGAGATCCTCCTTGGTGGGCTTGCGCTTCTTCAACGGGTGACCGGCGCGCACGACGCAGACATGTTCGTCGACGAACAAGGTCCGGCTCACGCAGCCCGCGTCGAGGCCGGGCACGTAGCCGAGCGCAAGATCGATCTCCCCGCCGCGCATGGCCGCGCTCACCGATTCGACCGGCACGTTGGCGATCTCGATCCGGATGCCGCGCGCGGTCCGGTCCAGCATGGCGGCAAGCGGCGGAAGAAAGTAGAACTCGGACATGTCCGACATCGACACGCGAAATACACGCTGGGCCGTCGACGGATCGAACTTCGACAGCTGCTGCACCGCGAGGTTGATGATGGCGAAGGCCTGCGTGAGCGGAGGATGGAGGCGCTGGGCCGCGTCGGTGGGCACCATGCCCGAAGGCGTGCGCACGAACAACGGGTCTTCGAACATCAGCCGCAACCGGCGCAGCGCATGGCTGACGGCCGGCTGAGTCAGGCCGAGGCGGTCGCCCGCGGCGGTCAGGCTGCGCAGATCCCATATCGTCAGGAACACGCGCAGCAGATTCAGATCGGCAATGCTCTGGTTCGCCTTGGTCATGGCCTTCGATACCGGTTTGCGTCGATCGGTCAGCTCGCCGGCAGATTACCGTAAATGCTGTGCATCGGGTAATGGAGGGCGTCGCCTCGATATCGCGGCAAGGCGTCGAAATCGGCTTTCATCTTCGCGCGGACCGGCGAGGCCAGGGCTGCCGACAGCGCGGAAAAATCGTCGAACGCCACCTTGTTGCGCTGCATCGCGGCCGCGCGCGCAAAGGCGAGGCCCGTCCGGTAGTCGACGCGCGTATAGATCTCCAGCTCGCGGAGCCCCGGCAGCTGCATCATGAGCGGCGGATGATGCGTCATGTAATGCGTGAGCCACGCGTTGAAATCGTCCGCTTCGCCTTCGTAGCTGACGAGGTAGGTGCAGCGCTCGGCCGGTGCCTGTCCGTCCTCGGCTTTGAGCTTGCGCACCGCCATGACCTGCTGCACGAATGCGCCATGATCCAAGAGCATCCGAGCGGCGACTTCAAGTGCGGACTGAATAGCCCCTTGACGTTGCAGCGCCGCCTCGAGCAGACCCAGATCGTCGAAATACCACTGGAAAACCAGGTTCGGATGATTCGCGGGCGACTTCAGAAAAGGATCGCCGCTCGGCGATTCATCGCGGCAATGAAACACGAAGCGCTTGAGTCCCGCGATCTCCTGTGCGGCGGAACTCAACGCCCCGACATCGATGCCGGGGCCGCCGCCAATCAGAAAGAGACACGCCTCCACGCTCATTCCCCCTGACTCGCAACAGCAACCGGCGACACCATCTCGCCTGGCCGCGCCAGCCGATGGAACTGCCTGCCGAAATAGATCAGCCCGTCGCCTCCCCCTCGCATCGAAATATGATCGATGCGCACGAACATGACCGAGTGCGATCCCACGGTCTTGATGTCGACGATCTCGCCTTCGAGGCTGGCGATCGCGTCGGACAGCACAGGCACCGCCAGGCTCCCGTGCTCCCAGGCGCATCGATCGAAGCGCTCGGCCATCGAGCCCCCCGTCATGCCGGCGAAGCTGCGCGCAAGCTCCTGGCACTCCGCTGCGAGCACGTTGATGCAGACGTTCCGGTTCTCGCACAGCACGCCGTGCACGTAGCTCGTCTGGTTGATGCAGACGAGCATCGTCGGCGGCGTGTCGGTCACCGAGCAGACCGCGGTGGCGGTCATGCCGCAGCGGCCGTGCGGCCCGTCCGTCGTGATGACGTTGACGGCGGCCGGCAGGCACGCCATCGCGTCGCGGAATTGTCGTCTGGATTCGTCGTTCTCCATCTCGTCCGGCTCCTTTCTCCTATGGCGAGGCTGCGGCTGCGCTCAGGGATACGGCGTCACGACAGGCGCAATGCCGACGAACAGCGCCCCCGACGCGTCGTAGGTGCCCTCGCCGAGAAACGCATGCTGTGTGACGACGATCGAATCGCGAACCAGTTGCTGCAGACGGTTTTCGCGGTAGATCGCGGCAATGCCCGCCATCTGGTAGGCCTGCATCACGACGTCGGCGCAAACCTGCGCCGCGTGCGTCGCGCTGAGCCGCAGCAGGTTGGCCTGCGCCGGTGTGACGGGGTCGCCCGCCATGATGGTTTCCCACGCCGCGTAGGCGGATTCGAAGAAGAACGCTCTCGCGGCGCGCCAGTTCGCCTCGCCTTTCGCGAGGCCCGAGCGGTAGTACGCGCGGTCGGCCAGACGGGGCGCGCCCGTCGTGGTTTGCGTCACGCCCGACATCTCCGTCAGCAGATCGAGCGCGGCGCGCGCGAGTCCCACGTTGACCGCAGCGTGCACCTGCGCCTGATAGGCGACGGCGGGATAGCGGTAGAGCGGCTCGTCGATCAGCGCTTCGCTGCCGCGGAAGAATGTCCAGCGGGCGTCGACGAACTTGTCCTGCAGGCGCAGATCGTGACTGCCGGTGCCTTGCATGCCGACGACGTTCCAGTTCTCGACGATCTCGACCTCGCTTGCCGGGAAGACCGCTGTGAACGGCTTTCCGACGCCGGTTCCGCCCGCGTCAGCAGGCGCTGCGCCGATGCCCACGCCGATCCAGTCCGCGCCTTTGCAGCCGCTTGCGAAGCGCCATCGGCCGCTGACCCGGTAGCCCCCCGGCGCCGCTGCCGCTTTTTGCGGCGGATAGAGGCCGCCTGCGAAGACCTGGTCGGGCCCGGACGCGTAGATCTGCTCCTGGGTTTCGACGGGCAGTGCGGCCAGGTACGTGTTCGCCGACCCGAACGCGGCGACCCACGCGACCGATCCGTCGGCGATCGCCAGCCGCTCGAGCATTTCGAGGAAGCGCGGCGGCGGCAAGGCATCGCCGCCGAACCGGCGCGGCGTGCTCGCCCGGAAAATGCCGGCGCGTTTCATCTTGGCGATCATGTCGCGCGGAACGTGCGACAGCCGGTCGAATTCGTCCCTGCGGCGCTCGATCTCCTCGATCAGCACGTCGAGCGGGATGGGGCCAGGGTACTCGGGATAGTCGGTGTTCGCGTTGGCCTCGCGGGCGTCATAAGCCCAGGTCGAAACGCTCGCGCGTTGGACGCTTTGCATGATTCGGTACCTCGATGGATGGTTGAAGCGATGTGCGGATTGCCGCTTTTGCCGCGACGTCGTTATCAGGCGTCGCCTTGAACGCTTTGCTTGGCCCCGGGCCTCAGCGGCTTCGGCAAGGTCTCCGGCGCGAGACACGTGGCCAGCACGGTCACCAGCCCGAGTGCGACGAGATAAATGGCGACGGGCGCCGCATTGCGGTAATGGGCCAGCAGCGCCGTGGCGATCATCGGCGACAGCCCGCCGCCGAGCACGGAAGAGATTTCGCGGCCGATGCCGAGGCCCGAGAAGCGCAGATGCACGGGCAGCAATTCGCTGATGAACGCGGGCTGCGCGCCTTCGAGGATGCCGAGCGTGATGCTGTTGGCGAGGATGAGCGCCGCCATCACTTTCCACAGCTCGCCCGATTCGAGCAGCGCGAAGTAAGGGTAGGCGACCAGCACCATCGCAATCGCCCCGGCGAGATAGACGGGCTTGCGGCCGACCTTGTCGGTGAGGCGTCCCATCGCGAGCGCGACGGGAATCATCAGCAGCATGGAGACCGTGAGCCCGCCGAGCACCCACGACGATTTCAGGCCGAGAAACTGGCCGTATGCGATCGAGAAAGCGAAGAAGACATACGACGCGCCGCCTTCGCCGAACCGCAAGCCAAACACCGTCAGCACCTGGCGCGGGCAGCGGCGCAAGACCTCGACGATCGGCATGCGGGCGTCGCGATGCGCGGCGCGGCTCTCGGAGAATTCCGCGCTTTCGCCGACGGAACGGCGCATCCAGAGGCCGAGCGCGACGAGCGCCGCGCTGGCGAGGAACGGCACGCGCCATCCCCAGCTCTGGAAGTCCGCGGGCGGCAGCGTCTTCACGAGCATGAACGCGCCGGTGGACAGCACGAAACCGAAGGCCGCGCCGCTGGGGCTCCACGCGGCCAGCCCGCCACGCTTGGAGGCGGGCGCATTCTCGTAAATCAGCAGAATGCTGCCGCTCCATTCGCCGCCCGCCGCCAGGCCTTGAAGCACGCGCAGCAGCACGAGCAGGACGGGCGCGAGGATGCCGATCTGCTGGTAAGTCGGCAGCAGGCCCATGCACACGGTCGCGATGCCCATCGTCAGCAGCGTGAGCATCATGACCGTCTTGCGTCCGTGACGGTCGCCGATGTGGCCGCACAGCACGCCGCCGATCGGGCGCGCGATGAAGCCGACCGTAAAGCCGCCGAAGGCGGCGATCGTTCCCGTCAGCGGATCGGTGCCGACAGGGAAGAACAGCTTGCCGAACACCAAGGCGGCAGCGGTGCCGTAGAGAAAGAAGTCGTACCACTCGAGGATCTGGCCGAGCACCGCCGTCGTGACCGCGCGGCGAAGCGCGCTCGTCGGGCGATGAGTCGAAGGGGAAACGAGCGGGGCTATCGCGTCAGGATTCATGGTGTCGGGCAAGCATGAAGTGGAAGTGCCTGCCTCGTTGCAAGCGCAATCGGCAGGGTGGCGATACACGTCAAAGCGACTTGGAGCCAACGATAGGAGTGCTGCCGTACGCGGTCAAATTCGGGACAAAAATGAACGGTATGAATGGCTTTTATGGGGAAAAGCCGCTCGCGCACAGGTCAGGCAGGAAGGCGCCGCGCAATGCGCGGCTCAGGGAAATTCAGCGGGGCCGACGAAGCAGTGGCGTGCCGGGATTGCCGCCGGCACGTTTGATTGACAGGCAATGAAGCCTTGGAGAACGGGCTTTGGTGAATGCGCGTCTACAACGCTTTAACCCGCCGCGCGCGCGCGGGCGAGCGCCGCGAGATTGCCCGCGCCGAACCCATGATGCCCCTGCCGCTGGACGATCTCGATGAAAATCTCGCCGGGCCGCGGCTTGATGAAGGTCTGAAAAAACAGCTTCGGCACGCCGTCTGCGCCGATCTCGCCGTCGATCAGCACCGCGCGGCGGCGCAGCGCGTCCAGATCCACGCCGTGTCCCGGCAGACGCGCATCGACTTGGTCGTAATAACGCGCGGGCGGCTCGATCAGCTCGACGCCGTTCGCCTGCAGCGCATCGACGCATGACAGGATGTCGCCGGTGGCAAGCGCGATGTGCTGCACGCCCTCGCCTGGGTGGCCCGGCAGGTAGGCGTGCATCTGTGCGGTCAGCAGCGAGCCCTCTTCGTAGACCGGAATGCGCAGCGCGCCGCCCGGCGAGACCATCACGCGCGAATCGTCCGACACATCGCACGTCGCGTCGATCTCGTGGATCTCGCGGAAATGCAGCAGATCGCGGTAGAAATCGAGCCATTCCTGCATGCGCCCTTCGCCGACCGTCTGCGTGAAGTGATCGACCTGGACGAGCCCGGTGCCCACGCAATCGAGGTCCGCATGGGCGGTGGCGATGTCGATCGGCCGGAAATCGATGTCGAAGATCGAGATATCGCCCACGCCGCCGCGCTGGCCGCCGCGGCCGCGCCAGCGGTCGACGAAATAGAGGTGCGAATCGCCGATGCCCTGGATGGCCGGAATCTTCAGCTCGCCGACCCCGACACGCTCGCCTTCGAACGCCCACGCGCCCAGCCTGAGCGCCCGCTCGAACGCGCGCCGCGCGTTGTCCACGCGGATGCCGATCGCGCACACGCCCATGCCGTATTCCTCGGCGTAGCGAGCGGCGAAGGAGTCGGGCTCCGCATTGATCAGGAAGTTCATCTGACCCTGCCGGTACAGCGTGACGGCTTTGCTGACGTGCCGCGCGATCGCCTTGAAGCCGAGCTGCTCGAAACGCTGCGCGAGCGCCTCGGGCACCGGCGCCGCGAATTCGACGAACTCCAGGCCCGCCATGCCGAGCGGATTGGCATCCGGATCGGCGGCGGGGGCGTCGTTGGACAGCGGGGGATTGGCGGACATTCCAGTCTCCGAGGGCAAAAAACGTTCTGTTGCGGTTTCGGCCAGCCGGCACGCGGCGCCTTGCGCCGCATCGCCGCCATCGTCACCGGCCGTTCAGTCGGGTAATTTTAACCAAACCGTTCAGACCGCACACCCTCGCCGCTTTCCGCGTCCGCTACATAACCCCGGAGCCGGCCGGCGCGACCGCCAAATGCATCGGCTGATCCGGCCGCAGCGTGACATTCAGCACGGGGCGCGGAGACGCCGTCCCGACGGCAACCGACAACGTGAATCGCTGCAACACCATCGCCGCGATGACCGTCATCTCCGCCGTGGCCAAGTGCTGTCCGAGGCAAACACGCGGGCCCGTGCCGAACGGCATGTAGGCACCGCGCGGCACTTCCGGCGCCTCGGGCGCAAAGCGCTCGGGCCGGAACGCGCCGGGCTCCGGAAACCATCGCGGGTCGTGATGCATCAGTTGCACCGGCAGCATGAACAGCGTACGCGCGGGCAACTGCCACGGGCCCAGCGTGATGGCCCTCGTGCTTCGGCGGCTGATGAGCACGGGGGCGACGGGATAGAGGCGCAGCGTCTCCTTGAGCGTCTGGGACAGGTAGGGCAGCGACGGGAGCGTGTCCGCCGTCGGCGCCGCGCCCTGCAGAACCCGCTGCGCTTCATCCCGCGCTGCCGCTTGCGCCGCCGGGTTCGACGCCATGCACCAGGCCCACCAGACCAGCGTCGCGGCGGTGGTTTCATGTCCGGCCAGGAACGTCGTCATGCATTCGTCGCGCACGGCTTGCAGCGGCCACTGCGACGGCGCATCGCCGTGCAATTGCAGAAGCCGCGTCAGCAGATCGTCGGGCCAAGCCTCGCGGGGCAGGCTCAAGCGCGTTTGCAGATGCCTGTCGATCAAGCCGTTCAGGTCCGCCACGGCTTGCCGCTTGGCGCGTTTCCAAGGCGCCCAGTCGGGCCAGCTCGCCGGCCAGTAGAACTCGGCGTTGGCCGCCGCGCTGACCACTCGGATGGCGTGTTCCGCGATGCGCGCGTCCTGGCCGATGCTGCTCGAAAACATCATCTGCAGGATCACCTCCATGGTCAGCGACGTGAATGCGCTTTCGATCGGCCAGCGCGGATCGTCCTTCGGCCACTGCGCGAGCGCCTGCCCGGTAGCGGCGGCAATCGTCGCCACGAAGGCTTGTGTCGCCTTCGGCGAAAAACTCGGTTGCAAGGCGTGCCGCTTGCCGCGCCACGCCTCGCCTTCGGAAACCAGCACGCTGTGCCCATGCACTTGGGAGAAGACGCGTATGCCGCGCTCCCACCGGACCAACGCGTCGTGGTGCGTGACGAGCAATTCGCGCGCGAGCTGCGGATCGGCGACGACGACCTCATGCTCCGGCCAGATGCGCAGATGCACCACGTCGCCAAACTCCTGCTTCCAGGCCGCCAGCGTGCCGAGCAGGTCGCGCGACATCCTGTTCAGCAAACGCCAGCCGGTCAGGCCAGCCGGTGGTCCCGGAGGCCACATGCCGGGCGGATGAAGTGCCGTCGCGGAAGACGGCGCATCTCGATGAAACGGGCAACGGGAGGAGGATGGCGAGTTCATGGGCATCTCTCAGTGACGGAGCAGTCGTATGTCGGCATGATTCGCCAACCAGCGCCTCCTGTCTTGAACGCAAACGACATCGACAGGCCCACGCCCCCTGCCTATACTGCGCGGTCATGTCCTCCCAGCCCTTGCCCGCCTTCCCGCAATGCCCCGATCCCTCCACGCGCGCGCCCCGCGTGCCGAGCGGCAGCCGGGGCCCTCACTCGCGGCTCTATCTCGCGCCGCCGGCCTTGCAAGGCGCGATCGTGGCAATTCTCTGCCGGGATACGCGCGGCTTCGAACTGAGCGACGCTCAACGCCTGTCCCACTTCCCAGCCTCACCGCGCGTGTGTCTTTCGTGGTTCCAAGGGCTCGATGCGGGACTCGTGGAGCAGGTGGACGGCGGCCCGCTATGGAGCCCATTCGGTACGGCGGTCACGATTTCGGGCAGCCAGTCCCGCCCTACCGTGTGCTGGGCGCCGAACAGCGGGCGCGGGGGCATGGTGTGTTTTGCCGCGGATGCGGCGCAGGCCTTGTTCGGCGTCGATCTGTCCATCGCCCAGGACCGCATCGTTCCGGCCGGCGAGCTGCTCGGGGAGACTTGGCGGCCGTTCCTCGAAGCGCTGCTCGCCGCCGATGGCGACACGGCGTCGCTGGCCGTGCTGGAACAACATCTCGCCGCACGCTGGCGGGCCCTCCGGGGCGGCGGCTCCGCCCTGTCCTCGCTGCGCGAGGCAGGCCGCTATTGGGTCGAGCGCCTTGCCTGGCAGGCCCACGAATGGCGGCGCACGCATAGCCCGCGTCAGGTCGAGCGCCGCATCAAGGCGCACAGCGGACGCTCACTGCGCGAGTGGCAATCGCTCGTCAAGACGGAAGGCTTGTTCTTCAACGCACGGGAGCGCTACGAGACCGGACAGCCCCTGGATTGGGCCGCGATTGCCCAGGACGAAGGCTTTGCCGATCAGGCCCACCTGAGCCGCGCGGTCAAGCGCAGCACGGGCTTCTCCCCGAGCGAGTTCACCCAGCGCTTCATCGAGGACGAATCTTTCTGGGTGTATCGGCTGTGGGTGTGACCTGCGCGCAGCTTGCGCGATCGGTCCACCGCCCGACCGGCGGCTCATTTCCCGATGTAAGGCGGAGTAACCTCGATTAACAATTGCCGACGGAAAATCGTGTAGGCGTCAATTATAAAACCCAGATTTCGATCATTAACCGCAATAATCAAATATTCAGAAAGAAAGTTAATGAAATATCATTACGAATCAAATTAACAAAACTCGACGGCACCCATGCTAATCTGGCCGTGCTTGATCTCCCAGAAGAGTCTTTGAATCAGGCACTTGGGGCGTTCTCACACAAGTGAGAGCGCCCCGTTTTTTGTCTTTCCATTTGCGCTTTTCATTTGAATATTACAATGAAATAATCTGAATGCAGCAAAAACACAACATTCAATCCATCGATGAAAAGCCTTGAGATATTCTCCGCATCTCAATAACAACCGATAGTCGGTTAACGGAGAAAAGATGAAAAAGATCGCTATGTCCGGCCTCTCGCTGGCGATTCTCGGCATGACCGGCGCGGCGCATGCTCAGAGCAGCGTCACGCTGTACGGCTTGATCGACGCAGGCATCACCTACACCAGCAATCAGGGCGGCTCGCACAACTTCCAGGAAACGAGCGGGTCGGTGAACGGCAGCCGCTGGGGCCTGCGCGGCTCGGAAGACCTGGGCGGCGGCCTGAAGGCAATCTTCACGTTGGAAAACGGCTTTAGCATCACGAGCGGCAAGCTCGGCCAGAACAGTCTCGAGTTCGGCCGGCAGGCATTCGTCGGCCTGTCGAGCGATCAGTACGGCGCCGTCACCCTCGGCCGTCAGTACGACTCAGTCGTCGACTACCTGGGCCCGCTCGCGCTGACCGGCACCGGCTACGGCGGCACCATGGCCGCACACCCGTTCGATAACGACAACCTCGACAACTCGTTCCGAATCAACAACTCGGTCAAGTACCAGAGCGCGAACTACGGCGGCCTCAAGCTCGGCGCGCTCTATGGTTTCTCGAACTCATCGAGCGGGTTCTCGACGAACCGCGCGTACAGCTTCGGCGCATCGTACAACTACGGTCCGTTGAATGTGGCGGCCGGCTATCTGCAGTTGAACAACTCGGGCACCTCGCTGAATTCGAGCGGCGCGGTCACCGCCGACACCACCTTCACGGCCGCCACCCAACGCACCTACGGCGCGGGCTTGAACTACACGTTCGGTCCCGCCGTCGTCGGCCTCGTGTTCACGCAGACCCACCTCGACGGCGCCACCGGTATCGGCGCATCGGCGTCGGGCACGTCGAGCGGCTTGACGCTGACGAACAGCAGCGCGCGCTTCACGAACTACGAAGTGAACGGGCGCTACAACATCACGCCGGCGTGGTCGGTGTCGGGCGCCTACACGTTCACCGATGCGCGTCTCGACGGCGTGAGCCCGAAATACAACCAGGTCAGCTTGCAGACGGCGTACGCGCTGTCGAAGCGCACCGACGTCTACCTGATGGCCGTGTATCAGCACGTCAGCGACACGGGCAGTTCGGGTATCACGGCGGATATCAACGGCCTGAGCCGGTCGTCGACGGACAGCCAGGTGGCCACGACGATCGGTCTGCGTCACCGCTTCTGAGATCGGTCCAGCGGCATCTGAAGCACGAAACCCGGCCGTGGCCGGGTTTCGTGCGTTCCTTCGCGCAGGCGCTGCGGCGGCAGCGCGCTTACTGAAGGTTTTCGAAGATCACCGCAATGCCCTGGCCGCCGCCGATGCACATCGTCACGAGCGCATAGCGCCCGCCGATGCGCTGCAGTTCATAAAGCGCCTTCACCGCGATGAGCGCGCCCGTCGCGCCGATCGGGTGCCCGAGCGAGATGCCCGAGCCGTTCGGGTTGACCAACGCCTGATCGAGCCCGAGCTCCTGCGTCACGGCGCACGCCTGGGCGGCGAACGCTTCGTTCGCCTCGATCACGTCGAGATCGCGAACCGAAAGGCCCGCGCGTTCGAGCGCGAGACGCGTGGCCGGCACCGGCCCGATGCCCATATGCAGCGGATCGACGCCCGCGTGCGCGTAGGCGACGAGCCGCGCCATCGGCTTGGCCCCGCGCGCTTGCGCAACACTTCGCTCCATCAGCACCACGGCCGCCGCCGCATCGTTGATTCCCGACGCATTGCCGGCCGTCACCGTGCCGTTCTCCTTCGCGAAGACCGGCTTGAGCTTGGCGAAGTCGTCGAGCGTCGCATCGTGGCGCACGTGCTCGTCGGTGTCGAAGACCACTTCCTTGCCCTTGACGGTGCGAACCACCGGCACGATCTGGCTCTTGAAGCGGCCCTCGGCGATCGCGCGTTCGGCGCGGCGGTGCGATTCGAGCGCGAGCGCATCCTGCGCCTCGCGCGAGATGCCGAACCTGCTTGCGACGTTCTCGGCCGTCACGCCCATCGGCACCGCATGGAACGGATCGTTGAGCGCGCCCAGCATCATGTCGACGAGGCGCACATCGCCCATGCGCGCGCCGAAGCGCGCATCGGGCGTGAGGTACGGCGCGCGGCTCATGTTCTCCGCGCCGCCGCCGATCGCGACATCCGCATCGCCGAGCAGAATCGTTTGCGCGGCGGACACGATCGCCTGCAGCCCGGAGCCGCACAGCCGGTTGACGTTGAATGCGGGCGTCGTCTCCGGAATGCCCGCATCGATCGCCGCCACGCGCGAAAGATAGAGATCCTTCGGCTCGGTGGCGATCACGTTGCCGAACACGACGTGGCCTACGTCCGCGGCGGCCACGCCCGTGCGCGACAGCGCTTCGCGCACGACGAGCGCGCCCAGCTCGGTCGGCGCGAAGTCTTTCAGGCTGCCGCCGAATTTGCCGATGGCGGTGCGCACGCCGCCGACGATCACGACTTCTCTGCTCATTGCTTCTCCTCCATTCTTAGAATTGGTCTTCGCCGAGCGCGAGCACGCCATGGCGGCTGTCCGCGCTGACGACCGAGGCTTCGATGCCCGCAGCCTGCGCGAGGATGTGCTCGGCGTAGAACTGCGCGATGGCGATCTTCGTGTCGTGGAACGCGGGATCGTCCGCGCGATCGCGATGCGCGACGATGAGCGCGCGCGCCATCTGCCAGCCGCACAGCACGATGCCCGCGAGCTTGAGGTAGGGCACGCTGCCCGCGAACACGGCGTTGGGGTCGCGCTTTGCGTTCGCGATCACGAAGTCGATCACGTTCGACAACGCGTGCACGCCCTTCTCCAGCCCGGCTTTCATCGATGCGGCTGCGGCACCGTCGATCTGCGCCAGCGCTTCGACCGTCCCCGCGATTTCGGCGATGAGCGCCTTCGCCACTGCGCCGTTGTCGCGCAGGGTCTTGCGGCCCACCAGGTCGTTGGCCTGGATCGCGGTCGTGCCTTCGTAGATCGCGAGAATGCGCGCGTCGCGGTAGAACTGCGCCGCGCCCGTCTCTTCGATGAAGCCCATCCCGCCGTGCACCTGCACGCCGAGGCTCGCGACCTCGTTGACCATCTCGGTGCTCCAGCCCTTCACGACCGGCACCAGATATTCGTAGATCGCCTGATGGCGCGCGCGCTGCGCTTCGTCGGGATGATGGTGCGCGTGGTCGCTGTGCGCCGCGGCGACGTATGCAAGAGCGCGCGCGCCTTCGGTCATCGCGCGCATCGAGGCGAGCATGCGGCGCACATCGGGATGGTGGATGATGCTGACCGCCTGCTTCGCGGAGCCATCGACCGGGCGGCTTTGCACCCGCTCCTTCGCATACGCCGCCGCCTTCTGATAGGCGCGGTCCGCGACGGCGATGCCCTGCATGCCGACGCCGAAGCGCGCCGCGTTCATCATGATGAACATGTACTCGAGGCCGCGGTTCGCCTCGCCGACGAGATAGCCGATCGCGCCGCCGTGATCGCCGAATTGCAGCACCGCGGTCGGGCTCGCCTTGATGCCGAGCTTGTGCTCGATCGAGACGCAGTGCACGTCGTTGCGCGCGCCGAGGCTGCCGTCGTCGTTGATGAGGAACTTGGGCACGATGAAGAGCGAAATGCCCTTCACGCCTTCCGGTGCGTCAGGCGTGCGGGCCAGCACGAGATGCACGATGTTGTCCGCCATGTCGTGCTCGCCCCACGTGATGAAGATCTTCGTGCCGGAGATCTTGTAGGTGCCGTCGCCTTGCGGCTCGGCACGCGTGCGCACGAGCGCAAGATCGGAGCCGGCCTGCGGCTCGGTGAGGTTCATCGTGCCGGTCCACTCGCCCGAGATCAGCTTCGGCACGTAGCGCTGCTTCAGTTCTTCGCTGCCGGCGGTCAGGAGCGCCTCGATGGCGCCGTCGGTCAGCAACGGACACAGCGCGAACGACAGGTTCGACGCGTTGAGCATTTCCATGCACGGCGTGGCGATCAGCTTGGGCAGACCCTGGCCGTCGTAGTCGGCCGGATGCTGCAAACCTTGCCAGCCGCCCTCGGCGAACTGGCGGAATGCGTCCTTGAAGCCGGGCGTCGCCGTCACCACGCCGTCGCGCCAGCTGCTCGGATTGCGGTCGCCCTCGACGTTCAGCGGCGCCAGCACTTCGCCGCACAGCTTGGCGGATTCGTCGAGCACGGCTTGCGCGGTATCGAAGCCCGCCTCCTCGAAGCCCGGCAGCTTCGCAACGCCGTCGATGCCGGCCAGTTCCTTCAGCACGAACAGCATGTCTTTGATGGGGGCGGTGTAGCTCATGATCGACGTTCCAGTGAGGGCGATTCGGGCCGGCGAAACCGGGGGCATGCGCGCTGCGGCTCGCCTCAAGGTGGCAAACAAAGCCAAGCGCAAAGGATGTACGGCGGATCGTAGCAGCAACGTCCCCCGTCCGAATTGTCAAAACCGGACCACATGGTGACAAATCCGGCCACTCTGCTCAGGCGGCTGCGAGGCCCGTCACGCCGGGGGCCGGTTGCGCGTCCGGTAGGTGCCGGGCGTGCTGCCCGTCCACTGGCGAAAGGCGCGATGAAAGGCGCTGGGATCGTCGAAGCCGAGCTCGGCCCCGATGAGCGCGATGGTGTCGTGCGTATCGGCGAGCCGCTGGATCGCGATGTCGCGCCGCAGCTCGTCCTTGAGCGCCTGGAAGCTGGTCTCCTCGGCGGCGAGCCGCCGGCACAGCGTCCGCACCGAGCAATGCAGCTTTTGCGCCGTCTCTTCGATGATCGGCAGGTCGGGCAGCTTCGCGGCGAGATACTGGCGCACCCGATGGCTCACCATCTGCTCGCTGAACGATTCGAAGATCCAATCGCCGGGCGCGCGGGCGAGGAAGCTGCGCAGGTTGCGCTTGTTCTGCCTGAGCGGCATGTCGAGATAGTCCGCGCTGAAGCGCATCAGCGTGCTCTCGCAACCGAAGCGCAGCGGCCCCGAGAAAAAGTAACGGTGATCGAGCGCATGCGGCGGACGCGGAAACGCGAAGTCGACTTGCAGCAGCGGAATCTTCTGGCCGATGAGCCAGGAAGACACGCCGTGTGCGAGCTTGAGCGTCAGCTCCTGGCCGAGCGTCCCGATCTGGCCATACGCGGGGTTCGGACGCAGCGCGACCTGGGCGACGTGGCCGTCGCGGCGCGACTCGACATGGAAATCGTCGAGAACGATATGGAAAAACTGGCCGAAGCGGTGCAGCGCGGTGTCGAGGTTGCGTGCATCGAGCAGACTCAAGCAGAGAAACTTCAGCGTGCCGCTGCGCAACGGGCGGCTGAAGATGCCGGGCATTTCGTCGTCGAGCTCGATGGCGAGCGTGCGGTACAGCGTCGAGAACTGCTCTTCCGTGACCCGCGCGCCGGGCCGCGCGAGCAGATCGGGCGCGATGCCCGCTTCGTCGAGATAGCGGCGGATCACCTCGGGTTGCGTGCGCGCGCCGGCCAGGAAGCCGTTGACGAGCGAGATGGGAACGGTGGCGCTGGGCGAGAGCATGCGGGTATCACGCGGATGGGTCGTTGGTCGATCGCCAATCCTACGAATGCAATAGATTGACCGCTTTGAAAAACCCGGTCTTTTACCTAGTGCCCTGGATTGTGCGCCGCAATAGGATTATCCCTCTTTGGCAAGGCCGCCTGGAATGGGTTGGCGTATTATCTATCGAGCCCCATGGTGGTTGGTGACACGTCAAACCGCGACGCAACCCAGACATGACATGACCGAAGCGATGCTCTCGACGAGGCAACCTGTCCTGCTTGCCACAAAGGTAGTCCCGCCGCGCTTGCCCACGGGCTTGATCGATCGCCCGCGCCTCGCCTCTCTTGCCGCGCAGACGGAAAAGAAGCGCCTCACGGTGATCAAGGCTCCCGCCGGATTCGGCAAGACCTCGCTCGCGCTCACCTGGCTCAATGCGCTCGGCACGAATAGCACGCGAGTCGCCTGGCTCTCTCTCGACGCCGACGATGACGAGCCCGCCCGATACTTCAATCACCTCGCGCGGGCGCTGCGGCAAGCCTGCGGGGACGTCGGCGCATCGGTGATCGGCTTGACCGCGGAAGCGTCGTTCGTGCCGGCCAATGCGCTGGCGTCGACGCTGATCAACGAGCTGATCGACGTAGACGACGAGGTCTACGTTTTCATCGACGACTACCACTTGATCAGCGAAGCGCCGATTCACGAAGCGATGTCGCTCTTCATCGCCAATCTGCCCTCGCAGGTCCACGTGGTGCTGTGCACCCGCACGGATCCCCCGCTTCCGCTCGGCAAGCTGCGCGCCCGCAACGAGCTGCTGGAGATCGACGCATCGACGCTCAGATTCAACTTCGACGAGACGCGCCGCTTCGTCGAGCACGAATGCCCAGGCAAGCTCCGCACCACGGACATGAAGTCGCTGTTCGCGACGACCGAAGGCTGGGCAGCCGCGTTGCGCATCTCCGCGTCGGTGCTGGCTCGGGACGATCGTCCGCGCGGCTGGAAGGCAAGCGTGCCGAGCGGTTCATCGAGGCCGCTTGCCGATTATCTCGAAGACATCCTTCAGTCCTTGCCTGCGGAGATGCTCGCATTCATGCTGCGCACGGCGATACTCGACCGCCTGAGTGCACCGCTTTGCGAGGCGGTCACGGGCATCAGGCCGAGCCAGGCCATGCTCGACGCCATCGTCGCGCGCCAGCTGCTGCTGGAGCCGATGGACCTGGAGGGGCACTGGTTCCGCTATCACCCGCTCATGGCCGAGTACCTTCAACGTCAACTGGAGGCGCGGCACCACGAGGAGATCGCCGAGCTGCATCGCCGCGCGTGGCAATGGTACGCGGCGCAGCGCCAGTGGACCGATGCGGTCAAGCACGCCATTGCGGCCGGCGCGACCGGCGACGCCATCCGGCTCATGGAACACTGCGCGAGATCGCTTCTCAAAGCGGGCGACCTGCTCACCCTGGTCGGCTGGCAGCGTCAATTCCCATCCGATCTGATGCGCGCGCAGATCACAGTCACGCTGGCGGCGGCCTGGGGCACGGTCCTCGCCATGCGCTTCGATGAAGCCGTCCCGCTGCTGGACTCGATCGAGCGCGATGCCGCGGACAAGTCCGTCGACGCCGACTACGTGCACTGGGAATGTGTCGCGATTCGCTCGGCGCTTGCCGCCTTGCAGGACGACCCGCAACGGGCGCTCTTGCTCGCCGGGCAATATCTCGACCGGCCGGCGCGCGATTCCTGGACCACCAACGCGGTCTCGAACGTAGCGCGCTTCGGCCATTGGAAAGCGGGCGATTTCGAGGCTCTGCACGCGATACCGTGGATTCCCGACTCGGCCGACGAAGACCACCGCAGCATCTTCTCCTCGGTCTATCGGCTTTGCCTGCTCGGCCACGTCGAAATGCAGCAGCTGCACTTCTCGCATGCGGAGCGCCGTTTCACCGAAGCGATGGAGCTCGCCGAGCAGCACTCGGGCCGGCAGTCGATCGCGGCTGCGCTGTGCGCCCCGATGATTGCGCAATTGCGCTATGAGCAAGGCCGGCTGGACGAAGCGGAAGCGTTGCTCGTCGAGCTCATGCCGATCATCGAGCTTGCCGTGTTTCTCGACAGCGTGCTGATCTGCTATCGCATCCTCGTTCGAATCGCCGTGGCGCGCGCCAATTTTTCGCGCGCGTATGCCTTGCTCGACAGTGCCCAGGCCCTCGGTCAGGCACGCGGCTGGAACCGGCTGATCGCCGCCGCGCTTTCGGAAAGAGCCCGGCTCGATCTCGTGGAAGGCAGGTTTGCCGAAGCGGGAGCATGCGTGGCTCAACTTCGCCAGTTGGCCGCGCCCGACGCCAAGCGCCCCACCCCGGTATCGGCGGAAATCGAGAACTACCGGGACCTCGGAGCCGCGTATCTCGCGATGCGGCGGCATCAGGCACAAGAAGCCGTCGGACTCTTGAACGGTGCGCTCGAACGTCTCGAACGCCCTCATGGTTCGTATCTCGCGCTGCGAATCCGGACCGTCCTCGCGCTGGCATGGCTAAGCGCAGGCAATCGCGAGCGGGCGCTCGAGATATTTTTCGAAGTCGCGGCGGTCGCAGCGCCCGCCGGGGTCTGCCAAACCATCGTCGATCAAGGGCCTGAGATCGGTCCGCTGCTGACGCTGGCGCGCGATAGCGTCCGCACCCACGCCAGAACGCAGGACACAACGGCCTGGCTGGATCGTCTGCTGGAAAGCTGGCGAGCGCTGCACGAACCCGGCAGCAAGCCGCATCGAGAAGCCGAACGGGACCGCCTCAGTTCGCGAGAGCGCGGCATCGTCGAATTGATCGCACAAGGACAATCGAACAAGGAAATCGCGCGCACGCTAGGCATCACGCCTGAAACGGTCAAGTCTCATGTCAAGAGCATCTTTACGAAGCTGGCGGTCGACAAACGCGCTCAAGCTGTCTCGCGCGCGCAAGCGCTGGGATTGGTGAAGCACAGCTAACAACGGAACACGAAGCCAGTTCAGTCTGTTGGTTGCACCGTCAGCTGGTTATCCACCGACTTGACGCCCGGTACCGCTTTCACCACGGATTCGACTTGCTCTCTTTGCTCAGCGTTATCCAGCCTGCCCCGCAGGAGCACGGTGCCGTCCTTCACGCCAACCATCACTTCGGATGCGTCGATTCCTTTGGTATGCACGAGTTGCCGGTGTATCTGATTAGCCAACGCTTTGTCAGCAGCACTTGGATGCGCATATCGGTGTCGCTCGGACATGGCCGTATCGGACGCTTGCTGGACCGGCGTCGTCTGGGCCAAGGCGACCCCGCCACAAAAACAGACCGCAAAAAAGATCGCCTGCGCGCTTAGTTCTGGTTTCATCTTCATTCCTTATTTTATGGAGCATGTAGGCTCCATGAGCCTTTACACAATCCTGGTTTCCCTTCCTGACTTTTCAAAAGAAATGCCTTATCCCGACGCCCACGCCTGTCGCAGTCCCCGCTGCCAGCCCGCCGACGCCGGAGGTGATAGCCAAACCGGTACCCATGTTGCCCTTGTTATCGACGACCGCGGCCTGCGCGTACAACGTGGTGCGAATCGACAGGTAGTACTCGACCCCGGCACCAAACAGCAACGCCTTGTTGGCTTTCACATTCCGATCGAATAATGCATACACTCCTGCACTGACAGCCCAGAAGGGGCCCAGGCTCGTACGGCCGCCAAAGCTGTAGACACTCACGTTCGACAGCGCAGTATCGATTGAAGGGTTCCTGAAGTTGGTGAACGCAGTTCGGAACGTCGCGGGCCCGAATGTATAGCCCGCCCCGGCAGTCCACGCTCTTGTGGTCACATCGCCGAGCACCGGATCTCGCGCTTCGTAATAGGCGAGATCCGCGGATATTCCATAGCGGTTATAGTTCAGAGCCGCTGACAACCGCCTTCCGGCGTCGAAGCTACCCGCCACTCCCCCGGGCGCGTATTCGAATTGAGCATCCAAGCCGGCAATCGTCGGCGTAAGATAGGTAATCGCATTGCTATCGAACAACCCATTTATCTTGATCAGCTGAACATACGGAACGGCTATGGTTCCCGTAAAGGACGTTTCATAAGGCGACGAAGACCGCGGATCAGATCGGATCTCCGCAATGGCAAATGGAGAAAACTGAACGCCTGCGCGGAAGCGTCCATAGTCGTTGTTTTGAACCTCAATGAACGCTCGGCGACCGAACAGATTGCCGTTCGAGTTCGAAAACTTGCCGGATGTCACGCTGAAACCGTCCTCAAGCACGAATCCTACTTTCGTGCCGCCACCTATGTCCTCCTCTCCTTTTAACCCGAATCGGGAAGGGGACAACCCGCTATCCATGAGTTGCAGATCCCGCCCCTTCCCTCCGGGGGATTTCGTCGTAAAGAATATCCCTGCGTCGACAGCACCGTACAACGTCACCGCGCTTTGAGCCCACGACTTGCTGACCGCAAACGACGCAAGCAATCCAACTGCACACCACGTCAGAATTCGCATTTCCTGTCTCCATCGTTTTTGTATAGGTAGGCATGGCGATAAGCGATAACGATCGACTAGTTGAGGATTGACTTATCGATCGATAATTTAATTATCAATATTTGTTTTTTTATCTTATTAATTTCTCATGCTTCAAATCGCAATCTCGATGCGATCGGACGCGCGCCGGCATCGAATGAAGCGGCGTCGGTCCTGCCGGACCGTGATATTCCAGTTGAAAGCGCTTATCCGGCGAGCAGCAACAACACCTGGCTACGATCGGAGCGCGGCTCGAAAGCGAGCGGCACTCCCTGCGCACGTAGCGCCGCCCCCTCTTCCACCTCAATGCCCGGCAGCGCTTTTACCATGCCCCGGGGACGCGACGACCTGAATCGTGGTCTTGGTCTCCTGGAATTCCTCAAGACTTGCGGAGCCGCGGGCTCGACCTATGCCGCTCTGCTTGAACCCGCCTTCCTCGTAGCTGTCGGAGAGCGTGGCCCAACCGTTCACCCATACCGTGCCTGCCTTGATGGCTCGCACCACGCGCTGCGCACGATCGAGATCACGGGTGAAGACGGATGCCGCAAGGCCATAGTCTGTGGCGTTGGCCAAGCGAACGGCATCGGCCTCGTCCTCGAAGGTCTCGAAGCTCAGCACCGGCCCGAAAATCTCCTGCTGAACCAGCGGAACGTCGACGCGGGACGGCTCGATCATCGCCGGCCGAAAGAACGAGCCCTCGGCCAAGGCTCCCTCGACGACGGCACCGCCGCGAACCAGTACGCGGCCATAGCTGGCCGCTTCGCGCACGAGCGCGTCGACACGCGCCACACTGGCCCTGTCGATCAGCGGCCCCATCTGGCTGGAGGGATCGTCGGCCGGCCCCAGCACGACCGCCTCCAGCATGGCGGCAAGCCTAGTGCGCCACGCATCGGCGACGCTGCGCTGAACCAGGATGCGCGATCCCGCCATGCAGAACTGGCCCGAGAACATGGTGATGGCGGCGACCGCGACGGGCGCCACGGCGTCGATGTCCGTGTCTTCGAAGACAACGAGCGGAGTCTTGCCGCCGAGCTCCAGGCTGACGCGCTTCAAACTCTCGGCTGCCTTGGCCGCGATCAGCTTGCCCGTCCTGGTGCTGCCGGTAAAGTTGATAGCGTCGACAAGCGGCGACTCGACCAGGCGCATCGCGCAATCGTTGCCGCTTTCCGTGATCAGATTCACCACGCCCGGCGGCAAGCTTTTGGTCGAAGCCAAAGCCTCGGCGATCAGGGCGTTGGTAAGGGCGGTCTGGGCCGGCATCTTGACGACGACCGTGCATCCCGCCGCCAGGGCCGGCCCCAACGCACGCACGCATAGCGCCAACGGCGCGTTCCACGGGATGATCAATCCCGCGACCCCGATCGGCTCGTGGGTCGAGACGCCGAAGACGCCCGGCAAGATCTCCGACGCCCCGCCCCGCTGAGCGAGGGCAAGGCCCGCGTTGTGCCGCAACGTCGCTGGAGCCGTATGAGCCTCGAGCGACGCGCCCGGGATCGTCTTGCCGGTCTCGCGAGCATTCATGCTGATCAGGACCTCGGCTCTTGCCTCGAGTTGGTCGGCAAGCTCCATCAGGGCGCGGGCGCGAAGCTGGCGGTCGTGCGCCCACTCGGTATTGTCGAACGCCCGGCGGGCCGCCGCGATCGCCGCCTCGGCCTCGGCGTGCCCCCCGTCGTAGAATTGGCCGAGCTCCTTGCCAGTCGAGGGGTTGATGGATACCCCGATCGCGCCCGATCGAACCCACGCGCCATCGATCCAGAGACCTGCAATTGTCATGTCATACCTCATGAGTCCAATATTCAAATCACTGCCTGCCTCACACCTGCTTACTCGGCCTTGATGCCTTCCACCTGGATTTGCAACGTCGTGGCCATCCTGAAACCGTATGACTGGCCGAAATTCATTCCATAGTCGGAGCGGTCAAATTCGCCCTTCGCATCGGCGCCGCACACTTCGCGCTTGAGCATCGGGTTCTGGAAACACTTGAACGAATCGATCTTGAGGTTCAACGGTTTCGTTACGCCATGTAGCGTGAGCGTGCCGATTACCTCCACGGGCGCATCACCTTCGAAGCGAATCGAAGTGCCCTTGTAGACGGCCGCCGGATACTTCCCGACGTCGAGCATTTCCGCCGACCTCACATGCTTGTCCAGCGCTGCGTTGCCCGTGTCGATCGACGAGGCGTCCACGGTCACCTCTACCGTTCCCGTCTTCGCCGCGGTGTCGAGCACGACCGTTCCCGAGCTCTTCGTGAACTTGCCGCGCCACACCGAGACACCGCCGAAGTGATCCGCCTCGAAGCTCGGGTAAGTGTGCGCTGGGTCGAGGCTATAGGTAACCGGGGCTGCAAATGCCGGCGCTGCGATCGCGGAAGCAAAAGCCACAAAAGCAAAAAGGGAAGGTTTCATGTAAGCCTGTGTCCTTTTAGGCAGATAAGATGAACGGCCGGCAGGCATCAGCGCGCGCGACCGCAAGATGAAGCTACACCGCACTGGCACCAGCACTCGCATCGCGGGGCGAACCGTATGAATAGGGCCCGACGGCCAAGATACAAACACTGGCAATGGCGAGTGCCAGGCCGCACCCGATAAATCCGATCTCATAGCTGTGGAAGCGAGTGAAAGCCGCCCCCAACAGCAACGGGCCAAGGCCCGCCCCTACGGTGAATATCGAAAAGAACACGCCGTACAGCTGCCCAAAGCGCTTCAGCCCAAAATAGCGCGACACGAAAAAACCAACCATGTCGACCTCAGCACCCGCGGCGAGCCCGATCGCGACCATGCCCAGCACGGGATTGGAATGGCTACCGAGCAGATAGAGACCTGCAATAGCGATCGCGAAGAAACTCGAGGCCACATATGCGGCAAACACGCGATCCATGAGGTAGCCCGCCAGCAACCTCCCGGCCAACCCTGCGACCCCGGCGGCCGCGAGGACTCGTGCCGCCGAACTCGGAGTCCAACCTGCATCGACGAGCAATGGCACCACATGCACGAGCGCACCGTTCACGGCGATCGAGACCAGCAGCACGGCGCTGGCGATGCACCAGAACGCGCGAAGCGCCATCGCCTGCCGAAGACTCAGACCGTGCCCCTGCGAGCTCCGTCCTGATTGGCGATGGACGTTTGGCTCGCGCAGCAGCAGCCCCACGGCCGGCATCGCCACAACGACGATCGCCGCTCCGAGACCGAGATACCCGATACGCCAGTTGTAGGTCCCAATGAGCCACTGCACGTACTGCGGGACGAGCGCGGTACCCAGCCCTATGCCGCTCATCGCGATGCCTATCGCCAATCCTCGCCGGCGGTCGAAGTGGCTTGCGATCGACTTGACGTACCCGATCGGGCTCTGGGCGGCGCCCATCGCGCCGGTAAGCGCAGTGAGCGCGATGAACCACACCAAACTGCTTGTCTGACCGATGACCGCGACATTGAGTCCAAACAGGCAAATCCCCAGCGCCAGCACGCGCCGCACGCCGAACTTGTCCATCAGCAGGCCCACGAACGGAAGCGACAGTGCCGACACCAGCGCACATAGCGCCGTCGCGACACTGAGAGACGCACGGCTCCAGCCGAATTCGCTCTGCAGCGGGCCCATGAAAACGCCGAACGCGAACACGCTGACCGGCCCGTTTCCCACGATCAACGCGATCGCTCCGCCAACGGGAACCAGCCACGTCCCCGCAGAGCCATCGGCGTCATCCAACCGGTCGCTGCTCGTCGTTCTCACCTACGCTTCCTTTCCTGGTTACCGCACCCACACCGCTCGACTAGAGCGGGGTAGCGCCGGCGATCGTGTTGCCGAGCCCGCCGAGATTCCGGCCGCTTTCCTTCTCGCTCAGCGTCGCGGTGACGACATCACCGGGACGCAGGAACGGGCGCCCTTTTGTCATCTCCGTGCGAAGCTCGTCCCGCCTGACGTCGTCATTCAGGAGATGGGTCTGGATGATCTCGACCATTCGCGCCGTAACAGGCGCCGTCACTCCGCCAGGCGTACCTGTCAACAACAGATCTCCAGCGCGCATGTCCTGAATCGTGCCCACGAAGTTGAGCGTTTCCACCGGCTTCCAGATCAGCTGCTGCGACGTCGCTTGCTGCCGCAGCTCCCCATTGACGTGAAGCTGGATTTCCAGCCGTTCGAGCGCGTCTGCAACTTCACTCGGTTCCAGGAGCCATATCGCCGGACCAACGGGGCAGAACGTGCGATAGCTCTTGCCGCGATACCATTGCAACAGGGACTCCCCAAACTGAATATCGCGAGCTGATACATCGTTGCAAAGTACGACGCCCGCAACATACTCCCCGATGTTCTCCCGGCTGATCCGATCTCGAGCGCCGAACTGCCTGCGCATCACGAGGGCAAATTCAACCTCGTAGTCCAGCAGCTCGACGTCCGCCGGGCGCACGATATCGTCGTAGGGGCCCGTGATCGAAGAACCCGCCTTGCCGAAGATGAGGTTGCTCTTGCGCTCAGCGTGCTTCGCTTCCTGAGCATGCGACGCATAGTTGAGACCCTGGCAGACCAGCGCGGCATCCGATGTGACGGGCGACACCAGTGCCGCTGCCTTGATCGTCACCGCCTGTGCTTCGTCGACGGTACTGACGTTGGACGCTTCAGCCAGAAATTCCGCCGTCGTCGCGCAATGAACCGGCAGCGGGACTAACCGGACATCGTCGTTTGCGCTCTGCGGCGCGGGGCCGATGAGTTCCCCCCACCGGACAGCTCCCCCGTGCTCGTACCGCACGATCAATCTCGACATGTTTTGACACTCCATTTCTCTAAGCTGATCGGCACCGTTGCGTGATGCCGCTCGATGCGCCGCAATGATTTGCTGAGCGTTAGAAACCCACGTTCTTCGCGCCCTTCAGATCAAGCAGGGCACGCGCTTCCGCAGGCGAGGCGATCTCCAGCGACAGCGCTTCGAGAATCCCGCGCAGCAGCGTCACCTGCTCCGCGTTGGAGGTCGCCAACCGCCCTTTGCCCGCATACAAGCTGTCCTCGAGACCCACGCGGGCATGGCCGCCGTTCAGGGCTCCCATCGTCGTAAAGCCAAGCTGGTGACGTCCAACGGCCATGATGGACCAGAGGTAGTCGGTACCGAACAGCTTCTCGGCCACCCGTTTGGCGTGCAGCAGGTTTTCCGTATCCGCGCCCTGCCCGCCGAGCACTCCGAAGATCGACTGCACGAACAGCGGCGGCGTGACCAGTTTCCGGTCCAGCAAGTGGGCCAGCGTGTACAGATGGCCGACGTCGTAGCACTCGAACTCGAAACGCGTGCCGTGCCCCTTGCCGAGCCGCTCGAGGATCTGCTCCATATCGGCGAAGGTGTTGCGAAAGATCCAGTCTCGCGAACGCTCGAGATACGGCGCCTCCCAGTCGTGGCGAAATTCCTTGTAGCGATCGAGGGCCGGATACAGCCCGAAGTTCATGGAGCCCATGTTCAACGACGCCAACTCCGGAGACGCACGCAGCGCCGCCGCCAGGCGATCGTCCAGCGACATGCCCTGCCCGCCTCCTGTCGTGATGTTCACGATGGCGTCGCACGCCTCCCTGATCCGCGGGAGAAACTCCATGAAGAGAGCGGGATCCGGAGACGGGCTTCCGTCGCTCGGGTTTCGCGCGTGAAGGTGCAGCACGGCGGCGCCTGCCTCGGCAGCCGCGATGGATTCGCGTGCAATCTCGTCCGGCGTCACCGGGAGATGCGGGCTCATCGAAGGCGTGTGGATGGAGCCCGTGACGGCGCAACTCAGGATGACTTTATGGGGTGCTCGCGGCTGGCTCATGACTTGCCCTCCTCGGCCAGCGCCTGCTCCTCACGAAGGCGGATGAGCAGCTTGCCGGCGTTGCCGCCGTCGTACAGCGTCCGGATCAGTCCAGGCGCGGTTTCGATTCCTTCACGGACGTCCTCGCGATACTTCAACTTTCCGGCGCGAATCCAGCTCACCAGATTGCCGATTGCCTCTTCATAGCGCTCTGCAAAGTCCGTCGTGAGAAAACCGCGCATGGTGGCGCGCTTGACGAGCAGGTTCCGCTCCGGGCGCGGGCCCACATTCCAGGGCTCCCAGCTTGCGAAAGACGCCGTGCCGCAGATCCCGATGCGCGCATGCACGTTGATCTGGCGCAGCACGGCATCCAGAGCCGCGCCGGACGTATTGTCGAAGTACGCGTCGATGCCATCGGGGCACGCCTTGCGAAGCGCCGTCTCCAGATCCGTCTCGCGCTTGTAGTCGATCGCGGCGTCGTAGCCGAACTCCTCGATGCATTGCCGGACCTTGTCTTCCCCGCCCGCAATGCCGACCACCTTGCAGCCCTTGATGCGCGCGATTTGCCCCACGGCAGAGCCTACGGCGCCGGCCGCGGTCGACACGACAACCGTCTCGCCCGGCTGCGGCTGACACACGTCGAGCAAGCCGAAATACGCGGTGAGCCCGTTGAGGCCAAGCACGCCCAGCGATAAAGACAACGACAGGTCGCGCTCGAGAACCTTGCGCATGACTTGTTGAGGGCGCACCGACGCATAGTCCTGCCAGCCGAAGATGCCCATCACCTGCTCGCCCACGGCGTAGTCGGGGTGCCGTGACGCGATGACTTCGCCGGCGGCAAAGGCGCGCATCGTATCGCCGACTTCGATCCGCGGCCAATAGGTGCTCGTGTCGGCGATCCAGCCTCGCATCGCCGGATCGACGGACAGGTAGCTGTTGCGGACCACGAATTCGCCTTCCGCCGGCGTGGGGACCGGGGTCACCCGGATGGCGAAGTCCTCGGCTTGCGGGATGCCGTTAGGCCTGGACTTGAGCCAGACTTGGCGATTGCCTTCTTCCATGATTGCACCGGTCTCTGAATTGGATGGGTTCATAGGGGATGAAGTGAAAGGTCGGGCGATGTCTCACCCAGGAAGCGCATCGCATTGCCCGACAGCAGGAGATGCCGCGTCTCGCTATCCAGGTCCAACTCGTCGAGTCGCTGCAACGGCCGGGTATCCTCGATCAGGAACGGATGGTCCGTGCCAATGCAGAGCTGTGTCGCCCCGAAGGTCGAAATCAGGTGAGCAAGCGTGGGGCCGTCATAGACGAGGGTGTCGTAGAACAGACTGCGCGCCTGCTCCCAAGGTGACCTTCGATGCTGCAGCGCGAGCTGCTCCCATCCGGCCGCAAGGCGCGGCAACGTGAGTGCGAATCCGCCTGCGCCATGGCTGAAGGCGATGCGCAGCCGAGGATGGCGCTCGAGCACGCCGCCGGTAATCAACGACGCTGCCGCCAGCGCGTTCTCGCTCGGAAAGGCCACGAGCTGCATCAGGCCCGGAGGACCCACCAGCCGGTTCAGCCCGGCTGGCCGCAATGGATGCACGAAGATCGAAGCACCGAGTTCTTCGGCGGCAGCGAAGAACGGCTCGAAGCGCGGATCGCCGATCACCACGTCGTCGACATTGGTCCCGATCTCCACGCCACGGAAGGTGCCCAGCTTCATCAGCCTCTCGAGCTCGCGCGCGGCAAGTTCAGGGTCCTGAAGCGGGACGCAACCGAGCGCGGAGAAACGCTCGGGCGCCTGCGCCACCATGTCCGCCATGACATCGTTGATGTGCCTGCATAGCACGAGCGCGTCCGGCGCCGGCATCCAGTACGACAGGAGCTCAGGCATCGGCGAAAGCACTTGCCGGCCGATGCCCGTTTTTTCCATGTGATGCAGGCGCTGCTCCACGTCCCAGCACTCGTGAGAGACCGTGCGAAAGAGCTTTCCGTCGATCATCACGCTGCGGTGATTGCACTGCGGGGACGCGCACATCTGCGGCCAGAACGCCCCCGGCGATGTGCCCGCGTACGCCGGAAAGTCGTACGGAACGACGTGCGTGTGAATATCGATGGCCGAGGCGCTCACGCTACACCCTCCACGAAAGCCTGCCACCCTGAGCCGGCGCGATAGGGCTGAATCAGCCCGGTCGCGGACATTCGCGGATCCCTGATACCGCCCCAGCCATCGATAGACGCAGGGACCGGAGGCAGCACCCTCGGCTCGCGCGGGGAGACCTCGGGAAACTCCTCCATGCCGAAGCTGTATTCGAGCGTCAGGCCATCCGGGTCCAGAAAGTAGAGGAAAACGCTCTCCGAGGCGGGATGGCGACCGGGACCGAACACGATGGGAACGCCTTCTCGCTTGAACCGGTTCATGGCTATGCCGATGTCGTCGATCGCGGACACCATGAAGTTGACATGGTGCAAGCCGTGCCGCGCGCCGAGCCCTACCCCCACGCCGTGGTGATAAGGGCTTGGCGGAGGCCGCATCAACGTGATGACGCCGTCGATGTCGTCCGACGTCGCGAACCCCAACACCTTCCGCATGAACGTTACCGCTTCGGCATGACGCGGCGTGCAGAAGACGACATGGCCGATGCGCTGGATCTTGGCGACCGTCGGCGTGAATGTGCGAGACATCGCGGTAGCGCGCGGAAGACAGAACTCGAAGGCCGCGCTGGAGTTGGGCTCGGCAATTCGCCAAGCGCGCAAGAGATTGCGCGCGTCGCACTCTTCGGATGGCGCGACATCGTATGGGACGTTGTGCTCGCTCAGTTGGCGGTGCAGTCCTTCGAACGCCGATTCGTCCTCCAGGGACAACGCAATCGACCGGAAGCCCGGGACTGGGAATTCGTGCAGCACCACCAGACAATCGTCCGAGCCGCAGAGAAAGGACGCCGACCCGTCCGGGTTCCGCTCGATCGGCGTCAGCCCGACGATCTCTTCATAAAATTTAGAAGAGCGACCCAGATTCGTGACGTTCAACTCGACTCGAACGAGTCTCCGGTATCGAAGCATATTTGTCTCCTTTCAAGGAGGCTTGTATGCCTCCCTCTTGGGAAACAAGTGTAAGTAGGCCATTCGGCCGTTTCTATCCGATTTGCGCGTGAAAGGAGAGGCAGTATCCGATTTGCGCAGATACTTGACCGGCCGGATCGAAAAGGGGCTTCTTTTCAGTGCTCGGAGGATGGGTTAGGAACGGCTGTGCCGTACGCTCATTCTTCCGTCGAGGGTGACGTACGAAAGCGGCTACGATAAGCACCGGGGCTAAGCCCGACCTTGTCCTTGAAGAGCCGGCAGAAAGAGCTTACGTCGTAGTAGCCCACTTTAGAGGCAATCACCTCCACCGTAAGGTCGCCCCCCTCAAGCAGGCCCCGTGCCGTATCGATACGCAAGCTCTGCAAATAGCGCAAAGGCGCTTGACTCAGCGCAGCCTGGAACCGGCGAATCACCGTACGTTCGCTCACTCCGAGTTCATCCGCCATCTGCGAAATCCTCACCTCTTTTGCCATGTTCTTTTGCAGCCAGTGTTGAGCCCGATGGACCAAGGAGTCTGCATGAGCCTTGTCTGTGAGCAGCGGCAGATAGGGCGTTTGTTTGGTTTGACTGACGTCGATCAGCATGGCCTTGGCGCATTGCGACGCAATGATCGGACCAGACAATCGCTCAATGACGTGAACGGTTTGCAGAAGATACGACGCCGAGGCGCCCGCGCATATCAGCCTGTCGGCCTCTGTGATGACCGGTTCGAGTTGAAGGTTGACCCGAGGAAACTTGCTGCGGAACTGCTCTGCGAGCCACCAGGTCGTCGTTGCCGGCCGGGAGTCGAGAAGGCCGGTCGCAGCAAGAAGAAAGGTGCCGGTGCAGTTCGCCGCGACGAATGCACCGGAGTTCCACTGCGTGACGAGCCAGTCGCATGCCGAGGATTGACGCGCCAGCAAGCGGTCAAAAGCCTTGCTGCCCGCGTAGTGGGCGCTCGGAATGAAGACCACGTCGAACTTTTCCCGCGGGCGGATCGGTTGCGAATTCACGGCCAGGCCGTTACTTGCCTTGACGGGCTCACCCGTCGGCGAAACAAATTTCCACTCGAACAGAGGAGCTGCGGCGCCTTGCAGGCGGCGAATGTGCGAATTCGCAATCTGGAGTATGTCCGCGAAGCCGCTCAAGCTGGAGGCGTAGCAATCGTCATACGCAAGGATGGCAGCGCGGGGCATGTCTCGTTTCGCATACTTTATGTCACTTTAGACAATGTACAGCAAGCCGACGTGCAGGGAAACTCGATGTGTCCAAGCTAGGGATTGTCCACAATGAAAGTTTTCATCGTCCACGCCCATCCGGAGCCGAAATCGTTCAGCTCGGCTCTTAAGACCACCGCGGAAGAAGTATTCCGTGCAGCCGGGCACGAAGTCCTGGTCTCGGATCTCTACGCCATGGGATTCAACCCAGTCGCGTCTGCGAACGATTTTGGAACGAGAGCGGATCCGGAGTATTGCGTGTATGCCCTGGAACAGCGCCACGGCGTTTCGACGGGGACGATATCGCACGATATTCAGAACGAGTTAAAGAAACTCCTCGACTGTGACTTGCTTGTGTTGAATTTTCCGCTGTTCTGGTTTTCCACCCCCGCGATTCTCAAGGGTTGGCTCGATCGAGTCCTCGTCTCGGGATCCGTCTACGGCGGCATGCGCTTTTACGACCGCGGCGGCCTAAAAGGAAAGCGCGCAATCGTGAGCTTCACGCTCGGGGGGCAGGCCCACATGCTCGACACGAACGGCATACACGGCCCGATCGAGGGCATGCTGAAGCATCTTTTGCAGGGAACCCTCGCGTATACCGGGCTTGATGTGCTTGCGCCTTTCGTCGCCTGGCATGTGCCCTATGTGACGAACGAAAAGCGATTGGAATACCTGGACGCATGGCGAAAACGGCTCCCGTCTCTCATGGACGAAGAGCCGCTGCGGTTCCCGAGCCTCGATCGATTTGACGAGAACCTGTACCCGCTCGCACCAAGGCGAGAAAGGATCGAACAATGAGCAATCGTGAAGTCGTCATCGTCGGCGCAGCACGCACCGCCATCGGATCGTTCGGCGGGTCGCTCAAGGATGTGCCGATGACAGAGCTTGGCTCAACCGTCATTCGCGCAGCACTTCAGCGCTCAGAGGTGCCAGCCACTGAAATCGGGCACGTCGTCATGGGAAACGTCGTTCCCACGGAACCGCGGGATGCCTACCTGAGTCGTGTCTCTGCGATGGACGCGGGCATTCCCAAAGAGGTCCCGGCATTCAATGTCAACAGGCTTTGCGGCTCTGGTCTGCAGGCAGTGATTTCCGCGGCGCAGTCGATCATGGTCGGGGATGTCGACTTTGCCATCGGCGGCGGCGCTGAATCCATGAGCCGGGGTCCGTACATCGCACCTTCGACGCGCTGGGGTACCCGTATGGGCGACACCCAGATGGTGGACTACATGACAGGCATCCTTCACGATCCATGGAAGCGCATGCACATGGGCGTGACCGCGGAAAACGTGGCGCAGCGCCATGGCATCTCGCGCGGCGAGCAAGATAGGCTTGCACTGCAAAGTCAACTGCGCGCCGCGGCTGCAATTGACGCGGGCCACTTCAAGAGTCAGATCGTGCCGGTGGAGATCAAGACGCGAAAAGGCGTTGTTCGTTTCGATACGGACGAACACGTTCGCAGAGATTTGACAGAAGACAGTCTGGCAAAGATGAAACCCGTGTTCAAGGAAGGCGGTTCTGTCACTGCAGGAAACGCTTCCGGCATCAACGATGGCGCTGCAGCCATTGTGCTCGCCGAGTCGGGCAAAGCGATCGCGATGGGCCTCAAACCATTGGCCCGGCTCGTCGGCTACGCCCATGCCGGAGTGGAACCCGACTATATGGGCACCGGGCCAATTCCCGCTACGCGTCTAGTGATGCGCCGCACCGGCCTGAGCTTGACCGATATGGACATCATCGAGTCCAACGAAGCCTTCGCCGCACAGGCCTGCGCCGTTGCAAAGGAACTCGGTCTCGATCCGAGCAAGGTCAATCCCAACGGCTCGGGGATTTCTCTCGGGCATCCAGTGGGCGCGACGGGAGCGATCATCTCCGTAAAGGCGATCTACGAACTGCACCGGACCGGTGGCCGTTTTGCTCTGGTCACGATGTGCATTGGCGGTGGGCAAGGCATCGCAGCGATTTACGAGCGCGTCTGAGGCTTGCTTCATCAGGCTGCACAAAGACCGAATAGGAATGGTTGAACGCCGGCGATCGCGCCAATTGCGTGAGCGCGCCGCACCTGAAAGGAACTTCTGATGGCTATAAATAAAATCGCTGTCGTCGGCGCCGGCACAATGGGAAACGGCATTGCCCAGGTGTGCGCCACAGCGGGTTTTGAGGTCGCCATGCTGGATATCTCAGACGAGGTGCTGCAGCGCGGACTGGCAACGATCTCTGCGAGCCTGGACCGATTGATCAAAAAGCAATCGATTACGTCCACCGCCGCACCCGAGATATTGACACGCCTCACAGTGACTACCCGATATCCGGACCTGTCCGATGCCGATCTCGTGATCGAAGCCGCAACCGAAAACGAAACGCTGAAGCTTCGCATACTGAAGGAGATCGAAGCCGCCGTTGCCGCGGACGCAATCATTGCGACGAATACGTCCTCGATTTCCATCACCAAACTCGCGGCAGCGCTCGACCGGCCGGACAGGTTCATCGGGACTCACTTTTTCAACCCCGTTCCGATGATGGCCCTGGTGGAACTGATTCGCGGGTTGCAGACCTCGGCTGTCACCCAGCAGCGCGTCCAGGCATTCGTTGAAGCGATCGGGAAGACTGCCATTCTCGCGAAGAATAGCCCCGGCTTCGCCGTGAACCGAATCCTTTGCCCAATGATCAATGAGGCAGTCTTCGCCCTGCAGGAGGGCCTCGCCACTGCGGAAGACATCGACAGCGGCATGAAGCTCGGGGCAAACCATCCGATTGGGCCGCTGGCGCTCGCCGACCTCATCGGCTTGGACACGATGCTTGCGGTGATGGAGATCTTCTACCAGGGATTCAACGATCCTAAATATCGGCCCGCGCCGCTTCTCAAGGAAATGGTAGACGCAGGATTTCTCGGTCGAAAAAGCGGGCGAGGCTTCTTCCAATACAAGTGAGTCAGGAAGCGTGTTCACCCGATGGAAAGCAAAATGATGGAATGTAATGAAGACGCAGTTCTGCTGGAAGTGCAAAACGGTATCGCACGTGTCCGCTTCAACCGACCGCGTACCCTCAACGCGATCTCGCCGGAGCTGGCAACGTGCTTTCTGAAACGCTGCCGGGAAATCCAAGAGAACGGCGAGTGTCGCGCGGTAGTGATCAGCGGTGAAGGACGGGCATTCATGGCCGGCGGTGATCTAAGCCGCTTTTACGAGGACTTTTCTCGCGCGGCGGATACTGCCCAAAAAATCATAGAGCCGATGAATGAAGCGCTTTCGATTTTGGTCTCGCTCCCTCTGCCGGTGGTGGCTAGCTTACGGGGTCCCGTGGCAGGCGCAGGGATGAGTGTTGCGCTGGCCTGTGACTTGGCCATTGCATCCCGGGACGTGCGGTTTTCGTTCGGCTATACGCAGATTGGCACGAGTCCCGATGTGGGCTTGTCCTGGATGCTGCCTCGCATTGTCGGCTTGCGCAGAGCAATGGGGATAGCGCTACTCGGAGAAAGCTTGACTGCCGAACAGGCCTTGCAACTCGGAATCGTCAACCGTGTGACAGAGGAGGAAGATTTGGATGAAGCAACGAATGCGTTGTTGAACGCCCTTGCAGCCGGGCCCACGATTGCTTACGGACAAACGAAGCGGCTTCTATGCGCCTCATTCGGACACGATCTCGAGCAGCAGCTATCCGCGGAACTCAGGTCGTTTCAAGCTTGTGCCGAAACAGAAGATTTCGCCCGGGGAGTTTCAGCGTTCATTGAAAAGCGTAAGAAACCCCAATTCACGGGTGCGTAGCATCACGCCTCATGCGGCGCCGCTTCGTCGATGGCGGCACGATGCCGACGAGCACCGATTGACCACTTTGGATTTCGCCGCGTATGCTCGAAACGCAACCCAATAGCAGCCCCTGTCTATGCCTGGTGGAGCCAAGATGCACTTGCTCGTTCGCCACAAGCTCTCTTTACTGAGGTCGTATGAGCCCGCGGAGATGGGCCGACATCTGTCTCGCTACCTCGCGCCTACCGTGGTGACGCCACTGGGCAGCGTCGTGCGCCCGGCTCGCGTGAGCGGCATTCACCTTGGCGCGTTCTCGATCGCCATCGTCGCATTGGGAACAGCTACGTCGATCGAGGCCTCGGGGCAAGGCGATTACGCGGTAATGATCGCGTGCCTGGAGGGCTCCGGGGAAGTGACGGATAACGGCCGAGTCCTTCCGCTGCGCACCAACCAAGGATATTTGGCCTGTCCTCGGCGGGTGATGCGAGCGCGATTCTCACGTGACTGCGTCCGGATCGTGATTCTCATGGAATCCAGCTTGCTAGGGCGACATCTCATTCGTGATGGCGTTTTCTTCGACATCGCGAACCCCGCGCTTGGGCCTTGGTTCGAATACGTGCAGTTCCTCTTGTCCTCACAAGCGTCCATCGAAGCGATCGCGAAACACCACGGCGTACGTGAGCATACTGAAGCGCTCATGGTTGCGCTATTCGAGAGCGCGGTTCTTCCGGCCATCCAGGATAGCCAGCGGCGCCCCGATGTCAGTCGAGAGATACGGCGCGCCGAGATATTTATCCGAGCCAATCTCTCCCGGGATCTGAGCCTCGAGGAAGTCGCCGAGGCCGCGGGAGTCAGCGTACGAACCTTGCAAGCCAGCTTCAAGCGCGACCATGACGTCTCGCCGATGCGGTACCTGCGCGATCTCAGGCTGGACGTCGCGCGCGAGCAGATCTTGGCCGGTGCTACCGTGGCGGAAGCGGCGTTTGACTGCGGGATTCCTCATCCGGGGCGCTTTGCACAGTACTATCGGTCGCGGTTCGGACACCTGCCGTCTACGACAGGACAGAGGCCGGAATTCCCCTCTTGAAAGGCGGCCATCGCACGACGCCCGAATAGCGGCGCTTACCGCGAAGCAAAAAATACGCAGGCATGGATGAGCACCCCCACCGTGCCGCCAACGAACGTGCCGTTGATTCGAATGTATTGCAAATCCCGGCCGATCTCCGCCTCGAGCTTCCCGCTCACCTCCTTCGTGTCCCAGCCTTTCACGACGTCGGCGATCAGGCCCGACAGCTGATGACGGTGCCGCAGCACGAGCAGGTTCGCGATATCGAGCCACCATGCGTTCAGCTTGTGCTGAATCGAAGGCTCGCCCGCCACGCCTCTGCCGATGGCGACGAACGTACCCACCAGCATCTCGCGCACGACGGAGCGCCGGCCTCCGAGATCGGCAAGCACATGCGCGCGAACGTGCTCGAGCAGGACACGGTAATAGTCCCTGGCTTCGAGATGCCGAATGCAGTCGCGCAACAGCAGCCGGCCAAACCGGCGATACACCGCCGACGTTTGCAGGTCGTCGGAAAAATCCTTTACGGCTGCATCGAACTGATGCCGAAGCTCGTGCTCCGGATTCGCGACGACCTCATGGATCAGCGCAACGATGCCTTCGACAAACTTGTTGACGATATAAGCGTCCAGCGGCGCCGGCGTATATTTCGACGCTTCGCTGAACTTCGCCTTGATCAGGTCCAGGTTGCCGCTCAGCCACGCCTCCACAGCGATCAGTCCGCGGTCGAGCAAAGGCTGATGGCGATTGCCTTCGGTGAGGATATTCAGGAGCCGGCTCGCAACGCGAGTGACATCGAGCTCGCGCAATCGCGGAATCACGAGCCGCTCGAAGAGGTGCTCGACGTCCGTCTCGTCCATGCCTTCGAGCAATCGCGGCAGCGAAGCGGCCACCATATCCGCGATCTCCGCGCTGTTTTCCCGTACCGCAAGCCAGCGCGCCAGCGCTTCTGCCGCGTTGTAGCCGCTCAGCCGCCCGACGATGATTTCGGGTGTCAGGAAGTTCTCTTCGACAAAGCTGCCGAGACTCTCGGCGATGCGCCGCTGATTCCTGGGAATGATGGCGGTGTGCGGGACCGGTATCCCGCACGGGTGCCGGAACAACGCGACCACCGCATACCAGTCCGCAATCGCGCCGACTGTCGCCGCCTCGGCAAAAGCACGCGGCCATTCGAGCCATGGATACGCGTGCTGCCAAACCACGCACGTGAGCAGCAGCGCGATCATCGCCGCGAGCAGACAGGTCGCCGCCGTGCGCATGCGCTTCAGTCGAACGAGTTTTTCGTCTCTGACTGAACCACGCCCCGCGCGCCGGGCATTCCCGTCTCTCTCCGTCACGACGCTCACCCCGCCTCCTCCCGCAGGAACCGCTTCACCACTGGAGCGACTTCGCTTGCCCGCGTAATCAGGAAAAGATGCCCGTCGTCGATCACGTGCAGGGTCGCATGGCGAATCCTCGCCGCGAGAATCTTGGCGTTCGTGAGCGGCACGATCGGGTCGTCGTTGCCATGCATGACGAGCGTCGTCTGCCGAAGCGCGCCGAGCCAGGGCAAGCTGGTCCAACCCGATGCCGCCAGCAATTGATAGAGATAGCCACGGCCGCGCGGCGCCTGGATATGACGGCTGTGCTCCTCGAGCAGCGCGGGATCGCGCCGGTACGCGCCGCCGTAGATCTCCGCCCCGATTTGCCGCAGGTAGGCCGGATCGGTATAGCGCCGCGGCCCGATCAGCTTGGAGAGCACCGACAACCGCGCAGGCACCATGATCACCCCCGGCGAGGTGGCCGCGAGAATCAGCCTGCGGCACCGCCTCGGGTAAAGGTGCGCGAACTGCTGGGCCAGCGCCCCGCCCCATGAGACGCCCAACACGTCGACCGGGCCGGCGTATCCGAGCCGCGTCAGCAGCTTGTCGGACAGGACGGCAAGCGTCGAGAACCGGTACGGGATCAATGGGACTGGCGAGCCGCCGACGCCGGGAACGTCGAAGACGATGACCGTCACGTCATCCAGCGCCTCGACGAACGGCTCGACCAGTTCGAGATTCGCGCCGATGCCGTTGAACAGGAGCAGCGGCGGCGAGGCGTCGCTGCCGCGCCGGACAGCGACACGCAACAACTGGCCGTCCAGGTCGATCGTCTGGGTCTGCATCGCGTCGACACACTCCGGGCTTGTTTGCAGGTCGGTCATCGAGTAGGTCCCCTTGCTGGACGCTTCGCTTCGCTTCGCTTCGTTTCGTTGCGGCGGCGACGGCTCGCACCGTCCCGCCCGGTCACTTCTTGGACTGCATCATCGCCTTCAGTTCCTCGACATGCTCCGCAAAGCGCTTCGTGACGACGGCGATGCTGTCGGTTTGCGTCCGGTACGCCGCATCCGCGAGCTCCTGCATGTCCACGAATGCCTTTTGCAGCGCCTTCTGAACGCCTTCTCCCGTTGCCGCGGCGGATTCGCCGCCGGGGGACCGCAAGCGGGTCACGAGCGATTGCAGCTCGGTCATCGACGAGCGAACGATGTCGACCTGCTTCTGACCGAGTTGCTGCACGCCGGCGAGCGCCGTCATGTTCGCCTCCACGAGCGCTTCGATGTCCTTGCGGCGCGATTCGAGGATTGCGGCTACGTCGACGTTCGGCAGTTTGAACTGCGTAATGAGCTTCGTATATTCGGCAAAGAGGTTGCCGGGTTGGGTCGTTGCCATGTTGACTCCCTTGGAGAAGTGATCGAAAAAGTGTTTGCCGTCCGGCAATGAGACCGGTCAGGCTTCCAAAACATACGTGCCGGGCGCGTTCGCGCCGGCCGGATACCGCTTGCTGCCGAGCACCTTGGGCGCTGCGCGCTTTTCGCCGGAGCGCTCCGCGAGCCAGTCTCTCCAGTTGCCCCACCACGAATCCGTTTCAGTCTTTGCGCCGGCGAGCCATGCATCGGCGCTCACGGGCAGCTCGGGATTGAGGTAGTACTTCGCCTTCGGATTGCCGGGCGGATTGATCAGGCTCTGGATATGGCCGCTCGAACTCAAGACGAAACGGGTATTGCCGCCGAACGTCGTAGCGGTGTTGTACACCCCCTTCCACGGCGTGATGTGATCGGTGATGCCGGCCACCACATACTTGTCGCACTTGACCTGCGAGAGGTCGATCGGCGTGCCCAGCACCGTCAGCGCACCCGGCTTGCTGAAGAGGTTCTGCGTGAAGATGTCGAGCAATTGCCCATGCAGCTTCGCCGGGAGCCGGGTCGTGTCGTTGTTCCAGTAAAGGACGTCGAAGGCCGGCGGTGCGTTGCCCATCAAGTAGTTGTTGACCCAGTAGTTCCACACCAGATCGTTGGGCCGCATCCACGCGAACACGCGTCCCATCTCCTCGCCCGCCAGCACGCCGCGTGAAACGCTGTGCTGCTTGGCGGCCGCAATCGCCTCGGGCGTGGCGAAGAGACCGAGCTGCGAGTCGGCGATGTTGTCGAGCACGGCGACCATCAGCGTGGTCGCGTTGACCGTCGATTCACCCCGGCTCGCGAGATGTCCAAGCAAAGCCGAAATGGTCATCGCGCCGGAGCATGCGCCATGCAGGTTGACGTCGTCGCACCCGGTGATCTCGCGCACGGCCGCGATCGCTTCCACGAGCGCGCCGACGTACGTGTCGAGATCCCAGTGGCTTTGCGCCGCGGTCGGATTGCGCCAGCTCACGACAAAGACCTGAAGCTCGTTCTTGACCAGATAGTCGACGATGCTCTTGCCCTCGGAGAGGTCGAAGACATAGAACTTGTTGATCTGCGGCGGCACGATCAGTTGCGGCCGGCTGTAGACCTCCTGCGTCGCCGGCGCGTACTGAATCAGCTCGAGCACCTCGTTGCGAAAGACCACCGCGCCCGAGGCGGTGCCGAGGTTCTTGCCCACCTCGAAAGCCGTCTTGTTGACCTGCGCGGGCATGCCGCGATTCTTGAGCAGGTCCATCACGATGTTGCTGCAGCCGTCGAGCAGGCTCGCGCCGCCGGTATCGATGACCTTCTTGAGCGCAGCAGGATTGCCGAGCAGCGTGTTGGTCGGAGACGCGGCGTCCGTCAAGAGCGACATCACGAACCGCGCACGCTCCTTGTTGGCTGCATCCAGCCCCGAGCGCTCGACGAAACCCTCGAGCGCATTGCGCCACGCGAGGTAGCCTTGCAGCGTCATGCGATACAGCGAATTGTTCTGCCAGGCGGCGTCGGTGAAGCGTTTGTCGCCCTTTGGGGGCGCAGCCTGCGCGTCACCCGAGAACAGCCCCAAAAGCTCGCGAGCGAACGCCATCTCCTGCTCCATGACCAGCGCGGGCTGCTGCCATGCCTGAGCGCCGATTCGCTGCGCGGTGGCGACGATATCGCACGGCCGCAAGCCGACAAACGGGTTGGGACCCAGCATGCCATCGGCAGCCGATGCCGCGAGATCGTCGGCCTTGTCGCTTTGCCGCGGGCTTTCAGTGGTTACCGCCATGTTGCTGCTCCTTCAGAGAATCTTGCACGTTCACGCGACCAGCATCGCGAGGGTTTCGGCGACCAGCGCCGGCTTGTCCTCGCCCTCGATCTGCAGCTCGTTCATCGCCTTGATGAGGATGCGTCCGCCGCCCTTGTTCTCCACCGACACGAGCGTGACGCGGCTGCGCACGCGCGCGCCCGCCTTCACGGGTGTCATGAAACGCACTTTGTCGAGACCGTAGTTGAGGCCGGCCTTTGCATCCTTGGGCACGAAGCCGATCTCGATCGCGAGGCTCGCGAGCAGCGACAGCGTCAAATAGCCGTGCGCGATCGTGCCGCCAAACGGACTCTCGCGCCTGGCGCGCTCGACGTCGACGTGAATCCATTGCTTGTCGCCCGTACATTCGGCGAACGCATCGATGCGCGCCTGATCGACCACCACCCAGTTCGACACCCCCAGTTCACGACCCGCGAAGTCGCCGAGGGTGGCGACGCTGTAATTCCCGATACTCATCGCTTGCACTCCTGGAAATGGGCTTGCCGGTCAGGCGAACTGCTCGCGCAGCGACTTCTTGTTGATCTTGCCGACACTGGTCTTGCCGATCTCGTCGACGAACTTCACGATCTGCGGCACCGCGTACTTCGAGATCTTTCCGGACGTGCTGAACGAAAGCACGTGCTGCTTGATGTCTTCCTCCGTGACGGCCGCGCCCTCCTCGAGCACGACCAGCGCCACCGGCCGCTCGCCCCACTTGTCGTCCTTGATGCCGATGACGGCCACCTCCGACACGCCCTCGTACTGCGAGATCAGGTTTTCGATCTCGAGCGACGAGACCCACTCGCCGCCGGACTTGATTACGTCCTTGAGACGGTCGGTGATTTGCACGTTGCCTGTCGCATCGATGCTGGCGATGTCCTGCGTGTGGAGATAGCCGCCGGCCCAAAGCTGCTGTGAAGCCTCGGGATTGTTCAGGTAGCCCTGCGTCAGCCACGGCGCGCGCGCGACGATCTCGCCGCTGGCTTTGCCGTCGTGGGCGAGATCGCCCATGCTCTCGTCGACGACGCGAAGATCCACGAGCGGAACGGGCAGGCCGGCCTTGCAGCGCAAGCGAAGCTGCTCGTCGGCGCCGAGCGCTTCGGCCCCGGGCGGAAGTTGCGCGAGACTGAGCACCGGGCACGTCTCGGACATCCCGTAGCCGGCGAACACGTCGATGCCGCGATCCACCGCCGCCTGGGCGAGACCTTGCGGCAGCGCGCCGCCGCCGATGACGATCTTCCACTTGCTCAAGTCCGTCGCCTTGGCTTCCTCGCACATGAGCAGCATGTGCAGGATCGTGCCGACGCAATGCGAGAACGTCACGCCCTCGTCGCGCACCAATCGCGCGAGCCGGTCCGGCTGATAGCGCCCGGGATAGACCTGCTTCACGCCCAGCACCGTGGCGATATACGGCATGCCCCACGCGTGGACATGGAACATCGGGGTGAGCGGCATGTACACGTCGCCGCGATGGAAACGCTGTCCCGAGACCGGGCTCGCCAGCGCCGCCATGAGGGTGATGGTGTGCAGCACCAGTTGCCGGTGCGTGAAGTAGACGCCCTTCGGAAGACCGGTCGTGCCGGTGGTGTAGAACGTGGTCGCGCGCGTGTTCTCGTCGAAGTCCGGAAACGCGTAGCTCGCGCTGTTCGCCGCCAGCATCGCTTCGTATTCAGCCGAGAAGGGAATGCTGTGCGCGCCGGCAACGCTCCCCGGCTCGTCGATCCAGATGAACGCGCGCACGGTTTCCAGCTTGTCCTTGATCGCTTCGACGACAGGCAGAAAATCGGTGTGGACCAGCAGGACTTCAGCGCCGGCGTGATTGATCGTGTAGGCGATTTCCGCCGGCGAAAGACGCACGTTCACGGTCTGCAGGACGGCGCCCATCATCGGCACGGCGAAATAGCATTCGAGGTAGCGGTGGCTGTCCCAATCCATGACCCCGACCGTGCTGCCGTGCCGCACGCCAAGCTGGCTCAAGCCGTTGGCGAGGCGTCCGATACGCTCGCGCAGCGTCGCATACGTCATCCGCAGTTGGCCCCGGTAGACGATCTCCTGGTCTTGCGCCTGAGCGAACGGCGTGAGCAAGAGCTGCTTGATCAGCAACGGGTAGGCATAGGCGGTGGAATCGGTCATCTTGGCTTCGTCCTGCATCGATATCTCCTGTGTCGGCCGGAGTAAGTGCTTCAGCACTTACTCCAAGCCCGCGGCGGTCCCAAATGGATGCCGAGCGAACGCTGATCTCGTTGTTTTTCTCGGCTTGCTGCGACATCCGGTTGTGACAATCATCGGGGCGTCGAGACTTGGGGAGTACCCCCTGAATGGGGGAGAACCGCGGGGGCGGCTGGGGGGCAGGGCGTCGCGCAAGGCGGCCGCGTGACCGGCGCTATAGGTCACGCACGGTGAGCCTTTTCGGGCAATTTGGGGGCGCGGAAACAAAGGGGTCTGCATTGCGCGGACTTGTAGATGTTCGGGGCAAGGTTCGACCGTGCGAATAATTCGCCACATCAGACAGAAATTGTCGGATATCAAACCGCGTTCGTGTGTTTATGCAATTCGCATTGTTCGCACCCCTTTTTGATCATTTTCTGATTTCCTGCAGCCACTATCTCCACCGAGGATTTTGAGTTGGCGACGGCCGAGCCGTCGCTTGTGCGCCGGTCGCTTTGCTGGCCGGCTTTTTCATCTATCCCGTGGGAGGTTTTGAAATGTCGGAACAGGAACGTAAGGGAGTGCTGTATCGCTTCGCGACAGTGGGCGCGCTCACTGAGCGCGGCGGTCGCGTCACTAGCGGCGATAAGGCGACGATTTGTGGTCTTCCCGTCGCGCGGGTGGGAGACGTTGTGACCTACGCCGATGGAAGCGAAGCCGTCATCGTGGACGGCGCAGGATCTGCCGCCGTGTTTGACAACCAGGCCGCGGCACTTGTCGGCAGTCGTCTGAGCAACGGAGACTGGATCATCGAAACACCGTGGGGACACCTGGACATGGGCGTTTTCATCGCCGACGATGAAACGGTGCCGGGCCTGTTCGATGCGAACTGGACACCGCCGCCGCGCAAACCCCTGGATCGCTTCGCCGTGCGCGGCGCAACGACCGCGCGAGGCGGCATCGTGCGTGAGGTGTCGACCACATGGGAAGTCGAAGGGACGCACCGCAACGCTGCGGGCATTGGCGATTTTGTCGAGTATCAGGACGGAAGCCGCGCACGCATCATCACGGGTATCGGCATGCCCGGCAATGCTCAGAACCGGTATGCGGTCGTTGGCAGTCTGCTGGATAACGGCGACGTGATTACCGACAGCCCCCATCGCGATCCGCGAACGTCCACCATCTTTGTTCCCATTGACGAACACGGCGTTGCGCTAACGCGCCAATAACGGAGTCGCCATGCGTGTTCCTATTGTGCGGCACGGCGACGAAACAACTACGGGCGGCAAAGTCGTTGCGCTCACTGCGACGATTCACGACGACGGCCGAAAGATCGAGCTTCACGGCGATCAGGCGACGTGCGGTAACTGCCCACACAGGCGTGTCATTAACGGGCATGCGTTACCGCGTTGCGGCATAACCATGGAGAGGCGAAATTGACTGGCATCTACTATGCAGCGGTCGAGGATGACCCACTGACAAGCGGCAAAGGCAGCCGCGTATTTGCGTACAAACAGGCTGGCACGATCGAGGGTGACGATGGCAAATACCGCCGCATGGCGTTTATCGGAGACGAAGCCTATTGCTCGGCGTGCAATAGCACCGGCGCTATTGCCTACGGTGCTGGCGTGAATGATCGGCAACGCATGGTTGATCTCGTGAACGGCGGACGAAGGCAAGCGGTAGGCGGCGATATTGTTCTTTGCAAGTGCGCCGATCCTCCCAGGATCATTGCGGTGTATGGGCGCAAATGGATGATTCATGACCGGGGTGAAGAAAAGGTCGCGTCGGTTGCCGAAACCCCCGTACAAAGGCTTACCTATGACGAACAATTCACGCTAACCGACCATGCGGGCCAGCCAATAATTGGCGTGCGTTACCGCGTTTGCACAGGTTCTAAAATCATTGCTACCGGAACAACCGATTCCCGGGGGCGCACGCAGCGTATCGATACGGATGACGCGACGCGGATTCGTATCGACATCGCGACGTCGTCACTGGGGGGCAAATGACTGGCATCCACTATGTTGCGGTCGAAGGCGATCCACTTGACAACGGCGGGAACAGTCAAGTTGTCGGCGGCGCGCCACCGAGTACTAACGAAAGAAGCACCACGGCTAAAAATTCAAATTAGGACCGGAAAATGACTGACACTACAGAATGGCATACCGTACATGATTCGGCTGTGACGAATACGACGCCGAACTCTATGGTGGTTGTTAAGGTGCAAAAAAATACTCTCTCATGGGAAATTCCAGACAATCTCCTTGGGGATAAATTGCCTGTTATCCCGTCTTCCTCCCGAGTCCAACATGGAAAAGTCCTATATCGCTTGCCGATCAGGGTGACAGTAAAGACTCTTAGCGGCAATGCGCTAGCAGGACGCACCTTATCCATTTCCAGTAGCCGCACCCATGACACAATCAAGGTCGGGGGGCCGACCGATTCAAGTGGCTGCGCGATTTTGATACTCGAGTCGCGCGAACCAGGTGATTTAACTATTTCTTGCATCGATCAAGATATAGCAGCCAAAACCTTGTCAATAAATTTAGAAGAAGCGTGGTACGAAAGCGCTTTCCTTATCACCGGATATCACGTCTGCTTTGAAAGTGATTTTGCTGGGGAGCCTGCCTTCGCTCGCGGCACAAATGATTATCACAAAAAAGACTTTCTTTATAGTGCACGCGGCGTAGTCATGCAAGGCACAGGGAAGGCGTCAAACGGTCGATATATTCGACCAACCCAGGCAAACTCGGGATGGCATCGCAATAATCGCGGCAATCGAGATTATCTGGACAATCCGGACGGCGTTGTATTTTCTTATACCGATTCAGTGCAAGGCGCTTATGGTCCGGTCACAGAGAATCATTCAGTGGCGGTTGATCCAAATGTAATTCCAAAGCACGCTCAGGTAGACATTGAGATGGTCGGCCGTCGCTTCGCAGATGACACCGGAAGTGCAATTATTGGGCACCACATCGACAATTTTGTCGGCGCCGGCGCAGCCATACAGGCGGCGTGGGAAAGTGGACCAGTAAATAACACGCAACGCAAGGTTAAATATATCGGCATCCGGAGATGATTAAATGATGATCGGAAAATATCTTTCAGGCGCAATACTTACAGGTTGCCTCGGCATTGGATTAATTCCGTTCGCCTACGCAGACGGATCCGTTAGCTTTACAGCGGATATCACCCCCATGATGAAAGCACGTCCATTTTTCGAGAGATTTATAACACAGTCGTTTACAGTTGCAGATACTGGCTGGGGAACCAGAATTGATAGCCCGACGATGCCACATATGGGCGGAGCACGTATGGGACCATATAGATTTAATGCAATCTGGCACAGCCAAAAGGGAGACATCCCTGTTACTCTAATAATAGACACGAATATAAAATTCTTCGATGCCAATCATCGGGAAATTACTGGGAGTGATTTGCGAAAAGCAACCTCAATTAAGGAGACCTTGGACTCTATAGAAATCGAGCCGCCCAGAGATAACTAGCACCTCGGCTTCATTACGCCTACTCGGATATTTGGTCATGCCCCCCCGCATCGGGGGGCTAAGGAAAAGACACGCGCCAATATCTACCTACCGGATTCGCGCACCATTTGGCCGCATTTAAATCTCCAACATCAGCCAGCTTGGGCGTCACCTTACTCCGAGAAGGCGCAGAATGCTTGGGCGACGTACCGGGACAACGAGTGTTATAGCGAAACCTACTCAATGGGCGAAGCGGCGGAACGCTATATTTTCTTTTGGGAATGTATGGCGAACATTACGCAGAGCCGGGTAAAGGAGCTTGACGAACTACTCAAGGATTGAACATTAGATCGAGAATTCTGCCCCGTTTCGGCGGGGTTTATATTAATCTTGGATTCGCCAACCAATTGACGCTGGATTAATCACACTTCAGTTGCAACGATGTCTGCGAATCACACCAATGATTTGCAAACCTCATCGCAACAATGAGGAAGGATCCTTTAATGGCATCGGTCGACGCACCTAAGATGGGTTCGAGCAATGACCCATCGGAGCCTTCCATGCCCATGACCCATGTATCGATGCGCAGCGGCAAGCCTGCGCCCTATCGCACCGCCGTTCTCGAGGGAATCCACGAGACGCTCCACGAAGCGCTGACGAAAAGAAGCGCTTCTACGAGCGCCTCGTCACAAATCTTCAGGCCGACCCCGGCGTCGATCCCGCCGACGTGCTCATTAACATCATCGAGGTGACCACCGAAAACTGGTCCCCGAGCAATGGGATCGCAGGCCTCAACGCTGTCATCAGCAGCCCTGTGGCGCCGGTTGCCCCCGGACCGCCCGCTCAGATCGGATAGAGCGGCGCTTCGCCCTTCACGGTCAGCCATTGCCACTGCGTGTACTCTTCCAGGTTCGCCGGGCCGCCGACACTCGTTCCATTGCCCGATGCGCCGACGCCGCCGAACGGATTGATGACTTCGTCGTTGACGGTCTGATCGTTGATATGCAGCAGCCCCGTGCGCAAACGTTCGCCGATTGCAAGCGCGCGTCCGACGTTGGCGGAAACGATCGCCATCGAAAGCCCATACTCCGATTGGTTGGCCAGCTTGATCGCATCCTCGTCGCTGTCGAACGGAACCACGACGGCCACCGGCCCGAAGATCTCCTCCCTGAACGCGGGATTTTCCGGCGTCACGGCGGAGAGCACCGTCGGCTCGAAGAACAGATCGCGATAGCCGCCGCCGGCTTCGAGCCGGGCACCTGCGGAAACCGCATCCTTCACTACGCGAGCGGCGTGGTCGCGTTGATGAGCGTTGATGAGCGGTCCCAGCGCGACGTCATCGGTTGCGGGATTCCCGACCGTGAGCCCCTTGGCCTTCGCGGCGAGCTTTTCGACAAAGCGCTCGTAGATGCCGCGCTGCACGAGTACGCGCCCGGTCGCGAGACAGATCTGGCCTTGATGAAGATACGCGCCCCATGCCGTGTTGGCGACGGCCAGATCGATATCGGCATCGTCGAGCACGATGAGCGAGTTCTTGCCGCCAAGCTCCAGCGACACCTTCTTCAAGTGCCGGCCCGCTGCCTCGCCCACCTTGCGGCCTGCCTCCGTCGATCCCGTGAATTGAATCATCGCGACATGAGGATCGGCCGTGAGCGCGGCACCCGCGGCGCCGTCGCCCGGCAATACGTGCAGCACGCCCGCCGGCAAACCCGCAAGCTCGAACAGCCGCGCAACGACAAAGCCTCCGCAGACGGCAGTCCGGGGATCGGGCTTGAGCACCACCGCGTTACCCAGTGCAATCGCCGGCGCAACCGCGCGCATCGCAAGATAAAGAGGGAAGTTGAACGGCGAGATGACGCCGACCACGCCAAGCGGACGGCGCCGGGCCAGCGAAAGGCGCCCCGGAACCGACGGCAGCACCTCTCCGGCGGCGCGCGACGGCAATCCCGCCGCTTCATGCAGCGTCTTGACCGTCACGGAGGTCTCGAATTCCGCCTTGACGCGTGTCGAACCGCTTTCGCACATCACCCATTCGACGATCTCCGCAAAGTGCGCTTCGGCAAGCTGCGCCGCGCGGCGCAGCACGGCCGCGCGCTCGTCGTACGGCAGCGCTGCCCACGCCGTTTGCGCAGCGCTCGCGGTGGCGGCGGACTCGGCGACGAGCGCCGCGCCGGCCATGCCGATGCGCCCTAGCTTCTGGCCCGTGGCGGGCTCGATCACGTCCTGCCCGCTGGCGCTCTCTTGCCACGAGCCTGTGAAAAGGCGCCCCTGCCATATTCCCGCGTCCAAGAGTTTTGAAAGAGTCGTGGTGCTCATATTGGATCCCTTTTAGCCATCTGCGTAATAAAAGTGTTCATTGCCTGGAGGGTCAATCGAAAGGGTTTCTCTCCCCCATTTGCCCGCCTTGCGTTGCAATTTTCCGCACGTATAGAATGATTTGATCCCCTCGATCAGCAGCCTGAATCCGCCGTTCGAGGCGACCTTCCAAAAAGATGCAACTCACATGGCGCTCATGACCGACACGTCCGAGGAGATACGGACCAACCAATGGTTCTGCTCATTGCCCGCGGCCGAGCAGGAAGCGCTTATCCAGCGATGCGAATTGGTCACGCTGCACCCGGGCGAATATCTATTCCACCGGGGCGATACGCCGAGCGGCTTCTATGGTCTCAACAGCGGCAGGCTAAAAGCATCGACGCTTCGCGAAGACGGCAAGGAAGCGATCCTGGCCGTCATCGAAGCCGGCGACTGGTTCGGCCAGACCACGATGACCAGCCGTCAGCCACGCCTGCGCGATGTCGTGGCGATCGAGCGCGCGACCGTCTTGATGGTCAGGACACCCGCCTTCGACGAGCTGATGCAGAGTCAAACGTTTCTCGGGGCCATCAACGAGTTGCAGTCCATCCACATGAATTGGCTCTATCGCATCATCGAAGACGCCACCCTCCACTCGACGCGCGCACGCATCGCCCGGCGCCTTCTGCAGCTCGCATCGGGCGACGTGACGAAGTGGCCGCAAAGCCGCCAAGACGTCAGCGTCTCGCAAGACACGCTGGCGATGATGCTCGGCATCACTCGGCAGACGCTCTCGCTGGAGCTCAAGGCAATGGCCGAAAAAGGAGCGATCGCTCTCCGGTATGGCCGAATCGAAATATGTTCGAAGGACATTCTTTCGTCGTTCCAGGATTACCAGTGATCGCTCCTTCGTCATCCCGGCATCTCCTTAGAACATATGCCGCACACCAGCCATGATGCCCAGCTGGGTCGTGCCGAACGCCGAGCTCAGCGCATTGACGCCTTGGAACTGGGCGCCGACCATGCCGCCGCGATACAGCGAGTAGTCGGCCTCAAGATAGGTGTCCGTGCGTTTGGATAAGTAGTAGTCCGCGAGCAGCTGGAATTGCGTCGCGTTGCCGTTGGCCGCTTGCGTCTTGCCGGTCTGAATCGTGCGCCACACATTCGCGGAAAGATGAATCGAGTCCGCGATCTGCTGCGACACGCCGCCAAAGAACATTTGCCGGGAAGTGAACGTGTTGAATTCGAGCGCGGTCAATTCCGGCGCGCTGAATGGACCATTGGGGAAATTGCCTTGGAACCCGGCGTCCTGCCTGTTCACGGCCCAGCCGGCAGTGACCGTCGTAGCGCCGAACGAATATGAGCCGCCGGCAGTCCAGGATTTGAGGTGCGCGGAACCGTTCACGGCATCGCGCGAGTCCAGGTACGCGGCGGCAAGGCGCAACGGCTGGCCGGGCAAATAGATCAGCGATGCCCCGATCTGGCTGCCCGCGCCGAAGGCGCCTGCATTGCCGCCGAACGCGTACGACACCTCGGCCGTCAGGTATTGCCATCGCGCGGCGTACTTGACCATGTTGCTGGTCCACACGCCCTGGGCCATCGTGACTTCCGGCCGAAACTGGTAAAAGGTGGGCAGCCACGGATTGGTGATGAAGGCGCTCAGAACGGCATCGGCGAGCGGGTTGATCTGACGCCCCATCGTCAACTTTCCGTAACTGCTCGACTGCAAGCCGACAAACGCCGTGTTGAAGTACGGATAGGCGGGGTCGGTCTGCCCCGAGTTCGGAAAGAAGCGATCCTCGAGTTGGAATACGACCTTCGTTCCGCCGCCGATGTCTTCCACTCCCTTGAATCCGAAGTGGCTTTCGCTTTCGCCGGTGGTCATCTGGACGCGGGAATCGCCTTGCCGATCCGCATGCGTCGTGTAGCGAATGCCCGTATCGACAAGCCCGTAAAGCGTGACCGACGACTGTGCGGCCGACGAGACGGAATACAGCGTCGCAGTAGACGCGATGGCGGCCAACAGGCCGGCCTTGCGCCGATACCGTGCTCCAAGCAATCTCCTAACCTTCCTCATAAATAAACTCCGGATATTATGATTATGTCGTTATGCGAACGATATGAACTACATCTGCGAACTATCGATTGCTCCCTGAGCACGAGCGCCTGATGTCTTCTTGTTGTGCAATCAAATGAGCCGGCACAGCCAGATCCGGCCAAAGCATGGCGCCCACAGCCACACGTTGCCCGGAAACCCCGGCCGCAACTGCCAGAAAATTTACATTCCGCGGCGCGAGCGCATCGACCGCCGCGGCACGCCTTATTCCATCGCCTTGAGAAGGCGTGAGGGATAACCCTGGCAACAGGTCAATCCAGCCGGCGGCGTTCGGATTGAGCGTTGCGGCTTTGCGTTTCCTCTTCCTGCAACAGCCGCCACTGAATCTTTCCGCTCGCCGTGCGAGGCAGGCTGTCGGCAAACTGAATGACGCGCGGCACCTTATAGGACGCCATGCGCTCGCGGGCCCAGGACACGATGTCTTCTTCCGTCGCGTGCTCACCGTTCCGAAGCACGATGACCGCCTTGACCGACTCGCCTCGACGCGCATCCTGGGTCGCTATCACACACGCTTCCTGCACGGCGGGATGCTCGAACAGCATGGCCTCGACTTCGGCCGGCCAGACCTTGTAGCCGGAGGCGTTGATCATGCGTTTCAGCCGGTCGACGACGAAGAAATATCCGTCGCGATCCACGTAACCGAGGTCTCCGGTGCGCAGGTACCGCTTCCCATCGATCACGACGAACGCGTCTCGCGTGGCTTCCGGCGACTTCCAATACCCGTCGAATACTTGCGGCCCGCTGACGAGAATCTCGCCGGTTTCGCCCTCGCCGAGCGGCGCGAGCGTTTCGGGATCGACCACGAGCGAACTCGTATTGAAGATCGGCACCCCCATGCACTGCTGCTTGCTCTGCTTCGGCGGATTGATGTGGGTCGCCGCCATCGTCTCGGTGAGGCCGTACCCTTCCACGTACGGGACACCCCAACGCGCCTGGATCTGCTGCGCGACAGCCTGCGGCATCGCGGCGCCGCCGCCGCTCAGGTAGGTGATGGAGCTCAGGTCGAACTGGTCGACGTCCGCGAGATTCAGCAGGTCGATAAGCATCGTGGGAACGGTGACCCAGGTGCTGACGCGATGGCGTTCGATCAAGTACGCGGCGCATGTCGCATCCCAGCGGGTCATGATCGCCATCGTGGCGCCGATGAAGATCGGCATGTTCATGCAATTCTGCATGCCGGTGACGTGAAACAGCGGCACGGAGCACAGCATCACGCTCTCGTTGGCAAGGTTCGGCCATCGCGCGCACGCGACCGTCGAATGCATCACGCTCCAATGGGTATGGATGCACCCCTTGGGACGGCCGGTCGTGCCGGAGGTATAGGGAATGACCGCGAGATCCTCGGGCTTGGCTTCGTGGCCGCGCGGTACGCACGCGCTTAAGAGCGTGTCCTTCCAGGCGATGAGCGCAGTGTGGCCGTCGACGGATTCCGCATGGGGCCACGGCCCGGCCGAGGAGGTCAGGACCTCGGGCAACGGCAAGTCGGTCTGATCACGAAGATAGTCGGCATAGCGCGCAGAAATCACATGGTTCACCCGGCCGCCAGGCAGCGACCGGATGTGCGCCATGAGTTCTTCGCCGACGAAGGCAACGCTCGCCCCGCTATCTTCGAGTATGTGCTGCAGCTCCGCAGCACGGTTCATCGGATTGACGGGCACGACCACCGCATCCGCGCGCAGGATCGCGTAGAAAGCGATGACGAACTGCGGGCTGTTCTGCATGTACAGCACGACGCGGTCACCCCGGGCGACGCCGCAATGCTGCTGCAGGAATCCGGCCAGCGCATCGACTTCGGATCGCAGTTGCCGGTAGCTCACGGTGCTGCCGTAGTAAAGGATTGCGGCCTTTTCCGGATGGCGGTTCGCGGAGACTTCGAGATTCGCGTACAGCGATGTCTGCGGCGCGGATAGCTGCCGCGGCGCGTCGGCCGGCCGACGCGGGGAGATTGCCGTCATGTCTGCTCCGGGCATAAGACGAGATGCAGTGATAGGGCGTGGCGCCTTGAAACCGTTTGCTTGCATCCACCAAGCGCCGCGCGCCAGGCGGATGCGCCTCTCTACTTCTAGAGAAGCTCGCGGCTCCACTGGCCGATTTCTTCGAGCGTCTCGGCGGTTTCCGGCAGGAACGGGAAGAGCGTGAAGACGTGAACCGAATCGGCCACCCTCTTCAACTTCACGTTCACACCGGCTGCCCTCGCCCGCTCGGCGAAGCGAGTCGTGTCGCTTTCCAGCACCTCGCCCTCCACGGCCGAAAGAAATACCGGCGGAAGATCCGCGAGGTCGGCGAACAGCGGCGACACCATCGGATCGGTCGGCTCGTGGCCCTGGAAGTAGGAGGCGGCGAGGTTGGAAAGCGTCTCGCGATTCGCGGCCGGGTCGTCTCCCGAATTCGCCATGACGGAAGGGCCGCCAAGCGTGAGGTCGGTGAGCGGACAGATTGCGATGACGCCCGCCGGCAGTGGCAGACCCGCGCGCCGCAACGCGGCGGCCAGCGCCAGCGCCAGGCCGCCGCCCGACGACTCGCCGCTCAGGAACACCGTCGACGGATCGACACCCGCGGCAAGCAAGCCGCGATAGGCGCTGAACGCGTCGTCGAATGCCGCCGGATACGGATGCTCGGGCGCGAGGCGATAGTCGACCGTGTAGCACGGCCCGTTGAGGGCGCGCGAAAGACGGCTTGCGTATTCGACCGAGCTCTTCGCCGAACCCAGCACGTAGCCGCCGCCGTGGAAGTGCAATGCGGTCGCGCTCGCCTTTTGCGCGGATCCCGGTGCAACCACTCGCAGCGCGCTCACGCCGTGAAGATCGACGTCCGTCGCCTCGGTGCCCGCCGGCGCGGGGAACTGCTCGAGCAGGAACCGTTCGTAGGCGGCTCGCTGCCCCCGGTCGCCGCGAGCAATGTCATCAGGCGTGAACACACCCTTCCAGAGATCGAAAGCGCGCTGGCTCTCGGGGCGCGCCATCCGCTTTCCTTCGCGCGCCGCGCTCAGGCCCACGACCTCGCCCGGCGGCAGCTTGGCGGCCGCGAGGATGTCGTGCCCCCAGGCGAACGACCACGAAGCCTCGGCCAACGGATCGATGCGCGAGAGTCCCTTCAAGCGTCCGTTGCGCTGGCGCACGCGCGCCTCGTCGGGCTCGTGCGCCCAATCGACGACAAACCGCGCACCCGCCTGAATCCGCGTCGTGCGCGGCTGGCGGCGCCGTTCGTATTCGAGCAGCGCGTCCTGAACACCGGCTTCGCCATGGTTCGCGAGGCAGCTGGCGAGAACCCACGCGTCTTCGATCGCCTGGCAGGCGCCTTGCGCGAGGTACGGCACCATCGCATGCGCGGCGTCGCCGAGCAGGGCGATCCGCCCGGTGCTCCAGTGCTCGATCGGGTCGCGGTGGTACATCCCCGTGATGAACGCCGAGTCCACGGCTTCCAGCATCTTTTGGACCCTCGGCTCGGACCCCTCGAACGAGCGCCGCAGCTGCGCGACGTCCCCCGACTGCGTCCACGACTCGCGGCTCACTTCGGTTGCCGGCACCGACGCAAGAATGCTGTAGAGATCCTTGCGAACCCAGTACGAGACGATGTTCCTGCCCACGCCGAACCAGTTGTTCCCCGCCACCGGCAACTTCAGGCCGGCGAGCCGGTCGGCGGGGATCAGCGAGCGCCACATCAGGATGTTGGCGAACTGCTTCTCCTCGGGGCCGCGCAGGGCAGTCCGGACGGCGGAGTGGATGCCGTCCGCGCCGATCACGGCGTCGCCGCGAATCACTTCGCCGTTTTGCAGCGTGACCCAGGCGCCGTCGTCGTCCTGGGAAATGGATGCGCATTCCGCTCCCAGCCGGACCACGCCGGGCGGCAAAGCCTTGGCGAGCAGGTCGATCAGGTCGGCCCGGTGAATGTTGTAGAGCAACGCGCCGTAACGCGCCGCCGCTTCCTTGCCCAACGGCGCAACGTACAGGAGACGCCCCGTTGACAGCTCGAGGTAGTCGAAGCGCTCCGGCACCGTCGCGATCTTCGCCATCGCGGGCTCAAGCCCCAATTCCCGCAGCACGATCGTGCCGTTCGCGGCGATCTGCACGCCCGCTCCGACCTCGGTCAATTGCGGGGCACGCTCCAGTACAATCGGCTCGATGCCCTGGCGCAGCAGCGCCAGAGCGGTCGTCAAGCCACCAATGCCTCCTCCGACAACTACGACTTTCATGCTAAGTTTCTCCTACTGGGTTAGTTAATCCAGTGTAGTTAATTAACTCGACACGGTAAAGTAATGACGACGTCAGGGAAAACCCTTCGCTCGGACGGGGCGGAAACACGGACTCGCTTAAAGGAAGAAGCGCAACGCCTGTTCGCGCTGCGTGGATTGGACGGGGTGTCGGTGCAGGACATCATTTCCGCCGCAGGACAGCGAAACAGCGCCTCGCTGCGCTACTACTTCGGAAACAAGCTCGAACTGGCGCGCGAGCTGATCGTCGACGGCGCGCGCCTGATCGACGAAGACCGTCAGGCGCGGCTCGACAAGCTGGAGACGGAGGGAGGGATAAGCGTGAGAACGGTATTGGGCGCGCTGCTCTTTCCGATGCTCGATCTCGCGGATCGCACGGGTCAGGCGACCTACATCCGCATGATCGCCAACTTGCAGTTGAACAACCGCGCGTTCTTGCGGGAAGCGCTGGAAAACAAATGGAATCTGGGCTATCAGCGCTGCAACGCCCAGCTCCGGGACCTGCTTTCCGACCTTCCGCCGGCCATCGTCGATCACCGGCTTTCGCTCGTCGGCATCTACGGCAATGCTGCGCTGGCGGCGTGGGAAGCGAGCCGCGACAACGGCGAAGCGGGCGGGCTCTGGTCCCCGCAATATGCCGTGTCCAGCTTGATGGACAGCTTCGAAAGCATCCTCGTCGCAGCGCCGTCGGAAGAAACGCGGCTGCTGTCGGAGGAAATCTGACGGCAAATGCCGAGCGTCGCGCCAACGCAGCGGAGACTGCGTTGGCGCAAACCGGCTCGATGCCTTACAACAGCGGCGTCAGGTAGGGATTGTCTTTCCCCGGCTCATGGCGCCGCGCCTTGACCTCCATGCGCGCAATGCTCTGCAAGTGGACCTCGTCGGGACCGTCCGCGAACCGCAGCGCACGCCCCCACGTCCAACTGTCGGCCAATGGCGTATCGGGGCTCAGCCCCATCGCGCCGAATACCTGTATCGCCCTCTCGCAGACCGCCGTGTGAACGCTCGGCACGAGCGCCTTGATCATCGCGATCTCCTTGCGTGCCTCCTTCGCGCCTACGTTGTCGATCATCCACGCGGCTTTCAGCACGAGGAGCCTGGCTTGGTCGATTTCGATGCGCGACTTCGCGATCCACTCGCCGACCGGGCCGTGCTCGTGCAGCTGCTTTCCGAATGCCGTACGCGCCTGCGCCCGCTCCACCATCAACTCGAGCGCCAATTCCGCGGCGCCGATCGAGCGCATGCAGTGGTGAATCCGTCCCGGCCCAAGACGCGCCTGCGCGAGCGCAAAGCCGCCGCCCTCTTCACCGAGCAGATTCGAGCGCGGCACCCGTACGCCCTTGAATTCGATCTCGCAGTGCCCTTCCGGCGCCACGTGATTGACCACCGGAATATTGCGGATCAGCTTGACGCCGGGTGCATCGGCCGGCACGAGGATCATGCTCTGCTGGCGGTGGCTCGGCGCGTCCGGATCCGTTTTGCCCATCACGATGAAGAGCTTGCAATTCGGGTGAGCCGCGTTCGTGATGAACCACTTGCGGCCGTCGATGACGTAGTCGTCTCCGTCGCGGCGAATCGACGTCGTGATGTTGGTCGCGTCCGACGACGCCACCGCCGGCTCCGTCATCGCGAACGCCGAGCGGATCTTGCCGTCGAGCAGGGGCTCGAGCCACTGCTCACGCTGGGCGGGCGTGGCGAACATATGGAGCAGTTCCATGTTGCCGGTGTCCGGCGCATTGCAGTTGAACACCTCCGACGCCCACGGTACGCGTCCCATGATTTCCGCCAGCGGCGCGTACTCGAGATTGGTCAGGCGGGTGCCGGGCTCGTCATCGCGCAGATGCGGCAGGAAAAGATTCCAGAGCCCCTCTGCACGCGCGCGTTCCTTCAACTCCTCCATGAAGGAAACCGGATATCGGCCCGCACCCACTTCGTCGTGCCATTGCCGGATGCGCGGGACGATGCAGGCATCCATGAAGCTGCGCACCTGTGTGCACAGCGCTTCGACTTTCGGGCTATACGCAAAATCCATTTCCATTTCTCCAGTATCCGATCGACGCCGCGCAACGACCACGCGGCTAGATCGTCAATCCGCCGTCGACGACGACGCACTCTCCATTGGTATAGCTCGCTGCGTCGGACACGAGGTAAAGCACGGTGCCCGCCATCTCGCGAGGTTCCGCATGGCGCCGCAGCGGAATGCGGGATACCCAGTCTTCATACGTGGCCTGATCTTCGAACAATGCTCCCGCAAAGCGGGTCTTGGTCAATCCGGGGAGCAGCGCATTCACGCGAATCCCCAACGGACCGCACTCCTTGGCGAATGCGCGCGTCATGTTGACGATGGCGGCCTTGGTGATCGAGTAGATCCCCTGCTTGTCGCCGGGCTGCAATGCGTTGACCGAAGCCGTGTTGACGATCGCGCCGCCGCCGTGCTCGCGCATCAGCTTGCCCGCCTCCACGGACATGAAGAAGTAGCCGCGCAGGTTGACCTCCACCGTCTTCTCGAACGACGCCAGATCGGTGTCGAGAATGTGTCCATAGTACGGATTCGCCGCCGCGTTGTTGACGAGGATGTCCAGACGCCCATGCCGCGCGCGAACATGCTGGAAGATCGCGTGGATGTCCTCGACGCGCCCGACATGGCACGCTTGCGCTTCAGCGCTCCCGCCCGCCGCCTCGATCTCGCGCGCCACGGATCGGCAATCCTCGAGCTTGCGGCTCGACACGATCACGTGAGCGCCCTGCTCGGCGAGCAGCTTGGCGATCTCCGCACCGATGCCCCGGCTGGCGCCGGTCACCAACGCAATCTTTCCTTTCAGGTCGAACAAATTCGTCGTCACGATCAGCCTCGATATGTCGTCTTACGTTCCGGTTTCCTGACTGTATTCAGACTTCAGACCAGGTCGACGCCCATCTTCGCGAGCGCCCCGGCCATCTCCCCCACCTGCCGCGCCTTCTCGTTCGACGCGTTGCCGCTCAAGGCCCGCTTCTTCACCCCCTGGGCGATCGCCGCGAGCCGGAAAAAGCTGAACGCCAGATAGAAGTTCCAGTTCTCGATCGGCGCCATTCCCCGCAGCCCGCAGTACCGCTCGACGATGGACGCCTCGTCCGGCACCCCCAGCGCCGCGAGATTCAAGCCTGCGAGGCCGGCGATATGGCCATGAGGCGGGAGCCGCAAACACATGCAGAGGTACGCGATGTCAGCGAGCGGATTGCCAAGCGTGGAGAGTTCCCAGTCGAGAACGGCGCGAACCTGCGGCGCGCCGCGCATGAAAATGAGGTTGTCGATACGGAAGTCGCCATGCACGAGCGAAGGCTTTCCGGTCTCCTCCGGGCAGTAGGTAGGCAGCCACTCGATCAGCGACTCCATCGCGTCCAGCGTATCCGTCTGCGCGGCGCGATATTGCTTGGTCCAGAGGTCGATCTGACGCGCGAAATAATTGCCGGGGCGGCCGTAGTCCGACAGTCCGGCTGCGTCGATATCCACGTCGTGGAGCGCCGCCATCGTGCCGATCAGCGCGTCATAGACGGCGCCGCGCTCCTCCACGGGCAACTCGGGCAGCGCCGGGTTCCAGAAGATGCGCCCGTCTTCGTAGCTCATGACGTAGAACATGCTGCCGATGACGTTGCGGTCTTCGCAAAGGTGATGGGCACGGGCGACAGGAACCTTCGTGTTGCCGAGCGCCGACAGCACGCGAAACTCGCGATCGACGGCATGCGCGGACTTGAGCAGCGCGCCGGAAGGCTGACGCCTCAGCACGTAGCTGCCGCTTTGCGCCTTCAGGAGAAAGGTCGGATTGGATTGCCCGCCGGGAAATTTCTCGACGGACATCGGCCCTTGAAACCCGGGCACGTGCGCCGTCAGATAACGGGTGAGATCGTCGATGTCGAACTGGAGTTCTGCCATGCCATCCTCGCTTCTATATGGCTGTCAGCGTACCCAGCGCCGAGTCATTCAGGAAGTTTATTGTCGTGATGGCGGCCAATAAATTTTCGTGACACCCGGCTACAACTGCATGTCCCGCATGAGCCTGCCGACCTGCTCGCGCAGCCAGCGATGCGCCGGGTCCGCGGTGACGCTGCGGTGCCAGTAGCAATGAGACTCGAGATCCGGAAGATCGAACGGCAACGCCAGGATTCGCGCGTCGTAACGCTGCAGGAGCACGAGCGGGGCCGTGAGGACGAGATCGGTTCGCATCGCGATCAGCGGAGCGACCAGATAGTGCTGGACCCGCGTCTGAATCGATCGCCTGAGGCCCAGCTTGTTCAGTTCTGCATCCACGAGACCCGTTCCCTGAGGGCGGCTCGATACGTGGATATGACCGAACCCGAGGTAGTCGTCGATCGTCAGCTTCTTCCTGGCGCAAGGATGGTCGTGGCGCAGCATGCATGCGTACCGGTCGCGGCCCAGCGGCTCCTGCTCGAGATCGGGGTCGTCGATCAGCGGCGCGTCGATCGCGAGATTGACCGCGCCGCTCGCCAACGCTTCCGGCACCTCTCTGCGCGTCGTGAAGTAGCTTTCGATGCGTATGCCGGGCGCCTGCCGCTGCAGCACCTCCTCCAGCGCGGGCAAGAGGAGCGCCTCCGTGAGGTCGGTCATGCTGAGCCGGAACGTGCGCTCGGACGAGGCCGGGTCGAAGTGTCCCCCGGCATGCGCGCTCGAATCGAGCAACTGCAGCGCCTCGCGGACCCTGCCGATGATATTTTCCGAAACGGGCGTCGGCACCATGCCGCTCGACGTGCTCACGAAAAGCTGATCGTCGAACGCCTTGCGCATGCGCGCCAGCGCATTGCTGACCGCCGGCTGGGTGATGAACAGCATCTCCGCCGCGCGGGTCAGGTTTCGCGTTCTATAGACGGCTTCGAAGACAACGAAGAGATTCAGATCGACCTTCGACAGACGCATTTTTCACCTTCCCCGACGCCGCTTGAACTGGCGCTTGAACTGGATTATCTGCTCCTCTTCTTCACACGTAAGCATCGGCAAAGCGCCATGGAGCAAGCTTGCGCGAGTCTACTCCCGCCGGCGAAGCCGCGAGAATGCCGGGCCCGGCCGACGCGATGTCCGTGCATCCGCACAAGGCCATGGTCGTATCGAGCTCCGCCGCGATGATCTCCAGGCTGCGCCGCACGCCCTTCTCGCCGGCCGCCGCCAGTCCATAGAGAAAGGCCCGGCCGATCATCGTGCCGCGCGCGCCCATCGCCACGGCCTTGAGCACGTCCTGGCCCGTCGTGATGCCGCCGTCGAGCCACACTTCGAGACGCTTTCCCACCGCATCCACGATAGCCGGCAAGGCCTGTACCGTCGAAACCGCGCTGTCGAGCTGCCGTCCGCCGTGGTTCGAAACGACGATGGCGTCCGCCCCGGCGCAGACCGCGTGGCGCGCGTCATGCGGATCGAGGATCCCCTTCAGTATCAGCTTGCCGTTCCAGCGTTTCCGGATCCATTCGACGTCCGCCCAGGTCACGGCCGGGTCGAACTGATCCTTCACCCAGGAGGCCAGCGACGACATGTCTTCGACGCCCTTGACGTGGCCGACGATGTTCCCGAAATGGCGCCGCCTGGCGCGAGCGATGCTCCACGACCAGCCCGGCTTGCCCGCCATATCGACGAGATTGGCCAGGGTCATGCGCGGCGGCGTGGACAAGCCGTTCTTCACGTCCTTGTGGCGCTGCCCGCCGACCGGCAGATCCAGCGTCACGACGAGCGCAGGGCAGCCGGCCGTCGCGGCGCGCTCGATCAGCCGCTCGATGAATGCGCGGTCGCGCATGACATAGAGCTGGAACCAGAACGGCCCCGGAGCATGCTCGGAAACATCCTCGATCGAACAGATGCTCATCGTCGACAGCGTGAACGGGACGCCGAAGCTGCGCGCGGCCCGTGCCGCGAGAATTTCGCCATCGCCCCTCATCATCCCGGCGAGCCCGGTCGGCGCCAGCGCGACGGGCATCGCAACCGGATAGCCGGCCATCGTCGTCTTGAGGTTCCGCGCTTCGAGGCCGATCCCGACTCGCTGGCGCAATTTGATCTGCCGCAGATCGATCGCGTTGGCGCGATAGGTCGATTCCGTGTACGAGCCGGAATCGACGTAGTCATAGAACATGCGCGGAATGCGCCGCTGCGCCAAAGCGCGAAGATCTTCGATGCAGGTGATCGGTTCGGACATGGTCTCGCTCCAGTGGTGTGGTGGCTCGCGCTCAATCCGTCATGTCGGTCAGCGCATTCGGTCACTGGAAACGCACAATGCCCGCCATGCCAAATCCCCAACTGCCAGAAATCAATCAATCTCGGGTTTACGCCGAATTGTTGGATTTCTGGCAGTTCTTCATTCAGGCCTCGCCGTACTGTGCGTCACCGGCGAATGAGTGAACTACGCCGAATCGCAAGCTGATCGAACTCAAGGGATGGACGCCATGAATGGAGCAGAGAGCCTATTGAAATCGCTGGTCGCCAGCGACGTGACCGTGTGCTTCGGCAACCCGGGCACATCGGAAATGCACTTCGTGGCGGCGCTCGATTCGGTCCCGGGCATGCGGCCAATTCTCGCCCTTCAGGAGAACGTCGCCACGGGCGCGGCCGACGGCTACGCACGGATGGCGGACAAGCCCGCGGCCACGCTGCTTCACCTCGGCCCCGGTCTCGCCAACGGGCTGTGCAATCTCCACAACGCGCGCCGCGCTTCGAGCCCCGTCGTGAACATCGTGGGCGACCATGCGTCTTCGCACTCGCGCTACGATGCCCCGCTATCGTCGGACATCGCCGGGTTCGCCCGCCCCGTCTCGGCATGGGTGCATTCGTCGACGAGCGCCCGGTCGGTCGGCTCGGACGCCGCGAAAGCCGTGCGGATCGCGCGCGAGAAGCCGGGGCAAATCGCCACGCTGATTCTTCCCGCCGACTCGGCATGGGACAGCGCGGACGACGTCGCCGAGCCGTTGCCCCTCGCACCGCACGCGCAGGCATCCGACGCGACCATCGACCGGATCGCCTCGTCGATCCGCAAAGGCGCGAAGACCGTCTTTCTGATGAGGGGAGACGTCCTCCGGGGACGCGGCTTGATGCTCGCCGGCAAGCTCGCGGCCAAAACGGGCGCGCGTCTCGTCTGCGACACGTTTGCCCCGCGTCTCGAACGAGGCGTCGGGCGCGTGAAGCTGGAGCGGCTTCCGTATTTCGGCGAGATGGCGCTCTCGTCGCTCCAAGGCACGGACCTGCTGGTCCTCGTCGGCACGCAGCCGCCGGTGAGCTTCTTCGCCTATCCGAACAAGCCGAGCTGGCTGACCCCGGAAGGATGCCAGGTGACCACGTTGACTCAACCTCATGAGGACAGCGTTGCGGCGATGGAGAAACTCGTGGATGCGCTCGACGCCCGGGACGCGCTGGAGTGCGTCACCGCGCAAACCGACACCGCCGTCTCGCTCGACGGCCGCCTCGACAGCGAAAGCATCGTGCGGCTGATCGCCAGGCACATGCCGCCGAACGCCATCTTCGCCGACGAGGGGATCACGGCCTCCATCCTCTACTACGACGTTCTGGAGAACGCCGCGCCCCACGACCACCTGAACCTGACCGGCGGCGCCATCGGCAGCATGATGCCGGTGGCGACCGGGGCGAGCGTCGCGTGCCCCGAGCGGAAAGTCATCACGCTCGTCGGCGACGGCAGCGCCATGTATTCGGTTCAATCGCTCTGGACGCAAGCTCACGAACAGCTCGACGTCGTGACCATCATCCTCGCGAATCGCGCCTACAAGGTGCTCAACAATGAACTCAAGCGCGTCGGCGCCGACCAGGACGGCCCCAACGCAAGGCGGATGCTCGACCTCGACTCGCCGGCCATCGGCTGGGTGGACCTCGCCAAGGGTCTCGGGGTGTCCGCCGCGCGGGCCGAGACGCGCCGCGAGTTCGAGCGGGCGCTCGGCGCGGCCATCGCCGGGCGCGGCCCTTGCCTTATCGAGGCGGTGATCGACTAATCAGCGTGGACACGGGATATCGCCCCTCATCCCGCCTGCTCGACCTCGATGCCGTCCAGGCCTTCGTCCTCGTCGCGGACTTGAGGAGCTTCACACGCGCGGCCGAGGTGCAGAACACGACTCAATCGGCGAACAATCGGTTCTATCCGTACGGAAAGACCCCGAAGAACTCCATGTCGCCTCGCGTCCGCCGTGCGCGAAGCGCAGTGTCGTACCGAAAGTTGTAGAAGACCAGGACGCACGCCGCTTTCGGTAGCGGGTGAGCTGTCGTTGCCGCAGCCAGCCCGCCTTTCAGCCGATCGCCCGATGACATCTCCGCGACCAATGCGTCCAGTTGGCAATCGCCCTCTTCCGCAAGATTGAACTCCGGCGGATCCAGCGGATCGATCGCGAACCCGAAATCACGGGTCCACTGGCCGCTCATATATTCATCGAGCGCCTCCTCAGTCCGATATTGGCCGATCCAGACCGAGAACACGCCCCCTTCACGCATGTCGGAGTGATTTTTCATATTAAAGGCTCGTCTGTACATTGAGAGCTTGCTGCGCCGGCCAGCGACAAACACCCGCTTCTTTGTAGTCGAGGCTATCGTGGCCGACGCGCGCTCAAATCGTCATAGCCAGATACTCGCCATTCCATTCCGACGCGCCGACCGCCAAAACCAGCTTGCCGACAAAGTCCTCAAAGCTATCCGCGATGAGGCGCTTGGTCTCCTCGTCCCGCCCGAATCGGATCACCTGACCGGACGAGCCTTTCTCATCAGGATCGTAGTCAAGTCCAATATGATTCCCGCCCCAGTCCTTCGTCAAAGGAATCCACAAGCGGTTGGTATACATCGGCTTGATGAATCCTTCGGGATGGGACGCCATGAAGTCCGCACTGTCGGCGTTCATGGCTTCTTCATCGAGCGAACGCCAGAGATCCCACTCCTGGCGAATCCCCTCGATCGACAGCAGCAGTTCGCCCCCCACCAACCCAACGGTTTCATCCTGGCCATCGTGAACGGAGAGAAAGGCCTTGAGACTCTCGGACAATCTCACGCCGAGGTGCGCTTCGAGTCCCTCGATCCCGCTCGTCGAGGCGCCGGCCCGCAGGCGCATCTGCTCCAGACACCCCTTCGTCGATAGCCATTGCTCGATTCGATCCCACTGCGCTTTCATATGGAAGCTCCTTGTAAGCACGGTCAATAGCAAGCCCTGCTGCTCAGCCGTCGCGATTCACTCGCAGCGATGACGGTCGCGCAATTCGCCGAGTCAGATTTCAGGCCGCCCATCCGCGTCCCAGTGCTGCCAAGGCTCGATTTCGATTCCGCGATCATAGCGACCCAGCGCCGCGAGCTGTCCGTTCGGATGGAAATCCTTCCACGGACCATGCTCCAAGCCATGCTCGTAGGTGCCTTCGGACGCAATCGCGCCATTCTCCTGATACGCGACAAACAAACCATGCCTGATCCACCGGCTTCCGTCCGGAACCAGATATCTGGTGTAACGAAATCTCAGCGAGCCGCTCTCATGGAAAACTTCGGCAATCTCCAGGTCTGCCATCTCCGCTCCCTCCATGGGTAATCGGACCCTGCGGTTCACGCGCCATCCTTCGATAAGTATCGATCGCAATTCTCGCTGAAATGCTTCAGTAATATGACCCGAAGTCCCGTCCTTTACACCGAACTCCCATCGACAAGCGGTATTACAGCCGATACCCCCCGGTATAGAATCGCGAAAACCAGCGAAGCAAAGCGCATTGTCGCGACATGACGCCGACGACGTTTTATGCCGCCCCTGAAAAGCCGCGTTGCTGCCCGGCCGGAGACACTACTTGATCGATTTCCCGCCTTTTCGATTGGATCGCGTCAATCGATGCGTCTGGGAATGCACGCCCGACGGCGCGAGCCGCAAGCTCACGCTGACGCCGCGCGCCTACGACATGCTGCAATACCTGATCGAGCACGCCGGCCGGCTCATCACACACGACGAATTCCTCAATGCACTGTGGCAGAACGTGCATGTCCAGCCTGAAGTGCTGAAGGCGCACATGCTGACGATCCGCACGGCGCTCGGCGACGACCCGGCGCGTCCCAGCTTCATCGAAACCCAGCGCGGCCGCGGCTATCGCTTCATCGCACCACTGCACATCGGTTCCGGCACGGCAACGCCCCGCACGCACAAGCGCGGCCACGGCGCGTTCGTCGGCCGCACGCCGCAGCTGACCCGGTTGCAGACGCTGTTCGAAGAGGCGCGCAACGGCGCCTCGCGCATCGTGTTCGTGGCGGGCGAGCCGGGCATCGGCAAGACGACGCTCGTCAGCCGGTTCCTGGATTCGCTCGCGGGCGAAGTCACGGTGCTGACGTCGCTCGGGCGCTGCGTCGAAGGCTATGGCGGCACCGAGCCCTACTACCCGGTGCTCGACGCGCTGACGCAGCTGACCCGCGGCGAAGCGGGTCCGATGATCAGCCGCTCGCTCGTATCGATTGCCCCGACCTGGGCCTTCCAGATGCTCGGATCGGTGCCGCAGCAATACCGCGCCGACCTGCAGCGTCAGGTGATCGGCGCGGCGAGCGGGCGCATGCTGCGCGAGATTTGCGAGTTCCTCGAAGCGCTGTCGCTGGAGCGTCCGCTCGCGCTGGTGTTCGAAGACTTGCATTGGTCCGACTATTCGACCGTCGACATGCTGTCCGCGCTCGCCCGCCATCGCAGCAATGGGCGTCTGATGGTGATCGCGACCTACCGTCCGGAAGACGCCGAAGCCGTGCAGCATCCGTTGTGCCGGCTGAACCGCGACCTGGGGTTGCAGAAGCTCTGTCACGACATCGTGCTGGAACCGCTCACCGAAGGCGCCATCGCCGAATACCTGACGGGCAGCCCGCACGACGATCGGCTCGGCAGTCCGGACGGCTTCGCGCAACTGGTGCGCGAGCGCTCCGGCGGCAACCCGCTGTTCATGGTCGCGACGCTCGATCACCTCGTCGAGCAAGGCATCGCGCAATCGACGCCCGAAGGCTGGAAGCTGCACCTGTCGCCCTCGGAAGTGCGGCTCGAAGTGCCGCTGACGCTGAACCAGGTCATCGAGCACCGCATCCAGCGGCTCACCGCCGACCAGCAACGCGCGCTCGAAGGCGCGAGCGTCGCCGGCCTCGCGTTCAGCGCGGCCACGGCGGCGCCGGCCGCCGGCTTGAGCCAGGAGCATTTCGAAGACATCTGCGAGGCGCTCTGCCGCCAGGAGAGCTTCATCCGGCGCGAGCCGTCGTCTACGCTCGACTACGGTCTCGCCGCGCGCACCTACGCGTTCCGCCACACGATGTACCGGCAGACCTTCTACGACCGGCAGGGCCTGCTGCGCACCGCCCGCTCGCATCTGCGCGCCGCCGAGGCGCTCGAAGCGCTGTTCGCGCCGGACGAGCGCGGCGGGGTCGCCGCCGAGCTCGCGCAGCACTTCGCGGCCGCGAAACACTGGGAGCGCGCGCTCGGCTATCTGCGCATCGCGATCCAGACGGCGAAGAAGCGTCTCGCGTACAACGACGCGCTCGCGGTCATCGACCGTGCGCTGATGCTCGCCACGAATCTGCCCGATGAAGCGCGCGCGGCGGCGGAAACGGAATTCCTCGAGGGCCGCGCTTCGATCTTCGCGGCGGCCCACGATTCCCGCACGCGGGAAGCCTGCGAACAGCTCGCCGAGCGCGCCGCGCAGCACGGCCTGATCGACATCCAGAGCCGCGCGCTGATGAGCCTCGCGTACGCGTTCAGCTGGCGCGACCAGGCACGCTGCAGCCAGATCATCGACGAAACGCTCGTGCTCGCCGAACGGCAGACCACCCCGCAGCAGCAGGCCCGCACGCGCATCAGTTGCTACGTCTGGCGGATGTGGGTGCGCGGCTGGCGCGCGGAAGACATCCCGCGGTGCGAGGCTGCCCTCGTCCCCCTGCGCGCCGGCGACGACCCCTGCACGACCGCCTGGTCGCTGTGCGAATACTCGATGGTCCTCATGGTGTCGTCGCGCTACCAGGAGGCCCAGGACACGATCCTCGCGAACTACCGCTTTCTCATCGAAAACGAGGAGAACCGCCCCGAGTTCAACATGGCGCGCGCGACCTGGATGGTGCATCTGGGTGTGCCGTGGGCGCTGCTCTACCTCGGCGAATTCGGCCGCGCGCAGCACGAGTTCGACAAGGCGATCAAGATGTTCGCGCACAACGGCAACCAGTATGGCGCGGACACGCTCACGCTCTATCGCTGCTGGCTGCAGTTCCACACCATGGATTTCGAGGCGATGTTGCAGTCCTGCGCGCAAGTGCTGGCCGGCAAGTCGCCCGAACCGGGCAGCGGCAAATCGATCCTGCCGGCCGAATACCGGCTCTGCCTGCTGCTGACCGGGCTCGCCCGGCTCGGCCTCGGCGATACACGCCCCGCGCGCGACGCGCTCACGCAGGTGCTGCGGCTGATGGACACGCAGCCGGTGATCTTCGACTGGTACTGGCGCGTGCCGCTCGAATGGGGGCTCGCGGGCGCCGCGCTCGCGGACCGCGATCTCGACACCGCGCTCGCCCATGCCGACCGTCTCGTCGAGCTGGCAACCCGCATCGAAGAGCGCACGTGGCAAGGCTTCGCGTGGGAGCTGCGCGCGCGGATCGCGTGCGAGCAGCACGATGCCGGCCATGCGCTGCACTGCGTGCAGCATGCGCTCGACGCGACGCGCGGCTACCAGACGCCGCTCGTGGACTGGCGCATCCACCGCACGGCCGCGCGCGCCTGCGAGATGGCCGGCGACCTGCAATCGGCCGAACGCCACGCCTTGCTCGGCAAGTCGATGAAGGACGCACTCGCCGCGACGCTGCCGCCGGGGCATTGTCTGCGCGAGACGTTCGAAGCGAGCTAGCCCGGCTCGAAAGCCCGAGCCCGAACTCAATCGCCGCCGCTCCCTGACAGCCGGACGAGCCCCAGACGGTTCGCCAGCGTCGCCGCTTCGGTCCGGTTCCTCACCGACAACTTCGCATACAGACGCTTCGCGTGCGACTTCACGGTCTCGGGCGCAACGCGCAATCGGATCGCGATCTGCTTGTTGGTCAGCCCGTGGCCCATCAGTCCGATGATCGCGCGTTCGCGGTCGCTCAAGCCCATGGCGGCCACGGATCGCCCCGTGTCGCGCGCCGCATCGGGCCCCGGTTGCGCACCGGCTGCGGCGCGCCCGCGCCGCGACATCAATGCGCTTATGTAGGGCAGCCATTCGCGGACGTCGTCGGCAGGCGCGATCGCGCCCTGCGCGATGTCGTCGATCAGCGCCGCAACGCACTCGCTACAGTCAACCAGCGTCTGATGCAACCCCACCGAAGCCGCCTGCTTCAGCAGCGAGATCAGCGCTTCGGCCGCTTCGTCGCGCAGACCGGCGGCCAGCAGCGCTTCGACCAGCAACAGCGCGATCGTCGCTGCGCCGTAGTGGTCGCGCCGCCGGACGAGATCACCATGGAGCTGCCGCAGCGACGCGAGATCGACCGCTGCGCCCGCCTGGGCGAGCGCAAACCGCGCCTGCGCGATCACGTGGTAGCGCGCGATCTCGAAGCGCACGCTGCTGCTCGCCGCGCCGCATTGGCCGGCCAGCTCGGCAAGCCGTAGCGCGCAGCACGCCGCCTGGCCGATGCGATCCGCCGCCACGTGCATCTCGACCTGCTGCGCCAGGCTGGCCGCGCGCAGCCGAGGCCAGTTGCGCTTCATCCCGAGCGCGTCCGCCTCGGCCAGCAGGACGAGCGCGTGTCCCGGCTGCCGCCGGTTCGCGGCGATGCGCGCGAGGAGCCCGTATCCGCGCACCGCGCCTTCGATCGTGCCGCCCTGCCGGATACCCGGCAGCCGCGCCGCGACCAGCGCCTCGCCCTCGTCGACGCGGCCCTCTTCGTACAGCACCTGGGCCATCACGGCGGCGGGCAGCGCGTCGAGCGCCACCGGATCGCCGCCGCAGCGGCGCGCGAGGTCGAGTGCGTCGCCGGCCAAGAGCCGCGCCGCATGAAAACGCATCTGGCCGAGTTCGGCCGCGGCATCGAGCGCAAGGTCGAACATCGCGGTGATCGCGCGCAGCCGGCCGGGCTGCACGCCCGGCTCGCGGCGCTCCACCGCATAGAAGCTCTCGAGATCGCCGAGGCGCCAGTACACGCAACGGCACACCGTCAGCGCGACATGCGCGGTCGGCGATGCGGCGCCGAGCCGCAACGCGGAAAGCGCGGCGGCCAGCGCCTCCCCCGCATCGTCCTGCAGCACGAGCGCCGCAGCCCGCACGGCCGCGATCTCGCAGCGCAGCGCAAGCGCGGCGGAGCCCGCCAGCGGGCCGGCCTGCCCCTCGATCCGCCGTGCAATCTGCAGCGCTTCGGCGGCCTGCAGCCGGGTCAGCATCTGCCAGGCGCGCGCCAGCTCCGGCTGGATGCCCGCCACGCCCGCCGCCGGCAGGACCTGAAGGCTGTGCATCACGCGGGCATCGAGCCAGCCGCCCGGGGGCGCTGCGCGGGAAGCGCGATGCTCCGCTTCCTCATGGGTTTCGCAAACAAACGCCTCGTTCATTCCACGCTCCGTCGGACATCCGCTCGTCGCAACGGCATCGACGAAAGCGGTACCGTCCAGACTAGACATGACCGTCCGTAAAAGCGTGATGATTCGGTTCTTTTTCGGTAAAGGATGGTTGTCGCGCCGTCTTCGCCAGTCAGTAACCGCAACGAAAGCGAGCGATGACGGAAGCCGTAATCCGTGTGCAATCCGCGTCATCCGGCCGCCTCTCAATCCGGCGACACCCGCTCGACCTCCGACGCCAGCATCATCGCGGTCGCGTTGACCGGGCGCGGGCGCGTCGGCCGCGGACGGTAGATCGCGTCGCCGGTCTCGATCGGCGCACCCGACAGCGCGCAGCGGCCGCGCCGCTTCGCGACGTCCGCCTTCCACAGCTGGTCGCCGTAGCGGCAGGCGGTGGGGTCGCACCAGTACACGACCACGATCTTGTTCGACACGCGCTCGACCACGCGCACCACGCAGGTGCGGCGCACGTCGGTTTTCGCGGCCCGCGCCGCTCCTGCTTCGCGGCACGGCGCCGGCTGGCGCTCGGCCCACGCGTGCGAGCCCCCCTCGAGCAGGCGCAGCGCGGCGCGCCAGCATGCGTCATTCGCAAGAGCGGTTGGCATGATCACGCTCCGGCATCGTCGCGCATTCGCGTGCGCCAGCGGTTGGGCGGCTCGCCGACCATCCGCCTGAAGACGGTCGAGAAGTGCGCATGTGAGCCGAAGCCACAGCTGAGCGCGACGTCGAGCACGCTGGGCTCCGGCAAGCGCAGCAGCGTCTGGGCATGCTCGATCCTGCGCTGCAGCAGGTAAGCGTGCGGCGAATAGCCGGTCGTCGAGCGGAACTGCGCGGCGAAATGCATGCGAGTGAGGCCGGCGCTGGCGGCGACGTCGGCCAGCCGGATCGGCTGCGCCAGATTCGCTTCGATGAAATCGAGCGCGCGCCGCAAGCGCCACTTCGGCAGTGACAGCGCGCGCGCCGCGACTGGCTGGCCGACGGCGATTCCGTGACCGGTGTTCAAGCATTCCTCCCCGTTGCTGCACGCCGCATTCGATGTCTGCGTGATCATGTGCGCCCCCTCTCGCGCTGCCGGTGATGTGCCGCTGACCAAAACCATATGGCTTCTGTCGCCGATATACATCTTGCGCAATGCGGCCGCGGCGCGACATCCCCTCGTCGGGTGAGCGCAATGAAAGGGGCTTGCCTCTTTGGCCGTTCAGGCCAGGTCGCCGCGGCGCGGCTTGATCGCGCCCGCGGGATGGCGCTTCGCGATCGACGAGCGCAGCGCGGAATAGGCCGGCGCGACCATCGGGTAGTCGGCGGGCAGCCCCCACTTCGCGCGGTATTCGTCGGGGGTCATCGCGAACTGGCGCTGCAGGTGGCGCTTGAGCGACTTCAGCTTGTGTCCGTCTTCGAGACACACGAGGTAGTCGTCGTGCACCGATTCCTCGATCGGCACCGCGGCCCGCTGCTGCGTGGACGGCGCCGGCGCCGGCGCCGCGCGCAACGCGGCCAGCGCGGCATGGATGCTCGCGATCAACGCCGGCAGGTCGGCCGCCGGCAACGGATTGCGCAACACGTAGCTCGCCGCGATGGCGGCGGTGAGCTCGATCAGGTCGATGTCTTCCGTCATGGAGTAGGCCGGTATCGCAATCAATCCCCCGAACGGGTGTCGCCGCTCGCGCGGACGCGCGAAAGCGCCCTAGCGCGCTTTCGCGCCAGCCAGGCTCTCCGGCAGATCGTCGCTGCGGTAGCCGCCGCCGAGCGCCTTGGTCAGCGCGATGCCCGCTTCGATCTCGTCGCCGGAAAGCTGCACGAGCTCGAGGCGCCCTTCGATGACCGGCGCCTTTGCCTGCATCGCGCTGATCTTGTCGCCGAGGCCGGTCCGGTAGCTCGCCTCGGCGCTGTCGCTTGCGAAGCTCAGGGCGTCGATCCGCTCGCGCTGCAAATGCACGCGATGATCGAGATCGCCGATCTCGCTGCCGCTCTGCGCGACGTCGCGCACCGCGTCGAGCACCGCCTGGTCGTACTGCTCGATCAGCGTGTTGCTGGCCGTGCGCGCGCCGTGCAGGTTCGCGTTCAGGCGGCCACCGTCGAAGATCGGCAGCGACAGGCCAGGGATGAGATTGATCTGCTGGCTCGAATGCAGGAACAGGTCGCGCATCTGCAGTGCATTGAAGCCGAAGAACGCGGTGATGTCGAAACTCGGGTAGAACGCCGCTTTCGCCGCATCGATCCGGTCGAACGACGCCTGGACCAGCCAGCGCATCGCCTGCAGGTCCGGGCGGCGCGCGAGCAGCTCGTATGAGAGCGTCGACGGCAGCGAACCCGCCGCCGCAGGCAGCGGCGCCGGCGCAACCGCCGGCAGATCGTCGGGACCGGCGCCCGCCAGCGCGCGCAACGCCTCGCGCGCATGCACGATTTGCTCCTCGGCCGACGCGATCTGCTGGTCGATCGCGAGCAGCTTCGCGCGCGCCTCGGCGGTCTGGGTCAGCGCTTCGAGACCGCGTTCGTGCCGGGCCGATCGCGCATCGAGCTCGAACGCGCGCACGTCGCGAAGCTGCCGCAGCAAATCGAGGCTCGCGTAGGTGGTCTGGATGCCGTAGTAGAGCTGCGCGACGCCCGCCGCAAGTTCGAGCTCGGCCTGCGCCGCCTCCGCGCGCCGCGCGTTCTGCTCGCCGATCGCCGCGCGCACGAGGTCGCGCTGCTTGCCCCAGATGTCGATGTCGTAATGACCGTCGAGGCCCACCAGGCCCGCCCAATACCACGGGCCATCCGCGCCGATCGCGGGATCCTTCGACGCGTATGCGCTCAAGAAACCGTGACTCGACACGCGCTCGCGATCGGCATCCGCGCGCGCCTGCATCTGCAGGCCGGAAACCGCGCGGATCAGCTCGACCTGCGCGCGGGCCTGCGAAACGCGCTCGCGCGCAATCGCGAGCGTGGGCGCATGGGCGAGCGCAAGGCCGATCAGCGCATCGAGCTGCGGATCGCGATACTGCTCCCACCAGCGCGCCGACGGCCAGCCTTCGTTCGCGAGATGGATGTCGCCGGCGAGCTTGATCTGCTGCGGCGCGATCATCGCGGCGGGCGGACTGTCGTGGTGGATGATCGCGCACGCGGCGAAGAATGGCAGCGCGAAGGAGACGAGCCAGCGGCAGGCCTGCAATGAGCGTGGGGGCCGTTTCATGTCGGATCACCCCGCATTCGCGAATTCGCCCGACGCGCGTTCGGCCGACCAGCGCGGCAGTCCGGCGAGCGCCGCATCGATCCGCCGCGCGTGCGGCTCCAGCGCCTCCCCTCCCGGCGCGGCGCGCAGCCCGCCCGGGTCGACCGGCGCCGGCGTCGCCGCGGCCGGCGGCTCGGCCGCGAGTTGGGTCGCGTAGTGCTCCAGCGCATCGGCAACGTCCGACTGGAACGTCCCTGCGCGCTCCATCGGCGCGCCGGTCATGGCCTCGTCGTAAAACGCCTCGATCGCGACGAGCAGCGCACGGCTCTGCGCCAGCACCGTTTGCGACAGCAGCGTGATCCGCGCCGTCTCGCCTTCGCGCCAGTCGGGTTCGAGCGAGACGCGCGCCAGCACCGTCTCGCAGTCCGCGAGCATGGCCCAGGTCGCGGCCACCGCCGGCGCATCCGCTGCGTTCGGGCCGCTGCGCGCCGCTCTCGCACCGGCGCGCGCCAGCGCCGCGATCCGGCGCAGCACCCCCGCCAGTTGCGCGCGCAGCGCATCCGCCTCGCCTTCCGGCCACAGCGACATCTGGATGAAGACCGCCACGCCGACGCCGAGCAGAATGCCGACCATCCGGTCGCGAATCTCGGTGAGATCGGACGGCGGCGAGAACGACTCGAGCAACGCCAGCGAAAACGTGAACATGATCTGGACGCCGGCATAGGCGATCCGCTCGGAACCCGCCGACACCCACGCGCCGAGCGCGATCACGGGCAGGCTCATCAGCAAGAGCCCCGTCACGCTCTCCAGTTGCGGGATCACGAACGCGACCATGAAAAGCGCCAGCGCGCTGCCGATCAGCGCGCCGCTGATCCGCAGCAGGCCATGGCGGCTCGATGCGCCCAGGCTCGGCAGCGCGACCACGAGACTCGTCAGCATGATCGTGTGGATGCCCGGCCAGTTCACCGCGTTGTAGAACACATAGCAGATCAATGCCGACAGCAGCGTGCGCAGCGAGAAGCGCGCGTAGCGCGGATTCGCGAACATGTCGGGTTCGAGCAGCGCGGACTGCGCCGCTGGCTTCGGGTCGGCGGCGCCCGTGGCGGCACTGTCCGGCAGCGGCGGCGGCGCGGCGCTCCGCGCCGCATTGGCCAGTGCATCGAGCGCGCGCTGGATCGCAGCGGTCGCCGCCATCGGCGCCGGCGCGCGCGCGGGTGCGGCTGCGCTCCAGCGCGGCCATTGCGCGTCGTCGCCGATCGCGCGCTCGAGCGACACGAGCTCGTCCTGCACCGCGCGGATCGCATCGGCCTGCGCCGAGTCGCGCACGACGGCGTCGTCAGGCAGCGCCGCCGCTGCCTCGACGATGCGCGATACCGCGGTCACGCAGGCCAGCGTCGCCGCCGCGTCCGCCTTGCCGTAGCGGCGCCGCATTGTCGAGAAGCGCAGCAGCTTCTGCAGCGACAGCGCGCCGCGCTCGACATCGAGCGCGCCGATCCGCACAGCCGGCGCATGCGTGTCGATCACGGCGGCGAGCCGCGCACGGGCCGTCGCAAGCTGCCGTTGCATCGCGGCGCGCAACTGCTGCTCCGGCTCGGCCGGCAAGAACAGCGTGTTGATGATCAGCGACAGCACGACCGCATAGTTGACCGCCACCCACACCCACAACAAGCCCCGCACCAGCGCTTCCGCGTTGCTGGTCAGATCGCCGAAGGTCTGCGAGTAAATCACGATCAGCGAGACGAGAAAGAAAACGAGCCCGAATTTCGTCACGGCTCGCATCAGGTAGGTGCTGCAAAAAAAGATCGCACTCGCGGCGACGATGCGCAGCAGCGGATAGTCGAACGCGAGCTTGTAGACGCCGATCGCGAAAGCGATCGCGCACGTCGTGCCGATCACGAGATTCAGGGCGACCACGCGGGTCAGCACGATGTTCGCCTGCGTGACGAAGAACACCACGATCAGCGACACCGCCAGCTCGGGCACTTGCAGCGTCATCGACGTGACGATCACGATCGCGCTGCCGAGCACGCAGCGCATCGTCACGTTGCCGCGCCCCGGAAACGCGGCGAGCTCACGGCGCAGGAAAACCGCGAGCTCCGCGAACGGCCGCGGCCATGCGAGACGGCGCGCGACGCCGCCGAGGGCGCTCATGACGGCGCTCCGTCGCGCGCCGCGTGGCTGTCGCGCTCGGGCTGCAGCACGGCGACGGCGGAGGTGCCGATCCGGAACAGCTGCGGGTCCGGATGATCGACGCGGATCTTCACCGGGAAGCGCTGCGCGACATGCACCCAGTTGATGCTGCGCTGGATGTTCGGCAGGCCGTTCGCGGTGCTTCCACCGTCCTGCGGATCGACGCCGAAGCCGATCGAGTCGACCTCGCCGCTGAAGCGGATGCCGGTATTGCTCATCAGATAGACGGTCGCGCGAGTGCCGGGGCGGATGTGGCCGAGCTCGTTTTCGCGGAAATTGGCGATCACGTACCAGTGGCGCGTATCGATCAGCGTGAAGACCGGCTTTTGCGCGGACACGTATTGCCCGACGGACGTGCGCAGCTCGACCACGCGGCCATCGAACGGCGCGCGCACCGTCGCATATTCGAGGTTGAGCCGCGCGGTCGCGATTTCGGCGCGCAGCACCTCGCGCTGCGCGACGAGCGCGTCGACGCCGCTGACCGCCGCCTGCGCCTCGCTCGCCTGCTTCTGCGCCGCGTCGAGCTCGGCCTGGGCGGCGCGCTGCGCGGTGCGGGCGCGCTCCAGTTCGTCCGCGGAGACGTAGCCCTTCGCGAGCAGCGGCTCCATGCGCGCGAGCGTGTCCCCAGCCTGCTTCGCCGCGGCCTGTGCGCGCACGGCCGCCGCCCGTGCGGCAGCGGCGCCGAATCCCTGTGCGTTGACGGTGCGCTGCGTCAGCGGAATCTGCGCATCGAGCTGCGCGAGCGACGCCAGCGCGCGCTGCAACGCGTACTGATACGGCCGCGGATCGATCTGGAACAGCAGATCCCCCTGCTTCACCGCCTGGTTGTCGCGCACCGCGAGCGTCACGATCTTGCCGCTCACTTCCGGCGAGACGCCGATCGTGTCCGCGTAGGCGTAGGCGTCGTCGGTGCGCGGCGCGGTATCGACGCGCCAGATCACGGCAATCACCGCGATCACGGCCAGCGCGATCAGCAGGAGGGCGGGCCAGGTTCGCGGGCGCCGGCTTTTTGCGTCCGTGCTGGGGGAAGCGGTCATGGTCACACGGTCGTTGTCGGTTATAGGTTGAAGCCCACTGCCCAGAGCGCGATCGAGAAGAGCACCGTCAGCGCCGGGTAGACGAGCGCGGGCGGCGCGAGCCAGCCGCCGCGGCCGCTGCGAGAGAGCAGCACGTGCACGCACGCGACCAGCAGCACGCCGCCCACGATGCAGAACAGCCAGTCAGGGAAGTACGCGCCCAGCACGCCGATCGAAGGCGAGTCGCTGCAGGCGGTGAGCGTCGTGCACGACGCCAGGATCGTCCAGGCTCGCATCGGCGGTTCAGCGCGTCAGGTCATCGAGCAGCTGCAGGTCCGTGACGGAGTACGACAGCCCGAAGCGGAAGCCCGCGCCATGGCGCACCGGCGCGAGCGCCGAGAGCTCCTCGCCCGCCGCGTCGGGAAACGTCAGCGTGCCTTCGCCTGCCCAGGCGTCGACCACCTTGAGATCGTCGGTGATCGAGAGCACCAGTTCGTTGATCGCCGGCTGATCGTGCTGGCCGGCAGACAGGCGCGGGAAATACCGCAGGTTCACGGTCGGACGCGACACCAGCGTCGACGGATCGGCAACGGGCTCGCGCAGCGTCACGCGCGCATCGGCCAGCCGCTGGCCGTTCGACGACATGCTCGCGCCGAAGCGGCCGCCCGCCGCGACGGGCGCCGCGGCCTTGCTCGGCGCAGCGTAGGTCCGCGTCTGGTAGACGCTCGCGAGGCGCTTCGGGAAGCCCTGGATCCAGCCGCGCGCGAGCGCCGCATCGTTGTCGACGAAGATGTACGGGCACCATGCGACGCGCCGCTCGCCGTATCGGGCGTCCAGCAGCAGCAGAAATTCGCGGTACTGGTAGCGCGCGGGATCGAGATATTCGTCGCGCTCGCCGTTGAACTGCCAGTCGATGAACAGCGCGAGCGCATGGCCGTTGGTCTCCGGGTCCGGCGTGAGGCCTTGCGGCAGCGTCGCCGCGGCGACATCGGGCGACGCCCAGAACTCGACGCCGACCACGTCGCCCGAGTAATGCCACGGCGGCGGCGGATTGAGCGACGACAGGCCGAGCGGCGTCCGCGGTACGGTGTATCCCTTCAGCATCTCGATCTCCCGGTGACGAAGCCGCGCCGCGATCAGTGGCGGCGGGCCGTGAGGTTGGCTGTCACCATGGTGTCGCGGCTCGATCGGGTTTGCTTTCGGATTCGCACGATGGCGTAACGAGATCGCTCGGGCTACGTGGCCTCAATCGGCCTTGCAGATCCCGTAGTGCTTGCCTTCGTAATCGGGCTGACGGGTCAGCTCGCAGACCAGTGTAATCGGCCGGCCATCGAGTTCAGTGTTCGCGTCATAACTATTCTTGCCATGCTGCCAAGCGATGTATTCGACGCCCTGGTAACGGATCAGGATTGTCTGAAGCATGGTCGGCTGGGCAGGAATCAGCCGGAGCAAGCCCGCTTTGCGGGTAATCGCCGGAAACGCGAAAGCGCCTGTTGTGTCGGTCACCGTGCGCTGCGGCGGAATTTCATTCTCGTCGTCCGACCATACGACCTTCTGAATCAGTTCGGCACCGGCCACGGGCTTGCCATCCTTCAGCACCGTGCCGTGCACATCGGAAAAAAGAACCAGGCGATCGAACATCCCCATAGCCCATCCCTCCGGTATGGCTGCGAATAGCCCAACGCACGCAAGCAGGAGCGCGCCGATCGAACGCGAGACTCTCCGCCGCCCGCGCAGACGCATCAAGGTCACTTCGATTTCGTGCGATACACCCACGGCCAGTCGTCCGAGAAAAAACCGGCGCATGTCCCTTGCGCCCGTATCTCCGCCAGAACGAAGTTGGCGCCGTCGAAGATCCACTTCGTCACCGCGCCGCAATCGCCTGGGCTATGGACCCGCTCGAAGCTTTCGAGCGAGCGCCGGCTGGAATCGTAGCCGGCGCCCATCAGCGCGTTCTTGAGCGGCGGCTCGCCGTCCGGGTCGGGATCGGTATTGGCGTCCTGGCTGATATCCAGCCGCTTGCCGGTAAAAGGCGGCTGGCGGCTCACGCGGTACCAGAGCGTGGTGTCGTTATACGAGGTGTCCGCGCAGCCCAGCGTGACGACCGCCTCGCTCGCCGAAAGCGCTGCAGCCGCGCTCCCTTGAGGAGCTGCCTTCAGCGGTTCATCATCGTCGCCGACGTAGCAACGCTTTACGTCGGCGCGAAATTTTTTGAACGTGGCGTCGATCAGCCGCTGCTGCTCCGCCTTGGACATCTCCGGCACGGGCGCGGCCGGGCGCACGACCGGCAACGGCAGCGCGGCCGGCACCGACGACGCGGGAGCCGCCCCCGCGCGCCGCCATGCGGTGACCGTCCCCACCCGCCCCTGCACGTCGTCGACGGCCAGGAGCGCGGCGCTCAAGCCGGCCAGCGGGAGCTTGCGCGCGCCGGCGGCAGCCGGATCGCCGAAGCTTATCGTTCGAGCGTCGCGCGCCGCGTTCACCCAAGCGGCGATCACGGAGGCATCGTCGGTGCCGAGCCGGCTGCCGTAGGACTGCGCGTGCTCAGGCCGCCACGTTTTCCATTTCGACGGGTCCGTGCCGAACGCGTGACCGTCGAAGCGCATCTGATCGGCGCCGACAGGCTTCTCGGCCGCAATCTCGAGTTGCATCCGTCCATCGGGTCCGGCATCGCGCCAAAGCCAGACCACGACGTCCTTCTCCGGGTCCGGGTCGTCGCCGTTGACGCCTTCCACCGCGCAGCGTTTGACGTTGTCGCAAGCGACTTCCCAGCTCTTGAAGTCGCGAAGGATCGATGGATCGGCTTTTGGAGCCGCCAGCGCCAGCGATGACGATGCGGCGCACAGCATCGACATCAGCCCGAGCCTGAAACGAAGAGTCGCGGTCATTACTCTCTACACTTGGTATGACGATGACGACGGTGGCACTATTGAAGAGGATGACGACAACGGGGAGATTGCAGACGAATTCACCGCAAGTATCGGGCGGCAAATGTTCGCGGCCAACACGTCGGCCCGATCCACGCGGACCAGCGCGGAAGCGTCGCCAATGATCTTCACAATTGTTTGATGGTCAAGATCCGCCGGATTGATCCCTCTGGCAAAGGCATACTTTTTTATGCGCTCCGCTATCTTTGTCGTATCGTCGCCGTCGATGGAGTAGATCAATACACCGTCGGGGGTTCTCAGGTAGTCGAATGGGGTAAAGGTGTGATGGCTAACGTACTTGCTCGTTGGCAATGCCATGTTTCTGACGCTGACAACGATTGCCTTGTGCTCGTCCAATGCGCGGACAATGTCCTCGCCTGTCAGGATCGTATAACCTGGTCGCCAGGAATTCGGAAGATATCCAAGCAAGGCGTAAATTGCCCAGAAGAGCCTTGAGCCTACCGTTTGAGTCACGCCGTAAATTTCGTCGAGACGGGTGTTGGGGTTTGTCAGTCGGAAGTCGCCATCAAACTGCTGCTCCCACACCTCTTCGCACTTGTACATCGGATTGCGTTCGAACACCGCACTCCACCAGGGCTTCCAATCCAATCCCCGTAGCGCATAGAGGTTGCGGACGGCATTTACATCGCAAAGGTCCTTGGGTTGGATATGTCCGGTTGCCTCCTTTTTGCCGGGATATTCATGGTAAGCGCGTTTTGCCGTCGCGTTTAAATGAAAGAATTGATCTCCCGGCAGGAATGTCGAGGTTCCACGATTTCGAATCAGCGATATGCCGCTTGCGGACGTTGTCAGAGGACGCGTCGCCGAGACTGTTGACGAGAGGGGAGCGGTTGTTGCGGTGCTACGCACGGCACCCGCCAGAGCGGGGCTCTTGGGCAGTCTGCTGCCGGGTCTTGACATCGTTTTTCCTCTGCACGATGGTCCGTCGTTTGAAGCAGACCGGCGCCCAACAAGGGGCGCAAGCCGCAGCGAGGGTTCTTCTACACGTCGGTGTTGCAGGCGCTAATGATATGACGAGTATCGAGATTGAGCCTAGCAATTCAGGCCTAAAAGCAAACCTTGCGGATGGGTGGCTAAACGCTTCGAATTCGACCCGCGCCACGCACGAGACGGCTAACCTGCCGGGGCGACCGTTGCGCCGGTTATTCCATGCCGCTCAAGCGATTGCGCGACGAAGCCCGTGACGATCATGTCCCCGGCGAAACGGTCCAGACACGCCACCGCCGCTTCCCCCCGGCTCTTCGACACCCCCATCGCCTGCCGGATCACCATGAATCGCTCGTCCAGCAGCCGCAGCAGCCCCGGCGTTTTCGCCGCATCGGCTTCGAGCTGCTGCTTCACGCCCGCCGCGACTTCGAGGTTCTGTTCGAGGAACGTCTGAACGACAGCCGGGGACGTCGGCGCGCGCACGATCTGCGCCGCCTTCAGCTCGCGCGTGAGAAAAAGGTCATAGGCGCTGCCCTTGCCGACGCAGACCCGGTGGTGCGGCTGATCGGCGTCCGCGTTCGTCCTGACAGGCGAGTCGTCGCGCACGAGATAGAAGCCTTCGATCAGCACATACGGCGCGGTGAACGCAATCGTCGCGCCGCGCAGCGGGTCGACGGCGAAGAAGCCGAAATCGGCGCGCTCCTCGCTCACGGCCTGGACCGATTTGCCCGCGGTGTCGAAGACCACCAGTTCCAGTTCGACGTTCAGCCTTTGCGCAAAGGCGCACGCAAGGTCGATCGATACGCCGAACGGCTCACCGGTTGCTGGATCCTGGTTCGCGAGAATCGGGTTGCCGAGGTTGATCGATGCGCGCAACTTGCCAGTCGGCGTAAGCGCGGCGGCGACGGATTGGTCGATGTTCATGGATGGCGCTTGTTGCGGCCGCGATATCAAGCGTGCGGTCTAGGGTTCAAGAATTTCGCTGATCATATTCGTCACAAGTTCCGATTGCACGTGTTGTGGCCTCCGCCTCGCGCGGCCCGTCCTCCTTTCATCACACCTTTTCCCGATCTTTTGCATTCACCCCATGCCGTCAGTACGGCACGGGGTGAATCGCACAGTCACGCCCATGGCGTGGGCACATCATGCTCCGACCGCTCCGACCAGCCCGCTATGTGGGCGCGGTCGCGCAGGTGTATCTTGACGACTCCAATCCCGAGCAAAACCCTGACCGCAAAGCACGGCAGATGAACGCGACACACGGCTCCGATCCAGGCAGCAGCCTCGAGATCCTATGGGAGGACGGCGAGCGCGTTTTCTGCCGAAGGCGGTCCCCGGGCAGCGGCGACAGCGTGCTGATTGCGCGCGCCGCCGCCGAGCATCCGCCGCCTGCCAGCCTCGATCGCTTCGCCCGCGAATTCGCCCTGAGGGACCAGCTCGACAGCGCGTGGGCCGTGCGCCCCAAGGATCTCGTGCACGCGGACGGCCGGATCGCGCTGGTGCTCGAAGATCCGGGCGGCGAGCCGCTCGAACGCCTGACCGGCGCCCCCATGGAAGCGGCAAGCGTGCTGCGCCTCGCCATCGGCATCGCGGCGGCATTGGGCAAGCTCCATCAGCAAGGCCTCGTCCACAAGGATCTCAAGCCCGCTCATGTGCTGGTGAACTGCACGGACGGTCAGGTGCGGCTCACCGGCTTCGGCATCGCCTCGCGGCTGCCGCGCGAGCGGCAGCCGCCCGAGCCGCCCGAAACCATCGTCGGCACGCTCGCCTACATGGCGCCTGAGCAGACCGGGCGGATGAACCGCTCGATCGATTCGCGCAGCGACCTCTATGCCTTCGGCGTCGCGCTCTATCAGATGCTGACCGGCGCGCTGCCGTTCACGGCTGGCGACCCGATGGAATGGGTGCACTGCCACGTCGCCCGCAAACCGATGCCGCCTATCGTGCGGGAGGCGACAGTCCCGCCTGCACTCTCGGCGCTCGTCATGAAGCTGCTCGCCAAGACGCCGGAGGAGCGCTATCAGACCGCCGCCGGCGTCGAGCACGATCTGCGGCATTGCCTGGCCGCTTGGCAGGGCCAGCACCGCATCGACGTCTTCCCGCTAGGCGAGCACGACACGCCCGACCGCCTGCTGATCCCCGAGAAACTCTACGGGCGGGAGCGCGAGGTCGCGGCGCTGGTCGCCGCATTCGAGCGCGTCGTCGCGAGCGGCGCGCCGGAGTTGGTGCTGGTTTCGGGCTATTCGGGCATCGGCAAGTCCGCGGTCGTCAACGAGCTGCACAAGGTGCTGGTGCCGTCGAAGGGCCTCTTCGCGTCAGGCAAGTTCGACCAGTACCAGCGCGACATCCCCTATTCGACGCTGGTGCAGGCTTTTCAGAGCCTCGTGCGTCCGCTGCTCGGCAAGCGCGACGCGGAGCTCGCGCTCTGGCGCGACGCGCTGATGGAGGCGCTGGGGCCGAACGCGCGCTTGATGACCGATCTGATCCCCGAGCTGAAGCTCATCGTCGGCGATCAGCCGCCGGTGCCGGGACTCGAGCCCAATCAGGCGCAACGCCGCTTCCAGCTCGTCTTCCGGCGCTTCATGGGGGTCTTCGCGCGGCCGGAACATCCGCTGGCGCTGTTTCTCGACGACCTGCAATGGCTCGACGCCGCGACACTCGATCTGCTGGAGGACCTCCTCACCCGTTCGGACCTGCAACACCTGTTGCTGATCGGCGCCTATCGCAACAACGAGGTCGATGCCGCCCATCCGCTCGCGCGCAAGCTTCAAGCCATCAAGGCCGCGGGCGCGAGAGTCGACGACATCACCCTCGCGCTGCTCGACCGCGCTCACGTGGAGCAGCTGATCACCGAGGCGCTGCACTGCGAGCCGGAACGCGCCGCCCCGCTCGCCCAGCTCGTGCACGGGAAGACCGCCGGCAATCCATTCTTCGTCATCCAGTTCCTGCACGCGCTCGCCGACGCCGACCTGCTCACCTTCGATCACGGCGCGGCCCGCTGGTCCTGGGATCTGCCCCGCATCCACGGCAAGGGCTACACCGACAACGTGGCGGACCTGATGGTCGCGAAGCTGACCCGTCTGCCCGCCGACACACAGCAGGCCTTGCAACAGCTCGCCTGCCTCGGCAACCGCGCCGCGATCGCGATGCTGCCGAATGTGCTGGGGATCTCGAAGCAGCAGGTCCGCGCGTTGCTGCGGCCGGCATTCCATCACGAACTCGTCGAGCATCTGGAGGATTCCTACCGATTCGTTCACGACCGCGTGCAGGAGGCTGCCTATTCGCTGATCCCGGAAGCCTCGCGTGCCGAGGCCCATCTGCGTATCGGGCGGCTGCTCGCCAAGCGGACGCCCTCCGGGGAGCGGAAGGAAGCCATCTTCGAGATCGTCAATCAAATGAACCGCGGCGCGGTGCTGGTCACCTCCCAGGAGGAGCGCGAGCAGTTGGCCGAGTTCAACCTGATTGCCGGCCAGCGCGCGAAGGCGGCGTCGGCCTATGAATCGGCGCTCACCTATCTGAACGCCGGGGCTCAGAGCCTGACCGACGATTGCTGGGCGCGCAGGCATGAGCTGATCTTCGCGCTGGAGCTGAACCGGGCCGAATGCGAATTCCTGACCGGCCGGCAGGCGGCCGCGGAAGAGCGGTTGAACGCGCTGTCGCGCCACGCCGCGAACGTGTCCGAACGCGCGAATGTGGCGTTCTCGCGTGTCGACCTGTACATGACGCTCGATCAGGCGAGCCGCGCCGTCGCGGTCGCGCTCGACTATCTCGGGCATCTCGGGATCGACTGGTCGCCGCACCCCGCCGAAGAGAAAGCGCGAGAGGAGTATGAGCGAATCTGGTCCCTGCTCGGGAGCCGCACGATCGACGCTCTCGTCGATCTGCCGCCGATGACCGATCCGGAATCGCTGGCGACCATGGACGTGCTGGTCAAAGTCATGCCCGCAGCGTTGTTCACCGACGCCAACCTGTGGTGTCTGGTCGTCTCCCGGGCGGTCAATCTGAGCCTCGAGCGCGGCAATTGCGACGGGTCTTCTTCCGCCTATGTCCGGCTCGGCATGATGGCCGGGGCGCGCTTCGGCCACTACCAGGTCGGATTTCAATTCGGGCAGCTCGGCTACGACCTTGTCGAACGGCGCGGGCTGATGCGGTTCCGGGCGCGAACCTACATGCATTTCGGCAATGTCATTCTGCCCATGGCCAAACATCTCCGGGGCGGCCGGGAGCTGCTGCGCCGGGGGCTCGAGGCAGCAAGGAACACGGGCGATCTCGTTTGCGAAGCCTACTGCTGCACCCATACGATCACTAATCTGCTCATCGGAGGAGACCCGCTCGCCGACGTGCAGCGCGAAGCCGAAGCCAGCCTGGCGTTCGCGCAAAAAGCCCATTTCGGATTCGCCATCGACGTCAGCGCGACTCAGCTTGGGCTGGTGCGGACGCTGCGAGGCCTGACGCCCGCGTTCGGCTCTCTCGATGAAGAGCCGTTCAACGAAGCGCAGATCGAGCGCCATTTCCTGGACAATCCGGATCTGGTGATTGCCCATTGCTGGTATTGGATCCGCAAATTGCAGGCGCGCTTCTTCGCAGGCGATTACGCGGCGGCCGTGGATGCCTCGTTGAAGGCACAAGGCCTTTTGTGGGCATCGGCCTCTTATCTGGAAGAAGCGGAATACCACTTCTACAGCGCGCTATCGCTGGCCGCCCGCTGCGGGCCGCTTTCCGGCAGCGAGCGGCAGGCGTCGCTCGAAGCCATCGCCGCTCACCACAGGCAGCTGCAATTGCGGGCGCAGACCTGCCCCGAAAACTTCGAGAACCGCGCGGCGCTGGTCGGCGCCGAGATTGCCCGTCTGGAGGGCCGCGAGGTCGACGCGACGCGCCTCTATGAAGCAGCTATCCGGTCGGCGCGCGCCAACGGCTTCATCAACAACGAAGCGCTTGCCAACGAACTCGCGTCCCGCTTCTACGCGGCACGCGGCTTCGAGAAGATTGCCCGCGTGTATTTGCAGGACGCGCGGCAGGGCTACCGGCGCTGGGGCGCCGACGGCAAGGTGCGGCAGCTCGTCGAAAGGTATCCGCATCTGCGGGAGCAAGAGCGGACACCCGGGCCGACCAGCACGATCGGGGCGCCGGTCGAACACCTCGACCTCGCGACCGTGATCAAGGTATCGCAGGCTGTCTCGGGCGAGATCGTGCTGGACAAGCTGATCGACATGGTGATGCGCACGGCGATCGAACAGGCCGGCGCCGAGCGCGGCCTGCTGATCCTTCCGGACGGCGGCACGCAACGGATAGCGGCCGAAGCCACGACGAGCGGCGGCACGCCTCGCGTGGCGCTTCGCGATATGCCGGCGAGCGCGTCGGCGCTGCCCGAGTCGGTCCTCTACCATGTCCTGCGCACGAAGGAGAGCGTCATTCTCGACGATGCCGCGAGCGAGCCCGCGTTTGCCGCGGATCCCTACATCCGCGAGCACCAGACCCGCTCGATTCTCTGCCTGCCCCTGATGAACCAGGCCAAGCTGACCGGCGCGCTGTACCTCGAAAACAATCTGATCACCCGCGCCTTCGCGCCCGCCCGGATCGCCGTGCTCAGGCTCGTCGCCTCCCAGGCCGCGACGTCGCTCGAAAATACCCGCCTCTACCGCGACCTCGCGGAACGCGAAGCGAGGATCCGGCGGCTCGTCGACGCCAACATCGTCGGCATCATCGTGTGGAGAGCCGACGGCGCTATTCTCGAAGCCAACGACGCCTTCCTGCGCATCGTGGGATACGAGCGCGAGGATCTCTTTTCGGGGCGCATCCGCTGGATGGACCTGACGCCGCCGGAGTGGCGCGAAAGCACTGAGCTCGCCTTGGCGCAGATGGCGAATATCGGGTACATGCCGCCCGCGGAGAAGTCGTACATCAGGAAGGACGGCAGCCGTGTGCCCGTGATGGTGGGACGGGCCGCGTTCGACGCCAGCGGGAAGGAAGGCGTCGCCTTCGTGATCGATCTGACCGAGCGCAAGGAAGCGGAGCAGCGCTTGCGCGAGTCCTACGAGATGCTGCGGGAGCTCACCTCCCGCCGCGAGACGGCACGTGAGGAAGAGCGCAAGCACATCGCACGCGAAATGCACGACGAGCTCGGGCAATACCTCACCGCGCTTCGCATGAGGGCCTCGGCCATACGCATGCAGTTCGGCGACGACCGTCCGGACCTCGTCGGCCAGACCCAGACGCTGGTTGCCCTGGTCGACGAAACCATGCAGGTCGTGCGAGGCGTCATCACGTCGCTGCGCCCTCCGGCATTGGACACGGGCATCGTGGCGGCGCTCGAGTGGCTCGCCGCCGAGTTCAACCGCAGTGGCCGCACGGTGTGCCGCCTTCGATTGCAGGACGAGCATATCGTCGTGAGCGAGGATCGCGCCATCGTGCTGTTTCGCGTCGTGCAGGAGGCGCTGACCAATGTCGCCCGTCATGCGGCGGCCGGCCAGGTGATCATCGCGCTCGCGCGAACGCCCGATGCATGCTTGCTGGAAGTCCGCGACGACGGCCGAGGATTCGATCCGCTGGCGGCCAGAAAGAAGTCGTTCGGACTGGCGGGCATGAGAGAGCGCGTCCGGATGCTGGGCGGCCAGATCGAGATCGTCAGCGCGCCCGGTAATGGCACCGCGATCAAGGTCAGTCTTCCCGATCGCCGGGCTACGCCGGCGTAGCCTTGGCATCGGGCGCCAGCCTACCCCTTGTTCAGATAGTTCCTTTCCAGGAATTCGGATCTGAAATCTTGCGGTGGAGTGGGAATGTCCGGCCGGCCCTCCGGTGTGAAGTCCATGAGATTCCAATATGGCCATACCGTGTCGACGTGATTCCCCGGCAATTCAGTTCCCCAGAAATGGAAAATCTTGCCATCCCGCCTCGTGAATACGTGCATCACTGGCCATTGCATGTCGTCGGAGTCTCCTTGGCATTTGTAATCGGCTTGATACGTGGAGCCCGATCCGGAAACCAGCGCGATCTGCGACCATCCGCGCTGCTTGGCCCATGCATTGATTCGATCAGCCGGGGCTTTGGCAATCGCGGCAAACGCGGCGTGCCGGGTGACCTGATACCAGGTGCGATCGAACCCATCGACCAGCGACGTGCAGGAAGGACAGGGATTGTCCCAGTTCGGACCGAACATGAACGAGTACAGGAGCAGCGTGTTTTTATCCCCGAACAGCTCCGAGAATCTCACGCTGGTCCCAACTTTCCCATCGTTGGCCCATTGGAAGACGTAGTCCTCTTTCAACTGTCCGCCTAGAGGAAGATTGCGACGCTTTTCCGCCAGCGACTTTACTTTGTCGACAAGCTCTCGCTCATCTTTGAGCAATACGTCACGCGCATCGCGATACGCTCTGCTTTCGTTTGGATACCGTAGTTCGCTCATGTCCGTCTCCATCTGAATGAACGAGCGGGAGGGTCACACCATCGGAGTGACGCCTGCCCAGGCGGCTGGAGCATCTTCTGCAGCGATGCCGCGCAGATCGAGGTAGAACCGCGACAACGCAACCAAAGCGGCCATGCCAAAAGCCGCGACGACCCGCTCGCGTCCGAGAATGGCTTCGATGCTGCTCATGCGGTGGCGCGATGGCGGATCGGCCCTTTGTTATTCATGTGCAGCCGCGCGAACTGCGCGTAAGTCCCCTTGAGATCCAGCGCGATGTTTCCCTGCGAGCGGCTGGTGCCCGAGCCAATCTCAGCAAGCTCGTATTCGAAGCCGTGCGGCAGATCGATCCGGACGCGATGCTCGTCACCCGTCACCATATTGCGGATCGGTTCCCCGTCGAGGTCGAACACACCCTCGACATGAATCTGGCCGCGTCTGGCATCGACATCGACGTCGAAATCGATCCGCGTGAAGATCGGATCGAACGCCTGTTCGAGCGTCGATGCGAATACGGAGAACATCGTGGCAAACGGCTCGGTGTCCTGCCCGGTCATGATCTTCAGAATGGCTTCGCGTTGTTCCGGTGAAGCTCGTTCGTCGACGATCGGCTGGCACTTGCCTTTGCCTTCGTGAATGGGTCCCGGCCACTGGAACACCACCGCGATCTTGACGCCGTCGAGCCGCACGTCACCGTAATAGCCGCTGCTGATCGAAATGGCTCCCATCGCTTGGCAAAAGCCGTTCGTCGGTAGCGCATTGAATTGGCAAGGGCAACCGTATGAGCAATTGCAGTTGATCAGCTCTGTGCCTTGAATTTCCCAGGGAGTCATGGTTGTCCCCTTGTTGTCGGCGATGAGTGCCGTGGTTCGAATCTAGGTCACGCCATGGGGGAAGTCAAAGTTGATGCGCGAAGCACTCACGCGCCGCCATGCGACCTTTCCCGCGCGAGCAGTTCCTGTTTCAGCGCGAGCGCCTCGCTGTTGTCATGCTCCAGCGAAAGTGCCCAATAAATGCCCGAGCGGGCCTTGCGCAAATCGTTCTTGTCGAGGCCGTCATGCGCTCGCGCAAGCGCGAGCGAGAGCAGTCTGCTGCGCCGGTCGCCATGTGGTGATTCGCTTGGCGCCGAGTTCGGCGGCAGCGCCGCCACCGCCTTGGGCAACATGGCCGCCGGAGCCGCAGGTGTTCGCGGCGACGCCGCATTGGAGGCTGTTTTCGCGCTCTGCGCCGGCGTCGAATTCCGGGCAATCCGGCCGCCCTTGCTCGCGCCTTCCGCAATTACGCTGCCTTGTACCGTTTGCAACGCGTCACGCCGCTCGAGCGCCGCAGCGTTCTCATGCCGCTGCACAACGACCGATGCGCCAAACAAAACGACGAATGCGAACGATGCGAGCGCTGTGTTCGGCCTCGCGCTCCGGAATCGGGAGACGCTGCGCAAAGGCGAGCGTACCTTCCCATCGAGAAAGTAGTCGGGCGACTCGAACAGGAGTGTCGGCCTCGGGAGCCGTGCGAGCGGATCGCTCATGGTAAGACCTTCCATTCCGATCTCAGGCGTGAAATGACCCGGCCAATATCGGCCAGCGGCGCCGCAGCGTCAACCCGCGAGAGTCGCGATCATCGGGACTCATCCGCCAAACGTTAGCTGCTGTCCGCAATACGTCATGCCCGGCGAAGCGCGGATCGACACGTTCTTCGCGAGTACGCTGATGAGGAACCAGATACGCTTTCGTTCTCCAGCGCGATACCATCGGGTAGATTCAAGTGACGACCCATACATGGAATGCGCGGCTACCTACCCAGTGTTGTGTTGACCGGAGCTGCTGCTCTGCTCGAGGCACTCGGCGTCCAGCCCGAGCTGGTTGCGACCGGAGCCGATTTGCCCGAGCTCGCGCTCCGCTCCACCGACGTGCCGATCCGGGGTGCGCAAGTGCTTCGCTTCCTTTCGCTCGCTGCTGAAGCGACGCAATGCCGGGACTTCGGACTGAGGCTCGCCGAATATCAAGTTCAGGCAGTGGAACTGGGTCTCGCCAACGGCATGCAGTATTTGCGTTCCGTCTGCGGCAAGGACTGGCAACCGGCCGTCGTGCAATTCCGTCATGCTGCGCCCGCGGACTGCACAATGTACAGGCGCACGTTCGGACCTTCGCTGAGCTTCGATCAGGACCGGAATGCGATTGTCCTGGACCGCGATACGGCGATGCGTCCGGTTACGCAATTTCGCCGTAACGCGCATCGTGTGCTCGAGGCGCACTTGCGGCGAGAGAGGGCCCAGGTGGAGGCACTTTGGGTCGTACGCACGCAAACCATGATTCGCGCACTCTTGCCCTTCACGGACAGTTCGTTGAATGCGATAGCGCGAGCGCTCGCCACTTCCCCGCGGACCCTGCAGCGTCGCCTCTCGGAGGCCAGCACGACATTCGATGAACTACGGGAACAGGTTCGGGAAGATCTCGCGGTGAAGTACGTGCAGCAATCAAACCTGCGTCTTGCCGAGATATCTGAAATGCTCGGTTATTCCCAACAAAGCGCGTTCAGCCGTGCGTTCAAGCGACTGCGTGGCGTCACGCCCCGGCAGCTTCGAGCCATGCGTCACGAGGCGGACCCCGGACGCTCTGCCGAATAGCAATAGCCTGCTAAGGGCTCACGCGGCGACGAACGTCGGATTCTGGAAGCCCGGGTGAGGGTATTGATAGAAACCGCGTCCCGCCGACTCGCCGAGATACCCGGTATCGATGAAATGTGTTTTCACGTATTCGGCAATACGCCGATGCGTCGAATCGCCCGTGCGTTCCGCGAGGGCGCGGGTCACGTTATAGACGGTCGCCATGCCGATTCCGTCGAGAATGCCGAACGGGCCAATTCGATCCCCCTTCGCAATCATCCACGCCTTGTCGATCGTCTGCACGTCGGCGACCTCGCTGACCAGCAGACCCAGCGCGGCGATCAGCATGGGGACGAGCATGGTATTCAGCAGGTAGCCGGGTTGCTCCTTGCGCAGCGGCAAGGGCACCATGCCAATACGGTGTGCGAACTGCACCATGCGTGCGAATACAGCGGGATCGGTGCCCGCATGCCCCATGATCTCCGCGATGTTGTGCTTCCACACTTCGTGCGCGAAATGCAGGCTCAGCACGCGCTCGGGCCGGTCGGTGAACATGGCGAACTGGCTCGGCACCAGCGTCGACGAGTTGCTCGCAAAGATGGAGCCGGCTGGCGCTACAGCCGACAGTGCGTGATAGAACGCCTGCTTGATTGCCAGATCCTCGGGAATGGCTTCGATAACGAGGTCCGCGTGGGCAACAGCCGAAGCGAGGTCGATATGGCTCTCGATGCGCGCCAGCGTGGCTTCGATCAGGTCGATCTCGGGCACCTGATGGTGCTTGCAGTAGTCCCGATAGCGGCTCAACGCCGTCCGCCACGTCTCGACATGCGTGACGTTGCCGTCTTCGTTGAGGAAGTGGAGTTCTCCGGTCGACACAACGAGCGCCATGCCATTGGCGTCATCAGAGAGATTCGTGAACGAGTGTGACGACTCAGACGGCTCAAAAACGAAATCTCCGGCTTCCGCGACCCAATCGTGCTGGTCGTATTTCCATCGGCCGCTGAGTGTGTAGACCATCACCGTGCCGGTATGGCGATGGATATGCGCACCCTCGCCTTTGGCCGCCTTCATGAGCAACACCACTTCACCCGTGATGGGGTTGATCTTGAAGTACTTGAGTTGAATGTTGTCGTTGATGGGAGCGAAGGGGATCCACGGCGTGGCTTTTCCGCCGATATGGACCGTGTCGATCGCGGAAACATCGTTGAGGACTTGCGTAGCTTCTGCGTTCATGGAAGGCGTCTCCGGTTGGATGATGAAAGGACTGGCGCCGATGTGGCCGGTGCGCAATCTCTGGTGCCTATTCCATCGCAATTCCACCGGGGGAACTTGACCCGTGCCGCCCGAATTTGTACTTTACGCGCCAAGTTCAAACGCAGAAGCTTCCACGCATTGGTGGCGGCCTTGCTCACCTGAATCCACCTACTGCACGGTGATGGTCGCCTTCATATACGGATGTATGCCGCAGAACACTTTGTACACCCCCGGCTTGTCGAACTTGAACCGATACGTATCGTTCTCGTCGAGTGCCGTGGAGTGGAATACGCCGGCATCGTTGACGATCGAATGCGGCTCGCCGTCCATGTTTTTCCAGGTCACGGTCGTGCCGGCCTTGACCGTGAGAGACATCGGCGAAAACATGAAATTCTTGATCACAATCTCATTGGGCTCCTGCGCTTGAGCGGCAGGCAACCCGGTGACCAATGCCGCCAGGAGCATCCCGCTCCCGACGGAGAGGGCAAACGCGCGACGCAAGAAGGTGGATAGCATGGCTTGGATCCTTGTCGAGTGAGCGAGGTGCGAAGTCAGGCGAGGGTCGCGTCGGAAAGCGTCGCAGCGAGGGGATGGCGCGAGATCCTGATGCTGGTCACGCCAAGCATCTTCGGAAGCTGATCGCTTGCCACCTTCAACGGCCCGGGTCCGGGGCCATCGCCGGCCGTCGGTTGCGGATACGCGGTCGAGCGCGCGGTATGGAACGTGATATTGCCCTCCACCTTGGAAACGATCTGATGGATGTGCCCATTCAGGACGGTGACCGAGCCGAACCGCTTCAGATAGTCCATTGCCTGGCCAGCATCGCCGGTGCCCCAACCCCATGGTTCGTAAATCGTCCACAGCGGCATGTGGGCAAAGACGACGATCGGCGTGCTGGATGAACGCCCCTTCAGATCGTTTTCCAGCCAGGAGAGTTGATCCTCGCCCAGCCCCCCCAGCCCATTTGGCTTGAAATGCATCACATTGACGAGCCCGATGAAGTGCACGCCGTTGTGGTCGAAGCTGTAATAGCCTTTGTTGTCCGAGGCTTGGCCGAAGCGTTTGAAGTATTCGCCTTCCGGTCCGTCTGTCACGTCATGCTCGCCGGGCACGGTATGCAACTCGGTGATGTTCAGCCCCGACAGCAATTGGGCTGCGAGATCGAACTCCGCCGGCTTGGAAAGATGGGTGATATCGCCCGTGTGAATCGTCAGGGCCGGCTTGACCGGCATGGCGTTGACGAAATCGATCGTCTGTTTGAGCGTGCCCGCGACATCGGGATTGGCTTCCTTGTTGAAGCCAATATGCGAGTCGCTGATCTGCAGGAACAAAGGAACGCCCGAGACCGCTGATTTGCCCTTGTCGCCGGCGGCAAGGGCCAACTCCACGGGCGTGAGGACGCCTCCGGCCAGGACAAACAGAGTGCCCGCGCCACCGAAGGCGAGGCATTTCAATGCGCTGCGGCGCGACGGCTGGGAAGGATGATCTGACGACATGGTGTCCTCTCGACGGGATTCGGGAAGCAGACCGGCGGTTCAATCCGGAGGGCTCCCAGGGTTGGTTTCAGGAGCTATACCGCGGAAGAGTCCGTTTTATTCCCGATCGTGAATCGCACAGCCGGCGCTTGATAGAGCACGCCGCTTCACCGTGCTGCCGCACCGTGCATGGACGCGCGCCCAACGCATCGCCCTGCCTTCACCTGCATCTCGTCGACTCGGGGAATAACCGGCGCATGCTCGCGGTATTGCAGGCGTGACACACGAAACAGGTGATCGAAATGAGAATCCTTGGCGGCACATCTGCCCCACACGCGAAGTGAGAGTTAAGGTGCAATCCGTTCTGCGCCGCCTTCAGCTCGGGTCGGGCCTGGTGATGTTGACCTATCTCTTTCTGCATCTGGTCAATCACGCGCTCGGGATCTGGTCGCTCGACCTTGCCGGGCACGGTCTCGTACTCGCGCTGCGGCTGTGGCACAGCACACCTGGAACGATCGCGCTGTACGGTGCCGCGTCGCTGCATTTCGCGCTGGCGCTGCACACGCTATACGGTCGGCGCCACTGGGCGTTGCCGCCCGCCGAATGGATCCGCCTCTGGGCAGGGCTCAGCCTGCCGCTGCTGCTTATCCGCCATGCGGTGACGACCCGGCTTGCGTCTTCGATCTATGGCTTCGAGCCTGACTACGAGCGCGTCATCGTCGTGCTGCTCACGAGCGGCACGCAGGGTCTGCAACTTGCGCTGCTCGCGCCCGGCTGGATACACGGATGCCTCGGACTGTGGTTCCGGCTGCGCCAATATCCGCGGGCGCGCCGCATGAGACCCGCGCTGCTGGCGTTCGTCGTCCTCCTGCCGTTGCTTTCCGCTGCGGGCTTTATCCGGATGATGCGGGCCGTCGAGGGAAAGAGCCTCGTACTTCCGCCCGCCGATCCGACGCTCGTGGCTCATCAACTCGCCCTCAACACTTGGCGTCACGATCTCGTCATCCTGTATCTAGCCCTGGTCGCCAGTGCGACGATCTCTGGCCTGTTGCGCAACGGCCTCGAGCGCCGAAGACTGCGAAAAAATTCGCTGAGTTCCTGATCAGTCGCGGGCACACGCGAGGCCGCTTACGCCTGCGCATTGGCAGGGATCGGAAATATCCGCAGACGAAGCGGCGTCTACACCCGGCGTCTACACCATGCGGATCGAGCGATTGCCTTATCTCAGAAAGCATGTATAGTTGAGCGCTTACTCACTCTATTTCCATGCCCAAACGTCATGGCTCGCCCTTTAAGTCCGGAAAAACGGAGCGCCCTGTTACTGTCCGCAACGCAAGCCGTTGCCGAACAGGGCGTGCAAGCCACTACGGCGAGCATTGCCCGGGGCGCCGGCGTGGCCGAGGGCACCTTGTTCACCTACTTCGAGAACAAGGACGTGCTGTTCCAGGAACTGTATCTGCACCTCAAGCGGAGCTTGGCGGAAACCGTGATGCCGGACTATCCGCACGAAGCGGACTACCGGCAACGCATGGAGCACGTTTTCCAGCGCTACGTGAGCTGGGGACTGGCCAACGAGGCCGGGCGGTTCGCCATCGCCCGGCTCTCGGCTTCGGTGCAGATACTGGACGACACCCGGGCACAAGGCATGGAGCCGTTTCTGGCCGTGTCCCGGATGATGGAAGACGCAGTACGTGACGGCGTGCTCGTGGATGCGCCGATCGCGTTTCTTTCGTCACTGATAGAGCACGTTGCCGCTACGACAATCGAGTACGTCGGCAAGCACCCCGAGGATGCGGAGCATCACCGGCAGTTGGGATTTCGCGTCGTGTGGCGGGCCATTACGGCGTAAAAATTTTCGATTGTTGATGAGTGATTAATCGCTCATTTCGTAAAAGGAGAACGGCATCATGTCCAGTCAGAAGTGGTTCATTACCGGCGCGTCCGGCGGTCTGGGGCTCGCCCTCACGGAAAAAGTGCTGACCCAGGGGCATCGCGTGGTGGCGGCGGTGCGCCGTATCGAGGCGATGCGGGCGCTGAAGGAAGCCTGGCCGGATCTGCTCGAAGTGGAATCAGTCGACGTGACGGATCGCGAGCAGGTTCAGGCCGTGGCGGCGCGCCATCCCGATGTCGACGTCGTCGTCAACAACGCGGGAGGCGCAGTGATCGGCGCGATGGAGGAAATGAGCGAAGCCGATATCGCGCAGCAGATCGCGCTGAATCTGCTCGCGCCCATCCATGTCACGCGCGCCTTCCTCGGCGCGTTGCGCGCAAAAAAACGCGGCGCGTTCATCCATGTCAGCAGCGTCGGCGGCCGTGCGGCCTTCCCGAGCGGCTCGCTGTACCACGCCGCGAAGTTCGGTCTTGAAGGCTTTGCCGAGGCGGTGAGCCAGGAAGTGGCCGAGTTCGGCATCAAGACCCTCATCATCGAACCGGGCTCGATCAAGACGGGCTTCGTGGCCAATATCCGCTGGACCCGGGAACGCGACGACTACAAGGACAGCGCGGTGGGCAAGCTGCGCCGCTGGATCGAGGAAAACGGTGAAGCAAACGCTTCGGGCGATCCCGTGAAAATGGCCGACGCCATCTATGCGATCAGCCAGATGCCGGAGCCGCCGCTGCGGACTGTCCTCGGCGCGGATGCCTATGCGGTAATCGAAGCCGGCTACACCCGGAGTCTCGCCGCGCTGCAGGCGCAAAAGCAGCTCGCCGAGTCGGTGATGCTCGAAGGCAAGACCGGCTTCAGTCCTGCGTAGGCGGAATCCCCAGGCGGTGCGGAATGGCTTGAGGATCGCCCGCCTCCATCGCCAACGCGCCGATGACGGCGCATGTCAAAGGTAAATGATCATGTCCAAAGTCTGGTTGATCACAGGTGCGTCCCGAGGTTTGGGCCGCTCCATTCTCGAAGCCGCGTTGCAGGACGGCGGCAAGGTGCTGGCGACCGCGCGCGACACGGCGCGATTCACCGATTTGCAGGCGCGCCATGGCGAGCGCCTGACCACGTTCGAACTGGACGTGACGAACGAGCGGCAGGCACAGGAATCGGTAGCCGAAGCGGTGCGCCGATTCGGCCGGCTGGACGTGCTGGTCAACAATGCCGGCTACGGCCACATTCAGCCTTTTGAGCATGTGCCAGCCGAAGACTTTCGCGCGCAGGTCGAGACCAATCTATTTGGCGTGGTGAACCTCACCCGTGCGGCTATTCCGGTGATGCGCGCGCAGGGCGGCGGCCACATCTTTCAGGTTTCGTCGGTAGGCGGGCGCATCAGCACCCCGGGACTCTCGGCTTATCAGGCCGCCAAATGGGCCGTCGGCGGATTCAGCGACGTGGTGGGCAAAGAAGTCGCGCCCTTCGGAATCCGGGTCTGCACGCTGGAACCCGGCGGCATGCGCACCGAGTGGGGCCACGAGGCTCGCACGACGCTGGAACAGCTTCCCGAGGATTACCATGTATCGATGGCCAGCTTCAAGGCGCTGATCGATGCGTACGTCGGCCATGAAGTGGGTGACCCTGAGCGCGTTGCGAGGCTGATCGTGGCGCTCGCCTCTCGTGCAGCGGTGCCCGCGCGGCTGCTGCTCGGCTCGGACGCCTGGCAGTACGCCGAAGCGGATGAAGAGGCGCGCCGCGAGACGATGCAACGCTGGAAGCCGGTCACCGTTTCTGCCGACTTCGACGCGGCATCGCCCGAGTGGCCGTCGGAGTAAGGCGATGCGCATCGTCCTGATCGGCGCGAGCGGCATGGTGGGTCAGGGCGTATTGCGCGCGTGCCTCGAAGCCCCGGACGTCACCGAAATCATCGTGATCGGCCGGCGCGCGCTGCACGGTTACGAGGACCCGCGGCTCAACGTCTTCATCACACCGGATCTGGAAGATTTCGAGGCGGTGGGAGACACATTCGCCAACGTCGACGCGTGCTTCTTCTGCGCCGGCGTTTCGTCCTTCGGCATGTCCGAGGCCGCATACCGGGCGGTCACCTACGACCTCACGCTCCACGTCGCGCAACAACTGCTCGCCCGCAGTCCCGGCATGACGATGGTGTATGTGTCCGGAGCGGGCGCGGACAGCACCGCGCAAGGCAAGACCATGTGGGCCCGCGTCCGCGGACAAACTGAAAACGCCTTGCAGCGGCTGCCGTTTCGACAGGTAGCCATTTTCCGGCCTTCCGCGATCATTCCGGAGGATGGCATCCAATCGCGCACCACCAGCTATCGGTGGATGTACGCCGTGCTCAAGCCGCTTCTGACGTTGGCCCGCCGCATCTCACCAGACCGTGTACTGACCACCGGGATCATCGGTGAGGCCATGCTTAACGCCGTGCGCCGGGGCGTACCGCAATCCATTCTGAAGCCTGCCGACATTCATCGATTGGCCGCCTCGCAGGCGTAATCCGCTTGCTCGCGCTCTCCCTGTCTGTCCAAGGGAGAGCCACTTGGCGCGCAAAGTACAAATTCCGGCGGCACCGGTCAAGTTCCCACGCGTGAATTGCGCGTAAATAGGAACTAACCGGAGATTGCGCTCAATCATTCTATTTAGCGATCCAAATTGTTTACGACGCTTGCCGAGACCGCAAGGACGATTCGGCCGCGCATTCGGCTGCTCGCGACAACGGTGTGCAGCGCGCGTAACTGATCACGTCCACGCGCAACCTCCGCTCGACTCGAACGACGCCAATCCATGCCGGCGCTGTTCGCCCCAGCTTCACACCAATTCATCGATATCCGATAAGCCCAAGGAGACACCCGTGACGACGAAGACGACTCCCGCCATTCGCGCCATCCGATACGCCGCTGTCAGCGGCGCCTGCGCACTGGCCGTCTTACCTGCCGCCCACGCGCAAAGCAGCGTCACCCTCTAGGGCATCACCGACGCCCAGATCCTCTATACCAGCAAGACGTTCAGCCTGGCCACCGGCGCCAGCGGAGGACACCAGTTTTCCCTCGAAACCGCGGGCGAAAACGCGACTCGCTTCGGCCTACGCGGCACCGAGAATCTCGGCGGCGGGCTCGCCGCCATCTTCAACCTCGAAAGCGGCATCGACATCGCCAACGGCGGACTCGCGGACTCCAACGGCGAGTTCTTCGGCCGCCAGGCTTGGGTCGGCGTAACCGGCGGCTTCGGCACCCTCAGCGCCGGTCTTCAGTTCTCGCCTTTCCTGCTTTCCGTCTTCTCGACCGATCCTCGTGAACTCAAGCAATTCGGCAGCGGGCTCGTCAACTACGTCGACAACGTCATCGTCACCGGCCTTTTCAACCCAAATTCCGTCATGTACACGTCGCCCGAGATCGCCGGGATACAGGGCCGCGCGATGTACGCGTTCGGCGGATCCCCGGGCAACTTCAAGGCCGGCCAACAGTATTCGGCCGGGCTCTCCTATCACTACAGCAGCTTGCTGCTCACCGCCGCGATGTATAGCGGCAACTCCGGCGGCTCCGCAGCCACCATCCCGAACCCCAGCACCATCGCTTTCGCCGGTCGTAACATCGGCGCCAGCTATCACTTCGACTGTCTGACTGTCAAAGCCGCATACACGCTTTACAAAGTCGCAGGCGCCTTCGACAACCGCGTGATCTCGGGCGGCCTCGCCTTCTCGCTCACACCCGCCCTCTCACTCGACGGCGGCGTCTGGTATACCCGCGACGGCAACGACCCGAACAACCATTCGATCCTCGGCTCGCTCGGCGTCGACTACTCGCTGTCCAAGCGCACCACGCTCTATAGCCAGGCCGCCTACGTCAACAACCACGGGCTCATGAACACCGGCCTCGCGATCAGCGGCGCGCTCTTCGGCGTGCCAGGGTCCCAATTCGCCGCCGACATCGGTATTCGCCACGTGTTCTGAATGCTGCGCAAAGCGAGCGCGCGAATTACCGGTCACGGAGGAGGAAACTGCGCAGCGGTACGTTGAGCATCGACGTTCCCCACGCGCTGCCACCGCAGCAGGCTGCGCCAGCCGACCGTGGTCGAATCGCGCGTGCGTTCGCGCACGATCAGCATCAACGGTCGCCACGTCGCGGGCATCAGCAGGATTTCGTCGATGGACTGCTGCGCGCGCTGCGCGCCTTCGCGATCGCCGCGTTGCGCGGCCAGTTCGGCGAGCGCACGGTAGCCGTCTATCCAGGCGCCTGCCTCGCCCCGCATCGAGTAGTTGACGTTGTAGTGGCAATACTTGCTCGTCTTGCCGAGCTTCTCGATGTCCCGTTCGAACTGGCCGAGCAGCACCGCCGCACGGAGCCGGTTGTCGGGCGTGTCCTTCTCCTCGTTTTTATCGGACGCGAGCGTTTCGACGCAACGCATCAGCCAATTCTCGCGATTGCCGGCGATTTCCGCGAGCATGTCCCGCGGCGTCGAATAGTGGCGGTCGAGATCGGCATCCTGCTTGTCGCCGATCAGGAACGGCGAAATCTCGTGCTGCTCCTTGACCCACGCAAAATCGCGCGACACGCCCAGCTGCATCGGCACCGATTCGCGCTGCACTTCGCCGTGGCGCCCATGGGGACCGACCGGCACCGCCTGGTTGGTGAGCGGAGCGAAATTCAGGTTGACGGTGCCGCCCGCCCTCTGCTGCGCGTTATCGCCCTTCGCATTGACAATGCGGATCTGGCCGCCGGTTTCGGTGCGCTTGTCGCGCGTGCGCTCTGCTTCGGCGTATGCGGATACCTCGACGCCGAGCGTCTGAGCGACACCGTCCGGATCCTTGAAGCGCGCCGACGGGAGCCGCGCCGCGACACGGGCCGTCACGGTCTTCGTATCGGTGAAGCCTTCCAGTTGCGTCACGACGACTGCGGGATTGCGCGCGAACATCGCTTCGAGCGGGTCGCGGTAACGCCGGCCGCGCTCCGGCTCGATCATGTCCCAGCGCACCATGCTGTCCAACGCGCTCAGCATGTTGGCGCGCATCTCGTCGTCTTTGTGGCGGCTTCTCAGGAAGCGCACCACGGTCGAGTCGGTGTGCGTCTGCTGACTGGCCGCGCGCGCGGTGAAGGCAGCCTGCAGCGAGACGCCCGGCGCCACCTGCGGTCCCACGGCGACGCCGGCGGTGGCTTCCTTCGCGCGCGTGTGTGCCGAGCCGAACGACATCTCCATCCCGAGGATGGGCATGAAGAGCTGCACGAATGCTTCGTCGGTTCTCGATGTTTCGGCCGTGAAGATCGGCGACGCAATGGGCGACGCCGAACCGTACGGCAACGTCGGCAGATTCACTCCGAGCGTCCCGCCCCCGCCGATGCGCAGCCGGTCGCGCAGTCGACTGTTCTGGATGAATGACTGGAAGAACGCGACGATGTCGGTCTTGCTCCCCAGGCACTCGGCCTTCATCAGCTGGATCGCCGCATCGAGACCGGCGGCGGTCGTGGTCTCGTCGTCGGCTCTGTGCCGGTCGGCGGGAAGAGTCGCATTGAGATGCTCTTCGATCCGATCGATCGCTTCGTAGGCAGTGAGGCCGCTGCCGCAGACCTCTTCGAAAAATTCGGGCAAATCGACCGGTGCGGCCTTGCGCAGCCGATTGGGTTTGCCCGCGCGGCCGGCGGCGTCGCTGTGCGCCTTCAACATATCCTCGCCGATCCGACGGCTGACGCTCTTCGCATCCTTCGGCTCGAGCTTGATCTGCGACAGATGCCTGCCGCGGTTCCGCAACAGCTTCAAATGGTCGATGGTAGCCTGCGCGGTCCGCGTCGCCGTTCTGAATTCCGGCGTGCCGCCGAACTCGCGGCACGCGGCGATCGTACGCTCCAGTTCCGACATGCGGCGTTGCACATGAGCGTCGACCTTGATGCGCGGCGACTGCATGCCCATGCTTTCGCCCACGCCGTATGCCCGGTTGAGCGTGCGCTTGCGAAACGGCGTCTTGTTCAGGTTCGGCATCGCGCGACGCCACAGGGACGGCTTCGGCGCGATCGCATCGTCGGCTTTCTCTACGGCGTTCGCGTCGTCGCCGGCGTCGAGCGCGGAGACCGAAGCGCTTGCGGCGCCCGGCGCCGCCGCACGAATGACCCATTCCGTGATTGCCTTCTTCAGCCGCGCGTTGTGCTGCGCGTACGGCGAGCCTGGCGCATTGCTGAAGTAGCCGTTGCGAACGGCGTTGTATGCGGCGTGATCGACGTCGTCGAACGCGACCTCGTCGTTCGGCGTCAGGCTCGCGTGCGCGACGCTCTTCGCCTTCTGCAGCCAGCTCGCAACGCCGTTGTCGTTCGACAGCTCGGCCTGCTGCGCATCGTCCGCATTCCAGAACACGCGCAGCGCCTGCGATCGCGCCGCATCCGGCGGCTGCGCGCCTCCGCTAGACAGCGCGTGCAGCATGTCCGTGCCTCGCGGCAGCGTCGCCATCTTGCGGCACAGCGCAATGACGCGCGCGTTGCGGTCGACGGTCCTCGCGGCGCCGGTGGTTCCATGCACCGGTTGCGCAGCCGCGAGGCCCACCCAGTGCGCGACCGGATGCTGCGCCAGCGCGTCGAGCATCCGCGCGGCCTCGGCCGCGTCGGCGCCGACGTCGGCCATGGAGCGCGAGACGATTTCCAGCACCGTCTGAGGCGGCACCGGAACCGGCGGCTGCGGCGCGGTCAGCCGCAGTGCCAGTTGCCCGAGCGCCGCGCGCAGTTCGGGCGGCGCTCGTGGGCCGAACACGGGCGTGGTGTCGACCAGTTGCTCGACCATGCTCTGGCGCACGGCGTCAATCGCCAGCTTTTCGCGCGCGGTGCTGCTCGTGGCTTCGCCGGCGAGCGAGACCCCGGTCTCGGCCTGGTCGATCCTGTCCGCATGGGCCTTGCGTTGAGCCAGCGCGAGCGACGCGTCCAGCAGCGACGGCACGGCGCGGTCCGCGACGAGCCTGCGGCGCTCCACCCGCGCGCGTTCGCTCATCAACTCGGCGATGGCATCGTTCAGCTCGGCAAAGCGGCGCAGGCGCTGCTGGCAGCGCTCCTGCTCCTCGAGCGCGTGATCGAGCGTGTTGCGCGTCCGCGCGATCCTGCGTTCGAGCCTGGCCTTGGTCGCAGCCGGAAGCGGGACGGCCGTGGGGCCGGTCAGCGCTGCGTACCGGGTACTCATGCGGTTCAGCCGCGCTGCGGCCTGCAGGGCGATTTCCTCGGCCGCGGACATGTCGTAGTCGAACGACTTCAACATCTCCGTCTCCTCGGCGTGGGCCTTCAGCTCGAGCTCGATCTCGGCACGCCGGTCGCCGGCTCTCGCGCGCAATGCGTAGATGTTCGCCTTGAGGTCGTTGAGCCGCTGCAGCGAGAACGACAGACTCTTGTCGGCCTGGTCCGACATATGGCTCAGGCTGATCAGCTCCAACAGGTCGGTGCTGTGAATGGCATCGTGCAGCGCACGGCTCGCAGCTCGCACCGACGCTTCGGCCATGCGCATGCGCGCTTCCGTTCTGACCAGGTTCGATTCGTGCTCTTCCGGCTTGTCGCCGGGCGCGGCCGCACGAGCTGTCTCGTGGTCCGCTCGCGCCTGCGTCGAATGGGAGACGGCATCATCGAGCGCTTTGCGGCGGCTCTCCACGACCTTCAGGAGCGCGCGTGCCTGTTGCTCGTTCGCGAGCCGGCTTCGCGAAATCATCGGGTCCTTGCGCGGTGCTGGTGCGGTCAGCTTATTGCCGTGGCCGTCCGTGAAGCTCGCCATGTCCTGCAAAGACGTGGGACCAAACCAGGGCACCACCCGGGTTGCCATCCGGCGTGCCATCGAAGGTGCCGGCCGCTCGTACACAGCCACTTCCGACTGCTGCAGACTCGCTGCCATGGCCTCGGCGGCGCTCAGCAGGTTGCGGGCATCTTCGAGCACTGGGTCGTGCCCGGCATCCCCATCACCAGCCTTCTCCTCGATCACGTGGCCCAAGGGACCCGGCGGTCCCTCGACGCCCGCATGCGCCTGCCCGGGCACGCCGGCACGCAACGGCCCATTGATCGTGCGGCCCGTGCCCGGCACACCCAAGGTCATGTTGAGCTGGCGTCCGGTGATCGTACCCGCCAGTCCTGCCTTAAACGAGGGTTTGTCAGTCGAGGTTGCCGCGCTCTGCTTCGCTTGCGAACGCCGCAGGGTGGCCTGCGCACCCGGACCCAGGCGTTTCGCGACGGTGCGGCGCTCGGACAGGCCGTGGAATGGGCCAGGTGCGGGAGATGCTGTGGCAGGACCCGGCGGCGGCTCGTCGCGACGCGGCGCCTCGTCGTCGAGGGATACCGCAGGCCCAGGCGACAGCGGACGGCCGATCGAATTCGAACTCATGTCCGCGGCACCTGTGCGCGCCGGCAGGAGCCGCGAACGGAAGGGACTTTCCCGGCTTCCGAATAGTCTAGGGTCATCGATTGAACGTCCAGAACGAGATGGCGTGGTTCTGGAACGTTAAACGCTAGAGACTCAAGTGGTTATAACGAATAATGCTTTCGAAATCACGGTGGCAATGATGTCGACATCTGCGCTGACGATCGCACGAAGCCATTCGTGCAGGTCGCTTCGCGCTGCATGCGGCGAGGGGTGACGTCAGAGTAAGCGCACCCATGCGCCAAACTGCCCCATCCCTTCCACTCGGCATGATTGCGCGTGAAACTGACGCTGCAATTCTTCATTGACCTCGTTCAAATCCACCATGCCTTCCCCGTACACAGAGATCTCGTCATCTCCCCCGGAAAGCGTTCTGAGCAACTCGATGACCCATGTGCAAAGAGACTCGGCGGGGCCGCGCTCTCTCGGCCGCCAGTAAGAGATCTGTGGGGCCTGCAAACCGGCCTTGGAAAAAACGTCCGTCAATTGAGACCCAATGGCAAACGACGGGCTCGCCCGCGCACAACGGCTAAACAACTCCCGCACGACGTGCTCCCACAATTCATTTCTCGGGCTGGCAAGCGGGAGTCGAACAAGATCTATTTCATGAAGCACGAGTGTGCCGCGGTCCTTCGCCAGGCGGGCCATCTTTTGCATAAAGGACACCGGATCTCGCTGATGACTTAAAACATAGCGGGCCACCACGAAATCAAAACCATGACGTTCGTGAAAGTCCTCAATGTGACACGGCCGAAAGCTCACATTTTTCGAGCGACGTCCAGCAGCTCGTTCGCAGGCCAGATCCACTGCCGTGCGACTGCTGTCAATACCAACGACAGTTCCATGCGGGCCAACTATTTCTCCGGCAAGCATGGCAAGATCTCCCGCACCGGTTCCTACATCGAGGACTGTCATCCCGTGACGCAGCCCGGCCTGTTCCAGCAGCCGGCGCGTGAAGGGCTCCAGTATTTCTGATTGAAGCATCAGGCGATCTATTTCTCGCCGGGAATGCCCAAGCTGGTATGTCATGATGGAATATCCATGTGGCAATATCGTCCGCGACTCTGCTCGCGGATCATAACGGCGCGCTGTTTAGGGATGGAATGACTCTCGAACCAAAAAGATGAAAGGATTTCTGTATCGCAGCGTGATCATCATGATTTCCCGAAAAAAAGCCGATGATGTTGCTGGCGCCCACCTCTCTCAACTGATAGATGATTTGTTCGACGACGGATTCGGGCGTCCCGGCAACAATGTCTTCATCTAATATCGATTCCATTTTTTCTTGCGCCGCTGCTGCCTGTTCCATCGCTTCAGCGTGGCTATCCGCGACAAAGATGCAGCGCCGGATTGCCAGCTTCTTGGCGCATTCATACGGATCAGATATTTCCGCCGCCGTACGATAGGAATCGAACAAGGTTTTTATCTGGCCAACTGGCAGAAAACCCGTGCAGGCGCCATACCCTCGCGCGGCTACGTCCCTCGCCGATTCGACGCTCCGAACGGTACCCCACACCGGGGGCCGCGGCCGTTGCAACGGCCGCGGCAAGATCCGCAACTGTTCGAACGACGAGTATTGCCCTTTATGCGATAGCTCCGGTTCGAGCCACGCCGTGTCTAGAATGTCGAGCGCTTCGCTAAACATGGGATCGATGTCCGTGGCGCAGAGGCCGATGGCCTCGGCCTCCAGAACATTCGATCCTCGCGCTACGCCTATTTCGAGCCGCCCCCCACTCAGTTGGTCGAGCATGCCGGCTTCTTCCAGAAAGCGCCACGGCTGCCACAAAGGAAGCACCCAGCCGAGCACCCCTATACGAAGCGTAGTTGTGCGCGAAGCAACTGCCGCGGCCAGTACCGCGGGACAGGGACTGATACGTATGCCACTGAAGTGGTGTTCCCCGAAGAAGATTCCATGGAACCCTAGACTTTCAGCCGCAATCCATGTGTCCAGCCGCCAGGTGAGTTCCCTGTGGAACACTGCGGCGTCAAACATTTCAGCTGCGGGGGAGGTAGAGACGTTGAGCTGCTCGAATATCCATGACCTGATCATTTCAACCCTTTCTGATGAAGCTACGGCGGCGACGCGGTGTCCCCGGCCAACTTGGTGATGTTTCCAGCCATCGTGCTAGCTGGGATTGCGATGCCGTCGACAGTGATGCTCATGATTGTTTCCCTTCAGATGGGTGTTGAATCGCCGGGATCTCCCACTTCTCCCGGTGAGATCCGCAGACGTGAATGACCGTCATCCGCTGAGGACTTTGATGTGCAAGGCTGCAATCCCAGCGCATTAAAGTTGAGGAGCGTTGAACTTTGAACTGTTAGATTTGGCAGGGGCATCGGACGTGCTTCGCATTTTTGTTCAATGCTTCCGACGGCGCGCTTCCTCTCGTCCGCCGGGTAACTAAATTCGATTCTGCGCGCTGATTTTCGAGCGCACAGTTGCATTCAATCAAACGACCAAAGGAGCTAGAAACCGCCCCGCATTGGACAACCGTCAAACTTGCCACCGGCTTAAGAAGCTGCAGTTCCGGCATCGAGTACTTCATCTGCGTCCGCAAGCGCAGCGGCAGGAACGAATCCGCTCACGCCGATGCACCCGGAGACGGCGAGGTCGTGAGGCCGTGAACCGGCGTCCATCGGAGGCTCTAACGTGGCTCGAGCCTCACGGAGCACGTACTACCCCGTCCATTCCTTCGTGCGCACTTATATGAACGCCGCGGATATGCAAGAAATATTCTTTGAATGACGACTCACGTCGGCATGTGGTTTGCGCGCCGACCGTCGACATTTCATGGGAGACAGATGATGCGCGTCAGCAACGCGATCTTCTTTGGAGCATGCGCCCTTGTACGCACACTCGTCGGCGGCTTGATGTGGTGGGATGTCCCTTCGGAGATCTCGTCGGGAGTGGTCCATGATGGAAAAACTGGCCCCTACTTTTAGCGTTCCATTGATTTCTTTGTAAGACGCCGATGATTCGCTGAGCGAGGTTGAGCAATTTCGCTGAAGAACCAAAATGGGTCTTCTCGCGGCACTTCACAACTATTTTCGATACGAGCCCAATAGCGCTGCACTCGGAGAAATTTCAAGGAAGGATCGCACACGTCTATTCGGCCTTATTGCGACACACGTTTGTCGCGGGCCACGATGAAAACCGCTGACTCACCCCTCGTCGAACTATCGCGATCGAAGCGCCGGTGCACATCACGTATTGCAGTGCCTTGGCCGGCGGTCCGGGGCCATCCACATAAGCGACTCTAAACGCGGATCAATCCTCCATCGACAACAATGGTTTGGCCGCTGATGAAATCCGCATCCTTCGAAGACAGGAACGAAACGACGCCGACCAGATCCTCCGGCGTCTGCGCTCGCGGGATAGACTGCATGGAAACCACCAGCTTCGACTCGTCCTCGTAGCTCAATCCGCCCGGCCCCCTACGTCCGGGCGCGAGCATCCAGGGTGTTTTGGTCAACCCGGGAGCAACGGCATTTACGGTAATGCCTGAGACGCCCAGTTCGCTTGCCAATGCGCGCGTCAAGCCAATCAACCCCATCTTGCTGGCAATATAGTGAGTGAAGTCCTTTATGGGAGCGCCGAAGGTATTGGATGCGATATTGATGACACGGCCCCATCCTTTAGCGCGCATATTTCCTACGAGCGCATGTGTCAGCCAGAATGGCGCATCCAGGTTAATGGCCATCAGCAATCGATAGTCTTCTACGGTAATTTCATCAAAAGATTTATTGGGCAGAATGCCGGCGTTATTGACCAGTACGTCAATGCCGCCGAGCCGGCTGTGCACGTCCGCCGCTACGCGGTCTATGTCTGCTTTCTCGCTGAGGTCGGCAAGAAAAATATGTGCCTCCGAGCCGGCTTCACGAACGAGTTCCGCCGTGTCCTGGCAATCGAGACGATCGAGGAGAGCAATGACAAAACCGTCTCGGGCAAGTCTTTGGGCAAACGCCTGACCGATGCCGCGCGCAGCACCGGTGATCAAGGCAACCTTTTTCATCTTGGATTCCTTAGTAAATTAAAGATCCTACTAGAACATGTGGCGAATACCTACCATCGCACCGGTCTGACTCACGCCTGGCAACGGATTCGAAGCGGGTGGAATCACGCCGCCGTCGATCGAGAACGCTGCGTTGCGCTGATTGAACACATGCCCTGCGGTGACGTACACCGAGGTGCGTTTGGACAGGAAGTACATTACGCGCGCGGCAATGACGGAGCCTCCCGATGCGTTGCTGCTCACCGTGATATGGCCGAATTGGGCATCAAGCGCAATCGTCGGCACGGGCAGATAAGATCCACCGATCCACCAGTAGTTGCTGATCGCGTCGAACACCGTTGGCGTCTGCGCTCCATGATTGATTCGATGTTGGAATCCCGCACCGAAGGTCGAGTTGCCAAACTTGACGTAGCCATCGATGACGGCGCGCGTATCGGTTTGCGAGCTGCGGGGCAGTGGCGAACCGGTGCCGCCACCACCGTAGTTGCGATCGATGGCTGTCGCCACTCCCCACTTCCCGGCGTCATACTTCACCATGGCGGACATTGCCTTGCAGGCGCGCCAGTCGGTTGGGGATTGGCCCGCGCAACCTCCCGCCGGCGCGCTATCGGCTGCGTCGCGTCCGAACGAATATGCCGCAGCCACGGTAAGGCCGGATAACTTGTACGTATAGACGATCGAGTTGTCGACCCGGGGCTGGGTCAGGTAGGGATCGAGATCCGCGGCGGCATAGATGTTCGGCGCCAAGGTATCGCCCGTCAATACCGCCCAGAAGATCTGCGAATATTGCCGGCCCAACGTCAACGTCCCCCACTGCCCCGATAATCCGACGTAGGCCTGTCTGCCAAATAAGCGCCCCCCTTGATTCAGCGTGCCCTGTCCCGGGGCAAATCCCGATTCCAGGACAAAAACGGCGCTAAGACCATTTCCCAGATCCTCCTTGCCGCGCAGCCCCCATAGCGACGGCAGCGAGGCCGTCAACGTCGAAAAGTGCACCGAGCTCGACTTCTGCGGACCGATATTGGTCACGTACTCGACGCCGGTATCGATGATGCCGTACAGGGTGACAGAGCTCTGCGCATACGACGCTCCCGACGCACACGTCGCCAGCGATGCAGCTCCGCACCACGCCGCCCTGCGCCACGCGCGGCCGCGTCTGACCCGAATCAACCGTGAATTCATTTCCGTCTCCGATGTTGTTGAAATATGTTGTTGAAATCTCATACCCCGTTCAGATCTCCGCCCGCCACTCCGGCCGGACAAAATGAAGCAGCTCACGCGCCATGTCCGGTCACCCTCGCGGCGAGATCGCCGGCGGCCTGCGGGAGCCGGTTGCCGCGCCACGCGACATGCATATCGGGTCGAACGAGGATCAGGTCACGTTCGTAGATGACGCGAAGCGCGGAATCCGGAAGCACGAGGACATCAAGCGGCGCTCCGAGTGCTTCGAACGCGTCGAGCAGCGGGCCTGCATCGTGACGCCCAGCGACGTCGATCAACGTGTAGCGGTCTGACCGTAGCCGGTCCTGGATGGCACTTCCGTCGGTAAGCCACATATGGGGAAGCCGCGCGCCCGGCCATGTCGTCGGAAGATAGGCACGCAACTCGTGCTGCGGTCCGCCCGGCACGTTGTCGATGATGGGCGAGTCCACGTACCGATAGCCCAGTTCTGCGCCGATCATCTCGTTCGACTTGCGCTGCTCGACGTTCGCGACTTCGGCAAGGTGAGCGCGGGCAGCCGCCCCGGCGGGCGTATCGTCTCCGATCTCCGGGCGCACCTCCGCCAGCCAGGCGCGGTATCCGAGCGATGCGTATCGCGATGCGCCAACTACCCGCTCGCCGATCTGACGCCGCTCCGCTTCATAGGAGGCAAGCAAGCCCGCACCGCCCCATCCTTGCAGCGTGGCGGCCAGCTTCCATGCAAGATCGGTGGCATCGCCAACGCCGGTGTTCATACCGAGACCACCAGTCGGAATGACAAGGTGCACCGCATCCCCCGCGAGGAACACCCTGCCTTCTCCATAGCGTTCGGCGAGCAGCAGGTTCTGCCGCCATTCCGCGCAATACAGCATCTCGTAGGGCAGCGGCACGCCGATGATTCGCTCGAACATCCGTCGCATCTCGTCATCGCTGTCGACAGCGGAATGAACTGTCCAATGCCGCGTCGAGTCCTGCATGATCATGAACGCAGGCGGCCCGCCCGCCACCAGATAGTGCCGGCCGGGGCGCGGCCCGTTGCCGATCGGCAGCCGTTCGTAGAGCTGCTCGCAGTAGAACAGTCCCTGCCTGAGCCGCGCGATGTCGCCCTCGCCTTCCAGGCGGATGCCCAGTTGCTTGCGCACGCGGCTCGAGCCGCCGTCGCAGCCAACGAGGTAGGCGGCCTTCAATGTTCTTCTCACGCCGCCGGCGTCACTGACCGCTGCCAGAACGCCCTCCGCCTGCTCGGTGAATTCCAGAAACGTCGTGCCGCGCATCACCTTCACCGCGGGCAATTGCTCGGCTACCTCCAGCAGGAGCGGCTCCAGCGTGTACTGCGAGATGAGCTGATAGGGTTCGAGCGGCAGGCGGCCGTCGCGGCTCTCGAGCGTCAGCGCCCGAGCCTCTGAAACGGATGGATAAGGCAAGCGCAGGACCGGCGGTTCCACCATGGAGCGGATGATCTGGATGTCCATGGGAACGTCCTCGGGCATCCCGGCGGCCCGGATACGGTCCGCAAGCCCAAGCCGCCGGAAGATCTCCATGGTCCGCGCGTTGCAGCGTTCCATTTTTGGCAGGAACTCGGGCTTCGCCTTTTGCTCGACGAGCACGCACTCGATACCGCGACTGCCAAGGTCGATCGCAAGCGTCAGTCCGACTGGCCCTGCTCCAACGATGATGACTCGAGTTTCCACATCCGGGCTCCGTCTCCAAGCCTTCCATGGCAATCGTGTGAACTGCGCTTGCCGCGCATCCGCCGTTATATATGCATTACTAAGTAAATCGTCAAACTTTGAAACCCGGATCCTCTTCAACCTGAGACGAGCAGCTCAGCACTCGGACGGCTGTCTACTTGATTTATCAAGTAGTTTATGGAAACAGTGTATTTGATTTTTCAAATATAAACACTCATGTAAACCCTCGACCCGCGACCAGGGAAATAGTCAGGCGAGCGCAAAAGGCCGAACGGTCCGGACAAAAGCGAATAAGCGAACCCACGGCCGCGCTGTCGGTCGCCTTCCAACCCCAGCTGCCCCCCCGCTAACACTCGACGCAGTCAGCCTGGCGTGCGCCCTCAACCCGTCTGAGGCAAACAAGCATCAGACACGCCGCCAGTGCCGGCACCGCGGCCGCGAAGAACAACGCCGTGTTCGACCACTGCAGTTTGATCAG
>NZ_SWJE01000020.1 GCF_005144415.1 Trinickia terrae | reverse complement strand
CGTGGTGCGTGCGTGCTCTACGCGATTTCTTGAATTCGACGTGCGAGGGTTAGCGATGACGTGGTTCTACGAGTCGTTCGGCGTTGTGGTGGCGACCTGTTTGGTTGCCGGTTACATCATCTTCGGGTGATGGTCGTTTCGCGGCTGGGGGCTGCTATGCGATGTAAGGGGCTGGTGTGTCTAGCGCTGATTGTCGGTGTCATGTCGCGTGCGGAGGCGGGCACGGTGCTGGTGTTCGGTGCAGGCGGGAACGTGGTTTCGACTTATGTCGATTCGACTACGCCCTACACGTACGGAAAGATGCAGACTGAAACGTCCGGGCTGCTCTACGAGAAGCTGCTTTCGATGGGGCTTGAGGGTTCGGACGCGGCGGTCGTGAAGACTGTTCAGGGCGTCGAGTCGGTGGCGGTGAGTGCGGTGAATAGTGCTCGCGCGGGATACGGTGGGGGGTGGTTGGGTGTCGTCGTCTCGGGGGTGATTACGGCGATCACGCAAGCGGCGATCGCGCTTGGGCTCGACAAGCTGGTCACGTGGCTGTTTGGCTCGGGCGATAGCGTGACGGCGACGGGACCGTCCGCGAATCCCACAACGTGGATGTGGTGTTACAGCAATGTCTGGAGGCTGAATAGCTCGGGGTCGTTGACGACGGGTACGGATTGCAGTGTCGATCCGAATGCGCTGGCGCAGGCGGATGTAGCGGCCTTAAACAACGTGTACGCGGCGTATGAGGGGATGTCGACCTCCACGTTTTCGGCGGTGTCGTTGTCGGAAAGCAACGCAGCGGGATTCGCGCAGGGCTCGGCTACTGAGTCGTTCACGTTCAACGGCAACACGGGGCAGAACACGGTGACGTTTATTGAGGATCAGGCGTCCGATGTGAGCGCTCAGGGTTACACCGTGGTCCCGCCGCTTCAGGGCTATACGGCGGTGTCGAGCACGACGACTACGACGACGGATATTGCCACGGCGGTCGGTGGCATCCCGTCGTCGGAGCTGGCGCAGCCGATTAATCCCGAGCTGGCGGCGGATTCGGTTAATGCGTTGTGGAAAACAGCGTCTCAAGCGCCCGGCTATGCAGGCGTTCCATATAACGCGGCGAATCCGATTACGACGGCGGATGCGACGACGTGGCAGAACGCGAATCCGAGCTACACGCCAACGGTTGGCGATGCGGTTGGCACGGGGGCGGGCGTTGGCACTCAGGGCACGAGTGCGGGCGGTTCGCTTGGGTCGTTGCCGATCTCGGCGACGCCTGGATCGAGTGATCCGACGTCTGGGGTTAATCCGTCCAGCAGCACGGGCACTGGCACGAGTACGAGTACGAGTACGAGCACCGGCACGAGCACCAGTACGGGTTCTTCTTCTGCCTCGGCGACGGCTGCGACAAGTGCAAGTGATCCGTGTGTGACTGATCCGAATGCATCGGCGTGTGCGTCGCTTGGGACGGCACCGGCTGCGCCTTCGTTGGTCGCGAGCTCGGTCAGCGTTTCGATGTCGCCGTGGAATATCGGTCCCCCTAACGGGACGTGTCCGGCTCCGTTGTCGGTGACGATCCTCGGTTCGCCGTACGCGTTCGCGTACGACCCGCTCTGCACGGCTGTGCAGAAGCTCCGTCCGCTGGTGCTGGCGCTGTGTGCGCTGGCGGCGGCGCTTATCGTTGCAATGGGGGTGAAGGCATGAAGGTGCTCGTGGTGTGTGGCGCGGTGATGTTTGCTTTTTTTGTCTACATGATTTCGTCGATGGTGCATCAGACCGAGAGGGCGACGGATGCGGTCGATCAACTGGTCGCGAGGGTCGGGAAATGAGGGGGCGCAGTCTGATGCGGCGTGAGGTCGCGGTGTTGTCGGTGCTGTTGGCAATCGACTGCTTGTTGGTGTCGCGGGCGGTGCACGTCTTCCTTCGAGCTGGGCACACGCTGGGGTGGTGACGATGACATGGGCGACGTTTCTTCTGAGCTTGGTTCAGCCGATCATCTTCAATGCGCTGGTGGCGTTGGGCGTCGGCGTGCTGACCGTGACCGGCATTGATCTGGCGGTCAACACGGCGATGTCCTGGCTGACGTCTTCGGTCGGTGGCTTTGCGTCCGATCTGGTGAACGTGCTGGCGATGGGCGGCGTCTTTCAGGGCTTCGGGTACATCGGCGGTGCGATCAGTGCGCGGGTGGCGATGGCCGGGGCGTCGAGCATGAAGAAGTTCTTTTTGAAGTAGGGGGCACGATGGCGATCCAACTGATCACGGGGGTGCCGGGCAGTGGGAAAACGCTGTTCGCGGTCTCGCAGCTGCCCAAGGAGATCAAGGCAGGGCGGCGCATCGTTGCGAATGGCATTCGCGATCTCGCGATTGATCACGAGCTGTGGGACGACGACATGGTGCGCGAGTGGCACAAGCACTGTCAGCCCAATGACGTGATTGTGATCGATGAGGTGCAGCGCATTTGGCCGCCCGTGTCGGCCTCGGTGAAGCCGACGGAGGATATCGAGAAGCTGCACGTGCATCGGCATTTCGGCGTGGACATTGTGCTCATCACGCAGCATCCGAATCGCATGAACAAGGTCATTCGTGACCTCGTTGGGCGGCATGTTCACGTCAAGCGCCTGTTTGGCGGGCATAAGGCGATGCTGTACGAGTGGGACCACACGCACAACCCGAACAGCGGCTTGAAAGACGCGGTCAAGACGCCGTGGTTTTACCCGAAGAAGGTCTTCGAGCTGTACACCAGCGCGGAGCTCCACACGAAGCCGAAGGCGGTGATTCCGAAGGCGCTGTTCGTGCTGCCGGTGGCGCTGATCTTCGCCGTGGTGTTTGCGTGGAAGGGCTTCATGGGCGTCTCCGCGATCGGCAAGCCGAAGGGTGCGGAGTCGGGTGGCGGGTTGTTCGGTGCGGGCGGTGCGTTCGGCGCGTCTGTGCCGGGTGCTTCGTCGTCGCCGTCGAGGGCACAGGCCTCGCAGGCATCGGAGGAGTGGCACGTGGCGGGTCAGTTCGCGATCGACGGGCAGGGGTATGTGCTGCTGGCCGACAACAGGGGGCGTTTCCGGCGGGAGTCGGCGTCTGACTTTAGGGGCGACAGGCTTGGGGTGACGGGGATGGTCGACGGCGAGCGGGTGGCGGTGTGGACGGGCGGGCCGGTCGGTGACGGTATCGACGGCGGGGTGCGCAAATGAAACATGTGGCGCGCGTAGGGTGTGGTCTGCTGTTGTCGTGGTCGGTACTTGCGGCGGAGGCGGTGCCGCCGATTCCAACGTTGCCGGTCTCGTCGGCGTCGGGTCTCGTGGCGCCAGTGGTTGTTGAGCCTCTTCCTTCGGTGCCGTTGCGGCCGCTTCCGCGAGTCAATGGCGGGGCGTTCGATCTGCGGTTCGTGAACGTCGGGCAACTGGTGGATCTGCTGTACGGCGAGGCGATGCATGTACCGCACGTCATCAGCTCGGAGGTGTTGCAGGACACGCGTCAGGTGTCGTTCCAGTACGACGGTAAAGCAGCAGACCTTCGGGCGTTCGTGAAGGTGTTCTTGGATTCGCAGGGGTTTGAGGTCAACACGCGAAACGGCGTCGATTTCGTCTCGAAGAAAAGCGGTGCTACGCCGGTCGATCGCGAGACCTACGTGTATACGCCGCGCTATCGCAGCGCTGATTACCTGCTGAAGCTCGTGCAACCGCTGTTCGGTGATCGTGTGTCGAGCATGGCGGAAATGCCGTTGCCGTCAACCACGGCTAGTCCTGCGTCGGGAGTGTCTGCGGGTGCTCCAACCGCGGCGTCGGACGTGATGCCGGTGAATCGGGCACCGGCGGCGTCGGCTGCGGATCAGTTGGTCTTCGCGGGGCCTGTGAGCGACGTGAAGCAACTCAAAGCCTTGTTGCCGCAACTGGATACGGCGGTGGGCGAGGTCGTGGTTCGCGGCTGGGCCTATGAGGTTGACGACACGGACGGCAGTAATACCGGTTTCAGCATCGTGTCGAAGCTGCTCGGCGTCGGCGTCCAGCTCGGTAGCGGCACGACTCAGACGGATTCGACGGCGTTGCAGTTTGGCGCAGGCCGGTTGGGCTTCACGATATCGGCGCTTGCGTCTGACTCACGCTTTCATGAGGTCAGTTCGCCGAACGTGCGCTGCGTGTCGGGCCAGCAAGTGAAGCTCAATGTGGGGCAGCGGGTGCCTACGGTGTCAAGCGTGAGTTATCAGGGCACCAGCGGCACGCCGGTTCAATCGGTCGAGTATCAAGACGCGGGTGTCATCTTCAACGTCACGCCAACGGTATTGCAGGACGCTATCCAGCTCGCAATCGATGAGGAGATATCGAGCTTCGAAGCGACGACGACCGGCGTCAACAACTCGCCGACGAAAAGCACCAGGTCATTGCAAACGGTCGCGGCGCTCAAGGATGGCGAGGTGATTGTGCTCGGCGGATTGATTCAGGACAGCGACAGCGAGACGCATGGCCGTGAGCGGTTCTTGCCCGCGTTCCTGGGCGGTCATACCCACTCGAGTGGGCGTACTGAGGTCGTGCTTGTGTTGCAGGTTCAGAAAGTCTAGGGGGCGTTATGGAGCGGGAGCGGATTAAGGCGGATGCAGTTGCTCGTGAGTTGGCGCTTGATGCTTTGAGGTCGGGTGTGTGGTTTGTGACGATGCTGGTGTTTGCGTGGTCGGTCTTTGAGTTGTTCGAATCGGCTGGCGAGCATGCGAAGGGAGCACCGATTTCCTCGTTTGGTGCGTTGCCGATGGATGGACTTGTCGCCGTGTGTTGCGGACTGATCTTTGCGATGGTCTTGATTGCGGTACTGACGGCGTTTTTCATTCGCTCCGCCTATCTCGACCTCGGACGTAAGGTGAAGCGTCTGCGTCGGCGTGTGGATGAATTGCGTTCCGGCCTGTAGTCAGGTCCAGAAGTTGTTGGTGTGAATGAGGCGGTCGATTACCAAGTACGTCGCCGTGAAAATGAGTGACCACAGGATGGCTGGTTCGGCGAATTCGCGTAGCTGGTGGGAGCGAGGCTTATGTAGGTGCCTTAGGGCAGGGTGGACGTAACCGCGTAGGGGCGGCTTTGGGCTGGCGCGACGCCTCATTTCCTCTTTGTACCAATCGCGGTCGTCCAAGCTCATTTGGTTTTCCCCGGGGTGTCGTTTGTTGTGGGCGGGATTTTACCAGTCGGTAATTGGTGTGAGGCGTCTAGCGTCAGGAGTGTCCCGCCGTGGCCGAAGCGAGGTAGAGCGATGGCGGGCCTGCGGAGTGTGGCGGTTGCCGCGCGGCTCAGCGCGGCCTGCGGGACCGAGTAGCGGGTATCGGCAGGCAGGCTGAACGGAGGCAGCGCGCCAGAACGCGGCGACTCCTCCATGCCAAGCGGGTTTTGTCGGGCGCGCGGGGTGCGGTTGGGCTGGCGTATAGCGCGCTGGCGGGCTTGCCGGTGGTGCGGTGGGGTGTGAGCGGGGCGCGGGGGCGCGCAGGCCTACGGCGAGCCGCAGGCCGCAGAGGCCGGCGCGCGCAGCGCGCCTAAACTTGTACCTCTAACACTTAACGGAAATGCAGACGAAGCCAGGCTCTATCAGGAGGTAGAGAAGGGCTCAGACGAAAAAAATCCCGGGTATCCATGCGTGGGGTGGATGCCCGGGACGACAAGACGGCGGACGGCTGGTGGACCAGTTGAGAAAACACCAGCCTGGGGTTTCCCGCCGGATGCGAAAGATATCAGGTTCGGGGCGAGTGGCAAAAAGAAAAACCCGGCGATCGTTGGCGCGATCCCGGGCGGTGACAAACATCGGATATACGAGGTATCCAACGTGAGTGATGGCATTGTAGGTCAAAAAACGCTGTCTTATCAAAGCGTTCTGAATCAGTACGACTCTCCCCAAGCATTGAACGCAGCATCGCTGCGCGGCGAGCCGATTCCGGCATACGAGTCTGAGGGGCCGTTCAGCGATGAGTACATCATTCGTTCGCAGCGGTTCGAAGACGGTCAGCAAGAGGTCGTTGCGTTCAGCGTTGCCATTCAACGTCGCTTTCACGAGTTGCGGCTGCGGCCCCGGGGGATGCGTGGCAAGCGCGAAAAGCTGGAAAGCGAGACTGGCGACGATGTGTCGGAGAAGGCGGCGAAGTCGCTCAAAACGTCCGTAGAGCGATCCAAGCGCATGATTCGCAAGCGCTGCAAGGCGATCCGCGCGGATCGCATGCTGACGCTAACAATGCGGCGCAATGAGGCGTCGATTGAGGTATGGGCGAAGGCCTGGGACGAATTCAGGCGGCGGCTGAATCGGTTGCAGGATTTTCACTACGTGGCGGTGCCTGAGCGGCATGAGCGCGGCGGATGGCATATGCACGTGGCGGTGAGCGGTCGGCAGAACTGGAAGCTGCTGCGTTCGATTTGGCTGTCGGTTATTAGCAAGCTCGGCACGGATGGCGCGGTGAACGATAGCTCTGGCAACCGAAAGCTCCAGGCGCTCATGAAGAAGATAGGCGGCAAGGGTCGTGCGATGCGACACCGGATCGCCACGTATATCGCCAAGTACGTCGGCAAAGACTCTGACGTGTCGACGTTCAACAAGAAACGGTATTGGACAAGCCGGGGCATCGTGGTGCCGGAAGTGACGACGTACGTGCACCTCGGCCCCGAGTATCAGGCGCGGGATGCTGTGGTGGCGGCGCATCGGTGCGTGCTGGGGAACGGCGCAACGTGTGACGGCGCTCAGTTCTATTGGAACCAGGGCATAGGCGTTTTCTGGATGGCAACGGGGAACGTGGATAGTTGAGTGGTCGGTAAACGGCCGTTTAAAGTCTTACTAATTGTCTGACGTTATTACGCATATTCAACCCGGCATGTGGGGCGTCATACATGGTGTTTGAGGAAGTGGTCGGCATCTATCTGGCGGCGAAGAGCCATCGGAGCAAACAGCGTGATCTGTATTCGTTGAAGCGCCTGCAGCCGTATTTTGGTGGCCGTAGGCTGGTCGAGCTGCGGCGGGCGGATGTCAGGGCGTACGTAACGCTGCGCCAGGGCGAGGGTGTATCGCAGGCGACGATTCATCGCGAACTGCGCTTTTTTTCTGCTGCGATCAATTTTGTCCGGCTGGAGCATGACCGGAACGACCTTCCGAACCCTGTTGCTCGTCTTGGCCTGGGGGAAGCGTCTGGCCGGGTGCGATGGATCACGCGCCGGGAGTCAGACGGCCTGATTGTTGCCGCTTCCCAGTTTGCGCGTAGGCCGCACTTGGCAAACTTCATCCGCTTGGCCTTGAACACGGGCTGTCGGAAAAATGAGCTGTTGCGCCTGGAGTGGTCCAGGGTCGATCTAGAGAAGTCGATACTATGGTTCGAGCCAGAGCACACGAAGAACGCGAAGCGGCGAACGGTGCCGCTCAACGAAGCTGCTGTAGTCGCGCTTCGAGATCAGCGGCGATGGCTGTCGGTCAACGTCCCTCGGGCGAATTGGGTGTTCGCCGTCAATGGTGATGCTCGTTTGACAACCATTCAGAAGGGCTTTCAGGCGGCATGCGACCGCGCAGGCATTGAGGATTTTCGAGTGCATGACTTGCGGCACACCTTTGCTTCCTGGCTGGTGATGGCCGGTGTCTCACTATATGTCGTAAAAGAACTGCTCGGGCATTCCTCGATTACTGTGACAGAGCGGTATGCACATTTAGCGCCGCACGTCGGGCGGTCGGCAGTTCAGTTGCTGCTGGATGTCTAGCGCGCAATTGCTGTCCTGCATACTGTATTCGCATGCGAAAAGAAAGCGCTGATTGTCAGGGCTTTCTGTCTAGGGTGTATTGCATCGCGATTTATATCCATTTCAGCTAAGATTGTCCCGTAGGGTTATTAGTGGAGACATATCTTGAATTATCGTGATCTGCAAGCTGAGCTCAAACGGTTGGACCAGGAAATCGAGCGTGCAAAAGACGCTGAATATGAGTCCACGTTAGCGAAAGTGCGCGAAACTGTCGCTGCGTTTGGCTTCACGTCGGCCGAAATTTTCGGACGAAGTAACAAAAAATTCATTAGCAGCATCGCTCTCTATCGCCATCCTGAAACCGGCGCGACTTGGGGCGGTCGCGGGCCGCGTCCAAAGTGGCTCAAAGGAAAGGATCTCGCGTTGTTTGTCATTAAGAAGTAGCTCAGGAATTGGCGCGTTGTCGTAGTCCGCGAACTCGGCGCTGCTTTCGTCGGGGTGGATGGTGCAATTCGATATTGTGCCGGAAAGACGGGAGGGGATGGTATTCTGGCTAATCTTCATACAAAAAATGAATGCCATGCCCCTTCGCTGCACATTTGCTCTCAACGGCCAAAGCACTTCTTTTTTAAAATGTCCTGGCGTAGGCGTTATGGCTGCATTCTCGGGGCATGGGGCCGGACGCAATAATCCGAATGCCACGGGCAGGGAAGATGTCGGGCCGATCCCGAGAGGCACCTACTATATTGTCGATCGCCAGTCGGGCGGGCGTTTCGGTTGGTTTTACGACCTGTGGGGCAAGTATGGGTACGGATCAACCGACCATACGCAATGGTTCATGCTTTGGAACGGCAGGACTGGTGACAGTACATATGTCGGACGGGTTAAGCGCGGTAGTTTTCGATTGCATCCGGTCGGTCGGATGCGGTTGAGCGATGGATGCATTACGGTGATGAGTCCGCCGAAGTTCGCTCAGTTTGCCGACGCGCTGCGGAAGAGCGGGGCGGATATATCGGTCCCAGGGACTACTCTGAAAGCGTACGGAACGGTTGACGTGCAATGAAACGAACTGCGTTGATTACGCTGAATGTGCTCTTAACGCTTGTGGGCGGTTGGGTTCTCGCGCACCTAGTCGCTGCGTTGCCTATCGCGATGCCTGATTTCCTCGATGACGGGCTACGGGCCGTGCTGCGACTCGTCGGGCACTCCGAGCTAGCCAACCCGGACGATATGCCAGCGCTGGCGCTGATGCTGATCCTTGTGCTTTCGTGGATCTTGGTCGGCGTGTTGGTGGCGGTAGCGAATCTAGTTGTTCGCAAGCGGTGGAGTGTTCGGCGTCTGTAGGTTGGATATCCCCATTTGCCACAAAAAAAGCCCCGACGAATCGGGGCTTTTTCGTTACTGCACTAGCAAAAACATCCTGTTGGCCGGATGAGCCGGTTAAACCAGCCCATGAGGCGTTTCAGAAGTCTTCGGCCAAATTCTGGTGGGTAGTACTGGGATCGAACCAGTGACCCCTGCCGTGTGAAGGCAGTGCTCTACCGCTGAGCTAACCACCCGAAGAGCCTCGAATTATGTCAGAGCTTCGCGGACTCGTAAAGCACTTTTTAAGCGGCTTGCGTGCCTGAGCGCCTACGCGGCGTCGGCGGCCTCCGCCGGGGCCGGCTCGCGCCGCCACACGCTCGTCCCCTTAATTGCCTTGTCGAGGTTGTCGAGCACGGCCTGATGCGCCGCAAGCTCGTCGTCGCTGGCGGCGAGCACCGGCAGCGACAGCGATTCAAGGGCGACACGCGGACCAGAGGCATCGCCTCCCGCAGTCTGCGTCTCCCCGAGCATGTCGATGACGAGGCTCTCCTGACCGCGCGTCATCGCCAGATACACCTCGGCGAGCAGTTCCGAGTCAAGCAGCGCGCCGTGCAGCGTCCGGTGCGCGTTGCTGATGCCGAAGCGGTCGCACAGCGCGTCGAGCGAGTTGCGCTTACCAGGGAACATCGACTTCGCCTTGACGAGCGTGTCGATCACTTCGCCGCAGGTCTCGGTGAACGGCGGCAGGCCGAGCAGTGCGAACTCGGCGTTGAGAAAGCCGAGGTCGAACGGCGCGTTGTGAATGATGAGCTCGGCGTCCTGCAGGAAATCGCGCAACTGGTCGGCGATCTCCGCGAATTTGGGCTTGTCGCTCAGGAACTCGGTCGTCAGCCCGTGGACGGCGAGCGCGCCCGGGTCGCTGTCGCGCTCCGGGTTGATGTAGAAGTGCAGGTTGTTGCCGGTCAGGCGGCGGTTCACGAGTTCGACGCCGCCGATTTCGATGATGCGGTCGCCCGTGCGCGCGTTGAGGCCGGTGGTTTCAGTGTCGAGGACGATTTGGCGCATGGTGTCGGATAGCCCGGTGATTCAGTTTCAGTGGAGGACGCGAGAAAGGGCGGGACGGGCTCAGCCTTCGGCAAGCGTAGCCACGCCGCGGTTTGCGAGCGCGTCGGCGCGCTCGTTCTCCGGGTGTCCCGCATGGCCCTTGACCCAGCGCCATTCGATCTCGTGCTGCGCGACGAGCGCGTCGAGCCGCTTCCACAAATCGGCGTTCTTCACTGGAGTCTTTGCCGCGGTCATCCAGTTTTTTTTCTTCCAGCCGTGGATCCACTCGCTGATGCCTTTTTGCACATATTGCGAGTCGGTGTGCACGACCGCCTTGCACGGACGCTTCAACGCTTCGAGCGCGGCGATCACCGCCATCAGCTCCATGCGGTTGTTGGTCGTCGACGCTTCGCCGCCGAACAGTTCCTTTTCTTGCGTGCCATAGCGCAACAGCGCGCCCCAGCCGCCGGGGCCGGGATTGCCCTTGCAGGCGCCGTCGGTGAAGATTTCGATGAGCTCAGGTGTCATATTTCCGGGTGATATGGGTTTTCTGCGTGGCCGCGGGCGTCAGGCCCGGCGCGAGAACTGGCTTTTTCACCTTCACGGCGCCGACGAGCCGCATGCCGCGCACGCGCTTGATCGCGGTGACCATGTAGGACGCGCCGAAGATCGGCCACCAGCGGTCGCCGGCGGCTTCCATGAACGCATAGCGCGCGAGCCACTGTTCGGTGGCGAGCGGCGGACGATAGCAGCCGAAGCGTCCACGTTCAAGCTCGAAGCCGAGCAGCTTGATCCAGTCCTTGAGGCGCGTGAACGCGATGAGGTCGTGGGCGGCCGGCACGAACGGTCGCCCCGCCATCTTGCCGAACGATTGCCGCGCGCCCCACAGGCTCAGCGAATTGAAGCCGAGGATGATCAACTGGCCTTCGGGCATCAGCACGCGCTCGGCTTCGCGCAGCAGGCGGTGCGGGTCGCTCGTGAACTCGAGCGTGTGCGGCATGACGATCAAGTCGACGCTCTGCGCTTCGAACGGCAAGTCGAGCAGGTCGCACCAGACTGTGGCGCGGCCGTCGGGCGCGTTGCGGTCGCTTGGCGTGGCCGCTTCGCCATTGCCGGCAGGCGAGTTCGCGCGCGGGTACTCGTAGGGCGCGCTCGCGCTGCTTGCCGCGTCAAGGACGAGCCCGCGGCACGGCATCCGGTTCTCGCGCAGTGCGTCGAGCTGAGGCAGGCCGAGCTGCAGCGCGTGGTAGCCGAACACGTTGGAGACGACGCGATCGAGCTGCGCCTGCTCCCACGCGAGCACGTAGCGCCCAGGCGGGGAATCGGTCCAGGCGGGCCAGTCTATAATCGATCGATCAGGCATATGAATAAGGCGTCGCCTATGAATTCGCTGGAATACGTGCCGGTGCCGGCATTTGAAGACAACTATATCTGGCTGGTGTCCGACGGGCGCGACGCGTTTGCGGTAGACCCAGGCGACGCCGCTCCGGTTCGCGCCTATCTCGCGAAGCGGGGCTGGCGACTGACCGCTATTTTACTCACGCACCACCATCAGGACCACGTCGGCGGAGTAGTCGAGCTGTTGCGGACGCAGCCGGCATCGGAACCACTTGAGGTTTACGGCCCGGCCGGCGAGTCGATCGACCGTTTGACCAAGCGCTTGCGCGGCGGCGATCGCGTGCGCGTCGAGTCGCCGGCAGCCGAGTTCGCGGTGCTCGACGTCCCCGGCCACACGAGCGGCCACATCGCGTACTTCCAGGCCGCGGACCCGCGCGGCACGCCGCACGTGTTCTGCGGCGACACGCTCTTCGCCTGCGGATGCGGGCGCCTTTTCGAAGGCACGCCGGCGCAGATGCTGGACTCGCTCGATTCGCTCGCGGCCTTGCCCGGCGCGACCGAGGTGCATTGCGCGCACGAGTACACACTGTCGAACATCAAGTTCGCGCTTGCCTGTGAACCGGGCAATGCCGAGTTGCAAGCGTGGCGCGACGAAGCGCTCGCGCTTCGCGCGCGCAACGAACCGACCTTGCCGACCACGATCGCCCACGAGCGCGCCGTGAATCCGTTCCTTCGCGCCGATGTCGTGGCGGTCCGGGACACGCTCGCCGAGCAGCTGCACGAAACGGTGCCGGATCGCCTGACCTCGTTCACGCTGATGCGGGAGTGGAAAAATCGATTCCGCTGAACACATGAAGAATTGAGGGACAAGCTCATCTCAATACTAGAGAACGCGCTCCAACCCTCGGATTTCGCAGGTTTTTTTTCATCTTTTTCTTATTGACGCACAGGACGCACTTCCGTACCATCGCCTGCAATTTCCAGCCTTTGGAAGCCGAGACGTTCCATGCGATTTATTTTCAGCGCGCTGTTGGTTCTATTGCTCGCCGCGTGCGCGAGCCAAGGCCCGACAGCGTCCAATTCCACTGCAGCATCCGACCCTCAAGCCGTATCCGATACCCTCCGCAAGACCGCCGCCGCCAACGAAACCATCGATGTCGACAACAGCTCGGTCGATCAGCTGAAGAGCCAGGACACAGATCTGTGGGGCCGGATTCGCCGCGGTTTCCAGATGCCCGATTTGCAGAGCGACCTCGTCGACATGCAGGCGAGCTGGTATGCGCAGCGCCCGGACTACGTGCAGCGCATGACCGCGCGGTCGCAGAAGTACCTGTATCACATCGTCGAGGAGCTCGAGGCGCGGCACATGCCGACTGAGCTCGCGCTCCTGCCGTTCATCGAATCGGCGTACAACCCGCAGGCGCTGTCGGTCGCGAAGGCGGCGGGGATGTGGCAGTTCGTGCCTGGCACCGGCAAGACGTACAACCTCAAGCAGAACATGTGGCAGGACGAGCGCCGCGACGTGCTGGCGTCGACGAGCGCCGCGCTCGACTACCTGTCCCGCCTGCACGACATGTTCGGCGACTGGTACCTGGCACTCGCGGCGTACAACTGGGGCGAGGGCAACGTGCAGCGCGCGATCGCGCGCAATCAGGCAGCGGGTCTGCCGACCGACTACCAAAGCCTGCGCATGCCGAACGAGACGCGCAACTACGTGCCGAAGCTGCAGGCGGTCAAGAACATCGTGATGAACCCGCAGCAGTACGGCCTCGCGCTGCCGGACATTCCGAACCACCCCTATTTCGTGACCGTGACGACCGCGCACGACATCGACGTGACCACGGCCGCGAAGCTCGCGGACATGACGACCGACGAGTTCCGCTCGCTCAATCCGTCGTTCTCGAAGCCCGTGATTCTCGGCGCCACGCAGCCGCAGATCCTGCTGCCGTTCGACAACGCGAGCGCATTCGAGCGCAACCTGAAGTCGTATAGTGGCTCGCTGTCCTCGTGGACCACCTACACGGTCAGTGAGCGCACGACGCCCGCGGCGCTTGCCGAGAAGATCGGTGTCGACGCGGACACGCTGATGTCGGTGAACAAGATTCCAGCGGGCATGCGCCTGAAGTCGGGCTCGACGCTCGTCGTGCCTCGCGCCGACGATGACGACGAGGACATCAGCGCCGACGTCGCCGAAAGCGCGGTGCTCGCGATGGAGCCCGATGTCCCCGATACGCGCAAGATGCTGATCCGCGTGCGCCGCAAGCAGCCGATGTCGGCGATCGCGAGCCGCTACGGTGTGTCGATCGCGCAGTTGAAGGGGTGGAACAAGACCCGCCGCGACGTCGTGATGCCTGGGCAGGTCATCGTACTGCACGTGCCGGTCGGCAAGGCGATGCCGGCCGAACCTGGTCCGCAGAAGATCGCGACGTCGATCCCGGCCGGCGGCCGAATCGAGAAGGTCGACGCCCAGGCGCCGGACGCCAAGTCCAATTCGCGCTACGATAGCAAGATGGGTCGGGGGCAGGCGACGGCCAAGGCCGTCAAGGTGGCGGACTCGGCCGGCAAGTCCAAGTCGTCGAAGGCCGGCGGATCGTCGAGCTCGACCAACAAGGCGTCGAAGGCCGCAGCTAGCCGCCCGAAGACTGCGGCCGGGACGCAGAAGCACAAGCAACAATAAGCGGCTTCTACGAAGGTGAACCCATGTGCTGCGGGGGCAGCGCATGAAGGGCGCTCCGATCACCTCTCGTTTTTTTCATGCGCCGTCACGTGTGTGGCGGCGTTTTCATTTGTGCTCCGTGACGTTCGGCGGGTGTACGATCGCGGCAGCGCGGGTTCGCATGGCGCATGGCGCGCCGCTGAGCAACCATCGGCGATGGTCTCTTCAGTTGTTTCTCCAACGGCTATCCGTCACCATTTCGCGATTGAGGGAAGCCCCATTTCAAGCTATAATTTGAAAGTTTGCACTAATCAACCCGCACCCTAGCGCCTACCTTCCCCATACCGTTTATCCGCCGCGCGCAGCGTGACTGGAGCCGTGCCGCCGAGGCGTCCGTGCCCGGACTTCATCGAGCCCTCCAGCGTCGGCCGCGAAAGCGAGCGGGCTTTCCGCACGCACATTTTTGCGATAGCCGCGAGTGCCGTGCTTCAAGCGAGAGCCCGCGCGGTCGGAGAGACAGGTCGGCATCAGGGTGTTCCCCCAAGGAGCCTCCCGTGTTGCCGTCTTTTTCCCCCGCCATCCTTGCGCTTGCCGACGGCACGGTCTTTCGTGGTTATTCGATCGGGGCGCCCGGTCATACGATCGGCGAAGTCGTGTTCAACACCGCGATCACCGGTTATCAGGAAATCCTGACCGACCCGAGCTACGCGCGCCAGATCGTCACCCTCACGTATCCGCATATCGGCAACGTCGGCGTCAACGCCGAGGATGTCGAAGCGACGAAAGTCCATGCCGCTGGCCTGATCGTGCGCGACCTGCCGGTCCTCGCGTCGAACTTCCGGATGGAGCGCACGCTCTCCGATTACCTGCACGATGAAGGCGTCGTTGCGATCGCCGGCATCGATACGCGCAAGCTCACGCGCGTGCTGCGCGACAAGGGCGCGCAAAACGGCTGCATCCTCGCGGGCAGCGACGACGAAGCGAAGGCCATCGAGCTCGCGCGCTCGTTCCCCGGCCTCGCAGGGATGGATCTCGCGAAGGTCGTGTCGACGACCAAGCCGTTCGAATGGACCCAGACCGAATGGCGTCTCGAGGGCGGCTACGGCGCGCAGCGCACGCCGAAGTATCGCGTCGTCGCGTTCGACTACGGCGTCAAGCACAACATCCTGCGCATGCTGGCCGAGCGTGGCTGCCACGTGACCGTGCTGCCTGCGCAGTCGAGCGCCGCCGAAGCGCTGGCGCTCAATCCGGACGGCGTGTTCCTGTCGAACGGTCCCGGCGATCCTGAGCCGTGCGACTACGCGATCGCGGCGACGAGGACTTTTATCGAGCGCGGCGTGCCGACCTTCGGCATCTGCCTGGGCCACCAGATCATGGGGCTGGCCGTCGGCGCGAAGACGATGAAGATGAAGACGGGCCACCATGGCGCCAACCATCCGGTGAAGGACCTGACCGACGGCCGTGTCGTGATCACGTCGCAGAACCACGGCTTTGCGGTCGATGCCGCGACGCTGCCCGCCAACGCGCGCGCGACGCACATCTCGCTCTTCGACGGCACGTTGCAAGGCTTCGAATTGACCGACAAGCCTGCGTTCTGTTTCCAGGGTCACCCGGAGGCGTCGCCCGGGCCGCACGACATCGGCTACCTGTTCGACCGCTTCACCGCATTGATGGACGCGAAGCGGGCCGGCAGCAGCGGAGCGGCGTAACGGAATCATCAACCGATAACGGCGGCGCATTCGGCGGCGTCGGCAGCGCGGCGCGAGATGGCGAGTCATGCGACAGCGCCCAGCGCCGCGTAAGCAAGTCCAAGCGCGTGCGAGCGCGCGGCGCCGCGGCGCGCCAACAGAAAGAACTCAGGAATTCATTAGCGAGAGCGTTATGCCCAAGCGGACAGACATCAAGAGCATCCTCATCATCGGCGCGGGTCCGATCATCATCGGACAGGCGTGCGAGTTCGACTACTCGGGCGCGCAGGCATGCAAGGCGCTGCGCGAGGAAGGCTACAAGGTCATCCTCGTCAACAGCAATCCGGCGACGATCATGACCGACCCGAACACGGCCGACGTCACCTACATCGAGCCGATCACCTGGGAGGTGGTCGAGCGGATCATCGCGAAGGAGCGCCCGGACGCGATCCTGCCGACGATGGGCGGCCAGACCGCGCTGAACTGCGCGCTCGACCTGCACCATAACGGCGTGCTCAAGAAGTACGACGTCGAGCTGATCGGCGCGTCGCCGGAAGCGATCGACAAGGCTGAAGACCGTCAGAAGTTCAAGGACGCGATGACGAAGATCGGCCTCGGCTCGGCGAAGTCGGGCACGGCGCATTCAATGGAAGAAGCGCTGAAGGTGCAAAACGAGATCGCCGCGGCGACGGGCGGCATGGGCTACCCGGTCGTGATCCGTCCGTCGTTCACGCTGGGCGGCTCGGGCGGCGGCATTGCCTACAACCGTGAGGAATTCGAAGAGATCTGCAAGCGCGGCCTCGATCTGTCGCCCACTCGCGAGCTCCTGATCGAAGAATCGCTGCTCGGCTGGAAAGAGTACGAGATGGAAGTGGTCCGCGACAAGAAGGACAACTGCATCATCGTCTGCTCGATCGAGAACCTCGACCCGATGGGCATCCACACGGGCGACTCGATCACCGTCGCGCCCGCGCAGACGCTCACCGACAAGGAATACCAGCTGCTGCGCAATGCGTCGCTCGCAGTGCTGCGCGAGATCGGCGTCGATACGGGCGGCTCGAACGTGCAGTTCTCGATCAATCCGCAGGACGGCCGCGTGATCGTCATCGAAATGAATCCGCGCGTGTCGCGCTCGTCGGCGCTGGCCTCGAAGGCGACTGGCTTCCCGATCGCCAAGGTCGCGGCGAAGCTCGCCGTCGGCTACACACTCGACGAGCTCAAGAACGAGATCACGGGCGGCCAGACGCCGGCGTCGTTCGAGCCGACGATCGACTACGTCGTCACGAAGATTCCGCGCTTCGCCTTCGAGAAATTCCGCGAAGCCGATCCGCGCCTGACGACGCAGATGAAGTCGGTCGGCGAAGTGATGGCGATCGGCCGCACGTTCCAGGAGTCTTTTCAGAAGGCGCTGCGCGGCCTCGAAGTCGGCGTGGACGGTCTCGACGAGAAGACCGCGAGCCGCGACGAGATCGTCCGCGAGATCGGCGAAGCCGGCCCGGATCGGATCTGGTACGTCGGCGATGCGTTCCGCGTCGGCATGACGCTGCAAGAAGTCTTCGAGGAAACCTCGATCGACCCGTGGTTCCTCGCGCAGATCGAGCAGATCGTGCTGAAGGAAAAGGCGCTCGCCGGCCGCACGCTCGGCAGCCTGACGAAGGAAGAGCTGCGCTATCTCAAGCAAAGCGGCTTCTCGGATCGGCGTCTCGCCAAGCTGCTCGGCGCTGCGCCGGCTGATGTCCGCAAACGCCGCATCGAGCTGAACGTGCGCCCCGTGTACAAGCGCGTCGACACCTGCGCCGCCGAGTTCGCCACGAAGACCGCCTACATGTACTCGACGTACGAAGAAGAGTGCGAGGCGCAGCCGACCAACAACAAGAAGATCATGGTGCTGGGCGGCGGTCCGAACCGGATCGGGCAGGGCATCGAGTTCGACTACTGCTGCGTGCATGCCGCACTTGCGATGCGCGAGGACGGCTATGAAACGATCATGGTCAACTGCAACCCCGAGACCGTTTCGACTGACTACGACACCTCCGACCGCCTGTACTTCGAGCCGCTCACGCTCGAAGACGTGCTCGAGATCGTCGACAAGGAAAAGCCGCTCGGCGTGATCGTCCAGTACGGCGGCCAGACGCCGCTGAAGCTCGCGCTCGATCTCGAGGCGAACGGCGTGCCCATCATCGGCACGTCGCCGGACATGATCGACGCCGCCGAAGACCGCGAGCGCTTCCAGAAGCTCCTGCAGGACCTCAACTTGCGTCAGCCGCCGAACCGCACCGCGCGCGCCGAGGACGAGGCGCTCAAGCTCGCCGACGAAATCGGCTATCCGCTCGTCGTGCGTCCGTCGTACGTGCTGGGTGGCCGTGCGATGGAAATCGTCCATGAGCCGCGCGACCTCGAGCGCTACATGCGCGAGGCCGTGAAGGTGTCGAATGATTCGCCGGTGCTGCTCGACCGCTTCCTGAACGACGCGATCGAGTGTGACGTCGATTGCATCTCCGACGGCGACACGGTGTTTATCGGCGGCGTGATGGAGCACATCGAGCAGGCGGGCGTGCACTCGGGCGACTCGGCTTGCTCGTTGCCGCCGTATTCGCTGTCGAAGGAGACCGTCGCCGAGCTCAAGCGCCAGACGGGCGCGATGGCGAAGGCGCTGAACGTCGTGGGCCTGATGAACGTGCAGTTCGCGATCCAGCAGGTTCCCCAGGCCGACGGCTCCGTGAAGGACGTGATCTACGTGCTCGAAGTGAATCCGCGTGCATCGCGCACGGTGCCGTACGTCTCGAAGGCGACGAGCCTGCCGCTCGCGAAGATCGCGGCGCGCGCGATGGTCGGCCAGAAGCTCGCGGAGCAGGGCGTAACGAAGGAAGTCGAGCCGCCATACTTCAGCGTGAAGGAAGCGGTGTTCCCGTTCGTCAAGTTCCCGACCGTCGACCCGGTGCTCGGGCCGGAAATGCGTTCGACCGGCGAAGTGATGGGCGTCGGCCAGACGTTCGGCGAAGCGCTCTTCAAGTCACAGCTCGCGGCCGGCTCGCGCTTGCCCGAGTCGGGCACAGTGCTCCTGACCGTGATGGACGCCGATAAGCCGAAGGCCGTCGAAGTCGCGCGCATGCTGCACGAACTTGGCTATCCGCTCGTCGCGACCAAGGGCACGGCGGCGGCGATCGAGGCCGCGGGCGTGCCGGTGAAGGTCGTGAACAAGGTAAAGGACGGCCGTCCGCACATCGTCGACATGATCAAGAACGGCGAGATCGCACTCGTCTTCACGACGGTCGACGAAACGCGCGCGGCGATCGCCGACTCGCGTTCGATCCGCATGAGCGCGCAGGCGAACAAGGTCACCTACTACACGACGATGTCGGGCGCGCGCGCCGCGGTGGAGGGGCTGAGGTATCTGAAGAACCTGGAAGTCTATGATTTACAAGGACTCCATGCTCGCCTAAACTAAGGCTTCGACAATCTGTCCAATCAATCGATGCCGCGGTTAAGCGGCGTCCCCCTGGCTGCAGCGCGAGTCCGCATGCGGCGCCTGGCGGGATGCACTTAACCGCGGTGCTTTTTTATTGCCGTTTTTTTGCTACTGATTTCTATGAGCACGATTCCATTGACGAAGCGTGGCGCGGACCAGCTGCGTGACGAATTGCAACGACTGAAATCGGTCGAGCGCCCGTCAGTCATCAATTCCATCGCTGAGGCGCGCGCGCAAGGGGACTTGTCGGAAAACGCCGAGTACGACGCCGCGAAGGAGAAGCAGGGTTTCATCGAAGGCCGTATCGCGGAGATCGAATCGAAGCTGGCCGCCGCGCAGGTGATCGACCCGTCCGCCCTCGACGCGGAAGGCCGCGTCGTGTTCGCGGCGACCGTCGAGCTCGAGGATCTCGATTCGGGCAAAACGGTCACGTACCAGATCGTCGGTGACGACGAAGCCGATCTCGAGCACGGCCTGATCTCGATCAGCTCGCCGATCGCGCGGGCGCTGATCGGCAAGTTCGAAGGCGACGTTGCTTCGGTGCAGGCGCCGAGCGGCGTGCGCGAGTACGAAATCATCGCCGTGCGCTACGTTTGAGGGCGCGCGTTCGTGTCTTCTGTACCTCATCGCGTATTCCGGCTGCTGGCTATGATCTGGGTCGGCAGCTTGCTGACGATCGGCTACGCGGCGGCGCCCACGCTGTTCGCTATGCTCGACCGGATCTCGGCGGGCGCGGTCGCGGCACAACTCTTTCGCATTGAGGCGATCGTCGGCGTGCTGTGCGGTGTCTTGCTGCTCGCGTTGAGCAACGTGCTGGTGCGCCGTGGCGCGACCGCCTACCGGCGGCTGCGCTGGGTGCTGGCGGGCATGCTGTTTTGTGTGCTGGTCGGGTACTTTGCGCTACAGCCGTTCATGAATGCGTTGCGTGTCGCGGCGCTTTCCGAAGGCACTGACGTCGGCCATTCGGCTTACGCCGCACGCTTCGGCATGCTGCATGGGGTGTCGAGCCTGTTTTACCTGATCGAAAGCCTGCTTGGCCTAGTTCTGGTGTGGAAGCTGCCCGCAGGAGATGGGGTGTCCGAGCCGATAGAGGCGGGCGTGCCGAAGAGCGCGGTCCGCTAATCGAGCGCGGTTGCGCATTACCGGCCGGGGGCTGGCGGCAAGCCGCGGTGGAAGGTTGATCGTGGTGCCGTTGTCATCGCAGGCGCAGTGCGCATTTCGCGCACCGCTCGAGCCTCGATTTACTTCACAGTCTGATGCTGGCGCTTGGCGCTGGCTTGGCGCTTTTTCGCGCGCTTGATATTGCCGCCTGCCGTCACGCGTTCGTTGCCGCGCACCAGCACCTTTTGCGGGCGCGGACGGCGTACCGGATTATCAGTTTGCTTCACGACCTTGACGACCCGCGGCGCGGCGCCGCGGGTCGGCTTTTCATCGGCCGCTTCGCGCGCGCTCGGCAAACCGCCTGCTCGCTTGGTCTTTGCCACCGGCTCGACCGCTTCCGGCTTCCAGATCACGAGCAGCTTGCCGATATGCTGAACCGGCGCGGCGTTCAATTGATCGCAAATCTGCTCGTAGATCTCGACGCGTTCTTCGCGATCGTCGCCGAATACACGAATCTTGATCAGCTGGTGAGCGGCGAGGTGAACCTTGATCTCGGCCAGCACGGCGTCGGTCAGTCCTTCGGCACCGATCAGCACGACCGGCTTGAGCGCGTGGGCCTGGGAACGCAAGTCCGCGCGTTCGGCGGGAGAGACTTTGAGGGCTGGCATAGGGAAACTGGACGACTCGACTAAAATGATGGCGCCCGCACGGCGGGATGGCGGAAGGCCGCACGAATTTATACGCGGCGCGGTGGTACATCGGAACAACGTAGAATCGCGGATTGCCGCTCGAGAGCCGGCAGCCGCGCCAATGAGACGCGTATTATCCGCTAAAAGCGCGGCATCACGCAGCAAGAGTTCAACTATTAATGGCAAAAAACCGCTTCAATCAATCGTGGCTGCATGACCACATCAACGATCCGTACGTGAAGATGGCGCAGCGGGAAGGCTATCGCGCGCGCGCCGCTTACAAGCTGAAGGAAATCGATGAGCAGGACAAGCTGATCCGTCCGGGCCAGGTCATCGTCGACCTCGGTTCGGCGCCGGGAAGCTGGAGCCAGTACGCGCGCAACAAGCTGGCGCAGGGCGTGCGGCGAGACACGGTCCGCGAGGGCGGCATCGACGGCACGATCATTGCGCTCGACATGCTGCCGATGGAGCCGATCGCCGACGTGCATTTCATCCAGGGCGATTTCCGGGAAGACAGTGTGCTCGGCCAATTGGAAGAAATTGTCGGCGATCGCCAGGTGGATCTTGTAATTTCCGATATGGCGCCCAATCTGTCCGGCGTGGCGGTGGCCGATGCGGCGCGGATCGAGCATGTCTGCGATCTCGCGCTCGAATTTGCCCAAAACCACTTGAAGCCGGATGGCGCCCTTTTAGTCAAGTGCTTTCACGGCAGCGGTTATAGCCAGATCGTCGAAAAGTTCAAGCATCAATTCAGGACGGTGGCCGCGCGCAAGCCGAAAGCGTCGCGGGATAAGTCGTCGGAAACGTTTATTTTGGGTAAGCACCTGAAGCGACCCGCCGAACGGGCCTGAGGTGCAGGTCGAGGTTCTGCCACAAACGGAAATCGCCGTAAAAACGCCGTCGCAACGCTTCTTTCGGCTATGTAAGCGGTAGATAAACGTTATGGCAGGGGCCCCGGGTCTGGATTAGAATGGCTTGATAGCGCCGCAAGGTAAATGTAGGCGCATAGTCTTCAGTGAAGGAGTGGGCTTTGAACAACAATATGTTTTCGAAGGCGGCAGTGTGGCTGGTGATCGCACTGGTGCTGTTTACAGTGTTCAAGCAGTTCGACAAGCCCCGCGTCCAGGAAGGCGTCTCGTACTCGCAGTTCATGGACGACGCCAAGAACGGCAAGGTCAAGAGCGTCATCGTCCAGGGGCGGAACCTCACGGTTACTCCGGCAGACGGCCAGAAGTACCAGATCGTGTCGCCCGGCGACATCTGGATGGTTGGCGACCTGATGAAATATGGCGTGCAGGTGAGTGGCAAGGCTGACGAAGAGCCGAACGCGCTGGTGTCCGCGCTGTACTACCTCGGGCCGACGATCCTGATCATCGGATTCTGGTTTTACATGATGAGGCAGATGCAGGGCGGCGGAAAAGGCGGGGCCTTTTCGTTCGGCAAATCCCGTGCGCGCCTGATCGACGAGAACAACAACGCCATCAATTTCACCGACGTCGCCGGCTGCGACGAGGCAAAGGAAGAAGTGTCGGAGTTGGTCGACTTCCTGCGCGACCCGCAGAAATTCCAGAAGCTCGGTGGCCGCATCCCCCGCGGTGTGCTGCTCGTCGGCCCCCCGGGTACTGGTAAGACGCTGCTTGCCCGCGCGATCGCCGGCGAAGCGAAGGTGCCGTTCTTCTCGATCTCGGGTTCGGACTTCGTCGAAATGTTCGTCGGCGTGGGCGCGGCCCGCGTGCGCGACATGTTCGAGCAGGCGAAGAAGCACGCGCCCTGCATCGTGTTCATCGACGAAATCGACGCGGTCGGCCGTCATCGCGGCGCCGGCATGGGCGGCGGCAACGACGAGCGCGAGCAGACGCTGAACCAGATGCTCGTCGAGATGGACGGCTTCGAGGCGAACTCGGGCGTCATCGTGATCGCGGCAACCAACCGTTCGGACGTGCTCGACAAGGCGCTCCTGCGTCCGGGTCGCTTCGACCGCCAGGTGTACGTCGGCCTGCCTGACATCCGCGGCCGTGAGCAGATCATGAAGGTGCATCTGCGCAAGGTGCCGATCGCGAACGACGTCGATGCCGCAGTGATTGCGCGCGGCACGCCTGGCTTCTCAGGCGCCGATCTCGCGAACCTCGTCAACGAAGCGGCGCTCTTTGCAGCCCGCCGCGGCAAGCGCATCGTCGAAATGCAGGACTTCGAAGACGCCAAGGACAAGATCTTCATGGGGCCGGAGCGCAAGTCGGCGGTGATCCGCGAAGAGGCGAAGCGCGCGACGGCGTATCACGAATCGGGCCACGCGGTCATCGCAAAGCTGCTGCCAAAGGCCGATCCGGTTCACAAGGTCACGATCATTCCGCGTGGCCGGGCGCTCGGCGTGACGTGGCAGTTGCCGGAGCACGACAACGAGACCTACTCGAAGGACTACCTGCTGGACCGTCTCGCGATCCTGTTCGGCGGCCGTGTTGCTGAGGAGCTGTTTCTGAATCTGATCAGCACGGGCGCATCGGACGACTTCAACAAGGCGACCCAGACTGCTCGGGCGATGGTGGCGCGCTTCGGCATGACCGACGCGCTCGGACCAATGGTCTACGTCGACGACGAGAACGACGCGTCGCCGTTTGGGCGCGGCTTCACGCGGAGCATCTCCGAAGCGACGCAGCAGAAGGTCGACGCCGAAATCCGCCGCGTGCTCGACGAGCAATACAACCTGGCGCGCCGTCTGCTGGACGAGAACCGCGACAAGGTCGAGGCCATGACCGCTGCGCTGATGGAGTGGGAAACGATCGACGCCGATCAGATCAACGACATCATGGAAGGCCGGCCACCGCGCTCGCCGAAGAGCGTGCCGACCGACACCTCGTCAGGTAGCAGCGGCAGCAACACCGGCACCGAGGTCAAGCCAGGCAGCGCCACCGCACCGGCGTGATTTTCCGCACAATTTGAATGACGGGCTGGTGTGGTTCCACACCGGCCCGTTTTTTCGTTTTTCAGACTTCCCATCCGTTTGTCCCTTCGTGTCACCAGCCGATCTCTCTCTTGCCGTTCCCGAGCCGCTGCAGTGCGGCCGGTTCACGCTGTCTTTCGAGCGCCCGCTCGTGATGGGCATCCTCAACGTCACCCCCGATTCGTTTTCCGATGGCGGCCGCTTTGCCGCGCGCGGCGATGCGCTGCGGCAGGCGGAGCAGATGCTGATGGATGGGGCGGACATCATCGATATCGGCGGCGAGTCGACTCGTCCGGGGGCGCCGCCGGTGCCGCTCGACGAGGAACTCGAGCGGGTGATCCCGCTCATCGAGACGCTGCGCGATGCCAACGTGCCGCTCTCGGTCGATACCTATAAGCCACAAGTGATGCGCGAGGCGCTCGCTGCCGGAGCCGACCTCATCAACGATATCTGGGGCTTCCGGCAGGAGGGAGCCGTCGATGCGGTGCGCGACAGCCGCTGCGGGCTCTGTGTGATGCACATGCTCGGCGAGCCGCAGACGATGCAACGCGGTGAACCGTCATACGGCGACGTGGTCGACGACGTGCGGACGTTTCTTGAGGCTCGCGTCAGCACATTGATGGAGGCGGGCATCGCTCGGGAGCGTATCAGTGTCGACCCCGGCTTCGGCTTCGGCAAGGCGGTGGTCGAGCACAACTACGCGTTGCTCGCACAATTGCCGCAGACGGCGCCGCGTCCGCCCGCCGGCGCGAGGGCGTTTCCGATCCTCGCCGGCATGTCGCGCAAGTCGATGCTCGGCGCCGTGACGGGGCGGGCCGCGCAGGAGCGCGTCACTGCGAGCATCGCCGCTGCAGTGTGCGCAGCCGAACGGGGGGCGGCAATCGTGCGCGTGCATGATGTCGCGCAGACCGTGGACGCAATGAAGGTATGGGCCGCTGTGCGCGATGCGACGCGCCGCGGCTGAGTCAGTCGATCAGGAGAATATTTCAATATGGCACGTCGTTATTTCGGTACAGACGGCATCCGGGGCAAAGTCGGCGAGGCGCCCATCACACCGGACTTCGTGTTGCGGCTTGGGTATGCGGCGGGCAAGGTGCTTGCCGGCGCGGACAACTGGGCCAAGACGGGCACGCGTCCCACGGTGCTGATCGGCAAGGACACGCGCGTCTCGGGCTACATGCTCGAAGCCGCACTCGAATCGGGCTTCTCGGCGGCGGGCGTCGACGTCATGCTGGCCGGCCCGATGCCGACACCGGGCGTCGCGTACCTGACGCGGGCGCTGAGGCTTGCGGCGGGTGTCGTCATCAGTGCTTCGCACAACCCGTATTACGACAACGGCATCAAGTTCTTCTCGGCCGACGGCAACAAGCTGCCGGACGACGTCGAGCTGGAGATCGAGAAGCAGCTCGACGAGCCGCTCGATTGCGCGCCGTCCGAGCGTCTCGGCAAGGCGCGCCGGCTTGACGACGCAGCCGGCCGCTACATCGAGTTCTGCAAGAGCACGTTCCCGGCGGCTTTCGATCTGCGTGGAGTCAAGCTGGTCGTCGATTGCGCACACGGTGCGGCGTATGACGTCGCGCCGCACGTGTTCCACGAGCTGGGCGCGGATGTCATCCCGATCGGCGTGGCGCCGAACGGCTTCAATATCAATGACGGCGTCGGCGCAACCGCGCCCGATGCGCTGGTGCGCGCGGTGCGGGCGAATCGCGCGGATCTCGGCATCGCGCTCGACGGCGACGCGGACCGTCTGCAAGTCGTCGATGCGGCGGGGCGGCTCTTCAATGGCGACGAGCTGTTGTACGTGCTGGTCAAGGACCGCATTGCGACGCATGGAAGCGTCCCTGGCGCGGTCGGCACGCTGATGACCAACATGGCGGTCGAAGTTGCGCTCGAGCGCGAAGGCGTGAAGTTCGTGCGCGCGGCGGTCGGCGACCGCTACGTGCTCGAGAAACTGCGCGAGCACGGCTGGCAGCTCGGCGCGGAGGGCTCAGGGCATATCCTGTCGCTCGATCGGCATTCGACGGGCGACGGCATCGTCTCGGCGCTGCTCGTGCTGGCCGCGATGAAGCGCAGCGGCCGGTCGCTCGCCGACCTGCTCGAGGGCGTCACGCTGTTTCCGCAGACGCTCATCAACGTCCGCATGAAACCGGGCGCCGACTGGAAGGGTAGCGAGGCCATCAAGCACGCGATCGGCGAGGCCGAAGGTGAGCTCGGCAGCGCGGGGCGCGTGCTGATTCGGGCATCCGGCACCGAGCCGGTGCTGCGCGTGATGGTCGAGGCAGAGCAGGCCAAGGACGCGCTGCGGCACGCGGAGGACATCGCACGGGTGGTGAGGGACGCCACCGCTTGATTGCGCGTCGCGGCAGTTTGCTCGCACGCTGCAAAGGGGCCAAACGCGGGGCCGGGGTGCGCCAGACTGTCGCACCCCGGCCCCGGAAGCTTTAGCCAGTACGTCAGGCTTCTTCGAAACGCGCCGGTCGTGTCACACGGTCACGGCGGTAACGGACAAAACCTTGCCCACATGGATTGCCCCCTCCAACGCCGTCATATTTTCCGCCACGCGATTTTTCGTCTAGTCTCTATGGACAGCGGCTAACTTCGCCTTACATTAGCCCAACGTCGGCCAATTTCCTTTCATGTCGGTAAAGTTTCTGTCACAGATCCTTCACCGACAGTCATGTTACTGTCACAAAGAGGCCCTAACCTTCGCGGTGTCGCATAAATCCGCTCACACCACTGGAGGTTGTCTCATGAAATTGATGCAAACCGCGTTTGCTGGCTTGGCTGGCGCGCTCTTCGCGATCGCAGCGCAAGCCGCCGACATCACCGGCGCGGGCAGCACCTTTGCAGCACCGATCTACACGAAGTGGGCGGACGCCTACCAGAAGTCGGGCGGCGGCAAGGTCAACTACCAAGGCATCGGTTCGTCGGGCGGCATCAAGCAAATCGAGGCGAAGACCGTTGATTTCGCCGGCTCGGACGCGCCGCTCAAGGACGACGACCTGGCCAAGAACGGCCTGTTCCAGTTCCCGACGGTCGTCGGCGGCGTGGTGCCGGTGATCAACGTGCCGGGCGTGAAGGCTGGTGAGATCGTTCTGTCGGGCGAGGTGCTCGGCGACATCTACCTCGGCAAGATCAAGAAGTGGAACGACCCGGCGATCGCCGCGCTCAACCCGAAGGCGAAGCTGCCAGACACCGACGTCGCGGTGGTTCGCCGCGCCGACGGCTCGGGCACGAGCTTCATCTGGACGAACTACCTGTCGAAGGTGAACGACGAGTGGAAGTCGAAGGTCGGCGAAGGCTCGACGGTCAACTGGCCGACGGGCACGGGCGGCAAGGGCAACGACGGCGTTGCGGCGTTCGTACAGCGTCTGCCGGGCGCGATCGGCTACGTGGAGTGGGCGTACGCCAAGCAGAACCACATGACCTACGTCGCCCTGAAGAACTCGGCGGGCACCGTGGTTCAGCCGGACACGGAAACCTTCAAGGCCGCTGCTGCCGGCGCGGAATGGAAGAAGTCGTTCTACCAGATCCTGACGAACGAGCCGGGCAAGGACGCATGGCCGGTCGTCGGCGCGACGTTCGTGCTGCTGCACACGACGCAGGACAAGCCGGCTCAAGGCACGGAAACGCTGAAGTTCTTCGACTGGGCGTTCAAGAACGGCACGCAAGCGGCAAACGACCTCGACTACATCTCGCTGCCGGAATCGGTCGTGACGGAAATCCGCACGCAGTGGAAGGCGAGGGTCAAGGACGCTTCGGGCAAGTCGGTTGCCGAGTAAGACTTCCGGCTGGCCGCATCGCCAGTTGAACCGGCGCCGCGGCATATCGTGATCCGCCGCCCAGTTCTCGCAAGAGACTGGGCGGCTTGCGGTATCGGCCGCACGGCACGCGCCGCGCGGCATCAGGAAACAGGTCAAATGTCCGACATCAACCTCGCGTCGACGCAGCCTGCCAGCCAGGGTGTGCAGCGCGCGCCAAGTCCGGCCGGCGACATTCTCTTCGGCGGCCTTACCCGTCTTTCGGCGATCGTGACCTTGTTGCTGCTCGGCGGCATCATCGTGTCGCTGATCATCGCGTCGCTCCCCACCATCCATAAGTTCGGCCTCGCCTTCTTGTGGACCTCCGACTGGGATCCTCCCAGCGACACCTTCGGCGCGCTCGTACCCATCTACGGGACGATTGCGACGTCGATCATTGCGCTTATCATCGCGGTGCCCGTCAGCTTCGGCATCGCGCTCTTCCTGACCGAGCTCTCGCCCGCCTGGCTGCGCCGGCCGCTCGGCATCGCGATCGAGCTGCTCGCGGCGATTCCGTCGATCGTGTATGGCATGTGGGGCCTGCTCGTGTTCGCGCCGATCTTCGCGCAGTACTTCGAGAAGCCGATCGGCCACGTGCTCGGGCCGATTCCGGTCTTGGGCGCGCTCTTTCAGGGCGCGCCGATCGGCATCGGCATCCTGTGCGCGGGCGTGATTCTCGCGATCATGATCATTCCGTACATCGCCTCGGTGATGCGCGACGTGTTCGAAGTGACGCCGGTGCTCCTGAAGGAGTCCGCCTATGGAATCGGCTGCACGACCTGGGAAGTGATGTGGAAGATCGTGCTGCCGTTCACCAAGACCGGTGTGATCGGCGGCGTGATGCTGGGTCTCGGCCGCGCGCTCGGCGAGACGATGGCCGTCACGTTCGTGATCGGCAATACGAACCTGCTCGATAACGTGTCGCTCTTCTCGCCCGGCAACAGCATCACCTCGGCGCTCGCCAACGAGTTCGCCGAAGCGAGCCCGGGCCTGCATACCTCGGCGCTGATGGAGCTCGGCTTGATCCTCTTCGTGATTACGTTCATCGTGCTGGCGATCTCGAAGCTGATGCTTCTGCGCCTCGAAAAGAGCGAGGGGGCGAAATAATGAACCAGCCGACTCTCAAGATGCCGGGCTCGGCGAGCCCGGAGCAGCTCGAAGCGGTGCGCAACCGCCTGCAGAAACGGCGCCGCGCGACCAACGCCGTCGCGCTCGCGGCGTCGCTTGGGGCGATGGCCTTCGGCCTCCTCTGGCTCGTGTGGATTCTCTACACGACGCTGCGCCTCGGCGTCGGCGGCCTGTCGGTCGAGCTCTTCACGCAATCCACGCCGCCGCCCAACACCGACGGCGGCGGTCTCGCCAATGCGATCGTCGGCAGCCTGATGCTCGTCGTGATCGCGACCTTCGTCGGCACGCCGATCGGCATCCTCGCGGGCGTCTACCTTGCCGAATATGGGCAGAAGGGGTGGCTTGCGAACATCACGCGCTTCATCAACGACATCCTGCTGTCGGCGCCGTCGATCGTCGTCGGCCTGTTCGTCTATGCGATCGTCGTCGCGAAGATGGGCAACTTCAGCGGCTGGGCCGGCGTGATCGCGCTCGCGCTCCTGCAGATCCCGATCGTCATCCGCACGACCGAGAACATGCTGAAGCTCGTGCCGAATGCGCTGCGCGAAGCGGCGTTCGCGCTCGGCACGCCGAAATGGAAGATGATCCTGTCGATCACGCTGAAGGCGTCGATAGGCGGCATCGTGACGGGCGTGCTGCTCGCGGTCGCGCGGATCGCAGGCGAAACGGCGCCGCTGCTCTTCACGGCGCTGTCGAACCAGTTCTTCTCGCTGAACCTGAATCAGCCGATCGCGAACCTGCCGGTCACGATCTACAAGTTCGCCATGAGCCCGTTCGCCCAGTGGCAGTCGCTGGCGTGGGCCGGCGTGTTCCTCATTACACTCGGCGTGCTGGGATTGAACATCCTCGCGCGTGCGATGTTTTCGAAAAAGTAACGGCGGAGCGATCCGATGAATATGGCAGAGAGCCACCTGAACCCCATCGAGCGCGCCACGGCGCCGGCCGGTTTCGACAACGCCGCCGACGGTCGTCCGCTCGCCCCGATCACGCCGAAGATCGAAGTCAAGGACCTGAACTTCTTCTACGGCAAGTACCACGCGCTGAAGAACATCAACCTGCACATTCCGGAAGGGAAGGTGACGGCGTTCATCGGCCCGTCGGGCTGCGGCAAGTCCACGTTGCTGCGCACGTTCAACAAGATGTACGCGCTCTACCCGGAACAGCGGGCCGAGGGTGCGATCGTGATGGACGGCGAGAACCTGCTGACGACCAAGCAGGACATCTCGCTTTTGCGCGCGCGCATCGGCATGGTGTTCCAGAAGCCGACGCCGTTCCCGATGTCGATCTACGACAACATCGCATTCGGCGTGAAGATGTTCGAGACGCTGCCGCGCTCGGAGATGGATGATCGCGTGGAGTGGGCGCTGACCAAGGCGGCGCTGTGGAACGAAGTGAAGGACAAGCTCGGCCAGAGCGGCTACGGCCTCTCGGGCGGCCAGCAGCAGCGTCTGTGCATCGCGCGCGGCATTGCGATTCGTCCCGAAGTGCTGCTGCTCGACGAGCCGTGCTCGGCGCTCGACCCGATCTCGACGGGCCGCATCGAAGAACTGATCGCGGAGCTGAAGAGCGACTACACGGTCGTGATCGTGACGCACAACATGCAGCAGGCGGCGCGTTGTTCGGACTACACTGCCTATATGTACCTCGGTGAACTGATCGAGTTCGGCGATACGGAAAAGATCTTCATCAAGCCGGTCCGCAAGGAAACCGAGGATTACATTACCGGCCGCTTCGGCTGAGCAACAAACAAGACTGCGGGAGCTCATCATGTCCGATAAACACCTGTCGAGCCAGTTCGACGCCGACCTGAACCTCGTTTCGTCGAAGGTGCTCGAAATGGGCGGCCTCATCGAATCGCAGATCACCCACGCGATGCAAGCCCTCAACGAGTTCGACGTCGAGGTTGCGGATCGGGTGATCGCCGCGGAAGACCGCGTGAATACGATGGAAGTCGAGATCGACGAAGAGTGCAGCAACATCATCGCGCGCCGCCAGCCGGCCGCGCGCGATTTGCGCCTCTTGCTCGCGATCTCGAAGACGATCACCAACCTCGAGCGCGCCGGCGACGAAGCCGAGAAGATCGCCAAGCGCGTGAAGCGCCTGACTGAAGACGGCGCGTCGCGCACGGTCAACATCGCCGAGATCAAGCTGTCGGGCGACATGGCTGTGTCGATCCTGCGCCGCGCGCTCGACGCGTTCGCGCGCCTCGACACCGTGGCCGCTGCGCAGATCGTGCGCGACGACAAGGCGATCGACGAGGAATTCCGCGCTTTCGTGCGCAAGCTCGTCACCTACATGATGGAAGACCCGCGCACGATCTCGGCGGGGCTCGAGTTCCTGTTCATCGCCAAGGCGATCGAGCGGATCGGCGATCACGCGAAGAACATCGCCGAGTTCATCATTTATATCGTGAAGGGCACCGACGTGCGGCACAAGTCGCGCGACACGCTCGAACGTGAAGCTCTCAGCTAAAAAGGTCCAGAGGTGCCGATGCCCAGCAGCATTCTCGTCATTGAAGATGAGCCCGCGATTTCCGAACTGATTTCGGTCAATCTTCAGCATGCGGGACATTGCGCGATCCGCGCGTACAACGCCGAGCAGGCGCAGACCCTGATCAGCGACGTGCTGCCTGATCTCGTCCTGCTCGACTGGATGTTGCCGGGCAAATCGGGCATAGCGTTCGCACGCGATCTGCGCAACAACGAGCGCACGAAGCACATCCCGATCATCATGCTGACCGCGCGCGGCGATGAGCAGGACAAGGTGCTCGGCCTCGAGATCGGCGCCGACGACTACGTCACCAAGCCGTTCTCGCCGAAGGAACTGATGGCGCGCATCAAGGCGGTGTTGCGCCGCCGCGCGCCGCAGCTGACCGAGGACGTCGTCGCAATCAACGGGCTGAAGCTCGATCCGGCCACGCATCGCGTCGCCGCGCACGCGGACGGCAGCGAGATCAAGCTCGATCTCGGCCCGACCGAATTCCGCTTGCTCCATTTCTTCATGACCCATCCGGAGCGCGTGCACAGCCGCACGCAGTTGCTCGACCAGGTGTGGGGCGATCACGTGTTCGTCGAGGAGCGCACTGTCGACGTTCACATCAAGCGCTTGCGCGCGGCGCTCAAGCCCGCCGGCTGCGATGCTATGATCGAGACCGTGCGCGGCAGCGGCTACCGGCTCGCAAAGAGCGCCTGAACGCACTGCCTTGCGTCGATTCGAGCCGTCGGCAACGCGTAAGCCGGCGGCTGTTTCATCCGCAGTGATATCCCGTCACGGCGTGCGCATGTTTCTTTCGATCGCAGGATTCCTTCACACATGAACATCATCTGGGCGCGCTCCATTGTGTCGCTCGTGTTGCTTGCTGTTCTGTGCGTGGCGCTCGGCGCATTCGCCGGCGTCAAGGCGGCGTTGATTCTCGCGGTTGTCGTGCTGGTCGCGCAGGGCATGTTCGCGCTCTATCACACGCAGCGCCTGTGGCGCCTGCTCGATGCGCCGGTGTACGGCGAAGTGCCGAGCGCGCCCGGCGTCTGGGGAGAGATCTACTACCGGCTGCACAAGCTCGCGAAGCGCTGGCACGCGCAGGTGCGGCAGGTCGAGCAACAGCACTCGCGTTTCATCCAGGCGATCCAAGCGTCGCCGAACGGCGTCGCGATGCTCGACGACCACGACCAGATCGAATGGTGCAACGAGATCTCCGAGCAGCATTTCGGGCTCGATGCGAAGCGCGATTTGCGCCAGCACGTCACGCATCTGGTGCGCCGTCCCGAGTTCGTCCGCTATCTGAATTCGCAACGGTACGAAGAAATGCTCATCATGCGCGGCATGGGCGAGAAGCGCCAGAACGTGCTGTCGGTGCAGGTGTTTCCGTATGGCGAGAACCGCAAGCTCGTGCTGTCGCAGGACATCACGGAGCTGGAGCGGACCGATTCGATGCGGCGCGACTTCGTCGCGAACGTCTCGCACGAGTTGAAGACGCCGCTTACCGTGCTGTCGGGTTTTCTCGAGACGATGCGCGAGCTGCCACTCGCCGAAGACGAGCGCGCACGCTATCTCGAGCTGATGGAGCAGCAGGCTTCGCGCATGCGGCATATCGTCGACGACCTGCTCGTGCTCGCCAAGCTCGAAGGCGACAACAAGCCTCCCAGCGATCAACTGATCGACATGGGCTCGGTGGTGCGGCATTTGCGCGAGGACGCGGCGACGCTCTCCGGCGAGCGGCACCGGATCACGTTCGACGTCGACGAGACGCTGACCGTCAAGGGCGTCGAGACGGAGATCCTGAGTGCGCTCGGCAATCTCGTCATCAATGCGATCCGCTATACGCCGGACGGCGGCGCGATCCATATTCACTGGCGGATCGTCGGCGCCAACGCGGTCTTCTCGGTGACGGACAGCGGCTTCGGCATTCCCGCGGCGGACATTCCGCGTTTGACGGAGCGCTTCTATCGCGTCGACCGCAGCCGCTCGCGCGACACGGGCGGCACGGGGCTCGGTCTCGCGATTGTCAAGCACGTGCTGCAACGGCACGATGCGGTGCTCGATGTGAAGAGCGAGGAAGGGCGCGGCAGCACGTTCACGGTGCGGTTCCCGCAACAGCGCTCGATTCGCCAGCAGGCAACGCACGCGGCGTAAGCGCGGCCTGCAGGCCGCGCCGGCCTTTACCCTATGAACAGAACTTGGCGAGCAGGTTGAGCTGCGAGTTGCGGATCGACTTGCCGGGACGGCGGCGCCGGTAGTGCCCATCGCTTTGCATGAGCCACGCGCACTGGTTGTCGCCGAGGAATGCCGACAAGCCTTCGGCGATCACGCGGCGCTTCAGGCGCCGGTTCTTGATCGGAAACGCCACTTCGACGCGCCGGAAGAAATTGCGGTCCATCCAGTCGGCGCTCGACAGATAGACGTTTTCGGCGCCGTCCGCGTAGAAATAGAAGATCCGGTGATGCTCGAGAAAGCGCCCGACGATCGAGCGCACGGTGATGTTTTCCGAGAGCCCGGCCACGCCCGGCTGCAGCGAGCACACGCCGCGCACGATCAGATCGATCTTCACGCCCGCTTGCGACGCTTCGTAGAGCTCCGCGATGACGGTCGGCTCGAGCAGCGCATTCATCTTCGCGACGATGCGCGCCTTCTTGCCGGCGCGCGCGTGTTCCGCTTCGGCGCGGATCGCTTCGACGAGCCGCGGGTGCAGCGTGAACGGCGACTGCCACAGCTCATGCAGCGCAAGCTCGCCGCCGATGCCCGTCAACTGCTGGAACACGTGATGCACGTCCTCGCAGATCTTCTGGTCGGCGGTCATCAGGCCGTAGTCGGTGTACAGACGCGCCGTGCGCGGATGGTAGTTGCCGGTGCCGAGGTGCGCGTAGCGCTTGAGCACCGATTTGCCGCCGGCGGTCACGCGCCGCACGATCAGCATCATCTTCGCGTGGCACTTGTGGCCGACCACGCCGTACACCACGTGCGCGCCCACGGCTTCGAGCTGCGCGGCCCAATTGATGTTGGTCTCCTCGTCGAAGCGCGCCAGCAATTCGACCACCACCGTCACTTCCTTGCCGTTGCGCGCAGCCTGCATCAGCGCGTCCATCAGCGGCGAATCGGTGCCGGTGCGGTAGATGGTCTGCTTGATCGCGACCACGTTGGGGTCCTTGGCGGCCTGCAGCAGCAACTCCAGCACCGGCTGGAAGCTCTCGTACGGGTGGTGCAGCAGGACGTCGCCCCGGTCGATCACATCGAAGAGATTCGGCGAATTGGCGATCGACGAGGGAATCGCCGGAATGTGCGGTACGAACTTGAGATCGGGCCGGTCGACCATCTCGGGCAGCTGCATGAGCCGCACGAGATTCACGGGGCCATCGACGCGATAACAGTCCTTCTCGGTGAGGCCGCTCTCGTCGAGCAGACGTTTGACGAGATAGGGCGGGGTTTCCGCCGACACTTCGAGCCGCACCGCGTTGCCGAGATGGCGCGCGGGCAACTCGCCCTGCAGCGCGACGCGCAGGTTCGTGATTTCGTCCTCGTCGACGAACAGCTCGCTGTTGCGCGTGATGCGGAACTGGTTGCAGCTGCGCACGACGAGGTTGGGGAACAGTTCGTTGACGAAGCGCTGCATCAGCGAGCTCAGCAGCACGAAGCCGTGCGCGAAGCCCGAGAGCTCCTGCGGCATGCGCACGAGGCGCGGCAGCGCCCGCGGCGCTTGCACGATGCCCATCACTGCCTGGCGGCCGAAGGCGTCCTTGCCTTCGAGCTCGATCGCGAAGTTCAGGCTCTTGTTCAGCACGCGCGGGAACGGGTGTGCAGGATCGAGGCCGATCGGGGTCAGCACCGGCAGCAGCTCGTTGAAGAAGTAGTGGCGCGCCCATTCGGTCTGCGCCTCGTTCCACATGTCGGTGCCGTGGAAGTAGATGCCTTCCTGCTCGAGGGCGGGCAGCACGGTGTCGTGCAGCATCGCGTACTGACGGTGCACGAGCTTTTGCGCACGCTCGACGACGAGGTCGTAGACGTGCTGCAGCGACATGCCGTCAGGCGACAGCGAGCCGGGGTTGTCGCGCATCTGCTCCTGGAGCCCGGCCATGCGGACTTCGAAGAATTCGTCGAGGTTGCTGCTCGTGATGCAGATGAAGCGCAGGCGCTCGAGGAGCGGGACGGAAGGGTCAGCGGCCTGGGCGAGCACGCGCTCGTTGAAGCCCAGGATGCCCAGTTCGCGGTTCAGAAGCGGGTAGCGCTGGGCCATCGGCTGGGATAGGGAGGGTTCGGATGGGGTTTCGAAAATTCGCTCGGAGGGTCTCAAAATTGGGTGACAGTGTCGTGACGTACGCGTTGTCATCAATTCTACGCGGTATTTCATCTAATTTGAGACAGTGAGGTCGGTATCGGACGTGCGCTGTTCATCGGGTTGTCAATGAATGGCACTGCGAGGGCTCTATGCTTAAAATGGCGTCTTTGAACCGCGCTACTGCCCCCATCTCGCGGGCAAAATCGCGTTCGCGAACGGAGCCTCTTCACCCGATGGTCACAACACCACATCTTCTGGCTTCCGTCGATCTCGGCTCGAACAGCTTCCGGCTCATCGTCGGACGTGTCGAGGAGACCCCAGCCGGCAGCCAGATCTACCAAGTCGATGCACTGCGCGAGCCGGTCCGGCTTGCTGCGGGTTTGTCGGCGGAAAAGATGCTCGATCGCGCATCGCAGGTGCGCGCATGGGACGCACTCAAGCGCTTCGGCGAGCGCCTGCGCGATTTTCATCCCGACCACGTGCGCGCCGTCGCCACCAACACGCTGCGCGTGGCGAAGAACGCGCGCGAGTTTCTCGTCGAAGCCGAAGCGGCGCTGGGCTTTCCGATCGAAGTGATCGCGGGCCGCGAAGAGGCGCGCCTCATCTACGCCGGAGCCGCGCATTCGGTGCCGGCGATCTCGGGCAAGCGGCTCGTCGTCGACATCGGCGGCGGCTCGACCGAGTTCATCATCGGCTCGCATTACACGCCGCTCATCATGGAGAGTCTCTATATCGGCTGCGTGAGCCACAGCCGCGCGTTTTTCCCGGCGGGCAACGTCGACGAGTACACGATGCGGCAGGCCGAGCTCGCCGCCAAGCGCGAAATCCAGATCATCTCGCGCGAGTACAAGCAGACCGGCTGGGACCAGGCGATCGGCTCATCGGGCACGGCGCGCGCGCTGGCCGAGCTGGTCGAGGCGAACGGCTTCAACGACCCCGGCATCACGCACGGCATCTCGCGCGGCGGCCTCGAGCGGCTCAAACGCGCGCTCATCAAGGCCGAGAACGTCAACCGCCTCAAGCTCATCGCGCTCAAGCCGGACCGCGTGCCGGTGCTGGCGGGCGGCTTGTCGATCATGCTGGCCGTGTTCGAGGAGCTTGGCGTCGATTACGTCGACACCACGGACGGCGCGTTGCGCCTGGGTGTCCTCTACGACCTGCTGGGGCGTTCGCAGCACGAGGACATGCGCGCGGTGACGGTCGAGGGCTTCATGCGGCGCTATGGCGTCGATCGGCCGCAAGCCGACCGCATCCGCGACCTGGCCGTCGCCTTCTACAACCAGCTCGGCGAGCCCGATCAGGAAACCGCCGAGGAAAACCGGATGTTCGTCGGCTGGGCGGCCTCGCTGCACGAGATCGGGCTGTCGATTTCGCACAGCGCCTATCACAAGCACTCGGCCTACATCGCCAGCAACGCCGACATGCCTGGCTTCTCGCGCACCGACCAGGCGCGGCTCGCCGCGCTCGTGCTCGGCCACGCGGGCAAGCTCGGCAAGCTGTCGCAATCGCGCGACGTCGAATGGCCGCTGCTGTTCTGCCTGCGGCTCGCGGCGTTGCTGTGCCGCCGGCGCACCGATGTCGGCCTGCCGGGGATTCTCGTCTCGCAGGCGAACGGCGGCTATGAGGTAAGGGTGCCGAACGAGTGGGTCGCGAACAATCCGCTGACCGACTACAGCCTGATCCAGGAAGCGGCGGAATGGGAGAAGGTTGGCATTCCGTATCGTGTGGTTTATACGGACGAGCAATGAGGCAGTGACTTTACGCTGCGGTAGCAGCGACCCCAAAAAGAGAAGCCCGATTGGCGTTACCGCAATCGGGCTTTTTCTTGCGTCTTGCTTGCGTCCTGCGCGCGGAACGTCAGCGCGCGGCTACCGTGTCGCCGAGGAAGTGGCGGGCGTAGCGCGCGTTGATGTCCGACAGGCGGAACAGCGTCAGGAAATCGGCGCAGTTGAAGTCGGGATCCCAGGCCGGCGCGCCGCAGATCTTCGCGCCGAGACGCAGGTAGCCCTTGATCAGCAGCGGCGGGGCGACCGTCGCGCCGGTTTGCAGCTCTTCGACCGGCAGCGGCGTGTGCGGGAACGCGCGGTATTCCGGCGCCGTCAGCGCCTGGTCGCGCAACGAGGCATAGAGGTTGGCCGCGAAGTGGCCGCCGTCGGCCATCGGCACGCTCGCGCAGCCGAGCATCGTCTCGTAGCCGTTTTGCGTCATGTACGCGCCGAGACCGCCCCACAGCGACATGATCACCGCACCGCTGCGGTAGTCCGGGTGCACGCACGAGCGGCCGACTTCGACCATCTTCGAGCGCAAGTGCGTGAGGCGCGACAGATCGAACTCGCCTTCCGCGTAGAGGCGGCCGATGCGGGCGGCCTGGTGCGGCGGCAGCACGCGATAGGTGCCGACCACTTTGAGCGTGTCGAGATCGCGCACGAGCAGATGGTCGCAGTAGGCGTCGAACGAATCGACGTCAAGGCCGGCGGGACCGGCGACTTGCGCGCCCATTTCGTCGGCGAAGACGCGGTAGCGCAGCCGCTGGGCTTCGCGCAGCTCCTCCTCGGTACGCGCCCAGGCCACTTGCAGACGGTGCTGCGCGGTGACGGTTTCCTCGGCGCGCGGCAGGCGGCGGCGGGAATCGAGGGAAATCGAGACGAGGGACAGGTCAGGCGTCGGCAGTTCTCGCATGAGTCTTCCTGATCGAGATTGGTGGGATGCAACGTTCCCGCCAATGTAGTAACCAGGGATGACTTTTACGTGGCAAATCCGTGTCCATGGGATGACAAGTTGTAATCCCGACACACCCGTTTCACGCAAGGTCCGGTGTTATGACAGCACGCACGATGACCTGGTCGTCGCCGTTGCGCTCGCGCTTGTAGAGCCACCAGAGGCCGCCTTTCTTGAGCGCCAATTCGGTTTCCTGGCCGGTGAGCAGGAACGACGCCACGCGTCCGAGCGTAGGCTGGTGGCCGACGACGACGACCGTCGGCGCGACACCGTCGGGCCAGCCCGCGGCTTCGAGCACGTCGCTCACGCTGGCGCCCGGCGCGATCTCCTTCACGACGCGGTATTGGTCGGTAAGGGGTTCGACGGTCTGCACCGTGCGGGCGGCCGGGCTGACGAGGATCACGGCGTCGGGCTCGAGACGGCTGCGTAGCCATTTGGCGACGGCGAGCGCCTGTTTGCGTCCGCGCGGCGTGAGCTGGCGGGCGAGATCGCTCGAGGCGGTGTCTTCGGCTTCTGCGTGGCGCCACAGGATGAGATTCATGATCGTCTCCGTTTGCTTGCGTTGCCATATCCAGTGCGCTGCGCTGCGCGGACCAGGGATGGATGGGCAGAGACTATATCGGTCGATGGGCGGGCAGTGAAGGCGGAATTTGCGATTGACCGATGATAGCTGTGCGCGATAGAATCGCCGATTCGTCGGAGCGTAGCGCAGCCTGGTAGCGCATCTGATTTGGGATCAGAGGGTCGTAGGTTCGAATCCTATCGCTCCGACCAACGAATTCAAGGACTTACGAGCTCACGCCGTAAGTCCTTTTTCTTTTTCCAGCCGTCGCTCGTGATTTGACGGCGGACCCGGGCCGGGTTCGGCTCTCCCGGCGCGTCGCTCCTCTACGTTCTTCGCCTGTCGCGCATTTCCTTCGGGGCTTCGCTCTGCGCGTAATTTATCCAGGGAATAAACTACGCCGTCTCCCTGTTTTGGGTATACGCGAGCGGCGGCAAACGCGCTGCACGCGACGCTACTCGATGTTTTGAAGACAGCCAACGCCAGATCAGCCACCGATGACCACGCCAGCAGAAATCCCCGCCTCCCCGCCGGGCTCGCCACATAGAGCCGAGCCTGCTTCACGTTACAGCCGTACGGCGATGATTCTCCACTGGCTGATCGCCGTGGGCATCATCGGTAACGTCGCGCTCGCCCTCTCTGTCGATTTACTCCCCGACGACTGGATCCGCCCCGTCATCGACACGCACAAGTCGATCGGCATCACCGTGCTCGGCCTCGTGCTGCTGCGCATCCTGTGGCGCGCCGGACATCGGCCGCCGCCGCTGCCGAAGGCGTTTCCCGCGTGGGAACGCGCGAGCGCCCATGCCGCGCATCTGTTGCTCTATGTGTTGATGATCGGCCTGCCGCTATCGGGCTGGTTGCACGATTCGGCGTGGAAGGACGCGGCGACGCATCCGCTGGTGTTGTTCCACCTCGTGCCGTGGCCGCGCTTCAGTTCCGTCATGAATCTCGATCCGGCGTTCAAGGAGCATCTGCACGACGTGTTCGGCGCCGTGCACACTTGGTTCGGCTACGTGCTTTACGCAGTGCTCGCGCTGCACATCGGCGGGGCGCTCAAGCATGAGCTGATCGACCGTGAATCCGTCTTGCGCCGGATGCTGCCATGAGCTCGCCTACGCATCCGGCCTTCGCGCCGAAGCGGCAGCGTACGCCGCACGCCAACCCGCGCAAGCGTGCGGGCATGGAGCCCGAGGCGCTCGACGAAGCCTTCGCGCGCATGTCGCCGCGCATGTCGCCGCGCGGCACATCGCCGGCCAGCGTGCTGATTCACGGCGGCGTGCTCATCCTGTGGATCACGCTCTTTGCGCGTGCGTTCATGCTGCATGGCGTGGTGGCGTGGTCGGTCGGCATCGCCTACGTGATCTACGACACGCTGCTGCTGGGTTTTGTCACGTTCAAGACCTTGCCGCTGCTCAAGCGCCGGCCAGACGCGCCGGGCGATGCGCCGTTGCCGACGCTCGGCGTCGTGGTGGCGTCCTACAACGAAGCGGCGGTGCTGCCGGTGACGCTCAAGGGCCTGCTCGAGCAGACCGTCGCGCCGGCGCAGATCGTCATCGCCGATGACGGCTCGACCGATGGCACCGCCGCCTTGCTCGCCGGCGAATACGGCCTGGTCCAGCCCGAGGAAGGGCAATTGAGCGCGCCAAGCGGGACATATCCGTCGCTGCGCTGGCTGCGCGTGCCGCATGGCGGCAAGGCGCGCGCGCTGAACGCCGCGATCACGGCGCTCGACACCGGCGCCGTGCTGACCGTTGACGCTGACACGCGCGTCGCGCCCGACGCGTGCGCCGCGATGTGCCGGGCGTTCGCGGCCGAGCCGGAGCTGGTTGCGGCGACGGGCATTCTCACGCCGCTGTGCGCGAAGGACGCGACCGGCCGCTTCTTCCAGTGGTTCCAGACCTACGAGTACATCCGCAACTTCATCTCGCGCTTTGCGTGGATGAGCGCGGACAGCTTGCTGCTGGTGTCGGGCGCTTTCGCGTGCTTTAGGCGCGACGCGCTCTTGAAGGTCGGCGGCTTCGATCCGCAGTGCCTCGTCGAAGACTACGAGCTGATCCATCGCCTGCGCCGCTATGCGGTCGAGCACGGCCAGGACTGGCGCGTGCGCGTGATCGGCGACGCGCGCGCCCACACCGACGCGCCCGGCACGCTCGCGAGCTTCCTGCGTCAGCGGCGGCGCTGGTTCGCGGGTTTCCTGCAGACGCAATACTGGAATCGCGACATCACGGGCAATCGCCGCTACGGCGCGCTTGGCCTCTTGATGATGCCGGTCAAGGCGATCGATACGGTCCAGCCGATCTACGGGCTGACGGCGTTCGTGCTGCTGCTGATGTTTCTCTTCACCGGGCGGTTCGCGATTGCGCTGTCGGTGTCGGGCGTGATTCTCGCAAAGATCGTGGTGGATCTCGCGTTTCATCTCTGGTCAGTGCATCTGTACCGGCGCTGGACGGCCGATCGTCAAGGCTCGCATTTGTCGATGGCGATTCTGGCGGCGCTCGCCGAGCCTTTCTCTTTCCAACTCTTACGGCATATGGGGGCGGCGCTCGGCTGGCTGCATTTCCTGAGCGGACGCCGGAGCTGGGGCGCGCAGCAGCGCACGGGGCTCATTGCCAACGAGTGAGGCGGCGCAGGCGCGTCATGAATGGCGCGCGAGTATAGGATTTCTCCTATGGCTCGGATTTGGCGGTTGGATATATAAATTGGGCTTTCGGGCGGGCGCGGCAGCGCCCGTCATTGTTTTCCGATGCTTGCGCGAATGCAGGCCGCACGACAGAATCGCCCAACTCCAACCGCTGTTCGCCGATGAGAATCTATACCGCGCTCTCCATTACTTTGCTGCTGTGCAGCTGTACCAGCGTCTCCCCGATCCAGCGGGACGCTCGCGAGCGCTACTCGGTGACGGCCAGGACCAGCAACCCGATCGTTTCCTGGCGTCATTTGATGAACGTGAGCATTGGGCACGCGGCGGAGTTCTGCGAGCAGGAGGATAAGGCCATGCACCAGGTCGATATCGGCACCTTTGGCGTGCGCGGATTCAGCCCGCGCGAAGCCGACCTGCGCTTCGAGTGCGTGCCGCGCTGGCAGCAGCAGTGATTCGCGGGACGGCTTGTCAATGGCTCTCCGGTTGTTGATCGGTTGCATTCGCAACCGATCTTTTCCCAGTTCCAATCTTCAGACCATCGCCGCGCTCATGCTTTCCAGCGCGCGTCCGCCACGGTCAGCGGCTTCGGAATCAGCTTGAGGTCGTTGAACGTGTCGGCGATTTGCTGCTGGTAGGCGAGCGTCGCCTCCGTGATGCGCGTGACGCCGAACGTCGTGCGCTTGACCGCCAGCTCGATCGTCGCGCCGTCCAGACCCGTTTGCCCCACCAACAACCCCGCGACGTCGGCGAGATGCTGCGTGCTCCACGCATCGAGCGCGGCGATCTCGTCGAGCAGCGCGTTCACGATGGCCGGCTGCGCGCTCGCGTAGCTGCGCGTCGCGACGTAGTACTGGAGGTTCTTCACGAGCCCCGTGCCGTCGGTCAGCACGCGCGCGTTTTGCTGGCGCTCGATCGCGGCGAGGTACGGATCCCAGATCACCCACGCGTCGATGCTTCCCTGCGTGAACGCCGCGCGGGCATCGGACGGCGTGAGGTAGTTCGGCTGGATGTCGGTGTACTTGAGGCCGGCTTTTTCGAGCGCGCGCACGAGCAGGAAATGGACGTTCGAGCCGCGGTTGAGCGCAACGCGTTTGCTGCGCAGGTCGGCGACGGTCTTGACCGGCGAATCGTGCGGCACCACGATCGCCTCCGCGGCGGGGGCGGGCGGCTCGTTGCCGATGTAGACGAAATCGACGCCGCCCGCCTGCGCGAAGATCGGCGGCGTCTCGCCGACAGTGCCGACGTCGACCGCGCCGGCATTCAGTCCCTCGAGCAGTTGGGGGCCGGCCGGAAATTCGCGCCACTCCACCTTGACGCCGAGCGGCGCGAGCCGTTTCTCGAGCGTGCCGCGCGCTTTCAGCAGGATCAGCGTGCCGTACTTCTGGTAGCCGACGCGCAGTACCTTGCCGCTGTCGGCGCGCGCGGCGGCGAAGGGCGTGAGCGCACCGGCTCCCGCGATCACGGTGCCGGCAGCCGCCGCCAGCGATGCCTTCAGCAAGGCGCGCCGCTCGAGGCTAGAGGGGGTGTCGTGTTTCATCGTTCGGTGGTTTCGGGTGGGATGTCGAAAGCACCGAATCTACGGCGAGCCGGCCTCGCCGAAAACCAACGATTTCCGATATGGAATTACGAAACGCCGCTAAGCGCATGCGCGGCCGCCGCATCGAGGCGATGGCTTGCGCCGGCGGGTCCCGGCGCAAACCATTGCGCCCGGCGACTTTGCGTGCCAGCGCATGCGGCGTCGCGGCATGACGAAGAAGGGGTTGCAGGCCTGCGCCTGCAACCCCTGATGAGTTCGAGACGTTGCAACGTCAGTGCTTGCGCCGCCAATTGAGCATGTGATGCTCCGCGAGCCAGTGATGCACCATCCCTTCACCGTTGTGCTCGCGCTTGTACGACCGCGATTCGAAGATCGTCAGCGCCAATAGCACCAAGAGACCTACTCCGAGCCCGACCAGCCCAGCGATCGATTCAGCATCCATGGCAGTCTCCTTTTCGCGATTGCAGCCACTCGTACATAGTAGGACATGCGCGGGAAATTCGTGATCGCGTTCGATTTTGCGCAGTGCGCCGGCCGCTGTCGGCGCTTAGTAAGGGCGGGACCGTGGAAGCGAACCGCGCCGGTGTTTTCATTTAGACTTGCGCGTTCTTTTTCCCGTTCCTCACTGCTACGAGAGCCTTCATGACGCGCATCGCCATCGCAATTCTGCTCGCGGCGACACTCGCTGCGTGCGCCGACGCCCCGCATCACCACGCGCCGCCTCAAGACCCGCCGGACTATCACGGCGTGCCGACCGACGACCGGCCGCCGCCGATGGTCGATGGGCCGGTTGCGCCGCAATGACGGCGTCAGGACGGCGCCGCCGCGCGAGCGCGGCTGCCTGATGAGCCGAAGCTCGCGGCCAGACGCGGCAGGAAGGCGGCGAGCGTCGCGCCGCGCGCGGCCATGAAGATCGTGAGCGCGAGCCACAGGCCGTGGTTCGCCAGCGGGCCGACGAGCAGCCACGACGCGATCATGAAGACCGCGAACGAGATCGCCATCCCTTTCATCAGCTCACGCGTTTGCGTCGCGCCGATGAACACGCCGTCGAGCAGAAAACCCCAGACCGAGACCACAGGCGACAGCGCCGCCCACGGCAAATAGCGTTCGGCTGCGGCGCGCACGGCGCTCTGGTCGGTCAGCCGCTCGACGATCCACGCGCCCGCGCTCCAATAGACCGCCGAAAAAACGAGCGCCCCGAGCACCGACCACATGAGCGTCACCTTGACGGCATGCCGGAACGAGTCGCGGTTCCGGGCGCCGAGCGCCGCGCCCACGAGCGCTTCGGCGGCGTGCGCGAAGCCGTCCAGCCCGAATGCCATGAAGGTCTGGAAATTGAGCAGGAGCGCGTTGGCGGCGAGCGTCGCATCGCCTTGCGCCGCGCCGGCGTGCGCGAACCAGCCGAACGCCGAGAGCAGGCAGAGGGTGCGGATGAAGATGTCGCGGTTGATCGCGACGAGGCGCTTGAGCGCGGCCGCGTTCATCAGCGACGCGCCGTCGAGCGCCGCCAGGCCGCGCGGGCGCAGCTGCCACAGGATGAACGCGCCGAGCACGAAGCCGCAGGCGTCGGCCGTCGCGGTGGCGGCGCCCATGCCGGCGACGCCCCAGCCGAATACGTAGACGTAGAGCAGCACGGCCACGATGTTGACGGCGTTGATGAAGACTTGCGTCACGAGCGCGAGACGCACGCGCTGCGTGCCGAGCAGATAGCCGAGCACGACGTAGTTGCCGAGCGCGAGCGGCGCGGCCCAGATGCGCGCATGGCAATAGGCGCGCGCGTTCTGTTGTACGGCCTCGCTGCCGCCGAGGGCGGCGAGCGCCACGCGGATCAGCGGCGTTTGCAGTGCGAGCACGGCTGCGCCGATCGCGAACGCCAGCAGGAGCGCGCGCACGACGTTCGCGCGCAGGCCGGCGTGATCCTGTGCGCCGAACGCTTGTGCGGCGAGTCCGGTCGTCCCCATCCGCAGGAAGCCGAAGCCCCAGAAGACGAAGCTGAAGAAGAGGCCGCCGAGCGCCACGCCGCCGAGATAGGCCGCGCCGTCCAGATGGCCGGCGACGGCGGTATCGACCGCCGACAGGAGCGGCTGCGTGAGATTGGCGAGGACGATCGGAAAGGCGAGCGTCAGCACGCGGCGGTGCCAGTGCGCCGGCAGGGCGTGGGCGGCGTGCTCCGCCGCGCCCTGAGCGGACTCGGGCGCTGGGTTGTCGGTAGCCTGTGCTGGACCGGACGCCGGGTTCACGCGCGGATTCACGCGGTAACGGCCTAGCCGCGTTCCTGCACGCAGACCCACGGCGAGACCACGACCGCCCAGAGGTCCGGGTCGCGCGCCGCGAAGTCGGCGGCGGTCTCGGCCTGCACGCGCTCGAGGAGCCCGGCCGACAGCCATTGCGCGACTTGCGCCGTGTCGTCGTTGGCGACGGCTTCCGCGACACTCACCAGATCGAGATCGCGCGCCACGCGCAGCAGCACGCCGCGCGCGAAGAACCGTTCGAGCTCGGACCAGCCGATCTTGGCGGTTTCGGCGAGCAGCTTCATGTAGAGCGGGCTGTGGGAGCCTTGGGCTGAGGTGTCGGAGGACGTCATGGAATGGATGTGGTGTAAAGCGAGCGGGCGTAACTATAAACCATCGATCCCGGCGGTCATTCCGCCTTCACGCTGCGCAGCTCGCGGCGGATGATCTTGCCGGTCGCCGTCATCGGCAGGCTGTCGACGAAGGCGATCTTGCGCGGATACTCGTGCGCGGCGAGCCGCGTCTTCACGTGCGTCTGGATCTCGCGCACGAGCGCGTCGCCGGGCTCGAAGCCGGGGTTCAGCACGATGAAGGCCTTGACGATCTCGGTGCGCGTCGCGTCCGGCATGCCGACCACGGCCGCCATCCGCACCGCCGGATGGCCGAGCAGGCAGTCCTCGATCGGGCCGGGGCCGATCCGGTAGCCGGCGCTCGTGATCACGTCGTCGTTGCGGCCGACGAAGCGCACGAAACCGTCTTCGTCCATCACGCCGACGTCGCCCGTCACGAGGTAGTCGCCCGCGAACTTCTCGCGCGTCGCCTCGGGGTTGCGCCAGTAGCCGAGGAACATCACCGGGTCTGGCGCGCGCACGCCGATGTTGCCTTCGGTGCCGCGCGGCAGCACGCGGCCGGCGTCGTCGACGATCTCGACCTCGTGGCCCGGCACTGCTTTGCCGATCGAGCCGATGCGCGGCTCGAACAGCGTGCTGCACGAGCTCAGGACGACGTTGCATTCGGTCTGCCCGTAAAACTCGTTGATCGTGACGCCGAGCGCCGCGCGGCCCCAGTCGATCAGCTCGGCGCCGAGCGATTCGCCGCCGCTTGCCACTGCGGAGAGCGCAAGGCGGTAGCGCTCGGCCGGACGCTCGACCGTCCGCATCATCTTCAGCGCGGTCGGCGGCAGGAACGTGTGGGTGACGCCGTGGCGCGCCATCAGGTCGAACGCGGCGTCGCCGTCGAACTTCTCGAAGCGCCGCGCGAGGACCGGCACGCCGTGGTGCCAGGCGGGCAGCAGCACGTCGAGCAGGCCGCCGATCCACGCCCAGTCGGCGGGCGTCCAGAACAGCTTCGCGCCTTCGGGGAAGAACGCCTGCGGCATCTCGACGCCCGGCAGGTGGCCGAGCAGCACGCGGTGGCCGTGCAGCGCGCCCTTCGGCTTGCCCGTGGTGCCCGAGGTGTAGATGATGACGGCCGGGTCGTCGGCGGATGTGTCGACGGGTTCGAACATGTCGGATTCGCCTTGCAGCGCAGGCCAGAACGCGTGCACGCCGGATGCGCCGGGAGCCGGATCGGCGGAGTCGGCATCGATGCAGTAGATGCTCTTCAGTTCCGGCAGCTCGGCGCGGATCGCCGCGATTTTCTCGAGCCCCTGCTTGTTGGTCACGAGCGCGACGGCGCCGCTGTTCGACAGCCGGTACTGCAGCGCCTCGACGCCAAAGAGGGCGAAGAGCGGCACCGCGACCGCGCCGAGCTTGTATGCCGCGAGGTGGGCGAGGGCGGTCTCGGGCGTCTGCGGCAGGAAGATGCCGACGCGCTCGCCGCGCGCCACGCCGTGCTTCGCGAAGCTGTTCGCGAGCCGGTTCGACAGCGGCTTGAGCTCGTCGAACGTGTAGCGGGTTTGCGAGCCGTCGTGGCGCTCGTAGATCAGGGCGAGGCGCGCGTTGCCGTCGGCCCACTTGTCGCAGGCGTCGACGCCGATGTTGTAGCGCTCGGGGATCTGCCACGAGAAGCCTTCGATGAGCTGTTTGTAGCTGTCGCTTGGGCGGAGCATGGGTGTCACCTTGTCTCGTCTTTTTATCGGTTATTTTGAATTGAATGAAGAAGATCGCGCCGCTGAATATCAGTTGAATTCGTGAATTGCCTTGCCAATAATCCGAGGAAATTCCGGGGTTGAATCGGGATTAAATCCGCTGGTGAAGGCATAAATAATCGCGATGCGCGTCGTCAAACTCGATCCGTCAGATTTTACGCGTGTGCCGACGCGTCGCCAAATCACCCGCCGTCAATGCCTCCGGACGATGTTTGTTCTGAGGAACCTTCCGCTCATCCTGTCTATCGATCCGTCATATCGATAATCGAATCGCATTTCTCGGACATTCCTCCTGCTTCATGCGCCTATTCGCGAATATCGGTCGTTAATCCATTGCCGATGCTTTCGAGCGTTGTTAGATTGGTTCTCGGCGCATGGTGAACCGGTCCTTTGCCTATATGCGCCGAACCCCCGTTAGCCCGGCCACGCCGGGCTTTTTTTGTCTGCCTGCGGGCGGTCGGCGGGGAGGGGCGGATTTTGCTGCATCCGCTAGTGGAAGATCCCTAGCGTGCGAAATGATGCTCTTTTCGGGACGCGCGTATGATGCGGCGGATACCAAGTTCGAGATCGCCATGCACCTGCTTTTGATCTTCGCCGGACTGTGCCCGTTCGCTTTGATTGTGCTGGTCGCGTTCGCGCGGCGCGTCGATCCGCTGTCCGGGCGGCTGAGCAAGCGTGGCGACGCCCGGCGTAGCGACGCCGGGCGTCGCCAGGTCAGGCGAGACGGCGCTTGGCCTCGGGCGCTGTCCGATCCGCCGAGCCGCGCCGGCGAGGCCGGCGCAGGCTTGCCTCAGCGCGCCGGCAGGTAGCGCGCCGGGTCGATCGAGCGCCCGCCGTAGCGCAACTCGAAGTGCAGCGCGACGCGGTCGTTGTCGGTGTCGCCCATCTCCGCGATCTTCTCGCCTTGTGACACTTGCTGACCTTCTTTGACGAGCAGCGTGCGGTTATGCGCGTAGGCCGTCAGGAAGTCGGCGTTGTGCTTGACGATCAGCAGGTTGCCGTACCCACGCAAGCCATTGCCCGCGTAGACGACGGTTCCGGCCGCGGCCGCGACGACCGGCGTGCCCGGCGCATTGACGATATCGACGCCTTTCGAGTTGACGCCGTCGAACCCGCGCGCGACCTTGCCCGGCGCGGGCCAGACGAGCGCGATGCTGGTCGCGGGCTTCACCGTGGACGCATCTGCCGCACTCGACGGCGCCTCCGCGCCGCCCGTGCGCGGGCCGCTGCCTGAAGCACCGCTCGAAGCGCTGCCGGCCGAGGCGCTCGACTGGCTGGCCGTCGCCGAGTTGGCGGGCGGTGCGACGCGCAGCACCTGGCCGACTTCGATGGCGTCGGGCTTGGAGAGATTGTTCCAGCGGACGATGTTCTGGACCGATTGCCGGTTGGCGCGGGCGATCTTCGAGACCGTGTCGCCTCGCTCGACTCGATAGAACCCCGGTCCGACGGGGGCCGAACCGCACGCGGCGAGTGCTGCGACCAGCGATGCGCACACGAGCCGCCCCATTTTTCTTCTCAACATTGAACCTCGCAAAGCGCTGCCGTGCACAAAGCCTCCCAGGCCGCGGGCAGCGGGTACAAAACGTTTGATTTTAACGGCTTCGGATCGCGTGCCCGATTTGGGCAGGCAAGGCGCGCTGCCGCATGGCGGCCCCCGCGTGCGGCGGCAGTACGTGTATGGCCTCTAACGGCTGGACTTGCCGTAGGCGACCGTGATGCGCAGCGCGGCTGTCTCACTCTTGCCGGGCGCGAGCCACCGCAGCCCGAGGCCGTTGTGGATCGCGTCGGGCAGGCCGAGCCACGGCTCGACGCAATAGAAATCCGAGGTGTCGGCTTCCGTCCACGTCGTGACCGCGTACCAGGGCGCCGAGCCCGGGCGCTGCAGATCGATCTCGATCGCACGGTCGAGGCTTGGGCTCACCAGGCGCACTGGCTGCACAGGCACGCCCGTCAGGCAATGGAAGCGATCATGGATGCGCGGATCGTCGAGCGTGTAGGACGGCTCGCCGGGCACGGGCGCGCTGATCGAGCCGTCGCTTTCCTGATGCCGCCGCGAGGCAGGCGGCAGCTCCACGACCGTCTCGCCGCGCAGCGCGTGCGGCAGCGTGAAGTAGAAATGGTGGCCGGCGTAGTGGGGCAGCGGCGCATCGCCGAGGTTCGAGACGGTCAATTCGACGTCGAGCGTGTGCGCGTCAGCGAGGCGGTAGGCCGCCTCGAAGCGGAACGCGAACGGGTAGGCGGTGCGGGTGGCCTCGCTGTCGGTCAGCGTCATGCGTACACCGTGGCCGTCCGCATCGAGCGCGTAGGCAAACGGCAGGTCGCGCGCGAAGCCGTGCATCGGCAGCACGCGCACCACGCCCGCCTGATCGCGCCATTCGCCGATCCGCCCGTCCACTCGATGGCGGCCGAGAAACGGGAACAGCAGCGGATTGCCGCCGCGGATCCGGGCCGGCTGGCTCCAGTCGGGAGCGTCGGGCCAATGGATGACCGGCTCGCCGCCGATGTGCCAGGACAGCAGCCGGCCGCCGGCCTGGGGCGCGATGCGCAAGAGCGCCTCGCCTTGCGCGATTTCGAGGATGTCCTGCTGCTGGAATTGAGGCATGGTCGAGTGGATCGGGTAAGGCCGCGTAAGGGCGGCGTGGAACAAAAAAAGAGAAAAAAAGATAAAAATGTCGACAGGCCGATTTTGCGACGCCCTATGTTACGGAGAAACCCTTGATCGGGAAACTGCGGGTGTCGCGACAGAATGCGTTGCGGATAATGCCCACTCTGGGCTGGCATTTTCTCGCCGCCGAGCCTGTCACTTTCAAAGGGAAGGAGGACGCATGGATCTCGCCATGGCAATGGGTCTAGCGCTGTTTGGCATGTTCGCCGGCAGTACGGTCGTTTTCTTCTACAAGCTCGCTCGATAACGACGCGTGGCGGCTCGCCCGTTCGCAAGCCTGTTATTAGTGTGAACAGGCCCTAGCCCGGCAGGCCGGGCGCTTGCCCGCCTGCGTTTCCCTCTTCCGCCTCTCCCCGCGGCTTGCGCCGCCCGCGTCCCTGCGTTCGGCCACCGCTGGTTCGATTTTTTTCTCCTTTTTTGCGCAGCCGAGCGCTGTCGCACTGCCGCAAAAAAATCCTGAAAACTTGGCGTGCCGGTTTCCGGTAGGCATAATCGGGTGCGCCGCCGGGCGCTGGCTTCACCCGTCCGCGTCTCGCTTTTGCAACCTTCCCACCGAAAAGGACCGACGCGTGAGTCTCTGGTTTTTGATCTTCTTGAGCGTGCTGCAGGGCGTCACGGAACTGTTCCCCGTCAGCAGCCTCGGACATACGTTGCTCGCCCCCGCGCTGTTCGGCATGCACATCGACAAGCACGCGCCCCAACTGCTGCCGTTTCTCGTCGCGCTGCACCTGGGCACCGCGTTTGCGCTGCTGTGGTACTTCCGCAAGCGCTGGATCGCGCTGATCGGCGGCTGGTTCGGCACCTTCGCCGGACGCCGCAGCGACGACGGCCACATGATGTGGGCGCTCATCATCGGCACGATACCGGCCGGGCTCGTCGGCCTGATCCTCGAAAAGCGCCTCGAGCGGATCTTCCATGATCTGCGCATCGTCGCGCTGGCGCTGGTCGTCAACGGCGTGCTGCTGTGGCTTGGCGACCGCTTGCAACGTGCGCGTGCGAATCAAGCGCCGGAAAGGCTCACGTTCAAGCAGGCGTTCCTGGTTGGCCTCGCGCAGGTCGGCGCGCTGATTCCGGGCTTTTCGCGCAGCGGCCTCACGATGATCGCCGGCAACGCAGCGGGGCTGACCGCCGAGAGGTCCGCCGAATTCGCGTTCCTGCTCGGCACGCCCATCATTTTCGCGGCGGGCCTGCTCGAGGTGCCGAAGCTCTTTCACGCGCCCTCGCAGCTTGCCGATGCGATCCTCGGCGGCGTGCTGACCGCCATTGCCGCCTATCTGAGCGTGCGCTTCCTGATGCGTTATTTCGAAGGCCGTGGCCGGCTGGCGACGTTCGGCATCTACTGCATCGCCGCGGGCGCACTGTGCTTCGGATGGTTCATGCTGCACGCGCAACCCGCGTAAGCGCTGCGTCCGGCGGTTCGCCCTTTGCGCGGGCCGCCGCGGGCCGGGCGGGGGATCGGTTATAATCGCGGCCCCCGGTGCAAATGTCCGGTCCGCTTTAAAATTTCAGTTTCGCCTCCCCATAGTTCAACGGATAGAACACGGGTCTTCTAAACCTGAAATCGAGGTTCGATTCCTCGTGGGGGGGCCACTCCATTTCCTCTCAGTTCTGCTTATCCGTTCCCGCGCCCGGCTGGGCCGCACCCTCCAGAAAGCGCCGGGTCGCCTCGAACGATTGCAGCATCTGCTCCGGCCAGGGTCGTTGCAGCATCGTCGCCTGGTGATTCTCGAACGCCGTTGAGAGCAGCTTCGCGAGTTCGGGCGAGTTCAAGTGCCGCAGCACGACGCTGAGCGCGATGGCCGTCGCCTGGCTGGCGCCGGCGGTCTGCAATTCCGACGTGGTTAGGGCTGCGAGCTGCTTGTCGATATCCATGACGATTCCTTGTTTCGATGTTTTGCCGCGCCTGGGGCGGCGGCGAAGGCGCGATTTTGACATGGGCGGCGCCGGGCACAGCGGGCATTGGCGTCATTCCTCGCAGAGCCAATGAGAAAGGGGCAGCCTCGGCTGCCCCTTTTGCATCGCGCCTGATGCAACGCCGGCTTACTCCGCTGCGCCGCTTCTGAGATCGAGCGCGTTCGTCAGGTCGCCCATCGGCTTCTGGCCGTTCGCGGCCAGCGCTTTGTCACGCACCACGAGGCCGGGCAGCTCCGGCAGCGCGAAGCGCCGCGTGACGAAGCGCAGGATCGACGTCGTGTCGTACTGCGTGTGATCGACGTACCCCTGCTTCGCGAACGGCGAGATCACGAGCGCCGGAACCCGCGAGCCCGGCCCCCAGCGGTCGGCCTTCGGCGGCGCGGCGTGGTCCCAGAACCCGCCGTTCTCGTCGTAGGTGACGATCACGACCATGTTGTTCCACTGTGGGCTCTTTTCCAGGTGCGCGATCAGGTCCGCGATGTGGCGGTCACCCGAGGCGACGTCGGTATAGCCCGCGTGCTCGTTCAGGTTGCCCTGCGGCTTGTAGAACGCGACCTGCGGCAGCGTGCCCGCGTCGATCGCCTTGATGAACTCCGCGCCGTCGAGGCCGCCGTCGCGCAGGTGCTGCGCGCGGTTCGGCGTGCCCGGCGCGAGGTCGGCGAAGTAGTTGAACGGCTGGTGATGCGGCTGGAAGTTCGGCGCCGTCAGGTTCTTGCCGTTGATCACGCCCGCTTGGCCGCTTTGGGCCGCGGCCAGCGCGTCGCCCCATGCGCCGCCGTACCAGGCCCACGAGACGTGCGCGTCGTTGAGCAGGTCGCCGATATGGGTCTGGGTCTGCGGCGGCAGCGTGGTCGGGGTCTGCGGGTCCGCGTAGGCCTTGTCGCCGCCCGCCGCCGGCTTGTTGCCGCTCGGCTGATACGCGGGCTGCATCGTGTTGACCGCGTAGAAATCGGGCGTCAGGTTGCCGTCGTTCACGAACTTCGGCGGGCCGCCGAGCGCCGACGCCGGCGAGTTGGGCGCGGTTTTCAGCGTGACGCCGTCCGCCTCGACCGCCGAGATCGAAGTGGCCGCCGGGCTCTTGTCCGCGTTCGGATAGACCGGCGTGCACGCGCAGATGAGCCACTGGTGATTGAGGAACGAGCCGCCGAATGCGCCCATGAAGAAGTTGTCGGCGAGCGTGTACTTCTGCGCGACCTTCCAGAGCGGCAGCGACGCTTCGTTCATCGTGTAGTAGCCCATCACGAGGCCGCCGGAGTCGGCCCAGGCGGCGAACTTGTCGTTCCTGCCGCCGTCGATCTGCATCTGGTTCTCGTAGAAGCGGTGCCACAGGTCGCGCGTCGTCGTGGACAGCGGCGTGTTGAAGCCGTTCGGATCGTTGATCGCGAACGGCGCATTCGGCAGGCTGACCGTCATCGCCTGCGTGACGGCCGGCGTCAGGCCCGTTTGCGTGAGGCCGTTCCAGACGGGCGGCAGCGTCGGCAGCGCGGCGCCGTTGCGGTCGAGCTGCCGCGCGCTCGCGGCCGTGACGTTCTGCAGGCCGTTGGCCCCGGGGAAGTGCCCGTATAGATTGTCGAAGCTGCGGTTTTCGGCGTAGATGACGACCACCGTCTTGACGTCCATCAACGTCGGCTTCGTGGCGCTCGGGCTGGTGCAGCCTGCGAAGGTGGCTGCCGCTGCGAGCGCCAGCAGCGTCGCGCCGATCCGTTTGTTGTTCATGCGTGATCTCTCTCTTTACGTGGGAGCCGGGGCCTCGTTGTTTTCGATGCGGGCGTGGCCGGCCGCGTTGACGACAGTGCAGTGTGGCAAAGTGATTTGACAGAATCATGGAAGCGAATGCAATACTGGCGGCCGTGTTGCGGCGGGCCGTCAAGGTGGCCCGCCAGCCGTTTGGATGGCCTATGCTTGCCGGTTTCGCGGATTGGGTCGTGCTGAAATGAAACTCCCCCGATGCTCTCCTGCTTGGCTTTCGCGTAGGCTCGCCTGGCCAGCTGGCGCGCTTGCTGCGGCGTTGCTGTGTTTCGGTCTTGCTGCCTGCGATGCGCCTGGCTCAGCCATGAGCGCTGCCGACGGGCTGTCCGTGCCGACTTCATCGAAGGATGGCCAAGCGGGCGGACAAACGCGCGCCCAGGTCTACGAGGCCGTGCGACAGAAGACGGCGCTCGGCAAGCAGCTATTCTTCGACCCGTCGCTGTCGGGCTCGGGCAAGCAGGCGTGCGCGACCTGCCACAGCCCCGCGCATGCGTTCGGGCCGCCGAATGCGCTCGACGTGCAGCTAGGCGGCGCCGACATGCGCCAGCCCGGTTTCCGCGCCGTGCCGACGCTCAAGTACCTGCAGTCGGTGCCGGCCTTCACGGAGCACTTCCACGATTCCGACGACGAAGGCGACGAAAGCATCGACAACGGCCCGACCGGCGGCCTGACCTGGGACGGCCGCGTCGATACGGGAGCCGAGCAGGCCCGCATCCCGCTCTTGTCGCCGTTCGAGATGCACAGTTCTCCTGCGCACGTGGCGTCCGCCGTGAGGGCCGCGCCGTATGCGGACGCGTTTCGCGCGGCATTCGGCGCACATGTCCTCGACGACGACCGCGCCGCCTTCGACGCCGTGCTCGAAGCGATCGGCATTTTCGAGCAGACGCCAGGGACGTTCTATCCGTACACGAGCAAATACGACGCGTACCTCGCCGGCCGCACAACGCTCACGCCCGCCGAGCAGCGTGGCTTGCAGCTTTTCGACGACGAGCGCAAGGGCAACTGCGCGAGCTGCCACCTGAGCAAGCCGGCGAGAGACGGCTCGCCGCCGCAGTTCAGCGATTTCGGCCTGATCGCCGTCGGCGTGCCGCGCAATCGCGCGCTGAAGGTGAATCAGGACCCGCGTTTCTTCGACCTGGGCGCCTGCGGCCCGGAGCGCACCGACCTGAAGGGCCGGGACGAATATTGCGGGTTGTTCCGCACGCCGACGCTGCGCAACGTCGCGCTGCGCAAGACGTTCTTTCACAACGGGATCTACCACTCGCTCGAAGAGGTGATGCGCTTTTATGCCGAGCGCGATACCAACCCGGAAAAGTTCTATCCGGTGGTGAAGGGCAAGGTCCGCAAGTTCGACGACTTGCCCGAGCGCTACTGGGCCAACCTGAACACCGACCCGCCGTTCGACCGCAAGCCGGGCGACAAGCCCGCGCTGAACGAGACCGAGATCAAGGACATCATCGCATTCCTGAACACGCTGACCGACGGCTACGAGCCCGATGCGCCCGTCGCCGGGCATGAGGCCGCGCCACGCTCTAGCGATCGCGAGCCGGCCCTCACGTCGGCCGGCTCGCTGTAACCTGCGTGCTATTCTCTCGACCGCTCAAGGAGAAAAACTCGATGTCGACGCGATCCTCCGCCCTGCTGCGCACGCTTGCCTGCTGCCTGCTGCTCTCGGGCGCTGCCGCTGCCCACGCCTCGAACTACAGCTTCTTGAACGATACCCCGATGAGCTACATGCACCAGCGCGACATCGATTCGCTGTTGAAGGCCGCCGACCATGCGCTCGATGCCAAGCGCGACGGCGAGACGGCCACCTGGACGAACGAGGGCACGGGCAACAGCGTCAAGATCGATGCGATGCTCACGATCAGCCAGACGACGACGGACGGCGGCCGCACGTGCCGGAGCATGACGGCCGTGCTGAGCGCGAAGAGGCAGTCGATGACGCTGCGTCCGCAATACTGCAAGACCGGCAACGGGCAATGGCAATTTCAGAAGCAGAAGTGACGGCGATGATCGAGCGCGTGACTTCCTGCGGCGTCGTGCTGCTAGACGGCAGCGGCCGCGTGCTGCTCGCGCACGCAACCGACACGACGCACTGGGACATCCCCAAAGGCCACGGCGAGCCAGGCGAAGCGCCGATCGCCGCGGCGTTGCGCGAGCTTGTCGAAGAGACCGGCATCGTGCTTGCGGCCCAGCGGCTCAACGACCTCGGGCGCTTCGTCTACCGCCGCGACAAAGACCTGCACCTGTTCGCGGCGCGCGCGGCGGACGACGAGCTCGACCTGAGCCGCTGCGTCTGCACCTCGATGTTTCCGCGCCGCTCGGATGGCGTGATGATCCCCGAGATGGACGCCTTTCGCTGGGTCGAGCCAGGGGAAGTGGGGCACTACGCGAGCCGCAGCCTCAACCGGCTCTTTCAGACGACGCTTTCGCTCGCCGAGCTGCATCGGTCGCTGTAGACCGGCGCGCCGGCTCAGTCGAGCGGCTTGTCGTTCGGATGCGCGAACAGCGCCTTCATCTCATCCGGGATCGGATAATCGAGATTGAGCCCGCGCGGCGGGATCGGCTGCGTGAACCACATGTCGTAGAGCTTTTGCGCCTCGCCGGACGTTTCGAGGCGGTCGATCACGCGGTCCACGAGCTTCTTGAACGGCGCATCTCCTTTCCTGAGCATGCACGCATAGACCTCGTGGCGCAGCGGCGGGCCGACGATCGCATAGTCGCCCGGACGCGCCGCCTCGGCTTTGTTCCCATAGAGCAGCGGTTCGTCCATCACATACGCGACCGCGCGGTCGGTGCGCAGTGCTTCGAACGCTTCGGGATGATCCCTCACGCTCATGATGCGCATGTTCAGGTGCTGGTCGCTATCGAGCTTGCGCAGCAGGCGCTCGTCGGACGAGCCCGCCGTCGTAACGACCGGCTTGCCCGCGAGATCGCGATAGTCCGCGATCCCCGACGTCTTCTTGACGAGCATGCGTACCGCGTATTGAAAGAAGCTGTCGGAGAACGCGACCTGATCGTCGCGCGCATGCGTATGCGTCGTGGAGCCGCATTCGAGATCGATCTGACTGCTCGTCATCAGCGGAATGCGGTTTTGCGGCGTGATCGGCACCTCGCGCACGACGAGGCCCGGGAGGTTCAGCTCGCGCTTGATCTCGTCGACGATCAGCAGCGCGATCGCGTATGAGTAGCCGGTCGTGTGGCCGGCGCTGTCCGCATAGGCGAACGGCACCGACGATTCATGAACGCCCAGGGAGATCGCGCCGTCGTCGCGAATTTTCTTGAGCGTGCCTTCGGGATCGCCGCCCTGGGCTTGGGCGGCTGGCGCGGCGAATGCGAGCAGCATCGCCGCCGCGCCTGCGAGCGGCGTGAATCGAGCGGCAAGCTTCATCGGTCCTCTCTGCGTGAACCACTCGACAAGTTTCGAATTGCTTAATGCAACGGCAGCAACGACGAGCAAAGGCGAGATCAGGCCGGTTTGCCCCAAGTGTCGCGCAAACCGACGATCCGGTTGAACACCGGCTTGCCCGGCTTCGAGTCGTAGCGGTCGGCGACGAAGTAGCCGTGCCGCTCGAACTGGAAGCGCTCTTCGGGCTCGGCGTTGCCGGCGCCCGGTTCGAGGTAGGCGCTGACGACGCGCTTCGAATCCGGATTCAGCGCTTCGAGGAAGTCGCGGCCGCCCGCGTCGGGCTGGGCTTCCTTGAAGAGCCGGTCGTAGATGCGAACTTCGGCCGGGACCGCATGCGCCGCGCTGACCCAGTGGATGTTGCCCTTCACCTTGTAGTTGTTCGCGCCTTCCGTGCCCGACTTGCTGTCCGGGTAGTAGTTGCAGTGGACGGCGGTCACGTTGCCGTTCTCGTCCTTGTCCGCGCCCGTGCATTCGATCACGTAGCCATAGCGCAGTCGCACCTTGTTGCCCGGGAAGAGGCGGAAATAGCCCTTCGGCGGCGTTTCGCTATAGTCCTCGCGCTCGATCCACAGCTCGCGCGAAATCGGGAACGTGCGCACGCCGTGCTCCGGATGGTGCGGGTGCACCGGCGCGCAGCATTCCTCGGTGAGATCGGCCGGGTAGTTGTCGATGATGAGCTTGAGCGGGTCGAGCACGGCGGCTGTACGCGGCGCCTTGTCGTCGAGATCGTCGCGCAGCGCGCCTTCGAACACGCTCATGTCGATCCAGGAATCCACCTTGGTCACGCCGATGCGCTCGCAGAAGAGCTTGATGCCGTCCGGCGTGAAGCCGCGCCGGCGCACGCCGACGATGGTCGGCATGCGCGGGTCGTCCCAGCCGTCGACGTGCCCTTCGGTGACGAGCTGCAGCAGCTTGCGCTTGCTCGTGATCGCATAGGTGAGGTTCAGCCGCGAGAACTCGATTTGCTGCGGCAGCGGCCGCGTGAAGACGCCGGCGTCGGCGAGCTCGTCGAGGATCCAGTCGTAGAGCGGCCGGTGGTCTTCGAATTCGAGCGTGCACAGCGAATGCGTGATGTTTTCGAGCGCATCCGAGATGCAGTGCGTGTAGTCGTACATCGGGTACACGCACCATTGGTCGCCGGTGCGGTAGTGATGCGCGAAGCGGATCCGGTAGATCACCGGATCGCGCATGTTGATGTTCGGCGAAGCCATGTCGATCTTTGCGCGCAGCACGTGCTCGCCTTCCTTGAACTCGCCGGCCTTCATGCGGCGGAACAGGTCGAGGTTTTCTTCGGGCGAGCGGTCGCGGCAGGGCGAGTGCTTGCCCGGCTCGGTCAGCGAGCCGCGGTTCGCGCGCATCTCCTCGGCCGATTGGCTGTCGACGTAGGCGCGGCCGCGCTCGATCAGGAGCTCGGCGAACTGGTAGAGCTTGTCGTAATAGTCGCTCGCGTAGTAGCGGTGCTCGGCGCCATCCTTGTTCCAATCGAAGCCGAGCCAGCGCACGGCGTCGACGATCGAATCGACGTACTCGACGCTTTCCTTTTCTGGATTGGTGTCATCGAAGCGCAGGTGGCACACGCCGCCGTAATCGCGCGCGACGCCGAAATTCAGGCAGATGCTTTTCGCGTGACCGATATGCAGATAGCCGTTCGGCTCGGGCGGGAAGCGCGTTTCCACGCGGCCGCCCCATTTGCCGGTGCGGTTGTCGTCGTCGATGATGTTGCGGATGAAATTGGATGCCGCCGGTGCGTCGTTGCGTTCGGTGTTCATGCGAGAAGGAGAGAGTCGGCTAAATGGACGCGCCATTGCGCCCGCTTGATCCGCCAATTCTACCTGAGCGGCCGCGCGCGGGCGCGCCCTGGCGCTTGCGCGGGCGGGCCGCGTCGTCGCGCGCCTTGCGTGAACGGTTCGCGTTCGGCAAGATGGCGGGCTCTACCGGCAAGGAATCAGGGATAACACAAAATGGATACAAGACGAGTGTGCGTGCTGCCGGGGTACGCCAATTCGGGACCCGATCACTGGCAAAGCCGCTGGGAAGACGCCGACCCGATGTTCGTGCGGGTGTCGATGCCCGATTGGGACAATGCGGTTTGCGAGGCCTGGTGCGACACGCTCGACGTGGTGGTCGACGCCGCGGAAGAAGATCCGATCCTGATCGCGGCGCATAGCCTCGGCTGTTTGACCACGGTGTTTTGGGCGGCGCATTGTGCGACGCCCGATCAGCTCGCCAAGATCGCCGGCGCGCTGTTCGTCGCGGTGCCCGATCCGGCGAGCGTCTCGTTTCCGAGCGAAGCGCACGGTTTCGCGAATGTGCCGCTCGTGCCGCTGCCGTTCCCGACGATCGTCGTCGCCAGCACCGACGACCCATACTGCCGCATCGAATTCGCGCAGCGCTGCGCCGGCGCGTGGGGCAGCCGCTTCGTGAACATTGGTCCGCGCGGCCATATCAACGCCGAAAGCGGGCTGGGCGATTGGGAAGAAGGACGGCGTTTGCTGGCTTCGCTGCTGGATTGACCGGGGCGCGGCGCACCTGCGGCAATCCCGTATAATCAATCGTTTAAGCCAATAACCATGGGCCCGCCCGCTTGACCCGAGCTGATCGGGGCGGCGGCGCCAGATCCAGCCAAAACGTCTCCAGCACGCTTATGAAAGCCGCCGAAATCCGCGAGAAATTCCTCAAGTTCTTCGAATCGAAGGGCCATATGATCGTCCGTTCGTCGAGCCTCGTGCCCGGCAACGACCCGACGCTGCTCTTCACCAATTCGGGGATGGTGCAGTTCAAGGACGTCTTCCTCGGCGCCGAATCGCGTCCGTACTCGCGCGCCACGACCGCGCAGCGCAGCGTGCGCGCGGGCGGCAAGCACAACGACCTCGAGAACGTCGGCTACACGGCGCGCCACCACACGTTCTTCGAGATGCTCGGCAACTTCTCGTTCGGCGACTACTTCAAGCGCGACGCGATCCACTACGCATGGGAGCTGCTGACCGCCGTCTACCAGCTGCCGAAGGACAAGCTCTGGGTCACGATCTACAAGGAAGACGACGAGGCCTACGACATCTGGGCGAAGGAAGTCGGCGTGCGCGCCGAGCGCATCATCCGCATCGGCGACAACAAGGGCGCGCGCTACGCGTCCGACAACTTCTGGCAGATGGCCGACACCGGCCCGTGCGGCCCGTGCTCGGAAATCTTCTACGATCACGGCCCGGACGTCTGGGGCGGTCCGCCGGGATCGCCCGAAGAGGACGGCGACCGCTACATCGAGATCTGGAACCTCGTGTTCATGCAGTTCAATCGCGACGCGCAGGGCAACATGACGCCGCTGCCGAAGCAGTGCGTCGACACCGGCATGGGCCTCGAGCGGATCGCCGCCGTGCTCCAGCACGTGCACAGCAACTATGAAATCGACCTGTTCCAGGCGCTCATCAAGGCGGCCGGGCGCGAAACGGGCGTCGCCGACCTGTCGAACAATTCGCTGAAGGTGATCGCCGATCACATCCGCGCCTGCTCGTTCCTGATCGTCGACGGCGTGATTCCCGGCAACGAAGGGCGCGGCTACGTGCTGCGCCGGATCGTGCGCCGCGCGATCCGCCACGGCTACAAGCTTGGCAGCAAGAGCGCGTTCTTCCACAAGCTCGTGGCAGACCTCGTCGAGCAGATGGGTGGCGCGTACGCCGAGCTCGGGGACGCCGAGCAGCGCGTGACCGATGTGCTGCGCCAGGAAGAAGAACGCTTCTTCGAGACGATCGAGCACGGCATGTCGATCCTGGATGCGGCGCTGGCCGATCTGGAATCGAAGGGCGGCAAGACGCTCGACGGCGAAATCGCGTTCAAGCTGCACGACACCTACGGCTTCCCGCTCGATCTGACTGCGGACGTCTGCCGCGAGCGCGGCATGAGCGTCGACGAGCCTGCGTTCGACGAGGCGATGTCGCGCCAGCGCGAGCAGGCGCGCGCGGCCGGCAAGTTCAAGATGGCGCAGGGCCTCGAATATTCGGGCGCGAAGACCACGTTCCACGGCTACGAAGAGCAGATCTTCGACGACGCGAAAGTGGTCGCGCTCTACGTCGACGGCTCGGCCGTCAATGAGGTCGCGAAGGGCCAGCAGGCGGTGGTCGTGCTCGATCACACGCCGTTCTATGCGGAATCGGGCGGCCAGGTCGGCGACCAGGGCGTGATCGGCAACGCGAGCCTGCGTTTTGCGGTCGCCGATACGCTGAAGGTCCAGGCCGACGTGATCGGCCATCACGGCACGCTCGAGCAGGGCACGCTCAAGGTCGGCGACGTCGTGAAGGCGGAGATCGACGCGATCCGCCGTGCCCGCACGGCGCGCAACCACTCGGCCACTCACCTGATGCACAAGGCGCTGCGCGAAGTGCTCGGCTCGCACGTGCAGCAGAAGGGCTCGCTCGTCGACGCCGACAAGACCCGCTTCGACTTCGCGCACAACGCGCCGATGACGGACGACGAAATCCGCCGCGTCGAAGCGATCGTCAACCAGGAAGTGCTCGCGAACGCGCCGGGCATCGTGCGCGTGATGCCGTTCGACGAAGCGGTGAAGGGCGGCGCGATGGCGCTCTTCGGCGAGAAGTACGGCGATGAGGTGCGCGTGCTCGATCTGGGCTTCTCGCGCGAGCTGTGCGGCGGCACGCACGTGCACCGCAGCGGCGACATCGGCCTCTTCAAGATCGTGATGGAAGGCGGCGTCGCGGCCGGCATCCGCCGCGTCGAGGCGATCACCGGCGACAACGCGGTGCGCTATGTCCAGGAGCTCGACGCGCGCATCAATGCGGCAGCGGCGGCGCTCAAGGCACAGCCGGCCGAGCTCACGCAGCGCATCGCGCAGGTGCAGGATCAGGTGAAGTCGCTCGAGAAGGAGCTGGGCGCGCTGAAGTCGAAGCTTGCGTCGAGCCAGGGCGACGAGCTCGCCGGCCAGGCAATCGAGGTGGCCGGTGTGCAGGTGCTCGCGGCGACGCTCGAAGGCGCGGACGTGAAGACGCTGCGCGAAACTGTCGACAAGCTCAAGGACAAGCTCAAGCATGCGGCGATCGTGCTGGCGTCGGTGGAAGGCGGCAAGGTCAGCCTGATCGCCGGCGTGACACCCGATGCGAGCAAGAAGGTAAAGGCGGGCGAGCTCGTCAACTTCGTCGCGCAGCAAGTGGGCGGCAAGGGCGGTGGCCGGCCGGACATGGCGCAGGCCGGCGGCACCGAGCCCGCGAATCTGCCGAAGGCGCTCGCCGGCGTGCAGGGCTGGGTGGCTGCGCAGCTGTAAAGCGGCGAACAGCATCGCGGGTTGCGTGAGCAGCCCGCCGCAGACGCAGTAAATAAGCCGCGGGCATCGATGCTCGCGGCTTTTTTATGCGCCTACGGCGCCAGCGGCGTATGCGACATAAAGCCGCTAGAATGTTCGCTCGCCGGCGCTGGCTGACTGGCCGATAGGCTCGCCTGCGCCGATACGCATCGCCAGGCCCGCCTGCGTACCCGATCGCCTTACCCACCATCCGCCCATGACCGATTACCAATTCTGTCCGCGCTGCGCCAAGCCCTTGATCGTCCGTGCCGATGTCGACACGGACGGTGGCCGGCCGCGGCAGGCATGTTCCGACGATACCTGCGGCTTTGTTCACTGGAACAATCCGGTGCCGGTCGTGGCCGCGATCGTCGAATACGAAGGCAAGATCCTGCTCGCACGCAATGCTGCCTGGACCGAAGGCGTGTTCGCCTTGATCACCGGCTTCCTCGAGAACGGCGAGACGCCCGAGGAAGGCATCGCGCGCGAAGTGCTCGAAGAAACGTCGCTGCATGTCGAGACCACGGAGCTGATCGGTGTCTATGAATTCATCAGGAAGAACGAGCTGATCATCGCGTATCACGTGCGTGCGCATGGGACGATTGCGCTGTCGCCCGAGTTGCTCGAATATCGGCTGGTCGAACCGGCAAAGCTGCGTCCGTGGCGGGCGGGCACCGGGCAGGCGCTCGGCGAATGGATGCGCCGCCGCGGCTTGCCGTTCGAATTCGTCGAAAGGCCCGGGCAGTAGCGCGGCGCAGGCAGCAGCCGGCTGCGTCGGCATCGTGCGGGCCGGCATCGGCATCACGAGGAGGAGGGCAGACTCGCCATGGCTTACATCTACTACCTGACCCACATCCATCTCGGCTACGACGCGCTCGCCATGCTCGACGCGGAATGCGCGCGCGCCGGCATCAAGCGGCCGCTCGTCGTGACCGACAAGGGCGTCGCCGCGGCCGGGCTCGTCGAGCGCGCGCTCGATGCGTCGAAGCTCGGCACGGCGCCCGTTTTCGACGACACGCCTTCGAACCCCACCGAGGCGATGGTGCTCGCGGCTGCCGCCCGCTATCGCGACGAGGGCTGCGACGGGCTGATCGCGGTCGGCGGCGGGTCGTCGATCGATCTCGCGAAGGGCGTCGCGATCGCGGCGACGCACGAAGGCGGCCTGACCCGCTACGCGACGATCGAGGGCGGCAGCGGCCGGATCACCGAAGCCGCCGCGCCGCTGATCGCGATTCCGACTACGGCGGGCACCGGCAGCGAAGTGGCGCGCGGCGCGATCATCATCTTGAACGACGGCCGCAAGCTCGGCTTCCATTCGTGGCACTTGCTGCCGAAGTCGGCGATCTGCGATCCAGGCCTGACGCTTGGCTTGCCGCCGATGTTGACTGCCGCCACGGGCATGGACGCGATCGCGCATTGCATCGAGACGTTTCTCTCGCCGGCCTTCAATCCGCCCGCCGACGGCATCGCGCTCGACGGGCTCGAGCGCGCCTGGGCGCATATCGAGCGCGCGACGCACGACGGCGGCGACCGCGCGGCGCGCCTGAACATGATGAGCGCGTCGATGCAGGGGGCGATGGCGTTCCAGAAGGGGCTCGGCTGCGTGCATTCGCTGTCGCATCCGCTGGGCGGCGTCGAGGTGAACGGCCGCACCTCGCTCCATCACGGCACGCTCAATGCGGTCGTGCTGCCGGCCGTGCTGCGCTTCAACGCGACGGCGGAATCGGTGGTGGCGGAGCGCCGCTATGCGCGCATGCGCCGCGTGATGGGGCTCGACGCCCATGCGGACCTGCCGCAGGCGCTCTTCGACATGACCGCGCGTCTCAAGCTGCCGACCGGGCTCGCGCAGATGGGCGTCGATGCGAGCGTGTTCGACAAGGTTATTCGAGGCGCGCTCGTCGACCATTGCCACAAGACCAATCCGCGCGAGGCGAGCGCTGAGGACTACCGGCGCATGCTGACCGAATCGCTTTGAGCGCTGAACCCGAGAAAGCTCGACGAACCCATCCCGGCACACGAAGCCATGACCAAACCCGCTGCGGCGCCGCGTTCCGCCTATCCCCACTTCCTGACGATCCCGACACGCTGGATGGACAACGACGTATACGGGCACGTGAACAATGTCGTCTATTACAGCTACTTCGATACGGTCGTGAACGAGTACCTGATTCGCGCCGGCGTGCTCGATTTCGAGGCGGGCGAGACGATCGGGCTCGTCGTCGAGACGCAGTGCAATTACTTTGCGCCGCTCGTGTTTCCGGACCGCGTCGAGGCAGGGTTGCGCGTCGCGCGGCTCGGGTCGTCGAGCGTGCGCTACGAAGTGGGGCTCTTCAAGGAGGGCGGCGGCGAGGCGTGCGCGCAGGGGCATTTCGTGCACGTGTATGTCGACCGGGTCTCGCGGCGGCCCGCGGCGTTGCCGGCTGCGCTGCGCACCGCGCTGGAGCCGCTGGCCGCGTCGCCGGACACGCCCGCGCTGGAGCGCTAGGACGTGCAGTCGCTGGTGATCGGCGCGCTGAACGGCGTCAGCTACGGATTGCTGCTCTTCATGCTGGCGGCGGGGCTCACGCTGATCTTCAGCATGCTCGGCGTGCTGAACTTCGCCCATGCGAGCTTCTATATGCTCGGCGCCTATGTCGGCTATTCGGTTGCGGCGCATGCGGGGTTCTGGGCGGCGCTCGCCGTGGCGCCGCTCGTCGTCGGGCTCGCCGGCGCGGCGCTCGAGCGGTGGCTGTTGCGGCGCGTGCGCCCGCACGGGCCGTTGCATGAATTGCTGCTGACCTTTGGCGTCGCGTATTTGCTGGCCGAGGCCGTCAAGCTCGTGTGGGGCTTGGGCGCGCTGTCGGCGTGCGTGCCCGCGGTGCTCGACGGAACCCTCTTCACCGTGTACGGCGTTGCGGTTTCGCGCTACCGCGCGTTCATGATGACCGTCTCATTGGCGATGCTGGCCGTGCTCTATGCCGTGCTGCGCGTTTCGAAGACCGGGCTCGTCGTGCGGGCGGCGCTGACGCATCCGCATGCCGTCGAAGCGCTCGGCCACAACGTGCCGCGCGTGTTTACGCTGGTCTTCGCCGTCGGCACCGCGCTCGCCGCCGCGGCGGGCGTGATCGGAGCGCCGCTCTTCGTCATCGAGCCGGCCATGGCCGAATCGATGGGGTCGGTGGCGTTCGTCGTCGTGGTGATCGGCGGCTTGGGGTCGCTGGGCGGGGCGCTCGCGGCGTCGCTCCTGGTCGGGTGCCTGCAGACGTTCGCGGTGGGCAGCAGCGCGTCGTTCGGGACGCTGGCCGGGTTCGCGGGGGCTTCGTTGCCGCAGGAATGGGCCAGGCTCACGCTGGCCCAGCTTGCGCCGCTCGTGCCGTACGGGCTCCTCGTCGCGATGCTGGCCGTGCGTCCGCGCGGGCTTTTCGGGCAGCGCGGCGACGATGCGTAGCGCGCGGAAAGAGAGGGCGCGAAAACGCCGCGCCGTTGCCGCCTTCGCCGCGCCGCTACGGCTCTCGCGCGGGCGCGGCGCGCTGCCCTGGCTCGCGCTCGTGGCGTTGCTCGGCGTGCCGGCGCTCGTCTCCCACGCAAGCTGGCTGCTCGCGTTTCTCGCGCAGACCGCGACGATGATCGTCTTCGCGCTTTCGTACAACCTGCTGCTCGGCCAGACGGGCCTGCTGTCGTTCGGACACGCGGCGTTCGCTGGGCTCGCGGCGTTCGCCGCCGCGCAGATCTTCAATCGCTTCGGCATGGCGCTGCCGCTTCTGCCGTTTCTGCCGCTCGTCGGCGGGGCGGCGGGCGCTCTCTTGGGCGTCGTGTTCGGCTTTGTGGCGACGCGGCGCGCCGGCACCGCGTTCGCGATGATCACGCTCGGCATCGGCGAGCTCGCCGCCGCGGCCGCCTGGACGCTGCCCGACTGGTTCGGCGGCGAAGCGGGCGTGCCGATCGACCGCGCGGCCGGCATGCACTGGGGCGCGTGGAGCTTCGGACCCGCAAGCGAGGCGTATGGGGTCATCGCGCTCTGGTGCGTGCTCGCGAGCGCCGCCATGTTCGCGCTGTCGCGCACGCCGCTCGCGCGGCTCGCGAATGCGGTGCGCGACAACCCGGTGCGGGTCGCCGCGCTCGGCGCCGATCCGCGCCGCATCCGCTACGCGATGGTCGTGCTGTCGGCGTTTTTTGCGGGCGTGGCGGGTTCGCTCGGGCTCGTCAATATCGAGTTGGCGTCGGCGGAAGGCGTCGGCATGGCGCGCTCGGGGGCGGTGCTGATCGCGACGGTGATCGGCGGCAGCGGCGCGTTTTTCGGACCGGTGCTCGGCGCCGTGACGCTCACGTTCTTCAGCGTCGCGATCGCGAGCGTCACGCGGGCGTGGCAGCTCTATCTCGGGCTGTTGTTCGCCGCCGTGGTGATGGCGGCGCCGGACGGGCTTGCCGGCTTGACGGCGCGGTGCGCCGCGCGGCTCGAAGACATCGGCTGGCGCGCGTGCCTGCGCGAATGGCGCTGGCGGGCCGCGGCGGCGCTGGCGTGGGTGGCGGCGCTGGTATTGGCGGTCGAGGCGATCTACGCGCGGCAGTTCGCGGCCGACACGGGCGGCGTGTTTCGCTTCGGCATGCTGACGTTGCAGGCGGACTCGCCGGCCGTCTGGGCGGCGGTGCTCACGATGGCCGCGGCGGGGGGGCTCGCCGCGTGGCTCGCGCGGCGCACCGCTGCGCACCCGCGAGTCGCAGGCAACGACGTTTGCGTCAGCACCACCGATGACCCGCGTCGATCCGCCGACCGCGAGGCCGGGCGATGACGCACGCGCTCGTCTTGCAGGGCGTCGAGAAGCGCTTCGGTGCGACGCAAGTGGTGTGCGGCGTCGATCTTGCGATCGAGGCCGGCGAGCGCCACGCGCTGATCGGCCCCAACGGGGCGGGCAAGTCGACGCTGTTCCAATTGATCGCGGGGGCGCTCGCGCCCAGCGCCGGGCGCATCGCGCTGAACGGCCGCGACATCACCGGCCGCGCGCCCTACGCCATCAGCCGTCTCGGTCTCGCGCGAAGTTTCCAGACGACGAGCGTGTTCCCGCGTCTGAACGCCTGCGACAACCTGCGCTGCGCCGCGCTGAGCGCCGAGCCGAGAGGCGCGCGCTGGCGCCATCTGCTGCTTGGCTCGCGCGCCGTGGACGAGCGGGCCCGCAGCGTGCTCGAGGCCGTCGGGCTGGCCGCTTGCGGGGACACGCTCGCGGGCGCGCTGAGCTACGCGCAGCAGCGCGCCCTCGATCTCGGCATGGCGCTCGCGAGCGGCGCGCACACGCTGCTGCTCGACGAGCCGACCGCCGGCATGAGCCGCGACGAGGCGCGCGAGGCGCTGGCGCTGATCCGCGTGGCGACGGCCGGCAAGACGGTCGTGATGGTGGAGCACGACATGGACGCCGTCTTCGGCCTCGCCGACCGCATTTCGGTGCTCGTGGGCGGGAGGATCATCGCGACCGGCACGCCGGACGCCATTCGCGCGAATTCGGCCGTGCGCGCCGCGTATCTCGGACCGGAGACGCTTCGATGAACGCTCTGCTGGAAATCCGGAATCTATGCGCGGGGTATGGCGCGACCCGGGTATTGCACGGCATCGACTTGAAGGTGGACGCGGGCGATGTCGTCGCGCTCGCCGGACGCAACGCCTCGGGCCGCTCGACGCTCGCGAAATCGATCGTCGGACTGGTTCGCGCCAGCGGGACGATCCGCTTCAAGGGGCGCGAGATCGCCGGCATGCGCACGTTCGACATTGCGCGCCTCGGCATCGGCTATGTGGCCGAGCAGCGCGACGTGTTTCCCGCGCTCACCGTCGACGAGAACCTGCAGCTCGGCGTGATGCCGGGCACGAGCCGGACGAGGCGCCGCTTCGGCGCCGCCGACGCGTTCGCGCTCTTCCCGATCCTGGCGGAGCGCCGCTCGGCGCGCGCCGGGACGCTGTCGGGCGGCGAGCAGCAGATGCTCGCGCTCGCGCGCGCGTTGATGGGGGAGCCAGCGCTATTGATCGTCGACGAGCCGGCCGAAGGGCTCGCGCCGCAAGCGGCCGAGCGCGTCGGCGCGTGCCTGCGGCGGTTGAGCGAAGAAGGCGTGGCGATCCTGCTCATCGAGCAGCGGATGCAGTTCGCGCGCGAATTGGCGACGCGCGCGGCGGTGATCGGCGGCGGGCGCATCGTCTGCGAGGGGCGCTTCGACGCGCTCGACCCCGCGATCATCGAGACCTGGCTGGCTGTCGGCTGAGTCCGTCCGGGCGGCGCTCCGCCTACTTCAGCACTGCGAGCAGGCGCGGCAACGAATCTCGCCGGCAGCGTTCGAGCGTTTGCTCGACGTTCCGCGCGAACTCCGCGCGGAATGCGCTTTTCAGGTGGCGGGTTTCTCGATGATCCACTCGTGCGCCGGATCGTTCTTGAAGTGCCAGACCCGCTCGCGGCCCGCCATCACGTTCAGGTAATAGGAATCGTAGCCATAGGGCACGACCACCGGGTGATAGCCGCGCGGCACCATCACGACGTCGTGATCCTCGACGGCCATCGACTCGTCGATGTCCCGCAAGTCCGTGTAGACGCGCTGGAATGCGAACCCCTGCGGCGGGTCGAGGCGGTGGTAGTACGTCTCTTCGAGCGAACTCTCGAGCGGGACGTTGTCGGTGTCGTGCTTGTGCGGCGGATAGCTCGACGCATGCCCGCCCGGCGTGCGCACCTCGACGACGAGCAGCGACTCGGCCGGCTCGGTCTGCGGAAGGATGTCGCAGACGTAGCGCGTATTGAGGCTCTTGCCGCGCACCGAGCGCTTCATCTGCGAGGGCTCGATGAGCCGCACGGGATAGCGTCCTTCGGCCGGCGCGCTCGCCACGCCGATTTCGGCGTCGCGCTCCGCGCGCACCGTCGTGCGCACGTTCGGCGGCAGATAGACGGCGTAGGGCGCCTTGTCTTCGAAGACGCTGTCGCGCGAGCCGAGGCTCGTCCATTTGGCGCCGTCGGCGGTCTCGATCGACACCGCGCCCGTGAGCACGACGATGCACGACTCGCGCGCCGTCTCGTGGACGTACACGACCTCATCCTTGCCGAGCCGGTACGCCGCGAACCCGACGTACCGCCACATCGCCGTTTCGGGCGTGACGCGCGCGATCGTCTGACCTTCGCGCTGTGCTTTGACCAATAAGCTCATGCTGCCTCCGTGCTGGCATCGAACGGCGCATCGACAAGCGCGCGCAACGTCCGATAGCCCTTCTGCGCGTATTCGTAGCTGGGCGCGATCACCGGATCCTGCTCGGCCTCGACGACGAGCCAGCCGCGATAGCCGTGCCGTTTCAGCCTGGCGATGATCGCCGGAAAATCCACCGTGCCGTCGCCCGGCACCGTGAAGGCGCCGTTGATGACGGCGTCGAGAAAGCTCCAGTTGCGGTTGCGCGCGAGTTTGATGACGGCCGGCCGCACGTCCTTGCAATGCACGTGGCAGACGCGCGCGATGTGCTTGTCGAGCATCGCCAGCGGGTCGCCGCCCGCGAACGTGATGTGGCCCGCGTCGAACAGCAGGCCCACGGCATCGCTCGTGCGCGCCATCAGGCGGTCGACATCGTCGGCCGTCTCGACGTAGGCGCCCATGTGATGATGATAGGCGACGCGCACGCCGTGGCTAAGCGTGTAGCGCGCGAATTTTTCGAGGCGCTCGGCGTAGGCGTCCCATTGCGCATCCGTGAAGAAGCGCGGGCGCTGATAGAGCGGCTGCGGCGCGCCCTGGATCGAATTTTCGACCTCGCCGTACACCATCACCGTCGCGCCGTTTTTCGCCAGCAGCTCCAGATGCGGGCCCACCGCCTCGATTTCCTCCTCGACGCTGCGCCGCGCGAGGCGCCCCGAGTACCAGCCCGAGACGAGCGCGAGGTCGTATTGCGCGAGCAGCGTCTTCAGCGCCTGCGGCTCGCGCGGAAATTTGTTGCCGAGCTCGAAGCCGGCGTAGCCGATCTGGCGGCCTTCGGTCAGCGCGACTTCGAGCGGCGTTTCGCCGCCGAGCGACGGCAGGTCATCGTTCATCCAAGACAACGGATTGATGCCGATGCGTACTTCGAATGCGTTCATGCGAGCGATCCTCTAATTTTTCCGACGATTGCGCCAAGCGGTTGCGATTGGATTGGCGAGGCTTGGCGCGACGATGTTTCAATGCATCGTCAGCCGTTTCCCAATTCGTTCCAATCGGCGCGTCGAGCCACTTGCTCGTCGTACGCTTTACGCGCCGCGCGCACCGCCTCGCGCGTCGACACTTCCGGCACTGCGACCTCCCACCACCAGCCGCCGTCGCCCGTGGTGCGGGCGGCGTCCGTGTCGATCACGATCGTGTAGGTGCGGTCGGCCGCGCGGGCGCGCCGCATCGCCGCCTCGAGCTCGGCGACGTTCGCGACGTGCTCGGCCTGCGCGCCGAGCGAGCGCGCGTGCGCCGCGAAATCGATCGCCGGCGCGCCGAGCGGGCCTTGCGTGCAGTCGTCGAACATATTGTTGAACGGTGCGCCGCCGCAGGCCTGCTGCAGGCGGTTGATGCAGCCGTAGCCGCGGTTGTCGAGCACGACGATGATGAGCTTTGCGCCGAGCATCACCGAGGTCGCGATCTCGCTGTTCATCATCAGGTAGCTGCCGTCGCCGACCATCACGATCACTTCGCGCTCCGGGCGCGCCAGTTTCGCGCCGAGGCCGCCCGCGATCTCGTAGCCCATGCACGAGTAGCCGTACTCGACGTGGTATGCGCCGGGCCGGCCCGCGCGCCACAGCTTGTGCAGCTCGGCGGGCAGGGTGCCGGCGGCGCAGACGACGATGTCGCCCTCGGCCGATTGCGCGAGCGCGCCTGGCGCGGAGCGCTGGACGGCGCCGATCACGTCGGCGTCGTAGGGCAGCGCGCCCGACTGCGGGGTGTTCGTGCGCGTAGTCACCGTGTCGCGCCAGGCGTTGGCGAGCGATTGGGCGCGCGAGGTCCAGTCGGCATTCGCTTTCCAGTCTGCCAGGCGCGCGCCTAGCGCGTCGAGGGCGCGGCGCGCGTCGGCCTGCACGATCTGTGCGCGGGCCTTGAGGCCGTCGAACGCGTTGGCGTTGATGCCGATTACGTCCGCTTGCGTGAAGAGCGTGTTGGAGCCGGTCGTGAAATCCTGCAGACGCGTGCCGACGGCGAGCACGCAGTCCGCCTCGTGCGCGAGTTCGTTCGCGGCCGACGAGCCCGTCACGCCGATCGCGCCCGCATTCAACGGATGATCCCAGGGCAGCGCGCTCTTGCCTGCTTGCGTCTCGCCGACCGGGATGCCGTGCTGTTCGGCGAAGGCGCGCAGGGTGTCCGTGGCGCCGCGGCTGTAGAGCACGCCGCCGCCCGCGACGATCATCGGCTGCTTCGCCTGCATGAGGCGCGCGAGCGCGGCGTCGAGCTCTTCCTCGACGGGTGCGCCCGCATGGAACGTGACGACGCGCGGCTCGAAGAACTCGCTCGGATAGTCATAGGCCATCGCCTGTACGTCCTGCGGCATGGCGAGCGTGACGGGGCCGCAGAGCGCGGCGTCGGTCAGCACGCGCAGCGCGCGGGGCAGGGCGGTCAAGAGTTGTGCTGGATGGACGATGCGGTCGAAGTAGCGCGACACCGGCTTGAACGCGTCGTTCGCGGAGATGCCGCCGTCGTGGAAATCCTCGACCTGCTGCAGCACCGGATCGGGCGCGCGCGAGACGAACACGTCGCCCGGCAGCAGCAGGACCGGCAGGCGGTTCACGTGCGCGAGCGCGGCGGCGGTGACGAGGTTGGTCGCGCCGGGGCCGATCGAGGTCGTGACCGCCATCATCCGCCGGCGGAAATGCGCCTTCGCGTAGGCGATCGCCGAGTGCGCCATCGCCTGCTCGTTGTGGGCGCGATAGGTCGGCAGCTCGTGCCGGTGCTGATAGAGCGCTTCGCCGATCCCGGCTACGTTGCCGTGGCCGAAGATCGCGAAGACGCCGCCGAAGAGCGGCTCGGTGAGAGCGCTTCCGTCCTCGGCGGCGACGCGCTGCGCGGCGAGATAGCGCACGAGCGCCTGCGCGGCGGTCAGACGGATCGTGGCGCCCGTAGCAGATTGGCCCGCAGCGGCGGTGGTCGTTGCTGCTGCTTCATGATGCACAGCGCGTCGATTCATGCTGCCTCCTGCCGTACGTCGTGATGCGCCACTGCGCCATTGCCTTTCCCTTTCGCGGCCCGCCACGCGCCGATCAGCATCTCGAACGTCTTGCGCACGCTCGCGATCACTTCGGCGTCGCCGATCTCGCCGGCCAGCCACGCGCGGCTCGGCTCGTGGAAGATCGTGCGGCCCACGGTGAAGCCCTTGCAGCTCGCCGACGCCGCTGCCGCCCGGAAGCCCTCGATCAACTGCTCGGCCGGCGCCGACAAGCCGAGCAGCACCACGCCGCGGCAATACGGATCGCGCTCGGCGATCAGCGCATCGACAGCCTGCCATTGCGCGGCGTCGAGCGGCGCGAGCTTCCACCACTCCGGGTAGATGCCGATGTTGTAGAGACGCTTGAGCGCGCGGAACACGGTATCGGGCTCGTTGGGCCGATCTCCGAGCTTGGGCGGGATCACTTCGAGCAGCAGTTCGTGGCCGCTCGCCTGCGTCGCGTCGTAGAGCGCGCGCAGTTGCGATTCCTGCTCGAGCCGCAGCTCGACCGGATGGTCGGGGTGGTAGTAGACGAGGCACTTGACCACGTGCTCGCGCGGCCAGCTGACGAGCGACGTGCCGACCGAGCGGCCATGGTCGAACTCGAGCGGCACCGAGCCCGGCAGCTCGACCGGGCGGCCGATCCACCAGCCGCGGCCGGTGGCGGCGTTCAGCGCGTCCTGGCCGTAGCGGTCGTCGATCAGCACGCCGGTGCGGCCTTGCAGCGCGAGCGCGGCTTCCGTCTGCGCGACGGCCTCGACAAACAGGCTTTTCAGCTTCTCGACGCGCGCTTCGCTCGCACCGGTCTGCTGGGCCAGCTCGAAGAACTGGTTGCGATGGTCGAAGGCAAAGCCGAGCACTTCGTCCCATTGCTTGCGGGCCGGGCTCACGCGGTGCAGGCGCGCGAGTTGCGCGTCCTTGTCGGGACGGCGCATGCGCTCCGGATCGGCGGCCGCGGCCTTCAGAAAGTAGTCGAGCTCGGCGGGCGTCGGCATCGCGGGCGCGCAGCCGTGGCGCGAGACGACGAGCGCGCCGCTCGCGTTGGCCGCGCGCGCGCACGCTTCGAGCGGCGCATCGCGCAGCCAGCCCGACAGGAAGCCGGACGCGAACGCATCGCCCGCGCCGAGCACGTTCAGCACCTCGACCTGGACGCCGCCGTGAATCGGCGCATCGTCGATCGACGCGGGTACGGCGCCCTCGACGATCGAGCAGCCGAGCGGGCCGCGCTTGACGACGAGCGTCGCGCTCGTCACGGCGCGCACCATCTTGAGCGCGTCGATCAGCTCGTCCTTGCCGCCGGCGATGCGGAACTCCTCTTCCGTGCCGATCACGAGATCGAAAAGCGGCAGGATGCGCTGGATGTGCGCGGTCACGCCTTCGTTGGCGACGAAGCGCGTCTCGCCGTCGGCCTTGCCGGTCAGGCCCCAGAGCACCGGCCGGTAGTCGATGTCGAGCACGGTGCGCACGTTGTTGCGGCGTGCGTACTCGAGCGCGCGGCGGCTCGTGCGGTTCACCTGCTCGGTCGAGAAGTGCGTGCCGGTGATCAAGAGCGCCTTCGCCGACGCGATGAACGCCTCGTCGAAGTCCGCCTCGTCGACGGCCATGTCGGCGCAGTTCTCGCGATAGAACACGAGCGGGAAGGTGTCGCGGTCTTCGAGACCGAGCAGCACGAGGGCGGTCAGCCGGTCGCGGTCGATGCGCGTATGGCTGACGTCGCAGCCTTCGTTTTCGAGCGTTTCGGTGAGAAAGCGCCCCATGTGGTCGTTGCCGACGCGCGCGAGCATCGCCGATTTCAGCCCCAGCCGCGCGCAGCCGAACGCGATGTTCGCCGACGAGCCGCCGAGGTATTTGGCGAAGCTCGTCACGTCTTCGAGACGCGAGCCGACTTGCTGCGCGTAGAGGTCGACCGCGAGCCGCCCCAGGCAGATGATGTCGCGGGGGCGGCCGGCCGCGAAGCGGCTCGATGGCGTGGTGGAGTCGGTGGTGAGTGCCATGGTATTTCCTGGATGTCCGGGTCGTGCTTCGTGAGTGCTGCGTTCTAGATCGTCGCGCCTTCGAGCTCGCTGATCATCTTCTGCATTTCCGCGCCGCCCGCCATCATGTCGAGCACCTGGTCCTTGGTGATGGTTTCCTTCGTGAACGTGCCCATCGACTTGCCGCGGTTGAGCAGCGTGAACGAGTCGCCGATCGGGTAGGCGTGGTGCACGTTGTGCGTGATGAAGATCACCGAGATGCCTTTGGCGCGCGCCTTGTGGATCAGCTTCAGCACGTTGAAGCTTTGCTTCACGCCGAGCGCGGCGGTCGGCTCGTCGAGGATCAGCACGCGTGCGCCGAAGTGGATCGCGCGGGCAATCGCGAGACACTGCCGTTCGCCGCCCGACATCGTGCCGATCGGCTGGTTCGCGTCGCGCACGTTGATGCCCATTTCGGCGAGCTTCTCTCGCGCGATCTTGGCGGCCGTTTCGATATCCATCACGTTGACGAGACCGAGGAGCTTCTTCTGCGGCTCGCGGCCCATGAAGAAGTTGCGCGCGACCGAGAGCAGCGGCACGAGCGCCAGATCCTGGTAGACGGTCGCGATGCCGAGGTCGAGCGCCTCCTTCGGCGAGGCGAAGTGGACGGGCTTGCCGTCGACGAGGTAGGCGCCCTCGCTCGGCGGATGCACGCCCGCGAGCGTCTTGATCAGCGTCGACTTGCCTGCGCCGTTGTCGCCGAGCAGGCAGTGGACCTCGCCGCGCCGCAGCCGCAGCGTCACGTCTTTCAGTGCGATCACGTTGCCGAAGTAGCGGCTGACGTTTTCGAGCGCGAGGATGTAGTCGTCGGCGGGTTGTTGAGTGTCGGACATCATGAACTCCTGTCAGCGCGAAGCGGCCACGCGGCTGCGCACATAGTGATTGAACAGCACGGCGAACAGCAGCATCACGCCGAGGAACACGCGGAACCAGTCCGAATCGATGTTCGTATAGGTGATGCCGATCTGCACGACGCCGAAGATCAGCGCGCCGAACGAGGCGCCGATCACCGAGCCGTAGCCGCCCGTGAGCAGCGACCCGCCGATCACCGCCGCGATGATCGCTTCGAATTCCTTCTGCAGACCGCGGTCGGCGGCGGCCGAGCCGATGTCGCACACTTGCAGCACCGCGAACAGGCACGAGCAGAACGCGGTCAGCACGAACAGCGAGATCTTCACGCGGCGCACCGGCACGCCGACATTCTTCGCGGCGTTCGCATCGCCGCCGACGGCGAAGATCCAGTTGCCGAAGCGGGTCTTGGCGAGCGTGAACGCGCCGACCGCTGCGAGCGCGAACCACCAGACGATGACCTTCGGCACGCCCGGCACGAGCGGCTCGCCGTTGTCGAGCAGCTTGACGAGCCCGACATGGCCGAGCCACTTGAAGAGGCCGTGGAACGCGACGCCCTGGAACAGCGCATGGGCGAAGCCGCTTTGCGCGGCGACGTCGCCGACGCCGGAAATGATCGTGCGGTCGGCGAACATCACCGAGAGCGCGAGCGTCAAGCCGCGCAGGATGAACAGGAACGCGAGCGTGACGATGAACGACGGCAGCCGCGTGCGCATCACGAGGTAGCCGTTCAGCGCGCCGAGCGCCATCGAGCCGACGAACGCGAACACGATGGAAAGCTCGATCGGCCAGTGGAAGTACATGGTCGGCAGCGCGACCATCATGCCGGCGAAGCCGATCATCGAGCCGATCGAGAGGTCGAACTCGCCGGCGATCATCAAGAGACAGGCGCCGACCGCGATCAACCCCAGATAGGCCGCGACCTGCGACCAGTTCATGATGCCGTCGAGGTTGAACATGCCGGAATTGCCGGCGCCCACGGCGAACACGATGAACACCATCACGGTGCCGGCCAGCGCGGCGAACTCGGGACGGGAGAGCAGATGCTTGAACCAGGACTCCTTGCGCACACGCTCGTCCGATGCGCCGGACGGTTGAGCGGGCTGTTCAGCGTCGTGCTTGCGCGAACCGAGGTGGAAATGATCGACGACACCCATCAAAGTCTCCTTGATGCGCGTTGCGGCGGGCCCTGACCTGGAATGCCGCGCGGCGCTATGAAGCGTAGGAATGCAAATCAGTGCTGCGAGGGGAGGGGCAAACTTCCTGCGCTGCCGGAGCGTGCTTCCGCAAACGCGGCGTCACGCTCCGGCAGGTTCTCCGTCACATGCTCAGCGGTACTGTCCTGCGTACTTGACCACCTTGTCGATATTGGCCTTCGTGATGAAGCCCGGGCCGGAGCCGATGTTGCGCGCGCCGTAGACCGGGGCGAGCCCGTAGGCGTCGAGCCGCGCCTTGAACTTCGGATTCGCCTTCAGCGCGGCCTGGATCTTGGCCGCGTCGGTCGTGTGGTCCTTCTTCGCGATCGCCAGCACGGCGACGGCGATGTAGCCCTGCAGGTACGGCTGCTGGTCGATCGCGAACTTGATCGTGCCGTCCTGGATCGCCTTGGCGATGTCGTCGGAGAAGTCGAACGTCGCGAACCAGATCTTGCCTGCAAGGCCCATCTGCTGCAGCGCCTTGATCGTCGGCGAGGCCGAGGTCGGGCCCAGCGCGAGCACGGCGCCGGTATCCGGGTGGTTGCGCAGGTAGGCGCTGACCTTCGACTGGATGCCGGTCGGGTCCTGGCCGGCGTCGAGCGTCGACGCCTTGTAGTCGACGCCGAGCGCTTCGCCGAAGCCGCGGCAGCGCTCGAACGAGGCCGGGTTCGTGGCGTAGTGGTTCACGCACAGGAACGACTTGATGCCGGCGGCCTTCGCCTTTTCGCCGGCCGCCTTGCCCGCCTCGTATTCAGGCTGGCCGATGTGCATGATCGCGCCCAGCTGCGCGCTTTGCTCGGCGGTGCCGGAGTTGATCGTGACGAGCGGGATGTGCTTCTCGGTGACCTTGGCGATGGAGCCTTTCAGCACGTCGAAGTCGGCGATCGTCGCGGCGACGCCGTCGTAGTTGCGCGCGGCGGCTTGCTCGATGAGACGCGCCATGTCGGCGATGTCGCCGTTCGGCGGGTTGCGGTAGTCGGTCTGGACGTTGAAGTCTTCGTCGGCCTGCTTGATGGCGTTCTTGATCGTGTTCCACCACGAGTCGGAATCGGGAGCGTGGCTGATCAGGACGAAGTGGCCCGCGGGGTCGGCCTGTGCGGCCGTTGCGGCAAACCCGCTGCCCAAGGCCAGTGCGAATGCCGCAACGAACGTCCTCAGTGCGGCCTTGCCAGTGCAAAGTCTCATGTCTCCACCTATTCGGGTTATGTCGTTATTGATCTCCCCTGAGCGTCGAAACCGGACATCCCCGGGGAGGGGGAGCGGCGTGCGCAAGCTTGCAGCCGTCGCTCACGAGCAAGATTAGGCCAACTTTTACGAGATTGCAAAGAAAATTTCATTGCAAATAAAAATGGAAAATACGTTCCAAATTGGCGTGGCGCGTGCCTATAATCAGCACCGTCCGGCGTGCCGTTGCAAAGCCCGTCGAGCCTTATCCGGCTTGGGTTTGCGCCGCACCGCAGCAATTTAGGGAGGGTTTGGGCCATGCAAGACGACAGCACCGCTGAACTGCCGAGCGTCGACGAATTGATGCAGCGCATCGCCGACTCCTACGACACGCTGCCGCGTCAGTTGAAGAGCGTGGCGTCCTACCTGGAACAGCACCGCTCGAGCGTGATGGTGGACCGTACGAGCGACATCGCATCGAGCTGCGGCGTGCATCCGTCGGCCGTGGTGCGCTTTGCGCAGCGCTTCGGCTTTTCCGGCTTCTCCGACCTGCAGGAGATCTTCAAGCAGGCGTATGCGGGGCCGGGCGCCTCGGGGCAGACCTACAAGCAGCGCATCCGCAAGCTCATCGACGAGAAGCCGGGGCAGCTCTCGGGCGGCTCGGTCGCGCGCGAATTCGTCGCCGCGTGCAGGAGCGGCCTCGACGAGCTCGAGGAGAGCCTCGACGACCAGGAGTTCGACGCCGCCGTGAAGATGCTGCAGCAGGCCGAGAACATCTACGTGGTCGGCGTGCGGCGCTCGTTTGCCGTGGCGAGCTACATCGTCTACGCGCTGCAGCACACGCCCAAGCGCGTGCATCTGGTATCGGGCTTCGGCGGCATGTTCCGCGAGCAGATCCGCAGCGTGAAGAAGGGCGACGTGGTGATCGCGATCAGCTTCGAGCCCTACGGCAAGGAGACCCAGTATTGCCTGCGCGTCGCGCACCATCATCAGGCGAAGACGCTCGTCATCACCGACAGCCGCCTCTCGCCGCTCGCGCGCTACGCCACCACGCAACTCTTTGTGAAGGAGGGGAGCGCGTTCGCGTTCCGCTCGCTGACCAGCACCATCTGCCTGTGCCAGGCGCTTTTCGTCGCGCTCGCGTACAAGCTGGAATTAACCGTGGAAGAGTCGAAAGATCTTGGAGGATACGATGACTAATGCAGCAAGCCCGGCAGTACGCAGCACGCCGATCAACGTTGCCGTTTTCGGCGCCGGCCGCATCGGCCGCATTCACGCGGCCAACCTCGCACGCCAGCCGGGCGTGAAGCTCAAGTACGTGGTGGACGTGAACCGCGAGGCCGCCGCGGCGCTCGCCGCGGAGCACGGCGCGCAGGTCGCCGACGTCGACGGCGCGATGGGCGACGCGTCGATCGGCGCGACCGTCATCTGCTCGAGCACCGATACGCACGCCGGCCTGATCGAGCAGTCGGCCGCGCAGAAGAAGCACGTGTTCTGCGAGAAGCCGGTCGACCTCACGGTGGAGCGCGCGCGCGCCTGCGCGGCGGCGGTGGAGCGTGCGGGCGTCGTCTGCATGATCGGCTTCCAGCGCCGCTTCGATCCGACCTTCGCCGCCGTGAAGGCGCGCATCGACGCGGGCGAGATCGGCACGCCGGAGATGCTGGTCGTCACGAGCCGCGATCCGGGCGCGCCGCCCGTCGAGTACATCTTGCGCTCGGGCGGCATCTTCAAGGACATGCTGATCCACGACTTCGACATCTTCCGCTGGATCCTCGACGACGAGGCCGAGACGCTGCATGCGACGGGCAGCGTCCTGTCGGACCCGGCGATCGCCGATGCGGGCGACATCGATTCGACCGCCGTCACGATCCGCACCAGGCGCGGGCGCCTGTGCCAGATCAACACCGCGCGGCGCGCCGCCTACGGCTACGACCAGCGCTTCGAAGTGCTCGGCAGCGAAGGCATGCTGCAGGCGGGCAACGTGCGGCCGACCGAGGTCGTCGCGTATTCGAACAAGGCGGTGTCGAGCGACGTGCCGGAGGCGTTCTTCCTCGAGCGCTATCGCGCGGCCTATGCGCTCGAAATCGCGCACTTCTTCGAAGCGGTGACGCGGGGCTTGCCGGTGCGCACGACGGTCGCCGACGGCCTCAAGGCGCTCGAGCTCGCCGAGGCTGCGACACGCTCGTGGCGCGAGGGCCGCGCGGTGCGTGTCGGCGGCGACGCGTGACGGGCGAGGGGAGAGTTCCGATGACCAATGTCGCCAATCGCGCGCCGGTGAAGATCGGCGTGGTGGGCCTTGGGCGGCTCGGCAAGCGTCATGCGCAGAATCTCGCGTACCGCGTGCCGGGCGCGGCGCTCGTCGCCGCATGCAGCCCCGTCGAGGAAGAGCGCGCGTGGGCGCGCGACGCGCTGCCCGCGCCGCGCCTCTACGCCGAATACGAAGCGCTGCTCGCCGACCAGGACGTCGACGCCGTCTGGCTCGTGACGCCGTCGTCGCTGCACGCCGACCAGATCGTCGCCGCGCTGCGCGCCGGCAAGCATGTGTTCTGCGAAAAGCCGCTGTCGCTCGATGTCGCCGAGTGCGAGCGCGTGCTCGAAGAGGCGCAGCGCGCGCCGCATCTGCAGGCGACGATCGGCTTCATGCGCCGCTTCGACCCGAGCTATCGCGACGCGTACGAGAAGATCCGGCGCGGCGCGATCGGCCGGCCGTTCATGATCTGCTCGCAGACCACCGACAAGAACGATCCGGAAGGCTTCTTCGTGCGTTTCGCGCCGACCTCGGGCGGCATCTTCCTCGACTGCACGGTGCACGACATCGACGTCACGCGCTGGCTGTTCGGCAACCCGCGCGCCAAGCGCGTGTTCGCGACCGGCACGATCGCGCTGCACGAGGGCCTGCGGGAATGCGGCGACGTCGACAACGGCGTGGCGGTCTGCGAGTTCGAGGACGGGCGGCTCGCGGTGTTCTACGCGTCGCGGACGATGGCGCACGGCAACGACACGCACACGGAGGTGATCGGCACGGCGGGCGCGCTTGCGATCGGCCACATTCCGCGCGCGAGCCGCGTCGAGATCTACGACGAGCACGGCGTGCGCAACGAATGCACGCCGACGTTCTTCGAGCGTTTCGAGGACGCGTTCCTGCACGAGGCGCAAGCCTTCGTCGAGTCGGTAAGGGGCGGTAAGGCGTCGGGCGCGACGCTGGCCGATGCGCTCGAAGCGACGCGCATCGGCAGCGCGCTGCGCGAAGCGTTGGCGACGGGGCAGCCGGTCGAGCTGTGAGCGCGGTTTCGGCCTGCGCGCGAGGCCGCCGGACCCGGGCGAATGCCCGGCGTCCGGCGCTTCCGTAACGCGTGCGGTAGAATTTGGCCCTCTCAAGAAACCGCCGGGCCGCCCCAAGGTTTCTTGACCCCCTTGGGGGGCCTGGCGCGTAGCGCCAGATCTGGGGGCGTTCTATTGGAAGGTCGATTGCCGATGCAAATTCACAAGGAAGTCGATGCGCGCGGATTGAACTGTCCGCTGCCCATCTTGCGCGCGAAAAAGGCGCTCGCCGACATGGAGAGCGGCCAGATCCTCAAGGTCCTCGCGACCGATCCCGGCTCGCAACGCGATTTCGCCGCGTTCGCGAAGCAGACGGGCAACGAGATCGTCGAAAGCTCCATGCAGGACAAGACGTTCGTATTCCTGATGCGCCGCCGCTAAGCCCGTCGCGCACCCGCCCGCGCGCTCTTTCCAGCGCTTCGAACACAGCCCCGTCAAGCCTTGCGCCGGCGGGGCTGTTTCGTTTGCGGATCACTGCCGAATCCTTACTCAACCTGTCTGATTCCGCCGAGATGCCGGCCTGGTCCGCCAATATCGTGCCGTGCGGCTTCTGCGCCGGAAAAGCCCCTAAAGACCGATTTGTCTACGCCGTAAACCTGCTTGAGCGGAGGTATTGGCGTCGAGCCGATGCGGGCACGTTTCCTCCATCCGCGCTTGAAAGCGCAAACGTTTGGGTCATTCCGTCAAACAAGGATTTCAACGATGAAGAAGTTGGTTGTTTCGCTCATCGCGGCGTTCGCCGCCTGCTCCGGATCGATGGCGCGGGCTTCCGAGGTGTATGGGCAAGTCGGCACCGAAGGCTTCGGCATCGGCTACGGTTACTCGTTTGCTTCGATGGCAAACGTTCGCGCGGAATTCAACGGCTTCAGTTTTTCGCATAGCTTCACCGCTGGCGGCTTGCAGTACGACGCGACGCTCAACCTCTATCACGGCGGCCTTTACGGCGACTTCTTCCCGGCGCCGACCATCCTGCCTTTCCGTCTGACGGCGGGCGTCCTGCTCGGCGGCGACAATCTCGACGCCACCGCGACCGCGATGTCCGGCACCTACACGATCAACGGCACGACCTATTCGTCGCTCGGCGAGCAGATCCATGCAAAGGTGAAGTATCCGGCGGTGCGGCCGTACATCGGCTTCGGCTTCGGCCATTCGCCGCTCGCCAAGAAGGGCTTCTCGATGTTCTTCGATGCCGGCGTGGCCTACGGCAAGCCGCATGTCGATTTCAACGTGCCGGCCGACATCGTCGCGGAGGCGGGGCAGGCGAACGTCAACGCGGAAGAGCAGGAGTTGCAGAACAAGGCGAACAACTGGAAGTTCTATCCGATCGTGAAGATTGGCGTGACGTACCGGTTTTAAGCGAAGCCTTTAGGGCGGCAGAGGCTCTGCCGCTTCGAATTACCCTGTAGTTCATTCTCCCGCCTGTCGTGCCGCTGAAAACGAGCGGACACGCAGGCGGTTTTTTTCGTCGGGTATTGGCTGACGGCGGCCGGCGGGACGGCGTCTTAGCTGTCCATCGTCGGCTGGCGCGTGCGCAGGTAGTGCTCGAAGTCGGCGGCGACTTCGGGGTGGCGCAGCGCGAACTCGACCGTCGCCTTCAAGTAGCCGAGCTTGCTGCCGCAGTCGAAGCGCGTGCCGTGGTACTTGTACGCCAGCACCTGCTCGTCGGCGAGCAGCGACTGAATGGCGTCGGTCAGCTGCAGCTCGCCGCCCGCGCCCGGCTTCAGTGCGCGCAGGTGATCGAAGATGCGCGGCTTGAGCACATAGCGGCCGACCACGCCGAGGTTCGACGGCGCGACTTCCGGCGCCGGCTTCTCGACGATGCCCGACATCTTGATGATCGCGTCTTCCCATTCCTTGCCGTCGACGATGCCGTACGACTTCGTGTCCGACGGCGGGATCTCTTCGACGCCGATCACCGAGCTGTGATAATGGTCGAACACCTCGATCATCTGCTGCATGACGGGCGGCTCGCCGTAGAGCAGGTCGTCCGCGAGGATCACGGCGAACGGGTTGTCGGCGACGAGCTTCTCGGCGCACAGCACCGCGTGGCCGAGGCCGAGCGCTTCCGGCTGGCGCACGTAGAAGCAGTCGACATGGCTCGGCTTGATGCTGCGCACGAGCTCGAGCAGCTTGTCCTTGCCGCGCGCTTCGAGCTCGGCTTCGATTTCATACGACTTATCGAAGTGGTCCTCGATGGCGCGCTTGCTGCGGCCCGTGACGAAGATCATCTCGGTGATGCCGGCGGCCATCGCCTCTTCCACGGCGTACTGGATCAGCGGCTTGTCGACGACGGGCAGCATTTCCTTCGGGCTCGCCTTGGTCGCAGGGAGGAAGCGGGTACCGAGACCCGCGACCGGAAAGACTGCTTTGGTGACTTTTAGCATGGGATCTGCGTCTCTAATTGCTCAGAAAATTTTGCCGATGGACGGTAAGGATCACGCGGGCAGCCGCGCGAGCTGTGCGCTCAGCTTGGCGATCGTATCGCGATATTCTGCCAGCCTTTTCTGCTCCTGTTCCACAACCGCGGCCGGGGCTTTGGCGACGAAGGCTTCGTTGCCGAGCTTGGCATTGCACTTCACGATCTCCGCATCCAGGCGAGCAATTTCCTTGCCAAGGCGTTCGCGTTCCGCCGCGACGTCGATCTCGACCTTCAGCACCAGCTTGTTGCCGCCTACGATCGCGATCGGCGCGCCGTGCGCTTCGGCGTCGAGCGCCGCTTCATCGGCGATGATCTTGACCTCGGAGAGCCGTGCAAGCGCTTGCGCATACGGGGCGAACGAGTGCAGTTGTTCCGCGTTGCCCGTTGCCAGGAGCGGCACCTTCGTCGCCGGCGACAGGTTCATTTCGCCGCGCAGGTTGCGGCAGGCGTCGATGACCGCCTTGAGATCGGCCGCCCAGCGTTCGGCGCTTTCGTCGATCTTTTTCGGATCGGCGAGGGGGTAGCGCTGCACCATGATCGATGCGGCGCCTTCGGCCGCACCCTCGGGGTAGCGCTTCGCGAGCGGCGCGACCTTTTGCCAGAGTGCTTCCGTGATGAACGGGATGACCGGGTGCGCGAGGCGCAGCACGGTCTCCAGCACGCGCAGCAGCGTGCGGCGCGTCGCGCGCTGCTGCGCGGGCGTGCCGTTCTGGATCTGCACCTTGGCGAGTTCGAGGTACCAGTCGCAGTACTCGTCCCATACGAATTTGTAGATCGCGTTCGCGACGTTGTCGAAGCGATAGTCGGCGAAGCCTTTTTCGACTTCGGATTCCACGCGCTGCAGGAGCGACACGATCCAGCGGTCGGCCTGCGAGAAGTCGAGGTAGCCGCCGGGGCCGCAGTCGCCCGCGCCGCAGAGCTCGGGCTTGTCGAAGCCGCACTCGTGGCCTTCGCAGTTCATGAGCACGAAGCGCGTCGCGTTCCAGAGCTTGTTGCAGAAGTTGCGATAGCCCTCGCAGCGCGCGAGGTCGAAGTTGACGTTGCGGCCGAGCGTGGCCATCGACGCCATCGTGAAGCGCAGCGCATCGGTGCCGAACGCCGCGATGCCGGACGGGAACTCCTTGCGCGTCTTCTTCTCGATCGTCGCGGCCTGCTTCGGGTTCATGAGGCCCGAGGTGCGCTTCGCGACGAGCGATTCGAGATCGATGCCGTCGACGATGTCGATCGGGTCGAGCGTGTTGCCCTTGCTCTTGCTCATCTTCTGGCCTTCGGCGTCGCGCACGAGGCCGTGGACGTAGACCGTGTGGAACGGCACCTTGCCCGTGAAATGGGTCGTCATCATGACCATGCGCGCGACCCAGAAGAAGATGATGTCGAAGCCCGTGACGAGCACCGAGGACGGCAGGAAGTGCTGCAATTCCTTCGTCTCGTTCGGCCAGCCGAGCGACGAGAACGGCACGAGCGCCGACGAGAACCAGGTGTCGAGCACGTCTTCGTCGCGCTTGAGCGCACCGGTGTAGCCCTTCGCTCCGGCCTGCGCGCGCGCGTCGGCTTCGCTCTTGGCGACGAACACTTCGCCGTTCTCGCCGTACCACGCCGGAATCTGGTGGCCCCACCAGAGTTGCCGCGAGATACACCAGTCCTGGATGTTTTCGAGCCACTGGTAGTAGGTGGTCGTCCAGTTCTCGGGGACGAACTTGATCCGGCCGTCGCGTACGACGTTCAGCGCGGTTTCCGCGATCGACTTGCCCGGATTGAATGTGCCGAATGTGGCATCAGGCGCCGGCCTGCTCATCGCGACGAACCACTGATCAGTCAGCATCGGCTCGAGCACGACGTTCGTGCGGTCGCCGCGCGGCACCATCAGCTTGTGCGGCTTCACCGATTCGAGCAGGCCCAGCGCCTCGAGGTCGGCCACGACCTGCTTGCGCGCTTCGAAGCGGTCGAGGCCGCGGTACTTTTCGGGCGCGTTGCCGTTGATCTTCGCTTCGAGCGTGAGGATCTCGATCTGCGGCAGCTTGTGGCGCTGGCCGACCTGATAGTCGTTGAAGTCGTGCGCGGGCGTTACTTTCACTACGCCGGTGCCGAATTCGCGGTCGACGTAGTCGTCGGCGATGATCGGGATTTCGCGGTCCGTGAGCGGCAGCTTCACGGTCTTGCCGATCAGGCGCGCGTAGCGCTCGTCTTCCGGGTGGACCATCACGGCGACGTCGCCGAGCATCGTCTCGGGGCGCGTCGTCGCGACGGTCAGCTGGCCGCTGCCGTCGGACAGCGGATAGTGGATGTGCCACAGGTAGCCGTTTTCCTCTTCGCTCGCGACTTCGAGATCGGACACGGCGGTCATCAGCACCGGGTCCCAGTTCACGAGCCGCTTGCCGCGGTAGATGAGGCCTTGCTCATAGAGCCGCACGAAGACTTCCGACACGACCGCCGACATCTTGTCGTCCATCGTGAAGTATTCGCGCGACCAGTCGATCGACGCGCCCAGGCGCCGCACCTGGCGCGTGATGGTCGAGCCCGACTGCTGCTTCCATTCCCACACGCGCTCGACGAACTTCTCGCGGCCGAGGTCATGGCGCGACACGCCTTGCGCATCGAGCTGGCGCTCGACGACGATCTGCGTCGCGATGCCCGCGTGGTCCGTGCCGGGCAGCCACATCGTGTTCTCGCCGAGCATGCGGTGATAGCGCGTCAAGCCGTCCATGATCGTCTGGTTGAACGCGTGGCCCATGTGCAGCGTACCCGTGACGTTCGGCGGCGGCAGCTGGATCGAGAAATCCTTGGCTTCGGGCGCGAACGCTGGCGCCGCGTAGCCGCGCTTTTCCCATTCCGGGCCCCACTGGGCCTCGATGGTCTGGGGTTCGAAACTCTTTGCAAGCGTGGTGTCGCTCATGGTGGGGAATCTGCCGAGAAATGCGTGGAGGAATGCTTCGAAACGTTCGATTATAAAGGGTCGGTGGAGGAGGAGGGCTGCTCGGGGCCTGGGCGGCGCCCGTCCGGGCGCAAGCCGGATTTGCTCTTGCATCGCGCCGGTACGTCCGCTGCTCGCGACTTATAATGTCCGGCTCGCTGTCATTGCCGACATGCGCGCGCAGGCCACGCCGCCCGCGCCGTCCCGGCCGCCACGCTTTTCCATTCCCGCTCTCCCATGCCCGAACTGCTTGCGAACCTGAATCCCGAACAACACGCTGCCGTCACGTTGCCGAACGAGCCCGCGCTGATCCTGGCCGGGGCCGGCAGCGGCAAGACGCGCGTGCTCATCACCCGCATCGCGTGGCTGATCCAGCATGGGCTCGCGTCGCCCGCCACCGTGCTCGCCGTCACCTTCACGAACAAGGCCGCGCGCGAGATGATGGGGCGGCTCTCCGCGTTGCTGCCCATCGATACGCGCGGCATGTGGATCGGCACCTTCCACGGCCTGTGCAACCGCATGCTGCGCGCGCATCACCGCGACGCCGGGCTGCCCGCGACGTTCCAGATCCTCGATACCGCGGACCAGCTCTCCGCGATCAAGCGCCTGATGAAGGGCCTGAACGTCGACGACGAGAAATATCCGCCGAAGAACCTTCAGTACTTCATCAACAACGCGAAGGAGCAGGGGCTGCGGCCGCAGCACGTCGACGCGACCGACAGCTTCAACCTCAAGTTCGTCGAGCTCTATCAGGCCTATGAGCAGCAGTGCCAGCGCGAGGGCGTCGTCGATTTTCCGGAGCTGCTCTTGCGCTGCTACGAGCTGCTCGCGCACAACCCGCCGCTGCGTGCGCACTATCAGGCGCGCTTCAAGCACATCCTCGTCGACGAGTTCCAGGACACCAACAAGCTCCAGTACGCGTGGCTCAAGCTGCTCGCCGGTGAATCGAACGCGATCTTCGCGGTCGGCGACGACGACCAGTCGATCTACGCGTTCCGCGGCGCGAACGTCGGCAACATGCGCGACTTCGAGCATGAGTTCAAGGTGCGGCACCTGATCAAGCTCGAGCAGAACTACCGCTCGCATGGCCATATTCTCGACGCGGCCAACCAGCTGATCGCCAACAACTCGCGGCGCCTGGGCAAGAACCTGCGCACCGACGCGGGCCACGGCGAGCCGGTTCGCGTCTATGAGGCGGCCACCGATTCGCAGGAAGCGGGCTGGATCGTCGAGGAGATCAAGGCGCTCATCAGCACGGGGCTCGCGCGCGGCGAGGTCGCCGTGCTCTATCGCAGCAATGCGCAGTCGCGCACGATCGAGCACACGCTCGTCAACGCGGGCATCGCCTACCGCGTGTATGGCGGCCTGCGCTTTTTCGAGCGGCAGGAAGTCAAGCACGCGCTCGCCTATCTGCGCCTCATCGATAACCCCAACGACGACACCGCCTTCGCGCGCGTCGTCAACTTCCCGGCGCGCGGCATCGGCGCGCGCTCGCTCGAGCAGCTCGCGGATTCGGCGCGCCTCTACAACTGCTCGATGGCTGCGGCGATTCCCTATGTGACCGGCAAGGCCGGTTCGAGCCTCGGCAGCTTCGCGAACCTGATCGCGAAGATGCGCGCCGAGACGCAGCAGATGAGCCTGCCGGAAACGGTCGAGTACGTGGTGCGCGCGAGCGGTCTCGCGGAGTTCTACCAGGGCGAGCGTGAAGGCCAGGACCGGCTCGAAAACCTGCAGGAACTGGTGAACGCGGCGACGGCCTTCCTCAGCGAGGAGGGCTACGGGCTCGACACACCGGCGCGCTCGATCCCGCTGCGGCCCGGCGCCACGTCGGCGCCCGAGATCGCCGCCTTGCCGGACGACGCGGCATCCGTGGTGCTCGATCCCGCGGGCATTGCCGGCCCTGCGCAGAACCCCGACACGATGACGCCGCTCGCCGGCTTCCTCTCGCACGCCTCGCTCGAGGCGGGCGACAACCAGGCGCAGGCGGGCCAGGACGCGGTGCAGCTGATGACGGTCCACGCGGCCAAGGGCCTCGAGTTCACGGCGGTCTTCATCACGGGTCTCGAAGAGGGGCTGTTCCCGCACGAGAACAGCGCGCTCGAGCAGGACGGCCTGGAGGAAGAGCGGCGGCTCATGTACGTCGCGATCACGCGGGCGAAGGAGCGGCTCTATCTGTCGTTCGCGCAGAGCCGGCTGCTGCACGGGCAGACGCGCTACAACATCCGCTCGCGCTTTTTCGATGAGTTGCCGCAGGAAACGCTCAAGTGGCTCACGCCCAAGGTCGAAGCGGGCGCACGCTGGGGCGGCAGATCGGATAACGCGGGCTGGGGGCGCGACTGGTTCGCCCGTCCTGACCGTCAGGCCGGCGGTTATGCAGGCGGCGCGGCGGTCGAGCAAGCGCCGCTGCCCGCGTTCGCCAACACGCAGCGTGCCGCCGAAACGGGTTTCAAGATCGGCCAGGCAGTGTTTCACACGAAGTTCGGGGAAGGCACGGTCACGGCGCTCGAAGGCAGCGGCGCCGATGCGCGCGCCCAGGTCAAGTTCAAGCGGCACGGCGAGAAGTGGCTCGCGCTGGCCGTAGCCAAATTGCAGGCGGTCGAATGAGCATGGAAACGATGGAAAACAACCAGCAACGGCCGCTCGGCGTGCTCGCGGCCTTGCCGCAGGAACTGGGCGACCTCGTCGACGCGATGCGCGCCGACGGCGGCTTGCGCACGGTCACGCTCGGACAGCGCGACTACCACGTCGGCACCGTGCGGGGCGTGCCGTGCGTCGTCACGCTCGCGCGCGTCGGCAAGGTGGCGGCCGCGGCGACGGCCAGTGCACTGATTCACGTGTTCGGTGTCGAGGCGATCGTGTTCACCGGCGTCGCGGGCGGGGTGGGGAGCCAGATGCGCGTCGGCGACATCGTCGTTGCGAACGCGCTGCTGCAGCACGATCTCGATGCGTCGCCGCTCTTTCCGCGCTATGAGGTGCCGCTGCTCGGCGTCACGCGCTTCGCCGCCGATGCCGCGCTCGCCGACGAGCTGGCCGCCGCCTGCGAGCGTTTCGTTGCCGACGAAGGCGCGGCGCTTGCCGAGCAGTTCCGTTTGAGCGGCGCGCGCGTGCATCGCGGGCTCGTGATCAGCGGCGACCGTTTCGTGTCGAGCTCGGAGGAGGTCGGCGCGTTGCGCGCCGCGCTGCCGGAGGCGCTGGCGGTCGAGATGGAAGGCGCGGCGATCGCGCAGGTCTGCTACGAGCACGACGTGCCGTGCGCGATCGTGCGGACCCTCTCCGATACCGCCGACGATCACGCGACCGCGTCGTTCACGTCGTTTCTTACCGATATCGCCCACGCGTATTCGTCGGGCATCCTTAAGCGGTTCTTCGCGGCGCGTGCCCGCGCTTGATCCGCGCTCCGGCGATCCGGCGCTCGCGATGGCTTGATGGTGTCTCAGCCCGTTTCGCCAAGCGCCGCGCGCAGCATCTGCAACGCCGCCGGATCTTCGATCGTCGGCAGATCCCCGGGATCGCGTCCTTCGGCGAGCGCCGCGATCGCGCGGCGCAAGAGCTTGCCGGAGCGCGTCTTCGGCAGCATCGCGACGAAATGGACGCGCGCGGGACGGCCGATCGCGCCGAGGTTCCGGTCGACCGTCGCCAGCAACGCCGCTTCGAGCTTCCTGCGATCGTCGGGCGCGGCAGCCGCTTGCGCATCGCGCAGCACGACGAACGCGAGCGGCACCTGGCCTTTCTGCTCGTCTGTCACACCCACGACCGCCACCTCCGCCACGGCCGCATGGCTCGATAGCGCCTCCTCGATCTCGCGCGTGCCGAAGCGGTGGCTCGCGACGTTGATGACGTCGTCGGTGCGGCCGAGGATCGACACGTAGCCGTCGTCGTCCTGGATACCCCAGTCGAACGTCGAGTAGACCTGGGCGCCCGCCATCTCCGACCAGTAGGTATCGACGAAGCGCCGGCCGTCGCCCCAGACCGTCGCCATGCAGCCGGGCGGCAGCGGATAGCCGAGCGTGACGACGCCTTTCTCGCCGGGCGCGCAGGGCTCGCCGGTCACCTCGTTGCGCACCACGAGGTTATAGCCGTACACGGGCACGCCGGGCGAGCCGAGCTTCGGCGGCAGCGCCTCGATGCCGCGCTGGATCGCGATGATCGGCCAGCCCGTCTCGGTCTGCCAGTAGTTGTCGACGACGGGCTTGCCGAGCGCGTCCTGGATCCACGCGGCGGTGGGCTCGTCGAGCGGCTCGCCGGCCAGGAACAGCGCGCGCAGGCTCGAGAGATCGGCGGCCTTCATCAAGGCCGGGTCCTGTTTCTTCAGCACGCGCAGCGCGGTCGGCGAGGTGAACATCACGTTGATCCCGTACTGCTCGACGAGCCGCCACCAGATGCCGCCGTCCGGACGAACCGGCGTGCCTTCGTACAGCACGGTCGTGAGCCCGGCGATCAACGGCGCATAGATGATGTAGCTATGGCCGACCACCCAGCCGATGTCCGATGCGGTGAACATCGTGTCGCCCGCCTGGGCCTGGAAGATGTACTCCATTGACGCCGCGAGCGCGACCGCATAGCCGCCGACGTCGCGCTGCACGCCCTTGGGCCGCCCCGTCGTGCCCGAGGTGTAGAGCACATAGGACGGTTCGTTCGATTCGAGCCATTCACACGGCACGTGGGCGTTGAAGTACTGCTCGCGCAGCGGCTCGTAGGCGACCAGGTAGCTCGCGTTCAGGCGTTCGGGCGCGAGCTGCCGGTCGATCAGCAGCACGCGCGCCGTCTGGTGCGAGGCGCGCGCGAGCGCTTCGTCGACGAGCGGCGTGTAGTCGATCACCTTGCCGCCGCGCGCGCCGGCGTCGGCTGTGACGATAAGCGCGGGCTTCGCGTCGTCGATACGTGCGGCGAGGCTCGCCGCGGCAAAGCCGCCGAACACGACCGAGTGGATCGCGCCGAGCCGCGCGCAGGCGAGCACGGTGAACACGGCCTCGGGGATCATCGGCAGGTAGATCAGCACGCGCTCGCCGCGCGCGACGCCAAGCGAGCGCATCACCGCGGCCATGCGGTTCACTTCGTCATAGAGCTCGGCATAGGTGAAGCGGCGCTCGATGCCGGTCTCCGTCGAGACACTGATTAGCGCGTTCTGCTGCGCGCGCGTCGCGAGATGCCTGTCCAGCGCGTTGTGGCACAGGTTCGTGCGGCCGCCGGCGAACCATCGCGTGAAGGGCGGGTTGCTGCGGTCGAGCACCGTCTGGAACGGCGTCTCCCAATGGATGCGGGTGGCTTCGGCGCGCCAGAATTCGTCGGGCGCATCGATCGAGCGGCGATGGAAATCGCGGTAGCGGGTCATGACGGCGATCCCCCTTCGGTGGCATGGGCGGCGACGATGGATGGCGCAGGCTGGCACGTGCGAATTGGAGCGTGCCGCAGTACAGCATAGGGCCCGTCGCGAGCGTCTCACAACCCGGGTTCACCATGACCGTGCTGCTGTGCGTACGAGGTTTCGCATCGGCTTATTCGGATTGGGTCGGCGCGATCCGAAAGCGCAACCCAAAAAAGCAAAAGCGCCGCGGTGTGCGGCGCTTTGGGGCTACGGCTGGTTTGAATCCCTATGCTCAAGGCTTCGCCCGCCTGCCTTCGAGGTCGGGCAGGAACACCGTCAGGATGCCGATCAACGGCAGGAACGAGCAGACCTTGTAGACGAAGTTGATGCTCGTCGCATCCGCGAGCTGGCCGAGCACGGCCGCGCCGACGCCGCCCAGGCCGAACGCGAAACCGAAGAACAGTCCCGCGACCATCCCCACCTTGCCGGGGATGAGTTCTTGCGCATAAACCAGGATCGCGGAGAACGCCGAGGCCAGCACGACGCCGATCACGACCGTCAGCACGCTGGTCCAGAACAGGTTCGCGTACGGCAGGAGCAGCGTGAACGGCGCGACGCCGAGGATCGACACCCAGATCACGTACTTGCGGCCGATGCGGTCGCCGACCGGCCCGCCGATGATCGTGCCCGCCGCGACGGCTGCGAGGAACACGAACAGATGGATCTGCGCGGCCTGCACGGGCAGGTGGAACTTGTCGATCAGATAGAACGTGAAGTAGCTGTTGATGCTCGCGAGATAGAAGTACTTCGAGAACACGAGCAGCACCAGCACGCTCATCGCGAACATCACGCGGCCGCGCGGCAGCGTGGCGTGGGACGCCTGCGCGCTCTTCGCCTTCCTGGTCGCGGGATGCCGTTTGTACCAGCGGCCGATCTGCGAGAGCACGACGATCGCGACGAGCGCGGCGACCGAGAACCACGCGATGCTGCGTTGTCCGTGCGGGATCACGATCAGCGCGGCGAGCAACGGCCCGAGCGACGAGCCGGCGTTGCCGCCGACCTGGAACAGCGACTGCGCGAGGCCGTGCTGTCCGCCCGAGGCCATGCGCGCGACGCGCGACGACTCCGGATGGAACACCGACGAGCCGCAGCCGACGAGCGCCGCGGCGACGAGCAGCACGCCGAAGTTCGGCGCGATCGACATCAGCACGAGCCCCGATAGCGTGAAGCCCATGCCGATCGGCAGCGAATAGGGCTGCGGGCGCTTGTCGGTGTAGAAGCCGACGAGCGGCTGCAGCAGCGACGCGGTGATCTGGTAAGTCAGCGTGATGAGTCCGATCTGCCCGAACGTCAGTGCGAACTCCGCCTTCAGCATCGGGTAGATCGCGAGAATCAGCGACTGGATCATGTCGTTCAGCAGGTGGGCGAAGCTGATCGCGCTCAGCACCGAATAGGCGGTGCGCTGAACTTTGGCGGCGGCGGGCTGTGCCGCGCCGTTGGCCTGGCCGGCGGCCGAGGCGGCGAGGGCGCCTTTGTCGAGGCTCGTTTCCATGGGAGTTGCGAGGGTCGAAAAGTTGGGGAGGGCGCCGCGCCGTCGGGCCGTGCGCAGCGGGTTTTCGGTAATCGTTGAAGAAGTGTAGTGTGGCGCGAGTGAGTTGTAAGGACAAGTTTTGTCGCGAATCAGACGAATCCGGTACAGGTGCGCGGATTTTTGGCCGGTTATAACCCGTCCGGAGCGCATCGCGACAGACCACGCGAGCGTCTCGGCAAGCCGGGTTTACATCAGGGCGCATGACGCTAAAGGAACTGCGGTTCGCTGCCGTTGACCCGGACATCACTAGGCGCGTCTGTGAACCTCACAGGCGCGGCAGCACGTTTTCAAAAGAAGCGGGGATACACCACTATGAAGGCAGTTTCGCTAGGCCGCCGTTCGGGCGCGGGATTCGTACCGGATGACGGGCCGGCCGGCGGCCGTTCGCGCGGCAGCAGCAAGCGCGCGGCCGCGAGCCGGCTCAACAGCTTGTCGGTCAAGGCAACGCTGCGGCTGGCGTTTGCCGTGCTGCTCGCCGGCACGGTCGCGATCGGCGTCTTTTCGCTGACCCAGATCAGCCGCCTGAACGGCTCGACGCAATCGATCTACGATCAGGGCCACGTCGCGAGCCGCGCCGCCGAGGAAGTGCGGGCCGACGTGCTGCGCGCGAGCCGCGCGCAGAAGATGCTGTTGACCGCCACCACCGCCAAGGAGCGCGACGATCTCGGCGGCGACATCGACAAGGGGCTCGGCGCGATCACGACCGAGCTCTCGACGCTCCAGCAATACACCGACGCCTCCGATGGCGATGCGCCCGAGCGCCAGAAGAAGTTCACCGCGGCGGTCTCGACGTGGAGCGACCACCTGCGCGCGTTCGTGACGCTCGTGAAGGCGCAGCCGCTCGACCTGTCGCAGATGAACTGGCAGGTCGGCACGCAGGACGTCTCGCTGCTCGTCGAGACGGGCAAGCTCGAGAAGCTCGTCGACGAACTCGTCGCGTCGCGCGGCACGGCCGCGAAGGCGACGATCGAGGCGTCCGGATTCATCTTCAAGTCGTCGTTCGTGATGATCGCGGCGATGACGGCCGCGCTGTTCGTGTTGGCGTTCGTGATCGGCGAATGGGTCGTGCGGCGCCTCACGAAGCAGCTGGGCGGCGAGCCGGCCTATGCGAAGAACATCGCGAGCCACATCGCGGCGGGCGACCTGTCGCATTCGATCACGGTCGGCAAGAGCGACACGTCGAGCGTGCTCTTCGCGTTGCGCGACATGCAAACCGGCCTTGCCTCGACGGTCGGCGAAATCACCGCGAGCGCCGAGGCGATCGCGCTGGCGGCGGGCGAGATCGCGATGGGCAACCTCGACCTGTCGCAGCGCACCGAGCTGCAGGCGGTGTCGCTCGAGAAGACCGCCACGAGCATGGAAGAGCTGACCTCGACCGTGCGCCAGAACGCCGACAACGCCAAGCAGGCGAGCACGCTCGCGAACAACGCGTCGGAGATCGCGGAGAAGGGCGGCGAGGTCGTGTCGCGCGTCGTCTCGACGATGAACGAGATCAACGACAGCGCCAAGAGCATCGGCGACATCATCGGCGTGATCGAAGGGATCGCGTTCCAGACCAACATCCTGGCGCTCAACGCCGCGGTCGAAGCGGCGCGGGCGGGGGAGCAGGGCCGCGGCTTCGCGGTGGTGGCGGGCGAGGTGCGCAGCCTCGCGCAGCGCAGCGCGCAAGCCGCCAAGGAGATCAAGGGGCTGATCAACGCGTCGCTCGAGCGCGTCGCCAACGGCTCGCACTTCGCGCAGGACGCCGGCCAGACGATGGACGAAGTCGTGAAGGCCGTGAAGCGCGTGACCGACATCATGGGCGAGATCTCGGCGGCATCCTCGGAGCAGAGCGCCGGCATCGACGAGATCGGCCGGGCCGTCACGCAGATGGATTCCAGCACGCAGCAGAACGCGGCGCTCGTCGAAGAGGCGACGGCAGCGGCCCGCTCGCTCGACGATCAGGCGAAGACGCTGAAGCGGCTCGTCGGCAAGTTCAAGCTGCACTGAGGCGCACCGCCGCGCCACAAGAAAACGCGCCGCGCCGGGGAGACCGGCGCGGCGCGTTTGTCATTCGGCGGTGGCTCGTTCAGCCGCTCAGTTGGGCTTCACGATCACCGTGCAGGTCGTGCCCGCGGCCAGCACCAGCCCGTCCGGCACCTCGTCGATGTGGATGCGCACCGGCACGCGCTGCGCGAGGCGCACCCAGTTGAAGGTCGGGTTGACGTCGGCGACGAGGTCGCGGCTCGCCGGGTTGTCGCGATCGTAGATGCCGCGCGAAATGCTCTCGACGTGGCCCTTCAGCACACCGCCGCTCATCAGCCGCATCTCGGCCTTGGCGCCCACCTTCACGCGCGGCAGCTTGGTTTCCTCGAAGTAGCCGTAGACCCAGAACGAGTGGCTGTCGACGATCGCGAGCTTGGCCGCGCCGACCGTCGCGTAGTCGCCCTTGAACACGCTCAGGTTGGTGACGTAGCCGTCGACCGGCGCCACCACGCGCGTGCGCGCCAGGTTCAGCTTGGCGGCGTCGAGCGCGGCGAGCGCCTGCTGGTACTGCGCCTCGGCGCTCGACGCAGTGTGCGTGGCGTTCTCGCGGTTTTCCTTCGACACGACGAGGCTGTCCAGGTCGGCGCGGCGTTTGGCGTCGTCGAGACGCATCTGCAGCTCGGCCTTGCGCGCGGCGACGGCGGCCTGCGCCTGCTCGGCCGCGATCTGGTAGTGCGACGGGTCGATCTGCATCAAGAGGTCGCCCTTCTTGACGAATTGATTGTCCTTGACCGGCAGCTCGACCACCTCGCCCGATACGTCGGGTGCGATGTTGACGATTTCGGCGCGCACGCGGCCGTCGCGGGTCCATGGCTCGTCCATGTAGTAGAACCAGAGCTTGTAGCCGATCAGGATTGCGACGATGCAGATGACGGCGGTCGCGAGAAAGCCGAAGAGTTTTCGGATGATCATGATGTGACTCTTATCAACGCTGAATCAACGGTAAACGGCGAGCCCGAGGAGGCCGCACACGCAGACGAGCAGGCTCGCCCGGAACAAGGAGGGATGCCAGACGAAGCGGTAGAGGCCGGTCCGGGCCAGGACGAGATCGAGCATCCAGGTGAACGCGGCGCCGATCACGCAAAGCAGCACGATGGCCGGCACATAGGCGTCGAGAAGGGCGATTTCACGAGGCATGATGCGCTCCCGATGGGGGCGGGGCAGCCGCGCCGCGGCCGTTGCCCACGAAAGTTTCGAGCGGCGACTGCGGATCGAGCAGCGCCGTGCGGATGAAGTGGAGATGGCTCAGGATGCGCTGCAGCTGGCGCCGCTCCTCGCGCGGCGGCGCGAACGCGACGAGCGTCTGCTGGACCGCCGCGATCGCGTCGCCGGTGGCGGCGAGCGCGGTGTCGAGGCGCTTCGCGTCGGGGCGCGAGAAGAGCGAGGTGATCGCTTCGCGCGTCTTCGCCACCGTCTTGCGCCACGGCATCGTCGCCGCGTAGCGCGGATCGGGCGGCAGCATCGCGAGCTCCTGGCGCAAGTCGATGATCGCATTGCCGACTTCGAGCACGGAGACCAGCCAGCGCAGCGTGTCGCGCCGCACCTCGGGCTCGCGCTCCGCGAGCTGGTGAGCCTGGAACGCCAGATCGCGCGTGCCGCTCTCGAAGCGCGAGCGCACCCGTTCGAGACCCGCGTGGCACGCCATCAAGACCTGGCGGCGCATGTCGGCGAACAGGTGGTTGCGCAGCCACGGCGTGGCGGGCGGCAGCAGGATCGAGAACGCGATCGCCGCGACGCTCGTCGACAGCACGAGTGCGATCGCGTCGTTCATGAACCCCGAGGGGTCGTAATTGATCACGTTGTCCGGGCCGGCGAGGTTGCAGAAGAAGATCAGGTAGCCCGCGCCGTAGCCGGCCAGAGCGGGACGCGTCGACAGGAAGATGCCGAAGGCGAGAAACGGCACGAGCGCGATGCACAGCAGCGCAAAGCCGTCGATGTGCGGATACACGCCGAATTCGACGATAAAGGCGGCGACCACCGAAAGCGCGATGCCGAGGCCCATCTGGTTCGACGTGCGCGTCGGATTCGGCGCGGACGACGCCAGCGCGCACACGGCCGCGGCCGTCGAGACCAGCATCGTGCCGCTCGGCCAGGCCGTGGCGAGCCAGAACCAGCTGAGCGCGGCCATCACGATCGCGCCGCGCAGGCCGGCGACGATCGTCGCGACGAGATTGGTCTTCGGCTCGTAATGCTCGATCCAGCGTTCGCGCGGTTGCGCCTCGACGGCGGCGAGCGACGCGTAGGTCCGCGAGTACTTGAGCATGTCGTCGACGAAGCGGTAGAGCAGCTCGGAGGCGGTGTCGAAGTCGAGCAGCGGGAAACCGGGCCGGTTCTCGAAGGCGGCGCGCTGCTCGCGCACGCGGCGCGGCAGCGCGGCCTTGTAGGCTTCCAGCTCGTCGGCCGCGTAGCCGGCCTCGACGGCGGTCAGGACCGTCGCGCCCTTGGGGTTCAAAAGCGGGGCGATTTCCTTGAAGTACGGCTCGATCGCCTGGATCGCATCGGCCGCGCCGGCGTCGTGCAGGCGGTTCATCAGCTGATGCAGCGCGTGAAAGCGCGTGGAGGCCGTCATGAATTCGCTGTTCAGGCGCGAGAGCTGGCCGCTGCGCTGGCGCGCGTCGGGGCCTTCGAACTCCGTGAGGCTGCGCATCGCCTCGAAGCCGACGATGTCGATGAGAAAGCGCGCGTTGGTCTGCTCGATGTAGGTGCGGTCGGTGCGCCCCGCGAGCGCCGCCGACACGTATTCGACAAACGCGGAAAAGCGCGCGCGCACGGTGGTGCGCATCCGCTCGCCCGTGTGCTGCGGGAAGACCAGCGCGCTGACGATGCCGGCGCAGGCGATGCCGAGCGACACCTCCGACACCCGCGTGAGCGCCGACAGGAACGCGCCGTTCGGCGCCTGCGCCGCCGGCAGGCCGATCAGCGCCGCGGTGTAGCCGGCGAGCAGGAAGCCGTACGAGCGGAAGTTGCGGTTGCGCGCCGCGCCGGCCGTGCAGATGCCGACCCAGATTGCGAGCGCGGTCATGAAGAGCTCGGGACGCTGCGCAAAGAGCCCGACCAGGGTCAGCGTGGCGACGAGCCCGACCAGGGTGCCGCAGAAGCGGTAGAAGCTCTTGGCGAGCACGGCGCCGCTTTGCGGCTGCATGACGATGAAGACGGTCGCCATGGCCGTCTTCGGCTGCGACATCTCGAGCCGCATCGCGATCAGGAGCGTGAGGAACGCGGCCAGCAGCGCCTTGAACAGATAGATCCAGGTGGCGCCATCGGTGCGCGCCCAATCGGCGACGATCGCGTACCAGTCTTGCAGCGTGCGCGGCGTCTGCGGGGTGGAGGAAGCGGGGGAGGACATGGCGGCTGTGCCTCAGGGTGCAGGGCTGGCGCCGGACGCGGCGTTCGCCGGCGCCGCTGCCGCGGTTGGCGACACCGCGTGGACCGCTTTCGCCGCGGTCGACGACACCGCCTCTGCCGCCGCCGAGACTGCCCGCTGCGCGGTGGTCGTGTGGCCCGGCCGGGTATCGGCGGCGGCCGGGCCGTTGGCCGGGTCGTCGAGCCCGCCGCCCAGCGCAGCCATCAGCGACGCATGGGCGACCAGCTGCTCGGCCTGGATGCGCGCGACGCCTTGCTGCGCGTTGAGCCACTGCGTTTGGGCGACGATCACGTTGACGTAGTCGGTGAGCCCGCGCCGGTAGCCTTCGCGCGAGAGGTCGAAGCTCTTCTTGGCCGCCGCGACCGAGCGTTGCGCATCCTGCGCCTGCGTGCCGAGCGAACGCATCCGCACGACCTGGTCGGAGACGTCCTTGAGTGCGGAGACGATCGTCCGGTTGTAGTTCTCGACGGCCTGGTCGTAGCCTGCGGCCGCCGCGCCGAGCTGGCTGCGCAGCGCGCCGCCGTCGAAGATCGGCAGCGACAGCGCGGGGCCCGCGGTCCAGCTGCCGTTCTGCGCCCTCAGGAATTCGAAGAGCGGGCCGCCGACCGCATAGCCGCCGAGCGACGCGGCCAGGTTGATGTTCGGATAAAACGCCGCCTTGGCGACGTCGATGCCGCGCGCCTCCCCCGCCACGGTCCAGCGGGCGGCGACGATGTCCGGGCGATGGCCGATCAGGTCGGCCGGCAGCGTGGACGGCAGGCTGGCGGGCGCGGCCAGCGACAGCGTGGGGCGCAGGATCGAATCGCCCGCTCCCGGGCCTTTGCCGAGGAGCGCGGCAAGCTGGTTGCGGTCGAGCGCGATCGATTCTTCGAGGGCGTCGATTTGCCGCTCGTATTCGGGAACCGGCGCTTCTGTCTGGCTCACTTCGAGTTGCGTGCCGAGGCCGCCGGCGAGCCGCCGGTGCGCGAGCGCCACGAGCTGCTTCTGCTGCTCGAGCGTCTCTTTGGCGATATCGAGCAGCGCGTAGTCCTTCGACAAATCGACATAGGCGCGCACGACGTTCACTTCTAGCTCGAGCTGCGCGGCGCGCGCGTCGGCGGCCTGGGCGTGGGCGGTGTCGAGCGCGCGCTCGAGGGCGTTCTCGTCGCCGCCCCAAAGGTCGAGGTGGTAAGACAGGCCGATGGTCCCGGTGTTGTTGTACGTGTTCTCGTTCGCGAGCGTGCCCGGGCCGTAGTAGAGCGGGTTGTCCGCCCAGTGCTGGCGCTGCAGCGACAGGCTGCCGTTCACCTGCGGCGCGAGAGCCGCCTGGGCCCGGCCGGCGATCGCCAGCGCTTCGCGCACGCGGGCCTGCGCGGCCGCGAGCGTCGGGCTGCCGGCGCTCGCGGCTTCGACGAGCGTATTCAATTGCGGGTCGCCGTAGGCGCGCCACCAATCGGCTGCGGGCCATTGGGCATTGGCGTCGGCCGCGCGCACGGCCTGGCCGATATCGAATGCGGACGGGTCGGCCGCTTTGCTTTGCGGGGCAATGCCTCCGGTACTGGCACATCCGGTAATTATTGTTGAGAATGCAAGAAAGGCGAGCGCGATACTACCTTTCATGACCGGAGACTGCACGATTCTCTCCTTAAATGACTATATAAACCTGCTTGGGATTATATTTTTTGAGAGATTATCGAATAACCAGTAAAGATGTAATGGTTATTTACGAAAACTGAGACAATAGATATTTCAGATCGTGTAACAATCGGCCGAACTCAAGAAGGGAACGTAGTATGGACACGCTGCAAAACATGCGCGTATTCGTCCGTGTCGTCGAAGCGGGGAGCTTCACGGCCGCCGCGCAGCACCTGAACACCACCACCGCCTACGCGTCGCGCGCCGTATCCGATCTGGAAGCGCACCTGCGCACGCGGCTTCTGAACCGCACGACACGCCGCATCGCGCTCACCGAGGCCGGCGAGCGCTACTTGCAGCGCTGCGAGCAGATCCTCGCCTACGTCGACCAGGCCGAGGCCGAGGCGAGCGACGCTCACGCGCATCCGTCGGGCAAGCTCAAGATCCACGCAATGAGCAGCTTCGGCATGCATTACGTCGTGCCGGCGATCGGCCGCTACCGGAAGCGCTATCCCGACGTCGACATCGACCTGACGCTCGCGCAGCGCATTCCCGATCTGCTCGACGAGGGCTACGACGTATCGCTCGTGCTCGGCTACGACCTGCCGGACTCGGGGCTCGTCTCGCACCGGCTCGGCAGCGCGTTCAGCGTGGCGTGCGCCGCGCCGGCGTATCTCGAGGCGCGCGGCGTGCCGAAGGTTCCTTCCGATCTCGAACATCACGTTTGCCTGCACATGGCCGCGCCGACGCTCGCGGCCGGCAAATGGACCTTCGACGGCCCGAACGGGCAGGAGACCTTCACCCTGCCGCCGTCGACGTTCCAGGTCAACGTCGCCGAGGCGATGGCCGTGGCGGTGCGCGAAGGCATGGGCGTCTCCATCCTGCCGACGTATTCGGCGATTCAATGGCTCAAGAGCGGCGAGCTCGTCTGGGTCATGCCGGAGTACACCTCGCAGCCGATGAACGTGTATGCGCTGTATCCGTCGCGCCAGTATCTCGATGCGAAGATCCGCACCTGGGTCGACTTCCTGCGCGAGGAACTACCCGCCACGCTCGCCGCCGATCAGGCCGCATTGCGCCAGTTTGCGCGGACTTGAGCGGCACGGCGATGAAACTCCCGGCGGCGCGGCGCCGGTCGATGCGCCGAACGCGCCGCCTGGCGATCGCTGTTACAGATTGGCGGTGCGGCAACACTTCTTTACGCCTCGCCGACGGGTGATTTGCTACCGTGTCGTCATTGCAACGACATCGAAAGAAGGGAATTCATGAATACGCATCTGCTGATCGGCGTTGCCGTCATGTTCGGTCTGATCGGTTTCGCCGCGTCGCGCGACCTGTTGCGCCGGCTGAAAATCCAGACGCAGCTCGTAACGGTTCCCGTGAATCGCGCAGCCAGGCCCGCACGCGCCGAGCGCTGAGCGCTCAAATCTCGACGACTTTGTCCCACGCGAAGTCCGGGTTCTCCAGCCGGCGCGTCCGGCGGTCGACATAGCCGCGCGGATTGCAGACGACGCGCGTGCCGTTGACCGTATAGTCGAACGCGGTATGCGTGTGTCCATGGATCCAGAGCGCGACCGGCTCGCGGACGAGCTCCTCCAGATCGCTGATGAAGCCCGCCGACACCAGGTCGTTCGCATAGCGCGCCGCGAGACTCAGCCGGTGCGGCCCGTGGTGCGTCACGACGATCGTCTTCCCCTCGAAAGGTTTCGCCAGTTCCGCTTCCAGCCAGGCGCGCGCATGACGGTGCAGCGCGAGCGTATCGGCCGGCGTGAAGTCGCGCGTCGCGCCGGCATCCGGCGCGCCGGCCTCGGGCCACGCCACCTGGATCAGGCCGCGAAAATCCAGCATCACCTTCCTGGCTGCGGCGATCGATTGCGCCCGCGCGTCGCCGGTTGCGCCGAACAGCTCGAAATCCGTCCACAGCGTCGTGCCGAGCACGCGCCAGCGGCCCTCCGGATCGACGAGCACGCCGTTGTTCAGGTAGTGCACGTTGTCGATGCAGCCGGCCGCGTCGCGCATCGCCGTCTCCAGCGCGCCGAATTCGCCGTCGTAATACTCGTGATTGCCGGGCACATAGACCACGGGCACCTGCGCGTCGAACGCCTCCGCGGCCCAGCGCAGGCCTTCGGCGTGGTTGTGGATGTCGCCGGCCAGCACGACCAGATCCGCGCCCGCGTGCGGAATCACTTCCGGCTCGTCGCATTCGAGGTGCAGATCGGACAGCACGCGGATTTTCACGGGCGCATCTCCTGCTGGTCGGTGGCGATGCCTTAGCGTAGCACCTTGCCGGGATTCATCAGGCCCGCCGGATCGAGCGCCGCCTTCACCGCCTGCATCAGCCGCACTTCGACGGCGGATTTATAGTGCGCCGCTTCGTCGATCTTCAATTGCCCGAGGCCGTGCTCCGCGCTGATGCTGCCGCCGTGCGCGTGCACGCTGTCGTAGACGATCCGGTTGATTCCGGCCTGGTGCTGCGCGAGGAACGCTTTCGCATCGCCGCCTTCGGGCGCCTGCACGTTGTAATGCAGGTTGCCGTCGCCGAGATGGCCGAACGTGACCATGCGCGCACCCGGGACTGCCTGTGCGATCGCCGCGTCGGTCGTGTCGATGAATGCGCCGATGCGCGAGATCGGCACCGCGATGTCGTGCTTGATGTTCAGCCCTTCCTCGGCCTGCGCGAGCGGGATGTGCTCGCGCAAGTCCCAGAACGCGCGCGATTGCGCGAGGTTCTCGGCGACCACCGCATCGGCGACGAGGCCATCCTCCAGCGCGGTCTCCATCAGACGCTCGAAGATCGCGCGCGCGTGTTCTTCGCTCTCGCTGTCGGACAGCTCGAGCAGCACGATCTGGCCGTGCGCCGCGCCGAACGGATAGCGCAGCTGCGGGAAGTGCTTGCCGACGAGCCGCAGGCAGAAATCGGACATCAACTCGAAGCCGGTCAGAAGCGGCCCGGTGAAGCGCTGCGTGAGCGCAAGGAAATCGAGCGCCGCATGCGGCGACTCGAGCGCGGCGAGTGCCGTCACGCGCGCGGCCGGCTGCGGATGCAGCTTCATGACGGCCGCCGTGATGATGCCGAGCGTGCCTTCCGCACCGATGTAGAGATCGCGCAGGTCGTAGCCGGTGTTGTCCTTGCGCAGGCCGCGCAGGCCGTTCCAGATCTCGCCTTGCGGCGTCACGACTTCGAGGCCGAGGCAGAGCTCGCGCGTGTTTCCGTACCGCAGCACGCCGGTGCCGCCCGCGTTCGTCGAGAGATTGCCGCCGATCGTGCAGCTGCCCTCGGCCGCCAGCGACAGCGGGAAAAGCCGGCCGGCTTCCTGCGCGCGCGCCTGGACTTCGGCGAGGATTACGCCGGCTTCGACGGTGATCGTGTTGTTGTGCGCGTCGAGCTCCCGCACGCGGTTCAGGCGCGCGAGGCTCACGAGCGCTTGCGCGCCGCTCGCATCGGGCGTCGCGCCGCCCGCGAGCCCCGTGTTGCCGCCTTGCGGCACCAGCGCGACGCGATGCTCGAGCGCAAGCCGGACGATGGCTGCGACTTCCTCGGTCGTGGCGGGCCGCAGCACGGCACAGGCGGCGCCTTGGTAGCGGCGGCGCCAGTCGGTCAGGAAGGGGGCGGTGTCGTGCGCGTCGGTCAGCACGTGCGCGGCGCCGATCGCTTCGCGGCATGCCGCGACGAAAGTTTGGCCGGTGGCGTTGGCGGAGTCGGTCATGGGTGTCTCCAGTCTCTCGATAGTCGTTATGTGCTGGCGTCGCGCCTCGCCGCGCGGGCGGCGCGCTTGAACGGGGCGACATAGCCCAGCGCGCAAACGAAGAACGCCATGGCGAGCGCGGCCTCGATCCAGCCGAGCCGCGCGGACCATCCGGCATCCGTCATGCCGCGCACGATGCCCTCGGCGAAATAGAGGAGGATCAGCATCGACGCCCATTGGAACGTATAGACGCGGCGCTTGAGTACGCCGAGAAGCGGCAGCAGGAGCGGCACCGCCTTGAGCACGAGCGCCGAGCCGCCGGGGTGCAGCGGCGCGAGCCAGCCCTCCCAGGCCACCGCGAGCGCGATCAGCGCGACGAGGGACACCGCCGCGCCAAGCGCGCAGCCGCGGCGCGGGATCACTTCGGGGCTTGCCTGCTTCGTTTGCGTCACGGGTGCGCCTACAGCCGCTCGTTGAGCTGGGCGGCCGCGCGCGCGACGCGCACGCCGAGCGTGATCGCGAGCGTCTTTTCGTCGGCGGTGATGCCGCTTTCGCTTGCGCCGGCGCGCGCGTGATGCGACGCGCCGTACGGCGTGCCGCCGCTTTGCGTCGTGGTGAGCGTGCTCTCGGTGTACGGGATCCCGACGATCAGCATGCCGTGATGCAAGAGCGGCAGCATCATCGACAGCAAGGTCGATTCCTGTCCGCCATGAAGGCTTCCCGTCGACGTGAACACGCACGCTGGCTTGCCGGCGAGCGCGCCCGACAGCCACTGTGGCGTGGTGCCGTCGAGGAAGTATTTGAGCGAGGCGGCCATGTTGCCGAAGCGGGTCGGCGAGCCAAGGGCGAGGCCGGCGCATTCCTCGAGGTCGCGCAGCTCCGCGTAGGGCGGGCCGTCGGCGGGGATGTCGGGCTGCGTCGCTTCGCAGACGGTCGATACGGGAGGGACGGTGCGGAGGCGCGCCTGCATGCCGGGGACGCTGTCGATGCCTTGCGCGATCGCGAGTGCGAGTTCGCGGGTGGCGCCATGACGGCTGTAATAGAGTACGAGAACGTCTTTCATAAACCTCTCAAGAAAACGCCGGACTGCCCCGCACAGCGACAGGGTTGGGGCGCTTTTTGGTGAGCGGCTATTATAGGGGGCTGAGGTCGCCGCTGCCCGGCGCCAGCCGGAGAAGGAGAAGGTTTTTGCCGAAGCTGAGCTTCAATTTCGACACGATCAAGCGCCTTGCGCAGTTCGCCGCGAAGCGCAGCGGCGAGGATCGCATTCCGCAGGTGGCCGGCAGCCTCACGTTCACGACGATGCTCGCTCTCGTGCCGCTCGCGACCGTGGCGTTCGCGCTGTTCACGGCGTTCCCGATTTTTTCGTCGTTCCAGGCTTCGCTGCAGGGTTTCCTGGCCGAACACCTGATGCCCGACCAGATCAACAATCAGATCTTCCGCTACCTGAACCAGTTCGCGACCAAGGCCAAGGGCCTCACGACGATGGGGATGATCGTGCTGTTCGTCACCGCCGTGATGACGATGATGACGGTCGAATCGGCGTTCAATGTGATCTGGCGCGTGACCAAGCCGCGGCCGTTCGCGCAGCGCGTGCTCGTCTATTGGTCGATCGTGACGCTCGGGCCGCTCCTGATCGGCGTGAGCCTGTCGATCTCGTCGTACCTGTTCACGCGCTCGCCCATCTTCGCCGGCTTGCGTGTTTCGGCGCTGATCGACTGGGCCCTGACCGGGGCCGCGCTGCCGCTCACGGCGCTTGCGTTCACGATGCTCTACGTCTACATGCCGAACTGCATCGTGCAATGGCGCGATGCGATGGTCGGCGGCATTTGCGCCGCGGTGGCGTTCGAGCTGACGAAGCGCGGCTTCGGCTTTTACGTGCGCCGCATTCCGACTTATACGGCGGTCTACGGCGCGTTCGCCACCGTGCCGATGTTCCTGCTCTGGATGTACCTGTGCTGGTTCATCACGCTGGCGGGGGCGATGATCGCGTCGGCGCTGCCCGCCATCCGCATCGGCCAGTTTCACCGGCAGCGCTACCCGGGCGGCGACCTGCTCGACGCGCTCGAATTGCTCGCGCGCCTCGACGAAGCACGCGAGGCCGGCAAGCCGGGACACACGGTCACGGAGCTCGCGCGCATGCTCCGCTGCGACATGGATACCGCCACGGACCTCATTGCGAAGCTCGGCAAGCGCGAGTGGGTGGCGCGCCTCGAGAACGACGGTCGCGGTGGTCCGGCGCGCTACGTGCTGCTCGCGAATCCGTCGCAGATCACCGTCGGGCGTCTGTTCGACCTGTTCGTAATCGACAAGGCCGAGCTCGAGTATCAGTTGAGGCTCGAGCCGACGCGGGTCGATTGCGCGACGCTGCTGGGTGCGCTCGACAACGAGAAATTGAACGTTTCGCTGGCGGCATTGCTGGCCGCGCGCGATGCGCTGGCAGCGCGGGCCGCGGCCGATGCCAGCGGCGCGCAATCGATGCAGCACCACGCCGCGGGCCTGTGACGCGACGCGGCTTGGCCGGTTTCGGCCCGGCGCGCTACAGGGATATCTTCCCCACGCAAATATCCTTGAACATCACCCAGTCGCCCATCAGGCTGTACACCGGGTGGCGGAAGGTGGCGGGGCGGTTCTTCTCGAACGCGAAGTGGCCGACCCAGGCGAACCCGTAGCCGCAGACGATGGCGGCCGGCAGCCAGAGCCAGTCGCCGGTCGCGATCGCCATGGCCAGGCAGCCGATCACGCCCAGCGAGCCGACGAAGTGCATCCGGCGGCACATCACGTTGCGATGCTCCCCGAGATAAAACGGATAGAACTCCGCGAAATTCGCGAAGTGTTCGGTGTGAGCGGTGTGTGCCATCGTCGCCTCCGTTTCCCTTTTGCTCTTCGCCCCGTGGCGGGCTTCCGCGCGCCGGCCGGTTGCGCAAGCTCGCGTGAGCAATCGAGCAAATTCAATCGCGTCAAGTAGTTAGATTCATTTTGCTGCGATCGATGCGGGCTTGCAACTCGGCCATTCGGCAGATGGTGCGTTCGCTCACGCCGGGCTATCCTGGATCGGCCGAGGCGCGTTGCGAAGCGGCGCGGCGAAGCCGAACAGCGCATCGAGCGTGGCGTCGGGCTGCTCGGTCATCAGCGCGTGGCCGCCGTCGAGCGTCACCGTGTCGACGGCGGCGCCGGCCGCGGCCAGCGCATCGGCGAGCGCGCGCGTGGCGCGTGGGGGCGTCATCGCGTCCTTCTTGCCGACAACGAGGCGCACGGGGCAACGCACCTGCGCCGCGCGCGCGAGCCCGTCGGCATATTGGTTGCACGCCGTGAAGTCGGTATGGAAGAGCCGTGGTTCGCCGCGTGCCGCGACACGCTCCATCAGGCGCTGGTTCATGCCGTGCAGCCAGAAGCCCGGGCCGGGGGCGGACGGCTTGGCGGCGAGCGTCGAATGCGACCAGCGGTTGACGAGTTCGATCGCCACGCTCTCGCGGTTGAGCGCCGCGTCGAGCAGCGCGTCGGAGACGGTCATCGGCACGGCGGTCGCGACGAGCGCCACGCGGGCGGCGCGCGCCGGATAGCGGCCGGCGAAGTCGAGGGCCACGAGCGAGCCCATGCTGTGTCCGGCGACGAACGCGGCATCGACACCGGCTGCGTCGAACAACGCGGCGAGCCAGTCCGCGAGCTCGCCGATGGTCGCCGCCGCCGGGCCGGCGCTGCGGCTGTGGCCGGGCAGGTCGACGGCCAGCACGTTGAAGCCGTGATGGGCGAAGTAGCGGCTTTGCAGGCCCCACACGCTGTGATCGTGCTGCGCGCCGTGAATGAAGACGGCGGTGGGCCGGGCGCGGTCGAAGGCCTTGCCGCCGGTGTAGGCGTAGGCGGCGGCGCCGTTGATGTCGAGGATCACGATGCTCCCTTGTTTGCGCCAGCCGTTCCGGACTGCGCCTTCACCGCCGCCTTGAGCGCACGCTTGAGATCGTCGATCAGGTCGTCGGCATCTTCGAGCCCGATCGACAGCCGGATCGTGCCCTCCGTGATGCCGGCGCCGGCGAGCGCCGCGGCGTCCATCCGGAAGTGTGTAGTCGAGGCCGGATGGATGACGAGCGAGCGCGCATCGCCGACGTTCGCCAGATGCGAGAACAGCGTGAGCGTTTCGATGAAGCGGCGGCCCGCGGCGCGATCGCCGCGCAGGTTGAAGCTGAACACGGCGCCCGCGCCGCGCGGCAGCAGCCGCTTGGCGAGCGCGTGATCGGGATGCGAGTCGAGCTCCGGATAGGCGATGGATTCGACTGCGGGATGCGCCGCCAGAAACTCGACGACCCGGCGCGTGTTCGCGACGTGCCGCTCCATGCGCAGCGGCAGCGTCTCGATCCCTTGCAGCAGTTGCCAGGCGGCCTGAGGGTGCAGGCAGGCGCCGAAGTCGCGCAAGCCTTCGCGGCGTGCGCGCAGCAGGAACGGCGCGACGGTGCTCTCCTCGGCGAACACCATGCCGTGAAAGCCGTCGTAGGGCTCGGTGAGTTCCGGGAAGCGGCCCGAAGCGACGAAGTCGAACGTGCCGCCATCGACTAGTACGCCGCCGATCGTCGTGCCGTGGCCGCCGAGGAATTTCGTCGCCGAGTGGTAGACGAAATCGGCACCGTGCTCGAACGGTTTCAGCAGATACGGCGTGGTGAAGGTCGAGTCGACAAGGAGCGGCACGCGGTGCTCATGGGCGATCTGCGCGACGGCGGCGATGTCGAGCACGTCTAGCCCCGGGTTGCCGAGCGTCTCGCCGAACAGGAGGCGCGTGTTTGGGCGCAGCGCCGCACGCCAGGCGTCATGGTCGCCTGGCTTGACGAAGGTCGTCTCGATGCCGAAGCGCCGCAGCGTATAGCTCAGCAGGTTGTGCGAGCCGCCGTACAGCGCGTTCGATGCGACGATGTGCGAGCCCGCGCCCATCAGCGTCGCGATCGCGAGGTGCAGCGCGGCCTGGCCGCTCGCGGTGCCGATCGCGCCCGCACCGTTCTCGAGCGCGGCGACGCGCTCTTCGAAGACGGCCACGGTCGGGTTCGAAATCCGCGAGTAGACATGGCCCGCGCGCTCCATGTTGAAGAGTGCGGCGGCATGGTCGGTGTCGCGGAACGTGAAGGATGTGGTCTGGTAGATCGGCGTGGCGCGCGCGCCGGTTGCGGGATCGGGGGCAGCGCCGGCATGCAGCGCAAGCGTGTCGAAACGATTGGCGGACATCGGAATCGGCGGGCCGTTTTTCTCGAACGGCGCCCGCGAAGGTTGAAGTGCCGGCCATCGTATCACTGCGCGGCTTGGCTTCGAGCCGGTCGCGGGCAAACCCGGAGGGCCGCGAGCGGGTGCCCTCGCTTTCCTTTTGAGGGGCTTTCCGTTACGATCAAAAATCAGTTGTGCTTTATCGGGAGACAAATTATGCGAGTCAGCGACATTCTAAAAGTCAAGGGCAACACCCTGTTTACGGTTACGCCCGATACGTCGCTGCATGAGGCAGTGGATACGATGGCCGAACACGACATCGGCTCGCTCGTCGTGATGGAGTATGGCGAGCTGGTCGGCATGCTGACGTTCCGCGAAATCATCATGACGCTGCACAGGAATGCGGGGAGCGTCGGCACCTCGTCGATTCGCAAGGTGATGGACGACCATCCGATCACCTGCACGCCGGAAACCGACGTCAACGAAGTGCGCCGGATGATGCTCGAGCATCACGTCCGTTATCTGCCGGTGCTCGAAAGCCGCACGCTGATGGGCGTGATCTCGTTCTACGACGTGGCGAAGGCCGTGGTCGAAGAGCAGGGCTTCGAGAACCGCATGCTGAAGGCCTATATTCGCGACTGGCCGGAGCAAGAGCAGGAGCAACGGGAAACGCGTTGACCCGCCGCGAGATGCAGGGGTGGGCGCGTCTGCCAAACCACCATGTTGCATTGCGGCATGATGTGATGCAGAGAGAAGCTATCCGGGAAATAAGCGCGCACTCGAGGCGCGCTTTTTCTTGGGTCCCATGCAACGCCCGCGCCGGATCGTTTCGCATCAGTGCCATACCATTGCGCCAAACTACGAAGGCCACTAACGCGGCCGGCGACGGCTTCCCCCAATAATTCCCCGACCGCATGAGCGATCAACCCATGCCTGCTGCGCAACCGGCGCGCCGCGCCGAACGTGAACATCACTCCCAGTTCGGCCTGCTGCGCGAGCGCCGCTTCGCGCCTTTTTTCTGGACGCAGTTTCTCGGCGCGCTCAACGACAACGTGTTCAAGGTCGGCTTCTCGTCGCTCGTGACGTATCAGACGGCGCGCTTTTCCGGCGTCGATGCGAAAACGGCGGCATTCCTGATCTCGGCGATTTTCATCGTCCCGTTCGTGCTCTTCTCGGCGACCTCCGGGCAGATCGCCGACAAATACGACAAGGCGACGCTCACGCGCTTTGTGAAGACCTTCGAAATCGCCGTCATGGCGGTGGGCGGCGCGGGATTCTGGATGCACAGCGCGCCGCTGCTCTACCTCTGCACGTTCCTGATGGGTGTCCATTCGACGCTGTTCGGCCCCGTCAAGTACGCGTACCTGCCGCAGCATCTGGGCGATCGGGAACTGGTGGGCGGCAACGGCCTCGTCGAGATGGGAACCTTCGTCGCGATCCTGATCGGCACGATCATCGGCGGCGCGGCGGCCGGGTTCGCTGCGCACGGCGCCGTGATCCTCGCCTTCGGTTGCGTCGCGATCGCCCTTGCCGGGCGCACGGTATCGGCGTTCGTGCCGGTGTCGCCGGCGCCGCAGCCGGATCTGCGGATCAACTGGAACCCGGTCACCGAGACCTGGCGCAACCTCTCGCTTGCGCGCGAAAACCGCACGGTGTTCCTGAGCCTGCTCGGCATTTCCTGGCTCTGGTTCGTCGGCGCGACGTTTCTCACTTCGTTCTTCAACTTCGCGAAAGACGTGCTCTCGGCGAACCCGGACGTCGTCACGGTGCTGCTCGCCACGTTCTCGTTCGGCATCGGCATCGGGTCGCTGCTATGCGAGCGGCTGTCGAAGCGGCGCGTCGAAATCGGGCTCGTGCCGCTCGGGTCGATCGGCATGAGCGTGTTCGCCATCGATCTCTACTTCGCGAGCCATGCGCTGCCGCTGGCGGGTCATCTGCTATCGGTCGGCGAATTTCTTGCTGGGCTCGGGCACTGGCGCATCCTTGCCGACTTGTTTCTGCTTGCGATGTTCGGCGGCTTCTACAGCGTTCCGCTTTACGCGCTGATCCAGAGCCGCAGCCAGCCGACGCATCGCGCACGCATCATCGCCGCGAACAACATCCTGAACTCGTTCTTCATGATCGTGTCGGCGCTGATGGCGATCGCGCTGACGTCGCTGGGCGTGAGCATTCCCGGCATCTTCCTGACCACGGCGCTGTTGAACGTCGTGGTCGCGGGCTACATTTACTCGCTCGTGCCGGAGTTCCTGCTGCGGTTCATCGCCTGGGTGCTCGTGCATACGTTCTATCGCATCCGCCTCGTGCATTCGGAGCGCATTCCGGAGACAGGCGCCGCGGTGCTGGTCTGCAATCACGTGAGCTTCGTCGATGCGGTCGTCATCATGGCCGAGAGCCCGCGGCCGATCCGCTTCGTGATGGACCACCGCATCTTCCGCACGCCATTTACGGGCTGGCTGTTCCGGCATGCGAAAGCGATCCCGATCGCGCCGGCGCACGAGGACGCGGCGCTCCTCGCACGTGCTTACGATGCATGCGCCGATGCGTTGGCCGAGGGCGAGCTCGTCTGCATCTTTCCCGAGGGCAAGCTGACGAAGACCGGCGAGCTCAATCCGTTCCGTCACGGGGTGAGCGAGATCGTCCAGCGCGCGCCGGTGCCGGTCGTGCCGATGGCGCTGCGCGGCCTGTGGGGCAGCGTGTTCTCGCGCGCGGAAGACGCGCATTGGCCGCGGCCGGTCAGGAAGGGCGTGATGAGCCGCCTGACGCTCGCCGTGGCGGAGCCGCTCGAGCCGCATGCGGCCACGCCGGAGGTGCTGCAGCGCATCGTCGGCGAGCTGCGCGGGGCGCGCAAATGAGGCCGTCATGAGCCGGGGGCCGGTTGTGCGAGGGCGCGGCGAGATTAACCGGCTGGTATAGTAACGGTCTCCCCGATTTCCTTTTGGACGACGCTCATGTCCGGCAATACTCTCGGTACGCTTTTTACCGTCACGACGTTCGGTGAATCGCATGGTCCCGCCATCGGCTGCGTGATCGACGGCTGCCCCCCGGGCATGGCATTGACCACTGAAGACATCCAGATCGAACTCGACCGCCGCAAGCCCGGCACGTCGCGCCACGTGACGCAGCGCCAGGAGGAGGACAAGGTCGAGATCCTGTCGGGCGTGTTCGAGAACGTGACGACCGGCGCGCCGATCGCCCTCTTGATCCGCAACACGGACCAGCGCAGCAAGGACTACGGCAACATCGCCGAGACCTTCCGCCCTGGCCACGCCGACTACACCTACTGGCAGAAATACGGCGTGCGCGACTATCGCGGCGGCGGCCGCTCGTCGGCGCGCCTGACCGCGCCGACGGTTGCCGCGGGCGCAGTCGCGAAGAAGTGGCTGCGCGAGCGTCTAGGCGTCGAAGTGCGCGGCTACATGAGCGCGCTCGGCGAGATCGACGTGCCGTTCGTCGATTGGGCGCACGTGCGCGAGAACCCGTTCTTCGTGCCGAACGCTGACATCGTGCCGCAGTTGGAAGCCTATATGGATGCTCTGCGCAAGGATGGCGACTCGATCGGAGCACGCATCAAGGTGGTGGCGTCGGGCGTGCCGGTCGGCCTTGGCGAGCCGCTGTTCGATCGCCTGGACGCCGACATCGCGCACGCGATGATGGGCATCAACGCGGTGAAGGGCGTCGAGATCGGCGCGGGCTTCGCGAGTGTTGCGCAACGCGGCTCGGAGCATGGCGACGAGCTGACGCCGGCTGGCTTCGTCGGCAACCATGCCGGCGGCGTGCTCGGCGGTATTTCGACGGGGCAGGACGTTACTGTGTCGATCGCGATCAAGCCGACCTCGAGCATCCGCACGCCGCGCCGCTCGATCGACAAGGCGGGCGAGCCGGCTGTCGTCGAGACGTTCGGCAGACACGACCCGTGCGTCGGCATTCGCGCGACGCCGATTGCCGAGGCGATGCTCGCGCTGGTGCTGATCGATCACGCGCTGCGCCATCGGGCGCAATGCGGTGACGTGGTCGTGGCGACGCCGAAGATTGCCGCAAGCGCGCCGCCGGGAGCGTAAGCGATAAGGCGAGGGCCGCAATAAAAATGGGCGCTGCAAAGAGCGCCCATTTTTTTCGTGTCGGCCCGAGTTAGCGCTTTAGCGCTTACTCGGGTCCCATGCAAAGCTGACCGCGGTCCGCGTCACATGCCCGGATAGTTCGGCCCGCCGCCGCCCTCGGGCGTGACCCATACGATGTTCTGCGTCGGGTCCTTGATATCGCAGGTCTTGCAGTGCACGCAGTTCTGCGCGTTGATTTGCAGGCGGTCGCTGCCGTCGTCGTGCTTCACGAACTCGTAGACCGCCGCCGGGCAGAAGCGCCCCTCCGGCCCCGCATAGGTGCGCAGGTTCACGCTCACCGGCACTGACGCGTCCTTGAGCGTCAGATGCGCCGGCTGGTTCTCCTCGTGGTTCGTGTTCGAGATGAACACCGAGGACAAACGGTCGAACGTCAGCTTGCCGTCCGGCTTCGGATACGCGATCGGCTTGCATTGCGAGGCGGGCTTGAGCATCTCGTGGTCCCAGTGCTGGTGGTGCAGCGTCCACGGCACGTTGCCGCCCAACAGCTTCTGCTCGATGCCCACCATCAGCG
>NZ_SWJE01000002.1 GCF_005144415.1 Trinickia terrae | reverse complement strand
TGACCGGGCGCCCGTCGAAAACGTGATCGGGAAGGCCCTGGTTCTTCATCCAGCTGCGGTACATGAAGCCGTTCTTGTCGGCCGTGCCGAACCATTGGGCGGAGCGGAGCTTGCGAGGTTTGTTGGTCATCTTCGATGAGGCTCTGAAGCCTAAATAGTAAGACTAAAATCGTTTTCCCAAAAACCGGGCTGATCGATAGGACACGCAGGTCAGGACGCCGGTCGAACTCCCGGGGAACTCAAATATCGGGAAATTTGACGAAATTGCCAGGCAATTGCCGAAAGGTTACATAGAAATAGCATTACTATTGGGCGGGATGATCTGGGGAAAACGCTAATCGATTCCGGATGAGTCGACCAATATAGTATGCCTATTAAGGCATCCGAGGCGTGTCGGCGACGCGCCGGGCAGTCGTCGGATCAATCCTCATTCAGGACAGGAGTTCCAGCCGTGGCCACCTTTGCCCGCCCGTTCTCGGGCGTTTTTCCCGTCGCGCCCACGCCGTTCACGGAGTCGGGCGAACTCGACCTCGACGGCCAGCGGCGCGTGATCGATTGCATGGTCGATCAGGGCGTCGACGGCATCTGCATCCTCGCGAACTACTCCGAGCAGTTCGTGCTCACCGACGTCGAGCGCGACACGCTCGTCGACCTGTGTCTCGAGCACACCGCCGGCCGCGTGCCGGTGATGGTGACGTGCAGCCACTTCAGCACGGCCATCGCGAGCGCGCGGGCGCAGCGCGCGGCGTCCGCGGGCGCTAGCCTCGTCATGCTGATGCCGCCTTATCACGGCGCCGCGCTGCGCGCCGACGAAAACGGCATGTTCGATCATTTCGCACGCGTGGCCGACGCGGCCGGCGTGCCGGTCATGGTGCAGGACGCGCCGCTCTCTGGCGTCACGCTCGCCGTGCCGTTCCTCGTGCGGCTCGCGCGCGAATTGCCGCTCGTGCGCTACTTCAAGATCGAAGTGCCGCAAGCCGCGGCGAAGCTGCGCGCGCTGATCGCAGCGGGCGGCGACACGATCGAAGGCCCGTTCGACGGCGAGGAGGCGATCACGCTGATGCCCGATCTCGACGCCGGCGCGACGGGCACGATGTCGAGCGCGCTCTTGCCCGACCTGATCCGCCCGGTCTTCGATGCATTTCGCGCCGGGCGCCGCGCAGAGGCGCGCGAAGGCTACGCGCGCATCCTGCCGCTCATCAACTACGAGAACCGCCAGTGCGGCTTGCGCGCCGCGAAGACGGTCATGAAGGAGGGCGGCGTGATCAAGAGCGACGCCGTGCGCCATCCGCTCGAAGCGCTCGCGCCCGCGACGCGCGCCGAACTGCTCGAGCTGGCGCGCGAGGCGAATCCGCTCGCGTTGCGCTGGGGCCACTGACCGGAGACGGCGCCCGCCCCTCTTTGAACTACCCGCTAACCACACCAGGTCGCTAACGACCTATCGCATCAAAGGAGACGAGTATGACCAGCAAGCTTCGACGCCTGACGCTGTGCGCCGCCTTGGCCACCTTGTTCGCCGCGCCGCTGTCGATGCAATCGATCGCGCACGCAGACGAGCCGCTCAAGATCGGCTTTCTCGTGAAGATGCCCGAGCAGGCATGGTTCATCAACGAGCAGAAGGCGGCGACGGCGCTCGGCCAGAAGGATGGCTTCTCGGTCGTCAACATCGGCACGCCCGACGGCGAGAAGGTGCTGGCCGCGATCGACAACCTCGGCGCGCAAGGCGCGAAGGGCTTCGTCATCTGCGCGCCCGACGTGCGGCTCGGGCCGGCGATCCAGGCGCGCGCGAAGCGCTACGGCATGAAGTTCGTGAGCGTGGACGATCAGCTGGTCGATTCGTCGGGCAAGCCGCTCGCCGATGTGCCGCACCTCGGCATGTCGGCGTTCAAGATCGGCAACCAGGTCGGCCAGGCGATCAGCGACGAGATGAAGAAGCGCGGCTGGAAGCCTGAGGAAGTGGGCGCCGTGCGCATCACCGACTACGAGCTGCCGACCGCCAAGCTGCGCACCGACGGCGCCACGCAGTCGCTGCTCGCCAGCGGCTTCAAGAAGGAAAACATCTTCGACGCCCCGCAAAAGACGACCGACGACGAAGGCGGCTTCAACGCGGCCTCGCCGGTGTTCGCCAAGCACCCGAACATCAAGAAATGGGTGATCTACGCGCTGAACGAGGAAACCGTGATCGGCGGCGTGCGCGCGTCGGAGCAGCTGCACATTCCGTCGGCGGACGTGATCGGCGTCGGCATCAACGGCGCGGGCGAGGCGTTCGCCGAGCTCCAGCGCAAGGAGCCGACGGGCTTCTACGGCACGATCGCGGTCAGCTCGACGAACCACGGCAAAGAGAGCGCCGAGAATCTCGTCGACTGGATCAAGGCGGGCAAGCAGCCGCAGGCCGATACGCAGACCACGGGCAAGTTGATGACGCGCGACAACTGGAAACAGGTGCGCGACGAACTCGGGATCTGATCGAGCATGCGTGACGCGAACGACATCGCCGAAGCCGAACCGAACGCGCCGCGCAGCGACGCCGAGCCCCCGTACCTGCAGCTCGATGGCATCACCGTCAGCTTCCCCGGGGTGCTCGCGCTCGATCGCGTGTCGTTCGACGTGCGCGCCGGCGAGGTGCATGGCCTCATGGGCGAGAACGGCGCGGGCAAGTCGACGCTGCTCAAGGTGCTCTCGGGCGTCAACGATCCGCAAGCGGGCGCGCTGCGCCTTGGCGGCGTCGAGCGGCGCTTTGCGAACACCAAGGCGGCCATCGACGCCGGCATCGCGATCATCTACCAGGAACTGCACTTGGTGCCCGAGCTGACGGTGGCGGAGAACCTGATGCTCGGGCAACTGCCGGGCCGCTTCGGCGTGCTCGACAAGCGCTCGCTCGTCGAGCGGGCGATGGGCACGCTCGCGCGCCTGGGCGAGCAGATTGATCCGAACGCGCAGGTCAAGGACTTGTCGATCGGCCAGCGGCAGATGATCGAAATCGGCAAGGCGTTGATGCGCGACGCGCGCGTGATCGCCTTCGACGAGCCGACGAGCTCGCTCTCGTCGCGCGAGACGAAGCAGCTGTTCGAGATCATCGACGCGTTGCGCGCCGAAGGCCGCGCGATCGTCTACGTGACCCATCGGATGGACGAGGTCTACGAGCTTTGCGATCGCGTCACCGTGTTTCGCGACGGGCGCTCGATCGAGACCTTCGAGACCGTCGAGGGGCTCGATCGCGATCGCCTCATCAGTTGCATGGTGGGGCGCTCGATTCGCGACGTGTACAACTATCGCGCGCGCGAGCATGGCGGCGTGCGCATCGAAGCGAACGGGCTGATGGGGCCGGGCTTGTCCGAGCCCGCTTCGTTCAGCGCCCGGCGCGGCGAGATCGTCGGCTTCTTCGGGCTCGTCGGCGCGGGGCGCTCGGAGCTGATGAAGCTGATCTGCGGCGCGGCGCGGCCGAGCGCGGGACATGTCGAGCTCGACGGACGCCGCGTGAATTTCGTCACGCCGCGCGACGCGGTGCGCGCGGGCATCGCGATGTGCCCCGAAGACCGCAAGCAGGACGGCATCGTCGCGATCGCATCGGTGGCCGACAACCTCAACATCAGCGCGCGCCGCCACTTCAGCATCGGACGCATCCTGCTCAACGCGCGGCGCGAGCGCGAGCTGACGGACGACTACGTCGCCAAGCTGTCGATCAAGACGCGCGACGGCGACACGCCGATCGGCACGCTCTCGGGCGGCAACCAGCAGAAGGTGATCTTGTCGCGCTGGCTCGCCGAGAAGATCGACGTCTTCGTGATGGACGAGCCGACGCGCGGCATCGACGTCGGCGCCCGCGCGCAGATCTATGAGCTGCTCTACGGGCTCGCCGAGGGCGGGCGCACGGTGCTGATGGTGTCGAGCGACCTGGCCGAGGTGATCGGCGTGGCCGACCGCGTGCTCGTGATGAAGGAAGGCAGGATCGTCGGCGATCTGCCGAAGGCCGAGGCGACGCCCGATCAGCTGATCAAGCTGGCCCTGCCGCAGTGACGTACCGCAACGAATGAGAGAGACCATGCAACAACCTCAGTCCCTAACGCAGCCTCAGCAGCCCGGCTCCGCTTCCGCCGCCGCCAAGGCATGGCGCGTCATGAACAAGTCGGGCATCGTCATGGTGTTCGTGATCCTGTTCGCCGTCCTGTCGATCACCGTGCCCGACTTCCTCACGAGCCGCAATCTGCAGGGCCTGCTGCTCTCGGTCACGCTGATCGGCTCGATCGCCGTCACGATGATGTTCGTGCTCGCGCTCGGCGAAGTCGATTTGTCGGTGGCGTCGATCGTCGCGCTGTCAGGCGTGGTGGCCTCGATGCTGATCACCGCCACGCACAGCGTCCTGCTCGGCGTCGTGGGCGGCATTCTCGCGGGCGGCGCGGTCGGGCTCGTGAACGGCGTGCTCGTCGGCCGCTACCGGATCAACTCGCTGATCGTCACGCTCGCGATGATGGAAGTCGTGCGCGGCCTCGCCTACATCGCCTCGAACGGCGACGCCGTGATGATCACCGAAGAGAGCTTCTTCGATCTCGGCGGCGGCTCGTTCCTCGGCATCTCGTATCCGATCTGGAGCAACATCGTCGGCTTCGTCGTGTTCGGCTTCCTGCTCAGGAAGACCGTGTTCGGCAAGAACGTGCTCGCCGTCGGCGGCAACAGCGATGCGGCGCTGCTCGCGGGGCTTCCCGTCACGCGCATCAAGATCGCCGTGTTCGTATTGCAGGGGCTCGTGACCGGGTTCGCCGGCGTGATGCTCGCGTCGCGCATGAGCTTGGGCGACCCGAAGACATCGGTCGGTCTCGAACTCGGCGTGATCTCCGCGTGCGTGCTCGGCGGCGTATCGCTGACGGGCGGCGTCGCGACGATCTCGGGCGTGCTGGTCGGCGTGCTGATCATGGGCTCGGTGCAGGACGCCATGAGCCTCATGAACGTGCCGACGTTCTATCAGTACCTGATTCGCGGCGGCATCCTGCTGTTGGCGGTGCTGTTCGATCACTACCGCCGGACCCGGCGCACGGCGGCGCGCGTGTAGCACGCGCCATTGGCGCCGCGCGGTTCCACGCAGTTCCATATCGGCACGCCCGCGTTCCATGCGAACGCGGGCGTGCTTTTTTGTGCTTTCCATTTCCTGGCGAGAGGGCCGGGATTTTCCGGGTGCCGGCCGCGCTTGTCTCCCAGGTTCCTTACCGACACTTGCGTGCGCCGTCTGACAAGCCGATCGTGGCGCGCAGGACGCACGCCCCTGCCTTCAGCTCCCCGCCAATTTGCCGTAAACCGGAAAGGACGGCGTTTCCGCGAGGATCGCACCGAATCGGTGCGATCGAGGCGTCGTTGCCGATGCGGCCGGCCGCCGCCAAACCAGCACTGGACATCGCAAGAAACGTTTGCCCGAGAGGCGCGCTCGACCAAGAGCAGCCGATCCGATCGGGTTCAAGCCGGGTCACCGAAATGCGTTCTACTAGATTGATGCTCAGCGCCAAAGGGGAGGGGAGCGTGCTCATGCGCTCCCAGTTCGAGGCCTTTTCACGGCAGTTGCCGCTGCTGTATCTGATTCTGATCATCAACAGCGTCGCGGTCGCCATCACGCATATCGGCGTCGCGCCGGACCTGCTCAGCGTATATGTACCCGCCGTGCTGTGCGTTGCCTGCGTGGTGCGGCTGGCGGTCTGGGCGAGGCGCAGGAAGCTGATCGTCAACCTGAGCGACCGCCAGATCGCCCAACGTCTGAGGACTACGATCTGGCTGATCGTGGTGCTCGGCTGCCTGTTCACGGCCTGGGGGCTCAGCCTCTATCGCTACGGGGGCGCCTACGCGAAGGCGCACGTCGCGTTCTACATGTCGATCACCGTGATCGGCTGCATCTTCTGCCTGATGCACATGCGCACCGCCGCGCTGCTGCTGACGGCGGTCGTGCTGATTCCGTTCGCGCTGTTCTTCTCCGCGACCGGCAACCCGGTGTTCGTCGCGATCGCCATCAACATGGTTCTGGTGTCGATGGCGATGGTCAAGGTTCTCCTGACCTACTATCGCGACTTCTCCAACCTGGTGCGCTCGCAGAACGCGCTCGAACAGAAGCAGCGCGAACTCGAAGCCCTCAACGACGAAAACCACAAGCTGGCCAATGCCGACAGCCTGACGGGCTTGCCGAATCGCCGGCACTTTCTGCGCCAGCTGGCGGAGCAGTTCGAGAACGGCCGCCTGCCGGACCGCAGCTTCGCGGTGGGCGTCATCGATCTCGACGGCTTCAAGCAGGTGAACGACCTGCACGGCCATCGCGCCGGCGACAGTTTGCTGGAGGAGGTCGGGCGAAGACTGGTGGCGTTCATGAGCGAGCAGTTGCAGATCGCGCGCCTGGGCGGCGACGAATTCGGCTTGCTGTTCCTGCAGATCGACACGCCGCGGCAGCTTCTCGACATCGGCTCGGCGATTTGCGACGCATTGCGCCTGCCTTACGAGTTGCCACGGGCGACGGCGAGAATCTCCGCGTCGCTCGGGATCGCCATGTTTCCCGATGCGGGGCGAAACGCCGAGCAACTGTTCGAGCGCGCGGACTACGCGCTGTACTACGGAAAAGAAAACCGGCGCGGACACACGACGATCTTTTCCGAGCAGCACGAAAGCAGCATCCGCGAGTTCGGCAGCGTGGAGCAGGCCTTGCGCCAAGCCGATCTCGAACGGGAATTGACGCTGCACTACCAGCCGATCGTCGATGCGCGCACCGGCGAAGCGACGTCCCACGAAGCCCTTGCTCGATGGAGCAGCCCGGTGCTGGGCGATGTGTCGCCGGCGCTCTTCATCCGCGTCGCGGAGAGGAGCGACTTGATCCACGAGTTGACGGCCGTGCTGCTCGGCAAGGCGCTCGCGTTCATGAACGAGGGTGGGCGGCGGATCCATGTCTCGTTCAATCTGTCGGCGCGCGACATCGCATCGCCGGAAGCGGTGCAGAAGATTCGCGAGATGGTGCAGGCAAGCGGCGTCGATGCGGGCAGGTTGACATTCGAGGTCACCGAAACCGCGATGACGCAGGACTTCGAGAAAGGACGCGCGGCGCTCTCCGAATTGAAGCGGCTCGGCGCAAAGATATCGCTCGACGACTTCGGCACCGGCTACTCGAGCCTGCATTGCATCCACCAGCTGCCACTGAACCACGTCAAGGTCGACCGCAGCTTCGTGTGCGATATCGCCCGCGATGCGGCGGCGCAGGGGATCGTGCGCAGCATCGTGGAGCTTTGCCGCAACCTCGAGCTCACGTGCGTGATCGAGGGGGTGGAGACCGAGGAGCAGATCGCGGTCTTGCAACGGCTCGGATGCAAGTTCATGCAGGGGTACTACTTCGGCAGGCCGGCGCCGATGGGCGCCTGCGGTGCGTTGGCGGTGTCCGCGCCGGGCGGCCGCTGAGACCTGCTGGGGCCCGCGCACCGCATGGGATGCCTGCGGCGCATGCTTGAGCGACGAGTCCGCAAGAGAAATGAAAGCCTCTCGTCGGAGATATCAAGGCGCGACGGCGTCGAAGTAGTGCGCGGGATTTTCGCCAGCGATCTAGCTACCGCCAGATGAGAAAGGATCGGAAAAGCTATTGCCAACGTTGGTTATAATGGCGCGCATCTCAAAAAAGTTGCCGAACAACGGCGCGAATGCCCGACCTCACAACAGGTACCTACTGGGCCGCGTACGAGACATCGATGGTGTCATTAGCGAAAGTCGTGTGCCGGGGCGCAGTCTAGGGAAACGAAATGAAAGCGGTTATTCTTGCTGGCGGACTAGGAACGCGAATCTCAGAGGAGACCCATTTGCGGCCGAAGCCGATGATCGAAATCGGTGGCAAGCCCATCCTTTGGCACATCATGAAAGTCTATTCCCATCACGGGATCAACGACTTCGTCATTTGCTGCGGATACAAGGGATATCTAATCAAAGAATATTTCGCGAATTATTTCCTGCACACGTCGGACGTTACGTTCGACATGGCGGATAACCGCATGGACGTCCACCAGCGGCATGCGGAGCCGTGGCGCGTCACCTTGATCGATACCGGCGAAGACACGATGACCGGCGGACGTCTCAAGCGCGTTGCACCCTATGTGCGGGACGAAGACGCATTTTGCTTTACCTACGGCGACGGCGTGAGCGACGTCGATATCGCGGCGCTGGTCGCTTTCCATCGTAAGCAAGGCACGCTGGCCACGCTGACGGCAGTCTATCCGCCCGGCCGTTTCGGCGCATTGGACATTCGCGAAGATCATCGGGTGATGACGTTCAAGGAAAAGCCCCGGGGCGACGGCGCCATGATCAATGGCGGCTTCTTTGTGCTTTCCCCAAAGGTGCTCGACCTGCTTGTCGACGACGGCACCGTGTGGGAGCGGGAGCCGCTTGAAACCCTTGCCGAGCGAGGACAATTGTCGGCATATCAGCATCATGGCTTCTGGCAGCCCATGGATACGCTGCGTGACAAGAATCTTCTCGAGGACTTGTGGCGTGCAGGCCGTGCCTCATGGAAGGTATGGCAGAAATGAATGCGCAATGGTGGCGCGGCAAGCGTGTTCTGGTGACGGGGCATACGGGATTCAAAGGCACGTGGCTGTCGCTCTGGCTGCAATCGCTCGGAGCGGAGCTCACGGGTTTTGCCCTTTCCCCGTCCACACGGCCCAGCATGTTCGAGCTCACGCGGGCGGCGGACGGCATGCGCTCGGTGATCGGGGATATACGCGATGCTGGCGCGATCGTTGGCCTGATCGCGGAGGTCGAGCCCGAAGTCGTATTTCACATGGCGGCCCAGCCGTTGGTGAGGTATTCGTACGACCACCCGATCGAAACGTACCATACCAATGTGCTCGGTACCGTGCACGTGCTGGACGCCGTACGGCGCGCGCGAAGCGTGCGCGCCGTGGTGAACGTCACGAGCGACAAGTGCTACGAGAACCGAGAGTGGGTCTGGGGGTACCGCGAACAGGACCCGATGGGCGGATTCGACCCCTATAGCAGCAGCAAGGGTTGTGCGGAGCTTGTGACCGCCGCGTTTCGCAACTCGTACTTTCCGCCCGGCGAGTTTGCCAAGCATCGTTGCGCTGTTGCATCAGCAAGGGCGGGAAATGTCATCGGCGGCGGCGACTGGGCCGAAGACCGCCTGATACCCGATATCCTTCGTGCCATTGCCGCGCAAGAACCGGTGCGGATTCGTTCGCCCAAGGCGATCCGGCCGTGGCAGCATGTGCTCGAACCATTGTCGGGATATTTGCTGCTTGCAGAGCGGTTATTCGTCGACGGGCCGGGTTTTGCGGACGGTTGGAATTTCGGGCCAGCCGACTCGGATGTTCGCCCGGTCGAATGGATCGTCGAGCAGTTGACGCGTCGCTGGGGGGCTGGTGCGACGTGGATCGTCGACGATGCCGATCATCCGCACGAAGCCGGTTACCTCAAGCTGGATTCGTCCAAAGCAAGACAGATTCTCGGCTGGACGACGCGCTGGTCGCTGGAGGAGTCGCTTGCGCGCATCGTGGACTGGCATCAAGCCTGGGTCCGCGGTAATGACGTACGAGCCTGCACGCTCGCCCAAATCGAAGACTATATGCGCCGCGCCTGATGCGGTGACGCCCATTACATTTTGCGGAACATCACTATGAGCAAGTTCAATTTCGTCATGGTCTCTGCCGGCTTCGAGCATGGCGGCAACGTTACGCACCGTCACCTCGACGGTCACTCTCAACTGCTGGTTTATCCGTTCGAGTCTCAACTGGGGAACCGCAATTTCAATGACTTTCTGTCCTCGGTCGAGCGCGTGCAGTATCGCTACCCCGAGTTTCCCGAGGGCCTGTCCGCCATCGAGGTGTACGAGCAGATCATCGACGAGGAGATGAAGACGTTCCTGCGCAAAAAGAATGGCTCGAAGTTCAAGGATGCGAATCTGGTGCTCAACGAGGCGGACCGCATCGCGGATTTTCAAGCGCTGCTGGGCGAAGGGCCCTACACTCGCCGCCAGGTGATCGAGGCGTTCTTTCGAGCCACCTTCTCGGCATGGAAGAACTACTACACGCAGCCCGCGGACGGCATGTCGTATGTCGGCTACTCGCCCGCCGTCGGCATTGACGCGGACCGTATCGTGCGCGATTTCCCCGACGCGAAGATCATGCATATCGTGCGCAATCCGTTTTCCGCGTATCGCGATACGAAGCGCCGCCCGTTTCCGCAGCCGTTGAGCAAATACCTGATCACCTGGAACATCTATCACTCGACCGTGGAAATGTATGCGCGCATGTATCCGCGCAATGTGAAGATCTTCCGCTACGAGGATCTGGTCGGCGATAAAGAAGCCTTCATGCGAGACGTCGCCGGATTCATTGGCGTGGAGTTCGAGAAGTCGATGCTTTACCCGAGCTGGAACGGAGTCGAAATCAAGGACAACATCGCTCCTTGGGGCACGGTCCTCAAGAGCACCGCGGAATACAACGAAGCCGTCATCGGCGAGTTGAGCGACGCCGAGAAGAACCAGATCGTCCAGGGCACGACTGCGCTGGCACGCCACTTCGAGTACGACCAAGTGCCGTATCTCGCCCAGTTCTACCGTGCTGAGTAAGTTGAGGCATTTTGCCCGCCGCAATGCGGGCGATCTGGCCAGTCTCCGGTCGCGCGTCGATGTGCGGCCGGCACTGAAAGCGATCGGTGCGCCTGACGCACCCGTCGCCCCCGTAAGCGGCGGGACGCTCGGGGTAGGGTTCATTGCCAGCGTGAATGGCCGGCAGCAATTCCTCAAGTGCAGTGTGTCCGCCGATGGTCAGCACAATCTCGAGAAGGAAATTCGGATTCTCTCTCACCTGTATGGCGAGATGCTGGCGATTCGGCGCATCGAAGCGTCCGAAGACGATGCGCCGCCGCGCGTTTGGCTCTTGATGGATGCGCTTTGCCCGCTTGCTGCGCCCCTGGCGCCGCGCGACACGCTGACATTGGTGCAAGCGTATCGGTCGCGGCTAGCGTCGCTGCCCGTCGACTGCCTGGAGGGGGGCGACACGCTGGGCACGCTCGTCGAAGACGCCGAGGCGGCGCTCGCCGAGCTTGCGTCGGCGGGTCAAATCGGTGCGTCCATGCACGACGATCTGCGCTCGCGACTGACGTTCCTCGCGCGGGAGTGGTCGAATTTTCCCAGCGGCATTGCCCATGGCGACTTGGGCCCGCGCAACATCATGGCCAGCAACGGCTGCCCTGTGGTGATTGACTGGGAGGACGCCTTTCTCGGCATCGACGGATACGACTATCTGTATTGGCTGACGTTTTTCGAGAATCGCAGGTACTACAACAGGGATGTCCTCGGACTCACGCCGCTGGGCATAGACGCCGAAGTGGCGTTGCTCGCGATGATACTCATTCTGAAGGGCGGCCTCGCTTTACGGGCGAACACGCACGTGGGGAATCAGCTTACCGTCGAGCAACGGATTGATGAAGTGCTTGCACTTGCGTAATACAGTGCGATCGAAACAGGACTGCGGTTGATGCAAGTTAGTCAGAGTGACCTCAATGAAGTGCTTGTCGCCGCAGAGCAAGACCTGCGTGCGTTGCAAAGCGGCCGCGTGTTCCTGACCGGGGGGACGGGCTATATCGGCTGTTGGCTGTTGGCGAGCCTCCTGCATGCCGACGCCGCGCTGGCGCTCGACATCGAAGTGACTGTCCTGTCGCGCGATCCTCAGCGCTTTGCCGAGCGGTATCCGCTTCTCGCGAAGCACGCGTCGGTGGAACTGGTGCAGGGAGATATTAGAGACCTTGCCTTTCCGGCCGGACGGTTTACTCACGTCATCCACGGGGCAACGGACGTCATCGCACAGCAAACGCCGCTGCAAACGTTCGAAGTCACCGTGATGGGCACGCGCAGGGTGCTTGATTTCGCCAGACAGTCCGGCGCACAGCGGGTGCTGCTCATGAGTTCGGGTGCGGTCTACGGCAAAATCCCCCCGCATATCGATCGCATACCGGAGGATTACACCGGTGCGCCGGCGACCGAAGCACTTGCCTCTGCATACGGCATCGGCAAGCTCGCCACAGAATGGCTGGGCACGGCCTATGGTGAACCGGGCGTCATGTCCTGCTCTTCGGCTCGCATTTTTGCCCAGATAGGCCCTAATTTAGCGCTGGACAAGCAGTTCGCCGCCGGCAATTTTCTTTTGAATGCGCTGCGGGACGAGCCCTTCATCATCAAGGGGGACGGCACGCCGCGACGTTCCTACATGTATGCCACCGATCTCGTGACGTGGCTCCTCGGAATTCTGGTTCGAGGCCGGCCTGGCCGTGCCTACAATGTCGGCTCGGATCAGGGGATCTCGATTCGCGAGTTGGCAGTCGCCATTGCCCGCGAGACGGGGCGCTCGCCGGACGCCATACAAGTGCTCGGCATGCCGGCGCCAGGCGCTGCACCCGACCGGTATGTTCCCGATGTCGGCAGGGCCGCCAGCGAGCTTGGCCTTCGTATCGGCGTACCGCTCGACGACGCGATTCGGCGCACGTATGACTGGTACCGATCTCAACAATGCTGATCTAACTCTTCGCCATGGATAGTGCTTCTTTTGCGAATGCCATGCGCTTGCGGGCGCTCGAGTTGTGCCACCTCAAGCGAACGTCCCACATCGGTGGGGCGTTCTCCGCAGCCGACATTCTTGCGGTGCTGTACAACGAAGTGCTCGACATCGCGCCCGAGACGGCGCACTCGCCGACGCGCGACCGCCTGTTTTACAGCAAGGGACACGCGTGCACCGCGTTGTATGCGGCGTTGGAGCTGCGAGGTTTTTTCGAGCCACATGAGCTGTCCGAAGGCTTTACTGCGGACGGGAGCTACTTCACTTCGCACATCAACCACCGAATACCCGGCGTCGAGCTTTCTACGGGAAGTCTCGGGCATGCATTGGGTGTGTCATGCGGGGTCGCCCTCGCAGGGTTGCGGCGGAATATCCCGTACACGGTCTTCACGATCTTGAGCGACGGGGAGCTCGACGAGGGGTCCAACTGGGAGGCGATTCTGTTCGCCGCGCACCAGAAACTCGACAACCTCGTGGCGATTGTCGACTACAACAAAATCCAGAGTTTTGGATCGGTGGCGCAGGTGATGAATCTCGAGCCGCTCGCGGACAAGTTTCGTGCGTTCAACTGGATCGTGCACGAAGTGGACGGCCATGATATCGAGGCGTTGTCGAAGACACTGGCTGCGGCCAAAGCGGACCGCTCGGGCGCGCCCAAGTGCATCGTTGGCCACACCGTGAAAGGCAAGGGCGTGAGCTTCATGGAGCAGGAATTGGCTTGGCACTACCGCTCCCCCGGTAGCGAGGACTATGAAAAGGCTCGTATCGAGCTGGGGGCCAAGTAATGCGCAACACATTCATCAATACTTTGTGCACGCTTGCAGCCAGTCATGATGATGTCTTTCTCCTTTGCGGCGACCTGGGGTACTCGGTATTGGAGCCGTTCGCAGCGGCATTTCCCGATCGCTTTCTCAACGTCGGAGTCGCCGAGCAGAACATGACGCAAGTTGCCGCTGGGCTGGCGCGCGAAGGCTATAACGTGTTCACGTATTCCATCGGTAACTTCCCGACCCTTCGTTGCATGGAGCAGATTCGATACGACGTCTGCTACCACGAGGCCAGCGTCAAGGTGGTGGCGGTCGGGGCGGGTTATGCGTATGGGCCGCAGGGCGTATCGCATCACACCACGGAAGACATCGCGATGCTTCGCGCCATCCCGAACATGACGGTTTGTGCACCGGCCGATCCGGTAGAAGCGCGCGCAGCGGCGGAGTTCATGGTGCGGCACCGTGGACCCGGGTACGTGCGAATCAACAAGGCAGGAGAGCCGGCTGTACATGCGGCGGATGTTGCTCTCACGCTGACGCCTGGCGAGTTCATCAAGGTGCGTGAGGGGCGCGACGCCGCCGTGCTGGTCACCGGCGCCATGCTGGGCGGCATTGTCAAGGAAGTGCATGAGACCAGGCGCGATTATGCGATATATAGCGTGCCTCTCATCGGGACATACTCGCACGGCGCGCTTGCCGCGCTTGCCGAATCGTTCGATACCGTGATTACGGTCGAAGAGCATCAATTGAACGCGGGATTCGGCAGCTCTATCGTCGAGGCGCTAAGCGATCTGTATTGCGCGGGCGGGATTGCCCGCATGCCCAGGGTGCGCCGCATCGGTATTCCTAACCGGTTCATAGGCGTGTCGGGTAGCCAGGAGTATCTGCGGGCACAGGCGCAGCTCACGCTAGGCGCCCTCGCACGGGACGAGTGAGAAGTCCGCCATGCGAGATCGCTTCTGGGCTCTAGGTGGATCGCTGCTTCGCGGCGAGGTGAGGTTCGCCAATTACCTGTTGGTGGGCGGCTTGAACACGTTGTTCGGCTACGCGGTGTTTACGTTGATGATCTGGGCTGGGTGCCACTACAGCCTCGCAATCGCGGGCTCAACGGTGTTGGGCACGCTCTTCAACTTCAAGAGTACCGGGGCCCTCGTCTTCAAGTCCCATGACAATTCACGGATAGTGCGCTTTTTGGCCGTCTACGGGGTTGTGTATTGCGTGAACGTTCTTGGCGTCGCGTTGCTGATCCGGTCAGGGCTCAATGCCTACTACAGCGGCATGATCATGATCCTGCCGCTCGCCCTGCTTGCCTATCGCTTGAATAGCCAATTTGTGTTCAGAACATGAGAAAACGCATCAGTGTGGTAACGCCGCTATTCAATGAGCAGAGCAATGTCGTTGAGCTTTGCCAGAGAGTAGCCGCAGTCATGAAGTCGTTGCCATACGACTATGAGCATCTGTGCATCGACAATTGTTCCACGGACGATACGGTTGCGATCCTGCGTCAGATCGCTGCGACGGACCCGAGCCTGAAAGTGATCGTCAACGCGCGAAATTTCGGCTACATCAGATCGTCATATCACGGCTTGCTGCAGGCGGACGGCGACGCAGTCGTGCTGATCGCATCGGATCTGCAGGACCCGCCGGAGATGATTCGAGATTTTGTGCAGAAATGGGAAGAAGGCTTCAAGACTGTCATGGCGGTCAAGCCGGTCAGTGAAGAATCGCGACTGATGTTCCGGCTGCGGAAGGTCTACTACAGGATCGTCTCGCGGATCTCCGAGGTATCGCTCGTCCAGAATGCCACGGGGTCCGGATTATTCGATCGTGCAGTGCTCAACGTCCTGCGCTCGATTCAGGACCCGTATCCGTACTTTCGCGGACTGGTCTGCGAAGTGGGATTTCCGATTGCCACGGTCCCATTCAAGCAGCCTCGGCGGGTTCGCGGCGTCAGCAGCCAGAACTTTTATTCGCTGTACGACATGGCGATGCTGGGCATCACGAAACACTCGAAGGTGCCCTTACGCTTGATGACAATATCCGGGTTCGTACTGGCGTTTGTCAGTTTGCTGATTGCCTTTGGTTATCTCGTGGCCAAACTGCTGTTTTGGAATGCGTTCGTGTTGGGCACGGCGCCGATCTTGATCGGGATCTTCTTCTTTGGCGCGCTGCAGATGATGTTCCTAGGTCTATTGGGCGAATATATTGGCGCCATACAGACGCAAGTCCGGAACTTACCACTCGTCGTTGAGGCTGAGCGGATAGGCTTCGGACCCGGGGCGCACGAGCGAACTGAAGTCGACAGCGAGTGATAGACATGTCTCATCGGAGCTCGGTTCCGCGTCTTTCGCATTGGGTCAGAAAACTAAACCCTTAGGGGGGCAAATGCGTGCACTTTCTGATGAGATTTCAGAGAATCGTTATGCCAAGTGGCATATATTCATGATGTTGCTCATCTTGGTCTATGGCCTGTTCAATCTTGCCGTCGGTGAAAAGGTTCCGACAGCCGGTGGGTTTGGCTGGGATGGCGTTACTTACGCAGACATTGTGAGAAACCTGCCGTCGCTGATCTCCAGCGGGCACATGACAGGCTACTACGCCCAACGATTGTTGCCGTCGGCCATAGTTCGAGTTGGTCTACTGATCTTTGGTTTCGATTTTTCGAACACAAACTTAATACGCGGCTTTGGCATCTACAATCTTGCTATGTTGCTGGCTGCAGCAGCAGTGTGGAAGGCAATATCCGATCATCTGCGGCTGCGACTCGATGCCAGGTGGCTTGGTTTCGTCGGGATTTTCGTAAATTTCCTCGCAACCAAACAAGTTGTGTATATGCCGCTATCCACAGATACCACGGCGGTGCTGGTCGGCATGCTCCTTTTGCTCTGTTATCTCAAGCAGAGGCCAGTGGCGTTGCTCTTGGTGACGATTGCAGGATCGTTTGCCTGGCAGGTCACTGGGTTATGCGGCGCATTGCTGATGCTTTTTTTGAGAACGCGGTTTCCGGATATCGACGCGTCCGAAGGCGAGCCTCGCATTGTGGGGCGGAGTATGAGCAAACTGCTCGTTGCATGGTCATCTTTTCTGGTGGTCTGCATTGCGGGCTACGTCGCAATGCGAAACCTTTTGACACCTGAAGCGTTGGGTTCAGAGGGCGTCCAAAATCTCGGGCGCTTCGTAACGGGGTTGCCCTCGCTGATCGTGGCAGGCGCGGCGATCTTCGTGTTGCTTGGCTCCGTACGCCAACTGCGCCGTATTTCCAAAGCTCTTGTTCGGGTAGATGTCACGTTGCTGGTTTTCGCACTTTTGTGCATAGCAATTCCAAAACTTATCGTTGCGGTCATTGCAAACCGGAATCTGGCCAATCCGAACAGCTTTTCGCAGGTCTTGGAATGGGTCGTCTTTCCTCTCAATGGGGAAGGAAAGTTTCTCATGCCGCTGGTAACACTATCAGTGTTCTGGGGGCCTGCTTTTCTGCTCATGATTTTGCTATGGAGCAAGATCGCCGCTGAACTGAGGCGCTTGGGCCCGGGCGTGATGGCGGTTGTGTGCCTCCATGTACCCTTAGCGCTCGTTACTGAACCGCGCTACATATTGGGGGCGTGGCCTTTCGCTGTAACCGCACTTGCTCTAACGCTTGAGAAGACAAGGCCATCACGGTCGTTTGGTTATGCGTTCGCGACGCTAAGTGTTCTCGCATCGCAGTTTTGGCTGCACATCAACTATCGCCCGTGGACCGGTGGCGATGTGGAGGGGCTGCTCGAATTTCCGAAGCAGTTATTGTTTATGCACTATGGACCGTGGATGAGCTGGACGACATTTCTCATCCAGTTGCCACTCGTGTTGCTGAGTGCATTCTGGCTTCGCAGCACTCTGAGGAGTGCGCGGTAGTTTGGGCATTGCAGGTATGCGCTTGCGCGCAAACAGGCGCCTAAGCGTTCGGGGAAATCGCCAGTTTGGATAGGAAGCGGTTGCGCGCGGCGAATGTCGGCAAATCCCCATCATGAGACTTGCCTCCTCTCCAGGTATTGCTCGACGAAGCTGAGAATGGCCTTGGAGCGGTAGTCCTTCGCGAGCAGGCAAAGGTAGTCGGCGAACGGGCGATAGCGCTCGTCGAGCTCGATCAGGTGCGCGGCGTGCTGCGCGATCGCACGCATGTCGCCGAGCCGTGCCAGATGGTGCAGCGCGTTGATCTCCTCCGGCGGCGGCGCGATCAAGGTCTCGGGGGAGGGGACGACGGCCGGCGCATCCGCCTGGCCGGCTCCAGCCGCCTGTGCCTTCGGTGCTTCGTCGAGCCACTCGACATTCAGTAGGACGGTGATTTGCGACACTAGCCCGCTGAAGTCGATCGGCTTTGCCAGAAAGGCGTTCGCGCCGGCTGCCAGGCTTTTTTCCACATCGCTCCCCGAGGCTCCGGCGGAAACGGCGACGATGGGCAGATCGCGAAACGCCGGCATGTGGCGCAGGCGACGCGTGGCTTCGAGCCCATCCATGTTGGGCATGACGACATCCATCAGGACGAGCGCCGGCCGCAGAGTTTCGACCATCTCCAACGCTTCCAGTCCGTCGACGGCCTCGGCCATGTCGAATCCGAGCGGGGCCAGCATATCGACCGCCACGGCGCGGTTTTCCGCCACGTCGTCGACGACGAGGATAGTCTTGCGCGGCCCTTTGTAGCCGTTGACCGCCCATTCGGGCGGGACGACCGCCGCCTGAGGCGTCACCACCGGGACGTCCAGCTCGAACGAGAACACGCTGCCGGCGCCGCGGCGGCTCTCGACGCGGATCTCGCCGCCCATCAGGCGCACGAGCTGCCGGCTGATGGCGAGGCCGAGCCCCGTGCCGCCGAACCGGTGCTGCGTGTCGCTCGCCTGCTCGAAAGGCCGGAAGATCGACTCGTGACGCGCTTCGTCGATGCCGATGCCGGTGTCACGCACTTCGAAGCGCAGCTGCCCCGGCGGCTGGAAACCGACGCGCAGACGCACGCTCCCCTCCTCGGTGAATTTGATCGCATTGGAGAGCAGGTTGAGCAGCACCTGGCGCAGCCGCAGCTCGTCGACCCGCACGCCCGCGGGCAGATTGGGCGCCATTTCGAAGCTGAAAGCCAGGCCCTGTTCCGCTGCCCTCACCCGCATCGTCTCGGCGATGAAGTAGATGAACCGGTCGAGCGGAATGTCGGAGAGATTGAGCTCCACCTTGCCGGCCTCGATCTTGGCCATGTCCAGGATGTCGTTGATGATCGTGAGCAGGTGTTCGCCGCTGCGCTGGATCACCGTGATGCCGTCAACCTGGCGACGATCGAGGCGCTTGTCGCGCTTGAGGATCTGCGCGTAGCCGAGGATCCCGTTCAGCGGCGTGCGCAGCTCGTGGCTCATGTGCGCAAGAAAGTCGCTCTTGGCCTGGTTGGCCGCGTCGGCGTGCTCCTTGGCGACGGCTAGTTCGGCCGTGCGCTCGCGGATCATGTCTTCGAGGTGCTCGCGATAGCGCTGCAACTCCTCTTCGGCGCGCTTGTGCTCCGTGATGTCGCGCGAGATGCCGAGCAGGAACAGCGGCTCGCCGCGCACATCGAGGATCGGGATCTTCATGGTGTGCACCAGAAGCGGCCCGTGACGCGTGTGCACCGGCTCCTCCGGAATGTCGACCATCTGCCGCGACTCCAGCACGGCGCGATCCTTCAGCGCGAAGAACGCGGCCTCCTGCTGCGGAAACAGCTCGTGGACGGACTTGCCGATGAGCTCCTCGCGCCGGTAGCCGAGCAGCTGTTCTCCCGCCTTGTTGAAGCGCACGAAGTGCAGCGTCGCCGCATCCTTCACGAAGATCATGTCCGGGATGTTCTCGACGATGCTGTTCAGAAAGTGCTCGCTCGCGCGCGCAGACTCTTCGGCGTGCTGCCGTTCGACGATCTCGGCCGCCTGGCCCGCGAGCGCCGAGCTGAGCTCAGCCGTGCGCTGTGCGACGCGCGCCTCGAGCTCGGCGTTGAGCTCCTTCAGTGCGTCCTCGGCCTGCTTGCGCTGGCGCCGGTCTTCGAGGAACTGCTCGACCGCGCGCGCCATGTCGGCAATTTCATCGCCGCCGTGCACGGGAACGCCGGCCTGCGCGTCGCCGGATTGCCCGTCGCCGGCATCGCCATGCCGCAGTGCGTGGCTGACCCGGCGCAGCCGCTCCACGACGTGGCGGCCGAGAAAGACGCGGGCGATCAGCCAGGCGAGCAGCAGGCTCACCACCACTTCGCTGCCTACCCACTTGCGCGTGCGGTCTGCGTGTCCGGCCAGATCCTGGACCGCTTCACGGTAATCGCGCGTGAAGTAGTCCGACTGCCGGCGCGCCGCGGCCGACAGGGCGTCGGCCTGACTGCGCAGATCCTCGTCGAGGCTCGCCAGCGATACGCCGGACACGCCGGGCCGCGGCGCGGCCGGCTGGCCCAGCGCGGTTTCGCGCAGCTGCGCCTCGACGTTGACCGTGTTGCGGAAGCGCTGGCTCGACCGATGCATCTCCACCGCATCGACGCCGATGTCTTCGTTCGCCGTCGCGGGGGCCAGGCGGTCCACGAGGCGGTCGAAGGACGCCAGTTGCTCGATGACATGCCGATGCGTCTCGCGCACGGCGCCGACCGTATCGTCGCTCGACAACTGCAGCGCCAGGCGTTCGATCATCAGCGTGTGCTGCGCGAGGTCCTGCGCATCCTGCAGGCGCGCGAGCCGCTCATCGGCCAGCTGGCGGATCGCGTGTGCCGATCCGGCCAGCGAGTAGATCGTCGTGGCCCCGACCGCGACGACGAGAGCGGCCAGGCATGAAACCACGAGCGTGAATTGCGCGGTGAGCGACTGGGGGAGCGGTAGTTTCACGATCACGGGCGTTGCCAGATGCGTCGATAGATGTCGCGATAGCCGTTGGCGGGATCGTAGAGCAGACGATCGCCGCCGTCCGCGCCGATGTTCTCCGCCGTCACGAGATGCACCGGAAACACGTAACCCGTGACGCTTTCCCCGGCGAGGAGCCGGTTCATCTCGTCGACCAGCTGCCAGCCGTGCAGACTCAGGGGTTCGGCCACCGTGCCCGTCTGGAACGTGCCTGTGCGGATGCGCAGAAAGGCCGAGTCGCTGCCGTCGCCGGCCGACAGCATGGTCATGGCCGCGTTCGGCAAGCCGGCCTGGGTCAGCACCGGGGCGGCGTAGTCGAAGTAGATGTCGTTGATCGCGAGCGCATACGTCCAGCGGCTGCCATAGCGCGCGAGCAAGGCGCGTGTCGTGCCCGGCATCAGTTCCTGGCTTTGCGAGATCGGCACATTGCGCACTTCGAGCAAGGTGCAGCCGCTGCAGGCGCGCACGACGGCGGCCATTTCGTTCGCCTTGTCCCGCGAGATGTGGTAATTGGGGTCGGCGAAGATGACGGCTCTCGCATGCCCGCCGGACTGCACGATGGCGGCCAGCGCGGTCACGCGCGCGACCTCGAGCGGATCGGTCGACACGTTCATCGCCACCGGCGTGCCGGGCACCGGCCCGGCACGGGACGCGACATGCCAGCCGACGATCGGAATGCGCGCTTTGGCGAACAGCTCCAGCCCGGGCAGCAGGGTGTGCGCGTCGCTTCCGACGATGATCAGCCCGTCCGGGCGGCTTGCGAGCGCAGTCGCAAGCATCTTCAGCTGCAGGTCCGGCGCGCCGCCGTCGTCGAAGATCTTCACGTCCCAGCCGATGACCTTGGCCGCCTCCAGCACGCCGTCGATGACGCCGACGATGCCGCCGTTGCGCAAATCCTCGGCGACGACGGCAAGGTGCTTCCCAGGTTGCGCGCGCGGCCCGGTGCGCGGCCCGTTCCAGGGGGCGGCGGGTTGCGCCGCGGTGTCGACGATGCGCTTCGCGTCGGCCAGGTAGTCCTTCGCGGCGGCGGCCGCGGTCTTGGGCACGGGGGCAGTCGGCAAACCCTGCGCCGTGGCAAGCCATGGCATGCACGCGCATGCCCATGCCAGAAGCCAGCCCCTCATGCTGTTCCCCAAGGTAGGGCGATCCTGCGAACAAGATACTACAGGCCGATGGCCGCATCTCCTGGGTCATGCCCTGGGTCGAACGGTGGCAACGGGTCTTTGTCGGCAATCCGTAAGGTACCTTGTTTCAGTCGAGCAAGGTCAATCACGTCCTGCCAACAATGACAGTACCCTCCCGCACCGGCTCGACCTAGCATCGAAGCACCACCCACGGACAATGCGACGGCCGTGCCGCGATGCACCGCTGATACGCCATTGGCTTCCTCTACAAGCGCTGTTTCGACACGGTGAATCGAAGCATCCGCGCTTGGCTCGAGGAACCGGATCACGACGCCGCAGCCGCAAAATTTTCGAATCCGAATTTGGTTTGGTCTGTCGTTTGAGCGTTGCAGCAAATTGCGCGCCTGCCTGTAACGCCAGCTCTCGGGGGAAGTTGAGATGGCCATCATCGTCAAGCGGCTCGGGAAAAATGCATCGCGCTGGATCGATCTCGGCCTGTGGGCCGTTGCCGGTTTAATGCTGCTGACAGCGGGCGCCGGCGCGCTTGGCACGGTGCGCCTATATAACAGCGAGGCCGAGGTTTCCCGTTCCAACGAGGTCATCGCAAATCTCGAGCAATTGCTCTCGCTCGCCAAGGACCTGGAGTCAGGGCAACGCGGGTTCGTCATTACCGGCCGTTCGAGCTACCTCGAGCCCTATACGACGGCGCTGCCGCGCATCGGGCAGCAGTTCGAACGTCTGGCGGAGCTACTCCAGGGCGATGCGTTCCAGCAACAGAATCTCGTCGGGCTGCGTTCGCTGTTGACCGAGAAGCAGGCGGAGCTGGCGGCCGTCATCGCCGCCCGTCAAACGGCGGGTTTCGATGCCGCGCAAGCCATCGTGCTGAACGACACCGGGAAAGTCTTCATGGATCGCGCGCGCTCGCTCGCGCACGACATGGAGCTGTCCGCCCGGCGCAAACTGGAGCTCCAGCGCGAGGCCGCCGTCAAGACGCGCAACCAGGCGATTGCGATCGGGCTCGCGTCCGGTGCGTTGACGCTGTTCGTGTGCATCTCGTTCGGATTCGTGACACGGCGCATGCTGTTGTCCGAGGCGAGCGCCGCCGAAAATCTCTTCGAACAAAAAGAGTTGCTTCACGTCACGCTCGCCTCCATCGCCGACGGCGTCGTGGCAACGGACATCGACGGCCGCATCACGTTTTTCAATCACATTGCGCAGGACCTGACCGGGTGGACGAGCGAGGCCGCGACGGGGCAGCCGATCGACGAGGTGCTGACTTTCCTGCAAGGGCCGAACCGGCAGCGGGCGGCCAATCCGGCGCTTGCCGCGCTCAAGGAGCAACGCATCGTCAGTCTCGTCAACCACACGCTGTTGATCGGCCGCGACGGTGTGCAAACCCATGTGGAGGCCAGCGGCGCTCCGTGCTTTGACTCGACGGGCAAGCTCGTCGGCGCGGTCCAGGTGTTCAAGGACGTCACTGAGCGCGAGCGGGCCGAGGAACGCTTCCGGCTCGCCGTGGAAGCCGCGCCCAACGCGATGATCATGGTGAACGGCGAGGGCCGCATCGTGCTCGTGAACTCGCAAGCCGAAAAGATGTTCGGCTACGCGCGCGACGAGCTGATGGGGCAGAGCATCGAGACACTCGTGCCCGAGCGCTTCCGCCCCCGGCATCCCGGCTATCGCGACGCCTTCTTTCGCGACCCGCACAGCCGCCCGATGGGAGTGGGCCGCGATCTCTACGGCCTGCGTCGCGACGGCACCGAGATGCCGATTGAAATCGGCCTCAATCCGATCCAGACATCGGAGGGCCCGTTTGTCCTCAGCGCCATCGCCGACATCACGGAGAGAAAGCGCGCCGAGCTGAACCTGCGCAAGCGGACCGAGGAGCTGGCCCGCTCCAACGAGGATCTCGAGCAGTTCGCCTACGTCGCCTCGCATGACCTGCAGGAGCCGCTGCGCGCGGTGGCGGGGCCGCTGCAGCTTCTGCAACGCCGCTACCAGGGGCAGCTCGACACGCGGGCCGACGAGTTCATTGGGCACGCGGTGGACGGCGCAACGCGCATGCAAGCGCTCATTGACGACCTGCTCGTCTATTCCCGCGTGGGGCGGCCGGAAGACGCGCGCCAGCCGACCGATTGCGCGCTGGTGCTCGATCAGGCGCTCAAGAACTTGAGTGCCTTGATCCAGGAGGCCGGCGCTCAGGTGAGCCGGGATGCGCTGCCCGTCGTCCGGGCTATCCCGACCCAACTGCTGCTCCTCTTTCAAAATCTGGTCGGCAACGCCATCAAGTTCCGGCGCCGGGATTGTCCCGTGCAAATCCACGTCGGCGTCCGCTCCCAGGAGGACGCGTGGCTGCTGTGGGTCAAGGACAACGGGATCGGCATCGATCCTCAATACTTCGAGCGAATCTTCCTGATTTTCCAGCGCCTGCATACCCGCCGCGAATACCCCGGCACGGGGATCGGGCTGGCGCTGTGCAAGCGTATCGTCGAGCAGCATGGCGGCCGGATCTGGGTCGAGTCAGGCCGGGACGAAGGGACGACGTTTCTATTTACGTTGCGCAGGGAGTTCGAGGACTAACCAGGGTAACGATGTCACCTCAAGGAGCAACCGATGCTTGTCGACGAATCCGGCAATTTGGTTCATATCCTCCTCGTGGAGGACAGTCCGACTGACGTCATGATGACGCGCGAAGCCATGGAGCATTACAGGGTGCTCAATCCGCTTCACGTCGTGGAGGACGGCGTGGCCGCGATGGAATACCTGCGGCGCGAGGGCCAATATGGTTCGGCGCGCCGGCCCGGGCTGATCATTCTCGATCTCAATCTGCCTCGCAAGAGCGGCCGGGAGGTGCTCGAGGAGTTGAAGACCGATCCCGATTACATGCACATCCCGGTCGTCATCCTGACGACCTCGAAAGCGGAGGAGGACATAGCGAGGTCGTACGGCCTTCATGCCAATTGCTACATCACGAAGCCCGTGGATTTCGCCAAGTTCGTCGAAGTCGTGCGGACCATCAACGACTTCTGGCTCGGCGTCGTCACGCTGCCTCCGGACCAGTCTTGAGCACACCCCGGACCATACGGATTCTGCTGGTCGAGGATAGTGCCACCGACGCTTTGCTGATCAGCGAGGCGCTCTCGGAGGTCGTGGATATCGAGCACCAGCTGATGCGTGCCGAGCTGCTGTCGCAGGCGTTGGCGCAAGCGCAGGCGACGCGCCTCGACGTCGTGCTGCTCGATCTGGGCCTGCCCGACGCACAGGGCATCGGCACTTTCCGGACTTTCCACCGGCACGCGCCCGACGTGCCGGTGCTGGTGCTGACCGGGCTCGACGACATGTCGGTCGGCTTGCTGGCGATTCAGGAAGGCGCGCAGGACTATGTGCTCAAGAAGGAAATCCACGCGGCGCTGCTGGGCCGCGCGATTCGCTACGCGATCGAGCGGCACCGCGTGGCAGCGGCGCTGGCGGCGAGCGAGGAACGGTTTCAACTCGCCGTGAGCGGCGCCACCGCAGGCTTGTGGGACTGGAATCCGCAAACGGGCGAGATGTACTTTTCGCCTCATTTCAAGGAAATCCTGGGCTATGAAGACCATGAAATGCCCAATGTGGCCCACGTGCATCAGGACGCCATTCACCCGGACGACGTCGAATTGGTGGCGGCGAACCTGAAGGCGCATATGGAGCATAAGCGCGACTACAACGTCGAGTATCGCGTACGCACCAAGTCGGGCGAGTTCCGCTGGATTCAGTCGCGCGGGCAGGCGCTGCGCAATGCGTCCGGCGAGCCCTATCGCATCGTGGGCTGGATCATGGATGTCACCGACCGCAAGCGCGCCGACGAAGCATTGCGCAGCTCTCGCGAAGAACTGCAACGCCTGTCCGCGAATATTCAGCATATTCGTGAAGAGGAAAAGACTCGCATTGCGCGCGAATTGCACGACGATCTCGGTCAGCAGTTGAGCGCGCTGAAAATGGAAGTCATGTTTGTAGAAGACGGGCTGAGGCGAGCGAAAACCTCTGCGTCGGACGTCATCCTGCACAACGTTTACGCGCTGATCGATCAGCTGGTTCACTCTGTGCGGCGGATCGCGGCGGACCTGCGACCTGTGATGCTCGACGATCTCGGCCTGATTCCGGCGATCGACTGGTTCGTTAGCGAGTTCGCGGCGCGCTACGACGTGCGCGTGACCAAGCGCGTCAACGCGAACGACATCGCGTTCAGCCGGGACAGCGCGACCGAAGTGTTTCGCATGGTTCAGGAAGCGCTGACGAACATCGCGCGCCATTCGAGCGCCACTGAAGCGACGCTCGAGATCGTGCGCGACGAGCCGTACTGCATTGTGCGCATCGCCGATAACGGCCGCGGCGCTGCGCGCGACGCGCGGCCGGGCCCGAATTCGTTCGGCCTGCTGGGGATGCGCGAGCGCGCAGCGCGGCTCGGGGGGGAGATCCGCATCCGCACGGCGCCCGGGCAGGGCTTTGGATTGACGATCACCTTGGCGCTCGCGACGGTTGAGGCAAAGGAGATTGGGTGAGACGTCGCGAGTGAGGCGGGTATACCTGACCCGGATCGATGGATTCCGTGCCTGTCCAAGTGTTCTCTTGGTTTCTATCGAACTGTCGACGGGGGATAGCCGAAGCGATCCTGGAAGCGCTCGGCGAAGCGTGCCCTGGATTTGTAGCCGCATGCTTCCGCAATGCGAGTCATAGCCCATGCCGTGGTCTGAACCAGCATCATGGCGTGATGCATGCGGACGTCGATCAGCAGATCCTCGAATCTTGCGTGTTCGCTGGCGAGACGCCGCCGCAGTGTGGCCGCGCTCATCGCCAGTTCCTTGCCGGCGACCTCCGCCGTCCAGTGGCGCTCGGGCGCCTCGCCGATCAGGGTGCGAAGCCGTCCCGACGTGCTGTCCAGATCGGCATGGCCAAAGCAGTGCCCTCGCTCGGCGAGCGCCAGAAGCAGGTCCATTAGCCGGTGGCGGAGCCGCTCGTCGCTGAGGGAGCTTTCCTCGACACTTTCGAGTACGTGGCACAGCGTAGCAGTGAGATCTCTGTCGAGTGCAGCACTGCGAAACGGTGAGGCGGGCCGAGGGCCGGTCCTTGTAGCGGGATAGTCGCGGTGGAAGCCGTCCAGCAGGGCGGCCGGGAACGTCAGGAAGACCGAGCGGAAACATTGCTCGGTGCCTCCCGGCGTTTTCAGCAGATCTGCGCAGGTATTGGGTTCGACCAGTAGCAGTGAAGCCGGCGTGTCCATCGACATCCGATTGGTGCCGTCATCGAGATCGAGCTGACCGGATACGATCAGCAGCAACGTTGCCTCGTGGAACATGAACCGCGGGGTGCGTTGCGGTTGTTTCAGGCACGGCCGCGCGAGCCCGCACAAGGCGCGTCTTTGCAGCGGCGCACCGGAGGGGGATCGCCAGGATGAGGGATCCACACTCGGGCGTCCGATTGCGGGCTTCCTCGGGGCGGCGGTAGACGGTATCCAAGCCATGCTCGAATCTCGTGCGTCAACAACTCAGCCGATCACGACATCGGGGTTCAGGCTGTAGAGGCCGGTCAGGCTGGCCTGACCGAGCACCTGCGCCTTGGCGAGGGCCGCCCGAACGTTCGCGCCGGTCAGCGGGCCATCAACTTCCAGGGTCGGCGTGGCGAGCGCGTAGACCGTGAAGATGTAGTGGTGGACAAGCGTATCGTTCCAGGGCGGGCACGGGCCGTCGTAGCCATGGTAGTCCCCCTTCATCTGCTCGTCGCCGGCGAACCAGCCGGTGTAATCGTTGACGCCGTGACGGTGGCCCGCGGGGGTGTTCGGCCCCGGCTTGCCGCGCGGCGTGACCCCGTCGGAATGAGAGCCGGCCGCGATTTCGGTGTTCTCGGCCGGAATGTCGAGCAGCAGCCAATGGAAGAAGTCGACGCGCGGCAGCGACGCCGGTACGACGCGCCCTTCCTGATTGACGTCGTCGCCGCGGCTCGGGACGTCCGGATCATGGCAGACCACGACGAAAGACTGCGTGCCTTCGGGTACGCCGCTCCATGCGAGGTGCGGATTGCGGTTCGCGGAAAGAGCGATGTGGCTTGCTGCATCGGGTACGGCGAACGCAAATTCGCCTGGAATCTGCTTGCCGTCCTGGAAGCTTTGGCTGGTGAGTTGCATTTAAGGTGCGTCCAGTGAATGGGTGATCGAGGATACGAGTGGGTACTCGAGTACGACACAGCCATTGTAGGGATTCCGATTCGGTCAATGATCGCAAATAAGATCAAACGCGTCACGTATCCAATCAATTTGATTGGTTAAGGATCATCCGCTTCGTTTCGAGCATCAAGTGACAATGCGATGCCGGGGGGCATCGCGGCGGCGAGGGCTTCGGCGACCGGCCATCGCGCGGGACACGTGGTGGCAGGACGGTTGAGAAAGTCGCTCCGCTCGCGAGTCGAGGCCGCATCGTATGACGCGCTATGCAGGATGGTCGAATGCGGCGTCGGAATAGGCATCCTCACAATGTGTCGCGCCTCATACGGCCGGCCGCCGGAATGGCGACGGTAAAATGCTCGAGATCCGTCAGATCAAGGAATCAGTGTGACCTCTACTGGCTGTACACCTACGGTGCAACTGAAAATCAAGCTCGGCCCTCATGCGCTGATCGGACCAGGCAAGATCGCGCTGCTCGAGGCGATTCAGGCGACTGGCTCAATTAGTGCGGCCAGTCGTGCAACCACCATGAGCTACCGCAAGACCAGAGATCTCCTCGAAGCGCTCAACGCGACGTTTAATGCTCCCGTCGTGATGGCAACGAAGGGTGGGAGCAAGTATGGCGGCACGACGCTGACTCCCCTCGGAGAAATGCTTGTCGAGCGCTATCGGGATATCGAGGCCGCGTCAAACAGGGCAGCAGAAAGCGCCCTGTCCGATCTGCTGTCTTCTTTTATTAGCCAAGCCTCTTCCGACTGAAATCAGACTGAGGCAAACCGCAATACAGTTTCTACGTGAAGTAAGGCAAGAGAAAAATATGCGAATTGAGTATTCGCATATCGATGAAATGTCATGAATTCCGATGTATAGTGCTGCACACATCGAAAGGAGGGCATTGGATGCAGCATCACGCCGTTATGCAAAACCTGGGAGAGCAGCAAGGTCCGTTTTTTGGGCGAATTTGCCTGCAACGGGAAATCGAAGGCCAAGCATTTAATGAGCCGGATTGGCGGCGTCAGGCTTTGGACGATTTCTTGACGATATTGCGCAATGACGGATTCCCGTGCCTTTTCGGCAGAAAGGCACAGAAAGAGGCGTCCATCAGGCTTCTCTTCTGCCAACAGCTTCAGGCAGATAGCTACACGAATTTCCTTTCCGGATTGACGCAATACACGACATTCGTTCGGGAAACCCCGCTCGCCGACAGGCTGTTCGCACCGCTGGTCGTTTTCTTCGAGGAGCAGTTCACAGGCGGGCTATCGCAGCAGCACCAGGTTGCATGGAAGGCGCTGAACTGGGTTCACGACCGCGATCCCGGCGCTTGGCCAGATAGCGTGCCATTGGATCCGGAACATCCGGACTGGTGTTTCTGCTTCAACGGGGTCCAGCTTTTCATCAACATCAGCTCCGCCGACCATAAGCTCTTGCGCAGCCGGAATCTGGGTCGCTTCCTCACCCTCGTAATTAATCCCCGCGAGAATTTCGACGAAGTCGCGAGCGTGCATACGAGAAGCGGCCGTCTGATTCGTGAGCGCATCAGATCGCGTATCGCGGAATTCAACGACGGTGTAGTGCCGGCTGAGCTCGGCTTTTATGGTGATGCGGACAACCGTGAATGGAAACAGTATCAACTACGCGAGGATGGCGTTGAGAAACCCGCACGGTGTCCATTCAGACAAGAAATCCGTTTTGAATAAAAAAACATATGGCTATTAATTTTAATATTCTCGCGCTCTACGTCGTTACCGTCATCACCGCCATCGCTGTTCCAGGGCCCGTAGCCGTTCTGGTGGCCGGCGCGGGATTGGCTGGTGGCCCGTTGAAGGCGCTCAAGACCATTTTCGGAACCAACAGCGCGTCGCTGGTGTTGATCCTTCTCTCGGCCCTTGTCGTGAAGGGACTCTTCGCCATCAACGAGCTGGCTTTCGACATAGTGAAGCTTGCCGGCGCCTGCTACATCGCCTACATCGGGTGGGATATGTTTCGTGCGTCGAGTTCGCCGGACGACGGGCCCGCCGCGGTACAACCGCGCGTCGGCGGGTTCTCCAAGGGCTTCGTCATGGCGATATCGAACCCGAAGGACATCATCTTTTTTGCCTCCTTCTTCCCGCAGTTCATCGGCATCACCAAAGACACCAACGCAAGCTTGGCTTTGCTCACCGCCCTGTGGATCATTCTGGATTTTTCCACCTTGATGCTGGTCTACCTGCTGGTGAGCAAACTTCTGAAGCCTGCGATTCACCAAAGAATGCTGCGCTTTTCCGGAGTACTTCTTTTCGTCATCGCGACCGGTGGCGTTGTGATGGCCTCGGCTTCAATTTTTCGATTGATAGGCTGATCATCCTTTTTTCCGAAAGCTCGCCCATGCGCCGACGTGTCGAGCGAAATTCCCGGCATGGTGTTCGAGATCACGCCTGAGGAACTCGAAGCGGCGGACCGATATGAGGTGGCTGACTATCAGCGCGTCCGAGTGAGACCCAAGTCGGGCGTCGACGCATGGGTATATCCGGGCGTCTAGGCGCATTTCGCACGGAACAGATTTCGCGGCATCCACGCGCGACAGCTAGTGCGCAGGGTCGCGCGTCAACGGGGCGCTCGGCAGTGCGCCTCGTTACCAATACAACCGGAGCTACGTGAGGTGAACCGCATGCTGATCCGTTTCGGCGAAAACACGCTGAGGATCTACAAGGAGTATTCGGTAGGCGACCCGTGCTCGGAGCGAACGACATTTTCTTCGTCGATCTCGGCGTGACCTGGGGGACTTCGACGCAGTGCCTCGCGCCGGGCTGTGGATCATCGAGATCCAGACCGCTCATCCAACGCGCCCTTTCGGGGCGTTCTACGAGAACCTGTTGGTGTAGCCGCCCCCGCCGCGCACCGACCACGCAGGACGCAAACAATGTTCCTCCGGCAGTTGCGTGGGCCACTGAAAGGGCGGGTGGCTTGTTCCTTCGGCGCAGACGGCCGTCCTGCCATCGATCCGCCCCCTAAAAATTGTCAGCGAGCTACGGGATTTCCCTAGCGCCTGTTTGGGCTCGCACGCAGGGACGAAGTCGCGACAGCTAGTCGTGCCATCACCATCACTGAAGAATCCACCGATCTGGGAAATCCAGCTGTAACCCATTGTTTGTATGGGAGAAATGGCAGTGGCTCCAGGCTTTTGACAGCAAGGCGAGCTCAAGCCTCAAGTAAACAAAGTTCAAAGCTAAGTGAATCTCGACATCGACAGTGATCCCTCCTCGCGCCTTGAATTTGTCAAAACCGGTCCATATAATTAGCACTCGCTGCACGTGAGTGCTAACAAGATTTCCTCCCGGCCCGCTTGCCGGGCGGTTTTACTCAGTGTTCTTCAGTCTCAATCAAGAGAGGAGTGTGTATGAACCTTCGTCCTTTGCACGATCGCGTCATCGTCAAGCGTTTGGATCAGGAAACCAAGACCGCATCGGGCATCGTGATCCCTGACGCAGCCGCCGAAAAGCCGGATCAAGGCGAAGTGCTCGCCGTCGGCCCGGGCAAGCGCGATGACAAGGGTGCGCAAATCGCCCTCGACGTGAAGGTTGGCGATCGCGTCCTGTTCGGCAAGTACGCCGGCCAGACCGTCAAGGTCGACGGCAACGAGCTGCTCGTGATGCGCGAAGAAGACATCATGGCAATCGTTCAGAAGTAACTTGCCCCGGTTCGTATTCTCTAAAGATTTCAAGGAGTTAGAAGATGGCAGCTAAAGACGTCGTATTCGGCGATTCCGCTCGTGCCAAGATGGTCGAGGGTGTGAACATTCTCGCCAACGCAGTGAAGGTCACGCTGGGTCCGAAGGGCCGCAACGTGGTGCTCGAGCGCAGCTTCGGCGGCCCGACGGTCACCAAGGACGGTGTGTCGGTCGCGAAGGAAATCGAGCTGAAGGACAAGCTCCAGAACATGGGCGCGCAAATGGTCAAGGAAGTCGCTTCCAAGACCAGCGACAACGCCGGCGACGGCACGACGACCGCGACGGTGCTCGCGCAATCGATCGTCCGCGAAGGCATGAAGTACGTCGCATCGGGCATGAACCCGATGGACCTGAAGCGCGGCATCGACAAGGCCGTCGCCGCAGCGATCGAAGAGCTGCGCAAGATCAGCAAGCCCTGCACGACGAACAAGGAAATCGCACAAGTCGGCGCGATCTCGGCGAACAGCGACACGTCGATCGGCGATCGCATCGCTGAAGCGATGGACAAGGTCGGCAAGGAAGGCGTGATCACGGTCGAAGACGGCAAGTCGCTGTCGGACGAGCTGGACGTCGTCGAGGGCATGCAATTCGACCGCGGCTACCTGTCGCCGTACTTCATCAACAACCCGGAGAAGCAAGTCGCCGTGCTCGAAAACCCGTTCGTGCTGCTGCACGACAAGAAGGTTTCGAACATCCGTGATCTGCTGCCGGTGCTCGAGCAAGTCGCCAAGGCCGGCCGTCCGCTGCTGATCATCGCAGAAGACGTCGAAGGCGAAGCGCTGGCTACGCTCGTGGTCAACAACATCCGCGGCATCCTGAAGACCGTTGCGGTCAAGGCACCTGGCTTCGGCGATCGTCGCAAGGCGATGCTCGAAGACATCGCGATCCTGACGGGTGGCCAAGTGGTCGCCGAAGAAACCGGCCTGACGCTCGAGAAGGCAACGCTGGCTGAGCTGGGCCAAGCGAAGCGCATCGAAGTGGGCAAGGAAAACACGACGATCATCGACGGCGCTGGCGAAGCGAAGAACATCGAAGCGCGTGTGAAGCAAGTCCGCACGCAAATCGAAGAAGCGACGTCGGACTACGACCGTGAAAAGCTGCAAGAGCGCGTGGCGAAGCTGGCCGGCGGCGTGGCGGTGATCAAGGTCGGCGCTGCGACCGAAGTCGAAATGAAGGAAAAGAAGGCACGTGTCGAAGATGCACTGCACGCAACGCGCGCAGCTGTTGAAGAAGGCATCGTGGCTGGCGGCGGCGTCGCGCTGATCCGCGCTCGCTCGGCAATCGCGGGCCTGAAGGGCGCTAACGCCGACCAAGACGCTGGCATCAAGATCGTGCTGCGCGCGATGGAAGAGCCGCTGCGTCAGATCGTGACCAACGGCGGCGAAGAAGCGAGCGTCGTGGTGGCGGCAGTTGCTGCAGGCAAGGGCAACTACGGCTACAACGCGGCGACGAGCGAGTACGGCGACCTGGTGGAAGCCGGCGTGGTCGACCCGACGAAGGTCACGCGCACCGCGCTGCAAAACGCAGCTTCGGTTGCTGGCCTGCTGCTGACGACGGACGCAGCCGTTGCCGAACTGCCGAAGGAAGATGCTCCGATGCCTGGCGGCATGCCCGGCGGCATGGGCGGCATGGGCATGGACATGTAATTCGGCCGGGCCGCGATCGGCCGGGCCGCGATCGGCCGGGCCGCGATCGGCGGGGCGCCCTTCGGGCGCCGAGTTGAAAAGCATGGAGGGGCGCGCCGCGAGGCGCGCTCCCTCAAAGAAAAAACCCGCAGCGATGCGGGTTTTTTTGTGCCGGCGAGATTTGCGGCGCTGCGCCTTAGTGCCGCGCTTCCCCCGGCGGCGTGTCGGCCGCGTCATCCGGCGGCGTATCGTCGTCCTCGTCGTTGCGGGCCCAGAAGAACCGGTCCGGCAGATACGCGCCCATGCCAGGGCGAAACGCGTTGCGCGCCGCCTGGTACAGATACTCCTGCGCTTCCCGAGCCGCTTCCGCCGGCTCCTGGCCGTTGGCGAGCAGCGCCGCGATGGCCGAGCCGAGCGTGTCGGTGATGCCCATGATGCGCTGCGCGGGGCGGTCCCACATGTCCTGCCGCAACTGGCCCTCTTCCGAGAAGAGCGTATTGACGAGCCGGTGCGTGCCCGTCTCCGTCGACAGGATGTACTCCGCGCCTTGCGACAGCAGATGCGAGATCGCGGCGTCGAGCGTCGGCACTTCGGCGTCGCCGTCCGGCTGCGCGAGCGCAAGCAGCGTCGCGGTATCGGCGACGAGCAGCGTCGTTTGCGGTGCGAGCAGGTCGGCGATCGACTCGCGCAGCTCGTCGGCGGCGAGCACGTGCTCGTCGTCGAGCGTGAAATCGGGGGCGAGGATGAGCGGGATGTCGTCGTAATCGGCGACGACCTCGGCGATCGCGCTCACCACTTCGGCGCGCGTCGCCGCGCCGATCTTGAACGCCGCGATCGGCATGTCTTCCAGCAGCATCCGCGCTTGCGTCGCGACCGTATCGGGATCGAGGCCCGTGACTTCGTCGCAGCTCGCCGAGTCGCGCACCGTGTAGCCGGTGAGCACGGAGACGCCGTGGCAGCCCATGCTGGCAAGCGTCAGCAAGTCGGCTTGCAGGCCGGAGCCGCCGGTCGGATCGGACAGGCCGAAGGTGAGGACGATCGGAAGGGTGTTGCTGGACATGAACGGTGTGGGAGATGGGTAGAGCGCGCCGCGCGCCTGCGGTGTTAAGCGGGCACATAGCGTGCGGGTGGCTCAATTATGCGGCTATATTGGCGCGCTGCGCCGTTTTTTCCATATTTGCGCTTGGTCTTTGGAGGCGCGGTTCGGGGTGCGTCCAGCGTGCGTGGAGGGCGGATTGCTGGCGGGGCGGGCGGCAAAACGGTACCATCGTGGTTCTTTGATCAACGGATTTTTCGACGCGGCATAAGAATGGAATATAGAAGCTGGATGTGCCTGATTTGCGGCTGGATTTACGACGAAGAAGCCGGCTTGCCCGAAGAAGGCATTGCCCCGGGCACGCGCTGGGAAGACGTTCCGATCAACTGGACGTGTCCCGAGTGCGGCGCGCGCAAGGAAGACTTCGAGATGGTCCAGATCTGATTCATCCGCGTGGCGCAAGCACACATCGAGAGCAGTCGTATCGCATGCCTATGACACCGGGTTCAGCCGTTCCCGCGAGTTTCGAAGCGCTGCCGAATCCGCGCGGCGCGGCGGTGCGTGCGGCCGAAACGGCGCTTGACGACGCGCAGCGCGGCTTCGGCGCGCACGCCGACATCGCCGCGCCGCTGATGCATGCCGCTGCGGCGCTGCGCCAGGCGGGCTGGCATGCCGCGCAGCGTTTTGCCGATGCGCTGCTGCTCGCGTCGCCGTTTGCCGGCGGCGATTTCGCGCGGCGCTTCGGCGTGGCGCTGTACGATTTCAGCGTGGCCGTCGAGCGGCGCAATTTGCGTGAACTCTCCTGTTCGACCACCCTTTTCGATCACTATCGAACCCTCAGCGCGCAGTTCGCGCAGCATACTCACGCGTTCGAAGTTGCCTACGAGGACCTCGCGCTCGCGCACCGGCCGATTCCGCCAGCAACGCTGCGCACGGTTCCTGCGCAGCGGCTCGCGTTGCTGCGGGCGAGCTACGAAGCGGCGCTGCTGTACGTGCTGCGCGGCCATCCGGCTGCAGAAAGCGCGCTCGACGAAATCGAAGCATGCATGGTGGAGCTCGCCGGTCCCGATCCTTACGACGTCTGGCGTCTTGCTGCGGGTTGCTCGCGAGCGTTGCGTGCGGCGAGCCGCGCGAGCTCGGGCGCGGCCGACGCCAAGCGCTTCTACGCGCGCTGCAATCTGCTGCTCGCCGACCAGGCGCGCGGCGTCGTGATGGCGCCGCGCTCGTTCGTGCGGGCGACCCTTGCGATGCTGTGGCGCGATTACGCGCTTTACGGCGCCGCCGCCGAGGATGCCGACCAGGTCGCGCTCCTCAACGACTACGGGTTGACGGTCGATTGGCATGTCGCGGGCACGCAGGCGTCCGAGGCGCTGTGGGAGGCGGGCGCGGCCGAGGCCGAGCGGCAGGCCACCGGGGGCGCCGCGCCCACGCGCGAACTGGGCGTGCTGAGCGTCAACGCGCATGCGTATGAGGATTTCCTGCAGACTGCCGACGCGTCGATCGACGCGCTCTCGCAGCATGCCGGCCTGGTCAGCGGCGCGGCGCAGCACGATACGGCGGCCGCGCTGCTGGCGAGCGACGCTGCTTACCGGCTCGGCGCGGCTGCGTGCGCGCTGGGGCTTGGCCACGTGGCGCTGCTTTCCGACGCGCTGGGCCTCGCCTGGCGGCGCCGCGCGCATGCCGACGCCGTGGCGCCCGAAGCGCACTCGCGTACGCTGATCGATGCGCCCGACGGTGCGTCGGTCGGACGCGCCGCCGAGGCGCTGCGGGCGATGCTGCTGCGGGTGGCCGCCGGCGTCGCGCCGCCCGATTCGCAGCAGGTCCTCGCCGCGCTGACACAGGCAATCGAGCGCGGCAGGGAAGGGGTGCCCGTGCCCGCTACCCGCGGCGCGCGGTGACACGCCGCTTCCGCCTATCCTGTCCTTTCCGCTGCGCTCCCGACGCCTTTTGCCCTATGCCTTTCCACCGCTCCATGCGGCCGTGGGCCAAGCGTAAGCCCGTGTTAGAGTGCAGCATGGTCCGCCGCTCCAGAATCCGGGCAAATGTGCCCGGTAGGCGATCCCGCCGGCCATCCCGCCTCGTCTTTGCTATAAAATTCGAACCATGCCCAAGAGTACCGATCGCATCAATTTGACCAACCAGTTCCTGATCGCCATGCCGAACATGGTGGATCCCACGTTTTCAGGGACTGTGGTCTACCTTTGCGATCACAGCGAGCGTGGCGCGCTCGGCCTCGTCATCAACCGGCCGACCGACATCGACCTGGAATCGCTTTTCAACCGCATCGATCTCAAGCTCGAGATCGAGCCCCTCTTGCATGTCCCCGTCTACTTCGGCGGCCCGGTGCAAACCGAGCGCGGCTTCGTGCTGCACGAGCCCGTCGAGGGCAGCTCGTACACTTCGTCGATGCTGGTGACCGGCGGGCTCGAGATGACCACCTCGAAGGACGTGCTCGAGGCGGTCGCGAGTGGCAAAGGCCCCGAGCGCTTCCTGCTGACGCTCGGCCATGCCGGCTGGGGCGCGGGGCAGCTCGAAGAGGAAATCTCGAAGAACGGCTGGCTCACCGTCGAGGCGGATCCGAAGATCGTTTTCGACGTGCCTGCCGAAGACCGCCTCGAAGCGGCGCTGGCTCTGCTCGGCGTGTCGCTGTCGATGCTCTCGGGCGAAGCGGGTCACGCATGAAGCAGCCGGTCGGGCGTGAGGCGACGCTGCTTGCGTTCGACTACGGCGAAAAACGCATCGGCGTCGCCATCGGCAATTCTCTTACGCGCAATGCGCGCGCACTCGTCGTCCTGCAGAACCGCAACCGCGAATACCGCTTCGAAGCGGTCGGCAAGCTGATCGGCGAATGGAAGCCCGATGCGCTCGTGGTCGGCCTGCCGTGCCATCCGGACGGCACCCCGCACGAAATGACGCAGCTCGCGAAACGCTTCGGCAACCAGTTGAACGGCCGTTTCAATCTGCCCGTGACCTGGGTCGACGAGCGCTACTCGTCGGTCGAGGCGGAGGCGGACATTCGCCAAGGCGGCGCACGCGCCGACATGCTCGACGCCGAAGCGGCGCGCATCATCCTTCAACAATACCTGGACGGACTTTCCGACGATCATGAGCTTCATTGATGCGGAGGCGCTTTATCGCGCGTTGCTCGAGCAGATTCGCGCGGCTTGCGGCGCGTCGTTCGGCGTACCGGACGGCCCAGTGCTCGCCGGCATCTACAGCGGCGGCGCGTGGCTCGTCGAGCGGCTCGCCCGTGACCTCGGCGCGGCCGAATTCGGCGTCGTCAACATTGCGCTGCATCGCGACGACTACGCGAAGAAGGGGCTGCATATCCAGGCGAGCCCGACGTCGCTGCCGTTCGACGTGAACAATCGCCGCATCGTGCTCGTCGACGACGTGCTGTACACCGGCCGCACTGTGCGCGCGGCATTGAACGAGCTGTACGACTACGGCCGGCCCGCCGCCGTCGAGCTCGCGGTGCTCGCCGACCGCGGCGGGCGCGAGATGCCCGTCGCGGCGCGCTTTACCGGCGGTGTGGTCGACGTGGGCGCCGACGCGACGCTTGTGCTCGCGCGCGGCGACGACGGCCGCTTTACGTTTCACACCGAAGCGCGCGTTCACTGAGCGCGAAGCCAGGCACCAACCCGCAAGCCGTGACGACGCGCCGCTGTGCAGCGCTGGATCCCCGCCCGCGTCGGCTTGCGAATCACGTCAAGCACACGTTTGAATCAGGCACACCATGAACACCGACACCCCGGGCCGCGCCGATAACGCCGGCGAGGCCGCCCAAGGCGAGCGTTTTCGCTACGGCTTCCTGAAGGGCAACCCGCAGCTCACGAAGAACGGCGAGCTCAAGCACTTGCTGTCGATCGAAGGCCTGTCGCGCTCGATCCTCACGCACATCCTCGATACCGCCGAGCAGTTCGTCAGCGTGACCGACCGCGAAGTGAAGAAGGTGCCGCTGTTGCGCGGCAAGTCGGTGTTCAACCTCTTCTTCGAGAACTCGACGCGCACGCGCACGACCTTCGAGATCGCCGCAACGCGCCTGTCGGCGGATGTGCTCAACCTGAACATCAACGCCTCGTCGACGAGCAAGGGCGAGTCGCTGCTCGACACGATCAACAACCTCTCGGCAATGCACGCCGACATGTTCGTCGTGCGCCATGCGTCGAGCGGCGCGCCGTACCTGATCGCCGAGCACTGCGCGCCGCACGTGCACGTGATCAACGCCGGCGACGGGCGCCACGCGCATCCGACGCAGGGCCTGCTCGACATGTACACGATCCGCCACTACAAGCGCGACTTCACGAACCTGCGCGTGGCGATCGTCGGCGACATTCTGCACTCGCGCGTCGCGCGCTCCGACATCCACGCGCTGACCACGCTCGGCGTGCCGGAAGTGCGCGCCATCGGCCCGCGCACGCTGCTGCCGGGCGGGCTAGAGCAGATGGGCGTGCGTGTCTTCCACAACCTCGACGAGGGGCTCAAGGACGTTGACGTCATCATCATGCTGCGCTTGCAGAACGAACGGATGAGCGGAGCGCTGCTGCCTTCGGCGCAGGAGTACTTCAAGAGCTGGGGCTTGACGCCCGAGCGTCTCGCCTTGGCGAAGCCCGATGCGATCGTCATGCACCCGGGACCGATGAACCGGGGCGTCGAGATCGATTCGCAAGTCGCTGACGGCCCGCAATCGGTGATCCTGAACCAGGTGACGTTCGGTATCGCCGTGCGCATGGCGGTGATGGGCATCGTCGCGGGCAACAACGATTGAACGGACCACGTCAAGCAGCATTCAGCGACAGCAACGCAGAAAAAGGCAGCGCATGAAGATCCATATCCAAGGCGGCACGCTGGTCGACCCGGCGGCCGGCACCGAACAACTGGCCGACGTTTTCGTCGCCGACGGCAAGATCGCCGCGATCGGCGCGGCGCCGGCCGGTTTCAACGCAGAGAAGACGATCGACGCGAAGGGCCTTTACGTGGCGCCCGGTTTCGTCGACTTGTCGGCGCGGCTGCGCGAGCCCGGCTACGAGCACAGGGCGACGCTCGTCTCCGAGATGGCCGCGGCGGTCGCGGGCGGCGTGACGAGCCTGGTCTGCCTGCCGGACACCGACCCGGTGCTCGACGAGCCGGGCCTCGTCGAAATGCTCAAGTTCCGCGCGAGCAACCTGAACCAGGCGCACGTCTATCCGCTCGGCGCGCTGACGGTCGGGCTCAAGGGACAGGTCATCACGGAGATGGTCGGGCTGACGGAGTCGGGCTGCGTCGGCTTCACGCAGGCGGATTCGCCGATCTTCGATACGCAGGTGCTGCTGCGCGCGCTGCAGTACGCGAGCACCTACGGCTACACCGTGTGGCTGCGCCCGCAGGACGCATATCTCGCGAAAGGCGGCGTGGCGGCGAGCGGCGCGGTGGCGTCGCGGCTCGGGTTGTCGGGCGTGCCGGTGTCCGCGGAAACGATCGCACTCCACACGATTTTCGAGCTGGTGCGCGTGACCAATGCGCGCGTGCACCTCTTGCATCTCTCGTCGGCGGCGGGCATCGCGCTCGTGCGCGATGCCAAGGCCGAAGGCCTGCCGGTGACGTGCGATGTTGCCGTGAATCATGTCCACTTGATCGACGTCGACATCGGCTACTTCGACGCACAGTTCCGGCTCGACCCGCCGCTGCGCGGGCAGCGCGACCGCGAAGCGATTCGCGCGGGCCTCGTCGACGGCACCATCGATGCGATCTGCTCCGACCACACCCCGGTCGATGACGACGAGAAGCTGCTGCCGTTCGCCGAGGCGACGCCGGGCTCGACGGGCCTGGAGCTGCTGCTGTCGCTGACCGTGAAATGGGCGAGCGAAGCGGGCGTGCCGCTCGCAAAGGCGCTGAACCGCATCACCCATGCGCCGGCCGGCGTGCTGAAGCTGCCGGCCGGGCGCATCGAGGCTGGCGCGCCGGCGGACCTGTGCGTGTTCGACCTGAGCGCGCACTGGCGCGTCGAGCCGCGCGCGCTGAAGAGCCAGGGCCACAATACGCCGTTCCTCGGCTACGAGCTGCCCGCGCGGGTGCGTGCGACACTCGTCGCCGGGCGCGTTGCGTTCGAAGCGCGCTGAGCGGCGCACACGGGATGTCACGATGAAAATTGCGCTTAGCAAGCTGCGGCTCGTTCTGCATCTGCTGCATGGCATGTGGATTGTCGCGACGCGTTTCCCGCGTGCGACGGCCGAACAGAAGCTCGAGATGAACCGTACCTGGTCGCTGAAGATGCTGCGCCTGGCCGGCATGCGCCTCGTCGTGCACAACGACGACGCGCGGCTCGACCATGGCGCGCTGGTGGTCGGCAACCATGTATCGTGGATCGACATCTACGTGATCAACGCCTGGCGGCCGACGCCGTTCGTCTCGAAGGCCGAGGTCCGCAACTGGCCCGTGGTGGGATGGCTAGCGCACCAGCTCGGGACCGTGTTCATCCAGCGCGAGAAGCGCAGCGAGGCGAAGCGCATCATGCATGAGCTTGCAAGCCGGTTGAGCGCGGGCGAGCTGATGTGCGTGTTCCCGGAAGGCACGACCTCCGACGGGCTCGCGCTGTTGCCGTTTCACGCGAACATGTTTCAGGCGGCGGTGTCGGCGGGATGTCCGGTACAGCCGATCTGCCTGATGTACGAGGACGCGAGAGGGCGGCAGTCGACGGCGCCTGCGTATATCGGCGACATGTCGCTGGCCGATTCCCTGAACGCGCTGCTCAATGACGGGCCGCTGACGGCGCATCTCTATGTCGGCGCGCCGATCATGCCGGGGATGGACAGGCGCGCGCTCGCTGCGCAGGCGCAAGAGTCGGTCAGCAACGCGCTGCGCGAAATGCAATCGGCCGTCGGGCGGCCCGTTGCCGAAGCCGAGCGAGCGGGAAGCGATGTGGCGCCGGAACGGTCAATCGACGTCGGCGGAGCCGACGAGGCGATCACCTCGCGTCACTGAGCCAAGAGCTCGGCGCGCGGCGTCAGTGCGGCGCGCGTGCAAAACAGATATTGCCGCGCGCGAACGCTTCGAGCCTGCTGACGGAAGTGTCGATCGCTTCACCAGCCGTATCGATCGACAGGTTCGGCGAAGCCGGCACTTCGTACGGCGACGAAACCCCGGTGAACTCGGGAATCTCCCTGCGGCGCGCACGCGCATAAAGCCCCTTCGGATCGCGCGCCTCGCAGCACGCGAGACTGCTGCTGATGTGGATCTCGAAAAAACGCTCGCCGACGATTTCCCGCGCCAGCTTGCGGTGAACGTTCAGAGGGGAGATCAGCGAGCAGATGACGAGAAAGCCCTGCGCCTTGAACAGCGCGGCGACTTCGGCGATGCGGCGGACATTTTCGAGGCGGTCTTCGCAGCTGAATCCCAAGCCCGCATTCAGGCCGGTGCGGAGCGCGTCGCCGTCGAGAACGACCGCCGTGCAGCGCTCCGCCTGGAGGCGCTCTTTCAACCCGTGCGCAAGGGTCGATTTGCCGGCGCCGGACATGCCGGTGAGCCAAAGGACGCCACTGTAGTCGCGTGGAAAGCGGGGCTCGGGGGTATTCCATCGGGACGAGGCGAGGTCGGCCCGCGACTCGGATGGCGTTGGCGCGGTATTGCCCAAGACTGTCCTCCTGCTTGTGGCCCTCTCAAAAAATAAACATCGGGGCCGTGATGCACGAGGGCTAATTGTATTGGGACCCTTACCCTTGAGTGATGCAGCGAAACTCGTAACGAACTCTATTGCGGATTATCGTGACGAGTTGAATTTGCTCGGCGAATGTAGGGGAAAGCCGATTCTGCTTTAAGGATTCGCCTCGCTTCGGGACATCGTTAAATGGCGCCGCGACAGCGCGCCGCACGAAGCGATAAATTCGCCGTGCCGACGTTCAAATGAGCGGGCATCAATTACCGGATGCCTTGCACTCGGAGCAGTCGACTTGAGCGATGGTCCTCTCGGCGGGACTGGCTGCCAGACGAACCGCCGACAAGCGATTGCCCCACACGCATCCCGAATCGAGGCCGATCACGTTGTCGCGCAGCATCAAGCCGAGGGCGGCCCAGTGACCGAATACCACCGTCACGTCTTCGGTTTTCCGCCCGGGCGCGTCGAACCACGGCAAATAGCCCTCGGGCGCCGAGCCCGGGCCGCCGTTCGCGGCGAACTCCATTGCACCGTCGGCCGTGCAGAAGCGGATGCGCGTGAACGCGTTGAACGCGACGCGCAAGCGCTCGGTGCGCTTCAGATCGGGGCTCCAGCGGCGCGGCTCGTTGCCGTAGAGGTCCTTCAGCGTTTCCTTCCAGGTCGGCGCGCGCAATGCGCTTTGCAGTTCATCGGCCAATTCGAGCGCGAGCGTCACGTCCCATTGCGGCAAGACTCCTGCGTGCACCATCAGCATGCCGTCTTCGAAATGGGCGATCGGGCGGTGGCGGACCCACTCGAGCAGTTCCGCGGCGTCGGGGGCGGCGAGGATGTCGCTGAGCGTGTCGCTGTTTTTGCTGCGTCGAATGCCTGCGGAGACGGCGAGCAAATGCAGGTCATGGTTGCCGAGCACGGCGATCGCACGCCCGCCGAATCCGACGACATCCCGCAAGGTGGCGAGAGATTCCGGGCCGCGGTTGATCAGATCGCCGGCAAACCAGAGGGGAGTGTCGCTAGAAGGAGACAACTGCTGGAGCAGACGCTGAAACGGGGTGCGGCAGCCTTGGAGGTCGCCGAAGGCGTAAGGCGGTGGCGAGGGCGGGTTTGACATGGTGGATTGGGGTGAGGCGTGCAACAGAGGCGTTGTGCGGCTGCAACCGGTGCGCGAATCGAATCGAAGGGAGGGATTTTGCCTGATCTATGCGAAAAGAAGAAAAGATTTGCTTATCCGGCTAAGTCACCTGGTTGGCTTTGTCAAGCTGTTTCGAGTTGTTAGCGGCCTAGTTTTTGCCCCGCCGCGCTTTATAATTGCAGTCTCTTATAATCCGCGCGCCCAGCGATGACCAACCGGCTAAAATTGCCGGTCACGCGAAAATTCGAACATACCTGCCGCTTCTGCGATCGGGCGCGGGGGCAAGGCTGCCGATCGCGAACTTCAAGAGGGAACCCCATGATTCTGGTAACGGGCGGCGCCGGTTTTATCGGCGCCAACTTTGTGCTTGACTGGCTACGCGATTCCGATGAGGCGGTCCTGAACGTCGACAAGCTGACCTACGCGGGCAACCTGCGTACGCTCAAGTCGCTGCAAGGTAACGCGAAGCACGTCTTTGCCCGTGCCGATATCTGCGACCGGGCCGCGCTCGACGCGCTCTTCGCCGAGCACAAGCCGCGTGCGGTGCTGCATTTCGCTGCCGAAAGCCACGTCGACCGCTCGATTCATGGGCCGGCAGATTTTGTTCAGACCAATGTGGTCGGCACGTTCACGCTGCTCGAAGCCGCGCGCAGCTACTGGAATGGCCTCGCGGCTGAAGAGAAGGCTGCGTTCCGTTTCCTGCACGTTTCCACCGACGAAGTGTTCGGCTCTCTGTCGGCGACCGATCCGCAATTCTCCGAAACGACGCCGTACGCGCCCAACAGCCCGTATTCGGCGACCAAGGCTGGTTCGGACCACCTCGTGCGCGCCTACCACCACACGTACGGCCTGCCGACGCTGACGACGAACTGCTCGAACAACTACGGCCCGTATCAATTCCCCGAGAAGCTGATTCCGCTGATGATCGCCAATGCGTTGGCCGGCAAGGCGCTGCCGGTCTATGGCGACGGTCAGAACGTGCGCGACTGGCTGTACGTCGGCGACCACTGCAGCGCGATCCGCGAAGTGCTGGCGCACGGCAAGCCGGGTGAGACGTACAACATCGGCGGCTGGAACGAGAAGAAGAATCTCGATGTCGTCCATACGCTGTGCGATCTGCTGGACGAAGCGCGTCCGAAGGCGCAAGGCTCGTATCGCGACCAGATCCACTTCGTGACGGACCGCCCTGGGCACGATCGCCGCTACGCGATCGATGCGCGCAAGCTCGAGCGCGAGCTTGGCTGGAAGCCGGCGGAAACGTTCGAGACGGGTCTCGCGAAGACCGTGCGCTGGTATCTCGAGAGCCAGGAGTGGGTGGACGAAGTGGCTTCCGGCGAGTACCGGAAGTGGGTCGAGACCAACTATGCGCAGCGCGCGTGAGGAGTAGCCATGGCGCGTAAAGGCATTATCCTGGCGGGCGGTTCGGGGACGCGGCTGTATCCGATCACCCACGTCGTATCGAAGCAGTTGCTGCCCGTGTACGACAAGCCGATGATCTACTACCCGCTGTCGACGCTGATGGTGGCCGGTATCCGCGACGTGCTGATCATCTCGACGCCGCAGGATACGCCGCGCTTCGAAGCGATGCTCGGCGACGGCGCCCAGTGGGGCATGAACATCCAGTACGCGGTACAGCCGTCGCCGGACGGTCTCGCCCAGGCGTTCCTCATCGGGAAGGATTTTGTGGGCAACGACCCGTCGGCGCTGATTCTCGGCGACAACATTTTCTATGGGCACGATCTCGCGAAGCAGCTCGAGCGGGCGGATGCGCAGGAAACTGGCGCAACCGTGTTCGCCTATCACGTGCACGATCCTGAGCGTTACGGTGTGGTGGAGTTCGACAAGGATTTCCGCGCGCTGTCGATCGAGGAGAAGCCGGCCAAGCCGCGTTCGCACTATGCCGTGACGGGCCTTTATTTCTACGACAATCAAGTTTGCGATATCGCTGCCGATATCAAGCCTTCGGCGCGCGGCGAGCTCGAGATCACCGACGTGAATTCGCGGTATCTGTCTAACGGCGCGCTCAATGTCGAGATCATGGGCCGCGGCTACGCGTGGCTCGACACCGGCACGCACGATTCGCTGATTGAGGCCGCGACGTTCATTGCCACGCTGCAGAAGCGGCAAGGGCTGGTGGTGGCGTGTCCGGAAGAGATTGCGTATCGCCGGCAATGGATCAACGCGGAGCAGCTGGAGAAGCTCGCTGTGCCTCTGGCGAAGAACGGCTACGGGCGGTACCTGAAGAACCTTCTTACGGATCAAGTTGCATGGCCATCCAAGTAACCGCCACGGCGCTTCCTGAAGTCAAGATCATCGAGCCGAAAGTGTTCGGCGATGCGCGCGGGTTTTTCCTCGAAAGCTTCAATGCGCGAGAGTTCGCCGAAAAGGTCGCTGCCGGCGTCGAGTTCGTGCAGGACAATCATTCACGCTCTGCCAAGGGCGTGCTGCGCGGATTGCACTATCAGATCGAACATGCGCAGGGGAAACTCGTGCGCGTGGTCGAGGGGGAGGTGTTCGACGTTGCAGTGGACATCCGCAGGAGCTCGCCGAATTTCGGCAAGTGGGAAGGCGTGATGTTGTCGGGCGACAATCATCGACAACTCTGGATTCCGCCAGGCTTCGCGCACGGTTTCGTAGTGTTGTCCGAGACGGCTCAGTTTCTCTACAAGACGACTGATTATTGGTACCCGGAGCACGAGCGCAGCATCGTCTGGAACGATCCGGAGATCGGCATCGAATGGCCGATCGATTTCGAGCCGCTGCTGGCGGCGAAAGATGTGGCGGGCAAGCGTCTCGCCGATGCTGAAGTCTGCGTGTGAAAGGCGGCCCAGTGAACGTACATGATGCGAAGCGCACGATTCTGGTGACAGGCACGAATGGGCAGGTCGGCTTCGAGTTGGTCCGTGCGCTGCAGGGGCTGGGGGCGGTCGTGGCGGCGGATCGTACGCGGCTTGATCTTTCGGACCTCGACCAGCTGCGCGTGTTGATCCGCGAGGTAAGGCCCGCATTGATCGTCAACCCCGCCGCCTATACGGCGGTGGATAAAGCCGAGAGTGAGCCGGATCTTGCGATGCGGATCAATGGCGAGGCTCCCGGCGTGCTTGCCGAAGAGGCGAAAAGGCTTGGGGCAGCGTTGGTTCATTATTCGACGGACTACGTGTTCAACGGCGAAAAGGACGGGGCATACGTCGAAGAGGACGCTACTGAACCTCAAAATATGTACGGCCGCAGCAAGCTCGCCGGCGAACAAGCGATCACCGCGGTTGGCGTTCCCCATTTGATATTTCGTACTAGCTGGGTGTACGGCACTCGCGGAAAGAATTTTCTCTTGACCATGCTGCGTCTCGGCGCCGAACGGCCGGAACTGAAGGTCGTGGCCGATCAATTCGGCGCGCCGACGTGGAGCAATACCATTGCGACATTGACAGCGCATGCGGTATCGCAAGCCTGTTCGGCAGAGGACAGTGCGCAATGGTGGGAGACGCATTCCGGGACGTATCACCTGACGGCGAGCGGCTCGACTTCATGGCATGGCTTTGCCTCCGCGATTTTCGAGTTCGCGAAGCTCGAAAATCGGCCTGATGTCCTGCCGATTTCGGCGAGCGAGTATCCCTCTCCGGCTAAGCGGCCGACGAACTCGCGGTTGGCGGGCGACAAGCTGGAGCGGGTGTTTGGATTGCGCGCACCTGGTTGGAAGGAGGCGCTTGCCTTGTGCCTCGCAAGTCGCTGAGCGCGATTCAGCGAGGATTGAGTTTGTCTTGCAGTTTGCCCGTGCGCCCGAGCACACCGTCGGTGATGCCTTTCAGCATCATCCTGACATCGGGCGCGCGATTTCGTGAGAACAGGGCAAAGATCCAGAACTTCAGCGCAAGACGCGCGACTTCGTGGAGTTTCCAACTGACAGGCACGTAGCTGCGCCGACACAGCAGTAGCGCGTTGCGATAGTAGTAGTAACGGCGGATGGGTTTGTGCATCGCCAAGCGAACTACGGCGAGGTCCAGGGCTTTTTCGCCAATCGCATGCTCCATCCGGACATCGAACGCGCCGTAGCTTTGGAAGCCGGCCGCCTTGGCGCGGAGGCCCCATTCGATGTCGACGTAATCGATGAAGAGCGTGTCATCGAGCGGACCGACCTTGTCGATGGCGTGAAGCGGGATTAGCGCCCCCGAGCTGATGAGGTAATCGGCCGTCGTCCAGCGTTCCTCGCCGCGTAGATGCTTTCGGCGGGGAAAGCCGCGTTTGAACTCGATGAAGGGGAGGTGATGCCCGCGATTGTGCTCGAAGAAATAAGGGCCGACCTGAGCAACCGGTCCCCGGCTCGCGAGTTCGTCGCAATAGCGTTCGAGTCGGTTGATCATGCTGTCCGACGGCGTCGAGTCTTGATCGAAGAGGGCGACGAATTGAGCCGTGCCGCGACGGCGTACGGCTTCGAAGCCTGCATTGATGGCGCTGGCGATGCCTAGGTTGGCGTGCTGCGCGAGGACCTGAACGTTGTCCCCGGGCAGTTGGTACTGCCATTCGCCCAGATTTGTCGATCCGTTGTCGACAATCGTAATCGTGCCGACTTGCGGCGCGAGCGCAACGATGAGGCGATGGAGTGAGGCGATATCGGGTTGATAGGTGACGACTACGGCGTCGGAGCGGTATGACAAATTCAACCTGCCTGGCAACGAAAGAGATTGTGGGTGGCGAGAAGCCAAGATGCATGGGGCGGTGCCAGGACGTGGGCACCGACTTCCTGCTATGAAATAATCAAGTATTTTGGGCGGGGCCGTCCAAAAAGGCAATTCCGGAGTTGCTTGCGAGACGGGCGGGTTGGTCGGCTGGGGCGCCGCTGAAATAGTGGGCCTTGTCCGTTCGATCGAGCCATGCGCTGGCGAGCGGCACCTGCCTGAATTGGATAATCGCGCGGTGTTGGTCGACGGAGCAGGCTGCGTAGTCACATTGGCCGCGATCACGGATTAAGGAACTAACATTGGAGTGTTATGCATGAGTGGGCCGATGACACGGGCGTCCGACCCTCACGCCGTACCGCGTTGCGGCCCGGTTTCCTTGCTTTGCGGACTTTGGCGCCACCGCCAGATCATCGCGCAGATGACGCGGCGCGAGGTCCTCGGCCGCTATAAAGGTTCCGCCATGGGACTGGCATGGTCCTTCTTTCAGCCGCTGTTCATGCTGACCGTCTATACCTTTGTGTTTTCCGAGGTGTTCAAGGCCCGCTGGGGTGGCGCTGGCGGCGCGATACAAAGCAAGACCGGGTTCGCCATGCTGTTGTTCGCCGGCTTGATCGTGCTGAATTTGTTTTCTGAAGTGATCAACCGAGCGCCTACTCTAGTGATCGCGAACGTCAATTTCGTCAAGAAGGTCGTCTTTCCGATCGAAGTGCTCCCGGTTTCCGCAATGGGTGCAGCGCTGTTCCACAGTTGCGTCAGCGTGGCGGTTCTGTTGTGCGCGGTTTTCGTCTTCAATGGCAGCCTCGCATGGACGGTGGTGTTCTTTCCGCTGGTGCTGCTGCCGCTCGTCATCGTTACGCTGGGGCTGGCGTGGATTCTCGCTTCGCTTGGCGTTTTCCTTCGCGACGTGGGGCAGACCATTGGGCTGCTGACGACCGTACTGATGTTTCTTTCGCCCGTGTTCTATCCCGTGACCGCGGTCCCGCCGCGGTTCCGGCCGTTTATCATGGCCAACCCTTTGACGTTCATTATCGAGCAGACTCGCGACGTCCTGATTTGGGGGCGCACGCCCGACTGGCTGGGACTCTCCGTTTATATGCTCGCTGCCTGCAGCGTGGCATGGGCGGGTTACGCGTGGTTCCAGAAGACTAGAAAGGGGTTTGCCGATGTCCTGTGACGATATCGCCATCCGGGTTCACCAGCTCGGCAAGCGCTACCAGATCTACGAAACGCCTCGCGATCGGCTGAAGCAGTTCGTGCTACCGCGGCTTTACAAGCTGGCCGGCGCCAAGCCGAAACACTATTGCAGCGATTTCTGGGCGCTCGACGACGTGTCCTTCGAAGTGAAGAAGGGCGAGACGGTCGGCATCATCGGCCGAAACGGCAGCGGTAAGTCCACCTTGCTGCAGATGATCTGCGGCACGCTGAGTCCGACGCATGGGCATGTCGAAGTAAACGGCCGCGTGGCGGCACTGCTGGAATTGGGCGCCGGTTTCAACCCGGAATTCACCGGGCGCGAGAATATCTTCATGAACGGAACCCTGCTTGGGCTCAGCAAGCAGGAAATCGAAGCGCGTTACGACGATATCGTCGCGTTTGCCGACGTAGGCATGTTCATCGATCAGCCGGTCAAGATGTATTCGTCGGGGATGTTCGTGCGTGTCGCTTTTGCGATCGCCGCGAGCATGGATCCGAGCATTCTGATTGTCGACGAGGCGCTGGCTGTCGGCGACCTTGCGTTCCAGGCCAAGTGCATGGTCCGTTTGCGCGAGCTCATGGACGGCGGCACGACGGTGCTTTTCGTCAGCCACGATATGAGCAGCGTTCGCAATATTTGCAGCAAGGTGCTCTGGCTCAAGCAGGGTCGCGCTGTGGCCTGCGGCGATCCCAGGGAGGTAGTCGGGGCCTATGTCAGCGAGATGAACCTCGATATCAATCGGATCACCGCGGGGCATTCGGCAGAGGATGCGTCCAATCATGCGACGCCCGAGGTTCCGGAAGCCGTCCCGCACGAAGCGGTCTCCTTTCTCGACGGCCATACTCGCTACGGCGACGGGCGGGCTACCATTGTGGACGTCATTGTCATGAACGCGCATGGAGAGGCGACCGAACTGCTGGAATTACATGACCCGTATACGGTAAGAGTCATCGTCAGGGCGAACGCGGATATCGAGCGGCCGGCGGTCGGGTATTCACTGCGCGATTTCAAGGGCAATCAGGTTGTGGGGGCCATCAACTCCAACTTCCCTCATGTCGATATGCCGTCGTTCGAGGCGGGCAAGACCTATTGCATCGATATTTCCGGGGTCAACACGCTGACTCAAGGTGGATATACCGTCAGCGTCGGGGTCGAGAGCATCGTTCAGCAGAACAAAGTCCATCAATTTATCGATGTGCTGGAAAATGCGAGAGTGTTCCAAAGTACATTCGGATCGCGCGCCGAGAATATCTTTCCCGCCATGGTTTGGCAGGATGTCGCTTTCGACATTAGGGAGATAGGCGCGAGCGTTGCGGTGTGAAGGGAATGTGCGGCCAAAGCGATTCTTTTAGAGAGCAAGGAACACGATTGTGAAGGTGCCATTTCTTGATGTCCGAAGTGCCTATCTTGAGCTCAAGTCCGAGCTTGATCGGGCGGTCGCGCGTGCGCTCGATTCTGGGTGGTATATCTTTGGGGAAGAGGTGGCCCGATTCGAGAAATCGTTTGCCGATTACACGGGCGCCCGTTTTGCGATCGGGGTCGGCAACGGGCTCGATGCATTGCGGATCGCTTTGATGGCGATGGGGGTGTCCGAAGGGGACGAAGTCATTGTTCCGTCCAATACTTACATTGCTACCTGGCTTGCGGTTACGCAGTGCGGTGCGCGTCCCGTGCCGGTCGAACCCGATGCCGACACCCTCAATATCGATCCGCAGCGCATCGAGCAGGCCATGACCAGCAAGACCAAGGTCATTCTGCCCGTTCATCTGTACGGGCAACCTGCGCAAATGGGGCCGATCCTCGACTTGGCCCGTCGCAAAGGCGTCCGGGTCCTCGAGGATGGTGCGCAGGCGCACGGAGCCCGCTACCGTGGCATGTCAATCGGCGGGCACGGCGACGCTGTGACATGGAGCTTTTATCCCGGCAAGAATCTCGGCGCGTTCGGTGACGCGGGCGGTGTCACGACCAACGACGCTGAACTCGCGGAGCGGATCCGGACGATTGCAAACTATGGCTCCAAGGTCAAATACGTCAATGAGGTTTGTGGCGTAAATAGCCGGCTTGATCCGATCCACGCTGCGGCACTGGCAGTCAAGCTGCAGTTCCTCGACGACTGGAACGCACGTCGTGTGGAGATTGCTGACTACTACCGTCAGCACTTGCAAGATACCAATGTGCGGGTGCCGGCTCAGCATCCGGATTGCGCCTCGTCATGGCATCTGTTTCCCGTTTTTTTGCAGCGACGCGATGCTTTGCAAGCGAGCCTCAAGGAGGCGGGTATCGAGGCGCTGATTCACTACCCGATTCCTCCTCATTTGCAGCAGGCATACCAGTTCCTCGGCTTCAAAAAGGGGGCTTTCCCTATTGCCGAGGCATTGGCCGAGACGGAGCTCAGTCTGCCGATAGGACCGCACATGACCCTCGAGCAAGCAGCCTACGTTTGTGAAACGATCGCGGATTTCCAGTGATGCATGATTTCGATCTGGACCGTTTGCAAGAAACGGTCATGAAACGACTTTCCCAGTCGCTTTACGGGGATGCGATGGTCTGCATCAAGTCGTTTACCGAGCAAGTTATCAACGACCCGGAGTCGGTTGGCATTGTTTTCGCAAGCCGGGAACTCGATACGCTGTGCCGGACGCTCGCTGATGCCTATTATGCTGATCGCCGCCATGCCCCCGAAAGGGAGGGGCGCGGCACGGTCATTCTGGCCTCCGAACTCGTTAGGGCCGGAGGGCATGTCGAACTGATCAAGGACTATTTGGCTCTCGGATTGTTCGAGAGTCCGGTTCGCATCGCCTTGACTGATTTGTTCAATCGAGTAGATCACGCGGCGATCAATGAGTGGGAGTCTCTGCTGGGCTGTGAAGTGTTCATCGCGACGGAAACCGAGCTTGACGGCAAACTCGATGCTCTGGCCGTTCGGCTCAGCGAATGGAATCCTTCCACCATTTTGACCCTGGGTCACAACCAGGACGTCGTGTGTGTTGTGGCGGCCCACGCTCCCGGCGCAAGGAACCGCTACTACATCCACCATGGCGATCACCATCTGTCCCTCGGCGTGACGTGCGAGGCGTTTCAGCACGTCGATTTGCACAACAATTCATTTGAATTATGTAAAAAGGCGATTGGAGTCACGCAACAGCTTTATTGGCCGATCAGTGTTGTGCACCCATCCAAAATCAAGACCAGTTTTCTCGATCGAGGAGTGTTGACGACTTGCTCGTGCGGGCGGATGTCCAAGTTCGAATCGGGATCGTATGTGCTTCGTTATGAACGCGCGGTGGCCTGCATTCTGAAGATTTCGCACGGGTACCATGTGCACATCGGGGAATTGTCCGATGCGTTTCTCGAGAAAATTCATCAAGAACTCGATGCCGAGAACGTGAGCCGAGATCGATTCATTCACATCGAGTGGGTCCCTTCGCTGTCTCGGGCGCTGATCGAAAATGCAGTGGACGTGTATGTCTCCTCCTTCCCGATTGGCGGTGGTAAAGCGTTGATCGAGGCGATGTCGGTCGGGGTGCCCGTTGTCCTGCACGAGTCATACCGCTCTCGTAACCATGGCGGCTGCGATCTCGCTTATCCAGATTGTTATACCTGGAGCCGATATGAGGAGCTTTGTCGGATTTTCGCGCAGTGGGACGAGCAGTCCTTGAGGCAGCACGCCGAATCCGCATTGCGGTATTTCGAGCGTTACTACTCGAAGGGTGCTTTTATGAGAGCCTTTGACAGTGGGCTGGACTGCGCTGCTCATGTGCCGCCGTGGCATGTCTATCACGGGAACCCGCTACGGAATTACCTCGATATAAAGCATCGCAGGGCTCAGGAAGCGGAACATCTGGAGTCTGAGAAAAATAGAATATTCCACGAATGGATGAAAGTCAGTTCCGCGTATGAAGAGCACAGAAAGACGATTTTGATGCAGCAAGCCCAAATTGCGCAGTTGGTCCGGGAAAAGGCGGCATTGGAGACGTCAGTCATGGAGCAGAAAATCATGTCTGAAAGACTTTCACGATCTTGGAAAGGAAAGGTCAGGAGGCTGATTGGTGTGATGCTTGATAAGTAGAGCTGGGCTGCGTTGCTTTGACAAAGACGGTGCAAATTATTTCGGTGTGAACCTGGTGAGAATTGTTAAGAATCTAATCGAGAAAGCCGGTCTCAAGATCAAGCGAGAGCGGATAGAGGAGCTCAAGGATTTCGATCCGGATGCTTACCTGAAACTGAATGCCGATGTTCGTGAGGCGGGTGTCGATCCGGTCCAGCACTATATCGAATATGGCCGAGCCGAGGAGAGAGCCTATCGATTCCCGGCATTCGAATATACCGAGAACAAGGTATTTGATCCTGCGCGCCAAACCGTTTTGCTGGTAACGCACGAATGTTCGTTGACTGGCGCCCCCGTCCTCGTCTACAACATGGCGGAACTGTTGTCCCGCTCTATGAATGTGGTCGTGCTCTCACTTGGCGGCGGCATTCTCGAGGCCTCGTTCAAGGAACTCGACATTTCCTATGTGCCGGCACACTACGCGCGGTTCAGCGAAGTGCACGCCGAGCACGTTGTCGAGTGCCTCGTTCGGGAGTTCAACCCCGCCTTTGCCATCGTGAATAGCGTCGAGTCGCGGTTGGTCGTCAAGCCATTGCGGCAAATTGGGACTCCCTCTGTGAGCCTGATCCACGAATTTGCTTCCTGCTATCCGGATCCGCCGACGGTTTTTAAAGCAATGACGACGGTGCCGCAACAGGTCGTGTTTTCCTCAGAAATCACATTCAAAGATGCGGCCAGATACGTCGACGACTACAAGCCGGAGAAGATACATATCTTGCCTCAGGGGCGCTCCCGCATACCGGGCAAACGCGTCAAGGACGAGGCGGCGCAGAGGGAGCAGCAAAGGTTGCGATCCATTCTGCGGCCCGGCGGCGAGGATTCGAGGAAATACGTGGTGCTCGGCGCGGGTGTGGTCAGTTATCGCAAGGGTATCGACCTGTTCCTGCAGTGTGCGCGTCGGATATCGTCCAAGGTCGGTGAGGGGCAGTGCCGGTTCGTGTGGATCGGCCAGGGATACGAGCCGAGAAAGGATGGCGCATATTCGGTCTATCTGGAAGACCAGATCATGCGCGCCGGTTTGACGGAGGCCGTCGAAATCATCGATGAGACGACGGAAATCGAAACTGCATATGAGTTGTCCGATCTTTTCTTGCTGAGCTCGAGGCTTGACCCTTTGCCAAATGTGGCAATCGATGCCATGTTCTTCAACAAGCCGTTAATTTGTTTCGACAAGACAACGGGGATTGTGCCCTTTCTGGAAGGCGCTGGATTGAAAGACACATGTGTTGCGGGCTATTTGGATGTGGAGGATCTGGCTGACAAGGCCAGCCGTTTGCTGCTCTCCTCGGAACTTAGATCACAGGTGGTCGCTAAGCTCGCTGCTCATGTCGCCGGCAGCTTCGACATGGCTCGATATGTGGAGGAGGTTGTTGCGTTGGTCAAATCCGCATGAGGCGAGGGGCGAAGATAAGAATTCGAATACCTTCGATTCAACAAGGTCTCGTGCGATAGTTGTTGGCGCGGCGCTGATTCTGGCTGCGCTTGTGTCCTGGAGCAACCTCCTGTGGGTCGAACATAACCGGTTTGGTCTGGCTTTGACGATTGACGAAGCCGGTTGCATGTCCCAGGCCATAGCGTATGCAAATGCACTTAAATATGGCGGAATTCCGGCATGGTTGGCTGCATTGTCATACCCAACGAAATTTGCACCGCTAAGCCCAATTGTTTCGTCCATTTTGATGGCTCGATTGGGGGTGGATGAAAATATCGCCTTTTACGCTCATATATTATTCTATGCGGCCACCGTACTCGTGACATTTTGGTGGGTGCGCGAGCAATCCTCCAGGCTGGCTGCTATATGCGTATCTCTGCTGGTTGCAACCCTGCCTGATATTGTTCTTTATACTAGGAAATATCAATGCGGGCTGCCTGCCACATTTTTCTTGCTGGCAAATTTTGCCTACTATAAAGCTGATCGATTTTCATCGTGGTTTTGGTCATTTTGGATCGGGGCGGCTCTCGGTCTGATGCTCCTTTCCCGGACAATGAGTGTCGCTTTTCTACCGGATTTTGGCTTGGTGTGGCTGCTGGATAGCTGGAAGACTTTGATGCGGAACATAGCGCAACTGGCCATGAGTGTCGCTGTGTTTTTGCTAATCTCCGTTCCTTGGTATGCATCCAATTTCAAAGAAATATTCGGCTACCTCTTTTCGTTTGGATATGGAGCCCATTCCACCGAGTATGACATGGGCGCGGCTTCCATACCGATGGAGTTGTCATGCTAATCCGTGACCATACATTTACTGGTCGTGAAGGTTAAGCAGTAGTCCCGGTAGTTTTCCCTGGCTTCACCTTATGAAGAATGTCGTCCTTTGTAAGAACGGTAACCAATGCGACAGCTCGGCCCCTTAAATTGGAGATGTCGAACGCGATATTCGAATCTATGTCGGCTACACCATGATGGGTGCTGCCGTCATAAACCAGAAGATCACCTGCGAGGCTTTCAGCCTCAGAGTCAATTGTCTTATCATCGCTGATTACAAAAGCCCCCCCGGATTGATAATCTTTTCCACGCTCTGTTAGCAGCAATACCATCTGGATATACGCGCAGTGCGCGGTTCCTTCAAGATTCGACGCCGCGCGTGAGTCGACGTGAGCACCCATAAAACCGCCCCCGGAAGGGTAGATCTGCACGCGGCATCCGTTGTATCTTGCTGGTGCTAACCGATCATCGATAAGCGTTTCACGGCCGGCAAGGGTGTCGCGAATCTCGATAAGTCTGCTGAAATCACTGTGGAGTTTAAACGTATCTTCATCCCAAAGAGGGTTGTAGACCGTCAACATGAATCGCGGCAGACCGGCTTGAGATTGGCTATGGCCTCCAATCGACCATTTCGTCATATTGCAACGGATTTCGGCAGGAGAAACGCCAGCAGATGGCTTATGCGAGGCAGTGTTGGCATAAGTATAAAGAGAGGTAAGTTTTTGTTGTATTTCCAAACGATCAAACATACCTCTAATAAGGACGAAACCTTCGGAGGCGACCTTGTCCCTAACTGATGGGGCCAGTGCAACGAGGTCGTTTACGGTCGCCGAGCGAACAATGCTTGTCATCTTCGTAAAGTCGTTGATGATTTTTTTCAAAAGATTCAGTATCCCGCCCAGTTCTAAGCCGGAGGCACGTCATCGCGCTGCCTGCTAGATGCGGGAGCCTAGCAATCTCTCTGTTATAGTTTCGTCTTTCGGGGCGTAGTGCCCGTCTCCTGGCGGACCTGCATGGGGTGCAGGTTGCCGGAAGTTCGAATTCTCTCGCCCTAACCGGAAAATTAGGGGGGTAGGACAGATTTGGTAATACCTTCTTGCTCGCTTTGGGCGATACCAAATCGTCGGACCTCGTGTTGCCCGTAAGATGTCGCCCGCCGTGCAACGCATATTCCGAATCAAGAATGTGGTGATCAATGACGGCAGAGCGGGACCGCTTGACGTCGTCTCGTCGGATTCGGCTGCTGCACAGTGGCTGGAATCGGATTGATACTATCCGCGCGTGGAGTTGCTCCGATTGCCGGAGACGGTCTCATAACGGATCGTTGCCGATCTTTCCGCTCGCATGAAGGCGGAACTCAAGAACCTGGAGGCGTGATCGTTTGCGCCGACACATCGGCAGGGGACGCAACTCGGGCGCGACAGCGCATACATGACGAGTTATCGGCGAGTTGGAAGATCACCGCTCGTTTGCGATCCCTCAAGCGACAGTTTGGAGCTTATCGAGCATGACTCCGTGCTAAGGGAGTAGCAAAGTCCGGGCCAGCTTGGCCCGGTCAAGCGGATTTGTGCTACTTTTACGTCACCTTGTCTGTTCGATCTCCCCCCGCGGAAAGCACCAAGTTTGTTCAACCATAAAGTTCCCTGCGGTGTATCAGCAAGTCCAATCCAAGGCACGAGGCCTGTGTGTGAAGTGCGGTCCGCCAGCGATGTGGACCACGAATCGACGAATTGAGCCTGGAGGAAAGCGAGCATGCCACTGAATGATTGTCGGATTATCGAGCTGCCAAAGATCACCGATCCACGAGGCAACCTGACCTTCGTTGAAGGCGGCAATCACATTCCGTTCGATATCAAGCGCGTTTACTACTTGTACGATGTGCCAGGTGGCTCAGACCGTGGCTCCCACGCGCACCGCAACCTGCATCAATTTATCATTGCGATGTCCGGCAGCTTCGACATCGTGCTCGATGACGGCGAGCGGCAGCGCCGCTTCCATCTGAACCGTTCGTACTACGGGCTCTATATTTGCCCCATGATGTGGCGGACGCTCGACAACTTTTCGTCGGGAGGCGTTTGCATGGTGCTTGCCTCGGCGGTCTACGATCCAGCCGACTACATCCGCGATCACGATGAGTTCATGCACTTGGTACACGCAAAAAAAGGCGGAGACCTGAATCATCCCTTAGAGACGCCACATCGCTGACGACGAATGAAAATCGACTTTCTGAATCTCAAGCAGGCTAATACGCGATTCGAGAACGACATCCGCGATGCCATCGGCCGCGTGATTGACTCTGGCAGGTATGTGTTAGGTGAGGAGACGCTCTCGTTCGAGCGGGAATTCGCTGAATACTGCGGCGTCGAACACTGCATCGGCGTGGCGAACGGGCTGGATGCGCTGCATATGATCTTGCGCGCATATGGAATAGGCGAGGGGGACGAGGTCATCGTTCCATCCAACACGTTTATCGCGACGTGGCTTGCCGTGAGCCAGGCGGGCGCATGCGTGGTGCCTGTAGAGCCCGACGGTCTGACCTGCAACATCGATCCGCAAAAGATCGAGGCCGCCATCACGCCACGCACACGCGCGATCATGCCCGTGCACCTGTACGGCCAGCCTGCCGACATGGATCCGATCAACGCGATTGCTCGACGGCATGGTCTGCGGGTGATCGAAGACGCTGCACAGGCGCACGGCGCGCGTTATCACGGTCGGCGTACCGGAGGCCTCGGCGATGCTGCGGGGTTTAGCTTCTATCCGGGCAAGAATCTCGGCGCGCTGGGGGATGGCGGCGCCATTACGACGAATGACGCTGCACTGGCTGCGACGCTGCGGAAATTGCGCAACTATGGATCCGAAGTCAAATATCATCACGATCTCCGCGGTGTGAATTCGCGGCTCGACGATATGCAATCGGCTGTGCTGCGCGTCAAACTGCGTCACCTCGACGAAGAAAACCGGCAGCGTGCGGCACTCGCTCAGGCGTACACCGAAGCACTCGCGCCGGCGCCGCTGCATCTGCCTACCGTGCTGAAGGGCACAGAGCCCGTTTGGCACCTGTTCGTAGTGCAGACGCCGTGTCGTGATGGCTTGCAGATCTTTCTGAGCGAACAGGGCATTGGTACGCTTGTCCACTATCCAATCGCAAACCACCGGCAGCGTGCCTATGCGGACCAGACATGGCCCGACCTGCCGATCGCTTCGCGATTGCAATCGCAGGTACTCAGCCTTCCGTTCGCCACCTATCTGAGTGCGCACGACGTGCAAACTGTCGCCGCGGCCGTGCTCGAGTACTTCCGGCGTACCGATGGCACTCGGACGGCAAACCGTGCGGCCGGAGTGGATCATCATCTCTGATGACAACCGGGATCGCGCTTTTTAGATTCTCGAAAAGGAGAGACAGGCATGGCAACGAAGCTTGTACTGATTGGTGCCGGCGAAATGGCCGAAATCGCCGACGAATATTTCACGCATGACTCAGACTACGAAGTCGTCGCGTTTTGCGTTGAGCGCAACTACATCCGCCAACCGGAACTTAACCGCAAGCCGGTCATCGCGTACGAAGAGCTTGAAACGCTGTACCCGCCGTCGGAGTACACGCTATTCGTCGCTATCCCGTCGTCCCAGCTCAATGCATTGCGTACGCGCTTCTATCTGGAGACAAAGCAAAAGGGATACAGGTTCGCAACCTATATCAGTTCGCGAGCATTCGTATGGCGCAACGCAGTGATTGGCGAGAACACCTTCATTTTCGAAAACAACGTCATTCAACCGTTCGTGACCATCGGCAACAACTGCATCCTCTGGAGCGGCAACCACGTCGGACACAGAACGGTCATCAAGGATCACAACTTCGTCTCGTCGCATGTCGTGATTTCGGGTTACTGCGAGATCGGTGAATCCTGTTTTCTCGGCGTGAACAGCACGTTCAATGACCACGTCAAAGTGGCCGATCACTGCGTGATCGGCTCCGGCTCGCTGATCACAAAGGATACGGAAGCCAACCGCATTTACGTGAGTTCAGGGGCCAAGCCCGTTCCGGGCAAGCTGGCCACCGAGACCGATATTTAAGTGAGGCGCTGTTTCAGCGTGGCCGACCCGTGCGGCGGCACTGATGAACCACCCTCGTGATCTATCGACAACCATTGCCAAGCACATGACAATTCAATGGGAAAAATTGGGTGCCGTGTTTCACACGGCAAAGCAGGGAAAGCCGTGGATGAAAAATACGGCTTTGACGCCGACACCGTTCCGTCTCGATGAAAATACGATCCGCGTGTACGCGGGGTTTCGCGACGAAGCGGGTGTGAGCCGCATCGGCTATGTCGACGTGGCGGCCCAAGATCCTACGAAAATCCTGAGGGTCTCGGACGCTCCGGTGCTCGATATCGGACGCGATGGATGTTTCGACGACAACGGCGTGATTCTCGGCGATGTCGTCGAGGGGCCTGGCGGCATCCATATGTTTTATGTCGGATTTCAACTCGTCGCCAAGGCCAAGTTCCTCGCATTCAGCGGTGTGGCGCTCTCTATCGACGGTGGGCATTCGTTCACGCGCATCTCGGAATCGCCTGTCCTCGATCGAGCCAAGGGACAATCAACAATCGGAGCCATTCACTCCGCGCGATTCGAGAACAATCGCTGGAGACTCTGGTACGCGTGCGGGGACGGTTGGGAGATCATCAATGGCCGTCCGTTTCCACGGTACAACGTCCACTACGTCGAGGCCGACGATCTTCTCGACATCCCGCGGCGCGGGCAACTTTGCGTGGATGTGCGAGGCGACGAATATCGGATCGGCCGTCCGCGTGTTTACCGTATCGACGGTGAGTACTACATGTACTACACGAAGGGCACGATCTCAGGTTCCTATTTTCCGGGACTTGCGCGATCGGTCGACGGAGTGCAGTGGGCACGTCACGATAACGAATTAGGCATCTCTCTCTCGGACGAGGGTTGGGATTCTCAGACCCTGTGCTATCCCGCACTGATTTCCGTTCAAGACAAAACCTACATGTTCTATAACGGCAATAACATGGGATATGAGGGCTTCGGTTGCGCACAGGCGAATGGGATTACGCTCGACGAGAGCACTCTGGCGTAATGCATAGGCGACAATACGCACTAAGTTGAATTCGCATTGGACACGACGATCTCGCTCAAGGCTTACGACGCAGACGATGCTCCCGTCTGGGACCAAATCGTCAGGCAGTCATGCAATGGCAATTTTCTCCATGTGCGCAACTATATGGACTACCACAAGGACAGGTTCATGGACTGTTCGGTGGTCCTGTTCCGCAATGGAAAGCCCGTTGCCGTGTTTCCCGCGAGCCGGACTGGCACCACGGTCAACTCGCATGGCGGCCTGACCTACGCTGGCCTTATCCATACCGCCGAACTCGGCGCGCACGACACCTTGCTCGCGTTCGCTGCCATCCGCGAGCACTATCTGAAGCAGGGCGTACAGTCGATCATCTACAAGGCGATTCCGCAGGTGTTTCATCGACTGCCGTGCCAGAATGATCTCTACGCGCTCACATGTGCCGGTGCAACGCTGATGCGCAGGGACGCATCGTCTGTGATCGGTCTCGATGAGCCGCCGCGCTATTCGAAAGGCAGGAAGTGGGCCATCAACAAGGCAAAAAAATCCGGCATCACGGTCAGGCAATCAGATGATTTCGAGGGATTCCATGTGTTGCTCTCGCATGTACTCGAGAAATTCGGTACCAGTCCCGTTCATTCGTGCGGAGAACTGCGCTTGTTGTCTGGACGCTTTCCTACCGAGATTGCGCTGTATATCGCTGAGCACGGCGATACATTGCTCGCCGGAACCCTCGTGTACGACTTCGGACATATCGTCCACACGCAATACATGGCGAACTCCGACGTCGGTCGCGACCTCGGCGCACTTGATTTCTTGCTGGCCGAGGTAATCGCGACGTATCGGGACCGAAAGTTCTTCAGCTTCGGCATTTCGACGGAAGAGCAAGGGCTTCGCCTTAACTCGGGACTGATCGGGCAGAAAGAGGCGTTCGGCGCGCGTACCGTCGTGCACGACTTCTATCGATGGACTCTGTAGATCGCGTCAATTGGCCGACACCGCCGATACATTCGCGAAGTCCATGACACGACTGCGGCGTCGAGAAGCATGAACTTCGTTCAACGCTCTGCTCCACGCCAATAGTCCCTTGGCGCAGAGCAGTGATCCGGTCTTTTCAATGCTCTGCCTTCTCAGCCATCTCCGACACCTCATGCGGCTGATACTGCAGATAAGCTAACATCCGCACCTCTCTCCGCCCGCGGCTGACGGTGTCCAGGATCGTCCCGGTCGTCAGGCTTAGCGACGCCAGCAAGATCAGCCCCATGGACAGGATCGCTGTCGGCAAGCGAGGCACGAATCCCGTTTCCAGGTAGTGCAACACGACTGGGGCCACCAGCACCAGCGCGATCAGTGTCAGCAGGATGCTCAGGCAGCCGAAGAAGAACATCGGCCGTTCATGCCGGATCAGCTTCATGATCAGCTTCAGGATCCGGTAGCCGTCGCGGTACGTGTGCAGCTTGCTTTCCGATCCCTCGGGGCGGCCGCGATACGGGCCTTCGACATGCGAAATCGGCATTGACAATTCGAGCGCGTGGACGGTCAGCTCGGTCTCGATGTCGAAGCCGGACGACAATGCGGGAAACGACTTGACGAAGCGGCGCGAAAAGACCTTGTAGCCCGAGAGCATGTCCTTGACCCGGTTGCCGAAGATCTTGCGTACGACCCCGGTCAGCATGAGGTTGCCGAAACGGTGGCCGCCTCGGTAGGCTGCGTCCTCGGTTTCTTTCCGTATGTAATTGACCAGATCGAAAGGACCGGACATGGCGGTGCGCAGCATGTCGGGCGCGTGTCCGGCCTCGTAGGTATCGTCGCCGTCGACCATGATGTAATAGTCGGCGTCGATGTCCCGGAACATTCTGCGCACCACATGGCCCTTGCCCTGTTGGGACTCGTGCCGTACCACGGCGCCGGCCTGTGCGGCAACGCTCGCGGTCCGATCGCGCGAGTTGTTGTCGTAGACATAGATCGTCGCATCGGGGAGCGCTTGCCGGAAGTCACGGACCACCTTGCCGATGGCGACTTCCTCGTTGTAGCAAGGGATAAGCACTGCGACCTTAGACGGCTTCATTGACGTTTCCTTTCATGCGGAATCTTTTTCATAGTGGATAGTATCAACACGCCAAAAGCGACGAACATGGCAATCCACGCCCAAATCATATGTGGCGGCTCGTAGCGGAAGACGATGGTGCTTTTGCCTTCAGGCAGCGCGATGGCCTGGAAAAGGTCTTTATGTTCCGTAATCGGAGTGAGCGAACCATTGACCTTTGCCGCCCATCCGGGGAAGAACAACTCTCGCCGCAACAACGTGGATGGGGCGGAGCACTCTGTCGTCACGTGCTCCCGATCGTGTGCTGTCACGCGGCACGATCGCTGGAGATCCTCGAAATACGGACTCGGCTGGTTGAGTTCGTACACGGTCATGATCCGGTCCGCGTACACTTGTTTCGCCGCCGGCGCTTTGTCGTCCCGTATTTGCAGGCGAATCTGTAATCCGTAGCCGTTCTGTGGGCCCGTCGGCCCCTCGAGTCGCTGCTCCTGGGCTGGCTCGCGCGTGGCGGCCTTCCACAGTGCGAGCGGCTTGCTGCCGCCGTTACGCGTAAAACGATAGCTGACGATCGAGACGGGGTCTATCCGCAGATCGCGGTTCAGAGGGATCACGAACGTTGCATTGTCGATGGACTCCTTCAAATCGCGCTGTCCGCTCGCGCACGCAGAGTCGACGCAGACTTCCGCTGTCAGGATGCCGTCTGACGTGTTGTTGTAATTGCCGATGGAAACTCCGACCCGATCGATCACGACGGCCTTGTCGGTCAGGCCTGCGGGCAACGTCCCGGCCGCGCTGTTGCCCGGCGACATCTGCAGCGGGGAAACCGATGTCGCGTCCGTCTTGCTCGTGAGGGCCGAGAGGAACGGATTGACACCGGTCGGTGCGACGACATATTTCACGCCGATCCATTCGTAGTTAGAGAGATTCCGGATCAGCTCCTGACTCGGCGTCGGTACGGTCGATCCGGCTGCTCGATAGTTGCCGGTGAATGAGATCGGATCGGCATAGGCGTCGAGATGCGCAGGGACCCAATCGACCCATCGCTTGTTGACAGGCAGGTAGTTATGGTTGATCGCCGCGATGCCGAAGTAGGCCCCGTAGTTCGGTTGCACCGGGCCCAGCGAATAGAAGCGCTGCAGTCCGAGGTTTTCCTGCAGGAAACTTATCGCCTTCATGTCCACATCACCTGAGCGGGGGTTGCTCAATGTAGGAATGAAGAACATGAGTGCGCTGTCGAAAACCAGGATCGCCGCGATCGCCGTGGCCGCCCGGGTCGGCCGGCAGCGCGACAGAACCACGTTGAACGCGCTCACCATGAGAGTGACCCACAAGATGGCGGCCAGCGCCCAATGGCGCAGCGGGGCAACGGGGTAGAGGTGGTGCCGGAGCGACACCGCATAGAACACGCCGGCGAGCACCAGCAGCCCGGAAAGGACCGCGATGTGACGTCGATACGGCGGTTGCTCGTGATCCTGCCCGCGCAGGCTATCGATGGCCTGGGCCGCCAGAATGATGAAGGCGAGCTCCCACGTGGGCACGGCATACCGGAAGAAGGCGGCTTGCGCTACGCCCGGAATCAGGTTCCACAACGCGGTTACCTGCGGTATGCCGAACGACTTGGCAAGCACGGTGAGCAGCCAGATCAGGAGCAGCCAGGTGAGTGCTGTACGTCGCAACATGGCGCCATACAGCCCGGCGATGACAACGATCAGGCTGATATAGCCTCCTATCGACCCCCAAATAGGCCCCAGCGGATCCCATTCTCTCGAATAGGCGAAAATCGGGCCATAAAAATACGGAAAGAACAGACTGGGCAATAGGGCGGCCGGATTCAGCGCAGCATGGGCGAATGCGCCGTCATGCGCGCCAAGCCACGCGTGAGGCAAGAACTCGAAAAAGGCGAGGATTTGCGGCGCGGACAAGGCGAGACCGACGACGCCCCCGAGGGTCAGACGCGAGAGAAACGCTAGCCTGTGACCGCCGGCCTGCCACAAACGCAGCAGGGACCAAGCCAGGGCAAGCAGGCCGTTGAGATACGCGGTTTCTGGAAAGCCTGCGACGAGGCCCATCCACAGCGCTACGGCGAACAATCGCCATCCGCCGCGCGCGCCTAGCACAGCCTTGGCGAACGCGCGCTCGACACCCCACAGCATCCACGGCAGGAAAGGGACGGGCAGCGCCGAGGCATGATCGAACCAAGCCAGAGCGCCATTGAAAGCGAACAGTATGCCGCCTGTCACAGCAGCCAGTCGGCCCAGCCCCAATTGCCGCAACAGGCCGTAGGTGCCCCAGCCCGCCAGGATTTGCAACAGGATGTGCTGCAGCAGCATGCCATTGGGCAACAGCAACATCAATGTCGGAGGAAAGAATGCGGCCGGCTGATATTCAGCAGCGAGCGGCAAACCGACTCCCGAGAAATAGTTCCACCAGGGCACGGTTCCGTTAAGCCAGTTCAGCGCGGCGCGATAGCCGAGAGCCTGCGTGGTGAAGCCGTTATTCGGGTCGATGTATGGGATGCCGGTAGCGCCATGCGTAAAACGCTGCGCTAGCGCGCCGACATACAGCATGGGGTTCGCATCGTAGAGTCCAATCAGTGCGGGCAGCGCCGCGATGACGGGCAACAGGAAAATCAGCAGCAGCGGTGTAGCATCCGTTCTCTGGATACGCCAAATATTCGTCGACAAAAGGATTTCCCCGAATGAACCAGAAACTGCCCGACAATTCGGATCGGGCCATTCAATATCTTATTGATACCGAGGCGCGGCAAGACGTCTCTATCCGTTCTCAGTCGCGCGCGTTCTCTTCCGGGCTGTGAGGGATATGCGTGAGGCAGATCGAATTTTCCGGTGCGCTACATCCGTTCCGATCAGACATTTACCGTTTTTCATGAATCTGATCGCGTAGCCACAACGCCGTTTTTCTCATTCCGGCGTCCAGTGCGATCTCGGGTTTCCAACCCAGTTCCTTCTGAGCCAGCGCGTTATCGAGCACGCTGACTGGGACGTCGAAAGGGCGGCCTGGGCGGTATGTCCGCTCAATTGCGCGTCCGAGAACGGCTTCCATCATGCCAATGATGTCGTTCAAGCTCGTGCCATGCCCAGAGCTGATATTGAAGACGGACTCGCCGCCATCGTATTGAACGGCGCGGGCAAATGCCTCCGCCACATCCGCGATATAGAGATAATCGCGAGTGACCGTGCCGTCTCCCCAGATCTCGATCGCTTGCCCTCTGAGCGCTTTGTCGAGAAAAACGGTGATCGCACCTTGTGCGGTCTCTACGCGCTGCCGTTCTCCATAAGGATTGGCTACGCGCAGGATGTTTGCCTTGATTCCGTATTGATGCTGGTAGAGCAGCAGATATTTTTCGATCGCCAGTTTCGATATTCCGTACGAAACCTTGGGGTTCGTCGGATGCTTCTCGTCGATCGGCAGATAGACAGGATCGCCATACACCGTCCCCCCTGACGAAATGAATACGATCTTGCCGACGCGTTTGGCCACCATGGCATTGAGCAACTGCAGCGTGGCGACGAGGTTGCTCTGCACGTCATAGATGGGGTCGTCATTCGAGCTCTTCGGCAGGGTCGTCGAGACCAGATGGATGACGATGTCGGCGCCGTCGATAGCGTCCGTGACGTCGTGCACGCTGGTGAGATCGCCGGTCAGCCAGCGCACGCTTTCGCCGCTGTCGAATTCACGATAAGGCGCGACGCGCGGGCGCTCGAAAACGCAAATCTCGTGGCCATCTCGCAGCAGGCGATCGACGATCGTCGATCCGATGAAACCGCCACCACCGAAGACAGTGATTCTCATGCCGCTTCCTTATTCTCGTGTGGCGCGGCGTGGCCCAATAGAGGCTCTACCCGAGGGGGCCATGCCAATTTGAAGCCTTCATGGTCCAGGGTCAGATTCGGACTGTAGGCGGGATCATTGTTCAGGGAGTCTCCCCAGTGCGACTGCATGTAGGAGACCTCGCGATTGAAGCGCGCCACTTTTTCCGGATTGTCTTCGCTGCCGCGTGTTGCAGACTCGTGATGGAACAGTTCCGCGTATGGCGTCCATACGTTGCGATAACCGGCATCTCTGACGCGAAGGCAGAAGTCGACATCGTTGAATGCGACTGCCAAGTCGATTTCGTTCAATCCGCCCACTTGCTGGTAGATCGCCTTGCGCACGATCAGGCAAGCGGCGGTCACGGCCGAGAAAGAGCTGATGATGGCGCTGCGGCAAAAATAGCCGTAGCTGTTCCGGGGGAGGAACTTGTGTGCGTGGTTTGCCACGCCGCCGAGGCCGGTGACGACTCCGGCGTGCTGGATTCTTTCATCCGGGTATAGCAGTTTCGCCCCGACCGCGCCCACGCCCGGCTGGATGGCCAACGACACCATTTCGTCGAGCCACGTTTCGGTAATTACCTCGATGTCGTTGTTGATCAGGCCGACGATTTCTCCGTTCGCACTCGAAATCGCCATATTGTTGAGCGCCGAGTAATTGAACGGGCGGTCGTCACGTATCACCCTGATGTTTTCAGTGTTGCTTAGACTGCGCAGATAATCGAGCGTAGCCTTTTCGTCAGACCCATTATCGATGACGATGATTTCATACGGCGAATAAGCCGTCTTTTTCAAAATGCTGTCGATACACTGCCTTAGCAGTTTGACGCCATTGCGCGTAGGGATGATCAGGCTGACGAGCGGCCGCTGTTCGGGAAGGCGGTAGCGGGCGCGATATCCGCGTGGCACGGCTTCCGCGCTGCCGTCGATTCCCTGCCGCGCAAAATGCTCGTTCAGCGCCCGTTCGCCGGCCAGCAACGCATAGGGCTTGGCTTCCCCCGACGCCGAGGTGCTGGCTGCATGCACCCGCCAGTGATAGAGAACACGGGGGATGTGGACGATCGCTTCCGTTCCGATACGCTCCAGGCAGCGCAGGGCGAGGTCATAATCCTGCGACCCTTCGAAACCGACGCGGAACCCGCCGATTTCATCGAGCAGGCGCTTCTGGTAGACGCCGAGATGGGAGATCATGTTTTGCGAATAGAACAAATCGATGTTCATCTCGCATTTGAAATAGGGTGCTTGGCGCTTTCCTTTCGAATCGATCTTGTCTTCGTCGGAATAGAACAGGCGGGCATCGGGGCGGCGAATGATTTCTTTCGCCACGAAATAGAGCGCATGCTGCGCAAGGACGTCGTCGTGATCGAGGAGCGCAACCCAGTCAGACGTCGCCAGCGCTAGTGCGCTGTTCGATGCCGCCGAGATATGGCCATTCTCGTTACGGAAAACGACGCGGATACGCGCGTCTTCTTGCGCGTATCGCTCGAGTAGCGGGCGAATCTCCTTGCTCGTGGAGGCGTCGTCCGCAATGCAGAGCTCCCAGTGCGGATAGATTTGATTCCGGACGGAGTCGATGGCTTCGGCCAGCCATATCGGATCGGCATTGTAGGTCGGCATGACCACGGCGATGCGCGGCAACGCAGCCATGGTCGCGATATCGGCCCTCAGCTGGTTGATCGTTTCCTCGTCTAGGCGGTCGTATTGCTCTATCCACTCGGAATAGCCGTAGCTGGGGGGCAGGAGATTCCCAGCGCGCCATCTCAGTCCGGCCAACCCTTCCCGTCTGAAGATGCCCGCGCTTTTCTTCAGCAGTGGATATACGCCATCGCGCCGGATGAGGCCAATAAGCCTGATGGCAATATCGGTGTATTTCTTCATACTGAACAGAGGTATTTTCTTGGGTGGTCGGAATTTAAATCAATACGATGCACTCCGCTGTCGCGGAGAAATCTGATGCTGGCTCATATGCCTGTCTCGCATTCGACATCGAGCGATGAGCGCTTATTTTCAAGTATTTATGCGCAATTTATCAGCTGAATCGCGAATCTCGAGGCGCCGAAGGAACCGGCTCGTCCACCGGACCGGTTGAAATGCGCATTCAGCAGATAAAGAACGATTCTGTTGACGACGAAGCTGATTGTACCGATTGCTCCGGGTGCGATGATTTCCGAGAAAAAAGCCGTCGAGAAAAAGAGTCATATGCAATTGCCTTGGTGGGGATGTTGACGGCCACCTCCGTTCGCGCGAAGAACGCCTTCCTCTTCCATGTTCGCAAGTCTGTCGTGTGGCGTATGGTACATGAATCGGACAGTCGAAGACGAGGGGGGGGGGCGGACACGGGCGCTGATCTTGCCTTCACTTTCTTTCGTTGTTCGCCGTGGCGATCCGGCAAACGTGGGAGGTAGGCCCCGGTCTTGCGCAGATGTGCGGGGGTAACGGCTGCGATCGAGCGGGTTCTGGGGGCGGTGAAGGTCGGATGCAACGCATCCACCGTCTTTGAGAGCCAGCGGGCGGAAGAGATGGGTTAGTATGGCGGGTGCGTCAACTTCGAGTCGCGTCCGTCGGCGGGCTTCTGGCTACACCTCGGTCGGCTCCTGATTTTATGAGTCGGAAAATCGGGGCCATATTTGTCAACATAGAAGGAAATTTCGCGCAGTGCCAATTCTCACGCAACGGAAGAATCCGCAGCTAAACGGGGTGTCAAAGCTCGCGATCACCTATGCGGCTCTCGCGGCGATAGCAACGGTGGTCAATATTGCCGCGCAAGACATATCGCTTCGCCTATATTCCGGCGCCTTTTCTATTTTTGCATCGGTCGCGGTAGGAACTATTGCCGGTCTGGCTGCAAAATATGTGCTGGATAAAAAATATATTTTCTCCTTTAAGCCGAGAAGTGCCGCTCACGATGTGCAAACGTTCATTGCCTATGCGGCAATGGGCCTTGTTACTACTGCGATCTTCTGGTCTTTTGAATTCGGCTTTGATCAGATTTTTCACACAAAAGAGGCGCGATTTTTGGGCGCTGTTATTGGCTTGGCGATCGGGTATGTTTCGAAATATATGCTCGACCGTAAATTCGTGTTTGGGGGCGCCAAGTCAGAGCAATGAGACTCTTACGGGTTCGGGGTTGGAGCGAAAGGCAGGCCGCGCAGCGTTAGCCCGCCCCTATAAGCGGGTTGCACCCAGGTATTCTGTGGGGCGGCCCAGCCTAGTAACCGGGCTTTGGCAAGTGCGCGATGCGTCGACGTGACCTGCAGGCGGTAGACGTGAAGGAAAGATTACGTCAGGAATGCTCGGCGGGTCGCGGGACTTGGCCGGATAGAATGGCGGCAGACCAGCATCGATGCGGCTAGTGTGCCGACGTCCCAAGGGCGTCTGGGGTGAAAGAGGGTGGCCCGCCTCGCTGCTTCCTACGGGTTCGACAAGTTCTGTATTACCTAACGTATTCATCATTCGCTAGATTTTATATGGCCATACTTCTTGGTGTCCGTAATTCTGTTGAGGGATATACGGGGTGCTTGAAAAATAATAGGAATGTTGTTTTTCTGGTTGTTTCCGTCTTTCTTTCGCTTTACCTGCTTTCTCTGGTCAATCCATTTACCATCCCGACGATCGATGATAGCGCGATCGTGATGCGCTATTTGAGAAATTTTCAGGCGGGGCATTTTTTTTCATATAATGTCGGAGACGGTCCCGTATACGGCGTGAGCGGCTTCATCTATGGGCTTGCTGCGGGAATCTTGTGTTGGATCGGGCTGGACCCTCAACCTTCGATCATGATCATATCGCTCTTCGGGGCGATCGGCATGTTTTACTGCTTGCTCCGCATCGCTTACCACGCGTCGCAATCTGTCGTTCTTTCCATCATCGGCGTTCTTGTAGTTTATTTTAGCTCGTCATATTTGCCGGGGACGCTGTATCTCGGCCTTGAAGTGTCGGTGAATTTGTGGCTCGTCTTCGCCTGCTTCCTGTATTTCTTCGAAAAGAAGTCGGTGCCGTTTTACATTTGCGGTGTCTTGGCGATCGTATCGAAGCTCGACACCTTGTCGCTCGTCGCTGGATTGCTTTTCTTGCAGCTGCTTCGTGCCTTTCTCGAAGGCCAAGTCAAAAGCCAGATAAGGTTGCTGTTTTTCTTTTTCATTGTCCCGCTTCTTGCGTGGATCGCATTTAGTACGGCGGTTTTCGGATCCCCGTTGCCCGAAAGCTTCCTGTCGAAGTTTTATTTCCGCCAGAAGGCACCGCGTACGTCGTGGTTTCCATTCTTCGAGCCGATGGTTGCAAGTCGCGAGCAGCGAATCAGTGTCGCGCTCATGGGAGTCGCGATGCTGGCAACGCCGGTCATTGCGTTCTTGCGGCGCAAGCTATTTTTGCCGTCGCTTGTGATGGCCGCTGCCGCGATTGGCACGCTCTTTCTTTATTTTGTGTACAACCCGGGCGAAAAAATGCCCTGGTATTACCCCCTTCCGGAATTACTGATGCTTCTGGCGGCGGGGCTTAGCATTTTCGATGCTTTCAGTATTCCGCGAAACCTGCTGCGGTTCGCTTTTTCCGCGGTTTCGATCTGCCTTGCAGCCGGCATCCTGATGTATCGCCTGCCGATGAATCACGATGCACCGATCAACTCAAGGTATTGGCAGATCGTGTACGAGTCCGAGCGTCGAGAGTCTGGAGTTCTGGCGAATGCCGTTGCGCCGAAAGATCATCCAGTGCTCTGGACCGGGCATGGATATCCGGCGTATATGTTCAACGGATATGTCGCGGACTATTCGGGACTTAACACCAAGTCGATCTGGGTGGCCAGTCGTGCTGTGAAGGCCGATTTGCCCGAGGCCCGCCAGTTCTTCGAGCAACTCGGGATCGCAGGCGCTCCTCCGCAATACAAAGCGGAGATGTACCTGATCAAAATGTATGACGCGAATGTCTTCATGCTGCATGGTCTGTTTCCGGCAAGCGTCCAGAAAGCCCTGAAGCTGCGGCTCGCCGGATCGCTTTACACGATCGACCTTGTCGGCGCGCCGGCGTTCCGGGTGTTCGTCAAGGACCCGGAGCAGGCAAGAGTCGTGCATAGCGTGCCGATCAAGGACGTGCAGGGGATTGGACGGGATTCGAAGTCGGGCGATCTCTATGTGGCTGCCAAGACTGTTTCCGTTCCCGCTTCGCCTCGCGCTGGTCGCTTCCTGTTCGGGATCAAGATCACGCCGCAAGATCAGGACATCATCGTCGAAAGCGATGGCGGGGCGCTTGTTGGCCGCTGCCATGTTGCAAAAATCGCGGATCCGCGTTTTCCGGACGGGGTCCGGCCATGTGACATTGCACTCGGCGACGGGCCGGGTGTTCAGCATCTCATCGTGCGCGACGAAAGCGGGGAACCTATCACGCTCTATGAGCCCGCGTTCGAGGACGCGGGTCAGATGTAACAACGAGTGAGACTGAGAGCCGTCTGCATGGGATCTGCCTATGTGGTCGGCTGGATCCGCGCGATGTGCCGTGCGTATAGCGAGAAGATCTCGTGGGTGGGCACAGGGGGACGGATTGAACGGGGGCGAATCAGCGCGCTGAGCGGCGCCGATCTCGCCGCACGTGTCTTAGAGCGACATTCGTTTGAACACAGGCTTTGGCACGGACCGGATGATCAGCATGATCAGTGACCAGAACCAGGGCGTGTAGATAACGTCCTTTCGCTTTTCGATGGCGCGCAAGATGTCGCTTGCGACTTTTTCCGGCGTCGAGACAAGCGGTCCGGGCAAAGGTAGGCCGGCAGTCATCGGCGTTGCCACGAAACCTGGCTTGATCGTCAGTACGTGAACGCCTGCCTTGAAGAGGCGGGCGTTCATCCCTTCGCAGAATGCTGAAAGCGCGGCTTTCGCACTGCCGTAAAGATAATTGGATGGCCGGCCGCGATCCGCCGCTACGGACGAGATGACCGCGAGCGTGCCGCGCTTCTGCGCCTCGAGCATGTTGGCTATCGGCGTGAGCAGGGCGATCACGGACGTTACATTCGTATTGAACTCTCGGATCGCGACGTCGGGATTTGACTGGCATTCGCTTTGGTCGGGCAAGGTGCCCGGGGCGACCAGTACGACATCGAGGGTGCCGAGTTCGGACGCGCATCGCTCGAGCATCGCCGAGTGCCGATCAAGGCTATTGACGTCGAGCTGGCAGCAGGTGGCGAGATCGGCGCCGCGAGCCTTCAAGTCGGCCGCAACTTGCTCCAATCGTTCCCCATTGCGGGCAACCAGAAAGAACCGGGCGCCTTCCTTTGCCCATTGCCGCGCACAGGCCATAGCAATGGCGGACGTGGCGCCGACGATAAGAATGTTTTTCATGTTCGAGTGGTCCGTTCCCAGAAGCGGGACATCATGGCGGGATCGCGCAGCGCTTCGAGTTGCTGCCAGTTGGGATAAGCGGCGCGAAAATCCGCGCCCGACATATGAGCGTCCTTGGCCGGATAGAGGCGGCCATCCGCCTCGCGCACGATCGAATCGATCTTTGCGAAAAGGCGGGCATTCACCGCATCACGTTGCGGAAAGTCGAGCGCGAGCGAGGTGCCTTCGATTGGGAATGACAGCAGGCCCGGTGACGAGATGTCGCCGCAGCGTTTGAGCACTGCGAGAAACGAGCCGGTGCCGCTCGCTGCAATGGCATCGAGAATCGAACGTGTCGCGTCTCGCGCCGTCCCGGTTGGCACGACACACTGATACTGCTGAAAGCCCGCGCGGCCATAGATGCGATTCCATTCGAGCAGGCTGTCGAGCGGATAGAAATAGGCGTCGTAGCTGACTCGCGAGCGCATTTCGGCGAGGCGATGACGCTGGTAATACAGCTCATTGAACGCGCGCAGCGTGACACGATTGAACAACGGGACGGGAGGCGTGAAGGGGACCGTACGTTTCTTGCGCTGGTCTACTTCCAGTGGTCCATCGCCGGCATGGTCGCCGACCATGAAGATGCCGCGTCCAAGCGCGGCACCTCTGCTTTGACAATCCACCCATGCGACGCTGTATTCGTGGAGCGTGTCAAGTCGCTCGGAGAGTGCAAAAAATTCGTCGAGGTTCGAAAAGCGGATGCTTGTCACGTCGATCAGGCTGGAGCTGATCGGCATCAGCTGAATTTCAACCCAGGTGATGAGGCCCGTGAGTCCAAGGCCGCCAATCGTTGCGGCAAACAGTTCGGGCTCGGAATCGGGCGCGCACTCGAAAGACGCGCCGTCGCTACGTTCGAGGCCGAGGCGACGCACGTGTCTTCCGAACGTGCCCCGTACATGATGATTCTTTCCGTGGACATCGTTCGCGACTGCGCCGCCCAGCGTGACGTATTTGGTTCCGGGCGTGACGGGCAGCATCCAGCCGCGGGGTATGGCGACTTCAAGCACTTGCTCGAGTGTCGCGCCGGCTTCGGCGCGAAGTACACCACTTTCCCAGTTGGCCGCAATCAGGCGGTCCAACGGTCGAATGTGGATAACCTGGCCGGATGCGGCAAGGCAACTGTCGCCATAGCTTCGTCCGTTGCCGAACGCGAGCGTGGTGCCCTTTTCGCGCATTGCTTCGCGCCATGTTGCATGTGTGGCGTCACGCCAGGCAACGGCATGCGTCTTCTGCGGGGCATACGGATAGCGTCCCCATGACAGCACGGTACTCATAGCCTAGATGGCTACCCAAAAGACAAGAGCACACAGTGCCACAACTGCAAGACTGATTTTGTCGCGTGCGGCAAAGACAATAGGGTCGTCGTGCATCAAGCCGCGATGCGCAATTATCCAGGTGCGGCTGATCCAGTAAAGCAGCAGCGGGCATGCAAGCCAGATGAAGCGCGGATGGCGATACAAGATCGCTGTCTTCGGGTCCTGAATGTATAGCGCGAGAACCAGCACGGCCAGATAACCCGAAGCGGTGCCGAGTGACGAGATCAGCGGCAGGTCGCTGGCGACGTAGCCGCGTCCGCGACTCTTGACGAGGCCCCGCTCCTTCATCGCGTGCAATTCGGCATAGCGCTTGACCAGTGCGAGGCTCAGGAAGATGAACATCGAGAATGCGAGCAGCCAGAACGTCAATTGCACGCCAACGGCAGCTGCGCCTGCGATGATGCGTGTCGTATAGAGCGACGCCAGAACGACGACGTCGACCATGACCCGGCGCTTGAGGTGCATCGAATACGCAAGCGTCAGAACATAGTAGCCGGCGAGTACCGCACCGAACCGCCACGGCAGGAGCACCCATGCGATGGAAAACGCGACTGTCAGCAGGATCGGAAATAGGGCGATCCCCAAACTGAGCGGCAATGCACCGGACGCAAACGGGCGTTTGCGTTTTACCGGGTGGTGACGATCGTCCTCGAGATCGAGAAGATCATTGAGCAGATACACGCTCGACGCACAGAGTCCGAAAGCCAGGAACGCCAGTAACCCTGCGAGCACATGTTCGGGCGAGCTCAGCATGTGTCCCGCCAACAGCGGCAAGAAGATCAGCAGGTTCTTCAGCCACTGGTGCAGTCGCAGCGACTTGCTCCAGGTTTTCAGCGTCGCCGGTCGTGATTCGATCACACGCTCGACATTGCCGATCTTCTGCGCGGCCCGTTCGACGCCGTTATGCGGATTGACGACGTAGGCGCGATTGGCGGAGCGCCACACGGCGATGTCGTCGTGCGAATTGCCCGCGTAATCGAAGCCCTTTTCTCCATATTCTGCAACGAGCCGATCGCGCTTGTTGCTGGAAGACAGATTGGTGCCTGCATCCGTTGCGAACGTCCTGTCGAAGAGATCCAGATGGGAGGCGATCGCCTGCGCATAACGCTCGTGGCTGGCAGTGGCCAGCACCAGGTGGCGTCCCGCTTTCCGCTCCGCCGTCAGCCATTCGAGGACCACGGGGTCGTAAGGCAGAACGGAGACGTCGAGGTTCGTCGTGTCGGCGAGGCCGGCTTTCAATGCCGGTTTGCCACCGCGCAAGAGCCAAAGCAGAGGCTTGTAGAACCGATGGGGCTTGGACTTGAGAAAGGCAAACCCCGACTCGATCAAAACGTCCGAACGGATCAAAGTGCCATCGAGATCGACAACGAGTGGTCTGCTGAGCATTCAACCAGCCCGGAAGGGCGAATAGTAGTTTCGGTACCCGGGACGTGTTTGCAGAAGAGCGAGTCCCGGTGAGCCCGTCGCCGGGCAATTTTGAGAGGAGGTAGTTTACTATTTTCCTCGTTCTTTGTACAAACCTGTATATAGCCGACGTTTCTTGCGGTTTCTATCCAGGCAAGCGGCTTGGCGGGGCCGCCGACCGATGTGGCACTGAATCCAAGCGGCGATGATGTGATCGGCGTGTGGCAGCGGCGCTATGCGGCAGCCTAAACCGATGGGCGCAAGTTCTTGAACAAAAGCGTGCGCGATGTCATGAGGTTGACAAACATGCCGGCGATGCTGCCGGCCGCAACACCGATAATCGGGGCTTCCGCCGCGACGGCATATTTCGAAACCATAAGGGCGTACACCGTATAATTCACTGCGCCGCCAATTATCATGAGCGCGAAATAGGCGGCAAACTCATATTTGGCGTCGAGCGACGAGCGCTTGTCCTTGAAAGTCCACTTCCGGTTTATCAGCCAGGTCGTGAATGCCGCCGCGGCGAACGATGTGGCTCGCCCATAGAACAGGCCAAAATGCGCTTTCAACAGATATAGAACGGTGGTGTCGACAACAAAGCCGATTACGCCGACGATTCCGAAGGTAATAATCTCCCGGAAAAGTGCGATCGAAAAAAAACGTGTCATATCCAAATGCCTGGAGGAGAATGCCGACGGTCGCCATTCTTCATATGATATGGAGTGCGCCTTTCTCTTCTTGGCCGCAAGCCCGTCGTGCCGGCAATGTTACATGAACCGGACGACTGGCGGCCAAGACCTCGAGGCCCGCACCGCAAAGATGGCCGTGGCCTCGATGCGGAAATTTGGGAAGTGATGCCGCCATCATGACGGCGATTGGCGAGCCGGAGCCTATGCGCTGTTCGATTTCGGTAGAATTGCCGTTCATCGAACACGCAAGAATACCGCCTGATTGGGCGATCATCATTGACAAGAGTGCCGCTTCGGACGGCATCGCAAGTTTCCCTATGAACGCTACCCGCGCGCCGATTGGCGAAACCCATGGCTTGTCCGTTTCCGTCGTGGTGTACCAGCCGGATTCGGCACTCCTCGTGCGCACGCTGGAAAGCCTGGCCGCCGCATCCGCGGCAGTCCGTGCCGCGTACCCCGATTTCGCCGTTAGCCTCTGCCTCGTCGACAATGGCGGGCTGCCGGACCTCTCCGCGGAACTCGCGGCGCTCGGCGAGCATGGGCTCGCGAGCTCGGTCATCTCGGGCCATGGCAACGTCGGCTATGGCTGCGGCCACAACCTGGCGATCGGGAAGGCCGCCAGCCGCTATCACCTCGTACTGAATCCCGATATCGACCTCGATGAGCACGCCCTCGTTGCGGCGCTCGACTTCTTTGCGCAGCATCCGGACGTCGGTCTCCTGAGCCCCCGCATCGGCGACGACGAAGGCCGGCTGCAGTACCTGTGCCGCCGCTATCCCACCGTGCTCGACCTATTCGTGCGAGGCTTCCTGCCATCTACGATGCGGCGGTTTTTCGCGCGCCGGCTGGCGCGCTACGAGATGCGTGACGTCATCAACGAGCGCGACGTCGTCTGGGACCCGCCGATCGTCAGCGGCTGCTTCATGCTGTTTCGCACCGACGTGCTGAAAAGGCTCGCGGGTTTCGACGACCGCTACTTCCTGTACTTCGAGGACTACGACTTGAGCCTGCGCACGCACGACACCGCGCGCATCGCCTATGCCCCGTCGGTGCGGGTGCTGCATCACGGCGGCGGCGCGGCGCGCAAGGGGCACGCCCACATCAGGATGTTCTCCGCGTCGGCGTTCAAGTTCTTCAACCGGTTTGGCTGGAAATGGGTATGAGCCGCGTCCTGATCACGGGCGCCAACGGTTTCGTCGGGCAGGCGCTGTGCCGTGCGCTCGTCCGGCAGGGGCACGCGGTGACCGGCCTCGCGAGGCACGCCGGCGGGTGTATCGAGGGCGTGTCGGAGTGGGTGCAGCAAAGCCAGGACTTCATTGGCCTGGACGCGGCGTGGCGTTCCGGCTTGACAGTCGACTCGGTCGTCCACCTGGCGGCGCGAGTGCACGTCATGGATGATCGCGCGGCCGATCCGTTGGCCGCTTTTCGTGCGACTAACGTCGACGGCGCGCTGCGCGTAGCGCAAGCCGCGCAGCGCAACGGGGCGGCGCGGTTCGTGTTCGTCAGCAGCATCAAGGCGGTTGCGGAAGCCGATTCGGGCCGCGCGTTGCGCGAGGACGATCCGCCGCAGCCGCAGGACCCGTATGGCCACTCGAAGCTCGAAGCCGAGCAGGCGCTCATTCGCTTCGGCGAGGCATCGGGACTCGACGTCGTGATCGTCCGTCCGCCGCTGGTCTACGGTCCGGGCGTGCGCGCCAACTTTCTGCGCCTGATGGAAGCGATTGCGAAAGGCCGGCCCTTGCCGCTTGGGTCGATTTCGGCACGGCGCAGCCTTGTCTATGTCGACAATCTCGCAGATGCGCTGCTGCGCTGCGCGATCGATCCCCGCGCGGCGCACGGCCGTTTCCATGTCGCAGACGGCGACGATCCGACGGTGACCGAACTCGCGCGAGCACTCGGCGAGCATTTGCAGAGGCCGGCGCGGCTCGTTCCGCTGTCGGCAGGCTTGCTGCGCATGGCGGGGCGGCTCACCGGGCGGTCGGCGCAAGTCGAGCGGCTGGTCGGCGACCTGCGCGTCGATATCTCGCGCATTCGTGCTGTGCTGGGCTGGCAGCCGCCGTATTCCGTCGACGAGGGACTGGCCGCCACCGCGCGCTGGTATCGCTCCACGCATTGAGACGACTTGGCAATGTCGACCTACCAAAACTGGCTTCATTCCTGGCCCGGCGTTTTGTTCCTCGCGATAGGCGCGGCGTTCGCGTGCGGGGCGGTGCTTTCGACGTTATTGAAAACCGGCCTGGCTTGGCGCCTTGCCACCGACATCCCGAACGATCGCTCGCTCCACGTGCGTCCAACCCCGCGCGTGGGTGGATGGGGCATCGCCCCGGTGAGCGTCGCGGCGATCCTGTTGGTGGCGCCCGGATTGTGGCTCGTGGCGGTCTGCGCGCTCTTTCTCGCTGCCGTTTCGCAGATCGACGACCGGCAGGGCTTGCCGGCGAGGGTTCGCTTCGCGGCGCATTTCGTGGCCGTGGCGGCGCTGATCTTGGCGTACCCGGCGGCAACGCCGTGGTGGATGCTTGCCGGCATTGCATTTCTGATGCTCTGGCTGGTCAATCTTTACAACTTCATGGACGGCGCCGACGGGCTCGCGGGAGGCATGGCGCTGTTCGGGTTCGGGGGATATGCGCTCGCCGCGCTTGTGGGCCCGCATCCGGCGCAGGAACTGGCGTTCGCCTGCGCGGCCGTGGCCGGGGCGGCGGCGGGTTTCCTTTTCTTCAATTACCACCCAGCCAGGATTTTTCTTGGCGATGCCGGATCGATTCCGTTGGGGTTTCTGGCCGGGGCGCTCGGCTACTGGGGCTGGCGCGCAGGTACGTGGCCCGTCTGGTTTCCCGCGATGGCCTTTGCCCCTTTCATCGGCGACGCGTCGGTGACGCTCGTGCGGCGTCTCGCCCGCGGAGAAAAATTTTGGCAAGCGCATCGCGAGCACTACTATCAACGGATGGTGCGTTCCGGCATGGGGCACGCGCGAACCGCGCAGTGCTGGTATGTCGTGATGCTCGTGGGCATAATGCTTGCTCTATGGGCGCTAGGCCGTTCTGCGGCCTTTCAGTGGGGGCTTGTTGCTATATGGGTTGTTCTGCTCGTGCTGATCGGCGCCGCAATCGATGTTCGCTGGCGTCGTTTCCAAACAACAGTTTCCGAACAACCTGAGGTGTGAAGCCGATGTTTCGACTCAAAGCCTCGTGGCTGTCGTTCAGCGCCTTTCTGTTCGATTTATGCGCTGTCCTGGGCACATGGCTCGTCGCCTATCTGATTCGCTTCAATGGCGCGATTCCAGGCGATTTCTGGTATGGCGCATTACACGCGCTTATCTGGGTGCTGCCGCTCTACGGCCTGATGTTCCGCGTCTTCGGCCTCTACCGCGGCATGTGGGTCTTCGCGAGCCTGCCCGACCTGATGCGCATCTCCAAGGCCGTGGTGACGGGCGGCATCGTCGTCATGGTCGCCGCCGTGATGGTGCAGCCGAAGCCGATCGTTCCGCGCTCTGTCCTGATCGTCTCCCCGATCCTGCTGTTCCTCACCATGGGCGGGGCCCGCGCGATCTACCGCGCCACCAAGGAGTTCTACCTGTACGGCGGCCTCGTCGGCCAGGGCAAGCCCGTGATCGTGCTCGGCGCCGGCGGTGCCGGCGCGAGCCTGGCCCGCGAGCTCGCGCGTTCCGGCGAATGGCGTCTCGTCGGCCTGCTCGACGACGACCCCGCCAAGCAAGGCCGCGAAATCTACGGCCACAAGGTTCTCGGCCCGATCCGCGAGCTCTCGCGCTGGGCCGCGACGCTGCGCGCCGAGCACGCGATCATCGCGATTCCGTCGGCTTCGGTCGACGCCCAGCGCCGCGTCGCCACGCTGTGCGTGCGCGCCGGCGTGCGCGCGATGGTGCTGCCCGCGCTCACCACGCTCGCGCCGGGCCAGGGGGTGCTCTCGCAGGTGCGCCAGATCGACCTCGAGGACTTGCTCGGCCGCGACCCCGTCAAGATCGACATGCCGCACGTCGAAGCGCTGTTGCACGGCCGCGTCGTCATGGTGACGGGCGCAGGCGGCTCGATCGGCTCGGAGCTGTGCCGCCAGATCCTGCGCTTCGCGCCGGCCCAGCTGATCGCCTACGATCTGTCCGAATTCGCGATGTACCGGCTCGCCGAGGAGCTGCAGGAGCGCTTCCCCGACCTCCCGGTGGTGCCGATCGTCGGCGACGCAAAAGACTCGCTGCTGCTCGACACGACGATGTCGCGCTACATGCCTCACATCGTCTTCCACGCCGCCGCGTACAAGCACGTGCCGCTGATGGAGGAGTTGAACGCCTGGCAGGCGGTGCGCAACAACGTGCTCGGCACCTATCGCGTCGCGCGCGCGGCGATCCGGCACAGCGTCAAGCACTTCGTGCTGATTTCCACCGACAAGGCCGTCAACCCGACCAACGTCATGGGCGCGAGCAAGCGTCTGGCCGAGATGGCGTGCCAGGCGATGCAGCAGACGAGCGGGCACACCCAGTTCGAAACGGTGCGCTTCGGCAATGTGCTCGGCAGCGCGGGCAGCGTGATCCCCAAGTTCCAGCAGCAGATCGGCAAGGGCGGTCCGGTCACGGTCACTCATCCGGAAATCACGCGGTTCTTCATGACGATTCCCGAGGCGTCGCAGCTGGTGCTGCAAGCATCGAGCATGGGGCAGGGCGGCGAGATCTTCATTCTCGACATGGGGCGGCCGGTCAAGATCGTCGATCTGGCGCGCGACCTGATTCGCCTTTACGGCTATAGCGAGGAGCAGATCCGGATCGTCTTCACGGGGCTGCGTCCGGGCGAGAAGCTCTACGAGGAACTGCTCGCCGATGACGAGACCACCACGCGCACGCCGCATCCGAAGCTGCGCATCGCGCGCGCGCGTGAGGTGCCCGACCATCTGCTCGATGAGTTGCTGCCGTGGCTGATGCAGCATCGCGTGCTGTCCGACGACGAGGTGCGCCGCGATCTGCGCCGCTGGGTGCCCGAGTATCAGTCGACGACGGCGCCGGTGCTGCAAAGTGTGTCGACGCCGGCTGGCCGCGCCATGTCGGGCACGGCATGACGATACGGCTCGAGAATGGGAGTGAAGGTCGTAAAAAAAGGCGCTCGAAGCGCCTTTTTTCATGTCCGGTGATGCCCCCTGCGAAACACGAGCCACCTTGGCGACTTGAACCGCACGATGCTGACGTAGAGCCAGACATAGGTCACCGCGAACAAGACCACGAAGCAGAACAGATGCACGGTGTGGCGCCAGAACAGCGTCGCCGGAATCACCGCGACCAGGCACAGCAGCCACAGATAGGGCGACGTCAGCGAATTGCGCCGCGTCAGCTCACGTGCCGTGCGCACGCCCACCGCCCAGCGCATCAGCCGCTTGTAGACGAGCATGTGCAGATGCACGCCGTCCGGAATCCCCGGTGACATCCCGCGAATGAACTTCTTCCGGTAGATCGAGAAGCAGGTCTCGAAGATCGGGTACATGAAGAGGAGCACCGGATACCACGCGGACACGTCGCGATGCCGCATCACCAGCAGGATCGACAGTTCGGCGAGCATGAAGCCGATGAAGTACGCACCGCCGTCGCCGAGGAAGATCAGGCCGGCCGGGAAGTTCCACATGAAGAAGCCCATCACGGCGCCCATCATGATGAACGACGCGGACAGCACGATCGGGTCGTGCACCTGGAACGCCACGTAGGCGAGCGACGCGAACATCATGAACGCGACCATCGAGGCGAGGCCGTTGAAGCCGTCGATGATGTTGATCGCGTTGGCGAGCGCGGCGACGGCGAGCACCGTCACGACGCACGAGATGACCGCATACGACAGCAGGAAATCGAGCGGCGGCACGCTGATGCGCGTGACCGCGATATCGAGTGCGAAATAGGCGAGGGCGGCGGCGCCCATCGTGCAGACGAGGCGCGCGAGAGGCGATACGCGCTTGGTCAAGTCTTCGATCAAGCCCGACGCGAACGCCGGAATGCCGCAGGCGATGAGCCCGAGGATGCCGCCCGAGACCGCGGGATAGGCAGGGTGCAGTTGCACCGCGCCCACGACGAGCCCGCACAGGATGCCGACTCCGCCCACGCGCGGCACGGGCCGGGCGTGGAATTTCTGGACGCCGGCAAGATCGGTATCGGTCGAGAATTTTTCGTGCAGATGCGCGTAGCGCACGATCAAGAGCGTGATCAGCAGCGAAACGAGAAAACCAAGCGCGAAGCTAAGCATTGAAATGGCCTGAAAACGGACGCCGAATTATACAAACGAATCGTCGTCACCCACCCTGCCGGGCAATATTCACGGGCACGCCACCATCGTCTTTTCGATGACCTGGGCAAGCGCCGAAAACGCTTTGCCGATCCGTTCGTTCGGCACGCAGGCATAGCCGAGCAGCAAGCCTTGCCTCACGTGCGCCTCGCTGTGGTAGTAGGCCGTGAGCGGACGCACGATTACGCCCGCGTCGTAGGCGGCCGCCGTCACCTCGCGGTCGTTCGCGTGCCCGGGCAGGCCGAGCACGAGGTGCAGGCCCGCCTCGTCGCCCATCACCGGCAGCTCGGCGCCGAAGTGCGCGGTGATCGCATCGATCAGGATCTGGCGGCGCTCGCCGTACAGCGCGCGCATGCGGCGCACGTGCGAGGTCAGGTGGCCGTCCATGATGAATTCCGCCAGCACCGCCTGATGCATCAGCTGACCCTCGCGATACAGCTCGGCGACGCCGGTGCGGAACCGGTCCACCAGATGCTCGGGCGCGATCATGTAGCCGATGCGCAAGCCCGGGAACAGCATCTTGCCGAGGCTGCCGACGTAGATCACCTGGCCCGCGTCGTCGAGGCCTTGAAGCGACGCGAGCGGGCGGCTGCCATAGCGGAATTCGCTGTCGTAGTCGTCCTCGATGATCCACACGCTGTGCTGGCGGGCGTATTCGAGCAGGGTGCGGCGGCGCGCGAGCGACATCACCATGCCGAGCGGATACTGGTGCGACGGCGTCACGAGCGCGAGGTGCGGCGGGTCCTGCAGGTCGTGCTCGCGCGGGTTGAGCCCTTCGTCGTCGACCGGCACCGGCACGAGCCTCACGCCCAGCGATTCGAGCACGCTGCGCGCGCCCCAGTAGCACGGTTCCTCGACCCACGCGCGGTCGCCGACGTCGGTCAGGAGGCGCACGGCGAGATCGATGGATTGATGGATGCCCGTCGTGATGATGATCTGGTCCGGCGTGCATTTGACCGAGCGGGCCACGCGCAGATAGTCTGACAACGCGCGCCGCAGCGGCCGGTAGCCGCCGCCCGGCGCGTAGGTCAGCAGGTCGGGATTCGCGTCTTTCCAGAGCTTGGCCTGCAGGCGGCTCCAGGTGCGCGCGGGGAACTCGGCGACGTCGGGCACGCCCGGCATGAAGGCGCCCCATTGCTTCGGCGCCACGCCGGCCTTGTGGATCAGGCGCTGTCCGCGCGCCGACAGGTCGCCTCTTTCACAGCGGGCCGGCGCGGCCAGTGAGGCTGTCGAGGCCGGCAGATCCGGATCGGGCGCGAGCTTGCGCGCGTTGACCGCAGCGGTGTCCGGCCGCGTATCGGCGACATAGGTGCCGCTGCCGGTCGACGAGAGCACGTAGCCTTCGGCCGTGAGCTGGTCGTACACGTGCACGACCGTATTGCGCGCGATCCGCAGATCGGTCGCGAGCGTTCGCGAGCTGGGCAGCTTGGTGCCCGGCGCGAGCTGGCCCGTCAGGATCGCCTGCTGCATGAGGCGCAGCAGCTGCCGGTAGCCGGGCTCGGCTGCGCCCCGGTCGAGCTGGGCGGCGAGCCAGTCCGACAAGATCACCGTATCCAAGTGGTTCTATCCAGAATATTGAAATGGTTCCGTATTGTAGAACCGTGACCGTCTATAGTGGCTCCCATGTTTGCTGCCTGGCTTCGTTTTCGATGGAGCCGGTCGAAAGCTAGGGAATACCCTGAAAGGAATGCGGAAGGAGACTTGGACGATGAAGACGGAAGATGTGATTGTCAGCTTTCGGGGCGTGCGCAAGACCTATGACGGCGAGACGCTCGTCGTCAAGCAGCTCGACCTCGACATCTATCAGGGCGAATTCCTGACGCTGCTCGGGCCGTCGGGCTCCGGCAAGACGACTTGCCTCATGATGCTGGCCGGCTTCGAGTTCCCGACCGGCGGCGAGATCTGGCTCGACGGTACGCTGCTCAATACCGTGCCGCCGCACAAGCGCAACATCGGCATGGTGTTCCAGAACTATGCGCTGTTTCCGCACCTGACCGTCGAGCAGAACGTCGCCTATCCGCTGACCGTCAGGAAGTGTCCTGCCGACGAGCGCGCCCATCGCGTGAATCACGCGTTGAAGATGGTCCGCATGGAAAGTTTCGCGAAGCGCTACCCCGCGCAACTGTCCGGGGGGCAGCAGCAGCGCATCGCATTGGCGCGCGCGCTCGTGTTCGAGCCGAAGCTCGTGCTGATGGACGAGCCGCTCGGCGCACTCGACAAGCAGTTGCGCGAGCACATGCAGTACGAGTTGAAATCGCTGCACGAGAAGCTCGGCGTCACGTTCGTCTACGTGACGCACGACCAGGGCGAGGCGCTGACGATGTCCGATCGCGTCGCCGTGTTCGACAAGGGCATCGTGCAGCAGCTCGATACCGTCGACCGGCTGTACGAGTCGCCCTGCAACGAGTTCGTCGCGAACTTCATCGGCGACAGCAACCGGCTGCGCGGCACGATCGCGAACGTCGACGGCGAGTTCTGCGAGTTCCATCTGCTCGACGGCACGCGTCTCGTCGGGCGCAATATCGGCGGCGCGCGCGCTGGAGCAAAGGCTGTCGCCTGCATTCGCCCGGAGCGGATGAAGCTCGCGAGCCGCGCAAACGGCGCGTCGAACGGATCACGCAGCGCGAATGCGCTCGACGGCGAAGCGCGCAGCCTGATCTATTTCGGCGATCACGTGCGCATGCGTTGCGGCGTGCGCGAACAGGACGAATGCTTCGTGAAGGTGCCGCTCGGCACCGATGCGCTCGATGCCTTCGCCCCCGGCGCACCGGTATCCCTCGAATTCGCGGCAGAGCATCTGCGCATCTTCGCCGAGGCAGCCTGAGCCGCACAGGCGCCTCGACGCTGCGGCATGACAACCCCGTTCCACCCTATTTGGCGCATCACCACACAAAAGAGGAAGACATCATGATGAAGATCGGAAAATCGCGCTGTGCACTGGCTGCCGGCATGGCGCTCGCATTCTCCGCGGCGCAGGCCGGCGCGGCGGAGCTGACCGTCGTCAACTTCGGCGGCGCGAACGGCGACGCGCAGAAAGCCGCGTTCAACCAGCCGTTCGAAACGGAGTCGGGCACCAAGGTGACGGCCGTCGAGTACAACGGCGAGCAGGCCAAGGTCAAGGCGATGGTCGAAGCGAAGCACGTGAATTGGGACGTCGTCGAAGTGGAGTCGGGCGATCTTGGCCGCGGCTGCGACGAAGGTCTGTACGAGAAGCTCGACTGGTCGAAGATCGCGAAGAAGGGCGACCTGATTCCCGAAGCGCCGCAAACGTGCGGTGCGGGCATCTTCGTGTGGTCGACCGTGTTTGCCTACAACGCGGACAAGCTGAAGACCGCGCCGGCGAGCTGGGCCGATTTCTGGAACGTCTCGAAGTTCCCGGGCAAGCGCGGCATGCGCAAGGGCGCGCGCTACAACCTCGAGTTCGCGCTGATGGCCGACGGCGTTGCGCCGAAGGACGTCTACAAGGTGCTCGCGACGAAGGAAGGCCAGGATCGCGCCTTCAAGAAGCTCGATGAGCTCAAGCCGAACATCCAATGGTGGGAAGCCGGCGCGCAGCCGCCGCAGTTCCTGGTGGCGGGCGACGTCGTGATGTCGACGGCGTACAACGGCCGCATCGACGCCGCGCAGAAGGAAGGCAAGAACCTGAAGGTGGTCTGGAACGGCAGCATCTACGACCTCGACTACTGGGCGATTCCGAAGGGCACGCCGAACAAGGATCTGGCCGTCAAGTACATCGCCTACTCGCTGTCGTCGAAGCCGCAGCAGGACTACGCGAAGCATATCGCGTACGGGCCGGTGAACGTCGCCGCGGTCAAGTCGCTCGACGCGAAGACGCTCTCCAACCTGCCGAACTCGCCGGCCAACGGCAAGAACGCGGTGCTGCAGGACCTGACGTTCTGGAACGACCACGGCGACGAGCTGGAGCAGCGCTTCGCCTCGTGGGCCGCGAAGTAAGCGCTGAAGCGCTAACTGCGGCTGGCCGCTGAGGGCTTGGAGTAAGTGCTGAAGCACGAACTCCAAGCAACCTCAGCATGGGATCAGAGTAAGCGCTGAAGCGCTAACTCTGATCGACACAGGAGAGGGGAGTGAGCACGATGACAATCGCCGCCGATTCGACGACAGCGTCGGCGCACAAGCTCAAGCGCGAGCTGAAGGCCGCGGAAGCGAGAAAGCGCACGATGGCGCTCTTGCTCGTCGCGCCGCTGGCCATTTTTCTGCTGCTGATCTTCGTCGTGCCGATCGGCGCGCTATTGACGCGCGCCGTGCAGAACCCCGAGATCGCCACCGCATTGCCGCATACGGTCGACGCGCTGCGCGGCTGGGACCGCAAGTCGCCGCCGGGCGACGCCGCCTACGCGGCGCTCGCGGCCGACCTCACCGCGAACCAAGAGGGCGAAGTGCTCGGTGCGCTGGCGCGCCGCTTGAACACCGAAATTCCAGGCTATCGCTCGCTCGCCGCGAAGACGGCGCGCGCGATGCCGCTCAACGACGATGCCGGCCACGCGCTGCCGCCCGCGCAAATCCGGGCCAAGCTGGTCGAGCTCGATTCGCGCTGGGGCGATGTCGCGTACTGGCAGGCCATCGCCAAGAACGGCAGCGCGTATTCGCCGTTCTATCTGCTCGCGTCGCTGGACCATAGGCAGGATGCGTTCGGCCATATCGCGCCGAGCGACCCGGATCAGCAGATCTACCTCACCGTGTTCAGCCGGACGTTCGCGATCAGCGCAGCGGTGACGGTGTTCTGCCTGTTGCTCGGCTATCCGCTCGCCTACTGGATTTCGACGCTTGACGAGCGCCGCGCGAACCTCGTGATGATCCTGGTGCTGATCCCGTTCTGGACGTCGATCCTCGTGCGCGTCGCCGCGTGGATCGTGATTCTGCAAAGCGAAGGGCTCGTCAACAAGGCGCTGATCGGCAGCGGGCTGATTCACGATCCGCTCGCGCTGCTGTTCAACCGCGTGGGCGTCTACATTTCGATGACGCACATCCTGCTGCCCTTCATGATCCTGCCTTTGTACAGCGTGATGAAGTCGATTCCGTCGAGCTATCAGCGCGCGGCGGTGTCGCTCGGCAGCCACCCGTTCGCGGCGTTCTGGCGTGTGTACGTGCCGCAGACCTATCCGGGCATCGGCGCGGGCGCGCTGCTCGTCTTCATCCTGGCGATCGGCTACTACATCACGCCCGCGCTCTTGGGCGGGCCGAACGATCAGATGGTGAGCTACTACGTCGCCTATTTCACGAACGTCACGATCAACTGGGGCATGGCGTGCGCACTGGGCGGCCTGCTGCTGGCTGCGACGCTCGTGCTGTACGTCGTGTATGGACGCTTCACCCGCTCGAGCCTGAGCCTCGGCTGAACGATCGCTAAAGGGCCAATCGATGAAATTCTCTCGACCGATGTTCGCGCCGCATATGTCGCTTGCCGAGCGCGCCTGGTATTTCGCGCTGCGCGGCCTGTGCGTGCTCACGCTGCTGTACCTGATCCTGCCGGTGCTCGCGATCGTGCCGTTGTCGTTTTCGTCGAGCACGTTTCTCGTGTATCCGATTCCGGGCTGGTCGCTGCGCTGGTACCAGAACCTGGTCGCGTCCGACGAATGGCGGATGGCGGCGAAGAACAGCTTCATCGTCGCGCCGTCCGCGACGGTGGTCGCGACGGTGCTCGGCACGCTGGCCGCGATCGGTCTTTCCAAGGCGAACTTTCGCGGCAAGGGCCTGCTGATGGCCGTGCTGATCTCGCCGATGATCGTGCCGGTCGTGGTGGTGGGCGTCGGGATGTATCTGTTTTTCGCGCCGCTCGGGCTCGCCAACACCTATGTGGGCCTGATACTCGCGCATGCCGCGCTCGGGGTGCCGTTCGTCGTGACGACGGTGGGCGCGACGCTGCAGGGCTTCAATCACAATCTCGTGCGCGCGAGTTTGTCGCTGGGGGCGAATCCGGTGTCGACGTTCTTCAGGATCACGCTGCCCGTGATCGCGCCGGGTGTCATTTCAGGGGCGCTGTTTGCGTTTGCGACGTCGTTCGACGAAGTGGTCGTGACGTTGTTCCTCGCAGGTGCGAATCAGGTCACCTTGCCGCGTCAGATGTTCACCGGCATTCGCGAGAACATCAGCCCTACTATCGCTGCGCTTGCCACTATCCTGATCGTGTTCTCGACTTGCTTGCTGCTTGCGCTCGAATGGTTGCGCGGGCGTAACGCGGCGCGGGCGATTGCTTGATCGCTTGCCTTCGGTTCTCTAACGGTGCTTGTCGTTCTGATGGATCGGAAGTTTGAGGTTTTCGCGAAAACTTTGAATTCGCGCCGGTCCGTTTAGTCCGTCCCTCCCCAGGACGCGCTTTTGGTTACTTTTGTCCTTGCCAAAAGTAACCAAAAGCGCGTCCTGGGCGGACGGCCTTGGCCCGTTAGCACTCAGTCCTGTTGGCGGTAGCGGTCTTTGGGTTCCAGCGTCTCCGCACGACGAACGGCCGAAGCGCACGCGGCTCGTGGTTGCCTCGGCTTCGAATCAAACCCATGTCGGCGGTCGGGAAGCGTCTGAAAAGGCTCGTCTTGCGACGCATGCGCCACAAAACCTCAATCCGCCCTCTTGGGCCCGACCTTCCGTTCAGTCGGGTTTGAGGTTCATGCGCGAGGCTTGGACCGTGGCGCGCGACGCTTTGAGGCTCATGAGCGAAGCTCGGACCGCGGCGCGCGAGGCTCTGAGGCCCATGCGCGAGGCTCGGACCGCGGCACGCGAGGGGTTGAAGCTCATGCGCGAGGCTCGGACCGCGGCACGCGAAGGTTTGAAGCTCATGCGCGAGGCGCAGACCGCGGCGCGCGGGGCTTTGAGGCCCATGTGCGAGGTTCGACGTCTACGATCCTGACCGGGTTGTCCTGTCCGATGTAGTCGTCGATGCATTCGGGAAGAAGTGAAACCTGCTTGCGGTCATCGCCTTCAACGAATCGCTTCATGAGTCACCCAGTCTGAATGCGTTGATTCAGTCTAGGCGATCAGTGCGTTTTCACACAGGCTCGGCCAGAAACAGTCATTCGCGTCGCCGCAAGCTCGCTACAAAGCCGTCGTTAATGCCTGAAAAACTCTTCCAGCCGGTCGCCCGCGTTGTACGTGGAATGGGCGACCACTGCGGCGGGCAGGCCGTGCAAATACATCATGACGCCGAACCCGATTCCCGCAATGATCGTGTCGCGATACTGATCGCTGTCAGGGTTGGCGTTGTGCGCACCCGCGAAGAGCGACGCCGAGATCGAGCCCGACAGGAAACTTGCTGCCGGTCGAGGTACGCCGACGGCCATCAAACCGAGAGCCAGCCCTTCCTGAACACCCACCCGGAAAATCGATTCTTCCAGGAACGGTGACAACAGTTCCGTGGCAAGGCTTTCGTTAACCCAACTCAATTGCGGGGTGTTCGCTATCCCGGTACTGACGTATCCTTGCGGACGTGCGATCACGCGCGACGCTCTGATGTAGTTCACGCTGACATAGTTCGGCATGTGAGAGAGGAGCCGATCGATGCCTGTGGCGATATGAACTCTATGCTCGGGATCGACTTTTTTCGTTATCCAGTTCGCACCACGTATCGCCACGGCACCGACCACCCCGGCCACAGTTTCCTCGGGGAAAAAATATCCGCCAATTGCGATCGTTGTGATTAAGCCCGCGTTGCTGACGAATACGCGAGCAGCCATGCTGGAGTAGTAGATGAGCCCGCTCGCCCCGTTGTAGAGCATGAGCCCCAGACCGTTTGGCCACATCGGTAGATCCCCCGTTCTCTGTACGATACGTAAACCGGGCGACGATAAGTTGCCCGGGATAGTCGTGAACTTCCCGGTATGCTACCAGCCTTCCTCAACAGCCGACCGTCGTAGACGGCGGTTTGGGGTCGAGGCTGTGTGAAAACGCGTGTCGGATGTGCTGTTCTGGATATTCGACCCTTCAGATCGCGCTGTAATGGCTTGGCAGCAGTTCGGGAAGGGTAAAGCGACACCTGAAAACCGAGTACTTTTGCGTTTTCACACAGCCTCGGCCAGAACGCGACATTCGCTGCAACCGCGACTTGGCTATTCAAGCGTCCGCTTCATTCCGGAAACGGCTGTTCCACGCCTATAGTGATGGATGAGCGTCTCGACTAGCGCGTTGCGCAACCGGCAATGGAAGCCTCCGCTCCGGATATCGTCCGACTTTTCCCGACTTTCGTTTGGCGGCGTCTCCTCGAGCAGGAGTGCTACGAGCCGCTTGATCGTGAGCTGATGGCGTACGTCGACACCTTAATCTGCAGCGGCAGCGGCATCCGTAACGGCGCCGCGTGGCAATCTGGTCACCAGCAACATAAAAGGCCGGAGTTTTCTGAGTTGATCGCGCATATCGGACGGGCTGCGCGCGACGTACTCACGTTTCTCAAAGTCGCAGATGCCCCATTTCACATTACCGGATGCTGGGTCAATGTGCTGGATCCAGGCGGGACACACGCGATGCACAGCCATCCCAACAATTTCCTGAGCGGCGTGTATTACCTGCGCTCGCAAGCTGGTGCCGACACGATCAATTTTCATGATCCGCGCCCACAGACGACCGTCATTCGTCCGCCCGTGACTGAGTTGACGGCTTACAACACCGATCAGGTGGTATTGCCAGTCAGCGAAGGCACGTTGTTGCTGTTTCCAGCCTGGCTACCGCATTCGGTGTCGGCGAACACAAGTGCGCAAGCACGCGTGAGCGTCAGCTTCAACATCATGTTTGCTGACTATGACACCACCATGAGCCCACCGCTCTGGTGAAATTGGAACGCGATGTCGGCAACCGCAAGCCTTCGCCCGGAAAGTCAGCGCGGTGCGACTTATACCTCTGTCATCGCCCAAACTGCATCGCGCGCAAATCGCGAAATCGATGCGGCAGATTCAGTGGGCAACGCCGATACGGCGGCGTTCATCGCCGAAAGGACCAATATCGCACTGGACGAATGGCCGCTCTGCACTTGGGACCTGCCTTTAATGCGGCACGCGGTCGAGCGTCCGAGATGGGTTGCGGATTCAACCGGTCGAGCCACGCACAGTCAGCGCCCTAATTTCCGCAACGCAGGAGAGTTTGTCGACATCGACCACGAAATGCGGATACCCAAAATCTAACAAGCTCTGTTGCCTTGATGCCAGGGCAGATTAAATTCTCCTCCCTCGGAGAGCAGCGGGGAGACGAACCCGGCGCGCCGGGTTCGCTGACTATGCGATCACTTACGCGGGCGTGATCACAAGCCGTTCTTGTTGGACTTCGATCTTGAGTTGCTGATGGGGTTTGAAACCGGCGTGTTCGAGCCATCGCCCGGAGAGCTTGAACCAGAGCATGAGGGGCGGGCCGTTACGGGGCCGAGGCGAATAGGGCCGCCAGCGACGGGATTGCTGAATCGTGACGCGGCGCTCGGGGTGAGCGGGACGTGAGGTAAGATTGGCGTCAGCCATAGTCGACTCCTGTACAGAGTTGATGGTGGTCAGCGGGTCGTACGGGTTGCCGCCCATACGGCCCGCGCTGCGTTTACGGCATCAGATGCGTGTGCCTCCTGTGTAAGCGATTGGGTTTATCGGAAGTCATCGAATCACTGTATGGATAGTCAGTCATCCGATCAACCTGTCCGTTCGACAGAGGGAGGCGGTACGGCCGGAAGGCGAAGAAAGGATGGAGCGCCGCCCAATCGATAGCTTCGATTTATTTCGAAACTGCGCTATTCGGTGCCGCGTACTGAAGGGACGTACGTCGCGCGACAACGGTTTCCCACGCCTGCACTCGGTACTTCGGCTCTAACAGTGTTGAGTGCCTCCGGGCGAGGCCGTCCGGCGAGGACGCGCTTTTGGTTACTTTTGGCAAGGACAAAAGTGACCCCGGTCCCGGGGAGGGACGGACTATACGGAACGCTGCGAAATCAAAGTTGCACGACAACCTGAACGGCAAGAACAGCCTTCAGGCAAACCCGTGCGGATTCTTTTCCTGCCAGCGCCAGTGATCCTGGCACATGCGCTCGATGCCGTATTCGGCGTGCCAGCCGAGCACTTCGGCGGCGGCGGCCGGATTCGCGTAGCACGAGGCCACGTCGCCGGGACGCCGCTCGACGAGCTCATACGGCACCGGACGCCCCGACGCCGCTTCGAACGCCTTCACCACGTCGAGCACGCTGTAGCCCTGACCGGTGCCGAGATTGACGACAAAGCTCGCATCGCGCGTCGTTAAAGCATCGAGCGCCGCGATATGCCCACGCGCCAGATCGACCACGTGGATGTAGTCGCGCACGCCGGTACCGTCGGGTGTCTCGTAGTCGCTGCCGAACACGCGCAGCTTCGCGAGCTTGCCGACCGCCACTTGCGCGACGTAGGGCATCAGGTTGTTCGGCACGCCGGCCGGGTCTTCGCCGATCAAGCCGCTCTCGTGCGCGCCCACCGGGTTGAAATAGCGCAGCGTCGCAATGCGCCAATCGGAATCAGAGATCTCGAGATCGCGCAGGATCTGCTCGGCGATCAGCTTGGTCTGGCCGTAGGGGTTGGTCGCTGAGAGCGGAAACGTCTCGTCGATCGGCGAGCTTTCCGGCACGCCGTACACGGTTGCCGACGAGCTGAACACGAACTGCTTGACGTCGCGCTGCTTCATCGTCTCCAGCAGCACGAGCAGGCTGCCGATGTTGTTGCGGTAGTAGTCGATCGGCTTCGCGACCGATTCGCCGACCGCCTTGAGCGCCGCGAAGTGAATCGCGCCCGTGATCGGATGCGCATCGAAGATGCGCGCGAGCGCGGCTTCGTCGCGCACGTCGGCTTCGTGGAAGGCGACCGGCTTGCCGGCGATCTGCTCGACGCGCCTTACCGCTTCGCGATTGCTGTTGACGAGATTGTCGATGACGACGACGTCGTAGCCACTCGCCAGCAATTCGACCGCCGTATGCGATCCGATGTAGCCCGCTCCGCCCGTCACCAGAATCGTGCCCTTGTCCGCCATTGCCGTTCTCCGTCAGAAGTCAGAAGAGTGATGCGCCAGTCCAGGTGCGCAGGGTGTCCTTGTAGCGTTCGACGACCGCTGCCTCGTCGAATTCCGCCGCGACTTTCTTGCGGCCGTTCTCGCCCATCGCGCGCCGCGCGTCGTGGCTCATGTCGAGCATCTGCGCGAGCTTGGCCGCGAGGCTGTCCGCACTGCGCGCTTCGCAGAGCAGGCCCGTGACGCCGTCGGCGACCACTTCGCGGCAGCCCGGCACGTCAGTCGCGACGATCGGGCGGCCCATCGCCGACGCCTCCATCAGCGTGCGCGGCACGCCTTCGCGATATGACGGCAGCACGACGCAATCGGCATTCGCGATGTGAGGGCGCACGTCGTGCGCTTCGCCGAGATACTCGATCAGGCCTTCGCGCTGCCACGCGTCGACTTCGGCTTGCGAGATCGCACTCGGATTCGCGACGCCGACCGGCCCGAGCAGCTGAAAGCGCGCCTGCGGATATTTCGCGCGCAGGCGCCGCGCGGCCTCGACATATTCGCCGACGCCCTTATCCCAAAGCAAGCGTCCGATTAATACAAAAATAAATTCTGAATTTTTTTCAGGCAGAGTTTGGTACGCGAAGTGCTCGAGGTCGACGCCTTCGCCATGCATGAGACGCGCGCGCTCCGGATGCGCGAGCAGGCGCTCGTCGAGAAAGGCGGCCTGATCGTCGCGATTGAGGAACCAGACTTCGCGTGGAAAGCGAAACGCGAAGCGGTAGAGCTTTTTGGCGACTTGCGCCGCGCGGCTCTGCTGGATGAAGACGTAGCCGAGCCCGGTCGTCACCGCGACCGAGGGCACGCCCGCGAGTTTCGCGGCGATCGAGCCATAGATGTTCGGCTTGATCGTGTAATGGAAGACGAGGTTCGGCTTGATCGCGCGGTAGAGCCGGTAGAGCGCGATGAGCGTGCTCAGGTCGTGGCGCGGATTCGTGCCTTTGGATGAGACCGGCAGGTCGATGCAGCGGCAGCCCATCTGCTCGAGCAGCGGGAAGGTGCGGTCGCGCGGCGCGAGCACCGTCACCTCGGCGCCTTGACTCGTCAGCATCTTGATGAGGCCGTGCCGGTAGGTATAGATCGCCCAGGCGGTGTTGCAGACGAGACTGATGGCGAGCGGCTTGGAGGCAGGCTTCATGCGGGGCTTCATGCGGTTCGTGGAAAGGGATGCGGCTGCGCGTGACCAGGCCGCCGCTCGGTTCAAGCCGTGCGCGGCGCGAAGAGCGAGCGCTTGATCCGCTGCAGCAGCGTGTATGGCGTCACGAAGTGCAGCAGGTTCTTGGCGAGGCCGAGCCAGTCGAACGGATTGAACGGATTGAAGTAGCGCAGCTGCAGCGCGAGTGTCGACATCACCTGGCGGCGCCGCTTCGTCGCGCTGATGCCGCCTTCGTTGAGCTCGTAGTAGAGGCCGAGCTCCGGCAGGTTCGCGCAGTCGTAATGCTCCATCAGCCGCAGGAACAGATCGAGGTCTTCGGCCGCGCGGTATTTCTCGCGATAGTTGCCGACCGCGCGCACGGCGTCGACGCGCAGCATCATCGCCGGATGCACGAACGGCGCACGGAAGAAGCGCGTGCGCTTGATCGCGCGCGGTTCGGTGGCCGGCGTCAGCATGAAGAGCGGCTTGCCTTCGCGCGTCACGACTTGCGTCCACATGCCGACGGCGGCCGCCTGGCGGTGCGCTTCGAGGTACGCGCGCTGTTTCGCGAGCCGCCCCGGCGCGGCGAGGTCGCCCGCGTCGATGCGCGCGGCGTAGCGGTAGCCGCGTTCGGCGAGCGCGTCGATGCCCGCTTGCAGCGCGCGTTCGATGCCGCCGTTGACCGGCATGCGCAGCACTTCGATTGCGAGGTTCGGCAGCGTTGGAGCGACGATCGGCGGCGTGCTGCCGTCGTCGACGATCAGCACGTGCACGGGCGCGCTCTCGACGAACGACGCGAGCGTGCGCTCGACGTCCTGCTGTCCGTTGTAGGCGGGTATCAGCACGGCGACGTCGTCGAGCACGACGTTCACGACGGTGGAAGGAAAGGGCGTCGTCATGGGCGCAGCCTGAAGCGGATGTAGTAGAGGTTGACCGATGTCGCCGCGAGATAGCCGGCTGCGAGCCCGGCGAGCGCGCCGTACGAGCCCATGCGCGGAATCGCAAGCAGGTTCACGGCGAACGCGACGGCAAGCGCGAGCAGCCATTTCGACAGCAGCACGAACTTCGCCTGGTATTTGAGCACGACGAGATTGCCGATCGCTTCGATGCCGGCCGGCACCGAGAGCCACACGGCCCAGCGGAAGATGCCGATTGCGTCTTCGTAGTCGGGCCCGAACACGCGCGTGATGATGACGTGCGCGAGCAGGTCGAGCACGAACGCGCCGGCTGTCATCAGCGCGGCGGCCATCAGCGTGAGGCGCCACATGTTGCGTCTCAGCTGCGCGACGTCCTGCACGCGATAGACGAAGGCTGGCGCGATGGTCTGCGCGAGCATCAGCGCGAGCGCGATCCAGTTTTCGTTGATCTGCTGCGCGGCCGAGTAGCGGCCGAGATCGGCGAACGAAATCGCGCGTTCGAGCATCAGGCGATCGAGTTTCAGGAACAGGTACATGCAGATCAAGCCGACCCAGAACACCGTGCCCGCGGTCGCGAAGTGGCGAAACAGCGCGCGCTCCACATGCCAGCCGAGCTTGCCGCCGTTCTTATGCATGTAATAGAGAATCAGCACGATGCCGATGGCCGCCGATTCTGCGGCCCACAGCCACGAGAAGCGCGCGGGCGCGGCGGCGGCGCGCACGAGCAGGAAGACGAAGCCCGCCTTGACGAGCGCCGTCGTCATGCTCGTCAGCAGCTGCGGCTTGCTGTAGGTCATGCTCTGCAGCCACGAGTTGATGACGCCGACGAACGGCTCGCGAAACAGCATCGTGACGGCGAGCCCGGCGAGCATCGCGCCGACGAGCGGATCGGTCGCGCCGGCCGCGATGCCGGCCCAGGTGAGCAGCAAGGCGGCGGCGGACACCGCAAGGCGCAGCGCAAACGCGCTGCCGAGCACGGTGCCGAGTTCGCTGGCTTGGCGGTGGACGATGGTCGGCACGAGGATTTCGGCGCCGCAGACCCAGGTAATGGGCGCGAGCACCAGCAGGAGCGTGTTCGCGTATTGCCACTTGCCGAACACGTCGGGACCGAAGTAGCGGGCGAGCATGCCGCTGATCGCGATGGCGACGCCGATTTGCGTGAGACGCTCGAGCCCGAGCCAGACGATGTTCGCGACGGCCTTCGCGACGTCCTGATTCGCGAAGCGCTTCAGCATGCGCGGTATGGAAATTGCGGCGGCAGCGTTGCGGCAGGAGGGCGTCTAAGCATTAAAATGGGCGCGTCGCACGCATTGATAAAAACCGCAATTATAAGTTGGAACCGGCTTGCAACCGGCACCGATACATCGCGCGGCTTACTGCCCGGCCGTGACGGCGAGCCCAAACGGCGCGCCGCTCGCCAGGCGTATGTCCCCGTGCCTGGGGGAGTGTTTCACCGTTCCCGTTCCTTTCCCACCTTTCGCAAGCAACTGAGAGCCTAATCATGATTTCCCAATCCATCTTCAAGGCGTACGACATTCGCGGCGTCATCGGCAAGACGCTCGATGCGGATGTCGCGCGGCAAATCGGCCGCGCGTTCGGCAGCGAAATCCGCGCGCAGGGCGGCGACGCCGTCGTGGTGGCGCGCGACGGCCGCCTGTCGGGGCCGGAGCTGATTGCGGCCTTGTCCGACGGCTTGCGCTCGGCGGGCGTCGACGCGGTCGACGTCGGCATGGTGCCGACGCCGGTCGGCTACTTCGCGGCGAGCGTGCCGCTCGCGCTCAAAGGCGGCGAGCGCAAGGTCGATTCGTGCATGGTCGTGACGGGCAGCCACAATCCGCCCGACTACAACGGCTTCAAGATGGTGCTGCGCGGCGCTGCGATCTACGGCGAGCAGATTCAGGCGCTCTACAAGCGCATCGTCGACGGCAATTTCGAGCAGGGCAGCGGCAGCTATGAGCAGTACGACATCGCGGACAAGTACCTCGAGCGCATCACGAGCGACATCAAGCTCGCGCGGCCGCTGAAGATCGTCGTCGATACGGGCAACGGCGTGGCGGGCGGGCTCGCGCCGCGGCTTTTCAAGGCGCTTGGCTGCGAGCTCGTCGAGCTCTTCACCGAGATCGACGGCAACTTCCCGAACCACCACCCGGACCCGGCGCACCCCGAGAACCTGCAGGACGTCATCCGTGCCTTGAAAGAAACCGACGCGGAGATCGGCTTCGCGTTCGACGGCGACGGCGACCGGCTCGGCGTCGTCACCAAGGACGGCCAGATCATCTACCCCGACCGCCAGTTGATGCTGTTCGCGCAGGAAGTGCTGTCACGCAACCCGGGCGGCCAGATCATCTATGACGTGAAGTGCACCCGCAATCTCGCGGCGTGGGTGCGCGAGCAGGGCGGCGAGCCGCTGATGTGGAAGACGGGCCACTCGCTCGTGAAGGCGAAGCTGCGCGAGACGGGCGCGCCGCTCGCGGGCGAGATGAGTGGCCACGTGTTCTTCAAGGACCGCTGGTATGGCTTCGACGACGGCCTCTATACGGGCGCGCGTCTGTTGGAGATCCTCGCGCGGGCGCAGGATCCGAGCAAGCTGCTGAACGACCTGCCGAATTCGCTCTCGACGCCCGAATTGCAACTGAAGCTCGAAGAGGGCGAGAACTTCGCGCTGATCGCGCGCCTGCAGCAAGAGGCGCAGTTCACGGGCGCGGACGAGGTCGTGAAGATCGACGGCCTGCGCGTCGAGTATCCGGACGGCTTCGGCCTCGCGCGTTCGTCGAATACGACGCCGGTCGTCGTGATGCGTTTCGAGGCCGATAGCGATGCGGCGCTCAAGCGTATTCAGGACGATTTCCGGCGCGTGATTCTCGCGGCGAAGCCGGACGCGAAGCTGCCGTTCTGACCTGAATGGCGGATTGCCGGCGTGGCGGCGGCTGCGGCACTGCCGAACGGTCCGCCGCAGCCGGCGCACGCATCAAGGTGAGGCGGGCGGGGTGGCGGCGGGCGTCGCGCTTGCCGCCGATGCCGCAGCGGGGATGAGCGCCGGCGTTTTGCTGTCGTCGGCGAGCGCTGGGATCGAGGCCTTCGCCGGCGCCGATGAGGCGGCCGGCGCGGAGGGCGCGGCAGGCGCCGCTCCCGGTATCGCCGTGCTGGTGATCGCCGCGGCCGGCACCGGGTCCGCCTTCTTGACGACCTTGGGCAAGTAGCGCTCGACGAACTCGAAGAAGCGGTCGTAGAACTTGTCCGATTGAATCGTCTCGCTCGAGACCTTGACCATTTCGTCGCTGTTCGAGCGGATCGGCATCGAGATCGAGCCGATGATGCTCAGGCCGACGGTCGCCGAGGTATCGCTCTTCTTGAGCGCGAAGCCGTTCTGCACGGCGTTCGCATAGACGATGCTGGTATCGCTCGTTTCCTCGCCGGGCACGCAGACCACATGGAACTCGACCTGGACGTGCTTGTCGCCGTCGGACTGGAAGTCCTTGGTGCCGACGATCGAGTCGGGATGCGGCACGGTCGTCACGTAGCCCTGGTTCAGCAGGGTGCGGCGCGCGGCCTCGCAGGCGTCGCCGGCGCTGGCGTTGAGGTTGCGGGAGTACTGGCTCACGCCGGTGTCGAACATTTCCTGCTGGTATTTCTGCGGCGGCGGAGCGCTGGAGCAAGCGGCCAACGTGGAGAATGCAGCCAGAGCGGCGAGCGTGAGCGCGCCGTGGGCTTTGGAAAATCGGGTGGGCATGGTCTGAGGAATGACTGCTCAACGGCAAACGACATGCATTGTAGTGCGGTTACCGCCGAAGAAACTAAACGCTTGTGCAACAAGGATTTACAAAAACCCTGACCCGCCTCGCGCGGCGCTTGGCGAACGAATCTCCCGGCAGCGCACATGGGTTCCGGCCCTCGATGCGCGAGTTCCCGTGTTGTCGATTCGCCAAGCGTGCCATCGCTGAAAGCTTTTTGAAGCCGAATCGAAACCCGGTGTCAGGCCGGACCCGCCCGCGCACCGGGAAGCGCGCCCGCGCGGCGAGGTAGAATTGCTGCCCTTTAGAACTCCCTTCGAACCGGCTCGCCGGCTTTTCCTTTGAGCGCGCAGAAAATATTGATCGTGAGAGTGTCGTCGCTGGGCGACGTCGTTCACAACATGCCGGTCATCGCCGGCATTCGCCGCAGGCACCCCGACGCGCAGATCGACTGGCTGGTCGAGGAGAGTTTCGCCGAGCTCGTGGAACTCGTCGACGGCGTGCGCCGCGCGATTCCGTTCTCGCTGCGGCGCTGGCGCAAGCGCCTCACGTCGCCCGAGAGCTGGCGCGAGATCGGCGCGTTCAAGCACGCGCTCGCGGCCGAGAACTACGATCTCGTGATCGATTGCCAGGGGCTCATCAAGACCGCGTGGGTCGCGAGCTGGGCGCGCGGGCCGCTCGTCGGCCTCGGCAACCGCACCGACGGCGCCGGCTACGAATGGCCCGTGCGCTTCTTCTACGACAAGCGCGTGCCGATCGAGCCGCGCACGCACGTCGTCGAGCGCACGCGCCAGCTGGTCGCGGCGGCGCTCGGCGACCCCAAGCCGCAGCCCACCGACGACATCGATTTCGGCCTCGACACGCGGCGCGCGGCGCTCGCCCTCAACGGGCTCGGCCTCAACCTGCCGGTGCCTTACGTGGTGTTCGTCCACGCGACCTCGCGCGCCGACAAGCAATGGCCGGACGCCGCATGGATCGAGCTCGGCCAGTCGCTCGTGCGGCGCGGCGCGTCGCTCGTGCTGCCCTGGGGCAGCGACGGCGAGCGCGCGACGAGCGAGCGTCTCGCGAAGGAATTCGGCGCCGCGGCGATCGTGCCGCCGCGCTTGTCGCTGCCGGCGGTGGTGGGGCTCATCGATTCGGCGGCGGCCACCGTGGGCGTCGATACCGGCCTGGTGCATATCGCCGCGGCGCTGAAGCGGCCCACCGTCGAGTTGTACAATTTCGCGACTGCATGGCGTACCGGCGGCTATTGGTCGCCGAACGTCGTCAATCTTGGCACGGCCGGGCGGCCGCCGGCCCTTCAGGATGTGAAGTCCGCGCTCGCCGGATTCGGCCTGCTCTGAGCAGACAACAGACAATCCCAGGGGCCCATCACCATGAACGAATCCCAGATCGTCGAGATCGAGTCGGCCGATTGGCAGGCGCAGAACCTGCCGGTGCCGCGCGAGCAACTGCGCGATGCGCTCGAGCACGGCAAAGTGCTCTATTTCCCGAACCTGCGCTTTGCGGTCGACGGCGGCGAACAGGCGCTCCTCGATCCGGCGCTCGCCGATCCGAAGCGCAAGAACATCAGTCTCGAAGCGAACGGCGGCGCGCTCCACGGCGTGCTCGGCGACGCGGTCACGCAATCGGCGGCGCGGGCGCTCGTCGCGCGCTATCAGGCCAATGCGCGCTCGCTCGTCGACGGCCTTCTCCCCGAATATCGCGGCAAGCTCCGCGTCGCGCCGACGAGCCTGCGCCTGCATCGCGTCGAGACCCGCGAGACGTCCTGGCGCAAGGACGACAGCCGCTTGCACGTCGACGCATTTCCGTCGCGCCCCAACTACGGCGAGCGCATCCTGCGCGTGTTCACGAACGTGAATCCGCAGGGCGTGCCGCGCGTGTGGCGCGTCGGCGAGCCGTTCGAGGACATGGCCAAGCGCTTCTTGCCGGAGATCAAGCCGCAGATGCCGGGCACCGCGTGGCTGCTCGATCTGCTGCACATCACCAAGTCCCGGCGCAGCGAATACGACCATTTGATGCTTCATCTGCACGACGGCATGAAGGCCAATCTCGAGTATCAGAAGGCGAGCCCGCAGGAGACCATGCCGTTTCCGCCGGGCAGCGTGTGGGTCTGCTTCTCCGATCAGACGTCGCACGCGGTCATGTCAGGCCAGTTCATGCTGGAACAAACGTTCTTCCTGCCGGTGAAGGCGATGGTGCACCCCGAGTGCGCGCCGCTCGGCATTCTCGAGCGGCTCCAGGGCCGGGCGCTGGTTTGAGCGCGGCTCGAGTGTCGCCTCAAGCTTCGTTCGCGCCGTTGCGTGCGCCGGTCTGTGCGCGGCTCCCTGGTAGGCTGGGGGGCGCATGCTGAGAGTCGTCTATCGGGCGCTCTGGTGGGTTGTCGCGCCGCTGGCGGTCCTGCGTCTCTACCTCCGCTCCCGCCGCGAGCGCGGCTACCGCGAACACGTCGGCGAGCGCTTCGGCCATGTGCGCGGCCGACTGCCCGAAGACGCGGCGCCGCTGATCTGGGTGCATGCGGTGTCGGTCGGCGAGACGCGCGCAGCGCAGCCGCTCATCGCCGCGTTGATGGCGGCGCGGCCCGGCGCTCGCATTCTCCTCACGCACATGACGCCGAGCGGCCGCGCGACCGGCGAGCAGCTCTTCGGCGAGCGCGTGCTGCGCTGCTACCTCCCGTATGACATGCCGCATGCCGTGCGCCGCTTCCTGCGCGCGTGGCGGCCGTCGCTCGGCCTCGTCATGGAGACGGAAGTCTGGCCGACGCTGATCGACGAATGCCGGCGCGCCGGCGTGCCGCTCGTGCTGACGAATGCGCGGATGTCGGCGCGCTCGTACAAGCGCGCGGCGCGCTTCGGCAGCGCGGCGCGCGAAGTGTTCGGCGGTTTTACCCGGGTGCTGGCGCAAAGCCCGTCGGACGCCGAACGGCTGACCGCGCTCGGCGCACGCAACCTCGCCGTGCTCGGCAACCTGAAGTTCGACATCGCGACGCCGCCCGAGCTCGTGGCGCGCGGCCATGCGTGGCGCGCGGCGATCGGTGCGCGGCCGGTCTGGGTGGCCGCGAGCACGCGCGAAGGCGAGGAGCCGCTGGTGCTCGACGCGTTCGCGGCGCTCGCCACCGAGGATGCGCTGCTGATTCTGGTGCCACGCCATCCACAACGCTTCGACGAAGTCGCGGCGCTGGTGGAAAAGCGCGGGCTGCGCTGCGAGCGGCGCTCGCAATGGGCTGCCGCAGCGGCTGCGGCGGCCGGGCAATCGGCCACGCCTCGGCCTCTGCCCGAGAGCGTCACGGTGCTGCTCGGCGATTCGATGGGCGAGATGGGCGCCTACTACGCCGCGGCGGACGTCGCGTTCATCGGCGGCAGCCTGCTGCCGCTCGGCGGGCAGAACCTGATCGAGGCGTGCGGAGTGGGCACGCCGGTGCTGATCGGGCCGCACGTGTTCAACTTTTCGCAGGCGACGGCGGATGCGGTCGCGGCGGGCGCCGCCGTGCAAGTGACGGATCCGGCCGAGCTCGCCAAGGTGCTCGGCGAATTGTTTGCCGACAAGCCGCGGCGCACGACCATGGCGGCGGCGGCGTCCGCGTTTGCGGCGCGGCATCGCGGGGCGACGGCGCGGACGGTCGAGGTGCTGACGGCGCTGCTGGAGGCCGGAGAGGATGGTGCGCCGCTTCGCTGAATTTCGCTAACAGCGATTCCGTGCCGGTTATATGCTTTCATGGCATTTAACCGGCATAAATTTTCCGATTAATTCGGGAAATATGCTGATGCCAGGTTAACCGGCACAATAAGGCCGGTTATCGTGTTTTTTTGGCATTAACCGGCACAATGCTACCGTTTGAATTGGCAGCCCCCGACGAAATCGCGAGCGAGCTCGGCCAGCGGCTGCGCGCGTGCCGGCTTGCGCAGAACTTCCAGCAAAGCGAGCTGGCGGCGCGGGCCGACATCTCCGAGCGCGCGCTACGCAATCTCGAGCGCACGGGCCGCGGCACGCTCGACACCTTTTTGCGCGTCGCCAGCACCCTGGGTCTCGCTGCCGACTTGTCGCAGCTCTTCGAGCTGAAGCCGAAAACGATCAAGGACATGGAACTGGCGAGCGCCGGGCGCGAGCGCGCGTCGAGGAAGAGCCCGTGAAGAAGATCAACGTCGTGTACGCGGGGTGGGGCGAGCGCTTCACCCTGGGCCAACTGGCCGACGACGGCCAGGATCTCCTGTTCGAATATTCGGCCGAGGCGCTGCAACGCGGTCTCGAGCTGTCGCCGCTCAAATTGCCGCTCGCCGCGCGCACCCATGGTGAATTTCCTGCCCACCAGCTCCGCTTGCCGGGGCTCGTGAGCGATGCGCTTCCCGACGGCTGGGGCATGCTGCTGATGGACCGCCTGTTTCGCAAACAGGGGCGCGCGCCTCAGCAAATGTCGGCGCTCGATCGACTCGCATTCATCGGCGACAAGGCGATGGGCGCGTTCGTCTTCGAGCCTGCCGATGATCGATTTGATTGCGGGCAAGGTGGAGGAGAACCGGGCGCGTGTTTTAACGCCGAGCTGAGCGCCTCGTATTGACCCGCGTCCTACCGCGAATAGAGCTTGACCATTCCCGCGTCGACGACCTGCGCGATCTCTTCCATTCGGCAGGTAATGTGCATTTCGATCAACTCGCGGCACCGCGCTTCGCGTTCCGCAAACATGCGTGCGAGCCCCTTGCCGAGGCTACGGCTGGCTCCGCTGATGCAGACCACCTGATCCCGCACGCTGAAAATGTCCCTGACTTGCATGTCCGAGTCCTTGCTGATCGAGTCTGGCGGCAAGACCGGCTTTCTCTCGTGCGTCATGGCGAGCCGCGCAGGCGCACGATGCCAGGTGCCGACAAAAGTGTCGACACTGGTGTACGCGATTCGGGTAGGCCGCAGCAAGGTGTGGGCGCCGTGTGCCGCACGTGGTGTATTTGCTATACTTGTACAGTTAAATGTACATGTGAGATCGTGCCATGCGAACCATCCACTTCACGGACGCCCGCAGCAATCTGAAGTCCGTGATCGATCAGGTCGTCGACGATGCTGACGTGACCTTGATCACGCGTCGCGACGCGCCGAATGCGGTCATCATGTCGCAGGAGTATTACGACAGTCTCATGGAGACGGTTCACCTGCTGCGTTCGCCCGCCAACGTCGCGCATCTCGAACGCTCGATTGCCCAACTGCGCAAAGGTAAGGCGAAGGAACGCAAGCTTTCCGAGGACGATGCATGAGCATGCGCAGGGTGCTTTTCACGCCCGACGCATGGGACGACTACGTTTATTGGCAGGGGCAGGATCGCAAGACCCTCAAGCGCATCAACCAGCTCATTCGCGAAGCGCAACGTACGCCGTTCGAAGGCATCGGCAAGCCTGAGCCATTGAAGGCCAATTTTTCCGGTTTCTGGTCTCGCCGCATCGACGACACCAATCGCCTTGTATATGAGGCCGATGACGATCAACTAAGCATCATCGCTTGCCGCTACCACTACCAAGCATGACGGCGTACAGCTGGTACTGTCCGATTGCGCTCCGCTACACCCTCAACAACCCCTTCTTCTCGATAAACGCGATCACCTCCTGCAACCCCTCGAGCGCCTTCAGGTTGCACATCACGAACGGCCGCTCGCCGCGCATCCTCTTCGCGTCCGACGCCATCACGTCGAGGTTCGCGCCCACGAGCGGCGCGAGGTCCGTCTTGTTGATGACGAGCAGGTCCGACTTCGTGATCCCCGGTCCGCCCTTGCGCGGAATCTTCTCGCCGCCCGCCACGTCGATCACGTAGATCGTCAGGTCCGACAGCTCCGGGCTGAAGGTCGCCGCGAGGTTGTCGCCGCCCGATTCGATGAAGACGATGTCGGCGTCGGGAAAGCGCGCGAGCATGCGGTCGACGGCTTCGAGGTTGATCGAGGCGTCCTCGCGGATCGCCGTGTGCGGGCAGCCGCCCGTCTCCACGCCCATGATGCGCTCGGCCGGCAGCGCGCCCGCCACGGTCAGGAGGCGCTGGTCTTCCTTCGTGTAGATGTCGTTGGTGATCGCGACGAGGTCGTAGGTGTCGCGCATCGCCTTGCAGAGCATTTCGAGCAGCGTCGTCTTGCCGGAGCCGACCGGGCCGCCGACGCCCACGCGAAGCGGCGGCAGTTTCTTGGTGCGGGATGGGCGATGGGCGGTGGATGCAGGTGCGTTCATGATCGTGGGACAGCTTATGAGCGAAAGAGCCGCGAATACTGCGACTCGTGGCGCGCCGACAGGATGCCGAGCTGCGGCGCGAAGGTGTTGATTCGTCCGGGCGGCGTTTGCAGCGCTTGCGCGACTGCGCTGTCGATCGCGGCGCGCAAGGCGACGATGATGCGCTGCCCGGCGAGCTGGCCGAGCGGCACGGCTTTCAATGCGGAGGCGGCTTGGTTCTCGACCCAACTGAACGCGTAGGCGGCGAGCGCGGCGTCCGTGGCCGCCTCGTGAGCGACGGCGGCGAACGCGAAGGCCGTTGGCTGCGCGATAGGCGTCAGCGAGGTCAGCGTCGCGCGCCGCGCGTCGTCGCCCCATTCGAGCGACGCGCACAGCTGCTTGAGCGACCAGCCCATCTGCTCGGTCTCGCGCCGCAGTTCGGACGACTCGCGGCTCGCGAGGAACTCGGCGTCGGCCTCTGCGAGCGCGGCGGCGTCATGCGTGCGCCAGCGTTCGATCTGGTGCGCGAGAAACGGCAGCTCGCCGCGCGCGAGCACGTTGACGAGGCCGCTTGCGATCCAGTCGCGGGCGCTGTCGGCGTCGGTGATCAACTGCGCTTCGATTGCGGCTTCGAGGCCTTGCGAGTAGCTGAACGCCCCGATCGGCAGCGCCGGCGAGGCGAGGTGCAGCAGCGCCGTGAGCTCAGCGATGCGCATGGCCGTGGGCGTGATCGTGGCCGCAGCAGTCGCCGTGATCGCTAGGGTCGTGGTCATGCGCGTGGCCGTGGTCGTGCCCATGGTCATGCCCGTGATGCTCGTCGAACACCTGCTGCGCGAGCGCGTAGTCTTCCGCGAAAGTCTCGTCGTGGCCATGCTTGTGGCCGCCACCGTACGCGCCCGTTTCCGGCTGGAACGGCAGCGACGCTTTTTCGACGCTCGCGCCGAGGCGTTGGAGCATCTCTGCGAGCACGGGGTCGGCTTCGAGCTTCAGGCAGTCGGCGCCGATTTCGACGCGCGTGTGCCGGTTGCCGAGGTGGTAGGCGGCGCGCGTCAACGTCAGCGGGTCGGGCGCGCGCACGAGCAGGACGTCTTCTGCCGCGGCGACGACGCGCACGAGCCCGCCGTCGTCGGCCACGAGCACGTCGCCGTCGGCGAGCACCGTGCCGCGCGGCAGCACGAGCGCGACTTCCTCGCCGCTATCGAGCGTGGCCGCGAGCCGGCTCTTGCAGCGCGCGTCGAACGCGAGCGTGAGCGTCGGCGCGCGCGCGACGAGCGTGGCTGCGAGCTTCACGTTGGGGGTGATGCGTTTATCGATCGTGCGCATGTCAGAACAGAAACACCAAAAACATCAGAACAGGAAATAGCGCTGCGCCATCGGCAGCACCTTGGCCGGCTCGCAGGTGAGCAGCTGGCCGTCGGCGATCACCTGATAGGTCTCCGGATCGACGCTGATCGACGGCTGCCAGGCGTTGTGGATCATGTCGGCCTTCGTTACCTTGCGGCAGTTGCGCACCGGCACGATGCGCTTGGCGAGGCCGTAGCGCCCGGCGATGCCGGCGTCGGCGGCCATCTGCGAGACGAAGGTGAGCGAGGTGCGCGCGAGCGCCCCGCCGCGCGTCGCGAACATCTCGCGATAGTGCACGGGCTGCGGCGTCGGGATCGAGGCGTTCGGGTCGCCCATCTGCGCGAGCGCGATCATGCCGCCCTTGAGGATCAGCGTCGGCTTGATGCCGAAGAACGCCGGCTCCCAGAACACGATGTCGGCCCACTTGCCGGGTTCGAGCGAGCCCACTTCGTGCGCGATGCCGTGCGTGAGCGCCGGGTTGATCGTGTACTTCGCGACATAGCGCTTCGCGCGGAAGTTGTCGTGGCGCGCGCTGTCTTCTTGCAGCGCGCCGCGCTGCACCTTCATCTTGTGCGCGGTCTGCCAGGTGCGGATGATCACTTCGCCCACGCGTCCCATCGCCTGCGAGTCCGACGACAGCATCGACAACGCGCCCAGGTCGTGCAGGATGTCCTCGGCGGCGATCGTCTCGCGGCGGATGCGCGATTCGGCGAAGGCCAGGTCCTCGGCGATCGACGGGTCGAGGTGATGGCACACCATCAGCATGTCGAGGTGCTCGTCGAGCGTGTTGACGGTGTAGGGGCGCGTCGGATTCGTCGACGACGGCAGCACGTTCGCCTCGCCGCACACCTTGATGATGTCTGGCGCATGGCCGCCGCCCGCGCCTTCGGTGTGGTACGTGTGGATCGTGCGGCCCTTGAAGGCGGCGACCGTCGCTTCGACGAAGCCCGCTTCGTTGAGCGTATCGGTGTGGATCGCGACCTGCGTGTCGGTGTCGTCGGCGACTGACAAGCAATTGTCGATCGCGGCCGGCGTCGAGCCCCAGTCCTCGTGCAGCTTCAGGCCGATCGCACCTGCCGCGATCTGCTCGGTGGCGGGCTCCGGCAGGCTCACGTTGCCCTTGCCGAGAAAGCCGATGTTGATCGGCCAGCCGTCGGCTGCCTGCAGCATGCGCTCCATGTGCCACGGGCCCGGCGTGCAGGTCGTCGCGTTGGTGCCGGTCGCGGGGCCGGTGCCGCCGCCGATCATCGTCGTCACGCCCGAGGCGAGCGCTTCCTCGATCTGCTGCGGCGCGATGAAGTGGATGTGCGTATCGATGCCGCCCGCCGTCACGATCAGCCCTTCGCCCGCGATCACCTCGGTCGACGCGCCGATCGGAATCGTCACGCCAGGCTGGATGTCGGGGTTGCCCGCCTTGCCGATCGCCCAGATGCGGCCGTTTTTGATGCCGATGTCGGCCTTCACGATGCCCCAGTGATCGAGGATCACGGCGTTCGTGACGACGGTGTCGGCGACATCGGCCGCCGTCAGCTGCGACTGGCCCATGCCGTCGCGGATCACTTTGCCGCCGCCGAACTTCACCTCCTCGCCGTAGGTCGTGTAGTCGCGCTCGATCTCGATCAGGAGCTCGGTGTCGGCGAGGCGGATGCGGTCGCCGGTCGTGGGGCCGAACATCTCCGCGTACGCGCGGCGTCCGATGCGTAGAGTCATGTTTGAACGTCCGGAAGAAGGGTTACAGCGGTCCCATGACCTTGCCGTTGAAGCCGTAGACGGCGCGGCTGCCGGCCAGCGCCACCAGCTCGACGGTGCGTTCCTGGCCCGGCTCGAAGCGCACCGCGGTGCCTGCCGCGATGTTCAGCCTGAAGCCGCGTGCCTGCTCGCGATCGAAGGAAAGCGCCACATTGACTTCGTAGAAGTGGTAGTGCGAGCCGATCTGCACGGGGCGGTCGCCCGTGTTCGCGACGGTCAGCGTGACGGTCGCGCGGCCTGCGTTGAGCTCGTGCTCGCCGTCGTCGGTGAGGATTTCGCCGGGAATCATCGCGCGTGCTCCTTCATGGAATCGGATGATGGACGGTGACGAGCTTGGTGCCGTCGGGGAACGTCGCTTCGACCTGGATGTCGGGAATCATCTCGGGCACGCCTTCCATCACGTCGTCGCGCGTGAGCAGCGTCGTGCCGTAGTGCATCACTTCGGCGACGGTCTTGCCGTCGCGCGCGGCTTCCATCAGCGCCGCCGAAATGAAGGCCACCGTCTCCGGATAGTTGAGCTTCAGGCCGCGCGCACGGCGGCGCTCGGCGAGCAGCGCGGCGGTGAAGATCAGCAGCTTGTCTTTCTCTCTGGGTGTCAGCTTCATGAAAGAACGAGACAGGGAAAATGTAATAAATGATTGATACAGAACGATATTTTTGTTGCGCGGCTATCGTAGCACCGCGCTGTCGCAATTGCGTTCCCGTGCTTTATACGCGTTATAGGTCCGCAGGCAGCGGCGCTCCAAGCCACTTCTTCGACATGGTGTCGAGCGCGCCGTCCTTGCGCGCCTGCGTGAGCGCGGCATCGACCTTCTCCAGGAGGCGCGGTTCGTTTTTGTTCAGGCCGACGTAGCACGGCGAGCTCTTGATGACGAACTTCGTCTCGAGCATGCGCGGCGGATGCTTGGCGTTGATGGCGGCCGCCACGATATTGCCTGCGGCGATCAATTGGACCTGGTTCGAGAGATACGCGGAGATCGTCGCGTTGTTGTCCTCGAAGCGCTTGATGGTCGCGTTCGGCGCCATCTGCGTGAGCGCGAGCTCTTCGAGCGCGCCGCGCGTCGCGCCGACCGCCTTGCCGGTCAGGTCGCCGGGATTGGCCACCTTGAGGTCGGCCGGGCCGAACACGGCCTGGTAGTACGGTGCGTACGCGATCGAGAAGTCGATGACCTTCTCGCGCTCGGGCGTCTTGCCGAGCGACGAGATCACGAGGTCGACCTTGTTGGTGCTCAGGTACGGAATGCGGTTCGCGCTGTTCACCGGCACGAGCTCCAGCTTCACGTTCAGTGCTTTGGCGAGCAGGGCGGCGGTGTCGATGTCGTAGCCTTGCGGCTTCATGTCGGCGCCGACCGAGCCGAACGGCGGATAGTCTTCCGGCACGGCGACGCGCAGCACGCCGTTCTTCGTGATCGTGTCGAGTGCGTCGGCATGGGCGGCGGCGGGGGCGAGCGCGCACAGGGCGACGAGGGGGGCGGCAAGCGTTGCGGCGAGCCATGCGCGGCGCGAGCGGCGGGTGCGCGTGGCCGCGCGGACAGAATTGCGATTCATGAGGTGGTGGTCTCCGGGGAGTGTGGCTGAGCCGCTTTAGGAACCAAGCGCAAGCGGCGCGAGGTGGCCCCATAGGAGCAAGGGGCATGCCACACGCGACGTGACGAACAGTCCTTGTCCCGCCAGACAGGTAAGACCAGTTGAACGCCGCCATGCACCGTCATGGCGCGCCGATGCTGCCGCGAATTCCTGCTATTGGTGCGTGCGCAACGATTTTCAGGTGGTCCAGAGCCGCAGCGGTGCGGCGTCGACGCCATGCACGACGGGCCGCAATTGCAGCCAGCATTGCGTCAGCGTGTGCTGGAGCGCTTCCATCGAGCGGGCGACCACGCGCACGAGCATCACCCCGGGCGTCACGCACGAGACGCCCGCGCGCTGTGTGCCGCCGAAAGGCAGTTGCGCGCTCAACGATTCGGCGAGGGCGTCGGTGCAGGCCGGGCCGACGGCCCAGAGCGCGCCGTATGCCGGAAAACCGGCGAGGCCTTGCGGCGCATCGCGCAGCAGGTCTTCGGCGTCGAGCTGCGCGCGCTCGAGCCACAGCGGCGCGCCCGAGGGGCCGACGATTCTCGCCACGCTCGCCAGGCTGCCCGCTGACCAGCGTTCGCCCGCCGCCTGCCGGCCGAGCTGCGTGGCGTCCCAGCCGAGCGCCGTCGCGCCTGGGGCGAGCGTCAGCGTGAAATCGAGCGACGCGTTCGCATGATCGAAGACGATGTTGTTCTGCGGCAGCCAGTCGAGCTTCGCATTCGCGCCGACGGCGATGTGGATCTCCTGCCGCGCCTCGCGCCCGTTCGACTTGTACCACTTGGTCGCGCCGGGCGTGGTCAGCACCGCGTGCGTGCGCTCGCCGAGCGCGATATCGATCGAGAGCCGGTCGCCGCCCGCGACGCCGCCGGGCGGATGGACGATGACCGCATGACAGATCGCCTCGCCTTCGGGGTAGAGCGGCCGTTGAACGCGCAATGGGCCGTCGTGTAGACGATGCGCGAGCGTCGTGCGCGCGCCGTGCCGGTCGAAGCGCAATTCGAGCCGCGCTTGCCATTCGTTGTGCGCGGCGGCCGTTTGGGGCTGTGGGGAGAGGGTGGCGTGCTGTTCGTGAAGAGACATGACTGGCGATATCGAAGGCCGCCGAGCCGCCGCAGGGAAGAAGGAGGGCGTTCGGCTCGCGCTCCGCATGATGCCACGCCGTATTGCAAGCGAACATAGCGCCGCGCTTCAGACGGCGATCAGCTCCCGCACGCCGTTCGCATCCATCTCCGCCCCCGCGCCGCCCGCGACGATCTCCCCGCGGCTCATCACCCAGTAGCAGTCCGCGATCGCCTTCGCGAAGTCGTAGTACTGCTCGACGAGCAGCACCGTCATCCCCATTTCGTCGACGAGCCGCCTGAGCGTCCTGCCGATCTCCTGGATGATCGACGGCTGGATGCCCTCGGTCGGCTCGTCGAGGATCAGGAGCTGCGGCTCGCTCATCAGCGCGCGGCCGATCGCGAGCTGCTGCTGCTGGCCGCCCGACAGATCGCCGCCGCGGCGCGCGCGCATCTCTTTCAGTACGGGAAAGAGCGTGTAGATGTGCTCGGGAATCTTCGACGGCGCCTTGCGGCTTGCCGCGCCGACGAGCAGGTTTTCCTCGACGGTGAGACGCGGAAAGATATCGCGCCCCTGCGGCACATAGGCGAGGCCTTGCTCGACGCGCGCATAGGGCGGGAGCTTCTCCAGCGCCTTGCCGCGCCACGAGATCGAGCCGTTCTCCGCATGCACGACGCCCATCAGGCAGCGCAGGAGCGTCGTCTTGCCGACGCCGTTGCGCCCGAGCAGGACCGTCAGCTTGCCTTCCGGCACTTCGAGCGCGACATTTCTCAGGATGTGGCTGCCGCCGTAATACTGGTTCAGCGAGTCGACTTTGAGCATCGTCTGGTTCCTTCCTTCGGCGCGCCTCAGCGCCCGAGATACGATTCGATCACGGCTTCGTCGCGTTTCACTTCGTCGAGCGTGCCGTGCGCGAGCACGCTGCCTTCGGCCATGACGGTGACGCGCCCGGTCTCGCCCGCGAGCGCCGCGACGAACTCCATGTCGTGCTCGACGACCATCATCGAGCAGGTTCCCCGCAGCCGGTTCAGGAGCTCGGCAAGCTCCATCGTCTCGTGGTCGGTCATGCCGGCCGCGGGCTCGTCGAGCAGCAGCAGCGCGGGGCGCTGCATCAGCAGCATGCCGATTTCGAGCCGCTGCTTTTGTCCGTGCGAAAGCTCCCCGGCCAGGCGCCGCGCCTCGCCTTCGAGATGGATCAGCGCGAGCGTCTCCTCGATGCGCGCCTGCGCCGCGCCGTCGAGCCGCGCGCGCAGCGAGGCCCACCAGCCCTTGTCGGTCTTCATCGCGAGCTCGAGGTTCTCCCACACGGGATGGTTCTCGAACACGGTCGGCTTCTGGAACTTGCGGCCGATGCCGGCGCGCGCGATGGTCGGCTCGCTCATGCGCGTGAGATCGATCGACTGGCCGAGGAACACCTTGCCCGTATCGGGCGCGGTCTTGCCCGTGATGACGTCCATCATCGTCGTCTTGCCCGCGCCGTTCGGGCCGATCACGCAGCGCAATTCGCCCGCGTCGATCGTGAGCGTGAGGGCGTTCAGCGCGCGAAAGCCGTCGAAGCTCACGGTCACGTCGTCGAGATAGAGGATCGTGCCGTGCGAGGTGTCGATCTCGTCGGGCGTCACCGCGTGGCCCATCGAGGCGACGCCGGAGAGGGCGCGTCCGTCGTTGTCGACGGCCGTGATGTCGGGGACCATCGGGTTCTCGTTCATTGCGGCGTCCTCTTGCTGGTCTTGCGTCTGGCCACATCGATCAAGCCCATGATCCCGTTGGGCAGGAAGAGCGGCACCAGCATGAAGATCGCGCCGAGGAAGAACAGCCAGTACTCCGCGAAATAGGCCGTGAAAAAGCTCTTCGCGCCGTTCACCGCGAACGCGCCGATGATCGGCCCGATCAGCGTGCCGCGCCCGCCGACCGCAACCCAGATCGCCATCTCGATCGAGTTGCCCGGCGACATCTCGCTCGGGTTGATGATGCCGACCTGCGGCACGTAGAGCGCGCCCGCGATCCCGCACAGCACGGCGGATACCGTCCACACGAAGAGCTTGTACGCGAGCGGGCTGTAGCCGAGGAACATCAGCCGCGCTTCGCCGTCGCGCACGGCGGTGACGACGCGTCCGAGCTTCGAGGTGACGATCGCGCGCGCCGCGAGAAACGACAGCACGAGCACCGCGAACGTGATGAGGAACAGCACGGTGCGCGTGCCGGGATGCGTGATCGGAAAACCGGCGATGCGCTTGAAATCGGTGAAGCCGTTGTTGCCGCCGAAGCCCGTTTCATTGCGATAGAAGAGCAGCATCGCGGCGAACGTGAGCGCCTGCGTGATGATCGAGAGATAGACGCCCTTCACGCGCGAGCGGAACGTGAAGAAGCCGAACACCCACGCGACGATGGCCGGCACGAGTACGACCAGCAGCAGCGCATACGCGAAATGCTGCGTGCCGTGCCAATACCAGGGCAGTTCGTGCCAGTCGAGGAACACCATGAAGTCGGGCAGGTCGCTGCCGTACTTGCCGTCATGGCCGATCGCGCGCATCAGGTACATCCCGATCGCGTAGCCGCCGAGCGCGAAGAAAAGCCCATGCCCGAGGCTCAGGATGCCGCAGTAGCCCCAGACGAGATCCAGCGCGAGCGCCGCGATCGCGTAGCACATCAGCTTGCCCGCGAGCGTCAGCGCATAGGCGGACAGATGGAGCGCGCTGGATTCAGGCAACACGAGCGCGCTCACCGGCACGCCGATGCCGATCACGGCGACGAGCGCGATCAGCGCGAGCCAGGCGCCGCGCGAGAGCAGCGCGGGGCGAGGGGGCAGGCCGAGGGCGAGGCCCTGCTGCGCGGCGTTGCGTCCGGAAACATGGGGCGCGCCTGGTGTCTCGACGGAGGTCGTGGCTGTGGTCATCTCAAGCCTCCGCGCTGCGGCCCTTCAAGGCGAACATGCCTTGCGGACGCTTCTGGATGAACAGGACGATCAGCACCAGCACCGCGATCTTGGCGAGCACCGCGCCCCAGAACGGCTCGATGGCCTTGCTGACGAGCCCGAGCCCGAAGCCGCCGATGACCGTGCCCGCGAGCTGCCCGACGCCGCCCAGCACCACGGCCATGAACGAATCGATGATGTAGCTCTGGCCGAGATCGGGGCCGACGTTGCCGATCTGCGAGAGCGCGCAGCCGCCGAGGCCCGCGATGCCCGCGCCGAACGCGAACGCATACGAGTCGACGCGCGCGGTCTTCACGCCGACGCACGCCGCCATCCGCCGGTTCTGCGTGACGGCGCGCACGAAGAGACCGAGGCGCGTTTTCGTCAGCACGCCCCACGCGATCGCGACGACGGCGAGCGAAAACGCGAGGATCACGAGCCGGTTGTACGGGAGGATCAGGTTCTGCATCACGGTGACGCCGCCGCTCATCCACGACGGATTCTGGACCTGCACGTTCTGCGCGCCGAAGATCGTCCGCGTGGCCTGGATCAGGATCAGGCTCACGCCGAAGGTCGTCAGAAGCGTTTCGAGCGGACGGCCGTACAGATGCTTCAGCACGAGCCGCTCGAGCACGATGCCGACCGCCGCCGCGGCGGCGAACGAGACCGGCACGGCGAAGAGGGGATACCAGTCGAACGCGCCGGGCGCGACGCGCTGCACGAGGTTCTGCACGACATAGGTCGCGTAGGCGCCGATCATGAGGAACTCGCCGTGCGCCATGTTGATGACGCCGATGAGGCCATAGGTGATCGCGAGCCCCAATGCCGCGAGCAGCAGCACGCTGCCGAGCGAGAGTCCCGCGAACACGGTGCCCGCGATTTCACTGCGCCGCTGGATCGCATCGAGCGCGTCGATGCCCGCCTGCGCGGCGGTGCGTACGCGCGCGTCGCTCTCGGCGTATGAGCCGCCGGGCTTGTTCGCCACGAGCGGACGCAGCAGCTCGTACATCTCGAGATCGTGGCGCGCGGCGACGAGTTGCACGGCTTCCAGGCGCTTGGCCGGGTCTGTGTCGGAGAGCGCCGTCATCGCCCAGAGCGTGTCGAGGCGGCGCTTCAATGCGGGGTCGGTTTCCTTCGCGCGTGCGCGGTCGATCATCGGCTTCATCGCCGGATCGGGATTCTTCAGCAACCCGGCGATCGCGGCGCGGCGCGTCTCGAGATCGGGCGAGTCGAGCTGCAGGCCCGAGAGTGCGCCTGCCACCTTCGAGCGCAGCAGGTTGTTGAGCGTGACGGGCTGCGCGCCGTTCGATGCGACGGTCTTGCCGGTGACGGCATCCTTCAGCGCGTCGCCGTCCTGCACGAGCACTTCGCCCGAGTCGGTCGCGAGCACGCCGTCTTCGGTGAGCGCCTTCAAGAGCGCGAGCGACGGTGCGTCGTGGTTCGCGATCAGCTTGTCGATGGCGGCGGACTTCGCGTCGAAGTCGTCGCCGGCGAGCGGAGCGACGTCGGCCGTCGTCAATGCGAATGCGCCGAGCGGCAGGAAGGCGGCCGGCGCCATGACCGCGAGCGCGGCGCAGCGCCGGATGAAGCGGGAGAGTCGGGATGCGGGGAACGCCATGATGGCCTTTGCGTGGACGTTGCGTAGCGTCGTCGGATTCGGCGCGGCGGCAACGGTCTTGGCGTCGTTGCGCGCGCAACCAGCTTGCGCGCGCATCGTGCCGCGACCGCTGCGCCGCGCTCGTGAGCGAAAGCGCAATAAGTGCGATAAGCGGCGCGCTTACGCCACGCGCGAGCGCCGCAGGAACGCCGGAATCGAGCTCACGACATCGGGCTTGCCCTGGTTGCCCGCGATATAGGGGCTCCACGGCTGTGCGCGAATCGGCGTCTTGGTCCGCCAGACCACGTTGAATTGGCCGTCCGCGCGCACTTCGCCGATCATCACCGGCTTGTGCAGGTGGTGGTTGCCGTCCATCTCGAGCTCGAAGCCTGAGGGCGCCGCGAACTTCTGGCCGATCATCGCGACGCGCACCTTGTCGACGTCGGTGCTCTTCGCTTTCTCGACCGCCTGCTTCCACATATGAATGCCGACGTAGGTCGCCTCCATCGGGTCGTTGGTCACGCGCTTCGCGCCGCCGGGCAGGTTCTGCGACGCCACCCAGTCGGCCCATTTCTTCTTGAACTTCTCGTTGGTCGGATTGCGCAGCGACATGAAGTAGTTCCACGCGGCGAGGTTGCCGACGAGCGGTTTCGTATCGATGCCGCGCAGTTCCTCCTCGCCGACCGAGAACGCCACCACGGGCACGTCGGTTGCCTTCAGCCCCTGGTTGCCGAGCTCCTTGTAGAACGGCACGTTCGAATCGCCGTTGACGGTCGAGATCACGCAGGTCTTGCCGCCTTGCGAGAAGCTCTTGATGTTCGCGACGATGGTCTGGTAGTCGCTGTGGCCGAACGGCGTGTAGACCTCTTGAATATCGGTCTCCTGCACGCCCTTCGACTTTAGGAACGCACGCAGGATCTTGTTGGTCGTGCGCGGATAGACGTAGTCGGTGCCGAGCAGGAAGAAGCGCTTCGCGCCGCCGCCTTCGGCACTCATCAGGTATTCGGTGGCGGGAATCGCCTGCTGGTTGGGCGCCGCGCCCGTATAGAACACGTTGCGCGACATTTCTTCGCCTTCGTACTGCACGGGGTAGAAGAGCAGGCCGTTGAGCTCCTCGAACACCGGCAGCACCGACTTGCGCGACACCGAGGTCCAGCAGCCGAACACGGCCGCGACCTTGTCCTGCGTGATCAGCTGGCGGGCCTTCTCGGCGAAGAGCGGCCAGTTCGAGGCCGGATCGACGACGACCGGCTCGAGCTTGCGGCCCATCACGCCGCCGCTCGCGTTGATTTCGGCGATCGTCATCAACGCGGTGTCTTTGAGGGAAGTTTCGGAGATCGCCATCGTGCCCGACAGCGAATGGAGAATGCCGACCTTGATCGGGCCCGACGACTGCGCGTTTGCAAACGGGCTTTGCCCCGCGAGCGCGAGCGCGCCGGACATCGACCCGAACTTCAACAGACTGCGACGCTTCATGTAATTCCCCTTACCGTTGGATGGTGAGACTTATCGTTGTGAGTACGCGCGAATGCTGTGCTGCCGCATGGATGGCGGATGGGGATACTGCAAGGGCTGTGCCAATCGGATCGCCGTGCTGCAATGCCTTTCGCGGCGCGGTTTGTGGTGCAACGGGATGCGTCCGGAGGCGGAAGATATTGGTGCAATGCCGGGCGCCGCGCGTCTTCGCGGTGCGCGTTGCGCTGCGACGAAGCGCGATGATCCGCGGGCGAGGCTTTTGCAGTGCACGGGTGCCGCGCGGTTGTGCATGGGCGTGCGCGTGCCTAGACTAAAAAAACGGCCTGCCGCCTTCCGGTTGAAGGGCGCCATTGCAGCCGGCCGGCTCGAAACGAGATCAACAAACCGACAGGAGCGACATATGACTCAACGCGAAGCGAACAGCGGTTCGCTCGATCTGTCCGCGTTCTGGATGCCTTTCACGGCGAACCGGCAATTCAAGAGCGCGCCGCGGCTCTTGTCGGGCGCGAAGGGGATGTACTACACGTCATACGACGGCCGCCGGATTCTCGACGGCACTGCGGGCCTCTGGTGCGTGAACGCGGGCCACTGCCGCGACGAGATCGTGGCGGCGGTGCGCGCGCAAGCCGAGGAAATGGACTTTGCGCCGACCTTCCAGATGGGCCACCCGAAGGCCTTCGAGGCCGCGACCAAAATCGCGAAGCACACGCCCGGCGACCTCAAGCACATCTTCTTCACGAACTCGGGATCGGAGGCGGTCGATACGGCGCTGAAGATCGCGCTCGCCTACCATCGTGCGCGCGGCGAAGGGCAGCGCACGCGCTTCATCGGACGCGAGCGCGGCTATCACGGCGTCGGCTTCGGCGGCATCTCGGTCGGCGGCATCGCTCCGAACCGCAAGGCGTATTCGGGCGGCTTGCTGCCGTCGGTCGATCACCTGCCGCATACGCTGAGCATCAAGGATGCGGCGTTTTCGAAGGGACAGCCCGCCTGGGGCGTGCATCTCGCCGACGAACTGGAGCGCCTGGTCACGCTGCACGACGCCTCGACGATCGCCGCGGTCATCGTCGAGCCGGTTGCGGGCTCGACGGGCGTGCTGATTCCTCCGCAAGGCTATCTGCAATGCTTGCGCGAGATCTGCGGCAAGCACGGCATCCTCTTGATCTTCGACGAGGTCATCACGGGCTGGGGGCGGCTCGGCGCGCCGTTCGCCGCGCAGTACTTCAACGTGACGCCGGACTTGCTGACGATGGCCAAGGGCACCAACAACGCCGCCGCGCCGCTGGGCGCCGTGGCGGCGAGCCATGCGATTCACGATGCGATCGTCAATGGCGCGCCCGCGGGGATCGAGCTCTTTCACGGCTACACGTACTCGGGCCATCCGATCGCGACGGCCGCGGCGTGCGCGACGATCGATCTCTACGAGCGAGAGGGGTTATTCGAACGCGCGGCGCGGATGTCGCCGCACTTCGAGACCGCGATTCACAAGCTGCGCGGCGAGCCGCATGTGATCGACGTGCGCAACCTGGGGCTCGTGGGCGGCGTCGAGCTCGAGCCGCGCGCCGGAGCGCCGGGGGCTCGGGCCTACGACGCGTTCGTCAAATGCTTCGAGAAGGGCGTGCTCACGCGCTATACGGGGGACATCCTGGCGTTCTCGCCGCCGCTCATCGTCGACGAGCAGCAGATCGACGAAATCTTCTCGACGGTCGCGCAGGTGTTGCGCGAGGTGGCGTAGGCGCCAGGCGCGAGGAATCTCAGTAGGTGGGCACGGAAGGATCGACGAGCTTCGACCAGGCGTCGATCCCGCCTTGCAGGTTGAACATCCTGGTGAAGCCGCGCGACTCGAGGAACATCGCGACGTTCGCGCTGCGCGCGCCGTGATGGCAGATGCAGACGATCTGCGCATCGTCGTCGAGCTCTTCGCTGCGCGCGGGAATGTCGCGCATCGGAATGGTCACGCTGCCCGCGATCTTCGCCGTCTCGATCTCCCACGGTTCGCGCACGTCGAGCAGCACGGGCGCGGGGCGCGAGGTGTCGGCAAGCCATTCGGCGAGGGCGGGGGCGGTCAGGTTTTGCATCTCGGGCTCGGAGAAAAATCGAAGAACAAAAGCGAAGCACAAAAACAGCATCGGCCGCAAGCGCGGCCGATGCTGGAGGAACGTTCAGAACTTGAAGCGCGGCGGCTGCACGGCGTTCACGAGCGGCTCGACATAGGTTTCGAACACGTCGGCGACGCGGAACTGCTTGTCGTCGATGCGCGTGATGATCTGCGCCTTCATGACGGGCGCGGTGCCGACGAAGGCGGCGAGCCGGCCGCCGATCTTCAGTTGCTCGAGGAGATCCTGCGGCAGAACGGGCAGGCCGCCCGACACGCAGATCACGTCGTACGGGGCGGCGGCCGGCCAGCCGCGCGAGCCGTCGCCGAGCGCGACTTCCGCGTTCGTCACGCCGTTCGCGGCGAGGTTCTGCTTGGCGAGCTCGGCGAGCTCCGGGTCGATCTCGACGGTCAGCACGTGCTGGCCGCGATAGGCGAGCAGCGCGGCCATATAGCCCGAGCCGGCGCCGACTTCGAGAATGCTTTCGTGCTTTTTCACCGCCAGTTCCTGCAGGATGCGCGCTTCGATCCTCGGCGCGAGCATGTGCTCGCCGCGCGGCAGCGGCACTTCGAGGTCGGCGAAGGCGATGTCGCGGTAGGCAGCGGGGACGAAATTCTCACGCTTGACGACCGCCAGCAGACTCAGCACGTCCTGGTCCAGCACGTCCCAGGGGCGAATTTGCTGCTCGATCATGTTGAAACGGGCTTGTTCGATGTTCATGGCGGGTTGGGGGATCCGAACGGAACCAGACGGTCTGAGAGTAACTGCGGGATTGTACCAAACCGGCTAGGATTCGGTCCCTTGGCAGGACTGCGAAAACGCGCTTGCGAGGCGGCGGCGGGGCGTGACGGTGCGCGCCGCGCCGGAAAATTCGAGGGGGAATGCCTGAATCTTTCGAGGGTCTTTCGGCGGGGGCCGAATTCTGCCGCGAATTCAGCCTCGGCTCTTCTTGATCTGCGCTTCGAACGCGACGTCGAGCTTGCTGGCCTTGCGCGGCCTGGCCGGGGACTGCGCGTCGACGAAGGCGACGAATTCCTCGAGCGGTAGCGGATCGCAGAGTTTCAGGGCGCCGCCGCCGGTCTTGTCGACGAGATAGAAAAGCCCGCCCGGCAGGCTGACGGCCGCGTAGAGCGCGTTGCCGCTGCGGGTCTTGAGACGCTCGACCGCGTGAATGGCCTTGGTGCCGCGCATGATGTCGCCCGTTCGATCAGTAAAAGACGGCTACTTTACCAATAACGCAGCCGCTCAGATGGTTCGCGAAAAGCGCGTGAGAGGCTGTTGCCCGAGATAGCGGTCGAACACCATCGCGACGTTGCGCACGAGCATGCGTCCGGCGGGGAGCACTTCGAGCTTCTTGCTGTCGAGCGCAATCAGGCCGTCCGCCTCGAACTCGACGAGGCGCTCGAGTTCATGTGCGAATGCGTGAGCGAAGCGGATGCCATAGACGATCTCGAACTCGTCGTAACGCAACTCCAGGTTGCACATGAGCTGGGTGATGATGTCGCGGCGCAGGCGATCGTCGGCGCTGAGCCGCACGCCGCGCTGGATCGCGAGCTGGCCGGCATCGATCGCGGCCGCATAGCCGGGGAGGTCCTTGGCGTTTTGCGCGTAGACGTCGCCGACCTTGCCGATCGACGATGCGCCGATGCCGATCAGATCGCAATCGGCATGCGTGCTGTAGCCCTGGAAATTGCGATGCAGGGTGCGTTGCGCCTGGGCGCGGGCGAGCTCGTCGCCGGGCAGCGCGAAGTGGTCCATGCCGATGTAGACGTAGCCCGCATCCGTCAGCCGCTCGATCACGCGACGCAGGATCGCCAGCCGCTCGGCGGGCGAGGGCATCGCCGACGCGTCCATCTGGCGCTGCATCTTGAAGAGCTGCGGCATGTGCGCGTAGCCGAACACCGAGAGGCGGTCGGGCGCGAGCTCGAGGATCTTGTCGAGCGTGCGGCTGAAGCTGTCGACGGTTTGATGCGGCAGCCCGTAGATCAGGTCGGCGCTGATCGACTTGTAGCCCGACGCGCGTGCGGCGCGCATCACGTCGGCGGTCATCTCGAACGGCTGGATGCGATTGATCGCGGCTTGCACGACCGGATCGAAGTCCTGTACGCCGAGGCTCAGGCGATTGAAGCCAAGCGTGCGCAGATGGACGATCGATTGCGGGTCGGCTTCGCGCGGATCGACTTCGATCGAATATTCAGCTTCTTCATCGGGCGCGAGCGCGAAGTGCTCGCGCGTGGCGGCCATCAGCTCAGCCAATTGACGGTCCGACAGGAACGTCGGCGTGCCGCCGCCCAGATGCAATTGCCTGACGGGCCGGGTCGCGTCGAAGCGGGCCGCCTGCAGCGCCAGTTCGCGTTTCATGCGATCGAGATACGGGCGCGCGCGGGCGCGGTTCTTCGTCACGACCTTGTTGCAGCCGCAGTAGAAGCAGACGGTGTCGCAGAACGGGAGGTGGAAGTACAGCGACAGCTCGCTTGCGGACGCGCCGGCGTCGCTCGCGGCGCGGAAGTAGTCCGCGGGGTCGAAATCGTCGTGGAACTGGAGGGCGGTGGGATAGGACGTATACCGGGGACCGTTCGCGCTGTATTTGGCAAGCAGGTCCGGATGAAACAGGGAATCGACGGAATCCATGGGCAGCCTTTCATGGCGGTGGCGCATTCGATGCAGTTTAGGCGCGTGCCGCCGGGCAACGTTGTGTTACAGCGTCGCATGCGGCAAATTGCGCAATCCGGGCACAATACGGGCTTCGTGCGGTTTTTCTATATGGTCTGCCGCGCAGTGCCCCGTTTTCTTGTCCTGGATCAGAGCTTTTCGTGACTGCCGTTGCCCCTTACGCCGTGATCGATCATGCGTGCCGCCCCGATTGCGGTGCATGCTGCATCGCACCTTCGATCACGAGCCCGATTCCTGGCATGCCCGACGGCAAGCCCGCGGGTGTGCGCTGCGTGCAGCTCGACGAGCACCACCGCTGCGGGATTTTCGGGCGCCCCGAGCGGCCCGCTTGCTGCTCGGGCCTGCAGCCGCAAGAGCAGATGTGCGGCAGCTCGCGCGCCCACGCGATCGCCTGGCTGACGCAGCTCGAGGCGGCGACGCGGCCCGCCGCCGGCTGAGCGCAGCGAGCCCAACACACCATCGAAGAGCAGGAGGTTTTGCATGATTCACGCGAAAGCGCCCACGCGGCGCCGGTTTCTGCTCGCGGCCTGCGCGGCGGCGAGCATCACCGTGTCGCTCGGCGCCTGTGCCACAGCGACGTTTCCGTTCATCCCCGATCACTACACGTTCTCGCGCGAGCAGGCGCAGGAAGCGGTGCAGCGCAAGTTTCCGTTCCAGCGGACGGTCTCGCAGGTGTTCGACGTCACGCTCAGCAATCCCGTCGTCGGCCTGCTGCCCGAGACGAATCGCGTGAGCGTGCGCGTCGACGCGCATTTTGCGAGCCCGTTCCTGCGCCAGCCGGTGGCCGGCAGCTTCACGCTGTCGAGCCAGCTCGCCTACGACAGCGCGAGCCGCTCGGTCGTGCTCAAGGAGCCATCCGTCGACAGCGTGAACGTCGACGGCGACTCCCGCGCCTACGCCCAGCAAATTAGCGCGGCCGCCGGGCTGCTCGCGACGCAGCTCCTCACCAACTATCCGATCTACACCTTCAAGCCCGAGCAACTGCAATTTGCCGGCGTGAACTACGAACCCGGTACAATCACGATCCTTACAAACGGCATACGCGTGCAGATCGTCGAGAAATGACGCGCGCGCGGCCGTGAGGGCCGCGCATTTGCCTCGCCCTTCGTTTCTCTTCGCGACGGCGTTTGCGCAGCGTCGCGCTACGCCGCCAGAGCGCGACATCGTTCGAAAAGGGCCATCGATGGATTGGGTATTGATTTGCAAGGCGGTGATACTCGGCGTCGTCGAGGGGCTGACCGAGTTTCTGCCGGTGTCGAGCACCGGCCATTTGATCGTGGTCGGCAGCCTGCTCAACTTCACCGACGATGGCTCGAAGACCTTTCACGTCGTGATCCAGTTCGGCGCGATCCTGGCCGTGTGCTGGGAGTATCGGCGGCGCATCGGCGAGGTGGTCGCCGGGCTCGCCACGCAGGCTGCCGCGCGACGCTTTGCGGCCAACGTCGTCATTGCGACGATTCCGGCCATCGTGCTGGGGCTCTTGTTCGAGAGGCCGATCAAGGCCGCGCTTTACGCGCCGGTGCCGGTCGCGGTGGCGCTGGTGCTGGGCGGTGTCGTCATCCTGTGGGCGGAGTCGCGCCAGCGCGAGCGCGGCGATGCGCCGCCGCGCGTGCAGTCGATCGACGCGCTCACGCCGCTCGACGCGCTGAAGGTCGGTTTTGCACAGTGTTGCGCGCTGATTCCGGGCGTGTCGCGCTCGGGGTCGACGATCATTGGTGGGATGTGTTTCGGGCTCGATCGGCGCGTCGCTACCGAGTTTTCGTTTTTTCTCGCGATTCCGATCATTGTCGGCGCGACGCTGTACGAGATCGTAAAGACGTGGCACGAGACGCCGGTCCAGATGCTCGACCTGTTCACGATCGGCATGGCGGCGGCGTTCGCAAGCGCGTTCGTTTGCGTGCGCTGGCTGCTGCGCTATATCGCGACGCACGATTTCACGGTGTTCGCGTGGTATCGGATCGGCTTCGGCTTGCTCGTGCTGATCGTCGGATATGGCGGCGGGCTGAACTGGGGCTGAGCGCGAGGGTGCGAGGCGAGGCGGCGCGTCGCCTTGCCGCTTCGCTCCTGAGTCTTTCTTCCTTTCTTCTTATTCCGCACGCCGCTTGAAGACGAGATCCCATACGCCATGTCCGAGCCGCAAGCCGCGGCGTTCGAACTTCGTCACCGGACGATAGTCGGGGCGCGGCGCGTAGTTCTCGCAGGTGTTCGCGAGCGTGGGCTCCGCGCTCAGCACGTCGAGCATCTGCTCGGCGTAGTTCTGCCAGTCGGTCGCGCAATGCAGATACGCGCCCGGCTTCAGGCGCGAAACCAGGAGCGCGACGAACTTCGGCTGGATCAGGCGGCGCTTGTGGTGGCGCGCCTTGTGCCACGGGTCGGGAAAGAAGATGTGCGCGCCGTCGAGGCTGGCCGGCGCGATCATCTGCTCGAGCACTTCGACTGCATCGTGCTGGACGATGCGGATGTTCGCGAGATTCTGCTCCCCCATCAGCTTGAGCAGTGCGCCGACGCCCGGCTCGTGGACTTCGACGCCGATGAAGTCGTCGCCGGAGCGCTGCGCGGCGATTTCCGCGGTCGTCGCGCCCATGCCGAAGCCGATCTCGAGCACGCGGGGCGCCGTGCGGCCGAACAGGGCGTCCCAGTCGGCCGCGACGGGTGCATAGGGGATGACGAAGCGCGGTCCGAGCTCTTCCATGGCGCGGCGCTGGCCTGTCGAGACGCGGCCGGCGCGCGTGACGAAGCTGCGGATGCGGCGCGGGTGCTGCGGTTGATCGGGCGAGGCGGTCTCGGCGGGGGTGGGCGCGCCGCCGGTTTGACCGGGCTTGGGAGAAAGGCCGTCTTCGTTCGGATCGTGAATCATCGGTGACTACAGGAATACGCGCGCTGCGGTTCGCGCGGCGAAGGCGCAACGTGCTCAGTGGCGATAGAGCGGCGATGGCAGTCATGGCCGCCGCGGATGCTAAAAAGCCGCCTTCGGCGAGGCGGCTTCTTCGTGGCCAGACATCGGCCGAATGTGGAGCGGGCGATGGGAATCCTATCCAGAATCCCGCAAACCCCCGCCAATCCTACATCCACACACACCTGTGCACAAAAAATAGGCAAGAAAGTGTGGGTGAAAAGCGTGGGTATCTAACCCAAGCCGCGGCGAAGTATATCAAGCATCAGCGAGACAGCCTACTTGCTGGCTTTCTCGTCCCCGACCCTATCTAGGTCGGCAAAGAATTCTGACGGGCGAACGTCAAGCGTTCGGATGATTTTCATGATGTTGACGAGCGCGAGGTTGTGCTCGCCACGCTCAATGCCACCCATGTAGCTGCGATCAATGCCGCATGCGTCACCGAAGGCTTCTTGTGAAAAGCCTTTCTGTTTCCGTCGCCGTCGCACTGTCGCACCAAATGCAACTAGGACGGGATGCTTTGCCTTGTCGAGGCCGGATGTCGAGGAGGTTGCCATGCCCAATGTTTCCTCCGCAGTGAATAAATCTCCACGGGATAAGAAAACACGGGATATAAGTACGCGGGATATGGTTACAGTTTACGCTATGATTGCCCCGAGCATGGCCGGTGCCGTGCCAGTTAATCAACTGCGGGGGCGAAATGCGTTTGAAGGTAGTGGTGGCAGCAGTGCTGGCTGCGTCATTGGCCGGCTGTGGTGGAGGCGGAAGCAGCAATAACGGGCAGGCAAGTTCATCGAGCAGCAGCGCCTCAGCATCGATTGTGCCGTCCGACGCGCAAATTCGAGCCGACATTGCCACGAGCCAAGGCACAACGAGCAACACGCCGATCTGGGACACTTCGCAGGCTTACGGCGCAGTCGGCAACCCGTATAAGGGCGGTGTGGATGGGGTGCATTCCTATCGCTGGAACATCGAGCGCGACGGCCGGATTCCGGTTCTCGATACGAGCGGTCGGCCCGAGTTGACGGCGGCGCTGAACAACCTTGAGGCTGCGGCCGGCAAAACGCTGTTCACCCGCCTTCCCGCGACGACGAATTCCGCATCCGTCACTCGGGGCATCGTCTTCAACAACGAAACGCCGCCGACGCAAGGTTCGTCCGAGCCGAACAACTGCGGCGAGGTCTACGCCAACAAACTGAATATGTTTGGGCTTTGGGTCGATCCGACATATTCCATCGATCCGCCGTTGGCTTCGGACTGGCAGGTCGAAGTGGATTCCAGCCCGCTTATCGATCCACGAGCAACGTTCAACGTAGATGTCGATTTCAGCAACGCGAACTGCGCGCCGTTCGAGCCGTTGGTTGAGCACGAACTACTGCATGCGCTCGGGCTGACGAATCACTTTGATGGTTTCGGCGAAGGCAGTGGTGGCAACTGTAACGGCGCACTGTGTACCGACCGGGCTTACCCCGTTCTCAAGACGCTCTACGCGAACCCGCCGATGTCAGTCATCGCAAACATGACCATCGCCCGATAGTGAGGAAACCATGTCCGTCGAGAAAAAGCAGATTTCGCGGAATGACCGAATTGTCGAAACCCTTGACGTAACTGACGCGGGTGAATGGCTCGGGAAAGCGGTCATCGACTACCCGCTGGCGATCGTGTGGTTGTTGCTTCGCCTGTTCCCGTTCGTCATTCCGATGTGGCTGATTGACCGGTATGCAGGCGACCTCGGCTATCTGCGACTCGGCTCGTGGCTCTACTACGGTATGGCTCTCGCCACGGTGCCGTGGTTGATCTGGCAGTGCATTCGCCTGCTTCGCAGGCGTTCACGGAACCAATAAAAGGAATTCTATGGAAAGCACCATCAATTTTAAACGGGCTTGTCAGGTGACGACCCGACCGGATGGAACCGTCGCCATCACGTTCCGACAACGGCGTATCAATTTCACGGCCGCCGACCTTCTGATTGCAGTGCCTGCGGTCATTTTGCTCATTGGCGGTTTGCTGGCTTCCGTGGTCGTCAGTGCCGACCATGGCTTCATCCTCGGCATGCTCGCATTCTTCGTCGTGTTCGCCTTGCCGATCATTGTGTTCTACCGCTTGAATTGGACAATGGCGACGATTAGCGTTGAGCGCAATGGCATTCGTTGGGGACGGCATGCTATGACCTACAGTGATTTCAACGATATCGGCTGGAAGAGCACGATCCGCAAGGCAAACCGCGGCCCGTTCAGCACGACGGATTCCTATGTCTATATCGAGGCAAAAGGCAGGGAAATCGCCGTCACGAAGGAAATCAAAGGTGAAGGAGCACGCGACATCGCCGAAGCCTTGGACAAGGCCGCCACGCACTATGTGAATCAGTTGTCGCGATAACCCTTCTGTAGTCCATTCTGAACGGCTTATCCACGGTTTTCGAAGCGGCCACCTATGCGGGCCACGAGCTAGGAAACGGTGGGTAAGCCGTTCTCACATTCGTTTATTCAAATGGCTTGGTCGGCTCCATAGGCACGTGATACGTCTTCATTTGCTCGCGACGTACCTCTTCCTCTTTCTTGATGCGCTCAAGCAGTTCTTTTTCTTGCTTCTCGAAATACTGCTTTCTGTCCAAATTCAGCTTCCACATGTTGCAAATGGCGACGGTTGCCGCGATGAGCATCGTCGCTCCTGACCAAGCCACTTTGTCACCAGCAAGTTGCCCTGCGAGCTGATATGCCCCGGCGAAACTGAACTGCAAGGTCTCTCGTTGCAGATAGATGGAATAACCGACGATGACCGCCCCAAAAGCGATTAAGACTACGGCAAAGAAATTGCCTACGTAGTAACAAATTTGTGCCGACACGAGCCACGCATTTGAGAGAAAAACCGGAATCGACGCGATCCGTGCGAGTATGAAGTTATCCACGATCTCAAGCCGATCTGCGACTTCGCTAGGGAGAAACCAGCGGATGATGTGTGATGCAAGCCACAGAGGGACAAGAACCTTGACAGCGACCCAACACCACCCGAGCAATTCCATATCGTCTCCATTGATCACGAGAATTTATGTTTATCGGTCGGTCAGTGCGTGAGCTTTAGCGAGTCCCATCCACCGAAACGCGAGCTGATCCGCTCGTCATATTGAGCTGCCGTTGTCTGGCCTGAGCAAGCTGCAATTCCAGTCGGCGCTTACGCTCCATCAAGGCCATCACCTTACGCTCGGCATTGGTCTTCTGTTCAGGGCTTTTCGCGCTGTTCATTTCGGCAACCGCGGCATTGATGCTGGATTCGATGTCCGACAGACCGGTCATCAATCCAGCGATCCCAAAATCACTCGTCATGTTGGCCCGGTCGCCGATGACAGCCTGATCGCGCATCATCTTGATCGTCCGCATCACGTTGGGTTTGTTCTCGTATTTGGACGGTGATGAGTCGTTCTGCTGGTGGACGATGTCGTGGGATGGTGTCTTCTCTTTCATGGTGCTCTCCTTTGTTGTTGTTATTGTTGGCTGGGACACGGACTGCAATTGCACCTCTCGGCGTTGCTGCAATCGTTGGGATCGCAGCATGCGAGACGTGAGGTAGGCACGGACATTGAACTCTCTACGCTCTTCGACAAGCTGTTGCAGGATGTCCTGTGACCGCTGGTATTCGGCGGTCGATAGGCGTTGCTCCTGCCGGTTGCCGCGAGCTTGTCTGACGATCTCGCGGTAGTCTGCGTCGGCACGATAGAGTGGGCCGCGAAAGCGTTTCGCTTTCTCTGCACCCGGAAACTTCATCGATAGATAGTCCTTACCTTTGCGGGTGATCTCGACCCCGTATTCGCGCGACAGGAAATCGCATAGCTGGTCGCGGTCGGCAATCTGCCCGGTGCGGATTGCTTTGGTCAGACGGCGATGCAGATATACCTTGTTGCTGCGATCTTTCGTGCCTTCCGTCGTATATCGTTCGAAGTCGCTGAGGGCAAGCTTGAGCGGGTCGGGTACGATCTGGGCATAGTCGAGTCGGTGATTGGTTACCTGCGTAAAGGCTTCATACAGTCGGATGCTCTGTCGACCGGGCGGATGGATGTTCATGCGTTTGCCGGTCTTCATCTCCGTCATCGGCACGATGAAGCGAATTTCGATGTTGCCCTTGTCCTGATGCAGGACGAACAGCGTATTCATGTTTTCCCCACTCAGACCAGGGCACACGGTCTGTTTGAACGACTTGATAACATCGCGCATCTGCTCGCGGGTCGGCTTCTCGTTATCACGAAATGCAATCGCGCCGGACACGTATTTGTGCTTACGCCGGATGCCGTTGATGATGGCGACCGTCAGGTCGGGATTGCCTTCGAGCACTTCCGGGGCAACCGAACGGGGCTGGCCGGTATGATCACGGCCGCCCATCAGATATTTGACCGGGGACTCGCCGCGCGAAATCCCCGCATTGAAAACACGGACGATCATGCGTTGCCCGTGCTTCTCCCTTGCTTCGCTTCCTTCCAGACATATTCGGCACATTCCTGAAGCTGGAGCAGCGCGATCAGCATGTCATCGTCGGGCTGCTGACGATCCCGTAGCAGGGTGGCGATTTCGGCGACGTTGTTGCCGATGAAATTGATCGCCTGTAACCATGCGACATGGGCATCGCCGGACAGCGACGCGGGGCCGGCGAGTGCGGTTTCGCGAAGGTATTGGGCCAGATTGCCATAGCCGGATTCGAGGGCGAGCTGGCCGATCTTCTCGCGTTCGGCGGGACTGACGCGGACATCAATGCGCTGATCACGGCGTTGGATGTTGCCGTCGATGCCGCTCTGGCCTGGTTGCTTCTTGATGTGGGAGGCGAGTGCCTCATGCTGCTGCTGTTCCATATTGGCTCCTGTTTTTAGTTGTTATTTGGGCCGTGCGTTGCTGCGTCCGTGTCTGTTTGGCGGTGCTGCCTTTCAAGGGACTGGCACCCCAGATACATCGTTTAACGCGGCATGTGCGTGTTAAACGTTGACCTTGCTTGGTGTGCGTTGTTCGGCTTCCTATACCAATACCGGAATTTATATGGAAAGCAAGGGCCATCCGACGAACGGCGAGGATACCGCTTGGGCGGCATCCTCGAACTGCGGATCGGACTATGTCAGTCCGAAAGCGCGCAGACACGCTTGACGGCGTGCGTTCAGGCAATTCATGGTTCGCTTAAAAGATCTCAGGCTCCCCTTGCATATCCCCTTGGAGCAGCGGGAGCACATTGGAGCACGGTAGCACAGGAATACCGGGAGCACCGAAAACGAACAATGAGTTATGAGAAATTCTTGCGCGGTTTCGCGCGATTGCCTACTATCAATAAACACAATTCAAGCGGAACTCCGTCATTCCAATCAAGACTTTAGATGCTTCAGTCGTGCCATACAGACGCGCGTCTCGAATCGTTGCGAGGTGCTTTGCGCCGTCGGACAATGGCATCAACACCGACGTAGAGGAAATTCGATGCTCACCCCAAAGCAAAGCACGACCAAGCGATTGAAGATGGCCGAGCGTGCACAACAATTGATGGATGTCCATTTTCCCGGGATGTCCCCGGCATACCTGTGGCATCGCAAAAAAAATGACGGCTATATCTCGATCCCCCGCACGCTGCCGATTGTGATGCAGGCGATCGACATGCTATCGAAGGGCCAGCCCGCCGGACATACGCTTTTTTGCCTGTGGGCCCGTTCGCCGGATCATCCAGTCGTCACTATCGAAAATCCATCGACGTTCGCCAGCGAAGCAGGTTTCACCGGCGAGCGGGCCGTGGACACCTGGCGACGACGCATGAAGACGCTGGAAGAGCTTTGGTTTATTAGGGCGAAACCTGGACCTTCTGGTGACTTTCACTATGTCCTTCTCACCAACCCCAATGCCGTGGTGGAGTACCTAAGGTCGACGGGGCGCATCCAGGATGGGCTATACGGCCGATTTGTCGATCGGGCGGCCGAGATTGGTGCTCACAGCGAGATCGTCGCGGCGCGCGAAGCGATGGCGGCACAAGCGGCAGCGAACCAGGCTGCAGTGAAGCAAGCGCAAGAATCTCCAGCCGCCGCAGCGACAGCTGCGTTTGTAGGCACTTCTTGATTTAACGCGGTGGCATAGATTGAAGAAAGGGGAGGATCGATGTTCAACAGATTAGCTACCGGCACTCAGCGCATGCCTGCCCGCTGGGTGCCGTGATGGGAAGCCCCAGCCAGAGTCGTTTCGAGCGGCAAACCGGCCGGGGCTGAGGTAGGCACGAGTAACGCACCGTGCGTCGGCCGCAAACCGGCGCACGGTGTCTATTTTATAGCGCGGTGCAATGGTCCGATCAAGGAGCTTGCATTCGAAAATCGCTGTGTGATGTCGCCGTCTGGTCGTATGCATCGTCCCAACCGCTGCTCCGTGACCACAACCCTCGTGGCGAAGATATGCCAGTTTGCGTTTTTGCGCAAACTGGCATATTCTGCAAACACTATGAAGATCGACCCGAAAGAATACCGAACCCCTGGCCAGTTCATCGGAGCACTGCTCGAAACGCGTGGCTGGACCAAGCGCGTTCTCGCCGTAATCTTGGGCGTGGATGACAGCAGCATCAATCGGCTGGTTTCGGACAAGCGGCCAGTTGACGCCGCGATGGCCATTTGGCTGGAAGAAATTTTTGAGGTTCCAGCGGAAGAATTTCTGGACTTGCAGAAGTCGTATGACTTGGCGAAAGCGCGGATCGCGGCTCGCCCCGATCCTGCACGTGCAACGCGAGCTCAATTGTTTGGAGGCTTGCCGGTTGCCGAGATGATAAAGCGCGGGTGGCTCGATGCGGATGACGCTCGTGACGTACCCCGTGTCGAGGCTGCGTTGTCGAAATTCTTTAAAGCCGAATCCCCCGAATTGATCGAAGTGTTGCCTCACGCAGCAAAGAAGACTTTGGTGCATGGCGACCCGACGCCGCCTCAAATTGCCTGGCTTTACCGGGTCAAAGAAATTGCCAGCGAGATGCTTGTGCCCAAGTTCACACAGCAATCCGGTCGTCGAGCCATCGATCGCCTTTCGGAACTCTTGGCTGCGGCCGAGGAGGCCAGAAAGGTGCCGCGAATATTGGCTGAATGCGGAATCCGATTTGTGATCGTCGAATCGCTTGCATCGGCAAAAATTGACGGTGTTTGTATGTGGCTCAATGAACACGCTCCGGTTATCGGAATGACGATGCGTCATGATCGGCTAGACAATTTCTGGTTCGTGCTTCGGCACGAGTTAGAGCATGTGTTATGCGGTCACGGGAAAGATGCAATTATTTTGGATGCCGAACTGGAGGGTGAGCGCGCCGGGACTGGCGATTCCGTGTCCGAAGAGGAGCGCGTCGCGAACGGCGCTGCCGCTGACTTCTGTGTGCCTCGTAAGAAAATGGATGCGTTCATTGCACGAAAAGCACCGTTCTTCGCTGAGCGTGACCTATTGGGGTTTGCGAAAACGCTAAACGTGCATCCTGGTCTAATCGCCGGGCAGCTACAGCATCGGACCGGCCGATACGACCGATTCCGCAATCATTTGGTGAAGATTCGATCAATTGTGGCACCAGGCGCCATGGTCGATGGGTGGGGAGATGTAGCCCCGGTTGGGCCTTAAGAAGGAGCTTTTGTGAATAAGCATCAAGAAATGCAGCGCTTGATCCGGCTTTACAAGGAAACTACGGGCGAAGTGGAAGTTGATATGCATAAGGTCGCCAAGTTCGCGAATGAACGTGGTTGGCCACTGCCGAAGCCTCGTGATCCGTTTGACATGCTCGCGAAGGAGTTTGCGCAGGCGGCACGTCAGGAGTTCCGGACCGACTCCAAGACGGGCAAGCCTTATCGCGCGAACCACGCTTTGCCTTCGACGGTTCGTGGTGTCCAACTAACGTTGTGGATCGACATCGACGAGGCTCCGCGGCATCAGATGTTGAAGTCCTTGATCAACCGACGCGAGCAAATGGTGGGAGACGGACTTCAGTTGTCGCTTGATGCAGACCACTGGAATGGCATCCACGAGGGCGAAGAGCCGATAGATATCCCGATGGACCTAACCGACGACATTGAATGGCGGAAGAATGCGCCCGATGATGAAAGTGAGGCTGCGTGAAAGCTCCGACGACGAAGCGCACTCGGCAAAAAAAATGGCCCCATAAGGGACCATTGAGCAAAAAAGGTTTCTTGAAACTGCCGGTCAAGAAGCCCTTGTGCAGGTCTAACTGCGAGCGGAAGTGTAGTTATAAAAAAAGTTGCTTGCAAGCACAAGTCCACGATCCCGGCATACTCTGAAGGTTGTCAGACGACAAAGACCTTGAACGCTGAACCCTGATAGTTGATCAGATCACCTATTGCCCAGTGCAAAGGAACCTGTATGCCCAAAAAGATCTTCGTAGAACGGCGTGACGAAGGCGACTACGCAGTACGTCGTCCCAATTCACAACGAGCAAGCGACGTGCTTCCTACTCAGCGGGAGGCGATCGAGAGAGCGCGTGAGTTGAACGGCGGAAGTCCCCCGTTGGTCGAGCGTGTTCGCAATACAAGTAACGGCAAGCGGGATCACTGGCGTAAGCCTTGAGGTTCCGGGGTTGGCAAGGTCGGGACACGATTCATATCGTGAGCCCGACCAGCTTCTTTCATCGCGGTTCTATACGATGCCTAGGCATTCAGGTGCACGGCGATTTTCAGCGTAAAGCGATCAATCGGTGCCTAGCGAATGCCGTATTCTGGGCATCCTGATCACGCTCTGGCGCCTTGACGGCAGTCGTGGACGTGGTCAGATTTCCCGCTCGGGCGTTGGTCTGCCCCTTCGACTGACATTTCCTCGTTTGTTATGACTTGTGCCGAACTTCAACTCAAACTAAGCCAGCTAGCAGCCGAAACCCCATTGACGGCCGCGCACGTGGCCGCCGTGGCTGAAGTCCTGCTGCCTGTACCGGACACTCAATCGCTTGCAGGGCGCACGGTCACCGAAGTTGATCTGGTTGAGTTGCTCGGTGAGTCCGAATCGACGTTGAAGGGCTGGAGGATGGTGGGACACGGGGTCGGCGTTCGCTATCGAGCCGGTGATGTCCGTGACTGGCTGAATATCCATGCGGCAGTGGACGGCTTGCCCGTTACGGCGAGCCGGTTCGAGGAAGACGGCGAAGCATACGAATGGGGTGATCCGTTTCCAGCAGTCGTTATCGATGGCCGGATGGCGGGTTTCTTCTCCAGCCTGGACGATGCGGAAGTGGAGCCTGACGGCTACCAAGTGCTGCGCATCGCCACGCCCGCGATTGCCTCGTATTCACCCGCAAGCCTGACGCGGGACCAGTTTGACGGATTGCTGGCGGCACTCGATGCACTGGGTGATTTCGAAACAAAGTTACAGGGCTCTCCAGCGGAGGCGACGGAAATTTTCGATGCCCTGACGGGCAAGATGACACCGGATGCACTGCTCCTGTTTCTGCGCATGTCGCTTGGGCGTGCTGGCGGCGTGGCCGGTCATATTCTGAAAAGCGTACCTGCCGAAATGCGGCGGCAACGCATCAACCCGGCCGACTGGCTGTATCGCCTGTGGCAGGGCAACGGGTTCTGTTCAATTGACTTTGACGGACTGCAATCCGTCCTGGCTGCGGACTACATTGAACTGAACCGGAATGCAATGGTTGCAGAGACAAATGGCAATATCTTGTTTCACGGGACCATTGGGCATCTGCTGGCCGACACGATCGGAGCATTCTTCCAGTTGCAACCACCGGAAGAATGCGAGAACCCGTCCTGTCATCAGGCGTATCACGGGCTGCTCACCCAACTTCTCGGTCAAGGGTTACTGGTCGACAAGGCAAACCGTGACCGGCTGACACCCCGAACCATCGGTGAGCGTGTCCATGCCTCGTCTGGATCGGGCTGGTTCAGATCCATCTTGGGCAAATACGAACTCCGTAAAAAACTGGATGATGAGCTGCCTACAGGCATATACGACGACACTGCCAAGGTGGCCATTAAGCTGTAGCGTCTGCGGATTTTGCGGTCTTCGGAATGCGGGTCAGGCCGGCGTGGGCACGAGCCTGAACTGGTCGCGCGCACTTACGGCCGACCTCAGATCCAGCCGGCCCAGATGATATTCGACCGCCATGGCACCGATCAGATCACGGATTCCCTCACGAATGCCGTGGCGATCCAGTATTGTTTCCGCCGGTCCCTCGATCAGGCTGACCAACAAAAGCTGGAGTAGCTCCACATCGGCCCCATCAACCATTGCGCAACGCCAGCCGCGACGGCCATGGCGAATCCGGCAAGCGTCTGCACGAAATAACCTGATCCGCAAGCCGCTTCAACGGCATTGCCGTCCGGCCAGCCTGGTTTGGACTGTTTTCTGGCTACCGCCCGGGCGGCAGGCTCAGCGAACAGATCGAGCACGATCTGTGTGCGCAAACGTGCGCCACGTTCGATCCCCTGATCCCCCAGAATCTCGTCCAGATAGGCGGCGAAATCGGCCTGTTCCTCGAACAGACGCCAGAGAGGGATATTCACCTGGTCCTCCATCGGACCGATTTTTAGAACCTTTGTTGATCCTCTGGCGACCTTCGCTTTTTCGACAAGCGTGAGCGTTACTAAGTCCGGCGTGCGCTTCCCGCTCATGTAGTGATGCCAGGTGGGTGCAACGCTGCTTCCGTCGCCAAACAGCGCACGGCTCAGGGCAGCATAGGTCTGCGTGTTCGTCCGTCGTTTCAGATCTGCCACCCATGCGCGGGAACGGACCGTGTCCAAAATGCTGCGTGGCTTCGGCCCGGTGTTGTTTTTTTTCACTTCGTCGGCCATGTCTCTCGTCCCTACCTCGCAATTTCGCCGCGCCAGTTGCTCGCAAAGGGCCGGTCGGCCGTCATTTCACCGCGTCCATGACAGCAATCCCGGAAAGCTGTCCGCGAGATTTTGATGGCATCCGGGCAAACTTTCAATCATCGACACGGTGCAGACGAAACCCGGGAAATTCACGCGAAGCACGGTGCCGATCACCTTAACCCTTTATCAATACAGGAGAATCAGCATGAAAAAGCAAACGAAGAAAGTTAAACCTCATCCGTTCACCGTTCCGTCCGATGGTCGCACCTATCAAATCGTGGCAGTGGATTCCTATGCCTGTGGGAGCAGTATCCAGCGGGTTCAGATCATCTACAAGGGCCATTCCTACCCGGCCATCCAGATCATTGACTATGTCAATGCCGATGGTCTGATTGCTGTCGAAGATAGGCACGAAAAAATCCATCTTCAGTACATGAAAGAGAATCCAGTTGTCACGAAAATCGACCGCACGAAAGAGTATTTGGAATACAGCGGCCTGAGCTACGAGGAGCTGCATATGCTGACGATTAAAGAAGGTCTCGCAGTGCTTGAAAAGATGTTTGCTATGGAGGACGGCGACTAAATCAGGCTTGGTTGTAGCGGAAATATGAATCCTATTTATATAGGATAACGAATCAATATTGCTGTGAAAATTCCTGTCGCATGTCTGGCGGCAGGGAATCGAAACTTAATCAAGGAGGTTTACATGGAAGTGATCAATCATGATGTCAGCATTTATGAACAGTTTGAAGTCCACGGTGCGGCCGGGGTCTTCCCCAACATGACCAATGAAGAGTTCTGGCAGCTCAAGAACGACATTAAAAAGCATGGGCAACGGATGCCGATTTTGGTGTATCACGACAAGATCATAGACGGCCGTCAGCGGCTGCGGGCCTGCCGCGAACTCGGGATCAATCCGGTCTATCTCGCCGTCCCGCATCTGGACATGCCGGTACTGTCATTTATCGTTAGCCAAAACCTGCATCGTCGTCACCTGAGCGACAGCCAGCGAGCGATGGTTGCTGCACGCCTGACGAACACGGGTGTCGGAGCCAACCAGCATACCGCTCAGGCGGTATCCCAGAAGCAGGCTGCCGCTGGTCTGCATGTGTCGGTCGACTCAGTGCAACGAGCTGGCAAGGTTATCCGCTCAGGGCACGACGGCCTGATCGAAGCCGTTGATTCCGGCCGGCTCGATGTGAGCAATGCGGCAGCCGTGATTACTCTGTCACAGGACGAACTGGACAAGCTGGTAAGCGAGTCGGCCGAGAAGCTGAACGAGGCCGCCAAGAAGGCCCGCAAGGAGGAAAGTGAGAAAAAGCGAAAGCTTCAGGCGAACGCCGTGCAGGCGATCCGCAACTTGAATCGTCCATTCGATCACCCGGTCGGGCCGTTCAATGTGATCTATGCCGATCCGCCTTGGGACTACATGGCGGAAACGACCCTCGGTTATCCGACGATGGCTACGAGCGAAATCTGCGATCTGCTTCGCGACAGTGCTTCGGTTGCAGACGATGCTGCCCTGTTCCTGTGGGTTCCGGCATCACTTGTGGGCGACGGGCTGAAGGTTATCGAGGCTTGGGGCTTTCGCTACATCACTCAGGCGATCTGGCACAAAGGGGCGGGTGGGATGGGGCAGTATTTCCGTGTCAATCACGAGGTGCTGCTGTTCGGGCTTCGCGGTCACCGCATGCCCACGGTTGCTGCGGAGTCGCGATGTGCATCGGTCTTCCAGTTCGACCGTCGAATGCACAGCCAGAAGCCCGACGAGTTTTACGGGGTGATCGAGAGGATGTACCCGGAACTGCCGAAGATGGAACTGTTCCGCCGTGGTGTTTCTCGCGACGGCTGGTATTCCTGGGGTAACGAAGTGCAGCATGGCCCGGCGGTTCCGCTCGGGCAGCAGATCGTCGATGCGATGGCGATCGAGCCGGTGGCTGGGGAATTGGTGGAAATGGCCGAAGCAGGCGATGCGGTCAACGATCTTGGGCAGGAGGCGGCATAGTGGTAAAAGGCCCTCTGTACATGAGCACATCGCAGAGCGGTTGATGCAGGCAGTTTGATGATTGATGCAGTACAAGAATGGTCGAAATGTGCTTCGACCATTTTTTATTTGTGTTTGCCCTTCGGGCTGGTGTTTCCTTACTGGTGTCTCGTTTGGGACTTCGATCTCCCTCTGATCTGCATGCCGCTCGTGCGGTATCCCGCCGCTGGCTGTGCGCTCACGCGATTTGAGCATGCGGGCTAATTACCTGACTCGGGCCGTTCCGGTCGAAAAACCCCAATTTTTGCCGTGCAATCCTACGACAATAGTGTAATCTTGACCGGACATCTGCCCGAGGTGCGTAAAGATGGCCGAGCATGATCCCTTGCGTTTTGCAACAGGGCTGAGCGCCAAGCTGGCGACGCGGTCCCGTCATGTGTGCGCGTTGTTTGGTGCGGGCACATCGAAGGCATGCGGATTGCCAGATGTGGCTGAGTTACAGCGGCGAATTCTTGCTGCCCTGCCGAAGCCTCAAAGCGATTCATTGACTGGGCTGCTCCACGGGAGGAATCTCGAAGAAGGTTTGAGCAGGTTGAGGCGCATCTCTGCGCTCTTGACTGGCGATCAGGCGATCGATGGGCTAACAGCTGCCGGTGCGACAGAGCTAGATCGAGCGATTTGTAGAGTAATCATTTCGGAAGTCGACATAGGCCACGCTGATCTCACTGCGACGCGCCATTTTGCCGCGTGGCTGGCGCGAGCAAACTATCACTTCCCGGTAGAAATATTTACGGTGAATTATGACCTTCTCTTCGAGACGGCACTCGAAGAGCTGCAGGTTGCCTACTTTGACGGATTCATAGGAAACCTTCGGGCAAGATTTCAAACGGATCTAGTCGAGACCGCTCCGGGATCAGAGCAAGACTCAGTGCCCGCTTTCTTCACGCGCCTTTGGAAGCTCCACGGGTCAGTGAATTGGGCATGGGATGCCCGGCAGGTGGTTCGCGTCGGCCAAGCCGTGGGCGAAGAGGTCGCGGCGGCAATATATCCATCCGATACAAAATACGAAGAGTCACGGCGCGTTCCCTTTTTGGTGCTGCAAGACCGGATGCGCAGGGCGTTACACCAGCCGGAGACACTTGTAATTGTCGGTGGCTATTCGTTTGGTGACGCGCACCTCAATGAATTGCTGTTCGATGCCGCTGTTCGCCGGGAACGAACCGAGATTGCTGTCTTCTGCTATTCAACTATTCCTGAGCTACTTGCTGAGCGAGCGCTGCTTACTCCGAACATACAGGTAGTTGGGGATCGCGAAGCCATTATCGGAGGCATAAGGGCTGCGTGGGCAGTGCCGGAAAATAACATAGGCGGGATATTTGAAGATGGCCGCTTTCTGCTGGGCGATTTCCGGCGATTGGCGCAATTTCTGGCGAAAAGCGCCTCACGAGAGCCCGATGTTGACGGTCGTCTGCGCCAGCTGCTTGATGCAGTAGCGCAGAACCTGCCTGCAGATGGAGGAGCGTGACAATGCGCGATCTTGATCCGACATGCGTAGGTAAGGTCCGTCACGTCCTTGGGTCAACCATTACCGTCGCCTTGAATCCCGACTTGGCTGGCGTGGCACCGATCTATAAAGGTCAGTTGCAACCTATCGGGCAGATCGGTTCATTGGTGCGAATTCCGCAGGGTCTCATCGATCTCATTGCGACCGTCACTTTGGTAGGAATCTCCGAGCTTGCCGACAAAGTAGCTCCATTTGACGCGGTTCAGCGAGACGAACGGTGGCTTCAGATTCAACTGCTCGGAGAAATTGATCGCGCAACCGGGCGGTTTCAGCGCGGGGTGGGCACGTTTCCAGGCCTCGATGACCCAGTGCATTTTGCGACCCCTGAAGAGTTGGCGGCCATATTTCCGCGAGCGGATGAAACGCATCTTCGTTTGGGTCGTTTAGCTGCGGCCGAAGATGTGCCGGTGTGTGTGAACGTATCCAAATTTGTCGTCCGTCACGCAGCGGTCGTGGGATCGACTGGATCTGGTAAGACGAGCGTTGTCGCCTCGCTGATGCAGAACTTTGTGCGTGGAGGATGGAGTGCGGCAAACATAGTAGTTGTCGATCCGCATGGTGAATATGCTCGGGCACTTGCCGACAGCGCGTCGGTTCGCAGTGTATTGGTAGGACGGGCCGAAAACCGATTGCGGGTCCCTTATTGGGCGCTTCCCGCCGTAGACATAATACGTATCTTTACAGGTACGTCGGGCGGTGCGAGCTTCATCAACAGATTCAATGAACTGGTTGCTCAAGCGCGGCGGGAATTCGTAGCGGCAGCAGAGTGGCTAAACCTAGATCCCACTGCGGTAACCGCCGATACTCCGGTTCCGTTCGATATCCGTCCCGTATGGCACAGACTGGACTCCGAGAACCGTGAAACTCGCCGCGTCAAGGCAGATTCGGCGACAGTATGTAGGGAGGATGAAGGTGACCCGGCCACGCTTCGGTCGGCAAGATTCACCCCATATGGGCAAGGCGGCCAACCGCCGCATCAAGCGCCGACTTACGGCGTGTATGGTTCCATGCCCGAGTTGCTACGGCTTGGGTTGCTTGACCAGCGACTCAGATTTTTTCAAGAGCCTATGGGGAATCATGCGGGACCGGATCCTCTCGTGGAAGTTATGCAGGAATGGCTCGGTGGAGATCGACCCGTTTCGGTGCTTGATTTCAGCGGCGTGCCAGCGACGGCGGCTGATCTCGCTATTGGCGTAGTTCTCAATATGCTATTTGAGGTCGCGCTCAGAAGCGAACCGGAGGGGCCAGGTATCGGAAGGCCAAGCCCGGTTTTGATTGTCCTTGAGGAAGCTCACCGATATTTAGGCGAATCGGCAAACGCAACGACTCGTGAGTCGGCAAATCGTATCGCGCGTGAGGGACGCAAATACGGCGTGGGGCTCCTGCTCGTCACGCAGCGACCAACGGAACTACCGGATACAGCGCTGGCGCAATGTGGGACTCTAATCGCTCTTCGTTTGACAAACGCAGGAGATCAAGGGGCAATACGTTCCGCCTTACCAGATATGGTGGCAGGGCTTGCTGCAGTTTTGCCATCGCTGCGGACAGGCGAGGCGATAGTGAGTGGGGAGTCGCTTGTGCTACCAGTCAGGGCAATGCTGGACAAACCGAATCCCATGCCGCTAGCCGAAGATCCCTCGCTTGAATCATGGCGGATGGATCCCCAACTGCCTGATATTGCTGCGCCTTTGGCGGCTTGGCGCGGAACATACGAGGCTGAACATGAATGATTGGATACCCGTGGCCGGCTCAACCCGGATTGTTGCGGAAAAATACGACGCGGAGTCTGAGACAATTTACGTGCGGTTTCCCGATGGTGTTGAGTGGTGGTATTCGGGCTGTCCTCCGCATGTTTGGGAGGCGTTTACAGCACCTGGGCAGTCGCGAGGGCAATACATCCATCAAGTGCTCGACTACAAGCCAAACGGTCGTTACGCTGGCTAATTGATTGTGTTTGGTGTTCAGATGCGTAAAGCTCTTCAAAACCCTGGATTCCTGCTCATTTTTTCTATGTTGGCTGTCGGGTTGTCTGTCCATGCTGACCTGGGAAAGTCGTCATGGGCGTGGTTCCAGCGATCAGGGGCTATTGTTACGTTGGCCGGAGCATTGCTCGGTTACCGCAGCGTCATTCGCCTAGGCCGACATGGTGTGGGCGGTGCATCCATGCATGTCGCAATGGGAAAACTCGTCTCAATAGATGACTCTGGTCCGATTCAGACTGCAAAGATCAAATACGACGAAGAGACGATCGAGCGGTTTCGTCAAGATGGTCTGGACAAGGTCGCAGGTTATCTCGGCGCGTGGATGATCGTTCTTGGTACTGCCATTTGGGCTTATGGCGATTTGCTCGGGCAAGTTTTCTAGTGTCTCAGTCCAAGGGGTGCCGTTGCTTCCTGGAAATATTTGCTGACGGTCTTGATGTTCATGCCGGTGTGTTCCATGAGCAGGCGACGGCTGAGTTCGTTTCCATAGATGGGATATAGCTCATTGGCTGCCTTGACAAGTGTGTCCAACGATTTCTGCCGACGTACGGCATTGGTATGGTCTGCTCCGCTGCGCATGCGTTCGATGGCTGTTTCATCGGTGAAAGACAGGACACGGCGACGGCTATCCACCGAGTTGCGATTTTTCCAGTGCCATTTGGCGACGGATCGAGCGGTAGCCTTGATTTCCGAAAATTGCAGAGGCCTGTCGAATTGCGCATTGATCTCTTCGGCTCGGGCGAGGGCGGTTTGATACCACGCATCGAAGTCGCCATGCTGACGCACGGCACTGTATGCCCACAGACGAAGCGTATGGAATAGTTCGTCGTTGCGGCCTTGGATGACGATGTTGTCGGGAAGCGAATGCGCGGTCGACCGCTTTGGCAAGTCGATCCATTCGGTAAAGTCCGTCAGATCGTAGCTGGCCGGGAATGTGATGACTTCCCACGCAGGATGCAGCGGGTTCTTCGTGAGCGTGTGATTGAATGCGGGGTCCGCTGACAGGCGGGATTCCATCTCGGACTGGATCGCCTCGAAATAATCCTGGGGGGCACTTCGGCTGGTCTTGTGATATGCAACCGGCGTATTGAGCCGATAGAGCATATGGCTATGCCCGTTCTTGCGGTTCACGGTGATGATGGTCGGGGTGGGCAAGTTGACATCCTCAAACCGGCATGCCGATGCGGGGCTGTCGAGGTCAAAGCTGAGGTAGGCCCGGTAGACCGGGTTCAGTCCGCAATAAGCGAACTGATCGACTTTCTCGCGTTTGCGAAATTTGGTGCCTTCGGCGAAATCGTTGGTGGTGACTACGGCCTTGTTCAGATGATTATAGAAATCTTCTAGTTGTTGGTTCATTTGTTTTGTTTGTTAGTCTGATGACTAACAAACAAAACTTTTGCCTTACAGTCAAGTCTGAATCGACCACACATCTACACAATCGGAGCAGTTGCACTAGGTTGCATACCTAATGCTGGGTTCTTTCGTGCCTGCGTTGAACTGAAGGCGCTGGCTCCATATGGATTGGATTTTCGCGCGCGTAGGAAGCTCAACACGGAATCATTGCTAGTATCGAAGTTATCAAAGAGAGCATATTTTTGACAATACGGTACAAACGCCTTGCCCCTCTCAGTCATACCGTTAAAGAATAAAAATGCGAGTTCGATCCATGATAGTTGAGCGCGCACCAGAGCGGCGTATTCCCACCGTTGCTCCGGCGTGAGTAGACTGGACGACGTGCTATCGATCCACTTGAAAAGGCGAAAGAGTGTTCTGAAGTAGGCGTCGAGCTGAAAGGAGGCCCCTTTGTAGAGATCCTCCCATCTTTCGAGCAGGATTTCCTGAGCCTGTGCTTGAGCAAACTCAGGAAGTGTTTCGAGCTTCGTGAATGAAGCTGCGATGAGCGAATTGTCATACTCGCCCGGCGCTTCGGTTTCGAGTAGCCATCCCCGAAGTTCTGTCGATACCGTATCCTCATCGAACGTTGCAGTGTACCAATGCTCTAGCGCATGCAATCCTCTAATATTGCTCATTGCGCGTTCGATCGGTTGTAGTTGAACGGCATTGAGAATATCTCTGTGTAGCGAAAGCCATGAAAACAGGGATTGCTCGAACCCCTGAATTTGAGTCGCGGCGAGTTGCTTCCTGGTTGCCGCAAGCTGCTCCGAGAAGTTGTGGGCTGTGTCCCGAGCGTCCGCGCGCTGAATCTGGAGCGTGCGCCAAAGGATGACGATAGTCGCGAACCCAGCGATCGGGCCGATAGTACCCCCGACGTATTCGCCATATCGAGCCCATTCCTCCGTATCGGCGACTGGGAAGTGCGGAAACCGAAGTGCGTAGCAAAGCAGAACAATTAGCGATGCGAAGGTGACAACAATGACGATCCAGAATACCAATCGTGCGTCATCCGATCGCATAGAAGGCTTTACGGTCTGTGCCAAATTAGAACTATAGGTGGTAGTCAAGCGAATTCCCCACTTGTGTCGTATAGATAGCGGAACATGCGGCACCGAGAGTTCATGCTGAAGGCTCAGAAAACGGTGAAAGCTCGGCGATGATTGAAGTTGCTGAAATCGATCCGCTCGTGGAAGTCGAGGGCTTCAATGGCGGCCTTGAGCGTTGGCATGGGCAGCATATGCAGGTAGTCGAAGTGCGCATTGCCTTTGCCTTTTTCCGCGTGGCCGGTCAACTGATAGATCGTGCTGTTATTCACGTTCAGTCCGGCAAACCGGGTGATGGTCGTATGTCTGAGCGAATGAAAGCAGGTTGCGTCGGATTTAACGCCGAGCTTTTGCAGATATTCGGAGAATCGTCGGGAGAGGTTTTTCTTCGTGCCGTTGTGCCCGTCGATCAGATACCAGAACAGCCGTTCGTTTTCACGGTCAGGCACGGACTGAACGCGCTTGACGAAATCGAGAAGGCCGAGTTCGATCAGCTTCGAGTGAATAGGAACCGGGCGGTTACCTGCGGGCGTTTTGGCATCGAGCACGCGAAAGAACGGGATGCCGTCTTGCTCTTTGATATCAGCGATTTCAAGGGATGTTGCTTCCTCAATGCGCATGCCACTATAGAGACAGATGAGCGGACCCCAGAAGTAGTCGGGTTTGATAGCGAGCTTCTGGTAGTTTTTCCAGTCGAATATCACAGCAAGATCGTCGTCGTAAAACATCTCCCGCTTCTTGATGGCATTCTTCGCGTTCTTGATGAACATGTCATCAACGGGATTCCGTTTTACTTCCGCATAGCCGTTACCAGCTGCAAATGCGAAGAAGCTCTTGATATGCGACAGGCATTGATTGACCGTGTGAGCAACGCGGCCCGCATTCAGCATCTGTGTTTTAAACGCCGTAAGGTCTTCCTTCGTGTAACTGTCGATCAGCTTGTCCCCGGCCTGGTCGATGAAGAGCTTGAGTGTCTGCTTGTGCTTGTAAACGGTGGCTGGCTTCAGGCTGGATTCAATTTCCTTGATGTATCCCGGCACAATGGCGGCCATGAGGTGCGTATGCTTTTGGGGCGGCGCGGTTTGCGGCGATCGCTCTGCCGACCGGATGCGGTCAGGGCTGGCTGATGGTTTGGGTGCGGCGTTTTGTCGCAGCGATGCCATCTGTTCGAGAATTCTCAATCCTCGTTCCTGCTCGTCTTCGGTGTCCGCTTCGAAAACACCCTCAGCGATGTTGATCTTGAGAAGTTCCCTGACCTTGCTCAGGTCGATTGGCTTGCTCATTTCGATCCCATAGTTGAGCATCGCGGCCATTGCGCGAGCCTGTTTGTTGTTCCTGGTCCGAAGCGAAGTATAAATGCTTGTCTGATTAATCTGGGCGGCCAGATGACGGGGAAGGGTGTAGCGGAAATAGAAGATGCCTGTCTTGCTGTCGCGAACAAGCCGGGGGATTTTGATGGGCACTCGATTGGCTCCGAGTGCCTATATTTTGAGCAGACTGTGGGTGCTACGTGTGGGTTGGATTCTGCAGCACCACCCGCAAAGCCTTGTTAGATAAGGCTGGGGCGGTTTTGGAGCGGGCGATGGGAATCGAACCCACGTCTCTAGCTTGGGAAGCTAGGGTAATAGCCATTATACGACGCCCGCGGAGCACGCAATTCTACAGGGTTTTGGGTGGGTTGGGGAGAGCGGTGGCGTGGCTGCTGGCGTGAAAAGTGGCGCCACTCCGGAAGTTCTTGCTGGCAGCGCTTGCTTCCTTCTGACCCGCCCAGCACGACTCCGCCTACGGATACAAACTTGCGCAAGAAGCGCCCGATTCGACTGTAGAATTGGGAAGCTTCGGTATGTCTGTGCTCGGTAAAAAATACCAGTTTCGATGTTGTTCCCGCACTTCGAACGATAAGCGCAAGAGAGACCACCATGAAATTCGAGCTTCCGGAAAACCATGGGCTTTCGGCCGCAACCTTAGCGTCGCTTGTCCACCGTGAAGACGATGGCGAGGGCGTTTCTTTAACCGATGCACAGTTCGCGGCGCTAAATGCGGGCGTTGGGCGAGGAGAAAGCGCACTCGTCGTTTCACCAACGTCCACAGGCAAGACCCAGATAGCGCTTTGGGCAATCGCGCACGGGCTTGAGCAGAATTGTCGCACTGTTTATTTACTTACCCACCGCGCACTCGCTAGACAGAAATTTGACGACTTCCGCTCGCTCCTGATTGGCAGCCACCTAGGTGGTGACCTAGCGTCACTAGTGATCGCGACTGGCGACTACGTCGAGGCGGCAGATGGAAGTGTGCCGAGGAACCCGCTCCAGGCACCACTGGTTGTCGCCACCTACGAAAAATATCTAGCACTTTTGTCGGCTGGTGGCGTGCCGGCTGATATGACCTCCACTGTCGTGGTGTGTGACGAGATCCAGCTCATCGGCGACGAACATCGTGGACAGAACGTGGAGGTCCTACTGTCCCTGCTACGTAACGCGGGCTGGAAGCAGTTTGTCGGTCTTTCAGCTGTGTTGCAGGCTAGGGATGCTCAAGAGCTTGCTCACTGGCTTGGCGTAGTGCTGGTTGTCGAGCACAAACGCGAGAAACCGCTCCGATACGAATGCTGGGCAAGTGGAGGGATATTCTCGGTCGAAACGGCAGCTCCCGAAAATATCACGCACACGGCGCACGCAGGAGGCATTCGATTAGATGTGTTAAGCACCTTGGCAGTGCTGCTGAATCAAAGGCCAGCGCCAAGCCCGATCATAGTGTTTTGTGCCACCCGGCGACAGATCTACGAACTCGCAGACGGGTACTTCAAGTCAGTATCAAAGGGCATTAGCGGGCAACTTTCTCTCGCATTCGATGCGTTTCCAGCGACCTCGGCCAATTCGCGCTTGGCGCAATATTTGCCGTTTAGATTTGCTGTGCATAGCGCGGATCTGACCGAAGAAGAGCGGTCCGTTATCGAACAGCATCTTCTTGAAGGAAAGCTCGACGTTGTGTTCGCCACGACGACTTTAGCTGCAGGCGTCAATTTCCCGTTGGGGGCTGCGATAATTTTATGGGAACGTTGGAACTTCGATCAAAGACGTTTTGAACCGATCCCATCTGCGGAATTTCATAATATGGCGGGCCGTGTGGGGCGGATGGGGTTTGAGCATGAACACGGCCGCGTTATTTTTTTGGCGCAGCAAGAGCAGCAAGCGCGTGCGTCGAGGCAGTACCTAGACCTCGGTAGTCTCCCACCATTAGAGTCAAGAATCGGTCCGAGCAGGTTCGATCAGCTGACGCTACAGCTTGTTGCATCTGGACTCTGTGCGTCTAGGGCGGAGGTGGATTCGCTCGTTAAATCGACGTTGAGTGGATTAAGAGAAGAAGATCGGAACACCTCCGCATTTCTTTCTTGGTCGAGGTTGCTGGGACAGTCGATAGATTATCTTGTCCAGGAGGCCCTGCTGCTCGAAGCGAGTTCCGGACGCCTTGTAGCGACACAGTTGGGCAAAGCAATCGCCCACTCTGGACTGCTCCCTGAGACCGGGACTGTGCTTGTGCGCCATCTAGTGAAGCAAGCGTCCATTCTGTCTGGGTATCTTCCTGCTGCGGCAAGCCCGGGAGACGCGAACAAACTGGCGTTCCTAACGGTCGCCGCATGTTTTAGCTCCCCCGAGTTCCGCGGTGGGAAACGTGCAAAGCAGACTCGGCCGCTGCCGTTTCAGATGGGTGAGCGCTTCCTGATAGACGCTGATCGCTATAAGGCAGAACTGATCGAGCCGGTTTGGCAATCGGACCCGCATCCCATCAACGCCGCTAAGATCACCATTGACTGGATCAATGGGGCCACGCTTCGAGACTTGGAAAATTCATTCGAGACGTTGAGCGCCGGACATCTGCGAGATATGTTTCGGAATGTCTGTTGGGTGTTACAAGGGGTTGCGTCGATTATAGAAGCCGCGGCGGATGTTAGGGCGCCGGGCATGGTTAGGCTGCCATATCTCTTGATCCCGGACGACCAACTTGCTAATCTTCGAAAGCTACCGCGATACATCCGTCGGTTGGCAATACGCGTTGCCGAAGGGCTTCCCGACGACGTAGTCTGGATGACTTGGTTGAACACGCGGGGCGGTGCCTTCGCGTTGACCCGTAGCGAAATACTTGGGCTTCGACTGCGTGGATATGTATCGCTGGATCAGTTGATGCTAGGCACGCCAGAAGCTGATGCAGTTCGATTAAGCGTGTTTGAGAAGGTTCAGCCGTCGCCACATGCGAAAGCGAACTGGTTGCGTGATGCTTCGAGGCAGTGGAAGCAGCAGCAACGTCAGCGAGTTGCGGAGAGGCATGCTGTGCGTGCAAAGCGCTGCCCCAACGCTCAACATGTGGAGACCTACTATACCTCCCGGGGCACTGCGTTTGAGGCCGCCTTCGAAAAGGTCATGCAGTTGCTCAACATCAAGTTTCAGCGCCTGGACGATAAGACGGTAACGGGAGCTCCCGACTATCTTCTTGAACTCACGGATTCACCGCCTCTCGTCATCGAGTTGAAGTCGAAAGTCAATGATAAGTTGGTTGATTACAACTCTGCGGTCGAGGTTTTGGCCGCATCAGAGGTTCACGGATACAAGGAAACATTCTGCGTAACGCTCTGCCATCCCGGCGTAGACCCCAGCGTGCCAAGCGTGATCAACGCGTGCGGTAGACTGGCCGTTGTGGAGAGTCACGATCTCGGTGAGGCGCTTCTCCGGCTTTGTGAAGGGAACCTTACGCAAGCTCAACTATGGCAGTGGCTTGCAACGCCCGGTCAGGCAAAGGCGGATGACCTTCCATTTAGGATCTACCCTTGATGAAGTCCGCGAATGAAGCGGTGTGCTCCCAAAGCACGTGAACTGGTAGCGCCATTGAGTGTCTTATGAGAAGGGAAAACTTGATCGGGGCTTTCCGTGCAGCGCTTTCCTCGATCATCGAGCCGCGTTTTTTCGAAACCGAGCGCGGTTTCCAAGGGGCGCTCATCATTGAGCTTCATCGGCGTGTACCGCTGACCGCAGGGACCGTGATCGAGCAAGAATATCAAAAGCGACTACTCATTCACGGTATATCGCAAAGGCCTGACATCGTCATCCATGAACCATTCGATCCGTCTCGCCATCGAGCACGAACAGACGGCAACCATGCAGTCTTGGAGATCAAGCGACGGTCCACCGAACGGCAAGCTATCTTGGACTTCGAAAAGCTGCGGGTTATGACTGAAGTCCTCGACTATCCACTGGCGATGTTTGTCAACATTGATTCCGCCGAGACCTACGTGGAAGTGTCGCCACCTGAATTACGTGACCGTCTTATTTGCTTCGCGGTGTACAGAGGCGATACCGGAACGGAAGTCATTGAGCGCCGAGCGTAGCGGTCCTACGCTCGGCATGGTCTTACGCGCGGCCAAGCGAATGTTGCTTCTCCTGCTGCAGTTCGATGGCCTTCAATCTGATTCCTTCGGCGACGCTCGCCAGAGCTTCGTCCTGATCGGGCCAGGATTTTACCGCCTTCCCGTCGCGAGGAAGAGCGAGGAGTTCCTTGAGAGCGGTGTGCTGCCATAGGCAGCTTCGCAGCACGACCGGTATAAGCGTTACTTCCCCGCGCGAATGCATGGCGAGCGCCTCGCTGAGTTCGACATCATGGCAATAGGCGGAATTAATGAAATCAACGCTAATCAGAAACAACGCAATATCGGCTTTTCTCATCTGTGTGAGTATTTCGTGGTCGATATCGTCGCCTGCCTTAAGCTTCCGATCATGCCAAGCGTTTATCAGGCCGATGCGCTGCAGCGGAACGAGGTGCTTCAATAGCTCGTTCTTTAGTTGCTCATCCGCATGTGAGTAGGACAGGAATAGCGTCAACGGACGAATTTCGGCATCTTGCGTAGGCTCTGGCGACTCAGGCTCCGTAAGAGGACCGGATAGGCCAATCAGCCCGCTGTGCCCCTGACCGACCTTCACTAGCTGCTGGTCGACAAGATTCCGTTTAACGCGCTGATATCTGTCGTCGTCCCAGCCAAGGGATTCACGAAGCGTCTTGTTGGGAATCATGTCGCGATCTTCGTTCGTGAGCTCGCGCAATCGTGCCAAAAATCGGTCGGCAAAGGTGCCGGGTTTCGCTTTCTTGGTCTTCTGCCGTGTGGCCATATGTGATGCTCTTGTCGGTCGGTCTTGTTCTGAACGTGTAGCGTTGTCGCGTGCGCCGGATTCTTCCTGTCAGCTTCACTGGTACCTGCTTGGCGAACTTCTCGCCGGTGTCTGTGGGTTCTCGGCGACTAGCTAGGGCACAAGTATATGCCGATCCAGCACTGGGAGATTCGGTCGCGTTGCCCGGCAGGGCCCTCTGAAGGATAGTCGTGGCATGAACGCCAACTTTTTCGACGACGGGTTCCCGCCACTTACCGCTGAACAGATTCGTGATCTGGCTGTTGCGGTGCGTGAGGACTTTGGCTGTTCCCTTTCGCGGGCCACTTTCACCGACATGCTGCTGAATCTCCTGGAAAACGTGCCGGGGTGTGAGTCCAATGAGGTCCCGCTATCGCTAATCGACTCGGCGTGGGCCGAGTACGCGCGCCGGGACCGGGAGGCGTGACTGGCCTACCTGCGCCGATGCTTCCCATGCGCAGGCTCAAACGCCAGCATCTCGCTTGGCTCGACGCCCAGTGTCTCAGCTAGGACGCAGATGTTGTAGAGGGCGATGTTCCGTTGACCGCGCTCGATGCCGCCAACATACGACCTCGCCAAGCCAGATTCGAGGGCGAGCCTCTCCTGAGACCAGCTCTTCGCCTTCCTCAGCTCCACCAGCCGTTTTCCGAACAACTCTAGCGGGTCGTAATCCATCGTTGGACGTCCAAAAACATCCAACGGAGGGTATGGGTTTGACCTTTATGAAGCCACTCTCTATAGTAGCACGCACTATGAGTGACAATTGACGGCTACCCCAGTCGCGCTGGCGGCGTTTGTCACTGGAAAATGACAGAAAGACCCACGGGATGAAGTCACATGATCAAACTAGAAATCGGTCTCACGGGGGCGGGGCGAGTCGCCGCCGCAGTTATTGCGGCAATTGCGCTGCACGCAGGTGCTTGCCGGGCCGATGAGCTAGGCCCGAGCTGCAAGCAATATCTTCAATTGAAGATGCAGTGCTTATCGGCAACGGCGAATCGGGTTGAGTCGAGGGGGAACGTCCAAGCCGCTCGCGAAATCCGCCGCGATATTCCATTCGAAATGCATCAGGCGATCGGCATTCTGGCAAAGAGTAGGGCGTTCAAAAGCGCGGATTTAGTTGAGCAGCGTTGTGCGGACGACGCTTGGTACATCACAAATGGCGACAGTCCGCAAAACTCCCGTCCGCAAAGAAGCATGCAGCTATGCAGCGTAACGACCAGTTGGCCGGAGGATTACAGAATTACGCCGGATTATGATTCGAAGGTTGAGGCGCGTATTCGCAAGATGGAATTCGAGATCGGGCTGGTTCGGTGATAACTAATTCAAAATGCTGTGGAGATTTTTGTGAATAGAGCCGGAGTGGAGACTTTCTGCAAGCTTGGGTTGGGGGCAATCACGATGGCAATTTCATGCGTGTGCTTGGCGAAAACGCCTGTTGATGTGACGCTCGATTTCCTCGTGGGGCCAAAACTCGGCAGCCAGCGAGGTTTCAATTGTCGTGAGGCGGTGGATGGAAATGTGACTGACGAACACGCGTACTACCGTTTCCGTGATGACGGACACTATTCTCGATTGAACTCGCGCCCCGACCCACGCACCGGGCATCGAAATGCTGACGACGTGAGTGGGATATTCCGGGTGAAAATCGAAGACGGAATGCTGAAGATATCTTTTGTGGATGAATTCCTCGGTTCTACATACTTGAAGAATAAAAATTCCTACAGCGCAGCCCTCATAGGAACAGATGGCGACAGTACGATGGCGCTGATGATGGACCGCCCGGTGCCGGGAAGGCAGGACATCCGTGATCATATGCGTCTCGTGTGCGTTGGAGAAAAACCGTCGGGCGGCGGGCCGCAGAGAAGCTATTAGTCGGTAGGTGTGTGGATGTTGGCACCAATCACTCAATCTAGTGATTCAGTGATTGGATAGAGAATTGTCAAGGAGCACTCTTCGCATGTTGACCGATTGCCCTCATTGCTATAAACCGATGCACGATGAGGCAGAGGTCTGCCCGCACTGCACCAGAGAGGTCCAAAATGCATCTGGACTTTCAGGTGCAAGCATTGATTCAGATGGAATCGTAATAAGGTTCTTAGCCTTCGTGATCGCCTTTTTCTTTGCGCTGGGCATGGCTTTGGATTATCTTGACTGGTGGCGTAGCTGGGAATTTTTCCCGTGCGTGCTCGTATCGGTTCTACTGGCATTTGTGCTCTCTTTAATATTGTCTTGATTGCTGGGTCGGCTTCGTGGCGTTTCGCATTTATAGGAACATCGAAAAGGAGTTCAAGGAACTGTTTGTAGGCGCGCTGTGCCCAGGGACAAATGAGCGAATCGGTGTCATGTCAATTGACTCGCTCATTCGGCAATGGACTCCCGTTGCCTCCGAAAATGGCTATCTGGTTGCGAAGTCGAAGGACGGTCATGCAGCATTGCTCGGTCGCATGTGTGAGCGTGACGACGGCAAGCCCTGCATCGAAATCGTGGTGCGGGCTGCAATCAAACATGGCGAGCTTTGCTGCCCCGAGTTCTGGCATAGCGATGCCGTCGATGCCCAGCAACTCTACGGCGTGATGCAAGGCCATATCAGCAAGCGCACGACAGACGGAGCCCCATAGTGCTTCGACCAACGAGGGAAGACTTCGAGCGATGGAGCGGGACCGGCCTCGTTTTCTTCGGGACCTACCTGCACCCGAATTCCCGTCTGTACAAATACATCTGGCAGATATGGACACCTGATTCGCCGCTCGAAGGTGCGGAGTTCTTCGAGCATGGTCCGCGCTACTGCACGGCGCAGTTCCATGAGATGGAGAAACGGTTTTTTGACGTCGGCGCGTCGGGATTCATCTATAACCGGAAGCTCCCGCGCCTCGGACTCGATAAGCCATTCGATTTGACGCACCCCCGATGGGCAAACCGGGAGTGGGCGCCAGCATGGGAAGATGATCCAGATCCGGAATGTAACGGGCACAAGTGATCGGTGTCCCACTCCGGGGTTCTCGGTGCCACGAATCCCGGTCTTGTACGTCTTTTATAAGACATGGAAAGTGTTCAATTTCCCGTCGCGCCAAGCGCCGGAGAAACCGCCTAATCTCGCATGTGTGCCAGGATTTGCAGCAGACGAAATACCGGATTGCGTGCGTCGTGCGTTGTGTTAGCTGCCAGGGCTTGAAGTTCGCCGATGCGGCGCTTGTACTCGCCATTGATCACGCACTGTAGGCCGTCGATCTCGGACAGTGCATTGGTCAGAAACCCCTTGGGGACGACGGGCGACCAGAGCATGTGCTGGCACGAAAAATCGCTGAGATACTTCATGCCGTATTGCTGCTGCCGGTAATACTTCTTCTTGATCCGCTCGATGGTCGTGCGCTGATCGCCGTACTGAATTCCTCGAATGTGCGTGGTGACTTCACAGAGGTATGCCGTCCTCGATTTGAAGTTCAGTCCGATGACGTCCAGTTCTTCTAGACCGTCAAGTCCACCCCCGGGAGGGCGGGCATTGTAGGTGATCACGTCGCAATCGAGCTTCAGTTGCAGGTACGCCCCGACGATGTATTCGCCAATATCGGTCAGCATGCGCGGTCCCCGTTGTATGTGGCAAAGCGTTTGCTGATGTATACACCGGGGCCGATTCCGTATCAATGCATCAGACTGGTTGCAGGAGCGAATCGATGACCTTGACAGCCTTCCGGCTCGCGTCGTTCGGGCTCAGGTGAGCATAGCGCTGCGTCATCTTCGGATCGCTGTGGCCGAGCAGGACCGACACCTCATACAGACTGACGCCCGCCCTGACGAGCTTGCTCGCGAACGTGTGTCGCAGCGTGTGCAGCGTGACGCGTCCGCCGCGTTCCTTTACGACGGCAGGCTCGTTGAGCCGCGCCCGCTCGATAGCCTTCTTGATCGACTTCGTGCTGTAGCCTCGTTCGTTGCCGGTTCGATCTTCGAAGACGTATCGCTGCCCTGATCTGCGGTCGTCCCACCGGCGACGAAGAATCGTTTCGAGTCGCGAGGTCATGTGCAGAACATCCTCGTTCCGTACCTTGCTCCGATAGAGGCTAATGGTGCAAGCATCAAGACTGATCGCCGACCACGGAATATTCGCGACCTCCGAGTATCTGCATCCCGTATCTAGCAGGAAAACCGTGATGTCGTAGTTATCCTGCACATTCCGCGTCATTTCAGGTGTTCGCGTTTCTAACGGCTTTAAACCGTTTCTAAGCCGCTCCGGCTCGAGTTCGAGCAATAACGCCGACTCCTCGTTGGAATCCAGATATCGAAGCCTATAAGAAGTCTTAAGCGCGGGGAATACGATTTCGCGATTCACTTTGAAGCCGAGCTTCGTCATCTCGTTGATGGTCGCACGTAGCAAGCCAATCTCGTGCTTGATCGTCGCTGGATTGTCGCCTTCGGCCTTGCGTTTCGCGACGAGGATTTCGAAATCACGCGTTGTCAGTTCATGCAACAGCGTGTCCGGTGAAAATCCATAGCAGGGAAGCTTCGCCTTCGTCTTCGAGTGAAGCTTGTACCCCATCGCTTTCCGGATGCCTGACCACATGCCACTGTAGTAGGCGGTGCCTTTGCGGGATTCCACGTACTGCTCCAGTGCGTCCTTCACTGTGATCTCTGGCGCATCGCCGAGATAGCGTTCGCTGTGTGCGCGATTGCGCATCTCACGTTCGACCTGCGCGGCCTTCGTCTTGTTCGGCGTTCCGGTGGAACCGAAGAACTTCTTGCCCTGAATCTGGAACTGGTAGTACCAGTTTTTGCTGTTGTTTCGACGGATTAGCGTCATGGCGTTGCTCCTTACGGAATGTAATTGATGAGCAACACCATCCGGGCTGACACGGGGTATGACAACAGCTTTGGCCCATGCCAGCAGGGGAAAAATCGCGGAGGAGCAGGGCGCGACGCGAGATTTGGATCATGACCGAGGCCCATCGGATGGAGGCCCGTCGGTCGGCAAGCGGTTTGGTTCTTCGATAATTCCTGAGTTGACGCGCTAGATGTCGATGTCTGTGACCGAAAAATCCATTCCTGAAATGGTGTCGTGATAGTCGTCGCAGTTCTGGCAGAGTCCATGAGTAACTGCCTCCCATCGACTTATGGGGACACCACAAACCTTGCACGGCGCTTCCCAGTGAGAAATGGACCACGAGGTTGTGTTGCAAGCCGGACAGTGGAAGCCGAGGGTGCAACTGAATTCCTCGAAAACATATCCGACTGCCGGTTTATCTGGGTGCAGTGGACAGAGGACGCGGTTATTCTTGCAGTAGAAATCGATCAATGTCCGTTGATTACCTTCTTCGTCGGTGAATAAGGCCTCGTCAGGGAAATACGTTACTCCGGGGATGTCTGGCGGGATTTGAAACTCCGGCAGCAGACAGGCAAAGAGCTTGAGGTTGAATGGAGTCCGTTTCTCGGGTGTGTGGATGCTGTTAGCCATCGATGATTTCCTGAAAATTCGATGGCATCACATGGAGATGTGGGCGGTGCCGTCGATCATTACGTTAAAAGGACGTATCTGACCGAGGGGACACCACCGCACTTGAATCAAGTTGGCGTCACGAGAGGTATGATCGCCAGATCAGTCGCACTACCGCTGATCGCATGTAGGGTGGGGTAGAGCACTGAGAAATTCAGTGCTCTCGAGTGTTCGTTTCCTCGTTGATATGAAAATATTAAGGATTATTTATCATATGGTCAAGGCAAAGCGAACCTATAGTAAACGTCGACTTGCGCAGGATCCAGTGAATGGATGGCGCGAAATCAGGAAGCCGACAAGTGACCGTATATTCGGTTGTTGAAGTTGAAAAGATGCGCACTTGTCGGCTCAATGTTCGTTCGAGGTTGCGCGGGAGATCGATCACGCGCAGGGCCAGCGTCAATCCTGTCCGGTCATTCCTCGAAAGTCGGTTCGGTCAGATATACCCTCTCCCCATCCGGGTTCAGCAGGTACGGTGTTCCGATGTATGACGGGAAGGCAGGGCGAATCCGCGTCTTGAGCCGGTACTTTGCGAAGCTCATCGTCCTCTCAAGCAGGTCCGAGTCGAGCCGGTAGAAGTGTGTGCGCTTACCTCCAGCATCGCTTTTTCCATCTGTTGCGGTGTCGAGCCCGATCAGATTGAGGAATTCCTTGAACTGGGCCAACGGTTTGTCTTCGATGTCCCGGCGCAACGCCATATCGAACAGGTGCGCAATTTGCGCCCTGTAGTTCAGGCAGCAATCCACGAAATTCCGCATGTTGTCTTTATGCATCCGGTGGGAGGTGTCGAACGACTGCTTTCCGTCGTAGATGCAAGACGCCATCAGCACCTCTTTCAATGTCGCCTGCCGTTGAGCCGCCATATTTTTATCAAGCGCATGTGTCTTCGCATTCCCGTATGTCCGGACAAGCGCGACGGTCTCCGATTCCAGCAATTCGCACATGGCGTTGATCTGGGTGCGATAGCGGCCGCGGTTGTCCATCAGCACCAACTCCGGGGTGATCTCCTGCCCATAGAATTTTTCGATGGCGTAACGGTCGCGACAAAGCTGCTCGTCGGATGTCAGCATCATGGCATCGTTCAAGGCCTGATATTCTTCCTCGGTGAGCGGTTCCGCATTGCACACATCCGCTGCGTGCATTTCTTCAAGCCGCTTCCGTGCTTCCGCTGCCTGCATACCGATATTCGAGCCCGCCCCGTCAGATGAGCCGCGCCCGGGTTTCGGCGGAGCGATGTGTTTGACCTCCCACCCGTTACCTTCCTTGAGCTTGATGAAATTTCCGCGCAGATCGTTCTTCGACGCGTTTTGCATCGATACCGCGTGGGCGTAGACGTGCAGCAATGGATCGTCGTCATCGACAATTGGCATCCCGTGGGAACCGTATCCCCGAATCGCTTCCGGCAATTCATCGAGGTCAACGATTACCCGCTTGATGGCCGATGGCCCGGTCTCATATTGCAGGCTAGATTCGGCTACCCACGCCTTGACATGCTTGGGGTGCCGCACGCGACAGAGCTGCTGATCCATGTCGAAATGCGTGTTGATCTTGTCGGAGAAGACGCCCCAGACGTAATCGATCCACTGCTCCTGATCGGGGAAGGTAATGTCGATGCCCGTGCCAAGCGAAGGTGATGCCACCAGCACGTCGTAGTCGCGAATGCGGTCAACGATGCTGTTGATGAAGTCCTTGATCTCAGGGTCTTGGGAATTTGCCGACGTAATGCACATAACACGCAGGCCGGTTTCAACGCGGGCCATCTCGGCGAGGCTTTCTGCCTCGGATTTCGAATTGCAGGCGACGTAGTGCTTGTCGCCTTTGCGCATCGTGTCCATCATGTCTTTGAGCAGATGATTCTTCGACTGATAGAGATCGATGGTGCGAGCGGTTGGCGTGTAGCTGTTCACGTAAAAAATATAGTTATCCATAATAAATTGGAAGTTTTGTGTGGCGGGTGTCCGGGCGCGAGTCTGCGCCCAGATGTGTGTGGTGAGGTCCGTTCAGTCTTGAAGTTCGGGTTCGACTTCGCGGAGATAGCCCTTGATGCCCATGCCATCACGGCAGCACTTGATTGCCTCGAATGTCAGGCGACCGAGATCGGCATCGCAGACGATGACGGTCTTGGCCTCGCGCACGTAGAAGCTCAGTGTGTGAAACACCGACTCGCGTTTGCCGTCCAGCGTCGAGGACAGGAAGTGCGAGAAGAGTTGTTCCGACTCGTCGATAATGACGTGATCGAACGAGTGAACACCCGGTTTCAACCGCTTGCGCAGGCTATCGAGGCAAACCGCATAGGCCATATACCGATCGCCTCCGATTTCCCGATCGTACTTGTCCAGATAGCAGAACGTGCCGAGGCGATTTGCGCTGGCCGATGCGAGAGCGATCCGGTGGGAGATGAGCAGGACGGATTCGCCGACATCGATGCAGTGCTGGACGAACGGGCGCAGGAGATGGGTTTTCCCGCTGCCTTTCGGACTTTTGATGAGATGCACGCCCGGATGAAAGGGGACCTGTTCCGGCGAAAGATACTGGGCGTTCAGTTCCTTGACGACGACGTTATGCGTGGCGTCCGACAATGTGCCCGCGAAAAGTGCCCGCTCGAATTGCTCGAAGTCGTGGCTCTTGAGATCGCTGCGGCGCATGGTCTCCGGCCAGAACGTTTGCTGGCACTTGCTGCAATGGACACCCCGGATGCCCTGAGACGACATCGTTACGAACGCACTCGGGTTCCGGTCGGAGTGGTGCGGGCAATGCACGGAGGTTCCGCTCGCGAGGAAAGAGAGGGGAACGTGTTTCCCGTCACGGGTGCGCAACAATTGATCTTCTTCGACGTGCAGGGACGAGCGGACGAAGTTGTTCGCGTTCCGATTGCCGCCATCCTGCTCGTAATCATCCCCTTGGGTCGCGCCGAGTTCCTTGAGGTAGTCGATCTGTTCGGCGGTCAACGTCCTGTCGATGAGATACGGCTCGCACCCTTCGTTGCCGTAATACATGCGGCAAGGATCGACACATGACTCATCCGCGCCGAACGTGCGTACGAGGCCGCGGACGACCTTCCGCATTTCGTCGGCATCGGTGATCGTGGACGGACTGCGGAACATAGCCCGAAGACGCGGACGTTCGGGCGTGGAACTGTAGGTTTCATAGATCAGGAGCCCGTGGTCTGCCACGAGTTCATGGCCGAGCAGAGAATCAAAGGTCCACCCTTCATCCAGATCGACACCGAGAACGTCGGTGCAGATGAAGTTCGCCGCATTCCGACGATCGATGTGCTGGGCGCACCAGCTAAAGCCGTCAGCGATTGCGGCTGCAATTTCACTGAGCGTGAGGCTGACGTTCTCGAATTCTGTCGCGAGAAGTTTGAAATCATCCGTGCCGGGGCACGCCTTGTTCTTGACCAGGCGATTGATGGCGATCTTCATCGCTCCGGACGTCATGGCGTGTTCGGGCGCGGTAGGCGCGTGAGCCTGCTCATTCGTCAACCCAATGGGCTGCCGCCGCCTGTGCGAGTGAGGCTGACCTTCGACGCCATTGGCATCGGTACTGGAAATAGAGGGATTGCGGTCCGAGCCCGAGAGTTGGCTGGGGTGGGCTGCTTGCTCGGCAGCATGGAGAGTCGTGTTCGTTGGCATATCGATCATTTAATAACAAATTGAAAAACTCAATTTGCTATACGAATCGACAGGCAGCCTCTGCCGTTCCTGTATAGCGCTCAAATCCAAACAATCGGATAACATTGAAAGTTTGAACCGAGGTTATACAGGTCAAGCAACTGATCGAAATCAGATAGCCGTGGCTACTACGGCGTCTACCCTGCCACAGGTAGCTTACTTGACCCCTATCTTCCACCAAACAACGGCGGAATCGGGGCTTGCGTCCTAGGTACGTTGAGTCTGTTTCCTCAACGGGGCGAATCATTCCATAGATCACGATCACTTGCAAATCGATGTCCATAGCTCACGATGCGCCTAAACAACAACACAAACTGTTTGTGTTCGACTTTTCGCTGGTCCATTCTTGGCGACAAGCGATAACTGTTGAGATTGTTTTTTGAAGATTGAAAAAGAGCGGACTTGTCGGATCGAACCGCGAGTTGGTCCCACGGCAGAATCTTAATAAGCTGATGATCTGGCTCTGAAATCCCCGCTAGATCAAGGGGATAGAGCGCCGGTGTGTAGGGGTGACGTGAAAACTGTCACTGTTGCTAGTTGAATTTCGAGGTGGTCGGCGTCGTGCTGGTCGTGGTCGGTTGCTTGCCGTTGCCTTGAAGGTCGATCTGCTGGACCCTGGACGTACTTTCAACGAATGGAGTGCGATCATGGTCGATCAGAAGCAAGGTGTGGCGAGCAAGGACGAGAAAGCGGGCAAGTCGGTTGCTGTTGACCCGAAGGCAGGTGCTGTCGCGCCGGCCACGAGCGTGACGACGAACGATACCGCAGCGAAGGCTGAACCAGCTACGCCGACGAAGATGGAACTGGCGACGGAGATTTACAAGCGGATGCGGACTGTCAAGGACGTGACGCGGAAAGACATCATTGAGAAGTTCATTACCGAGGTGAAACTGACGAAGGCGGGCGCGAGCACGTACTATCAAATGATCAAGGACAAGCAGGAACCGATGGGAAAGAAGTGACAGCGGTCGTATATTGTCGATGCCGGGCGGGAGGTTCCTTCAGGAACCTCCCGTCAATAGCTAGGTCGGCTTTATCGTGTTTGATACGGCGCCATGCGCAGAGGTCAAACTTGGATCACGTGTGACGACCTAAGTGGAATATTGACTTCAGGTGCAATTGCGGTTAGCTCCTCACGAACTATGCGAGGTAGCACCAGATGACCTGACTTGGCTTTCTCGATTTGTTCCTCGATTGCCTTTCGAACGTCTGCCGATGCGATTTTCGGCAACACGATCGAGCAGATGTCCTCCGCCGTGGTAGACGACAGTCCGTCAGAGCCGGTTGCCAATGCGCGCATCTGTACTTTGAACGCTTCCGAGCATAAGCCGAACACTAAATCAGCGAGCAACGCTTCTTGTCCGGGGATAACCTCGAAATGGTTGCACCCGGTAGTGACGACAAGATGCCCATCAGCCGCCTCATCGCCGGCGATCATCCACTTCCCGGCGCTTGACCATATGTTCGCGATAAAGATGTCGCCAGGCGCAGCCTGTTGCTTGCCGCGATCTGGCAGTGCCCAACCGAAATACTGGTCGGCAATGTATGCCCCAAAGTTCTCGTAGATCTTCTCAATCTCCACGTAGCGATACGCATGTTCCGGATGTTTTTTCAGCCGGCGTGTGACGGGTCGAATTACGTCGCCAATAGTGATATGAGGTACGGCGCGGACAGCTTCAGTAACTGAGGCGTGCTTTGGACACCATCGCTTGGGATCAAGGGATACATCTTCCCGGGCAACAATTTCCTCCGCTTGCACGACCCAGCCATCAGAAGACACCGCCGAGGGAACTCCGTCGCTAAGCCATGGGAAAGCGTCAACGACCATGGACGAATAAAGATCGCTGAGTACGCGATCAAAATCTGCGTCGAGCACGGGTTCGTTGCTTTCGTTTAGGACGATTGCCCCATCGTTCGGATCCTGCTTGTAGACCCGTCCTGACCGATTGCTCTGAAGGTCCCAGCCGACCTTTTCTACAAGATTGAAGTGAATTGGAAAGTCGGCCATCTTGGCCAAATCGTCAAGTGGTTCGTCCCGCTTTTCGAGAACCACGACAGATGCGGAAACGTCAGCGCCAGATTTCTTAAACGTGAACCGGGGGAAACCGATGATTGTGGCTATTCTTGCTTGCTTGAGTAGCCAGCGACGGAACTCTGTATATCGGGGGCTCCGATTGCCGAGATACCCGTTTGGTAAAATAATGCCGACCCTGCCGCCAGCACAGACCGATTTGAGGCAAACCTCAACGAACAATATTCCTGTTTCCTGTGATTTGAGCGGGACGCGTTTGCCATCGATCTCAGTGGAGCCTAGCTCGAACTTGGCTAGCACGTCCTTGCGTTTTTCAACGATCCTTGATCCAAACGGCGGATTACACAGGGCAGTGGTGTACCGGCCTTCGTGTAGTTCTATATCCTTCAGGCTATCGCCAATCGTAATATTGGAACGACCGTCGCCGTTCAGAATCATATTGAACACCGACAAGTTGACCGCCAGCTCTGCCGTGTCAACACCCCAAAGCTGAGACGATATGTCTGCGGCGTGACGCTCCGCCGCAATGCGCTTAGCTCCCACCAAGAAGTCAGCAGTTCCGCACGCAGGATCTCGAACGACATCGCCAAATTTCGGATTGACGATTCGCACGATGAGATCGATAACTTCGTATGGCGTGAAGTATTGACCTAAGTCAACCTTGTACAGGAAGCGCCCGAAGTACATGAAGAAATCTTGGATCACTTGCGGCGATGAGCCAAGGATATCCATAGGGCAGAGGATCTTGGATATCTCTCGCAAGGTAGCTCCAGAGCACCCCATAGTTTCTGTGGGTTTTTTCGGGAGCAGCGAGCCGTAGATGGTAAGGGCGTGTTTCAGCCCTGAATTGAAGACCTTCTCAACATCCTTTGCCGAGATATCCTCGTTGACAGTGAAGTCCTGAATTATCATTCGACCGTTTTTCGGTCGTGCACTTTGCTCATCGAAGATCTTGAGCAGCAGAACTTTGAAAAGAATTACGTAGCGGTCGTCTTTCGCGTGCCCTGCTTGATGGAGGACGTCATCCAACCGCGCAAACCGTTTCACCAAATCCGTGGCGGGCTTGAGGTCATTGTAGAAGATGTCCTTGGACCCGAATGCGGACCCGAAGGTCGGTAGGGTTGCAATCGAAGCTTCCTTCGTTTCAATAGACGAGCCCTTAACACGCTTGAAGAAGATGGACTGTTCCGTGTCGTCCCAGTAGATTCCGATACTGTCGATAGATGGAATTAGATCCAGCGCCGGCTTGAGCTGGTTTTCCTTTGCAGACTCCGCATCCGCGGTACTACGCTTGATTTCCCCGATGATCTTCATGAACTCCCGTCGCTTTTCGTCGGCAAATGTTTTGACGGTAGTTACGGGCCGGTCATAGACCACCACGTCGGCGCGCAAGGAGTTCTTCCCCTTGTGGCCAAACTTAATAACTACCGTTTCGGCCTCGATACGATCCGCGAGATATCCCTTGGAGAGCAAGAAGTTGATGCATTCGATGCGGCGCTTTTCTTCAGTGAAGGTCAGGCCATCTTTAGCTTTGAGTTTGGCTTTAAGAGCGCCACGAATGGGACAGAAGAGCTGGGGATTGGACGTCATGAATTCTCGTTACACTATGGTGTAAGGCGAATTTTTGCATGCGGCTCGGGGGTATGCAAGCCTGAGTTGGAGGTTTTTTGGGGATCCCGGAGGTTGTGCCGCAGATCGGGAGCATCTTGGCCAAGCCATCTCGCCGGATGCGGGCGGCTTGCCTATGACCGCGACTGCTGCGTCGGCGTGAGAGCCTGCTTTGCTGTCACTCTCGCACGACGGTGGTTGTCTATACGGTCCCGCGGAATCCCCTCGACAACGTGCGTCCATCGAAGCTTTAGTCAGGCGCGCTCTATGAGATGGTCAAGGCAGCGGAACGTCTGGCGAGCTAGATGAACCTACGAAATATGCTCGCCAAAAGGCGAGTTATCCACACTTTCTGTGGATAAGATTGTGGGTAAAAAACTTTTTTATCAAAAGGTTAGCTCGAGCCTTGAAGTAGTGATGGATGACTGCATAATTGACGGCCAAACGACGGAATGGGGTGATGATATGACAAATGTGGTCCCGGAAGAACATGACGAGCTAGGGGAACTGACAGTCGACATCGATGCGGCGTTGGACCATACGGTCGAGTACATTGCCGCAGGCTCACAGGCCAACGACGACTATCTTCGCTGGTGCGAGAACACCGGCCAGCGTGAAGGCCCGTTGCCCTTTGGCGAGGAAGTTGCGCGCATGATCAGGGCCAAGGGTCATCTGGACCAAGCTCAACGATTGCTCAGTCCGCTGCATGGTGCGCCGAGCAAACAGGACATTGCTGCTGCCCGCAGCTTGTGCGATGAAGTACAACCCACAATTGATGAACTGAGCGAACTACCGGAGTTTGTCGAACCGGATCCCGAAGCGCTGTGACACTACCCGCGTGAAAAAGGGAGTTCGAGGCTCTTTTTTCGCGTGTGACGCAGCCACACGTGGGAAGCCTCCGATACCGATCCAGTGCGTCTGCTCGCTGTCTGCCGCACACCTCGGGGGTGCAGGTCCAACTGTCTGTTGGAGATGCACTCTTGAGCTGCGCGGCTGGCTGAGTTCGGGCCGAAAGCAAGTTCGGTCGCGATGATGGAAACGGGAAGCGCGTTTATTTCTGTGCTCGGTGTAAGAACACGCGATTAATGCATCGCTTCACCTGTTGCGCGTAGCGCTACATCATTAGCTTCTTGCTATCAATGCTAGTGTGAAAACTGGCATCGCCGTCAAACCCGCATGACACGTGGTTTTCAATGGTGCCCGCTAGAAAACCACATCTAAAACCCGCGTGAATAGTGGGTTTGCTCAAGCCGTTGCAGCTTGGGAAGCTAGGGTAATGGCCATTATACGACGCCCGCAGAGCACGCAATTCTACAGGGTTTTTGGTGGGTTGGGGAGAGGGGTGATGTGGCTGCTGGCGTGAAAAGTGTATCCACTCCGGAAGTCCTTGCTGGTGGCGCCGCCGTCTTCTCTGGCGCGGCTATGGCTAACTACCGCTATTCAGCATGGCGATATCGGTAGTGATTCAGACGCATTTCTTTGGGCGTAATCTCATAGGCATGCTGAAAGGCGCGCGTAAAATGGGCGGCGCTTTTGAAGCCGACTGAATAGCCAATGTCTTTGATCGGAACTATCGGAATTCGAACGAGGTCGTCTGCGGCGGTGCGCAAGCGAAGATGTTGGATATAAGCACCAAGCCCGCCTTCATGTTCGAACATCCGATAAATCGTGCTGCGCGGGAGCCCTAACGATTCAATTACGCTCTGAGGTGATAATTCGTATTCCTGCAGGTTTGCGCGAACATAGCGTCGCACATGATCGAACATTAACGCGCGGCCGACGGCCCGCTTGCTGCCACTCAAGCCAGCCTCTTCCCCGAAGGCGGCTACGATCAGTTCAACGAGGTCGGTGAGCCTGCGATGAGCGTCCTCGAACAGCATATACCGGAAGTTCTCGACAAGCGTTCTGGCACGCTGGACGATAAGCCGCGTGCCAGGCTTGCTCGGGTCGAGCACGCGGCCGTGTATCGCTCCCGGGTCAGGGAACACGTGCCGCAGCAGGTTGGGGGGCGCAACGAGCGTGATGTACCGGCACGCCTGCCGCCGTACGTGCATGGGTTGCTCGAGGTCGTTGGCAAGTACGCTGCCCCCACACAAGGTGAACTCACGCTTCTTGGCGTGCGTCATTACCGAATGAGCTTCACCATCCAGGAAAATGGTAAAACCGATGCTGCGCGCGGTATCGCGCGAAATGCGGGCGATGGTGCGTTCGAACACGACATCATCCGTATAGGTGTCGCTCATACGGAATTCGCCGATATCGTAACGGTCGTTGATGCAGATAAAGGGCTGTCGGACCTGCTCGCGCGACGGCACTAATTCGATAACATGGCCAAGCTGCTCCCAATAAGCCAGCAGTTGCTGCTGCGGCGGCAGTCCGGCAACATCGAATCGGTTGTAAGCGATGCCGTTCGCGAGCATGAATAGTGATCCGGTGGCAAAACAGGACGATTAAGATGCAGTCCGGTAACGATAGACTGGCGGCAACGATCTCGCAGTTGGTCGTCGGGTGAATGAGGAGGTGGTCACCCCGCCGCCGCCGCGCATCCAGCTAACACTTTTAACTGCGCAAGATTACCCTAATATCGCGAATGTTCGGAATGAGGCGTGGCTGCCCGTCTTCCCAAACGGCAACCAGACTGTTTGTCGTACCCAGGTCAATGCCGACGATCACCCCTGCTCCCGTAGCGTTATTCGATTTTCTTCCGCTGGATTCTATCAGGCCCCAACTCGCACTTTATCGAGGTCAACGCGCTCCCATGGGGGGCCGCGCTCGTTGTCGCCCGAATGCGACGACCGCATGCCGCTTTCTCAAGTTTCTTGAAGACGGACCGTAAATACATCGATAACGGGTAGCCCGCTTTGCTTATCGCGTGCCCGGGCTTCTATTCCATCGACTGATGACGACGAACGACAACATTGCCAGGCCGACCTTGATGCACCGTTTATGCCTCTGCGTGCTGCTCGCAACCGAGGCAATCGCGCTGCCCTCGGCTCAGGCGGTGCCCGTCGCGACCGTGCCGCAACCCAACTCGCCTCAGCCATTCTTCGCCGCCGCGCTTTCGCACTTCCCCTACAGTGACCCCACGACACCGTGCGCGCTGAGCGGCAACTACCCGGCTTGGGCCAAATCGCTCGTCGCCAAGCCCGCCCAACGCCGCGCCGCCTGCCTGAAGGAAGCACTCGACGGCAATCTCGAAGCACGCGTGCTGTACGGCTGGATGCGCCTCTCGGGCGTCGGCGCTCGAGCGGACTTGAACGGCGGCATCGCCATCATCGAAGGCGCGGCAACCGACGGCTCGCCGATGGCTCAATACCTGCTCGGCTCGATCTACCGCACCGGCGGTGCGCTGCCGCAGAACCATGCGTTGGCGCGCGAATGGCTCGCGCGTGCCGCCGACAACGGCAGCGGCGACGCAGCCGACACGCTGGGCGTGATGATGATCAGCGGCGAAGGCGCGCCGGTCGACTACGCGGGAGCCTATGCGCAGTTCGCGCGCGCGGCCGGGCGCGGCGACGCGCACGGCGCGCTCAACGCCGGGCGCATGAGGTATGCCGGGCTCGGTGTGCCGCGCGACGTCAACGATGCAGCAGCCTGGTGGGCTCGTGCCGCGGCGGGCGGCGACGCCGACGGCGAATACGCCCTCGGCGTGGCGTACTTGCAGGGCAGCGGCATGCCGCGCGACGTGGACAAGGCCGCTGCATGGATCCGCGACGCCGCGACGAAGCGGCAGATCAACGCACAGGCGATGCTCGCTGACCTCTACCTGTCCGGAACCGGCGTGCCGCGCGACGACGCCCGCGCGTTTGCGTTGATGTCCGCCGCGGCGGCTCAGTCGCTGCCTTATGCGCAGCGCCGCGTCGGCGACCTGTACCTGTGGGGGCTCGGCGTGAAGCGCGACGACGCGATCGCACGCCAGTGGTATCAAAAGGCGGCGCTGGAGGGCGATGCGTACGCGCAGTATTCGTTGGCCGTCGCCTATCGCGACGGCCGTGGCGGCCCGGTCGACCTCGAAGCGGCGATCGGCTGGATGCGCGGCGCGGCCGACGCGGGCGTCGCCGCCGCGCAAAACGATCTCGGCGCGATGCTGCAACATGGCCAGGGCGAGCCGCAGAACCTCGCCGAAGCGATCGCGTGGTACAGAAAGGCGGCGGCGCAAGGGGAGGGGATCGCGCTGTTCAATCTGGCGTCGCTGGCTTACACAGGCAAAGGCATGCCGGTCGATCGCGCTGCTGCGCTGCGCTGGGCGAGAGAAGGCGGCGAGCATGGCAACGCGCAGGCGGCGCGCCTTGCCGGCACCATGCTGCTTCATGGCGAAGGCGTGCCGGCCGATAAGGCGCAAGGCATCGAATGGCTGCGCAAGTCCGCCGATCTCGGCAACGGCGACGCCGCTCGCGAGGTCGGCTGGCAGTACCTCTACGGCGCGGGCGTGACGCACGACGAGGCGCTCGGCGAGACCTACCTGACGCGCGCGGCCAACACGGGCGATGCGCGCGCACAGCTGCTGCTCGGCGTGTATCTGCTGAACCGCAAGCCGAAGGCCGCGCAAAGCGGCGCGGCGCGCGAATGGCTCGTCAAGGCCGCCGCACAGAAGTTCGGCCCCGCTTATTCGGCGCTCGGCGACGCGTACTGGTCCGGCGCTGCTGGCCAGCTCGATCGCGTCGCCGCGGTGAAATGGTTCACCGAAGGCGCCAAGTCGAACGACGCGGTCTCCCAGCGGGCGCTATGCGTCGCGTACTGGAGCGGGGTCGGCGTCGTGCGCGACTTCGGTGCTGCGAGGTATTGGTGCGACACTGCCGCTCGCCGCGGCGACGTGCCCGCGATGCAGCTTCTCGCGCTCGATCCTCCGCGCGACGAAGCGGGCGAAGCGGCACGCGTCTATTGGCTCTGGAATCTCGCGGATCGCGGCGACGCGAAGTACCAGTCGATGCTGGGCGACGCGTACGACCTGGGCGTCGGTGTGAATGCCGATCTCGACGCCGCGACCTATTGGTTCCGGCGCGCCGCTGCTGCGGGCAATGCGCCGGCGCAGGCCTCGCTTGCCTGGCACATGCTGACGGGAATCGGTGGCGAGCACGACGACACCGCCGCTTACCGATGGGCCGAGCGTGCCGCTGCTCAGGGCAGCGCCAGCGGCGAAGCGATGGTCGGCGACGCGTATCTCCTGGGACGCGGCGTAGCCCGCGATTCGCGCGCCGCGAAGACGTGGTACGAAAAAGCGGCTGACGGCGGATCCGCAGATGCGGCGTCCCGTCTCGCTCGGCTCTACGAAGCGGGCATCGGCGCGCCTGCCGACGACACACAGGCCGTGCATTGGCACACGATGGCCGCGGCGATGGGATCGAGTTCGTCGAATATCGCGCTGGCGATTCGGGCGCTCGCGAAGCACACCACGTGGCAACTGACGCGCAAGCAATTGCAATGGCTGCCGGGCGCCGGGCGCGACCATGCGTCCGATGCGAATGCGGACCACCAAGATGTAAAGCCGCTAGTGCGGCCGGCCGTCGAACGTGATGCGGCCGCGGAGCCGGTCAAGAAGCTGCGCGAGACGGCAGGCAATGCGTGGGATGCACTGTCGAGCCTCGACGAGGCGCTCACGGGCGATCCGCTGGAGCAGTACGAGATCGGCGCGCGCTTCTGGAACGGCGATGGCGTGATGCAGGACCGCGCGCTCGGCTACGCGTGGATCGAGATGGCGCAGCGAGGCTTTGCGCGCGAAGCGGGCGCCCAAGCCTATGCGGACGGGACGAAAATCGTCCTCGCACGCATCGCACCGCTCTTGAGCCGCGAGGAAGCGGACCGTGCGCATGGCTTGAGCGAACATCTTGCCGGCACGGTGCCGCAGGAAGAGGTGGGGCTGCTGCTGGGCGCGAAGTGAGGCCGGGCATCCGGCCTCGCTTCGGCATGTCGATGGATCAAATCCCGAAGAGCGTCAACGATACAGCCGCGCGCGTGATGATCATCAAGAGAATCTGCACGATTACGAACAGCAGGATCGGCGAGAGATCGATGCCGCCCAACTGCGGCACGAAGCGCCGCAGCGGATTCAGGAACGGCGCGGTCAGCTGATAGAGGATCGGCATGGCGGGCGAGTGCGGATTGAGCCACGACAGCAGCGCCATCAGGATCGTCAGCCAGATGACGAGGTTCAGCGCCCACTTGATGACCGTCAGCACGGCGACGATCAACAGCACCGGCGCGAGGCTGAACGGATCGACGCCCGCGATCGCCACCATCAATCCCACATAGACGATCGAGGCAAGGAGCGCGGCGACGACGCTCGCCCAATCGATGCCGCGCTTGCCGTGAAAGACATGCCGCAACGGCAGCACGAGCCAGTTGGTCGCATGGTACACGGCGTTCGCGACGGGGTTGTACGGCGGCATGCGCACCGCCTGCATCCAGGCGCGCAACAGCAGGGCCGCGCCGAACAGCGTGAAGATCGTATTGAGCAGAAAGCGGGCGATATCGCCGAACATCTCGGGTCCTTTCCTTCTTGAGTTTTAGATGGCGTGGCGCGGGTCGCGCCGGATCACCAGGCCAAGCGTGCCGGCTACTTGGAGATCTTGACCTCGCTCACGAGGATCGTGCCGTTGCCGCCGTCGGTGTAGTTCGGGATGTCGCCGAGCAATTCGTCGGACGCGGGGATGAACGCGTCATAGAACGCTTCGATCGAATCGAACAGGAAATGGCCCGCGACGACGAACGGCGGCGGTGACTCCGGCGGCCCGCCGTTGATGCCGACGTCCACCGACCAGCCCCGCAACGCCGCGCCGAAGCGCTGCACCGCGAGCGGCATGTGCGTGCGGCAATAGTAGTCCACGTCGAAGCGGCCGTTTTCCCGGTACGGATAGAGGATGCTGACCTTGATCATTTTTGCGTTCTCGTCGGTTGGTCTTCGTCTGTCGACCCGAGTTAGCGCTTCAGCCCCATGCAGAGCACTTACTCGGGTCCCATGCAGGGCTGTCGGGCCGGCGGCGCAGGGTGGCCCGGCCGTCCGTGATCCGGTCGTCACCATATCACGGCTTACTCGACGCTTGCACCTGCTGCAGCGAGCGCGCCAGCGACGCCTCGACGGCAGCTTCGATCGCGTCGAGCGACGCTGGTGGTTTCGCGCGCTGCCGGGCCAGCGCGACGGCGCGGCGGGTGAGGAGCGCGTAGAGCGCGGCGTGGTCCCCGCCCATCGTCTCGAAGAGCGCGAGCTGCTTCTCGACGACGCCGGCATCGCCGCGCGACACGGGGCCTGCGAGCGCGCCGGCGAGGCCTTTGTCGCGCGCGGTCTCGATCGTGCCGGCGAGCATCGGCAGCAGGGCGCGCAGCGACTCGGCCTCGGTGAAGCCGAGCGCGCGCCATAGCTCGACGCATTCGCTCAAGGCACACAGCGCGAAGCTGGCGGCGTAGTGCGCCGCGCCGTGGTAGCGCATGCGCGTGCCGGGCGGGATCGTCAGCGGGTGACACGATATCGCGCGCGCCAGCGCCGCGAGGGCGGCCTCGAGTTCGCCTTCCGCTTCGATCGTCACCGAGCAGCCGGCGATACGTTCGATGTCTGCGGGGCTGCCGCCGAACAGGTAAAGTGGATGGAAACCGCCCGTCGCCGCGCCTTGCTTGCGCGCCGGCGCCAGCAGCTCGACGGGCGATGCACCACTGCAATGCACGAGCGCTTTTGAATGCGCGTCTTCCGCATCGAACCGGAGTGTGTTGGCCACCGTACCGATGCTGTCGTCGGAGACCGTTAGAAAGACAATGTCGGCGGCGTCGATCACCTGTTGCGGATCGTCGACGGCGCGGCACGGCGCAACTTGTTGCGCGAGCTCGCGCGCCGATTGCGGCGAGCGGCTCGCGACGGCCGTGACCGGGTGCCCCGCGCGGGCGAAGCCGGCGGCCAGGCAGCGCGCAAGCCGGCCCGCGCCGATAAAGCCGATCCGGGGCGCAGAAGAGAGCGGCATGGTTTCAGGAATCCGGGCTGAAAAGCAGGGCGAAAGCTGAAGTATCGCCGATCCGCCAGGCGCTCGCGCAAGCGCCGGTTCCGACGTCGAACGCGGCCGATTTGGCAACACGGGTGAGCACGGATTTTTATCGGATCAAATTTGGCGTCGTATGAAGCATGAGGGGCGACATTTGGCGGCGCAATGCCTGCCAGCGCGATTGCCCGTCACAATTCCAATTCCTATACGTTGGGGGCAAGGACGACTCGCGCCGCGGCGCGTATCAGCTTTGCACCCGGATTGGGCGCACCGGGTTCACGGATGTCGGAGATACAGATCGTAGTCGCGGTTTCTTTCCAGTGTTGCAGTCACGTACGGGAGGTCACGATGAGCATGTTCTCTTACCGGAAGCACCTGCGGTTCCTGAGCCATTCGCAGCGCCGTCTATGGTGGGACCAGAAAAAGCGGCTCACGCCGCGCGTGAGGATCAGCTGCTCCTACGTCCCGCCTAGCGTCACGCGCGAATTCACCTACGTGAAGGTCGGTTAAGTCCCGGACTCTCTGCATGACCCGAGCCCGGCGCCTATGCCGGGCTTTTCATCGGTCCCGCGGCTTGTTGCGTATGGTTCGGCGCGTCGCCGGCGCAACACTCAAGCCGTCAATTTGTAATGAAACATTTCCGGCTTTACTGGGCTTTCTTCAGGTCTGTCGGTAAAAGCAACCGCGCGCCTGTGCCGGCAGTGCGCAACTCCTTGGATTGACACGTGTCCGACATGGATAGGGGCTTGTCGCAAATAGACAGCCTCAATGTTCGAATTTGTCCCGATTGCAATTTGCAACAAATGCGGAATACCCCTCTCGGGCTTTTTCGTTACATTGGATTCATGCAGTGCCAGTCATACGGTCCGGCTTCATGTCGCGCCGGGCTGTCAGGAGAACAGTAATGAAGAAGCTCGTCTCGCTTATTGCCACCGCTGCGTTGGGCGTGGGGTTCGCCACCGCCGCACAGGCTCACGTGTCGGTCGGCATCGGTATCGGCATCCCGGTTGCGCCGGCGTATCCGGTCTATGAAGCGCCGCCGCCCGTCTACTACGCGCCGCCTCCGCCGGTCTACTATGCGCCTCCGCCGGTTTATTACGGGCCGCCGCCGGCGGTCGTGGTGGGTGGCTACTACGGCCGTCCGTATTGGCATCACGGCTACTATCGGGGCTATGATCGTGGCTACTATGGTCACGGCTACTGGCGGCGCTGAGGGGCGCAGAGAAGCTTTTTCATAGGCTTCGCGCCAACCCGGTCTTGCGCAAACGGCGCAACGCTGGCTTAACCGCCGCGTTGCGCCGTTTTCTTTGGTTTGCGAGGCGTTTCTGACCGGCCGTGGCTTTGGCCCGTAAGCCGTCCGCTTACGCAGCCGTGTGCGCCGTCTGGAGGATCAGGTCGCGGTAGCCGTTCACGATCACGCTGTAGGAGAAATACGCGAAGAGCAGCGCGGACAGCACATGACAGCCGCGCAGCATGCCGGCGCCCGCGCGTTTGCGTCCATGGCTTGCAAGGCCGCAGAGGAACAGTGTCCAGCACAGTCCGCCGAGAAAGAAGCCCGAGAGGAAGATCGACGCGGCGGAGGTGGACGTCGCGCCCGACTTCGCGATCAATGCGCCGCCGACGGCCGCGAACCAGAGGATCGCCGACGGCGACGACACCGCGAGCAGCACGCCGCGCAGGAAGCCGCGCCAGGCGCTCGTGCGCGGCGCGGCCGGATCGGATTCTCCAACGACTGCGGGCGCGGTCGTTGGAAGCAACGCCTCGCGCGCCATCTTCCACGTGAGAAACAGCAGGATCGCCGCGCCGCCGATCCACACCACCCAGCGAACCGAGTCGAACTGCAGGAGCGCCGCCATGCCGGCGAGCGCGAGCGAGGCGTAGACCAGATCGCCGAAGCACGAGCCGAGGCCGAGCCAGAAACCCGGCTTGAAACCGTGCGTCAGCGTCAGCGACAGGATCGCCACATTGACGAGCCCGATATCGAGGCACAACGAAAGCGACAGGAAAAAACCGTCCGACAACATCGATGCTGCGTGCATCCGTACCTCAGGGTTGTTTTTCCAGTGTGAGAGAGAGTTCGAGGCGGGCGATCTCGATGCCGGCCGTGTTGCGCATCGGCGGCTTGTGGAAAGCGTCGAGTTGTGCGCGTTGTTCGGGAGTCCCGATGTTCAGCCGATGCAGCAGCTCGACGACGATCGCCATCAGCACGGTCGCGTTGCCGTCTTCGACCTTGACCGCGATGCCGAGCGGCCCGCGCGCGCCGCCCGGGCCATACGCGGCATCGCGCACGCCGATTGCGTAGCTCGCGTCGGCGCCGACCTTGCCGACGGCTTCGCCGCCGAACGCACGCATCAGCGTCGTGCAGAAGCGGCCCGTGCCGGCGACGAGCTCGGGGTACGCGGTCATCGCGCGATAGATGCGCGCGAGCGCTTGATCGCGCGGCGAGGCGGGCGTGCAGTGAGCCGCCGCGCTGGCGAGCTTCGCGAAGAGGCGTGCGAGCCTGTCGAGCGCGAAGCTCGGCGTCGGCAGGTTGCAGCCGTCGATGCCCCATTGGATCTCGTCGTCGCGCAGGTCGCAGAGCTCGGCCATCGTGAGCTTGACGCGCTGCTGCAATGGGTGGCCGTCGAGCTGGTAGTCGGCAATGCTCGCGCCGATCGACCGTGCACCCGCGAGCATGCCTGCGTGCTTGCCCGAGCAGTTGCTGCAGATCGGCGTCGGCGTGAAGTCGCGCTTGATCCATGCGCGCCAGACTTCGTCCGAGATCGGCGGATGGCCGCCGCAGCGCAGGTCGCTCTCGGCGACGCCTGCTTTCGCGAGCATCGCGCGGGCGCGGGCAAGGTGCGCCTCCTCGCTGCTGTGCGAGGCGCACATCAGCGCGAGGTCGGCATCGTCGAAGCCGAAGCGTTCGAGCGCGCCCGTCTCGAGCACCGCGAGCGCCTGCGCCGGCTTGACCGCCGAGCGCGGCAGGGTGGGCCGGTGCGGGTTGCCGAAGGCGTAGAGCAGGCGCCCCGCTGCGTCGACGACCGCCACGTGCGCTAGATGCGTGTTCTCGATGGCCGGACCGCGGTACACGGTCGCGGCGATGGCTGCATGATTGGCGTTCATCGCTTCGTTTCTCCTGGAGGGGAGGGGCTACGAACGGCCGAGCCCCAGCTCGTCCCACAGCGTATCGACGCGCCGCTTGACCGCGTCGTCCATCACGATCGGGCGGCCCCATTCGCGATCGGTCTCGCCCGGCCACTTGTTGGTGGCGTCGAGGCCAATCTTCGAGCCGAGGCCTGCCTTCGGCGAGGCGAAGTCGAGGTAGTCGATCGGCGTGTTGTCGACGAGCACGGTGTCGCGCGCCGGATCGATGCGCGTCGTGATCGCCCAGATCACTTCCTTCCAGTCGCGGATGTTCACGTCCTCGTCGACGACGACGATGAACTTCGTATACATGAACTGCCGCAGGAAGCTCCAGACGCCGAACATCACGCGTTTCGCGTGGCCCGGGTAGCTCTTCTTCATCTGCACGATCGCCATCCGGTAGCTGCACCCTTCCGGCGGCAGATAGAAATCGGTGATCTCGGTGAACTGCTTCTGCAACAGCGGCACGAACACTTCGTTCAACGCGACGCCGAGCACGGCGGGCTCGTCGGGCGGCTTACCGGTGTAAGTGGAGTGATAGATCGCGTCGCGCCGCATCGTGATGCGCTCGACGGTGAAGACTGGGAACCACTCCTGCTCGTTGTAATAGCCGGTGTGGTCGCCGTAGGGGCCTTCGAGCGCGTGTTCGTAGGCGGCCGATGCGCCCTTCGCGGGACGCGGCGGCGCGCCCGCCGGTGCCGCGGCGCTCGCGCCTTCCTGCGGATAGATGAAGCCTTCGAGCACGATCTCGGCGCGTGCGGGCACTTGCAGCGCGTCGACGCCGGGCGTCAGGCACTTCGCGAGTTCGGTCTTCGCGCCGCGCAAGAGACCGGCGAACTGGTATTCGGAGAGCGTGTCGGGCACGGGCGTCACGGCGCCGAGGGTCGTCGCGGGATCGGCGCCGAGCACGACCGCGACCGGATACGGCTTGCCGGGATTGGCGAGTGCGAACTCGCGGAAGTCGAGCGCGCCGCCGCGATGCGCGAGCCAGCGCATGATGAGCTTGTTGCGGCCGATCAGCTGCTGCCGGTAGATGCCGAGGTTCTGGCGCGTCTTGTTGGGGCCGCGCGTGACGGTCAGCCCCCAGGTGACGAGCGGGCCGGCGTCGCCGGGCCAGCAGGTCTGGATCGGCAGCTTCGCGAGGTCGACGTCCTGCCCCTCCCAGACGATCTCCTGGCAGGGCGGCGAGCTGACGGTCTTCGGCGCCATGTCCCAGACCGCCTTCGCGAGCGAGAACAGCTTGCCGGCGTCTTTCAGTCCCTTGGGCGGCTCCGGCTCCTTTAGCGCCGACAGCAGCCGGCCGACGTCGCGCAGCGATTCGAGCGCCGCGCTGTCGCCGTCATCGCCGCTGCTGCCGCCGTCTATGCCCATGCCGAGCGCGACGCGGCGCGGCGTGCCGAACAGGTTGCCGAGGACTGGAAACCCGTAGCCTGGCGGTGCGTCGAACAGCAGCGCCGGGCCGCCCGCGCGCAGGACGCGGTCGCACAACTCGGTCATTTCCAGGACGGGCGATACGGGCCGGTGGATGCGGCGCAGCTCGCCCAACGTCTCGAGGCGACCGACGAAGTCGCGCAGGTCTCTATATTTCATGCGGCTCAGGTTCGGGCCGCCCAGAACGGGCGGCTAAATGGACAGCGCCATGCACTGCGATGGGGCGGAAGGCCGGCCCGGCCGGGCCTTCCGGACGATGGGCGATTTTACCTGCGTTGATCGCGGCAGGTTTTTTGCGCTTTGGGTCGAAATCGGTGGAGACGCGCGAGGCGCGCGGGTTTCGAGATGGTGAACACTGTTCATAATTACAATTTGTTATAGGTTTGAGTTTTTATAGTGTTGACGATCTATTAGAGCCTGCTAGAATCCGTCCACATTGGTAGCAGGGACCCCGCAGTATTGTCGTTACCACACCTCCGGTCCTTCGACGCAACGCGTCACCGTATGCCGAATCCTGCACGGCACCAACGGCCTTGAGTTAGTCCTCGCCAGCGCGATTTAGCCGCTGGTTTTTTTGCGTGAGAGCCGCCGCGGGCATGCATAAATGCGCATGCCGCCGGGATTTTTTTACCCCGATGCGGCCCTCCGAACGGAACGTTGCCAGTTGTAACAGTACGTTACCGTATCCCGACGTCGCTGCCGCCCCAACCAAAGCGCGCGATGTCTTGGTTTCGCGACCCGAGCCCTAAGCTCAGCTGCACCCGTCGCGAGGCCATTACGATGGGAGATCTGAATGAATACTTGGTTATCGTGGCGTCCCGATGAGCGCCTGGCGCAAGCAGTCCGCGCCGTGGTGCGTCGCGGGACGCGTGTCAGCCACCACTTATTCAGCATCGTCGGCGGTCTGGCTGTTCTGACCGCGCTCGTGCTGTGGCTCTTGCCCACCGTGCGCACGCCTCTCGCTGCGAAGCTGATGCCGGTCATCTCGGCAGCCGTCCAGGCCGGACCGGCCCGCCTCCTGAGCGGCCATCCGCTACCCGCTTTCGGCCCGGCCGAGGGCAGCAACGACGAAACGCTGAGCTCGAACGGGCCCACCGTCGACAACACCAGCTACGACGGCGCCTTCGACGGCAGCGGCCAGAGCGGCGTCACGTACCAGGCTCCGAACAGCTTCGATATGCATACTCAGCAGCCGACCGTCGGCATGCTGGCCAACTTGATTCCGTCGCAACGCGTGGCGGCCGATGCGCGCAACAACCACGCGCTTGCATCGGCGTCCGAGCAGAATCTGGTCACGAACTATCTGGCGCGCCGATATCGCGTCGCGCAAGAGCCTGTCGGCGCCCTCGTGAAGGCGGCATTCGAGACGGGCCGCGAAGTCGGCCTCGATCCTCTCCTCCTGCTCGCGGTGATGGCGATCGAATCGGGCTTCAATCCGTATGCGGAAAGCGGCGTCGGCGCGCAAGGGCTGATGCAGGTGATGTCGAAAGTGCATTCGGACAAGTTTCAGTACTTCGGCGGCACGAGCGCCGCGCTCGAGCCGATGACGAACATCCAGGTCGGCGCGCTGGTCCTGAAGGATTGCATCGCGCGCGGCGGTTCGCTGCCGGGCGGCCTGCGTCTCTACGTCGGCTCGACCTCGCAGGACGACGGCGGTTATGGCGCCAAGGTGATGGCCGAGCGCGACCGCCTGCGCGACGTGGCGCGCGGCCGCAAGGTGCAGATCAACGCACCGCAGGCGCCGCAGCAAACGGCGGCGGCTGCCACGACGAGCAAGCGCGTGCAGGTGTCGCTCGACAATTCACACGCGATCGCCGCGAAGGCGGCGGCGGCTTCGACGCCTGCCGCCGAGCAGGACGATGCGAGCACCAACACGTCCGCGACGAAGCGCAACTCGGGGCCGGAGTTCGGCGCTTGAGACAGATTGCGTGAGCCGCTGCGTAGCGGTGAGCAAATGGTTGAACGAAATAAGGGCACCCTCGGGTGCCCTTATTTTGTGCTGCGAAAAAAATCACGGCGAAAATGGCGCGCCCCCGTGGATCCCTAGCTGCGCGCAAAGAGCGTGCGCAGGCGGTCGACGGCCTCTTCGAGCCGCGCATACGCGGTCGCGTAGGAGAGGCGGATGTACTCGCGCGGCGCGTGGGCGCCGAAATCCATCCCCGGCACCAGCACGACGCCTGCGTCGTGCAGCATCGCCTTCGTGAGCGCGCCGCTGTCGCCGGCGGCCGGATGCGCGACGCCCGAGCAATTTGCGTAGACGTAGAAGGCGCCGTCGGGCGTGACCGGCACGTCGAAGCCGAGCGACTTGAGCGCGGGCACGATGTAGTCGCGGCGGCGCTTGAACTCGAGGCGCCGCGCTTCGTAGATCGCGAGCGTGCCCGGCTCGAAGCAGGCGAGCGCCGCATGCTGGGCCAGCGCCGACGCGCAGATGAAGAGGTTCTGCGCGAGCTTTTCGAACGCGCCGATCATCGCCGTCGGGACCACGAGCCAGCCGAGGCGCCAGCCCGTCATGTTGAAGTACTTCGAGAAGCTGTTGACGGTCACGACGTCGTCGCCGAACGAGAGCGCCGACACCGGCCGCGCGTCATAGCTGAGCCCCTGGTAGATCTCGTCGACGATCGTGAAGCCGCCGCGTGCGCGCACGGCCTCGACGATCTTCTTGAGCTCGTCGGGCGCGATCGACGTGCCGGTCGGGTTCGACGGCGACGCGAGCAGCACGCCGCGCGTCTTCTCGCTCCAGCGGCTTTCCACATCGGCGGCCGTGAGCTGGAAGCGCTCGGCGGGGCCGCTCGGGACGAGCACCGCGCGGCCTTCGGTGGCCGCCACGAAGTGACGGTTGCACGGATAGGAGGGATCGGGCATGAGCACCTCGTCGTCTCGGTCGACGAGCGCTGCGCAGGCGAGCAATAGCGCCGCCGACGCACCGGCCGTCACGACGATGCGTGCGGGATCGATTCGAAGCCCATAGGTATGCGCGTAGTGCTCCCCGATCGCTTCGCGCAACGGCGCGATACCGAGCGCGCCCGTGTATTGCGTGACGCCGCGCCTGAGCGCGCTCGCGGCCGCTTCGATCACGGGTTCGGGCGCCGTGAAATCGGGCTCGCCGATACCCATGTGGATGATGTCGCGCCCCGCGGCCTCGAGCTGCGCGGCTTCTTTCGCGAGCTCCATCACGTAGAACGGCGCAATGGCGTCGACTCGGGCGGCGAGGCGCACGAGCGGTTCGGACGCGTTGTTCATGCTGTATTCCAGATCCAATAGTCCGCAGCAGACGGAAAGCGGGCGCCGCTTCCGGCGCCCGCTGTTTGCGCGAGACGAATGCCGCGCTCAGTTGCCGCCGCGGCCCGACTGCGTTTCGGCGATGCGCAGCTTCGCAGCCAGCTTGTCGAGCACGCCGTTCACGTACTTGTAGCCGTCCGCGCCGCCGAAGGTCTTCGCGAGCTCGACCGCCTCGTTGATGACGACGCGATACGGAATGTCGAGATGATTCTTGAACTCGAACGCCGCGACGAGCAGCACCGCTCGCTCGACGGGCGACAGTTGTTCGATCGGGCGGTCGAGGCAGGGCGCGAGATCGGCCGACAGCGCGGCCGAATCGCGGATCACGCCGTGCAGGATCGCATCGAGATGCTCCTTGTCGGCCTTGTCGAAACCCTGCGCGCCGCGCAGCTGCGCGTCGATCTCATCCGAGCTCGCCCCCGACAAAAGCCACTGATACAGCCCCTGCGTGGCGAGTTCGCGGGAACGTCGGCGAGCGCTCTTCATGCCTGTTCCTCTTCTTCGTCCTCATCTTCATCTTCGTCGCCGCCGCCGAGCTGCTCGAGAGCGACCGTGAGGTTCGCCATCTCGACCGCCACGCGTGCTGCGTCCCGGCCTTTCTCGGTCATGCGGGCGACGGCTTGCTCGTCGCTGTCGGTCGTGAGCACGGCGTTCGCGACGGGGATGCCGAAGTCGAGGCCGATGCGCGTGATGCCCGCGCCGCTCTCGTTCGACACCAGCTCGAAGTGGTAGGTCTCGCCGCGAATCACGGCGCCGAGCGCGATCAGCGCGTCGAACTGGCCGCTTTCCGCGAGCTTTTGCAGCGCAAGGGGGATCTCCAGCGCGCCCGGCACGGTGACTAGCAGCACGTCTTCGCCGGTGACGCCGAGGCGTTCGAGCTCTTCGATGCAGGCATCGGCGAGGCCGTTGCACACCGGCTCGTTGAAGCGCGCTTGGACGATGCCGACGCGCAGGCCGTCGCCGTCGAGATTCGGTTGGTATTGTCCGATTTCCATAAAGAGTCCGTAGTTGTTGGTTGAGTGCGCGAGTGCGCTGGAATGCGGGTCAGGCGCGCGAGGCCGGTGCTTCGGCTTGCGAGGCGCAGTCCTCGGCAACGCTCCCCGGCATCGGGATGAAGCCGGTCACTTCGAGCCCGTAGCCCGACATGCTGCCGAGGCGGCGCGGATTGGACAGCACCTGCATCTTGCCGACGCCCAGCTCGCGCAGGATCTGCGCGCCGATGCCGTAAGTCTTGAAGTCGACGGGGCGGCGCTTGAGCTCGGCGGCTTTGTCTTTCTGGTCGAAGGCCTTGAAGACGTCGATCAGATGCTCTTTCGAGTCGCCGCAGTTCAGCATCACGATCACGCCGAGATCGCGCGAGGCGATCTCTTTCATCGCGGCGTCGAGCGTCCACGAGTGCGTCGAGGTGTGCACTTCGAGCAGGTCGAGCATCGACAGCGGCTCGTGCACGCGCACCGGCGTATCGCGCTCCGGCGAAGGCGTGCCGCGCACCAGCGCGAGGTGCGGAGAGCCGCTCGGCTGATCGAGATACATCACCGCACGGAACGCGCCATGCGCGGTGTGCATCGTGCGCTCGCAGACGCGCTCGACGATCGATTCGGTGCGGCTGCGGTAGTGGATCAGGTCGGCGATCGTGCCGACCTTGAGCCCATGCTGTTCGGCGAATTCGAGCAGGTCGGGCAGGCGCGCCATCGTGCCGTCGTCCTTGATGATTTCGCAGATCACGGCGGCGGGCGTGAGGCCGGCGAGCGCCGTCAGGTCGCAGCCGGCTTCGGTGTGGCCCGCGCGCACGAGCACGCCGCCCGGCTGCGCCATGATCGGGAACACGTGGCCCGGCTGCACGATATGTTCGGCTCGCGCGTCGTGCGCGACGGCCGTGGCGATCGTGCGGGCGCGGTCGGCGGCGGAGATGCCGGTCGTCACGCCTTCGGCGGCCTCGATGCTGACCGTGAACGCCGTGCCGTACTGCGTGCCGTTCTTGTAGGTCATGAGCGGCAGGTTCAGCTGCTTGCAGCGCTCTTGCGTGAGCGTCAGGCAAATCAGGCCGCGGCCGTAGCGCGCCATGAAATTGATCGCTTCCGGCGTGACGAAATCCGCCGCAAGGACGAGGTCGCCCTCGTTTTCGCGATCTTCTTCGTCGACCAGGATCACCATCCGGCCGGCTTTCAGTTCGGCGATGATCTCGAGGGTGGAGGCGAGCGTCATTTATCGGGAGGAAAGAGCGGGAAAGCGCGTATTTTACGCCACGCGGGAGGCGGGCGTCGCTGCTTCCTGCGTGTGCCGATCGACTGGTTGCCACATTTTTCCAACAAAAAAATTACTAAAAAATTTCAATTCGACAAAGAAAGCCGGTCCCGGGGCATCGATATCTTACGGAAGTTGAAATAATTCAAAATGCATGGAATGATAACGATTCGCATTTATATCTAGAGCCAGCCTACCGGTTTTCCCGTTCCGACGGAAGAGCGGCCAGCCAGCCAACGCTCATGTGTCGTCGAGCCGCATGCGCCGCATGCCGCATCGACCGGCATGAGCCACCCCTCGGGATTCCAATGCTCAACAAGACACCGCTCGCGGCGGAGCTTGCGCTCGCCTACGCGATTCCTCTCGCCGTTAGTTACTGCCCGAGCCCAGAGCACGCCGCAAGCCACTGCGCCAAGCTCGGTTGAAAAAAACGCTGGAAACGACGGCTCGACGCTACGCGCCGCTGCCTCGTCGGTTGCTATCACAACTTGCTGCGCCTCTGGAGTGAAACGTGAACGCCCCTGAAAACCTTGCTGCCGACTCCGCCGTAACGACGCATGTCCTGCTCGATGAAACCGGACGACGTGACAGGCGGGCGCGTTCGCGCCGGGCCACCTTCATCAAATGGCTGCGCAAGGTGCACGGCTGGGTAGGGCTATGGGGCGCGGCGCTGGGCCTGTTGTTCGGCACAACGGGCTTTCTGCTCAATCACCGCGCCGGACCGCTGCGCATCTCGACGGGCGAGCCGGATGTGTCGACACTGCAGGTCCCGCTGCCGCAGCACGCGCCCGAAACGCCGCGCGAACTGGCGAAATGGCTCAAGCAGCAGCTGCAATTGCGCGCAGCGCCGGGGCGCGTGCAAAAGGAGCCGGCGCATCGCGTGGCCTGGGGCGATCGCACCGCATTGCAGCCCGAGCGCTGGCAGATCACGTTCGCGACGCCGCGCGAAAGCACGCTCGCCGAATACTGGGTTGGCAACGGCTACGTGTCGATCAAGCGCAACGACAACACGTTCCTCGCGATGCTCACGAACCTGCATAAGGGCACTGGCTTGAGCATCGGCTGGGTGCTTCTCGCCGACACGCTCGCAGGCGGGATCGTCCTGCTGTCCTTGACGGGTGTATTGCTGTGGACCGAGTTGAACCGCCGCAAGACGATCGGCGCGGTGCTGGTGATCGGGTCGATTGTCGCGGCGGTATGCGCCGGTTTGATGTAAGCGCGGGGTACGGCCCCTGGTCATGGCGGTCTCGAATTTTCGGTTGACTTTATAGATTATGGTAATCATGATTGTATTCATGATGTCGATCATTTATATGCGGGGCCGACGACATCCCGTTCAATCCACCTATCGGGATCCACTATGACCAAGCAAGCGAAAACCACGGCGCTCGTGACCGGCGCTTCTTCCGGCATCGGCGCGATTTACGCGGATCGTCTCGCGCGCCGCGGCTACGACCTCGTGCTCGTTGCGCGCGATCGCGCCCGCATGGAGGCGCTCGCGGCGCGGCTGCGCGCTCAGACGGGCGTCGCGATCGACATCCTCCAGGCCGACCTCGCCGAGGCGGCGGATACGCTGCGCGTCGAAGCGCGTCTGCGCGAAGACGAGAGCATCGGGCTGCTCGTCAACAATGCGGGCGCCTCGCTGGGGGGCGGGTTCCTGCATGCCGACGCCGATGCGCAGGACCGGCTGATCCGCCTGAACGTGACGGCTGTCACGCGTCTCGCTGCGGCGGTGATTCCGCGGTTCGTCGCGAAAGGCGAGGGATCGATCATCAATATTTCGTCGGTGATGGCGCTGATTCCCGAGATGCCGTCGAGCATCTATGCGGCGACCAAGGCTTACGTGCTGACCTATTCGCAGGCGCTGCAAGCGGAGCTCGGGCCGAAAGGGCTCTACGTGCAGGCCGTGCTGCCGGCGGCGACGCGCACCGAGATCTGGGCGCGCACGGGCCGCGACGTCAACGCGATGCAAGGCGTCATGGAGGTGGATGAGCTTGTCGATGCGGCGCTGGTCGGTTTCGACCGGCGCGAGCGCGTGACGATCCCGCCGCTGCCCGACGCCGGGCAGTGGGATGCCTTCGAAGCCGCGCGGTTCGCGATGCAGCCGAACTTCGGTCAGGAGCATGCGGCCGAGCGCTATCGCGGCTGACCTTGCTTGGCGCTGAACGGCGCTTCGGCGAGGGTGGCGAGTCGCTGATATTCTTCGCGTTACTTTCTCTTCTCGATGCAGATTCAGTCGGGCGCCCGCCGGACTGTTCACATGGAAGCGCATGGACGCGAAACTCTCACACGATCTCCTGAATATCGACGCGCTGCTCGCGCGCACGCTGGAACATGCTGTCGAAACTCTGGCCGGCGTCGCGCGCCGGCCTGCCGCCCTCGCGCCCCAGGCCGCAGCGCCTGCGCCGCTTGCCGAGCAGGGCGCCGGACTCGAAGGCGCGCTCGAGGCGTTCGTCACGCGCTGGGCGCCGGGCTTCTCGGGCAGCGCGGGGCCGCGGTACCTCGGTTTCGTGACAGGGGGAGCCACGCCGGCGTCGATTGCCGGCGATTGGCTCACGAGCGTCTACGATCAGAACCCGACCGCCGGCATCGACAGTTCGGCCCCCGATCTCGAACGTGAAACGGTTGCACAGCTGCGGCAACTGTTTGGATTGTCGGAAGCGCAATGCGGCGTGATGGTGAGCGGCGCGACGATGTCGAACTTCGCCGGTCTCGCGATCGGGCGCGAATGGCTCGGCGAGCAGCGCGGCGTCAGCATCGCCGAGGAGGGCGCCGGTGCGCTGCCGCAGATTCATGTGCTGTCGGGCGTGCCGCATTCGAGCATCTACAAGGCGCTGTCGATGCTCGGGATCGGGCGCAAGTCGGTGCAGAAGATTCCGACGCTGCCCGCGCGCGAAGCCGTCGATCTCGCGGCGCTGGAAGCGGCGCTCGAGCGGCTGCAAGGCGAGCCCGTCATCGTGGTCGCGAACGCCGGCACTGTGAACACCGTCGATTTCGACGATCTCCGGGCCATCGCCGCGCTGAAGTCGCGCTATTCCTTCTGGCTTCATGTCGATGGGGCGTTCGGCGCGTTTGCGGCGCTGTCGCCGGAGCATGCGCAGCTGACGGCGGGAATCGACGAAGCGGATTCGATCTGCGTCGACCTGCACAAGTGGCTCAACGTGCCGTACGACGCCGCGGTGCAGTTCAGCCGCCGGCGCGATCTGCAGGTCCGGGTGTTTCAGAACAGCGCCGCCTATCTCGGCATGCCGGGCGAGAACCCCGACTTCGTTCACTTGACGCCGGAGAACTCGCGCCGGCTGCGCGCACTCGCGACGTGGTTCTCTCTCGCCGCATACGGACGGGCGGGGCACGCGGAGATCGTTCAGCGCAATATCCGCATGGCCAAGCAGCTTGGCGAGCGGATCGCCATGCTGCCCGCCTTGAGGCTGCTCGCGCCGACCCGGCTTAACGTCGTCTGCTTCACGCTTGCGCAAGAGCCGAGCGAGGAGCGCGTGAACGCCTACATGCGCGCGGTGCGCGATCATGGCGAGGTGTTCGTCTCGACGACGGTCTACGCCGGGACTTGGGGATTGCGCGCCGCGTTCTCCAATTGGCGCACGGATGAGCGTGATGTCGAGCGGGTCTTCGAGTCGCTTGCAACCGCGGTGTCGTCGATCTGATTTCAGCCTCGCCGCAAAGCACGCGCGACGCTGCTCAACGCGCGTGCGATCTCGTCCGCCTCGATGCAACCGAAACCGAACGCAATACCGCTGGCCGTTGTCGTCCCGGCCGCGAGCAGGAAATCGCTGACCGGCTGCGCACCGTTCGCGTGTTGCCGCACGCTCGACAGGATCCGGCTCGCCTGCCGGCGATCCCGATAGCGCGTGCAAAGGTGAATGCCCGCTTGCGCGGGCAGCGGTTCGAGCCAGTCGCGCAGGTATCGATCCAGGCCATCGAGCAACGCTTCGCGCCGGCCCTCGTAGATCTTGCGCATCCGCCTTACGTGCTGCGCGAGATGGCCGTCGAGAATGAAGCGTGCGAGCGCGTCCTGAAGCTGCGCGTTGCCGGCCGTGTCGGCCCATTGCCTGGCGGCGGCCAGCGCCTCGCGCGCCCACTGCGGCGCGATGACATAGCCCAGACGCAGCGACGGAAAGAGGCTCTTCGAAAACGTGCCGACGTAGATCACGTTGCCGTCGAGATCGATCGTCTGCAGGGCGTCGAGCGGCTGGCTGCCGTAGCGGAACTCGCAGTCGTAGTCGTCCTCGATGATGACTGCGCCGTGCCGTCGCGCGAAGTCGAGCAGCGCGTGCCGTCGCGCCATCGACATCGGAACGCCGGTCGGAAATTGATGCGAGGGCGTCACGCAGACGGCGCGTAGGCCGGCGGGGAGCGCGTCGACGCACAAGCCTTCGTCGTCGACCGGCACCGGCACGAGTTGTGCGCCTGCGGCGAGCAGCGCGCGGCGCATCGGCGGATAGCCGGGCTCCTCGACCGCCACCTTGGTGCGCCCGTGTGCAACGAGCACGCGGGCGAGCAGATCGAATGCCTGCTGCGCGCCCGAGGTCACGAGGACGTCGTCTTCGCGGCAGGCCACGGCGCGCGCGGACGCCGCGTGTTGCGCAATGGCCGCGCGCAGCAACGGACGGCCATAGGGCGCTTGATAGCCGAACGCGCTTGCATCATGGCTCTTCAGCGAGCGCGCGAGCAAACGGCGCCATACGTCGAGCGGAAAGCGGCGGTGATCGGGAACGCCGATGTGAAAGCCGTGCGTGGGCGCATCGATGCCCACGGGCCGCGAAGCGGGCAGGGCCGCAGCGCCTGACGGCATCGCAGGGGGCAGCCGCTTGCGAGCCGCGACGGCCCGCCCCTGGCCGAGATTGGCAACGACCGCTTTCGCGCCCGGGCGCGCGATCACATAGCCTTCCGCAGCGAGCAGATCGTAGGCCGCGACGACTGTGTTGCGCGCCACGCCATAAGCCTCGGCGACCCGGCGTGTGGCGGGCAGCGGAGAGCCCGGCGGCAGGCGCCGGGCGACGATGGCCGCTCGCAGCTGCTGATGCAGCCGGTGGGCGCGGCTCTTGCCGCCGCCCTTTTCCAGGTCGAGCGGGAACTCGAAAACTGGTTCCATTGAATTAGTAAAAACTGGATCAAAAAGAAATCCAGTCTACTCGTAAAGTCGACGCTGCTGGGACACGTTTTCCCATTCGAACCGGAGGCTCGATCATGAACCACACCAACACTCATGCCCACGCGTGGCTGCAGGAGTACATGCCGGCGCGCGTGGCCGGCGGCATGGCAATGCCCTGGATTCAGGAATCGCCCGTCAAGTGGTGGAAGCCGCTGCGCTTCATGCCCGAGGGGCGAGGCTTCGTCGAATTGATGCGGATGAGCCCCGGCGCCGTGATGCCGCTGCATCGCCATACCGGGGAGATTCACGCATTCAATCTCGAAGGCGAGCGCGTGCTGTGCACGGGCGAGCGGATCGGCCCGGGCGATTACGTCTACGAGCCGCCGGGCAACACCGACTGGTGGCGCGTGGAGGGTGACAAGCCGCTGACGGTGCTCGTCGTCGTGCACGGCGAGGTCGAGTTCCTCGCCGCGGATGGCGCGGTGCGCAAGCGCGTGTCGGCGCAGACGCAACTCGATGCCTACCGCCGCCATTGCGAGGCGCAGGGCTTGCCGATCGCGGACCTGATGGAGCCGAGTCGATAAACGCGCTACCGCTTGCATGTCACGCTCGCGTCACATCCGGCCTGTGCGGGAAATCGGGTGATGCAGTTCCTCTACTGCCGCCATCAATTAAGCCAATTTCCTCCGCCGCTTGAGAAACACTATTATTCTTCGACGGCGCTCGGACCCCCACGCCGAGTTGAGTAGTTGGTTCAAACGAACAGAGGAGGCAGCAGATGTCGAATGAAGCGAAATGCCCGTTCCACCAGGCCGCAAGCGGTGGCACGACGAACCGTGATTGGTGGCCCAATCAACTGAACCTGAAAGTGCTCCACCAGCAGTCCTCCCTGTCCGACCCGATGGGCCAGGACTTCGACTACGCCAAGGAGTTCAAGAGCCTCGATCTCGCGGCCGTGAAGAAGGATCTCCTGGCGCTCATGACCGTTTCACAAGAGTGGTGGCCGGCGGACTTCGGCCACTACGGTCCGCTGTTCATCCGCATGGCGTGGCACAGCGCCGGCACGTACCGCACGGCCGACGGCCGCGGCGGCGCGGGCGCCGGGCAGCAGCGCTTCGCGCCGCTCAACAGCTGGCCCGACAACGTCAACCTCGACAAGGCGCGCCGGCTGCTGTGGCCGATCAAGCAGAAATATGGCCGGAAGATCTCGTGGGCCGATCTGATGATCCTCACCGGCAACGTCGCGCTGGAGTCGATGGGCTTCAAGACGTTCGGCTTCGCGGGCGGGCGCGAGGACGTGTGGGAACCGGAAGAAAACGTCTACTGGGGCACCGAAACCACGTGGCTCGCCGGCGACAAGCGCTACACCGGCGAGCGCGATCTCGAAAATCCGTTGGCTGCCGTCCAGATGGGCCTCATCTACGTCAATCCGGAAGGCCCGAACGGCAATCCGGACCCGGTCGCGGCAGCGCGCGATATCCGCGAGACGTTCGGCCGCATGGCGATGAACGATGAAGAGACGGTTGCGCTCATCGCGGGCGGCCACACCTTCGGTAAGACCCACGGCGCCGGCCCGGCTTCCCACGTGGGCGCCGAGCCCGAAGGGGCGGGCATCGAAGAGCAGGGCTTCGGCTGGAAGAGCAGCTTCGGCTCGGGCAAGGGCAGCGATGCGATCTCGAGCGGCCTGGAGGTCACCTGGACCACCACGCCGACGAAGTGGGGCAACAACTTCTTCGAGAACCTGTTCGGCTACGAATGGGAACTGAGCAAGAGCCCGGCCGGTGCGCACCAATGGGTCGCCAAGGGTGCCGCTCAGACGATTCCGGACGCCTACGCTCCGGGTAAGAAGCATGTGCCGACGATGCTGACGACGGACCTCTCGCTGCGCTACGACCCGGCTTACGAAAAGATCTCGCGACGTTTCCACGAGCATCCGGAGCAGTTCGCCGACGCCTTCGCGCGCGCCTGGTTCAAGCTCACGCACCGCGATATGGGCCCGCTCGCCCGCTACCTTGGCCCGGAAGTGCCGGCCGAAGAGCTGGTCTGGCAAGACCCGATTCCGAAGGTTGATCACCCGCTGATCGACGCGCTGGACATCGCGGCGCTCAAGGCCAAGGTGCTGGCGTCGGGGCTGTCGGTTGCCGAGCTGGTGTCGACGGCGTGGGCGTCGGCGTCGACGTTCCGCGGCTCGGACATGCGCGGCGGCGCGAACGGCGCACGCATCCGTCTGGCTCCGCAAAAGGACTGGGAAGCCAACCAGCCGCAACACCTGGCGAAGGTGCTGGAGATGCTGGAAGGCATCCAGGCCGAGTTCAACGGCGCAGCCGCGGGCGGCAAGAAGGTTTCGCTTGCCGACCTGATCGTGCTGGCCGGTTGCGCAGGCGTCGAGCAGGCCGCGAAGAACGCGGGCCATGCCGTGACGGTTCCGTTCACGCCGGGCCGCATGGATGCATCGCAGGATCAGACCGACGTTGAATCGTTCTCCGTGCTCGAACCGGTCGCGGACGGCTTCCGCAATTACCTCAAGGGCAAGTACACGGTGCCGGCCGAGGCGTTGCTGGTCGACAAGGCGCAACTGCTGACGCTGAGCGCGCCGGAAATGACGGTGCTCGTGGGCGGCCTGCGCGTGCTGAATGCCAATGCCGGGAAGAGCCAGCACGGTGTCTTCACGAAGCGGCCGGAAGCGTTGACCAACGATTTCTTCATCAACCTGCTCGACATGGGCACGGAGTGGAAGGCGGTCTCGAACGACCAGGACGTGTTCAACGGTGTCGATCGCGCCACGGGGCAGCTCAAGTGGACCGGCACGCGTGTCGATCTCGTGTTCGGCTCCAACTCGCAGCTCCGGGCGTTGGCTGAAGTGTACGGAAGCTCGGACGCGCAGGCGAAGTTCGTTCAGGACTTCGTGGCGGTCTGGAACAAGGTGATGAACCTCGATCGCTTCGATCTTGCGTGATGTGAAGTAAGGCTTTGGATGTTTGCTGCTGAAGCGAAGGCGGCCGGTCGAAAGACCGGCCGTTTTTTTAGCTGTTACTTCTGTTCGGTCTGGTGTGCCAAAGGCGGGGCCTTACCGCAATCCAGCTTGCGTGAGTTCGCCTCAATTTGTGGCCAGACCCAGTTCATGAATCAGGTCGATGAATGCACGCAATCGCGCAGGCACGAACCTGTGGCCTGAATAGTAGAGCCTCAGCCCGCCAAACGGCTGGCACCAGGGAACCAGCACGGGAGTCAGCGCGCCGGACTTCAGTTCTTCCTCGATGAACCGTTCGGAGATGAAGCCGATGCCCAGCCCAAGCAGCACCGCCTGCTTGATGGCCAGTTGTTCATTGAGCGCCATGCGTACAGGTAAATCCATCTGCAGCTTCTGGCCGTTGCGCTCCAGCTCCCAGTGATAGATGCCGCCATGGGGCAAGCGCATGCCGATGCTCTGGTGCTTGAGCAGATCACTCGGATGCTTTGGTGTTCCGTGCCGCTTCAGATACTCGGGTGTGGCCACGACGAGCATGCGGATGTCGCGCGAGAGAGGCACAGCGATCATGTCCTGCGGCACGGATTCGGCCAAGCGGATGCCCGCGTCGAACCCTTCCGCCACGATGTCGATCAAGCGCGACTCGCTCACAATGTCGATGCGAACCTGCGGATAGCGCTGCGCGTACTTGCTGAACAGCGGCTCCAGCAGTAGGAATGCCACGCCCTGCGGCGCATTGATGCGCAGCGTGCCGCTGGGAGCATCGGGCCCGGTGCTGGCTTCTTCGCCTGCGCTGCGGATTTCGGCGAGTGCGGGCGCGATGCGCTCCACAAAGCGCTGTCCCGCATCGGTGAGTGCGACGCTGCGCGTCGAGCGATTGAACAGGCGCACCTTCAAGCGCGCTTCCAGCCCGGCCACCGCGCTGCTCACTGCCGTGGTGGACATGCCAAGCTCCAGCGCGGCACCGCGAAAACTGCTGCGTCGCGCGATGGCCAGAATCACTTCAAGCTCGGTCATTCCTGTACGGTGCATGGATTGTCCTGATTTTCCGGATGTGTCATCAGCCATAAGGCGTCTTATCAGAACAATAAACCATCCCTAGACTTAGTTGCATCTCGACTCGAGGTCATGCTCTTTGCGCGGATCTGCGGGCCGCGAATCACCCTCAAAGGAGCCAATATGCAACGCATTGAACACATCTACATCAACGGCGAATTTGTCATGCCGCACGGCCAGGAATGGTTCGATCTTCATAACCCGAGCACCGAAGAAGTCATTGGTCAGGTTCGGCTTGGAGATGAGTGCGATGCGCAGCGCGCGATCGCGGCGGCCAAGGCGGCGTTTCCTGCTTGGTCGCGCACCACTCGTGCGGAACGCGTGGCTGCGCTCAAGCGCATGCATCGGGCCATCGCTGCGCGCGAGGACGAACTGATGGAAGCCATCGTGAGGGAATATGGTGCGCCTTCGGAGCGCGGGCGCTGGATGGCGACCTATCCGGCCGATGTCATTGTCCAGGCTATCGACGTACTGGAAGCCTTCGAGTTCGAGGAGCAGGCAGGCATCGCGCGCGTGATCCTGACGCCAGTGGGCGTTGCCGGCCTGATCACGCCTTGGAACAGCAATGCAGGCTTCATCTGCAACAAACTCGCCACCGCGCTTGCGGCGGGCTGCACTGCCGTCATCAAACCGAGCGAGATGAGCGCGATGCAGACGCAGATCGTTGCCCAGGCGCTGCATGAAGCGGACCTGCCCCATGGGGTGTTCAACATCGTCAATGGCCGGGGCGATGTCGTCGGTGAAGAGATCGCGCGTCATCCTGATGTCGCCAAGATCTCGTTTACCGGTTCGTCCGCGGTGGGCCAGCATCTGGTATCCACCGGTGCCGCCACGATGAAGCGCGTGACGTTGGAGCTGGGTGGCAAGTCGCCCACCGTGGTGCTGGATGATGCTGACTTCGCCAGCATCATGCCGCTCGTGCTGCAGGCCGGATTCGCCAACAGCGGCCAAGCTTGTATTGCAGGCACTCGCATCCTCGTGCCGCGCCGCCGGCTAGCGGAGTTCGAGCAAGTTGCGAAGGAGGCGGTTTCGCTTATCAAGTCCGGCGACCCGCGCGATGCCGGCACTGCCATCGGCCCAATGGTGAGCGCCAAGCAGTGGGAGCGCGTGCAGAGCTACATCCGCCTGGGCATTCAGGAAGGAGCAAGGCTGCTCGCTGGCGGCGAGGGCCGGCCAGATGGTTTGCATGCAGGCTGGTTCGTCAAACCCACGATCTTCACCGATGCCACCAACCAGATGCGCATTGCTCGCGAAGAAATCTTCGGCCCCGTGCTCACCCTCATTGCCTACGAAGACGACGCCGATGCGATCGCCATTGCCAACGACACGCGCTACGGCCTGAGTGCTGTTGTGCTCGGCCAGGACCTCGAGCGCTGCGGGCAGGTGGCGCGCCAGATCGACTCTGGTCGTGTGCTCGTCAACACGCTGGCCCATGAGCCGCGCGCACCGTTTGGCGGTTTCAAGCATTCGGGGCTCGGGCGCGAAATGGGCAAATGGGGAATGAGCGCGTATCTGGAGCCCAAGACGTTGTTGATGGAACCGGGACAGCCCGGACGTCGACGCCATTGACTCCACGGGGCCAGTCGCAACACCCCAAACTCAAGGAGAGGAGCAGTATGTATCAGGTCCCCGATCAGTCCGGTCGGCGCATCCTCATCACTGGCGCCAACAGCGGCACGGGAAGGGAGGTCGCCAAGCGTCTTTCCGCCGCTGGCGCCGACGTAATCATGGCGATGCGCACGCCCTCGAAGGGCGAGAGCGCAAGGCAGGATATGCTCAGGTCCGTACCGTCCGCGAAACTCGAGGTGCGTACGCTCGATCTCGCAGACCTTCACAGCGTCCGCAATCTCGCTCACGCTTTGCTTGACGAAGGCAGGCCGCTTGACATGCTGGTGAACAATGCCGGGGTCATGACCCCGCCGAAGCGCGAGACCACCAAGGACGGGTTCGAGTTGCAGATCGGCAGCAACTTCCTGGGGCCGTTCGCCCTCACCAATCTTTTGCTTCCTCTCCTGTTGAAGTCGAGAGCCCCGCGGGTTGCGACCATGAACGGCCTCCGCTGGTTTCTGATCGGTGACACCCACGAGGCAAGCATTCCCTCTACCGCCAGGACCAGCGATCCGGTGCGTCTTTGGTCGATGACGGAGGCACCGACCAGAACGAGAGTGCCGGCCTGAACCCGTACGGGATGCTGCGCTGAGCACGCAGACCGGCGTGTAGAACAGCTTGCGCATTGCGCCCGAGCTGTTCGGTAATCCCCTCGAAAAGGGCTTGAGGATCAGAAGTAGGATTATCTCGCCGAATGAGTTCAACAGAATGAGGAAGTCGAGATTCACGGCCAGCCACGCCGCAGTGTGAACTCGAATGTCGAGCGCCATGCAATCGCGCATCGAGTCAGGTTGTTTTCGTTTCGTTTGATTGCTATCACTGGATGACTGGACGAACCAGTATCGAGTGACACCCGTTTCGGGTATGCAAAAACCTCAAACGAAGGAGAGGATCGACATGGCTGCGCCGACCGCAAAGAAAATCATGATCATCCGTCACGCGGAAAAACCGGATGACAAGGGCAAGCCCTATGGCGTGAATGCCGATGGGGAAGAGGACAAGGAAAGCCTGACCACGCTCGGCTGGCAACGCGCCGGCGCACTGGTCGCGCTCTTCGATCCCGCTCGCGGCCCTCTGCAGAGCACGGAGCTTGCGAAGCCCGACGTCCTGTTCGCGGCAGTGGTCGCGCCGCACGCGAAGAGCGAGCGGCCGACCGAGACGATCACGCCGCTGAGTGAGCGGCTCGCTATTGCTCTCAACGTCAACGGCAAGTACACGAAGGGCCAGGAAGCCGACGTTGCGAAGGCCGCGCTCGCCAGTCAGGGCGCGGTCCTGATCTGCTGGCAGCATGAGGACATTCCGGCAATTGCCGGCAATATCCCGCTGTCGAACGGTCCCGTGCCGCAGAAATGGCCGGACGATCGATTCGATCTCGTATGGGTGTTCGATCTGCAATCCGCGACCGGGCAGTACGGGTTCAGCCAGGTCCCGCAGGAACTGTTGGCTGGCGATCGAGCGACGGTTATTTCATAGCGATCGTCGCTCATGGGGCTCTGTCGCAACAGGGCGTTAAGGTAGAATCCGGCGGGCGAAAATTGCTGGCAACCACGATGGCCAAGACGACGAAGGCGTCGCGCGAAACGTCGCCCCCGGCATTGCCAGGGTGCTGAAAGGTGGTGAGCGGCGATTTGGGGCCGCCATGGCCGCTGCTCACCCCTGCGACGATTGCGCTGCGCTCATCCCGGTTCTGAGCAGCGATCACATCGTTGTCCTTATTTGCGGACGAGCGGAATCTGGAGATTGGTTGGCCGGTTCTCTTCAGTGTCGAAACCCCGCCCATCGATGTTCCTCGCGCCCCAGAACAGCATGTCATGGGACAGGTAGACAAGATCATATTCCATGAAGTTTTTTCCGGCCGTCAGGCCGAAGGGGGCAAAAGTCTTGCCGAATACACTTTGGGCGTTACCGGCTTCCCATTTCGCATAGCCCTGGGTTGCCACTTGGTTCAAAAGGTCGGCAAAGCCCTGCACGAGCGGCGTCACTTCATAAGCCTCGTCGGCGACGAAATCGACCTTCTGGGCGCCGACGGCGATCGGGTGATCGCCACGCCAGAGCATGTGTCCTCTGATGAAAATGCGCGCCAGTGGCGTCTTTCCGTAGGGGTCGACCGTACTCGTGACCGTCAGTTCGAACCGATCGTCTGGCAAGGCCCGGAAGTCACGGGTCAGATAGAAAGGCTTCAGCGTGCCGTCTGGATTCTTAAGGGCGCTGGGGCGCAGTTCGGGGGCAATGCTGACCCAATCGCCAAGCACGGCGTGCTTGATCTTTTCAACTGTCATGGATTGTTTTCCTTCAGGAGTTGTGGAGGCGGACGCATGGGCTACGCCAAGGACTAATGCGAGGACCACTGGCAGTAAAGTGACGAAAATGGTTCGGCTATGACGCATGGGACGTCCTCCAAACTATGACGATTGTCATATTAGCAGGAGCTATGACAATCGTCATAGCTATTTTTGAGGCCAACACAAAGACAGAAGGGCGTTATGAGTGGCGAGGTTCGTGAACGTATGATTGAAGGGGCGATGGGGTTGCTTGCGCGCGGCGGTCCGCAGGCTGCCTCGTTTTCCGACGTGCTTGCGGCCACGGGTGCGCCTCGTGGCTCGCTCTATCACCATTTCCCGAACGGCAAGCGCGAGCTGATCGAGGCGGCAGTTGACCGAGCGGGAATGGTCCTCACGGATGTTCTGAGCTCACTCAGCGGGGCCTCTCTTGAGAGGGTGGTCGAAGGCTTCCTCGCAATCTGGCGGACTGTGCTCACTCGCTCACAGTTCGAGGCCGGTTGCGCGGTGGTGGCTGTGACAGTCGCGGCGGACTCCGAGGAGCAGTTGGCGTATACGGCCCGCGTGTTCCAGAGCTGGATTGATCAACTGGCCAATCTCTTCCGGGAGGGCGGCGTTTCGAGTAGGGAGGCGCATGCTTTTGCAGTGATGCTGGTTGCCTCCGTCGAAGGTGCCGTGGCGTTAAGCCGAGCCGAAAGGAGCCTCGAACCTTTCGAAACCGTAGCGCGGCAGTTGATCACGCAGGCCCGCACCCTTTCATCAACGTAGCTGACGGTGAGAGCTTTTTTATCGATGATCGGGGTGGTCTTCGTTGCCGGCATGATTGCGGCGACTGAAGGGATAGGCTCGTCGCGCTGAACTGCGCACAGTTCAGCAATCGCAAAGTGGCAATATATTTTGTGACGCGCGCAGCTCTATGCCAGCAAGCCGAGCTGCACTGCGACCTCACGCATGAACAATGAAGCAGTTCGCTCCATGCAGCGAAAAAGTTGGGCCTCAGCCGAATGTCCCATGGCCCGATCCGTTGATGTCATCGGCGATTGGGGCAGCCTGATGATCCTACGCGAGGCCTTCGGAGGCACGACTCGATTCGACGACTTCCAGAAGCGACTCGATATCTCAGGACCCCAACAAGGTGCAATCGATGACCTCAAGCATCGACCCGGCAGAAGGGCTTGTCTAACGCAGTGGTTGTTCCGGCTGGACTTTCCTCTTGTCAGCGCCTGAATTCCCAGGCCCGGTCCCTCCGTTTCCAGATCTATCACCACCGCCGGCACACCCTGAGCCGGCTTCCGGCCGATTCATTTGCCGTCGTCTCGCTCGGCCTCATGCGCCGCATTTGCGAAAGCGCCTGCCGCAGTGACCCAATTGCCGTTACTACGAGTTCGTTTCACTGCGGCGCGGAATGCGCGATCAAAAGGCCAAGGCCGACTCGATAGCTTCGGCGCGCGGCGTCGAAGCGAAAAATCTCGACTTCTTAAATTTTCCTCCTATAGTATGACTATTCACCTGGCGCATGCCTGATGGTGGCGTGCGTTCGGCGGATTGCTCACCCGAGCAGAAGTTCGTTCAATGACAACAATATTGGAGATATCGATGAGCGGAATGACTTCGGCTGGCATTTGCACACAAAGTGAAATCCACAGGGCTAACGGCCCGGTTAAGGCGGCGGCATTGTCGACTTAACGAACGGAAACTGAAAAAATTCCCACTTTCATTCCGTCTATTCTCGTAAAAATCCGATCAATGCCGATTTTCTGACTGAAAAATGGCATGGTTTCCCACTCTATGTGCGGAAATTTGGATGCCGACAAATCAGAGTTCACATCGATAGGCTGGCCCGGCCTTGGCTTCATTGCGGCCTTTGAGGTCATGAAGTGTCGCCGTCGTCGGCAAGGCATCGAGAGTGAATTCGCAGCCGGTTATCTAGAGAACGACAAGTGAACGTGGCCTCGAGATAGGCCATTCGACTCCCAATCGTGTCGATATGGTCTGACTAGTCATGGTTTGGTAAAAGAGGAAATTCGACATGAAGCATGGGTCATTACTTCGCCGCCTGTGGGTTGCGACCGTCCTCGGATTCACTTTTCTGTTGGTAGGCCCGACAGTCTCAATGGCCGCCAGCCTCCTACCGTGCGACATCTACGCAAACGGAGGAACGGCTTGCGTCGCCGCGCATAGCACGACGCGCGCCCTGTTCGCTAACTACAACGGCGCGCTTTACCAAGTCAAGCGCGCTTCGGATAGCCAGACGAAGGATATCGGTCTGCAAGCCAAAGGCGGCTACGCCAAGGCAAGCGATCAGGACGCGTTCTGTGCCGGGACCACATGCATCATCAGCGTCATCTATGACCAAACTTCCAACCACAACGACCTGACGGTTGAGCCTAAAGGAGGCAACGGCGGCGCCGACAGCGGGGTTCCGGCGGATGCCCTACCGGTAACCGCAGGCGGCGTCAAAGTCTATGGCGCGTCCTTCTCCGGAGTCATGGGCTACCGCAATGTCGCCACCACGGGGGTCGCAAGGAACGGAAGTCCAGAGGCGATGTACATGGTCACCTCCGGCACGCACTTCAACGGCTCGTGCTGCTTCGACTATGGCAACGCGGAAACGTCGATCACGGACACCGGCAACGGACACATGGATGCGATCAATTTCGGCACCGAATGCTGGTTCTCGCCCTGCAGCGGCAGCGGCCCTTGGGTGCAAGCCGACCTCGAGAATGGGCTGTTCGAGTCGGGCGCGGGGCCGAGTCAAGATTCAGCCAACACGGGCAACACGGAACCCTACGTGACCGCGATGCTGAAAAACGATGGCCAAAAGACCTTCGTGCTCAAGTACGGCAATGCGCAGAGCGGGGCGCTCTCGACCAGTTACTCGGGCTCGCTGCCGACCACAACTGGCTACATGCCCATGCATCAGGAAGGATCTATCGTGCTGGGCACTGGCGGCGACAACAGCAACGGGTCGATCGGTTCTTTTTTCGAAGGGGTGATGACCGCGGGGGTGCCTAGCGACACCGTCGATAACGCCGTCCAGGCCAATATAGTGAGCGTTGGGTATGGTGGTCCGACTTCGGTCGCCGGAGTGCTGAGTCAAGACTCGACTATTTCGTTGAACGCAACCACACCCTGTTGCACGACCCGATACATCAGCCAGCAAAGCGGCAGCACGGCGCAAAGTGGCACAGTCGTCACCGCGGTGATCTCCAGTACAAGTGCGGCTTCGGCCGATCAAGACTCAACGTGGATCGTACGCGCTGGTCTTGCAGATTCGACCTGCTACTCCTTCGAATCTCGCGACTATCCTGGGGAATTCATGCGCCACTTCAACTTCCACGTTTACCGGCAGCCCATGGACGGAACCCAGCAATTCCGGCAGGACGCGACCTTTTGCGCCGAGACCGGAAAAGATGGGCAAGGTACGTCGTTTCATTCCTACAACTATCCGACCCGATACTTGCGCCATTACAACAACACGCTGTACGTCAGCAGCGATGGCGGTCCGAACGATTTCGATTCGGCAAATTTGTGGACCTACGATGTCAGTTGGCTCATCACGACGCCTTGGGCGCCTTGAGGCCAGTTAAATCTGTACCGGTCTCGATCCAAACGGGTCGACTCAGCCGGCTGCCCCGGGCGGCAGCCGGCCAGTTTGCCACGATCGCTTCGATCGGCGAATTAGCTCAACAGTTTATGACCGTCCTGAGGCAGCGCGAGCATCCGCTCCACACCCCGCAATTATGTTGAGACCGGCTGGAAACGCTTGGCCTACATAGGTGAGGTGACGAAAAGTCGCTCGTATACCGTCGCGGCATGGCATCTGTAGCGAGACGACCGCGCCAAATCAAAGTTCACCAATTCGTTTCTATCCCATCGTTGGTCGACAGTGATATTCATGCGTCACGCCAGCGGACATAGCCGATCCCTTGGCGGGCATAAAGGTTGCGCATGGGTTCTCATATTCTGCCATTCTGGCCGGCACGCACAACAGTGACCCTCATGGCAGCGGATGCTTCAACCGCTGGTTCACGCAAGGCAGATCTTTGCCATGAAATCATTGCTCCGCGCCATACGCTGGACGGCACGCACCGTGCAGCACGCACCGCCACGCGCCTGCCATCGTCTGCTCGTCGTAGACGACTACCGTCCCGGTGCCGAAGCGCTCACCGCAGCCCTGTCGCTGGCGGGGTACGACGCGCAGTGTGTTTTGGACGGGTCGGCGGTCTTGCAGACAGTCGCCGCACGGATGCCGGACATCGTCATACTGGACGTTAATATGCCGGGCATGGACGGTTATGCGGTCGCGCGATTGCTTCGCCAGGACGTTACAACGCAGCACCTTGTGATTGTCGCTTTTACCGCCCAGGACGAATCAACCGTCCGCACCAATGGCGTGGCCGCAGGCTTCGACGCCTATTGCCAGAAGGGCGCGGCACCCGAGCCGCTCCTGCGACTGCTTGAAGAGATCACGTGATCGGATGGAGTTGTCGGATTTAAGGGGAGCACAAACTGCCGGCCTGGCGGCAATCCAAAAACCTTGTTCATAGAATTCACGGTTGGCGCCGCGCGGGGCACGGTCAAGGCAATTCTCGTAACACTTTTCCATCCGGACAATCCAGCTTGTCCATCGAGCGCGGCCACCTCTGTTAGATATGCCGCGCAAGGTGACCAGCAAATGTACGCGCTAATGGATGAGCTCGCCGCCCGCAGGGAATGGGCACGTTGGTGCAGTCAGAGAGCGGCCAGCAACCGGAGTTGATGTTCGCTTTCGGCCCCGCGAACCAGTGCGTAGGCCCGCATCTCCATGCGCTCAAGGAGGGAAATAGATTCCGAGCCGGAAAAGTCGTTCCACGCGTCGTCCGCGATCGAGGTCGGCGCGCCGCGGGCTCTCGCGAACGCTCGCAGGAGAAGGCTTGCCTCGCGGCGCAGGACATGGCGGTCAGCGTTCAGAACATACGGCGGACAGTCAGTGCGTAAAACGAGGTAGTACGGAATCGCATTGCGATCACTTTGCATGGAGGCGATACCAGTGCGGAGGAATGCGTGCGTTCAGTTTCTCGCGTCGCCGTGGCCGACCGCTGCGTTTGACCGAATGAAGAAATGCGCCGAAGGATGCTCTCCGCCAGTGGCCATGAAGCAGCGACGGTCAAATCGGCCATCAACGAGAGAGCAACTCGCGGCTCGAGCAAATCAGCTGATGCCGCAGGCCAGCAGCCTTTTCACATGTCCATGACCGAAGCTCCACTCACCTTTCCGTCGATGATGTCCTTTCCCTGCTGCCGGGCGGCACGCCTTGCCATACCGAAGTCGGAGAATGCATGCGGTTGGTTCAGCCTGAAAACACGGCTTGCGGCGGAGGTTGCTATCGCGCCCGGGCGACATATCCGTACCGCAATGTCATACCCTTCGGCATAACGGGAATGTCCGTCAAAGCGACTGAATGTGCGGGCGAAGACGAGGGGATGAAGTTCGTATCCCTTGTAGAGAAGAAGCGGGTGTGTCGACATGTTGGTCACTCCACAGGGGACGACTCACTATACCCTGGAACGAGCAACGTAGGGCGGTGCAGAGACTGTTACCAGAATTGAATTGACCGAAGGTGCCCTCGCGCGTATCGTGAATTACGAGGTCTGCAAAGCGAATCGCTGCCCGCACATGACGACTGCTATCAGCTTCGTTCTTCCTCCACTGTACGTGGCGACCTCTTCAAGAACATTCACCGACAACCACGCCTGCTTGCCGCGCGATGAGGCGGACCCAGGATGCAGGCTTCGTCGCACAAGTGACGGATGCGGCCCCCATGATGTGGCGAATGTAAGGCGAGGCTGGCAGTGACCCGCTTCGTTAGTTCAGGGCGGCGTGGTGTTCGATCCAGCAGACGTAAGCGGAATGCCGGCTGAGCGAGCGCTTGCCGATATGAAGCACGAAGCTCGCTGGCAGGGCCGGCGCAAAGCCGCTTAGTCACTGTCTTGCCCGTGTACCGAGTTTCTTGCCGAGAGACCCGGTTCGGGCCGCTTCGCCTCGTTGGTGCGGCTCGTCAGGCGTTTCGGATATCGCCTTCGGCCAAACTCGCACAGCGATCAGAAAACGGCTGCGTACTGCGGCCAGAAGGAGTTACCTGATGACAACCATTCGCCATTATCGAGGTCTCGATATTTCCTTGCTCGTGTATCCCCATCGCGCGACCCAGACGGGATATGGTCACAATTACGAGGAGGGGTTCGATGCGTCGATTCGTATCAGCGAACCGGATTCCGTGATGGACAGCCCCCGGAGCCGCTTATTCCGTGTGCCCGGCAAGGGTCCTTTCGTGAATGCCGGAGACGCACGGCGCGCGTCCATGGCCTACGCCGAAATGTTGATTGACGGTGACGGGTCTGATCGCACCATCTGGGAATCCGCCTGAGTGGCCCAACCACGGCAGACTACGCGCAAGGATGCGCTCGCGGGCCGGCGAACAGGATGATCGGGACAATCCGATCGTGTCATGGAGTCGTGACTCGCGATTCCATCGGGCAATGAGATCATGGTCACATCAGGAGTGTCTATGAATTCTTACCTGACCGAGCCAGATCCCGGAGCTGGCATGAGCGAGGATGCACTCGAATTCCATCGCAGTTCTAACGGCGATAGATGGCTTCTGTGCCGAGGCGTGCATAAAGCTACCGTGGTGCGCCACGTGCCGAACGCGGCGTCGGCGGGCGTCGTATCGGAACTTGCGGTTGCGGCGTTTCTCTCGTCGGAAAGGTACGGGCCCGAGCACAATGCCCTTGTTGACCTGCTATCCGAACTAATTCCGCCCAGCAGAGACCCTGTTCAGTCACACGGCGCGCTCGAGGAGCTTCCGCGATGTCCTGCGCAGCCTCTGGAGTCGCATCCCCCAGAGGCTGCGGACGCGCTGCTTCTCGCCGTGACGCGCGTATGTACGTTTGCGCAGGAACGCCGGTTGACCAATGCAAGCGGCTTTTTTTTCCAGCAGGGGGCACGCCTGTTTCTCGTGACCAGCCGGCACGTCATGATTGACGTGTCCGGTGAGCATTTCCCCGATCGGCTGGAGATAGAGTTTCACGTCGACGCGGCGAACCTGGCCGCCGCCACGTGGGTGGCCGTTCCGCTATACGCCGCGGGGCGTCCTCTCTGGCGTCAGGGAACGGATGATGGTGGCGAGATCGATGTAGCTGTAGTGGAGCTCGATAGGGCTGCGTTGCCGCCGGGCGCGATATTTCAGGCATTCGGCCCCGGTCATTTGCCGCGTCCGGGTGATGCGATGCCGATTGGGGCGTCTCTGCTGATCGTCGGTTTTCCGCTCGGATTCCACGACTCGCTGCACCATTTGCCTGTCGTTCGGCAAGGCGTGCTGGCGTCGGCATTTGGCCTGCGTTTTCAGGGGAAGGGCTGTTTCGTCACGGACGCACGAACCCACCGTGGCACCAGTGGAGCACCCGTTGTCCTGAGAGCGCCGTCAGAAGGTAGGATGCCTGATGAGCTGCCGTGGCTGCTTTTGGGCGTCCATTCCTCGAGCATCGATATGGGCGGCAGGGACGTGCATATGGATGAGTCGCTCGGACTGAACAGCGCATGGTATGCGGATATTTTGATGGTCTTGACGGCTCACTAGCCGCGCATCTTGCTCCTCTGCCTGCCATACAAGGCGATGCTGCACATTCCTTCGCTGGCAGGTGGCATCATCCGCATGGAACTCCGGGCCTTTTCATCCTGCGTCCAGTTGTTCGCATAGGCAATGGCGCCCTCGCGTACGTCGAAGCCCGCCAGAGCTTCCCGAATGCGAAGATCGCGATCGTCAGTACGAGTGCCGGGACGATGTCAATCGGACGTCGCCGCGATTGCGCCATCGCGACGGCGGGCATGCATCACGACAACGCCGAACGCGGCCGTGGAGACCAGCGAGACAAGCAGCACGACCCATTCGACGGGCGCGTAGTTTTGCCCGATCGTCCAGATCACGGCTGCCGAGATCGGAGCGATACCCTTCGCAATGTTCGATGGCGTCGACAACAGCCCGCTGACTGCTCCATAGCCTTCGGTCCACATTACGTCCTGCACGATAGTGCCGCGCAGGATCGTCATCATGCCGTTCGCGCCTCCATAGATGACAGCGAACAGTATCAGCGCCACGGGCGACGTTCCAGCAATCAGCAGAATCACTACCGATACCGGGAAGGCCGCGGTGATCGTCACGCCCACAATCTGCGGCGATACGTTCCGCCCAGCCGTGAACCATAGCGTTCGGGCAAGGACCTGTGCCGGGCCGATGACCGCCATAGTCGCGAGAATGACGGGCTGCGAGACACGGCGCTCGACCATGAGCGGGACAAGGTGGAACGTCAGCGCTGCGAATGTCGCGTAATACGCAGTGAAGCAGACCGCGAGCGCCCAAAATACCGGTGTCCGAAGTGCGCGCCTGATCGACTCGCTATTCTCGGCCTTGATCTTCGCCTTGTTGAGCGTGATAGCCGGGGCGGTCGCGTTGTCGCGCAGCGCAAACCAATGGATCGGCAGGCAAACACAGCAGTTGATTGCAGCGAGCGCGAGCAGTGCGTGACGCCACCCTAAGACGTCGATTAGTCCCTGAGTGAGCGGAATGAATGCGGTGCTGGCGAATCCCGCCACGAGCGTGATCAACGTGATCTTCGTGCGGAAACTGCCGGGGTAGCGCCGGGTGATCACCGCGAAGACCGGATCGTAAAGCGTCGCCGCCATCGCGATGCCTAGCCCGATCCACGCTGCAAAGAGCGTCGCGAGACTGCCTGCCTGCGACCAGATCACCAGCATGACTGACCCGAGCAGCGATCCCGTAGTCATCACTGCCCGGCCGTGCCCGTGATCGATCCATTTCCCGACCGGATATGCGGCCAGCCCGGAGACTAGCAGCCCGAGTGACAGCGCCGCGTTGGTCGATGCGCGACTCCATCCAAGCTCGTGCTCCATGGGTACGACAAAGAGCGAGAAGGCGTAATAGATCGCCCCCCATGCAACGAGTTGTGCGATGGCCAGCGCCCATGTCGCGGTGTTGCCATCCGCCTTTCGATCGAGAGCAGAAACCGGCATGGGTCAGATACTGGCCTGGTTCACGCGCGTCGTTAGTTCCTCGGCGCTTTCCTTGCGTTCACTGTAGCGATCGACCAGATAGGTACCGATATCACGGGTCAGCAACGTGAACTTGACCAGTTCCTCCATCACGTCCACGACGCGGTCGAAATAGGCCGACGGCTTCATGCGCCCAGCTTCGTCGAATTCCATGAATGCCTTGGCCACCGACGACTGGTTGGGGATGGTCAGCATCCGCATCCAGCGTCCGAGCACGCGCATCTGGTTCACGGCGTTAAACGACTGCGAGCCCCCGCTCACCTGCATCACGGCGAGCGTCTTTCCCTGCGTCGGCCGGATCGCGCCGACCGAAAGCGGAATCCAGTCGATCTGCGACTTCATGATGCCGGTCATCGCGCCGTGCCGCTCCGGCGAGCACCAGACCATGCCTTCCGACCACAGCACCAGTTCCCGCAGTTCGGCCACCTTGGGATGGCTGTCCGGCGCGTCGTCCGGCAGAGGCAGGCCGCTCGGGTTGAACGTGCGGACTTCGGCGCCCATGGCGGTGAGCAGGCGCGCGGCTTCTTCGGTCAGCAAGCGGCTGAAGGAGCGTTCTCGCAGGGAACCATAAAGAAGCAGGATACGCGGCGAATGGGGCGACGCTTTCGCAGGCTGCAAGCGGGCGATATCGGGAACGCGAAAGAGCGCCGGGTCGACTTGCGGCAGTTCAGTCGTGAGATTGGACACGCTTGCCCTCCGCGTCGATGACCGCTTCGCCGTCTTCCTTGGCAAACGCGCCGAGCTGGGGCGCCGGCAGGATGTCGAGAACGACTTCGGACGGACGGCACAGCCGGACACCCACCGACGTCACCACGAACGGTCGATTGATGAGGATCGGATGCGCCATCATCGCGAGTGTATTGCGCGAGGTCCAGCAGTCCGGGTTGTGATAGATGATGACGTCGCTCATGTTGTTATTTCCGTAGTTCTCAGGCGCATTCGTACCAGTCTTTTGAGCCGTTGACGATGCGCACCACCAGCAGCATGACCGGCACCTCGATCAGCACGCCCACGACCGTCGCAAGCGCAGCACCTGAGTTGAAACCGAACAGGCCGATCGCGGTGGCGACAGCGAGTTCGAAGAAATTCGATGCGCCGATCAGCGCCGACGGGCAGGCAACATTGTGCTTTTCGCCGACCGCGCGATTGAGCCAGTACGCAAGGGCCGAGTTGAAGAACACCTGGATCAGGATCGGAACGGCCAGCAGGACAATGACCAGCGGCTGCTTCAGGATGGCCTCGCCCTGGAACGCGAACAGCAGCACCAGCGTCGCGAGCAGCGCGGTAATGGACCAGGGGCCGATCTTCGCCAACGCTGCATCGAATGCCGCCTGCCCCCTCGCGAGCAGTAACTTGCGCAGGATCTGTGCGAGGATCACCGGGATCACGATATAGAGCACAACGGAGGTGAGCAGCGTCGCCCAGGGCACCGTAATCGCGGAGATGCCGAGCAACAGGCCGACGAGCGGCGCGAAGGCGACCACCATGATGCTGTCGTTCACGGCTACCTGCGACAGCGTGAACAGCGGATCGCCGCCGGTCAGCCGGCTCCAGACGAACACCATCGCCGTGCACGGCGCTGCTGCAAGCAGGATGAGGCCCGCGACGTAGCTGTCGAGCTGCGCGGCAGGCAGCATCGGCACGAAGAGATGCTTGATGAAAATCCAGGCGAGAAAAGCCATCGAGAACGGCTTCACCAGCCAGTTCACAACGAGCGTAACGCCGATGCCCTTGATGTGCTGACGGACTTCATGCAATGAGCCGAAGTCGACCTTGACGAGCATCGGGATGATCATCACCCAGATCAGCAAGCCGACCGGGAGATTGATCTGAGCGTATTCCATCCGGCCAATCGTCTGGAAGACGCCTGGCAGAAGCTGGCCGAGCAGGATGCCGGCGACGATGCACAGTGCGACCCAGACGGTCAGGTATCGCTCGAAGAAGCTGATGGCCGGTTTCGAAGCGGTCTTTCTCGAAGCGGCGACATTCGGGGTGTTCATGTGACGACTCGGCGGAGAAAGGTTCAGCTTTGCAGGATGTCGTTCAACGCTTGCTGAAGCTCGGCATCACTCAGACGATCAAGCGGCAGTTCAAGCATCTGCAGCATGCGATAGCCGATCGCCTGGCGTGTGAGTTCGAACGCCTGCCGCTTGCCTTCATCGCCGCCCGGCGCGCTCGACGGGTCGACGTAGCCCCAGTGGACCTTGACCGGGCTCCCTGGCCAAAACGGACATTGTTCGGCAGCCGCGCTGTCGCAGACCGTGATGACAATGCGCATTTGCGGAGCGTCGTCCGCCACGAATTCATCCCAGCTTTTGCTGCGATAGCCTTCGGTATCGATGCCTGCGTTCGACAGGGCTTCGAGTGCAAATGGGTTGAGACGGCCGCTCGGGGCACTTCCTGCGCTATACGCGCGGACGTCCTTGCCGAGCTTCTGCGCCCAATGGTTCAGCATGCCCTCGGAGAGCACACTGCGCGCGGAATTGTGAGTGCAGAGAATGAGTACGTTCGTGGTCATGGCAGAGGGCGCCTTATTGCTTGCCGATGTCGTGGACGGCCTTGATCATGGCCACGGCATCCAGTTTGTCGAGAGGCAGCGAGAGGAACAGTTCGATCCGGCGCTTCACGATGACGGCGGCATCCCAGATCGCCTGCTGCTTGCTCTCCTCGCTGCCTTCGGCCGAAGCGGGATCGGTCAGCTCCCACTTGCAGTAGTCGTCTTTCAGCACCGAGGGCTCCGCCCCGCCGAACATTGCAGGGTAGAACCGGATGCTGTCCTCAAGGTTCTCGACTGATACGTGGATATGCACGCTTCATCGCTTGCCTCCGCAGGCGTTGGGGAGATCGCTCGCGGCACAGGCCGCACCGGCACAGCAGTTCTCCGTGAGGTACCCGACGAGATCCGTCATCGCATCGAAGTTCGCCGTGTAGATGACGAAGCGACCTTCTTGGCGCGACTTCACCAGCTCGGCGTGAGACAGGTCCTTCAGGTGAAAGGAGAGGCTTGAAGGGGCGAGGCCCAGCCTTTGCGCGATTTCGCCGGCAGCCATGCCGTCCGGGCCGGCGACGACGAGAGTGCGGAAGATCGCAAGGCGCGATTCGTGGGCAAGCGCGCCGAGGGCGCGGACAACGAGGTTGGATTCCATGCCTGCAAGGCTACGTCAAACATTTCTACATTTCAAGTATTATTGAAATTAAGCCGCCAGCACGGGAGGAAGATGCGGCAGGCGGAAAGGCGTGGGCGGCGGATGTGGAGATAGAACCTGACCATGGACCTTCTGGCGAGGCGTCCGTCTCAATTGTCTGGTCAACGTGGTGTGGTTGGTCGGCAGTCAGGTGGACCTATCGAGGCGCCATGATCCGCAGCACCCCGCTCGGTGCATATTGCCTCGGATTGAACGAAGAGTAAGCATGACGCGCAAGTCGGCTCTCGCGACCGCTTGCAGTGCTCCCCACTCCAAGCGGAGTGCCGTCAAGAAATGGACCTTTTCGCTAAGGTCGAATAGCCCTTACCGGGAGGCGGTGTCGCGTAGCTCTTCCCCTCGCTGCAGCGACGCAATGAGTGGACATGACACGTTGCCCCTGCGCGAATGGCACGCGCACACGAGTTGGGTGAGCACCGCTTCCATGCGCTGGAGATCGGCGAGCTTGTCCTGAATGTCCCTGAGCTTGTGTTCGGCGAGACTGCTCGCTTCGTCGCAGTGCGTTCCGTCTTCCAGTCTCAGGAGGTCCGCTATTTCGTCGAGGCTGAAGCCCAGCCGCTGAGCGGACTTGACGAACCGAACCCTCGTCACATCGCTTTCGCCATAGCGGCGAATGCCGCCATACGGCTTCTCCGGCTCCAGCAGCAATCCCTTGCGTTGATAGAACCGGATTGTCTCCACATTGACGCCGGCGGCCTTCGCGAAGGCGCCGATGGTCAGGCTTTCGCTACCGTTTTCCATACCGCTTGACTCCGTACATAAGTACGGAAGTAAGGTTACGCTACTCAGCGGATATTCGGAAGGGCAAGCGTATGGCGGAACAGCAGAAAGGGCGCGGCGCACTTGCCGCCGGCGGACTGGCCGCGATCCTCGCGTCGACCTGCTGCCTCGGGCCGCTGGTGCTCGTCGCACTGGGTGTCAGCGGCGCCTGGATCGGCAACCTGACTTTGCTCGAACCCTGGCGGCCGGTTTTCATCGGCGTGGCACTGGTGGCGTTGTTCTTCGCCGGACGGCGCATCTTCCGGCCCGCAGTGAAGTGCAAGCCTGGCGAGGTGTGCACGATTCCGCAGGTGCGCGCCGCATACAAGCTGATCTTCTGGATCGTGGTCGCGCTGGTGTTGATCGCGCTCGGTTTCCCTTACGTGCTGCCCCTGTTCTATTGAACCTGGAGTCCATCATGAAAAAGCTGCTTGCTGCACTCGTGCTCGCCGTCGTCGCGGTCCCGGTCTGGGCCGCAACCCGGACGGTCACACTGTCGGTACCCGGCATGACGTGCGCCGCCTGCCCGATCACCGTCAAGCATGCGCTTTCCCAAGTCGTGGGCGTCCAAAAAACGGATGTCCGTTTCGAGCAGCGGGAAGTCGTCGTGACGTTCGACGACGGCAAGACGAACGTCCTGGCACTGACCAGGGCCACGGCGGACGCGGGCTATCCGTCGTCGGTCAAGCAGTGAAGTTACGGAGGTACTGCCATGTCGTTCGTCACGCGCGCGGCCGATAAGGCCGGTTTGCTCGGCAGCATCGTGTCAGCGATGGGCTGTGCGAGCTGCTTTCCCGCGATCGCCAGTCTGGGTGCGGCCATTGGTCTGGGCTTCCTGAGCCAGTATGAAGGGCTGTTCATCCGCATCCTGCTACCAGTCTTTGCCTGTGTCGCATTGTTCGCCAATGCGATCGGGTGGTTCAATCATCGGCAGTGGCGCCGCACCGTGCCCGGCCTGATCGGCCCGCTGCTGGTGCTGGCAGCCGTGTTTGTGATGCGGGCCTATGGCGAGCGCAGCGGCTGGCTGCTCTATCCCGGTCTCGCCATCATGCTGGCCACATCGATCTGGGACCTGATTTCTCCGGCGCACCGCGTCTGTGTCACCGATACGCGTGAATTGGGCACGGGCAACGTGCGCAAAGGTTGAGCAGTGACGCACCCAACCCACTCCACGAAAGAACGGAGCAAGCCCATGATGACTTTGAAGATCGACGGGATGACTTGCGCTTCCTGCGCTGAACATGTCAGGCAGGCGCTGGAAAAGGTGCCCGGCGTGCGCTCCGCAGCGGTCTCCTGGTCCAAAGCGCTGGCCGATGTGACGGTCGATGGAGGCGTCAGCCACGATACGCTGGCAGCCGCGGTGACGACAGCCGGTTACCACGCCAGGGTTGCTGACGTCCCGGGCCAATCCGCCGGCCTGCCCGGCAAGACGCACGGCTGGGCGGGGGCTGGTGGGAAGCGTAGCGGCGATGCCGGCGTGCTGCGGGTCGCCGTGATCGGCAGTGGTGGCGCTGCCATGGCGGCTGCGCTGAAGGCCGCCGAAAACGGCGCGCAGGTAACACTGATCGAGCGAGGCACGATTGGCGGCACCTGCGTCAACGTCGGCTGCGTGCCCTCCAAGATCATGATCCGCGCAGCCCACATCGCGCATCTGCGGCAGACGAGTCCCTTCGACGCGGGCATCACCGCGACGGCAGCGGCCATTGACCGGCCGCGCCTGCTCGCCCAGCAGCAGGCGCGCGTGGCCGAGCTGCGCCACGCCAAATACGAAAACATTCTCGAGACGAGCCCGAACATCAACGTCCTGGACGGCGAGGCGCGCTTCACGGGCAGCCATTCGCTCACCGTCACGCTGACCGCCGGCGGCGAACGTACGGTGTCGTTCGATCGCTGCCTGATTGCTACGGGTGCAACTGCCGCAGTGCCGCCGATTCCGGGCCTGAAGGACACGCCGTACTGGACCTCGACCGAAGCGCTGGTGAGCGACGCGATTCCCGAGCGACTGGCTGTGATCGGCTCGTCGGTGGTCGCGCTGGAACTGGCCCAGGCCTTTGCGCGGCTGGGCAGTCATGTCACCGTCCTGGCCCGTCACACACTGCTCTACCAAGAGGACCCGGCGATCGGCAAAACCGTGGCGGCGGCGTTTCGCGCCGAGGGCATCGAGGTGCTGGAACAGACTCAGGCAAGCCACGTGTCGCACGCTGATGGCAAGTTCGTCCTCACCACGAACCACGGCGAGGTGCGGGTCGGCCAGCTGCTGGTGGCAACGGGCCGCTCCCCCAACACTGGCAGTCTGGACCTGGCTAGTGCGGGCGTGCAGCTCGACGAGCGCGGCGCCATCGTGATCGACGCCGGCATGCGCACGAGTGCACCGGACATTTATGCGGCGGGCGACTGTACGAATCAACCGCAGTTCGTCTATGTCGCGGCGGCCGCCGGTACGCGCGCGGCGATCAACATGACCGGCGGCGATGCGCGGCTGAATCTCGATACGATGCCGGCGGTCGTCTTCACTGAGCCACAGGTTGCGACGGTCGGCTACAGTGAGGCGCAGGCGCACCAGGCGGGCATCGAGACCGACAGTCGCACGCTGACGCTCGACAACGTCCCGCGCGCGCTGGTGAACTTCGACACGCGCGGCTTCATCAATCTGGTGGCGGAAGCCGGCAGCGGCCGGCTCATCGGCGTGCAGGCGGTGGCCCCCGAGGCGGGCGAACTCATCCAGACGGCCGCAATCGCGATCCGCGCCAGGATGACCGTGCAGGACCTCGCTGACCAGCTGTTCCCGTACCTGACGATGGTCGAGGGGCTCAAGCTCGCCGCGCAGACCTTCTCGAAGGACGTGAAGCAGCTCTCGTGCTGCGCCGGATAACCTGCGGGGGACGACGATGAACCTTACCCGCTACACGGCCGAACTGGCCGAGCGCCTGACGATGGCCAACCAGTTGGAAGGCTTTGCAGATCTCTTTCTTGTACTGCTGCGTAACCTCAGCAAGGGGGCGCCGGTTTCTCCCGCCGCGCTGGCTCTGGCGCTGGACTGGCCCGTCGGGCGTGTGACCTCTGCACTCGAACGGGCGGTCGGCACCGAATGGGACGACGATGGCAACGTCGTCGGCTACGGTTTGACGTTGCGTGAGACCCCGCACACTTTCGAAGTTGGCGGCCGAAGCCTTTACACGTGGTGCGCCTTCGACACATTGCTCTTCCCGGCGCTGATCGACCGGACGGCCCACGTGGTCTCGCGTTGTGCGGCCACCGGCGTGCCGGTCTCGCTCACGGTCACGCCCAACGCGATACAGGATGTTGCGCCGGCAGGCGCGGCCGTGTCGCTGATCCTACCGCAGGACACACCTGACATCCGCGGTGCGTTCTGTTGCCATGTACATTTCTTTGCCTCCGACGCCGTGGGCCATGACTGGGCCTCGACGCATGCCGGAGCCGATATCTGGAGACAACAGTCGTTCGAATGTCCGCTCCCATCGACGCGTGAAAGGCTGCTCATGGCCCGGCTGCCGCCCGAAATGTTTGGCAGTGGACGCGCGTCAAGTTGCTTCCCTTGGCGGGCATCCGGGCGATTTAGCCTTCTCTACGTCGGCGGTCTTCCTGGGCGCGCCACTCCTTGACAAGCTGTCGACGATTGCGTGAATAGCGGTCGTCCAGGAAAGTGGCCTTTGCGATCCGGTCGATGCGGAACAGACGAAAGCCCTCGCGTAGTTCGCACCATGCCGCAATGAACCTTCGGGACTCGACGAAGCCAAGCATGATTGGCCAAATGGTTCGCTCCGAAGGAGCGCCGGCTTGATCCGTGTACACAATGAGCATCTTGCGCTGCTCGCGCATTGATTGCCGAACTCGTGCCAAATCGAGGACTGATGGGTCCTCCTTCTGACGACCGATATAGAGCGCGTCATCGTCCAGGGCTCGCCGCATCTCAGGAGGAAGGACGCCGCTGATTTTGGCGAGCGCGTTCTGAGCCGCGAGCGCCAAATCGTCGTCGGTCTGACGGCTGACCCACTGCGCGCCTGCTACGAGCGCTTGCAGTTCTTCATCAGTAAAGGACAAGGGGGGCAGAAGGAACCCCGGTCGAAGAATGTAGCCGATGCCGGGCGCGCCATCGATGTCAGCCCCCATAGCTTGTAGCGTGGCGATGTCGCGGCGGATCGTACGTAGCGACACGCCTGTTTCGCACGCCAGTACCTCGCCGGACACCGTTCCACGGTGTCGGCGAAGTACCTGCATGAGGTCGAATAATCGGTGGCTTCGTGACACGCTCAATCCATCACAACAAGGCCCTTCCCGCCAAGCTTACGCCCCCCTTCCAGCGCAGTAATCAATCGGATCGCTTCGGTCAGAGGCACAGTCTCGGCGACAGGGAGCCGAACTTTTCCCTCCTTGGCGGCACGAGCGAGGCCATCGAGAATCTCAGCCCGCGGCGTACAGACAATCGGCCTCAGCCGTTGGTTGAAGATCGAACGGATGAACTTGCCTGGGGTTGGGTTAATGTCAAGGAACATGCCATCCTTGTCCAGCAGGCTGAGACCCATAGCAGTTGTCATCGTGGCGGCCGTGTCGTAGACCACATCGAAGCGCTTGCCTGTCGTTGACAAATCGGTTGTCCGATAGTCGAAGACAGCTTGAAGACCAAGGGACCGTGCCCTTTCGATTGCTCCTGCGCTGCAACTGCCTGCAACCGTGGCCCCCAGCATCAACGCGATCTGAACAGTTGCTTCGCCCACCGCGCCGGTACAGCCATTAACGAAGACGCGTCTGCCCGCTTTCAGCTTGGCCTTGTCGACCAGGCCGTTCCAGGCTGTGACGCCCGGAGTGCCAAGGCAAGCGGCATCTTCGAAGGAAACGTTGTCAGGCTTCTTGGCAAGGAAAGTTTCGTTGGTGACCACCGCGTGGCCGAGCGCGCCACTTTCCTTGATCCGGGCAAGACCGAATACGGCATCACCAGGCTTGACGCGCGTCACACCTGGACCGACCGAGATGACTATCCCAGAGAAGTCGCTGCCCATCGCACGCGGGAAGACTTTGCCGGTGACCATCTTGAGATAGCCATTGCGCACCTTCCAGTCAATGGGATTGATGGCAGCGAACTTGACCTTCACCGCAACCTCGCCTTTGCGCGGTTCATCCAACTCGAAGTCTTCGAGGCGCATCAACCCCGGGCCGCCGTACTCAGCGTATTGGATACGTTTCATATTCGGCGTATTCAGTGCGGCTGGACCGTTGCCATGTATGCAGCGAACGGCGTGGCGTCGTAGATCACGTCTGTGGAGGCGAGCTTGCCGTCCTTGACCTTGATGAATTCAGCGACTTGCGAGTGCGGTACCGGATGCGTTTCGACGTCGTAGACCACCACGGCCTCTTCGTCGTCGCCATGGACAGCGAGGACCGTCAAGTTCTTGATCATTTGAGCGAACCCACACTGGAAGTCCCTGAAGCGCTCGATACCGGTGATTTGCCCGATTGGCGATGTGCAGACGACATCCTCGGCCGAGACGGAGATGATCGTTTCGACATCCTTCTTCGCCATCGCTTCGACGTAGGTGCGAGCGATTAGCAGAGCATTGGCGTTGGCTTTAGACATGATGGTTTCCTTTCGTTGGGTAAGAAAACTCAGTCTAGGCCGCCATAGTGACAGATTCTGGCACCAGTGTTGACGCTCATGCGTTCAGCTGAGGGCATGCGGCCGCTTGCGGGTGACGAACTGACGTCCGAATGTCGGAGCTAGCGCCGTGGCGAACGAAACTCTGGCCGCATCCGGTCAGATGGGCTTCCCACCGTTCCGCAACCCGATATGTCCGAAGAAGAGCCGTTCCTTCATAGAACCCGGAGATTTCGGATTCGTCGCAATGGTCGGCGAGCGTTGGAGGATGAGGTCGGTGATGTACTCGGGGAGTGGCGCTCGGGGGGGGGGGGCAGGCACGTCCCGCACGAGCTGCGAGGGGACCTGGACGATGAATGCGTCGGGCTCGCTCTTGAGGCTGTGTTCGTAACTGACTCGGTAGTCCATGGTCTTGAGCAAGGCCGAGGGGGATTGTGGGTATCGTGTCGCCCGCTCAGGTTCAGAAACAGGCGAGACACTGGACGATGGCGCTCTGGAGCGGTCTTTGCCGATCGACGCCGATCCCAATGCTGGCGCGACTGGCAGCCGTTTTCAGTGTGCCGCAGAGGCCAAATTTCGGGGGTGCGACGGTATACGAACCGCAGAAAACGGCTGTATACCGTCAGAAATACCGTCACCAATCATGGCTGTAGCAGGTTTTAGCGAGTCGATGGTAGGCAGTCGACTCACCAAAAACTGAATCATTTCAATGGCTTGGAGCCGTCCTGAGACGTGCTGAGCATCCGCTCCACACTGGTCGGACAACGGTATCAGGAGGCGGTGGCCGCAGTCGGAGCATTTGATCCGGGGTTTCTCGCAAATACCCGGTCTCCACTCGTTGGCACAAGCGGGTGAGTAGCCTGATTTGCCAGCCTTGCTTTGCCATCTGACCGGATAAACGTCGGTACGACCCTGAAACAGTCGGCGAAACAAAGCGACTTTCTCGTCCGTGCTAAGCCGGGACACCTCGGACTGCTGGGGGGCTACGGGCTCGGCCAACGACCGTTGGAAGTCGATGCCGTGCGCATCGAGCACGGCACGGAGCCGGGCGTTTTCGGCGCGCAAACGCTCCAGTTCGCTAATTTCGGGTGTCGTGTCGGCGTCGCGAACGGGATGGCCACCTTTCTGTCCCTGAACACCGACTGTGGTGGAGCGGTTCAATCCTTGTCCTTCGAACGATTGCTATATAATGAAAATTATATAGCGAGGAGGGCGCCATGCTTACATTCAAGGTCACAACGGTCGGGGCTTCGGCTGGCTTCATTCTTACCAAGGAGGCTATGGCACGGCTCAAGGTGCAGAAGGGCGATACCGTGTATCTGACCGAGGCGCCAGAAGGCGGCTACCGGATCACGCCGTACAACCCGGATTTTGAACGCCAGATGAAGCTGGCGGAAGAGATCATGCACGATGACCGGGATATTCTGCGGGCGCTGGCCAAATGACAGCGTGGCGCTGGGTGCGCGCGGATCTGACTTATGCCGTCCATGATCGCCAGCTTGCCGAGCATGGGGGGCTCGATGGCGTGCGTGACAAAGGGGCAGTGGAGTCAGCACTGGCACGGCCGCAGAATCTCGATGTTTATGCGGGGGCGGACGCAGCGGCGCTCGCCGCCGCATATGCCTATGGGTTAGCGCGGAATCATGGCTTTGCGGACGGCAACAAGAGAACCGCCTGGGTGGTTGCGCGCCTTTTCCTGGCAGACAACGGCTATCGGTTGAAGTTTGATCCGGCCGACGCCGTTAGGACCATGGAAATGGTTGCCGCTGGCGCGCTCGACGAAGCTGCATTGGCGGAGTGGTTCCGGCAGCGGATCGCCGAGTAAGTCGGTAGACGATTAAACTCGAAACTCGCGCTGGTTTAACCAGTTACGAGCGTCCCATGGGGGACGCCGACGACAGCATCCTTTCGGTGTAGCGCGCGATCAAATCAATCTCCAGATTAACCTTCGCCCCCTGCGCAAGATGCTTGAGCGTCGTCACTTCGACCGTGTGCGGAATCAGGTTGATCGAAAACTCGCACCCGTCATCGCGATCGTTCACCGAGTTCACGGTCAAGCTCACGCCATTCACCGTAATCGACCCCTTATACGCCAAGTAGCGCCCGATCTCGCGCGGCGCGAGCACGCGCAGTTCCTGCGATTCACCCACCGGCGCGAAATGCGTCACCGTGCCGAGTCCGTCGACGTGCCCCGACACGATGTGCCCGCCGAGCCGGTCGTGCGCCCGCAGCGCCTTCTCGAGATTCACATCGCCCGTCTGCGTGAGCCCGGCCGTGCGGTTCAGGCTCTCGCGCGACACGTCGACGTCGAACGTCGCTCCGGTCTTGGCGATCACCGTCATGCACGCGCCCTGGATCGCGATGCTGTCGCCGAGCGCGACGTCGTCGAGGCCGAGCGAGCCGGCATTCACGGTCAGGCGCACGCCCGCGTCCGGTGCGCCGCCGAGCGGCGTGATCGATTCGATGCGGCCGACTGCCGCGACGATTCCTGTGAACATCGTTTGGGTTCCTGAGAGTTAGTGATTGGCGCCGGCAGGAGCGAGGCGCGCGAGCACGCGCAGATCGTCGCCGATGCGCTCGGCGGAATGGAATGCGAGGCGCTTGCGTGCATCGAGCGTCGTGGGCGCGGCGAGATCGAACATGCCCGCCGATTCCGCGCCCAGCAGGCTCGGCGCGACGTAGACGAGCAATTCGTCGACGCAATCCTCGCGCAGCAGCGATCCGTTGAGCTTGTGCCCCGCTTCGACATGCAGCTCGTTGATGCCGCGCGAGCCGAGCAGCTTCAGCATCGCGGGCAGGTCGACCTTGCCATGCGCGTTCGCGAGCGGCAGGATCTCGGCGCCGCGCGCCGTGAGCGCTTCGGCGTGCGCGGCGTTGTGCTTGTCGATCGACGCGCAGAAGATAAGCGGCGGCGCGCCTTCGAGGATGCGCGCCGTCAGCGGCACTTCGAGCCGGCTGTCGATCAGGACGCGCTGGGGCTGGCGCGTCGTCGCGACCGCGCGCACGGTCAACTGCGGATCGTCTTCGCGCACGGTGCCGATGCCCGTGAGGATCGCGCAGGCGCGGGCGCGCCATGCATGGCCGTCGGCGCGCGCGGCCTCGCCCGTGATCCACTGGCTTTCGCCGGTGGGCAGGGCGGTGCGCCCGTCGAGCGAGCTCGCGATTTTCATGCGCACCCACGGCTGGCCGCGCGTCATGCGCGACACGAAGCCGATGTTGATCTCGTGTGCTTCGTTCGAAAGCAGGCCGCAGCGCACGTCGATGCCGGCGTCGCGCAGCATCGCGAGCCCGCGTCCCGACACCTGCGGATTCGGGTCTTCCATCGCGGCGATCACGCGCTCGACCTGCGCGTCGATCAGCGCATGCGCGCACGGCGGCGTGCGGCCGAAGTGGCTGCACGGCTCGAGCGTCACGTAGGCGGTGGCGCCGCGCGGATCGTGGCCGCGCGCGCGGGCATCCTTCAGCGCGCGCACTTCAGCGTGGTCCTGGCCGGCGGGCTGCGTGAAGCCTTCGCCGATCACGACGCCGCTTTTCACGAGCACGCAGCCGACGCGCGGATTCGGCGTCGTCGTGTACATCCCGCGCGCCGCGAGGGCGAGCGCGCGCTGCATATGGATGAAGTCGGTTTCGGAGAACATCGCGGCGGGGGCCTCAGTATTGGTCGGTTTGCCGTGGGTTTGCGCGTGCGAACGCGGCGTTACGCGGCGGCCAGCGCGGCGAACGCGCCGCGCGCGGCGTCGATCGTTGCGTCGATCACGGCGTCGTCGTGCGCGATCGACACGAAGCCTGCTTCGTACGCCGACGGCGCGAAGTACACGCCCGCATCGAGCATCTTGTGGAAGAACGCGTTGAAGCGCGTGATGTCGCAGCGCGTGACGTCGGCGAAGCTGGCCGGGATGGCGTCGGTGAAATACAGGCCGAACATGCCGCCGAGCGCGTCGGCGCAGAACGGCACCTTGGCGTCGCGCGCAGCGGTGGCGAGGCCGTTGGCGAGGCGTGCGGTTTGTGCGGCGAGCGCTTCGTAGAACCCGGGTGCCTGAATCAGCTGCAGCGTCTTCAAGCCGGCGGCGACGGCGACCGGGTTGCCCGACAGCGTGCCCGCCTGATAGACGCCGCCCAGCGGCGCGAGGTGGGCCATGATGTCGCGGCGTCCGCCGAACGCGGCCGCCGGCATGCCGCCGCCGATCACCTTGCCGAGGCAGGTGAGGTCCGGCGTGATGCCGTAGAGCGCTTGCGCGCCGCCGAGCGCGACGCGGAAGCCGCACATCACTTCGTCGAAGATCAGAACCGCGCCGTGCTGGGTGCAGAGGCGCCGCAGCGCCTGCAGGAACTCGGGCGTCGCGCGCACCAGATTCATGTTGCCCGCAACGGGCTCGACGATCACCGAAGCGATCTCGCTGCCGAACGCCGCGAATGCTTCTTCGAGCGCGGCGACGTTGTTGTACTCGAGGACGGTGGTGTGCTTGGCGATATCGACGGGCACGCCGGCCGACGTCGGATTGCCGAACGTAAGCAGGCCCGAGCCCGCTTTCACGAGCAGGCTGTCGGCGTGGCCGTGGTAGCAGCCTTCGAACTTCACGATACGGCTGCGGTTCGTGAAGCCGCGCGCGAGACGCAGCGCGCTCATGGTCGCTTCGGTGCCGCTCGACACGAGCCGCACCTGCTCGATCGACGGCACCAGCTTGCAGATTTCCTCGGCGATCTCGATCTCGGCTTCGGTGGGTGCGCCGAACGAGAAGCCGTTCGCGAGCACGCGCTGCACGGCTTCCAGCACCTCGGGATGCACGTGACCGAGGATCATTGGCCCCCAGGAGCCGATGTAGTCGATGTAGCGGGCGCCGTCGGCGTCCCAGAAGTAGGGGCCTTGGGCGCGTTGGACGAAGCGTGGCGTACCGCCGACCGAGCGGAACGCGCGCACCGGCGAGTTCACGCCGCCGGGAATGGTGAGCTGGGCGCGTTCGAACAGGGCTTGATTCTTGGACATGGGATGCGGTTTGCTGAAATTGAGAGAGGCAGCGCCCGTAAGCGGCGCGAAAGAGCGGCGCCTGCGGGCGCACTGGGATGGCTCAAATTGTACCGGAGGCGTGCGGGATCGTCGGGCTCGGCCGTTTGCCGGTCAGCTCGGCCCAGCGCTTCTCGAGCGCGCCCTCGGCGACGGGTTTGATCGACGTGCCCGAGCTTTGCGCGTCCCAGGTCTGCACGGAGAACGGATGCGCGCGCAAGGCGTCACGCGCGATCACGACGCCCTGGTGCGCGTCGACGAGCCAGTCGTAGACGAAGTCGATACAGAGCCGGTAGCCGCGTTTGGTGTTCGCATCGGGGACTTCGTAGGGCGCGCGCGTCACGTAGCCCGAGCCGAAGATCCCCTTCGGCTCTTGCGCGACGCGATGCAGGAAGACCCGGTCGCCGGGCAGTATGCCGCGCGCGAAGCCGCAGCCCCAGGCGTCGGCGACCGCTTCGCCCGCGGCAACCCGGCGCGCCACGTCGGGCAGTTCGGGCCAGGGCCACTTTTTCGGGCTCCAGATCAGCAGGAAGGCGGTCATCGCGGGCGGCGGGTGTCGAAGCGGGAAAGCGCGAGCTTAACCGATCGGGTGCGCCGCCTGCGCGCGCCGGGGCAGGTAATTTGTACCGTCGAGTACAATGAGCCCTCCTGTAGTCAGCGTTTCCAAGGCTCGCCAGCCGAGCCGCTTCCTCCGGATTCCCCATGTCACACGTCGTCAGACGCCGGCCCGACGGCCGGCTGATCCTATTGCTCGGCGCGCTCGCTGCCTGCGGGCCGATTTCGACCGATATGTACCTGCCGAGCCTGCCGTCGATCGCGGCGTCGTTCGCGGTCAGCGCCGCCGCCGCGCAGGCCACGCTCACGAGCTTCATGTTCGGCTTCTCGTTCGGCATGCTGCTCTACGGGCCGCTCTCGGACACCTGGGGACGCCGGCCCGTGCTGCTCGGCGGCATCGCGCTCTTCACGCTGGCCAGCATCGGCTGCGTCGTGTCGTGGTCGATCGACATGCTCGTCGCCGTACGCTTTCTGCAGGCGCTCGGCGCGGGGGCGGCCTCGGTGCTCGCGCGGGCGATCGCGCGCGATGCGCACGAGCCCACCGACGCGGCGCGCGTGCTGTCGATGGTCGCGATCGTCACGGCGATCGGGCCGCTGCTCGCGCCGCTCCTCGGCGGGCAGGTGCTGCTCCTCGGCGGCTGGCGCGCGGTGTTCGTGTTCCTGACGCTGTTCGGCGCGCTGTGCGCCGCGCTCGCTTTCCTGCGTGTGCCGGAGACGTGGCCGCGCGAGAAGCGCAGGAACGCCGCGGTGCTGAAATCGTTCGCGGTCTACGGGCGCCTGCTCACCGATCCCGTTGCGCTTGGCCATATGCTCTGCGGCGGGATGGCGTTCGCATCGATGTTCGCGTACATCACCGCGACGCCGTTCGTCTATATCGACTACTTCCACGTGAAGCCCCAGCACTACGGCTTCCTGTTCGGGCTGAACGTCGTCGGCATCATGCTCGCGAACTACCTGAATACGCACCTGGTCGGGCGCCTCGGGTCGCTGGCGATCATCAAGGCGGCGGCGCTCGTGAGCTGCGTCGCGTCGCTCTCGGTCGCGCTCGTGTGCCTGACGGGGTGGGGCGGGCTGTGGTCGATCGTGGTGTGCCTGTTCTTCGTGGTGGGCGTCGTGGGGCTGTTGTCGGCCAATTGCACGACCGACCTGATGCATCGCTACCCGCACAACGCGGGCGCCGCGGCGGCTGTGTTCGGCGCGATGCAGCTCGCGCTCGGCGCGGTGGCGAGCATCGCGGTCGGCGCGTTTCATGATGGTTCGCCGAGGGGCATGGGGATCACGATCGCCATGACGGGCGTGTTTTGCTTCGTCGGGCGGATTCTGGTCGTGCGCTGGCACGGATGGCCGGTGCGGACGACGAAGGCGCAGCCGCTGGCCGAGGAATAAAAAAAAGCTCCGCGCAAGGCGGAGCTTTTGCAATCGGAACACGGTCCGGCGAGCGGTTGGGCTGCCGGATCGTGCCGAATCGGTATTGCTTTTAGAACTTGTGGCGGATGCCGACCGTGGCTGCGACCTGCGACGTGCCGCTAGCAGCGCCGCCGGCGGCGTCGATGTTTGCAACGAGGTTGCTCGAGGTCTTCTGATAGAACGCATTCAGGTAGACGTCCGTGCGCTTCGACAGGTTGTAATCCGCGCCCGCGCTGGTTTGCAGGTAATGACCGCTATTCCCGGCTTCATGCAGGGTCGTGTACGTCTCGCCCAGGGCCAGCACGAGTGCCGGGGCGAGCTGATAACGCAAGCTTGCTTCATAGTTGTTGAAGTGCAGCGAGCCGGCCGCGCCGCCCAAGATCAGCTTGTTCGTTGCGTTCGTGAAGAGCGAACCCGTGTAAAGGAGGCCAACGGTTGCCGGGCCGAAGGCATACGTGCCGCCGATGCCCCATTGATCAACACGCGTGCCGAAGCTGCTGCCGTACGGGCTCGACGTCCCGGTGGATGCCGCCGTAGCCACATTGCCGACAAGAGCGCCGCCATTGGCACCCGGGTTCTGCGCACGTGCATACCCAGCTCCCAAGGCCATCGGCCCCATCGAGTAGGTAGCGCCGACGCTATAGGCGCGGTTGTTGGCGAAGTTCGTCGAATTCGAGAAGGCATACAGGGCCTCTGCCTGGAAGCCAGCAATCAGCGGTGTCGCGTACTTCACCGAGTTATCGGTGCGGAACGTATTGTTCAGATTGTCGTTATCGTACGGGTGCGTTGCAAATTGCGTCAGCACCGAGGCCACGTCGAGCGGTGCGAGGTAATCCTGGACCGCATTGTATTGGCGACCCAACGTGAGGGTGCCGAAGCCGCTGTTCAGTCCCACCCAGGCTTGACGGCCGAATTCACGGCCGCCTTGACCCAGCGTGCCGTTGTTGGCGTTGAAGCCGTTTTCCAACTTGAAGATCGCCTTCAGACCACCGCCCAGGTCTTCGGCACCGGTCAGGCCCCAGCGCGAGCCGGACTCGTTGCCGCTTGCGAGCTGCGTGAGCGAGCTGTGGCCCGAGGACGTCGCCACGTTGTTCGTGTAAACCAAGCCTTCGTCAACGATGCCGTACAGGGTGACATTGCTTTGAGCGTGAGCGACGCCAGCGAACGTGCTCAGTGCGGCAAGTGCGAGAAGCGATTTTTTCATTAAATGGTCTCCGAGACGGAAATAGCTGTGAACACCCTGTTCGGGCGAAGAATGGCAGCGCGCGTAAGCCCTGTGAAAGGGAAATGCCCGCCGCTGTTTTCAGCGGACGGTCGGATACTAGGGGGCAAGAACCCATCGACTTATTGGGGTAAATACCAATTGTTTTGCTGTTATTGCGCATTTTGCAATAGAGAATTGCAAGTCTTGAATTTTTGAAATCACCTACTGGCGCGGGTTTCAATGAAAGCGTTTGCTTAAATTCGATCAAGGTGTTGCTTTTTGGCAACGCTGTCTATGCCGGTGGCGACCGTTGTAAATGAGTTGAAAAATTGGGATATCTAGGGGCGCCTAATTTTGAGTAGCGCGTTACGAGGTGGAAGCTCGGAACGGAGATGGGAAATTTAGAGCCCAGGCGCGGTCGGCGCGACGGATAAAAAGGCGATTCAGCAGGCGAAAAAAAGACCCGCGCCGTTTCAACGGGGCGGGTCCAGCTTCGATGAAAAGCCGGCGCGTCGCTAACTCGCCAGCAGGGTCGATGAAACCACGGCGCAAATGTTTTCTGTATGAGGGAAAGCGCGGGGCGGGTTTTCGTGGAGGCGCTGCGCTCGCTCGTCGATTCGATCGAGGAGCGAGCGCTCATCGCGAACGCCCGTCAATCCGCCGCCGACGACGCCGCGCCATGGCTGAGCCAGTCGAGCACGGCGACCGCATCGTCGGTGCTTTCGGCGCGCGCCTTGGCGATGGCCTCGGTCATCTCCGTGCTCGGCATGGCGCGCCGGATCGCGACGCCCACCGCGAGGATGTCGATCATCACGAGATGCAGGATGCGCGAGATCATCGAGAGTTGCGACTCGCGGATCTCGATGTGATCGGTCTCGAGCGCGACCGTCGCGCGCTTGGCGAGCGGCGTGTTGCTCGACGTGATCGCGATCACCTGCGCGCCGGCCTGCATCGCGACGTCGAGCACGCGCAGCAGCTCGGGCGCGCGGCCCGACTTCGACACCGCCACGATCACGTCGCCTTTGCCCAGGAGCGCCGCCGACGCCGCCTGCATGTACAGGTCGCCGTAGGCGATGGTCGGAATGCCGAAGCGGAAGAACTTGTAGTGCGCGTCCTGCGCGACGATGTTCGAGTTGCCGAGCCCGTAGAACTCGATGCGCCGCGCGCCGTTCAGGAGGTCGATCGCGCGCTCGACGTTCTCGAAGTTCAGGTGCTCGCGCAATTGCAGGATCGCCGACACGGTGTTGTCGAGCACCTTCGCGCCGAAGTCGGTGGCGGCGTCGCCCAAGTGCACCTGGCTGTGGCTCACGGGAATCGTGCCGGTGAGGCCGGTGGCGAGCTTCAGCTTGAAGTCGGAGAGCCCCTGGCAGCCGAGCGAGCGGCAGAAGCGGATCACGGTCGGCTGGCTGACGTCGGCCTTGCGCGCGATGTCGACGATCGGGTCGTTGATGATCGAGCGCGGATGGTTGAGCGCGAGGTCCGCGACGCGCCGCTCGGCGGGCGTGAGCGCGTCGCGCATCTGGCGGATGCGCTCGAACACGGCCGACGAGCCCGCGCCCGCGCGGTTCGACAGCTGCTCGGCGAGGATCGCCGAGACGCCGAGGAACGCCGGGTATTCGGCCGTGATCACGTAGGTCGGGATGTTTGCGAGATACGGCTCGAAGCGGCCTTTCGCCTCGAAACGCTGGCGGAACGGCGAGCGCGCGAAGATCTCGCCGAGCCGCGGCACTACGCCGCCGCCGATATAGATGCCGCCGAGCGCGCCGAGCGTCACGGCGATATTGCCGGCGAAGGTGCCGAGAATCCCGCAGAAGCAATCGACGGCCTCGACCGCGAGCGGCTCGCCCTCGAGCGCGCGGTTCACGACCTCGGCCGGGTCGAACGAGGCGGGGACGCGCTTCTTGTCGCGCGCGGCGAGCGCCCGGTAGATCAGTTCGAGCCCGGGCCCCGCGGCCACGCGCTCGAACGACACATGCGGCCACTTCTTGCGCGCGTACTGGAGCACGAGGTCCTCGCGCTCGTCCATGGGGGAGAAGCTCGCGTGGCCGCCTTCGCTGCCGAGCGCGATCCAGCGGTCGTCGGCGGGAATGAGGCCCGACACGCCGAGCCCCGTGCCCGGCCCGAGCAGGCCGATCACGCTGTTCTGCCGGCGCGCGCCGCCGCCGACCTGCACGCGCTGCGAATCCGTGAGGCCGGGCAGGGCCATCGCGAGCGCGGTGAAGTCGTTGACGACGAGCAGCGTATCGAAGCCGAGCGAGCGCCGCGTCGCCTCGATCGAGAACGTCCAGTTGTGGTTGGTCATGCTGACCTGGTCGCCGTCGACCGGGTTCGCGATCGCGATCGCCGCATGGTTGACGCGGCCGATCTTCACATCCTTCAGGTATTTCTTGAGCACGTCGGCGACGCCCGGGTACTCGGCGCACGGATAGACGCGGATCTGCGTGATCTCGCCGGGCCCCGTTTCGAGCGCGAAGCGCGCGTTGGTGCCGCCGATATCGGCCAATAGGCGCGGCCCGTCGGCATGCTGACCCACCCCGGGGACAGCCTTAGTTTGCACACCAGTAGACATCGAGTCTGACTCCCTTGTCGTTTGCCAGCTTCGAGATGGCGTTTTTTTGGGGCGCGGCCGCGGCGGCGTTGAGCACGTCGAGCTTGCGCGGGCCGGCGATCAGCAGGAACAGCCGATCGATCTGCTTGAGCGCGGACAGCGACCAGCTCACCCGCGCATGGGGCGCCGCGCCCGGATGCACGGCGACGAAGCGCTCCGCGGTGGTGATCGCGACGTCCCATTCGGGCGCGTCGGCGAAGATCGAGGCCGTGTGGCCGTCCTCGCCCATGCCGAGCACGGCGACGTTGGGCAGGGCGCGCGCGGCGTCGCCGTTCAGTGCGGCGATGTGGGCGTCGAGCGCCTGCGAGGTGTCGACGAGCGGATGAAAGCGCGCCTGGCTCGCGGCATGCTGCAGCAGGGTTTCGCGCAAGAGGCGCGCATTGCTCGCGGAATCGGTTTCCGGCACCCAGCGGTCGTCGACGAGCGTGACGTCGATGCGGCCCCAGTCGAGCGTCTCATGGGCGAGCGTCTCGAGGAACGGGCGCGGGCTGGTGCCGCCGGACACGGCGAGCGTCGCACGGCCGGCGCCCGATGCGGGCGCGGCGCCAGAAGCGGCGAGCGACGCTTGTAGCGCGTCGCGGACCGCTTTCGCCAGCGCGCCGGATTGGGCGCGCGGGTCGTCGAAAGCGTGAAGCTCGATCACTTCTCCTCCAGGCTGCTTTTTGTAGATTTAGTCGATCCGCTACGTCTGGTAGCGGAGGCGCGGCGCTGCCGCCGCGCGCAAACCGCCAATCATAATGAAATCGTCAATTTTCTTCCTCAAGCCAGCAGGTGCCGTGCTGCGCGAGCATCGCACTCGCGGCGGCCGGCCCCCAGGTGCCCGCCGCATACGGCTTGGGCGGCTTGTTCGAAGCCTTCCATTCGTTCAGGATCGGCTCGACCCAGGTCCACGCCGCTTCCTGCTCGTCGCGCCGCACGAACAACGCGAGGCGGCCGTTGATGACGTCGAGCAGCAAGCGCTGGTAGGCCTCCATCTGGCCTTCCTTGAAGAACTGGTCGAACGCGAGATCCAGGTGCACGCTCGACAGGTTCATCCCTTCGCCCGGCTGCTTCGCGAGGCAATAGAGACGAATCGATTCGTTCGGCTGCAGGCGGATCACGAGGCGGTTCGAGCCGGCACGCAGCGCCGTGGCGCCGAGCGCCGAATGCGGCACCGGCCGGAAGTTCACGACGATCTCCGCGACGCGGTCGGCGAGGCGCTTGCCGGTGCGCAGGAAGAACGGCACGCCGGACCAGCGCCAGTTCTCGATTTCCACTTTCAGCGCGACGAAGGTTTCCGTCGTGCTGTCGGGCTTCACGCCGTGCTCGGTCGCGTAGGCCGGCACCGAGGTGCCCTTGATCACGCCCGCATGATACTGGCCCCGCACCGCGATCTTGCTGATGTCGCGCGCGTCGATCGGCTTGAGCGCGCGCAGCACGCGCAGCTTTTCGTCGCGCACCGAGTCGGAATCCATCGAATGCGGCGGCTCCATCGCGACGATCGAGAGCAGCTGCAGCAAGTGGTTCTGCACCATGTCGCGCAGCGCGCCGGTGTTGTCGTAGAAGTCGCCGCGGCCTTCGACGCCGAGCTCCTCGGCAATCGTGATCTGGATGCTCTCGACCCATTCGCGGCGCCACAGCGGCTCGAAGAGGGCATTGCCGAAGCGCAGCGCGAGCAGGTTCTGCACGGGCTCCTTGCCGAGGTAGTGGTCGATCCGGTAGATCTGGTCTTCCGCGAAGATCTCGCCGACGGCGTCGTTGATCGCGTTCGACGAGCGCAGGTCGTAGCCGAGCGGCTTCTCGAGCACGATGCGCGCGTTCTGGTTCAGGCCCACCGAGGCGAGCGCGCGGCAGATCGGCACGAACAGCGACGGGCCCGTCGCGAGATAGAACACGCGGTTGCCGGGCAGGCCGGCGACCGCATCGCGCAGCATCGCGTAGTCCTCGGGCTTGCCGAGATCCATGTAGACGTAGGCAATGCGCTCGAGGAAGCTCTTCCAGCAGGCTTCGTCGAGCCCCTTCTTCGAGACGTGCTCTCTGACGTTCTCCTCGACCCACTGCAGATAGCCGCTCAAGTCGGCCTCATGGCGCGCGACCGCGACGATCTTCCCTTGCTCGGCGAGCATTCCTGCACGGTGCGCTTCATACAGTGCGGGCAGGATCTTTCGCATCGACAGATCGCCGGTTCCGCCAAAGAGAACGAAGGTGAAGCTCGAGTCGGTTTGCATGTGTCTCCGCGAGAATCAGAGGGTTGTAGCCCGATAAAATTTTTTTTGACACTGAATTGTAGTTTAACTACAATCCAAATCAAGAGGTAACGTCAAATTACCTCTTCGAGCCTGCACCGCGCGACGCGGGCAGGCCAAAATCAAAAGAGGAGACTGTTGTTGCTTCCCAAACCACTCATCTCTTGAGAGCCAGCGGCCGAGCCTCGGCGCGCTGACGCATGCGCGAGTTCCGGCGCTCGACCGCCCAGTGTTTTGCCTGTTTTACAAACCACCGCTTCCCGGCTGCATCGGGAGCCAATTGTTTCTTGTTCAGGTGTCTGGAGGAGATAAAGAATGAAATTTCGCGCGATCATGGGTGCGCTTTGCGCCGCAGGTCTCATGTGCGGTGTGTCGGCCGCGCAGGCTGCCGAGTCCCTCGAAGTGCTGCACTGGTGGACTTCGGGTGGTGAATCGAAGGCTGTCGGCGTCCTCAAGGACGACATGCAGAAGCAGGGCTACACGTGGAAGGACTTCGCGGTGGCAGGCGGCGCTGGCGCCGCGGCCATGACCGCACTGAAGACGCAGGTGATCTCGGGCAACGCGCCCGCCGCCGCGCAAATCAAGGGCCCGCTGATCCAGGAATGGGCGTCGCAAGGCGTGCTCGTGAACGTCGACTCGGCCGCCGCCGATTGGAAGAAGAACCTGCCGCCCGAAATCGACAAGATCATGCACGCGGACGGCCACTACGTCGGCGCGCCGTTCTCGGTGCACCGCGTGAACTGGGTCTGGTACAACAAGGCCGCGCTCGACAAGGTCGGCGCCAAGGTGCCGACCAGCTGGCCTGAATTCTTCGCGGTGGCCGACAAGCTGAAGGCCGCGGGCATCCAGCCGGTCGCAGCGGGCGGCCAGCCGTGGCAGGACCTGACGCTGTGGGAAGACGTCGTGCTGTCGCAAGGCGCGGACTTCTACAAGAAGGCGCTCGTCGACCTCGACCAGAAGACGCTGACCTCCGACAAGATGGTCCAGGTGTTCGACACGGTCCGCAAGATCGAGTCGTACATGGATAACAGCCGCACGGGCCGTGACTGGAACCTCGCCACGGCGATGGTCATCAACGGCAAGGCCGGCATGCAGTTCATGGGCGACTGGGCGAAGGGCGAGTTCGCGAACGCCAACAAGAAACCGGATTCGGACTACATCTGCGCGGCGGTGCCGGGCACGGCGAAGGGCTACACGTTCAACGTCGATTCGTTCGTGTTCTTCCAGCAGAAGGGCCAATCGGCCGCGTCGGCTGGCCAGGCCGCGCTCGCCAAGACGATCATGAGCCCGGGTTTCCAGGAGCAGTTCAGCCTGTACAAGGGTTCGATCCCGGTGCGCCTGGGCGTGCCGATGGACAAGTTCGACGATTGCGCGAAGAAGTCGTACGCGGATGAGCAGACGGCGATCAAGGGCGGCGGTTATGTGCCGTCGCTTGCTCACGGCATGGCTCAGCCCGATGCGACGGCCGGCGCCATCACCGACGTCGTGACGAAGTTCATGAACTCGACCCAGGACTCGAAGAGCGCTGTCGCCGCGCTCGCGAAGGCCGCACAAACGAAGTAAGCGAAGTAGCAAGGCGCCCGCTTCCATGAGGAAGCGGGCGCGGAAGGCCACGAGCACTTAGTTTCAGGAGTCGAGTAGTGACTGCTTCTTCTCTTAGCGGCAATGGGAAAACGGCATCCGCCGCCCGCCGCACGTCGCCGATGTCGGCGCTCGCCGACCGCTGGATTCCGAAGCTGGTGCTGTCGCCCAGCATCGCGATCAGCCTGGTTTTCGTCTATGGCTTCATCCTGATTACCGGCTATCTGTCGCTGTCAAATTCGACATTGATGCCGCGCTACACGTTCGTCGGCCTCGACCGCTATCGCGAGCTGTTCGAGAACGACGTGTGGTGGACCTCCGCCAAGAACCTCGGCTGGTTCGGCATTCCGTTCATCGCGATCTGCGTGGGCCTCGGGCTCTTCCTCGCGATCCTGCTCGACCAGAAGATCCGCAACGAAGGCGCGTTGCGCGCGCTGTTCCTGTATCCGATGGCGCTCTCGTTCATCGTGACCGGCACCGCGTGGCAGTGGATCCTGAATCCCGACCTCGGCGTGCAGAAGGTGCTCAACGACTGGGGCTGGACGAGCTTCTCGTTCAACTGGCTGAACGACCCCGACAAGGCGATCTTCTGCATCGTCATCGCGGCCGTCTGGCAATCCACGGGCTTCGTGATGGCGCTGTTCCTCGCCGGTTTGCGCGGCGTCGATGCCGAAATCTTCAAGGCGGCGCAGGTGGACGGCGCGACCTTGCCCACCATCTACCGCAGGATCGTGATCCCGAGCATGCGTCCGGTGTTCTTCTCGGTGCTGCTGATCCTCTGCCACATCACGATCAAGACCTTCGACCTCGTCGTCGCGTTGACGGCGGGCGGACCAGGCACCTCCTCGTCGCTGCCGGCCATCTTCATGTACACGTTCTCGTTCAACCGCGGGCAGCTCGGCGTCGGCGCGGCGTCGTCGATGATGATGCTCGCGACCGTCGTGGCCGTGCTCGTGCCGCTCATGTACCTGGAATCGAGGAGCACCCGCAATGCAGCCTAAGATGACCATAAGCCGTGCCGTCATCTATGCGGCCTTGATCCTGTTCGCGCTGTACTTCCTGTTCCCGATCTACGTGATGGTGTCGACGTCCTTCAAGGACCTCGACCAGATGCGCGCGGGTGACTTGCTCACGCCGCCCACGCACTGGACCTTCGCGCCGTGGATCAAGGCGTGGAGCGAGGCCTGCACGGGCGTGCGCTGCGACGGGATGCAGCCGTTCTTCATGAACTCGATAAAGATGGTGATCCCGGCCGTGCTGATCTCGTCGATCGTCGGCGCGTTCAACGGCTACGTGCTCACGCACTGGCGCTTCCGCGGCGCCGACGCGCTCTTCACGATGCTGCTCGTCGGCTGCTTCATTCCGTTCCAGGCGATCTTGCTGCCGATGGCGCGCCTCCAAGGCTTCTTCGGCATCTCCAATACGATCACGGGCCTCGTGTTCGTGCACGTGGTGTACGGGATTGCGTTCACGACGATGTTCTTCCGCAACTTCTACGTGAGCATTCCCGCCGAGCTCGTGAAGGCGGCGCGCATCGACGGCGCGGGCTTCTTCATGATCTTCACGCGCATCCTGCTGCCGGTGTCGCTGCCGATCTTCATGGTGTGCCTGATCTGGCAATTCACGCAGATCTGGAACGACTTCCTGTTCGGGATCGTGTTCTCCGGCGTCGATTCGATGCCGATCACGGTGGCGCTGAACAACCTCGTGAACACGTCGACGGGCGTGAAGGAATACAACGTCGACATGGCCGGCGCGATCATCGCGGCGCTGCCGACGCTGCTCGTCTACGTGGTCGCCGGGCGCTACTTCGTGCGCGGCCTGACGGCGGGCGCAGTAAAGGGCTGAGGCATTGCTTCGCGTTCAACGCAGGCGCTTTTTCGATCGATACCAGCATCCGGCCCGCCGCGTGTGCGGCCGGATTCGAAAGCAGTACCAGAGACTAGAGGATTCACAGCATGGCAAGCCTTTCCATCCGTGACGTGTACAAGACCTACCCGAACGGAGTGCCGGTTCTGAAGGGTGTCAACATCGACATCGAGGACGGCCAGTTCCTGATTCTCGTCGGCGGCTCGGGCTGCGGGAAATCGACGCTGCTCAACATGATCGCCGGTCTCGAGACGGTGACGAAGGGCGAGATCCAGATCGACGGCAAGGTGGTGAACAACCTGTCGCCGAAGGATCGCGACATCGCGATGGTGTTCCAGTCGTACGCGCTGTATCCGTCGATGACGGTGCGCGAGAACATCTCGTTCGGCCTCAACATCCGCAAGGTGCCGAAGGGCGAGCAGACGCAGATCGTCGATCGCGTTTCGAACATGCTGCAGATCTCGCACCTGCTCGACCGCAAGCCGGGGCAGCTCTCGGGCGGCCAGCGGCAGCGCGTCGCGATGGGCCGCGCGCTCGCGCGCGATCCGGTGATGTTCCTGTTCGACGAGCCGCTCTCCAACCTCGACGCGAAGCTGCGCATCGAAATGCGCTCGGAGATCAAGCTGCTGCATCAGCGCCTCGGCACGACGATCGTCTACGTGACGCACGATCAGATCGAGGCAATGACGCTCGGCGATCGCATCGCGGTGATGAAGGACGGCATCGTCCAGCAGTTCGGCGCGCCGCAGGAGATCTACGATTCGCCGTCGAATCTTTTCGTCGCGGGCTTCATCGGCGCGCCGCCGATGAACTTCATCCAGGGCAAGCTCGTGGAGCAGGGCGCGGGCGTCGGCATCGAGATCGATACCGGGCTCAAGCGCGGCGTGATGAACCTGCCGTTCGATCCCGCGAAGCTGAACAGCCGCATCGGCCAGGAAGCGATTCTCGGCCTGCGCCCCGAGCGCATCACCGACGCGCGCAGCGCGCACGACGTGCAGAGCGGTTTGTTGCAGCCGATCGAAGTGAAGGTCGACGTGATCGAGCCGACAGGGCCCGATACGCTCGTGTTCGCGCAGGTGAACGGCAAGCGCATCGTGAGCCGTGTGCACCCGGCGTCGAATCCGCAGCCGCTCACGAACATGACGCTGTTGTTCGACGTGTCGAAGGCGGTGCTGTTCGATTCGAGCAATGAGGAGCGGATTGCCTGATGCGCGTGCCGTTCGATGCCGGAGGTTGAGCTTTCGGTTGTTGTCGTAAAGGCTGTCCCAACGGCCAGGTAGCGGTTGCAGTTCCGCGCCTGGCCGTTTTTTTGCGCGCGATTTTCCGGTGTTTGTCTTGGGAAGTCGTTTGTCGATTTTGCTGTTTTGGCGCGGCGGCGCGCAGCGCTTGCCAAGTCCCTTTTGTCTGTCGATCGATCCCCCTTCTATCGCCAGCTAAAGGAAAATCAATCACGCAAAATACGATGGCTATCAAATCGACATTCGCGCGCCGCTGGTCGGTGAGCTTTCTGGCGGCTGCGGCCGTTGCGGCGATGATCGGCCTGTGCGGCCCTCGCGCCCATGCAGCGGATGCCGCCGCGCCGGAGGGCGCGAACGCCTCCTCAAGCCTGCCTCGCCGGGCTTCGTCAACCGCAATGTCGAAGTCAACGACGACCAGAACGGCTTCGTCGTGTCGCTCGACTTGAATCCGCAGAAGGCGCGCATCCTGGCAGCTTCTGATCGCCAACGGCATCACAACGGCGGGCGCGGTACCTCAGTGCCGCAAGCGCACGTCGAACTTGTAGGTGACAAGCCGGGCCACGAGGATGAACCCGGTCGCCATGAGCACGCTGTAGACCGAATCGACATTCATCCGGGCCAGCAGCAGATACACCCAGCAGCCGACGAACGCGCACGTCGCATAAGGACGCGAATCGCGCAGGATGAGCGGCACTTCGTTGCACAGCACGTCGCGGATGATTCCGCCGAAGACGCCCGTCGTCACGCCCATGAGCACGGCGATGAACGGGGGCATTTCCGCATCGAGCGCGATCGACGTGCCGGCGACGCTGAAAAGCCCGAGGCCGATAGCGTCGGCGATCAGGAGCGCGCGCTCGGAAATCACATGCGACACGAGGCGCAGCACGTACGGCGCGAAGAACGACGCCACGAAGATGACGATCACGTATTCCTGATGCTCGACCCAGTAGAACGGCCGGCGCTCGAGCAGGACGTCGCGCACGGTGCCGCCGCCGAAGGCGGTTGCGAGCGCGATGAGAAACGTGCCGATCGGATCGAGCCGGCGCTTGCGCGCTTCGAGAAAGCCTGAGATTGCGTACGCGAGGATGGCGATCGTCTCCATGATGGAGACGGCGAGTGTCAACCTAGGATGTACCACGCGCCCCCCTGTCGGAGCGGGCGCTGCCCGGCGCGCTTCCCGGCTGCAGCAGCACGAGCACGGCGCCTGCGCCGCCGTCGTGCGGCCGCGCCTGGCAGAACGCAATCACTTCGGCCTTCTGCACGAGCCAGGCGCGCACCTTGCCCTTCAGCACCGGCTCCTTGCCGATCGACCCCAGCCCCTTGCCGTGAATCACGCGCAGGCAGCGCAGCCCGCGCTTCACCGATTCTCGGATGAACTCGGCCAGCGCTTCGCGCGCTTCGTCGCGGCGCATGCCGTGCAAGTCGAGCTGCGCCTGTACGATCCAGTCGCCGCGCCGCAGCTTGCGCACCACGTCCTGGCTCACGCCGGGACGGCAGTAGGAGAGGGACTCGTCGGTTTCGAGCAGGACTTCGGGATCGAACTCGTCGGAGATCGCTTCCTGCAGTACGGCTTCCTCGTCGCGCTGCGTCTGGACCGGGAGCGGCGGCGGTTGCGTGCGTGCGCTCGGTGCGCGCGGCGGCGTCTTCAGCGGCGCGACTTCGCCGATTTCGCGGCGAAAGAGGTTGGCGTCCGCGGCGGCTTCGCGCTTGGCCTGCGCCGCGGCGGCGCGTTCGCGCTCGCGCTGGGCGGCGTCGCCCTTGAGGGCGTCGCGCACGGCGCCGAGGCCGGCGAGCCCGCTGCCGCGCTCGAGCACCGGCGCGGCCGGCGCCGGGGGCGGCGTTGCCGGTGTTTCGGCGGCGGCGCGCTTTCTCTTCGGCTCGCTCGGATGGGGTAGGTTCTTGGCCATGACAATGAAAAAAGGGCCGTCGGCGTCTGGCCGCGGCCCTTGCGATGATAGCTTGGCGTCGGAGGCTTGCGGGCGGGCCCGCCTGCTATTTTACCGGTCGGCTTCGTGGCTCATCACGTGTTCCTGCGTCACCTCGTGGATGCTCTCGAGGTAGCGCTGCGCGTCGAGCGCGGCCATGCAGCCCGTGCCCGCGCTCGTGATCGCCTGGCGATACACGTGGTCCTGCACGTCGCCCGCGGCGAACACGCCCGGCACGCTCGTGCCCGTCGCGTTGCCGTTGAAGCCGCCGTTCGTGATGATGTAGCCGTTCTTCATCTCGAGCTGGCCGGCGAAGATATCAGTGTTCGGCTTGTGGCCGATCGCGACGAACACGCCTTGCAGATCGATATCAGTCGTCTCGCCCGATTGCGCGTGCTTGATGCGCAGGCCGTTCACGCCCGAATCGTCGCCCTTCACTTCGTCGAGCACGTGGTTCCACTTGATCTCGACGACGCCTTCCTTCTCCTTCTCGAGCAGGCGGTCGATCAGGATCGGCTCGGCGCGGAACTTGTCGCGGCGGTGGATCACCGTGACCTTCTTGGCGATGCCGGCCAGATAGAGCGCTTCTTCGACCGCCGTGTTGCCGCCGCCGACCACGGCGACGTGCTGGTTGCGGTAGAAGAAGCCGTCGCAGGTCGCGCAGGCCGACACGCCGCGGCCCATGAACAGCTCTTCGGACTGCAGGCCGAGATACTGCGCGGAGGCGCCCGTCGCGATGATCAGCGAGTCGCAGGTGTACTCGCCGGAGTCGCCGATCAGGCGGATCGGCTTCTCGTCGAGCTTGGCCGTGTGGATGTGGTCGAAGATGATCTCGGTGTTGAAGCGCTCGGCGTGCTCGAGGAAGCGCTGCATCAGCTCGGGGCCCTGCACGCCGTTCGCGTCCGCGGGCCAGTTCTCGACGTCGGTCGTCGTCATCAGCTGGCCGCCCTGCGCGAGGCCCGTGACGAGCACCGGCGACAGGTTGGCGCGCGCGGCATAGACGGCAGCGGTGTAGCCGGCAGGGCCGGAACCGAGAATCAAAACTTTGGCGTGTTTGCGCGTGGACATGATGGGGCTTCGATCCGTAAAAAGGTCGGCTGGCGGATGCGTGGTTCGATCATCCGTTCGAGCCGATGCAACCGGGTTGCAACAGCAGATGGGGATAAGCCTCGCATTATAAAGGCCCGCTACCGGCGCTGCTGAGAGAACCTTTCAATCGGCGCGATAGCCGCGGCGGAGCCGGCTCGGGCAGGAAAAGGCGCAAATTACGCAAAAACCGAGCCGAAATGCGGCAGGACTGTCGCTAGTTACCGTCATTTACAGCCTCGTCTTCAACACAGCGTTTACAATAGCCCGCATCGATCGACTGGCGATGCGCGCAGCGCGAACGCCGCAAGATGCACTACGGATTCAATGGCCAAAGCTCCCTATTCCGCGAACGCGCACGCATTGCCGCACCGCATGTCGCGCCTTTTTACCGAAATTCGCTGGATATTGCAGGTCGCGCTCGGCGTGTTCCTGCTGATGGCGCTCGTCAGCTACAGCCGTCACGACCCGAGCTGGACGCACGCGGCCCAAGTCGACCGGATCGCCAACTGGGCCGGGCGCGTGGGCGCCTGGACCTCTGACATCTTGCTCCTGCTGTTCGGGCTGTCCGCCTACTGGTGGATCGTGCTGCTGGCCCGTCACATCTCCGCGAACTACAGCCGCATCACGCGCAGCGAAGCGCTCGATGACGACGCGCCGCGCGATTCCGGCTGGATCACCGAAGCCTTCGCGTTCGTGCTCGTGCTGCTCGCCTGTGACGGCATCGAGGCGCTGCGGATGTGGTCGCTCAAGGTGCAGTTGCCGCGTGCGCCGGGCGGCGTGGTCGGCGAGGCGGTCGCGCATGGGGTGTCGCACGCGCTCGGCTTCACGGGCGGCACGCTCGCGTTGCTCATTGCGCTTGGGATCGGGCTGTCGCTGTACTTCCGGTTTTCGTGGCTGTCGGTGGCCGAGAAGGTCGGCGACGCGATCATCTCGGCCGTGACGCTCGCCAAGCTGCGCCGTGAGACCGTGCGCGACCGCAAGCTCGGCGAGGCCGCCGCGGTCAAGCGCGAAGGCAAGGTGGAGCAGGGCCGCGTGCGCATCGAGGAGCACGAGCCCGTCACGATCGTGCCGCCCGTCGTCACGCCGGCGAAGTCCGAGCGCGTCGAGAAGGAAAAGCAGGTGCCGCTCTTCACCGACCTGCCCGGCGATTCGACGCTGCCGCCCATCGCGCTGCTCGACCCCGCGCCGCCCGCGCAGGAGACGATCTCCGCCGATACGCTCGAGTTCACCTCGCGCCTGATCGAGAAGAAGCTCAAGGACTTCGGCGTCGAAGTGAGCGTCGTGGCCGCCTATCCCGGCCCGGTCGTCACGCGCTATGAGGTCGAGCCGGCCACCGGGGTGAAGGGCAGCCAGATCGTCAATCTCGCGAAGGATCTCGCGCGCTCGCTGTCGCTCGTTTCGATCCGCGTCGTCGAGACGATTCCCGGCAAGAACTATATGGCGCTCGAGCTGCCGAACCAGCGGCGCCAGACCGTGCGCCTCTCCGAGATCCTCGGCTCCGAGGTCTACGCCGACGCGCCGTCGGCGCTCACCATGGGGCTCGGCAAGGACATCGGCGGCAAGCCCGTCTGCGCCGATCTCGCCAAGATGCCTCACCTGCTCGTCGCCGGCACGACCGGCTCAGGCAAATCGGTCGGCATCAACGCGATGATTCTCTCGCTGCTCTACAAGGCGAGCGCCGAGCAGGTGCGGATGATCCTCATCGATCCGAAGATGCTCGAAATGAGCGTCTACGAAGGCATTCCGCACTTGCTGTGCCCCGTCGTAACCGATATGCGCCAAGCCGGCCACGCGCTCAACTGGGCCGTCGCCGAAATGGAGCGCCGCTACAAGCTGATGAGCAAGCTCGGCGTGCGCAATCTCGCCGGCTACAACAACAAGATCGACGACGCGGCCAAGCGCGAGGAGAAGCTCCCGAACCCGTTCAGCCTGACGCCGGACGATCCCGAGCCGCTCTCGCGCCTGCCGAACATCGTCGTCGTCATCGACGAGCTCGCCGATCTCATGATGGTGGTCGGCAAGAAGGTGGAGGAGCTGATCGCGCGGATCGCGCAGAAGGCGCGTGCGGCCGGCATCCATTTGATCCTGGCGACGCAGCGTCCGTCGGTCGACGTCATCACCGGCCTCATCAAGGCCAACGTGCCGACGCGCATGGCGTTCCAGGTCTCCTCGAAGATCGACTCGCGCACGATCCTCGACCAGCAGGGCGCCGAGTCGCTGCTCGGCATGGGCGACATGCTCTATCTGCCGCCAGGCAGCGGCTTGCCGGTGCGCGTGCACGGCGCGTTCGTCTCGGACGAGGAGGTGCATCGCGTCGTCGAGAAGCTCAAGGAGCAGGGCGAGCCCAATTACATCGAAGGCATTCTTGAGGGCGGTGTCGGGGGCGAAGGCGACGAAGGCTCGGCGGGCGCCGGCGGAACCGGGGCTGGCGGCGAGGAGTCGGATCCGCTCTACGATCAGGCGGTCGAAGTCGTCGTCAAGAATCGCCGTGCCTCGATCTCGCTCGTGCAGCGGCACCTGCGGATCGGCTACAACCGCGCGGCGCGGCTGCTCGAGCAGATGGAGCAGTCGGGGCTCGTCTCGGCGATGTCGTCGAACGGCAACCGCGAAATTCTCGTGCCGGCGCGCGAAACCGATTGAGCAGCCCGCAACGCCGCGGTGCGTTGCACGCGTTGCCGCAGCCTGATGCCGGTCCGCGCCACATCTCGCCATACCTACGGAGAACTAAAACATGCTGCAATGCTTCGGGCACCAAGCCCGTTCTTCCCATTCCTCGCCGAACAGCACGCGCCGCCCGCTGCTGCGCTCGGTCGCGCGGCTCGCGAGCATCGCCGTGATCGGCGCCTCGATGTTCGCCGCGCCGCAGGCATTCGCGAGCGGCATCGAGCAACTGAAGGCGTTCGTCTCGCAAGTGAAGGCCGCGCGCGGCGACTTCGTGCAGAAGCAGGTGAAGGCGCCGAGCAAGGCTCAGCAGGACGCGAACGGCGGCATGGCGACGCCGACCATCACCAGCACGTCGAGCGGCACGTTCCTGTTCGCGCGTCCCGGCAAGTTCATCTGGTCGTACGAGAAGCCTTATGAGCAGGTGCTGCAGGCAGACGGCGACAACCTTTACGTCTACGACAAGGACCTGAACCAGGTCACCGTGCGCAAGCTCGGCGGCGCGCTCGGCGCGAGCCCGGCCGCGATCCTGTTCGGCAGCAACGATCTCGACAAGAACTTCACGCTGAAGGATGCGGGCGTGAAGGACGGCATCGACTGGCTCGAGCTCACGCCGAAGTCCAAGGACACGCAGTTCCAGCGCGTCGGCATCGGCTTTCGCGACGGCAACCTCGAAGCGATGGAGCTGCACGACGTGTTCGGCAACGTGACGTTGCTCACGTTCTCGAACATCCAGAAGAACCCGCCGCTGAAGGCCGATACGTTCAAATTCGTCGTACCCAAGGGCGCGGATGTGTTGAATGGTTGAACGTCTCATGCGCGGCCTTGGCGCTGGCTTATAGCGCCAAGGCCGTGTTTTTGATGCGCCTGAAATGTGCCTGAGGGAGGGCGGGGTTCATGTCTGATCTTTTCCAAGTCGAGCCGCGCCGGCCGTTGGCCGAGGCGCTGCGGCCGAAGACGCTCGACGAGGTCATCGGCCAGACCCACTTGCTCGGCGAGGGCAAGCCGCTGCAGCTCGCGTTCGCGTCGGGCAAGCCGCATTCGATGATCCTGTGGGGGCCGCCGGGCGTCGGCAAGACGACGCTCGCGCGCCTGACCGCGATCGCATTCGATTGTGAGTTCATCGCGTTGTCGGCGGTGCTCGGTGGCGTCAAGGATATCCGCGAGTCCATGGACCGCGCGCAGCAGAACCTGAACACGCGCGGCAAGCACACGATTCTCTTCGTCGACGAGATTCATCGCTTCAACAAAGGACAGCAGGATGCGTTGCTGCCGTTCGTCGAGTCGGGTCTCGTGACGTTCATCGGCGCGACGACCGAGAACCCGAGCTTCGAGGTGAACTCGGCGTTGTTGTCGCGCGCGCAGGTCTATGTGCTCAAGTCGCTGTCCGACGATGAGATGCGGCAACTGCTGCGACGTGCGCAGGAAGTCGCGCTCGGCGACCTCGTGTTCGACGAGCGCGCCGTCGATACGCTGATCGGCTATGCCGACGGGGATGCGCGGCGCTTCCTGAACCTGCTCGAGCAGGCGCAGACCGCGGCGATCTCGTCGAAGAACATGCATATCGATGCGGACTTCGTGACGAATGCGATGACGTTGAACGCGCGGCGCTTCGACAAGGGCGGCGAGAATTTCTACGATCAGATCTCGGCGCTGCACAAGTCGGTGCGCGGCTCGCATCCCGATGCGGCGCTTTACTGGTTCTGCCGCATGATCGACGGTGGCGCCGATCCGAAGTACCTGTCGCGCCGCATCGTCAGGATGGCGTGGGAGGACATCGGTCTTGCCGATCCGCGAGCGATGCAGATCGCGAACGACGCCGCGGCGACTTTCGAGCGCCTCGGCGCGCCGGAGGGAGAGTTGGCGCTCGGCCAGGCTGTGATCTATCTGGCGTGCGCCGCGAAGAGTAACGCGGGGTATATGGCCTTCAACCAGGCGATGGCGTTCGTGAAGCAGGACAAGTCGCGCGAAGTGCCCGTGCATTTGCGCAACGCGCCGACGCGCCTGATGAAGGAGCTCGGCTATGGGCGCGAGTACCGCTACGCGCACGACGAGCCGAACGCATACGCAGCAGGCGAAACCTATCTGCCCGAAGGCATGCGCGAGCCGGGGTGGTATCAGCCGGTGCCAAGAGGACTCGAAACCAAGATCGCAGAAAAGCTCGCATGGCTGAGGGATCTCGACAAGAAGGCCAGGGAGTCCGAATAGCCCCGCGCCGGTGCGCTAAAATCCCACCTTCATACAACGAAGACCGTTCCCTCCCATGCTCGACATCCAGTTGCTGCGCAAAGACCTCGACGGCGTCGCCAAGCGCCTCGCCGACCGCGGTTACACCCTCGACGTTGCCGCGTTCTCCGCGCTCGAAGCGGAGCGCCGCGCCATCCAGACCCGCACCGAAGATTTGCAGTCGCGCCGTAACAGCCTGTCGAAGCAGATCGGCGCGATGAAGGGGCGTGGCGAGGACACCTCGGCGGTGATGGCGGAAGTGAGCGGCATCGGCGACGAGATGAAGGCGTCCGCGGTGCAGCTCGAAGACGTGCAGAAGCGTCTGTCGGACCTGATGCTCGGCATGCCGAACCTTCCGCACGAAAGCGTGCCGCTCGGCAACGACGAAACCGCCAACGTGGAAGTGCGCCGCTGGGGCACGCCGCGCCAGTTCGATTTCGAGGTGAAGGACCACGTCGACGTCGGCACGCCGCTCGGGCTCGACTTCGAGACCGGCGCGAAGCTGGCGGGCGCGCGCTTCACGATGCTGCGCGGACAGATTGCGCGCCTGCATCGCGCGCTTGCGCAGTTCATGATCGACACGCATACGCTGCAGCACGGCTATACGGAAATCTATACGCCCTACATCGTCAATCCCGAGATCCTCTACGGCACGGGCCAGCTGCCGAAGTTCGCGGAGGACATGTTCCGCGTCGAGAAGGGCGGCGGCGAAAACCTCGTGACGCAATACCTGATCTCGACCTCTGAGATTTCGCTGACGAATACGGTGCGCGACAGCATCGTCGAAGGCAGTGCGCTGCCGATCAAGCTGACCGCGCATTCGCCGTGTTTCCGCTCGGAGGCGGGCTCGTACGGCCGCGATACGCGCGGCATGATTCGCCAGCATCAATTCGACAAGGTCGAGATGGTGCAGATCGTCGCGCCTGAGGCTTCGTACGATGCGCTCGAGCAGATGGTCCTGCATGCGGAGACGATCCTGCAGAAGCTCGAGCTGCCGTATCGCGTGATCACGCTGTGCACGGGCGACATGGGCTTTTCGGCGGCGAAGACCTACGACCTCGAAGTGTGGCTGCCGGCGCAGAACACCTACCGCGAGATCTCGAGCTGCTCGAACACCGAGGCGTTCCAGGCGCGTCGGATGCAGGCGCGCTATCGCAACGCGCAGGGCAAGCCGGAGCTCGTGCACACGCTGAACGGCTCGGGCCTCGCGGTGGGGCGCACGCTGGTCGCGGTGCTCGAGAACTTCCAGAACGCCGATGGCTCGGTGACGGTGCCGGCGGTGCTTCGTCCGTATCTCGGCGGCGTTGCGCGGCTCGATGCGATGTCGGCTTGATATCGCACACGTCGCGTTCTCGGCCTTTTATGCGTCTCGCGCAAAAAGGGCTTGGAATCTGATTTCAGCTGTTCTATAATCTTCGCTTTGCCAAGCAGCGACCAGCTTGGCAAAGCAGCAAAACCGGAGAGGTGGCAGAGTGGTCGAATGTACCTGACTCGAAATCAGGCGTACGGTTTCCCCGTACCGTGGGTTCGAATCCCACCCTCTCCGCCAAGAAAAAAGCGCTTTTCTGTTTTTGCTTAATCTCGTGTGGGTTCCACCACCACACGAGAAAAAATGAGAATAGGTTACGCCCGAGTATCCACTCAAGAGCAAGAAACACGCGCGCAGCTCGACGCACTTACAGCAGCAGGCGTCGAGTTGATTCACGAAGAGAAACGGTCTGGCGCTTCCATGCGCCGACCGGTTCTTGACAAACTCCTCCGAAATCTCAAGCGCGGCGACACTCTAGTCGTCTACAAGCTCGACCGCATCGCGCGATCTCTCAAGCACCTCCTGAGTATCATCGACCGCCTGCAAGACCGTGGCGCCGACTTCCATAGCCTCACCGAACACATCGACACCAACACGCCAGCCGGCCGCCTCATGCTCCAGATGCTAGGTGCGTTCGCCGAGTTCGAGCGGGAGATGATCCGCGAGCGGACCAGGAGCGGCATGCAGGCCGCTAAGAAGCGTGGAGTACGTCTTGGCAGACCCCGCAGTCTCGATCCGGTGCAGGAGCGCCAAGCGGTCGCCCAATGGCGCACAGGCCGCTATACGCTCACGGCGCTGGCCCATCAGTACGGCTGTCACCTCTCGAGTATCAAGCGCGCCGTCTACCGGGCCGATCAGGTCTCGCAGCCGCGGCTGATCGACTGACGCCCCGCGTTCGGCATGGGGAAGGGGCAGGTGAGGCCAGCCCCTTCCCCAGTGCCAAGCGTATCTTTACATCGCTCGTCAAGTCCAAGCCCTTCGGGGCCGCTACGCGGCGACTTGACGGATTCCGATCGCATCACCAGCTCGATGCCCCCTGTTCATGTTGCGTCCGGCTCATATCCGAGCAGGACAGCTCGGAGCTCAGCATGCCCAACGGACCCGCCGCGCGTTGAGTCGCCGCGCATAATCGACACCATGCGAGTGAACGCGTCCCACCGTTCCGGTGTGTTTAGCGTCGCGCCCAGTTGTTCGAAGCGGGCGAACGCTTCAATAGCCGCTGCCGACCCATACAAACAGATACGGCACTTCGCGTCCGCTGTCCTAGAAGCGATATCTCGCCCTTCTTCGGAATCGCGAGGCCTCCTTAGGTTTGCATTCTCAGAAACGCACTTTAAGTAGTCGGTATATGCGACAGTTCTCAACTCGCGATGGTGCTTTTGGCGATCCAAATGGCGATTGAAATAATATTGAAGGAAAGCGCCGAAAACAGCGCCAATAAAAGAGAATATTGCTGCAGACGTTGACATAGCCTCCCCTCTATTTCGCGAAACGCTAAAAACTCACGTAACGCCAAGTCTTCAGCCCAGCGTCAATCGCTGCGTACTTGGCCGACGCCTTGTCGCCATAGCACGACACCTTGCTCAGATCGAGTGCATTAATCAACTCATACGGCTTATCAGCCGTGCCACGGCGATCAAACACGTAAAACCGAACAACGTCCTCGGTCGTACCAACGCACCATGTTGCCATTCAAATCCCCCGTCGAATTGGTCTAGAGCTGAAACGCTAACACGACGAATCGCAGCATCCAATACGCATAAAAAAGGCCGGTCATAAACCGGCCAAACTCCCTGATTATCCTGTCGTCACGTGTAACGGAAACTACGCAGCAGCAAGCTCCCCGTGCGGCACGTCGTCGGTTTTCGCATGCGAAATTTCGGATACCGTACTAGATGGCGCTCCACCATCCGGCAGCAGCGCCCAAAGCCGCTCCATACGCTCTTCGATGACCTCGCACCAGCCAAATACGCCGTAGCTGAACTCGTTCACCGCTCGACCCTCGTTCGAGCCCGAATGCACCGATCCCGCCGCAGCAGCCGACGCCATGTATTTCAACGCGCAAAGCAGGCTCGACACCTCCTCGAACTGCGAACGCGCACTGACAACCTTTGCCATCGCACACCCCCGTAACGAAAATTAGTTTGACGAACTAACACCGAGCGGACAAGCGGGACTTGTCACCTCAAGCCGCGCCTCGCCTTCGTACACCACACGTCCGCTCTGCTTGAAGACATACGGTACGACCACGTAGCCGTCGACCGTGATGCCCACATCGAACTTGCCCGACGCGTTGACCCACTCCATGTACTCGATCACCACGTCCTCGGCCTTCTCGACCGAGCGCGCCGTGCCCGCGATATAGCCGCCTACGACGACCTGTAGCATCACGCCCCCTTTGCGCTCTTCGACTCCAGCGCTATCGGCTTGATGCTCGTTACGAGGCTGCGATCGCCACCCGACTTACCGTTGGTCGTCTGGATCATCGTCACCTCGGCCACGAACGGCATCGGCGTATGCAAGATGCTCTTGACGATCTCCGATTTCTCAACCTTGACTTCGTTGGTACACACGCCGCTCGCCGTCTCACCGCGCAGATCCACGTCCACGAAGATCGCCGCGCTGTCCATGTCCTTGCCGTCGATGTTGCCGACAAAGTACTTTGCACCACGAATCGTTACTCGGGCCAACATTTCCATTTTCGTTACTCTCTCAGGTCCGGCGCAGGTTCGTGCGCGCCATGCACGTGCGCTGCCAACGCAGACTTTTGCATCTTGGCCGGTACGCCTTCAACGCGTAGCGCGACCACGAACGCGGCATAATCGTCATCGTTCTTTTTCAACCATTGATGCGCGAACTTGCCGTACTGGTCACGCGCTGCGCGCATCGTACGATCAAGGTCAATCTCGCGCTCCACCTGGTCTGTGCGGCACCGTAACGCCGCCACGTCGATGAACCGCTCAAGCGCCTTAAACGCGCCCACGAAATACTCGTCGCGCTTCATCACAATCTCGTGCGGAATCGTCCGGTCCTTGCTGCCGAACTCCGCCTCAAGGCGCACCCACTCGCTATCCTGTTGGCCCTTCTGCCGACCCTTCTCGTAGGCCCGCAGCATCTTGCCGTTCGCACGCTGCCCGATTTCGAACGTCGTGCCCTTACAGCCACGCGCACCCGCCCGCCCGCTCTCGATCTTGCGATAGTCCGGAACGCGGCCACCGCAGTGAAACTCGCCTGCGTCGTACATCTGCTCGATATCGGCGATCGCAACCTCGCCCTCCAGGAAGTCAACCGCCAGGTCGCAGCGCGTCACCTTGGCGTCGAGATCCTGCAGCGTCGCAAACACAGCCTGCCAGTCCGTCACGACCGCGCAGCCCCGACCCGTGAAGTCCACCACCATCCGGCCTTCGCGACCGTTGTAGCCGCCCCACGCCACGATGCCCGCCCGGATCCACTCGCCGTCGAGAAACGTCATGACGTCCATGCTGTCGCCCCAGCCGCGCAAGCACTTGTCTGCGGGCACCATGTTCAGCGGCATGTCCGCCCACAGCTTCAGATAGCGGCGAACCTGCTCCAGGCCCTCGGGAACGCCGCCATCCGGCAGAAACGTGAACTTCAGGTAGTCAACGATCGCTTTGGCGTTGTCGCCAGACTTTCCCCGGGTATTACCGGACCCGGGGAGGGCGGCTGCGCCGCCCGGCGCGTCGCGCTGCGGGCCAAGGCCTCGCGGGCGCACCGCGCCCGGCTCTGAGCCGCCCAAGCTCCATCCGGCTTTCGGGGTGACAGTGGGGCGACGGCGGCTCATTCGGCGCTCGCCAGTAGGACAGGACTTCCCGTTACGCGTAACGACAAATCGATGGAGAGGTGTGAAGCAGAGAACGCCGCGTTCGCGGCCAAGCAAGATGTGACAAGCAGGAATAGCAGTTCCGGCATCCGCATGCGGCTTTCGCTCCCCGAGGTGATGCTGTTAGACTTCGGTCCTGACGAAACCTCAAGAAGTTGAGATTTCCTCAAATTTCGTTAGGGGCGATTCTTTTGAGTTTTACTCAAAAAGTCAAGGGGAACATATGACGATTAGCGAACTTCTGGACGCGGCAAAGCGCGCGCAAGGGTCGCTCGGCAACGTCGCGACAAGGCTCGGGACTGACCAGTCCAACTTGTCGCACTGGCGCAAGGGCCGAACGAAACCGAGTGCAACGCAAATCGCGCGGCTCGCGGAAATGGCATCACTCCCGGTCTTCGAGACTGTGGCGGAGGTCGAGGCACAGCTCGAAGGCGACGACGATCACGTATGGGCGCGCGCCCTGGGAAAACTCAGGGCGGCTGGGGTGGCAGCCGCCGTGACCCTTACACTCTCGACCTTTTTGGCGCTCGTTCCTAGCCACGACGCGCACGCGTCAATGGTTCGAATTCCACCCTCTCCGCCAGAATTCGCAAAAACCCCGCAAGTCAACGACTTGCGGGGTTTTTGCTTTGCAGCCGACAAACCGATGAATCGGCTCGCTACACAAGCACGCCGTTTATCGAGCAGCGTGTTGAATCGCATCGACGAGTTCCGAATTGCTATAAGCGCGGCCGCCTATACCCCATGAGCCGTCATCGGCATAGACGACATTGGTCCAGATGCGGTCCCGGCTAAGCCGGCCTTCTGCCGCTCGTTCGAGTATCGTGGTCGCCGCTTCGGTGAAAGCGTGCTTCGCTTCCGGCGTCGCAAGCGCGATCGTCGGCAATTTGAGTTCGACAAAGGCGGCTGCGGCGGGCTTGCCTCCTGAGAAAACGTGTCCCTTCGGCAAGACGTTCAGTGTCCCGACCACATTGGGCTCCATGAACGAGTTGCCGTCGAGCCCGTTGATCTTCAAAAGCGCGCGGGTCAGTTCGGAGAATGTGCGGGCTTCGGCTTCCGGCGAAAGCAGCCCTTCGGGAACGGTCAGCGTAATCGGCATGTTGATTCCTCGGGTGTGAACAACGACAAGGGGTGATATAAATATCAACTGCTCTCTATGTATAGATACTGATCGCTCTCTTTTCAAGAAAAAAGAGCGATTGCTCTCAAAGTGAGTGGCCGATGCGTTACACCACCGAACACAAGACCGAAACCCGCAAGCGCATCCTCGATGCGGCCGGCCAGCTTTTCCGCCGGGAGGGCTATGGAGGCTCGGGCATCGACGGCCTGACCAAGGCGGCGGGCGTCACCAATGGCGCGTTTTACGGTCACTTCAAGTCGAAGCGCGAAGCGTTCCGCACTGTCGTCCTTGCCGGGCTCGAGCAGTTGCGGCTCGCGATCGCCGAGGTGAAAGCCGGAAACGGCGCGCACTGGCTCAAAACCTTCGTCGACTTTTATCTCGGGCCCAAGCGCACCTGCGACATCGGCGAGGCCTGCGCGCTGCCGAGCTTCTCGCCCGAGATGGAGCGGGCTGACGACGAAACGCGCGCTGCCTACGAGACGAAGCTGCGCGGGCTCATCGAGGAGGTCTCGGCCGGCTTGCCGGGCGGCTCGGCCAAGGAGCGGGAGGAGCAGGCGATAGCGCTGCTTGCGATGCTGTCGGGCGGGGTCACGTTGGCGCGTGCGGTGCCCGATCCGGCGCTGTCGGAACGCATCGCTCAGGCGGTCGGCAAGATGGCGGTGGCGATGGTGGCGGATGCGCAGCCGAGCCCCAAACGCGTGAGCGCTTCGTCAAAGCCGCGATGAAGCCATCGGCTCGCCGATGTTCGGCTGCGCCGGTCGGCCTTCCCGCTCAATACCGAAGTGCTGCTTGAGCGCCGCCCACCCGAGCGGCGTGATGAGGACAGACCGCCTTCCCGGCACCCGCCGCATCCAATCCCACGCGAAGAACGCATTCAACAGTCGGGCGCCGAACGGCCCCGCGACATGGCGTTGGCGCTCGGTCCAGTCGAGACACTGCCGGACCAAGCCCGGTTCGTCGAGTTGAAGTTCGTCGACATCGAGCCCGAGCGAGCGCAGCCAGTCGATGCCCGAAGGCGTCACCCCATAGTCCCGCTCGCCCGCTTCGACGAGAAACCCGCGCGCAAGCATGCCGCGCGTGACGGCGACGCCGATCTGTCCCGCAAGGTGGTCGTAGCAGCAGCGCGCAAAGCGCAACTCCTTGGCGGCGCGAGTCGGAGGGCTGCGCCATGCGGGCGTGACCGGTCCGACCGAGGCGAGGCTTTCGAGCGCGAGCGCCACGTGCGGGCCGGCCAGCCGGTAATAGCGATGCCGCCCTTTGGTTTCGACGGTCACGAGGCCGCCCGTCAGCAGTTTCGCGAGATGGGAACTCGCGGTCTGCGGCGTGACGCCGGCGGCGTCGGCGAGCGCGCCGGCGGGCAGAGCGCCGCCATCCGAGAGCGTGATCAGCATTACGGCGCGCACGGGCTCCGCGATCAGATGGGCAACGGACGAAATCGTGTGTTGGCTCATTCCCAGGCCTGCGCTATTGATCGACGATTGAACTGAGATTCGTCCGCACGCGGCGCAGCATCGAGATCAACTGCTCGATTTCCTCCGCGCTGAACCCCGCGAGTGCCTCGGCTGCGATTTCGTCGCCGACGCGGCGCGCGGTATCCAGCGTTTTTTCCGCTTTTTCGGTGAGCAGCACTTGCCGCTCGCGGCGGTCGTTCGGATTGGCTGGGCGCTCGACCCAGCCGCCTTCCTCCATCCGGTCGAGCAGGCGGCCAGCGGAGATCGGCGCGACTTCGAGCAGGTCGGCGAGCCGCGCCTGGTTCACGTTGCCGAAGCGCGAGAGATAGGCGAGCGCGCGGCATTGCGCGCGCGTGAGTTCCACGGACGATTTTGCGAGATCGTCGAAACGCTTGCCGCACAGGCGGCCGACGTCGGAGATCAAGAAGCCGAAGCGTTTTTCGAGTTCGATGGGCATCCGTTGATTATACGAACGAAAAGGGATGCCGATCGTTGTCCCGAAGCGGGCGCAAATAGGAAAAGGGCGGGGAAAAGGCCTGATTGCTCGGCCCGCTCCTGTCTCTACAATAAGCATGCTTATCATTTGCCCGAGAACCCTCGACGATGTCCGCAGAACTGGCGCTCGCCAGCGTCGTCGCGCCGCTCTCGCAGTCGATCCTGCTCGACATCGATCCGCGCGAGCGCCAGGGGCAGGCGATGGCCGTGTGGGGGATGGGCGTGATGGTCGGGCCGATTCTCGGTCGACCCTGCGCGGCTGGCTCACCGACAGCTACAACCGGCGCTGGGTGTTCTTCATCAACGTGCCGATCGGCGCGCTGCAGGCGCTGCTCGACCGCGGCGAGCAGCTCGACTGGTTCGGCTCGCTCGAGATCGTCACCGAAGCGCTCCTGGCTACCATCAGCTTTGCATTCCTCGCCGTGCACACGCGACGTCCGGCCTGAACACGTTCTTCATCTTCGTGATCGGCGCGGTGATGTGCGCGACGCGCGCTCCTGCCGCCAACATCAAGGTCTTCGATCCGGCAGTGCAGCCGCTCGTCGACCAGGCGATCACGCAGCAGGCGCAGATGATCGCCTACCTGAACGACTTCAAGCTGATGCTCATCGCGACGCTGTTCGTGATCCTGCTCCTGCTGCTGATCCGCCCGGCCGCCAAGCCTGCGGACGGCGCTCCGGCGCACGCTGCCGCCGACTGAATCCGGGGCCGACGGCCGCGTCTGTACAATGCCGGGTGCGCATGCCGGTTCGCGCCGACAGGACATGCTGCCTGCATCACAGAAAACGACCCCATGACCATCACCTACAAGACCCCTGCCGACATCGAAAAGCTGCGCATCTCCGGGCGCCTCGCCGCCGATGTGCTCGCGATGCTCGGCGAGCACGTGCGCGCCGGCGTGAGCACCGAGGAGCTCGACGCGATCTGCAACGACTACATCGTCAACACGCTCAAGGCGATTCCGGCGAACGTCGGCTACCTGGGCTTTCCGAAGACGGTGTGCGCGTCGGTGAATCACGTCGTGTGCCACGGCATTCCGAACCGCAGCGACATCCTGCGCGACGGCGACATCGTCAACATCGACGTCGCCGTCATCAAGGACGGCTACTTCGGCGACACGAGCCGCATGTACTTCGTCGGCGAGCCGAGCCCGGTCGCGCGGCATCTCGTCGATACGACCTACGAAGCGATGCTCGCGGGCATCCGGCAGGTGCGCCCGGGCGCGACGCTCGGCGACGTCGGCCATGCGATTCAGCGCGTCGCGCAGCGCGAGGGCTTTTCGGTCGTGCGCGACTACTGCGGGCACGGCATCGGCAAGGTCTATCACGAGGACCCGCAGGTGCTGCACTACGGGCAGCCAGGGCAGGGGATGAAGCTCAAGCCGGGCATGGTGTTCACCATCGAGCCGATGGTCAACGCCGGGCGCGCGGGCACGGCCGTGCTGCGCGACGGCTGGACCGTTGTCACCAAGGATCGGTCGCTCTCCGCGCAGTGGGAGCACATGGTCGCCGTCACCGATGACGGCTTCGAACTGCTGACGCCCTGGCCGGACGGCACGGGCGCGTACGAAGCGCCATGAAGCGCCGGCTATCGGACGCATGGAAATCGCCGGCAACGCCCCGTGGAAATAACGATTTGACTCGCGCGCAGCTTCGGTCGAAGCTACGCGTTAGCCTTTCCCAGTGAAATCCCGCCGCATGAGTTCATCACTGACTGTCCGCCGCATCGCCGCCGATCAGGGCGAAACCTACCGCGAGCTGCGCACCGCCTCCCTGCGCGAAGCGCCCTACGCGTTCGGCGAGACGCTCGACGAAGTCTTGTCCGCCGATGCGGCGACGTTTGCTGAAACCGCCGCCCTGCACGCGGTGTCCGCTGTTTCCACCACGTTCATCCTCTACACGGAAGGCCATCCCGCCGGCCTGATCTGCGCGTTTTTCGACGAGACGCCGCAGCACCATGCATTTGTCTGCGAATTGTGGGTGGCGCCGGCGGTGCGGCACCTGCGCGGCGGCGAAATGCTCGTGAACTCCGCGAGCGCATGGCTGGCGGAGCAGGGCGCGCCCGAGGTCTACGCGTGGCTCGCCGACGCCAACCGCAACGCGATGCGTTTTTACGAGCGGCTCGGTTTCGGGCCGACCGGCGAGCATGCGCCCATTTCCCGAGCGCCGCAGCAGACGCAAACGCTGCTCGTGCGCCGCGTTAGGCGCGAAAACGCTGCATTTCAAGGGTGATTCGCGTAAATCGTCACGGCCAGTCCGGCACGGCCTGTCCAAAAATTGTTTCGGCTCGCAGCGACGCCTGTAAAATACGCAAAATTTTTTGCGGAACGCCATGTCGCTGAAAAAATCGCCATTCTTCGAACTTCGTAGCGGCTCGGTCGACACGCTCCTCTTCGTCGTCAAGACGACCGATCTCGACGCGCTCGCAGGCGAACTCACGCGGCGCTTCGAGGCGACTCCCGAATTCTTCGCCGGCGATGTCGTCGCGATCGATGTGCGCCGCCTCGCGGAAAACGAGCGCGTGCCGCTCGCCGACATCGCCAAGCTTCTCGACAGCGTGCGCATGCGCCCGGTCGGCATCGTCGCCGAGGCCGCGCAGCACGCATGGGCCGCCGATGCCGGCCTGCCGCTTCTCGAAGCGCGCGACCGCCGCGCGCCCGCCTCGAAAGGCGCAGGCGATGCCGGCGACAACCCCGCATCCGCCGCGCAAGAAGCGCCTCAGGCCGCCGGCGCCGCCCCGGCTCGCGAGCCCGAGCCGATCGCGCGTCCCGCCGTTCCAAGCCAGACGCTCGTCATCGACAAGCCGCTGCGCTCGGGCCAGCAGGTCTACGCGAAGGGCGACCTCGTCGTGCTCGGCCTCGTGAGCTACGGCGCGGAAGTGATCGCGGAAGGCAACATCCATATCTACGCGCCGCTGCGCGGGCGGGCGCTCGCCGGCGTGCACGGCAATCACGACGCGCGCATCTTCTGCACGTGTCTCGAACCGGAACTGATCTCGATCGCAGGCATCTATCGAACGACCGAGAACCCGCTGCCGGCCGACGTGCTCGGCAAATCGGTGCAGATCCGGCTCGAACAAGAGAAATTGATGATCGAACCGTTGCGGCTCACGTAAGGCGCGCTGCGCGCCGGGCCGCGTCGAACTTAATTGACGAGAGCAGGGTAAGGATAAATGGCAAAAATCATTGTGGTGACTTCGGGCAAGGGCGGCGTGGGCAAGACGACCACGAGCGCGAGCTTCGCGTCGGGCCTCGCGCTGCGCGGCAGCAAGACGGCCGTGATCGACTTCGACGTCGGCCTGCGCAATCTCGATCTCATCATGGGCTGCGAGCGCCGCGTGGTGTACGACCTGATCAACGTGATCCAGGGCGAAGCGAACCTGAACCAGGCGCTCATCAAGGACAAGAAGTGCGAGAACCTCTTCATCCTGCCCGCCTCGCAAACGCGCGATAAAGACGCACTCACGCTCGAAGGCGTCGAGAAGGTCATCAACGACCTCATCAAGATGGACTTCGAATTCATCGTCTGCGATTCGCCGGCCGGCATCGAGTCGGGCGCGCTGCTGGCGATGCACTTCGCCGACGAAGCGCTGATCGTGACGAATCCGGAAGTGTCTTCGGTGCGCGATTCGGATCGCATTCTCGGCATCCTGTCGTCGAAGACGAAGCGCGCGATCGACGGCAAGGATCCGATCAAGGAGCACCTGCTGATCACCCGCTACAACCCGAAGCGCGTGAGCGAAGGCGAGATGCTCTCGCTGCAGGACATCCAGGAGATCCTGCGCATCGACCTGATCGGCGTGGTGCCGGAATCGGAAGCGGTGCTGCATGCGTCGAACCAGGGTCTGCCCGCGGTGCACCTGGACGGCACCGATGTCGCTGAAGCGTACAAGGATGTCGTCGGGCGCTTTCTCGGCGAAAAGAAAGAGTTGCGCTTCACCGATTACCAGAAGCCGGGCCTGTTGCAGCGCCTCTTCGGCACCAAGTAAGGGAGGCCGCACGTCATGTCGATTCTTTCGTTTTTGCTGGGCGAGAAGAAAAAATCCGCGTCCATCGCGAAGGAACGCCTGCAGCTGATCATCGCGCACGAGCGCGCGGGCGGCCATCCGCCCGCAGATTATCTGCCGGCGTTGCAGCGCGAGCTGGTGGCCGTCATCTCCAAGTACGTGAAGATCTCGGATGATGACATCCGCGTGAGCCTCGAGCGCCAGGACGACCTCGAAGTGCTCGAAGTGAAGATCGAGATTCCGCAGGCCTGAGCGTTGACGCAGCCGCGGTCGGGCTGCGATTCCTTTTCCGCATCCGCTTCTCTCGGCGCGGCGCTCAGCCGCCGCGCGGCAGCGAAAATATTCCGTTGCACTTTCGGCCGCGCCGTAACACGGCGCGTGTCGGCCAGGCCGTGACCTCGAACGCTATTGGGATAGCGCCGCAATGGCGTAACCCTAACCAAGAGGTCGACATGAAAGCACCCGTTCGCTCACTGATCGCTCAACTGGCTCTCGTGGCTGTTGGCGCGCTGACTATCGCTACCGCGTCCGCCGAGGAAGTGGTGCTGGTCGCGCCGAATGCGCCGCCTCCGGTTCGCTACGAGGCCGTGCCCGTACCGCGTGACGGCTATATCTGGGAGAAGGGCCACTGGCGTTGGGAGCACGGTCAATACGTGTGGGAACGCGGCCACTGGGAAGTCGTGCGCGTCGGCCTGCACTGGGTGCCGGGCCACTGGGCGCCGCGCGGTCCCAACTGGGTTTGGGTCACGGGCCACTGGGCCTGAGGGCGGCGGGAGATGCGCGTGAAGAGAACGCTGATTGCCGCTGTCTTGCTGGGCGTCACGCTGGCCGGCTGTATCGTGGTGCCGGCGCGGCCGGTGGTCGTCCGTCCCGCGCCGGTCGTGGTCTACTGACGCGGCGTTTCGTCTTGCGGCGCGGCCTCGGCCCGAGCTTCCTCGGCTTGGGCTTGCGCCGCAGACTCGTCCTTGGCCGGCTCCGCAGGTTCCGCCGGCTCGGGGACGCCCCCTGCTCCCGCCGTTGCCGCGCCTGCCGAGGCCATCGGCGTCATGTAGCGGTGCGCGAGCGTCTCGTAGAGCGGCGGCGCAAAAAAACGCGAGACGCGGCTCGAAATCAGCGCAGTCGCCATCAGCGAGATCACGAGCGCGTGCCCGTTGATCATCTCCATCACGATCACGAACGATGTAATCGGCGATTGCGTGACTGCCGCCAGATAGCCGACCATCGCCAGCGCGATCAGCATCTGCAGCTGCATGCTGTCGAACACCAGGTGCAGCAGATTGCCGAAGCCCGCGCCGATCGACAGCGACGGCGCGAAGATGCCGCCCGGAATGCCCGGCAGATACGAGCCGACCATCGACACCATCTTCAGGAGCGGATAGAACACCGACAGCTTTTCGTGCCCGTCGAGCAGGCCGCGCGCTTCCGCGTAGCCGCTGCCGAACGTCGTGCCGCCCGAGACCAGGCCGACGACGGCGATGGCGAGGCCGCACAGCGCGGCGAACTGGACCGGCTTGTCGCGCTGCAACTGCGCGAGCTGCGGCGGAATCCAGCGCGAGGTGTTGAGCAGCAGCCAGGAGAAGAAGCCGCCCGCGATGCCGGTCACGATTGCGGTCAGCAGCACGGCCACGGCGAGCAGGTCCGGAAAGTGCGCGCCGATCTGGATCGTGCCGAAATAGGTGTAGTTGCCGTTCAGGCCGAGCGCGATCACGCCGGCGATGATGATCGCGGTGATCAGCACGCCGCTCGTGCGCGCCTCGAAGCTGCGCGTGAGTTCCTCGATCGCGAAGACGATCCCCGCGAGCGGCGTGTTGAAGGCCGCCGACAAGCCCGCCGCCGCGCCGGCCAGCACGAGCTGCCGCTCGATCTGCGCGTTCGAGCGCGGGTAGAAGCGGCGCAGGTTGAACATCATCGCGGCTCCGACCTGCACGGTCGGGCCTTCGCGGCCGATCGTGAAGCCGCCGAGGATGCCGAGGAAGGAAACGGCGATCTTGCCGAGGAGGAGCTTGACCGTGAGCAGACGCGGACCGAGCGTCGTTGTGCCCCCATGCAGCGCGGCGATCACTTGCGGGATCCCGCTGCCTTCGGCGCCGCGAAAGAACTTGCGCGTGAGCCAGACGGAGACGGCGGCGACGGCGGGCGTCACGGCGAGCGGCAGCCACGCGTGGCGATGCTGCATCGACTGGAATGCTCCATACCCCCAGTCGATCAGTCTTGCGTATAGCACTGCGGTCAGACCGACGGCAATCGCACCCAGCCAGAAGATGCCGTAGCGGCGCCAGATGGTGCGCGCGCGTCGAAGGGCGAAAGTGTGGGGAGGCATGGCTCGGGCCATGGGATGCCTGAGATTGCAAAGTGCCGATTATACCGGCGCATATGCACGCTCAGCCCCGGCCAGCGCAAGGCTCGCGCCTCTAATTGCCGCCTTGCGGGACGCTGTCTTTGATTTGCCGCATTACACGGTTGTTAAAACTGTCGCGAATCGTTGGAGATGCCGCGCCGCGGCGTCAGCCGCACCGTGCTTGGCGTGGCTGGCTGCCCATTTCATGTAATAGACGGTCGCTCTTCACTTACAACTTGCAACGGATGCGCCGCGTCATCTCATATTTAATCGGAATCGTTCGAGGGGCACTTGGACCCATTCCGACACGACAGGAGAACAATATGAAACGCTTAACGACACTGATTGCCGGCGTGCTGCTCGCGGCGGCGCTCGGGGGCTGCGTGGTGGTACCCGGCCCGGGCTACTACGGCGGCGGCTATTATGGCCACGGTTATTACTATCGGTGAACGGGGATTCGGCGCATGCAGGCGGACGACGCACGAGGCCCCGCCGCCGGGCGGCAGGCGTCGTCAGGAAACGATGGCTTCGATCGCAACGACGGCGGCAATCGCCGCCGCGTTCGCGAGAATGGCTTCGACGACGATGCCGCGCCACGTCATGGGCCGAAAGCGGATCGCAAGCAGCAAGGCGCCCAGGAGCGCAAGCGCAATGATGGCCACGACGTCTGCGTTATGAAGATGGATGTTCATCGTCGGCTCCCGTTGGTTTGTTGGAAACGATGGGTGGCGCTTTTTGCCCGATGGCTGGCGAATCCAGTATAGGCAGGTCAAAAAGCTCGGCAACACAGGAAAACCACGTAGGCGCGCGCACCATAGGCAAGTGGCGCGCCGGCAGGAGCGGTCTTCGAGGCGCGGCCGAAGCGTCGATTACATCAGCCTGGCGTCGCGCGTTTCGCGCATGCACAGCACGCCGAGCAGGCTGAGCGCGGCCGCGGCGGACACATACGCGCCGACCCACGCGAGCCCGCCATGCGCGGCGAGCAGCTGCGCGATATAAGGCGCGACCGACGCGCCCAGAATCCCGCCGAGGTTGTAAGAGACGCCCGCGCCCGTGTAGCGCACGTTGGTCGGGAAGAGCTCCGGCAGCAGCGCGCCCATCGGCGCGAACGTGATCCCCATCAGGAACAGCTCGATGATCAGGAACAGCGCGACGAGCGGCAGCGAGCCGCTGCCGAGCAGCGGAGCCATGGCGAATCCCGACAGGATCGCCCCGGCGATGCCTGCGATCAGCACGGGCTTGCGGCCGAAGCGGTCGCTGGCCCAGGCGGAGAGCGGCGTCGCGAGCGCCATGAAGACCACGGCCAGGCACAGCATGCCGAGAAAGCTCGGACGCGGGATATGCAAGGCCGACACGCCATACGACAGCGAGAACACCGTCGAGATGTAGAAGAGCGTGTAGCAGACGACCATCGCGAGCGCGCCGAGCAGCGTCGGCCGCCAGTGATGCGCGACGAGCGACGCGAGCGGCACGCGCACGCGCTCGCGCCGGTCGATGGCGGCCTGGAAGGCGGGCGTCTCGGCGATCTTGAGTCGCACATAGAGGCCGAGCGCGACGAGCACGGCAGAGACGAGGAACGGCACGCGCCAGCCCCAGCTGCGGAACTGCGCGTCGGAGAGCGCGAGCGCCAGGCCGAAGAAGAGCCCGTTCGAGGCGAGAAAGCCGACTGACGGCCCCAGTTGCGGAAACATCCCGAACCAGCCGCGCTTGCCGGCGGGCGCGTTCTCGGTGGCGAGCAGCGCCGCGCCGCCCCATTCGCCGCCGAGGCCGATGCCCTGGCCGAAACGCAGGATGCACAGGAGGATCGGCGCGAGGCTGCCGATCGCGTCGTAGCCGGGAACGAAGCCGATGAGCGTCGTCGAGACGCCCATCACGAGCAGCGAGGCGACGAGCGTCGATTTGCGGCCGATGCGGTCGCCGAAGTGCCCGAACAGGAACGAGCCGATTGGCCGCGCGACGAACGCGATGCCGAACGTGACGAAGGCGGACAGCGCCTGCGCGGTGGCCGAGCCGTGCGGGAAGAACACGGGGCCGATGACGAGCGCGGCGGCGGTCGCGTAGACGTAGAAGTCATAGAACTCGATCGCGGTGCCGATGAAGCTCGCGAAGATGACGCGCGAGCGGCTGGTTCCGGCGGCGGCGCTGGGCGCGGATGCTGCGGCGTGCGATGACGGGGAAGATGACATTGGGGTCTCCAATTGTCTCGACGCATGCGTCGAGCGTCTTTGGTTCGAGTTCAGGGAGCTCGATACTACCGCGGCGCGCGGTGGGCAGCGCGGTAAGCATCGGAAACCAGGGAGCGGCCGCCGGTGCGCGGCCGGATAGGCTGGCGCCGGGAGCGGTGCCGGGTAGTCCCGGCAGGTGGGTCGGAAAATTATAGCGAGTGCGTCGAGCGCGCGCTCGCTGGCTCAATTGATCGTTTGCGCTTGTGGAGAGGCGAGCTCGCGCAACTGGAACTTGCCGTTGTCGTTGAAGAGCCAGTCCTCGAAGAGTTCCAGTTGCCCGCGGCCGTTGAGCAGCTTCTCCGGCGGCTGCGGCAGCGGCGCCGCGCGCCGCAGCGTCGCGAGCGCGGTGCTCTCGGCTTCGTCGTCGCCGTTGGTCCGGTACACCGCGGACTGGAGCACGCGCCCGTCGCGATCGACAGTGAACGAGACCACGACGAGCGAGCGCAGCATCGCCTGCGGCATGCCTTGCAACACGTACGACGGGTTGCGTTCGGCGATGCGCTGCGCGACCGCGGCGCGGTATTGATCGAGCGTCGCGCTGTTGACGGCGGCGGGCGGCGGCAAGGCCGAGACCGCCGGCCGCTCCGGCGGCGTGAGCGTGAACGTGCATCCGGCTGCGAGCAGCGCAGCGCCGAGCGCGATCGTGCGCGAAGCGCTGCTGCGCCATCCACCGCCGGCGCGCGCGGTGCGAGATCGATTGAGGTCGGTGTCCATGGTCCTGTGCCGTTCTTGATGATGGCGTGACTCAAGCGTAGTCAATCGCGCGCGGCAGCGCATCCGCATTCACTCTCATTGCGCGTGCGCGCGAACGGGAGCGGTGCCGCTTTTCATCGAGCGCTTTTCTTTGAACGGTTGATGGCACGCATGCCGCCTTTCTCGAGTGGGTCAGGCCATGAAGCGCATCCCGCGCAGCGGCGCGGGATGCGCTTCATGCAACGGATGTGCGCGCGCGGTCGAGATGGGCGAAGAGACCGTCCCACAGAGCGATGCGCTCGTCGATGGCCGCGAGGCCGGCTTCGAGCGCTTGCGCGTGCCGCGTTGGGGCGTTGCCCGCCGTCTCGCGGATCATCGCGCGCGCCGCGGGCCCATGCTCGCCGGAATCGACTTCGATGTGCCGGTCGAGGTAGTAGGCGAGGAGCGGAGTCGATGCACGCTCGATCCGCCACTCGTCGAGCAGCGTGCGAAACATGTCGGGAATGACGTTCTCGCGGCCATAGAAGAAGTTGCCGAGCACCTGGTGCGTCTCGCCGTCGACGCAGGTCGAAAGCGTCGCTTCGACGAAGCGGCGCACCGGCGCCGGCGCATCGACGGCCGCCAGTGCGGCCGTCACCGTGAAGCCCGAGCGCAGCAGCGAAATCATGTGCTCGACGCGCTTGGTCGAGGCGCCGACGTCGCGCATCGCGTGCAGGTAGAGATCGAAATGGCTCATGTGGCCGAGCGGCGTCTCGTCCGATTCCTCGCCGAGCACGATCTCGTTGATGAGGCGCGCGGCCGCTGCGCTGCGCGGCGCGATCCAGGGCACGGCGACCGTCGTGAGGTCGGCCTGCAGGCGCTTGACGAGCGACATGAAATCCCACACCGCGAACACGTGCCATTCCATGAAGGTGCGCAGTTCGTCGATGTCGCGAATGGCGCTGAATACCGGATGGTGAGCGAGTTTATCGTGCTGTTCTTTGATTCTCGATTCGAGCAAATCAAGGTGATTCATGGTTTATCCCCGATGGCAGAAAGCGCGGACCGAAACGGCGATGCACTCGAAAGAGCGTGGCCGTGATGCGCCATGCGTTTTTAGCCGCTATTCGGCATGGAGAATACCTGGACGCTTTGACAGGTTGCAGATCGGTCTCCGGGGAGCGGGGGCGCGCCGAAGGAGCGGTGCGAACGAATCGAGAATGGGTCCGATTGTTAAATCTGCAACTCGGGTATTTTTCCCGAAATGGCGTTTGCTGCTATCGCGCCAGGAAATAAATTCCCGTTCTGTGACGACGCCATTCAAGCCGATTGATCGGGCAATGCAATCCTTAATAAAATCGCGGTTGTGTTATTGCCCGCCCGTTAATCCCCATATCGCCGTTTGTCACGGCGAGACGCGAATCTCACCATGAAACGATATCTGATCCTGAACGGCGACAAGACGACCGCGAACGGCGTCGTGCAAGCCAAGTCGACCACGGTTCAACTGCACGGCAAGGACGTTGCGCACGAAAACGACGAGGTGGCGTGCCCCGCGTGCCACTCGACAGGGAAGATCCAATGCGAGGGGCCGCGCCAGGTGATGACCGCGCCGGATGGCCGGCGCGCCGCACTGAGCGACGACTTGTGCATTTGCCAATGCAGCCCGCCGCCGAAACTGGTGGCGTCGCAGCAAGTGATGTCGGTCGATGCTTGAAATTGGATAGCGGCTTCTCGTGGCATCTAATTCTCGGGCCAGCAGATCGGCGGGAAGTAGGCGAATCCCGGCCGAAGAAGGCGGGCGTTAGCGCGCCAAATTGTTTACGTCGAGGCCGGTAAGCCAAGCAACTGCTCGAGCTTGTTCATCAACGCATGACGGTATTCCGTCTCCTGCCGGTGGACCTGCGCCGAGGCTTCGACGTCGGCGCCGCAATGCGGGCACGTGTGCTCACCCGGGTAGATGTAGCCGTTGCAGCTGCGGCACAGATCGAGCTGCGGCGGCACCCGTCCGACGTCGGGCGAGCGCTTGCCCTTGTTCTTCCAGGCCAGTTCGATGACTTGCCCCGACCGCACGATGCTCGACACGGGCTCGCCATCGGCGATGCGCTCGGTCACGAGGTCGAAGCGGCCGACCGCGAAGGACGCGGCGCCCGCCTCCTGAATCTTGACGATGCGCTCCCGCAGCCCCTGCTTTTGCAGCTCCAGCGCACGGTAGTGGCAGTAGGGATTGTTGCCCGGCTTGCCGAGCAGCGAGTGCGAGGTCCAGGTGCAGCCGCCACGGCACACGTCGGCGTAGTAGCAGGTGCGGCAGAAGCCCCACATGTCGTCCACCGAGCGCAGCCGCCCGAAATGGATGGCCTCGCTGGTGCGCCAGATGTCTTCCAGCGACAGGTCGCGCACATTGCCGCCGGCAAAGCCGACCGTCGCCAGCGACGGGCAGCCCTTGACCGTGCCGTCGGCTTCGAGCGCGAGCACCGTCGTGCCCGCCGCGCACCCGCTCCAATGCACGCGCTCGTCGCCGAAGCCGCGCCACAGGTGCTCGTAGGGGCCGTAATAGCCGATGTTGTTGCCGACGTTCATCAGCAGTCCGCGGCTCACGCCTTCCTTGTAGAGCTTCGCGAGGAGCGGCATCAGGTCGAGCAGTTGGTAGGGCTGGAGCAGCAGCTCGTCGTTGTCGACGGCGTTGCCCATGGCGACAGTCAGCTGAATCTGCCAATGCGTGGCGCCCAGCTCGATGATGGTGTCCATCAGGGCTGGAAGGTCGCTCATGGTCGCGGCGCCGATCTGGGTGTTGACGCTGATGGCAAGGCCCGCCGCGCGGGCGCGCTTGAGCGTGTCCACGGCGCGGTCGAACGAGCCGGGCACGTTGCGCACCTTGTCATGCAGCGGCGCCAGCCCGTCGAGCGAAACGCCGATGCCGTTGAGGCCGGCTTCGACCGCCTCTTCGAGCCGCTTGGGGTTCAGGTTGCGTCCGCCGGTCTGGATCGCGCAATACATGCCGTGCGAGCGGATCGAGCGGATCAACTGCGTCCAGTCCTTACGGAGATAGGCTTCGCCGCCGATCAGCGAAATCTCGCGAGTGCCCAGCCGGGCGAGCGATTCGATGACTTCCAGACACTCCTCGGTATTCAGCTCGTCCGTCCGCCTGCGGCCGGCGCGGGACCCGCAGTGCAAGCACTTGAGGTCGCAGGCCAGTGTGATCTCCCAGACGACGTGAACAGGGACGTAGCGCTGGAAGTCGTTGTCGCTCAGGTAACGGGCAGGGGTCTGGCTGGTCGTGGTCATCTCGCTTCGCTCTCGTTGTGGAGCCGCCGCGTGCCCGGTCTTGCGGCCGGGCACGCGGCGGCGAACCGGCCTGCGCTCAGGCGTGGCCTTCGAGCCGGGCAATTTCGGCGTTCAGCTTGTCGAGTTCCGCCTTGATGGTTTCAGTATCGGCGAGCTGCTGCTCGGCCAGGGCGGCCAGCTGCTTCATCTGGCTCAGGTTCCCGGTTGCCTTCGATTGCTGGAGGCTGACGGCGTACATCGGCACGACGTGGTTGGGCGGCGTGGGCAGCGTCTCCTTTTCCAAGGTCACGGTCGCGTTTTCGACCGCATGCCAGCGGTGGCCGTCGAAGTAGCGGTAGCTGGCCTGGCCGGACTGCCACTGGTGCAGGGCGCCGTGGAAGTGGAAGGTCTCGGCGATCTGGCTGTACTGGCCGCTCGGATTGCCGTCCAGCGTCAGAATGTTGAGCTCTTGCGCCGGCACCGGCTGCACGGTGTTGAAGGTCCCCCAGACGTCCGCGCGGAATTCCAGCGGCGGGTTGGTGGTCTGGGTGATTCTGGCGATGCCGTTGACCTTTTTGTTCGGGGTGTCGACCACGAGCGACAGGGTCAGCAGCGGGCCGCCGATGACGGGCGTTGCGACGGAATAGGTGACGTGAAAAAGACTGGGTTGGGACATGGCGATAACTCCGGGAAGGAATAAGCGGGTGGTGGCGAAGCCTGATCGTTCGAGTGACGGCTAGCCGCCGAGCTTGCCGATTTCGGCCTTGAGCGCCGCCAGTGCGGAGGTGATGTCGTCGCGGCTGTTCAACTGCTGCTGGGCGAACGCCGCCAGTGCCTTCATCTGCGCCAGATCGCCGGATGCCCGTGATTGCTGAAGGGACGGGCCGTACAGCGTTTGCATCCGGTTGCCCACGCTGAGCGAACCCGGGATGACCGGACCTGGCTCCAGCGGCACGAATTCGCGATCGATCTTGGCCGGCACGTTCGCCACTTCATGCCAGCTCCCGTTGTCCCAATACTCGTAGGTGGCGACGCCGGTCTGCCAGTCGCTGTTGAGCAGCAGACGCAGCTTGAACGTAACCATCGAGTTGGAGGTGGGGCCGCCGCTGTTGCCTTCGGCGGTCACCAGGATGCGCGAATTGACCGGCGGCATGAGCGTCAGGTAGGTGTAGCTGCCCCAGACGTCGGCGTGAAAGTCGAGCGGGGGATTCACGGCCTGCGTGACCGCCGCCGTGCCGACGACGCGGCGCTCGGGCGTATCGACGAGCAGGTTGAGGCCCAGGCTTGGCGCTCCCGCCATTCCAGTGCCGATCAGATAACGAACCGGGAACAGCCCAACGGGATTGCTTGCAGACATGCCGCCTCCTAGAGTCGAGATTTCAATGAACAGCGACGCGAAAACGCCGCCGGATTAAACGCGTTCGAGCTTGGCGATTTCTACTTTGAGAAACTCGATCGCGGTGAGCAAATCGCCTTGTTGCTCGGCGACCGATTCGGCCTGGGTAAGCAGGGATTTCATATTCTTCAGGTCGCCTTCGGCGATGGCTTGATGAATGGCCACACCATAAGGGGTAATGGGGTGTTGGGATTTTTGGTTCATCTCTCCTCCGTAATGGGTCAAACGAGACCTGCTGCGTAATCTAATGTGCGAGGAGACGGGTAAATAGCTGATAGGGTTGACAGGATTTGGAGATCGCTGTGATCTTAATTCGTAAAAACCCGTAGATGGGCTGTTTATGTTTATTGGTTTTTTGCTCGCGCGAGATAATAAGTGGGATGTTTCGCTTTTTAAGCACTCCCGGGATTTCGCATGGATGGCGGCGGCAGCGGTTGCCGGCGCTGGGGCTAAATTTCGTTCGAATTGTTGCACCCTTCAGGCTGGCGGGAGACACCCGTCAAGCGTGATAGGTGCGCGCCGAAATCCTTCAGGCATAGCTTCGCCAATAACGATAAGTTTCAACAGTCAATCTCGCTGTTTTTGTCGACCGGGGCTGTTATGAAACGTTTGCACTCGGCTATTCGCTGAAGCAGCCTGTGATGTATCCGGTTTTTTGCAACCAATCGAAAACCCGTCTACCTGGATGCTGCGGCCGGTGTGCAGAAGATTTACGAATATGGTGCGGCAGTCGGTGTGACCGGTAGTCAACACTTGCGGCTGCGGTTGTTTAAGCGCATGTGCCATCGGCAGATTTTGACAAACGACCGATAGTTATCTGTAAGCGAATATGCGGATGCCCGAGTTGCCGGAGCGACTCGTTGACGCAGCACAAGACGCTTACACTCTGATCGTGCTCGTGACCGGGGAGTACCTGGACGACCATGCTAATCAGGAGCGAACAAAGATCGCGTTGCCCAAGCGAATATGCATGGTTTGCATCAGTACATGGATTTGGAGCGACCTCAGGGGGGCGGCTTTCCGACGGATTTCAAGTGCTTGGGCGTCGAACTAGGATCGTTCGGAAACGTCGGCGAATGCTGGTTCTGCTTGCCCGCTGTCATGTAACGAATTTCGTCGATGTCCACGGTGAAGACGTTCCAGCCGGGGCGTTTCCAATGACAGTCGTTGGAGGGGCGCTGCCGAGGCGCGAGGGATGAGCTGATCCTTTGATAGCCGACTTTGTAGCTGGAATACCGGGCGCTCAGGAGATTTCTTTTCAATCAATCTGTTGCGGTATTTTCTGGCGGAGGGCGTGGGATTCGAACCCACGAAGGCCGTAAAGCCTTGCCGGTTTTCAAGACCGGTGCATTCAACCGCTCTGCCAGCCCTCCGAGGGTCGCCATTGTAGCGCGAAATAGCGCACCCGCTTTCGGTGCGCGCTATTTTCGTCTCTTAGTCCTTCAAAAAAAGCGACTGAAGGTCGTTGAGGAAGCGCTGCCCGAGCGGCGTCGGCGCGATCTTCTCGAAGTCTCGCGTGATGAGCCCGCGCCGCTCCGCTTCCTGCAGCGCCGGCTCGATCGACGTCATCGGCAATCCCGTGCGCTCGATGAAGCGATGCACCGGAAACCCTTCGGCGAGCCGCAGCGCGTTCAACATGAACTCGAACGGCAGATCGTGCGCGCCGACTTCATGCTCTTCCTGAACGGGTGTGCCGGCGCGCGCCTGTTCGATGAACGTCGCCGGATGCTTGTAGCGCGCCTGCCGCACGACGCGGTTCGGAAACGACAGCTTCGTGTGGGCGCCCGCGCCGATCCCCAGGTAGTCGCCGAAGCGCCAGTAGTTGAGGTTGTGCTTGCATTGCCGATGGGGCGTTGCATACGCGGACACCTCGTAGCGCTCGTAGCCTGCCGCCGCAGTGCGCTCGAGAATCCAGTCCTGCATGTCGGCCGACGCGTCGTCGTCCGGCAGAGCGGGCGGGAACTTCGCGAACAGCGTGTTCGGCTCGAGCGTCAGGTGATACAGCGACAGATGCGGCGGCGCGAACGACAGCGCCGTCTCGATGTCGGCGCGGCATTCCTCTAGCGTCTGCTGCGGCAGCGCGAACATCAGGTCGAGGTTGAAGTTGTCGAAATGCTTCGCGGCGATCTCGACGGCATGGCGCGCCTGCGAGGTGTCGTGGATGCGGCCGAGCGCCTTCAGGTGCGCCTCGTTGAAGCTCTGGATGCCGACCGACAGCCGGTTCACGCCGCTCGCGCGAAACTGCGCGAACTTCTCGGCCTCGAAGGTGCCCGGGTTCGCTTCGAGCGTGATCTCGGCGTCGGCGTCGAGCGGCAGCAGCGCGCGCACGTCCGACAGCAGCCGGTCGAGCCCACGCGCGGACAACAGGCTCGGCGTGCCTCCGCCGATGAACACCGTATGCACCTGCCGTCCCCAGACGAGCGGCAGCGCCTGTTCGAGATCGGCGCGCAGCGCGTCGAGATAGTCGTCTTCGGGAAAGCGCTCGCCTTTCCATTCGTGCGAGTTGAAGTCGCAATACGGACACTTGCGCACGCACCACGGGAAGTGCACGTAGAGCGCGAGCGGCGGCAGCGAGCTCAGGCGGATGCTGCCCGGCGCGACGAACGCCTTGATCACGCCGGCGCCGGTCGATTGCACGCTCACGCGTCCTCCGAGAGCCGCGCGAGCAACGCGCGCAGCGCGATCGCGCGGTGGCTGCACGAGTTCTTCACGGCAGGATCGAGCTCGGCGGCGCTCGCGTTCAGTCGCGGAATGAAGAAGTAGGGGTCGTAGCCGAAGCCGTTTTCGCCTTGCGGGGTATCGAGGATTTCACCATGCCAGCGGCCTTCGGCGATCAGCGGCTCGGGGTCGTCGGCGTGGCGCACGAGCGTGAGCACGCAGTAGTAGTACGCGCGGCGATCGGCTTCGTCCTTCAACTGCTCGACGAGGCGCGCGTTGTTCGCCGCATCGCTTTTTTCGCCGCCGGCGAGCTGCGCGTAGCGCGCCGAGTAGACGCCAGGCGCCCCAAGGAGCGAGCGCACGCACAGGCCGGAATCGTCGGCGAGCGCGGGCAGGCCGGTCTCCTTCGATGCGTGGCGCGCCTTCGCGAGCGCGTTTTCGACAAAAGTCGGATGCGGCTCCGCGGCTTCCGATACGCCGAGCTCGCCCTGCGCGACGAGCTCGATGCCCGCGGCGCTTGCGAGCGCCGCGAATTCGCGCAGCTTGCCCGGATTGTTCGACGCGAGGACGACGCGCTTGAGCGGCGCGCTCGTGCTTCTCGCGCCGGCCGATGGCCAGAATGCGCTGCTTTGCGCTTGCGGACGATCGCTCACTTTAGGCTCCCAGTGCTTCTTTCTGTTTCTGGATCAACTGCGTAATACCGCTTTGCGCGAGATCGAGCAGCCGGTTCATCTCGTCGCGCGAGAACGGAACGCCTTCGGCGGTGCCCTGGATTTCGACGAAGCCGCCTTCGCCCGTCATGACGACGTTCATGTCCGTGTCGCACTGCGAATCTTCGTCGTAGTCGAGATCGAGCACGGGCGTGCTTTCGTAGACGCCGACCGAGATTGCGGCCACGTAGTCGGTGATCGGCGATTGCTCGATGCGGCCCGCCGCGAGCAGCTTCGCGACGGCATCGTGCGCGGCGACGAACGCGCCGGTGATGCTCGCGGTGCGCGTGCCGCCGTCGGCCTGGATCACGTCGCAGTCGATGTGCAGCGTGCGCGGGCCGAGCCGCCCGAGATCGAACACCGAGCGCAGCGCGCGGCCGATCAGGCGCTGGATTTCCTGTGTGCGTCCCGTCTGCTTGCCGCGCGCGGCTTCGCGGTCGCTGCGCGTGTGCGTCGCGCGCGGCAGCATGCCGTATTCGGCCGTGAGCCATCCCTGGCCCCGATCACGCAGGAACTCGGGCACGCGCTCGGCGACGCTCGCCGTGCAGATCACTTTCGTGTCGCCGAATTCGACGAGCACCGAACCTTCCGCATGCTTCGTGTAATGGCGCGTGATGCGCACGTGGCGCAATGCGTCGGCGCGGCGGCCGCTGGGGCGCTGGATGGTGTCGGTCATGTCGGAGGAGAGAGGAGGGAAAACCTGGATTTTACCGCTGATCGAATCGCGCCAACGCCGCGCCGGAGCATCGCCGGCCTGAACCAAGCGCGATCGGTAAAAATGGGATAATGCGCGTTCAACGCCTTGCGCCTCGTACGCGCCGGGCGTCTCCAGACAACCGGCCGCATACGGCCTCTATCGCGAGACGAACGATGATCTACAGCATGACAGGCTACGCGAGCGCGACGCGCGAGCTCGCGGCTGCCACAGGCGCCGGCGGCGCGAGCGTATCGGTTGAGTTGCGCACGGTGAACTCGCGCTTTCTCGACCTCAATTTCCGGATGCCCGAAGACGTTCGCACCTGTGAGCCGACGTTGCGCGAGATGCTGATGAACAAGCTCTCGCGCGGCAAGGTCGACATCCGGATCAACCTGCAGCGCAGCGAGCAGACGGCGAGCGCAGGCTCGCTCAATCGCGACGCGCTCGACCAGCTGGCCACGCTCGAGCGCGCGGTGCTCGAATCGTTTCCCGGCGCCGAGCGCATGCGCACCGGTGAAATCCTGCGCTGGCCCGGTGTGCTCGCCGAGAGCGGCGTGTCGCCGGAAGACCTGCGCGACGCCGTGCTCGCGTGCGGCAAGCAGGCGATCCACGAATTGATCGATGTGCGCGCGCGCGAAGGCGCGCAACTCGCCGCGATGCTGCTCAATAACGTCACCGAGATGGAAGCGATCGTGCAGCGGATCACGCCGCTCGTGCCGGAGCTGATCGCCAAGCATCAGCAGAAGATCGTCGAGCGCCTGCAGGAAGCGCTCGGCATCGCCGCGCCCGATTCCGCCGCGACGATCGTGTCGCGCGAAGAGATCGCGGAGCGCATTCGCCAGGAAGTGACGATGTACGGTATTCGCATCGACATCGCCGAGGAGCTGTCGCGCCTCACCGCGCATTTGAACGAAACGCGTCACGTCATCGAGAAGGGCGGCAAGGTCGGCAAGCGGCTCGACTTCATGATGCAGGAGCTCAACCGCGAAGCGAACACGCTCGGCTCGAAGGCGGCGGCGAAGGAGCTCGCCGATTCGTCGATGACGCTCAAGCTGCTGATCGAACAGATGCGCGAACAAGTGCAGAACCTGGAGTGACCACGCACATGACCGACCACACCCACCAACCGCAAGAACCGCACGAAGCGAACCCGGGCGGCGGCGCGCGCAAGGCGCCGCGCAATCCGTACGCGGGCGTTTATCCCGGCAACCTGTTCATGGTCGTGGCGCCTTCGGGCGCCGGCAAGTCCACGCTCGTGAACGCGCTGCTTGCGCAAGATCCGGCCATCCGTCTGTCGATTTCGTACACGACGCGCAACCCGCGTCCCGGCGAGCAGGACGGCCAGCACTACCACTTCACGACCGTCGACGATTTCCTGGCGCGCCATGCGCAAGGCGAGTTCCTCGAAAGCGCGGAAGTGCACGGCAACTACTACGCGACTTCGCGCCTGTGGATCGAAGAGCAGATGAAAATCGGCCATGACGTGCTGCTCGAAATCGACTGGCAGGGCGCGCAGCAGGTGAAGAAGCAGTTTCGCAATGCGGTCGAGATCTTCATTCTGCCGCCCTCGCTCAACGCGCTCGAAGAGCGCCTGAAAAAGCGCGGCCAGGACGAGCCGAACGTGATCACACGCCGCCTGCTTGCCGCGGGCAGCGAGATCGCGCATGCATCGGAAGCCGAGTACGTGTTGATCAACGAGCACTTCGATCAGGCGCTCGCGGAACTGCGATGCCTGGTTGCCGCGACGCGCCTGCGCTTCGCGTCGCAATACGCGCGCCACGCGTCGCTTTTCGTCGAGCTCGGCATCCACTTGCCGCACGCCGACTGAGGCGGGCGCTTGCGCACATAAGGTAGAATAACCAACATACTGAGAAGGAATTTCCGAACATGGCTCGCATTACCGTCGAAGACTGTCTGAAACAAATCCCGAACCGTTTCGAACTGGCGCTCGCCGCCACGTATCGCGCGCGTCAGCTTGCGCAAGGCCACACGCCGAAGATCGAAAGCCGCGACAAACCCACCGTCGTGGCGCTGCGCGAAATCGCGGCCGGCCAGATCGGTCTCGAGATGCTCAAGAAGGTCCCGGTATAACGCGCGGCTTGCTTAGGCAGCCATGTCCGATCCAGGCGCAGTCCGGCAACGTAACCGACACGGAGGCGAATATGAGCACCACCCCATCGTCCGCCTCCGCAGACGCGGATCACGAAGCTGACACGCCGTCGGCTGCCCGCAAATACATCGACGCGGTCCTCGAACAGTCGTTTCGCCATCTGTTCGGGCCGACCGCAACGCCTGAGCAGCCTCGCAAGCACGATGTCGTATCGATTGCGAAGCTGACGACGGCACTCTCCGGCTACCTCAGCGCGGACGAGATCAAAGAGGTCAAGGCGGCGTTCCATTTCAGCGACGAAGCCCACCTCGGACAATATCGCCAAAGCGGCGAACCCTACATCACCCATCCTGTGGCCGTCGCGGAAATCTGCGCCGGCTGGAAGCTCGACGACCAGTCGATCATGGCGGCGCTCCTGCACGACGTGATGGAAGACCAGGGCGTCACCAAGACCGAGCTCGCGGAGCGGTTCGGCGCGAAGGTGGCGGAACTGGTCGACGGGTTGTCGAAGCTGGACAAGATGGAGTTTCGCAATCGCGAGGAAGCGCAGGCGGAGAACTTCCGCAAGATGCTGCTCGCGATGGCGCGCGACGTGCGCGTGATTCTCGTGAAGCTCGCCGACCGGCTGCACAACATGCGCACGCTCGGTGCGGTGCCGCCCGAGAAGCGCCGCCGCGTGGCGCGCGAAACGCTCGACATTTACGCGCCGATCGCGCACCGCCTCGGGCTGAACAACACCTATCGCGAGCTGCAGGACCTGAGCTTCGCGAACTTCAATCCGCATCGCTACGCCACGCTAGAGAAGGCCGTGAAGGCCGCGCGCGGGAATCGGCGCGAAGTGGTCGGCAAGATTCTCGAATCGGTCCAGCGTGCGATCTCCGATGCGCAGATCGACGCCGAAGTTACGGGCCGCGAGAAGACGATCTTCAGCATCTACAAGAAGATGCGCGACAAGCAACTGTCGTTCTCGCAGGTGCTCGACGTGTACGGCTTCCGAGTGGTCGTCGACAGCGCGCTCGAGTGCTACACCTGCATCGGCGCGCTGCATGCGCTCTACAAGCCGGTGCCAGGCAAGTTCAAGGACTACATCGCGATTCCGAAGGTCAACGGGTATCAGTCGCTGCATACGACTCTCGTCGGCCCGTTCGGCGCGCCCATCGAATTCCAGGTGCGCACGCGCAAGATGCACGAGATCGCGGAGGCGGGCGTAGCGGCGCACTGGCTGTACAAGAACGGCGGCGCGGACCTGAACGATGTCCAGAAGCGCGCGCACCAGTGGCTCAAGTCGCTGCTCGACATTCAGAGCGAAGCGGGCGATTCGAGCGAATTCCTGGAGCACGTGAAGATCGACCTGTTCCCGGATGCGGTCTACGTGTTTACACCGAAGGCCAAGATCATGGCGCTGCCACGCGGTGCGACCGCGCTCGATTTCGCGTACTCGATCCATAGCGATCTCGGCAACCAGTGCGTTGCGGTGAAGATCAACAACGAGCTGCTGCCGCTGCGCACCGAGCTCAAGAGTGGCGATATCGTCGAGGTCATCACGGCGCCGTATTCGAAGCCGAATCCGGCTTGGCTCGGTTTCGTGCGCACCGGCAAGGCGCGGTCGGCGATCCGCCACTACCTGAAGACGATGCGCCTGAACGAATCGGTGCAGCTCGGCGAGCGGCTAGTCGACCAGAGCCTGAAGGGTTACGGGCTTTCGCTTGCCGACGTCGATCCGGAAGTCTGGGAAAAGCTCGTCCAATGGACGGGCAACAAGAATCGTCAGGAAATCTTCGCGGATATCGGGCTCGGCCGGCGCGTGGCCGCCGTGATGGCCAAGCGCATCGAGGTGCTGATCAGCGGCCGTGACGGCGACGACGAGCATCCGCGCGTCGAGCATGCGGCGTCGCACCACGCGCCGCCCGTGGTCATCACGGGCACCGAGGGGATGTCGGTGCAGCTGTCGGCGTGCTGCCGCCCGATTCCGGGCGACAACATCATGGGCTATATCGGCATCGGCCTCGGCATGGCGATTCATACGGCCGATTGCCGCGTCGCGCAGCGCATCCATCGGCGCGATCCGGGCCGCTGGATCGACGTCGCGTGGGCGCCGCAGCCGGGCCGTTTGTTCGACGTGGCGGTGAAGGTGCTCGTGAAGAATACGAAGGGCGTATTTGCGCGTGTAGCGGCGGATATCACCTCCGCGGACGCCAACATCGTCCACATCGCCATGGATGAGGATCTGTCGCAGGAATCGACAGTCCTGCGCTTCGTGATCCAGGTTAGCGATCGTGTGCACTTGGCGAACGTGATGCGGCGCGTGCGGACGAATCCGGACGTGATGCGCATCGCGCGGGAGCGTCCGAGCGAAGAGGGGCACCATCGCCACGAAGGCGGGATGCGGATCGATCGCGAGCGGGCCGACTATTGAGCGTCTGGCGCCCGCTTGGGTGCATTCCAAAAAACGCAGCAGAAAAGACAAAGGGCCTTCCGACTGGAAGGCCCTTTGTCATATGGGTGGCGCGGCTGGCAGGATTCGAACCCACGACCCCTTGGTTCGTAGCCAAGTACTCTATCCAACTGAGCTACAGCCGCACGCAAAACGGTACTTCGGTGAAACAAAAGAGCCTTCGCAGGAAGGCTCTTCGAAAAAAATGGCGCGGCTGGCAGGATTCGAACCCACGACCCCTTGGTTCGTAGCCAAGTACTCTATCCAACTGAGCTACAGCCGCACGCAGAAATGAGATTATAGCAAAGTCGCGGGAAAAGGGAAGCCATCAGCGCTTTTTTCTCGCATCGTGCCTTTCGCGTGTAACCTTGATGATTGTACGTTTGTTGTGGTCCGCATCATGAATAAAGCCTTTGTCAAAGAGTCGAGCGACGACGCCGACGACGATCTCGATCTCGCCCAGCCGGAAATGCCGGCCGGCGCCAAGAACTACATCACGCCCGCGGGGCATAAGCGGCTTCGCGACGAGTTGCTGCATCTGATCGACGTCGAGCGGCCCGAAGTGGTGCGTCTGGTGTCGTGGGCGGCATCGAATGGCGACCGCTCGGAGAACGGCGATTACATCTATGGGAAGCGCCGGCTGCGCGAAATCGACCGGCGTATCCGCTTCTTGACGAAGCGGCTGGATCTCGCCGAGGTGGTCGACAGCAGCAAGCAGGAGAGTGTCGATCAGGTGTTTTTCGGTGCCAGGGTCGAATATGCGACGGCGGATGGGGAGTCGCATACGGTGACGATCGTCGGCGTCGATGAGGTCGACCTCGATCAGGGGCATGTCAGCTGGATTTCGCCGATTGCGCGGGCGCTGTTGAAGGCGCGCGTCGGGGATGCGGTGATGCTGCATACGCCAGCGGGGCCGCAGCTGATCGACGTTTTGGACGTGCGTTACCTACCCCGCAGCGTAATCGATGCGTGAAATGGTGTTCTGGCTATACAGCAGGAGCGGCGGCTCAGGCCGACGTTGCTGTGCTCCCGCTGATAGCCGGCAGACAAAAAAGGCGCCGCAAGCGGCGCCTTTTTTGATGCTGCGGTAGAGCTTGTACAGCTTAGAAGCGGTGACGAATACCAGCCGTCACAGCAACTTGGTTGCTGGTCGACGATGCACCGCCAGAGCCTTGGCCGTTGATCATCGCACCGATCTTGCCGTTGGCATTGTTCATCACGTGCTGATATTCGCCTTGCAGGTACACGTCCGTACGCTTCGACAGGGCATAGTCAGATTGCAGGTTGAACTGGCCCCACTTCGGCAGGACGCCCGCACCGAAGTTCGCTTGGGTGTACGTGTACGCAGCAGCCAGGCTCAGAGCCGGGGTCAGTGCGTAACGGCCATTCAGTTCGAAGTTCTGGAAGTGGATGCTCTGACCGTTAAGCCCGCTAACAGACTGACCAGCAGCGCTCGACGCGATACCAAAAGTTTGGCTCAGGTTGGTTTGCGTGTAGACAACGCCAGCCGTTGCCGGGCCGAACGCGTAGTTCAGGCCAGCGCCCCAGGTTTGCTGACGGCCGGCGACGAACGTGTTGTCGCTAGCGACAGCGCCGTTAGTGCTGTTGGTCAGCGCGCCGGCTGCCACGCTGTTGTTCAATTGCAGGTAGCCCACGCCGGCAGTCAGGCCGGCGAAGTTGTACGACGCACCAAGGCTGTACGCGCGGTTGTTTGCAAATTGACCAGCTTGGTTCGAGAAGCCGTACATGCCGCCGAACTTGAAGCCTGCGTAGTTCACGCTCGTGTACTTGACCGAATTGTTCACGCGGAACGAGTTGTTCAGGTTGTCGTTATCGAACGGGTGTGCGAACGACGTACCGCCGTATTGCGTGCCGGTCAGAGCCAGCGGGCCGACGAAGTCGACGACGCTGTCATATTGACGGCCGAGGGTCACACCACCGAACTGATCGCTCGTCAGGCCGACGAACGCTTGACGACCGAATTCACGCGAATTTTGGCCCAGCGTGCCGTTGTTGATGTTGAAGCCATTTTCCAACGTGAAGATGGCCTTCAGACCGCCACCCAGGTCCTCAGAACCGCGCAGACCCCAGCGGCTGCCGTTGATCGCGCCGCTTTGTTCTTGCCAACGGGTATGGCCGCCGGCGTTGTTCGTGTACGTGATGCCCGCGTCGATCAGGCCGTACAGCGTGACGCTGCTCTGTGCGTGAGCAGCCGTTGCAAAAACGCCCGACAGGGCAGCGACCAGAAGAGTCTTTTTCATCTTTGTGAGCTCCGGAATAGGAGAGCGGGCTTTCTAACCCAGTCTTGAAGGAACTTGCGTCGCGCAGTCACGCTGCGAGAGGTCGACGACATGACTGCGTGCCGGTGGGCAAATGAAGCCGTCACCAGACAGGGCGGAGTGTAAATAGACAGTCGTGGATGGTGCCATTCCGAATATCGCAATAATCTATTCGGGATGGCGCAATGATGGCGGGATTGCTGCGAAGCCTTGATGCTCAAGGGTTTACGAGATAACCAACGGGGCTTGACGGGATAGTCAAACGGAGCGCGTTGTGTTTTTGTGACAGACTGCGAGTCGGAAAAACAACAATCCTTCAGGTCGTTTCCTTCCGGATTGTTGAGGTTCTTGAAATAGTTGTTTGCTCCGGCCGCCGATAATTGCGCGCCATCGCGTCGCTATAATCGGGTTTCTGCTTTGCGAAGCAGACTTTTTCGTTGACGGAAAAAGATCTCCAAACCTTTGTCGGCGCGACTTTTCGGTCGCGCTTTTTTTTGCCCCTAATATTAATGTGCCCGGCGGCGCGCTCCACGTACGCCAGGTGAGTCTGCGCCTTCGGATTCAGGCGTTGCGCTTGTCGTCCAGTCTTCCATCACGTAATGCCGTGCATCCATCGGCGACGACAACAGGTTTTGCCAGTGGTCGCCATGCCACATGGGGTCAACCTCCAATATCGATGCTTGTTGCCCGGATGCGACATTGGCTCGCGGTGCGGATGCGTGGTGCCGGCGCGCAAACCACGACATGATGCGCTTCAAGTCACTCATCAGCATGACGATCTCCAGATGCAACGCTGCTCTTGCAATCATGAAGTGACGGTCTTACCGCAACAACTCGTAGAAACACTTACCAAAGACATACTTCGTTACGATTTCGGTACCTTTTCCTGCCTGTTCGGATGGGGCTTGACATGCTCGAGTCATATCTGGATGTATTTGTGGTTGGACGAAAGCCCATTTGCGAGATTATGCAGAACAGATAATCGCCAGCGGCTAGCTGCAATGCATTAAGCATTTGCGAAAAAATTACTTGACTGTCGCGGATCGTTGCCTTTATAAAAGTGGGGCCCGATTTGCCAATCACCGTGCTGCGGCAATCCGTTCACTGTGCGGCCCGTCCGGGTTTTGGTATTTTCAGCTGTGGGCACGGCCCGTTTTATTAAAATTTCGAGGGAAACTGTATTATGGAAACCGGTATCGTAAAATGGTTCAACGATGCTAAGGGCTTTGGCTTCATCACATCCGATACGGGCGGCGACGATCTGTTTGCGCATTTTTCGGAAATTCGTACGGAAGGCTTCAAATCCCTGAAAGAGAACCAGAGGGTCTCGTTCGAAGTGAAGAACGGCCCCAAGGGCAAGCAGGCGGCTAATATTCGTCCGCTCTGATCGCTGAGCCGCTACGCCAGCCCCCTGCTCTGCAGGGGGCTTTTCTTTACAGTCATGGCCTCGTGACGCGGCTTGCGGGCGGGCCGACCTTTAGTAATATGCGTTATTGCGGTGGTCAATGAGGATCGTCAATTGCGGATTTTGCTTAAGGTTTTTCTTGGCTGCTTGCTGGTGGATAATTAATCTGACGATTTTATTATATTATGTCGGATTATCCCGTGAATCAGTATTCGGGATATTCGGAATATCGCGTGTGAGGCGCATTTAACGAATTGAAGGGAAATCGGTTCAATTTTTGATTGTTGCAGTGGTGTCGATTTCTCGTCGGATTGTTTTAACGCTTCCCGGTTCGGTGCGAGCCTGTCAGACAGGAAAATTCCCCAAGCAAGGGTCTTGTGGGCATTGGCTGGTGCATACTTCGTCAGACCGACGCATTCAACCCTCCTCTCATGCCAGCCCCGCTTTTGTCGAACCCCGCCATCGATACGCCAATCGTCTTCGTCGACCTCGAGACCACGGGCGGTTCAACTTCGGAACATCGGATCACGGAAATCGGCGTCGTCGAAGCGAGTCCGCAAGGCGTGTCTCGCTGGAGCACGCTGATCGATCCCCAGCAGCCGATTCCTCCGTTCATCCAGCAGCTCACCGGCATTACCGACGACATGGTGCGCGGCGCGCCGACGTTCGAGGCGGTCGCCGACGACCTCTTCGGCCGGCTCGACGGCAAGCTGTTCGTTGCGCACAACGCGAGCTTCGATCGCGGTTTCTTGCGCAGCGAGTTCCGCCGTGCCGGACTGAGCTTCAATCCCGATGTGCTGTGCACCGTGCGTCTGTCGCGGGCGTTGTATCCGGCCGAGAAACGTCATGGTCTCGATGCGCTTGTCGAGCGCCACGGGCTCGTGCCGTCGGCGCGGCATCGCGCGCTCGCCGATGCCGATCTGCTCTGGCAGTTCTGGCAACGGCTGCACGGACTGATTCCGAACGAGGTGCTGCGCGAGCAGATCGACCGCACGACGCGCCGCTTCCGCCTGGCCGGCGACATCACCGAAGACGTGCTCGAAGCCGCCCCCGCGGGTTGCGGCGTGTATGCGTTCTACGGCGAGTCGGGTGTTCCGTTGTACGTTGGGCGCAGCGTGCGGCTGCGTCAGCGCGTGCGCTCGCATTTGTCCGGCGAGCGCCGTTCGGCAAAGGAAGCGAGGCTGGCGCAGCAAGTGCGGCGGGTCGAATGGCGCGAGACGGGGGGCGAACTCGGCGCGCTGCTCACCGAGGCGCAGTGGATCGCCACGCTGCGTCCCGCGCACAACCGGCTGCCGCGCGTGAGTCGCAGCGATCCTACCGGCGCACCTTGGCCGTTCGAGGGCGCTATCGTCTTCGAAGAGCGCTCGGATGACGCGCCCGGCGCCTCGTTCCATGTGGTCGACCGCTGGCGCTATCTCGGCTGCGCGGCATCGCTCGCGGACGCGGCTGCACTCGCCGCGGGCAGCACAGCGCGTGAATTCGAGCTGTCGACCTATCGCATTCTCCAGACCCACCTCGCGCGCGGGCTGCGCGTCACGCCGCTCGGCGACAGCGTCGCGACGACCGCCTGATCAGCCGACCGCGCCGACGCCGCCTGTCGAGCACACGTGTCCGAGCGCTGTCGCGAGGGCGCTCGAGCCGGTTGCGCCATAGCGCGTCAGCGCCTTCCAGTTCGCGATGCTGCGCGCTACGCGCGACGGGCAGTCGGGCGCATCGCGCATGCCTTGCACGCGTGCGAGCCCCGCGATCATCGACTGCGTGATGCGATCGAGCTGCGGACGCGTGCTCGTGGCGAGATCGGGCGGCGCGCCCTCCGGCGGGCGTGTCTTTTGCCACGCGTCGAAGAGCGCGTTCTGCACCTGCTTGCTTGCGTCGATCTGGTCTTGGAAGAATGCGCGTGCGAAAGCGGGGTCGACGCCGGCCGCCGATGCGCTCTTTTCGACGTCCGCGAGTAGCGCGGCTTCGCGCGGCGCATCGGTGATCGGCTTGTGGTTGGCCCATTTCCAGCGCGCGACCGGTTCAGCCAGTTCAAGACGCTGAGAGGCGAGGGCGACAATGTTGGTGAGCGGGGTGTCGTCGCCGTCGGCGGCGGCCTGGCGCGGCGCAAAGCCGGCGCAGACGATACATGCGAGCGCCGCGATGGCGCCGGCGCGAAGCGAGAGTTTCATGGATGTGTGGGCAGTGAAGGGGCTGCGGCGAGCAAGCAAGCCGACAGGCCGGAAACAAAAGGGGAAAGAATAGACGATGCGCGTGAGCCGCGCATCCGGGTGCAAATCAGCGGGCGCTGATACTCGAACCACCAGCGCGGACCAGGCGCGCGTTGGAAACGGCGTGAGACGAAGCAAGCACCGTACTTTGCCCGACGGAGAACGAGCGCGCCGAAACGGCGTCGTGGCGGACGTTGCCAGCGGCGCGTAGCGCAAATGTCACAGGACGGCGCGGCATACCGCGCAGTTGCGCATTTACTTGGGATCGCACGATTTGCGTTGTTCGTCGAGGAACGCGCGAACATGCTCAGGCAGCTCGGCGCCGAGAAATTCAACGCCTACCGGTTCCGGATCCGGGCTCATCACCTTGTCGGGTGTCGGAACTTTTGTCGGTTTGGCATCCATGATTCATCTCCTAGTAGATCCCATTATCTGCCGCGGCTCTTGCCCATCACCAGCATGGAAACGTTTCGTTGCGGCTCTGTTGCTTTAACGGCACACATCGGCTCTTTTTCGAGATGGGTCAATAAAATGAATAGTTCCCATCGATTTTGCCTGGGCGGAGCCGTCCGCCCCCGCTGCTCCCGCTTCGCAGGCCGCTCCCGAGTTAACGGCTCAATCCAGCAACTCGTTGACCCCTGCGCAGACCCTGACGGCCATCAATGTGACGGCCGCGCGTCCCGCATTCGCGCCTCATACGCCGGACGTCGTCGAGCGCGTCGACCGCGAGCGGATCGACACCCAAAACGTCGTCACGGCCGAAGACGCGCTCAAGTACATGCCGAACCTCATGGTGCGCAAGCGCTTCGTCGGCGACCGCAATGCGCCGTTCGCCGGGCGCGACTTCAACGAGCTGCAGAGCGCGCGCGGCCTCGTCTATGCCGACGGCTTGCTGCTCTCGAACCTGCTTGGCCCGAGCTATTCGTATCCGCCGCGCTGGTCGCTGATCGCACCCGACGACATCGCGCAGATCGAAGTCCTGTACGGCCCGTTCTCGGCGCTCTATCCGGGCAACTCGATCGGCTCGACCGTGCAGATCACCACGAAGAAGCCGACCAAGCTCGAGGCATCGCTCGATACCCAGCTTTTCACGCAGCGCTATCACGATCCGTACGGCTTCGCACAAAGCTTCGGCGGCAATCGCGAGTCGGCGCACATCGCCGACCGGGTTGGCCGGTTCTGATATTCGCTCTCGCTCGACCGGCTCGAGAACGACAGCCAGCCGATGCAATACGCGGCCGCGACTCCTGGCGCCGACGCGAAGTTCGGGCCGGCGGTGCCGGTGTCGGGCGCGGCCGGCGACATCGGGCCGAACGGCCAGCCGCGCGTGATCGTCGGCGCGCAGTCGCTCGATCACACCGAGCAGACGAACGAGAGCGTGCGCATGGGCTACGCGCTCACCGACCACGTCGACGCAACGTTCACGCTCGGCCATTGGGAGAACCGCTACAACGATCATGGCGAGACGTTCCTGCGCGACGCGAACGGCAACCCCGTGTATGGCGGGCAATGTCGTCATCGACGGCAAGACCTACAACTTCTCGCCGACCGCGTTCGCGCCGCAGAACGGCAAGCAGGAGAACTGGCTCTACGGCCTCGGCACCAATGTCAGGCTCGATTCGGGCTGGCGCCTGTCGGGAACGCTCTCGCAGTACAACGTCTCGCAGGACGTGCTGAACGCCTCGACGAGCGCGCCGCCCGACGCGGCGCAGGGCGGCCCGGCACGATCTTCTACGGCGACGGCTGGCAGACCGCCGACCTGAGAGCTGAGTCGCCGTCGTTCGCGGGCCATGCCTTCACGTTCGGCTACCGCTTCGACACCTATTCCTGCGCAACCGCACCTACAACACGCAGGACTGGAGAAGCGGCCGGCCGACGACGCTCGCCAACAGCTACATGGGCAACACGCGCACGCAGGCGCTCTACGGCCAGGACGCGTGGCGCTTCGCACCGGGCTGGCTCGCGACGCTCGGCCTGCGCTACGAGCAATGGAACGCGTACGGCGGCTCGCTCGGCAACGGCTCGACGACCATCGGCTACGCCCATCGCAGCGCGAACGCGCTGTCGCCGAAGGCATCGGTGCAATGGCAGGCGACCGAGGACTGGCTGTTCCGCTTGTCGTTCGCGACGGGCACGCGCTTTCCGGCCGTCGCCGAGATGTTCCAGGGCTCGATCTCGATGCGAACGTCTCCGCAGCGAGCGCGCGTACGCTCGCCGACTCGGCGAACCCCGCGTACGCCGGCCAGCGCTTTCCGCGCATCCCGGTCGTGCGAGCGAACCTCCTGATGGTCTACCACTTCGACGAGCATCTGCTCGGCAGTGTCGGTGTCCGGTATTCGGGGCGCCAGTACAGCGCGCTCGACAACAGCGACATCAATCCGGACGTCTATGGCGGCACCAGCTCGTTTACGGTCATCGACCTGAAGGCGTAGTACCGGTTCGACCGCCACGTGACCGCGTCGGTCGGCATCGACAACCCCACCGACTGCCGCTACTACGTCTTCCACCCGTATTCCGGCCGCACCTTCTATGGAGAACTCAAATGGCAGCTTTGAGAAAACTCGCTGCGGCGTGGATCGCATGTGCGTCGTTCGGGGCGTTCGCGCAGCCGGCGGCGACGGCCTCGAGCGCGCCGACGGCCCCAGCCCCGGCCGCGGCGGGCGCATCACACGCGCACGCCGGGCAGATGGGCGGCATGGACATGCCGGGCGCCCATGGGGCGTCGCAATCCAAGGCCGAGAAGACGCCGCTCGCAACCGGCGCCGACGTGATCGAGGACTACGTGAGCGTGCAGCTTGCCGATGGCCGGTTCGTGCGCGTGCTCGATGCGTGGTGCCCGGTGTTCGGCGGGCTTTACCTGTCCACCGCGAGCCGCGCGCAGATGCCGCTGAAGCTGCGCGGGCGCAAGTCGTGATGCGCTCGTTGCGGCGCGCCGTTCGTTGGCGTGGCCGTTTGCTTCTACTTGAGCCAGAAGATCCGCAAGTCGCTCGCCGAGGTTTTGGACGCCGGGCGATCGATGGCGTACAGCTTGTGACGGGCCGTGTCCACGGCGACCCCGCGAGCGTCCTGAAAGTCGTCGGCGAGCACGCTGACCGTGCCGTCGGGCGCGATCTTGCACAGGCCGCTTTTGTTGCACTTCGTATAGAGCGTGCCGCTCGCGTCGACGGCCAGCAGATCGGGACTTTCAACGTGCGCGAACGTCGTGACGGAGGCGAGGGGCTGCGGCGCATTGAGCAGTTGATCCAGGTTCGCCGCGACGATGCGGTTGCCGGTCTGGTCCGACACGAACACGGTGCCGCCCGCCACCGCGACGCCGACGGGCTTGCCGAGGCCGGTCAGCAGATCGCGCTCGCTCGCGGTGCGGGTTGCCGCGTCATAGCTCAGGAGGCTCAGGCCGCCTTGCGATGGACCTGCATCGTTCTTGACGAACCATGTCGAGAGCAGCACGCCGTTGCCGGCCGATGCAAGCCCCAGCCGGCGCCGCGCGGGATCGGGGCCGCTCAACGCGTAGAGCGTGCCTCGGTCGGCAACCGCGAACACGGCGCCCGCCGTGCCGAATCCGAAGCGCGCGACGAACAGCTCGGCTGAGGGGGAAAAGGTCAGCTGACTGAGCGCGTTCGGCTGGTCCGCGACGACGGGAAGCGCGGCATACGGTGTGAACGCGACGCCATTCGCCGAGCTCAAGACGGTGTTGGTGCGATCGTCGGTGATGAAGACCGCGCCGTCCGATGGGCGCACGGCAACGCTGTTCGCGCGGGCGTCGAGGGCGATGTGCCGCGGTGCGGCGAGGCCGAACGCGACGCCCTGCGGCGAGATGCCGAACGAACGGGCGCCGCCGCAGGCGGCCAGTGTAGCGAGTGCGACCAGTGCCGCGATCGTTGCCGCCACGCCCGCCGCTCGGCAGGCCGTTCGCGAAACTGCTGGCAACCAACGCATGTTTTCTCCTTCGTGTCCGTACCCTATGCCGGTTCGTACTTAGTTAGAGTCGATGTCCGTCGAGGGACGGGTGCGCGCGACGCCTGTCCAAATCGCGGTGCACCGCACTCCAAGGCGGGGTTGAGAACGGCAACCTTGTCTGTTCTTATTACGGCCTTGCCTATGGCGGTGAGGCCAAGTCAAGTTTATTCCGTCGCAGGCGGACGGCCTCATGCGGGTGTCGCCACGGAGGCGGGGAAGAGCAGTTGTCGTTTCCCCCTGCCTGCGACACCGAGGGTTCTCGGCAGATCCTGTTCCCGTCGATCGATATCAAGGCGTCGGCGGGACGGCGGACCGAAGGCTTGGGTGTCAATTCGGGATCCAAAGCAATTGAGGCGGGCGCTCGTCGCGACGGGGTTATCGGCGAGCGACTATCTCGGTCATATGCGCGGCGCCTCACTCATTTCGCCGCCCGGAAAGCAAAAAGCCCAGTCACGAGGACTGGGCTTTTTGCTTGATTCAGTTGGTGCCGGAAAGAGGAATCGAACCCCCGACCTTCGCATTACGAATGCGCTGCTCTACCGTCTGAGCTATTCCGGCATCAGAGAAACGCGATTATAGACGCGCTTTTAGCCGGTTGGCAAGCCCATTGCTCAAATTTTTCATTCGAGATGGTAGCGGGTCACGCGGTCGACCTCGTTTTTCGAGCCGAGGAATACCGCGACACGCTCGTGCAGGCCCGTGGGTTGGATCTCCAGGATGCGCTGCTTGCCATTCGTGGCAGCGCCCCCGGCCTGCTCGACGATGAACGCCATCGGGTTCGCTTCGTACATCAGGCGCAGTTTGCCCGGCTTGTCCGGCGTGCGTTTGTCGGCGGGATACATGAAGACGCCGCCGCGGTTCAAGATGCGATGCACGTCGGCGACCATCGACGCGATCCAGCGCATGTTGAAGTCGGACTGGCGCGGACCTTCCTTGCCGGCGTTCAGCTCGCTGATGTACTTCTGCACCGGCGGGTACCAATGGCGCGCGTTCGACGCGTTGATCGCGTACTCGCGCGTGTCGGCCGGAATGCGCAGGTCGGCGTGCGTGAGCACCCACGAGCCGAGCTCGCGGTCGAGCGTGAAGCAGTTCACACCGTTGCCCGTGGTGAGCACCAGCACGGTTTGCGGGCCGTACACGGCGTAGCCCGCCGCCACCTGCTGCGTGCCCGGCTGCAGGAACGACTGCTCGGTGGCCTGCTGGCCGTCCGGACAGCGCAGCACCGAGAAGATCGTGCCGATCGACACGTTCACGTCGATGTTCGACGAGCCGTCGAGTGGATCGAACACCAGCAGATATTCGCCGCGCGGATAGTTGGCGGGGATCGGGAAAACATGCTCCATTTCCTCCGACGCCATCGCCGCCAGGTTGCCGCCCCATTCGTTCGCGTCGAGCAGGATTTCGTTCGAGAGGATGTCGAGCTTCTTCTGCACTTCGCCCTGGACGTTCTCGCTGCCGGCCGTGCCGAGCGCGTCGCCGAGCGCACCCTTGCTGACGTGATAGCTGATGCTCTTGCACGCGCGCGCGACGACTTCGATCAACAGGCGCAGGTCGGCGGGCAGGTTGTTGGTCGCGCGCTGCTGCTCGATCAGGTACTTCGTTAGGGTGGTACGTCGTTGCAAAGACATTGCGGTACTCCGGGATGGCATGGGAATGCCCTCGATTTTACCCGCCGGCTTGTGGCCGTCCGGTGTCTTTTTGCGCGCAAGCGAACCGGCAGGGATGGATAGCGCTAAGCGGCGGCCTTGCCGCGCCGTGCGGCGCCGGCCTTGCCGCGCCGTGCGGCGCCGGCCGCCATGCGCGCGAGCGGCCGCGGCGTCTTGGGACGCTTGGGGCGCAGCTCGGCCGGCAGCGGCTCGACTTCGCGTTCGATTTGCGCGCCTGCCGTATCGGTGGCGACGCGCAGGTCATGCGCGTTTTGCAGGTTCAGCCAGAACGTCGCGCTGGTGCCGAAATAGCGCGCGAGCCGCAGCGCCGTTTCCGGCGAGACGGCGCGCTTGCCGCGCACGACATCGTTGATGCGCGGAGCGGGTACATGCAGCGCAAGGGCGAGCGCGTTGGCCGACATGCCGAGCGGCTCGAGGAATTCCAGGCGCAGGATCTCGCCCGGATGGACGGCGGCGATCCGCTCTCCGGTGCCGATGTCGGTGAAGTCGGCGCGCTTGAGCGCCGCGCGTTCGATAGCCATTGAGGCCTCCCGGTCAGTGATAGTCGACAATTTCGACATTCAGCGCTTCGCCTTCGATGAAGTGGAAGCAGATTCGCCATTGCGAATTGATGCGTATGCTCCATTGCCCGCTGCGGTCGCCTTGCAGCGCTTCCAGCCGGTTGCCGGGCGGTTGCCGGGCGGTGTGTAGAGGTCTTCGCGCGAGACGGCCGCATCGAGCAGCAACAGCTTGCGGTGCGCGCCCGCCTGGATGTGACGGGGCAGCGAGTGGACGACATATCCTTCGAAAACCGCAGCGGTGGCTTTGTCGCCGAATGTCTTGATCATGGGGATCATATAACGCGTCACGTTAAACGTAAACCATCAAATGCGATGTGATGGACTATCGCCGGTTCGACGTGACGGCGCCAGCTATCCGAATGGCCAGCGGCATTCCACAGGGTTTTGCATGGGACCCAAGTAAGCGCTAACTCGGGTCGACACGAAAAAAAAAACCGGCACCGAAGTGCCGGTTTCGACCGGAGGGGGCGGCTCGGAAGACCGAGCCCGGCAGCTCAGACGAGCGCCTTCTCGACGATCTCGCGCACGTCGCGCGACTTCGCTTGCGCGGCCACCTGTTCGAGCGCCGCACGCATCTTCTCGCGCAGCACCGGCGTATAGCGTCGCCACAATTCGAGCGCGCGTGCGAGACGCGCCGCGACCTGGGGATTCAGCGCATCGAGCGCGATCACCTGCTCGGCCCAGAACGCGTAGCCGGAGCCGTCTTCCGCGTGGAACTGCGCGGGGTTCGCCGAGCAGAAGCTGAAGATCAGCGAGCGTGCGCGGTTCGGGTTCTTCAGGTTGAACGCGGGGTGGGTCATCAGGTTGCGCACGACTTCGATGACCGGACGCGCGGCGGTGCCGCGCTGCGTCGCTTGCAGAGCGAACCATTTGTCGATCACGAGCGGCTCCTTCTCGAAGCGGCGATAGAAGTCGGCCAGCGCGCTTTCGGCGGCCGGCGTCTCCTGCGCCGTGGACGCCGCGAGCAGCGCCGACAGCGCCGCGGCGCGATCGGTCATGTTGTTCGCTTCGGCGTATTGCGCGCTGGCGAGCTTGACCGCCTCGGCCGGGTCGTCGAGCTCGGCGAGGTAGGCGAGCGCGAGGTTCTTCAAGCCGCGATGGCCTGCGGCCTCCGGCGTCGGCGCATAGGCGCCCGGCGTTTGGTGGCGCTCGTGGATCGCGAGCCAGTCGTCGCGCAAGGCCGCGGCGAGACGCTTGCGCACGAACTGCCGCGCGCGGTGCACGGCCGCCGGGTTCGACTCGGCCATCTGCTCGGCCAGATAGGCTTCGGACGGCAGCATCAGCGCCAGTTCGCGGAATGCGGGCGACAGCGTCTCGTCGTTCAGCACGCGCGCGAATGCGGCCACGACCGAGTCGTCGAGCGAGAGCGGCGCGTCTTGCGCGGCGCGGGCGGCGAGCGCGAGCAGCTCGCGCGTCGCGAGCCGCTGGCCGGCTTCCCAGCGGTTGAACGGGTCGCTGTCGTGGGCGAGCAGGAACGCGAGCTCGCCGGCCGTGTAGTCGTATTCGACGACGACCGGCGCCGAGAAATTGCGCAGCAGCGACGGCAGCGGTTCCTCGCGCACGTCGACGAACGTGAAGGTCTGCTCGGTCCCGGTGAATTCGAGCACGCGCGTCGTGCCGGCGGCGGCACTCTCGCCGTCGAGACGCAGCGGCATGTCGGCGCCGTCGCGGCCGATCAGGCCGATCGCGAACGGAATCAGGAGCGGCCCCGTTTGCGTCTCGCGCGCGGCTGGCGCGACGTCGCCGTAGCCTTGCTTGAGCGTGACCGTGTAGCGCAGCGCGGTGGCGTCATAGTTCGTCCACACCGAGACGCGCGGCGTGCCCGCCTGGCTGTACCAGCCCTCGAACTGCGCGAGGTCGCGGCCGTTCGCGTCGGCGAGCGCGACGCGGAAGTCGTCGCAGGTGACGGCCTGCCCGTCGTGCCGCTTGAAGTAGAGATCCATGCCGCGTCTGAAGCCGTCACGGCCGAACAGCGTCTGGTACATCCGCACGACTTCCGCGCCTTTTTCGTAGACGGTCATTGTGTAGAAGTTGTTGATCTCGACGTAGCTCTCGGGGCGCACCGGGTGCGCCATCGGACCGGAATCCTCGGCGAACTGCATCTGGCGCAGCACGCGCACGTCCTCGATGCGCTTCACGGCGCGCGCGGCTTCGTTCGACGCGCCGCCCGCCATGTCGGCCGAGAACTCCTGGTCGCGGAACACGGTGAGGCCTTCCTTCAGGCTCAACTGGAACCAGTCGCGGCAGGTGACGCGGTTGCCGGTCCAGTTGTGGAAGTACTCGTGGCCAACCACCGCCTCGATGTTGGCGAAATCGGTATCGGTCGCCGTTTCCGGATTCGCGAGCACGTACTTCGTATTGAAGACGTTGAGCCCTTTGTTCTCCATTGCGCCCATGTTGAAGTCGCTCACGGCGACGATCATGAAGCGGTCGAGATCGAGCTCGAGCCCGAAGCGCTCTTCGTCCCAGCGGATCGAATGGATCAGCGACTCCATCGCGTGCCGCGTCTTGCCGAGGTCGTGCGGCTCGACCCACACCTGCAGCAGCTTTTCCTTGCCCGACGCGCTCTTGATGCGCTCCTCGAGCGCGACGAGCTGCCCGGCCACGAGCGCGAACAGATAGCTCGGCTTCTTGAACGGGTCTTCCCATTTCGCGAAGTGGCGGCCGTCGGGGAGGTCGCCTTCCTCGATCAGGTTGCCGTTGGAGAGCAGCACCGGATAGGCCGTCTTGTCCGCGCGCAGCGTGACCGTGTAGGTGGTCATCACGTCGGGGCGGTCGAGGAAGTAGGTGATGCGGCGAAAGCCTTCGGCTTCGCATTGCGTGAAGAAGTTGCCGCTCGAGACATAGAGGCCCGAGAGCGTCGTGTTCTCGGCCGGCGCGCAAGCGCTTTCGATGGTCAGCTCGAACGCATCGGGCACGTCGTCGAGCGTGAGGCCGTGCTCGTGCGCGCGGGCGGCCGCATGCGGCGCGCCGTTCACGGCCACCGAGACGAGCTCGAGCTGCTCGCCCAGCAGTTCGAGACGCGGTGCGCGGACCGCGCCGGGATTGCGGCGCATGCGCATCGTGTTCCTGACGATCGTGCGCGTGGGCACGAGGTCGAATTCGAGCGCGACGGAATCGATCAGGAAGGCGGGCGGCGCGTAGTCGGCACGATGGATGACGACAGGGGTGCTGGTATCGGACATGGCTTTCGAATGAAAAAACCGGAAGAATCGGCTCGCGCGAGAACGGCTGGCGAGGCTGTCGGGCCATTGTACAAAGGCTGTGGCCGCTTGTGAGGGACGAACTTTTGGGGGCGCGCTCCAGTCAGCGTATTATCGGGCGGCCCGCGCACGGTGCCAGGGCGACGATCGCAAGACGAGGATGATCATGAAGTTCGACCAGTACAGGCGCAGCGCCATGCTGCTGTTGGGGGTGTTCGCCGCGTTGCTCTCCGGCTGCACGACCTACGTGACGACGCAGGTCACGGCCTTCTCCGACTGGGGCAACGGCAGCGATGCCACGCGCACTTACGCGTTCGCGCGCTCGCCGTCCCAGGAAAACAGCCTGGAGCAAACCACCTATGAAAACATCGTCGCGAACGAGCTGGCGATGTACGGGTTCAAGCAGGCATCGGCCACCCAGGCGCGCTATTGGGTCGGCCTGACCTATGCGATCAAGAGCGACATGGCGACCGTGTCGCAGCCTGTCTACTATGCGCCGCCGCCTATCTGGGGGCCCTATTGGCGGCCCGTCGACCCGTGGGGGCCGTGGGGTCCCTGGGGGCCGTATCCCTCCGGTTATGTGACGCAGAGCTTCCCGGTCTATACGCATGTGCTCGGCATCCGCATCACCGAGCGCGCGACGGGCAAGGAGGTCTATAACGTCACGGCGCGCAATGCGAATGACGATCCCTCGCTCGTGAGCTCGATGCCGTATCTGGTGCGCAGCGCGCTGGCGGATTTCCCGGCCGGCAACGGCGCGGTGCGCACCGTGAAGATCGCCGTCGACAAGAACGGCGGCGCATCGAACGAGGTCGCGCTGCCGTCGCCGGCGAGCGCGTCGGCCGCCGCTTCCGGCGCGGCGCCTTCGGCCGCTCCGAAGCCGGCTCAGTAGCGAGCTTGCTTTTGCCCAGGCGCCGCGGCGCTTGGGCCGTTTGTCACCGTTTGTCACCGTCCGTCAGTTCGACACGCGCCGCAGGCGCTTTACCTCAGACCCCGACGCCGAACAGCGCCAGCGCGCCCAGCACCACGAACATCACCGCCGCGATGCCGTGCACGACCTTGGTTGGCAGCTTGTGCGCGAAACGGTCGCCGAGCAGGATGGCCGGCACGTTGGCGATCATCATCCCGAGCGTCGTTCCCGCCACCACGCCGAAGAAATCGTGAAAGCGCGCGGCCAGGGCGACGGTCGCGATCTGTGTCTTGTCGCCCATCTCCGCGAGAAAGAACGTGACCACGGTCGCGCCGAACACGCCGAGGTGCGTGCGGTTGGCGTTGGCTTCGCCTTCTTCGAGCTTGTCCGGCACGAGGATCCAGAGCCCCATGCCGAGGAATGAGGCGGCGAGCGCCCAGCGCATGATGGTCGGCGTGAGGATCGAGCCGAGCCACGTGCCGAGCGCGCCGGCGCCCGCGTGGTTGATGAGCGTGGCGGCGAGCACGCCGAGGATGATCGGCAGAGGCTTGCGGTAGCGGGCTGCGAGGACGAGCGAGAGCAACTGGGTCTTGTCGCCGATTTCGGCGAGTGCGACCGCGCCGGTCGAGATCAGAAAGGCTTGTTCCACTTGTTGGTTTTTCCCGGGCCGAGATGTGTGCGAGCGCGACGATCCACGGCAGCACCGGGCCCTAAAGCGGCGTGCGTGGATCATCGGTCTCGCCAGGCCCGGAGGCTGCGTCCGCCATGGCCTGTCGGGCCAAGTTTGTTGACGGGCGCCCCCGCCGGATCACGTGCGGCTCGCTGCTATTAAAGGCTGCGAGTGTCGTGCGGCGGGGCGGCTACTCCCCAATGAGGGGCGGAGTATAGCACGGGGGGCAGCGCCGCTTACAACGGCCGGGCGCCCGCGGGCTCGAAATCGCATTGATTTCAAAAAGTAAATGAAGTTGGGCGGAGGATTGGCAGAAGGTAGAGTGCGCAAATCGGAATCGGCGACAACACCATGACCCACTCATCTTCGCAACTTGCAGACGTCGCGATCATCGGCGCCGGACCCTCGGGCGCAGTGGCGGCCGCGCTCCTGAGAAAAGCCGGGCACTCCGTGCTCGTGCTCGAGCGGCAGCACTTCCCGCGTTTTTCGATCGGCGAAAGCCTGCTGCCGCAGAGCATGGCCTACCTCGAAGAGGCGGGCATGCTGCAAGCGGTCGTCGAGGCCGGCTTTCAGTACAAGAACGGCGCGCATTTCGTGCACGGAGAGAAGGCGTCTTCATACGACTTCCGCGACAAGCACTCGGCCGGCTGGGGCACGACGTATCAGGTCGAGCGCGCGAAATTCGACGACATCTTGATCCGCTGCGCGGCTCAACAGGGCGCGGACGTGCGCTTCGGCCACGCGGTGCTCGCGATCGAAACCGGCGACGCGCCGTCGCTCGAAGCCGCCGACGAAGCGGGCAATGCCTACACCGTGAAGGCGCGCTTCGTGCTCGACGCGAGCGGCTTCGGCCGCGTGCTGCCGCGCCTGCTCGATCTCGAGTCGCCGACGCGCATGCCGGCGCGCGCTGCGATCTTCACCCACGTGCGCGACGCCTTGCCGGCCGGCAGCACCGATCGCAACAAGATCTGCATCGCCGTGCATCCCGAGCGGCGCGATGTCTGGTACTGGATGATCCCGCTCGCGGACGGGCGCTCGTCGGTGGGCTGCGTGGCCGAAGCGGCGTTTCTCGACGTGCCGGAGGCCGGGCGCGAAGCGAAGCTGCGCGAGCTGATTCGCACGGAGCCTACGCTCGCCGCGCTGATCGGCGACGCGCCGTTCCTGATGCCGGTGCGCCACATCGGCGGCTACGCGGCGAACGTGGAGCGCCTGTACGGGCCGGGCTACGCGCTGCTCGGCAACGCGGGGGAGTTTCTCGATCCGGTGTTTTCGTCGGGGGTGACGATCGCGCTGCGCTCGGCGCATCTGGCCGTGCGGACGCTCGAGCGCCAGTTGCGCGGCGAGACCGTCGATTGGCTCGCCGACTACGACCGGCCGCTGCGCCGCGGGATCGATACGTTCCGCGCCTTCGTCGACCGGTGGTACACGGGCGAGCTGCAGGACATCATCTTCTATCCCGCCCAGGCGCCGTCGATTCGACGGATGATCAGCGCCGTGCTCGCGGGGTACGCGTGGGACGAGACGAATCCGTTCGTCGCAGACCCGGTGCGCAGGCTCAATACGTTGCACCGGGCCTGCATGACCCTGTAGAGCAGATCCTCACGCCGCCGCAAGCGCCGCGAATCGCTCGCGGCGCGCATCGCGCCGATGCACGCACGCGCCTGCCGCGTAGGTCGCGAAGATCGCGCGATCGTCGCCGAGCAGCGCGAACGCGAACAGCAACTCTTCGAGCGATTGCACGCGCGACGTGCGGCGCGCCAGAAGCGGCGTCGCGGCGGGATCGAGCACGATGAAGTCCGCTTCCGATTGCGGCGCGAGCGTGCCGATCTTGTCCCCGAGGTTCAGCGCCTGCGCGGCGCCCGCCGTCGCGAGCCAGAACATGCGCGTGGCGCTCAGGTGATAGCCGGAGAGGCGCGCGACCTTGTGCGCCTCGTTCATCGTCTGCAGCATCGAGAACGACGTGCCGCCGCCGACGTCGGTCGCGAGCGCGACCGGTACGCCCGCCTCGTCGGCCTTCTCGAAGTCGAACAGGCCGCTGCCGAGAAAGAAGTTCGACGTCGGGCAGTGCGACGCGACGGTGTTCGTCTGCGCCATGCGCCTGCGGTCCTCTGCGTCGAGGTGGATGCAGTGCCCGTACACCGCGCGCGAACGCAAGAGGCCGTAGTGATCGTAGACGTCGAGATAGCTGCGGTGTCCCGGGAACAGCTCGGCCACCCACTTCACTTCGTCGACGTTTTCCGCTACGTGGCTCTGGATGAACACGTCCTGGTGCTCGCGCGCGAGCACGCCGCACGCTTCCAGCTGCGCCTCGGTCGAGGTCGGCGCGAAGCGCGGCGTGAGCGCGTAGAGCTGGCGGCCGCGGTTGTGCCAGCGGCCGATCAGCTCGGCGCTGTCGTCGTAGCCCGATTGCGCCGTGTCGCGCAGGAACTCGGGGCAGTTGCGGTCCATCAGCACCTTGCCCGCGATCATCCGCATGTTGCGCGCAACGCTCGCCGTGAAGAGCGCGTCGGCCGAGCTCTTGTGCACCGTGCAGTAGACGAGCGCCGTCGTCGTGCCCGAGGCGAGCAGTTCGTCGCAGAAGAAGTTCGCCGTGTCGGCGGCGTACTCCGGATCGGCGAAGCGGCGCTCGGTCGGGAACGTGTAGGTTTCGAGCCAGGGCAACAGGCCCGGCGCGGGAGACGCGATCATGTCCGTCTGCGGATAGTGAATGTGCGTGTCGATGAAGCCCGGCACGATCACCTTGCCGCGCAGATCCTGCACCTCGGTGTCCGGTGTGATCCGGCCGGCGAGCGCCGCATGGGCGCCCGCGGCGGCCACGCGGCCGTCCTCGACGATCAGCAGGCCGTCTTCCTCGAACACGGCCGCGTCGGCCGAGCGCGCCGGGTCGCCCTTGAAGGTCAGCAGCTGCGCACGGTAAGCGGTGCTGCGGGTGCGTTCGGCGCTGGAATCACCGGGGATGTCACGTTTTGCAGTTTGACTCATGACTGATACGTCTCTAGCGAAATAGTCGTGGAACTTCAGGGAACGGCATGCGGTTGTCCGCTATGCCAGTAAGCGTCGAGCTTCGCCAGGAACCCGGCGCGCTCGGCATCGGTGATGAAGGACGCCTCGAAGCCGTTCTTCACGATCGTGTAGACGTCGGCGTCGGAAAGCTTCAAGGCGTCGATCGTCGCGAGATAGTTCTGGTTGACGTAGCCGCCGAAGTAGGCGGGGTCGTCGGAGTTGACGGTCACGGCGACGCCGCGATCGAGCAGGCCCTTCAGCGTGTGCTTGGTCAGGTCGTCGAACACGCAGAGCTTCAGGTTCGAGAGCGGGCAGACGGTGAGCGCGACGCGCGTGTCGGCGAGGCGCGTGACGAGCGCCGGGTCTTCGATGCTGCGCACGCCGTGGTCGACGCGGTCCACCTTGAGCAGGTCGAGCGCTTCGTAGATGTACGAAGGCGGGCCTTCCTCGCCCGCGTGCGCAACGAGCTTGAGCCCTTTGGCGCGCGCCTTCGCGAACACGCGCTCGAACTTCGAGGGCGGATGGCCGCGCTCGGACGAGTCGAGGCCGACGCCGATCAGGCGGTGCCGGTAGGTGTCGAAGAGCGGCAGGGCGGCGTCGAAGGTCGCGAGCGCGTCCTCTTCCGATAGATGCCGCAGGAAGCACAGGATCAGCTTGCTCGTCATGCCGCGCGCTTCGGCGTCGGCGAGCGCGCGCTCGATCCCGGCCACCACCGTTTCGATCGCGACGCCGCGCTCGGTGTGCGTCTGCGGATCGAAGAAGATCTCGGCGTGCACGACGTTGTCGGCGAGCGCGCGCTCGACGTAGGCCGCCGTCATGTCGTGGAAGTCCTGCTCGGTCAACAGCACGCTTGCGCCTGCGTAGTAGATGTCGAGGAACGATTGCAGATCGGTGAACGCGTAGGCGGCGCGCAACGCGTCGATCGAGTCGTACGCGAGCTTCACGCCGTTGCGTTGCGCGAGCTTGAAGATCAGCTCGGGTTCGAGCGAGCCTTCGACGTGGATGTGCAATTCGGCCTTCGGGGCGCGAGCGGCTTTGTCTGCGAGTGTCGTGGTCATGGTCGGTCTTTTAAAGGGCTCTTGTAAAAGCATGGGCGGACGCGCTGCGAGCCGGGGCCGTGGCGCGGGTTGCGTCCTTTCGTTGGTCGAGCTGGCTGGTGTTGCGGGCTGAGACTTCGGTTTTTCAATGTGCTGTTGCAATCGGTCCTGTCCGTCAATGGCGCGGGACGGCTTCTAAACGGCGCTCGCCGCGTGATGCGCGTTCGCCTCCACCGCCCGCAGCAGCTGCGCCGCCGCCGATACCGCGATGATCTCCGGCGACTTGTCGACGATCCCCTCGACGCCGATCGGGCAATGCATCCGCGCAATCTGCGCCGGGTCGATCCCGCGCGCGGCGAGCCGGTGCTCGAACTGCTTGCGCTTGGTATGCGAGCCGATCATCCCGAAGAACGCGAAGTCGCCGCGCCGCAGAATGCGCTCCGCGAGCTCGAGATCGCGCGCGTGGTTGTGCGTCATCACGATGAAGTAGGTCTGCGCGGCGGCGCGGTCGATCGCCTCGTCGGGCGCGTCGTTCGCGTCGATCGTCACGTTCAGGATGCCGTCGAGCGCTTCGGGCGGCGGGAACTGCGCGTCGCGCTCGTCGACCCATTGCACGTGGCAGGGCAAGGTGGCCAGCACGCGCACGAGCGCCGCGCCTACGTGGCCCGCGCCGAACAGCACGACCGCGAAGTCGCGCGGCGCGATGGTTTCGGTGAGAAGCGCATTGCTCTCGTCGAAGCCGGTGCCGTCCCAGAGCAGGCAGTCCGGGCCTTCGACGCCGGGCTCGGGGTCGGAGAGCATCACCACATCGGGCGCGGGGGCGAATGATACGCTGCGCACGGTCGATCGGCCCGCTTGCATGCGCTTGGCGAGCGTGCTCACCCAGCCGAGGTCGCTCACGTCGAGCCGCTCGAACGCGATGACGACCGCGCCGCCGCAGCATTGGCCGAGGCTCGGGCCGAGCGCGAAGCGCTCGAGGCGGCGCATGCGCGGCGTGCGCATGCCGTCCTTGAGCACCTCGCGGGCGACTTCGATCGCGCGCCATTCGAGGTGTCCGCCGCCGATCGTGTGGCGCGCGGAGTCGCGCGTGACGATCATCTTCGTGCCGGCTTCGCGCGGCGCCGAACCTTCGACGCGCGCAACCGTCACGAGCACGACGGCGTCGCCGTGCGCGAGCAGGTGTTGCAGATCGGGCAGCCAAGGTTGCATCCGGTCGCTCCAGGCTAGGCCCGCGCGGTTAGCGGCGCGCGGGGCGGTTGATCGGGGCGCCTTGCGGCGCAAGGCGTTTTGAACTCAGGCGGCCGTGGCCGTCGTCGAGTTGGACGGCGCCGGCGAGGCGGCGTTCGCGTCGCGCTGCGTCTCTCGGGCTTCGAGCGCGTCGAGGATCGCTTCGGGCGTCGCCGGCGCGCGCAACGGCGGTGCGCTTTTCACCTCGGGCGCCGCGGCGGCGATCGCATCGCGAATCGCGAGAAACACCGAGAACGGCAGCAAGAGCGGCGGCTCGCCGACGGCCTTCGAGCGAAACACCGTCGGCTCGGCGTTTTCATTGCGATAGAGACGCACGTTGAACGCGGCGGGCGTGTCGCTGACGGCCGGAATCTTGTAGGTCGACGGCGCGTGCGTCATCAGGCGGCCGTCGCGGTTCCACCAGAGCTCTTCGGTCGTGAGCCAGCCCATGCCCTGGATGAAGCCGCCTTCGACCTGGCCGAGATCGATGGCCGGATTGATCGACTGCCCCGCGTCGTGCAGGACGTCAGCGCGCACGAGCTTCCATTCGCCCGTGAGCGTATCGACGACCACCTCCGACACCGCCGCGCCGTACGCAAAGTAATAGAACGGATGGCCCGTCAGCGTCTTGGCGTCCCAATGGACTTTCGGCGTCGCGTAGAAACCGTCGGACCACAACTGGATGCGCGCGAGATAGGCCGCGTTGACGAGCTGCGCGAACGGCATCGCGCCGCCGTTGCTGATGACGCTGCCGTGCTCGAAGCGCACGTCTTCGGCATTTCCGCCGAGCGTCTTCGCGGCGAGCGCCGCGAGCCGCTCGCGGATCGTGCGCGCGGCGGCTTCGGCGGCCTTGCCGTTCAGGTCGCTGCCCGTCGACGCGGCGGTCGCCGAGGTGTTCGCGACCTTCGAGGTGTCGGCCGCCGTGACGCGCACGCGCGACAGCGCGAGGCCGAGTTCGCCCGCGACGACCTGCGCGACCTTCGTGTTGAGCCCCTGGCCCATCTCGGTGCCGCCGTGATTGACGAGCACCGAGCCGTCCTTGTAGACGTGCACGAGCGCGCCCGCCTGGTTAAGGAACGGCACGTTGAACGAGATGCCGAACTTGACCGGCGTGATCGCGATGCCGCGCTTGAGCACCGGGCTCTTCGCGTTGAATGCGGCGCGCGCCGCGCGGCGCGCGCGATAGTCGCTCGAGGCGAGCAGCTCTTCGGTGAGCGGCGCGAGGATGTTGTCTTCGACGCGCTGACCATACGGCGTCACGTCGCGCTCGCCGATGCCGTAGTAGTTCGCGAGCCGCACGTCGAGCGGATCGAGTCCGAGCTCGCGCGCGATGTCGTCGATCATCACCTCCATCACGAGCGCGCCCTGCGGGCCGCCGAAGCCGCGGAACGCAGTGTTCGACTGCGTGTTGGTCTTGCAGGCGAGCGCGACGATATCGACGTCGGACAGGTAGTAGGCGTTGTCGAAGTGGCAGACGGCGCGCGTCGCGACGGCGCCCGAGAGGTCTGCCGAATAGCCCGCGCGCAGCGCGATCTCGACGCGCGCGCCGAGAATGCGCCCCGCTTCGTCGAAGCCGGCTTCGTACTGGTAAAGCGCGTCGTGGCGCTTGCCGGTGATCAGAAAATCGTCGTCGCGGTCGGCGCGCAGCTTGACCGGGCGATGCAGCTGCTGCGCGGCGAGCGCGGCCACGCAGGCGAACAGCGCCGATTGCGATTCCTTGCCGCCGAAGCCGCCGCCCATGCGCCGGCATTCGCAGACGACGTTGTGCGTCGGCCAGCCCAGCATGTGCGCGACCACCTGCTGCATCTCGCTCGGATGCTGCGTCGAGCTGTGGACGAGCATGCCGTCCATCTCCTTGGGGAGCGCGTAGGCGATCTGTCCTTCGAGATAGAACTGCTCCTGGCCGCCGACTTCGAACGTGCGCTGCAAGCGGTGCGGCGCCGAGGCGATCTTGGACGCCGGCGTGCCGCGCGTGAGGTGCAGGGGCGGCAGCACGTATTGCTTGTTCGCCTTCGCGGCGGCCACCGTCAGCACGGGTTCAAGCGGCTCGTAGCGCACGACTTCGTCGCTTTTCGCGAGCGACGCGGCGCGCCGCGCGTGCTCGTGCGTTTCGGCGACCACGGCGAACACCGGCTGACCGAGATAGAGCACGGCGCCGTCGGCGAGGATCGGATCGTCGTGCAGCACCGGACCGCAATTGTTTTCGCCGGGAATGTCGGCGGCGGTCAGCACGGCGACCACGCCCGGCGCGTTGCGCACGGCCGTCAGGTCGAGCGATGCGATGCGCGCATGCGCGTGGCGCGAAAGCCCAAGCGCGGCGTGCAGCGTGCCGGCCAGCTCGGGAATGTCGTCGGTGTAGATCGCCTCGCCGCTCACGTGCAGCGTGGCCGATTCGTGCGGCAACGGCGTGCCGATTGCGGCAACGTCGGCGGCGGCATCAGGCGTGCTGCCGCGCAGGTTGCCCATGAAAGCATCGGTTTGCTTGTTCATCGAGGCTCCTTTGTCGATCCGAGTTGGCGCTTTAGCGCCTACTCGGATCCCATGCAAGGCTTGCGCCGGCGGCACTCGCATCGAGGGCTTCGAATGCGAACGCGTTCACGTCGGCAAGAGCAAGCGGCGCGTCTTCACGCGTTTCCAGATGGAAGCGCCACAGCAGGTTGCGCGCGACTTTCATCCGGTATGCGCTCGATGCTCGCATGTCGGTGAGCGGCTGGTAGTCGGACGCGAGCGCGTCCATTGCGCGGCGGGTGGCGGCATCGTCCCAGGCAGAGCCGGCGAGCGCGGCCTCGGCATGCTCGGCGCGCTTGGGCGTCGCGGCCATGCCGCCGAACGCGATGCGCGCCGACGCGATCCGCCCATCCGTCACGTGCAGCGCGAAGGCCGCGCAGACGGCCGAGATATCCTGGTCGTAGCGCTTCGACACCTTGTAGGTGCGAAAGCGCAAACTTGGGGAGGGAAGCGGCACGCGAATCGCGGCGACGAATTCGCCGGGCTCGAGCGCGGTCTTCTGGTAGCCGAGGTAGAACGCGTCGAGCGGCAGCGTGCGCGTGTTTGGGCCTTGGCGCAGCACGACTTGCGCATCGAGCGCGATGAGCGCAGGCATCGCGTCGCCGATCGGCGAGCCGTTCGCGACGTTGCCGCCGAGCGTGCCCGCGTTGCGGATCGGCAGCGACGCGAAACGCATCCATAGCTCGGCGAGCTCGGGGTAGTCGGCGGCGAGCGCCGCGTAGGCGTCTTCGAGCGAGGCCGCGGCGCCGATCGTGAGCGCCGCGCCGTCGCGCGCGGTCGTTTTCAGTTCGGCGACGTTGCCGATGTAGAGAATGTCGCCGAGCTCGCGAAACTGCTTCGTCACCCACAGGCCGACGTCGGTGCTGCCCGCGAGCAGCCGCGCGCGAGGGTGCTCGGCGCGCAGCGTGGCGAACGCATCGAGCGTGAGCGGCGCCCAGAACGACGGCGTGCCGAACGCGGCGCCACGCGCATCAGGCGCGCGGTAGGCGAAGGTGCTGGTGCGCCGGATCGCTTGCAGCGCCCGCACGGCCTTCTCTCGATCGAACGCCGCGCGCGGGTACTGCCGGTAGTCGAACATCTTCTGCGCCGCATCGACGATCGGCCGGTAACCGGTGCAGCGGCACAGGTTGCCGGAGAGTGCGGTGTTGATTTCGTCGCGCGTCGGCAGGCCGGCGCCGGCAGGCTGATTCTCGTAGAGCGCCCACATCGACATCACGAAGCCCGGTGTGCAGAAACCGCATTGCGAGCCGTGGCAATCGACCATCGCCTGCTGCGCCGGATGCAGCGCGCCGTCGGCCGCGCGCAGGTCTTCGACGGTGAAGAGCGCCCGGCCGTCGAGCGTCGGCAGGAACTGGATGCACGCGTTGACCGCTTTCAGCGCGAGGCCGCCGTTCGCGTCGAGCTCGCCGACGACGACCGTGCACGCGCCGCAATCGCCTTCGGCGCAGCCTTCCTTGGTGCCGGTGCAATAGAGGTCTTCGCGCAGGTGCTGCAGCACGGTGCGCGTCGCGGGCAAGCCGGAGACCTCGCGGACGGCGCCGCGGTGGTAGAAGCGGATGGGTTGCGTTGTCATAGCCAATCCAGAGACATTGCGGATCGGGCGCGCGTTACGCAGGGCCGCAGGAGCGCCGGCCGCGCACGTAGATCGCCATCCATGTTTCAAGATAGCACCGTCACATCTGGAAAATATTTCTCGATGGTGATGGGGGCTATTCGGAGCCGCCCATGACAGTTCGACGACTTGTTGCGCGGACCATCGCGGCGATATGACGCAGATCGTGGACGGCCGCGCGCGGCAAGGCTGGCGCCCGAAAGTGCGGGAAGACCGGCCCGCGCCGGAGCGCAGGCGGAAGCAGGCTAGGTGTTTACGCGCAGAGAAGGCGAAACCGGCCGGCCTGGCCTGGCCGGAAGCCGCTCCGATGGATTTACAGCGCGCGGCGCGCGCGATTGCGCCAGAGACTCGCGACGACCGGCACGAACATCGCCACGAAGGCGATCAGGGCCCAGCCGGGCAGGAGGATGCCGAAGATCGGCGGATAGACGGTCTCGCACAGGCCGCCCACCTTGAACACGAGCGGCAGCCAATGCGCGGGCGGGAGACTGTCGACGACCGGCTGCAGCGCGTCGAAGCCGCAGCTGAAGCCAGGGTGCAGCTGGATATAGACGTGGCGCACGGAAGCCGCGATGCCGGCCGCGGCGGTCACCGCGACCAGCGTCTCGAGCACGGCGACGCCGCGCCAGCCCTTCATCGTCGCGCCGAGGAACGAGAAGACCGCGATCAGCGCGAAGAAGTAGCGCTGGATGATGCACAGCGTGCAGGGGTCTTCGTGCTCGACGATCTGCATGTAGAGCGCGCCGGCCAGAAGGCCCAGGCAGACGAGGCCCAGCAGGACGAGAAGGCGGCGCTCGCGGCGCAGCAACGCGGTGTTGTCGTTCATGAGAGGCACGTTGGTCTCGGAAAAGGTGTTAACCGCGTGATTCTAGTGTGCTTTTCGAACAGGTGTTTTTTTGATCAAAACCGTCTCAAAGTGCAGCCTCCCGCGCCCGCGCGCCGGCGGTGCGGGAAGCCTTCGAGGTGCTCAGCGAAGCGGGGCCAGAACCCGCTCCGCGGCGAGGCCGATGCCGATGAGGGCGTCGTCCGCGTGCGGCGCGGCTGCCAGCATGAGGCCGACCGGCGCGTCGCCGCGCGGATGGCAGGGCAGCGACAGCGAGCAGGCGTTCAAAAAGTTGAAGACGCTCGGATTGCGCAGGACGAGCGCGTTGGCGCGCCCGAACGCTTCGTCGTCGTGCTCGAGGTCGGCCAGGCGCGGGGGCGCGATCGGCACCGTGGGCGCGACGATCGCGTCGAAGCGCTGCCACAGCGTGTGCGCGGCGGCCTCGATGATCGCCGCGCGCTCGGCCAGCAGGTCCAGATAGTCGGCGGCGCGCGCCGTTTCGCCCTTCAGGATGCGCGCGAGCACGCGCGGATCGTAGTTGTCGCGGTGCTTCTCGAGCAGCGGCCGGTGCCACGCGTACGCTTCCATCGACGAAAAGCCGATGCGGTTGATGTCGTGCCAGCGCTCGAGCGGCGCGAAGCGCACCTCGTAGACGATCGCTCCGGCGGCTTCGAGGTGCTTGAGCGCTGCGTCGACGGCGGCGGCTACCGGCGGCTCCACGTCGTCGGTCACATAGTGGCTCAGCACGCCGAGGCGCACGCCTTCGAGCGGCCGCCGCGCCGGCACGCGCGGCTCCAGCCCGGCGAGCAGGCGGTCGACGAGCGCGCAGCAGGCCACCGAGACGCCGATCGGCCCGAACGAATCGAGCGTGCCCGAGAGCGGCACGCCGCCTTGCCGCGGGATGCGGTCCGCTGTCGGCTTGAAGCCCGTCAGGCCGCACAGCGCGGCAGGGATGCGGATCGAGCCGCCGGTGTCGGTGGCCAGCGCCACCGCGGCCATGCCGTCGGCCACCGACGCCGCCGCGCCCGACGACGAGCCGCCCGCAATCCGCTCTTCGCCCGCCACGCCGCGCCGGTACGGCGAGAGCGGCGTGCCGTAGTGCGGATTGAGGCCGAGCCCGGAGAACGCGAACTCGCTCATGTTGGTGCGCCCGACGATCACGGCGCCCGCGCGCTTGAGCCGCGCGACGGCGACGGCGTCGGCGGCGGCCGGGGCGGCGCCTGCCAGCGCGAGAGAGCCGGCGCGCGTGACTTGGCCTTCGATGTCGAACAGGTCCTTCACCGATACCGGGATGCCCGCGAGCGGCGACAGTACCGTGCCGGCGGCGCGCAGGCGGTCGTGGGCGTCGGCGGCGGCGCGGGCGCTGTCGGCGTCGACTTCGAGAAAGACGGTCGAGCCTTGGCCCGAGGGGGCGGCGATGCGCTCGAGCGCCGCGTCGACGAGCGCGCGGCTGGTGGTCTTGCCTGTGGCGAGATCGGCGGCGAGCTGGGCGAGCGGCGGAAAGGGAGTGAATTCGGCTGGCATGGTGGCGAGGTTGGCTCGGAGTCGGGGCGGTTGAGAGAGGGCCGCGCGAGGCGACGCGTCGGTGGCGAATCGCGGCGATGCCTGGCGGTGCCGAGCGCGCGCAAACGGCGCGAAAGAATGTCCGGCGAGTGTCGCAGGCATTGTAGAGCGAAGGCTTCGCGGCAGGGCGGCGAGGTTTCCGCTATCGAGATGGCGTGGCGCGTGTGCCATGACGCGTTTGCTGCCGCCACGCTCGCTGGCGGATAATGAGACGGTTACCACCGTTCGCGTGCCAGACGCGCCTGTCACAACGTCATGAGCGAAAACACGCCGCCCAACGCCGGCAATCCCGGCCCCGCTTCCTCTTCAACCGGTCAATCCCAAGCGTCGAATTCCGGCTCGCAGCACGCCGCGAGCGTGCCGCCGTCTGCGGATCCGGCGACGCGAGCCGCCACCGATATGCCCGGCCACGCCACGGCGGCGGAGTCCGCGCAGGCCGCCGCCGCGGTGGCGGAGAAGCCCGTGCCGGCCGAACCGGCGGACCAGACGCCGTCGTCCGCGTCAGCCCGCGGGTCGTCGGTGCCGCCCGGCTTCGGCGCGCAGCCCGATTTCGAGACATCGCGTCCGCCGCCACCAGGGGCGGTGCCTACCGCGCCGCCCGCCTACCTGAGGCAGAGCGACTCCGCATGGTCGGTGCTGGGCCGCACCGTCGCGGCGCGCGCGCGGCGCCTCTTCGACCGGGCCGGCCAGCGCATCACGCAGCGCACACTGCGTATCGGCGTCTCGGCGCGGATCTTCCACCCGGAGCCCGGCGCGAAGGGTCTGCGCGGCAAGACGCTGCAATATTTGGAGGAATCGATCGCGCATTGGGTCATGTCGCGCGACGTGCTCGTCTTCATGATTCCGACGGTCGGCCACCAGGGGATGCTGCACCCGAGCAACATTCGTCTGCGCGACTATGCGAAGCATCTCGACGGCCTGCTGCTGCAGGGTGGCGCTGACGTCTCGCCGCAGTCCTACGCGGAGACCTCGCACCGCCCCGAATGGCCCGGCGACCGCGTGCGCGACATGTACGAGCTGGAGCTGCTGCACGAGTTCATCGAGTCGGGCAAGCCGGTGCTGGGCGTTTGCCGCGGCTGCCAGTTGATCAACGTGGCGTTCGGCGGCACGCTTTATCAGGACATCGCGACCGACGTGCCGATGGCCGGCATCCACGTCAACGAGCATTACGACCAGCATCGCCATTCGATCCGCTTTCCCGACGGCTCGACGCTCGCCAGCATGTTCCCGGGGCGGCGCGAGGCGGTGGTCAATTCGATCCACCACCAAGCCGTGAGGACGTTGGGACGCGATTTGAATATCGAGGCGGTGTCGTCGGGGGACGGCATCATCGAGGCGGTTCGCTACCGGCGCGCGCCGTTCGTGGTGGGCGTGCAGTGGCACCCCGAGTTTCATCGCGCGGGCGGGCCGGAGTTGCTCGACTGCACGCCGCTGCTCGATACGTTCCTGCGCGTCGCGCGGGAGACGCGCTTCTAGCGGTTGTCCGGCTGCCCGGACCCTCGCTGCAAAAGAAAACGGCTCGACCATGTGGTCGAGCCGTTTCGCATTTGACGCCGGGCTTCGGCGCCCGAATCACTTGGTGAACTGATCCGGCATGTCGGTGATGCGCCGTTGCGTCATGTGATTGACCCAGGTCGTGTCCTTTGCATAGCCGGGCACTTGCGCAGCGTACGCGCCGGTATTGACCGAGGGCTTGGCCGCGGCGGTAGCCGTGTCGGCGGCGGCCGGCAGTTGGGGCACTGCCGGCTGTGCAGTTGCGGCATCGGCTGCCGGCTGGCTTACGGCGCGCGCCGTTTGCTGTTCGGCGCGATGTTGCGCGGCGGCCGGAACCGGCGGATGACGGACGACATTGTCGGCCCGCATGACTGGTTCGGTTTCGTGCCGTGGCATCGGGACATGTTCGTCAAGGCCGGCGCTCCGATGAGGTTGTGCCGCAGTCGCGACCGCCACGGCGACCGGCGAGCTCGCGGCCATCGCTTCCGGCTCGACACGTGCTGCGGCAAGGGCCGTCTCATTCGTGCCCGCGCTCATGTTCGTGCTCCCCGGCGCAGGCGCGCTGGCCGCAGCGGCTTGAACGGCCGGTTCGGCCGGCTTGACGAGGCCGGTGGCCGAGCTGTCCGCCGTTTTGGCGGCGCGCGATGCGTGCTGCTCCGAGAAGCTCGGCGGCAGGTTGCTGAGCACGATCCACGAGAGCGCGGCGGCACCGGCCAGTGCGCAGACCCCGGCGATCTTGCGATCGCGCGGGGTCGAACGGATGACTGCGGCGATCGGCCGGACCGGCGAGGGCGGCGCAGCAGCGGGCGCGGCTTGCGGCGCTCCGGCGACCGGCGCCGGCGACAGCTCCGGGGCGCGCGGACGCTGCGGCGCCTGCCTGGCGGGGTCGCGCCAGCGATTTACGCAGAAGGTGTCGAGGACCGCAGCATATAGCGCAATGAGGTCAGCTCGAATATCGACCTGAGGCAGCGAAAAGCGCCATTCGCCGCCAAACGACAGGGTGGGATCGCCCAGGGGCCGCATTCTCGGCAGTGCGAGCGCGCCTCGAACGGCCGCGCGAGGTATGGTCGTCATCGGATGTCTTTTCAGCGGTGGCAAAACAGCAAATTGGGGATACGGAGATTTCGAGGCAGGCATTCGGAGATGCCTGATCAAGGAATTCCGCGAGGTGCACCCGATGATGCTCGTTGGCTTTCCGTCTGACGATCAGACTTGTCCTAAAAAAGCTGATTTGTTTTTAGCCGACTCGCGGGAGACAGCCGCGCCATGTGGATTTTTCAGGCGCGCTCATGCAGACCTTTTAGGTGAATTGCGGAGAAATGGGCGGCGGCCCATTGGCATGGCTCAGTTCAGCCGGTACGCGTAGCGCAGCGCGGTCACGTCGATGCCGCCCATGTGGTCCGGCTCCTTGCCCGCCGGTTGCCAGCCCTGGCGCTCGTAGAACGCAATCGCGGCAGTGTTGCCTTCGAGCACGTACAGATGGATTTGCGTTTCGCCGCATGCGCGCGCCCAATCCTGCGCGGCGCCGATAAGCAGCTTGCCGACGCCGATCCGCTGGTATTGCGGCAGCGCGTGGAGGTTGTCGAGCAGCGCCCCCCAGGCTGACCCGATCGGCCGCTCGACACAGACGAAGCCCACTGCCTCGCTCGCGAGCTCGGCGATCAGCACGAGCCGCCGGCCGTCGTCGGGTGCGTTCATGCGCGCGTGCCAGAACGCGGCGCGCTCGATGGAAACTTCGTCGTCCAGGAATTCGTCGGGCAGGATGCCGCGGTAGGTCGCCTGCCAGCTTGCCGCGTGGATGGTGGCCAAGAGGCCCGCATCGGCGGGGTTCGCGTGACGCAGCGTGATCGACGCGGGAGGATTCATCGACAGCGGGGGGAAGAGTTTGGAATGCGGCCAGTTTACTGCGCCGTCGCTGCTTGCCGACGTTAGGCGAACGGATAAGTACGCGAAATCGGCGTTAACAGTAATATTGCGGCCGGCGATGACTAGGGACTCGGCCCGGTTCCGGCGCATCGCTTTCTTTCCGTCGCAAATCGGGCGCGTCAAAATGGCGCTCCCTTCGCGCGGGCCGCCGGCGCCGAGCCGGCAACGTGTCAACTGCCGCTTGCCTGGCGTTCCGGCAAGCCGTTTCATCGAGAAGCTCATGTCTACCGCGTCCCACGCATCCCCCAACGAATCCAAGGTCAGGACAGTGTTTCGCGTCGTCAGCGGCAACTTCCTGGAAATGTACGACTTCATGGTCTATGGCTATTACGCGTCCGCGATCGCCAAGACCTATTTCCCGGCCGGCGACGGCTTCGTCTCGCTGATGCTGGCGCTCTCGGTGTTCGGCGCGGGCTTCATGATGCGGCCGCTCGGGGCGCTCGTGCTCGGCGCATACATCGACCGTCACGGCCGCCGCAAGGGCCTGATCCTCACGCTCTTGCTGATGGCGATCGGCACGCTGGCGGTCGCGGCCATCCCCGGCTACGCGACGATCGGCTATGCCGCGCCGGTGCTGGTGCTCCTCGGCCGGCTTCTGCAGGGCTTCTCGGCGGGCGTGGAGCTCGGCGGCGTGTCGGTCTACCTGTCGGAGATCGCGACCAAGGGCAACAAGGGCTTCTATTGCTCGTGGCAGTCGGGCAGCCAGCAGGTCGCCGTGGTGTTCGCCGCGCTGATCGGCGTGGTGCTGAGCCAGGTCCTGCCCGCCGACCAGATGGGCGCCTGGGGCTGGCGCGTGCCGTTCCTGATCGGCTGCCTGATCGTGCCGTTCCTGTTCCTGATCCGCCGCTCGCTCAAGGAAACCGACGAGTTCCTCGCGAAGAAGCACCGCCCCAGCATCGGCGAGGTGTTCCGGTCGATGCTCGCGAACTGGGGCATCGTGCTCGGCGGCATGGGCATGGTGATCATGACCACCGTGTCGTTCTACCTGATCACGGCGTACACGCCGACGTTCGGCCGCGAGGTGCTGAAGCTGTCGTCCATCGATACGCTCGTCGTGACCGTCTGCATCGGCTTGTCGAACCTCGTCTGGCTGCCGGTGGCGGGCGCGGTGTCGGATCGCATCGGGCGCCGTCCGGTGCTGATCACGTTCACGGTCCTCACGATCCTCACGTCGTATCCGGCCATGCAGTGGCTCGTCGCCGATCCGTCGTTCGGCCGGCTGCTGGCGGTCGAGCTGTGGCTGTCGTTCTTGTACGGCAGCTATAACGGCGCGATGGTCGTGGCTTTGACGGAAGTGATGCCGTCGAATGTGCGCACGGCTGGCTTTTCGCTGGCGTACAGCCTAGCGACGACCATCGGTGGTTTTACGCCGGCCATTTCCACCTACCTGATTCACGCTACGGGCAACAAGGCCGCGCCAGGGATCTGGATGGGCGTGGCGGCGGTCTGCGGCCTGATTGCGGCGCTCGTGCTGTATCGGACGTCCGAAGCGCGCAACCAGTACAAGATGGCGTAAGCGCCAAGCATGCCGCTTACGTTGGCGGGCCCCCGGGTCTCGGATCGGGGGCCCGTTTGCTTCTCTGGCGCGGTGTCGCGTCGGCGCCCGTTTCAGGCGTCGCGCACTTCCTGCGCGATGGTGTCGATGACCTCTTCCCAGGCCCCTGGCGTGTTCTGCCGCACGAGACGCGCGCTCGGATACCACGGGCTCGTGTCGCTGCCGACGAACCAGCGCCAGTCCGCGGCGAGCGGCAGCATCAGCCACAGCCGCTTGCCGAGCGCGCCGGCCAGGTGCGCGATCGACGTATCGATCGACACCACCGCGTCGAGCCGGTCGACGATGGCCGCAGTATCCGCGAAATCGCCGATCCGCCGGCCAGCGAACTGGTCGTCGAAGCGATGAATCGAGGCCGCGCGCGGGTGGGTATCCAGCGCGTGGCGTTCGGCGGCGCTCAAGTCGCGCTGCAGCACGATCCAGTCGATGCCTTCGAGCGCGAAGAGCGGATCGAGCGCGGCGAGCGGGATCGCGCGGTTTTCGCCGGCCTGGATGCGCCCCGACCAGGCGAGGCCGATCTTGCGCTTCGCGTGGCCACCGAGCGAGCCGCGCCAGCGGCGTTGGTAGTCCTTCGGCACGTCGAGGTAGCGCATGCGGCTAGGCAAGGTGTCGGCGGTCATGCCGAGCGCGAGCGGCAGGCTCAAGAGAGGGCAATAGAGGTCCGCAGCCGGACGCGGCGCGCCGCGCTCGACCACTTTCACGTGCCATTGAGCGCCAAGCGGCGCGACGAGGGGCATCAACTCGGGCTGGACCTCGATCACCACGCGCGCGGTGCGCTCGCGTACGAGCGGCAGGAAGCGGATGAATTGGAGCGTGTCGCCGAAGCCCTGTTCCGCCTTCACCAGCAGCGTGCGATCACCGATAGGCTCGCCGTGCCAGCGCGGCAGCGCAGCCGCGCTGCAGTCCAGCGTGTCCGCGCCGGCGAGCGCCTTCAGCCGCCATTCGTATTCGGGCAGGCCGCGCGCGAAATCGCCGAGCGTGAGCAGCGTCAGCGCGCGATTCATGTGCGCCGACGCGAGTTCCGGACGCAGCCGCAGCGCCTGGTCGAACGCCCGCAGCGCCGCCTCGTGCGTGCCGAGCGCATGGTGGGACGTGCCGAGATTGAGCCACGCGAGGCAGAACGCGGGATCGAGGCCGACGGCGAGCTCGAAGCGCTGCACGGCCTCTGCGTGCCGTCCGAGCGCGGCGAGCGCATTGCCGAGCCCGAACAGGGCCGGCGGGAACGGTGCGTGCAGCGCGAGGGCGGCCTCGAACGCCGGCACGGCCTCGTCGTGCCGGCCGACCGCATCGAGCGCGTTGCCGAGATTGAAATGCGCGGCGACGAAGCGCGGCTCGGCGGCGACGGCCGCGCGAAACTGTGCGAGCGCTTCGTCGCTCCGCCCGAGCGCGGCGAGCGACATCCCCAGGTTGTTGAGCGCTCCAGCATGCCGCGGGCGCAGCTCGAGCGCGCGCGAGAACGCGCCGATCGCATCACTGTGCCTGCCGAGCGCATGCAGCGCGTTGCCGAGATTGTTGTAGGTCGAGGCGTCGTCGGGCTTGAAGCGCAGCGACCGTTCGAAGGCGATCGCTGCGTCTTCGTGACGGCCGGCCGCCGAGTACGCGTTGCCGAGGTTGTAGTGGGCGAGCGCGAATTCCGGCGCGAGCGTGAGCGCATTGCGAAAGCGCTCGATCGCGCCGTCCAGCTGACCGAGCGCTTTCAGCGCGTTGCCGAGGTTCAGCTGCAACGCGGCATCGTTCGGACGCAGGTCGACCGCGCGGCGCACCAGGTCGGCCGCTTCGGCGTGCTTGCCCTGCTGGTGGTGCAGCACGCCGAGCAGGTGCAGCGCGTCGACGTGGGCCGGATCGGCCTCGAGCGCGGCGCGATAGTCGCGCTCGGCGTCGGCGAGCCGGCCCGCGCTGTGGGCCGCGTAGGCACGGTCAAAAAGGGGTTCCATGGGCAGTACGCGCCGGGCCGCCCCAAGCGGGCTGCCACGCCCCCTCGGGGGGCAGCGAACGTGTCGATCCGGAGTTGGCGCTTTTAGCGCTTACTCCGGTCCCATGCAAAGCCAGAGGGCGTGGGGGTCGTTTCATTTCAGGCAGGAGCGGACAGGCAAACGTGGCATTTTCCCACACTCGGCGGCATGCGCGGCTTTTGGGCGGGCAGGGCAGTGGTCTATAACAGGGGAGCGGTCGTCCCTTTCATGTCGCAGCGATGCCTTGATTTCGCAGTATCGTGGCCCGGCACTCGAACTACCGGCGATTCGGCAATGACGACACACTCTTCGGACCTTCACGCACATGGCAGCGACGATGGTCGCGGCCATGTGCATGATCACGAGCATGGCCACGAGCATCGGGTGGACGGCCACGGGGCGGGCGGCGCGCATCACCATCATCACCATGCGCCCGCGCCGGGCCATGGACGCGCTTTCGCGATCGCAGTCGCGTTGAACATCGCGATCGTCGTCGTGCAGGTCGTGTTCGGCGTGCTCGCGCACTCGACCGCGCTGCTCGCGGACGCCGGCCACAATTTCTCCGACGTGCTCGGCCTGCTGCTCGCCTGGGGCGCGACCTGGCTCGCCAAGCGCAGCCCGTCGGCGCGCTTCACGTTCGGCTACGGCAGCTCGTCGATCCTTGCCTCGCTCGCCAACGCGGCGCTGCTGCTGTTCGCGAGCGGCGCGATCGTCGCCGAGGCGATTTCCCGGCTGTTGAATCCGGCGCCGGTAGCGGGTTTCGACGTGTTCGTCGTGGCGGTCGCCGGCGTCGTCGTCAATGGCTTCTCGGCGTGGCTTTTCATGCGCGGCAACAAAGACGACCTGAATATTCGCGGCGCCTTCCTGCACATGGCAGCCGACGCGGCGATCTCGGCGGCGGTGGCTGTGAGCGGCCTCGTGATCCTCGCCACCGGGCTTGTCTGGATCGATCCGCTGATGAGCCTCTTGGTCGTCGCGGTGGTTGTCTACGGCACCTGGGGCTTGCTGCGCGACTCCGTCCGGATGGCGCTCGCGGCCGTGCCGCCCGGTGTCGATACGCAGCGCATTCATCGCTACCTGACCGCGCAGCCGGGCGTCGCCGACGTTCACGATCTGCACGTCTGGGCGCTGTCGACGACCGAGAGCGCGCTCTCCGCGCACCTCGTAATGCCGGGGGGCCACCCCGGCGATACGGTGCTCGACGGCATCGTGCAGACCCTGCGCGAGCAGTACGCGATGCATCACGCGACCCTGCAGGTGGACCTCGGCACGAGCGAGCATCGCTGCTCGCTGGAGCGGCGCGACCCCGCCCAATGACGCAGCGCCCTGAAAGCGGGCCGGATGTGCCGTAAGCCAGGAGGGCGGCGTACACTGGCCGGATCTGGCCCGCTGGAGGATATGCATGAGCGCCGCCGCCCCCCCGCGCCCCGAAGGAAGTCCCCCTGGGCGAAACGCGCAGTCCGTGCTGATCGTCGGCGCGGGGCCGACCGGGCTTGCCGCCGCGACGAGCCTGGCGCGCTCGCGCATTCCCGTGCGGCTCGTCGACAAGGCAGCGCAGCCGTCGCCGCATTCGCGCGCGATCGGCATCCAGGCGCGCACGCTGGAACTCCTGGAGCAGCACCGGATCGTCGAGCCGTTTCTCGAGCTTGGCCATCGCGCGCGGGCGGCCAATCTCTATTCGAACGGGCATCGCCTGGCGCGGCTCGACTTCGATCCGCTGCAGACGCGCTACCCCTACCTGTTGTTTCTCGATCAGAGCGTCACCGAGAGGCTCTTGACCGAGCATCTCGCGACGCTCGGCGTGAGCATCGAGCGCGGCGTCGAGTTGACGCGGCTGACGCAGGGCGCGTCGCGGGTCGAAGCTGAGCTGTCGCATGCCGACGGCCGCAGCGAGGTCGCGCACGCGGCCTATATGATCGGCGCCGACGGGGCGCACAGCACGGTGCGGCACCTGCTCGGCGTGGGTTTTGCGGGCAAGACCTTCGAGCAGACCTTCCTGCTTGCGGACCTGCAGGCGGTCTCCGACTGGTCCGACGACGAGTTCCATATCTTCGCGTCGGGCGAGGGCCTCGTCGCGCTGTTTCCGATGGGCGGCGGCCGCCATCGCCTGATCGCGGACAATCCGCCGGCGCTGGCCGCCGCCGTTGCCGATTCGACTCTGGGCTCGGCGCAGGACTCGACGCATCGAGAGCCGCCGCCATGCGCCGTGCCGTCGCTCGACGAATGCCGGCGGATCGTCGCTCGGCGCGTGCATGGCCGGCTCGATCTCGACGCCATGGCGTGGTCGTCGTATTTCAACGTGAACAGCCGGATGGCCGAGCGGCTGCGCCTGCAACGGGTTTTCCTGGCGGGCGACGCGGCCCACGTGCATAGTCCCGCCGGTGCGCAAGGCTTGAATACGGGGATTCAGGAGGCGTTCAACCTCGGCTGGAAGCTCGCGCGACAGATCTCGGGCGGAGCGCCCGATCAGCTGATCGATACCTACCAGGCCGAGCGCCATCCGATCGAGCGCGAAGTGCTGCGGCAGACGAGCTTCATGACGCAGATCGCGGAAGCCGAGCATGGTCCGCTCAAGCTGCTGCGCGACCGTGTAATGCCGGTGCTCGCCACGCTGGGCCCGCTGCGCGATGCCGCGCGGCTGACCGTGAGCGAGCTTTCGGTGCAGTACCGGCGCAGTCAGCTCACGCTCGAGCGCGTGCTCGACGGCGGGCCGCGTGCCGGGGAGCGCGCGCCCGATGCGCTGGTTCATGTGGTCGACGGGCCGCTCGGACGCGCACCCGGGATCGGCCGCATCTTCGACCTGCACGACCCGGCGTTCTTTTCGCTATTCCTGCTGGTGGCGGCGGGGAAGGATGGCGAGGCGCCGTTCGATGCCCCGGCGGGCGAAGGGCCCGCGCCCGATGCCGAACTCGCGCGGCTCGCACAGGATCTCGAGCGTGCGCTGCCGGGCGCGGTGCGGATCTGGCGTGTTTGCGAGACGCCGCGCGACGGCGCGCCCTCGCTGGCGGAATCGTATGGACGCACGCGGCCGGCTTTCTATCTGGTGCGGCCCGACGGCTATATCTGCGCGCGCGGCCGGCCGGCGTCGGACGGCAACGCGCTGCTGCGCCATTGCGAGATGTGGTTCGGGCGGCACGGCTGAAGCGCGGTGCGCGAGCCCGGGGTGCGCGCCGCTCAGGCCGCGGCTGCCGGCGTCAGCGCATCGCGCGATTTCGTCAGCGCTTCCCGGACGACCGGCAGCATCGACGCGGCCGCCTCGGGCTCGTCGAGCGCGGCCAGGATCACGCGCCGCATCCGCGGCTCCCAGAAGCGGCGAATGTGATTCGCGACGCCTTCCAGCGCCTCGTCGTGATCGGGCATCGATGCGAAGAATGCGCCGATCTGGTTCGCCATGACGATCAAGTGTTCTTGGTTCATCGTTGCTCGCTGATGCGTTTCGTGCCGGGGCTTAAGCCCCGGCACCCTCATTTGCCGCTCGCCGCATTCGCCACTTCGCGCTGCCGCAGCAGGTCGAGTTGCTCGGCGCTGAAGCGCGAATACTGCTTCTGCCATTGCGAAGGCTGGGCGACCGGCGACACCTGCACCGCCGTCACCTTGTACTCAGGGCAGTTGGTCGCCCAATCGGAGCTGTCGGTCGTGATGACGTTCGCACCCGATTCGGGGAAGTGGAACGTCGTATAGACGACGCCCGGCTGCATCCGCTCGGTGACGAGCGCGCGCAGCACCGTTTGCCCGGCGCGCGACTCGATGCCAGCCCAATCGCCCGTCTTGATGCCGCGCTCGGCGGCGTCGTCCGGATGGATCTCGAGGCGGTCCTCGTCGTGCCAGCGCACGTTGTCGGTGCGGCGGGTCTGCGCGCCGACGTTGTACTGCGACAGGATGCGGCCCGTGGTCAGCAGCAGCGGATATTTGCGCGTCACCTTTTCCGGCGTGGGGACAAACTGCGTGATCACGAACTTGCCCTTGCCGCGCACGAACGCGTCGACGTGCATGATCGGCGTGCCCTCGGGTGCGTGCTCGTTGCACGGCCATTGGATGCTGCCGCGCTTGTCGATCAAGTCGAACGAGACGCCATGGAAGGTCGGCGTGAGGCGCGCGATCTCGTCCATGATCTCCGACGGATGCGCGTAATCCATCTCGTAGCCGAGCTGCTTCGAGAGCATCTGCGTGACTTCCCAGTCGGCGTAGCCGGACAGCGGCGGCATCACGCGGCGCACGCGCGAGATGCGGCGCTCGGCGTTGGTGAACGTGCCGTCCTTCTCGAGGAACGAGGAGCCCGGCAGGAAGACATGCGCGTACTTCGCGGTCTCGTTCAGGAAGATGTCCTGCACGACGATGCATTCCATCGACGACAGCGCCGCCGCGACATGCTGCGTGTTCGGATCGGACTGGACGATGTCCTCGCCCTGGCAGTAGAGGCCCTTGAAGCTGCCGTCGAGCGCGGCGTCGAACATGTTCGGGATGCGCAGGCCGGGCTCCGATTGCAGCTTCACGTGCCAGGCGTCTTCGAATTGCGTCCGCACGGCTTCGTCGCCGATGTGGCGGTAGCCGGGCAGCTCGTGCGGGAACGAGCCCATGTCGCACGAGCCCTGCACATTGTTCTGGCCGCGCAGCGGATTGACGCCGACGCCTTCGCGGCCGATGTTGCCGGTCGCCATCGCGAGGTTGGCGATGCCGATCACCGTCGTCGAGCCTTGCGCGTGCTCGGTGACGCCGAGGCCGTAGTAGATCGCGGCGTTGCCGCCCGTCGCATAGAGGCGCGCTGCGGCGCGCACCAGGTCGGCCGGCACGCCGGTGATATCGGCCGTCGCTTCCGGCGCGTTCTCGGGCAGCGCGGCAAATGCGCGCCATTGCTCGAACGCGCGCGTCTCGCAGCGCTCGGCGATGAACGCCTCGTTGAGCAGCCCCTCGGTGACGATCACGTGCGCGAGCGCGTTGACGATCGCGACGTTCGTGCCTGGCCGCAACGGCAGGTGATACATCGCCTTCACATGCGGCGTATCGACGAGATCGATGCGGCGCGGATCGACGACGATCAGCTTCGCGCCCTGCCGCAGCCGCCGCTTCAGGCGCGATGCGAACACCGGGTGGCCGTCGGTCGGGTTCGCGCCGATCACCATCACGACGTCGGCATGCTCGACCGACGCGAACGTCTGCGTGCCCGCGGATTCGCCAAGCGTCGTCTTCAAGCCGTAGCCGGTCGGGGAGTGGCAGACGCGCGCACAGGTGTCGACGTTGTTGTTGCCGAACGCGGCGCGCACGAGTTTTTGCACGAGGTAGGTCTCTTCGTTCGTGCAGCGCGACGACGTGATGCCGCCGATCGAGTCGCGCCCGTGCTTCGCCTGGATGCGGCGGAACTCGGAAGCGGCGTGCGTCAGCGCTTCGTCCCAGCTGACTTCGCGCCACGGGTCGGTGATCTTCGCGCGGATCATCGGCTTGGTGATGCGGTCCTTGTGCGTCGCGTAGCCCCAGGCGAAGCGGCCTTTCACGCAGGCGTGTCCTTCGTTCGCCTCGCCGTTCTTGTTCGGCACCATGCGCACGACCTGATTGCCCTTCATCTCCGCCTTCAGCGAGCAGCCGACGCCGCAATAAGCGCAGGTCGTCACGACCGAATGCTCGGGCTGGCCGAGCAGCGCGATGCTCTTCTCGTGCAGCGTCGCGGTCGGGCAGGCGGCGACGCACGCGCCGCACGACACGCATTCGGATTCCATGAACGGCTGGCTTTCGCTTGCCGCCACGCGCGATTCAAAGCCGCGCGCCGCGATGGTCAGCGCGAACGTGCCTTGCGTTTCCTCGCAGGCGCGCACGCAGCGGTTGCAGACGATGCACTTCGACGGGTCGTAGGTGAAGTAGGGATTCGATTCGTCTTTCTCGTCGAACAAGTGGTTCGCGCCGTCGTAGCCGTAGCGCACCTCGCGCAAGCCGACGACGCCCGCCATGTCCTGCAGCTCGCAATTGCCGTTCGAGGGGCATGTGAGGCAGTCGAGCGGGTGATCGGAGATATAGAGCTCCATCACGTTGCGGCGCAGCGCCTGGAGCCGGTCGGTCTGCGTGCGCACTTTCATGCCGGCTTCCACGGGCGTCGTGCACGAGGCCGGATACCCCTTGCGGCCCTCGATCTCGACGAGACACAGCCGGCACGAACCGAACGCCTCGAGCGAATCGGTCGCGCAGAGCTTCGGCACGTTGATGCCGGCCTCGATCGCGGCGCGCATCACCGACGTGCCCGTGGGCACGGTGACGAGACGGCCGTCGATGTCGAGCGTGACGTCGGTGTCGGCGTGGACGAACGGCGTGCCGTAGTCGGTGTCGTCATAGGGCGAGCGGGCGCGGGCAGTGCGCTGCAACGCTTCGGACTTGCAGGCGCAATTGGCCGAACCACACCCGCCGGCGTTGGCTTGAGAGGAGGAGACGAGCGCGTCGGACATGGAGGACTCCATCAAGCCGCGGCCTTGTTGGGCCGGGCCGTGCGAAGACCGAAATCTTCGGGGAAGTGTTCAAGGGCGGAGAGCACGGGGTAGGGCGTCATGCCGCCCATCGCGCAGAGCGAGCCGGACACCATCGTGTCGCACAGGTCGCGCAGCAGCTGCACTTGCTTTTCCGAGGTGTCGCCGCTGCGGATGCGTTCGATCACTTCGACGCCGCGCGTCGAGCCGATCCGGCACGGTGTGCATTTGCCGCACGATTCGAGCGCGCAGAAATGCATCGCGTATTGCGCGAGCTCGGCGAGGTTCGAGGTGTCGTCGTGCACGACGATGCCGCCGTGCCCGACCACCGCACCGATCGACGCGTAGGTTTCGTAGTCGAGCGGAATGTCCCACTGGCTCTCGGGCAGGTAGGTGCCGAGCGGCCCGCCCACTTGCACGGCGCGCGCGGGCCGGCCGCTTGCCGTGCCGCCGCCGTACTCGAACAGCAGCTCGCGCAGCGTGACGCCGAACGCGAGCTCGACGAGCCCGCCTTGCTTCACGTTGCCGGCCAGCTGGAACGGCAGCGTGCCGCGGGAGCGGCCCATGCCGAAGTCGCGATAGAACTTCGCGCCGCGCGCGAAGATGACCGGCACGGTCGCGAGCGTGATCACGTTGTTGATGACGGTCGGCTGGCCGAACAGCCCGGCGAGCGCCGGCACGGGTGGCTTCGCGCGCACGATGCCGCGCTTGCCTTCGAGCGATTCGAGCATCGCCGTTTCTTCGCCGCAGACGTAGGAGCCCGCGCCTTTCGCCACGGTGAGTTCGAACGCGTGCGCCGAGCCGAGCACGCTCGCGCCGAGCCAGCCGGCGGCGCGCGCTCGGGCGATGGCGGCTTCGAGCGTTGCGATCGAATGCGGATATTCGCTGCGCACGTAGATGTAGCCTTGCGTCGCGCCCGTCACGATCCCCGCGATGATCATCCCTTCGATCAGGCAGTACGGGTCGCTTTCCATCACGAGGCGGTCGGAGAAGGTGCCGGAGTCGCCTTCGTCCGCGTTGCAGACGATGTATTTCTGCGCGGCTTGCGCATTGCGCACCGTGCGCCATTTGACGCCGGCCGGGAACGCCGCGCCGCCTCGGCCGCGCAGGCCGGAGTCGACGAGCGTTTCGCAGGCGGCGGCGCCGTCCATCGCGAGCGCGGCCTTCAGGCCGGCCAGGCCTTCGTGCGCGAGGTAGTCGTCGATCGAGAGAGGATCGGTGATGCCGATGCGCGCGAACGTCAGGCGTTGCTGGTGCTTCAGATACGGAATCTCGTCGACGATGCCGACGCGCCGCGGATGCTCGCCGCCCGCGAGCCATCCGGCGTCGAAGAGCGAGGCGACGTCGGCCGCGTCGAGATTCGCATAGCCGATGCGCCCGGCGGGCGTCTCGACTTCGACGAGCGGCTCGAGCCACAGCAGGCCGCGGGTGCCGTTGCGGACCAGCTCGAGCGCGACGCCGCGCGCCGCAGCCTCGCGCCCGATCGCGGCGGCGAGCAGATCCGCGCCGAGCGCGAGCGCCGAGGAGTCTCGAGGTACGTACACGCGTGTCAGTGCGCGCGGAGGCTGATTCATGCCGGCTCCTTTGCGCGCGCGGCGGCGATCAGCGCGTCGAACTTTTCAGGCGTGACTTTCGCGTAGAGCGTGTCGTTGATCATCATGGCCGGAGACAGCGCGCATTGCCCGAGGCAGTAGACCGATTCGAGGCCAAGGTCCGGACCGTGCTCGGCGTCGAAGCGGCAACCGGTGCGCGCTTCGATATGCTGGGCGAGCGCTTCCGTTCCCATGCTGCGGCACGATTCGGCGCGGCACAGTTGCACGGTCACGCGCGCGGCGGGCTCGGTGCGGAAATGGTGATAGTAGGTGATGACGCCGTGCACTTCGGCGCGCGACAGGTTCATCGCGCGTGCGAGCGGCGCAACGGCCTCTGGCGGGATGAAACCGGCTTCGTCCTGAATCGCGTGCAGCACGGCGACTAGCGTCGCGCCTGGCTTCACATGGCGGCGCACGAGCTCGTCCGGCGCGATGGCGGCGGGATGGTTCAAGGTGGGGGCTCCTCCATCAAATATGCACTTGTTGCTCATATCAAGCGCATATATGCTTGGCTTTATGGTTTATCCCACAACCATAGGCTGGCCGTAAGGCTTACGCAATAGGAAGAAGCACTGCATAAATGATCCAGATCGATTGCAAGGCGCAACTGGTCGTCGTCGACAGCAGCGGCCGGGAAACCAGCCTGACCGATGTCGTGCCGCTTCTCGCGCTGGTCGGCGAGACGGGTAGCATCGCTCAGGCGGCTGCGCAAAAAGGCCTCTCCTATCGTCACGCGTGGGGCATCCTGCGCGCGCTCGAGGAGCGCCTGGGCGGCGCGCTGATCGCCAAGGAGCGCGGTAAAGGGTCCGCGCTGTCGGAGCTGGGGCAGGCGGTGGTGCGCGCGCAGCGTCTGTGCGCCGAACGGCTCGACGGCAACATGCAGGCGCTGGCAAGCGAGGTCGCCAGCGATTTGAACCGCCGGCTCGGACAGCGTCGCGGCGCGGTGCGCATCCAGGCGTCGCACGGCTACGCGGTGGCGGCGCTCGTGACCGCGCTCGTCGCTCGCGACCCGGCCTCGGTCGACATCAAGTACCGCGACGGCGCCGAGGCCGTTACGGCGCTCGCGTGCGGCGAGTGCGATCTCGCGGGGTTTCATTTGCCGCGCGGCGTGTTCCGCGAGAAATGCGCGAGCGTCTATCGACGCTGGCTCGATCCGCAGCGGCACGTACTGATTCATCTGACCCAGCGCAAACAGGGGCTTTTCCTGCCGAAAGGCAACCCGAAGGGCATCCGCGGCTTGAACGACGTCGCGCGCGACGACGTGCGTTTCGTCAACCGGCAGCCCGGCTCGGGCACGCGGATGCTGCTCGACCTGGCGCTGCGCAGCATCGGCATCGATCCCGAGGGGATCAACGGCTATGCGTCGGCGGAGCTTACGCACTCGGCGATTGCCGCGTTCGTCGCAAGCGGCATGGCCGACCTCGGGTTCGGCGTCGAGCCGGCCGCTCATCATTTCGGGCTCGACTTCATTCCGATCGTTGACGAAGACTATTACTTCGCCTGCGAGCGCGAGCCGCTGGCATCCCTGTCGCTCGCGCCCGTGGTGCAGACGTTGCGGAGCGAGGCGTTCCGGGCGACCGTGGCCCGCCTCGCGGGATACGACCCCGCGCATTGCGGAACGATCGTCGACGTGGCGAGCGGCTTGCGCGGAGCGGTTGTGCCCGATGGCATTCCGCACTGATGCGTGTTGCACGCAAGCCGGGTTTCCGGGACTTTCATTACTGTTGTAATAGTCCGCTGCGAAGCGATGCCGTTCTGCGTTACGCTCTATCCCTCAGACGTTCCGTTTTTGTTCTTCAGTCCGCGTCATGCGGCATCGAATCGCCATGAAATTGCTAATCAACGCTTGCGCTGCCGCAACTGCGGCAGGCGCATTGTTCGCCGTCACGTCGCTCGCCTTCGCGCAGAACTCCCCGGGCGTGCCGGGCGGCATCCTGCAGGACGAGTTCCAGCTTCAGCAGCACCCGCAACTGGAATTCGCCGCGTCCGCGCCGTCGAATAAATATCAGCATGGGCCGAAGTCGAAGGCGCGCAAGCAGGGCGACCTCGGCGATCCGAACGGATGCAATCTGCAGTGCCCGAACGATGAATGATCATAGGGGCGGCGCAGTCGCCTGATGTTTGATCGCTCGCGAGGCGTTGCGAGCGATCGCAGCGCGTGGCGCGCAAGCCCCGAGCGGGGCAGGCGCGTGTCCCGCTCAGGTCGTGCAGCGCGCGATGTCGAAACGCATCTCAGGCTCCGGCACCGAACCGTCGTCGCCGGGCGATTTCTGCACCTTCACCACCGAGCCGTTGCCGGACGGTATCAGCGTAATGAGCCACGCGTAATTGTCTGCGCCGTGGCCGACCGTCAACTCTGTCGAGCCGGTGCCGGTGCTCATGCGCAGGCCGTCGATCCTGCTTTGCAGGCAGCTCGAGATATAGCCGGGCGCGCGCGCCGATTGCACGAAGACCATCGGCTCCGATGAGTGGACTTCCTGGACGTTGGGCGAGCTGCAAGCCGCGATGGCCAGGGTGGCTGGCACGGCGGCGAGAAGAAGTTTGTTCATGGATTCTGCCTTGGCTGCGAATGCGTCGCGATTTCAATAGAGTCGTTACGCAAGCAGGGGTTCAGTCGGCGGCGCCACGGGGCAGGTTTTTGCCGATGCGTTGGGATATCGGGTGCGTTTCGGAGAGTCTACGCGAAGGTGCCTGGAATCGATGCGCGGAGGAGCGGCGAGGGAGTCGTTCTCTTCGAAAGATCGACAGCATGGGAAAGTAGGCGCAGCCGCAAAGAAAAACCCCGCGAGAGCTGCGCTCGGCGGGGTTTTCGCGAATTCCTGAGGCGTCTCAGGAGAAATGTCTTGGTGGAGCCGGCGGGAATCGAACCCGCGTCCGCAAATAGTCCACAACCAGTTCTACATACTTAGTCCTGTCATTTGATTTAACCGCACCGACGCGGACGAACACGCTTCGTTACGGCGAGTCACTAGATTTTCGGCCCCGGCGTCGTGACACCACCAAGGATTATCTGACGTAAATGACCTCGCCAGTCTTGCGACCCTAGCCCGTCAGAGAGCTAGTGCGAGGTTGGCGGGGTTAAGCCGCCAATGCGTACGTGTTGTCGTTCGCAGTTACTTAAGTCCCATTGATTTACGAGGTGACGGGTCCTCGGTATGCCCTGAGCTGCTTCGTTACCCACGTCGAAACCAAGTCGGCCCCAGTGGAACTGACAATTATCCCATAGAACGTGAGTTTGGTGAGCCTTGCGCGCTAAACAATGGACGGGAGAGTATTTTTCGCTTCGCTTCGGTAGCGTGGCGGCTCGCCACGGCAATGGCGCAATCATCCGATTTCGCGGAGCAGCCGCTGCAGCTCGCCCGTCGATTGCACGACGTGCTGCGCGTGCCATTGGGTCGGGGGCAGATCGGTACCGCAGTAGCCATAGGCGGCGGCAACAGTGATCATGCCCGCCGCGAATCCCGCTTGCACGTCGCGCAGATCGTCGCCCACATACACGATCCGCTCCGGGTGCACGTCCAATTCCTTCGCCGCGTGCAGAAGCGGCGCCGGATGCGGCTTCGAGTGCGGCGTCGTATCCCCGCTGACGACGCATCTCGCGCGCAGGTCGAGGCCAAGCAGTTCCACGAGCGGTTCGGTCAGCCGCGCAACCTTGTTCGTGACGATGCCCCAACGCACGCCGCGCTCGTCGAGCTCGTCGAGCAACTCGCCGATGCCGGGAAAGAGGATGGTTTCGATGCACAGATCGGCTTCGTAATTGGCGAGAAACTCCTCGCGCATCGATGCGAACTCGTGATGCTCGGGACCTATGCCGAAGGCACCGCCGATCAGGCCGCGTGCGCCCGCAGACGCGAGCGGGCGCAGATCTTCGAGCGGCAGCATATCGAGACCGCGATCATGGCGCATCTTGTTGACGGCGGCGGCCAGGTCGGGCGCGGTGTCCGCGAGTGTGCCGTCGAGGTCGAACAGGACGGCCTGGCATAGGCCGATCGAAGCGTCATCGCTTTCGCGCTGCGGCAAAGGGGTGGGGTCGCTCATGAAGGCAATCGAAAAGGGAGGTGGGGCGGAGCGGAGCGCGTTTCAGACGTTGCGGCGGCAGGCAAGCATGTAGTTGACGCTCGTGTCGTCGGACAACCCGAAATGTTTGCTGAGCGGACGATAGGTGATGCCCTTGATGTCCCGGCTGTGCAGCCCGGCCGCTCGTACGAACGCCGCCAGCTCCGAAGGGCGGATGAAGCGCGCATAGTCGTGCGTGCCCTTGGGCAGCATTTGTGCGATGTATTCGGCCCCGATCACCGCGAATAAATACGATTTGACGTTGCGATTGAGCGTCGAGAAAAAGACCCAGCCGCCTGGTTTCACTAGCGTTGCACATGCAGCGACGATGGCGCTCGGATCGGGCACGTGCTCGAGCATTTCCATGCAGGTGACGACATCGTAGGTGTCGGGCTCGCGTGCCGCGAGCGCTTCGGCTGCGATTTCCTCGTAGTCGACGCTCACGCCGCTTTCGAGACTGTGCAGGTCAGCGACGCCAAGCGCTTGCGTCGACAGGTCGATGCCCTTGACCTGGGCACCTAATCCCGCCATCGATTCCGACAGGATGCCGCCGCCGCAACCAATATCCAGCACCCGTTTGCCGGCCAGGTGCGCATGGGAGTCGATCCAGTTGAGCCGGACGGGATTCAACTCGTGCAGCGGCTTGAATTCGGCGTTCGGGTCCCACCAGCGATGGGCGAGATCGCTGAATTTCTGCAGCTCATGGGGATCGGCATTGGTCATGGCGGATGCGGCTTGGGCGTTGAACGTTGGATGAGGATTGCGGAGTAGCCCCGAGTATATAGGGGCCGGCCTGCAGGGGCAAAACGGCGACGCCGGCCGCGTCCCAAATTCAGGCGTAAAAAAAGCCCCGCCGAAGCGGGGCTTTGATACTGCGGTATCTTGCAGCTTACTGCTTCGAAGTACCGACAACTTCGACTTCCACGCGGCGATCCGGTGCCAGGCAGGAGATGAGTTGCTTGTGGTTCTTCTGGTTGCAGCCCGTCGTAACCGGGTTGCGCTTGCCCTTGCCTTCCGTGTAGATACGGTTGGCTTCGATGCCCTTGCTGACCAGGTATGCCTTCACAGCTTGAGCGCGGCGCAGCGACAGACGGTCGTTGTACTTGTCCGAACCGATGCGGTCGGTGTAACCCGTTGCAACGACGACTTCGAGGTTCACGCCTTGGATCTTGGCAGCCAGGTCGTCCAGCTTTTCCTTGCCGGCCGGCTTCAGGACAGCCTTGTCGAAGTCGAACAGCGTATCGGCTTGATACGTGATCTTCTGGCTCGTGATGGCCGGAGCAGCAGCCGGAGCAGCCGGGGCCGGCGGCGTCGGAGCCTGGGCGACCAGTGCGCCGTCGCACTTTGCGTTGGCCGTTGCGGGCGTCCAGAACGCGTCGCGCCAGCAAAGCTCGTTCGTGCCGTTCATCCACACGTATTCGCCGGTGCCGTTCACCCAGTTGTCATTCGTTTGTTGTCGCGACGCCGGCACCGACTGTGCCGAAGCGGATGCAGCCATAACTGCGGTAGCTGCAATGAACGCGAGCTTTGAAAGTTTATTCATATTTCTCCTCTCGAAATTGAGATTACCGCAGGTTTACTGCGAGCCTGTTGACGAAGACAAGTCATACATTGCTCGAAGTATAACATTGGTGCGGCACAAAAACGCCGAGCGCTGAAGACACTTCGAGCAGTGTCTAACCGAGTGCGTTGGCATTTTGCCATACAGTTCCCGACCCACGAAAAAAAATTCCTGCCCGTTCTGATACCCCAACACAATTGTGGTGCATGCGCAACAGTAAGGCTGGCGGGCCTGAGCGGCTGTTCGGCTTGGGCATGAGGCGTGCCTGGAGCAAAGAAAATTCGTTTCGTCAATAGCGCCGCGAAAGTGGTTTGCAGCGGCTTCGGACCGCTTCGCAATGGGGGAGTACGTGCCCTCCCGGGAGCGGTTGCGCCGCATGTTAGAATCGCGTGATGCGCTGCGTTTGCAGCGCCAATGCGAGCGCGGGCGGGGTTCGTCGAATCCGGCGTCCGTCTTCGCTTGGAAAAGATACGGATAATGGATCAATTCGCCAAAGAGACTCTGCCAATCTCCCTCGAGGAGGAAATGCGCCGTTCGTATCTCGATTACGCAATGAGCGTGATCGTGGGGCGAGCGCTTCCCGATGTCCGCGACGGCTTGAAACCAGTGCACCGGCGCGTCCTGTACGCGATGCACGAACTCAACAACGACTGGAACCGTGCCTATAAGAAGTCAGCGCGTATCGTCGGCGACGTGATCGGTAAATACCATCCGCACGGCGACAGTGCTGTATACGAAACCATCGTCCGGATGGCGCAGGACTTCTCTCTGCGCTACATGCTGGTGGACGGGCAGGGCAATTTCGGGTCGATCGACGGTGACAACGCCGCCGCGATGCGCTACACCGAAATCCGCATGGCGAAGATCGGCCATGAACTGCTTGCTGATATAGATAAGGAAACCGTCGATTTCGGTCTGAACTATGACGGCAGCGAGAACGAGCCGCTCATCCTGCCCGCGCGGATCCCCAATCTGCTGATCAATGGATCGTCGGGGATCGCGGTGGGGATGGCCACCAATATTCCGCCGCACAACTTGAATGAAGTCGTCGACGCTTGCCATCACCTGCTGAAGAACCCGCAGGCAAGCATCGATGAGTTGATCGAGATCATTCCCGCCCCCGATTTCCCGACCGCCGGCATCATCTACGGCGTGGCGGGCGTGCGCGACGGCTATCGCACCGGCCGCGGCCGCGTCGTGATGCGCGCGGCGACGCACTTCGAGGAGATCGATCGCGGCCAGCGCATGGCGATCATCGTCGACGAGCTGCCGTATCAAGTTAACAAGCGCTCGCTGCTCGAGCGCATCGCCGAGCTCGTCAACGAGAAGAAGCTGGAAGGCATCTCCGATATTCGCGACGAGTCCGACAAGAGCGGCATGCGCGTCGTAATCGAGCTGAAGCGCGGCGAGGTTCCCGAGGTTGTCCTCAACAATCTATATAAGGCGACCCAGCTGCAGGACACGTTCGGCATGAACATGGTCGCGCTCGTCGACGGCCAGCCGAAGCTGCTCAATCTTAAGGAAATGCTTAGCGCGTTCCTGTCGCATCGACGGGAAGTGCTGACGCGGCGCACCGTATACGAGTTGCGCAAGGCGCGCGAACGCGGCCATGTGCTCGAGGGTCTCGCAGTCGCGCTCGCCAACATCGACGAGTTCATCGCCATCATCAAGGCCGCGCCGACTCCGCCGATCGCCAAGCAGGAGCTGATGGCGCGGGCATGGGATTCGTCGCTCGTGCGCGAGATGCTGTCGCGCGCGGAAACCGATAACGCGTCCGCGGGCGGCCGCGACGCCTATCGCCCCGAAGGGCTGAACCCGGCGTTCGGGATGCAGGGCGACGGCCTCTACAAGCTGTCCGATACCCAGGCGCAGGAAATTCTGCAGATGCGCCTGCAACGCCTGACCGGTCTCGAGCAGGACAAGATCATCGGCGAGTACCGCGAAGTGATGGCGCAGATCGCTGACCTGCTCGACATCCTGGCGCGCCCGGAGCGGATCACCGCGATCATCACCGACGAGTTGACGGCCGTGAAGTCCGAGTTCGGCGACGCGCGCCGCTCGAAGATCGAGATGAACGCGACCGAGCTGAACACCGAAGACCTCATCACGCCGCAGGACATGGTCGTGACGATGTCGCACGCCGGTTACGTGAAATCGCAGCCGTTGTCCGAATATCGGGCCCAGAAGCGCGGAGGTCGCGGCAAGCAGGCGACGCAGATGAAGGAAGACGACTGGATCGACACGCTCTTCATCGCGAATACGCACGACCACATCCTGTGCTTCTCGAACCGCGGCCGCGTTTACTGGGTGAAGGTCTACGAGGTGCCGCAGGGCTCGCGCAACTCGCGCGGCCGTCCGATTGTCAACATGTTCCCGCTGCAGGATGGCGAGAAGATCAACGTCGTGCTGCCGGTCAAGGAATTCTCGGCCGACAAGTTCGTCTTCATGGCGACGGCGCTCGGTACGGTCAAGAAGACGCCGCTCGAGGCTTTCAGCAGACCATTGCGCAAGGGTATTATTGCGGTCGGCCTCGACGAGGGTGATTACCTGATCGGCGCCGCGATCACCGACGGCGCGCACGACGTGATGCTGTTCTCCGATTCGGGCAAGGCTGTGCGCTTCGACGAAAACGACGTGCGTCCGATGGGCCGTGAAGCGCGAGGCGTGCGCGGCATGCAGCTCGACGATGGGCAGCAGGTCATCGCGATGCTGGTGGCGGGCAGCGAGCAGCAGTCGGTGCTGACCGCGACCGAGAACGGCTACGGCAAGCGCACTCCGATCACCGAATACACGCGCCACGGGCGCGGCACGAAGGGGATGATCGCGATCCAGACGTCGGAGCGCAACGGCAAGGTTGTCGCGGCGACGCTCGTCGACGCCGAAGGCCAGATCATGTTGATCACGACGACTGGTGTGCTGATCCGTACGCGCGTTTCGGAGATCCGCGAAATGGGCCGTGCAACGCAAGGTGTTACACTCATCAGCCTTGATGACGGCACCAAGCTCTCCGGCCTGCAGCAAATCGCCGAGGCGGATGGCGAAGGCGATGCCGAAGGTACGGCGGCGGACGACGAGAACGGCGAAAGCTGACCGGCACGCGAATCGTGTACGGCTGCGCGCCTGAGAAAGTAACCGCAAGGAGCTCCGCACGAAGCGAAAGACCGCGCAACGCAGGGTTGCGATACGCTTCGTGCGTTAAGTAATTCGACTCTATTTCTTCTAGGGAGTAATGATGCAACAACGATTCAAACAATGGATGCTGCTGGCTGCTTTCGTGCCGACCTTTGCGATGGCGCAGGCGCTCCAGAGTCAAGCGCCGGCTGACACGGCGGCGCCGGCAGCAGCTCCGGTCGATCCCGCCAAGCAAGGGGCGATCAAGGACCTGCTCGAGGCGATCGACGCTCAGAAGCTGGTTGGCGCGATCGGCAACAGCGCGCAAATGCAGGCGAAGCAGCTGGTCCCGGCGATCCTGTCGGACGCGCTGTCGGAAAACAAGACGCTGACGGACAAGCAGAAGCAAGCCGCCGTGCCGGCGCTGCAGAAGAACTCGGTGCCGAAGCTGGTTGATTCGGCAGGTCAGGTGTTCGCGACGGACTCGTTCCGCCAGGACGCGATGCAGGCTCAGTACGAGGCATACGCGAAGTACTACTCGACGCAGGAAATCAAGGACCTGACGACGTTCTACAAGAGCCCGACCGGCCGCAAGTTCATCCAGGTGCAAGACCAGGTTGGCCGCGATGTCGTGAACGGCCTGATGCAGAAGTACATGCCGCAATCGATCAAGGCAACGCGCGACCAGGCCGACAAGGAAGTCGCGTCGGTCAAGCCGGGCAAGTAATCAGCCGGTCATAAGATCCGCGGGCCCTGCTCCAGGAGCGTGTCCGGCGGGTCGGCCGGGCCGGTGGGGCGCCATGGTTTGGCGGCGTACCGTCGACAGTGCGATAATGGCCGTTTGCGCGAGAGCGCGAACGGCCATTATCTTTTCAGGCGCGGTTTTGGGGTATTTCCTTTTGCCGCCGCGTCCTCTTTCGGGATTCCCACACGATGCGCGTCTTCAATTTCTCCGCCGGACCTGCGGCGCTGCCAGAGGAAGTGTTGCGCCAAGCCGCCGACGAGATGCTCGATTGGCGCGGCAGCGGCATGAGCGTGATGGAGATGAGCCATCGCGGCAAGGAGTTCATGTCGATCCACGAAGAGGCGCTGACCGACCTGCGCGAGTTGCTCGAGGTGCCCGCGAGCCATCGCATCCTGTTCTTGCAAGGCGGCGGCCTTGGTGAAAACGCGATCGTGCCGATGAACCTGCTCGGCGCCAAGAAGACCGCCGACTTTGTCCTGACTGGCTCCTGGTCGCAAAAGACCTTCAAGGAAGCGCACAAGTATTGCGCCCCGCACCTCGCCGCGAGCGGCCAGACTGCCGACGGCTTCACGCGCTCGCCGGCGCGCGCCGAATGGCGGCTCTCCGACGATCCGGCCTATGTGCACCTGTGCACGAACGAGACGATCCACGGCGTCGAGACCTTCGATATTCCCGATCTTGGCGATATTCCGCTCGTGGCCGACGTGTCGTCGCACATCCTGTCGCGCCCGCTCGACGTCGCGAAGTTCGGCGCCATCTACGGCGGTGCGCAGAAGAACATCGGGATGGCGGGCGTCACCGTCGTGATCGTGCGCGAGGACCTGCTCGACCGCGCGCTGCCGATCTGCCCGTCGGCGTTCGAGTGGAAGACCGTCGCCGAACACAATTCGATGTACAACACGCCGCCCACCTACGCGATCTACATCGCGGGCCTGGTCTTCAAGTGGCTCAAGAAGCAAGGCGGTTTGCAGGCGATCGAAGCGCACAACATCGAGAAATCGAAGCTGCTCTATAACGCGATCGACGCCAGCGATTTCTATATCAACAAGGTTGAACGCGCTTCGCGTTCGCGGATGAACGTGCCGTTCTTTCTCGCGGACGAGTCGCGCAACGAAGATTTCCTGGCCGGCGCGAAGGCGCGCGGGCTGTTGCAGCTGAAGGGCCACAAGTCCGTAGGCGGAATGCGGGCGTCGATTTACAACGCGGTGCCGCTCGAAGGCGTCAAGGCGCTGGTCGAGTACATGAAGGAATTCGAACAGCGCAAGGCCTGATCTCTTCGACCCGGGGGAGGCGGCGCGCCTACTTTCGACACGGCCGACTTTACGCATGGACGACGAACTCAATACCAAGCTCAAACCGCTGCGCGATCGCATCGATGCGATCGATGCGCAGCTGATCGCGCTGCTCAACCAGCGCGCAGCGATCGCCCTCGAAGTGGGCGAGGTCAAGAAGCATTACAACGCGCCGGTGTTCCGGCCCGAGCGCGAGCAGCAGGTCATCGCGCGCTTGCAGGACATGAGCGCCGGCCCGCTCGCGGGCGAGCACATCAGCGCGATCTGGCGCGAGATCATGGCGGCGAGCCGGGCGCTCGAGCAGCAGGTCCGTGCGGCGTTCCTCGGGCCTGTCGGCACCTATAGCGAGCAGGCGATGTACGAGTACTTCGGCCGGTCGATCGAAGGGCTCGCGTGCCCTTCGATCGACGAAGTGTTCCGTTCAGTCGAGGCGGGCGCCGCAGACTTCGGCGTCGTGCCGGTCGAGAATTCGAGCGAAGGCGCGGTGTCGCGCACGCTCGACCTGCTGTTGCAAACGCAACTCGTGATCGGCGGCGAGCTCGCCTTGCCGATTCACCACAATCTCCTCACGCAAAGCGGCGGGCTGACCGGCGTGACGCGCGTCTGCGCGCATGCGCAGGCGCTCGCGCAATGCCAGCGCTGGCTCGCGACGAACGCACCGCATCTCGAGCGCCAGGCGGTGTCGAGCAATGCGGAGGCCGCACGCCTGGCGGCGAGCGATCCGACTGTCGCCGCGATCGCGGGCGATCGCGCGGCTGCCCACTACGGCCTGCAGGTCGCGTACGCGCTGATCCAGGACGATCCGCACAACCGCACGCGCTTCGTGATGATCGGCAAGGAGCCGGCCGGCGTGAGCGGGCGCGACCAGACGTCGCTGATCGTGTCGGTGAAGAACGAGGCCGGCGCGGTGTTCAAGCTGCTCGAGCCGCTCGCGCGGCACGGCGTGTCGATGACGCGCTTCGAATCGCGTCCGGCGCGCGTCGGCACGTGGGAGTACTACTTCTATATCGATGTCGAAGGCCATCGCGAAAACCCGTCCGTCGCGGCCGCGTTGGCCGAGCTCGAGAAGATGGCCGCGTTCCTGAAGATTCTCGGCTCGTATCCGCGCGCGCGGTGATGCCCGGCGCTTTGGCTGCGTCGCGCTCGAGCGCTTGACCGCCCACAACTAGCTCGTCCGATCTGGAGACATACATGAACCACCCCCATGCTCACTGTCGTTCGCTGCCCCCCGAGGGGGCTGATGCCTCCCTTGGGGCGGTCCGGCGGGAGGCATCATGACAACGCAATACGGCCCTTCCTATGTGCGCGCTATCGCGCCCTACGTCGCCGGCAAGCCGATTTCGGAAGTCGCCCGCGAGTTCGGCCTCGACGAAGCGCACATCGTGAAGCTCGCTTCGAACGAAAATCCGCTCGGCATGCCGGAGTCGGCGAAGGCGGCGATGGCGCAGGCCGCCGCCGATCTCGGCCGCTATCCGGATGCGAACGCGTTCGAGCTGAAGGTCGCATTGAGCGAGCACTACGGCGTGCCGGCCGACTGGATCACGCTTGGCAACGGCAGCAACGACATCCTCGAGCTGGCGGCGCACGCGCTCGTCGAGAAGAGTCAGGCTATCGTCTACTCGCAATACTCGTTCGCGGTGTATGCGCTCGCGACGCAGGGAATCGGCGCGCGGGCGATCGTCGTGCCCCCCAAGGGGACTTCCTCTGGGGCGCCGGCGGTGAAGCACGGCCATGACCTCGACGCCATGCTGAAGGCGATCGATGCCGACACGCGTCTCATGTTCGTCGCCAACCCGAACAACCCGACCGGCACGTTCATCGAAGGTCCCGCGCTCGAGGCGTTTCTCGAGAAGGTGCCGAAGAGCGTCGCCGTGGTGCTCGACGAGGCGTACACCGAGTATCTCGCGGCGGACAAGCGCTATGACTCGATCGCGTGGACGCGCCGCTACCCGAACCTGCTCGTGTCGCGCACGTTCTCGAAGGCGTTCGGGCTTGCCGGCTTGCGCGTCGGTTTCGCGATCGCGCAGCCGGAGCTGATCGATTTGCTGAACCGCCTGCGCCAGCCGTTCAACGTCAACACGCTCGCGCAGGCCGCTGCCGTCGCGGCGCTGAACGATCGCGCGTTTCTCGAAAAGAGCGCGGCGCTTAATGCGGCGGGCTATCGCCGGCTGACCGAGGCGTTCGAGAAGCTCGATCTCGAGTACGTGCCCTCGTACGGCAACTTCGTGCTGGTGCGCGTCGGCAATGACGACGGCGCCGGTGCGCGCGTCAATCTGGCGCTCTTGAAGCAAGGGGTGATCGTGCGGCCGGTCGGCAACTATGGGCTGCCGCAGTGGCTGCGTGTGACGATCGGCTTGCCGGAAGAAAACGAAGCGTTCATCGCAGCGCTCGAAAAGGCGCTCGCTGCCTGATAGGCAACCGAGCGGTTGATTGCCATCCCGCGCGCGAGCGTTTTTGCCCGCGCGCTTTTTTAGCATGTCCGTCGTGGCCGCGTTTTCATTCAACAAACTGGTGATTTTCGGTGTCGGGCTGATCGGCGGGTCGCTCGCGCGCGCGCTGCGCGAACGCGATGCGGCGACGGGGCCCGGCGGCACGAGAGGCACGGTGATCGGCGTCGGCCGTTCGGCGGCGTCGATCGAGCGCGCGCGAGAGCTGGGCGTGATCGACGTCGCCGCTGCGCTCGGCGACGACGCGCAGTTGCGCGCGGCGCTCGCCGGCGCCGACATCGTCCTGCTCGCCGCGCCGGTCGCTCAGACGCTGCCGCTGCTTACCCGCATCGCCCCGTTTCTCGACGGCTCGACCCTCGTGACCGACGCGGGCAGCACGAAGTCGGACGTTGTCGCCGCAGCGCGTGAGGCGCTCGGTTCGCGCATCGGCCAGTTCGTGCCGGGGCATCCGATTGCGGGCCGGGAGTCGAGCGGCGTCGAGGCGGCGCTGGCCGATCTCTACGCCGGCCGCAACGTCGTGCTGTGTCCGCTGGCGGAGAACGCGCCGGTGGCCGTCGAGCGCATCGACGCGATGTGGCGTGCGACTGGCGCGCTCGTCAGCCGCATGAGCGTCGAGCAGCACGACCGTGTCCTGGCGTCGGTGAGCCACTTGCCGCACGTGCTCTCGTTCGCGCTCGTCGAGCAGATTCTCGAAGCGCCGGACGCCGACCTGAAATTCTCGTTCGCCGCCGGCGGTTTCCGCGATTTCACGCGGATCGCCGCGTCGAGCCCGGAGATGTGGCGCGACATCTGCGTGGCGAACCGCACCGCCTTGCTCGCAGAGCTCGACGCGTATACGGCCGTTCTTGCGCGCCTGCGCGCGGCGATCGAAGCCGGCGACGGCGCGGCGCTCGAAGCCGCGTTCGCGCGCTCGCGCAAAGCCCGCACTGAATGGCAGGAGCGCGGCGGCAAGGCTGCGGCCGGGCACCCGTCCCTCGAAATAACAGGACACACCATGGAATATATCGACCTCGGACCGTTCTCCCGTGCGGCCGGCACCGTCCGGCTGCCTGGATCGAAGAGCATCTCGAACCGGGTGCTCTTGCTGGCCGCGCTCGCGGAAGGCGAAACGACGATCACGAACCTGCTCGATTCGGACGATACGCGTGTGATGCTCGACGCGCTCGACAAGCTCGGCGTGCTGTTCACGCGCGACGGCGACACCTGCGTCGTCACCGGCACGCGCGGCGCGTTTGTCGCGAAGACGGCAGACTTGTTCCTAGGCAACGCCGGCACGGCGATTCGTCCGCTGACCGCGGCGCTTGCCGTCAACGGCGGCGAATACCGCGTGCACGGCGTGCCGCGCATGCACGAGCGGCCGATCGGCGACCTCGTCGACGGCTTGCGCCAGATCGGCGCGAAGATCGACTACGAGGCGAACGAGGGTTATCCGCCGCTCGCGATCCACGCGGCGCCGATCGCCGTCGACGCGCCGATCAAGGTGCGCGGCGACGTGTCGAGCCAGTTCCTGACCGCGCTCCTGATGACGCTGCCGCTCGTGCGTTCGGAAAGCGGCTCGATCGTGATCGAAGTGGAGGGCGAGCTGATCTCGAAGCCGTATATCGAGATCACGATGAAGCTGATGGCGCGCTTCGGCGTGACGGTCGAGCGCGAAGACTGGCAGCGCTTCATCGTGCCGGCCGGCGTGCGCTACCAGTCGCCGGGCTCGATCATGGTCGAGGGCGACGCATCGTCTGCGTCGTACTTTCTCGCTGCGGGCGCGCTCGGTGGCGGGCCGATCCGCGTCGAAGGCGTCGGGCGCGCGAGCATCCAGGGTGACGTCGGCTTTGCCAACGCACTGATGCGCATGGGCGCGAACGTGACGATGGGCGACGATTGGATCGAAGTGCGCGGCGTCGGTCACGACCACGGCAAGCTCGAAGCGATCGACATGGACTTCAACCTGATCCCCGATGCCGCGATGACGATCGCCGTCGCCGCGCTGTTCGCCGACGGCACGTCGACGCTGCGCAACATCGCGAGCTGGCGCGTGAAGGAAACCGACCGCATCGCCGCGATGGCGACCGAGCTGCGCAAGGTCGGCGCGACGGTCGAGGAGGGCGCCGACTACCTGGTGGTGACGCCGCCCGCGCAGCTCGCGCCGAACGCCGCGATCGACACCTACGACGACCACCGCATGGCCATGTGCTTTTCGCTCGTGAGTCTTGGCGGCGTGCCGGTGCGGATCAACGATCCGAAGTGCGTCGGCAAGACCTTCCCTGACTATTTCGAGCGCTTCAAGACGCTCACCGTGATTTGACCGACGTCCCCCGCTTATCCGTTCATCGATGAAACCGACTCGCCCCTTTCACCAGACACCCGTCATCACGATCGACGGCCCGACCGCGTCAGGCAAGGGCACGGTCGCCGCGCTGGTCGCCGCCCATCTGGGCTTCCACCTGCTGGACAGCGGCGCGCTGTACCGGCTGGCCGCGCTGGCGAGCGTGCGCTACGACGTGGCGCCGGATGCGGCGGACGAGCTTGCGAAGCTGGTCGGCGACCTCCATATCACGTTCCGCGAAGGTCTGGCGCAGCTCGACGGCGTCGACGTTTCCACGGAAATCCGTGCCGAGGCCGTCGGCAACCGCGCCTCGGCGATCGCTGTCCACGCGCCCGTGAGGGCCGCGCTGGTGGCGCGTCAGCGGGCCTTCCGCAAGGAGCCGGGGCTCGTGGCCGACGGCCGCGACATGGGCACGGTGATCTTTCCCGACGCGGCGTTGAAGGTGTTCCTGACGGCGAGCGTCGAAGCGCGTGCCGCCAGGCGGTATAAGCAATTGATCCAAAAAGGATTTTCTGCTAATATGGATGACTTGCTTCGGGATTTGCGTGAACGCGACGAGCGCGACAGTATGCGCGCAGCCGCGCCGCTCAAGCCTGCGGCGGATGCGAAGCTCCTCGATACCTCCGCGCTGACGATCGACCAGGCGGTCGAACAGGTGGTGCAGTGGTACCGGGCGCTCCAGCCGCGCGCGTGAGAACGCGCGCCGGTGCAGTAGGTGTTCCGCGATTGGCGCGGAGCGTGTTTTAACCCTTAACCCCGTATGGCTTTCGCTCAGACGCTGTAGTTTTCCGTCCCGATGATCGGGCGGCAACGCGAGAACCATGCAAACTTCGATTTTTATGTCCGACCTGCAAACTTCCACCCCGAATACCGAATCCTTTGCGGCTCTGTTCGAAGAGTCGCTGACCAAGCAAGACATGCGCGCCGGCGAAGTGATCTCCGCCGAAGTCGTGCGCGTCGACCACAACTTCGTGGTCGTCAACGCTGGTCTCAAGTCCGAAGCCTACATCCCGCTCGAAGAGTTCCTGAATGACGCGGGCGAGGTAGAAGTGCAGGCGGGCGACTTCGTTTCCGTCGCGATCGACGCGCTGGAAAACGGCTACGGCGACACCATCCTGTCGCGCGACAAGGCTAAGCGCCTGGCTTCGTGGCTGTCGCTGGAGAAGGCTCTCGACAACAACGAACTCGTGACCGGCACGATCACGGGCAAGGTCAAGGGCGGCATGACCGTGATGGTCAACGGCATCCGCGCGTTCCTGCCGGGTTCGCTCGTCGACACGCGTCCGGTCAAGGATACGACCCCGTACGAAGGCAAGACCCTCGAATTCCGCGTCATCAAGCTCGACCGCAAGCGTAACAACGTCGTGCTGTCGCGCCGCGCCGTGATCGAGGCGACGCAAGGCGAAGAGCGCGCGAAGCTGCTCGAAACCCTGAAGGAAGGCGCGATCGTCGAAGGCGTGGTCAAGAACATCACCGACTACGGCGCGTTCGTGGACCTCGGCGGCATCGACGGCCTGCTGCACATCACCGACATCGCATGGCGCCGCGTGCGTCACCCGAGCGAAGTCCTGTCGGTCGGCCAGGAAGTCACCGCGAAGATCCTCAAGTTCGACCAAGAGAAGAACCGCGTCTCGCTCGGCATCAAGCAACTGGGCGACGATCCGTGGGAAGGCATCTCGCGCCGTTACCCGTCGGGCACGCGCCTGTTCGGCAAGGTCACGAACATCACCGACTACGGCGCGTTCGTCGAAGTCGAATCGGGCATCGAAGGCCTCGTCCACGTGTCGGAAATGGACTGGACCAACAAGAACGTTGCGCCGTCGAAGGTTGTGCAGTTGGGCGACGAAGTCGAAGTCATGGTTCTGGAAATCGATGAAGACCGCCGCCGTATCAGCCTCGGCATGAAGCAGTGCAAGCCGAATCCGTGGGATGACTTCAGCCGCAACTTCAAGAAGGGCGACAAGCTGCAAGGCGCGATCAAGTCGATCACCGACTTCGGCGTGTTCATCGGCCTGCCTGGCGGCATCGACGGCCTGGTCCACTTGTCGGACCTGTCGTGGAGCGAAACTGGCGAGGAAGCTGTCCGCAAGTACAAGAAGGGCGACGAAGTGGAAGCGGTCGTGCTCGGCATCGACGTCGAGAAGGAACGCATTTCGCTCGGCATCAAGCAGCTCGAAGGCGACCCGTTCAGCAACTACGTTGCGATGAACGACAAGGGCTCGATCGTCGACGGCACGGTGAAGTCGGTGGACGCGAAGGGCGCTGTGATTGCGCTGACCGCGGACGTCGAAGGCTACCTGCGTGCTTCGGAAATCGCGCAAGACCGCGTGGAAGATGCTCGCAACGTGCTGAAGGAAGGCGACAAGGTCAATGCGATGGTCATCAACATCGACCGCAAGTCGCGCGGCATCAACCTGTCGATCAAGGCGAAGGATTCGGCCGAGCAGCAAGAGGCCATCCGCGGCCTGCAAGCCGATACGAGCGCTGCCGCCACTGGCACGACCAACCTCGGCGCGCTCCTGAAGGCCAAGCTCGACGGCCAGAACCAGTAAGCCTTAAGGGGTCTGCTGCAGTATGACCAAATCGGAATTGGTCGCCCAGCTGGCAACGCGATTTCCGCAACTTGTCCTCAAGGATGCGGATTTCGCGGTGAAGACGATGCTCGATGCGATGTCGGAGGCACTTGCCAACGGCCATCGCATCGAAATTCGCGGCTTCGGCAGCTTCGGCTTGAACCGCCGTCCGTCACGCGTCGGACGCAATCCGAAATCGGGGGAAAAAGTGCTGGTGCCGGAGAAGCATGTGCCGCACTTCAAGCCCGGCAAGGAATTGCGCGAGCGAGTGGACGGGCGCGCGGGAGAGCCGCTCAAGGCCGAGGAGCCCGACAGCGATCAGTGATGTCTGCGGTTACTGTCGATGGCCCGAGCCGGATCCGGCAAAGACCAGAAAAAGCGCCTTCGGGCGCTTTTTTTTCGTGCCGACCCGATGTCGATCCGGACTTGGCGCTTTAGCGCTTACTTGGGTCCCATGCAAAGCTCCGTCGCCTGCGCCGATAAGCCACGGCGCCGTCTGTCCCATATCACACCGAGCATTGCCCGTTTCGCCCGCTGCGAGGGGCTTCCATTACAATACGGGTCACTTTGCATGGCAGCCACGTGGCGCAACCCGCTGCCCAGCCCGCATCGATTACGCAATTGCTGTCTAGAGAGCCTTTATGAAATTTATCGTCTGGTTGATCCGTGTGCTGGTGTTCGTGCTGCTGCTCGTGCTCGCACTCGCCAACACGCAATCCGCAACGTTGAATTTCCTTGCCGGCTATGCGTGGCAGGCGCCGCTCATTCTGATCGGGCTCGCGTTCTTCGGCGTCGGCTTGCTGGCGGGGCTCATCTCGTCATGGCCGGCGATGATCCGCCTGCGGCTCGAGAACGGCCGCTTGAAGCGCGACTTGCGCGTTGCGCGCGAAACGCCCGTTGCGGTTGAAGAGCCGCCGCTGCCGCCGCTGATCTGAGCCGCCTTTGTGCCGCGCGCCGCCCGGTGCGCGGATTTTGTGTTTCGCACTTCCGATCATTCGCATGGATCTCGATTTCTGGTGGCTGCTCATCGTTCCGGTCGCGTTCGCCTTCGGCTGGATCGCCGCGCGCTATGACCTGAAGACGCTGCTCTCCGAAAGCTCCAATCTTCCGCGCTCGTACTTCCGCGGCCTGAACTTCCTGCTCAACGAACAGCCCGACCAGGCGATCGACGCGTTCATCGAAGTCGTCAAGCTCGATCCTGAAACGATCGAATTGCACTTTGCACTCGGCAACCTGTTCAGGCGCCGCGGCGAGACAGACCGCGCGATCCGCGTGCACCAGAACCTGCTGAGCCGGGCCGACCTGCCGGTCAACGAGCACGATCACGCGCTCTTCGAGCTCGGACAGGATTTTCTGAAAGCAGGCCTGCTGGATCGTGCCGAGGAGACGTTTGGCCGGCTCGAGTCCGGCGACTATGCGCTTGGCGCACAGCGCGCGCTCCTCACCATCTACGAAATCGAGAAGGACTGGAACAAGTCGATCGAGACGGCAGGACGGATCGAAACCATGGGTGCCGACCCGCTCGACAAGGAAATCGCCCAGTTCCACTGCGAGCTTGCGCAGGAGGCGCTGCAGCAGAAGAAGCCGGCCGATGCCGCCGCGCAGCTCAAGCTGGCGCTCAAGGCGAACCCGCAAAACGTCCGCGCGACGATCCTCGCCGGCGACGTGCAGGCGGCCGGCGGCGATCACGCCACGGCGATCGTCCAATGGCGGCGCGTCGAGGAGCAGAATCCGGCCTATCTGCCGCTCGTCATCGAAAAGCTGATGAAGGCGTACGCCGCGATGGGCCGCGCTGCCGAAGGGGCGGACCTGCTGACGAGCTATGTCGATCGCTATCCGTCGAACGACTTGCTCGACGTCGCCTATCAGCATGTCGCCGAATTGCGTGGCAGCGACGCCGCGCACACGCTCGCCCGCACGCAGATGCAGAAATCGCCGAACCTTGCCGGCATGACGCGCCTGCTCGAAGCGCAGATCGCGGCAGCCGACGAGCCGCGGCGCGGCGAGCTGGAGCTGATGCGCACGCTGATCAAGCAGCGCACCAAAAATCTGCCACGGTACACGTGTCAAAATTGCGGGTTCCGGGCGCGCCTTTTCTATTGGCAGTGTCCTGGATGCAGCGGCTGGGAAACCTACGCGCCGCGCCGCGTGGAGCCGATCGCGGCAACAAATTGAGATGACCGCCCGTTCCGTCGGCTGGGGCAGGCGAATCACAGGAATGGAAGCGGCTGTCCGGACGTTGCCGAATCTCGGCGGCGCATCGGCAGCCAGTTAATGACCGGGATCAACCACCAGAACGCGTATGAAAATCACCATCATCGGCACGGGTTACGTTGGCCTCGTCACGGGCGCATGTCTCGCCGAAATCGGCCACGATGTCTTTTGCCTCGACGTCGATCCGCGCAAGATCGACATTCTCAACAGCGGCGGCGTGCCGATCCACGAGCCGGGCTTGCTCGAGATCATCACGCGCACGCGCGCGGCCGGCCGCATCACGTTCTCGACCGACGTCAAGGCGAGTGTCGAGCACGGCGAAATCCAGTTCATCGCAGTCGGCACGCCGCCTGACGAAGACGGCTCCGCCGACCTGCAGTACGTGCTCGAAGCGGCGCGCAACATCGGTCGCTATTCGAACGGTTTCAAGGTGATCGTCGACAAGTCGACGGTGCCCGTCGGCACGGCGCAGAAGGTGAGCGCCGTCGTCGATGCGGAGCTTGCGGCGCGTGGCTTGTCGGACAGCGCGCAGCACCGCTTCTCGGTGGTATCCAATCCAGAGTTCCTGAAGGAAGGCGCCGCGGTCGAAGACTGCATGCGCCCCGATCGCATCGTGATCGGCATCGACGACGACGAAGCCGGGCAGCTCGCGCGCGAGAAGATGAAGCGGCTGTACCTGCCGTTCAACCGCAATCACGAGCGCACGCTCTATATGGACGTGCGTTCCGCCGAATTCACCAAGTACGCCGCCAACGCGATGCTCGCCACGCGCATCTCGTTCATGAACGAGATGTCGAACCTGGCTGACCGCGTGGGCGCGGATATCGAAGCGGTGCGGCGCGGCATCGGCTCCGATCCGCGCATCGGCTATCACTTCCTCTATGCGGGCGTCGGCTACGGCGGCTCGTGCTTTCCGAAGGACGTTCAGGCGCTGATCCGCACGGGCGGCGAGAACGGACAGCATTTGCGGATTCTCGAAGCGGTCGAAGAGGTGAACCACGATCAGAAAGCGGTGCTCGTAAGCAAGATCACGAAGACGCTCGGCGAGGACCTGACGGGCCGCACGTTCGCAGTGTGGGGGCTCGCATTCAAGCCGAACACCGACGACATGCGCGAGGCGCCGAGCCGTCGCCTGATCGCGGCGCTGCTCGAGCGCGGCGCGAGCGTGCGCGCTTACGATCCGGTCGCTCTGCAGGAGGCGCGCCGCGTTTTCGCGCTGGATTTGAAGGACGTTCCGGCGCAGCACGCGCGCCTGCAGTTCACGAACTCGCAGGATGAGACGCTCGCCGGCGCCGATGCGCTCGTGATCGTGACCGAATGGAAGGAGTTCAGGAGCCCGGACTTCGGCCATATGAAGGCGGTGCTCAAGTCGCCGATCATCTTCGACGGCCGCAACCTGTACGAACCGGACGCGATGGCTGAGCTCGGCATCGACTACTACGCGATCGGCCGCCCCCGTGTCGAATTTTCCGTTGACGCCAATGCACGCGCCTGAGTCTCCCGTCACGCTCGTGCCCGCAGTGAGCGTCGTGCCGCGAGCGCGGCTTTCCGCAGCGCGCGTCCTGGTGGTCGGCGACGTGATGCTCGACCGCTATTGGTTCGGCGACGTGAACCGCATCTCGCCGGAAGCGCCTGTGCCGGTCGTCCATGTGCAGAAGCAGGAGGACCGCCTGGGCGGCGCGGCGAACGTCGCGCGCAACGCGGTGGCGCTGGGCGCGCAGGCGGGGCTGCTGTGCGTCGTCGGACACGACGAGCCCGGCGAGCGCATCATCGAATTGCTCAAGGACAGCGGTGTCGTGCCGCACCTCGAGCGCGATCCGGATCTCTCGACCACGATCAAGCTGCGTGTGCTGTCGCGCCAGCAGCAACTGCTGCGCGTCGACTTCGAGAACACGCCGACACACGAAGCGCTGCTCGCCGGCCTCGCGCGCTTCGACGAGCAATTGCCGAAGCACGACGTGATCCTGATGTCCGACTACGCGAAGGGCGGCCTGACGCACGTGACTCAGATGATCGCGCAGGCGCGCGCCTCGGGCAAGCCGGTGCTGGTCGACCCGAAGGGCGACGACTGGGAGCGCTATCGCGGCGCGACGCTGATCACGCCGAATCGCGCGGAGCTGCGCGAGGTGGTCGGTCAGTGGAAGTCGGAAGAAGACCTGCTCGCGCGGGTGAGCACGCTGCGCGTCTCGCTCGACATCGAAGCGCTGCTGCTGACGCGCTCGGAAGAGGGCATGACGCTCTTCACGGCCGACGGCGGCGTGCGGCACGCGCCGGCCGTCGCACGCGAAGTGTATGATGTCTCGGGCGCGGGCGACACGGTGATAGCGACGCTCGCCGTCATGCTGGGCGCGGGCTTGCCGCTGATCGAGGCGGTGTCGCTGGCCAATCGCGCGGCCGGCATCGTCGTCGGCAAGCTTGGCACGGCCACTGTCGACTACGACGAACTCTTTGCTTGAATCGAATCGCAGAACGACCATGACTATCATCGTTACCGGCGCCGCCGGCTTCATCGGCAGCAATCTCGTCAAGGCGCTCAACGATCGCGGCGAAACACGCATCGTCGCCGTCGACAATCTCACGCGCGCCGACAAATTCAAGAACCTCGTCGATTGCGAGATCGACGACTATCTCGACAAGACGGAATTCGTCGAGCGCTTCGCGCGTGGCGATTTCGGCAAGGTGCGTGCGGTATTCCACGAAGGCGCTTGCTCCGACACGATGGAGCACGACGGCCGCTACATGATGGACAACAACTTCCGCTATAGCCGCGCGGTGCTCGACGCGTGTCTCGCGCAGGATGTGCAGTTCCTGTATGCGTCGTCGGCGGCGATCTATGGCGGCTCGACCCGCTTCGTCGAGGACCGCGAAGTGGAAGCGCCGCTCAATGTCTACGGCTACTCGAAGTTCCTGTTTGACCAGGTGATTCGCCGCGTGTTGCCGAACGCGAAGAGCCAGATCGCCGGCTTCCGCTACTTCAACGTCTACGGCCAGCGCGAGACGCACAAGGGGCGCATGGCGTCGGTGGCGTTCCACAACTTCAACCAGTTCCGCGCCGAGGGCAAGGTCAAGCTGTTCGGCGAGTACAACGGCTATGCGGCGGGCGAGCAGACGCGCGATTTCGTGTCGGTCGAGGACGTCGTGAAGGTCAACCTGTTCTTCTTCGATCATCCGGAGAAATCGGGCATCTTCAATCTCGGCACCGGCCGCGCGCAGCCGTTCAACGATATCGCGACGAGCGTCGTCAACACGCTGCGCGCGCTCGACAATCAGCCGGCGCTCTCGCTCGCCGAGCAGGCGCAGCGCGGGTTGATCGAGTACGTGCCGTTCCCTGATGCGCTGCGCGGCAAGTACCAGTGCTTTACGCAAGCCGACCTGACCAAGCTGCGCGCCGCGGGTTACGACGCGCCGTTCCTGACCGTGCAGGAAGGCGTCGACCGCTACGTGCGTTGGCTGTTCGGCCAGCTGTAAATCGTTCGTACGCCTCTTTAGACTGGGGTCTCCCGGTCGGCGATCGTAGCCGGCCTCTTTCACGGAGACCCCTTATGTTCAAGAAATTTCTCGCTACGGTGGCGCTTGTCGCTGCGTTCGGTCACGCCTTCGCCGCTGTCGACGTCAACACTGCCAACGAAGACGCGCTGCGCGGCATCAAGGGCATCGGCCCCGCGAAGGCCAAGGCGATTCTCGACGAGCGCGCCGCGCATGGCCCGTTCAAGGATGCCGCGGATCTCTCCAAACGCGTCAAGGGCCTCGGCGGCCACACGGTCGAAAAGCTGCAAGGCGAGGGCCTCGCGATCGGTCCTGCCAAGGGTGGCGCGCCTGCTGCCGCTCGGGCCGGTGCGGCGCCCGCGGCCGCAGGTGCGCAGAAGAACGGCCCCGCGGTGGTCGTGAAGAAATGACGGCCTCTGCCTGCTGTTGACGACGTAACAGCCCCCTGATGTCTCGCTCCTTCAGCCGTCTTCAGATGACTGGCTGCCCCGCGGCTTCCCCCGCGGGTTTTTTGCATGGGGTGGGCAAGGCCGGGTCCTATGCGCGATAGGGGCGTCCAGCGATCCGATCTCACCTGCATTACAATCGACGGATTCTCTGCTCGGCTCTCAAGACAACGCCCGGCCGCCGCGAAGCGGCAGGGTTGGGGGCTCTCCACTCGTCACGCAAGGCTCATGGCTTACAAGACAATTGAAGACACGATCGGCAATACGCCTCTTGTGCAACTCGTCCGCCTTCCGGACGACGAAATCCGCGGCCGGAACAATGTGATTCTCGGCAAGCTGGAAGGCAACAACCCGGCGGGCTCGGTGAAGGACCGGCCGGCTTTGTCGATGATCAAGAAGGCAGAAGCGCGTGGCCGCATCAAGCCCGGCGATACGCTGATCGAAGCGACGAGCGGCAACACCGGCATCGCGCTTGCGATGGCTGCGGCGATTCGCGGCTACAAGATGGTGCTCATCATGCCGGAGGATCTTTCGGTGGAGCGCCGTCAGAGCATGGCCGCCTACGGCGCCGAGATCATTCTGACGCCGGTGAAGGGCGGCATGGAATACGCGCGCGACCTGGCCGACCAGATGCAGCGCGACGGCAAGGGGATCATCCTCGACCAGTTCGCCAACCCCGACAATCCGCTTGCTCACTATGAGGCTACCGGTCCCGAGATCTGGCGCGACACCGAAGGCCGCATCACGCACTTCGTGTCGGCGATGGGCACGACGGGCACGATCATGGGCGTGTCCCAATACCTTAAGGAGCAGAACAGCGCGATCGAGATCATCGGTGCGCAGCCCGACGAGGGGTCGCGCATTCCGGGCATTCGCAAGTGGCCGGAAGCGTATCTGCCGAAGATCTTCGACCGCAGCCGCGTGGATCGCACTGAAAACGTCTCGCAGGCGGCGGCTGAAGCGATGGCGCGGCGCCTGGCGGCGGTCGAGGGGATTTTCTGCGGGATTTCGTCGGCGGGTGCTTGTGAAGTCGCGCTCAGGATCGCCCGGCAGGTCGAGAACGCGACGATCGTGTTCGTCGTCTGCGATCGCGGCGACCGGTATCTGTCGACGGGGGTCTTTCCGGCTTGAGTGGAACCGAAGCTGTAAAACAAATCTATGGTCAGGCTGACCATTTCGTTAAGCGCCGCAATGCGGCGCTTTTTTGTGCCTGTCGCCGTCAGCCGCAAGCTTGCGGATTCACGGCGCGATCTCGATCACATCATTGCGACGCCGCGCTCGGCGCGCCGGTTCCCCCTGAGTTGGGGCTGGCCGTACCCGAGCCGGTCGCATTGAATGCCTCGGCCTCCATCTGTGCTTTTACCCGCTCGCCGAGCTGGTACACGGCTAGCGCATAGAAAAAGCTGCGGTTGTAGCGCGTCAGCACGTAGAAATTCTTCAAGCCGAGCACGTACTCGGTCGACAGACCCGGGCTCGGCAAATCGACGATCGTGACCGGCGTGCCGCCCTCGGACGACATGTCGAGCCCCGGTTCGTCCACCAGCAAGCCCGCGCGCAGCAGCTGCGAAAGCGGCCAGTGTGGTTCCGGCTGACCATCGGCGGCGGCTTGGGCGATGCCGAGGCTGCCCGGGTCCCGGGCGATCTTCCAGATCACCGGCCGGCCGTTCTCCCAGCCGTTTTCCTTCAGGTAGTTCGCGACGCTGCCGATCGCATCGGCCTGACTCGAGCGCAGGTCGATATGCTTGTTGCCGTCGTAGTCCACTGCGTACTGCACGATGCTGCTCGGCAGGAACTGCGGAATGCCGATTGCGCCGGTATAGGAGCCGAGCACCGAGGTCGGGTCGATCTGCGAGTCGCGCGTCCACACCAGGAAGTCGGCGAGGTTCTTGCGGAACGTCGCCTGCCGGTCGGCGCGGTTCGGCGTATCCGGATAGTTGAAGGTGAGCGTCGTCAGCGCGTCGAGGACGCGGAAGTTGCCCATGTAGCGCCCATAGATCGTCTCGACACCGATGATGCCGACGACGACCTCCGGCGGCACGCCGAACTCTTCGTACGCGCGCTGCAGCGTCGCCTGGTTTTGCTTCCAGAAGCGCACGCCGGCATTGATGCGCACCGTATCCAGGAAGCGCGACTGGTAGACGCGCCAGTTCTTGACCGACGGCGACGGGGCCGGCGTGACGAGCTTCACCGCCGTCGCCGAATAGTTCGCGCCGGCAAAGAGCGTGTGCAGCGCGGCCGGGTCGAAGTCGTAGCGCGCGACCATGTCGTTGATGAAGACGTCGACGTCCGGATTGTTCGCGTAGCGCTGCGGGATGATTTCTTCCTCGAACGTCTGGCCCGTGGGCGTCGGCTGCTGCGGCTGTCCTTGCGCGACGGTGGAAGGCCGCTTGGCCGGGGCGGTCTGCGCTGCGGCTATCGTCGCGCCGAAAGTGGCGCCGAGCATGAGGGACACTGCGATTGCCACGGTGGTGGCGCGAAGCCGGTTTCGTGCGGACGGAGCGGCGTTGACGGTCATGGCGGGAAAGAAAGGGCGGTGCTAATAGAGGATCGATGCGAGGATTCGGCGCAGTATAACCGACGCTACCGCGCAATCCGCCGCCGGGTCCGATCAATGCGGGAAAGCCCGCCGCATGCGTGTCCCGCCGGAGTTCGGCGAGCGGTTCGATGTGGTAACGTAATCCGGTCAAAACCCGCGCAAAACGTTTTGCGCACAAATCCAAGGAGACCTGCCGGGCGTGCTTTGCCGCCGCCCGGCGGAAGCGAATCACTATGGCGACTGGCTTCTATTCGCACGCGGATTGTCTGCTGCACGAGATGGGGCAGTGGCACCCGGAGTGTCCGGCGCGGCTGCAGGCCATCGAGGATCAGCTCATCGCGAGCCGCATCGATCCGCTGATCGAGCGCGAGTCAGCGCCGCTCGCCGAGATTGCCTCGCTCGCGCGCGTGCACACGCAAGCCCACATCGATTTCATCAAGAGCCAGTCGCCCGCCGAAGGCTATGCGCAGATCGATCCCGACACGGCGATGAACCCGCATACGTGGCAGGCGGCGCTGCGCGCGGCGGGCGCGGCGATTGCGGCGACCGATGCCGTGATCGAAGGACGCTACGACAACGCGTTTTGCAGCGTGCGTCCCCCTGGGCATCACGCGGAGCCGGCGCGCGCGATGGGTTTCTGCTTCTTCAACAACGTCGCGATCGCTGCGCGCCATGCGCTAGAAGTGCACGGGCTCGCCCGCGTGGCGATCATCGACTTCGACGTACACCATGGCAACGGCACCGAAGCGGCGTTCGCGGGCGACGAGCGGGTCTTGATGTGCAGCTTCTTCCAGCATCCGTTCTATCCCTACAGCGGTGCGGACAATGTGGCGCCGAACATGGTCAACGTGCCGCTCGAGGCTCGCACCAGGGGGATGGCGGTCAGGGAGGTGGCGGACATGATGTGGCTGCCCAGGCTGCACGAATTCAAGCCGGAGATGTTGTTCGTATCGGCGGGCTTCGACGCCCACCGCGAGGACGATCTCGGCAACATGGGTCTCGTCGAGGACGACTATGCGTGGCTGACCGAGCAGATCTGCGATGTCGCCAGGCGCCACGCGCGCGGGCGCATCGTCAGCTGCCTGGAGGGCGGCTACAACCTGTCGGCGCTCGGACGCAGCGTCGTCGCGCATGTGCGCGTGCTTGCGGAAATCTGAGGCCGTCATTGCGCGGCCTTGCATGGGATCAGAGTAGGTGCTTTGCATGGGGCCTGTAAGCTAAGCGCCAACTCTGATCGACCGCCGTGGGCCTGGAGTAAGCGCTAAAGCGCTAACTCCAGGCAACCACGCCATGGGATCGCACTAAGCGCTAAAGCGCTAAGTGCGATCGACAGGAGGAGTCATGGACTCGAATGCTGCAGACTTGCTCGAGATCGAGCGCGACGCCTACGGCGTGCGCGGCGTCGTCGGGCTTACGCTGAACCGGCCCGATGCGTTCAACGCGCTGTCGGAGGCATTGCTCGACGAACTGCACAAGACGCTGACGGCCATTGCGCAATCGGACGCGCGCGTGGTGGTGATCGGCGGGGCGGGCCGCGCGTTCTGCGCGGGGCACGACTTGAAGGAAATGCGCGCGGCGCCGTCGCTCGAGCACTACAAGGCGCTCTTTGCGCGCTGCTCGCGCATGATGATGACGATCCAGCACATGCCGCAGCCGGTGATCGCGCGCGTGCAGGGCATCGCGACGGCGGCGGGCTGCCAGCTCGTCGCGATGTGCGACCTCGCGGTCGCTGCCGATATCGCGCGCTTTGCGGTGTCGGGCGTCAATCTCGGCCTCTTCTGCGCGACGCCGAGCGTGCCGCTCTCGCGAAATCTGTCGCGCAAGGCCGCGCTCGAAATGCTGCTGACCGGCGAATTCATCGATGCGACCAAAGCCCGCCAGCTGGGGCTCGTCAATCGCGTCGTGCCGCTCGATGCGCTCGACAAGGAGGTCGCCGACCTGGCTGCGAGCATCTGCGCAAAACCCGTCGAGGCGGTGAGCGCGGGCAAGGCGCTGTTCTACCGGCAACTGGAGATGGGCGTCGAAGCCGCCTACCAGCTCGCCGGCCAGACGATGGCGTGCAACATGATGGATGACTCGGCGCTCGAGGGTGTCCAGGCTTTCATCGAGAAGCGTCCGCCGGACTGGCATCGCTGAGCGAAAGCGGAGGTGCGTGTCTCCTCAGATCTCAGATGCGCGCCTCGATCCATCGAATCAAATCCCCAATGACGCGCTCGCGATCGAGATCGTTCATCGACTCGTGATAGCTGCCTTCGTACAGCGCGAGCGTGCGGTCTTCCGAGCCCGCGTGCGCGGCGAAATCGCGGCTGCCTTCGGGCTCGGTGAGCTTGTCCGCGGTGCCGTGGAAAACGAGCACCGGGACCGACAGCGTCGCGCGGCGAGCCTCGATGCGCTCCATCGCCGCCAGGATCTCCGCGCCGGTGCGCGCGGGAACGGGGCCGTGATGCACGAGCGCGTCCGCCCGGTTGTCCGCGACGACGGCCGCGTCGCGCGCGAGCAGGGCGGCGTCGATCTTCATCGCGGGAAAGCGTGGCCAGACGCGGCTGATGAAACGGCTCGCCGCGATCATCCAGCGCGGCACGTCGCGGCCCGGCGCCAGCGCGGGGCTCGACAGGATCAGCCCGGCGAGCGTGTGTCCGGGCGGCATCGGCCGCTCGAGCGCATAGAGCGCGGCGATCGTGCCGCCCATGCTGTGCCCCATCAGGAAGAGCGGGGTGGGCTCGCGCGCGGCGACGCCAAGCAGGGCCTCGGCGTCGAGCAGGTAGTGATCGAAGCGCTCGACCCAGGCGCGCTCGCCGGGCGAGCGTCCGTGGCCGCGCAAATCGAGCGACACGAGTTCGATGCCCGCAGCGTTCAGGCTGGCGGCGAGAGCCTGGTAGCGGCCCGCGTGCTCGGCGAGCCCATGCACGAGCGCGACAGTCGCGCGCGGTTCGCCGGCGGCCGGCCAGCGGTAGGACACGAGCTCGACGCCGTCGCTGGCGGCGATGGCGTCGATGAGCGGTGCGCGCGCCGTCTTCGATTCGGGTTCGTTGGACCGGACAGGTACGTTTGTCGTCATTGCCGGGTTGTCTCCGTATCTTTCGTTGGAATGGATCAGCACGATCATAGTCGGAGTCGCGGGCGCCTCGTAAAAGCATAGCGGGCGTTGCCGTCCTCTAATTCTTTCCGGTCATTAAGCATCCTGAATCGGTTGTTAGGGCCGCATTGCACGATGCGGTAAAATCGGCGACCTAATTCATAAGAGCAACGGCGGGCGACTGTTGGTGCGCGAGACACGCGATTCAACAGCCATCCGCCGTTTTCGTTTTCATGATCGAACTACGCAACCTTTCGCAGCGCTTCGCGGGGCCCCGGGGCTGGGTCGAAGTGCTGCACAACGTCAATCTGACGATCCCGGCGGGGGAAATCTTCGGCATCATCGGGCGCAGCGGCGCCGGCAAGAGCACGCTGGTGCGCGCGATCAACCTGCTGGCGCGGCCGACCGAAGGCAATGTCGTCGTCGGCGGACGCGATCTCACGACGCTCTCCGCGTCCGAACTGCGTGAAGCGCGGCGCGAGATCGGCATGATCTTCCAACACTTCAACCTGTTGAGCTCGCGCACGGTGTTCGGCAACGTTGCCTTGCCGCTCGAGCTCGCGGGCATGAAGCGCGCCGAGATCGAGGCCACGGTGCTGCCGCTTCTGGACCTCGTCGGCCTGTCGGCGCAGAAGGACCGCTATCCCGCGCAGATCAGCGGCGGGCAGAAGCAGCGCGTCGGCATTGCGCGCGCGCTCGCGAGCAAGCCGAAGGTGCTGCTCTCGGATGAGGCGACGTCCGCGCTCGATCCTGAGACCACGCGCGCGATCCTCGACTTGCTCAAGCGCATCAACCGCGAGCTGGGGCTCACGATCGTGCTGATCACGCACCAGATGGAGGTCATCAAGCAGGTGTGCGACCGCGTCGCGGTGCTCGACGCGGGGCGCGTCGTCGAAACCGGCAATGTCGTCGACGTGTTCCTGCAGCCGCATCACGAAGTCACGCGCGCGCTGCTCGGCGACGTGATTGCGCAGGAGCTGCCGCCCGCGTTGAAGGCGCGGGTCGCCGAGCGGCTGAAGACGGGCAGCGGCCATCTGCTGCGGCTTGCCTTCACCGGCTCGGGCGTCGATCAGCCGATCCTCTCGGAGACGATTCGCCGCTACGAGCTCGATTTCAACATCCTGCACGGCCAGATCGACGAGATCCAGGGGCAGGCGTTCGGTTCGCTCGCGGTGCTGGCGAGCGGCGAGCCCGCGAAGATGGCCGAGGCGATCGCGTATCTGCGCACGCAAGGCGTGGTGGTGGAGGAACTCTCGTATGTTGAGTGAAATGTTCGATATGTTCGTGCAGTCGTTCTGGGAGACGCTCATCATGGTGGGCATCTCCGGCGCGATCGGGGCGCTCGTCGGGTTGCCGCTCGGCGTTCTTCTGTATCTGACCGACCGCCAGGGCGTGCTGCAGAGCCTCACCGTGAATCGCGTGGCAGGCACGCTCGTCAATGCGGTGCGCTCGACGCCGTTCATCATCCTGCTCGTGCTCGTGATTCCGTTCACACGGCTCGTCGTCGGGTCGTCGATCGGCACGGCGGCGGCCGTCGTGCCGCTCACGATCGCGGCGGCGCCGTTCATCGCGCGGCTCGTCGAGACGGCGCTGCGCGAAGTCGACCGCGGGCTGATCGAAGCTGCGCAAGCGATGGGCGCGACGACGAGCCAGATCGTCTTCAAGGTGCTGCTGCCGGAATCGCTGCCGGGCGTGGTCGCGGGGCTCACGATCACGTTCGTGTCGCTGGTCGGCTACTCGGCGATGGCGGGCGCGATCGGCGGCGGCGGGCTCGGCGACCTCGGCATCCGCTACGGATACCAGCGCTATGAGCCGACGGTGATGTGGGTCGTCGTCGCGATCCTGATCGTGTTCGTGCAGCTCGCGCAGTCGTTCGGCGATTGGCTGGTGCGGCGCCTCAGCCATAAGTAGTGAATGAGCGCGGAGAGCTTCGAGCTTTCCGCTTTACAGACCACGGAACAGGTTAGTCATGCAACGTCGTTTCATTCTCAAGCTCGCGGCCATCCTGGGCGCCGCTTCGATTTTCGGCGCCGCGGCGCATGCCGAGGACGCGATCAAGGTCGGCGTCACGGGCGGCCCGCACGCGCAGGTGATGGAAGTCGTGAAGCAGGTCGCCGCGAAGAACGGCCTGGACATCAAGATCATCGAGTTCTCCGATTACGTCCAGCCGAACGCGGCGCTTGCCGCGGGTGACCTCGATGCGAACAGCTATCAGCACGATCCGTACTTGCAGGCGCAAGTGAAGGACCGCGGCTACCAGATCATCCGCGTCGCGGACACGGTCACGTTCCCGATGGGCATCTATTCGAAGAAGATCAAGTCGGTTGCCGACTTGAAACCGGGCGCGCGCATCGCCGTGCCGAACGATCCGACCAACGGCGGCCGCGCGCTGCTGCTGCTTCAGAAGCAGGGCGTGCTGAAGCTGCGCGCGAATGCGGGTCTCAAGGCGACGCCGCTCGACATCGTCGACAACCCGAAGAAGCTGAAGATCGTCGAGCTCGATGCGGCGCAGATTCCGCGCTCGCTCGACGACGTCGACGCCGCCGCGATCAACACGAACTTCGCGATGGAAGCGAGCTTGAAGCCGAAACAGGATGCGATCGCGATCGAAGACCCGAACGGGCCGTATGTGAACATCCTGGCGATCCGCGAGGCGGACAAGAACAAGCCTTGGGTCGCGAAGCTCATCGCGGCCTATCACTCGCCGGCGGTGAAGCAGTTCATCGAGACTAAATACGGCGGAGCGGTGGTGGCGGGGTGGTAATCCTCCATGCGATCGAGGCGGCAAATCGCGACGATTTCGCGCCAGATCGCCGCATCTAGAGGGCATGATCGAAAACCCGGACTTGGCGTCCGGGTTTTTTTGCGATTAAAATAGCACGATCGTTCGCTAATTCCGGTGCGCTGACCGGAGCGAAATCCTCTATACATGCAACCCTGGAGAGGCCGCCGCGTTGGCTATCGTTATAATGGCCGTTGGGTTGACGTATTCGTAACTTTGGAGCGTGTGCATGAAAATCTTGGTGCCAGTCAAGCGCGTAGTCGACTACAACGTGAAGGTCCGCGTGAAATCGGACAACACGGGTGTGGACATCGCGAACGTGAAGATGTCGATGAACCCGTTCGACGAGATCGCGGTGGAAGAGGCGGTGCGCCTGAGGGAAGCGGGCGTGGCGACGGAAGTGATCGCGGTGTCGGCGGGCGTGGCGCAATCGCAGGAGACGCTGCGCACGGCGCTGGCGATCGGCGCGGACCGCGCGATCCTGATCGAATCGAACGAGGACTTGCAGCCGCTGGCGGTGGCCAAGCTGCTGAAGGCCGTGGTCGACAAGGAGCAGCCGCAACTGGTGATCCTCGGCAAGCAGGCGATCGACGACGACTCCAACCAGACCGGCCAGATGCTCGCCGCGCTCGCGGGCCTGCCGCAGGCGACGTTCGCGTCGAAGGTGGTCGTCGCTGACGGCAAAGCGACCGTCACGCGCGAAGTGGACGGCGGTGCGGAAACGCTGTCGCTGACGCTGCCGGCGGTGGTCACGACCGACCTGCGCCTGAACGAGCCGCGCTACGTGACGCTGCCCAACATCATGAAGGCGAAGAAGAAGCCGCTGGAGACGCTGAAGCCCGAAGACCTCGGCGTGAACGTCGCGCCGCGCCTGAAGACGCTGAAGGTCACGGAGCCGCCCAAGCGCAGCGCCGGCGTGAAGGTGCCGGACGTGCAGACGCTGGTCGAGAAGCTGAAGACCGAAGCCAAGGTGCTGTAAGAGACGACGCGAAGAGGAANTGCCGCAGGCGACGTTCGCGTCGAAGGTGGTCGTCGCTGACGGCAAAGCGACCGTCACGCGCGAAGTGGACGGCGGTGCGGAAACGCTGTCGCTGACGCTGCCGGCGGTGGTCACGACCGACTTGCGCTTGAACGAGCCGCGCTACGTGACGCTGCCCAACATCATGAAGGCGAAGAAGAAGCCGCTGGAGACGCTGAAGCCCGAGGACCTCGGCGTGAACGTCGCGCCGCGCCTGAAGACGCTGAAGGTCACGGAGCCGCCCAAGCGCAGCGCCGGCGTGAAGGTGCCGGACGTGCAGACGCTGGTCGAGAAGCTGAAGACCGAAGCCAAGGTGCTGTAAGAGACGACGCGAAGAGGAAAGAGATGACGATTCTGGTAATTGCCGAGCATGACAACGCGTCGATCAAGGGCGCGACGCTGAACACGGTGGCGGCCGCGCAAAAGATCGGCGGCGACATTCACGTGCTGGTGGCGGGCCACAACGCGCAAGCCGCGGCGGATGCCGCTGCGAAGATCGCGGGCGTAGCCAAGGTGTTGCTGGCCGACGCCCCGCAACTGGCCGAAGGCCTGGCGGAAAACGTCGAAGCGACGGTGCTGAACATCGCGAAGGACTACACGCACATCCTCGCGCCGGCCACGCCCTACGGCAAGAACATCGCGCCGCGCGTGGCGGCCAAGCTCGACGTGGCGCAGATCAGCGAGATCACGGCGGTCGATTCGCCGGACACGTTCGAGCGCCCGATCTACGCGGGCAACGCGATCGCGACGGTGCAGTCGAGCGACGCGATCAAGGTGATCACGGTGCGCGCGACGGGCTTCGACGCGGTGGCGGCCGTTGGCGGCAGCGCGGCAGTCGAGACGATCGCGGCCGCAGCCGACGCAGGCGTTTCGCAGTTCGTGAACCGCGAGGTGACGAAACTGGATCGGCCTGAGCTGACGAGCGCGCACATCGTCGTCTCGGGCGGACGCGGCCTGGGCAGCGGCGAGAACTTCGCGTTGGTGCTGGAGCCGTTGGCGGACAAGCTGAACGCGGCGCTGGGCGCGTCGCGCGCGGCGGTGGACGCGGGCTACGTGCCGAACGACTACCAGGTGGGGCAGACGGGCAAGATCGTGGCGCCGCAGCTGTACGTGGCGGTGGGCATCTCGGGCGCGATCCAGCACTTGGCGGGCATGAAGGACTCGAAGGTGATCGTGGCGATCAACAAGGACCCGGAAGCGCCGATCTTCAGCGTCGCGGACTATGGCCTCGTCGGCGACCTGTTCGAAGCCATTCCCGCTCTTATCAACGCGTTGCCGGCGAGCTGACCCGGCAATCGACATCGACGTCATGAAATGGAGAACGACACAGCATGATTTCCACCACCGATCCACATATCAATCGAAAGCCCCGCAACATCTCCCAGGAGGAGTGGGACACGCGCGTCCAGCTTGCGGCCGCCTACCGGCTCGCCGCCAAGTTCGAACTCACGGACCTGATCTACACGCACATCTCCGCGCGCGTCCCGGGCAGGACCGATCAGTTCCTGATCAACCCGCACGGCTGGTTTTTCGACGAGATCACCGCGTCGTCGCTCGTGAAGATCGACGTCGAGGGCAATCCGATCGGCGACGACCGTTTCGAAGTCAACGCAGCCGGGTTCACGATCCACAGCGCGCTGCATCAGGCGCGGCATGACGTCGAGTGCGTCGTGCATCTGCATACGACGCATGGCATGGCCGTGGCGGCGATGGAATGCGGCCTGCTGCCGCTGAACCAGATCAGCATGCAGTTTTACAACCGGGTGGCGTATCACGACTACGAGGGCATCTCGCTCGATCTCGACGAGCGCGAGCGCATCGTCGAATCGATCGGCAAGAAGGACTACCTGATCCTGCGCAATCACGGCTTGCTCACCACGGGCCGCTCGGTCGCGGAAGCGTTCACGCGCATGTACTACCTGAACAAGGCCTGCGAGATCCAGGTGATGACGCTGTCGGCAGGGCAGAAGGTCACCATGCCGTCGCCGGAAGTGTGCGAGCACGCGGCGAAGCAGCACGACGACTACGCCTATCTGAACACGGTGCACCTTGACCGGGAGTGGACCGCGCTGCTGCGGCTGCTCGATCGCGACGGCGCGGACTATCGCGCGTGATCGCGCTCTGACCGGCCATCCATCCCCACGAAAACCCTGACGCAAATGGCTATTTTGACTCGTTGACATATGACGACACACGTCACAATATCGGCGGCGTGTGCTTGTGAGACCTCTGGAGGAAACCCATGAAGATGCGCTTTTCTGTAAAGACTGTTGCCGTCGTTCCCGCCGTGCTCGCCGTTGCCCTCGCATTGGGTTCGCCGGCCTTCGCCGCGGACGTCACGATCGGATTCGCCGCGCCCTTGACGGGCGCGTCGGCTCACTACGGGGTCGACGTCAAGCGCGGCGCCGAAATGGCGATCGAAGACGCCAACGCCAGGAAGCTCGTGATCGGCGGCCAGCCGGTTCATTTCGCGCTCGACGCCGAGGACGACCAGGGCGACCCGCGCACGGGCACGCAGGTGGCGCAGAAGCTCGTCGATGCGCACGTCGCGGGCGTGGTCGGCCACTTCAACTCGGGCACGAGCATTCCGGCCTCGCGCATCTATAACAACGCGGGCATCCCGATGGTCTCGCCGACGGCGACGAACCCGATGCTCACGGCGCAAGGTTTCGCCAATGTCTTTCGCGTCGTCAATTCCGATGCGCAGATGGGCCAGCTGGCGGGGCGGTCCGCCGTGGAGACCCTGAAGGGCAAGGTCATCGCCGTGATCGACGACCGCACCGCCTTCGGCCAGGGCATGGCCGACGAGTTCGTGAAGGGCGTCGAGAAGGCCGGCGGCAAGGTGGTGGACCGCGAATTCACCGCGGACAAGGCCGTGGACTTCAAGGCGCAGCTGACCCGCATGAAGTCGTTCAATCCCGACGTCGTGTTCTGGGGCGGTCTCGACCAGCAGGCGGGCATGCTCGCCAAGCAGATGCGCCAGCTCGGCATCAAGGCGACGCTGCTGGGCGGCGGCAGCTTCGAGAACGACACGTTCCTGCAAGTGGCGGGAGCGGACGCGGACGGCGCCGTGTCCTGGGATTACGGCGTGCCGCTGTCGATGATGAAAACCGGCGCGCAGTTCGACGCGAAGATGAAGTCGAAATACGGGCAGGGTGTGGTTGCCTATGCGCCGGCTGCCTACGACGCGACCTGGGTGCTGATTCGCGCGATGGAGAAGGCCAACTCGACGGACCCGAAGGTGTACGCGCCGTTTATCAAGTCGGTGTCGTTCGAAGGCATCTCCGGCGATATCGCGTTTACGTCGACGGGCGATTTGAGCGATCCCACGGCAACCTTCTACAAGGTGACGGGCGGCAAGTGGGTGCCTCAGGCGATTGCCCGCGGCGACAAGGTCGAGGCGCTGAAGGACTAGCTGAACCGATACGCCACAGCAGCGCCTGCTGTGGCTGCCGCATCGTCAAGCCCGAATCCACACATACGCGCCATCGGACAGATGGCGAAACATCTCGTCGTCGGACATGAGAATGTTGTCGCGCCAGTAGCGCCCGTGCTCGACGTAGTGCTCGATCATCTCGACGAGCCAAGGCCCGTCGGCGTCTTCGTTGAGCAGGCCGCGCACGACGAGGACGATGCTGCCCGTTTCGGCCTCGACGCCCATTTGCGCCTGGTCCTGGGCATACACCGAGAGATTGGCTTCGAGCAGCAGCCGGAACACGCGCAGCGTGCGTCCGCCCGACACGATGCCGAATTGGAAGTTGACGTAGATGGCCGCGGGATCTTCGTCGTAGTAATCGATGGCGATGTCGAAGTCGTCGATGGAGACGACGCCCTGCTGGATCACATGGGCCGCGTCGCCTATGCCGCGCAGTTCGCATAGCTCGCGGATCAGCTGGTCGCGGCGTTCGAGGCTCATGGAAACGTCCCGGCGTCAAAAAAGAATGGGTGTGCCCCGCGCGGCGCGAGGACACACCCGAATCACGCTTAACCTTGCGTCAGGCTCTTCGCGTTCTTCGGACCGGCTTCTTCGAGCTGGTCCTTGGCGGCGTCGTTGTTGAGCGCGTTTTCGTTTTTCGTCGCCGCGTCCTGCATGGCGATCGACGNACGCTGCCGTGCTGGCGTTCATTTGAGCGATGGTCGAAGCGGTGTCGAGCGTGCCAGCTGCCGTCGAACCTGCCGAGATACCCGAAGCGAGACTTGCCATGATAGAACTCCTTAAATAGAACCAAGACTGACCCCAACCGGGGCACAGGGTTGCCGTGGCTGGATAGACACGGGTGCAGCAATCCGTACGCGTAGAGAGGTGTACGGGAAAAACGGTGACGTCCTGCTTGTCACGAATCCGATTCCATCGCCGAGCGGCACAGCTGCGCGGCGGCGGCGAGGCCGTCGGCGACGGTGGTCGCCGACTGGCGCGCGAGCGAGTCGGTGAGCTTGACCGCCTGCGTGGCGATCTCGCGCGAGGTGCGATCGAGCCCGAGCGCCGCGTCGGCGAATTTGCGGCGTTGCGCGGCAGGCTGTTCCGCCAGCGTCTTCACGTTGTCGAGAAGGTCGATCAGTTCGTTGGTCATCGCGTCGTACATGATGTCGCTCGATTGGATGGATCAATCAGTTGAGGGTATGCGGCTGGGTGGTGTGCGGATCGACGAAATGCTTCGTTCCGTCGCTCGACACCATGTATTGCAGATCGTCGACGGCGAGCAGCGACTCGACGTCGGCGGGGGCGGCCATGCGGTCGTCGGGCGTGAACTGCAGCGCGATGCGCGTGACCATCGGCACGAGATCGCCGCTCACCTGCTCGAGCGTCTGGCGCGCCGCGTCGGCGTGCTTCGCGACGCCCGCGACCGCGAATTGGCGGTCGCCGAGGTAGCGGACCGTCAGCGCCGGATCGTGCAGCGACTCCTGCAGATCGCGCGTGATCTGGTCGATGCAGCCGATGCGCCAGACCAGGCGGTTCGGGGCGATGCGCTCCAGCGCGTTGCGGGCCATCGCTTCGCTCGCGCTGTCGGGGACGACGCCGACGATCGCAAAGCGGCCGTCCTCCGTTTTCACTTCGACGTCGGCAAGCTTGAGACGCGCGAGCGTGGCTTCGAGCATCTCGGCGGTGATCCGCGGGGCCCCGCCGTGCGCGGCGCCGGCGCTCACGCGCGGCTGCAGCACTGCGGGCAGCGCGATGCCGGCGCAGCCGATCGCGACGAGCGCCGCGCCCGCAAGCCCGGCGTTGCGCAACGTGTGGTGCTTGCGCGGCGCGCCGGCGCGGACGGGGGGCGTTTCGAGCGCGGCCGTCAGCGCAGGGGCCTCGGCGGCCGGCGCGGGTGCGAGCAGCGTTTCGAGCAGCGCGATGTCCGAGGGCCACGCCGCATCGGCGTCGCCCGCGCACAGCACGATGGTGCCGAAGCGCTGCGGCACGAAGTCGTCGAGCATGACGGCGGGGGCGTCAGCCGTCAGCGCTGCGATCGAAAGGCGTCCGTCTTCGTGATGGCTCAGGTGCATGGCAGGCAAGTCCCAGTCGCTGATCTGAATGTCCGCTGCGTCATCGTTGCCGATGCGCGTCAGCGTTGGATTCAACTTTATGCGGGCTCCGGCGTGGCGGCCGGTCAGCAAACGAATTTCCTTGGTCATGAGCGAACTCCTGGTGTCGTCGTTTGGAGGGCGTCGTGCCGCCCCGTTCAAGCGGCCGGCGCCGCGCGGCGGTGGCCGAGCAGCGAGTGGATCTTGGCGAGCGCGAGCGCACGCTCCTTGTCGGTGCGCATACGCTTCAAGTTCAGCATCATCAGCGGCAGCAGCAGGTTCATCGATTGTTGTTGCAGGGGCGCGCGCCCAGCGGGCGCATCCACGGCTTCGATCAGGCGCGCGCGAACCAGCGCGAGCGCGCCGGCCGCATGCATGGCCGGCGACGGCAGCGAAAGGAAGTCGCGCATCACCGCCAGCACTTCGTAGGTCGAAGACCCCGCGGGCTTCGCAGCCGCTCGCGCGGTGCGCGCGCCGAGCAGTGCCGCTTCGGCTTCGAGGCGCGCTTGATCGACGTTGTCCACGTCGTCCGCCTTGGCCGCCGAGCGGGAGAGCCGCGGGCGGCGCGGCGAGAGTCCGGCGCTTGCCGTGTCGCGCTCCCCGTCGCTTTGCTGCTGGCCGCCGGTGTTGCCGCGCTCGCCGTTGCGGCGCTCGCCGACGCGCATCACCATCTCCGCGTTACGCTGCAGATGCTCTTCGAGCATCATCAGCAGCTCTTCGCTTGCGCCGCTTTCGTCGATGCCGTCCTGCGAGTCGGCGCCGCGCCGCTTTTTCGCGCGCTGGCGGTTGGCCGATTTGCGCAGCTGCGCGCGGGCGTGCTCGTGATGCCGGTGATGTCCGTGTGCGGCTGGCGTGCCCGGCGTGTCCTGCGACGACGCGGAATCGTCGACGGGCGGCGCTGCGGGCGAGTGGATGCGCAGGCTCATGGGAACACCGTGCGCAGGATGGATTGCGCGAACTGCATCACGGCCGAGGCGCCCCAGGGCGCGGCGACGATGATCACGACGGTCACGATCAGGAACTTGATGCCGTGCGAGATGCTCGTGTCCTGCAGCGACGTGACCGCCTGGATGAACGAGATCAGGAGGCCCGCCGCGGCCGCGATGGCCACGGCGGGCAGCGAGACGAGCAGGCACAGCGTCAGCGCGTTGGTCGTCAAGTGGGTGATGGCGTCGGCATCCATGTGTCACCTATAGGTCGAAACGAGGCCGTGAATCAGCGTCGACCAGCCGTCCAGCGAGACGAACAAGAGCAGCTTGAACGGAATCGCGACGTTGGTCGGCGTGACTTGCGAAAGCCCGAGCGCCATCAGCAGATTGGCGACGATCAGGTCGATCGCGACGAACACGAGATAGAGCAGAAAGCCGATCTTGAAGGCCGAGGTCAGCTCGGTCAGCGTGAAGGCGGGCGCGAGCACGATGAGGTCGTCGGCCTTCAGCTCGGCGGCCTTGTCGGGCGGCCAGATCTGTTGCGCGGAGCGCAGGAAGAAGGTCTTCTCGCGCTCGGCCGTGTGCTTCTCCAGGAATTGGCGGAACGGCTCGCGCGCGGCATCGAAGATCGGCATCACCTGGCTCGTCGGCGACTGCTCGCTCGTGAGCTGCGCGCGATGCACGGCCTCCATGCCGACGGGCGCCATGATGAAGCACGAGACGATCATCGCGATGCCGTTGAGCACCGTGTTCGGCGGCACCTGCTGCACGCCGAGTGCGTTGCGCAGGAGCCCCAGCACGACCACGATCTTGGTGTAGGACGTCACCACCATCGCCGCGAACGGCAAGAGGCCGAACGCAAGCAGGCCGACCAGCAGCGAGGCGACGTCAAGATTGCCGTTCATCGCTGGCCGCCATGCGTTCGATTTGAAGGCCGAGGTTGTCGCCCACGGCGACGAGCTTGCCGAGCGCGATCGTCTGCCCGTACGAGACGAGGCGCACGGCCGCGTCGCTGACGGGCAGCGGCAGGTCGACCACGTAGCCCGGCTGCAGCGCGCCCAGCTGCGCCACGCTCAGGTTGACCGTGAGCAGCTCGATATGCACGGGCAGATCCATGGCTGCGACCTCGACGATCGCCTCGTTGGCGCCGGCCGCCGAGGCGGCGGCATGCGGGTTGAAGTCGTCGAGTTGCGCGTCGTTGACTGTGGTCACGTGAGTCTCCAGGGTTACGGAATGCGTATCGACGCGAACGCCTGCGATGAGCCGGCGGCCGCGCGCTGCGCCGAAGCGCAGCGACGCGTGTTCGAGAGGCTGCCCTTCAACGTACGGCCCCGACGGCTGCCAGCCGAGCAGCACGTCGTGGCGCTTGAGCGAAGCGAGGAGCAGGGGGGAGCAGCGGCGGCTTCTCAGGCGCACGGCGCCGGGCACGACGATGTCGTCGATCGCGCCGGGCCTGGGAGCGGTATGGCGCGCAATCCATTTGCGCGCGTATTCGTCGGCAAGCGCGGCGGGCAGGTCGCAGATCAGGCAGTGCTTTTCGATGCCGTCGACGGTGAACGAGAGCGGCACGCCGGGGATGTCGACGGCGTTCTCGGTGAGCAGGATCGCTTTCACCGAAGGCGTGCCGCCTCGCTCGGTGCGCATGCGCGCGAGCAGATCGGAAAGCCACAGGTTGGCGAGCGCCGTGGCGCGCTTGGGCTCGGTATCGAGCGCGATGGTGTGCAGCGCGGGATAGTCGTGCGCGTCGGCGACGACGGTGATCGGGCCATGCGCGCATTCGAGTTCGAGCGCGATGGCGCGCTCGTACGAGGCGAGTCCGATGTTGCGTGCGCGCAGGCCGTACTCCGCGCCCGGATGCACGGAGCGTGCATCGCCGAGCGCGCGGCACAGCTGGGCGAGCGCGCCGGGGTAGCGCGGCAGCCCGCTTTCGAGCGCGGAAGGACTGACTTCGTTGGCCATGCCCGGTTTCTCCACTTGAAGCTGATTCATGCAATCACGTCGACGTCGATCTGGCGGCTCAGCACATTGGCGAGGCGCGTGCGCAGTGCGTCGGTGTTGTCAAAGATAAGTTGCGACGAACGCGCGTCCGTCGTTTCAAAGCGAAGAACCATGCGCGACGGCGAAAGTTGCAGATGCAACGAAGTCTCGGGCAGCACGGCGGGGTTCATCGGCAGCGTGACTTCCCACGCGGCGTCGTCGGTCGCGCCCGTCATCGCGCAGAAGCGCGCGATGCGCTCGGCGACCTGCTGCGTGAAGACCTCGCCGTGCGCGGCGCTCGCGCAGGCGCGCACGATGTGTTGGCCGAGGGCGAGGTCGTCGGCCGATGTTTCGGCGGGCTGTTTTTTCTTGCGGGCGGCGCTGCGTATCGATAGCGTTGTTTTGGCTAGCGGCGGCTCCGCTTCGGCGAGTGCATCCGCAAGCTCGGGAGGCGTGAGTGGTCCGCTCGTGGCATCCGGGTTCGGCAGGACCGCCGTTTCGGCATCGAGCGATGAAGCTCCGCTGTCGACCGGAGCATCTGGCTCCGCTTGCGGTTCGGCGCAGGGCGCGTCCTGCATGCTCGCGAGCGCCGACGTCTGCGCGGCCAGCGCGCGAAAGAGCTGCACGGCGGACGTGCCGGCCGCGCCGCGCTTGAGCGTCGCAGTGGGGCTCGCGGCCCCGGCCCCGGGCACGATGCGGACATCGCGGGCGTTGCGTGCGCGATCGGTCATGAGTGTTCCACAGGCGCGAGATTCATCGTTAAGCCTCGCGGTGTTGAGTCGTTCACGGATGGCGGTCTATGGTGCCGCCATGGCGGTGGCGTGTGTTTGCGCCGATGGTTCGTAACGTATCCGCCTTGCATGCGCTGCGCGGCGCGATGGCGCGAAATCTCTGGCTCCTCAGCGAATTTCTGGCCGTGGTTTGTTTCTTGCCGTTTGGGTTTTCGTGAAAACTTTGAATTCGCGGCGGTGCGTATAGTCCGTCCCTGCCCGGGACCGGGGTCACTTTGGTCTTGCCCAAAGTAACCAAAGGCGTGTCCTAGGCGGACGGCCTTGGCCCGTTAGCACTCAGTCCTGTTGGCCGTAGCGGTCTTTGGGTTCCAGCGTCTCCGCACGCCGAACCGCCGAAGCGCACGCGGCTCGTGGTCGCCTCGGCTTCGAATCAAACCCATGTCGCCGGTCAGGAAAGGCCTGAAAAGGCTCGTCTTGCAACGCATGCCCCACGAAACCTAAATCCGCCCTCTTGGGCGTGGCCTTCCGTTCAGTTGGGTTTTTGAGGTCCATGCGCGAGGCTTTGAGGCTCATGAGCGAAGCTCGGACGGCGGCGCGCGGGGCTCTGAGGCCCACGCGCGAGGCTCGGACGGCGGCACGCGAGGGTTTGAAGCTCATGTGCGAGGCCCGGACGGCGGCACGCGAGGGTTTGAAGCTCATGTGCGAGGCTCGGACGGCGGCGCGCGAGGGTTTGAAGCTCATGCGCGAAGCGCGGGTCGTGGCGCGCGGGGCTTTGAGGCCCATGTGCGAGGTTCGAGCCTCGCGCCGGGTTCGCTGTCTATGCGATCACTTACGCAGGCGTGATCACAAGCCGTTCTTGCTGGACTTCGATCTTGAGTTGCTGATGGGGTTTGAAACCGGCGTGCTCGAGCCATCGCCCAGAGAGCTTGAACCAGAGCACGAGGGGTGGGCGGTTACGGGGTCGAGGCAAGTAGGGCCGCCAGCGGCGGCATTGCTGAATCGTGACGCGGCGCTCGGGGTGAGCGGGACGTGAGGTAACATTGGCGTCAGCCATGATCGACTCCTTTGGAGAGTTGATGGTGGTCAGCGGGTCGTATGGGTTGCCGCCCATACGGCCCGCGCTGCGTTTACGGCATCAGATGCGTGTGTGCCTCCTGTGTAAGCGATTGGGTTTAGCGGAAGTCATCGAGTCACTGTATGGATAGTCAGTCATCCGATCAACCTGTCCGTTCGATAGAGGGAGGCGGTGTGGCCGGAAGGCGAAGACAGGATCGGAGCGCTGCCGAATCGACGCCTTCAATTTGTTTCGAAGCTGGGCGACCACGAGCCGCGTGCGCTTCGGCGGTTCGGCGTGCGGAGACGCTGGAACCCAAGGACCGCTACGGCCAACAGGACTGAGTGCTAACGGGCCAAGGCCGTCCGCCCAGGACACGCCTTTGGTTACTTTGGGCAAGACCAAAGTGACCCCGGTCCCGGGGAGGGACGGACTATACGTACCGCCGCGATATCAAAGTTGCACGACAAACCCAAACGGCAAGAAACAAAACACCCCCAAACCACATAGCGAGTCAAAACGTCAGCCGCCCGACCGGCGTCAGATGCGCGTCGGAGCCAAGCTCCTGGAACGAATAGACATGCAGCCAAGGAAAGCGCTGCTCGATCATCCGGCGCGCGTAGCGGCGGATGTCCATGGCCGTGACGACGGCCACCTGCCTGGCGGGCTCGGCTCCGCAGATGCCTTCGAGATTGCCTAGCAGCGTGTCGATCAGCGACGGCTCGAGCGCAAGAAAGTTGCCCGCCGGCGTCGGCTTGATCGCCTGGCGGATCGCCTGCTCGACCTCGGGATCGAGCACGATCGTGGGCAGCTCGCCGGTGCCGCCCGTGGCGCGGTGCGCGATGAAGCGCCCGAGGTCGCCGCGCACGTACTCGGTCACCATCAGCAGGTCTTTTTCCTTCGGCCCCCAGACGACGAGGCTTTCGAGAATCACGCGCATGTTGCGGATCGGCACGTGCTCTTCGAGCATGCGCCGCAGCACTTCGGCGATGCGCTGCACGGGCAGCGCCTTCTGCACTTCGGCGACGAGGCCCGGGTAGTCGGCGCCGGCGCGCTCGAGCAGCCACTGCGTTTCCTGCAGGCCGATGAAGAGCTTGGCCTCGGCGGCGAGCCGCGCGGCGGCATGCTGCGCGATCAGCGTTTCGCGGCCGATCGCGGTGTGGGCCGCATCGCCCGTCACTTTCGCCGCATCGATCCAATAGCTGACTTCGAGGCCGGCGACGCTCACGCGCTTCTCGCAGTGTTCGAGGAGCGCCTCGGGCGCTTCGCGCAACACGGTAATCCCGGGCGGCAAATCGACCGGATCGGACGGCACGTCCTGAACGAGCAGCTGGTAGGCGTGGTCCTTCAAATCGTCGGCGATCCAGATGGCGGTGCGCGGAAACGGCAGCCCGAGGTCCGCGCTCAAGTCGCGGCGGCCGCGCTCGAAGGCGGCGTCGAGCGCTTCGGCGTCGATCAGCGCGGCGAGCGCGGGCGACAGGCGGATCGCGAGCGGCACGGCGAAGGCGGGCGGCTTGTTCGAGATGGTCGGCGCCTTCTCCTTCGAGCCTTCGCGCGTGAGCGCCTTCAGCTCGGGGCCGGCCGGCTCCTCCGTCTTGCGCTGCTTGCGGCGCAGCGCGAAGCCGCCCGCCGCCAGCGCGCCCGCGAGCACGACGAAGAGCGCCGACGGGAAGCCCGGCACGAGCGCGAAGCCGCACAAGAGCGCCGCGGCGCTAAAGAGCGCGCGCGCGTTGCCCGAGAGCTGGTGGATGATTTCGGTGCCGAGCGAGCGCGGTTCGGCGTCTTCGTCCGACACGCGCGTGATCAGCACGCCGGCCGCCACCGAGATCAACAGCGACGGAATCTGCGAGACCATCGCATCGCCGATCGAGAGCACCGAGAAGCGGTTCGCCGCTTCGCCGGCCGACATGCCGTGATAGCTCACGCCGATCACGATGCCCCCGAGGATGTTGACCATCGTGATCACGAGGCCGGCGATCGCATCGCCCTTGACGAACTTCATCGCGCCGTCCATGCCGCCGTGCATCTGGCTTTCCATCGCGAGCAGCGCGCGGCGCTTCTGCGCCTGCTCGGCCGTGAGGTTGCCGGCGCGCACGTCGGCGTCGATGCTCATCTGCTTGCCGGGCATGCCGTCGAGCGTGAAGCGCGCGCCAACTTCGGCGACGCGCTCCGAGCCTTTCGCGATCACGATGAATTGCACCGTCGTGATGATGAGGAACACCACCAGCCCGACCACGAGATTGCCGCCCACCACAAGCTCGCCGAAGCTCTCGATGATGTGGCCCGCATCGGCGTTGAGCAGGATCGACTTCGTCGACGCGATGTTCAGCGAGAGCCGGAACAGCGTCGTGAACAGCAAGAGCGACGGAAACGCCGAGAGCGACGTCGCCTTCGGGATGTACATCGTGACCATCAGCAGTACGACGCTCACTGTGATGTTGATGCCGAGCAGCGTATCGATGAGAAACGTCGGCAGCGGAAGAATCATCAGCGCGATGACCGCGACGACGACGCCGGCGATGGCGACTTCGCCGCTGTACTGCGAGAGTTGAGTGCTCTTGGTCATGACGGCAGGCCTCGGGAAGGGAAGGCGGAGGAATCGGGAGAGGTGGTGCGGGCGGCCCGGCTGTCGGCGTGGGCGTCGGCGGCGAGGTCGTCGACCCAGGCGAGCACCGCGGCGACCGCCTTGAAGCACGCTTCGGGAATCGCATCGTCGAGCGGCACGAGGTAGAGCGCGCGCGCGAGCGGCGGGTTGCGCACGATCGGCACGCCGTGGCGCTCGGCCATGCGGCGGATTTCGAGCGCATCGGCGTCGACGCCCTTGGCGACCACGCGCGGCAGGTCGTACTCGTCGGGGCTGTAGCGCACGGCGACCGCGAAGTGCGTCGGGTTGACGATGACGGCCTGCGCGCTCGCCACTTTCTTTTCCGGATTGCTCTCGACGATCTCGCGTGCGACCTGCTTGCGCTTGCCCTTCAGCTGCGGGTCGCCCTCGGAGTCCTTGTGTTCGCGCTTGACGTCGTCCTTGCTCATGCGGTGGTCGCGGATGAAGAGCCAGCGCTGCACGGCCCAGTCGGCGGCGCCGATCACGAGGTAGAGCACGCCGCCGACGGCGAACAGGCGGCACAGGGCGGTCCACGAGATCTGGATCAGGTCGGGGACCGGCTCGTAGGCGACGCCGACCATCAGCGGCACGAGCGAGAGCAGGGTCTTCCAGAGCGCGAAGATGATGATCGCGGCCTTGACGAGCATCTTCGCGAGGTCGACGAAGGAGCGCATCCCGAACATGCGCTTCAGCCCCGAGCCGGGATTGATCGCGCTGAACTTCGGTTCGAGCGGCTTGAACGAAATCTGGAAGCCGACTTGCGCGGCGACCGAGACGATCGCCGCGATCACGGCGACGCCGAGCGGAATCGAGAGCAGCAGCGCCTGCATCGCGATGCCGGTCATGGCGCGGCGCAGGTCGAAGTCCGGCTCGCTCGCCGCGCGCACATCGTCGAGCGCGATGTGCAGCATCGCGCGCAGATGCTCGCCCATCGCGGGGCCCGCGAACGAGAAGCCGAGCGAGGCCGTGAGCAGCAGGAGCGCGAACGCGAGGTCGTTGCTCTTGACGGTCTCGCCGTCGCGGCGCGCGTCCTTCAGCTTCTTCTCTGTCGGCTCTTCGGTTTTCTCGTCGGACATTGATAGCGCTCCGCTTGAATTGGGGCGGTACTTAAGAATCGGTGTCGAGTCTCGCTGTGTTCCGCTTGGTGCGTGCCGGCGGGCGACGAAACGGTGCGTCGTTCGGCGAAAGGTGTTCGGTGTTTTGTTTCTTTTCTTGCTGGTTGGGTTTTCGTGGAAAGTTTGGGTTTTCGTGAAAACTTTGATATCGCGGCGGTCCGTATAGTCCGTCCCTCCCCGGGACCGGGGTCACTTTGGTCTTGCCCAAAGTAACCAAAGGCGTGTCCTGGGCGGACGGCCTGGCCCGGAGGCACTCAGTGCTGTTGGCGATAGCGTTCTGGGGGCTACTGTTGTCGCTCGCCGTACGGCCCGTTAGCACGCGGCACGGGATTACGCAGAGTCGAATCAAACCAATACTGATGGTCAGGCAAGGTCCGAAGACCCTTGTCTTTCGATGCGGCGCATGCCCCCGTGCTCACATCCAATCGCAGGCAACGTGGGGCGCGGCCAAACCGATGTCTTCCATTTGTTTCGTTGCAAGGCCATTCGGTGCCGCGTGCTAACGGGACGTGCGGCGAGCGGTGACGCTTGCCCTAGACCGCTATCGCTGGCAGGACTGAGTGCTAACGGGCCAGGCCGTCCGCCTAGGACACGCCTTTGGTTACTTTGGGCAAGACCAAAGTGACCCCGGTCCCGGGGAGGGACGGACTATACGGACCGCCGCGATATCAAAGTTTTCACGAAAACCCAAACTTTTCACGAAAACCCAAACGGCAAGAAACAAACCACGGCCAGAAATTCGCTGAGGAGCCAGAGATTTCGCGCCATCGCGCCGCGCAGCGCATGTAGAGCGGATACGTTACGTCCATTGGCGCAAACGCACACACGCACGCCGCCGACGTGGCGGCACCGTAGACCGCCATCCATGAACGACTCAACACCGCGAGGCTTAACGATGAATCTCACGACATGCAGCAATCGTCTTGTGTCCGGCCTGGTCGAGATGCTGACCTGGGCGGCAAGAAAGGGGCACCTGGACGAAGCCGACCGCCTGCTCGCGGCGCTTCACCTGATGCGCCCGAAGTTCGTCGAATTGCATGCGTACGACGCGTGGCTCCTGATCCGCCGCAACCGCATGGCCGATGCCGCGCAGATGCTGCGCCAGCTCGAAGGGCGCGATTTGCAGGCGCCGTTCGGCCCGTACGTGACGGCGCTGCTGGCCGTCTGCCTGTCGTCGCTCGGCGACCCGAGCTGGCGCATTTACGCAAACGAAGTGATCACACGCGACGAGGATGCCGAATCGGTCGGCCTGGTGGGCCTGTTGATGGGCAAGCGCGACAAAGACGCCAAGGACGCCGCAAACGGAGCCAACGGAGCCAACGACAAGGCCACCGCATCGGCCGCCGCCGCGGACCTGCTGCGCCAGGCGATGTCGTTCAGCTACCTGCGCGCGTAAGGAGCCTGCCATGACTTCCGCAGTCGCACCGATCCCGCCGCTGCCGCCGATGAGCGGCGTGGAAGCCGCCGGTGGCGCGGGCCCGGCCTCCGCCACCGGCGCGCAGGCGCCGGGCGGCCTCGGCGAGCGTTTCCGCCAGGCGCTTTCCGAGGCGCGTCTCGTGCCGGAAGAGGGTACCCATGTGACGGGCCCGTCCTCGATCTCTCAGGCCGTCACGTCGCAGGACGAGGCGTTCGGCCAGCTGACCGCGAAGATCGACGCGTTCGAAGCGTCGAGCGGCAATCTCTCGTTGCAGCAGGTCACGGCGCAGTCGCTGCAGATCCAGCACGAGATCACTCAGCAGATGGTCAAGATCTACGTCGGCACGGCCGTGGCGCAGGGCGGCAAGGGCACCGTGCAGACCTTGATGAAGAACCAATGACAGGAGCTACGATGCGCCGCTTACCGAACGTATTCCGCGCGCTGGCGCTCGCCGTCGTGAGCGCCGCGCTGCTCGCCGGCTGCAGCAAGCAGTTGTTCGCGCAACTGCCCGAAGCCGACGCCAACGAACTGATGCGCGTGCTGCTCGAAGCCGGCATCGACGCGAGCAAGTCGACGCCGGACAGCGGCAAGTCGTGGGAGGTGTCCGTCGACGAGGACGACTTCGCGCGTTCGATGGAAGTGCTGCGCGCGCACGGGCTGCCGCATCAGAAGTACACCTCGCTCGGCGAGATGTTCAAGAAGGACGGCCTGATCTCGACGCCGACCGAGGAGCGCGTGCGTTTCATCTATGGCGTATCGCAGCAGCTCTCGGCGATGCTTTCGCGCATCGACGGCGTGGCCTATGCCGACGTGCAGATCGTGCTGCCCAACAACGATCCGCTCTCGAATGTCGTGAAGCCGTCGTCGGCGGCGGTGTTCATCAAGTACCGCGCGGGCGTCGACATCCAGGCGCTCGTGCCGAGCATCAAGAACCTCGTCGTGCACAGCGTCGAAGGGCTTTCGTACGACAACGTCAGCGTGACGCTCGTGCAGGCCTCCGAGCCCGCGCCGGCGCCGGTCAGCGATGACCGGACGCGCGGCGGCCACGGCCTGACGATCGGGCTCGCGGTGGCGGCAATGTTCGGCGTGCTCGCGGCCCTGGGCGCGGCGGCGTTTGCCTTTGCGCCGGAGCGCGTGAAGCGTGCGATGCCGTGGCTCGACAAGGCTAAGCGTCTCAATGCGCGTGAAGCTAAAGAGGCGCTCACGACATGACCGCTGCCGCAGCCCATCCGCTGATCCGCATGCTCGCGGCCTTCGAGGCCCGTGTGCGCGACCTGGCCGGCGTGCTCGGTGATGCGTCGCGCGAGTTCACGCTGCCGGACGAGGGCCGAGACCCTGCGCTCGACGCGCACGCGCATGCGATCCGGGCCGAGGCGGCGCGGCGGATCTGGTTCGGCGCGCCAGTGCCGCTCGCGGCGTTTCTGGAGCCGGGCAACCGCATCGCGATCCTCGCGCCCGATGCGCTGCGGCGCCTGTCCGCGGCGCGCGCGCTGTTTGCCTGCCGCGATGCGGTGCGGCGGTGCGTCGACAGGCGCGTGCGCGACGCTCTCGCCGCCAGCATCGGTCCCAATGCGCTGGCCGTGCTGTTGGCCTTGCCGGCCGAGCACGGCGGCGCCGATCACGCGCTGCCCGCCGATGTCTCGTCCGACGCACTCGCCCGCGACGGTTGGCGTGCGCTTGCGGCCTCGGGCGCATGCAGCAATGCGAGCCTGCGCAACCTCGTGGAGTTGAACCTCGCGATGGCGAGCGACGAGCAGGGGCCAGCGCCCGATATCGCGCGGCTCGGCGCGGACGACGTCGACGCGCGCTGGCGGGACGACGCCATGCCCGACAGCGCGAACGAAACGAATCGATTCTTTTCCGCCGCGAGCGGCATGTTTCCGGAGCTCCAATGGCTATTTGGCTGAAGAACCACCCGCAGGTCGTGGCCGTCGACACGGACGTCGTGCGCGCCGGAGAGCTCGCGCGCGTGATCGAGCTCTCCGACGCGGTCGACGCCCTGCACGAGCTCGTCGCCGCGACCATGTCCGACGCTACCGAGCGCGCGCGCGCGCTCGTCGAGAAGGCGCGGCTGGAGGCCGACGGCTTCGTCGCGGCCGCGCGGCGCAAGTTCAACAACAGCGCGCGGCTCGGCTACGCGGCGGGCAACCGGCGCGCGCTCGCCGAGGTGCACGCGCGCTATCTCGCGCGGCTGCGCCGCGAAGAGGAAGAGCTGCGCACCTCGGCGGACCGCCTCTCGCGCATCGTGATGAAGGCGATCGAGCAGGTCGTCGCCGAGAGCGACCGCGATGCGCTGATGCGCCGCGTCGCGCTGACGGTCGGCCGCGCGCTCGACGACGCGACGCACCTGACCGTGATCGTGCCGCCGTCGGACGCCGAGCGCGCGCAGCGCTTGTTCGGCGAGCTCAGCCGGGAGGCGTCGCCGCCGCTCAACGTCGAAGTCATCGTGAACGACGACGCGCCCGAGGGCACCTGCACCTGCGATTGGGACTATGGCGTGATCGAAGCCGACCTGAGCGCGCAACTCGCCGGACTCTCACGCGCGATTTCGAAGGGCGCGGAGCTTGAGGATTGGCCGGATGGCGATGCGGCAGGCTACGTCGATGCCGATGACGAAAGCGGCGACGATTACGGCGCTCAAGACGAACACACAGGAGCCGCCTGACATGGCCACGATCCTCGATCTCGCCGACCGCCTCGAAGCGGCGCTCGCGCCGGGCGCGTCTTGCGAGCGCTACGGCAAGGTGCTCGAGGCCGTCGGCACGCTCGTGAAGGTGGGGGGGCTCGACGTGCAGATGGGCGAGCTCTGCGAGCTGCGCCACGCGGACGGCACGCTGATGCAGCGAGCGGAAGTCGTCGGCATCGCGCGTCAGCATGCGCTGCTCGCGCCGTTCGGCAGCATGACCGGCCTCTCGCGCAGCACGCGCGTGACGGGCAGCGGCCGGCCGCTTTCGGTGCCCGTCGGCGAGGGGATCCTCGGCCGCATCCTCGACGGCCTTGGCGAGCCGATCGACGGCGGCGGCCCGATCGAGGCCGAAACCTACGTGCCGGTGTCGGCCAACGCGCCCGATCCGCTCGAACGCCGCATGATCGAAACGCAATTGCCGACCGGCGTGCGCGTGATCGACGGCCTGATGGCGCTCGGTGAAGGTCAGCGCATGGGCATCTTCGCGGCGGCGGGCGTCGGCAAGTCCACGCTGCTCGGCATGCTCGCGCGCGGCACCGAATGCGACGTCAACGTGATCGTGCTGATCGGCGAGCGCGGCCGCGAAGTGCGTGAGTTCATCGAGCTGATCCTCGGCGAGGAAGGGATGGCGAAGAGCGTGGTGGTCTGCGCGACCTCCGACCGCTCGTCGATCGAACGCGCCAAGGCCGCTTACGTGGGCACGGCGATCGCCGAGTATTTCCGCGACCGCGGCCTGCGCGTGCTCCTGATGATGGATTCGCTCACGCGCTTTGCGCGCGCGCAGCGCGAGATCGGCCTCTCGGCCGGCGAGCCGCCGACGCGCCGCGGCTTCCCGCCCTCGGTGTTCGCCGAGCTGCCGCGCCTCCTGGAGCGCGCGGGCATGGGCCGCGACGGCTCGATCACGGCGCTCTACACGGTGCTCAACGAAGACGAGGAGGGTGGCGACCCGATCTCCGAGGAAGTGCGCGGGATTCTCGACGGGCACATGATCCTGTCGCGCAAGATCGCCGCGCGCAACCGCTATCCGGCCATCGATGTCCTCAACAGCCTCTCGCGCGTGATGACGCAGATCGCCTCGCCCGAGCATTGCTCGGGGGCGGGCCGGATGCGCAAGCTGATGGCGAAGTACGACGAGATCGAGATGCTCTTGCAGATCGGCGAGTACAAGCCCGGTAGCGATCCCGCCGCCGATGAGGCGATCGAGCTGCACGAAGAGATCGAAGCGTTCGTGCGCCAGCGTACTGATGAGCTGGCCGATATCGAAGAGACGCGCGGTGCGCTTGTTGGGTTTGTCGAATGAGGGTTGGTAACTGTGGTGGGGGGGCGATTCGGAGCGGCGTTAGGTTTAGGTTTTCGTGAAAACTTTGATATCGCGGCGGTGCGTATAGTCCGTCCCTCCCCGGGACCGGGGTCACTTTGGTCTTGCCCAAAGTAACCAAAGGCGTGTCCTAGGCGGACGGCCTGGCCCGGAGGCACTGAGTGCTGTAGGCGATAGCGGTCTGAGGGCTACCGTTTTTGCTCGCCGTGCGTCCCGTTAGCACGTGGCACGGAATGGCCTTGCGGCGAAACAAATGGAAGACATCGGTTTTTCTGCGCCCTATGTCACCCACGATTGAAAGTTAGCAGGAGCGCATGAAGCATGCATCGCAAGACAAGCGCCTTCGGACCTTGCCTGACCATCAGTATTGGTTTGATTCGAATCTGAGCAATTCAGTGCCGCGTGCTAACGGGTCGTACGGCGAGCGATGACGGTAGCCCCATCGACCGCTACCGCCAACAGAACTGAGTGCTAACGGGCCAAGGCCGTCCGCCTAGGACGCGCTTTTGGTTACTTTTGGCAAGGACAAAAGTGACCCCGGTCCCGGGGAGGGACGGACTATACGTACCGCCGCGAATTCAAAGTTTTCACAAAAACCCAAGCAGCAAACCAACAAACCGCCAGAAAAAGCAGAGAAACAAGCGAAGGAACCCACGATGAGCCGCGCGCTGAAGCAGATATGGAAGGTCGTCGTCAAGGCGAAGGAGCGAGCGAAGGAGCGGCTGGAAGACGAGCTCACCCAAGCGCGGCAGCATCACGAGGGCTTGCTTACCGAACTCGCCGAAGCGAACGCGCAGGCCAGCCACGCTAAGCGCCAGCAGCTCGCCCACGAAGAGAAGATCGCGAACATGCTTGCCGATCCGCGTGGACTGTCGCCGTCGGCCTATCTCGACTACGACGTCTATCGCGCGCCGCTTGCGCAGACGGTCGAGGAGGCGAAGCACGGCGTGCGCCGCGCGAGCGAGGCGGCCGACGAGCAACAGCGCGCCGTCGAGCGCCTGAAGGCGAGCGTGCGGCGCGCCGAGGCGTCGGTCGACGCCGCGCGCGAGCAACTGAAGAAAACCATCGCGGACGCGCAGCGCCGCGAGCAGGAACGCACCGACGAAGAAGCGGCCGAAACCGCGGCCGCGCGCATGAGACGCGGAGAATCGAATGCATGAGGGACTGGCGCTCGGGCAGGCGCTCGCAGATCTGTTCAGGGACTACGAGGGTTTCTTTCTGACGCTCGCGTTGAGCGCGGTGCGCATCGCCGTGGTGTTCCAGATGCTGCCCGCGACGAGCGGCGAGATGCTGCCGGGGCTCGCGCGCAACGGCATCATCTACGTGCTCGCGATTTTCGTCGCGGCGGCGCAGCCTGCTCACCATTACGACGACCTCGGCTCCGCGCAGCTGATGGTGCTGTCGCTCAAGGAGATGTTCCTTGGCGCCGTGCTCGGTTTCGCGGCCTCGACGGTGTTCTGGATCGCGCAATGCGTCGGCACGCTGATCGACGACGTCGCCGGCTACAACAGCGTGCAGATGACCAACCCGCTGCGCGGCGACCAGAGCACGCCGATCTCCAACACGCTCATGCAGCTCGCGGTGACGCTCTTCTACGTGAGCGGCGGCATGACCTTCCTCGTCGGCGCGCTGTTCGAATCGTTCAAGTGGTGGCCGCTTGCGTCGATCACGCCGTCGATGAGCGGCATCGCCGAATCGTTCATCGTCGCGCGCACCGATTCGATCATGACGGCGACCGTGAAGCTCGGCATGCCAATCATGCTCGCGCTCGTCCTCATCGATCTCGCGATCGGGATTCTCACGCGCGCCGCCGACAAGCTCGAGCCTTCGTCGCTGAGCCAGCCGATTCGCGGCGCGGTCGGTCTCTTGATGCTGATTTTTCTGGTCGCGGTGTTTGCGCAGCAGGTCGCCGGTTCGTTGAGGCTCGATACCTTCCTGCACGAGGCCGCCGCGCTGGCGGCCCCGTCCGGCGGGGCTTCCAGGCGTTGAGAATGGTTGAGGCGAGACGGCGTTGAGATTGCGTTGAGGATTGAGGATTGTTGAGTTGAGCGTTGTTGTAGCGCGTTGTGAAGATTGTTGTGGATGTAGGGGAGATCGTTGAAATTGCCTCTCCCTAGCATGATTAATATGGATTCCAACAAAGGCGCTTCGCAAATATGTACGCAAATGCGCCGATGTACGGTCCATGCCCGGTCGGCCGAATCCAGACGGGGTCTCTTCGCAAGAGAATCAAGCTATGTATCCAACGGTCTATATGGCGTTGCTGTCCGCTCTCAAGTTCCGCAACACCTTGCCGCGCTACACGGCGGCCATTCTCGATGGCGATTTCTCGCGCGCCTACTGCACGGTCGACGATGCGGCCGACGCGGCGCGCAACGGCGCAGGCAATGGCGCAAAGCAGCGTGAGCGCAGCAACGAGGAACTGACGGCGCTCGCCGACGTGTCGATGCTCATCGACGACGCCGAGAAAGCGGAGGAGTACTACCGCCGCGCACAGAAGATGATCTGGAAGGATGACGTGCAGCTGCGCGTGCAATCGTGCCGCAACACGGGCTGGACCTCGCTGATGCTCGGCCGCTTGAGCGTCGCGCAGCGCAGCTTCGCGCGCATCGCGGCTCAAGCCGACGCGCAAGTGGAGGAGCGCATCGAGGCTTATGTCGGCATGTCGCTCGCGCATCATCAGCTCGCGCAGCAGCAGGCCGCCGACGACGCGCTCATCGAAGCCGCCGATCTCGCCGATGCCTGCAGCGAGCCGCGCTATCGCCTGATGATCGACCTGCTCGCCGAAGAGTTCGACGTGCGTCTGCAAGTGCGCGCCGCGCGCGCCCTGAACGATCACGCGTTCTGGCAGTCGGCGCTGGCGTGCTCGTCGATGGGGCCTGGCGGCCGCACGCGTCCCGAGCCCGCTTCGGCGATCGCCTCGCGTCCCGCGATCCACGCGCGGCGCAGCGAAGAGCTGCTCGGCATGGCGCGCCTCGCGAACGGCGAGCGCCATGCGTCGGCGCAACTGCTCGCGGCGCGTGCGCGTCACGGAGCGGTGAGCACGCGGCAAGTGTTCCATGCCAACCTCGACATGATGCTGGCCGCGCTCGCCGGCGGCCTCGACGACATCGCCGCCGACATCATGGACCGCATGCCGCCCGGCAACGCCGAGGAGCAGCGCCGCAATGTCGACTACCTGTACGGCCTTTCGAAGGCGGCCGCGCGCCGCGGCAACGCGGCCGAGGCCCTCAAGTTCTACTCGCACTACACGGCCGAGGCGCTGCGCTGCCTGCGCACCGAAGCGCCGCCGCTGCGCGCCGCCCACAGCACGCGCCAGCGCGCGAACGCCGCGAGCGACGACGTCGCCGCGCGCCTGCCCGCCAAGTACCGGCGCGCCTATCGCTACATTGTCGAAAACATCGACCGCGAAGACCTGACGACGCGCGAGGTCGCCGCCGAGCTCGACGTGACGATGCGCACGATCCAGCTCGTGTTCAAGCGCGCGCTCGGCGTGACGCCGTGCGGGCTGATCCGCTCGCTGCGTCTCGAAGGCATCCGCGAGGACCTGCTCGCGGAAAACGGCCCGGCGCCCGCGGTGTTCGATACCGCTGCCCGCTGGGGCCTGAAGAGCCGCTCGACGCTCGCGAAGGGCTATCGCAAGTACTTCGACGAATCGCCGTCGGAAACGATCGTCGCGCATGCGCGCTGATCCCCCTTCGATTTCGCGTGGAGCGCATGAGATGAATGGCTGTGCAGGCAAGCGGCGGCGCGCGCGCGCGCTCGTCCTGGCGATGGTGATGGGGTTCGGCGTCAACGTGCCTGATGCATGGGCCAAGCCGATTCCGTGGAAGTCGAATCACTTCCAGTACGTCGCCGACCACAAGGACTTGAAGGAAGTGCTGCGCGATCTCGGCGCGAGCGAGAACGTGATCACGTGGATTTCGCCGCAAGTCGACGGCGCCGTGACGGGCCGCTTCGACGAGACGCCGCAGCGCTTCCTCGATCGAATGGCCGATTCGTTCGGCTTCATCTGGTACTACGACGGCGCGGTGCTGCGCGTGTCGGGCCCGAACGAGGCGAAGAGCGCGACGATCGGCCTGACCCACGCATCGACCGAAGACCTGCGCCGCGCGCTCGCGCGCCTGAACGTCACCGATCCGCGCTTTCCGGTGCTCTACGACGACGCCACCGGCACGGCCCTCGTCTCCGGTCCGCCGCGCATGGTGGAGCTCGCCACCGACGTCGCGCACCTGATCGACCGCGACGTCGAGCGCGCGGACGCGCCGCAGATCCGCAGCTTCCCGCTGCACTATGCGTGGGCGACCGATCGCACGATCACGATCAACGGCCAGTCGATGCTGGTGCCGGGCGTCGCGTCGGTGCTGAGGAGCCTCTATCCGGACAGCGCGGGCGGCAATGGCGCGCGCACCGATGCCGCGCCGCGCGCCGATGCCTACAAGATGCACAGCCTCGATACCGCGAGCCCCGCGCCGGGCTACGGACGCACCATGACGGGCGGCGGGATACCGACGCTGCCGGGCCTCTTTGGCGGCTCGGGCGGCTCGGGCGGCTCCAACGCGTATGACCGCAACAACCCGCCGCCGCTGCCCGCGAACTATGCGCAGGTGAGCGCAGCGGGGCAGCCGCCGGGCCTGCCCGCCGACGGCGCGGCAGGCGCGGGCGACACGCCCGCCCCGCACGCCGACAACCCCGTGATCCAGCCCGACCAGCGCAACAACGCGATCCTGATCCGCGCGCGCGCCGAGGCGATGCCGGCGTTCGAGAAGCTGATCGCCTCGCTCGACAAGCGCCCCGGCGTGCTCGAGATCGACGCGAGCATCATCGAGATCACCGAGACGGGGCTGAAGCAGCTCGGCGTCGACTGGCGGCTCCACAACAGCCACTTCGATCTCGAGACCGGCAACGCGCAGAACGCGCAGGCGGCCAACCCGGACTCGCTCAATCCGCAGGGCTTCAACAATCCCAACAACACGTCGGCGGCCGGCATTCTCGCGACGCCGCAGGGCGCGGTGCTGACCGCGGTGATCGGCGGGGCGAGCCGCTATCTGCTCTCGCGCATCAGCGCGCTCGAGCAGAGCGACAATGCGCGCATCACGGCGAGCCCGAAGGTCGCGACGCTCGACAACGTCGAGGCCGTGATGGACAACAAGCAGACCTTCTACGTGCCGGTGCAGGGCTACCAATCGGGCGACCTGTACAGCGTATCGGCGGGGGTGACGCTGCGCGTGCTGCCGAGCATCGTTCTCGACCAGGGCAATCCGCAGATCCGGCTCGACATCCATATCGAGGACGGCCAGCTCACGGGCCAAACGGTGCAGAACCTGCCTGTGGTCAGCAACAGCACGATCGATACGCAGTCGCTGATCGAGCAGGGGCAGAGCCTCTTGATCGCGGGCTATCAGGTCGACAACACCGACGACAGCAAGTCGGGCATTCCGGGCCTCTCGAAGATTCCGCTGATCGGCAAGCTCTTCCAGTACAAGAGCCATACGGGCAGCAAGTTTCAGCGGCTTTTCCTGCTCACGCCGCGCATCATCTCGGCGGGGCCGGGGCAGGCCTTGCCGCAGGTGTCGATGCAGACGCCGGAGCAGGCGCCGCTGCCCGCCGGGTCGTGCGTGAATTGTCCCGTGCTTCCCGTGGCGTCCCGGGAGTCCGACTGATCATGCGGCGGCTCCGAATGACGGATCACCTCGACCTCGGGGTCTACTACGAGGCCGATGCGAGCCACTACGCGGCGTCCGGGATCGACGTGCGGCAGGTCTTCAGCAAGGAGAGGTTCATCGAGCGCTACAAGGGGTGCCGCTCGATCGGCTTCGTGTACGACGACACGCCGATCGGCGGCGTCATCTACGACGGCGGATATGTGCACATCGCGGTGCTGCCCGACTATCACGGACGCTGGGCGTGGCTCTGGGAGTCGGCGCTCGACTGGCTGTTCGGCTTCCGGACGGAAGCGCTGGCGGCGGTGGATGCCGGAAATCGCGCTTGTCTGGAGTTGATGAGGCGCAATGGATGGTCGCCGGTGAGCGACGTCGATGGGACGGTGACCTTTCGGATTACGCGGGAAGGGCGGGCGTGCAGGGCGGCGCGTAGGGGGCGCGAGCCGAAATTGGTGTAGCTCGCCGTTGGGGGCAGCATTCCTCCGGTGAACTCAAGCCACGTCATGCGGTGTAAGCGCCCAACGCCTCCAGCGGAACGTGCAGCTTCTTGTCTTCCGCGAACGCATCATCTCCTGGCTTCACAACTTCCGGCGACTGCGCATCCGCTTCGAGCACCTGGCTTTCATCCACCAAGCCTTTCTGACACTGGCCTGTCGCACATATGCTGGCGACAACTGGAAAACTCATTTTGTTAACGCCTCTTATACCGGCAATCTAGGCGAACGCTTAATTTCCTTGATCGCAAAACTGGTGCATATCTCTTTCACGTTCCCCAAAACTCTGATTTTGTGCATCGCCACTTCGTGAAATTCTTCCATATCGTGCACCACGATTTGCAAGAGATAATCATAACGGCCCGAGATATTATGGCAGGCGACCACATTTGGAAATGCCATTACGCCGGCCTCAAAAGCGCGCATTGACTTCTCCGAATGATTGTCGAGCATAATATTGACAAAGGCAAATAATTTTAATCCTAGAGCCTTCTGATTAAGCGTCGCGTGATACCCTTGCACAACATCTTCCTCAAGACGCTTAAGCCGCTTCCAACAGGCCGGCGCAGAAAGCGATATCTCAGCGGCAATTTCGGCATTCGTGAGGCGTCCATTTGCTTGCAACAGACGCAAAATCTTTAAATCAATTTCATCAAGGTCTGTGTTTCGCTTCGACATCTGGAAAACCTCCTCGGCAAGGGCCGAAATATGCTCATCATGCCATATCGATAATATTCTTCTGGAAGGTTAATTTTATTTCCCGTTTCGTGCAATGGCCTAGGTAGTAAGAAAGAAAATTAGGAGAAGAAGGGGGCAGACTTTCTGCTCGTACGCGCCGAGGAAAAACGAGCCGCACGACCTCTGGTTCCTGCGGAGCGCGAGCAATGAGCGAAAATACTGGATACGAGCTTGTCGCGAAAGCACTTGGACCTGTGGCCGCCGACCCGTCCGACCTGCCGTGGAAGTGCTTGCGAGCCGGAATGATGCTCAAGCCAAAAGCACGATCGTTTTTTTCGGTCAGAAATCGCTCGTCACAATCTGCATCTCAAACACCTAATCTGTCTGGAGATTTTCGTTGAACTTGAATATGCCTCAACTCGCGGGGTTTCCTCGCTTTTCGCTCGACGCAACGTCAACCCCTATTCAGCCTCTGGAGAAGCTCAGCCGTTACCTCGGCGGCGCAAACATTTTTGTCAAGCGAGACGATGTCCACTGGATTGGTGGTGGAGGAAACAAGCTGCGCAAACTGGAATTTCTTATCGGCCAAGCATGTAAGGAGCGGGCCGATGTTGTGATCACGGTAGGAGGAAAGCAATCGAACCACGCTCGGCTAACCGCGGCAGCAGCAGCTCGCGCAGGCCTGAAGTGCGAACTCGTTCTCTCGAGGATGGTCGACCGCGACGACGAAGATTACACGCGCAACGGCAACGTCCTCATTGACCGCCTATTTGGCGCCACCATCCACGATCTTGCTGAAGGAGTTGATCCAGTCGCATTCGCACAAGACCGAATCAATGAACTTGAAACCAACGGCTCGCGCGTTTTTTTCTGTCCGCTTGGTGGATCGAGTCCTATTGGGTGTCTGGGTTACGTCAACGGATACTACGAGATCGCGCAGCAAGAAAAGGAGGCTGGATTCCGATTCAAGCAGATACTCATGGCAAATGGCAGTGGGGGAATGCAAGCAGGCCTCCTCGCAGGTGCGGCAATCTCGGACGGCGACTTCACACGGATCCGCGGCTTTACTGTTCTCTCGGATGAGAGCGAGGCACGAGCAAATACACTCGCGAAGCTGCGTGAGACGGCCTTGTTGCTCGCCGCTGATTCCGATTTCCCCGAAAGCGCAGTGCAGATCCGCGCAGATCAACTGGGTTCTGGCTACGGTCTTCCAACCGAGCAGGCAATCGAGGCAATCGCACTAGTGGCGAGCAAAGAAGCGATTCTTCTCGACCCTGTCTATAGCGGAAAGGCTTTCGCGGGATTGATAGAGGACATCCGCACTGGCGAGCTAGCTCGAGGATCAAACGTACTGTTCATTTTGTCTGGGGGCGTCACTTCGTTGTCTGCGTACCGTCGTCAGCTGGTGCGATGATTTGCTTGGGGATGGTTTTCGCCACAACTGGTCTCGACCACTAAGAAGCTTTAACTAAATGTTGCATGGGGGCTGCTTACTTTTGGTCGTTTCTGTTAAGGAAGGTTTGCAAAAGTCAGTTCAGATTGCACCCCAAAGGCCACTTGGGTATCAGCGAGGGATGTATCACCATCGAAAATATGAATGATTGGACTCGCATCCGTGCCATATTTTCTGATGCGCCGAAAGTCTCGGTTCCGGGTTCTGCGCTCAAGGCGTACGCCGAACTGATCGTGTCATGAAAAAGCTGCTCGGATACTTTGCGATCGCAATTTGGTTGGTGGTCTCGATCTTCTCGAACGCGATCTGGTGGATCAGGCACCCGGACACAGCTCTCAATTTCTCGAATCCGCTATGGAGCTGGCTCGTTGGAATCTACGACGCAAGGAACGCATCGCAGGAGACGGATCTGGCGTTCTTGGTTTCGTCGGCCTGCATCGTTGTTGCGACTGCCGCGGTTGTGTTGTGCTTCAGGCGGATGTTGCGGAAGTCGCATACGTGATAGCGAGGTGAGGCCTTCCTCGTTTCTCGTGTAAAAGCAAAAAAACCGGCGTATCTACGATGCGCCGGTTTTTTTTGCTTCGAACTGCTGAGCCTTCACACGGCGAGAAGACGGGAGGAAAAGACAGCAAGCGAGGGGACAAGCCCCCTCGCTTGCATCAACTGTCGCCCGTCAACTCGGCGCGGCGCTTGTCGGCGCCGCTCGTGTGCGAGCCCATCCCGGCCTGCAGCATGAACATCTCGAGCATCAACTGCTCCTGGTCGGCGGAGCTGGCTCCGCTCGTCGCCGGGTTGCTGGCCAGCGTATTGTTGGCCGCGTTCTGCGCATTCTCGTTGGCGTCTTCCTTCTTCCGAGGCTTGGCTTCTTTCTGCGCTTGCGCATCTTCGGTTTCGGCCGGATGAACCTTGCTGCTGCCCTTGCGCAGACCGAGGCGCTCGGCAACCGAGACCTTGCCGGAGCCGCCGAGCGAGAACTTGCCGCCCGAGCTGCCGCCTAGCTTGGCAAGGCTGCTGCCGAGCGAGAGCTTGCCCGAACCGCCGCCCAGTTTGCCGAAGCCGCTGCCCAGCGAGAACTTCCCGCTGCCGCCGTGCCGCGAGCTCAGTCCGTCAGCCGCCGCGCCGGCCGCGATGCCCGCGGCCGTCCAGCCCATCGCGCTGCCTTCGCCCCCGCCTTGCGGCATGAGCTTCGACATGACCGGATCGATGATCTTGCTCTGCACCTGGTTGCTGACTTCCATCTCGCCGACGTTCTTCGCGATGCCCTTGGCCATCTGCGCGACGTTGCCGTGCAGGGCGCCTGCGATCGCGCCGTCGAGCTGCGCGTTGCCGATGTGGGCGTTGGCGAGCACGTTCGCGCCGACCGATGCCATCGCGCCTTCCGGCGTGAGGTCCGCGGCGACGTTCAGCGCGTCCATGCCGGCGCTGCCGAGCGCGCCCATCGCCGCGCCCCACTTGCCGTGGGCGGCGTCGTTGACAGCCGCCACCGTGCCCTTGATCGCGCCTTCGGTGCCCTGGACGACCTGTTCGCCGACCTGATCGACGCTCTTGACCACATCGTTCTTGACTGCGTCGTAGCCTTTCTCGACCTTGCCCATCGCCTTGTCGAAGCCCTTGCCGAGATGCATGCTGGCAAGCGAGTCGACGGTGGCCTGGCTCGCCGACGTGGCGACATCGGCGTAGGTCTTGAAGCCGTCTTCGGCGGTCTTGACGGTGTCGTCGAGCGCCTGCTGCCAGCGGCCGTGAACCACGTCGCCGCCGACCTTGAGCGCGTCCTTGCCGACCTTGCCCACGTCCTGCGCGAGGTTCTTCTCGACCATGCCGACACCGGTGGCGATGCCCTTGCCGACCTTCTGAATGCCGTTCTCGGCCTTGTTCATCGCGCGGTCGAGCTTCTTGCTCAGATGCGAGTGGGCGAGCGAGTCGACCGTCGCCTGCTCTCCGGCGGTTCCGGCGTCGTAGGCCGTCTTGGCGAGATCCTTGCCCGCATCCATGGCCTTGTTCAAGGCCTGGTGGAGGTGGCCTTCCATCAGCGCGCCGGCCGCTTCGGCCGCGTCCGTGGCAACGTGCGCCACGTCCTTGGCGAGTTCCTTGCCGACCTGCTCGACGCCTTTGGCGACACCTTCGGCGACCTTCCCGACGTCCTTGGCAGCCGTCTCGACGCCGTGGACGACGTCCTTGGCCACATGCGCGATATCGTGACCGATGCTGTCAACCGCATGTTTGATTGCACCCATGTTGGTTCCTTTGAGTCTGTTCGTTCGCGTGAAACGGCGAAGGCCGGCGTTGCGCGCCGGCCTTCGCCGCATCGATGTCAGACGCCCGAGGCGCCCGGCGTGCCTTGGTTCTCCATCATCTTCACGGCCTGCTCGAGCTTCTTGGTGATCGCTTCGAGCTGCTGCAGTTCGCTCTGTCCCGTCTGCTGGCCTTGCTGACCCTGACCGTTCTGCATCTGATCCAATTGCTGCTGGAGCTGGTTGACTTGCTGCTGCATCGAGTCGAGCTGCGAGGCCTGGCTTTGGCCGCCGCCGTTGGCCGCGTCCGAGCCGGTCGCACCGCCTGCGCCTGACGCGCCGCCGGCGCCGCTCGGAGCGCCACCGCCGCCCGCGCCCTGCGTGCCGCCGCCGCCGCTCGCGTTACCTGTGCCGCTCGAGCCGCCGCCTTGCATCTGCTGCAGCAGCTCCTCGATCATCTGGAGGATCTCTCCGATCATCTGCATCAACTGGCTCTGATCGCCGCTGTTCGCGCCCGAGCCGGCTTGATCCGCACCGGACTGGCCTTGCGAGCCCTTGAGCTGGTCGAGCATGTTTTGGATCTGGCCGAGCATCGAGCTCAACTGCGACATCGGATCCTGGCCGCCGCCTGCGCCCGTTGCGCCGCCCGCGGCTTCCGGACCGCTCGCGCCGGTCGCACCGCCTGCGCCGCCGGCGCCGGTACCTGCACCGGCGGGCGAGCCGCCGCCACCGCCGTTCGAATCCATGCCGGTTTGCTGGTTTTGCGTCTGAATGGATTGCTTCAGCATCTGTTCGAGCATTTGCAGGACTTCCGCCAGGATCTGCTCGAGCTGCTGGATCTGGCCGCCGCCCGATTGCGCGCTGCCCGATGAATGGAACGAAAGCGCCGAGGAGGAGCCGAGAGAGTTATCGATAGAAAGATTCATGAATGACCTCGTCGTGTGAGGATGAACCGGGCCCCGCCGGCAGGCAGGCCGATCTTCGCCGCGCGACGACACGTCATGGGCCGTTGGTGGACCGGGCATAGGACGCATCGTTCAGCCCCAACGATAGCGATCGGGCGATGTCTTCATCCCTGGCGAGAGCGAACGGGTAGGGACGCCCGCGAAATTTCCCGGCGCGCCGCCTGGGCCGGCGCCCGGGGGGGGCTGGCGGCATCAGGAAATCCCTACGAGAAAATCCGCGCGCGCCTATCGAACCTTGCGGGGCGCAGGGCGCAAAGTGAATGCCACTACCCGCCGCAGGGATTTTCGCGGCGGGCCGCAACTTTTCCCTGGCCTGTGGGTACCTACAGTGGACCATCCCGTTTGGCGGATCGCTAACTGCATCATGTTGATAAACGAAGTGACACCTGGGAGAGGGGCCGCGCGCAGCGCCGATGCCGACGACATCGCGTTGCTCGAACGCATCATGCGCCGCGACAAGGCCGCGCTGGCGGCGCTCTACCGCGAGTATCACCGGCGGCTCGTGCGCTTCCTCGGCCGCTTCACGCGGCGCGACGACCTCATCGAAGAGGTGATCAACGACACGTTCATGGTCGTCTGGCAGAAGGCCGCGGATTTTCGCGGACAGGCGCGCGTCTCGACGTGGCTGATGGGCATCGCCTATCGCGTCACGCTGAAGACGCTGCGCCAGGGCGGCATGCAGCACGAGCCGCTCCTGGGCGACGCCGACGACCGCGCGAGCGAGCCGTTTGCCGACCATGAGCTCGCCGACTGGGTGACGAAGGGGCTTGCGCGCCTGTCAGCGGAGCAGCGCCTGGTGATGGAGCTCGCCTATGTGATGGGGCATTCGCTCGAGGAGATCGCGGAGATCACGAGCGCGCCGCTCACGACGGTGAAAGCCAGGATGTTTCATGCCCGCGTCAAGCTGCGCAACGTGATGCCGGTGCTTGCCGGCGGATCAGTTGAGGTAGACCAATGAACAAAATTCCAGTCGATGTCGAACGCACGCATCTGCACGCGTGGGAAATGCTGCCGTGGCTCGTCAACGGCACGTTGCCCGAGGCGGAGCGCGCACAAGTCGAAGCGCACCTCGCCGGCTGCGAGTCGTGCCGCGAGGAGCTCGCGCGCCAGCGCGGCCTCTTCTCGCAGATGAACGCGAAAGAAATCGAGGGGCCGTCGGCGGACCAGGGCGTCGCCCGGCTCCTGCTGCAGATCGACGAGCGGCCCCGGCAGGCCGCGCCGGCGGCGTCGGGCGCACGCGCGCCGCGCAACCGCTGGGCCGCCATCGCCTATGGCCTGGCGGCGCTGCTGGTGCTCGAGACCGGCGGCGTCGCGGTGCTGAGCTCGCAGTCGGACGCCGGCAGCCATGCGTCGGCGGTGTACCGCACGCTGTCGTTGCCGGACAGCACCGCGTCGCGCGCGACGATCCGGCTCGTCGTCGATCCGGCCATGACGGCGGGAGGCCTGCAGGCGCTCCTCGTGCCGCTGCACCTGCAGATCGTCGCGGGCCCGACTGAGAACGGGGTGTACTCGCTCGGCCCGGCGGCCAAGCGCGGCGACGTCGAGCGGCAAATCGGCGAATTGCGCGCGGCCTCGGGCGTGCGCTTCGTGGAGCCCGTGGGCGCGAGCCGCGACACGCAGTAAGCCGGTGCGTCTGGATTCCTGATTTTCCGGCCGCGAGCGCAGCGCATTCCGGCGCCGCTCGGGAGCGTCCCTCGGGACGCTCCACGCCGGAGCCTTTCCAAGCCGTCTTGCGACGGCTTTATTTTTCCGGTAGGGATATCCCTACCGTATTTTCAGGGTCCTCGAAGCGTGCGATCCCTGTGGAAGCGGGCGCGACCTGCCGTAATACCTCCTTATGGACGTTGAACGCGCTCGACTCGAAGTGCTTCCAATCGAACAAGCCCGCTACGAGCACTCTCCATGACAGTCATCGTGAGCCTTACGCCGGCAGCGATGCTCGCGCTCGGCGCGGGCGGCGCGCTGTGCCTCGGCGCGTACGCAGCCGGGCATGCCCGGCTGTTCAGAAAATGGCTCGCGCCCTGGCGCGCCCAGGCCGATGTCGCGCAGCAGCTCGCGACCTTCTCCGACGCCATCCCCGGCATGCTGTTCACGATCCGGCGCGACCGCGCGGGGCATGACAGCATGCCTCATGCGAGCCGCGGCATCGTCGATCTGTTCGGCTGCACGCCGGCTGAGGTCGCCAAGAGCCTGAAGCCGCTCGATCGCTTGATCGAGGCGCGGGACCTGCCCAAGCTGTTGCGCGCCTTCGACGATGCGATCGACGATCCGGCCGCCGGCTGCGCCGAATACCGGATCGACCACCCGGTCAAGGGCGCGCGCTGGATCGTGACGCATTGCCGGGGCCGCCGTCTCGCCGACGGCTGCACGATCTGGCACGGCTACAGCTACGACATCACCGAGCAGAAGCGCGCCGAGCATCAGCGCGCGCACGACTACCACACGCTCGTCGAAAGCTCGCCGGACTCGATCGTGCGCTACGACAGGCAGTGCCGCCGCGTCTACGGCAACCTGACCTTCGCGCGCATCTGCGAGATCGCGCCGGAGGAGTTCCTCGGCAAGACGCCGGCCGAGACCAGCACGTTCGACCCGGAGCTCGCCGCGCGCTACCAGGCGCGCCTGCAGCGCATCCTCGAAACGGGCAACGACGATGAGATCGAAATCAGCAGGGTCTCGGAGTCCGGCGAGGCCACGCACTTCTCGGTGCGCGCGACGCCCGAATATGACCTCGACGGCAGCATTTCCGGCGTGCTGACGATCGCGCGCGACGTGACGCGCCACGTGCGGGTCGAGGAGCAGTTGCGCCAGCTCGCGCTCTACGATGCGCTCACGGGCTTGCCGAATCGCTCGCTGCTGCTGGAGCGGCTGGAGAAGATGTTGCACAAGGCGGGCAGCGGCGCGGGCCCGAGTCCCCAGGTCGGGCTGATGCTGCTCGACCTCGACGACTTCAAGGACGTCAACGACGTGCTGGGCCATGCGTGCGGCGACCGGCTGCTCGCGGAGGTCGCCAAGCGTCTCGCGCGCTCGCTGTCGCCGGCCGATATGGTCGCGCGCTTGGGGGGCGACGAGTTCGCGATCGTCGTGTCGTTCTCCGACGAGGACTTCGACCTCGCGTTTCTCGCGAGCCGCGTGCTCGTGGCGCTATCGGGGCCTGTCGACATCGAGGGGCGGGAGGTGTTCGTCACGGCCAGCATCGGTGTGGCCCGCTATCCGAAGGACGGCACCGACGCCGCCGAATTGCTCCGCTATGCCGATGCCGCGATGTACCTCGCCAAGAGGAACGGCGGCAATCGCTTCTGCTTTCACGACGCGGCCGCCGCGCGCGCCGCGTCCGAGCGGCTCGAACTGGGCCACGCGCTACGCGCCGCGCGCGAGCAGGGGGAGCTCGCGCTGCTGTTCCAGCCGATCGTCGCGCTCCCCGGCGGGCAGCTGCTCGGCGCGGAGGCGCTGTTGCGCTGGGATCATCCGTCGCGCGGCCGGCTCGCGCCCGACCAGTTCATCGGCGTGGCCGAGGCCAACGGCACGATCGTCGACATCGGCGCCTGGGTGATCGCCGAGGCGTGCCGCTGCGCGGTGCGCTGGAATGCGCTCGCGAGCATGCCGCTGCGCGTCTCGGTCAACGTCTCGGCGCGCCAGTTCGTCATGAACGACGTCGCCCAGACCGTGCGCGAAGCGCTCGCGGCGACCGGTTGCGCGGCGGGCTGGCTCACGGTCGAGATCACCGAGAGCCTGCTGCTCGAAGACAGCTTCCCGGTGCGCCGCTCGCTCGAGGATCTGAGCCGCATGGGCGTTGCCATCGCGATCGACGACTTCGGCACCGGCTACTCGTCGATGAGCTACCTCGGCAAGTTTCCGATCGACATGCTGAAGATCGACCGCTCGTTCGTGCGCGACGTCGACGGCGACGCGAAGATGCGCGCGCTCGTGAAGGCGATCGTCTCGGTCGCGGGGGCGCTGTCGCTCGAGGTGGTCGCCGAGGGCATCGAGACGCAGGCGCAGGCCGACACGCTCGTGGAGCTTGGCTGCGGCAAGGCGCAGGGCTATCTGTTCGGCAGGCCGATGCCGGGTGCGAGTTTTAGCGAGAGTCTTGAGTTGGCGATGCATTGAGGCTTGCTGCTTGGGTTTTCGTGCAACTTTGATATCGCGGCGGTGCGTATAGTCCGTCCCTGCCCGGGACCGGGGTCACTTTGGTCTTGCCCAAAGTAACCAAAGGCGTGTCCTGGGCGGACGGCCTGTCCCGGAGGCACTCAGTGCTGTTGGCGATAGCGGTCGAGGGGCTACCGCTATCGCTCGCCGTGCGTCCCGTTAGCACGCGGCACGGGATTACTCAGATTCGAATCAAATCAATGCTGGCGGTCAGGGAAGACCTGAAGAGGCGTGCCTTGGATGCGGCGCAGGCAAATCGAACTCTTCAATTTGTTTCGTTGCAAGGCCATTCGGTGCCACGTGCGAACGGGCCGCGCGGCGAGCGGTGACGCTTGCCCTAGACCGCTATCGCTGGCAGGACTGAGTGCTAACGGGCCAGGCCGTCCGCCCAGGACACGCCTTTGGTTACTTTGGGCAAGACCAAAGTGACCCCGGTCCCGGGGAGGGACGGACTATACGCACCGCCGCGATATCAAAGTTGCGCGACAACCTAAGTTGCACGACAGCCTAAGTTGCACGACAGCCTAAGTTGCACGACAGCCTAAGTTGCACGACAACCTAAACCTCGCGACCCTTCGACCTTCAACTGACAACGCTCGGCGACCTAGCCGAACCATCGAGCGCCGGCGAGCCCGGATCCACGACCACACAATTGCGTCCCGCCAGCTTCGCCTGATAGAGCACGTGGTCCGCGCGCTTGAGAAGCTGCGCGACGTCGGCCTCGTCGCGCGCGCTCGCGAGCGCCACGCCGAAGCTTGCCGTCACCTTGCAGACCGGCGCGCCGTCGGCCGGGACCGCCGCCTCGGCGATGCCGCGCCGCAGCCGCTCGGCCAGCGCGAAGGCGTCGCCGCCGGCGGAAACGCGCGCGGCCACTGCGAACTCCTCGCCGCCGATCCGCGCGACCACGTCGGATTGGCGCCAGTGCTTGCGGCACAGCTCGGCGACGGTGCGCAGGGCGTCGTCGCCGGCCGCGTGGCCGTGGGTGTCGTTGATGTGCTTGAAGTGATCGATGTCGAACATGATCATCGCGACCGGGTCGCCCGCGGCCTGCGCCTCGGCGCAGAGCGCGCGGGCGCGGGTCTCGAAGGCGCGGCGGTTGAGGAGGTGCGTGAGCGGATCGGTCTGGGCCATGGTCGCGAGCTCCTCCATGAGCGAGGCGCGTTCGCGCTCGAGCCGGGCGCGCTCGGCGCTGTGGTGCTTGAGCACGGCGATCGCGTCGAACATGCCGCGGATCTCGTGGCGGCGAAACGAGGTGGGCACTTCCGTCGTCAGGTCGCCGTCGGCGATGGCTTCGATGAGGGCGGTCGCCTTCACGAACGGGCTCACCACCTGTTGCCGGAAGCGGGCGATTGCCCAGATCAGCGCGACGAGCAGGAGCGCCACGCCCGCCGCCGTGCCGGCCAGGATACCTAGCGCGTGGCGCCGGTGTGCGCGCAGGGCGTCTTCGGCGTGGCCGAGCGCGCTGTCGCGAAGGCCGGTGATCGAGCGCATCGTCGGCACGTATTGCGCGGCGAACCGGGCCGTCGTGAGGCCGGCGCCGCCGGGGCGGTCAGCGAGCAGGCGCACCGCGTCGACGTAGCGAAGGCCATCGCCGTAGTACTCGTCGTTGAGCGCGGCCGCGGCCTGCGGGTTCACGTCGGCGTGCGCGACGAGCCGCGAGTTGATCATCGAGCGCAGTTGCTCGATGCGGCCCTCGCCGCGCTCGAGCGCGAAGCGCTCGTCTTCGGCGAGCGCGCGGTTCATCGCGAGCGCGCTGGTGAAGTGCGAGCCGAGCTGGCCGGCCTGCTCGCGCAAGTCGGCCGCGAGTTTCGCGAGGATTAGGCTGTTGAGCGTGTACGGGTCCGCGGCGACGATGTCCGAGGTCCGCGCGGCGACGATGGGCAGGAACTCGGGGACGATCGCGATCATCTGGTCGACTGCCTCGGAGAGCGCGCGGTCGCCGCGCCTGGCGAGCGGCAGACGCAGCAGGCGGTCGATGTTCGCGCGGGCCGCGGCGAGATCGGCTTCAAGCGCCTCGATTGCGCCGGCGTCGTCGTCGCACCGCGGGCAGCCGTTGCGCCGCAAGGCGTCGACGAGCGCGGCCAGGCGCCGGTCGCTTTCGCGGCGGGCCGCATCGAGCGCGGCGGCGCGCGCGGCCGGCAGCGGCAGGTCCTCGCCGAGCGCGCCGTTGGACGGGCCGCGTTCGGCCGACACTTTCTCCATCGCGAAGAGCGCGCTGCGGACGCTGTCGAAGCTGCGCAGCGCCAGGTTCGCTCCACTGAAGGCGGTCCACTCGTGCGCGAGCAGCCAGCAGGACAGCACGACGATCGGAGCGAGCGCGATGCCGACATGGATGCAAAAGCGCCTGTCCATCGACATCTGCGAGACGAAGGTACGAATCATGGTCTCTGCTTAACGGCAAAGGGCCCGCAATCTTGACGCCGGGAGCGTGGGCGGTCTTGCCGACCATGATGAGGCGGTGGCGTCCGGGCCGGTCGGCGAGGCGCCGGGCCGATGCCGTCGGCTCGGACAGCGGGGCTGCTGCAATGATAGAGAGTCGCGGCGCGCCCGAGATCCGAATCGAATGTCAGGGTTTCCTGATACGAGCTTCAGCCTGGAGGCCTCCCATTTTCCGGGATCCCTGACTTTTCGGCGCCGGCTGCGCGTCTAAGATGAAATCGTCAAGCGGGCACGCTCGCGAGACATCGCTTTTTCCGTGCTTTTGGTGTGCTGTTGCGTGTATCTCCCTCGAATTCACGCTGGCTGCGAGGCGCTCGAAATGAACTTCAGCGATACGCTCGATTCGATTCGCGAGATCAACTTCCTGTACCTGTCGATGGCGCAGCGGCTCCTGCTCGAAGACCGGGCGGCGGGCATCGAGTGCCTGGGCCTGTCCGGCGAAGCGGCCGACGTGGTCGCCGCGCTCACGCTCGCGCAGATCACGCGGCTCGCCGCTTCGTCGCAGATGCTGTGCGTGTTCGCGCAACGCAGCGCCGCGATTCTCGCCATGCTGGCTCGCGACGAGCGCGGCGGCCCGCTGCGCGAGGCGGTCGAAGCCGCCGGTGCAGCGGCGAGCGTCGCGTCGTGAGCAGGCGGGGTCAAGCGACGGATTCGGCAGCGAACCGCACGGGCCGCGCAAAGCGCACGACATTGGGCGCGGCCGGCTGAGGCGCGGCCGGCTCAGGTGTCACCGTCTTCACCGCGACCGCTTCCTCTCGCACCCCATCGTCCTGCGCCCCGGCCTGCACCGCCACATCCAGCTTGTAGCCCAGCGCATACACCGTCTTCAGGCTCACGCGCGATTCGCCCGCTAGCCGCAGCTTCTTGCGCAGCTTGTAGACGTGCTGCTCGATCGAGCGCGTCGCGACGTCCTCGCAAGCGCCCCATACGCCGCCCGCGATCTGCGCGCGGCTCACGAACTTGCCCGCGTTCGAGAAGAACAGCCACGCCATCGCGAACTCGCGCGGCGTGAGCGCGATCTCTGCGCCGTCGAGCGTCAGCACGCCGATGTCGCGGCGCAGGGCATAGCCGCCGAGCGCGATCTCGTCGTTGCTGGTCTCGTGCGTCTCGCGCTGGATCACGACGTGCGCGCGCAGGCGCACTTGCTCGAGATCGAAGCGATTCGCGACGTCGGTGGCGCCCGCGTTGACCCAGCGCAGCATCGCGCTCCAGTTGGAGAAGGGTGTGAGGACGATGATCGGCGTGGAGAGGTCGGCGTTGCAATTGCGCCAGGACAGCAGCGAGTTGACGAGCATCGAGCTGTTCTTGGCGTCGATCAGCACGAGGTCGTAGACGGTTGCGCGCATCGCGCGCATCAGCGGCAGCTCGCCGCTGAACGATTCGAGGACGATCGCGTCGTCAGCGAAGCAGTCGGCCAGGTTGGCGCTCAACACGGGGTCGTCGGTTACCAGGGCAAATCGCACGGTGTTCTCCAATTTGGGGCTGAGTGCCGGCCGGTCACGGCTGACTGGCTCGATTGCTTTCTGTCTCTCTGTCCGTTAGTGCCGCGAGATGCGCATCGGGATGCGCTGCCATGCGCGGCTTCGCAACGACCCCGAAGTTGCGAAGCGCCGTACAGAAATGCGAAGCCATCCGCCGCGATGCCCTGAGTGGCTTGTGCCGACTGGGTTTGCGCGCTTTGGGGCCGGGCGGGATAGTCCCGGGTTCGATGTGAAAAGTAAGGCAATCCTGATAGAACAATCCGCCAATTCCGACCTCGAGGCTTGGCGCCGGCGCAACAAGCGCGGCCGTCACTCCTGCACGAGGCCATGCTTGATCGCATAGCGGATCAGCTCGGCATTGCTCGCGAGGTTGAGCTTCTGCATGAGGCGCATCTTGTGCGTGCTGATGGTCTTGGCGCTCAAGGCGAACGAATCGGCGATCTCGTTGATGCTCTTGCCCGCGGCGATCAGCTGGAGCACTTGGAATTCGCGGTCGGTCAGCGCGGCGTGCAGCGGCGCGTCGCTCTCGCCTTGCTCGAACACGATCGCGTCGACGAGCTTCGGGTCGATGAAGCGCCCGCCGCCCGCGACCTTGCGGATCGCGGCGAGGATCGTGTCGGGGTCGCTGTCCTTGCTGGCGTAGCCGCTCGCGCCGGCGCGCAGCGCGCGCGACACGATCAGCGCTTCGCTATGGATGCTGAGCACGAGGACCGGCAGGGCGGGATGCTCGGCGCGCACGCGCCTGATGAGGCCGATGCCGTTGATGCCGGGCATCGACATGTCGAGCAGCAGCAGGTCGGCCTGCATGCCGCGCAGCTTGTCGACCACTTCGCTGCCGCTGGCCGCTTCGCCGGCCACGACGAGGTCGGCGGTCGACGCGATGCATTGTTTTAGTCCGGCGCGAATGAGAGCGTGGTCGTCGGCAATCAGGATGTGAATCATGTCGGGGAGGATTGGAGGGTCGTCCAGCAAATGCGGGACGTCGATTGTCCTCGACCCAATTTGCAATCCTATGCTGAATCCGCATCGCCACATGCGCATCCAGCATGGAGAATGAGTTTGTTCTTCCTTACTATTCGTCCCAGCCTTGAATCACGGCCTGGCATAGACCAGGCTGGCACAAAAACGAGACGTGATGAATCATTGGATGACCAGCAAGGGCCGCCGCTCGTTCGGTGTGATCGGCGGGTTCGGTCCGCTCGGGAGCGCGGATGTTGCCTCGAAGCTCGCGCTGGCAAGCTCGGGCGGCGGGGAACGGGAGCCGGTCGAGATCGCCTACGATCCGCGGCCGTTCGGCGGGGCCGCGCTGCTCGCCCCGGATGGCGAATGCATGACGGAGCGCAAGCTCTACCTCATCGACGCGATCCTCGACTTCGCCCGGCGCGGCATCGACACCGTCATCCTGCCTTGCTTCTTTTCCCATACCTTCATCGACGAGCTTCAGGCGAACTCGCCGCTCGTCATCGTCGACATGATCGACGCGGTGCGCAGCCATGTGCTGCGCACATTAGGCCGGGCCGCGTCAGGCCGGGCCGCGTCGGGCCGCGCGCGCCGCATCGGCGTGCTGGCAACGGCCGCCACGCGCGAGGCGCGGCTCTTCGAGCGCTACTTCGCGAGCCCAGGGTTCGAAGTTCTGCATCCGCGCCGTGACGATGGCGACCGGGTGACGGAGGCCGTCTACGGCGAGCACGGCATCCGCAGCGGCCAGCTGTTCGGCCTGCCCATCGCGCTTCTGGACGAGGCGTGCGCCGACCTCGTCGCGCAAGGCGCCGAGGTGATCGTGCCGGGCGCGACCGAAATCGCGCTGATCGCCAATCGCCTCGCGCCGCTTGCCGCGCCGATCCTCGACACCAACTCGATCTACGCGCGCCACGCGCTCCACTGGGAGGGCGGCCCGAGCCGGCGGCCCTTCAAGGTCGGCGTGGTGGGCGGCGTGGGGCCGGCCGCGACCGTCGACTTCATGCAGAAGATCGTCGCCAGCACACCGGCCGCGCGCGACCAGGACCACATCAAGCTGATCGTCGAGCAGAATCCGCAGATCCCGGACCGCACCGGCTACCTGGTCGGCGACGGTCCCGACCCGACGCTCTCGCTCTACGCGACCTGCAAGAAGCTCGAGGCGGGCCACGCCGACATCATCGCGATTCCGTGCAACACGGCGCACGCGTACGTGGATCGCATCCAGCCGCGCCTGTCGGTGCCGATCGTCAACATGCTGACGGAGACCGTCGCCTACCTGCGCGAGCGGTTTCCGCGCTTGCGCGAGGTCGGCGTGCTCGCGACGACGGGCACCGTGGCGAGCGGCGTCTACCGCCGGGCGCTCGCGGCGCAGGGCTTGTACGAAGTCGTGCCGGGCGCGGAGCTGCAAGCGCGGGTGATGAACGCGATCTATGGGGAGAAGGGCGTGAAGGCCGGGTTCACTTCGGGCCAGTGCGTCGCGGACATCCGCGCCGCCGCCGCCGAGCTCGCCGAACGAGGCGTGCAAGCCATCATCCTCGGCTGCACGGAGCTGCCCCTGCTCCTGCCCGAGCCGGAGTTCGAGAGCTTGGACGGCGCGCGCGCGGCGCTCGTCGATCCGACTGCTATCCTTGCGAAGCGCTGCGTGGCGCGGGCGCTGGAAGGCGCGGCTCATCCCTGAGTTCTTATTTTCGCAATCGGCCGCAACTTTTTTCGGCGTATTGGGCACCCACGGCGCAATGGCCGGTTTTCGACCTCGGTCATGGACACCCTCGGAGCCGATCGGATCGTGGAAATCAAGTGGATCGAAGACTTTCTCGCGCTCGCGCAGCACATGAGCTTCTCGCGCGCGGCTGAAGCGCGCAGCGTCACGCAGTCCGGCTTCAGCCGGCGCATCAAGTCGCTCGAAGAGTGGATCGGCGCCGAGCTGATCGACCGCAGCGCCTATCCGCCGCCCTTGACCTCGGCCGGCAAGCTGCTGCGCGAGAACGCCGAGGAGATTCTGCGGCTCGTCTATGACACCCGCTCGATGATCCGCAACCAGCAGCGCACGCCCGGCATCGCCCTGCAGATCGCGGCCGGGCACACCATCTCGCTGAACTTCCTGCCGCCCTGGCTCTCGTCGCTCAACGAGCGCTGCGGCGAGATCAGCGCGCGCGTCGTGGCGCTGGACGTCCACGAGGCGATCCAGATGATCGTCTCCGGCAACTGCGACCTGCTGCTGGCCTACCACCATCCCGAGCTCCCCTTGCGGCTCGATCCGCACCGCTTCGCCCACGTGACGATCGGGCGCGACGTGCTGGCGCCGCTCGCCGCGCCGCGCTCGCGCGGGGAGGCGGCGCACGCGCTGCCGGGCACCAAGGCGCGTCCCGTGCCGCTGCTCGCCTACAGCGAAGACTCGTTCTTCGGGCGCTGCCTCGGTCTCGTGAAGAAGCGCGGGCCGGCGCATGCGTGGCTGCATCCGGTCTACGAAGCCGACATGGCCGAGCTCCTGAAAAAAATGGCGCTGCAAGGCCATGGCGCCGCTTGGCTGCCCAAGAGCGCGGTCACGCGCGAGCTCGCCGACGGCTCGCTCGTGGAGGCCGGCGGCGCCGCCTGGTCGCTGCCGCTCGAGATCCGCCTCTACCGCGACTTGAGCAATGAGAACGCCGCCCTCGAGCGGGTCTGGAACGTCGTTGCGGGCGCTTGAGCATGACGCCGTACCGACGATCGCGCGCCGGCAAGCGGCCGGCCGCAAAACATCCCGCCGCGCGGGTCCACGGCGGCGGCGATGCGCGTATGCTTCCTGAATCGCGGCCCGCGCGCATCGTGCGGGCGGCGCCGAAGGCTAGCGAGCGGCGGATGAGCAAAGGCGGAACGACGACCGAGACCGGACAAGGCGACCTGGAACGCCAGAATGCTGCACTGCGGGAAGATCGCGAGCAACTGCGGCGGCTCGTCGAAGCGCGCACGGAGATGCTCAGCCTGACGAGCTACGCCTTGAGCCAGGTGCGCGAGGCGGCCTACCTGATCGCCGAGGATGCCCGTTTTCTCTACGTGAACGATGAAGCGTGCCGCGCGACCGGCTATAGCGCGGCCGAGCTGCTGCGCATGGGCGTCCTGGACGTCGATCCCGTCTGGGACAGGCCGAGGTGGGATGAGTCGTGGAACAAGCTGCGCGATGCCGGCTCGCTCGTCTTCGAGACCATCCACCGGCGCAACGACGGCAGCGAGTTTCCCGTCGAAGTGCGGGCCAGCTACTTCGAGTATGGCGGCAAGGAGTACAACCTGGCGCTCGTGCGCGACATCACCGAGCAAAAGCGCACCGAGGCGCTGCTCTCCATCCAGCGCGAGCTCGAGGCGCAGTTGAGCGGGCTCGCGGAAACCACCTCCGACATCATCTGCCGCTACGACCGCGCGCGCCGTCTCGTCTACGCAAACTCGGCGCTGGTTGCGGCCCTGGGGCGGCCGTTGCAGGAGCTGCTCGGCAAGACCCCGACGGAGCGCGCGTCCGGCCTGCAGTACGTCCGCTACGAGGCCGCGATCGCCGAGGTCATCGAGAGCGGCGCGGAGCACGACGTGGAGATCACGGTGCCCGACGCCGGCGGCCGCCTGCGGTATCACCACGTTCGCATCGTCGCGCAGCGCGGGGCGCACGGCGAGATCGCGGGCGCGCTGGTGCTCGGCCGCGACATTACCGAGCGCAAGGAGGAGCAGGACCGCCTCCATGCGAGCGAGGAGGCGTTTCGCGCCGTGGTCGAGCATTCTCCCGACTACATCGCGCGCTACGACCTGAGCTTTCGCCGCATCTACATCAGCCCCTCGATCCTCGCGCTGATGGGCCTGCCCGCGAGCGATGTGATCGGCACGCGGCCATCGGAGCGGTCGTCGTTCGTCGATGCTGACCAATACATGGCGTGGCTGCGGCACGTGGCTCAGACCGGCGAGGAAATCACCGGCGAGGTGCGCTTTCGCGACGCGTCGGGCCGGATCCGCTGGGGACACATGCGGATCGTGCCGGAGCTCGCCCCCGGCGGCGCGGTCGCAAGCGTGCTCGCGATCATGCGCGACATCGATGAGTTGAAGCGCAGCGAGCAGCTGTTTCGCACGCTGGCGGAGAACTTCCCGGACATCATCGCCCGCTTCGACGGCGAGTGCCGGCACCTGTACGCCAATCCGGCCGTGGCGACGGCGTTCGGCGTCGCCCAGGAGGCGTTCATCGGCAAGCGGCCGACCGAGCTCGCGCCCGCGACCGTGGCGGGGCAGAACGAGCGTCTCGAAGCGGGGATCCGGCGCGCGTTCGCCGAAGGCGAGCTGAACGAGGACGAAGTGCGCTGGCAGACCTCGCAGGGCACGCGCGTGTTCGACATCCGCCACATTCCGGAAAAGGACGCGGAGGGCCGGGTCGTGAGCGTGCTCGGCGTGGCGCGCGACATCACGCGCCTGCGGGCGACCGAGCAGACGGCGCGGGACAGCGAGCGCGCCTTCCGCACGCTCGCCGAAAACGCGCCGGACCCGATCATCCGCTATGACCGCGAGTGCCGGCGCATCTACGTCAATCCGGAGTTCGAGCGCATCATCGGCACACCGTCCGAGGAGCTGCTCGGCGAGCCGGGCGGGCACGGGGTGCGTGGCGCGCCGGACTTGATCGTGACGCTGTTCCGCATGAAGGTGAAGGCCATCTTGGCGAGCGGCGAGGCGGCCAAGTTCGAGCTCGCCTGGGACAGCAACGGCAAGCCGCAATGCTGGTACGTGCATGCCGTGCCCGAGTACGACGCCGAGGGCGGCATCCAGAGCGTGCTGACCGTGTGGCGCGACATCAGCGAGCGCAAGGAGGCCGAGCAGCGTCTGCGCGAATCGTACGAGCTGCTGCGCGGGCTCACGTCGCGCCGCGAGACGGCGCGCGAGGAGGAGCGCAAGCGCATCGCGCGCGAGCTGCACGACGGGCTCGGCCAGCATCTGACCGCGCTGCGCATGGGGGCGTCGGCGGTGCGCATGCAGTTCGGCCACGAGAATCCGGCGCTTGCCGAGCACGTCAGGAAGATGCTGGCGCTGACCGACGAGACCATGCAGGTCGTGCGCGACGTGGTCGCGTCGCTGCGTCCCGCGGTGCTCGATGCTGGGATCGCGGCGGCGCTCGAATGGCTCGCCGTCGAGTTTTCGCGCAACGGGCGCATTCCGTGCCGCCTGCGCATGCCCGAGGAGAGCCTTCCGCTCTCCGACGAGCGCGCCACGGCGGTCTTCCGGATCGTGCAGGAGGCGCTGACCAACGTGGCGCGCCACGCCGATGCGCGCGAGGTCTGGATCACGCTCACGTGCACCGGCGGCGATTGCTTTCTCGAAGTGCGCGACGACGGCCGCGGCTTCGATCCCGTGGCGATCCGCAGGAAGTCGTTCGGGCTCGCCGGGATGAAGGAGCGCGTGCTGATGCTCGGGGGCGAGATCGCCATCGTCAGCGCGCCGAATCTCGGCACCTCGATCAACGTGCGGGTGCCGATGGCGGCGCCGGCGTGAGCGCCGTCGCGTCGCGCAGCTTCGTCTCGATGCCGGTGCTGCGTTCCCCGACATGGAACATCGCCGCCGAGTTGACCGCGCGCGTGTTGCCGACGATCTTCGCGAACGCGTCGAGCAGCGAGCGTCCTTCGCCGCAGAAGTAGGCGGCGCGCTCGCCGATGGTCTGCGTCGCTTGCAGGCGGCGGCGCGCTGCGCCGAGATCGACGCCGCTCAGGTCGATATCGTCGGCGAGCGGGGCGGGCGTCTCGAACGGCTCGGCGCCGTGCGCCGTCGTGCCGGGCGCGTGGAGCTCGGTCTGGCTTGCCACCTCGGCGGCCCGCGCGAACGGTCCGGTCGCGTAGTAGCGGTGAAACTCGTTGACGAGCGGCTCGCCGGCGAGCGGCCGGTTCTGCGCGGCCGCCGCGCGCTTGGCGTCCAGATAGGCGGCGTAGCGCGACACGACTTCGACGATCGTGTCCGGGCTCGCGAAGTAGCCGTCGCGCACGCGCGGGTTCGCGTCGAACAACGCTCTGAGTCCGTCCGGCACTTCGCCGGCCTGGTCGAGGACGCTTTGCAGTTTCGGGTGCTGCATCATCAGGTAGCTGAGGTCGGGCCCCATGACTTCGCCGACGAAGCCTTCGCCGCTGTCGGTGTGGGAAACGCTCGGCGTGAACGTGCCGGCATGGCTTGGCAGCGTCGCCGACGCCACGATGCCGCTCGTCGCGGCGGACAGCACGCGCGCATATTGCAGGTCCGTCGCCTTGAAGCCGAGGCCGGGCGCCTGGCGGAACTTGATCACGACGCTGCTGCCGTTGGCGACGTCGAGCGCGAGCCCTTGCACCTGCCGTAGCGCTTCGTTCACGTCGATGCGCTCGGCGTCGGTCGCGAGGCCCGCGTTCAGCCGCTTGACGGCGGCCACGACGAGCTCGTGCAGCGCGCTGCCGGCGAGCGGCGCGCCGCCTTGCGCGTTGAGCGTGATCTGCCAGAACTTGCCCTGGCGGCTCGGATTGACCTGATGCGTCGCATTGAGGAACTTGGCCTCGGCGCTGAACATGAGCTCGCCGTCGTCGTTCGTGATCGACACCGGGCCGAGCGACTTCTTCCAGCGCCCGAGGATCGCGCCGACGAGGTTCGCGTCGGCGCCGCCCGATGCCGAGAGCTTGAGCGCGCCGTCCCAGCGTTGCCAGAGCGCGCGGTCCTTGAGCGGCCCGTTCTTTTGCACGTCGTATTTCTTGAGCGGCAGGTAGATCTTGTCGAGGAGGCGGCGCGTCGCGTCGTAGCTCGCATCGGCGGCGCGAATCGCATGGGCGTTGTGCTCGTCTTGCGCCTCGGGGCGCGCGGCCATCCGCTGCTTGACGACGCCGATATGCGTGCCCGCGCAGCCGAGCGCGAGGCTGATGGCGGCGTGGCTGCGCGCGACGAACGTCTCGGGATCGGCGAGCGCTTTCTTCTCCGGATAGCGGCCGTTCCAGACCTCGTCGTTGATGCGCGCGAAGGCTTCCGCGCGCGCGTCGTGCAGCTGCGCGCGCAGCGCTCGCGGCATGAACTTGTCGTTGCGGGCGAGCAGTTGCTGCGCATCGTCGACGAAGTTGCGGTAGAGCCCGCCGAGACGGTCGGCGTGCGCGCCCGCGAGCGCCAGATGTTCCGCGCTGGGCTTTTCCATGACGTGACGGAACTGCGCGGGCACGGTGGCTTCGTCGCCGAAGAGCGTGCGCTCGTGCTCGGATAACGGCGCGGCCTCGCGCGCGGCCTCGGCCGGCGCGCCGCCGAGCGCGCGGCGCATCGCGTCGTAGAGATGGAATTGCGGCTGCGGCGCTTTCATGCAGGCTTCGTCGAGCTGGCGATGCAGTTCCAGCGTTGCCTCGAGATCCTTGCGATAGGCGGGATCGAGCAGCTGGTGCGGCGCATTGGCGGTCTCGGTGAAGAACTGCATCAGGTCGCCCTTGAGGTTGAGATCGAACGTGCCCGATGCCTCGAGATCGCTGCCGCCCGGCGTCGCCTTGGTGAGGGCGGCGTCCGCGCTCGCCGTGTATTGGCGATAGGCGACGCGGCGGTCCGCGTAGGCGACCGAATCGGGCACGTCGCGGCGGGTCGCCGCGGGCAGCGCCTCGCCCGCCGCATGCCGCTGCCGCAGGAGGTCGCCCGCCGACGGATAGGCCGCGCCGATCAGCTTCGTGAAGCGCTCGCCGCCTTGCTGCTCGTCGAGCGCCATCGAGAGCAGCGCCAGCTTGGCGCCGTTGAAGCCCTTGGCGATTTTCTTGTCGCTCAGGTAGTAGGGCTGGTCGGCCGATTCCGTGAAGTTGCGGCCGAGCGCGCGCGAGATGTCGTGGCGCATCGTCTGCCAGCCGTGCATGAGCTTGCGTGCGTTCGGGCCCGCCGAGCCGATCCAGGATCGGTTGGCGTCGAGGTTGGCGATCAGCTTGACGAGCTCGTGCAGGTTGTCGTGCTCGAAATAGACGCCGCCGCCGGTGAATTGCGCCGACCCCGTCAGTTTCGCCGCCCAGCCGGCGACCTTGTTGCCGATGCCGCCCTTGAGCGCGAGGCCGTACGAGGTCCAGAAGTCGATGTCGCGGTCGTCATCCGAGAACCAGTTGCGGCCGGCCGTCACGCCGGCGCTGGCGCTTGCCGCGCCGGCCGACCAGGCGACGCCCGCGCCCGTGCTCGTGCCGACGTTCGGACCCGAGACGCCCTGGCTGATGCCGGGCGCGACCCGCTCGAGGTTCGCGACTTCGCGCTTCGCGTAGTGATCGGCGATGTCGAGGGCCGCGGCGCTCAGATGCGTGCGCTTGAGTTCCGTCATGAGGCCGGCGACGAGCGCGTAGGCGGCGGCTGTCCGTTTGGCTTCGCCGCCCGGGTTCAGGCCGCGCTCGATGGATCGCGCCAGCGCCGTCGACGTGCGCGCCGCCTTGGCGAACGCGTCGCGCACCGCGAGGCCGAGTTCGTCGGGGCGGTGGGGCGTATCGTCGTCGGCGGCCGTGGCGGCTTCGCGCAACTCCTTTTTCAGTTGGTTATGCAGCGCAAGCGTGCTCGGGCGCGAGAAGGCGGCCTCGTCGGAAATGCCCGGCAGCGCGGCGAGCAAGCCATCGACCGTTTGCCGCAGGCGCGCCTTGTCGAGCGCGCCCGTGTCCGGGTCGACGACGGGACCGTCGGGAGGGGCGGCGTGCGGGCGGGGGTCGATGCTTGCCGTTGGCTGCGTGCGGGCAGGCGACGCGGGAGCGAGAGAGGCTTGATGAGTCGAGGCAGGCGCAGGCTGTGGGGCGGCTCCGGCCTGCGGGGCGGGTTGCGGCGCAGCTTGCCTCGCTGCGTTCTGCTGCGGCGGCAAGCGCCGCTTGCGCGCCTCCTTTTGCAGCGCGCGGGTCGCGCGGCCGCTCAGATCGTCACGATCGAGGAGCAAGGCGACTTGCTCGTCGTCGAGCTGTTTCGCGGACTGGATCTGCTTTCTTGCCGTGACCTTGTCCATCAGGCCCCGGATCGAGCCGGGCAGGGCGGAGGTCTTGCGGCTGCCGCCGCGCGCCGGCTCGGGCGTCGCGGCGGGTTCCGCCGGAGCGCGGCCGGCGGAGGTCGAGCCCGCCATAGGCAGGTGTCCGAATAGTTTTCTCATCGTGGCTCCGGCAGCAGGGTGCGAGTGTCATCAAATCTTCATACTTGAAGAGATGGTAGGAGTCGCACATTTCGCCGCGGTATCCCGCGGCGAAAATCGGCTGCCGTGAGCGAAATTCGCCCTGTCGCGACAGAACCTCAAAAATCGTCGAGGATCCCGAATACTTTATTGGCGGTGTCTTTCGCGCTCTGCCCCAGGCTGCTGTTCTCGATCGCGGTCTTCGCCTCGGACGTGCCCACGTCCTTGACGACGGTCAGGACCGCCGATACCGGATTGAACTTGCCCTTCGTGATGATATCGAGGACGCTCTTGCCGACGCCCTTGAAGAAGGCGCCGATGTATTTGCCTGCCTGCTCGAAGCCCCACTGCAGATTGTCCTTGTTGGTGCCGTCGGCATTCACGTGGGTATCGCTCGTGACGTCGAGCTTGTGGTCCGTCTGCTGCAGATGCGCCCATCCGCCGCCCGGATGTCCGCCGCCGCCGACCACGTCCTGGAGCAACCCTGCCTCGGTACCGTGGCGCGCATCGCCGTCCTTCGTGAAGCCGTCGATCTTGCCGTTGCCGACTTCGCTCTTGTCGATCGTGTCGCCTTTGCTGTTGGCCGAGCTCTTGATGTACGTGAGCAGCGCGGCCGCCTTGTACGCCTGGTCGGGGTCGTTCGCCATGTTGCCGCCGACGAACTTGTTCAACTGATCCTTGATGCCGCTCTGGTTGCCGAGGTTTTTCAGCAGCGGGTTGTCGTCGATGATCTGCTGGGCGGTACGCGTGTCGCCCGGTGGCCGTTTGGTCTGGTCGTTCGGCATCTGCGTCGCGAACTGCGCCATCGTGGGATCGGGCGATGCCGCGCACGGCTGTTGCGTCGCCGCCGGATTGGCCGGCGCCGCGGGCGGGTTGTTCGCCGCAGGCGGTGTCGTCCCGGTGGCGGTGCCGTTTGGCATCGCGAGCTGCGGTGACGCGGCGGGTAACTGCGACGTGGTTGTCGTGAGTGCCGGATTCGGCGTCGCGGTGACGCCGCTCTGCGGGAATGCCTGCTGTCCCGGCAGCGTTATGCCGGGCACGGTGCCGGGCATGGTGCCGGAAGGGCTGCCGATGCCGTTCTGCGAAACGTGGTTGCCGATCAGTTGCTCGATGGTATTCAGGAGTTCGGTGATGACGTCGGCCTGCTGTTCCGTCGAGCCGGACGCGCCGCCGCTTTCGACGGTGCCGATATGCAGCGCCGGGCTCAGGTTCGAAATGGACGTCGTCACGAGGTTCTCCTGTGCACAGGCATAGAGGAAGGGAAGCGCGGAGCACAGCTGCTCGCGTTGATTGACCCGTAGCCTACGCACGACCGCACACGACCTCGTCGACAAATGCGAATTCGGGTTGCGCTACGCGAAGAAGTATTTCGCTGCGGTATCCCGCAGCGAAAATCGGCTGACGTGAGCGAAATCGATCGCCGCCCGGCGGAGCGCCGGGCGGCTCATGCCTCAGAACGTTTCCCAGTCCTCGTCGGTGCCGGCGGCCGCGGTCGCGCGGGCCGGGGCGGGGCTGGCAGGCGCCGGGCTGCGCAGGGCGCTCGCGACGGCCGCAGGCTTCGCCACGGCTCGGCTCGGCGCGCTTGCCTTCTTCGCGCCGGCGGGCGGCGCGGGGAGCGCCTTCGGCGGCGCGCTGGCGCGCAACGCCGGCGCGGCCGGAACGCCGCCGCTTTCGGACAGCTTGAAGAGCGACACGGCCTGCTTGAGGTTCTGCGCCTGCTCTTCGAGCGAGTGCGCGGCGGCCGTGGCCTGTTCGACGAGCGACGCATTCTGCTGCGTCACGTCGTCCATCTGCGTGACAGCCAGGCTGACCTGCTCGATGCCGCGGCTCTGCTCCTCGGAGGCCGAGGCGATCTCGCCGACGATGTCCGAGACGCGCTTGATCGCCTCCTTGACCTGACCCATCGTCGCGCCGACTTCGACCGCCTGCCGCGAGCCGTCCTCGATCATCGCGACCGACGAGCCGATCAGCTCCTTGATCTCCTTGGCCGCCGCGGCCGAGCGCTGCGCGAGGCTGCGCACTTCGCTCGCCACCACGGCGAAGCCGCGCCCTTGCTCGCCGGCGCGCGCGGCTTCCACCGCCGCGTTGAGCGCGAGGATGTTGGTCTGGAACGCGATCCCCTCGATCACGCCCGTGATCTCGGAGATCTTGCTCGAGCTGCCGCTGATCTTCTCGATGGTGCCGACCATCGCCTGCACGGCGTCGTTGCCGGTGTCGGCGAGCCCGGTCGCGCCGGCCGCGAGGCCGTTGGCCTGCCGCGCGTTGTCGGCGTTCTGCTTCACGGTCTCGGTCAGCTCGGTCATGCTGGCCGCCGTTTCCTCGAGCGAGGCGGCCTGCTGTTCGGTGCGCGAGGACAGGTCCATGTTGCCGCTCGCGATCTCGCGCGAGGCCACGGTGACCGATTCCGCCGACGCCTTGATGCCGCGCACCGTCGTGCTCAACTGCCGGTCCATCGCCGAGAGCGCGTCGAGCAGCTCGCCGAACTCGCCGCCCGCATCGGTATCGATGCGGTTTTCGAGCTTGCCGCCGGCGATGTCGTGAGCCACGCCGATTGCCTTGTTGAGCGGCCGCGAGATAGCCCGCAGCAGGTATGCCGACATGCCGGCGGCCAGCGCCACGGCCAGCACCACGAGCGCCACGGCGATGCCGAACACGGTGTGGAACGTCGATTCGCCCTGGGCGACGAGCTCCTTGGCCTGGTTCTGGTTGATGACGATATCCTGGGCGATCGCGGCGGCCAGAGCGGTCGACGCGGCTTTGTCGGCGCTGATGATCTCGCCTCCGGCGTCGTAGTTGTTGCTCGTGAACGCCGCGAGCGCGCGGTCGGACATGTCCTTGAACTGCGGCAGGCCGCTCTTGATCTTGTCCGCGGCGGCGCGCTCCTCGGGATCGGTGATGCCCGATCCGGAATAGCGGGCCCATGCGCTGTCGAGGCGGGCGAAATCCTTATGGATCTCGTCGATCGACGCCGCCGTCTGCTCGGGAGTGTGCAACGCCTGGATGCGCCGCTGGTTCAGGCGGATGTCCGCAAGCGCGAAGCGCACCTCGTTGAGATCGATGATGGGTTGCGTGCTTTCTGTGTAGGTTTCCGTAATGTACGAGTTCACCGTGCATACGCCGAACACGCCAAATATGCCGACAGCCGCCGTCAGCAGCACGCAGAGAGTGAAGGCGAGGATGATTTTGAAGCGGATCGTGCGTGTCAGCCTGTTCACTGGAACTCCTTCGAGGGCAGGGAAATCAGCGGCAGGCGGCCTGGACGGTTCGGCGAATGTCCTCCCCCCGCGCTTGGTTTCTCGTGTATACGGCCTCGATGACGGGCGCTTAAGCCGGATTCGGTATGTCAAAAAAGATTCCGTGTATCCCTACAGGAAATTGAAGGGAATTCCGAATCTTCTGCACCTGATGAGTGCGGCGCAGTTAAGGATTTGTAATGGAGAACTGTGTCAGGACGAGGGAGCGATGAAACCGGCGTTCAAAACAAATGCAGGCGGGGCTGATTGCGGCTCAGCCCGGTTGGCAGGATCAGTGTGTAGGGTTTGCCTAACCGGCGGGTGGTGCGGAAAGTGTCGTGCGCTTGAATCGAGGCGATAACCAGGCTGGTGAATAATATGCCGAATGAGGCATACTTCGCATCGCTGTCTGAAATAAATCCGCGGCATGACGCCCCGGACGTTTCATTTGAAAATTACGAAATGCTATCGGAGTTGCGGAGTCCGTTTCTGGTCAGGTTTATCTGACCACGACATCGCGGATCGGGCGATCTTCGTGTCTCCACACTCATAGCCGGGTAACAAGAAAAAGCAATAGCGCGGGCGATTAAACGGTCGCGTCACGCGCAGCTAAGGCGATGGACCAATCGATATGGCGGAAACAGACACCGACGTTGAAAACAGCGGTGGTTCGACGGCTGGCGCAGGTGCTTCGGGGAGCGGGTCTTCCGGCAACGCCACGTCCAGCCCGGAAAAGGCGGCGTTCCGGCCGCCGGCTGCGGCTCCGACCCAGGCGGGGCCGCACGGCATCCGCTTCGATTTCAACGACGGCTGCCGGGTCGTGTTGCCGAAGTGCGCCAAAGGCGAGTGGAAAGTCCGGCTGGCCGATACCGAAACCGGCAATGGCCTGTTCGAAACGACGCTCACCGCCGGCACGGTCGCGAGCAGCAAGAAATACTATGTGCCGTTCTCGATCGAAATCGACGCCGACGGCGAACGGATATTCGAACACCGTTTCAACGCGCGCGATCGGGACGTGCTGATTGAATTTCCGGTCGGCACGCTCGGCGACATTATCGGCTGGTTTCCGTATGCGGTGAAATTCCAGCGCCTGCACGGCTGCCGGTTGACGTGCTCGATGGGGGCGTTGCTGATTCCGCTTTTTCGCGCGTGCTATCCGGACATTACGTTCGTTACGCCGGAAGAACTCAAACCAGAGCAGTTTTACGCGACTTACCGGATTGGCCTCTTCTTTGGCGACGAAGCCCACGTGAATCAGCCGGCCGATTTTCAACTGGTCGGCCTGCACCGCACCGCGGGCTATATCCTCGGCGTGGATCCGGTGGAGGAGCCGCCGCGGATCGATGTACCCGACAGCGCACGGCCGATCGCTGAGCGCTATGTCTGCATCGCCGTGCAGAGCTCGACGCAGTGCAAGTACTGGAACCATCCGAGCGGCTGGCGGGAGATCGTGCAATTCCTGAAGCAGCACGGCTACCGCGTGGTGTGCATCGATCAGAAGGCGACCCACGGCACGGGCATGGTGTGGAATCACATCCCCCACGGCGCCGAGGACGAAACCGGCGACCGGCCGCTCGCCGAGCGCGCGCGCTGGCTCAAGCATGCGGATTTCTTCATCGGCTTGTCGAGCGGGCTGTCGTGGCTCGCGTGGGCGGTCGGCACGCCGGTCGTGATGATCAGCGGCTTCACGCATCCGGTGAACGAGTTCGCGACGCCGTATCGCGTCATCAACTTCCACACCTGCAACAGCTGCTGGAACGACGTGCGCGTGCGCTTCGACCACAAGGATTTCCTGTGGTGCCCGCGCCATGCGGGCACGCCGCGCCAGTTCGAGTGCACGCGGCTCGTCACGACCGAGCAGGTCAGGCAGACGATCCGGCGCATACCGGGGTTCGGCGCGGCTCCGTAGCGTCACGGGCTGACTTGCCTCCGAAGCATCGCAAAACGAAGGGAAACGATAAAAAGCGGAAAAGGGGTTACTCGATGAAGCCATTGACGTACCGCCGTACGTACTGCGTACACCGGTTCGGCGCGCGCCATGCGCGCCTGCCGCAATTGACGGTCTTGCTGCTCGGCGCGCTGAGCCTGCCGGGGGTGGCGCACGCGACCAGCTACGAAATCGTGAGTCCAGACGCCTTCATCGGCCTGACGTTCTTCAGCAGCGGCGACGTAGTGACCGTCGTCGACGGCGGGTCGATTCTCGACAACGGCTTCCCCAATGGCTCGGTGCTCAACGTGTCGAGCGGCGGCGCCGCGCTCTATACGGTGATATCGAGCGGCGGATCGGCCAATCTCTTCAGCGGCGGCAGCGGCGTGCACTTCACCGTCTTGTCCGGCGCGCAATTCGTCGTTGTCGACGGTGGCGTGCTGATCGTCGACACGTCCGACGCGATCCTGGCAGGCACCACCACGCACGGGTCGTTCACGATCGTGGGCAACGTCGCGTCGAACGTGTTTGTCCAGAACGGCGGCTCGCTGACCGTGCTGGCCGGCGGCTCGTCGGTCAACACGCTCGCCGGCAGCGGCGGCAGCGAGTACGTGCTGTCGGGCGGCGTCACGTCGAACACGTCGGCCGGCTCGGCGGGCAGGCAGGTCGTGTCGAACGGCGGGTACGCGTCGAGCACGGACGTCTTGTCGGGCGGCCAGCAGGACGTGTTGAGCGGCGGCACGGCGGGCAGCACGGTCGTTTCTTCGGGCGGCACGCAGTATGTGTTCGCAAGCGGCAGCACCACGTCCGCGGACATCCTGTCGGGCGGCGTGCAGAACATCTCGTCGGGCGGCGTGGCGAGCGGGACGACCCTGGCGGGCACGCAGAACGTGTCGAACGGCGGCTCGGCCGTGGGGACGACCGTTTCTTCCGGCGGCACGCAGAACGTGCTCAACGGCGGCCAGGCGACATCCACGTCCGTGAGCTCCGGCGGCACCGAAAACATCGCGTCCGGCGGTACGGCGACCTCGACCGTCGTATCGAGCGGCGGCGCGCAGAACGTATCGGCGGGCGCCAACGCGGTATCGGCGACGGTGCTGAGCGGCGCCACGCAAAACATCGCGTCCGGCGGCTCGGCAAACTCGACGGTCGTCTCGAGCGGCGGCACGCAGAACGTGTCGTCGGGCGGCAGCGCCGTGGCGACGATCGTCGACAGCGGCGGCGTGCAGAACATCTCGGCGGGCGGATCGGCGACGTCGACCACGGTGAGCAGCGGCGGCACCGAGAACATCGCATCGGGCGGCACCGCGATTTCGACCGTGGTGTCGAGCGGCGGGACGCAGAACGTGTCGTCCGGCGCGATCGTCGCCGACACGCAGATCATGTCGGGGGGCATCCAGAACGTCCAATCGGGCGGCTCGGTGAACAGCGCGACCGTGTCGTCGGGCGGCGAGCAGACGGTCACGTCGGGGACCACGGTCGGCACGACCGTGACCTCCGGCGGCACGCAGGTCGTCAGTGCGGCCGGCATCGCGGTCGACACCGTGCTGAACGGCGGGCAGCTGACCGTGTCGTCCGGCGGCCAGACGAGCGGCACGACCGTCAATTCGGGCGGCACCGAAACGGTGTCGTCGGGCGGCATTGCAAGCGGCACGACGGTCAACTCGGGCGGCACGGAAAGCGTGTCGTCCGGCGGGTCCGCCGTCAGCGCGACGGTCAACGCGGGCGGCACGCAGAACGTGTTCGCGGGCGGCGTCGCGTCGGGAACGACCGTCAACAGCGGCGGCACGCAGTTCGTCGACGGCGCGACCGAAGGATTTGCGTACAACACCGTCGTCAACAGCGGCGGCACCCAGGAGGTGGCGGTCGGCGGCACGGCGTCCGGCACGACGGTCAACGCGGGCGGCACACAGCAGGTCGACTCGGGCGGCTCGGCCGTCTCGACGACGCTCGCGGGCGGCACGCAAAACGTGTTGTCCGGCGGCTCGGCGATCACGACGCTCGTCACGTCCGGCGGCGAGCAGAACATCGAGGCGGGCGGCTTTGCGTCGGGCACGACGGTGTCGTCCGGCACGGTGATCGTGGACGGCACGGCTACGAACCTGACCTTGCTCAACGGGGCGACGGTGACCGGGACCGGCGCCGTCGCATCCGACCTGAGCGTCGGCAGCGGCGCGACCCTGCAGGCGTCGACGCTCGGCAGCGGCCTCACGGTGAGCGGCACGCTGACCTTCGCGAGCGGCTCGACCTACAACGTCGCCGTGAACGCGGCGGGCCTGAGCGGCGTGACCGCCGTGGTCGGCAACGTCGTGATCGCGAGCGGCGCGGCACTCACGCTGACGGCGGCGTCGGGCACCTATACGACCGGCACGGTCTACAAGATCCTGACCTACACCGGCACCGAGAGCGGCACCTTCACGACGGTCAACTCGGACTTCGCCTTCCTCACGCCATCCGTGTCCTACACGGCCGGATTGGTCAGCGTCACGCTGAACACGAGCCAGGCGTTCACGTCGTCGGGGTTCGCGTCCGCCGCGCATGCGCAGAATCAGATCAACGTCGCGAATGCGCTGACGCGGATCTACAACGCCGGCGGCAACTCGCTGACAGCGGCGTTGCTGTCGGCCTCGACGTCGCAGGCGTCGAACGCGCTCACGCAGGTTTCCGGGGATTCGGCGGCCGTGTTCCGGCAGGTGGCCTCGACCCGGGCGGCGCAGACGCAGGACGTGGTCGCGCAGCGCCTCGCATTGGACGGCGGCATGCCGGGCGCCGGCGCGAGCGGCGTGAACACCGGGGACGTGCTGCACGGCGCCGCGCCGTGGGTGAGCGCCGATTACAGCAACGGACACCAGTCGGGCGATGCGGGCCTCGGCAGCAGTGCGTACAGCGAGCATTCGGCGCGCGTCACGGTCGGCTTCGATCGCTCGCTGACTCCGACGATACGGGCCGGAGCGGCGCTCGCGCTGAACGACGACACGATCCAGTTCAGCGGCCGCGCGGCCGATGCGCGCAGCGACGGCGTGCAGGCACTGCTGTACGGCGGCTGGCGTCCGGCCGCGGGCTTCTTCTACGTGAACGGGATGATGGGCGGCGGGTACTGGGACAACGCGCTCACGCGGTCGGCCTCGCTCGGCTCGCTGAGCGGGACGGCCAACGGCTCTTTCCACACGACCGCGCTCGCCGCGTACCTCGAGTCCGGGCTGAACCTGCCGGTGGCGTACGGCAACTGGCAGCCGTACGCGGGTCTGCGTGCAGCTCACTATACCCAGGAGGGCTTCACGGAAACCGGCAGCAGCACGTTCGATCTCAACTACGCGGCCGCGAACAACAACGCGCTGTCGACCGTGCTCGGCGTGCGCTTTTCAAAGAGTGCGGGGACGCTGCTGGGCCGCTCGATCGACTGGCTCGCGGATGTCGCGTGGGAGCACCGGTTCGGCAGCACCGCGCAATCCGTGACGGCGGCCTTCGCCAACGCGCCTTCCGCGACCTATCAGGTGTTCGGCACGCCGTCGAGCCGGGATACGGCGCGCGCGAGCGTCGGCGCGGACTGGCGCTGGGGGCCGCTCACCACGGTGTTTGCGCGCGTTGCCGTCGACGCGGGCTCGAACGAGCACGACTATGGCGTGTCGGTGGGCGCCCGGTGGAAGTGGTGACGCTTCAGGGATATCGGCGACGGCGCCGCGAGACAGTGATCCGAGAAACAAAAAAACCCGTAAGGCGTTGACCTTACGGGGTTTCTCGAACTACTGCGGCTTGCGCCGGCACTGCACTTGGCGCCCAGGAGAGGATACGTTCCGCAAGCAGTGAGACGTACCAACCACCTTTTGGCCATGAGGTCGGCTGTTTGGCTGAGGTCTTGCGTCCCCGACTCAAGCCACCTTGCGTTCTTTGCCAGGTACGAGAATCTCTACGCCGGCAGTGGTCAGTGTCTCAGCAAGATGCGGCTCGGGGTAAGTGTTCACCACAAGACGATGAATCTGATTGAGCTGGCAGACTCGGAAGAGTGCAGTTCTGTTGAGTTTGGTGTCATCCGCGACAATGGTGACGCGCCTTGCCTGCGCAATCATCGCACGCGCAATTTCCGCTTCCCGCAACTCGAAGTCCATTGCCCCTGATGCGTCAATCGCACCGACCGTGATGACAGCGTCGCGCGCAGTGAATTGACCGATTTGCTCGACTGCAAGCGGTCCGACATTCTCCGATGCTTCCTCGAGAAATTCGCCTCCGATCAGGAAGACACGATGTTTCTCCGGGCTCCGGGCCATCGTCTGGGTGATTGCCAGCGAGTTCGTGACAATCGTCATGGAAGGCCGCGCGGCGAGTTCTTCGGCAAACGCAAGCGTTGTCGTGCCGGTGTCGATGAACAGCGTGTCATCGCGGTCGAAGAGAGATGCCGCGAGGCGGCCGATTGCGCGTTTCTCTTCGGGCTGTTCGTGCAAACGGGCACGAAATTCGCCTTCCGTAGCCCGGTCGAGGCGTTCGGCTCCCCCGTGATACTTCCGGATCTGCCCTCGAAGCGACAACTCGGTCAAATCGCGCCGGATGGTTTCCTTGGACGTGCCCAGATGGTCAGCGAGGAAATCTACGGTCACTTTGCCCGAATCACGCACCAACTGGACGATGGCTGCGTGTCTTTCCAATGGTTTCATTGCTTGGCGGAATCCTTTCTGGGTACGGATGATGACGACGTCTAGGCGTCACATAGGAATCCTGCGCGCCCGGTGACATCGAGTCAAGTAGATCGGCCTGTTCGGGCAAGGCATAAGTGGTTTCCCTAATATTAGCCTTGATTTATTGACTGTTCGGGCATTACAAATTACCGTTCAGGCATTGGTGATGTATTGACGAGGTGTGTTGTGGGAAAGCATGCGGCCGAGCTGTTTGATGTCGTCGTCATTGGCGCTGGCGTCGTCGGTTGTGCCGTCGCGCGGCGCTTTACGCTTGAAGGCGCCCGCGTGCTCCTGCTGGAAAAGGGGGCGGATATTCTGTCCGGTGCCAGCAAAGGCAACAGCGCGATCTTGCACACGGGGTTTGATGCGCCTCCTGGCAGCCTCGAGGTCGCCTGCATGCAGGCGGGCTACGAGGAATACATGACGATCGCCCCGAACATGAATCTCGCGATTCTCGAGACGGGTGCAGTGGTCGCGGCATGGAATGACGAGGAAGTTGCCAAGCTGGACGGAATCGAGGCGCAGGCCCGCCAGAACGGGGTCAGTGATGTTCGTCGTGTCACCCGTGGCGAGATTCTGCGTCGAGAACCGCACATCAATCCGGTCGTCAAGGCAGGCCTTTTTGTTCCACGCGAACACGTGATCGACCCTTGGTCAGCACCGCTCGGATACCTTACGCAAGCAGTGCAGAACGGCGCTGAGGCCGTGTTTGGTGCTGAGGTCACGGCGGCTGCCCGAATCGGAAACGAGTGGCAGATTCACACCACGAAGGGCGAGTTTCATGCGTCCTTCGTCATCAACTGCGCTGGCCTGTTTGGGGACGAGGTCGAGCGGGCGTTCATGGGCACTGCGTCGTTTCAAATTCGCCCCCGAAAGGGGCAATTTGTCGTGTTCGACAAGCCCGCTGCGTCGCTCATCCGCACGATCCTCTTGCCTGTACCGACGGAACGGACAAAAGGCGTTGTGGTCGTCAGAACTGCCTTTGGAAACGTATTGGTCGGTCCAACGGCGGAGGAACAGGAGGACCGCGTTCACGCGGGCGTCGACGAGGCGACGCTGAATGGGCTGGTCGCCAAGGCAGCAGAGCTCGTTCCCGGTCTGGCAAATATTCCGGTCAATGCAATCTATGCGGGGCTTCGCCCCGCCACCGAGAAGAAGGAATACCGCGTCCACATGGACGGGGAGCGCGGATACATCGCGCTTGGTGGAATCCGCTCGACCGGGCTGACCGCGGCATTGGGGCTGGCGCAGCATGCATTCAGGCTTTTTGGCAGCGCGGGCGTACGTCAAAGACCGCCTGCAAATCCGGTTTGGCCGCAGATGCCGAATCTGTCGGAGCATCGAGAGCGTGACTGGGAGCGTCCCGGTGACAATGAGATCGTCTGTCACTGCGAGCTCGTGACCCGTCGGGAGATCGAGGCTGCTCTGGAGGGCAGCGTACCTGCCCGCGATTTTGGCGGCTTGCGACGCCGTACCCGAGCCTGCATGGGGCGTTGCCAGGGCTTTTACTGCAGTGCGCGTGTCGCTGAAATTACCGCAGGACGTTTTGAGAACCCGCTTTCGGTTGGAGTGAGTCATGAGTAATGCAATCGAGGCGGATGTCATCGTCATCGGCGGGGGACCGTCGGGCGTTGCTGCGGCGGTAGCGCTGGGCAAACGGGGGGTGTCAAAGGTCGCGATCATTGAACGTGAGCCAGTCCTCGGCGGCGTGCCCAGACACTGCGGCCATCCGCCATTTGGGATGCGGGAATTTGGTCGCGTGTACACGGGGCCGGCGTACGCGGCACGCCTCGCCCGGTACGCTGAAGAACATGGTGTGCAGATCTATACGGGCACGACGGTCGTACGGATGGAGCCCGATGCACGTCTGCAGATCGTTGATGCACGCGGACGCACGACCGCAGCAGCCAAGCGAATCATCCTTGCGACGGGTGTGCGTGAAACGCCTCGGTCCGCGCGTCTGGTCTCGGGCGACCGCCCGATTGGGGTCTTCAATACGGGGGCACTCCAGGCGTTCGTTTACCTGCGCCACCTGATTCCGTTCCGTCGCCCGCTTATCGTCGGTACCGAACTGGTTGCGATCTCTGCTGTGCTGACCTGCAGGAACGCCGGGATCAAGCCGGTTGGCATCATTGAGGAAAACGACAGGCCGACAACGTACAAACCGCTCGCGATGTTACCGCGCTTGTGTGGCATCCCGGTCCACTACGGCACACATCTCGAAGAGATTTGTGGCACCAAGCGGGTGGAGTCGGTCCGCCTGCGGTCGCGCGATGGTTCGATTCGCGAGGTCGAATGCGATGGCGTTCTTTTCACTGGCCGGTTCACGCCTGAGGCGACGCTGGTCCGCAACAGCCATCTGGTGCTGGACCACGGCACGAAGGGTCCGCAGGTCGATCAGTTCGGGCGTTGCTCGGACTCCACTTACTATGCGGCCGGTAACGTGCTGCGGCCGCTGGAGACTGCGGGCTGGTCGTTCCGGGAAGGCAAACGTATCGGCAACATCGTCGCCGACGACCTGGCGGGCAGCATCCCCCATACCAGCCGCACGACGCTTATCGAGCGCGCAGACGGCATCAAGCTTGTGATGCCGCAGCGACTGGTGCTGCCGATGTCCATGCGCGGGCTGGAGTACCTGCAGGTTCGCGTTGACCACGAGGCCCGCGGCACACTCAGTCTGACCGCGGGCGGCAAACCGCTGTGGGAGAAAAACATGTCATTGCTTCCGGAGAGGCGCCTGCTGATTCCGCTGAACGAGCTTGAGATCCCGGATAACACGGACACGCTTCGCATAGCAGTGCAGGGGCAGTTGCCGTAACGAGTTGACAGAGAGGAGCCGGTGCGATGCGAATTGCAGCAATTGATCAGGGCACGACCAGCACTCGCGTGCTGGTAGCCGACAGCAACGGAGGGGCGGATATTGTCCATTCCGTGCGCCATCGGCAGCATCATCCGAAGGCAGGTTGGGTCGAACATTCGCCGGAAGAACTGCTCTCGAACCTGAATGCGTGCATTGAAGCAGCCGGCACGATTGACGCCATCGGAATCGATAATCAGGGAGAAAGCTGCCTTGCCTGGGACGCTGAATCAGGCGAAGCACTGTCGCCGGTGATCGTGTGGCAGGACAACCGGACGGCAGACCTGTTGAAGAACCTCCGAGAACATGGCGCGGAAGAGTTGACACTGTCCCGGGCCGGTTTGCCGCTCGACCCGTATTTTTCGGCGTCGAAGCTCGCATGGCTGCTGACACATAACGATCGCGTAAAGCAGGCACAGCGAGCCGGCACGCTGCGCCTTGGCACGACGGACGCATACTTTCTCGACCGTCTGACGGGGCGCTTCGAAACGGACACCACCACGGCATCTCGTACGTCCCTGATGAACCTTGAAAGAGGCGAATGGGACGAGGACCTGTGCCGCCTGTTCGGCGTACCCCTCGAGTGCCTTCCGGAGATTCGGCCAACCGTCGGCGAGTTTGGGAGCGTTGGGACGATTCCCGTGACCGCTTCGATCGTCGACCAGCAAGCGGCGTTATATGGGCACGGGTGCCGAAAAACGGGCGACGCGAAAATTACCTTTGGCACCGGTGCATTCGCACTGACCTTGACCGGAAACCAGATCGTTCGCGCCCCGGAGCAGGGGCTGCTCCCCACTGTCGCATGGCGGATTGGAAACGACATCACCTATGCGCTCGATGGCGGCGTCTATGACGCGAGCTCGGCTGTGGAGTGGGCAGGGAGACTGGGTCTGTATTCCGACCTGTCCGAGATTTCGACGTTCGAGACGCCGCCGGCCATCTCGCAAGGACTTGCATTCGTGCCGGCGCTATCCGGCCTGGCGTGTCCGCACTGGAATCGTGGCGCTGGGGCGCTATGGGTTGGCATGTGCGCATCGACGACAAAGGGCGACCTTTGTCAGGCTCTTCTCGAAGGTGTTGCACTGTGCACGTCAGAGGTCATCGCCGCGATGATGGATCGTGTGAACGTCACTGACCGGCTGTCGGTCGACGGTGGGTTGGGGCGAAATGTGTATTTCGTCCAGTTCCTTGCTGATGTCCTCGAACGAACGATTGTGACGCAGCGTTTCCACGAATTGACCGCATTCGGTTGCGCAGCGCTTGCCTCGATGGGCCTCGGATCGGCGTTGCCTGAGTACAAAAACGCATCGACGGTTTTCCACCCGTGCCAAGACAAAGCGACGGTGGGTGAATGGAAGGCCCGCTTTGCTGAAGCGGTAACTAGGTCGAAAGGCTGGAGATAGGCAAAGGTTGGTGGAGTAATCTTGCTCATCGTATTAACTGTATAGGAATGCTTCTTATACAAGCAAATTTAGATTGCCAATAGCTAATGCAGTGGACCTCTTCGCTGAGACGAACATCGATGGGGCGCTGATCGAGGGCGCGTCGCTTGACGCGACGGAATTCACTGCAATCTACACGGCTGCGCATCGAGCGGTGCAAAAGGCAATCGCCGCATCAACGTGATTGATTGAGTTGACGCTCGCCTGGCGGAGCGTCCCAGTAAGACAAAAAGCTGGGCGTTTCTGTGATTCGCGCCATCGTCTCTTTGTGCATAGTGGAGGGCAGCATGTCTATGGCCGACTTTTGTCAATTCCTCGAGCTACTGGGTTACGAAGCGCGTTCGATTGCGCTCACGTACTTCCGGTCGAGCCTTGACGTCATCACGAAGTCGGATGAAACACCCGTCACCATAGCTGACCGGGAGATCGAAGAGAGATTGCGACAGATGATTGCTTCGCGATTTCCGTCGCACAACCTGGTTGGCGAGGAGCACGGGGGGACGATTTCATCCGGTATCAACTGGGTGATCGACCCGATTGATGGGACAAAGAGCTTTATCTGCGGAATCCCGCTATTCGGAACGCTTGTCGCGGTGCTTCGCGACCGCCGGCCGATTCTCGGATTGATTGAAATATCTGCGCTGCGTGAGCGATGGATCGGTCACGGCGGCTACACGACGTTCAACGGCGAACCGTGTTCAGTGAGTCAATGCAGGCGCCTCGCTGACGCGCGCCTTTGTGCGACTGACCAGCGAATGTTTTCCGGAAACCGGCTTGCCGCGTTTGAGTTGCTTTCCCAGGTGGTGCGGATCACGCGGTTTGGAACTGATTCGTACGGTTACGCGTTGCTCGCCTCCGGCCACGTGGATCTCGTCGTGGAAGCGGACCTTAAGTTTCACGATGTTATGGCGCTAACACCGGTGATAGAGGGTGCGGGGGGCGTTGTAACGACGTGGTCTGGGGAGCCGATTACCGACGACTTCAAAGGCGACATCCTGGCTGCATCCACCGCGGAGTTGCACGCTGAAGCTATGCAAATGCTCACGGGACGCTAAGGCACCGGATTCGATGCAGGCTGGCAAATGGCGAATTTCTGCACAAAAGTGACTGTTCGGGTAAATTATTAGACTGTTCGGGCATTAAATTGTTGCAAATTTTTTTGTTCGGGCTATAGTGCCTTGACTGATTGCTCATCTTGATCGGCTTTCGGGCAAAAACTGGCGTTGTAAGTGAACGCCCGCAGTCACGGGAGGCTCGGCAACGAGCCAGCTGCTGTGCGTAGGTGCGAATCAGGAGCGCAAAACTATGGCTTCGGACAATGTTGAAGGGGTGGCGAGCGGTGACGAGGACGCAAGGTTGCTTGCGAGCCTCGGTTACAAGCAGGAACTGTCACGAAGGATGAGTGGCTTTTCGAACTTCGCGATCTCGTTTGCAATCATTTGCGTGCTCGCGGGTGGGGTCACTGCGTTCCCACAGGCACTTGGCGCCGGCGGCGGGATATCAGTCGGGTTGGGCTGGCCGGTGGGCGCTTTGTTTGCTGTTGTCGTCGCGCTCGCCATGGCGCAAATTGCGTCCGCATACCCGACAGCCGGCGGGTTGTATCACTGGAGTTCCATTCTTGGCGGTAAGGGGTGGGGATGGGCCACGGCGTGGTTCAACCTGATTGGCCTGATTTTCGCGGTGGCCTCGATCGACTTCGGGCTTTACGACCCGTTTTTCAGGTCGTTCATCGCGCCTTTGCTGGGAGTGAAGGTCGACGCATTGGGGTGGGGCACGCAAACCACCTTCATTGCGGTGTGCATCGCGACACAGGCGCTACTCAACCAGTACGCCCCGCGGTTGACAACCCGGTTCACCGACTTGTCCGGTTGGCTGATTTTCCTCGTGGTTGTTGTGCTCATCGCCGCGTTGCTGTGGTCCGCGCCCGCACATCTGGATTTTGGCCGGCTTTTCACATTCACGAACTTCACTGGCAAAGAGGGGAGTCCGTGGCCGCAGGACGGTAGCACTGTGAGCGTATTTCTTTCGGGGTTGCTGCTGACGGTCTATACGATCACTGGTTTTGATGCGTCGGCACACACGGCAGAAGAAACTCACAATGCCAGCCACACCGTGCCGAAGGGCATTATCACCTCGGTGATTTGGTCCGGGATCTTCGGGTACGTCCTCATCTGCACCTTTGTGCTTGTGATGCCGGATATCGCGCAAGGCGTGAAACAGAATGGTGATTTCTTTTCTGCGTTGCTCGCACCGTTGCCAGGTTGGCTGCGCGTCGCATTGGGTGTAGCAATTTTCGTCATCAACTACCTTTGCGCGTTGGCAGCGCTGACGTCGACGTCGCGCATGATGTACGCATTTGCTCGTGACGGGGGGCTGCCTGGCTCAAGTTGGCTTCGACGTATCAACCCGCGCACCAGCACGCCGGGGCCGGGTATTTGGGTGACCGCGCTGCTCGCCATGGCTGCGACTCTCTACGGAGATGCATTTGTCGTGCTGTCCACGGGCTGTGCAGTGTTGCTCTACCTGTCGTACATCATGCCGACCGCGGCGGGCGTCCTGGCGGAAGGCCGCCACTGGTCAAGGAAGGGACCATTTGATCTCAAGTCGCTCTCACGACCTGTAGGGATACTCGCCGTAATTGGTGGCGCCATCCTGGTGTTCACGGGTGTGCGTCCGCCAAACGAGAAGGTGCTTTACATGGCTATCGGGATGTCGGTGATTCTGCTCCTGCTCTGGTGGGGTGCAGGGGTTCGCAACCGGTTCCGCGGCCCTCCGTTGAGTGAGAACATCGCCAACGAAGACCCCAAAAGGGCGATCAGCGCTACGGGAAGGTAGGAAAAGACCACACGCGTGGGCCTGGACGCGCTGATTCGAAAGCAGCGCGCGTCCGAACTGTCGGAGTCGGAAAGCGCAATTATGAAAAATATTGCGCTTGAAATCATTGTCGATGATCTGGACCACACGTTGGCGGTTTGGGCTCGCGGCGAGGCGCTGGGATGCGTTTCGACGGCGTGTACCGCACTGACCGGATACCCGTTCGTGCCGGCCTTCGCACAAATTGGCATCTTCGTGGCCCTGGCAAGCATGGTGTGGTTCTATCCGGTGCTTGCGGGTCTGTTTGTCGGCGTCGTTGCACTTGGCTATGTCTTCTTCCGACTGACACGCCGTGCACGCGGCGAAGCGCCGTCGGACTCGATGATCCCCTCCCAGGCCAGGGTGAACGAATGAATCAACGCGCTCGGCGTCCGACGCTGCAAGACCGATTTTGCGGCAATGTTTAGCCCACCTTACGTCCGATACGCTTTCGACATGCTACTGCTCCAGTCATACGTCGACTCCACATGCACAAGCATTTCTCTACGTGCGGCTTCCGGGTTCCTGCTGATGATTGCGGAAATGAGGGCGTCATGCTGCATCGACGCCGTGTCCTTGGCAAGCCTGGGTGTGGGCTGAGGAAGAATCAGAATATTCAACTTCTCCTGAATCTGGATCTCCTCACGCAGCAGGTCGGCGGATCTCGACGCCTCGGCTATCAAGGTGTGCAGGCGTGCATCAGCCATCCGTCGCGGTGCGACGTCGGCAGCGCAGCGCAGAAATTCGGCTGCAGCTTCTTGGATGAGTTCGAAGTCGCGCGCGGCGCCGCGTTCGGCTGCCAGATAGCAAGCTTCACCAGAAATCGCTCGACGCCAATCGGTAAGACTGCGTAACTCCTGTGCAGTCATTGAACTGGTTTGCGCCGCCTTCCTCAACCGTTCGCCAATGTCACTCGCGACAAATGATCCGCCGAACCGCCCACGGGTCGTCACGACGAGCCCGAATTCACGCAGCGACGCGAGCGCATTGCGCAGGGTCATTGGCGCGACGCCAAGCGACCGGGCGAGTTCGTCTTCACGCGGCAGCTTGTCGCCGGGCTTGAGCTCGCCTGAGGTAATGGCTTCGGTGAGCCGACGCACGATCGCTTCAGGCGCACTTTGCCCACTTACTGGGGTAAACGACGAGACAGAAAGTTTGTTAGTCATAAACTCTAAATGATATAGTTTTGTGACGTGATCAACCTTATCACATTTTCGTCATGACACAGAAAAACGCCTCCCATGCGGCAACTGCACCCCGGGTCCTCGTCTCCGGATCCTTCGACTCGGATTTTGCCACTGCAATCTTGAATTCGGCGATCCGTAACCTCGCGGATAACACACTGAAGCACCTCGACGGCACGGGTGTGACCGCCGTCATCGTCAACGCGACCTCGTCTACCACGTCGCCTGCCGAACTCATCGATGAATACGACGGCCTGATCGTGCTCGGCGGCTCCGATGTCCATCCGAAAATGTACGGGCAGGAGGTCGAAAACAGTTGCGTGTACGGGATAAATCCGCGCGCAGACGAATTCGAGATTTCGCTCGTACGCGGTGCCGTGGCTGCCCGGATGCCGGTAATGGGAATTTGCCGTGGTATGCAGGTGTTCAATGTCGCGCTCGGTGGCACGTTGGTTCAGGACGTCGGTGCCGGCACCATTCACAACGTCGCGGAAGACAACTCCGCTATGACGGAACACCCCGTACGGATCTTGCCCGGGACGAAGCTCGCAGAAATCTTAGGCGATGGAGAGATTGGCATTCAGTCTGCGCATCACCAGGCTGCCGACCGACTGGGGGAGGGACTGATCGTCTCGGCAGTTGCGCCTGACGGCGTCGTCGAGGCTATTGAGCTCAGCGACTCCTGGGGAGTAGGTCTGCAGTGGCATCCGGAAGACTCGAATGCCGACCTAACGCATGTCGACATGTTGTTTAAGGCATTTGCAGCGCAGTGCGCGCTCCACGCACGCGGCCGGACATCCGCGCCAACCGTTTAATCTCAAGGAAATTACGATGAGCATGCCCTCGAACACCACCCGAAGGTTTCTCTATTCGGCTCTCACGCTTGCCGGCGTTGTCCTGTCGTGCCCGGCACACGCGGCGGACAGCTATGCTTTCGGCTCCTGCAAGCCGACGGGCAAGCCAAACAGCGTTTCGCTCACGACGCTGGATAAGGATACGCTGACCGTTGCGACGGTTCTACCCAATCCAGGCTGGTGGAACGGTACTTCCCCGAACACCATTGAAGGCGGCTTTGAATACTGCCTGGCCGCAGATATCGCGTACCGAGCCGGCCTGCACCACGTCAAGATCAGGAACATGGCGTGGGACCAGTATATTTCCGGCACGGCTACCGGCTACGACATCGCGTTGTCTTCGACCACTATTACGGACGCACGCAAACGGATTTTCAATTTCTCGCGTCCATACTTTTCCTCGAACCTTGGCGTTGCGATCAGGGCGTCGGCGGATGTAACCGAGGGAAACATCCGCACCAAGCGGATCGGTGTGCTCCAGGGGAATGTCGGTGCTGAGTGGGTGGCGCACACCCTGAAGCCGAAAGCGGTCTCGGTCTATCAGAGTCAGACCGATATGTTTACGGCGCTGGTCGCGGGTCAGGTCGGCGCCGTGATCACGGACACGACGCTCGCCCTCAGTCAGATAAAAGAGTCGAATGGTGCGCTGCGTGTTACCGGGCAATACGCGCTGAATCAGGGCTACGGCGTCATTACCCCGCGCGGTTCGGCTAACACAGACGCCGTTGACAAGGTGGTCGGAGAACTCGTCACCGATGGTTCCGTGCAACAACTGTCGACTACTTATCTTCAACCGATGTTTGGAGTCGATCCAAACGCGGTACCGGTCTGGAGCGTCAAATGATTACCGCCAGCCCTGCAAACCCGGATGTCTTTTCTCCGGACGCACTTAGCCCTGCGCCACCTAGCCGTGCCTTGGCATTTGCCTCTCTCGCATTGTCACTGGTTCTGCTTTTTGCAGTGGGCAGTATCGGTGGTGTTGCGACGAGTCACACTGAGGCCCATTCGATCGGACATACGATTGGCTTGGTGCTTAGTACCGCGGGCGTGCTTGCTGGCGCATCTGTGCTCTGGTTTGCGTTTCGTTCGGTCAAAGCCTCCTTGAAAAGTGCACAGGAGAGCAGGCTGCGTGAGACGCTGGCAGCGCGTGCGAGCGCCGAAATCGCTCGGCAAGATGCTTTAATTTCGTTCAGCCTCGCGACTGCGCTGGCGATCGGAATCGCGCTTGTCCTGATCGTTACGATGAACGACGCAAGCATCGAGAAAACGTTCCTGCGGTGGGATCTCATCCAGGACAGTAGCCTCGACGTACTGCGAGCGTTTGGTATGAACGTCTGGCTTGCGGTGGTTTCGCAATGTTTCGTGCTCGTCTTCGGCTTGGCGCTGGCGGTGGCCCGCATGGTGCCAGGCCGTGCCGGCCGACCAGTACGCGCTCTCGCGATCGCTTACATCGATACTATGCGCGCGGTTCCCGCTATCATCGTGCTGTATCTGGTGGGATTCGGCCTCCCTATCGCGAAGATTCCGGTGCTTAGCGATCTGCCGCCGGAGTGGTTCGCGGTTCTGGCGCTGACCTTGACGTTCAGCGCATATGTAGCCGAGATCTATCGATCGGGGATCGAGTCGATTCATATGTCGCAATGGTCGACAACGCGCTCTCTCGGCTTCTCCTACGCGCAGACATTACGCTACGTCATTCTTCCGCAGGCTGTTCGTCGCGTCATTCCGCCTCTGCTCAGTGCATTTATCGCGCTTCAGAAGGACACCTCGCTCGTCAACATCATCGGAACCATGGATGCGTTCAATCAGGCGAAGTTCTATGCCTCGGCGAACTTCAACCTGTCGTCGGTCACTGTTGTTGCGGTGTTGTTCGTCATCTTCACAATTCCTCAAACCCGCTTTGTTGACTGGATGCTGTCGCGAGGTGTTGCGCTCCGGCTGGGGAGAAAATAATGTCGTTTATCGAGCTCGTCGGACTAAAAAAGAGTTATGGGAAGCACGAGGTTCTGAAAGGCATCAACCTCAATGTTGAGCGGCATCAGGTGGTAACGTTGATTGGCGCGTCGGGTTGCGGGAAGTCCACCTTGCTTCGTTGCCTGAATTCGCTTGAAACTATTGATGATGGGCAGGTTCGAGTGGGGGGCGACGTCGTATCTGGGCCAGGTGTCGACGTGAACCGTTTGCGTCGAAAGGTAGGGATGGTATTTCAATCGTACAACCTCTTCCCGCACATGACGGTGCTGCAAAATATCGCGCTGGGACCAGTCAAGCTGCTCGGTACGAGTCAAGCGGAGGCCCAGGAGGATGCGCATGCGCTCCTGCGCCGGGTGAATCTTGACCATCGAGCAAATTACTATCCGGATCAATTGTCCGGCGGACAGCAGCAGCGAGTCGCAATTGTTCGCTCGATTGCGATGAAACCGCAGGCGTTGCTGCTGGATGAGATAACTTCTGCGCTCGATCCAGAACTGGTTGCCGAGGTTCTCAATATCGTCCGGGATCTGGCTAGCGACGGAATGACCATGTTGCTGGCGACACATGAAATGCACTTTGCTCGAGAGGTGTCTGACCTCGTCGTGTTCCTTGAGCAGGGACATCTCCTTGAACAAGGTCCGCCCGAACAGATCTTTGGAGATCCCCAAGAAGATCGCACGAGAGAATTCCTCAAGCGGATCGTCGCAGCAGGGCGGCTATAAAAAGTCAACGGCGACGGGAGTTTTCTGAGGCCTCCAAGGTCTCGCAGCGCGGCATGCGGAGACTGGTCGATTTGGCTGTGAAATTCTGAGTCTGCGGTTGTTATATAGGATTGCATATTAAAATGTGAACTGCAGGATAACGTTTCTTGAGGGAGAGATCGTGAATACGGTTAAACAAAATGCTTTTTTGGCCATTGTGATGGCGGCAATTCTTTCAACCCAAATGACCAGCGCATTTGCTGATCAGGTCGTGCGCATCGGATTCGCTGCACCACTGACGGGCGCGAGCGCGCGGGCGGGGAAAGATGCGGAGAACGGTGCGAGGCTCGCTTTGGAAGAAATCGGCTCGAAGGGGCTAGTAGTCGCCGGTAGCAAAGTTACGCTTGAGCTCGATTCTGAAGACGACGCAAACGATCCAAGAACTGCGACGCAGGTCGCACAAAAACTTGTTGACGATAAAGTTGTTGCGGTTGTCGGACACGGTAATTCGGGAACGTCCATTCCTGCAGCAAAGATATATAGCGACGCGGGAATCGCGCAGCTCTCGCCGTCTGCGACGAATCCCCAATATACCCTGCAAGGGTTCAAAACCACATTTCGTGTGGTTGCAACGGACGCTCAACAGGGACCAGCGTTGGCCGATTATGCCTCGAATACGTTAAAGCTTAAACGCGTAGCAGTTGTGGACGACGCGACTGCATATGGGCAGGGGCTGGCGGACGAATTCGTCAAGAAAGCGAAGGCGCTCGGCGTGACGGTGATATCGCGGGATGCGACCAGCGATAAGACAATTGACTTTCGTGCGATCCTGACAAAGATAAAAGCGGAAGCGCCGGATGCCATCATGTACGGCGGGATGGACGCCACTGTTGGGCCGTTCGCCAAGCAGGCCGCCCAACTTGCCATCAAGGCAAAAATTCTGGCTGGAGACGGGGCCTGCACGGAACAATTGGCGAGCTTGGCTTCGAGCGCTGCTGAAAATGTAATTTGCTCAGAACCGGGAATTGCTATCGAGAAGATGCCTGGGGGCGCAGCGTTTGAGAAGAAATACGAAGCTCGCTTCCATGAACCAATCCAGTTATATGCGCCATTTGCGTACGATGCGGTCTATGTGGTCGTTGATGCTATGAAACGCGCAAACTCGACCGATCCTGCCAAAATCGTCGTGGCGCTGCCGCAGACTGATTATCGCGGTGTCATTGGTGAAATTCAATTCGACGAACATGGGGACATCAAGCACGGCGCCATTTCCGTATATACCTATCGTGCCGGGAAAAAAGTCTTCATTGATTCGTTGAAGATGTAGCTTTCCTAACCGAGGCGCACGCCCTTCGATTTTTGACACAAAGTCGTCGGGGCGACGAAGTACAGAGGTGGCCGCGCGAAATCGGACAGGCGGATAAGTGGAACGCCCGGGGTCTGAGCCAGCGATAATGCCGGCAAAGGAACCCGGAAGATGACGAAGAGAACCCGACGGACGCACTCAGCGGCGTTCAAAGCGAAAGTGACACTGGCGGCAGTCAAGGGCGAGCGGACTCTGGCCGAATTGGCGCAGCAGTTCGATGTCCACCCGAACCAGATCAGGGAATGGAAACGGCAGTTGCAGGAGCGTGCGGAAGACGTGCTCGGCGTGGCCGGCACGCTCTCGAATGAGCCGCCGGTAGATCTGAAGGCGCTGCACGCGAAAATCGGGCAGTTGACGCTGGAGAACGATTTTTTAGAAGGCGCGCTCACGAAAGCAGGATTGTTGAGCGCAAAGCGATGATTGACCGTTCGCATGCGTTGCCGGTTTCGCAGCAGGCTCGGCTCGTCGGCATCGCGAGATCGAGCGTGTATTACCGGCCACAGCCGGTGAGCGAAGCGGATCAGTTGTTGATGCGGCGGATCGACGAACTGCACATGGAGTTTCCGTTTGCCGGCGCGCGGATGCTGGTGCGTCTGCTGCGCGGCATGAAGATCGACCGGGCCAATCAGGCGTGGGCATTGGACACGACCTACATTCCGATGGCGCGAGGCTTCGTGTACCTGACGGCGGTGGTGGACTGGGCGAGCCGGAAGGTTCTTGCGCATCGAGTGGCAATCACGCTTGAAACGGTGCATGCCGTTGAAGCGCTTGAAGAAGCGTTCGCCCGGTACGGGCCGCCCGACATCGTGAATACGGATCAGGGCAGTCAGTTCACGGCGAATGCGTTCACGGAAGCCGTGCTGGGCCGAGGCGTCCGGCTGTCGATGGACGGCAAGGGAAGCTGGCGGGACAACGTATTCGTCGAGCGAGTGTGGCGCAGCATCAAGTACGAAGAGGTCTACCTGAAGGCGTACGAGTCGGTCAGCCATGCCCGGCGCTCCATCGGCGAGTACATCAGCTTGTACAACCGGAAACGGCCCCATTCGAGCCTGGCGGATCAGACGCCGGATGAGGCATACTTCGCGACGCTGCCTGCGATCAAATCGGCAGCATGATTGCCTCGGGCATTCCACTTAAAAATCTCAGAAAACTGTCCGAACGAACGGCGCCACCTCTCAGGCGCGTGCCGTCGGCCAACTGGTCGGCCACGAAGTCCAGGCTCCAAACCTCATTGGGGTGACTCGGTACGCAACGCTCTCGGCGCGACACGACCATCTTGTGCCGCTTAGGCAGCTTCGAGCGCAGTTGCAGCTGTTCCTCTGCATACAGCCGATAGACTCGGTTGCGGCTCACGCGCCAGCCTTCGCGTTTGAGCAGCACATGCACCCGCCGGTAGCCAAATCGGACACACGTCTGGGCGATCTCGTGCATACGCTGGCGCAGCGCCGTCTGGGGATCTTTGACGCTGCGGTAGTAGTGCGTGCTGCGCGCCTGCTTGATCAATCGGCATGCCTGCTGCGTGTTGAGGCCGTAGTGACCGACGATGTAGTCCACGGCTTGCCTCTTCAGCGCGGGCGGGGCCACTTTTTTGTGGCGATGTCCTGCAGGATCGCCTTGTCCAGACTGAGCTCGGCGACCAGCTTCTTAAGCCGTGCATTCTCGTCCTGTAACTGCTTCAGTTCGCGGACCTAGTTCGACCCCAGGCCCGCGTACTGCTTCTTCCAGCGGTAATACGTCTGTTCCGAAATCCCCAACTGCCGCACCAGATCGGCCACCGGCATGCCCAACTCGGCCTGCTTGAGCGCCGCCACGATCTGTTCCACCGAGTACTGTTTGCGTTTCATCGCCACCTCCCTCAAAGGCAAACGCGCGTCGAAACACTAGCACTCATTTCTGTCCAGGATTTCTATAGCAGATCACTCGATTTGTCTTCATTGTCGGGGCCATCCTTAGAGCGCATCTGTCCCGTGCGATGTGCCGGGACTTATCTCGCTTGCAATCGATCGTCCCAATTGCGCTCCCCCAATATTCTTTTTTTTCAAAGATTGAACTAACGGCAAGTTTTCTTGGCAAGAGTAAACATGCCGAAGAGGAGGGCGCGCCCATTTGATGAAAAGTGTTACAGGGCATTGGTTTTATGACGCGCCCGTAATTCCCCAATTCGCATGAAGCGAATCAGTAATTTGACCTTTGGCTCGGAGGCGAGGTCCTCATCGGCGATCCAACCGTAAGTGGACGGAGTGCAAAACTCCCTTCGACCTACACGCTCACGATGTGAACAGTTGGCTATCCTTGCTACGAACTCTGCAGGTTTTGATCTACGATTCCAGCGGCAAGCAGCGTCGCTCGGATGAAGTCATAGGACGATTGTTGAAGTTGGTAGGTGTCGAATTTCACTGACATCCGGCGAATCTTGCCGTTGTATAGGTCTAAGGATGTGGATCCGTTAAGGCCATTGCGATTCAAACCAGTGTTGGAATATTGACCTCCAGCCTTCCACTCAAAGCCACCGCCGGATTGCCCGCCGACGATGTGCACGAGAGTGGAGCCGGTGCAATCTGGAAGCACTCCCTGAAGTGTGAAAAATAGTTTGGAAATTAGTTCGAGCCCCTGGATCTGTATCGTCTGGTCGTAGTTCCCATAGAGAACGGGACCTTGATGAAGCAACGGATTGACGTAAATCGCATCGCCAGTGAAGAACGATTGGATCGAGGTAGGGTTGCCGCTCACGAGAGCGGAGTGAAACCGTTGCGCGAAGTCGATCATCTCCGGAGATGCAGAGGGTTGGCCCGTCGCACTGGTCGTTAGCGCAAGTTTTCCGGGTGCTGCAAGAGCACTTGAGGAGTGGGGGATTCCGCCAGGGTGAACTGGAGCATTTGGAAATACGACACCCTGAGTGACTGCAGGACCAACAATGTCGGATTCGCCTAGTTCTCTGGAATCCCAGTAGTCTGTCATCCTTACAACCAGGCCATTGTCGAAATCAAATACCCTCTGTTCTGTCCCTCCGTTCGTAGAAAAAAAGGTGTTGCGAAGGCTGACCTGCTCAACGATAGCGCCGAAGTTAATGTCGCCCGTAACATAGAAGGGGGTGGCAGTGTTTGTGGTGCCAAGCACCTGCAATTCGCCGCTAAACAGCTGATTGACTGCGGGGGTGAGGGCGTTGATTCCCTGGAAGAGAAGATTAACGGTGGCATCAGAAAACGACAGTGCGCTCGATTGAGCCAGACGCGCGAGCCAACGGCTTGGAATCCCGCTGTTCCAATCCTGATAGAAGGCTCGGAAAAAAGCCCAAGTCGTTTCCCGGGTTATTTCTGCCGAGATGGCCGATTGGGGCCCCAAGATGCTTTGACCGAATGCGCGCTCCGCTGCGAGAGCAAGCGGCACGGTTGCAGCAACAGATCCAAGAAATTTGCGGCGGCTGAAAGCAGTCATGCGAGTCATCTCCTGAAGAGGCGCAGAGCGGACGCCCTGCGCATGCGAGTGCCAGTTCTACGGCCGAAAAGCATCCGGGCGAGAATGGCTACACCATTTCGCTGGCAAAGTTATTCGACAGATCCTGCGGCTTCGACGAACAAGTCGATTGCGGGCTCGACATCTGGATGAACACGATAGCGGCCAAAATCACGCACGCCTTCCTCCCGGAGGATTTGTTCGTCGAGATAGAGCTGACCCGTACACTCGCGCGCGCGCCGTTGGA
>NZ_SWJE01000019.1 GCF_005144415.1 Trinickia terrae | reverse complement strand
CCGCGCCGAAAGCCCCGTCAACCCTGGGCCTCCCGCCTTCCTCCCGTCCCCCGCGCCTCGCTACCAAACCTTGGCCGAAGCGCGAAAGACCAGGATTCTAGTCCCCACCCAACACGCTGGCAAGCGGTTTCTGAAAAGAATCGAGCGGCGCATGAAGTCATGCATCGCTCGACCATATAGAAAGGCTAGCGTCGATAGCCGGTTAGCACATCACTCTCTCGACCACGCCCAAGAAGTGCTCGATACTTGGCGTCTCCTTGCCGGCCGTCTTGGCGCGATCATCCCATCGCCGCAAACGCAGGGCATCTTGCGCATAAGGCAATTGCAGAAACGACTGCGCCTCTTCCTCGCTAAACACCCCGCCTTGCAGTTCCAGGCTGCGCACCGAATCCTCGGATAGTCTGCCGAAGTACGTCGCATCGATTGCACACAGGCAGCGCTTCGCATCCACATGCAGGCGAATCGGCTCGAGCACCGCCGGCGGCAATATAGGCCGCAAGAACGGCAAGGCGAAATACTGATGCAGATCGTCGATGCCGCGCGCTGTCGGCGTCTCGCCGTGCAGGTTCAACAGATGCCCAAGGTCGTGCAGGAATGCCGCGGCGATCAGTTCGTCGCTTGCACCTTCATCTTCGGCAAGCGAGCCGCTCTGCAATGCGTGCTCCAGCTGACTGACGGGTTCGCCGCTATAGGAGATGGCGCCGTGCTCGGCAAACAACGAGCGGATATCGTCGAGACTCAGGGCCATTCATTTACTCCCACGGCAACGAAAACGTCTTCAGGTTCGTAAAGCTCTTCATCGCCTCCTGAACCCCTTCCTTGTATCCCAGCCCCGAGTCCTTGATGCCGCCGAACGGCGTCAGCTCGATCCGGTATCCCGGCACCTCCCACACGTTGACCGTTCCCACGCGCAATTCGTTGACGAAGCGTGCGATCGCATCCGTGCGATACGTGCACAAGCCCGAAGACAATCCGAATGCTGTGCCATTGCTGATGCGGATGGCGTCGTCGATGGTGTCGAAGGTGATGATCGGCGAGACCGGGCCGAAGGTTTCCTCGCGCACGAGCGTCATCGACGGATCGACGCAGTCGACGACCGTCGGCGAATACAGCGCCCCCGAGCGCTTGTTGCCCGCGAGCAGCCGCGCGCCCTGGGCGACGGCTTCGTTCACGCGCGCTTCGAACAGCTGCGCTGCGGGTTCGTCGATGACGGTGCCCATCTGATTGGATTCGTCGAACGGATCGCCGTATGACCAGGCGAGCGTCTTCTCGACAACCTGTTCCGTAAAGCGCTCCGCAATGCTCTTTTGCACCAGCATGCGCTTGACCGCCGTGCAGCGTTGTCCCGAGTTCTTATAGGAGCCCTGCACCGCGAGCGATGCAGCGAGCTCGACGTCCGCGTCGTCGAGCACGATCAGCGGATCGTTGCCGCCGAGCTCCAGCACGACGCGTCGATAGCCCGCCTTCGCCGCGATGTGCTTGCCGATCGCCACACCGCCGGTGAACGTCACGAGCTCCACTGCTGGGTTCGTGATGAGCTCGTCGGCGATCTCGCGCGGGTCGCCGGTCAGCACCTGCAGCATCGGCGCGGGCAATCCGGCTTCGTAAAGGATGTCGGCAAGAAAGTACGCCGACAGCGGCACTTTCTCCGACGGCTTCAGCACGACGCGGTTGTTCGTCGCAATCGCCGGCGCGATCTTGTGCGCAACCTGGTTCATCGGATGGTTGAACGGCGTGATCGCCACGATCACGCCCGCGAGCGGCTCGCGCTGCGTAAACACGCGCCGCGCCTTGCCGTGCGGCGTCAGATCGCATGAGAAGCTTTGCCCGTCGTCGCGCAGCGCTTCGAGCGCGGCGAACTTGAGCACGTCGGCGACACGGCCGATCTCATATCGGGAGTCCTGCTTCGATAGACCCGATTCGAGCGAGATCAGATCCGAAGCGGCTTCCGTCCGTTCGCGCAGCAGCGCACCCGCGCGCTCGAGGATCTGCGAGCGCTCGTAGCGTGTCAGTTTCGACCGATAGCTCGCCGCGAACTGCAGCGCGTCGCGCACGTCTTCGACGCTCGCGAGCGGCACGGTGCCGACTCGTTGCCCGCTATAAGGATCGAACACGTCGAGCGTGCGCTCGCGCGCGACACGTTCGCCCTTGATGCGCAGCATCTCGGCGCGGAACGCCGGATGGTCGATCTGATGATGATGTCCGAGCGTGTTCATGATTGCGGCGACAGGTGATTCAACGCGACATCGAAAATGTCGAAATTGCGCATGCGTGCGCGGCCGGGCAAGCCGTCGGTCTTGCGGTTGAAAACGAGCGGCACGGTCTGCTCCGACAAACCGCCGTGCGAGCGCAGCGGCACCGTCAGCCCGGAGAGGTCGTGCTCGTCGCGCCGCGTGCCGAGCACGACATTGCGTTGGCTCACGGCGACGATGTCGCCGACGCGGTCGCGCGGCAGCTCGAAACGCTCGCAAGCGGTGCGGTTGTCGAGCGCGAGCTCGACGCCGTCGAGTGCGGCGATGCGTTCGATGACTTGTGATGCGTCCACATCGCGCGGCAGGTAGATCGTCGCAAACGACCCGAGCGCGCCGTGATGCACGACATACGGATCGGTAATCGGCAGAATGACGCGCGCCGCCCGCGCGCCGAGCCATTCGTCCATCACGTCCTGCAGATAGATGACGTTCGGCTCGCCGGTGCGCGGATCGTGCTTCGCGTTCATGCCGTGATCGGCGGTGAGCCCGATCGCCCAGCCGAGCGCGTCGAGCTGCGCGAGGTAGCGGTCCATCATCGCGTAGAACGCGTTGGCGTCGACGCTGCCGGGCGCCGCCTTGTGCTGGACGTAATCGGTCGTCGACAGATACATCAGGTCGATCTTGCGCGTTTGCGCGAGCCACACGCCGGCCGCAAACACGAATTCGGAGAGGCCCGCGCTATATACGCCGGGCAGTGGCAACCCGACGAGCTCCAGCACGTTGTCGATGCCGTTCTCATCAAGCGTCGCCTCGCCCGCCTTTTCCGCCGAGAAGCAGATGCCGTTCAACTGCCAGCCGAGGAGCCGGCGCAGCTTGTCCTTCGCCGTGACGACGGCCACGGTCGCGCCCGCGTTCGCCGCCGAGGCCAGGATCGTCCCGGCGCGCAGATAGGCAGGGTCGTTCATCATCACTTCCGCGCCCTGCCCGCCGTTCGCGTCGGGGTCCCAGAAGTAGTTGCCGCAGATGCCGTGCACCGAGGGCGGCACGCCGCAGACGATCGACAGGTTGTTCGGGTTGGTGAACGACGGGATCACGCAATCGCCCTTGAACGCCGCGCCGTCGCGCAGCATCTTGCCGATGAACGGCGCGGCGCCTGCGGCGACGGCCGCTTCCAGGTAGTCGTATTCGCAACCGTCGACGCAGACGACCACGGTGGGCACGGCCGGCATCCGGTAGGCGCGGCCGTTGACTTCGATAGTGCGGGGAAGATTCGCTGACATCTTGGGTTCCAGGCGCGTTTCGTTACGCGCGTTTGTTGATCGGGACCGCCGACGCGTCTCGCGCCGGCGCTTGCATGGAAGACTCTCGGTAAGCGGCGCGCGCGCGCCGCTGTCCGCCTTCCACATGCGCGCGCATCAACACCGCCGCACGCTCTGGATCGCGCGAGGCCAGCGCCGTCACAATGGCGCGGTGCTCGGCGAGCGACTGCTGCATCGCTTGCGCATGCGCGCTCAGCGCCGCGCGCCGGAACAGGCTCAATTCGCAGACGAGCCGCCGATAGGTATCGAGCAGCTTGCCGTTGCCCGAAGCCGCCACGATCGCTTCATGAAACGCGACGTTCACGCGCGTGTAGGCGTCGTGATCCTGCGCGGCGAGCGCGTCGCTCATTGCATCGAGGTGCTCGCGCAGCCGCGCGACCTGCCCGGCGTCGATGCGCGCCGCAAGCATCCGGCACGCCGCTTCTTCGAGCGCCGCGCGCACGGCGTAGATTTCTTCGGCCTCGGCGAGCGACACCGTCCGCACGAACACGCCGCGATTCTTCTCCGTGCGCAGCAGCCCGGCCTGCTCGAGCGCCCGGAACGCCTCGCGCACGGGTCCGCGCGACACTTTCATGCGCGCCGCCCAGTCGGCTTCGTTGAGCTTGTCGCCCGGCCCGAGCGCGCCGCCCACGATGTTTCGCGCGATCTCGTCGCGCACCAGCGCGGGCAGCGAATGGCTGCGCAGGACTTCGATCGGGTCGAGCGTCTGCATTTCCATATCTTCAGTCATATCTGCATTTTTTGCCACATCGATGCGCGCATGTCGCAGATGGCTAATACGCATCGGCCACGCCCCCCCCTCCCAAATCAATCGATGCGTTTGCGCGGCGCGCGCGCGGCGATCAGCAACAGCGCGGCGAGCGACGCGATCAGCAACACCAGCGACAGCGCCGAAGCCGGCAGGTAGTAGCCGCGCTCGACCTGTCCGACGACGACGATCGGCACCGTCGCGAAGCCCGGCGGATACACCGTCAGCGTCGCGCCCAGCTCGCCGAGCGACAACGCGAACCCGAGCGCGAGGCTCGCGCGTATCGCGGGCACGAGTTGCGGCAGCACGACCCGGCGCAGGACCATCGAAGGCGGCGCGCCGAGACTCGCCGCCGCTTCGCGCAGCACCGTCAATTCCGGGCGCAGCGCAGCGGCCGCGCACCGGTAGCAGAACGGCAGCACGAGCGCGAGCTGCACGAACACGACGATCGCCGCCGAGCTCGACAAATCGAGCGGACGCTTGTGATACGCGATCAGCACGGCCAACCCCAGCACCACGCTCGGCACGCCGTTGGGCATCATCGCGATCATGTCGACGAAGGCGCCCAGGCCGCGCCGGTCGCGGCCTTCGAGCGCGAGCGCGAGCCACAAGCCGAGCGCGGTGCCGAGCACCGCCACGCCGAAGCCGATTTCGAGGCTCGTCGCAAGCGCGTCGAAATCGCTCGAGCCGAGCCGCTCGAACCAGCGCGTGCTCAGGCCATCGGGCAGGATCGTGCCGGACCAGTGAGCGGCCACGCTCGACAGCGCGACGACGAGCACCGGCAAGACGAAGAGCCAGAAGCACAGCAGCCCGGCGAACGCGAGGAACGCCCCGCTGCCGATGCGGGTGAGAAGCGTGCGGCGCGCCGGATGCGGCGCCGGCTTGCGCGCCCCGGGCAGGCGCGGCATGGCGCCAGGATTCAGATCAGCGGCCATTGCCAGCGCTCCCGTGCTTGCGCCGGTTCACCCGGCGGTACAACGCATACAGCGACAACGACATCGCGAGCATCACGACGGCGCCCGCGGCGGCGGTCGGCAGGTCGAGGTCGACCGTCGCCGAACTGTAGATCGCGACCGGCAGCGTGATGAGACGCGCGCTGCCGAGCACGAGCAGGATGCCGAACTCGTTGAGGGTCAAGAGGAAACAGAGGATCGTGCCGGCCGCGATGCCCGGCCACGCGATCGGCAGGATCACGCGCCACGCCACCATCCAGCCGTTCGCGCCGAGGCTCTTCGCGGCTTCGACGAGACGCATGTCGAGCGTCGCGAACGAGGCGAGCGTCGGCCTCACGACGAACGGCGCGTAGAACACGACTTCCGCGAGAATCACGCCGCCGATGCCGAACAGGAAATTGAGCGGCGGCTGCTCCAGATGGAAGAGCCGCTGCAAGCCGATGCTGACCGAGCCCTGCGAGCCGTACAGGAAGATCAGCGTGAAGGCGACGAGAAACGACGGAAACGCCACGAACAGCTCGAGAAAGCGCGTGACGAGCCTGGCGCCCGGAAACGGCTTGAAGAACAGCATCGACGCCAGCGCCACGCCGAGCACCGAGGCCAGCCCCGCGCTCGCGAACAGCACGCCGAGCGTCGTGCCGACCACGCCGCGCGTCTCGGGGTTCTGGAAGAACGCCGCGTACGCGTGGAAGCTGAAGCCGTGCACGCCCGTCAGGCTCAGCAGCACGAGGCGCACGAGCGGATAGATGACGAGCGGCCCGAGCACGATCACCGTCAGGAACACGAGATGCCATTGCGCCGCGCGCTCGCGGCGGCGGGCGTGGGCGGCATGCGCGGCGGCCGTGGCCGCGCGGCGCGCATCGAGTGCGGCAAGCGCCTCAGGGCTGGATAAGGACGACATCATCCGCCTCGTAATGCAAGGAAATCCGCGCGCCCTTTTCCGGCGCCATGCCAAGACCGCGCTGCGTGGCGACGAGGACGGGCTCGCTCGGCATCGCGTCGAGCGCGACCTGCACCGAGAGCGCCGAGCCGTACCATTCGACCGACGTGATCACGCCGTGCAGCGCGCCCTCGCCGAGCGGCACGATGCGCAAGCGCTCGGGACGGATGCACGCGACGCGATCGCGCACCTCGTAGCGCGCATCGCCGAGCGGGAACGCAACGTGAGGCGGCAGCAGGTTGGCCGCGCCGAGATAGCGCGCGACGAAGCCGTCGTTCGGCGCGTCGTAGAGCTGCTGCGGGGTGCCGAGCTGCGCGATGCGGCCTTCGCGCATCAGCAGCGTGCGGTCGGACAGGACGAGCGCGTCGTCCTGGTCGTGCGTGACGCAGACGATCGTCAGGTTCGGCAGGCGTTCATGCAGCGCCTTCAATTCGGAGCGCACCGAAGCGCGCAGGTTGGCGTCGAGCGCGGACAGCGGCTCGTCGAGCAGCAGCACGTCCGGCTCGATCACGAGCGCGCGCGCCAGCGCCACGCGCTGCTGCATGCCGCCCGACAGCTGGGCCGGCATGATGTGGCCGGCGTCGCCGAGCTGCACGAGCTTCAGCGCATCGGCCACGCGCCGCGACACCTCGCGCGACGGCAAGCGCCGCGCGTGCAGCCCGAACGCGACGTTGTCGAACACCGACAAATGCGGAAACAGCGCATAGCTCTGGAACAGCAAGCCCAGATTGCGCTTGTGCGGCGGGACATGCGTCAGGTCGCGGCCCGCGACCGTCAGCGTGCCCGCCATGCCCTCGGTCTGGATGAAGCCGGCGATGAACCGCAATAACGTCGTCTTGCCGCAGCCGCTCTTGCCGAGCACCGTCAAGAGCTCGCCGCGCTCGATCGTCAGCGATAAATCGTCGAGCACCGTGCGGGCGCCGAAGCGCACGCTCAGGTGTTCGATATGCACGCCGTCCGGCGTGCCGGTCAGCGCGTCTTCCCGCGCGTCGCGTGCGGCGCCGAGCGCGCCGGGGTGAGCAAGACTGGCAGTGGTCACCGGCTTCATCCTCCTGCTTGAATACAACGACTGGTGCAACGACAGGCTTACTGCGCCGGCTTCACGACTTCGGTCTGCTTGCCCGAACTGCCGATCACTTCGTTCTTCCAGCGCGTCGTCCAGTCGGCTTTCTTCGCCATCACTTTGTTCCAGTCGACCGGGACCAGCTTCACACCCGCGATCGCCTGCTTGACCGCTTCGCCGTTCTTGCCGCTGAGCGGCACATCGGTGCGCCCCGGGATGCCGAAGATGTCAGGCACCTTCGACTGCACGTCCGTCGACATCAGATAGTCGATCAGCTTCTTGCCCTCGGCCTGGTTCGGGCCGTTCTTGATGAGGCCGATCGCGTAGGGCAGCTGGAACGTGGTCGGCTGGCCGCCCGGCGTCGCGGCGAGGAAGATCGGCTTGAGCGAGAGGCCGCCGTTGGCCGCATCGTCGAGGTCCATCTGCAGGTCGCCGTTCGCGACCGAGATCTCGTTGCGCGAGAGCAGCACGTCGAGGTAGCCCGTGCCCTTGGTGTGGAACTTGGCGCTCTGTTCGAGCTTCTTGAGGTAGTCGAACGCCTTGTCTTCGCCCATCAGCGAGGTCGTCAGGATGATGACCGCCATGCCGTCGCCGGCCGTCGCCGGGTTCGAGTAGGCCACCTTGCCGCTGTAGTCGGGGTGCAGCAGGTCGGCGAACGTCTTCGGCTGGTTCTTCACGACGTCCGGATTGATCGCGAACGAGAAGTAGTTGTTGACGAAGGTCGCCCAGGAGCCGTCCGCAGCCTTGGCGATGGCCGGCACGTTCTTGTAGTTCACGCTCTGGTACGGCTGCAGCAGGCCGGACTGCCCCGCCTGCTGGATGAACGGCGGCAGCGTGACGATCACGTCGGCCTTCGGCGAATCCTTCTCGACCGTCGCGCGGTTCACGACTTCGCCACTTCCGGCGGTCACGATGTTGACCTTGACGCCCTCCTGTTTCTCGAACGCGGGCAGCACGTCCTTGTAGAGATTCTCGAGGCCGTCGGCCGTGTACAGCACCACCGCATCCGCGGCGTGCGCAGGCATCGCCATGCCCTCGAACAGCGCCGCAGCCGCGAGGGCCGGCAGCAGCTTGCGAACGATACGGGCAGTCGCGTGGTGTTTCATCGTCTTCATCTCGTTTTCTCCGAAGGGCGGGGAAAAAAGCTGGTGATCGGGGAAAACCCCGATCCCTGTTGTGATGGAGCGGCAGCGCGGCTGCGCTGCACACATTGCCGCAATCGGGCGGCGAGCAATATTGCAGATTGTCGACAACCCGAGAGCTGCTTGCGCCGCAAGACTTTCGCGCCGATCGTTACATCTGGCGTTCGACCTTGTCCTGCCGGGCACGGCAAGAATCACAGGTTTCCATGACGGCGCCGTGACGATTCTCACAAAAGCCAAAAAATGACACAATTTGCCAATAAACTACATGACGATCGATGTCCCGTCCAGGCGCCATCGCCCCTCTTTCGAAAGGAGCTACTGTGATTCTAGGAAACGAACCGATCCTGCTTACGCCAGGACCGCTGACAACTTCGCCTGCCACGCGGCAGGCCATGCTGCGCGACTGGGGCTCGTGGGACGCCGCCTTCAACCAGATGACGCAAAGCGTCTGCGCGGACCTCGCCGCCATCGCGAACGGCGGAGCCGAGTATGTCTGCGTGCCGCTCCAGGGCAGCGGCACGTTCTCGGTGGAAGCGGCGCTCGGCACGCTCGTGCCGCGCCAGGGCCTCGTGCTGGTGCCCAACAACGGCGCCTATTGCGCGCGCATCGTCCGCATCCTGCAGCGCCTCGGCATCGACTACCTCGAGCTGCCGCTCGAGGACGACGAGCCGGTCAGCGCCGCCGCAATCGAGGACGCCTTCAACCAGCACGCGCGCATCACCCACGTCGCGCAAGTCCATCTGGAGACGAGCGCGGGCCTCCTGAACCCGCTCGACGAGATCGCCGCGGTCTGCAAGCGTCACGGCAAGAGCCTGATCGTCGACGCGATGAGCTCGTTCGGCGCGCTGCCGATCGACCTCTCGCGCGGCGGCATCGACGCGCTGATCTCGGCTTCCGGCAAGTGCCTGGAAGGCGTGCCCGGCATGGGCTTTGTGATCGTGCGGCGCGGCGTGCTCGAGGCGAGCGAGGGCCGCTCGCCGTCGCTCGCGCTCGATTTGCACGATCAATACGTCTACATGCGCGAGACGACGCAATGGCGCTTCACGCCGCCGACGCACGTCATCGCCGCCTTGCGCGCCGCGCTCGACCAATTTCTCGCCGAAGGCGGCCGCGCCGCGCGCGGCGCGCGCTACGCGAAGAACTGCGAGGCGCTCGTCGAAGGCATGCGCGCGCTCGGCTTCGAGCCGTTCCTGAAGCCCGAGGTCCAGGCGCCCGTGATCGTCACGTTCCATGCGCCGCGCGACCCTGCCTACGACTTCAAGACGTTTTATGCGGCGGTGCGGGACGCAGGCTACGTACTCTATCCGGGCAAGCTGACGAAGATGGAGACGTTCCGCGTCGGCTGCATCGGCGCGATCGACGCCAACGAGATGCGCAACGCCGTCGCGGCGATCGGACGGACGCTCGCGGCGCTGGGGGTGCGCGTGCGCTGAATGCAAGCCGCGTGCGGTATCATCGCGGCCCGCGCTCATGGGCTTTCATCAGACGCACCCGGCAATGAACAACCCGAACTATCAGGCGATCCTCGAACAGATTCATAGCGACATCGGCCCGTGGCGCACCACCGGCCGCGTCGCGGACTACATCCCCGAACTCGCCAAGGTGAGCCCCGAGCGCTTCGGCATGGCGGTCGTCACGCTCGACGGCCAGGTGTTCGCGGTCGGCGACGCCCGCGAGCGCTTCTCCATCCAGAGCATTTCCAAGCTCTTTGCCTGCACGCTCGCCTTCCAGCTGCTCGGTGACGCGCTCTGGGAGCGCGTCGGCCGCGAGCCGTCGGGCAACGCGTTCAACTCGCTCGTCCAGCTCGAATCCGAGCAAGGCAAACCGCGCAATCCGTTCATCAATGCGGGCGCGCTCGTCGTCACCGACGTGCTGTGCCGCCGCTTCGTCGGCGCCGAGATGGCGCTCGTGCAGTTCATGCGGCGCCTGAGCGGCGTCACCGGCGTCGACTACGACCTGCGCGTCGCCGATTCCGAGCTTGCGCACGCCGACCGCAACCGTGCCATGGCGCACTTCATGGCGAGCTTCGGCAACCTGCAGATGCCGCCCGAAGTCGTGATCGACGCCTACTGCCGCCAGTGCGCGATCGAGATGAACTGCGTCGAGCTCGCCACGGCCGCCCTTTTTCTGGCCAACCGCGGCGTCGCGCCGGCCTCGGGCGAGCGCGTCCTCGACCCGAGCTCGGCCAAGCGCCTGTCCGCGCTGATGCTGACCTGCGGCACCTACGACGCCGCGGGCGACTTCGTCTATCGCGTCGGGCTGCCGGCGAAAAGCGGCGTCGGCGGCGGCATCGTCGCGGTGCTGCCCGGAGAGATGGCCGTGTGCGTCTGGTCGCCAGGGCTCGACGCGAACGGAAACTCGCTGGCCGGCGTCATGTCATTGGAATGGTTGACCTCGCTTACCGGGCAGTCAATCTTCTGATACCGCCGATGCGGGTAACTTCACGGTTTGTTTCTTTCGAGTACAAGCGTGGCCGATGCCGAATTTTTCGTCCGGCAGGCCCCGACTCGGAGCAGTCCTTCACCTGGATGGCGGCTATGGAGTGCAGCTCGGCCATTGCCCCTTCTGCCTGAGACCTATCATCAACAAATGAGACCCCCGGTTGATCGCGGACTCACGGCAAAGTAAGCGGCCAAGCAATCCTTCTTGACGTACGGGCCGTGAACTCAAGGTAAAAGGAGTGAATCATGGACAGTGTGAATCGTCGGTCAGTGTTGGTCTTTGGCTTGGCGGCCGCCGTTGCGTCGCCTGCTCTATTGTTGCCCACCGCCGCCGCCGCACAGCGCTACCACGCTGACGAAGGCAAGCAAATCGCGCCCGGCGTCAGGCGCGTCGAGCTCTCGAAGCGGGCATCGGAAATCTCTGCTTACAAGGCGCTGTCGATGGTGGACGTTGTGTTCCAGCCCAAATCGAAGTTCGCGAACACAGCCATGGCGAATGACATGGTTTGCCAGTGCCTGGAGGGCGAGTTGGTAATCGACCAGGGGATGGGGCAGTGGGTCGCGAAGGCCAACGACGTATGGTCATGCAGGAAGGGCATGCCGGAAACGACAGAGAACCGGAGCGATAGCGTCGTCGGTATCATGCGGGTCATCAACTTGGCAACGTAGAGCCCTCCGCGGCTACCAACCACACGTGCCTGGACGAAAACCGCATCATCCGGCTCGATGTGGTTTATTTTGACCGAGCGTCGGCGGGCTCGCGCCGGAGTGGCTCACGACGCTCACGGGGCGCTCGATTTTCTGAGCGCTGGGTCGCATTAGCCGTGTTTTCGCCGTGTTTCCGAGCACTTACGCCTTTGCAGGAATCGCCTAAGCTGTAAGCATCAGGCCGCTTTTTAAGCCTTTTTTGCATTACGAGCCGGCGACGGCGCGCCCAGGCGCCGCCGAAAACGATGAAAACGCCCCTCTTGCTTCGGATCGCGTCGGTCTTCGCAGCAACCCTTTGCCTGGCGCTTCCCTGCACGGCCGCGGCGGCCCGTCCCGCCGAGGTCCTGGTGCTGCCCATCGCGGGCGCGATCGGCCCGGCCAGCGCCGACTTCATCACGCGCGGTCTCGCGCGCGCCGAGCGCGACGGCGCCCAGCTCGCGATCATCCAGCTCGACACGCCCGGCGGCCTCGACACCTCGATGCGCCAGATCATCAAGGCGATCCTCGCCTCGCCGGTGCCGGTGGCCGCGTTCATCAGCCCGAGCGGCGCGCGGGCGGCCAGCGCCGGCACCTACATCGTCTATTCGAGCCACATCGCCGCGATGGCCCCCGGCACCAATCTCGGCGCGGCGACGCCGGTGCAGCTCGGCATCGGCGGTGGCGGCGGCGGACCGGGAAGCCCGCCCCAGCCTTTGAGCGGCGGGCAAGGCGGCAAGAACAACGACAAGAGCGCGCAGAGCGCATCGAGCGACAAGGCGGCCTCGCTCCCCTCCGGAACCGACTCCGAATCGACCGAGATCCGCAAACAGATCCACGACGCCGAGGCCTACATCCGCGGCCTCGCGCAACTGCGCGGACGCAACGCCGACTGGGCCGTGCGGGCCGTGCGCGAAGCGGTGAGCCTGTCGGCGAACGACGCGCTCGACCAGCACGTCGTCGACCTTACGGCGCGCGACGTCCCCGATCTGCTCGCGAAGCTCGACGGCCGCAGCGTCGAAACCTCGAGCGGCGCCCACCGTCTCGCCACCGCCGGCGCGCCGGTCGTGACGCTCGAGCCCGACTGGCGCAGCCACTTCCTCGCCGTCGTCACCGATCCGAACGTCGCGCTGATCCTGCTCACGATCGGCATGTACGGCCTTTTCTTCGAGTTCGCGAATCCCGGCTTCGTGCTGCCCGGCGTGGCGGGCGCGATCGCGCTCCTGATCGGCCTGTTCGCGCTGCAATTGCTGCCGATCAACTACACGGGGCTCGCGCTGATCTTTCTCGGCATCGCGTTCCTGATCGCCGAGTCGTTCCTGCCGACCTTCGGCACGCTCGGCTTCGGCGGGATCGTCGCGTTCGCGGTGGGCGCGCTGATGCTGATCGACACCGACGTGCCCGGCTATGGCATCCCGTTGCCGATGATCGCGGCGCTGACCGCCGCCAGCGCGCTCTTCATCTTCGCGGTGTCGAGCGTGGCCGTGCGGGCGCGGCGGCGGCCGGTCGTGACGGGGAGCGAAGCGATGGTCGGCAGCGTCGGCGAGATCATCGACGAAGGCCTGCGGCCGGGCGGCGGCGCCCCAGTCGGCGAGAACGTCGGCTGGGCGCGCGTGCACGGCGAGCGCTGGCGGGTGTCGGGAAGCGAGCCGCTCGCCGCGGGCCGCCGCGTGCGCGTGACGAGCCGCCGCGGGCTCACGTTGATTGTCGTGCCAATGGTCGAATCACAACAACAGAGGGACACACCATGATCGGCTTCACGTTCGGCTTCAGCAGCATCCTCTTTCTATTCCTGCTCATCCTGATCGCATCGTCGATCCGCATCTTTCGCGAATACGAGCGCGGCGTCGTGTTCATGCTCGGACGGTTCTGGAAGGTCAAAGGGCCGGGGCTCGTGCTGATCATCCCGATCGTGCAGCAAGTCGTGCGCATCGATCTGCGCACCGTCGTGTTCGACGTGCCGCCGCAGGACGTCATCACGCGCGACAACGTCTCGGTCAAGGTCAATGCGGTCGTGTACTTCCGCGTCGTCGATCCGGAGAAAGCCGTGATCCAGGTCGCGCGGTTCTTCGAAGCGACGAGCCAGCTCTCGCAGACGACGCTGCGCGCGGTGCTCGGCAAGCACGAGCTCGACGAACTGCTGGCCGAGCGCGAGCAATTGAACGCGGACATCCAGAAGGTGCTCGACGCGCAGACCGATGCGTGGGGCATCAAGGTGTCGAACGTCGAGATCAAGCATGTCGACATCAACGAGACGATGATCCGCGCGATCGCGCGGCAAGCCGAGGCCGAGCGCGAGCGGCGGGCGAAGATCATCCATGCGGAAGGCGAATTGCAGGCCTCGCAGAAGCTGCTGCAGGCGGCGCAGATAATCTCGCAGCAGCCACAGGCGATGCAGCTGCGCTATCTGCAGACGCTGACCACGATCGCCGCCGACAAGAACTCGACGATCGTCTTCCCGCTTCCCATCGAACTGCTCAACGCGTTGATCAATCGCGGCGGCCCGGCTTCGCAGCCGTAGCGGGGATTCGCCGGGCTCGCCGGTCTTTCGCCGCGACGATAGGAAATTGGAGCGCGCATCGGGTCAACTCTCCGGTCATCCAATCACCCACCGGAGGTCCCATCGTGGTCCACATTCGCTCGCTATCGCCCACTCACAGCGCTACGCCAGCCGCCGACATCGACAACCGGACAGCGCAAGCGCCCCGCGACGAATCCACGAGCAGCACGAGCCGGCGTCCGGCGCTCGGCGTGCCGGGCCTCTCGACGCGGCGCTCGGCTGGCGCCGTTCCCGCGCGCCGTGCAGCGCCCGTGCCGGCGTCCGTGCCGGCGTCCGCGTCGGCGCCCGAGCGTGCCGCAGGCCCCGTCGCTGACGCAGTTGCAAACGAGCCCGACATCGTCGGCCGCATCGGCGAAATGAAGGGCTATCTGGCGCAATTGCGCACCGCCCACGCCGAGAAGCGCGAAATGGTCCCGGCGCGCGACGCGCAATTCCTGGATTTGCTCGTCGCCGTGGAAAACGAGCGCGATGCCGCGCTGAACCTGAGCGCGCATCGAGTCGACTACAAGGCGCTTTCCGCCGGGAAGGCAGCCGGGGCCGGCGATCTCGCGAAACGCGCCGTGACCGGCATGCAAACCGGCGGCAGCTGGCATGCGATCGTCAGCATGGACGGACATGAAGTCGCGTTGTCCGCTCGGCATGATCCGGAGCGGCCGATGCATGTATCGGCAGTCGTGGTGGACAGCACGACCGGCAATTTCACCCCGCAGGATTGGGGGCGGCTCGCCATGGCGCTCGGTGCGCACATGAACGCCGCGCTCAAGCGCGACGGCAAGCCAGGCGACGCCAGGGTTGTGATCAACTGCCTGAATACCGGCGTCCAGAAGAGCAACGAAGGCGGCGCCATCTTCGCCCTAGCGGCCATGCGCGACATGCCCGGCGAGCCCGACATCGCCAGCCTGCACGAGCAGGTGCTCGCCGGCACGGCACAGTGGCCGGGGCCGTTCGCGGCGAGAGCCGTCGCCGACAACTCGCTGCTCGGCGCGCGCTTTTTCAAGCACATGACGCTCGAGTCGAATATGCAGTCGCTGCTCGCGGCCCGGCCCAAGCTCGCCGAGGCGCCCGTCAACAAAAAAGGCGAGACGCTTGCCGCGCGCCAGGAAGCGCGTCTTGGCAAGCATCGGCCGTCTTTCGGCCTGCCATACGAGTCCAGCCACTCGTACGCGACGAAGCGCATCCATCTTTACGAGCGCGCGCTCAGCCGTCTCGAAGCCGCGGCGGCGCCGCAGCTGCTCGCGGCGCGCCGAGACCGGCTCGCCGCGAGGCTGGACGCCATGGCGTCGTATGTGCTCGACCTGCATCGCGCCCGCAAAGGAAAAGCGGCTCCGCCGCCGTCACGCGATGCCGAATTCACGGACCTGCTCGTCGCGGGCGTGAACGCGCTCGATCCGCAGATGCGGCTGTCCGCGCACAAGATCGACGTCGCGCAGCTCGCGAAGCGCGAGAGCGGCGCCGTGGACAGCGTGTCGGAAGCGCTCGCCGAAGGGATGCGCAACGGCGGCGGTTGGCATGCGATGCTCGATTTGGACGGCCACCATGTCGCGCTTTCCGCGCGCCACGACCGGGACAACCCCGCGCATGTCTCGCTCGCGGTGCTGCACGGCGCGGGGTCGCCGATGTCGGAAGAGGATTGGAAAAGCCTTGCGGGTCTGCTCGGCGAGCGGCTGGACGAGAGCGATCCGTCTAGCCAAGGCAAGCTCCGCCTGACCCGTCTCGACGTCTCCGCCATCCAGCCGGCGACCGGCTCCGCGCTGTTCGCGCTGCGCGCCGTCAAGGACATGAAAACCATCGACGGCATCGCGGACCTGCACATCAAAACGCTCGCCGATGCGCGCAACGAGAGCGAAGCGGTCAAGACGAACGGGACGAGCGGCGTCCACTTGTTCGATGAGGAATACGACGCGACGGCCAATGAGCACGACGCGAATCCGCTGGCGGACCCGGAGCTGCTGGCGGAGCATATCGCGATGTACAGGGCGGCCCTGGGCCATCACGAGCGCACGCTGGCTTCGATGCTTCGCGCAGGCTGAGCGGCGCGGGCCGAACCGCCCCCGCCCTACTCCACGCGGAACCGGCTCACCGCCTGCGCCAGCCGGGCGGCCTGATCGCGCAGCTCCATCGCCTCCTGCCGCGCCTGGCCGACGATGTCGACGTTCTGCTGCATCGCCTCGCCGATACCCGTCACGGCGCGGTTCGCCTGGGCGATGCCGTTAGATTGCTCGCTCGACGCCACGCCAATGTCGGCCATGATCGAGCGCACCTGCTCGACGCGCTCGACGATGCCGCGCATCGTCGAATGCGCTTCGCCCGCGATCCGCGAACCCTCTTCGGCCTTGCCGACCGAATCGGCGATCAGCGTCTCGATCTCTTTCACCGCCGCGGCCGAGCGCTGCGCAAGCGCCCGCACTTCGCTCGCGACGACCGCGAAGCCCCGGCCGTGCTCGCCCGCGCGCGCCGCTTCGACGGCCGCGTTCAGCGCCAGGATGTTGGTCTGGAACGCAATGCCTTCGATCACGCCCGTGATGTCGGAGATCTTGCGCGCCGACGCGCTGATTCCGCCCATCGTCGAGACGACGCGTTCCACCGCCGAGCCGCCGTCCACCGCCGCCTGCGCGGCGGTCTCGACGAGCGTGTTGGCCTCCACGGCCTTTTGCGCGCTCTGCTGCACGGTCGACGTCAGCGTCTCCATGCTTGTCGCCGCATGCGCGAGGCTTTGCGCCTGGCTCGCGATGCGCTCCTGGATGTCGCCGCTGCCCGCGGCGATCCGCTCCGTGCTGCCGCTCATCTCCGACGAGGCGCCGCGCACCTGCCCCACGATCTTGGCCAGCCCCTCGCCGATTCCGTCGATCGCCTGCATGACCCGGCCGATCTCGTCGCGCCGTCCGCTGCCCGTGCGCGCGCTCAGGTCGCCCGCCGCGAATCCCTCCGACGCCTTCGCCGCCGCTTCCAGCGGGCGCGTCACGAGCGAGCGCATCATAAGCACGAACAGCACCGCGAATGCGATGGCCAGCAGCAGCCCGACCAGCATGAAGCGATTGCGGGTCGCGTGCATGTCCGCCATCAGCTCGTCGCGATACGCGATCCCGCCGACGAGCCACTGCCATTCGGGCGCCATCGCGAAGATCGCCCGCTTGCTGGTTTCCTCGGTCTCGCTACGCGCATGATCGGTCGACGTGAATTCCAGGTCGCCCTCGCGCGCCTGCAGCATCTGCTGCCAGGGCCCATTTGCCTCGTCCGCGCTCTGCCCCTCCGCGCCGGGATGCACGATGAACTTGCCGCGATTCGGCCCCTGCGATGCATCGATCACGAAGTAGTAGCCGCTCGCGCCGATCTTGAGCTGGCGGATCACGTCCTGCACCGCCGCGATTTCCTTGCTCACGTCGACGCCCACGAACAGTGCGCCGACCAGCTTCCCGCTCGCGTCGGTCACCGGCTTGTATTGCGTGATGTACCGCTTGCCGAACAGCGTCGCGAGACCGCTGAAGACCTTGCCCGCCATCAGCGACGCGTAGGCGGGGGACTTGCGGTCCAGGAGCGTGCCGATCGCACGCGAGCCGTCCTGCTTTCTCAGCGACGTCGTCACGCGCACGAAGTCGTCGCCCGTGCGGGCGAACACGGTCGAGATCGCGCCGCTGCGCTCGAAGAATTGGTCGGGGACCGTGAAATCGAGGTTGACCGCCTTACCGGCGACGAGGAAGGACGGCGTCGCCACGCCGGCGATGTCAACCTTCTGCGACTCGTCGAGCGCATACGGGCCGGGCAGGAAGCTCGCAAAGAGCGACATGAAGCGATCCACTTCGGCCGTCAGCCCGGCATGGTAGAGCGCGATCATCTGGGTGACCGATTTATCTTCGCTGCGCATGCGCGCGAGCACTTCGTCGTTGACCTGCCGCCCCGCCGTGAGCGTCAACACCCAGGTGAACACCGTGAAGATCAGCGCCACCAGCGCGCACGAAATAAGCGCGAGCTTCGCGCCAAGACCAGCGCCGCGTATTGAGCGAGTGATCATGAAACCCCGTTCATGCCTCAGAGGAAAGGCTCGCCGGCGTCAGGACGCGGCGCACATTTTGCGTACGTGAAAGCGGATTGCCCCCTTCTTTACGGCAGCGAAAGCGAAATCTTTATGTGGCATGCTGCGCGATTCGGCCGAGGTAAGAATCCGAAAGACGGGATGGCGCGGCCCGCGCTGTAAAGACTCGCGCCGCCGCGGTCGATAACTAGAGTGAGAGAGCGTCGCGCATAGGGCCGCAATGATGAGAACCATGTTTGCCAGAATGTCGATGGGCAGCCGCTTCCGCGTGGGGATTTCCGTCGCGCTCGCGCCGATACTCGTGCTGTCCTGCTGGCTGCTAGCGCACCAGTGGCTCGCCTATCGGGCCGCGAGCGAAGCCATGCGCAGCTTCGCGGCCTTTCGCGAGGCCCTGCTCGCGATGGAGAAGGTCTCCGCCGAACGCGGGCCGACGAACGGCGTGCTCGGCGAAAACGTGCCGATCCCGCCGCAGCGCGCGGCGCTGCTCGCAAACTACCGCCATACGAGCGACCAGCAGATCGCGCGCCTGCTCGACAAGCTCGCGCTGGACCGCTCGCCAGCGTGCGCCGAAAACACCGACATGATCGTGAAGCTGCAGAGCGACCTCGCCTCTGCGCGCAAGAACATCGACCACCTGACGACGCTGCCGATCATCGAGCGCGGCGACGTGCAGAAAGCCGTCAATCGGATGATCGCGCTGATACCGGAGTTCTTGCCCGTCGTCGTGACCGAGATGTCGGTCGTCACCAAGGGCGACCCCGACGTGTTCGATACGCTCCTGATCGCGAAGCTCTCCGCCGATTTGCGCGAGCAGGCCGGGCAGCTCGGCTCGCGCTTCACGAGCGCGCTCGCCACGCACCGGCAGCTGACCGGCGAAGAGCAGCTCGGCATCGACCGCTCGCAAGGCCGCATCGATCAGCTCCGCGCGCTGATCGACTTGCGCATGCTCGATCATCCGGCCGTCACGGCCGAAGCCCTCGCGGCGGTGACATGGCGTTACTTCGGTGAAGGCGAGCGCTATGTCGCCGAGGTTCAGACACTGGCGAGCCGCCCGATCGGCGCCGATGTCACGACCGGCCAATTCGCCGAGCATTATGTGCCGACCATGCGCTCGATCACGCAACTGCGCGACGTGCTGCTCGCCGAGGCGGACGGCAAGCTGCAGCGGCACTATCGAACCACGCAGCTCCAGCTGGCCGCCGCCGTGACCGCGGTGCTGCTGCTGCTCACCACACTGGTCTGGATGACCGTCACGTTCCGGCGCGACGTGATCAATCCTTTCGTGCGGGCGACGCGCGCCATTCACGCGATTGCGGCAGGCGACCTGACCACCGAGATTCCGTCGACATCCCGCCGCGCCGAAATCCGCCAGATGTTCGACGCGATCGGCGTGCTGCGCAAATACAGCGTCGAGCGCGCGCAGCTCGAAGCCGAGCGCGGGCAACTGATCCAGGAGCTCGCCACCATGGCCGACACCGATTCGCTGACGCGCCTCCTGAATCGCCGCGCGTTCGAGAGCCGAGCGCTCGCGCTGCTCCAGCGAACCGACATCCAGGCCTCGCAAATCGCGCTCATCATGTTCGACATCGATCACTTCAAGCGCCTCAACGACACCCACGGCCACGCGGCCGGGGACGCGGCGCTGCGCATCATCGGCGAACTGTGCCGCGCGAACTGGCGGCAGTCCGACATCGTCGCCCGCATCGGCGGCGAGGAGTTCGCGGTGCTCGTGAACGTAGCCGCGGCGCCGCTCGCGGTGGCGCTCGCCGAGCGCATGAGGCTGCGCATCGCGGAAGCGGTCGTGCTCGCCGATGGCGGCGCGCGCTGCCGGATGACGGCGAGCTTCGGCATCGCGATTGTGTCGCCGGCCGACGCGGCAGGCGGCGTCACCGAGCTTCTCAAGCGCGCGGACCACATGCTCTATAAGGCGAAACTCGCCGGCCGCGATTGCCTGATGGCCGATCTGGGCCCGGTGGACGCCAACCCGCCGGCCGCGCCGGTTACGGAGTAGTTCAACGGCCCGCTTCGACGCACGGACGGCTCAGCGTCGCCATCGCGCGGCAGACGTTGATCACGCGCGCGTGCCACTGGGTCGGCCCGCTGGTCTGATCGAGCAGCGCCGCCACCTTGTACGAGTTGAAACGCGGCTGCAACCCAACCAGCAGCGCGGCCGTTCCGCTGACATACGCGGTCGCGAACGAGGAGCCCGACTGGAAGTCGTAGTGGCCGCCCGGCGTGAGCGTCAGCACGTTCTTGCCCGGTGCGTAGAGCACGCGCGCATCCGCTTCGATCGCGGCGTCGCCGCTCTTGCCCGCCGACGCGACCGCGATAACGCCCGGCACGTTGACTGGAAACGCGTTCATGTCGCCGCTCGGCTGCACCGCCCCCACCACGACGACGCCCTTCTTCACCAACAGCGCGACGAGCTCGCTCAGCAACGGATCGGGCGGCCCGCCGAGGCTCAGGTTGACGATCTGCGCGTGATCCTCGAGCGCGGCCTGCAGCGCCTCGGCGAGCGTGAAGGTATGGCAGACCGCCGAACGGCCGTTCCCGTCCTGCTCCCAGCACGCCTTGAGCGCGATGATCTTCGCGCGCGGCGCCACGCCCTCGATGCCGCTCGCCTGGTCGCTCGCGGCGCTCCCCCGATCGGCGGCGATGATGCCCGCGACCTCGGTGCCGTGGCGGTCACGGTTGAACTGGTCCCAGTCGTCGTCCACGAAATTGTGCGTATTGGCGATGCGGTCGCGCAGCTCGGGATGGGTCGTATCGACGCCGGTGTCGATCACGGCGATGCGCACTTCGTCGCCGCGCGCGAGCTTTTGCGCGGCGTCGGCGCCGATCTCGCGCAGGCCTTGCTGCAGGTCCGCATACGCGGTGGGCTTGGGCGGCGCATCGCCGAGCGTGTGATAGGTCTGCAGCGGCTCGGCGAGGTTCACGCGAGGATCGGCGGCGAGCTTGGCGACGACCGTCTCGCGCGGCGCGTCGCCGACGATTTCGAGCATCGCGCAATCCACGTTCAGCGACGGAATCGGCCACGCCGACACCTCGCGCAGCCCGTATTGTTCCGCAAGCGCGGTGACGTTCGCGCGCGCGCCGTCCCCGGTGGCATAGCCGCTCGCCGCGCCGTAGCCGTGCGAGGTCGAGCCCGCGCGCAACATCAGCGTCTCGGGCGGATTCGCAACTGCCAGCACGATCATCCGGTCGGGATGCGCGATCACCCGCTGCGTCATGGCGGCCGAGTTGGACGCCGCAGGCACGAGCGCGCAGGCCGACGTCGCGCAACAAACGCACATCGCCAGCCACCGGAGCAGCGCACGCGCCGATGCGCCGCGCTTCGCTGCGCGTTCTTCGCGCTTCTCGGAAACGGTGGAGATCTCAGTCATCAGCCTATTGTGCGTAAGTGCCGGAGTGGTTGCGATGCCGGTCGAGCACCTTCAAAAATGCCAGATGGCGTCGGCGTACCAGCGATTGACCAAGAGCCCGCCCAAAGCGGCCTGCGCCGCCGCGGAAGCCCGCGTCGCGACGTACGAAACATCGAATTGCCATGCATGGTACTGGTAAGTCAGCCCGGCATTGCCATACGCATAACCACCGCCGACCTCCTGCCTGAGGTCGTAATAACCGATGCCGGCAGTCGCCGAGAATCCATGTGAGAGCGGCACGCGGCCAACGAGGTCGTACGCCACCGCCCACGATCTCGGCGACGGTCCCATGCCCGTGTTCGGCGAAAAACCGATCGATGCGAAGATGCTGTCGCGCCACCCGGCGCTCAGGACGAGCTCGTCGTAATCGATACGGTAGGCATAGGGGATGCGCGTGAACCGGTAGTCCGATAGCGCCACTTGCGCGCCCCAATCGTTTCCGAGCCGCCATGTGTACCCCGCGTCGGTGACGAACTTGGCGCCGGTTTGCGAGCCGCCGGGCGAGCGGATCGAAGATACGGAAGTGCCGGCAAAAAAGCCCGAGCCCGGATACCACGTAGCCGCGGCATGCACCGACGGCTTCCTGTCGCTGATATCCATGCCGCGCGTGATGTTCTCCGTCTCGACGCCCGCTTCGAACTGCCAGTCGCTGGATGCGGCTGCGTGGCACGGCCATGGCGCGGCGAGCAAAAGCACAAGCGCATAGAGCGCAATCGCATCACGCGTGAGCGCCATCATGTCTTCGAATTGCCGATGAAATGTGAGTAGTCTTGTTCGGGATATCCAATGCGATTTGGCGCAAAGGCGCACGCCCTATTTGCAGTTCGATCCTAACCGGAATCAAATGCGGCGTCTGTCAGGATTTCCTCACTTCAATGACGGCCAATCCTGAATCCAATTCAATTCGCCGGCTATGCAAATTCAGCTTGCCAATGCTAATACCGATTCAGCAGCGGTAACCGCATGGCGAGATTTTCGTTCGGTGATTTTTTCACTCGCCTCCCGCAGGTGGAAGATGATGACTCGCAGCCGTTCAATGCAAGCGGCGATCGCTCGCGGCCAGCCTCACCGGCAACTCGTCGAGGCAGATGCCCGCGTCGAGGCAGCGCCGGGCGACGCGTCTCAGCCTTGCTCGCGCCTGAATCAAGCGCGCCGCGCCGCCCTCATCGCTCTCGAACACGAAGGCCAGCATGGCTTCGACCGCCGCATCTTCGAGCAAGCGGCGCTGCTCCTCTTCCAATAAACAATCGATCGAAATAGGTTCGCTATTCCGCATTCATCCCCCGAGCCGCTTGGAATCGTTTGCTTTAATTCGCGGATTCAGAAAATGACATAAAGCGGCATGCGCGTCCAGTCGTCACGATGGCAAGGTTAACCATTTCAGCGAAAAAATCGGATATTCGATAGCGAACGCGTCGTTATTCAAAACGTCTGCCAGTCCTCGCGGCCGGCTCCCGCGCCGGCGAGCGCGGGTGTCGCTGCGCGAACCGCGGCCTGCTGCACGGGCTTCGCAAGCGCCTTGGCCCGGCGGGTTGCCGGACGAGCCGCCGGCGCGGCATCCGCGGCGCGCGGCGCCGCCTGGACCGCCCGCATACCGTCCACGCGGAAGAACGCCACCGCCTCGTTCAACTGCTGCCCCTGCGTTTCCAGCGACGCCGACGCCGCAGCCGCTTCTTCGACGAGCGCGGCGTTCTGTTGCGTGACTTCATCCATCTGCGTGATCGCGAGATTGACCTGCTCGATGCCGCGGCTCTGCTCGCCCGACGCCGCCGCGATCTCGCCCATGATGTCGGTCACGCGCGCGACGGCCTGCGTCACCCCGGCCATCGTCGTGCCGGCTTCGGCCGCGAGCGTCGAGCCGTCGTGGATCTTGCGCACCGACGACGAGATCAGCTCTTTGATTTCCTTCGCCGCACTCGACGAGCGCTGCGCGAGACTGCGCACCTCGCTTGCGACGACGGCGAAGCCTCGCCCCTGCTCGCCGGCGCGCGCGGCCTCGACTGCCGCGTTGAGCGCGAGGATGTTGGTCTGGAACGCGATCCCTTCGATGATGCCGGTGATGTCCGCGATCTTCGTCGAGCTCTGGCTGATGTCGGCCATCGTGTCGACCACTTGTCCGACCACGGTGCTGCCCTTCTGCGCGACTTCCGATGCGTTGGCCGCGAGCGCGCTCGCTTGCTGGGCGTTCTCCGCGTTCTGCTTCACCGTCGACGTGAGCTCTTCCATGCTCGAAGCCGTCTCCTGCAGCGACGAAGCCTGCTGCTCGGTGCGCGAGGACAGGTCCTGGTTGCCCGCCGCGATCTGGCGCGAGCCCGTGGCGATGCTGTCGGCCGACGTGCGCACCTGCCCGATCAGCCGCATGAGGCTCGCCTGCATCTCGCCCATCGAGCGCAGCACGCTGCCCGCCGGCGCGGACTGCGCGCCGGCCACCGGGCTCAGGTCGCCGCCGGCGACGCGCCGCGTAATGTCGCCCAGCTCGCCGGGCTCGGCGCCGAGCGCACGCATCACGCTGCGGGTGATCAAGAGCGCCGCGGCGACGGCTATGGCAAGCGATGCAGCAACGATGCCGAGCAACAGCGCGCGCTGAACCGAATAGTGCTCCACCGCGTCGCGCACCATTTCCTCGCCGCGCTCATGCGTGTAATCGTTGAAGGCGTTTGTCGCCTTGACGAGCTGGGCAAGCAACGGACGGCACTGCTCGTTCATCATCGTAATGGCTTCGTCATGCCGATTGTTCAGCGCCGCATCGACGATCGCGAGCGCCACGGGACCATATTGGCTCTCGATGCGGTCGATGTCGGCGACCATGCCTCGGCCCTGCTCCGTAGCATCCGACGCATCGGCAATCAACCTTTTGAGCTCGGCGAGCCGCGTCTGCACATCGGCATGAGCCTGCTGCACCGCGGCTTTTTCCAACTCGATATCGGCGGGCTTCGTCACCAGCACGAGATTGCGCGCAGCGATCGCACGGCGATCCACGGCGGTACGGACTTGCTGCGCGAGTATGCCGCGCTGGCTGATGCCGCTCACGAAGGCCACGAATCGCTCGTTGCCGTCGGCGAGCGCCTTCATGGCGAACACGGCAACGGTCAGAACGAGCGCCGTGAGCAGGCCAAAGGTGACGAACAGCTTCGCGCGTACCGTCATATGTCGGAGGAATTCCATAGCTGCTGCTCCTGTTCGAAGATCCGATGTCGACGCGACGCCCGGATTTGCGGGCGTCTCGTTATGTGAGATATCGGTCGCGCCGGGCGAAGGTTGAGACGGCCAAACGCGCGCATACGTTTGCACTAGGGTTTCGGAGAATTAGTGATTCCGCTATGCACCGGCGCGCTGCAGAGCGCCGCCTATCGCCTAGAATCAAAGCGGCAAGCCGTTCTTCTCATACGACGAATACCTCCGGAGCGGCTCGCTAGCCTGAAGCACAAAAAGGGGGCCCATCGGTTCCAGGGAGACGTGCCCATGGTGAACATCCTGATCGCCGACGATCACGCGATCGTGCGCAGCGGACTGAGGCAAATCCTGGCTACGTCCTCCGATTTCACCGTGGTCGGCGAGGCGGGCTGCGGTGCCGAAGTGCTCTCCAAGCTGCGCGCGTGCCCGGCGGCGCTGCTCGTGCTGGACATGTCGATGCCCGGGGTCAGCGGCATCGATTTGATCCGGCGCGTGCATTCCGAGCATCCCGCCTTGCCGATCCTGGTTCTCAGCATGCACAACGAGACGCAGGTCGTTTCGCGCGCGCTGCGCGCGGGCGCGGCCGGCTACCTGACCAAGGACAGCGATCCGGAAGTGCTGTTGTCGGCCATCCGCAAGCTTGCGGCCGGCGGACGCTTCATCGATCCGAAACTGGTCGACGCCGTGGTCTTCGCCACTCACGCGGACGAAGCGCCGCCGCACGAGGTTCTTTCCGACCGGGAGTTTCAAGTGCTGCAGATGCTGGCGGCCGGCAAGAGCATCAGCGAGATCGCGGATGCGTTCTCGCTGAGCGCCAAGACGGTCAGCACCCACAAGATGCGCCTCATGCAAAAGCTCGACCTGGAGAACAACGCAGCGTTGATCCGCTACGCGATCAAGCACGGCCTGACGACGAGCTGATCGAGCCGTGCGCGCTCAGGCGCGCCGCGCGGCCAGGGAGTCCAGCAGCTCATTGGTCTTCTCGAGCAGTGTCGAATGGTATTCGGCGGGCAGCGCCACGTCGTCCATCAACGCCATCACGTCTTCGATTTTTTCCCGGAACGCGCGCGAGATCTCCACGGATTGCGCAGCAGTCAAGTACGGCAGCGCCGCTTCGATGAACTTCTGACACGCCACGGATTTGGCGGCCAGGTTCGACAGATTGACCGTATTTTTCTTGGCAAGCGCAGCCAGCTCCTCAAGCGCGAGATGATGCTTGTCCAATAGCCCTCCTATGGCGGTACCGGATTATCGGCACTCGCGAGAATGAACTGAATCGCTCAACCAGATGAATTCACTTCCGCATCGGCTGAAATTTTTGTGAGGAATTCCCGATGCGCGAGCGCATTCGATTGCCGGGCACGGCGATTTCGTTCGCGCCCCAGGAAATTCGCTTCCCTGCCGGAAACCGATCCGCCCCGCCCGTAAAGTTCACTCCAACGCAGACGCACATCGGCAACGATGACGAAGCGGAGCTAGAAGGAAACGCGCTGCCCGCCGCCGTGCAGTGGTCTCCCCCGGGAACGGGACAGGGATCGCGACGAGCAGAACGTCGTAGTTCATTCCGTACTCCAGAGTACGTACGGATTGCTGTGCCCCGTGTCTACCTAGCCACGGCAACCCTGTGCCCCGGTTGGGGTCAGTCTTGGTTCTATTTAAGGAGTTCTATCATGGCAAGTCTCGCTTCGGGTATCTCGGCAGGTTCGACGGCAGCTGGCACGCTCGACACCGCTTCGACCATCGCTCAAATGAACGCCAGCACGGCGGCGTCGATCGCCATGCAGGACGCGGCGACGAAAAACGAAAACGCGCTCAACAACGACGCCGCCAAGGACCAGCTCGAAGAAGCCGGTCCGAAGAACGCGAAGAGCCTGACGCAAGGTTAAGCGTGATTCGGGTGTGTCCTCGCGCCGCGCGGGGCACACCCAATCGCGCCGCTTTCCCCGCTCCCTCCTCTTCGTTGGCGTTCCGCCGCCCGCTTTTCCTCTCTCTTCGAATCGTCCTCTCCTCTACAGATCAGCCCGCAGCCAGCAGCGCCGCGAATCCCGGCACGCACCGGATGGCCTGCTCGACCTGCTCGCTCGCGATGAATAGTCCTGACTAGTCCTGGATCAATAGAGATACCGCTGTTGCAGATACATGGACGAGCGCCAGCCGATTTGCGTCGAGGCGTCGGCCGACATCACGACGGATTTGTTCACCTGCGCGTTCACGCCCGCGCCCAGCGCGACGAGGTCGTGCGCGAGCGACGCCTCCCGCATCGACACTCTGCGTGGTGCCCGCAAGCACGGCGCCATTGCACGTCGACGGGCCGACGACGGCTTGCGCATCGGCGTAACGCGCCGTCTAGTCCTACGATACGTCTCGCTGGATCAACCTGCCTGACTCAGGTTTTCCTTACATGCGATTCAGTGCATACGCCTCGCATTTTCCATGCGTTCTGACTTCTTCGCACCCGCCATGCATCTACGATGGAATCACTCCACGAACCTGTTGGCGGCAGTCATGGTCCCCTATCTTTCCGAGCGAGAAAACGCAATCGAGGATGTCCACTCGATCTGCCAACGCTTGTTCGACAGATGGTGCGAAGGCCGGAACGCAGCGGCCCTCTCCTATTTGATGCGCTGCTGGCCGCTGATGGACAGCGAACCCAGAACGCTCAGAAAGCTCGACGAGACCTTGCGCGAGTACACACGGCAGCACCGCAGCACGGTCGATCGCGAAACGCTGCAGATGCTCGGCGAGCTCGCCGACAGCTGCGCCGAGTTGTTGCATTGTCCGTCGGCCGCGTGAGGAGGCGCGTTGAACCCTTTTAGGTAGGCAGCAAGCAGTAAGCAGGTGCAGTAGGTAGTACGCAGTTTGGGCAGTACGTGTTTTGCATCAAAATCTCTAGTGTTCCGGCCCGGCTTCTCGCGAAGCCGGGCCATTTTTTTTGCCGATGCCGCCCGCGCCGGGCTCGGCCTCTCGACGCGCCCGCACCGGAACGCGCCGGATGCCGGCACGCTCGGATAACCTCGGATACCATCTGCGAACCGACTTTTCCGACGCCGCCTCATGAATCCGAATAGCCCGCCAATCGCAGGAACGCAGGACGACGCCCTTTTCCTCGCCGGACGGATGCCGGCAAACCGGCGCGCGGTGATCGCGTTCATCAGCGACAGCGATACGCGCTGGTGGGGCGGCTCGATCGACGATTGGCAGCCTGACGAATCGCGGCTGTCGTCGAGCGAGGCGCTGGAGACCTACCGGAAGCTGCTGCGCGAATTCAAGGCCGGCCGGATACCGACTGCGCACGCCATCATGGTCTACACGGACGGCAGCTACGCATCGGTCATGCTCGGCGTGCGAACGCGCGTCGAGGCCGGCGAATTTCTCGCGCAGACCATGGAGCTCGTTCGCAAGCGAGTGCAATTTGCGTGGCTCAAGGCGTGACGCGGGCACGCCTCACGGCTGCGCGTCCCGGGCCTTGCCGCTCAGGAGCGATTCGGGATGCTGTTCGAGGTAGTCCCCGAGCTGGTTCAGCGACTGGAGCGTTCGCGTGAGTTGCGAGAGCGCGCCATGCAGGTCCGATTGCAGCGGCGAATCCTGCTCCAGCACCGCCTGCGCGGCGTCGAAGGTCCGCTGGGCCGAGACGAGCGTATCGCGCGCCTGCGGCGCGACCTCCGTATCGAGTTGCGCGAACAGGCTGCCGGCATGCCTGAGGGTGCTGTTCAGGTTCGCGCCGATGGCGTCGAACGGCACCTTGCCCAGCTTCGAAACGATGTCCGCGAGTTGCACCTGCAGCTCCTCGAGCGTGTTCGGCACGGTCGGCAGCTCGAGCGGCACGCGGCGCATGTCGAGCTTGGCGGGAGGCGCGTTCGGAAACATATCGAGCGCGATGTAGCGCTGGTTCGTCAGCAGATTGCCCGTGCGCAACTGGCCGCGCAGGCCGCGCGCGACGAGCTCGAGCAAGAGCGCCCTGCCCGCGGCCGAGTCGCCGTTGCCGAGCGACTCGCGGTAGTGCGAGCCGAGCCGCGCTGGGAACAGCTTCATCGTCACCGGCATCGTGAACTCGCGCCGCCGCGGATCGTATTCGACGTCGATGGCCGTCACGTAGCCGAGCTCGATGCCGCGAAAGTCGACCACCGCCCCGACCGACAGCCCGCGCAGCGATTGCGTGAAGCGCATGACGACCGGCCCCGATGGCGCGTCGGGCTCGCGCATCGCCTCGGCCTCGTCGCCGGCGAGCGGGAATGCGGCGCCGTCGGGCGCTTCGGGGCCGGTGGACTGCCCGGGCGGCGGCTGGAATGCGAGCCCGCCCACCACCACCGTCGCGAGCGACTGTGTGTTGAGCGTCATGCCGTTCGAATCGAGCCGCAAATCGACGCCGCTCGCATGCCACCAGCGCGACCCGGCGCCGACGTAGCGGTCGTAAGGCGCATCGACGAAGACATCGATGGTCACGCCGGCGCCGTCCTCGTCGAGCGAATAGCCGGTCACCTGCCCGACCTGCATGCGCCGGTAGTAGACCGGCAAGCCGATATCGATCGAGCCGAGCGACGCGCCGTGCAGCACGAAGTGGCGCCCCTGCTCGTCGTTCGTGACAGCGGGCGGCATCTCGAGGCCGGCAAAGTCGCGGCGCGCGTCGTTCGAACGGCCCAGGTCCGCGCCGATGTAGGCCCCCGAAATCACCGTGCCCAAGCCCGAGATGCCGCTCGTGCCGATGCGCGGACGCACGACCCAGAAGCGCGTATCGTCGACCGCGAACTGCCGGGCCGTCTTCGCGAGCTGTGCGTCGACCAGCACGCGCGCGCGATCGGACGAGAGACGCACCGCCTTCACCACGCCGATGTCGACGTTCTTGTAGCGGATCTTCGTCTTGCCCGCTTCGAGCCCCTCCGCGGTCGAGAGGCTGATCGTGATGTCCGGTCCGCGCGCGACGATCGCTTGCACAGCGAGCGCAACCGAGATCAGCGCCGCGGCAATCGGCACGAGCCAGATCAGCGACGGCAGCGAACGGCTTCTCGACACTTGGAGGACTCGCCTGGCGCGCCTACTTGAGCTGGGCAATGAGCGCGTCGGCGCCTTTGTCGACGCCGGTCTTCGCCGCGCCCAGCGAGCCGAAGCTCGCGCCGATGTTCATCGCGTTCGGATATTGCTTGGTCACGTAGGCGGTGAGCAGACGGTTCGTCGCGGTGTCGTAGATCTCGACGGCGTAGGTGACCGAGCCCGTGAAGGAGCCCTTGCCGCCGCGCACCGCCTGGACCGTGTTGTAGACGCCGCCCGCGATGTCGAAATGCGACAGCGTGCCGATCACGGGCGTGGTGGTCTCCGCGCCCGCCAGCGTCAGCTTCAGGCGCAGCGTGGCCGGACCGGGCGTGCCGGTGATCTCGAAGCGGCGGCCCAGCTTCTCCGAGAACCTGCTTTGCATGTAGCCGGCGAGCTCGGCCTTGTCGGCCTCGCGCATGTCGCCGAATTGATTGTCCGTGCCGCGATAGATGACGACCGGATCGACGATCAGCTTGCGGTAGGTCTGCCAGGCGGCTGGCGCCTCATAGCGGTACGGCACGCGCCGCGCGTCGTCCTGCGAGTTGGGCTTCAACAGCGATGCCGACTCGATTCCCGAATATGGCACCGGCTGCACGCTCGAGCACCCCACTAGCGCCACGCATGCGGCAGCGATCAGGAACTGCCGCGCGTTGTCTGTTTTAAGCATTTGATTCTCCGTTGAAGATCCCAGGCTGACTGACTGTCCGTCGGACCAATCCGACTCGTTTCATGCGAGGTCGAAGCGTAGCAAAGACAATGGAAGATGTAAACCGTACGTACGGTTTGTTTTTATCGAAGGTCTTTGCTACGCTGCAATTTCATCAACGGATGCGGCGCAGGATCGCCCGCTCTTACCACGCCACCATGGACAACCCCTCTCGTTCGGAGCGCTCCCGCCACTGCGCCATCCAGGCTGCCCTCGTCATCCTCGCCCGGGACGGTCCAGGCGGTCTCACCTTCGACGCGCTCGCACGCGAAAGCGGCATCAGCAAAGGCGGGCTGCTGCACCAGTTCGGCAACAAGGCCGGCATCCTGAAGGCGCTGCTGGAATTTCAGGTCGAGTACTTCGAGAAGTTCTCGCAGCACTATCTGGCCAGGGCCGGCGCCTCGAAGCCCGAGCCGACGCTCTACTCGCACATCGCCATTGCGCGCGAGGCGCTCAAGCAGCCCAACTCGGTCGCCCGGGCCGTGCTCGCGGCTTTGGCGGAGGCCCCCGATCTTCTGGCGGTCAACCGCGCGACCGACGCGCTCAAGATCGAACGCATCAAGGCCGAGGCCGGCGATCCCGAGCTCGCGCTGCTGCGCCTGTCCGCGGCGCGCGGCCTCGTCTTCAGCGCGCTGCTCGGGCTATGCCCGCTGTCGGGCGAGGACCGCGAGCGGCTCTTCGAGCGCCTGCTCGACGACACCCGCTGGCCGCCAGCCGCCGCCTGACCGAAGCAGGGCTTGCGCAGGCCCGCCCCGCGGAACAATATGAGCAGCGTTCATGCGAACGCCGTCGCTTGACGGCAAGCCTCCTCACGGAAGCACCTCCTTTCTCTAGTACCATCACGGCTTTTCGTTTTCGTATCGGCCTTGGGGGCCAACAGGAGAAACAGCTCATGGCAGAAGCGAGAGGGTATTCCTTCGCGGAATCCGCGCGGCGGTACTTCGGCTTCGCCGAAGCCGGCACGAACCTGCGCACGGAAGTGCTGGCCGGCGTGACCACCTTTCTGACGATGGCCTACATCATCTTCGTCAACCCGTCGATCCTGGGCGACGCCGGAATGCCGAAGGACTCCGTGTTCGTCGCGACCTGCCTCGTGTCCGCGCTGGCCTCCCTCATCATGGGCCTCTACGCGAACTACCCGATCGCCTGCGCGCCGGGCATGGGGCTCAACGCCTACTTCGCGTACACGGTCGTCAAGGGCATGGGGTTCACATGGCAGGCGGCGCTCGGCGCCGTGTTCATCTCCGGCTGCCTGTTCCTCGTCGTCACGCTGTTCCGCGTGCGCGAAATGATCGTCAACGGCATACCGCATTCGATACGCGTCGCGATCACGGGCGGCATCGGCCTCTTTCTCGCGATCATTTCGCTCAAGTCGGCCGGCATCGTCGTCGCCAATCCCGCCACCTTCGTAACGCTCGGCGACCTGCACCATCCGCAGGTCGTGCTCGCGGCCATTGGCTTCTTCCTCATCATCACGCTCGACGTCCTGCGTGTGCGCGGCGCGATCCTGATCGGGATTCTCGCGGTGACGGTCCTGTCCTTCTTCTTCGGCGGCAACGCGTTTAGTGGTGTCGTCTCCGCGCCGCCGTCGATCGACGCCACGCTCTTCCATCTCGACATCCGCGCGGCGCTGTCGACCGGCGTCATCAACGTCATCCTCGTGTTCTTCCTCGTCGAGCTGTTCGACGCCACCGGCACGTTGATGGGCGTCGCGAATCGCGCGGGGCTGCTCGTCGAGGGCAAGATGCACCGGCTGAACAAGGCGCTGCTCGCCGACAGCACGGCGATCGTCGCGGGCTCGATGCTCGGCACGTCGTCGACGACGGCCTATATCGAGAGCGCATCGGGCGTGCAGGCGGGCGGGCGCACGGGCGTGACGGCGATCACGGTCGCCGTGCTGTTCCTGGCGTGCCTGTTCATCGCGCCGCTCGCGCGCGTGGTGCCGGGCTACTCGACGGCGCCCGCGCTGCTCTATGTGTCGTGCCTGATGCTGCGCGAGTTCGCCCAGTTGCCATGGGACGATGCGACCGAAGTCGTGCCGGCCGCATTGACCGCGCTCTTGATGCCGTTCACCTATTCGATCGCGAACGGCGTTGCGTTCGGGTTCATCACCTATGCGGGCCTCAAGCTGTTCACGGGGCGCGCCAAGGAGGTGAAGCCGATCGTCTGGATCATCGCCGCGATCTTCCTGTTCCGCTATTTCTATCTCGGGTCCGAGTGACCGGGACGGTCTGGGCAGCCCGAACGGCTCGAGTTGCCGCCAAGCCGTGCGTGACCCGCGCCACCCGCCCTACGGGTGGCGTTTTCTTTTGCAGACTCTCGCGGGACAGCGCTAAGCGCGCCAGTTCGCCTCGTAGAACCTCACGTAGCCGCTGCGCAGAATGAGGCATTGCGCCCGCGTTTCGGACAACAGACGACGCGCCGCGGCTTCGATGCGCTCGCGGTGCATGTCGAACGCGCCGACCATGTCTTCGAGCCGCGGCGACGCCGCCCCGAAGTGGTCTTCCAGCGCTTCGGCCGTGATGCTGCACTGCACACGTTCCCCATCGACCAATGCCGGGAACGCCAAAGTCAGTTCGCGCCCCGAGTATTCAGGGGCTTCGTTCGGGAAATTGATCTGCATGGGAATCGCCTTTGCCGTGACGGAAGAAACGCTCTGGATCGCGCACCGTTTTCCAGTTGGCCTCCATTGTTATCGGTGCACAAAGGAATCGGCGGGGCCGAGCGCGCCCCCCACCAATTTCATTCACTTTAGACGGTTTCCCGCGATGAGCAAGTTTTCCCGCAATGGCTGGCGATTTTCGCCAATCCACCGAGGAAAGCACGGCATTCCATGCTCGCGGCGCGTGCTGGCGCGTCAAGGCGCGTGCTGGTCCTCAGGATTGTCGTTGGCGTCCTTCGGCCAGACGTTGAGCAATACCGCGCATGCCACGCCGCCGACGACGACTGCGATGCCGCCGGAAAGCAGCGAATTGTCCTGATCGAACAGCATGCCGTGGATCGCCATGGCAATGCCCGCGATTGCGATGAAGATCGCGATGACGGCCAGTACGATTCTCAACTCCGTCCGCACCATGATGTTCTCCCGAACAAACGCATGTCGCGTCGCGTGCGCGCTTCCGTCTTCATCATTGCACCTTTGATGCGAAACGCAAGCCGGACTGTCCCGGGCGGGGGCAACCGCCGCCGATTCGGCTTTTGCGCCGCATCTTGTATGATGGGCGTGTCGATGGGAGTTAGCGCTTCAGCGCTTACTCCCATCCCATGCTGAGGTTGCTTGGAGTTGGCGCTTCAGCGCTTACTCCCATCCCATCACGGCGCGCTGCCTGCGCGACGAACCACCGCCTGAGCGGGGAACGCACCCCGCCGGCGCATCGGCCGCGCAGGCAGTCTGCGCGGCAGCCCTCGCGGCAATCACCGCAGCCAGCGCTGCGGCAAGAATCGGAGACAGCTGTGACCCAACCTCGCGCCATGCCGCCGGCAGGCAGCCATGTCGACGTAATCGGGCAAGCCCATGCGCGCTCGCTCCAGGTCGGCCTGCGCGCCTCCGAAACCCCGGATTTCCAGCCGTTGCCCAGCGCCGCGCTGCGTGAGCTGGTCGAGCGCAACCGCTCCCTGTATACGCACGCGCTCCCGGTAATGGAGACGCTGCACGCGCAGATCGTCGATACGCAAAGCATGGTGCTGCTCACCAACCAGCACGGCGTCATCCTGCACAGCCTCGGCGACAGCGATTTCATCGAGAAAGCGAACCGCGTCGCGCTCTGCCCCGGCGTGTCGTGGTCGGAGACCGATCGCGGCACGAACGCGATCGGCACGGCGCTCGTCGACAGCGAGCCGACCATCGTCCATGCCGACGAGCACTTCCTGCGCGCCAACCACTTCATCACCTGCTCGTGCGCGCCGATCGCCGATCCGTTCGGGCGCACGATCGGCGCGCTCGACGTGAGCGGCGACGCGCGCGGCTTTCACAAGCACACGCTCGCGCTCGTGCGGATGTCCGCGCAGATGATCGAGAACCATCTGTTCGCGAACCAATTCGCCGACGCGGTAAGGATCCGTTTTCATGCCCGCGCCGAGTTCGTCGGAACGCTGTTCGAAGGGCTCGCCGCGTTCGCGCCGGACGGCATGCTGCTGTCGGCGAACCGCAGCGCGTTGTTCCAGCTCGGCGGGCAGCTTGCGGCGCTCGCGCGGCAGCCGTTCGCGGCGTTGTTCGGCATGCCGTTTGCCGCACTGCTGCAGCATGTGGCGCGCACGCCGAGCGAATGCATCACGCTCACGCTGCCGAGCGGCGTGAAGGTGATCGCGCGGGGCGAATTCGCGGGTGCGCGGCCGGGGCCGGTTTCGGTTGCGTCCGCAACCAGCGTTGCGGCGCCGCCGCCCTCGACGGCCGCTGCGCGGCGCGCCGACGCCATTACCCTCGCCTCGCTCGACACCGGCGACGCGCGGATGGCGGCGGTGTTGCGGCGCGTCGATAAAGTGCGCGGGCGCGACATCCCGATGCTCGTGCTGGGCAAGACCGGCACCGGCAAGGAGTGGCTCGCGCGCGCGATCCACGAAGATTCGCCGCGGCGCTCGGCGCCGTTCGTCGCCGTCAACTGCGCATCGCTGCCCGATACGCTGATCGAAGCCGAGCTCTTCGGCTACGAAGACGGCGCATTCACCGGCGCGAAAAAGCGCGGCGGCACCGGCAAGATCGTGCAGGCCGACGGCGGCACACTGTTTCTCGACGAAATCGGCGACATGCCGCTCGCCCAGCAGGTGCGCCTGATGCGCGTGCTGCAAGAGCGCGTCGTGGTGCCGCTTGGCGGTACCCGCGCGATTCCGGTGGACCTGCGCGTGATCTGCGCGACGCACCGCAACCTGCGCGAGATGATCGCGGCCGGCACGTTCCGCGAGGACCTGTACTACCGGATCAACGGCCTCGTCGTCACCCTGCCCGCGCTTGCCGAGCGCACTGACCTGGCCGTGCTCGTCGCGCGCATCCTGGAGCGGCAGCGCCTCGCGGATGCGACGGAAGCGACGCCGTTGCGCGTATCGCCCGGCGTGTTCGCGCTTTTCGAACGTTGCCGCTGGCCCGGCAACCTGCGTCAGCTGACGAACGTGCTGCGCACCGCGGGCGTCATGGCCGAGGGCGAGGCACAGATCGAGCTCGAGCATTTGCCGGACGATTTCCTGCACGATTGCGAGGCGGCGCCGGACGGCGTCCACGCAGCGGCCGGTATAGCCGAAGCAGTCGCTGAAGCAGGCGCTTCGAACGTGCCGCCTGACGCGACGCAGGACGAAACTCCGCCGCGCATGCAAGACTGGCAGGCGTCGCTGATCGATTCGACGCTCGCGCGCCACGGCGGCAACGTCTCGGCGGCGGCGCGCGAGCTCGGCCTGGCGCGCAACACCGTCTACCGCCACCTGCGCCGTCGCGAGGGCGGCTGACCGGGCTCCCGTGCGCCGCTTCGGGTATGCTCAAGCCAAAACTCCAGGGCAACCCGCACATGGCCTCGAAACACGAACTCAAGCGCTACAGGACGAACCTCGCCGGCGAGCTCGATAGCGCCGCGCTCTACGAAACGCTGGCGCGCGTCGAAGCCGACAGCAAGCGCGCCGCCGTGTTCAGCGAACTCGCCGCTTCCGAGCGCCGGCACGCACAGCTCTGGATCGACAAGCTGCAAACGAACGGCGTGCACGTGCGCGCGCATCGCAAGAGCCTGAAGACGCATCTGCTGCGCGGGCTGATCCACACGTTCGGCCCGTCGTTCGTGCTGCCGACGATCGCCGCCGCCGAATACGCCGACCGCGACAAGTACGCGAATCAACCAGACGCCGCCCACCTTTCGGCCGAAGAGCAGCATCACGCGGCAATCGTGCAGGAGGTGGCCGGCGAAGCCTCCGGCGCGTCGAAGGGCGCGCAAATCGCCAATGCCGAGTCGTGGCATAAAGGCGTCACCTCGGGCAACGACCTGCGCGCCGCGGTGCTCGGCGCCAACGACGGCCTCGTCTCGAACTTCTGCCTGATCATGGGCGTGGCGGGCGCCGGCGCCGCGAACAAGACGATCCTGTTGACCGGGCTGGCGGGCTTGATCGCCGGCGCCTGCTCAATGGCGCTCGGCGAATGGCTGTCGGTGACCAACGCACGCGAGCTGGCGCGCACGCAGATCGCCAAGGAAGCCGACGAGATCGAACACACGCCCGATGCCGAGCGTCACGAGCTCGCGCTCATCTACCAGGCGAAGGGCATCGACGCGGACGAGGCGCGCCGCGTCGCGAGCCAGATCATGCGCGACAAGAACAAGGCGCTCGATACGCTCACGCGCGAGGAGCTCGGCCTCGATCCCGCCGAGCTGGGCGGCAACCCGTGGTCGGCGGGCGCGATTTCGTTCGGCCTTTTTTCGCTGGGCGCGATTTTTCCGGCCGCGCCGTTTCTCTGGGCCCACGGGCTAGCCGCGATCATTCAGTGCGTGGTGCTCGCCGCCGTCGGGTTGGGCGCTGTCGGCATCTTCACGTCGCTCTTCAACGGGCGCGGCGCCACATTCTCCGCGGTGCGCCAGGTCCTGATCGGACTGCTGGCCGCCGGCTTCACGTTCGGCGCGGGCAAGCTGCTCGGCGTTTCCGTCTCCTAGTTTTTCTTCGTCGTGTCTCCATGTCCGCTGCAGATCGTCCTTGCGTTGTCCGCGTCGAACCCCTCGGGCGCTCGTTCGAAGCACCCGATTCGCTGTCGCTCGTCGAAGCCGCCGGCTTCGCGAACGTGCACCTGCCGAGATCGTGCCGCAACGGCACTTGCCGCACCTGCCTTTGCCGGCTGATCAGCGGCGCCGTCTCATACCGGATCGAATGGCCTGGCCTCAGCCGCGAGGAAAAGGCCGAAGGCCTGATCCTGCCCTGTGTGGCGATCGCCCAGTCGGACCTCGTGATCGAAGTGCCCGACGCGTCGGAGATCTGACGCCGGCAGACCATGCAGCCGCGATCCGCAAGGCCCCGATATCGCATGCTAGGATGCGGCGCTATTCAACGGAGCCAGAAAAATATGTCTGCGAGAGCCGCATTTGCTTTCATTTTTTTTACATTGACTGCGAATGCCTTCGCAGGCGTTTATTCGAAACCCGTCGTCATGACGAGCGTGAATCAAATGGGCGATACCGCCGAGTTGCGCTTCGACGCAGCGCCTGCGCATACGGGAACGCTCGTCATCCTCGGTGACCGGACCAAAACGCCGCAGAAGTCCTATCCCTTCGTGTATTCCGTGCCCGACAAGCAGCCTGCCGGCGCTGCTCCGACGGTCGATGTCACGTTCGGCGACAAGCAGACGCTGAACATTACATGCGATCCATTGGCGGATAACTGCCAATCCGCCGGATACGTGACCGAGGGCGGTTCAACGTTCTCGATACTATGGAAAATCTCGCGCCATTGAAAACGCGATTTCTGCAGATAATATGCGGTACTTCCCAGCCGACGTCGAACGGACTAGCATGTTCAAATCAGCAAGCTGGGGGACGGCTATGGCTACGTTTGCTATCGACGGCGTACGCATCAGCTCTTCTACGGACCGCGTAACGCATGTGCGCTGGGCGCCAATCGACCCCAGAACGCACGACTGGCTTTCCCCTCCGCAAATCGCGGAAGTCGCCGATGTCGCCAACGGCATCCGTTCGGGAAACATCGTTTATTCCCTTTTTACGCTGGGCGGCATGCGATTCCTCGGGCCGAAAATCAAGGCCGTTCCGCATCCCAATGGAGTCGACGGAATCGACACCGAGGTGCCCGACGGCAGCGTCGAGAAATCGATGGACGATCTGCCGCGCATATAACCGGACGCATTTGACGGCTAATTGCTCGCTTGCCTCGTCATTCCAGCTTCGTTAATCCGGAGAGGATTTTTGTTCAGTTGGCGCGCCATTAATGGCGTGCGATAACGCTTGCCATCGTCCATTTCAGGGAGCCAAGCCGATGGCAACGCTGGAAGCATTTCGCTCGGTACTCGATGACGACCGCACGCCGGAAATTATCCGCAATCACATCATCGACTCACTGCAATATTCACTGCGCAATTACGGCCATATTTTCACGGCAAAGGAAGTGGCTTGGCTCGCCGAATGGGAGGATGCCCGCATTCCGCTCGCCGCCACGCGCGAACTGCAAAAGCGTGAAGCCGAGGTGGCGGGATAACCTTAGCGCGCGCCTTCCGCCGCGAGCAGCGCCAATGCAGCCTTGAGCGGTGCGGCGTCGCCGCCCAGCATCTCGCTCGCCTCGAGCGCCGCCTCGAGCAGCGGGCGGCGCATCCGCTTCATCAGCGCCTCATCGACGCGCGAGCGCGGGCCGGCCAGCGTCAACGCGCCCGCGAGCGGCTGCTCGGCCGAGAACACTGGCGCCGAAATACCAGCCGTCTCCGCGTCCCGCTCCCCCGACGATGTGCAGCAACACTCACGGCGAACGCGCTCGTGAAGCGCGCCGCGCGCGCCGCCAAACGCGCTCAGCACACGCCCGCCCGAGCCTCTGTCGAGCGGCAGCACATCGCCTTCACGAACGTGGTCGCGAATCGCATGCGTGGAGTCCACGCGATGCAAGCACACGCGCACATCCTTCTGCCGCACGTAGAACGACACGCTCTCGCCGCTTGCGTCGCGCAAACACCGCATCAGCGGCAAGATCACATCGGCGAGCTGCATCCCGCGCTGATAGATCGCGCTCAGCTGCAGCGTCGCCGGGCCGATCTGATAGCGGCCGTCGTCGAAGCGCACGAGGAGCCGATGGTGAATCAGCGAAGCAACGAGCCGCAGGATCGTGCTCTTGTAGAGCCCCGTGCGCGCGGCCAGCTCGGCGAGCGACAGGCCGCGGTCTTCAGGCCGGAACGCGAAGAGGATCGAGAATGCGCGGTCGAGCGCAGCGACGCCATCGGGGGACGAAACCGGCGCTGCGGGCACATCGGAGGCAGCACGTTTTGCGGCGACCATGAGCGGGTAATGTGGCGATGAGAGTGGAAAGAAACGCCACCCCTTTCGATGCGAGCGGCGAGGTGATGCCTAACGGAACGCCATTTTATGCGAACTCCAGCGCCGCGCCGTGGAGTGCTTACGAGGCCGGCCGACTCGCTCATTGCGAGTCGTCGAGATGCCGCGTCGCCGGCCCCGTGTAGCGATAAGGCATCTGCCGCGGCATCGGCCCCTTGTTGCGCTCGCCGCGGCCGCTTTGCTCCCACGCATGCGACAAGATCCCGACCGCGCGCGACAAGCAGAAAATGCCGCGCGCAAGCTGCGGCGCGAAACCAAGCTCCGCATAGATCACGGCGGTCGCGCCGTCGATATTCATCGGCACCGGCTTGCTGCGTCCCGATGCGAGCAGCGCCTCGATCGCGCGTGCAATGCGCGCGTATTCGCCCGTCACCGCCCCCTCTGCCGCGGCCTCGTCGGCCAGGCCAAGCAGCTTGCCCGCGCGCGGATCGAGAGGATGAAAACGATGGCCGAAGCCCGGCAGATATTTCCCGTGCTCGACAACGAACGCATCGACGCATACCTTCGCCGCTTCGTCGAGCGGCATGCCCTGCGCGATGTGCTCGCGAATCCGCTGGAACAGCTCGACCGCTTGCTGCCCCGCGCCGCCGTGCACGTCGTCGAGCGTATTGAGCGCCGACGCCATCGCGCCGTTCAGCGGCAGCCCGCAGCTCACGGCCATCCGCGAGATCGCAATCGACGGTGCATGCGGCCCGTGATCGACTGACGCCACGAGCGCCGCTTCAAGCAGGCGCGATTGCGCCGGGCTCGGCACGTCGCCGCGCAGCATCAGCCAGATCATGTCGGGAAAGCTCAGCTTGCCGATCAGCTCCTGGATCGGGTAGCCGCGCACGTGAATCTTGCCGGGCTCGATATCGATGATGTCGGTGCGCCAATAGTCGGCGCCGAGCTGGCGGTAGTCGATGCCGCCGCTGGTGTTGTCGTTGGCGCTCATCAGATCACTCCTGCGTCGCGCAGGGCTTCGATCGCGGCTTCGTCGTAGCCGAGCTTGGCGAGCCATGTCTGCGTGTGCTGCGAAAGCTGCGGCGCTGGTGCGCGCGGCGCAGGGTCGGCATCGGACATCCGGAAGCCCGCGCGCGTCACGTGCTGGCCCGCTTCGTCGAACGACGTCACGAAGCCGCGCTCGGCGATTTGCGGATGCGCGAGAATGCCCGGCACGTCGAGCACGAGGCCGGCCGGCACGCCCGCGGCGATGAACTCGCTGTCCCACTTGGCGGCCGGCGCGCTCGCCAGCGCGGCTTCGAGCGCCTGCGTCAGCGCGGCGCGATTCGCCTTGCGCGCATTGCGCTCGTTGAAGCGCGGATCGTCGAGCCACTCGGGACGGCCGACGATCCTGCACAGCGCCGCGAACTGCTTGTCTTCATTGGCCGCGATGTTGATGAGCCCGTCACCGGTGCGGAACGTGCCCGAGGGCGCCGCCGTGAAATTCTGGTTGCCCATCGGCGTGGGCTTCACGCCCGCGTTCAAATAGTTCGACACGACCCAGCCCATCGTCGCGAGCGTGGCCTCCAGCATCGACACGTCGATCATGCGGCCAACGCCGGTCCGCACGGCATCGACGAGCGCCGCCGCCACCGCGAACGCCGACGTGATGCCGCCGATCGTGTCGCTGATCGGAAAGCCGGTGCGCAGTGGCGCGGACTCGGAATCGCCTGTCACGCTCATCACGCCCGACATCCCTTGGATAATCTGATCGTACGCAGGCCGGTGCGCGAACGGGCCGTCCTTGCCGAAGCCGGAAATCGCGCAATAGACGAGGCGTGGGTTGGCCTCGCGCAGCACGTCGAAGCCTAGGCCGAGACGATCCATCACGCCCGGCCGGAAGTTCTCGATCAGCACGCCGGATTCGCGGACCATCCGCAGCAGGATCTCGCGGCCGCGCGGGTCTTTCAGGTTGAGCGTGACGGACTGCTTGCCCGCGTTCACCGCAACGAACGACGCGCCCATCTGCTGCGCCGACGCCTTGGGGTCCGCGCCGAGACGCCGGGCGAGATCGCCCTGCCCCGGCACTTCGATCTTGATGACTTCCGCCCCCATCAGCGCCAGCTGATAGCCGCAGAACGGCCCGGCCAATACGTTGGAGAGGTCCAGCACGCGTATGCCGTGCAAGGGCAATTCCATATCCGACTCCTTGATGTTTGCATCTTGCGCCCGGTGTGCCGCCGATCACATTCGTTCTATCTAACAGAACATCGTTCCGATATTAACCGATAGTACGCGCTTCCGCATCGGGAGAACCACTACGCCTGGCCGACGGCCTCGCCCCACCAGAAGCCCCCTGTTCGATGCCGAAGCGGCTTGCTTTACGCGTCAATTATTTATCGCTGCTCCCTAAAAATAATCGCGCTCAATATCCGCTAAAGAATGCTCGGTCCGACCGGAATTTAGTCAACTCTCTGTTGCAAAAACCCTCTATTATTTCCGCCGGCACCACTGCAGCCGCGTCAGCCGGGGTTTCTCAATAATAGGAGTCGATTGTTTCTGTTTTCAGAATAGTGTTTCAACCGGCATAAGATTGGTTATTCGACGCGTGCGCGAATACATTTACAGGGCTCGATTTAAGGAAGCAGCAAATGAAGACAAAAAAGTCTCCGGCCCCAGACGTGAGCCGCGTCCGTATCGAAATCCTCGAACGCTCCGATACCACACTCATCGTGCGATGGGTGGAGCCCGGACGATGCCATTACGGCGAGCAGCGGTGGCGCCGCCGGTCCGCCAATTCGTCGGGAACCTGTGTGTTGTCGCGTCGCGCGATTCACCGCGGCGACGCCGTGTTCCGGCCGGCCGAAAGGCCGGCGCCGTCGAACGCGCAAGCCATGATCTCGGTGGAAGTCTTCGGCCAGTCGCCTGAAGAGTGACGAACAGGCATTGCGCCCGGCCGTTATCGGCGCAATGCCTGTGCCGCCGCGTTACCGGTTCGCACGCCCGGGCAATCCGATCGTGCGCCCGCTGTATCGCGCAGGCGCGAGCGCCGCATGCGCGGCGGCCATCGCCTCGATCCGCGCCATAACGTCAGGATCGAACGCAATCGATTTCGGCCCTCCGGTATCGACATGCAGCAGCATCTGCTCGCTCGCCGCCACCGGCTCGGTCTCCTCGCCAGCGAACATCTCCAGGTACAGATGGAGACGCTTCACATCGTGCGCGAGAAGACGGACGTCGACGCGCACCGGCGTACCCTCCTTGATCTCGTGAAGGTAGTTCAGATGCGCCTCGAGCGTATAGACCGAGCGCTGGCGGGCTTTGCGCGCCGCATCGTCCAGGCCGATATGATCGAGCAGCGCATCGGATGCCAAGCTGAAGATCAGCATGTAGAACGCGTCGCGCATGTGTCCGTTGTAATCGACCCATTCGGCGCGGACGCAATCGCGATAGATCGCCAAGGGTGCTGCGTCTGCCATCTCCATCCTCTCCTCAATCGTCGAAGCGCATGCCATGGCGCGCTTTCGTCTCCCCAATCGCCGCGAGCACACTGGCGATGCACTCCTCGCGAAAGCGTTCGAGTTCCTTGATGCTGCGCGGCCCCATTTTGCTGCATGAAATGGCGCATCCCCGCGTCTCCGCCCGCGAGCGTGTAGGTAAGAAACATCCCCATGAACGACCAGCAGATGCCCGCGCCGAAACCGATAGCATCACCGATCTCGCCGGTCGTCGCCACGCCTTCGTTGACGAAATGCAGTGCTTCGAGCAGACGGTCCGCGATAAAACCGGGCACCTCCTTGTGCACATGCAGCGGACGCATGCCGAGCGACCGGTACACGCGCATCGCCGCATCGACAGTCTCGCTCGCGGTGCGCTTGCCGCCCAGCACTTCGACGAGCGGCAGCGCTGCCGCTGTTCAGGCGCTGGCTGATCGAAGAATGCCACGCCACCGCTCAAGCGCTCTGACCTCTCTCGCGAACGCGGCCAGCCGCCCTGACGCGCCGATACCAGCTAGACGGCGCATCGGTTCTATCCGCGCGCAATCTGGCTTGATTTACTTGAGTCCATTCCACACGGCGCGTTGCGCATGGCTTTCGCGGCGCGGAACCTCGTCGCAACCAGAGAGGCGTACATGCCCGCATCCGATCGCTCCCATCAATTCGTGCTGACCCTCGCCTGCCCGAGCGCCGCCGGACAAGTCGCCGCCGTAGTCAGCCTGCTCGATAGCCATCATGGCTATATCGACGAACTGACCGTCTTCGACGACGAGCTCAGCTCGCGCTTTTTCGTGCGCTGCGTCTTTCACGGAGTCGACGAAAGCGAAACGCCGCTTTCCATCGACAAGCTGCGCGCAGAGTTCGCGCCGATCGCCGAGCGCTTTGGCATGACGTGGGCGATCCACGACGCGAACGCACGTCCCAAGGTGTTCATCATGGTGTCGAAGCTCGAGCATTGCCTCGCGGACCTGCTGTTCCGCTGGCGCATGGGTGAGCTGAAGATGGATATCGTCGGGATCGGGTCGAATCATCCGGATCTCGCGCCGATGGCCGCGCAGCACGGATTGCCGTTCCACCATTTGCCTATCACGGCAGAAACGAAGGAGCAGCAGGAGGCCAAGGTATTCGACTTGTTCGAATCGAGCGGTGCCGAACTGCTGATTCTCGCGCGCTACATGCAGATCTTGTCGGAAAGGATGAGCCGCAGGCTCGCGGGCCGCGCCATCAACATCCACCACTCGTTCCTGCCCGGCTTCAAGGGCGCGAAGCCCTATCATCAGGCTCACGCCCGCGGCGTCAAGCTGATCGGCGCGACCGCGCACTTCGTCACCGACGATCTCGACGAAGGGCCGATCATCGAGCAAGTGGTCGAGCGTGTCGATCACGCATATCGTCCGGAGAGGCTGCTTGCGGTGGGACGCGACGTCGAGTGCATCACGCTCGCGCGGGCGGTCAAGGCGTTTATCGAGCGCCGCGTGTTCATCAACGGCGATCGAACTGTCGTGCTTCAGTAGGCGGCTCGACGGCAGCGGCGGCGCGCTCGAGCTCACGCCGCCGCGCCCCTCTCTATCCGTGGGCAAGGCGGTGGGCGCCCCACATGACAAGCGCCGCAAGAACCAGCGCGCCATACGGCAGTACCCTGCGCTTCGCCCCCTGACCAAGATCCTCCTCGCCCAGCTCCATGTCTTGCTCCATGCGCGCCGGAAAGCGCCCGCGATCCTGCCAGTAATGGCGGTACAAAAACACCGGCACGATCAGCAGCATCGCGATCAGACCGTTTCTCATCGTGCCCGCGCCTTGCAGGTCCGCGCCCGCGCCGACAAACGCAAGATTGACGTAGCCGCACAGCGCCCCGAGTGCGAGCAACCACGTCGGGCACCGGAACGGCCGATCCCACTTGCCGCGATCGAGCCTGTGTATCCATCCCGATTGCAGATTCAGGAACACGAAGATCATGTAGCAGACGTTCGAAATCGACAGCACCGTCATGTAGTCCGACATCATCAGCAGCACGATATTGAAGCCGAGATCGGTCCACATCGCGCGCGTCGGCGAGCCGTGCTCGTTCACGTGCGAGAGGTAGCGCGGCAGCCAGCCGTCGACCGAGGCCTGATAGAGCGTGCGCGACGAGCCCATCATCGACGTCATCACGATCAGGAGAATCGAGAGCATCAGCATCACGACAATCGCATTCGCGACCCACGCGCCGCCGCCCACCATGTGCGCCATCGCGGCGCCCACGCCGGTGCCGTCGACGATCTTCGGATCGAGCATGCCCTTCGTGCCGAGCACGCCCTGGAATGCGAGCGGCACGAGCGTCATCACGACGAGACACAGCGCGCCGGACCAGAAGATCGCCTTCGCCGTATCGTGGCGCGGATCGCGAAACTCGCGCGTATAGCAGACGGACGTCTCGAATCCGTACGACGCCCACCCCGCCATGAACATCGCGCCCATCGCCATCGTGATGCCAGCGCCGTTCCATGAGCCGAACGTGGTCGCGGTGAGATTGCCTTGTGAATCGTGCCCAAGCGGCAAGAGCGGGATGAGGTTCGACATCGGCACGTCGCCCGTGACGAACGGCACGATGCCGACGATCAGGAGCGGCGTCAGCGACGCAATACCGAGGATGCGCTGCGTCTTCGCGGCCTTCGATGCACCGCTGTGCTGCAGCTTGAACGTGATGAGGAGAAAGACGGCTGCGATCAGGAACGTCGCGTTGATGCGCAGCGTGAGACCGGGCTTGATGAAGCCGAGATCCGCAAGCGTCCACTGCCAGGTGTTGATCGCGGCATCCGCGGGGAAGAGACTGGTCAGCGCGTAATTCGCGGCGAGCCCCGTGCCGAGCGCGAGCATCGGCGACCAAGCAAGCCAGTTGCACCACACCGAGACCGGCGCGATCAGCTTGCTGTACCGCACCCATCCTATTGCGCCGTACACCGACGCGCCGCCCGACTTGTGAGGAAACAGCCCGGAGATTTCCGCGTAGGTTGCGCTCTGTATCAGGCCCATCGTGATCGCACCGATCCAGATCGCCCAGGCAGGTTGCCCAATCGTCGCGCACACCCCGCCTATCGTGAACAGCACGCCGGCCGGCACGCCGCTCGTCACCCAGAAAGCGTCCTTCCATGTCAGGCCGCGCTGCAGCGTGTGGCCCCCTTCATACGCTGCGCCATCATTGACGTTATCGTTGCTGCGCGCGCGCAGTCCGCTTTGATCCATCCAGCACCTCCACTATGAGGCCCGGGCCGCCGCGTCCGCTTGGGTAATGCGCCGCATCAAACACCAAGCGCACGGCCGACTGCTCCGTGCGCTCAGCGTCCCGCCACGCATCAAGCGTCACTGCGTTCCCGCCAACCAGCTGTTGACCCGGTCGGGGTGCGCCGCGATCCAAGCATCCGCGGCGGCATCGGGCTTCTCGCCGCTCTGAGCCGCCAGCATCACGCTGTCGATCTCTCCCGGCTTCCATTGAAACTGCTTCAAGAACGTCACTACCGGCTTTGCCTTCGTCTCCAGCGCCGGATTGACGACATTGTCCACGTGCTCGGATTCGCCGTAGACCTTCTTCGGATCGTCGAGGAACTTGAGCTTCCACTTCCCGAACATCCAGTGCGGCGCCCAGCCCGTGACGACTATTGGTTTATTGGCATGCATCGAGCGCGCGAGTTCCGCGGTCATCGCAGTACCCGAGCTCGGCATCAGCTGATAGCCGAGGTTGTAGGCCTTGATCGCATCCGCTGTCTTCGCCATCACGCCCGCGCCGGCGTCGATCCCCACGATGCGTCCACCAAATTCGGACTTCTGAGATTCGAGATCGGCAATGCTCTTCGCCTTCACGTCGGCCGGCACGATGAGGCCGATTTTAGCATCGGTGAAATTTTGACCAACGTCGACGACCTTCGCCTTGTACTTATCCCAGTACGCGCCGTGCGTGGCAGGCAGCCACGCGGACAGCGTCGCATCGAGGTCGCCGCGCGACACGCCCTCCCACATCATGCCCGCGGCAACCGGGACGATCTGCACGGGATACCCGAGGCGCTTCTCGATGATCTTGGCGGCGATGTTCGTCGTCGCGACGCTGTCGTCCCAGCCTTCGACATAGCCGATCTTGATGGTCGGCTTGGTATCGGCGGACACGGGGACCACCGTGGTCAACGCAGCGCCGAGCGCGCCGCAAAACAGCAGTTTCTTCAGCAATTTCATGATCGATCTCCTTGACGTCGACGGACCGGTCTCATGCCGGTGACTTAAGAATGCTCAGCCAGAATTCGCGCATCAGTGCCGATTGCGACACACTCTTGCCTGAGCGCGACCGGGTCTATGGCGCCCCCATCATTTATCGATGACGAGATCGCTGAGCGGCTTGCTGCAGCAAAGCAGCACCATGCCTTGATCGATTTCGCGCTGACGTATCCCGCCGTTGTGCTTCATCTCGACCTGGCCCGACACGAGCTTCACCTTGCAAGTGCCGCACATGCCCTGCGTGCACGATGCGGGCAGACGCACGCCGGCTTGCCGTGCGGCGTCGAGCACGTGCTGGTCGCTGCCGCATTCGATGTCGCGGCGGCTCTTGGCGAACGACACGGCGAAGCGCGTCGCGGTTTGCGCACCGTCGCCCGTTGCCGTTGGAGCGGCGTCATGCGCGGCATCCTGCAAGACCTGCGCCGCCGATTCGGCCAGCGTCTCGAACGAAAAACTCTCTTCGTGATAGTGCCCGCGGTCGAATCCGGCTTCGTCGAGCAGATCGCGCACCGCCTTCATATACGGCGCAGGACCGCACGTGAAGATCTCGCGCTCCATGAAGTCGGGGACGATCAGCTTCAGCAGCGGCAGCGTGAGAAAACCCGTGATGCCCGCCCAGTTCGTGCGCGCGCCAACTCGCTCGCAAACGAACGACGTGCGGAAATTGCCCTGATTCGTTGCGATCAGATCGAGCTCGCGCGCGAAAATGATGTCGTCGGGCGTGCGGGCGCTATGCACGAAGACGATGTCGCGATCCTCGTTGAGCTCGTGATGCGTGCGGCTCATCGACATCAACGGCGTAATGCCCGAACCTGCCGACAGAAACAGGTACTTGCGCGCCGGATGCCGAGCACAGGTGAACTCGCCTGCCGGCCCGAGCACACGCACGGTGACGCCCGCTTGCAAATTGTCGTGCAGCCAGTTCGACACCTTCCCGCCCGGCACGCGCTTCACCGTGATCGAAATCGTATGAGGGCGCGTAGGCGCGGACGAGATCGTATAGCAGCGGTTGACCGTTTCACCGTCGATCTCGAGCTCGAGCGTGATGAACTGCCCCGGCTCGAACACGAACGCCCTGCCTTGCGGCGACGTGAAGAAAAAGCTCTTCACGTCGTGCGTTTCCTGCCGCACCTGGCAGCACACGAGCGTCTCTTCGGCGTCGCTCGTCCAGCGCTCCGGCAGCGCGCTCCAGAATCCGGGCCGCGTGAGGCGGCTTCCGGCGAGCTCGAAAGTGTCGCCGTCTCGCTTCATGTTGCCTCCCGCCGGGCCGCCCCAAGGGAGGCAACTGCCCCCGCGGGGGAAGCTTTGCATGGGACCGGAGTAACCGCTAAAGCGGTAACTCCGGTCGACAGCGAACGGATGTGAGCGTGGGGGTAGTTCATATCATCACCGGCATTCGCTAGGCGTCGATCTGCGCGGCCACGCGCCTGATGTACCAATCGCTGAACTTCTCGACGAGGCCCTCGGTGTAAGGCGAATACGGCCCCGGCTCGTAGGCGCTGCTCGCTGCGCCGCGCTGCGAAAACTCGACGAGCGCGCGATCCTGGTCGTTGGTCGCGTTCCATACCGCGGTGAGGTTCTTGACGTCGTAGTCGACGCCTTCCTGCGCATCCTTGTGCACGAGCCATTTCGTGCGCACGAGCGTCTCGCCGGCGGACAGCGGAATCACCGAGAACGTCACGATGTGGTCGCTCATGAAGTGGTGCCATGAATTCGGCTGCGTCCAGAACGACAAGCCGCCGAGGTCGGCGCGCTTGAACTCGCCGAGCAGCTTCTTCGAGGCGACCTTGGCATCGAGCGTCTGCGATTCGCCGCAGCGGTCGAGCGGCAGACGCTGCGTGCGAAACCCGGTGACGTCGCTCAAGCGCTCGATCTCCACCGACGGCAGGCTCATCGCTTCCCACTCGGCCGCGCGCTCGATACAGGTGCGCTCGAACGCGGCCATGCCTTCGGCGTTGGCCGGCGACGGCTGATAGCCGAAGCCGTATTCGTAGAGCGAGATGGTCAGTTCGGGATGGTTCGCGACGCAGTGGTAGCACTCGCGATTGTTCTCCATCGTCAGCTTCCAATTGCCTTTCTCGATGATGTCGATCTGCGCGGCGATCTTGCAGCTGGGAAGATCGTGCGGCAGCAGGTACGGCTCCATCGCCGCGCGCATCACGTCGAAGTCGGCGGGCGGCTCGTCGGCGAGACAGACGAAGATCAGGCCGGCGAGATTCTGCACGTGAACGGACTTGAGGCTGTGCTTGCAGCGGTCGAACTGCTCGCCCATGTGCTCGGCGAACATCAGCTGGCCGGTCAGGTTGTAGGTCCAGCTGTGGTACGGGCAGACGATATTGCCGACCGAGCCTTTATCCTCGTTGCACAGGCGCGCGCCGCGATGACGGCAGACGTTGTGGAACGCGCGGATCTGCAGGTCGTCGTCGCGCACGATCAGGACCGAATCGTGGCCGAGCTCGACGGTGACGTAGTCGCCGGGCTCGGGAACGTCCGGCTCGACGGCGGCCTGAATCCAATGCTTGCGGAATATCGCTTCCATGTCGAGCGAGAAAATCTCCTCGCTCGTATAAAACGGCGCTTCGAGGCTATAGCCCTTTTTGCGCCGATCCACCAGCGCGCGAATGTCTGCCGATACCTTCATCGTTGGCTCCGGATGCGTTACGTCTCTAGTGCTTGCTAGTGCTTGGACGACTGACCGCAACGTGCGCGTCAGTAGTCGATGAGTTGATGCTCGCGCAAATACGCAAGGATCACTTGTGCTTTTTCGACCGAACTCCCGTCAATTACGACGCTGCCGCCGCGGCTTTCGGTCGTCGTCGCCGAGAGCATCCGCGCATGGCCCGAGCGCTTTTCGGCTGCGGCGAGCTTGACGGGCTTGCGTTCGGCTTTTGCCATGGTCCATTGAGCAGCTTCGAGGTCGGGCTGCAGCGCGGTCCGGCTCTTTACGATCGAGCCGGCGCGCAGGCGCGCATAGGCGTAGCGCGGCGCGGCATTCGCAAGCGGGTGGACGGCGACGACAGCGGGCAGCGCTGCATCGACGCGACGGCGCAACCCCTTCGGCAAAAATTGCCGGACGCCCACGCGGCCGTCGTCGACAGATACGTCAACGGCCGAGCCGATCAGCGGGTAGCCAAGCACAGCGGCGATTCGATACGGCAACATGCCGGTGTCGTAGGCGCCCTCCGCGCGCGTGCCGGTCAGCACGAGATCGCAGCCTTGCAGACGCTGCGCCAGCGCCGATGCGGCGTCGTCGCCGTCGCCGCACGCGAGCACATCGACCGACTCGGCGCCGAGCGCAAGATAGTCGGCAAGCGCCAGATTCGACGCATCGCCCGCGTGCAGGACTTCGAGCGTTGCCTGATGGTGCTTGGCGAGCGTTCGCGCGATGTCGAGCGCTGCGGCGTCGTTGCGGCTGTAACACGCCGCACCGCTCACCGGGTGACTGCCGGCTGAGACCAGCACCGCGATTCGTTTGAGTTTCCTGGTGTCGTTCATGCCGCAACTCCCTCGCGTGCGCTGGATGCCGAGGCGGCGTCAGAAGCGCCCGCTTTCGCCGCATGCGCCTTGCGAGCGCGCCTGACTTCCTCGATCAGCGCTGCAATGGTCGTCTGCGCATCGCCGATCACCGAGAGGTTTGCGCGCTTGACGATCGGCGCGCTGCCATCGAGATTCACTGCGATCACGTGGCGGCAATCCTTGATGCCCTGCAGGTGCTGCACGGCCCCGGATATCCCGAAAGCGATGTACACGCTCGCATCGACGGTCTTGCCGGTCGCGCCGACCTGCTTGTCGCGCGTGAAGTCGCCGTTGTCGACCGCGACGCGGCTCGCGCCGATCGCCGCGCCGAACACGCCGGCCAGCGTCTCGAACGCGGCGACGTCGCTCACGCCGTTGCCTGCCGAAACGATGAAGTCGGCCTCTTCGAGCGCCACTTGCGCGGCGTCGATTTCCTCGATGCCGAGGTCGCGGTAAGCGGCGCCCTCCGCGCCGATCGTTTCGAGACTATCCAGGCGGACACGCTCCCCCGCGCCGACAAACGGCAGTTTCGGGTCGACGGCATTCGGCGCCAGCAGGATCACATCGGGCAGCGGCCGCGTCGCGAACGATTTCTTGGCGTTCGCGTAGACGCCGACGTGCGTCGCATCGATTTCGACGACCTGCGTCGCGAAGCTCGCGCCAGTCAGCGCCGCGTACCGGCGGCCCAGGTCGCCATCGCCGGCAACGCCGTCGGGCATCACGATATGCGCGGGCGCCATGCTCGAGGCACAGGCCGCGAGCGCCCGCAGCGCACGCTCCGGTGCAAACGCACGGCGCTCGATCGACGGCAACTCGATGACCTTGTCCGCCCCGAGCGCAGCCGCGTCTTCCTTCAATTCGCCGAAGACGAGGAGCGCCACTTGTGTATGCGCGTCCGCGATCAGCGCAGCGGCTGCCACGGCCTGGCGCGCATGCTCGTCGAGCGAGCCGCGATCGCCATACACCACGGCCAGCACCACACGCTCGACGCCGTCAAGCGCCCGGCGCGGCTTGACGCCTGCACCATGCGCCGCCTTTGGCACGAAATCGGCCGTTGCGCCCGCAACCGTTTCCACACCGAGCGTGATGCGTTTGAGCCCGATCGCGGTGATCGTGAACGGCCGGCGCGGATCGATACGTTTGATCGTGTTCATCGTCTCACTCCAACGCGCTCGCCACGAGCTCGGCCACATCCAGCACCTCGGGACGCGGTCCCACCACGCCCTCGAGCATCGCCGTGCAGTTCGGGCAGCCGACTGCAACCACTTCCGCGCCGATCGCGCGCGCATCGGCGATCCGGATATCGGGAATGCGCTGCTTGCCCGGAATGTCGGTGAGCGGCGCGCCGCCACCGCCGCCGCAGCAGCGAGCGCGCATGCCGTTGCGCTCCATCTCGACGACCTTGATGCCGATCGACTTCAAGAGCTTGCGCGGCGCGTCCGTCTCACTGTTGTAGCGGCCCAGATAGCACGGGTCGTGATAGGTCACGCGCTTGCCGCTTAGCGCAGCCGCCGCTTTCGGCGACAACTTGCCTTGCGCGACCAGCTCCGCGATGAAGCTCGTGTGATGCTGGACCGGATAGCGTCCGCCGAGTGCGCGGTATTCGTTGCGCAGGCTGTGCATCACGTGCGGGTCGGCCGTCACGATCTGCTTGAAGCTCATCCGATCGAGCGTGCCGATCAGGCGCTTCGCCATCAACTGGAAAGTCGCCTCGTCGCCGAGACGCCGCGCGACGTCGCCCGTATCCGTCTCGGCGCCGCCGAGCACCGCGTAGTCCACGCCGGCGCGGTTCAGCACCTTCACGAGCGCGCGCAGCGTGCGCTGGTAGCGCATGTCGAATGCGCCTTCGCCCGCGACCAGCAACACGTCGACGGGCTTGCCCGGTTGCGCCGTCGGCGCGTTCAGGTCGACCGCCCAGTCGTAGCGCGCCGCGACGTCGTAGCCGCCCGCGGAGCCCGTCTCGCGCAAATTCGCGAGCACTTCCGCGCCCTTGCCCGGCACGTCGCCGTGCACGAGCGTCTGGTTGCGGCGCATGTCGACGATCGCATCGACATGCTCGATCAGCATCGGACACTCTTGCACGCAGGCGCGGCAAGTCGTGCACGACCAAAGCGTATCGGCTTCGATCAGGCTCGATACGATCGGCCGCTGAGGATCGCCGCCATGCTTGCCGACCGCGATGCCGGGCGTGGGGCTGCCTGCATAGCCCGCGTCGGAACCGCCGACCATGCCCGTCACGAGATCCTGGATCAGCTTCTTCGGGTTGAGCGGCTGGCCTGCGGCGAAGGCCGGACACGCGGCCTCGCATTTGCCGCACTGAACGCAGGCGTCGAAGCTCAGCAGTTGGTTCCAGCGGAATTCGACCGGCTTGCCGACGCCGTATTCGTTCGCATCGAGGGCAGGCAGCTTGAGCGCGGTCGGCGGCGTCGCATCGGCGGAAGCCCGCGCCTCGCCCGGTGCGCGAAACCGCTCTTGCCGCGGATGAAACGCGAGATGCAGCAGCCCGGCGAGCGCATGCTTCATCGGGCCGCCGCGCGCCGCGCCGATCGTCATCGCGAACGCGCCGGCCGCGATCAGCAGCGCGAAGACCACCGCGAGCCCCGCTGACATCGCCGAAGCAGGCACCGTGACGAACAGCAGCAGCCCCAGCGCGAACGAACCAAGTAGCCACGGCAGCGCATTCCACGGGCCGCGCGACAGCCGCGCCGGCACGTTCTTCGCGTGACGGCGGCGCCACACGAACACCGTACCGGTCAGCATCGCGAGCGCCGCGAGAAAGATCAGCTTATCGAACCACGGCGAGTAGATCGCAAGCCCGTAGTTGATGAACACGAGTGCGAACGCGGCAATCGCCCCGCCCGCCGTCGCGACGTGCGTACGGGCGATATACGGATCACGCGCGACCACGTGGTGCAGGTCGACAAAATAGCGCTTAGGGATGGCGAACAGGTTGATCCATCCGTACGCCCCGGACGCACTCGCGCGCCCGAGCCGCCAATACGCCGCGCGACGGGACAATGCAAACGCCAGGCCGGCGACCGACACCCACAGCAACGCGGTAATGACCATCGCGGGGCTCATCGTCAAAAGTCCTTGCAAAGACGCAGCGCGTCGTAGATCGCGCCGTGGATGTTGTGCATCGAGATGCAGTCGCCGACGCGGAACAACAGGAAGCGGCCGTTGCCGAGCTCTTCGGACAGGCACGGCTGCGGCTCGGCCGCGAAGAGCTTGTGCACGTCCACCTGCCCGCGGTTGACCGATTCGGGCTTGAGCTTCCAGTAGAGCGCATCGTTGGGCGTAACGCCGTTCTCGATCACGACCTGATCGACCGCGCGCTCTTCCTGCTCCTCGGTGTACTCGTTGCGCAGCACGGCGATCTTCTTGCCGTCCTCCTCATAGACGCGGTCGAGCCAATAGTTCGGCGTGTGGATCACGCCCTGCGCGTAGAGGCGCCGATAGAAAATCGGGAACGTCGTGCCGCCGACGTCGTCGGCCACCTTGACGTCCGGCGTCACGATCTCGACCTTCGAGCCGCGGCTCGAGATGAAGTCGGCGACGCCCGCGCCTGCATGCGTGCTCACGCCGTCGTAGACGAGCACGTTCTGCTTCGGCTCGACGCGTCCCGTCAGGATGTCCCACGAGCTGACCGCGAGCCCTTCCTCGACGCCCCACGCCGGCACCTGATTCGTAAAGCTCGAACCGCCCGTGGCAAGCACCACGATATCGGGCTTCTCCGCGAGAATCGTCTTCTCGTTCGCTGCGACGCCGAGCCTGCGGCCGACGCCGATGCGCTTCGTCTCCATGTCGAACCAGCGGACGATGCCCGCCATCTGCTCGCGCTGCGGCGCCTTCGCCGCAAGCGCGATCTGTCCGCCGACCTCGTTCTGCTTCTCGAACAGCACGACGTCGTGTCCGCGCAAACGCGCGACGCGCGCAGCCTCGAGACCAGCCGGCCCCGCGCCGACCACCACCACCTTGCGGCACGGCCCGCGCGACTTCTCGATCACGTGCGGCATCGTCGCCTCGCGCGAGGTCGCGGCGTTCTGCACGCAGAGCACATCGAGGCCGTTGTACTGGCGGTCGATGCAGTAGTTCGCGCCGACGCATTGCTTGATCTCGTCCTCGCGTCCGTCGCGAATCTTGATGACCATGTGCGGGTCGGCAATCTGCGCGCGCGTCATGCCGACCAGGTCGACCATGCCGCTCGCGAGCAGCCGCTCGGCCTGCCCCGCGTCGCGAATGCTCTGCGCATGCATCACGGGCAGCTTGACGACCGACTTGATGCCCGCCGCGAGATGCACGAACGGCTCGGGCGGCAACGCCATCGGCGGCATGCAGTTCGCGAGCGTGTTGTGCGTATCGGCGCCCGAGCCGATCACGCCGAGATAGTCGATCAATCCGGTCTCGGACATCGCTTGCGCGATCTCTTTCAACTGCTCGTGATCGAGACCGTCTTCATGGAACTCGTCGCCGCACATCCGCAGGCCGACGCAGAAATCGGGGCCGACGGCCTCGCGCACCGCGCTCAGCACTTCGATGCCGAAGCGCAGCCGGTTCTTGAGGCTGCCGCCCCATTCGTCGGTACGGAAGTTCGTGCGCGGGCTCCAGAACTGATCGATCAGATGCTGGTGCGCGGCGGAAATCTCGATGCCGTCCATCCCCGCCTGCTGCACGCGCTTCGCGGCCGCCGCGAAATCGCCGATGATGCGGCGGATCTCCTCGACCTCGATGATCTTCGCGTTGCCTCGGTGCACGGGCTCGCGCACGCCGGACGGCGTCATCAGATGCGGCCAGTGCTCGCCGTGAAACGCCGAGCGCCGGCCCATGTGGGTCGCCTGGATCATGATCTTCGCGCCGTGGCGGTGCATCGCTTCGGCGAGGCGGGAGAGCGGATCGATGATCTTGTCGGTCGCGAGGTTCACCGATTTCCACCATCCCTGCGGGCTGTCGATCGACACCGGGCTCGAACCGCCGCACACGGCGAGCCCCACGCCGCCCTTCGCCTTTTCCTCGTAGTAGCGGATATAGCGGTCACCGGGCAGGCCGCCCGGCTCGGCGTAGACCTCGGCGTGCGCCGTGCTGACGATACGGTTGCGCACCGTGAGCTTGTTCAGCGTCAGGGGTTTGAACAGATGGGGATAGCGCATCTCAGCCTCCCGCCGGGCCGCCCCAAGGGAGGCTGAAGCCCCCTCGGGGGGCAGCGAACAATCGTGAGCGTGGGGGACGTTTCATTTGCGACCTCGAACGTAGTGCTCTCGCGAAGCGTTATTGAGCGAGCGGCGAGACTTCGAACACGCAATGCGCGTGGCCCTCGGCCGCGCATTGCACTTCTTTCGACTGCGAGCGCGGAGCATGCTTGCCGCTCTCGCTCGTGTCGTTGACCCAGTCCATTGCGCCGGCGAACCAGCCCGCGAACATGTAGCAAAGCTTGCCCTCCTTGCCCGGCTGCGCGAGCACGAACGACGAATGGCGCAGCTCGATGCGCGCACGCGCGCTCGCCGGATCAGCCTGGACGATCGTGAAGAGGCCCCAGCCGCGCTGCGAAAGACGCTTCAGGTAGTGCTCGAACACCGCCATGCCGCTGATGCCGTGCTGCTTCGCTTCCTTGTCGCACCAGTGATAGGCCGACTTGTAGCCGGCCTTGTAGAGAATCTCCGCGTAGACATCACGGCCGAGCGCTTCCTCCACGGCCGTGTGGTTGTTCGTGAAGAAATGACGCGGCACGTACAGCATCGGCAGCGCGTCGGTGGTCCAGACGCCGGTATCGGCATCGACGTCGATCGGCAGTTGCGGTTGCATCGAATGGCTCCGTGGGGTGGCGGCTTGGTTGATCGTTTCCGCCTGGCGTGTTCAACGAACAAGCGGACGGAATCACGGCGCGCGTGCCCGCCAGGCACACACCGCTCGTTTTTTCCGGTTTGTTGAGAATGAGAGTGAGGCGAACCGCTACGAGCTCAAGCGCCCCAGACGTCCTTAAAGACCCTCAGCCAGTTCTCGCCCATGATCTTGCGGATGCGCGTCTCGCTCCAGCCGGCGCGCTCCATTGCGGCTGTCAGGTTCGGAAACTCGCCGATCGTGCGGATGCCCTCGGGGTTCACGACCTTGCCGAAGTTCGTCAGGCGGCGATAGCGGCCTTTGTCATGCGTGAGCATGTCGAAGAACTCGGTGCTATAGCCCTGCGTGAAATCGGTGCCGATGCCGACCGCGTCTTCACCGATCAGGTTGACGACGTAGTCGATCGCTTCGATGTAGTCGTCGATGGTGGCCTCGATGCCGCGCTTGAGGAACGGCGCGAACATCGTCACGCCGACGAAGCCGCCCGCATCGGCGATCTCCTTCAACTGCTCGTCGCTCTTGTTGCGCGGATGCTCCTTGAGCCCCGACGGCAGGCAATGCGAATAGCAGACCGGCTTCTTCGAGAACGCGATCGTCTCCGACGACGTTTTCCCGCCCACGTGCGAGAGATCGACCATGATGCCGACGCGGTTCATCTCCGTGATGACTTCGCGGCCAAAGTCGGACAAGCCGCCGTCGCGCTCATAGCACCCGGTGCCGACGAGATTCTGCGTGTTGTAGCAAAGCTGGACCACGCGCACGCCCATGTCGCGGAACGCCTCGATATAGCCGAGGTTGTCCTCGAACGCGTGCGCATTCTGGAACCCGAAGATGACGCCGGTCTTGTTCTCCTTCTTCGCGCGCGCGATGTCGCCGGTGGTGCGCACGAGCGTCAGGATCTCGCTGTGCTCGCGAATCTGCTTTTTCATCAGCGCGATGTTGTCGACGGTCTTCGTGAAGTTCTCCCACACCGACACCGTGCAGTTCGCGGCCGTAATGCCGCCCTTTCTCATGTCTTCGAATACCGAGCGGTCGAACTTCGAGATGTTCAGGCCGTCGATGATGATGCTGTTCTCGTGCAGGGTGCTCATCGCATTCTCCAGGCGTTCTTGCCGATAGTCTTCAAGCGTGTGGTCGATCGAGCAGGCAGTTCGCCGCGCGGGTCAGTAGATCGGGAAGCGCTCGCACAGCGCGAAGATTTCGCGGCGCACGCGCTGCTCGGTTTCGGCGTCTCCATCCGGATGTTTTCGCAGCGCTTCGAACACCTGGAGAATCAGGCGCCCGATCTGGCGGAACTCGTCCACGCCGAAGCCGCGCGTCGTGCCGGCCGGCGTGCCGAGGCGAATGCCCGACGTGACGGTAGGCTTCTCGGTATCGAACGGGATGCCGTTCTTGTTGCACGTGATGCCTGCGCGTTCGAGCGCCTGCTCGACCTGCGTGCCCTTGAGTCCCTTCGGACGCAGGTCGACGAGCAGCAGGTGGTTGTCGGTGCCGCCCGTCACGAGATCGACGCCGCCGTCCTTGAGCACAACGCCCAGCGCCTGCGCATTGGCGAGCACACTGTCGATATAGGTCTTGAAGCCCGGCTGCAACGCCTCGCCGAACGCAACCGCCTTGCCCGCGATCACGTGCATCAACGGACCGCCTTGCAGCCCCGGGAACACGGCCGAGTTGATCTTCTTCGCGATGTCCTCGCCGTTGGTGAGGACAAAGCCGCCGCGCGGTCCGCGCAGCGTCTTGTGCGTGGTCGACGTGACGACGTGCGCGTGGCCGATCGGACTCGGATGCCGTCCCGCCGCGATCACGCCTGCGATGTGCGCCATGTCGACCATCAGCTTCGCGCCGACGCTGTCGGCAATCTCGCGGAAGCGCGCGAAGTCGAGCACGCGCGGATAGGCGGAGAAACCCGCGATGATGAGGCTCGGCTTGTGCTGCCGGGCGAGCGCCTCGACTTGCGCATAGTCGATGCGCAGCGTCTCGCGATCCACGCCGTACTGCACCGCGTTGAACCACTTGCCCGACAAGGCCGGCTTCGCGCCGTGCGTGAGGTGCCCGCCCGCATCGAGCGACATGCCGAGCACCGTATCGCCGGGCTTCGTCAGCGCGAGCATCACCGCGCCGTTCGCCTGCGCGCCCGAATGCGGCTGCACATTGGCATAGCCCGCGCCGAAGATCTGCTTGACGCGCTCGATCGCCAGCGTCTCGACCTCGTCGACGAATTCGCAACCGCCGTAGTAACGCTTGCCCGGGTAGCCTTCGGCATACTTGTTGGTCAGCACGGAGCCTTGCGCCTCGAGCACGGCGCGCGACACGATGTTTTCCGACGCGATCAGCTCGACCTGCGACTGCTGCCGCTCGAGCTCTCTCAGCACCGAGCCGCGCACCGCCGCGTCGCGCTCGGCGAGGGGCTGCGAAAAGAATGGAAGCGTGTTCGACATGATGAGTCCGTGAGTAGGTGTTGGAGCACGCCCGCACGCTGCAAGGCTCGCGGGCTCTCGTACTTGACGGCTCTATTCTTGTCGTTCGCTTTTTGGGCCTATTTGTGATTTCAGACGCTTTCTTGGTCTTTTCCGCCATCGGAGTCCAATTTGGACAAGTGACCGGTCGTGCTTATGGTTTGCTGCATCGCAACCGATTCGCACCGCGCCTGTGCGAATCGCGCACTGCGCACGTGCCGTTGCCGCACGCACGCAGTGCAGCGCGATGCCCAACTGGCGCGGCGCGCGGCGGCGGGCCTAGGGTTAAGCCGTATGGCACGCTTGTTGCCACCGAATCCACAATAAAACAGCCTATATCCCCGCATCGGCAGCTACACATCAGATTCGAAGGAACGCCTCTCCATGTCGCCTGAGCGAACTGCGTCGCTGTCTCACTTCGCATTCATGCCCCTGCCCAGCTTCACGATGATCGCGTTCACGAATGCGATCGAAGTGCTGCGCATGGCGAACTATTTGAGCGGCCAGCCGCTTTACCGCTGGTCGATCGTGAGCCCGGAAGGCGGCCCGGTCACGGCGAGCAATGGGCTCTCCGTCGAAACGGGTCCGGTGGAGTGCGTGGGCAAGCCCGATATCGTGTTCGTCTGCGGCGGCGTCGACGTGCAGCGCGAAACCGCTCCCGCCCATTTGTCCGCTCTGCGCCGCTTCGCACGCGAAGGCGTGGCGCTCGGCAGTCTTTGCACCGGCACGTATGCGCTCGCGAAAGCGGGACTGCTCGACGGCTACGCCTGTGCGATCCACTGGGAGAACATGTCGGCGCTGAAGGAGGAGTTTCCGGGCACGCGTTTTCTGAAAGAGCTGTTCGTGGTCGACCGCGACCGCGTGACCTGCACGGGCGGCGTCGCGCCGCTCGACATGATGCTCAACCTGATCGCCTCGCGAGTGGGGACCCCGCGCGTCACCCAAATCGCCGAACAGTTCATTGTCGAGCATGTGCGCGATACGAGCGCGCAGCAGCGCATGCCGCTCGTCGCGCGCCTCGGCTCGGCGAACAAGTCGCTGTTCGAGGTCATCGCGCTGATGGAAAACAATATCGAGGAGCCGCTCTCGCGCGAAGAACTCGCGCGGCTCGCGAACATGTCGCAGCGGCAATTGCAGCGGCTCTTCCGCGAGCATCTCGGGATGACGCCGACGCATTACTACCTGACATTGCGTCTGCGCCGCGCGCGTGAATTGCTGCTGCAGACCGATATGTCGATCATGCACATCACGATGGCGTGCGGCTTTCAGTCGGCTTGCCATTTCAGCAAGAGCTATCGCGATGCGTTCGGTACGGCGCCGACGAGAGAGCGCCGCAAGCAAGCCGCGCCGCTCGCGCCTGCGGCCGTGGCGCCTATGGTGCCCGCCGCAGTGACTGACGGCGGCGCGTTGGTTCACGCTTAGGCAGCCGGTGCAGTTCGCGACAGATACAACATCAAGACGACTGCGGGATAGGCGAGCAGAGACAGCGCAACCACTAGCCGCATTCCACGCATTCTCCAGGCCGGGCTCAAGACCAGCCTCAAGAGGCGGCCAGGGTCCACGCCCCTGAAAACAGGCCTTAGCCGCCGGATTCCCTCGACATCCGCCAATCGCAGCGGTGTTCATCGACCAAGGGAACGACCGTCCTCGCAACGAAGGACGCAGGCCCCGCTCCCACGCGCTGTGCGCACACCGACGCGACGTGATCGGCATCGGGCCAGAATTGCCAGAAACGCCAATGGGCAGGTCGATCGTCCTCTTCCGGATGAATCCACATTTGAATCCCACGCTCGCCTGTCAACTGGAAACCGAACCGGTCGAGCGGTATGGACAGCCCCATGCCGCGCGCCTTCACGTACGACTCTTTCAGCGTCCAATATTCGAAAAACAGCTGCGATTGCAGCGCCGCCGGCTCTGCACGAAGACGCAGGGCCTCGTCAGCGGTGAAATAGTGATCGGCAATATCGAGCATTGCCGGCCGATCGCGAATGCCCTCCGTATCGATCCCTAGCGCAATGCCGCGGGTGACGCCCATGACGACCAGTTCACTGGAGTGCGTCACGTTGAACGCCAAGCCGGCAGCCTGCGAAACCGGGTTTGCGATTTCCGGCTTGCCGTACGGGTTGAATCTGAACTCCCATTGCTCGGGGGCAACGGCGGGCGCGTACTTCGACAAGACGATCCGCACCAGCACGCGCGTGATGAGGTAGCGGTGCTGATCGCGCGCGAAGCGAAATCGTTGTCCGCGTTCGCGCTCCCCCTCGGTCAGCAAGCGCCGATATTCGCGCAACAAAGCGTCATCGTCGATTCTCCCCGGATAAGCGCACCAAAGATCGATCTGCGGCTGACTGCCGCCATCGCCCTCGTCCATAGCCTGCGTTGTCATATCGATCGAGTCTCCAACGGTCTCTTCATCGCCATCGCTCCAAACGCCAATTTCCTTGACGCGAACCGGGCGGTCACGGCGTTCGTGAAGTGACGCCAAGAATGGCGGGGGCTCAGTTTACCCGTTGCGTTCGATCACATGACTCGATTGGGTCGGCCTGGACATGAAGGCGCCATTCGACGACTACGAGTCCACCACGCAGATACGTCGAAGCGGCGACCATGCCTTACGCAGCCTCGATGCCTTGCTGGCGAGCGGCGTCGAATACGAATGCCGGACCACGTTGCATCCGGACCTGCTGCCGGAGGCCGGCATACTCCGCCTTGCTCGCACATCGCGAGGATCAAAGCACTGTTTCCGCGATTCACGGTGCGGCGCGGTTAAGCGCCTCACCATGCCTGCCACCGCTCAAGCCGCCTTCAACAACCCATGCGGATCGATCACAAACTTCGTTGGCGCCCCGCCATCGAACTTGCGATAACCCTCGGGCGCCTGATCGAGCGAAATCACCGTCACGTTGACGATCTTCGCAATCGGCAGGCGATCCCACAAAATCGCCTGCATCAGATTGCGGTTGTACTTCATGACTGGCGTCTGCCCCGTATGGAACGAATGCGACTTCGCCCAGCCCAGGCCGAAGCGAATGCTCAAGCTGCCGCGGCGCGCGGCGGCATCCGCTGCACCCGGATCGTCGGTCACATATAGCCCGGGAATGCCGATCGCCCCTGCGGCGCGCGTGATCTCCATCAGTGAATTGAGCACGGTCGCTGGCGCCTCTTCCGTGTGGCCGCTGCCGTGCCCGTGCGCCTCGAAGCCCACGCAGTCCACGGCGCAATCCACTTCGGGCTTGCCGAGAATCTGCTCGATCTGCTCGCCGAGCGTCGCATCGCGCGACAAGTCGACGACTTCAAAGCCCATCGCCTTCGCATGCGCGAGACGCTCGGCATTCATGTCGCCGACGATCGTGCACGCCGCACCCAGCAGGCGCGCCGATGCAGCCGCCGCCATGCCCACCGGCCCCGCCCCGGCGACGTAGACGGTCGAACCCGGCTTGACGCCTGCAGTCACCGCGCCGTGATAACCGGTGGGCAGGATGTCGGAAAGGCACGTGAGGTCGCGAATCTTCGCCATCGCCTGATCGCGGTCGGGGAACTTCAGCAGATTGAAATCCGCGTAGGGAACGAGCACATATTCGGCCTGTCCGCCGATCCATCCGCCCATGTCCACGTAACCATAAGCGCCGCCCGCTCGCGACGGGTTGACGTTCAGGCACACGCCGGTGTGCTGCTCCTTGCACATCGGGCAACGCCCGCACGCGACGTTGAACGGCACCGAAACCAGGTCGCCGACCTTCAAGGTCTCGACATCGCGCCCCACCTCGACCACCTCTCCCGTGATCTCATGACCGAGCACGAGGCCGATCTCCGCCGTCGTGCGGCCGCGCACCATGTGCTGATCGGACCCGCAAATATTGGTGCTGACCACCTTCAGGATCACGCCGTGCCCGATCGCACGCCCACTCGGATCGACCATCTTCGGGTAATCGATCGATTGCACTTCGACCTTGCCCTGCCCCAGATACACGACACCTCGATTGCTGCTCATCGTCCTGTCTCCTTTTCGTTTCGACGCGCATTGCGGCGTCCGGCGCGCGGCGCGCTGCCGCCGCGACTCGTTCGAGCGTAGTCCGCAAGGCCCGCCACCAAGCGTTCAAAAACCGACATGCGCTTGCCGCCAGCCGACATGTCCATCCTCAACGCGGTTTTTATTGATTGAACGTTCAAAATAAAACGACTATCCTTGAGGCCTTTCGACGCACCAAGGAACCGGAAAGCGACCATGCCCAAAGTCGGAATGCGCGAAGTGCGCCGCGCCCAGTTGATCGACGCCACACTGCACACCATCGACGAAGCCGGCTTGTCCGGCACGACGCTCGCGCTCGTCGCGCAGCGCGCCAACATCTCGACAGGCATCGTCAGCCACTATTTCGGCGACAAGAACGGGCTCATCGAGGCCACGATGCGCCACATCCTGCGCGACCTGTGGGCCGCCACGGCGCGGCGGCGCACCGCGGCCAAGGCCGATCCGCGCTCGCGTCTGCGCGCCGTCGTCGCCGCGAACTTCGACGTGAGCCAGATCAGCGCGCCCGTGATGAAGACGTGGCTCGCGTTCTGGTCGCAAAGCATGCATGAGCCGTCGCTCAAGCGGCTGCAGCACGTCAACACGCGGCGGCTCTATTCGAACCTGAGCGCGGAATTCGGCAAGGCGATGCCGCGCACGGCCGCGCGTCGCGCAGCCGGCGGTCTCGCCGCGATGATCGACGGGCTCTGGCTGCGCGGCGCGCTCTCCGGCGAACCGTTCGATACGAAAGCCGCGATCCGCCTCGCCAACGGTTACGTCGACATGCTGCTCGCGCAGCACGAATAACGCGTACGTTCTGTCACCTTTGCTCTGCGTCGCGCTCAGATCGCGACTCGCGCATCCAAGGAGAAATTCGATGCCCTCTTCCACAGCCTCCACCGCTTACGGCTTGCAACGTCTCTACATCGGCGGCGCTTATGTCGATGCCACCAGCGGCATCACCTTCGATACGTTCGACCCCGCCACCGGTGAAACGCTTGCCTCAGTGCAGCAGGCGAGCGAAGCGGATATCGAGCGCGCCGTGCAATCCGCGCGCGAAGGCCAGCGTGAATGGGCTGCGATGACCGCAATGCAGCGCTCGCGCATCCTGCGGCGCGCGGTCGAGCTGCTGCGCGAGCGCAACGACGAGCTGGCCGAGCTCGAAATGCGCGACACGGGCAAGCCCATCGCGGAAACGCGCGCCGTCGACATCGTCACCGGCGCCGACGTGATCGAGTATTACGCCGGGCTTGCCACCGCCATAGAAGGCCTGCAGATCCCGCTGCGCCCCGAATCCTTCGTCTACACACGGCGCGAGCCGCTCGGCGTCTGCGCGGGCATCGGCGCATGGAACTATCCGATCCAGATCGCCTGCTGGAAGTCGGCGCCCGCGCTCGCGGCGGGCAACGCCATGATCTTCAAGCCGAGTGAAGTCACGCCGCTCTCCGCTTCCAGGCTCGCCGAGATCTACGTCGAAGCCGGCGTGCCCGCCGGCGTATTCAACGTCGTGCAAGGCGACGGGCGCATCGGCGCGATGCTCGCCGCGCATCCGGAGATCGCCAAGGTGTCGTTTACCGGGGGTGTCGAGACAGGCAAGAAAGTGATGTCCTTGGCAGGCGCATCGTCGCTGAAGGAGGTCACGATGGAACTCGGCGGCAAGTCGCCGCTGATCGTCTTCGGCGACGCCGACCTCGAGCGCGCCGCCGACATCGCCGTCACCGCGAACTTCTTCAGCGCCGGGCAGGTGTGCACGAACGGCACGCGCGTGTTCGTGCATCGCTCGGTCAGGGAGGGGTTCAAGGCGCGCGTGCTGGAACGCGTGAAGCGCATCCGCGTCGGCAAGCCGTCCGATCCGGCGACGAACTTCGGTCCGCTCGCGAGCGCCGCGCAGCTCGACAAGGTGCTCGGCTACATCGAGAGCGGCAAGCACGAAGGCGCGCGAGTGCTCGCCGGCGGGGCGCGTCTTGTCGACGGCGAATTCGGGCGCGGCCAGTATGTCGCGCCGACCGTGTTCGGCGATTGCCGCGACGACATGCGGATCGTGCGCGAAGAGATCTTCGGCCCGGTGATGTGCCTGCTCGATTTCGACGACGAGGACGAAGTCGTTGCGCGCGCAAACAATACCTCGTACGGCCTTGCCGCAGGTGTCGTGACCGAAAGCCTCGCGCGTGCGCACCGCGTGATCCATCGCCTGGAAGCCGGGATCTGCTGGATCAACACCTGGGGCGAATCGCCCGCGGAAATGCCGGTGGGCGGCTACAAGCAATCGGGCGTCGGACGCGAGAACGGCATCACGACACTCGAGCACTACACGCGCATCAAATCCGTGCAGGTGGAGCTCGGCCGCTATCAGCCGGTGTTTTGAGGGGACCGTCCATGCCTATTCGCGAATTCGACTACATCATCATCGGCGCCGGCTCGGCCGGCAACGTGCTCGCCACGCGCCTCACCGAAGACCCCGGCGTGACCGTGCTGCTGCTCGAAGCAGGCGGCCCCGACTATCGCTTCGACTTCCGCACGCAGATGCCCGCCGCGCTCGCCTATCCGCTGCAAGGACGGCGCTATAACTGGGCCTACGAGACCGATCCCGAGCCGCACATGAACCAGCGCCGCATGGAGTGCGGACGCGGCAAGGGGCTCGGCGGCTCGTCGCTGATCAACGGCATGTGCTACATCCGCGGCAATGCGCTCGACTACGACGGCTGGGCAAAAAACACAGGCCTGGAGAACTGGAGCTACCTCGACTGCCTGCCGTACTTCAAGAAAGCCGAAACGCGCGACATCGGCCCGAACGACTATCACGGCGGCAACGGCCCCGTGCACGTCACGACCAGCAAGCCCGGCAACAACCCGCTCTTTGCGGCGATGGTCGAGGCCGGCGTGCAGGCGGGCTACCCGCGCACCGACGACTTGAACGGCTACCAGCAAGAAGGCTTCGGCCCGATGGACCGCACGGTCACGGCAAAGGGCCGGCGCGCCAGCACGGCGCGCGGCTATCTCGATCAAGCACGGCCGCGCTCGAACCTGACGATCGTCACACACGCGACGACCGATCGCATCCTGTTCTCGGGCAAGCGCGCGATCGGCGCGGAGTACCTGCATCGCAACGAACGCATCACCGCACACGCGCGCCGCGAGGTGCTGCTGTGCAGCGGCGCGATCGCGTCGCCACAGATCCTGCAGCGCTCGGGAGTCGGCCCGGGCGCGTGGCTGCGCGAGCTCGACATCCCCATCGTGCTCGACCTGCCCGGCGTCGGACAAAACCTGCAGGACCATCTCGAGATGTACATGCAGTACGAGTGCAAGGAGCCGGTCTCGCTCTACCCTGCGCTGCTCAAACGCAACCAGCCGGCAATTGGCGTCGAATGGATGTTCAAGGGCACGGGAATCGGCGCGAGCAATCACTTCGAGGCGGGCGGCTTCATCCGCACGCGCGACGACGATCTCTGGCCGAACATCCAGTATCACTTTCTGCCCGTCGCGATCAACTACAACGGCTCGAACGCGATCGAGATGCACGGCTTCCAGGCCCACGTCGGCTCGATGCGCTCGCCGAGCCGCGGACACGTGAAGCTGCGCTCACGCGATCCGCACGCGCATCCGAGCATTCTCTTCAACTACATGGCCGAGCCGCTCGACTGGCGCGAGTTCCGCGACGCGATCCGGATCACGCGCGAGATCATCCGGCAGCCGGCGCTCGATCGCTATCGCGGCCGCGAACTGAATCCCGGCGCCGACCTGAAGACCGACGCCGAGCTCGATGCGTTCGTACGCGCGCGCGCCGAGACCGCGTATCACCCGTCGTGCTCGTGCGCGATGGGCTATGACGAGATGGCGGTCGTCGACGGCGAGGGGCGCGTGCATGGGATCGACGGCTTGCGCGTCGTCGATGCGTCGATCATGCCGCGCATCACCACGGGCAACCTCAATGCGCCGACGATCATGCTCGCGGAGAAGATCGCCGATCGGATTCTCGGGCGGGAAGCGCTCGCGCGCGCGGATGTGCTGTATTTTGTCGCGGACGGCAAGCCTGCGCGGCGCACCGCCGATGCGCAATCGAGCCGCTTGCGCACCGGCATCGAACCCAATAGCTTGACCGCGTGACCCTCGCGTGGAACGGGTGAGCCCATCATGGCTTACCCGTTCCATGTCGACGCGTGTTTGCATTCGCTAGTCATACAGCCGGGTTCGACAGGATGGCCTGTAACTGGCCATCAGATACTCCACCGTCCCTTTTGCATCGCATCTTCCAACATGCCGAGCGTGAGCGATCGGCCGCCAAGCGTTTCGCGCGCCGCTGCGCTAAACGGCGACTTGGCTACTGCTGCAAGAAAGGAGCCAATGCCAAGCTTCGCTGACGGGTAGTAGTAGTTGATATCGAACGCCGCCATATCGACATTGAACTTCGTGGCCCACTCCGTCATCAATCGCTCGATGTGGCTTGGATTCAGATCCAGATCATGGTACAGATCGGTGTCTCGTGTCAGCACCAGCTGGCCGATAACGGGCTTTCCCGCATCAGCCGCGATAAATTCTGCGAGCTTCTTCCAAGCGGTATCTGCCGTCACAAACGATCCTCGGGCTTGGCGAGACTGTTGTATGCAGTGACCGAGCGGTAAATGATAGTTGAAACATCGGCCGCCAGAATTACCCAACCAACACCTGGTATCGCGCGGCCAACGAACACGCCAAGGCTGCGCGTGAATTTGATTCGGAGCAGAAACAGGCTCTCGAAGGACGTCACGGTAGGTAGAATTTTATGTTCCAGCTCATATGGAAGCAGTCGCCGAGAAACGACGGAGGCGACCGAGGTACCTTTGACAGCGGCGACAGAATATCTTCGGACAATCGCATAAGCAATCAAGTAGACGCGGTCCGCGCGTTCATGCCGCACCACAACCGGCAACCTCGATGCGCCGACGACTTACCATGACGCGTCCGTTCCACGCCGATGCCGGAATCCTTCTATGGCGGCGATTAATGGCGGCATCTACTGAGTGAAGGTCGGCGTCGTGCTGCCCGTGTTCGGTCGAGGCGGCGTATTCACGCTGGGTGCGCTGTCGTTTGCGATCGCGGCGCTCACGGTGTGGATATTGGGCATCGAGACCAAAGGACTTGCACTGGAAGCGCTCGCGTCGGCCGATGAGTCGGGGACGAGCAAGCGGGCCGCCATCACATCGACGACATATCCCGCAGCAGAGGAAGAGTCGCGCTAGACGCTCGATCGCCGCGTGTGCCGTCAGCGAGTCCGCACCGGCGTCAACACCGCCTCGCCCGCAAAATGACGCGCGGCATTGTCGAGAAACAGCTGCACCGAGGCGGCGATAGCCTCCGGCGAACGTCCTGCCACATGCGGCGTCAGCACGACGTTCTTCAAATGCAGCAGCGCCTGCGGCGGTTCGGGCTCGCCTTCGTAGACGTCGAGCCCCGCGCCGGCCAGCGCGTTCGTCGATAGCGCATGCGCGAGCGCCTGCGTATCGACGACGCTGCCGCGCGAAACGTTCACGAGATAGCCGTGCGGCCCCAAGGCATCGAGCACGGCGCGATCGATCAAATGCAGAGTCGCCGCGCCGCCCGGCACGGTCACGACGAGGTAGTCGCACCACTGCGCCAGCTCGGTCAAACTGCCGAAGCAGCGATAAGGCACGCCTTCGCGCGGCTTGCGATTGTGATAGCCGACCTCGATATCGAACCCCAGCGCGCGCCGGGCCAACTTCTGGCCGATGTTGCCCAAGCCCGCGATGCCGAGCCGCTTGCCCGAGAAGTTCGGCTGCATCGGCAGCGCATCGCGCCAGACGCCGGCGCGGCAAGCCGCGTCGAGTTCGACGATGTCGCGGACCGTGGCGATCAGCAGCGCAAACGCATGGTCGGCGACGCAATCGTCATTGGTCGCCGCGCCGTTCACGACGACGATATCGCGCGCAAGGGCGTGAACCACGTCGATATTCTCGTAGCCCGCGCCAAGCGCGCTGACGAACTCGAGCTTGCGAAGCCGATCGATCTCGGCCGCGGTAAGGCCCGTCGTGCCGTTCGTCAGCACGGCACGCACCGCGTCGCGATGCTCCGCGATCGCCAGAGCGCGCGCTTCGGCGGTCGGGGCATAGACGATGTCGAACGTCCGCGCGAGTTGCGCGCGGATCTCGTCGATCAGCGGGATCAGGACCAGCAGTGTTGGCTTCATGTTCATGTCTCTGGTGTGAACGGCGCGGCGCGCGCATTGAAATCGCGATCAGCGAGGCGCATCGCCCCAGCGGTACTCGTGAGACAGCTCGTCGAGCTTCGCCTTCAAATCGGCGTCGAGCGTCAAGTCGGCCGCCGCGAGCGTGTCGGTCAACTGCTCGGGCCGGCTCGCGCCGATGATCGCCGAGCTCACCACGGGATTGGCCAGCACCCACGCGACCGCAGTCGCGGAAAGCGACAGGCCCGCTGCCTCGACGGTCTTCTTCAGCGCCTCGATCGTATTGAACTCGCGCTCGTGCCAATAGCGCTCCTGATACATCGCGCCCGCGTTGCCGACGGTGAAGCGCCCTTCGGGCGGCGGCGCTTCGCGCCGGTGCTTGCCGGTCAGCAGCCCGCCCGCAAGCGGGTTGTACGGCATCACGGCCAGGCCTTCTTCACCCGCAAGCGGCAAAAGCTCCCGCTCGATCTGCCTGAACAGCAGGTTGTAGCGCGGCTGCACCGAAACGAAACGCGCGAGGCCGCGCACGTCCGCGCGTCCGAGCGCCTTCGCGAGCCGGTACGCCAGAAAGTTCGACACGCCGATATACCGCACGCGCCCCGAGCGCACGATCGTATCGAGCGCATCGAGCGTTTCGTCGAGTGGCGTCTCCTGGTCGTCCGAATGCAATTGGTAGAGGTCGACGTAGTCAGTGCCGAGCCGCGCGAGCGACGCGTCGATCGCATCGAGCAGATGCTTGCGCGAAGCGCCCTTGTCCCACGGCGACGGCCCTACCTTGCCGACCGCTTTCGTCGCCACGATGAAATGCTGACGCTTGCCTTTCAGCCAGCGGCCGACGATCTCCTCGGTGCGGCCGGCCAGCTGCTCGCCGCCGCCGAGCGGGTATACGTCGGCGGTGTCGATGAAGTTCACGCCGGCGTCGGCGGCCTTGTCCATGATCCGCTTCGACGTGTCTTCGTCGATCTGCAAGCCGAACGTCATCGTGCCGAGACACAGATTCGACACCGTCAGGCCGGTGCGGCCGAATTTCCGGTATTGCATGGTGGCTCCTGTCTTGCTTCCGCGAGTAAAAAGACAAGGCCACAGGATAGCGCCCGCACGCTTCTCGTGCAGAGCATGGCGCCGCTTGCCGACAGCGGCGTAGGCGTTATCGGGATGAAAGCCCGCCGCTTCGTTCTCCGCGGAGATCCAGCGCGTCCCCGCGTTTATCGAGCCCGAGCCGCGCGCGAGCCCTCGCCTCGGCCGCCACGCGGCCCAACGTCTCCGGGCTCATGCGCGCGGCCACGTCGCGCACGTAGGCATGATGGCGCGCGTCGAGCGGCGCGTCGACGAACTGCGCTTGCAGGTAACGGATCAAGGCGATGCGCTTGTGGCCCAGCTCGATGCTGCGTTCGAGCAGCGCGAGCGCGGCTGCGGGGTCGCGCGCTTCATAGGCGAGCTTGACGAGATGGGAGACGCCGGCGCGGGCCATGCCGTCACACGCCCGCCCGGTTCAACTCGCCGCGCAGGTGGCCGCCTGTGCGGCGCACCACGCGTCGAAGTCGCCGCGCGTCCAATCGAGCTCGACGCCGATGCGCTTCGTGCCGGGACGAATCTTCGGCTTGTGCAACGCGAGCGTCAGCGCATCGAGCGCACGCCACTCGAGAAACGACAGCGCCGCGATTTCGACGGCCAGCGTCTCCAGCAAGCGCGTATGCGGCTTCGTCGCGAGAAACGCGGCGATGCGCTCGCAATAGCGCTCATAGTCGATCCAGCCGCCCTCTTCCGACGGCACGCAACGATACGTCAGGCTCGCATCGATCACGACAGTCTGCGGCGCCGCATGCTCGTGCGCATGGATGCCGACGCGCGTCGGCACGAGCAGCTCGTCGATGAACACGCGCCAGCCGCGGCCGTGCCGCGGTCCCGTCGAAAGCGGCTGTGCCAGCGGCACAAAAGGTTCGCGCAGCTTCACGACATCAACGGCGCGGCGGCGTCGAGCAGGATGCGGCAGAAATAGTCGGCGAAGCTGCGGCGCACGACGATTTCATACGTGTTCTCAGCCGTTGGAATCAGCACGATCGACGCCTTGAAAAAATGGCTCTGCGCGCACTGTCCGCGCGTGAACAGGCGCGGGTGCAAATCAAGCGGACAGCCTCGCGAAAGCACGTCTCGCACGCGCTCGCCCCCGACTTCGAGCACCGTATAGCCGCTGCCGACATCGACAGCCGCCGCATACGCACCGTCGAAGGCAACGCGCAGCTTCGTCTCCAGCGACGCCGCGCGCGCCTCGTTCGAACGCACGAGCCATTCGTCGGGACCGAGCCACAGCACATCGCAGCCGTCGCCCAGCGCCACCGTGTCCGGCTTCGCAGGCGGCTTGCAGCCAAGCACGCTTGCCACTGCAGCGACGAACGCAGCATCGTTGAGATCGCCGCGCAAGTTCACGAGCTCGAGAAACGGCCGCTCGCTCAATCGGAAGTATTTCGACGCCTCGGCCTGATGCGACTGCATCAAATCCTGCACGCCGACGAGCGGCGACTCGTAGCGCACGCCGCGCTCCACGACGGCCGAAGCGTTGCCCCTACCTTCATTCCACATGTTGACGCACTCCTTCGGTGTCGTAGAAAACCGGGCTCGAGATCTTCGCCGCGACCTGCTTGCCGTTCGCGAGCGGAATCGTGACCGTCTCGCCCATCTTGCCCAAGCCGCCCTTCACGACGGCGAGTGCGATCGAGCGCTTCAGGATCGGGCTGTAGTAGCTCGACGTGACATGGCCGATCATCGGCGCGAGATCGCCGAACTGATGATTGACGAGCGGCTTCGCGACGATCTGGCTGCCTTCCTCCAGCACGAGCTTCGGGTCCTCGGTGAGCAAGCCGACGAACTGCTTGCGCCCTTCCTTGGCCGTATCGGAGCGCGTGAGCGAGCGCCTGCCGAGAAAGTCCTTCGACTTCGCCACGAGCCCGCCCATGCCGAGATCGAACGGCGTGATCGAGCCGTCGGTGTCCTGGCCGACGATGATGTAGCCCTTCTCCGCGCGCAGCACGTGCATCGTCTCGGTACCGTAAGGCGTGATGCCGAACTCGTCGCCGGCGGCCATCAGCGCTTCCCACACCGCGCGGCCCGCGTTGGCCGGCGCGTTGACTTCGTAGGCGAGCTCGCCTGAGAAGCTGATGCGCATCACGCGCGCCGCGACGCCCGCCACCGTGCCTTCGCGATACGTCATGAACGGGAACGCCGCGTTCGCGAAGTCGATGTCGCCGCAGACCTTCTGCAGCACCTTGCGGCTCTTCGGGCCGACCACGGCGAAAGTCGCCCAATGGTCGGTCACCGAGGCGAGGCGCACTCGCAAGTGAGGCCACTCCGTTTGCAGCCAGCGTTCGAGCCACGTCAGCACGCGGGCCGCGCCGCCGGTGGTCGTCGTCATCATGTAGTGATGGTCGGCGAGGCGCACGGTCACGCCGTCGTCGAACACCATGCCGTTTTCGTCGAGCATCAGGCCATAGCGGCACTTGCCCACTTCGAGCTTGCTCCACGGGTTCGTGTAGACCCAGTTCAGCAGTTGCGCGGCGTCCGGGCCCTGGATGTCGATCTTGCCGAGCGTCGACGCATCGAGAATGCCGACGCCGTTGCGCACCGCGAGACATTCGCGCGCCACGGCCGAGTGCAGGTCCTCGCCGGCCTTCGGGTAATACCAGGGCCGCTTCCAGTTGCCGACGTCCTCGAACATCGCGCCATGCTCGGCGTGCCATTCGTGGATGCAGGTCTTGCGGATCGGATCGAGGAAGTCGCCGAGCTCGCGGCCCGCGAACGCGCCGAACGTGACCGGCGTGTAGTTCGGGCGGAACGTCGTCGTGCCGGTCTCGGGGATCGTCTTGCCGAGCGCTTGGGCAAGAATCGCCATGCCGTTGATGTTGCCGAGCTTGCCCTGGTCAGTGCCGAAACCCATCGCCGTATAGCGCTTGACGTGCTCGACCGATTCGAAGCCCTCGCGCGCGGCGAGCAGGATATCGGCCGCCGATACGTCGTTCTGGAAGTCGACGAACTGCTTCGGCCCGCGCTGCGCGGCCTCGCGGCTGCCGACGAGCCACAGCGGCAACAGCGGCGTCTCGCCGATCTCGGCGACGCGCGGCGCGGCCGGCCGCTCCGCCTTGAAACCGAGCGCCTTTGCCGCCTCGACGCCCGCGTCGACCGCGAAGCGCAAGCCGCGCGCGAGGCCGAACTCACCGGCCGCCGCGCCGACGCTCGCCTCCGCCTGCATCGCCTTGCCGGGCACGAAGCAGGCTTTCTCGTCGTTCCAGTGCGCCTTGCCGCCCGACTGCGCGAAGAGGTGCAGCACGGGGCTCCAGCCGCCCGACATCGCGAGCAGGTCGCACGACAGGCTTTCCTGCTTCGCCCCCGTCTTGCCGTTCGCAAACGGCGCCACTTCGACCGACGCCACGCGCCACTTGCCGCGCGCCTCGGTCACGACCGCGCCGTTGAGCACCTTCACGCCTTGCCGGCGTGCGGCGTTGGGCAGCGTGCCGTTGCCTTGCGAGCGCGGATCGACGACGGTCACTTTCGCTCCGCATGCCTTGAGATCGAGCGCGCACTGATAGCCGTCATCGTTGTTCGTGAACACGACGGCCTCGCGGCCCGGCAGCACGCCATAGCGATGCACGTAGGTCGAGACCGCCGAAGCGAGCATCACGCCCGGCAAGTCGTTGTTGCCGAACACGAGCGGACGCTCATGCGCGCCGGTCGCGAGAATCACGCGCTTCGCCCGCACCTTCCACAGCAGCTCGCGCGTGCCCTTGCGCATCGAGACGGGCAGATGATCCGTCAGGCGCTGCACGACGGTCACGAGGTTGTGGTCCTGATAGCCGAACGCTGTGCTGCGCGAGAGGATCTTCACGTCCGGCATCTGCGAGAGTGCCGCCTCGATCTTCTCGACCCATTGCATCGCCGGCTTGCCGTCGATCTCCGCCTTGCACGAGAGCAGGCTGCCGCCCAGCTCGCGCTGATCGTCGACGAGAATCACACGCGCACCCGCAATGCCCGCCGCATGGGCAGCCGCCAGCCCGGCCGGCCCGCCGCCGACCACGAGCACGTCGCAATGCGCGTAGCACTTGTCGTAGCGGTCGGCGTCGCGCGTGTCGGGCGCCTTGCCGAGCCCCGCCGCCTCGCGAATCTTCTCTTCGTACTTGGGCCACCATTTGCGCGGCCACATGAAGGTCTTGTAGTAGAAGCCCGCCGGAATGAAGCGCGCGATCTTCTGGTTGACGGCCATGCGGTCGTGCTCGATCGACGGCTCGGCGTTGACGCTCGTGGCGACGAGCCCCTGGTACAGCTCGACCTCGGTCGCGCGCGCGTTCGGCACCGTGTAGACGCCGCGCTCGAGCTGCACGACGGCGTTCGGCTCTTCGACGCCAGCCGTCACGATGCCGCGCGGACGGTGGTACTTCCAGCTGCGCGCGACGAAATGCACGCCGTTGGCAAGCAGCGCCGAGGCGAGCGTGTCTCCCTGATAGCCCTGGTAGGTCCTGCCGTTGAACGTGAACGTGAGCGGGATCGCGCGGTTGATCCGGCCACCGGCGCCGAGGCGGTCTTTCTGGCTCATTTTTGCTTGCCCTCCTGTGCGGCGTTCGCGGCCGCTTCGGCCTGCGTCGGGAAGGTTTGATATCCCTGGATTTCGTAGCTCACCGTATCGCGCGTCGCCATGAACCAGCGGCGGCATCCTTGCGTGTGCAACCATTGCTCGCGATGCACGCCGCGCGGGTTCTTGCGCATGAACAGGTAGTCGCCCCATTCGCGGTCGGTGAGCTTGTCGGTGTCGAGCGGGCGCGCGATGTCGGCCTCGCCCCCGCATGAAAATTCGGATTCGGCGCGCGGCCCGCACCACGGGCATTCGATCAGCAGCATGTATGTCTCCGTACGTGCGTCAAGTTAGTGAGCCACGGCTGCCGCGCCGTGTTCGTCGATCAGGTGGCCGGTGTAGAAGCGGTCCAGCGAGAACGGCGCATTGAGCGGATGCGGCGCATCGTTGGCGATCGTGTGCGCAAACACCCAGCCCGAGCCCGGCGTCGCCTTGAAGCCGCCCGTGCCCCAGCCGCAATTGAAATAAAGCCCCTTCACGTCGGTCTTGCTGATGATCGGGCAAGCATCGGGCGACACGTCGACGATGCCGCCCCACTGCCGGTTCATCCGCACGCGCGAGAACACCGGGAACATCTCGACGATCGCCTGCAGCGTGCCCTCGATGATGTTGAAGCTGCCGCGCTGGCCGAAGCCCGTGTATTGGTCGATGCCGGCGCCGATCACGAGGTCGCCCTTGTCGGACTGGCTGATGTACGCGTGCACCGCGTTCGACATCACGACCGTGTTGACGACGGGCTTGATCGGCTCGGACACGAGCGCCTGCAACGGATGGCTTTCGAGCGGCAGGCGGACGCCGGCCATGTCGGCGAGCGTCGTCGTGTTGCCGGCGGCGACCACGGCCACCTTCTTCGCCTTGATGAAGCCCTTGACCGTCTCGACGCCCGCCACCGCGCCGCCCTCGCGGCGAATGCCGGTGACCTGGCAGTTCTGGATGATGTCGACGCCGCACGCATCGGCGCCGCGCGCGAAGCCCCAGGCCACCGCGTCGTGGCGCGCCACACCGCCGCGCCGCTGGATCGACGCGCCGAGCACCGGATAGCGGCTGTTGAGGTTGATCGTCGGCTCGATCTCCTTGATCTGCTCGGGCGTGAGGAACTCGGCGTCGACGCCGTTGAGCCGGTTCGCGTTCACGCGCCGCTCGGTATCGCGCACATCCTGCAGCGTATGCGCGAGATTCATCACGCCGCGCTGGCTGAACATCACGTTGTAGTTGAGATCCTGCGCGAGCCCTTCCCAGAGCTTCATGGCCTTCTCGTAGAGCGCGGCCGATTCGTCCCACAGGTAGTTCGAGCGCACGATCGTCGTATTGCGCGCGGTATTGCCGCCGCCGATCCAGCCTTTCTCGACCACGGCGACGTTGCGTACGCCGTGCTCTTTTGCGAGGTAGTACGCGGTGGCAAGCCCATGCCCGCCGCCGCCGACGATCACCACGTCGTACTCGCGCTTGGGCTCGGGGCTTCTCCATTGGCGCTCCCAGTTCTCGTGATACGACAACCCGTTGCGCAGCAAACTGAATATCGAATAGCGGCTCATGGCTGATGTCCTGCTTGGCTCGTAAAGCGTGGTTAGCATTCGATGACGTTCACGGCGAGCCCGCCGCGCGACGTCTCCTTGTATTTCGTCTTCATGTCGGCACCGGTCTCGCGCATCGTCTTGATGACCGAATCGAGCGACACGTAGTGATGACCGTCGCCCTTGAGCGCCATCCGCGACGCGTTGAGCGCCTTGATCGCGCCCATCGCGTTGCGCTCGATGCAGGGAATCTGCACGAGGCCGCCGACGGGGTCGCAGGTCATGCCGAGGTTATGCTCCATGCCGATCTCGGCGGCGTTCTCGACCTGGTCCGGCGTGCCGCCCATCACGGCGGCGAGTGCAGCGGCGGCCATCGAGCAGGCGACGCCCACCTCGCCCTGGCAGCCCACTTCCGCGCCGGAGATCGACGCCGTTTCCTTGTAGATGATGCCGATCGCGGCGGCGGTCAGCAGGAAGTCAACGATGCCGCTCTCGTTCGAGCCCGGCACGAACTTCACGTAGTAGTGCAGCACGGCGGGAATCACGCCGGCCGCGCCGTTGGTCGGCGCGGTGACGACGCGGCCGCCCGCGGCGTTCTCTTCGTTGACGGCCATCGCGTAGAGGTTGACCCAGTCGAGCATCGAGAGCGGATCGCGCAGCGATTCTTCGGAGTGCATGCGCAGGTGCTTCGACAATTCGGCCGCGCGCCGCTTCACACCCATCGGCCCAGGCAGGCGGCCCTCGGCGCGGCAGCCGCGCTCGACGCAAGCGGCCATCGTGCGCCAGATCGCGAGCAGCCCTTCGCGCACCTCTTCGGGCGAGCGCGACGCGCATTCGTTCGCAAACGCGACCTGCGCAATCGACTTGCCGCTGGCGCGGCACTGGCGCAGCAAATCGTCGCCCGTGCGGAACGGATACGCCACCTCCCCGCCGGGCCGCGCGCCGTTCACGCGGTCGCCCTCGCGATTGACGACGAAACCGCCGCCCACCGAGTAATACTCTTTCTCGACGAGCAGCTGGCCGTGCTCGTCGAAGGCCTGGAAGCGCATCCCGTTCGGATGCACGACGGCCGTGCCGGTCATGAGCTTGCGATAGAAGGCGACGTCCTCTTTCTCGTCGAAGCGGATCGCGTGCTGATTCAAAAGACGCAGCGACTTGCCGCGCCGGATCTCGGCGAGCCGCGGCCCGATCAGGTCGGGATCGATCACGTCGGGCAAGTTCCCTTCGAGCCCGAGCAGCACGGCCTTGTCGGTGCCGTGGCCTTTGCCGGTCGCGCCGAGCGAGCCGTAGAGCTCGACCTTCACGCGCCGCACGAAGCCGAGCAGGTTCGTATCCTCGACGTGCGAGGCGAACCGGCACGCGGCGATCATCGGCCCGACCGTATGCGAGCTCGACGGGCCGATGCCGATCTTGAAGAGATCGAAGACGCTGACGTTCATGCTGGGCTGCCTCATCGTTCGTGACTTGGCGCCAGTAGACCAAAGCGTAAAATCGGCCGATAGAACAAAAACGGCATCGACGTGGGATGCCGCCGCCACGGCCGCTCTCACCGGTCCTGAAAGTGCGTTTCGCCGATGGTTCGCGGCGGAAAAGCACAAGCGGCGCAACCGGCGATCGGCGACGCTCGAAGTGTGGCGGTCGCGGCCAGCGTCCTCATTTCCAACCGCCCTACGCACCCGCATGAAACTCGCCGACTCTCCACTGCCGACCTCCGCCGACGCCACGCAAAAGGCGCGCATCCGCTTCGGCATCGTGCTGCTGCCGAACTTCACGCTGACGGCGTTCTCTGGCTTTGTCGACATGCTGCGCCTCTCGGCCGACGAAGGCGACTACAGCAAGCCCGTGCGCTGCTCGTGGAGCGTGATCGGCGACACGCTCGCGCCCGTGCGCGCGAGCTGCGGGATCCAGGTGACGCCGTGGGAAACCTTCGAAACGTTTGATAAGGCCGAGCCGTTCGACTACGTCGTCGTGGTCGGCGGCCTGCTGCACTCGGGGCCGCAGGCGAGCGACGAGACGCTGCGCTTCATCCAGCGCGTGGCGCGCGGCGGCACGACGCTGGTCGGCATCTGCACGGGCGTATTCGCGCTGATGCGCGCGGGCGTGCTCGACGCGCACCGCATCTGCGTGAGCTGGTTCCACTACTGGGATTTCGTCGAACGATTTCCCTCAGTGGATACCGGCCTGCTGATCGCCGACCGGCTCTTCGTGATCGACCGGCGGCGCATCACCTGCTCGGGCGGGCGCGCGTCGATCGACGTCGCGGCGGCGATCCTGCTGCGGCACTTCGAGCACGCGACGGTGCAGAAGGCGCTGCGCATCCTGCTCGTCGGCGAGATGCAGAAGGGCAACGCGCCGCAGCCGCATCCGCCGGGGCTGGAGCCCGCCACGCATCCGAAGGTGAAGCGCGCGATTCTGCTGATGGAACAGCACGTGGGGCGGTCGCTGCCGCTCGAGGAACTGGCCTGCAAGCTCGATTTGTCGGCGCGGCAGTTGGAGCGGCTGTTCAAGGCCGGGACGGGGAAGAGTCCGCAGGCCTTCGCGAAGCAGGTGCGGCTGCGCACGGCGGCTTGGCTGTTGACGAGCTCGGATCGAACCGTGGCCGATATCGCGTCGAGTTGCGGGTTCTCCGACGCGTCGCATCTGGGGCGCGAGTTCCGCAAGCAACACGGCGTGCCGCCCGCGACGTTCCGCGAGCAGCGGGGCAAGATCGAAGGCGGCACGCTTTCCCAAGACGAAAGCTGCGCATTGACTGGCGGGCTTTATTGAAAGCAAGCGCCCCCGCGATCCTTCTGCTCGCGGGGGCGCATGGCTTCGGGTGAGGAAAGCGAAGCGGCGTCAAGGCGTGCCGCTGAACTGCGTCACTCGCAGATACGTGCTCGATCCCAGCTGCAAATTGAAGCCCAGCGCCAGCAGGTTGGAAATCGTCAGCTTGAGGCGTTGACCGTTGAACGTCGGCAAGGTGCTGACCGGGAACGTCACGCCATGACTGCCGCCGACGCAAGCCGCAATCGGTTCCGACACCGTGGCGAGCGTGGTCGGCGAGCCGCCCGACGCGTCCGTCTCCTGCAGCGTGTAGTTCAAGCCAAGCGCGAGCCCCACGGTGCAGGGTATGGTCAGCGTGAACGCGGCGCCCGTTTGCGACGTGCCCGTCATGACCGGATCGGTCGACCAGCTCAAGCTGCTCAGCAGCCCCAGGTAGAGCACCGGGCCGGAAGCGGGCGCGGTCTGCGTGGCCGCATAGTTGCCGGCCACCAGCGGAACATCGTTGCCGTGGAGATAGAACGTCAGCGTATGCGGCGGCGCCACCGTGTGGGCGGTCCTCAGGAAGGCGGGGAACTGGCCGACGGGAATCGTCTGCGTCACCGTGTTGCTGGAAGTGCTGAATGCATACACCTGGTTGACGACCGTGTCGCCGACATAACCGCGCGCGCCGTCCGAACTCAAGTCGACACCGAATAGCCCATCGGGGTTGCCAACATAGATCTTGCCGGTCACCGAGCTGCTCGCGGTATCGATCACGTTGACCACCCCGTTCGACTTCGCGACGTACACCTTGGTGCCGTCAGGCGACACCGCGAGACCGTGCGTATACGCCCCGAGCGAAATATCGGCCAACTGCGCGTTGGTGGCCGTATCGATGACTTGCACGTCCTGGTATGAGCTGACGTAGGCGCGCGTGCCGTCCGGGCTGACACGCACGTCGGATACCGACGCCACCGGGGAAATGGTGGAGGTCAACGTGAGCGTGGCCGTATCGATCACGCCGATCTGATTTCCGCCACCGCTGTAAATCGTCTTGCCGTTCGGGGTAATGGCAAGCGCAATTGAAATATCCGTTGCCAGGCTGTTGCTCGCGACAACCTTGTTCGTGGAGGTATCGATTGCTGATATGTAATACGTCCCGTTGACTCCCCCGACATAGACACGCGAACTGTCCGGACTCACCACGATATCGCCGGCGCCATTCGGCACATTGATCGTCGCGACGACAGCTTGCGTCGCGGTATTAATGGAGGAAACGGAATTATCCGAAGTGTTCACGACGTAGGCACGCAGGCCGTCCGGAGCAATGGCAACCGCAATAGGTCCATTGCCGACCGACACGGTCGCAACGACCTTGGCGCTGGATTGATCGATAACCGAAACCGTATTGGAGGAAAAATTCGGCACATAAACCAAGTCCGCGGCATTCGCGCCACTGGCCATACCCAGAGCCAATGTCAATCCGGCCAGGCATTCCAGAAGGCCGCGCCTTACCATACGACAATACCACTGCAATAGCGTCGACATAGACACCTCTTCGGCAATCCAAGATTGATTACCACGGGAATGGAATAACTCGAATACGCTTCAGCACTCCATGAAATTGACAAAGTAAATTTAGGATCCGATTTCATGCAGATCAAGCATTTCACCAATGAATCTTATTTATCGAACCGACGACAAAATAGCGGCAAAAAAGACCAGTCGGTATTAAAATGAAGGCAACGCCGAAAATCAGATATCCCAATTGATAATTCATTGACTATCTCATTCAAGGACGGCGGTCAAAAAAAACCGATCCACCGCTTTAACCAATTTGCATATCCGACACTGCAAATATCAGTGGGACGATTTCGACTTCTCTCGGTGCAAAGGGATTTTTTACGGAGGCAGAAGGCGCGCGGGCATCGCCGGCACACTTGAGACGAGGCAGCGGACCCGCCCTCCTCTGAAGGGTTTTCCCCGATTCAGCATAGAGCCGCAACTTGTATGATAACCACACAACCCGACAACCCCTGACCCATGTTCGAGAAAATCCCCGCCCGCGCGATGAGCGACGCCGTCGCCCAGCAACTGCTTGCACAAATCGAAAAAGGCAGCTTCGCCGACACCGGCAAACTGCCGTCCGAAGCGGTGCTGTCGCAGGAATTCGGCGTCAGCCGCACCGTGATCCGCGAGGCCATCTCGCGCCTGAAGAACGAAGGCGTGGTCGAAGCGCGCCAGGGCAGCGGCGTGTTCATTGCCGGCAAGAGCGGCGTGCGCCCGCTGCGCATCGATTACTCGGAAGCGGCCGGCGGCGAATCGGTGCTGCAGATTCTGGCGCTGCGCCGCGCGATCGAGGCCGAAGTCGCCTCCGAGGCCGCGATGCATCGCACCGACGCAGACATGGCCGCCATCGACGCCGCCCTCGCCCAGATCGACATCGCCGCGGCCGAGGGCCGCGACGGCGTGGCCGAAGACATCGCATTTCATCGCACCATCGCCGAGGCCACCGGCAACCCCTATTTCCTGAAGACGCTCGCCTTCCTCAATCAGTACCTGGAAGCCGGCGTCCTCGTCACGCGCACGAACGAAGCGCGCCGCGAAGACTTCTCGCGCCAGGTGCGCGACGAGCACGCGGCCATCGTCGCCGCGATCCGCGCGGGCGACCCGATGGCCGCCCGCAACGCCGCCCGCACCCACATGTACAACGCCGCCCGCCGTCTCGCGGAAGCCGGCATTTGCTGACAACCCCTGGCGCTCGCGGCAAAGCAAACCGAAGCGCCCTTCTCCCGAGGTCAAACACTATGTCGAGAAACATCGGAGTCATCGGCCTGGGCGCCATGGGGCTCGGAGTCGCGCGCTCGCTGCTGCGCGCGGGCTTTCGCGTCCATGCCTGCGATCTGCGCGCGCACGTGCTGGAGTCGTTCGCGGCCGAAGGCGGCATCGCCTGCGCGAGCCCCGCCGAGCTCGGCGCGCAATGCGAGGCCGTCGTCACGCTCGTCGTCAATGCGGCGCAGACCGAGGCCGTGCTGTTCGGCGAAGAAGGCGCCGTCACGCGGATGAAGCCGGGCGGCGTGGTGATCGCGAGCGCGACCGTCTCGCCCGAGTTCGCGGTCGCGCTCGGCAAGCGCGTCGAGGCCGCCGGCCTGCAGATGCTCGATGCGCCCGTCTCGGGAGGCGCCGCGCGCGCCGCCTCGGGCGAGATGACGATGATGACCTCCGGCCCCGCCGCGGCCTACGCCGCCTGCGAGGACGTGCTCGCCGCCATCGCGGGCAAGGTCTACCGGCTCGGCGATGCGCACGGCGCGGGCTCGAAGGTCAAGATCATCAACCAGCTGCTGGCCGGCGTGCACATCGCGGCCGCCGCCGAGGCGATGGCGCTCGGCCTGCGCGAAGGCGTCGATCCCGATGCGCTCTACGACGTCATCACGCACAGCGCGGGCAATTCGTGGATGTTCGAGAACCGCGTGCCGCACATCCTGCGCGGCGACTATACGCCGCTGTCCGCCGTCGACATTTTCGTGAAGGATCTCGGCCTGGTGCTCGATACGGCGCGCGCGTCGAAATTCCCGCTGCCGCTCTCCGCCGCCGCGCACCAGATGTTCATGATGGCGTCGAGCGCCGGCCACGGCGGCGAGGACGACTCGGCCGTCGTGAAGATTTTCCCCGGCATCGACCTGCCGGCCGGTCATTGATCTCGCGAGCCTTCTTTTTATGAACCCTCCCTACAGCACTCCGCGCCCGCTCATCGGCTGCATCGCCGACGACTTCACCGGCGCCACCGATCTCGCCAACATGCTCGTGCGCAACGGCATGCGCACGGTGCAGACGATCGGCGTGCCGGCGTCGTCCGAGCGCATCGAGGCCGATGCGCTCGTCGTCGCGCTGAAGTCGCGCACGATTGCCGCGGCCTGCGCGGTCGAGCAAGCGAAACAGGCGCTGACGTGGCTGCGCGCGCAAGGCTGCCGCCAGTTCCTCTTCAAGTACTGCTCGACCTTCGATTCGACCGGCGCGGGCAACATCGGCCCCGTCACGGACGCGCTGCTCGACACGCTCGCGATCGGCGACGACCGCGGCTTCACGATCGCCTGCCCCGTGTTTCCCGAGAACGGCCGCACGCTCTATCGCGGGCACCTGTTCGTCGGCGACACGCTGCTCAACGAGTCGGGCATGGAGAAGCATCCGCTCACGCCGATGACCGATCCCAATCTCGTGCGCGTGCTGCAACGGCAGACGAGCTCGAAGGTCGGGCTGATCCGCTTCGACACCGTCGCGCAGGGCGTGGCCGCCGTGCGCGAGCGGATCGCCGCGCTGCGCACGGACGGCGTGCGCATTGCGATCGCCGACGCCTTGTCCGACGACGACCTGCGCACGCTCGGCGAGGCCTGCGGCGACCTGCCGTTGATCACGGGCGGCTCGGGCATCGCGATCGGCCTGCCCGGCAATTTCCGGAGCGCGGGCCTGCTGGCGAAGCATGGCGACGCGGCGCAGGTGCCAGCCGTCGACGGGCTTTCGGCCGTGCTGGCGGGCAGCGCATCGACGGCAACCAACGAGCAGGTCACCACATGGCGCGGCTCCGGCAAGCCGCACTTTCGCGTCGATCCGCTCGCGCTCGCGCGCGGCGAACCGGTCGTCGAGGCTGCGCTATCGTTCGCCCGCGAGTACCTGGGCGGCGCCGACCCGCAGCCGGTATTGATCTACGCGACCGCGACGCCCGACGAAGTCCAGCGCGTCCAGCAGGCGCTCGGCGTGGCGCACGCGGGCGAGCTCGTCGAGGCCGCGCTCGCCTCGATCGCGCGCGGGCTGCACGCGCTCGGCGTGCGCAAGTTCGTCGTCGCGGGCGGCGAGACCTCGGGCGCCGTCGTGCAGGCGCTGCGCGTCCAGGCGCTCGCGATCGGCGCGCAAATCGATCCGGGCGTCCCCGCCACCGTCACCATCGGCGGCGAGCCGCTCGGGCTCGCGCTGAAATCGGGCAACTTCGGCGCCGTCGATTTCTTCGACAAAGCGCTGCGGCGCCTCGCCGGAGCCGCATGATGCAAACCGTCGACCGAAGCGAAGCGAAGCTGCGCGAAGAGATCTGCACCATCGGCGCGAGCCTCTACACGCGCGGCTACACAGTCGGCAGCGCGGGCAACATCAGCGCGCGGCTCGACGACGGCTGGCTCATCACGCCGACCGACGCCTGCCTCGGCCGCCTCGACCCCGCCGGGATCGCCAAGGCCGATCTGGCGGGCAACGCGGTATCGGGCGGCAAGCCGTCGAAGACGCTCGCCCTGCATCGCGGCATCTACGCGAACAACGCCGAGGCGCGCGGCATCGTCCATACGCATTCGACGCACCTCGTCGCGCTGACGCTCGCCGGCGTCTGGCGCGAGACCGACGTGCTGCCGCCGATCACGCCGTACTACGTCATGAAAGTGGGCCACGTGCCGCTGATCCGCTACCGGCGGCCGGGCGACCCGCAAGTCGCCGAGGAAGTCGCGGCGCTCGCCGCGAACGTGCGCGGCGTGCTGCTGGAGCGGCTCGGCCCCGTGGTCTGGGGGGCGTCGGTCTCGCAGGCGTCGTTCACGCTCGAAGAGCTCGAGGAGACGGCGCGCCTGTGGCTCATGACGAACCCGAAGCCCGAGCCGCTCGGCGAAGCCGCGCTCGACGATCTGCGGCGCGCCTTCAACGCGCGCTGGTAGCGCAAGCACTACAAGCACCCAAAGCACAAATAAGCGGCGCCCACGCCGCGCCATCCATCACCGAACGCCGTCCCGTCCGCTCGCACCGTCGCGAGCGGACGGCGGCCAACCACGTCAGTCAGGAGACAACGACCATGAGTTCGTACCAGGCCTCGACGGCCCGCCCAGCCAGCCAAGCCGCCGCCCCCGCGGGCGGCGCCAAGCTCGAACGCACCTACAAGAAGGTCTTCTGGCGCATCGTGCCGTTCCTGATGCTCTGCTACGTGGTCGCCTATCTCGACCGCGTCAACGTGGGCTTCGCCAAGCTGCAGATGTCGCAGGATCTCGCGTTCAGCGAGACCGTGTTCGGCCTCGGCGCCGGCATCTTCTTCATCGGCTATTTCCTGTTCGAGCTGCCGAGCAACATCCTGATGCACAAGCTCGGCGCGCGCATCTGGATCGCGCGGATCATGATCACCTGGGGCATCCTCTCGGGCCTGTTCGCCTTCGTGCAAACACCCACGCAGTTCTACGTGCTGCGCTTTTTGCTCGGCCTCGCCGAAGCCGGCTTCTACCCCGGCGTGATCCTCTATCTGACGTACTGGTTCCCGTCGCACCGGCGCGCGAAGATCATCGCCGTGTTCATGTCGGCGATTCCGGTATCGGGCATCTTCGGCAATCCGCTCTCGGGCTGGATCATGCAGTCGTTCCACCAGAACGGCGGCTTCGACGGCTGGCAATGGATGTTCATGATCGAGGCGGTGCCGGCCGTGCTGATCGGCATCGCCACGATTCTCTATCTCGACAACGGCATCAAGAGCGCGAAGTGGCTCGACGCGGAAGAAAAGCGCCTGCTCGCCGATGAAATCGCCGCGCAGCCGCAGGAACGGGAACAGCAGCCGCATTCGCTTTCCGCCGTGTTCAAGGACCCCCGCACGTGGTGGATGTCGCTGATCTACTTCTCGTTCGTGACCGGCCAATACGGCCTGACGTTCTGGATGCCGACCCTCGTCAAGTCGACGGGCGTGAGCGGCGCGCTGAACATCGGCCTGCTCAGCGCGATTCCGTTTGCCTGCGCGATCGTCGCGATGAACCTGTTCGGCTACAGCGCCGACAAGCGGCGCGAGCGCCGCTGGCACCTGATCGTGCCAGCGCTGCTGGGTGCCGTGGGTTTCGCGGTCGCCGCCTCGGCCTCCCACAACACCGTGGTCTCGCTCGTGTTCCTGTCGCTCGCGGCGGCCGGCGTGCTGACCTGCGCCCCGCTCTTCTGGTCGCTGCCCACCGCGTTCCTCTCGGGCGCCGCGGCGGCCGCGGGCATCGCGATCATCAACTCGATCGGCAACCTCGCCGGTTTCGCGAGTCCCTATATGATCGGCTACTTGAAGGACCTCACGCAGAGCACGCAGGCAGGGATGTACGTGCTGTCCGCCATGCTCGTGATCGGCGCGATCGCGGTCTGGCTCACGCCCGCGCGCCTCGTGAACCGCTAACCCGACTCTCTCGACTCGACCAGGAATCGCCGCCATGCCTCGCTTCGCCTCCAACCTGACGATGATGTACAACGAACATGCGTTCCTCGACCGCTTCGCCGCCGCGGCGGCGGACGGCTTCAAGGCCGTCGAGTACCTGTTCCCCTACGACTTCGCCGCGGCCGAGCTGAAGGCCCGTCTCGACGCGCACGGCCTGACGCAGGCGCTCTTCAACGCGCCGCCAGGCGACTGGGCGGCGGGCGAGCGCGGCATCGCCTCGCTGCCGGGCCGCGAAGACGAGTTCCGCCGCAGCGTGGATACCGCGCTCGAATACGCGAGCGTGCTCGGCAACGACAAGCTCCACGTGATGGCCGGCCTGATCCGCCCCGAGCAATCGCGCGAGCTGCACCGCGACGTCTATCTGCGCAATCTCGACCACGCCGCGCAGGCGGCGCGCGCGCAGGGCGTCACCGTCGTCATCGAGCCGATCAACACGCGCGACATCCCCGGCTTCTTCCTGAACCGGCAGGACGACGCGCAGACCATCTGCCAGGAAGTCGGCGCGCCGAACCTCAAGGTGCAGTTCGACTGCTATCACTGCCAGATCGTCGAAGGCGACCTCGCCGTGAAGCTCAAGCGCGACATGGCCAGCATCGGCCACATCCAGATCGCAGGCGTGCCCGAGCGGCACGAGCCGGACATCGGCGAGCTGAACTATCCGTACCTGTTCGAGCTCATCGACGCGCTCGGCTACGACGGCTGGATCGGCTGCGAATACCGCCCGCGCGCGGGCACCTCGGCCGGCCTCGGCTGGCTCAAGCCTTATCTCTAAGGCATCGCATTCTCGATAGAAGGACCCGACATGAAAGTTCTGATTACCGGCGGCGCCGGGTTTCTCGGCCAGCGTCTCGCGCGCGAGCTGCTCGAGCGCGGCGAAATCGCCGGCGCTGACGGCAAGCGCGAGCGCATCGGCGAGCTCGTGCTGCTCGACGTCGTCGAAGGCGCCGATCTCGGCGATGCGCGCGTCAAGACGCTCGTCGGCGATATCGGCGAGCGCAGCGTGCTCGAAAACGCGATCGATACGGACACGGCCGCGATCTTCCATCTGGCCGCGATCGTCAGCGGCCAGGCCGAGGCCGATTTCGACCTCGGCATGCGGATCAATCTCGACGCGTCGCGCCTGCTGCTCGAAGTGTGCCGCGCGCGCGGGCATCGTCCGCGCGTCGTGTTCACGAGCTCGGTCGCGGTCTACGGCGGCGAGCTGCCGGCCGTCGTGCAGGACGACACCGCGTTGAACCCGCAGTCGTCGTACGGCGCTCAGAAGGCGATCGCCGAGCTGCTGCTGTCCGACTACACGCGGCGCGGCTTCGTCGACGGGCGCGTGCTGCGCCTGCCGACCATCAGCGTGCGTCCGGGCAAGCCGAATGCCGCAGCTTCGTCGTTCGCGAGCGGCATCGTGCGCGAGCCGTTGAGCGGCGAGGAAGCCGTGTGCCCGGTGCCGGGCGAAACGAGGCTGTGGCTGCTCTCGCCGCGCGGCGCGATCGAGGCGCTGATCGCAGGCTGCGAGCTCGATGGCGCGGCGCTCGGCAACCGGCGCATCGTGAACCTGCCGGGCATTTCGGTGAGCGTGAACGAGATGGTCGAGGCGCTGCGCGAAGTGGCGGGCGACGAAGCCGTCGCGCGCATCCGCTGGGAAACCGACGGGCGCATCGTGAAGATCGTCGGCAGCTGGCCGGGAAGCTGGAATACGGAGCGCGCCGAAAAGCTGGGGCTCAAGGGCGATGCGAGCTTTGCCGACGTGATCCGCAGCTACATCGAAGACGAGAAGCGGTAACGGACTGCAGCACGGCGCGCGCCGGATCAAGCCATCATGGCCCGATCCAGCGCAGGCGGGCATCGAGCCTCAATGCGACGCCAGATAGCTCTTCACCGCCGCCAACCCATCCTTCCCGTCGAACGTCGTCACGCCCGCGAGCCACTGGCTCAGCACCTGCGGGTTCGCCTTCAGCCAATCGAGCGCGGCCTTGTCCGGGTTCTGCTTGTTCATGATCGGCACCATCACATGGTTCTCGATGCCGGTCGTGAACTGCAGGTTCGACACGAGCTTCGCCGCATTCGGGCAGCGCGCGGCATAGTCGGGCGGCGTCGCCGTAAAGACCTTCGCCTCGCCGTAGTTCGGCCCGAACACGTCGTCGCCGCCGCTCAGGTAGTCGATCTTCATCTGCACGTTCATCGGATGCGGCTCCCAGCCGAGGAACACGATCCACTGCTTCTCGCGGATCGCCTTGTTCACTTCGACGAGCATCCCCGCCTCGCTCGATTCGACGAGCTTGAACTTGCCGATGCCGAACTGGTTGCCGTCGATCATCTTCTTGATCAGCGCGTTGCCGTCGTTGCCGGGCTCGATGCCGTAGATCTTACCGTCGAGCTTGTCCGCGTACTTCTGGATGTCGGCGAACGATTTCAGGCCGCCGTTATAGACGTAGTCGGGTACGGCCAGCGTGTATTTCGCGCCGGTCAGGTTCGGCGTCGCCAGCACCTTGACCGAGCCGGCCTTGACGAACGGGTCGATGATCGGGTCCATGGTCGGCGCCCAATAGCCGAGGAACACGTCGATCTGCTTGCTCTTGATGCCCGCGAACGTGATCGGCACCGAGGCGATCGTCTTCGTGGGCGTATAGCCAAGGCCCGTGAAGATCGTCGATGCGAGGCCGGTCGTCGCCGCGATGTCGGTCCAGCCGACGTCGGCAAAGCGCACGTTGCGGCATACGCCAGGGTCGGCCGCCTGCACGGGTGTGACCGTCATTGCAGCCGACACGCCGAGCGCACAGGCTGCCGCTGTCAGGATTCGCTTCATTGCATTTCTCCTCGGGTTTTGTTGGATAGTCTTGCGAACCGCCCGCGCGCGATCAGTTCGGGCCGCGCCTCTCGAGGCTTGGCGCGTGTCCGAACAACGCGCGGTACGCCTTGCTGAAATGGCACGGCGAATGAAACCCGCAATCGGTGGTCACGCGCGCGATCGATGCGTCCGTGGTACGCAGCAGCTCTCGCGCGCGCCGCAGGCGCAGCGTCAGGTAGTAGTGCGTCGGCGAAATGTTCAGATACACCTTGAACATCCGCTGCAAATGGCGCTGCGATAGCTGCACGAGATGGGCAAGCTCGTCCAGCGACAACGGCTCTTCGATGTTCGCCTCCATCAGCCGCACCGCTTCGATCAGTTCAGCGCGCGTAAAACCGACACGCGCATCGACCGGAATCGGCTGCTGGTCCGATTCGCCGCGTATGCGCGCCAGAATGAACTGCTCGGAAACCTGTGCGGCCAGGTTCTGCCCCAAACGATTGCCGACCAGGTTCAGCATCATGTCGAGCGGCGCGGTGCCGCCCGTGCAAGTGAGGCGGTCGCGATCGATGATGAACAGCTCTTCGGTGAAACGCACGCGCGGAAACTCCGCATGCAACGCCGGAAGATTCTCCCAATGAACGGCGCAGCGGTAACCGTCGAGCAGCCCCGCGCTCATCAGCGCATAAGCGCCCGTGCAAACGCCTCCGAGCGGCACGCCGCGCTGCGCCAGGTCCGTGAGCAAATCTTGCACCGGTGTGCCGACGGCATCGCGAATCCGTACTCCGCCGCAGACGATCAATACGTCAGGCACGCCAGCCTCTTCTATCGACTGGGTCGGCTTCAAGGTGATGCCGTTGCTCGCGTGGACCGGCACGCCGTCGGCCGAGATCACCGACCAGCGGTAATGCTCCGCCCGAGCGACATAGTTCGTCATGCGCAGCACTTCGATCGCGCTCGTGAACGCGATCATGGAAAAATTCGGCAGCGTCAACAAACCGAAATGCGCGGGCGGCGGCAACGGCGACTCTGTCGTGGCTGGCGTCACGTCGCTCTCCATGAGCATGAAGACGGGTTTGATGGTCGCGGCGGCAAGGCCATGCCGCGACGGCTATATGCGCTGCGGTTGCAGCACGAGCTTGCTCAACTCTGCGCCACCGCCTCTTGCGTGCGGCGCACGCGCATCGCGTTGCGCAGGCCCGCGAACGGCTTGGCCGATGCCGTACCGGGCGTGCGGCCGAAGCTCTCGGTGATGCGATCGAGAATGATCGCGAGCAGCACGACCGACAGGCCGCTTTCGAACCCGAGTCCGATATCGAGGCGCTGGATGCTCGCCAGCACGTCGTTGCCGAGCCCTCCCGCACCGACCATCGACGCGATGATCACCATCGACAGCGCCATCATGATGGTCTGATTGACGCCTTGCATGATCGAAGGAAGCGCATTCGGAAACTGCACCTTGTACAGCAATTGCCACGGCGTGCAGCCGAACGCCTGCCCCGCTTCGACGATCTCGCGGTTCACGTGCCGAATGCCCAGGCTCGTCAGGCGCACGGCGGGCGGCATTGCGAAGATGACGGTGGACAAAATCCCGGGCACGCGCCCGAGGCCGAACAGCATCGCGGCCGGAATCAAGTAGACGAAGGCCGGCATCGTCTGCATCAAGTCGAGAATCGGCCGCACGACGAGCGCAACGTGCTTGTTCTTCGCGGTCCAGATACCGAGCGGAACGCCGAAGACCAGGCTGATGATCGTCGAGGACAACGTCAGCCCGAGCGTCACGACCGTCTGGTCCCAAAACCCGGTCGCATAGACGAGGAGCAGAGAAAGCGCAGTGAAGAGCGAGAAGCGCAAGCCCACGCGCCACAAGCCCACGACGATGAAGAACGCCATCAGCGCCCACATCGGAATCGCCTGCAGACCGTGCTCGACGAAAGCCGCGAGGTCTTCGATCGTCTTGCCGATCGCATCGAACGTGTGGCTGTCGTGATCGAGCAGGTAGTGAACCGACTGATCGACCCATTGACCCAGCGGGATGATCTCAGACATGGGAACCTCGTACGCGCGTCAGCGCCTTCAGAACGACGGACCGGTCGACGGATCCGCAATAACAGCCGTCGTCGTCGACGACAGGCAAAGCGGTCGCGTTCGCGACGACCCTCGACACCACGTGCTCGAGCGGCGCCGCGTGGGAGATGCATTCGACCTTGTTGACTTGCGGCGATGCATCGCCGAGCGCGGCGCGCGTGACAAAACCGCGGATCTTGTGCTCGCCGTCGAGCACGAATGCGTACTCGGCGCTGCCGTTGAGCGGCGCCGCCACGTTCGACGCGTCGAGCTGTCTCACGAGCGGGACGTCATCGGTCTGCATCAGGTCGGCGGCGGTGAGATAGCGGCTGGTATCGACGCCTTCGAAGAACGCCCTGACGTATTCGTCTGCTGGATTGCTGATGATTTCCTGTGGCGTACCCACTTGCACGAGGCGCCCGCCCTCCATGATCGCAATCCGGTTGCCGATGCGAAGCGCCTCTTCCAGATCGTGCGACACGAACATGATGGTGCGCCGCTGGTTCTTCTGCAGTTGCAGGAGAACGTTCTGCATTTCCTTGCGCTTGAGCGGATCGAGTGCCGAGAACGCCTCGTCCATGATCATCAGCGACGGGTTCACCGTCAGCGCCCGCGCAAGGCCCACGCGCTGCTGCATGCCGCCGGACAGCTCGGAGGGCAGCTTCTGCGCGAACGCCGCAAGCCCCACCTGTTCGAGCACGGCAAGCGCGCGCTTTTCCCGCTCCTTCTTGCCGATGCCCGCGACTTCGAGGCCGAAGGCCGCATTCGACAACACGGTGCGCTGCGGCATCAGCGCGAACGATTGGAACACCATGCTCATGTCCTTGCGGCGCAGCGCGACCAGCTCCGAGCGCCGCACCGCCGCGATGTCGCGGCCGTCGACCAGCACCTTGCCGGCGCTCGGTTCGACGAGCCGGTTGACAAGGCGGATCAGCGTCGATTTGCCGGAGCCCGACAGCCCCATCAACACGAAGATCTCGCCCTCCCGGACGTCGAACGACACGTTGTGGACACCAACCACCTGCCCCGTGCGCGCGAAGACCTCGTCCTTCGTCGCGCCGGCCGCCAGCATGTCGAGCGCCTGCTTCGGGTTGCTTCCGAAAACCTTGCAGAGACCCTCGACTATGACTTTGGGGGAATTCATCGAATCCATCTCCTTCTCCGGCAAGCGATTGCCTGCACCGTATGCATACATGTTTGCTAGAAAAAACCCCGAACTGCCGATGAATTCCGACAACTGCTTGCGCAAATACGACACATGCCAAAAAACACAAGTCCTGGCGCATCGCAACACAAAAAAAAGTCGCCGTGCCTCGCTCCGGACAGGAGCGCGGCACGGCGACCGGGACAAAACCGGTGTAGCGGGAGCCGCGTGCGGCTAAGGCTTCGCGACGCCGCTCGTCGACAGATAAACCGGCTGTCCGCCTGGCGCGGCGACGACCGCCGTCAACGCCACGCGATCCTCGCGTTGCTTGCCGGTAAAGCTCGCGCCGTCATCGTCGCTAGTCAGCGATACGCCATCGAGAGACGACGCGACGATGCGCTTGTCCCCGACCTGCAGCAGACCCGTGACCGAACTCTTGTAGCGTGTCTTCGAAGCCTGCCAGGTCGCTCCGCCGTCCGCGCTGCGGTAGATCGTGCCCCGCAGGCCCCCGACGAGCACCGTGCCGTCCCGCAGGGCGACACCGGTCCAGAACGAGCCGGGGTACCCCGTCTCCGCGTAGGCCCACGTGGCTCCCGAATCCGTCGAACGCATCACCCGCCCCTGCTCGCAAGCGACATAGAGCGTGCCCTTGGCATCGGCAAAAAGCGCGTACAGGTTCCGGTCCGCCTTCTTCGCGCCCGGCGGCGGCGGCAGCTTCACCGTCGTCCAGGTCGCGCCGCCATCGGTCGTGTGCAGCATCAGCGACCACAGGCCCACCGCCCATCCTTCGTTGGCGTCTTTGAAGTAAGCGGAGAAGAGCGGCTGGTCGACGGCGATGTCGCTGCGCTGCAGCGTCCACGTCTCGCCGCCATCCCGAGTGCGCAAAATCACGCCCCAATGCCCCACGGCCCAACCGTTGTGAGCATCGGCAAACGACACCGAGGTCAGCGTCACGTCCGCCGCCACCGATTTCGCTTGCCGGTAGGTCTTGCCGTCGTCGTCGGACAACAGCACGACGCCATGGTCGCCGACCACCACCAGCCTGTTGCCGGCGCGCGCCGCCCCGAGCAGCTGCACCTGCGCCGCCGCACTCGCTTGCTCGGCTGGATGAAGCTGCAGTTGCGGCTTCACGTCCGGCGCGGCTTCAGCCGCACAGGCGAACGGCGAGGTGGCGCCGCACAGCGCGAGTAGCGCGGCATTCAGATTCCGTCTGAATATTGACTTCATGATCGTGCCCTCCGTCAGTGGCTGAAGACGCCCGGCGCACGCGCCGGCTTGCGCCGCGGGAACACGCGCTCGAGTACGACGGCGAGCGCCGGCAATGCCGTCATCGCCATCACCAGATTGACGATGAACATGAACGCGAGCAGCTTGCCCATGTCTGCCTGGAACTTCAGCGTGGAGAAACTCCAGGTCGCGACGCCGATCGCGAGCGTGATCGCCGTGAAGATCGTCGCCATTCCGACCTCGAGGATCGAATGCTCGAGCGCCTTGACGATTGGCTCGCCCGCCGCGAGATGACCCTGCAGCCGGTTGTAGATATAGAACGCGTAGTCCACGCCGATACCGACCGCCAGCACCATCACGGGCAAGGTGGCGACAGTCAGCCCGATCTCGAACGCCTTCATGAACCAGTAGCCAATGAATGTGCCGACGGTCAGCGGCAGACAGCACGCGAGCACCGCGCGCAAATCGCGGTACACGATGAACACGAGCAGCACGATTGCCGCGTAGACGTACAGCATCATCGGCAACTCGCTCTTCGCCACCTCGTCGTTGATTGCGGCGAGCACGCCCGCATTGCCGGCCGCCAGACGAACCTGGATGCCCGGCGTCGGGTGCGTATCGCGGAACCGCTTCACGGCGTCGATCACGCGGTTGATCGTGGCCGCCTTGTGATCGGACAGATACAGGTGAACGGCAGTCATGCTGCAGTCCTTGTTCAGATAGCCCCGCACGCGCCCGATTTCCGTGCTCAGGCCCGCATAGTTGCCCGAATCGATCGGCACGGCGCTCATCTTCGGATTGCCTTCGTTGTAGCCCTCGTTATAGGTGCGCAGCATGTCCGGATAGGAGCTGATCGACACGACTCCCGGCACGTCCCGCAACGCGTAGGTCAGCTTGTCGTCGAAGGTGCCGACCGCGGGGCTCTCGCAAGAGCCGGGCGGCGCCTCGATCACGACCGAGAGCCAGTCGAGCCCGACGTCGAAGCTGCTGGCGATCGCCACCGCGTCGCGATTGAAGCGCGCGTCCGGACGCAATTCGGGTGCCCCCGGCTGCAGCGTGCCGACCACGCGATCGCGGCTCTGCCAGACCGCCGTCGCGAACACGCCCGCCACGACGACCAGCACGATCACCGCGTTGCGAGGCTCCGCCACGCGCGCGAGTCTGCGCAGCCAGCCGGCGCGCTGCTCGCGCTTCTTCATCGCCTTCTCGGCATAGGCCTTCGTGAAGTTGAAGCACGACGCGGCGAGCGGAAGCATGACGAGGTTCGTCAGGATCTTGTAGCCGACCCCGAGCGAGGCGGTAATCGCGAGTTCGCGAATCATCGGGATCGGGATCATCAGCAGCGTGACGAACGACACGAGTGCCGTCACGAGCGCCAGCGTGCCCGGAATCAGAAGACCCGTGAAGCTATGGCGCGCAGCCTGCAACGACGATTTGCCGTGGGCGAGCTCGCGCGTGATGAAGTTGATCTGCTGAACCCCGTGCGACACGCCGATGGCGAACACCAGGAACGGCACCAGCACGCCCAATGGATCGAGCCCGAAGCCGAGAAGCCGCAGCGTGCCGAACTGCCAGACGAGCGAGGTGAGCGAGCACGCGATCGGCAGCACGGTGAAGCGGATCGAATGGCAATACCAGTACACGGCCAGCGCGGTAAGCAGCAAGGCAATCGCGCAGAACAGGAGCACCGACTTCGCACCGTCGGCGATGTCGCCGATCTGCTTGGCGAAACCGATGATCTGGACGTCGTAGTTCGCATCCTCAAAGGGTTGCCGCAGCTTCTGTTCGAGCAGATGGTTGTACTGGACGTAGTCGATCTTCTTGCCGTCCGTCCCCACCTCGCCGATTTCCGCCGTGATCATCGCAGCCGCTTCGTCGCGCGACACCAGCGAGCCGATGAAGCCCCCCTCGACCGTCGAGCGCTGGATCTGCGCAATGATGTCCTGAGTCAGGCCGCCCGGCGTCACCGTGCCCGGGATGATCGGCTGAGAACGGAACCCGTCTTCGGTGATTTCGTTGACGAAGCTGTTGGGCGTCCAGAGCGACTGCACGCCGAGCCGGTCCACATTGGGCAGGTACGCGACGGCCTGGGTAACCGCGGCGAGCCGCGCGAGCCCTTCCTTGGTCCAGATCGTTCCGTGCTTTGCCTTCACGACAACCGTCAGGCGATTCGCCCCGAACAAGTCGGCACGGTACTTGTTGAACGTCTGCACATACTCGTGGCCAATCGGAATCTGCTTTTCGAAGCCTGCGTCCATGCGCAATTGCGCGGCGAAGAACGCCATCACTGCCGTGAATACGGCGAAAACGCCCAACACGAAAAGGCGCCGGGAGAACAGCCAGTTCTCTAGATGACGGATGCTGTTGAATAACACGTGCAGTCTCCTGAATACTGTCGATCGGAGTTGGCGCTTTAGCGCCTACTCCGATCCCATGCCGCGCTGTTCCAAGTTAGCGCTTTAGCGCTTACTTGGAGCTGTGCGGCGGCCGGGACGCTGCGCACACGTCCTATATGTTTCAGGCGCTTCGGGTCGAAGCGCCTGAAACCGTCTGGTTAAAAATTGCGCGTCACGAACAGGCCGACGAAGTTGCGGTCGCCGAAGGGCTGCGATACGGCATTGCCGCCGAAGTAGATCGTGTAGTTGATGCCCGCTTGCCACACCTGCGGGTTCTGGTTGAACAGCAGGTAGAAATTGATCGACTTCGCGCCTTGCTCGTAGTTGGCCGAGAACGTCGGTGTGTAGCCCGAGACGGCATCGTAGAAGGTCATGCCCGGCGTCAATTGCCAGCCGGGAATCACGGTCCCGTCATAGGTCCAGTTGAAGTCCATCGTCAATCCGACCGAGCGTGCCGTGCCCTGCGCCGCCGCGATCGGATAGCCCAGGCCCGAGTTGTTGTTCAGCCACGTGCCGTAGCCGGCGTCCACCACCTGGTAGACGCTCTGGCCGTTGATGTTGCGGTAGTACTGCGCACTCGGGCTCAGCCCGGGATAGTCGATCAACGTGACTTCCGCGGTGAACACCGCCATGTCGGCACCGATCAGCTTCAGCATCGGATAGGACGACTTCGTCAGGTTCAACTGCGCGTTGATGTCGAACTGAAACTTCTTCATGTCCTTGTAGGCGGGGCAATCGATGCCGGCTACCCCGTTCGTCTGCGCATCGGTCGGGCCGCCCGGCGCAAAGCAGGACGACATCGCCACCGCGTCGTGCGGCCGGTACGAGAGCTCGGATCCGATCGCCCAGTCGCCGAGCGAAAAATTCGAGCTGACGCCGAAGAGCTGCCGGTTCTTCAGGTACGACCACTGCGCCGAACCATTCGCGAGGTACGACAGCACCGGCGCCTTGTCGATGTAGTTCTCGTAATAGAACGCGAAGCTGATATCCGCGTTCGGCGGCTTGTAGCCGATCTTCACGCCGAACTGCGGACTGTTGCTCGGCAACACGGTGCTATACGGCACGCCGATCGGGTTCGTCTGCAGGCCGGTGTACGCGCCGTTCACGAGATTCGAACTGACCGTGTTGACGAGCCCGTTGTTGTTGCTGCTGTTGTTGCCGGGTATCGTGCCCGCGATCGTGCCCGCGTCAATGGCGCCGACGTTGAAATTGGTAGAGTTGAACGACCCCGGCAGCGAGCCTCGGCCAAACACGTTCGACGTCGACCAGTAGGTGCCCACCGGCGGATACTTGTTGCCGTTCCACTGAACCTGCAAATAGCCCTCGGTGGAAAAGCCGTAGGGCAATCCGCTCGCGAAGCTGATCATCGGCGCGGGCAGCAGCGCCTGCTTGAGCTGGGTGCCTGGAATATAGAGCTTCTGGATGTCGAGCGAGTTCGTCGCATTGATGCCGCCCGACGCGAAGTAGCTCTCGCCCCAGTTGATCACCTGATTACCGACGCGGACGTGCGCGCGTTCGTCACCGATGTTGAAATCCTTTTCCGCCCACAGGTCCAGCAGTTGCGCCTGCTTCACGACCTGGTCGTAAGCGGCGGGCGAGAGCTCGGTGCGGTGCGTGTTCGATGCCGCGAAGTCGTACATCGCGGTTGCGCGCACGAGGAATTTATAGCCTTCGCTCGGCATCGTCAGCAGCAGCTCGCTGGTTGCGCTCAGGTACGTGCTGTACGGCTGCCCCTTGCGGTAGTTGAGGTCGCCGTTGTCGCCGTTCGCCCACTGCGCCACGTTCGCGCCGCTGCCGCAGCCGTAGGAATTCGGGTCGCCGGTCAGCGAACAGCTCGGGTTCTGCGTGCGTATCGCCATGCCGCCCGTGATGTTCGACACCCAAGACCCCTTCAGGTCACCGATCCCCGTATCGAATGTGTACGCCGCCGCGGGCGACGAGATGATCGCGCCGCACACGGTCGGCCATAACATACGACCTACTTTTGCTCTCATTTCACCATCCCTTCGTCGTTAAAAGTTATTTAGTTATTCTTAGTATTATTAATTGAGATTCGGCATCGCACTTCCTCTCCAGCGCGATGCCTGCTTTGACTACGGCTGATCGAAGGTCAGCGGTCGCTGATCGCGCTCAGGTTTTCGCCAGTGAAGTACTGATTGTTCAGGCGCGGGTCGCTCGATCCGGGCGGATAGAACTTCAAGTCCTTTCCGGTTCCGACAATGGTCTCGTCGAATACGTAGCGGCCGCTGATCAGGTCGTTATAGACAGACGCGGACGTCGAGCACGCACCGATCTCCCATTCCGGCGTAATGTAGTTTTCCTTGGCCTTCCAGATCTTGCCTTGCGCGTCGTAGTCGTCGCCCACCGCCACGAGCCAGCTATCCTCGTCGACGTAAAGCGTCTTCTTCGGCGTCGAGTGACGCACGCCCGACTTGACCGTCCCTTCGATTTCCCACACCCGGTGCAGCTCGTAGCGGCGCATGTCAGCATTGATGAAGTTCGGGCCCATTGCAGCGTCGAGCTTGGTATTGAAGCGCTGCATCGCGAAGCCGTCATACGGCACATAGACCTCTTTCTTCCCGACCAGCTTCCAGTCGAAGCGGTCCGGGTTTCCGTAGAAGACGAATGAGATGTCCGCCGGATATTGGTTTTCGTACCCGATCAAAGGCGCGTCGTACGCGTAGGCCGGGAGACGGCGCACACGGCGCTGGCCGGTGAAATAGTAGTAAGTGTCGGTATCCTTGCTGAAGTAGTAGCGCTGCATTGTGCCTTGGCCCGCCAGCGCAGCCGGCTCCGTGTACAGATAGTAGAAGCCGTTCTGCAGCCCCTGATCGTCCTCCGGCGTGTGCTGCCCCTTCTTCGCCCACGGGTAGTAGACGAGTTGGTTCCAGCGCGTGACGATCGACTGGCTCGTGCCCGGACGCGGCGAAACGACGGTATATCCGTCCGGCCATTCGGCGGCCACGCCCTGGTAGCGCATCAGCCAGTTCCACATAACCTGGATGCCCGTTTGCGGGATCGGGAACGGCACGCTAGGCAGCGTCGCGCTCTCCAGCGACCAGCCATCCTTCGCGATCGCCGACTTCAACGCACCCTCCTTCGTGTTTTCCTCCACGACATTCGGCAGGGTGCATTCGCGATGCGCCGGATACACGGGCATCGTGTATCCCTTGACCTGCTTGAGCATCTGAACCTGGCCGGGGGTCAGCTTGTCGGCGTACTTGTCGACGTTCGAGGCGTCGATCACGAACAGCGGCTTTTCGCTCTTGTATTTCCAGTAGTCCTCACGCAGCTTGCCGTATGACCACCCCGACAGCGGCTTCGACTCGCCGCCGAACGCGGGAATCGAACCATCCTTGCTACCCGCTTTCTCAGCGCCCGCTGGAGTCAGGTCCTGCCCCAGTTTGGCGACATCGTCCTGCGTAAGCGGCCACGCCGCGTTAGAAATCAACCCCAACACCGCCAGGGCGACGACCGCTTTGCGAATCTTCATGAAAAGGCTCCTTCAAGACATCTGCAGGCATTTTTTGGCACGACACGGGGCAGCCCGGCTGCATGGGCAGCCGGGAACTCCGAACAAAGTAAGGAAAGCAAGAAAAGGCAGGAAATCAGGACTTGACGCCCATGGCCAAATATTTGTCTCAAAAAAATGGCGATTGCTGCCCGTTTGCGACGATGCCTTGACTAAATGCGACACATAGTCGCTCAGGCCCAAGAGCAGCAAGCCCGCGCGGCGACATATCGTTAGCAGAAAAAGTCGTTTCCGCCGCAGTTAAGCAATCGCTACCATGCCGGCTTGAACACGCTAAGAACCGGGCGTCGCGGCATCGAGCCAATGCAGGCGACATCGCGCGGCGCCGCTGACCGACGGAGTGTTGTCTTGACTGCTTTCGACCATCTTCCCCTGCCGCTCGTCGTTGGCATCGGCGGCACCACGCGCGAGTCGTCGTCGACCGAGCGCGCGCTCAACATCGCCCTGCGGGGGGCCGAAGCCGCGGGGGCCCGCACGCGGCTCTTCGGCGGCGCGTTCCTGCACAGCCTGCCCCACTACGCGCCGGAACAGACGCAGCGGACCGACGCGCAGCTAGAGCTGATCGAGGCCGTGCGCGCCGCCGACGCCGTCATCATCGCGACGCCGGGGTACCACGGCGGCGTCTCGGGGCTCGTGAAAAACGCGCTCGACACGCTCGAAGAGCTGCGCGCCGACGAGCGGCCCTACCTCGACGGACGCGCCGTCGGCGCGATCGTGACGGCGTACGGCTGGCAGGCGGCGGGCACCGTGCTGACCTCGCTGCGCTCGATCGCGCACGCGCTGCGCGGCTGGCCGACGCCGTTCGGCGCGGCGGTCAATACGCTGGAAACGCGCTTCGAAACAGCGGAAACGTGCTCGGATGGGAAGGTCGCCGAGCAGTTGGCGACGGTTGGCCGGCAGGCGGCCGAGTTTGCGCTGGTGTTCGGGGCGCACCGCGCCGCGCGCCTCGCGGCGGAACGCAGCGTCGCGAAGGCGCTGACGCCGGCCGGCTGAGCCGGCGCGGCGATCGCGCGGTCCGGCGGTCCGGCGGTCCGGCGGTCCGGCGGTCCGGCGATCAAGCCTCGACGTCCGCCAGGCTGAAAATCTCGCTCTGGTCGTTATACGAGAAGACTTCGCCGTAGCGGCCCCAGTTGATGACCGCGTCGAGCGTCTCTTCGGCCGCGTTGTCCGACAGAAAATCTTCCAGCTCCTGCTCGAAACGCACGCGCGGCGCGCGATGCCCCGGACGCTCGTCAAGCACCTTCTTGATCCGCGCGGCAAGCGGCACGTTGCGCAGCAGATGCTCGGCGAACATCATCTTGCGCTCCTGCGTGCCGAATTCCGCGAAGGTGCGCGCCTGCGGCGTGAGGAAAATGTCGCCTTCGCGCATTTCCGCGAAGCCCAGGTGCTGCAGCACTTCGGCGATCGGGAACAGGTCGTCCACTTCGAGGTGCAGCGAGCGCGCGATTTCCGGCATGTCCGCGCGGCCGTTGTACGGCGGCACGGCGAGCGTTTCGATCAGGCCCGCCATCAGGTTGGTCGACACCTCCGGCAGGCGGCTGCTGAGCTCGAGCCCTTCCTTCCTTGCGATTTCGCCAGTGCGGCGCGCGGTCATCTTCGCGTAGATGTCGTCGACGAGGCCCCGGAACGCCGGGTCGAGCCGGTTGCGCGGGTGCTTGAACGGCACCTGGATCTCGGCGATCACCTTGCCCGGGTTCGACGACAGCACCAGGATCCGGTCGCACATGAACACCGCTTCCTCGATGTTGTGCGTGACGATCAGCACCGACTTGATCGGCAGGCGCCCCTGCGTCCACAGGTCGAGCAGATCGGTACGCAGCGTTTCGGCGGTCAGCACGTCGAGCGCGGAGAACGGCTCGTCCATCAAGAGCAGCGTCGGATCGACGACCAGCGCGCGCGCAAAGCCCACGCGCTGCCGCATGCCGCCCGACAGCTCGCGCGGATAGGCGTTTTCGAAGCCGTCGAGACCGATCAGGTCGATCGCCGCCAGCGCGCGCTGGCGGCGTTCGTTGGCGCCGACACCTTGCGCTTCCAGCCCCGCTTCCACGTTTTGCAGCACGGTAAGCCACGGGAACAGCGCGAAGGTCTGGAACACCATCGCCACGCCCTCGGCCGGACCGGACAGCGGCTTGCCGAGGTAATCGACATGGCCGTCGGTCGGCTGGATCAGCCCGGCGATGATGCGCAGAAGGGTCGACTTGCCCGAGCCCGAGCGGCCGAGCAGGCCGACGATCTCGCCTTCGCGCAGCGTCAGGTTCACGTCGTCGAGCACCAGCAGATCCTCCTGGGCCTTGCTGAAGCCCCGGCGGACGCCCTTGATGCACAAGATCTCATTGCTGGAATGCGGTGTTTGAAGCAGTTCGGTAGTTGCAGCTTTGGGATTTAGCATCGCGTTTCACTCTCCGTCGAGCCATAGCCTGGATTCAAGCCGGAACACACGCCTTAGAAGGATAGAAGAATCCGCTAGACGTACCTTCTCATCGTTAGAGATTGCCACCGCTATGTGACAAGAGATCGACCTAAAATTACAAAATGCAAACATGCACCGCCAAGTCGATACTAGGCAGTGCGACGCTTTGCCCGGTTTCGTCGTATAAAAACACGCTCGTTGCTTTTATGTTTTTTTTACTTGCCGCGTCGCGCAAGCCGCACGTACAATCCGCCCGTCTCATGAAAAAGGAGTCCCCTGGTGGACGCATCTTGTAGTTCTGGAAGTCCGTTGCCGGGTCATGCCGGCAGCATCGCGAGATAGCCGCCGCAGGTTTGCTCCTTCGCCGCTAACTCGCTCGCAACGGGTTAGCGCGCTTCAACATCGACCGGGTCCTCGCCGGTTCGTCAGCAGCACGCTCCCTCTAATAATTCGATAGCCGCTCGCAACCACGCTTGCGACGCGCCGTCACGTATTCGTTCGTCGTCCGACGCTTGTCGGGCTGGACGGGGGGAAGATCATGTTCGTCAAATCGTTTGTCATGTCCTTCGGGGGCGCTCGACGCACCCAGCGTACGCAAGCCGTCGCGAGGCGGCTCGCCCAGTGGCCTGCCCGCGTGCATTTTCTGGTGGCGCCGTCGCCCGAGCGCGCTCCGGCCGCGTGCGCAGCGGATCGGCGCCAGGCCGAGCGCATCCGCGTGTCGGCACTCGGCCGGCTGCGTCGCGCCGCGAAAACCACCGCACGTGCTGCACTTCGAGCCGCTTACGCCGGCAGCCCGCTGACCCCGACCGGCTACCTGGTTCTGGGGCTGATCGTGAGCGCCATCGCGATGGTGGCGATGCTGTCCGCGTCGTCGGCCGGCAACGAACTGGAAGGTGCGTTACCGCTGCACGCGTGGTTCGCCTGATACGCGCATCGCCTTCACAGCTTCGCCACAGTGTGTGTGTCAAATTCGCTAACCCCTGGCTCGCCCGCCAGAAAAAAATAGTCTCCACTAGCCATGAAGAAAAAACTGAAAACCACACTCTTGATGTCCAGCGCACCGGCCGGTCTCACGCTCGCGCTCTCCCTCGGCGTCGTGCCGCCCGCACTGGCTCAGGCAGCAAGCGGCGAGGCAGCGCCTGCCGCTGCTCCGTCCACGGCCGCTGCTTCGACGGAAACGCCGCCGTCCGCACAGCCCGCGGCCGGCGCAGATAACGCCGGTGCCACCACCGCGCAGACGCCGCCCGCGCCGACCGGTTTCTGGGACCGCTCGAACCTGCTCGGCGACATGGGCGGCCTGCGCCCGTGGCTCGGCAACTACGGCGTGACGTTCGGCCTGCAGGAGACGAGCGAATACATGGCCAATCTGTCGGGCGGCACCGCGCACGGCGGCGCGTATCAGGGCGTGACGCAGATGGGCCTCGGCATCGACACGCAAAAGGCGTTCGGCCTGCCGGGCGGCACCTTCAACGTGTCGGCCTTCCAGATTCACGGCACCAGCCTGACGCTGCGCAATACGCAAACGCTCCAGGCCACGACCGGCATCGAAGCCGAGGCTTCGACGCGCCTTTGGGAACTCTGGTATCAGCAGGCGCTGCTGGGCGGCAAGGTCGACGTCAAAGTCGGTCAGCAGAGCCTCGACCAGGAGTTCATCGTGAGCCAGTACGCGGGCACGTTCATGAACGCGACGTTCGGCTGGCCGGTCGTGCCCTCCAATGACCTGCCGGCGGGCGGCCCGGCGTTTCCGCTGTCGTCGCTCGGCGTGCGCGTGCGCGCCACGCCGACCGACGCGATCACGGTGCTGGGCGGCATCTTCGACGGCAACCCGGCGCCGGGCACCGGCGATTCGCAGAAGCTCAACGCGAGCGGCACGAACTTCAACCTGCACAACGGCGCGCTCGTCATCGGCGAGGTGCAATACGCGATCAACCAGCCGCCGTCGAATCCGTCGGATCCGAAGCCGAGCGGCCTGCCGGGCACCTACAAGCTGGGCTTCTGGTACAACAGCAACCGGTTCGCGGACCAGAACCTGGACAACACCGGCCTGTCGCTCGCGAACCCGGCCAGCACTGGCATCGCGGCGACCCACGGCGGCAACTACAGCATCTACGCCGTTGCCGACCAGATGGTGTGGCGTCCGAGCGCGGACAGCCCGCAGGCGGTGGGCGTGTTCGCCCGCATCATGGGGGCGCCCGGTGATCGCAACCTCGTCGACCTGGGCATCAACGCAGGCGTGACGCTGAAAGCGCCGTTCAAGGGCCGCGACAACGACGTGGTCGGGCTGGCCGTCGGCTACGCGCACATCGGCTCGCACGCGCAGGATCTCGCGAACGCCCAGGCGCAGACCACGCCCGGCTATCCGTCGCGCAGCGCGGAGACGATCCTCGAGGCGACATATCAGTACCAGGTCACGCCGTGGTGGCAATTGCAGGCGGACTTCCAGTACGCGTTCCGCCCGGCCGGCGGCATTCCGAATCCGGACAACCCGTCGCAGCGGGTCGGTGACGAAGCGATCGTCGGCCTGCGGACGACGATTGCGTTCTAGGCGCGGCGCCGTCCCCACCACGCCCGCATCGCGGCGGCGACCACGACGAGGATCACGAGGGCCAGCAGGCTCCCCTCGGGACCGGTGGCGCCGCCGCTCAGCAGCACATTGCCGGCCGGATGCGCGATGAAGAGCGCGCCTTGCGCCAGTTCGCCGCTATCCGACGCCCCGTAAAAATACGATTCGCCCCAATCCCAGGCCGCGTGAAAGCCGATCGCCCACCAGAGCGAACCGGTGTACCAAAGCGACAAACAGAACACCAAGCCGGCCAGCATCGCCGTCACCAGCCCGACCGGCGTTTCGCCCGGATTCAAGCCGTGGATCGCGCCGAACAGGGCCGACAGCAGGATCGCCGCCCACCAGAATCCCAAGCGGCGTGCGAGGACGGCCTGCAGATAGCCGCGCAGCAGCGATTCTTCGAAGATGCCCGTCAGGAAGAAAACGCCCGCCCAAAGCGCGGCGTACTTCCAAACCGCGCCGGTGTGCATCTCGGAGAGATTCAACTGAAGCAAACCGGCCTTCCACAGCGTCAGCACCAGCGCCGAAATCGCAACAAAGCCGCAGACCACGCCTGCGACGAAGCGAATGGCGCGCGCCCGCCCTTGCAGGCCGAAGGCGAACATGGACTTGCGCTCCAGCGCAGCAAGCGCTGCCGTCGCCGCAGCCACGGCAGCGACTTGAATGCATTCCGCCAGCAACGCAATCCCTGGCGGGACAGCATGAAGTTCGGACGGACGCGCCACGAAATGCTTGGCCACGAACGAAAGCCCGAAGGCGACGCCGGCCACGATCGCGAGAAACAGCAGTACGCGCCAGCCAGCGCGAATACCGGCGCGGCCGACGAACATCTTGCGTACTCCGCCGGATGCGGATGCCGCGAACGGCGATGCAGGTGAGTGCTCGAATTCGTCCAACTTGTTGTCTCCGTTTTTTTAGTTTGTGTTCTCGATCGAAGTCCTGGAATTCACCGCGCACGCTGCGCGGACCATCGCACCGTGCGCGCTACCTCAGCGCTTGCTTCGTCAACCGTGCACCGTCATCTCGGCGTCGCCCAGCCCTTGCGTCAACTCGAGCGCCTGACGCTCGAAGAGCCGCCGGTACAAGCCATGCGCGAGCCGGATCAGCTCTGCATGGCTGCCCTCCTCGACGATCCGGCCGTGATCCAGCACCAGCAGACGGTCCATCTTGCGCACCGTCGAAAGCCGATGCGCGACGACCAGCGTCGTGCGTCCGACCATCAGCCGCTCCATCGCCTGCTGGATCAGCACTTCGCTTTCGCTGTCGAGGCTCGAGGTCGCTTCGTCGAGAATCAGGATCGGCGCATCGGCGAGGAACGCGCGCGCGATCGCCACGCGCTGCCGCTCGCCGCCCGAGAGCTTGACGCCGCGCTCGCCCACCAGCGTGTCGTAGCCCTTGGGCAGCGCCGTGATGAAATCGTGCGCGCTCGCCAGCTGCGCGGCGCGCTCGACCTCCGCCTGCGTCGCCCCCGGCCGCCCATAGGCGATGTTCTCCGCAAGCGAGCGGTGGAACAAGAGCGGCTCCTGCTGGACGATCGCGATCTGCGCGCGCAGCGTTGCCTGCTGCACGCCGGCGATGTCCTGCCCGTCGATCGTGATCCGGCCGCCCGAGATGTCGTAGAGGCGCTGGATCAGCTTGATGAACGTCGTCTTGCCCGAGCCCGAGTGGCCGACGAGCCCCACGCGCTCGCCCGGCGCGATGCGCACCGACAAGTCCTGGTAGAGCGGCGCGGCCCGCACGCCGTAGTGGAACGTCACGTTCTCGAAGCGGATCTCGCCCTTGCCGATCGCGATCGGACGCGCGCCCGGCTTGTCTTCGATGCCGAGCGGCTGGCTCTCGAGCACCACGAGCTCTTCCATGTCGTTGACCGAGCGCTGCAGGTTGCGCACGTGCATGCCGACGTCGCGCAGATAGCCCTTCAACATGAAGAACATCGTCAGGGCGAACGTGATGTCGCCGATGCTTGCGCGATCATGCGCCCACAGCAGCAGCGCAGCGCCGACGATCGCCGCCTGCATCGCCACCAGCATCGCGCCCTGCGCGCCGCCGTTGAGCGTGCCGCGCACCCAGGTGCGGCGCGTGCGGTGACGCCACTTGCCGATGACGCGGTCCAGGCGCTGCTCTTCGCGCGTCTCGGCGCCGAACGCCTTGACCACGGAGTTGCAGCTGACCGCGTCGGCGAGCGCGCCGCCCATGCGCGTGTCCCACAGGTTGCCGAGCCGCGCCGCGGGCGCCACGATGCCGAGCGACACGCTCACCGTCACCGCCGCATAGAGCACCGATCCGATGCCGACGACGAGCCCCATGACCGGCCAATGCACGCCCAGCAGCACCGTCGCGCCGACCAGCATCGCGAGCGACGGCAAGAGCGCGATCAGCAAGGTGTCGTTGAGCAGATCGAGCGCCCACATGCCGCGCGTGATCTTGCGCACGGTCGAGCCCGCGAAGCTGTTCGTGTGCCAGTCGGTGGAAAAGCGCTGGACGCGATAGAAAGCGTTCGCGGCGATTTCGCTCATCATCCTGAGCGTCAATACGATCATGTTCAGGAATACGGCCTGCCGCAGCAGCGTGCCCGCGAGGCCAAGACCGACGAGCAGCCAGAACGCCGAGGCGGCTGCCTGCCACGCGATTTCGCGGCTCGCGGCGCCGGCCGCGAGCGCATCGACGAGACGCCCCGCGTAGAGCGGAGTCAGCACGTCGGCGGCGGCGGCGAGCAGCGCCGCCGCCGCGATGACGAGCACACGCCAGGGCTGCCTGCCCCAGTGCCGGAAAGTGAAGCCAAGGACGTCGTGGAACGCCCTGCGACCGAAGTCGAGTTTTTTGCGAGTCATTTTTCGACGGCCCTGCGGTGCGATGCGCGCAGGACACTCCAATTAAGGGAAACGAAAGAAATAGCCGATGCGCCAGCATGGCTGGCTGACGAACACACGGCGGACTTTCTGAAAAAGCAGCGCAGGCACCGGAGAGGCCCGCGCTTTCGACGACCTAACGGTGTCGCGGAGAAACGTTAGGGATGGCCGAACGCATGGTGAACATCATGTTGCGCCTCCCTGGAACGTTGAGTGAAGTGGCAAGAACAAAAGCTGGGGGATCGATTCTATCGACAGTTTCACCAGGCTGCAAGTTGACGGCCTGGCGAACGAGCACGAGCCATCACTCTAGGCGACGCGTTTGCGACTTGGGAGCGTTTGAAAATTGCGCTTGAATGTGAATTGAACCTCACAGGACGAGTTATCGAATCGATATCGCGAATCAGCGCGGCGCATGACACTCGATTCGACAGCACCAACGCTATTCTTTCTGTTTCCGGCGGCGACGCGCGAACACACTTAGGAATCCGGTCGATCAGCGGTTCTTTTGCACTCTTCAAAGGGGATCCAAATGGCTCGCGGCATCGTCGGTCAAGGGGGCGCTGGGGCATATGCAAGGCGCAGCGGGAGCCGTGGCGACCGGCGGTGACCATCCGCGCGATGAGGGCCGGCGTCTTCCCGCACACACTCAATACGAAGTCGATCGACGAATCCGCCGAGAGGCTCGACGTCATTGTCGGCAGGCCGCGGAAAATGTCCGAGGAATACGCGATGGTCAACAGCTTCGGGTTTGGCGGCGTCGGCGCGAGTTACGCGTACATGCGATTTTCCCGGGTGAATCGAGAGCGCATGGGCAATCCCTTCTGAAATCTCCCCACTTCCGATCTCCCTAATTCACCCATAAGGATTTCCTTAGCCAACCAAAATCTTGCTTGTTCAATGCATCAAATAAAGCATAACGAACAATTATTGGCTCTGGTAACCTGCGCGCCGGGAAGCCTCACATGGCGCTTTATTCCAAAGTGTTGCCCCGCTTCGCGACGAAGCGATCAAAGCAAGTTCAAGAAGAAATGGACCTGATGCAAAGCATCCGCGCCTTCACTGCAGTAGCCAGCGTAGGCAGCTTTACTGTAGCCGCACGGCACATGCAAGTAGGCACGCCGCAGGTATCGCGCGCCATTGCAGATCTTGAGACACATCTTGGCTTGCGCTTGTTGAATCGGACGACACGCAGCGTGGCACTGACTGCCGCGGGCGAGCGGTATCTATTCCACTGCAAGTGCATTCTCGATCGCGTGGAGCTTGCAGAAACGGAAGCCGCCGGTCTATGCGCAAAACCGATCGGCACGCTCAGCCTCGGCGTCGCCCCGTCATTCGACAGGCATCACCTTGCTTGGCTCATCTCCGGTTATCAGGAGCATTACTCGGAGGTATCGGTTCAAGTGGCACTTGTGCCGCGCAGCGGCGAAATGCCGACAGGCCAGCACGACGCCGTCCTTCTCTGCGACGCTGTCCCGCAGGGTGAGCAACTGGTGGCCGCATGCCTGGGCGCAAGCCAAAGCGTGCTGTGCGCGTCACCGGTCTATCTGGCAAGGCGCGGCGTTCCCGAAACCGTCAATGACCTCGGCGGGCACCGGTGCCTGCAGCTCGATACCGGTGAGGAGGCCGCTGGACAATGGGTGTTCGACGGCCCCGAGGGCCCGGAAACGTTCCGGTTCGAGCAAACGCCATTGCGAACCGATCTATCCGACGTGCTGGAGCATGCAATACGCCAAGGCTCAGGCATCGGTTCGCTACCGGTAGCCAGGGCGCTGCCGGCGTTGCGCAGCGGCACCCTGGTACGGGTACTGCCTCGATATCGGCTTGCGGCACGAAACATGTACGTGATCCATCCGCCAGGCCGCTCCGGGGACGCGAAGACCCGGACATGGGTCGAGTTTGTCAAAGCCTCGCTTCCGGCCCGGCTTGCGGCGGATCAGGCGTCTTTTGTTTCATACATCGCGGAGTCCGCCGTCCTGTCGAAGTCAAATACGGAAGAAAAGATCGGGGAATTCAATCTATGACCTCGCGTCACTACATGCTCCATAAAAATGATGCAATGATGCCTGTCACTTTTTAGTAACACTAATTTTTTCAAGTTCGCCGATTAATATCGGATGCTCTACCCTTCGACGCGCAACAATCATCATTTATCAATTAGCGCGGAGAACTGAATGAAAAAACTTGCAATGTCGACCCTCTCGCTGGCGCTCCTCGGCGCCGCAGGCGCATCGCATGCTCAAAGCAGCGTCTCGCTGTATGGCGTGATCGACGATTCCGTGCAATACGTGAATCGCACGACCAATGCTAGCGGCACAGGCAATAGCAGCTTTCTCGGCTTGGCCGGCGGCAACCTGCAAGGCCCGCGCTGGGGCTTGAAGGGCCAGGAAGAGCTTGGCAACGGCCTCAAGACGATCTTCCAGTTGGAAAACGGTTTCGATCCGAACGTCGGCACGCTGAGCCAGGGCTCCCGCGAGTTCGGCCGCCAGGCATACGTTGGCCTGACGCACGACTCCTACGGCACCTTCACGATGGGCCGCCAGTATGACCCGGTCGTGGATCTGGTTCAGGGGCTGACTGCCGACAACTATTGGGGTTCGACATTCACGACCCCGGGCGACGTCGACAACAACGACAACAGCTCGCGTACGAACAACTCCCTGAAATACGCGTCGCCGACGTACGCGGGTTTCCAATATGAACTGTTCTACGCGCTCGGCGGCGTTGCGGGTGCGATGGGCTCCGGTCAAACGTGGTCGCTCGCTGCGACCTACGCGACGGGCCCCTTCAGCGTCGCTGCCGGCTATATCGTGTTCGACAACACGAATACCGGCCGCAAGGGCACCTTCAGCTCCAGCGCCACCTCGAGCCCCGCGTTCTATACGCAAATCAATAGCGAGTTCGCGTCGGCGAAGTCGGTCAACGTCGCTTCGCTTGCGGGCCAATACGTCGCGGGTCCGTTCACGTTCGGGCTGCGTTACAGCAACGCGCTGTACAAGCACGATGCCGCCTCGTCGTTCGCTGTGACGCAGCGCTACGACGTCGGCGCCGGTTTCGCAAACTACCAGATCTCGCCGGTCGCATTGGTCGGCCTTGGCTATACCTTCACCCACGGCAAGGGCAATGGGTCGCAGACGTATAACCAGGTCTCGCTGGGCGGCGACTACAACTTGTCCAAGCGTACGGATGTGTATCTGGTCGGCGCCTATCAGCGTGCAGGCGGCGAAGGCGTGTACGCATCGGTGGCCGACTACGGCTACGCCTCGACGTCGAAGTCGCAGGCAATCGCCAGCCTGGGCATCCGCCACAAGTTCTAAGCAAAGCTCGATGCATCCTGCGGTGTCAGGCCGCAGAAAAGCCAGCCGGAAGCGAACGGCTGGCTTTTTTGTTTTTCCGCGAAGAGCCCGCCGAAAGCAGGCTTCTGGCGGGTACTACTCGAGGCGCTCGTCCAACCACGTGCGCAGCGCCTCGACTTCCTCGAGGCACACCGAATGCGGCATCGGGTACGCGTGCCACGCCACCTTGCAGCCCTTGGCGAGCGCGAAATCGCGCGCGGCTTCGCCCAGCTGGATCGGCAGCACGTCGTCTTGCGTGCCGTGCGCGGCAAAGATCGGCGTGTCGCGATTGGCCGCCTCGAAGCGGCTGTCGATGAAGCCCGGCGCCGGCACGTATCCCGACAGGACGATCAGGCCGGCGAGCGCTTCCGGATGCGTGAGCCCCGCCGCGTAGGTCATCGCCCCGCCCTGCGAAAAGCCGGCGAGAAAGATCTTCGAAGTGGGAATGCCGCGCCGGTTCTGCTCGGCGATCAGCGCGCGCACGGTCGCGCAGGACGCCTCGATGCCCGCTTCGTCGACACGCCGGTTGACGCCGTCGAACGACGCGATGTCGTACCACGCGCGCATCACGTAGCCGCCGTTCGCGGTGACGGCGATCTCGGGCGCGTTCGGGAACACGAAGCGCACGCCGGGCGCGCCGGCAACGCGCAGCTCGGGCACGAGCGGGACGAAATCGTTGGCGTCGGCGCCGAGGCCGTGCATCAGGATCACGGCGTAGGCGGGATTCGGCGCGGTTTCGATCTCGATGGTCGAGGGCTGGTCGGTCATGGCGTGCGGCTCCGGGATTTCGATGGAGCGTCAGTTTAGACGAGTGCGCTCAGCACGAGCACGATGCCGACGAGCGACACGGCCCAGACGCCTGAGCGGAGGTATGGAATTCCCGCTGCGTAGAGCGGGATGTAGATGATCCGCGCGATCAGGTAGAGCCATGCGCCCGCTTGCGTGAGCGCGCTCTCGCGGCCGGCGATGTGTGCAATCAGGATGGCGGCGGCGAACACGGGCAGCGTCTCGAACAGGTTGCACTGCGCGCGTTGCAGCCGTCCGGTGATCTTGCCGACCGGGGCGCCGGGGCCGTCGCGCGGGCCGGTGTTGTAGCGGATGCCGGTTTCGTGGTTGCGAAGCAGCGCGGGAAGCAGCACTTGAACGAGGGCGAGCACCAGCGTCCAGGCGAGGATCGTCAGTTCGGGGGTCACGGGGGCTCCAGTTGGCGCAGGTGGAATCGGGGGCGGTTCGCGCGAGATTAAACCGGTGGATGCGCCGTGCCAACACGCATGGGTGCCCCCTAGGCGAGCCTCGCCAACGAAGGAAACGCGGTCAAGGCGGAACGCTTGTGCCCGAGCTTGCAGCGCTAGAATGACGGTCGCTTTTCAACCAAGGAGATTCGCATGAAATCTGTTGTTGCCCTGCTCGCCGCAGCCGCGCTCGCGTCGGTGGCTGTCACCGCCAGTGCCGCATCGACCGAAAAGCTGCCTTCGGGCGTCGTCGTCGAACACCTGACGCAGGGAAGCGGCCCTCAACCCACGACCGCTGACGTCGTGCGCGTCAACTACCGCGGCACGCTCGCGAACGGCACCGAGTTCGACAGCTCGGCCAAGCATGGCGGCCCGGCGGAGTTTCCGCTCGGCCGCGTGATTCCATGCTGGACGCAAGGCGTCGCGACGATGAAGGTCGGCGAAAAGGCGAAGCTGACCTGTCCGGCCGCGACGGCGTATGGTTCGCGAGGCGTCGGCGCCATTCCGCCAAACAGCGATCTGACGTTCGAAGTCGAATTGCTCGCCATCGTCAAGTAACGGGCGAAGCAAGCAGGCAACTTCGCTACAAGCTACAAGTGAGTTCCTAGCGCAGCGCCCTTCGCGGCGCTGTGTTTTTTCTGCGTCCCATCGCAGATGGTGACAAGGCAACATCCCGCACCGGCAAACCCGTTCACCAGTTCATTTCTTTAACCTCACGCCCTGACCACCGTCACCCCCACCGCCTCCAGCGGCTCGGTCAGCGCGGCATCCGTCGACTTCTCGACGACGATCGCACTCGCCAGCGAGATCTCCCCGATCCGGTACTGCGACGCCGCGTTGAGCTTGTCCGCCGAAGCCAGCACGACCGTCTCCGCCGCGTGCGCCGCCAGCGCGCGCTTCATGTACGCTTCCTCGAGATCGCCGGTGCTCAGGCCCGCCGTCGGATGCACGCCGGTCACGCCCATGAAGTACACATCGGCGCGAATGTGCGAAAGCGCCTCGATCGCGGCCGCGCCGACCGTCACGATCGAATGCTTGAAGAGCCGCCCGCCGATCACGATCACCTCGATGCCGGGATGGTCGACGAGCTCCACCGCGACGTTCGGGCTATGCGTGACCACCGTCGCCGTCAGCTCGCGCGGCAGCTGCCGCACGAGCTCCACCGCCGTGGTGCCGCCGTCGACGATCACGACCTGCCCGCGGCCGATCATGCCGGCGGCCGCCTTCGCGACGGCGCGCTTGGTCGCCGACTCGATCGGCCGCCGATGCGCGAAATCCGCCGTGGCGGGCGACGCGGGCAGCGCCCCGCCATGCACGCGCTGCAGCAGGCCTTCGCTCGCGAGCTCGCGCAGGTCGCGACGGACCGTGTCCTCGGAGACGTCGAACGATTCGCTCAGCGCTTTGGCGAGCACCTGCCCGTCGCGCTTGAGGATGGCAAGGATCTCGCTTTTTCTTTGAGTGGTCAGCATGGGAATCCGGATGGATGTGCCGCACGAAAATGCCTGCACGAAAAATCTTGTTTTTGCACGAATTTGCACGACATCATCGAGCCCATGCCATCGCAACGGGAGAGACGCATGAAGCCGACCGCAGATCGCGTCCGCATCGTGGACATCGAGGTGCTTTCCGACGATTGGTACGTCCTGAAGAAAACGACCTTCGACTTCCAGCGCCGCGACAACGTCTGGCAGCGGCTATCGCGCGAGACCTACGATCGCGGTAACGGCGCCACCGTCCTCTTGCACGACCGCCGGCGCGACACCGTCGTGCTGACGCGGCAATTCCGCTTCCCCGCTTTCGTCAACGGCCACGACGGCATGCTGATCGAAGCGCCCGGCGGCCTGCTCGACAACGCGTCTCCGGAAGCGCGCATCCGCGCCGAGGTCGAGGAGGAGACGGGCTATCGCGTGCAGCACGTGGAGAAAGTCTTCGAGGCGTTCATGAGCCCGGGCTCGGTCACGGAGAAGCTGTATTTCTTCATCGCCGAGTACGACTCGGCTTCGAAGATCGGCTCAGGCGGCGGGGTCGAAGCGGAAGGCGAGGATATCGAGGTCATCGAGCTGGCGCTCGACGACGCGCTCGCGAGAGTCCGCGCGGGCGAGATCTGCGACGGCAAGACGATCATGCTGCTGCAGCATGCGGCGTTGCGGCGGTTGTCCGGTCGGCCCGCGGCGGCCCGGTAGAGGCGCGCGATGAAATCCGCCCGGGCTGTCCTGGCCATCGCGATCGCGTGGTGCCTGGGCTGCTGCGTCTTCGCCGCGCACGCAGCCGACGACGACGCCCAAGCCCTGCGCGACAAGTACCAGAGCCTCACGCAGCAACTCGCCCACAACCCGTTCCAGCGTCCCCTATACCTCGTCTCCGAGGAGTCGCCGTCGAGGCTCAAGGGCGATATCTACGCGGTGATGGACCATCCATTCGCGACCGTCGAAGGCGCGCTCGACGATCCGGCGCACGGCCCCGACAACTGGTGCGACGTCCTGATCCTGCACCTGAACATCAAGTATTGCCATGCGGCGGCCGGCGGCAACGGCAGCGTGCTGACGGTGAACCTGGGCCGGAAGGTCGAAGAAGCGCTGTCGTCCACCTATCGCCTGCAATTCGACTACCGTCCGGCCGTCAGCACGCCGGACTACTTCAAGGTGGAGCTGAGCGCGGACAGCGGCCCGATGGGCACGAAAGACTACCGCATCGTGCTCGAGGCGGCGCCGATCGCCGGCAATCGCACGTTCCTGCACCTGACCTATGCGTACGGCTACGGCATGACCGGCAGGCTCGCGATGAAGACCTATCTGGCGACCCTGGGCGCCGACAAGGTCGGCTTCACCTCGAACCGCGATCCGTCCACGGGGCAGGCGCAGTACATCGGCGGCGTACGCGGCCTCGTGGAGCGCAACACGATGCGCTACTACCTTGCGATCGACGCCTATCTCGGCTCGCTGGCGAGCCCGCCCGAGCAGCGCCTCGCGCAGCGTCTGACGGCCTGGTTCGACGCCACCGAGCAATATCCACAGCAGCTGCACGAGGTGGACCGGCAGGACTATCTGCAGATGAAGAACCACGAGTACCAGCGCCAGCAGACGGCGCAGTGAAGCGGCGCGGCTCAGCCGCGCCGCTCCTTGGCAAGCACGATGGTCTCGAAGAGCTCGTAGTCCGTGGTCGGCGTATGGTCCGCGCCCGGCGCATGGTAGTAGCGCATCGTGATCGTGGTCTTGCCGCCGGGCGCGCCCGGGTCGTGGTCGAACACCGCGAGCCCGTAGCCCGTGCCGGTGTCGCGCCGCGCCGAATAGATCGCGTCTTCCAGCGCATCCGCGGGATTGCGCACGAACGTGCCCGGCGTCGCGCCAGGCACGGGGCGGTTCGGCTTGGTGAAGACCTTCGCTTGCGGCAGGTTCGTCGCCGTATCCTCGCCGTAGACGTCGAGCGGCGCGCTGGTGCCGCCGCCGCCCAGGATCAGATGGATCGTGCCGTGGCGCGTGTCGAACGTCGCATCGGCGGGGTCCGAGGTGACGATCGGGCGCGGCTGGAGCGTGTCGACGGGCTCCCCCGTCTTGGCATCGACCCCCGCATGGTGGTTGCAGCCGCGCACCGGATAGCTGCGCTCATAGTCGTGGTCGTGGCCGCACAGCACGAGATCGACGCCGTAGCGGTCGAAAAGCGGCAGCCAGGCTTCGCGAATGCCCTTGTCCGAGCCGTTGCCGGTCTTCGAGGACGTCAGCGCGTCCTGGTGCATCTGCACGACGATCCAGTCGATTTCATGGTCCTGCGAGGCATGGCGCAGCGTCTCTTCGAGCCAGCGCGTCTGCTCGCCATTGCTGTAGCCGCGGATATAGAACGAGGTGCCCGGCTCGACCGGCGGGTTGCCGGTGCTCGGCGCGGGCACCAACGGCTGCGGGCCGGCCACGAAGGCGGCGGCGTCCTGATACACGACGTCGTCGGCGTCGAGCGAGACGAACAGCACCGAGCTCACGCGGAAGCTGTACCAGCGGCCCGGAAACGGCGTGCCGTTGTCGGGCAGCGTATAGCGCGTGAGATAGGACGTCAGCCCCTGCTCGCCGTTGTTGAACTCGACCTCGTGATTGCCCGGGCAAGGCATCCACGGACGATTGGCCGCCGAGGTCTGCACGTTGTTGCCGAAATCGCGCCAGACGCTGGGCTGGTGCCCCGGATTCAGGTTCGCGTAGCAGAGGTCGCCGTTCAGCAAGTGGAAGAGCGGCTCGAAGCGCTCCACCGTCTGCACCGCGAAGCGGCTTTGCGGATAGGACAGCACCCACTGCGTGTTGGGCGTGGCAAGGTCGCCGTAGCTGGTCCAGCGAAACGGCGCGCGACCGCGCGGCGCTGTATTGAAAACGGCGTTGAACGGCGTGGCCGCGTTGCTGTCGTTGTCGGCGGTGATCCGGTACTCGTAGGCGGTGCCCGGCTTCAGGCCGGAGAGCCGCGCGTGATGGGTGAACACCGTCTCGCCGTTCAGACCGTCGGTATAGATGCGCTGCACGCCGTGGACCGTGCTGACGGACCCGCCCGCGCTGCCGAAGCTCACGCGCGGGTTGACCGCCGCCGCGAGCGAGGCCCACGAGATCACGACCTCGCTCGCGGGATCACGGCCCCAAGTCAGGTGGATCTGCTCGGGCGTGCCATCCGGGGCGGCTGCCGCTGCCTTGCCCATCGTGGCAAGCCCGCTTGCGGTGGCGGCCAGGCCGGACACCCCGGCGAACTTGAGAAAACCGCGGCGCGATACGGCGGCGGCCGGATCGGCCGGCTTGGCCTCCGGCGAGTTCTTCTTTGACATGGTGGCGCTCTCGTCTCAGGTCGAGTGGGAAAACAGGCCAGGGGATTCTTGCCGAGCTAGTTTTCCGTGGCGTGACAGTGCGCGCGCGCCGCGCTGCATTTCAGTGCACCCGTGATTAGCTTGCGACGAAAGATTGGTTCACGCCGCACGCGGCGGCGCCTACGCTGAAGCCTGTCCAAGCTCACTCGCCAACGCCATGACCCGACCTGTCCACTACAAAGGCTACGAAGTCGCCCCGGTCGCGCAGCGCCTCCCGAACGGCCTGTTCGCCGCCGGCATCACGATCGAGAATGCGAGCGCCGCGCAGCACCGCGCCTACTCGTTCGACGCGCTCGACTATTTCTTCGACGAGGAGCACGCCCTCGCCTATGCATTCCGCTGGGGGCGGATGTGGATCGACAACTTTGTATGGGACCGGAGTAAGCGCTAAAGCGCTAACTCCGGATCGACACCGTAACTGACGCCTTTCCTGCTTCACGCGAAGGGCGATGCTCGCCCTCCCGAATGTGGCGCGCGCCTATGCGCCGCGCATGAACTGCCGGGTTCGCTGCAGTGCAGCGCCAAGTGTGCCAAAATTGCCGCACCTTGCTCCTGCCCTACATAAGCGAACGCTATGTCCGAAACGCTGCAACAACATGCAGCGGCAGATCACGCAATGCGCCATTGGAACTACCCCGGCCGCACGCCCGTGCGAATCGGTTCCGACGAGCATAAGCAAATGTTCTGCCGCATGCTGCTCGAAACGCACAACCCGTACAAGCCCGCCGTCATCGATTGGCCGCCGCTTGCACCCGGCGAACTCCATCGCATCACCTCCCTGCCGATCTGGGACATCGCCGTGCAGACGGAAGGCCGCGCGTCGATCCGTGTCGCGGCCTTCGCCTCGACGGTTCGAGACGCGCTGCTGCGCCAGGCGCTCGACATGGACGGCGCGGAGGAAGCGCGCCACAAGGCCGTGCTGTCGAAGCTCGTCGAAGCGTACGGCATCAAGCTCGCTCCGGAACCCGAGTATCCTGTGCCCAAGAACGCCGTGCGGGCGTGGATGGTCACCGGCTACAGCGAGTGCATCGACAGCTTCTTCGCCTTCGGCCTCTTCCGCTCCGCGCAGAAGTCCGGCTATTTCCCGCAAGAGCTGGTCGAGACCTTCGAGCCCGTCATCCAGGAAGAAGCGCGGCACATCCTGTTCTTCGTGAACTGGGTCGCGTGGTACCGGCGCAACCTGCCGTGGTGGCGGCGCCCCGCGTTCCTCGTGCGCTCGTTGACGGTGTGGGCGTTCCTGATCTGGGAGCGGATCGGCATAGCCAGAGGCATCGATGCCGACGGCGTCATGCACGACGCCAAATTCGCCGCGACGGGCGCGAGCAACATCGGCGAGGAACTGAGCCCGCGCGCGATGATCGAGCTTTGCCTTACGGAGAACGACCGGCGCATGAGCGGCTACGACGAACGGCTGCTGCGGCCGACCACCGTTCCGCGCCTCGCGAAATTCGCGCTGCGCTTCCTGAAGAAGTAATCGGCACATCCCACCTCCCATGCGCGCCAACACCCCCCTCTCGACCGTGCTCGCCGCCTTGCTCGTCGCGCTGGCGAGCACCGGCTGCGAGACCATCGCCTCGGCCGACCCGAACGCGCTGTGGGACATCGTCCACTTCGATTGCGTGCCCGCCGCGCGCGACACCAGCAAGACGGGGCTGTGCGCGAGCGTCGATCTCAAGCAGCGCTTTGCGCTCCTCAAGGACCGCAACGGCGCCGCGCAGCACCTGCTGATTCCGACCGACCGCGTCACGGGCATCGAAAGCCCGCTCCTGCTCGGCCCAGACGCACCCAATTACTGGACCGATGCCTGGACCGCACGCAGTTTCGTCGAGGCGTCGATCAAGAAGCCGCTGCCCGACAATCTGATCGGGCTCGAAGTCAATTCGAAGTACCGGCGCTCCCAGGAGCAGCTGCACATCCATATCGACTGCATGCACGCGGAAGCGAGCGCGGCGCTCGAGCACCATCGCGGCGACCCGCCGGGCCAATGGACCTGGGACACGATCGGCGGCAGCCGTTATCGGATCATGCGGGTCGCGAGTCCCGCGTTCGATTTCGATCCGTTCGACATTGTCGCGCGCGACCGTTCGGGAGCCGCGGAAATGGCCATGCAGACGATCCTCGTGACGGGCGCCGGCCCGCAGGCCGCAAACGACGGCTGGCTGATCCTCAACAGCGGCACCGATATCGACGGCGGCAGCGGTTCGGCCGAGCCGCTGCTCGACCACGCTTGCGCAATCGCGCATAACTGAGCGCGCAACGCGCCGGCTGGCGCGCCGTCACTCCGCCACCGCATCCGCCCCTCCGCCCTCGAGCGCGACGCGCACGAGCCAGCGGCGGATCACGGTCTCCTCATCGGGCGCGAGGCCGCTCAAGAGCTGCTGCTCGATTTCCCGCACCCGCTCGCGGCAGGACTTGAGCAGCGCCTTGCCGCTCGGCGTCACGTCGATGTGCTGGATGCGGCCGTGCACCGCGTGCGGTCTGCGCTCGATCGCCCCCGAACGCTCGAGATTCGCGACGATCACGCTGACCGTCTGCGGCGTGAGCATCGCAAGCCGCGCCACGTCCGCATTCGAAACACCCGGGTAGGCGACGAGCATCGTCAACACGATGAATTGCGGCGACGTCACGCCGTAGTCCGACAAGGCGCGCTCCATGCGCAGCCGCAGCGCGGCGTTGGCCTGGCGCAGCAGATAGCCGACGTGGCCGGCCTCGCCGCGCTTGCCTTCGCCGAGACCGGGGATCGCGGGCGCAGCGGGAGTAGCCATATTCGGTCGAGGGGATTTGCCCATAATGTCAGAGTTCGAATATATTGTTCGTGCTCTTATATGTTAACCGATTCACTCGCTCACCAGGGGAGATCATGTCGACGCAAACGCGCCTCACCTCTGAACAGGTCTACAAAGCCGCACCGGGCGTCATCGCCGGGCTGATGGCGCGCGAGAAGGCCCCGCTCGCTTATACCGAAGCGGTAACCGGGGCACTGCGTGAAGGGGTATCGGACGAGCTCTACCGGGAAGTGGCTGAGCAGTTTCCCAGCGAGCAGATTGCGTTCTTGACGGCGGCGATCGCGAACATCAATGCGTGGAACCGGATCGCCATTCCGTTTCAGTATGCGCCGCCGATTCCGGGGCGGAAGGGGTGATGGGGAAGCCTCACTCCACTTCCATCACCAGCAGCTGCGCGCCGTCGGCGACCTGATCGCCGACCCCATACAGCACCTCCGCCACCTTCCCCGCGGCCGGCGCGCCGATCGTGTGCTCCATCTTCATCGCTTCCATCACGATCAGCGGCGCACCCTTCTCGACGACCGCGCCCGGCTCGACCAGCACCGCGATCACCTTGCCCGGCATCGGCGCAGTCAGGCGTCCTTCGCCGTGCTCTGCGTCGGCCGCGTGCGCCAGCAGGTTCTTCCATTCGAACGCCAGCGCGGCGCCTTGGCAGAACACGTGGAAGACATCGCCGTCGATGAAGACGCGCCCTTTCACGCGCGCATTGCCGATCGTCGCGCGGAACTCGTGCGCGCCTTCGCCGGCCTGCCATTCGAACGGCTCGCTGTTGCCCTCATAGTCGAGCGTGCGCGCCGCGCCGTCGCGCACATAGGTCGCCGTGAATGCGGTATCCGTTTCGACATCGCGCCATTCGATCCTCTGCCGATAGCTGCCGTTCAGCCGCCAATGCGACAGCGCATCCCACGGCGAAGCGCCATGCGCCACCCCGCCTTCGCGCGTCATCAACGCCGCGCAGGCGAGCGCGAGCGCTTCCTTGAACGGCTTGGCCATTGGCGCGAACAGCGCGTCGTGATGACGCTCGATGAGGCCAGTGTCGAGATCCGCCGTCACGAACGGCTCGCTCGTCACGATGCGCTGCAGGAACTCCACATTCGTATGCGGCCCGGCGACTTCGCACGCGCGCAGCGCGCGATTCATGCGCGCGAGCGCCTCCTTGCGATCGGCGCCGTGCACGATCAGCTTGGCGATCATCGGGTCGTAGAACGGCGTGATCGTGTCGCCTTCACGCACGCCGCTATCGATGCGAACCGGCGCGCGCGCCGGTTCGCCGATCGTGAACTCGACGCCCTCCGGCATCCGCAGATGCCTGAGCGCACCCGTCGACGGCAGGAAGCCGCGCGCGGGGTTCTCCGCGTAGATGCGCGCCTCGATCGCGTGGCCGTCGAGCTTCAGCTGATCCTGCGTCAGCGGCAACGGCTCACCCGCCGCGACGCGAATCTGCCATTCGACGAGGTCCTGCCCCGTCACCATCTCGGTCACCGGATGCTCGACCTGCAGGCGAGTGTTCATCTCCATGAAGTAGAACGCGTCACCCGTCATGATGAATTCGACGGTGCCTGCCCCGACGTACTCGACCGCGCGCGCCGCGGCCACCGCCGCCTCGCCCATCTCGCGGCGCAGCCCGGCCGGGAGACCCGGCGCCGGCGCTTCCTCGAGCACCTTCTGGTGACGGCGCTGCACCGAGCAATCGCGGTCGAACAGGAAGACCGCGCCGCCGTGCTTGTCGGCGAACACCTGCACTTCGACGTGACGCGGACGCGTCAGGTATTTCTCGATCAGCACGCGATCGTTGCCGAAGCTCGACGCCGCCTCGCGCTTGCACGACGCAAGCGCCGCGGCGAAGTCGGCGCTCTTCTCGACGACGCGCATGCCCTTGCCGCCGCCGCCCGCGCTCGCCTTCAGCAGCACAGGGTAGCCGATCGAATCGGCTTCCTTGTGCAGCAGCTCCGGGTTCTGGGCGTCGCCGTGGTAGCCGGGCACGAGCGGCACCGCGGCCGCATGCATCAGCGCCTTGGCCGCCGCCTTCGATCCCATCGCGGCGATCGCACCGACCGGCGGCCCGATGAATTCGATCCCCGCCGCTTCGCACGCATGCGCGAAGTCCTCGTTCTCCGAGAGAAAGCCGTAGCCCGGATGCACCGCTTGCGCACCCGTCTGCTTCGCGGCCTCGATGATGCGTTCGATGCGCAGATAGCTTTCCGCCGCCGTCGAGCCGCCGATATGCACGGCCTCGTCGCACGCGGCGACGTGCTTCGCGTTCGCGTCCGCATCCGAGTAGACGGCGACGCTCACGATGCCGAGCCGCTTGCAGGTTGCAGCGACACGGCAGGCGATCTCGCCGCGGTTCGCAATCAGAATCTTGTTGAACATGGAAGGTCTCGCAAAGGGGCTGTTTTTGTCGGCTCAGCGCGGATCGCGCATCAATCGCGCCACACCGGCGCGCGCTTTTCGAGGAACGACGCGACGCCCTCGCGCCCTTCGACGCCGGCGCGCACGCGTGCGATGCGCTCCGCGGTGTCGTCGATCAGCGCTTCGTCGAGCATGCGGCCCGCGACGTCCTGCACGAGCCGCTTCGATTCGCGCACCGCGTTCGGGCCGTTCGAGCCAAGCGTCTCGGCGAGCTTTTGCACCGTGGCGTCGAGTTCATTCGCACTCACGGCCTCGTGGACAAGACCCAATCGCAACGCCGTCGCGCAATCGAACTGCTCGGCCGTCGTGAAGTAGCGGCGCGACGCGCGCTCGCCGAGCGCGCGAATCACGTAGGGCGCGATCGTCGCCGGAATCAACCCGAGCCGCGCTTCCGAAAGGCAAAAACGCGCCGTATCGACCGAGACCACGATATCGCTCGCCGCGATCAAACCCATGCCGCCCGCGTAGACGTCGCCGGACACGCGGGCGATCACGGGCTTCGCGCAGCGGTAGATCGCCGCCAGCATGTTCGCGAGACGCTTCGCGTCGGCGCGGTTCTCCGCATCGGAGAAGCGCGCCATTTTTTTCATCCAGTTCAGGTCCGCGCCGGCGCAGAACGCGACGCCGTTCGCCGCGAGCACTACTGCGCGAATGTCGTCGCGCGTGCTCAGTGCAGTGAACACATCGGTCAGCTCCGCGATCATCGCCTCGTTGAACGCGTTGCGCACCTCGGGGCGGTTCAGCGTCACCGTCGCGATGCGCCCGGTGGACTCGACCTTCAGCATTTCGTATTGCATGCTTGCCCCCATCACATCCGGAACACGCCAAACCGCGTCTCTTCGATCGGCGCGTTCATCGCCGCGGAAAGCCCCAGCCCGAGCACATCGCGCGTCTGGGCCGGATCGATCACGCCGTCGTCCCAGAGCCGAGCGCTCGCGTAGTACGGATGCCCTTGATGCTCGTACTGATCGCGAATCGGCTTCTTGAACGCCTCTTCCTCTTCGGCCGACCACGCGCCGCCCTTGGCTTCGATGCCGTCGCGCTTGACCGTCGCGAGCACCGACGCGGCCTGCTCGCCGCCCATCACCGAGATGCGCGCGTTCGGCCACATCCACATAAGGCGCGGCGAGTACGCGCGGCCGCACATGCCGTAGTTGCCCGCGCCGAACGAGCCGCCGATGATCACCGTGAACTTCGGCACCTTCGCGGTGGCCACGGCCGTCACCATCTTCGCGCCGTTGCGCGCGATGCCTTCGTTTTCGTACTTGCGGCCCACCATGAAGCCCGTGATGTTCTGCAGGAACACGAGCGGAATCTTGCGCTGGCAGCACAGCTCGATGAAATGCGCGCCCTTGAGCGCCGATTCGGAAAACAGGATGCCGTTGTTCGCGACGATGCCGACCGGATGCCCCCAGATATGCGCGAAGCCCGTGACGAGCGTGGTGCCGTAGCGGGCCTTGAACTCGTCGAAAGCGGAGTCGTCGACGATGCGCGCGATCACCTCGCGCACGTCGAACGGCTTGCGCGTATCGACAGGAATCACGCCGTAGAGGCTCCGAGCGTCGTAGCGCGGCGGCTTGGGCTCCTGCAGAGCCGCGGGCGGCGCTTTCACGCGATTGAGCTTGCCGACGATGTTGCGCGCGATCGCAAGCGCATGTGCGTCGTTCTGCGCAAGGTGGTCGGCGACGCCCGAAAGGCGCGTATGCACGTCGCCGCCGCCGAGATCCTCGGCGCTCACCTCTTCGCCCGTCGCGGCTTTCACGAGCGGCGGACCGCCCAGGAAGATCGTCCCTTGATTCTTGACGATGATCGATTCGTCGCTCATCGCGGGCACGTACGCGCCGCCCGCCGTGCACGAGCCCATCACTACCGCGATCTGCGCGATGCCTTGCGCGGACAGGTTTGCCTGGTTGTAGAAGATACGCCCGAAGTGGTCGCGATCGGGAAACACCTCGTCCTGGTTGGGCAAGTTCGCGCCGCCCGAATCGACGAGGTACACGCACGGCAGCTGGTTCTCCTGCGCGATCTCCTGCGCACGCACGTGCTTCTTCACCGTGACCGGATAGTAGGTGCCGCCCTTGACCGTCGCATCGTTGCAGACGATCACGCACTCCTGCCCCGCGATGCGGCCGATGCCGGTGATCACGCCCGCGCCCGGCGCCGCATCGTGATACATCCCGAAGGCCGCGAGCTGCGAGAACTCGAGGAACGGCGTGCCCGGGTCGAGCAGTTGTGCGATGCGATCGCGCGGCAGCAGCTTGCCGCGCGAGACGTGCTTGTCGCGCGCGGCCTGCCCGCCGCCGAGCGCGATGTGCTCGATCTTCGCGCGCAGGTCGGCAACGAGCGCTTCGAGCGCGGTGGCGTTGGCCCGGAAGTCGTCCGAGCGCGGGTTCAGTTTGGTTTCGATGATCGGCATGTCAGGCGGCTCCGTGCGTCGGCGTTTGGCGTGGCAACGTCACAGCGTTTCGGCAAACAGCTCGCGGCCGATCAGCATACGGCGCACTTCGCTCGTGCCCGCGCCGATCTCGTAGAGCTTCGCATCGCGCCACAAACGGCCCACCGGATATTCGTTGATGTAGCCGTTGCCGCCGAGGATCTGAATCGCCTCGCCGGCCATCCAGGTCGCCTTCTCGGCCGTGTAGAGAATCACGCCCGCGCAATCCTTGCGAACCTGGCGCACGTGGTCGCGGCCGACGGTATCGAGCTGGCGGCCCACTGCGTACAGATACGCACGGCACGCTTGCAGCGTCGTGTACATGTCGGCGACCTTGCCTTGAATCAGCTGGAACTCGCCGATCGACTGGCCGAACTGCTTGCGGTCGTGGATGTACGGCACGACCGCATCCATGCAGGCGAGCATGATGCCCGTCGGGCCGCCAGCGAGCACCGCGCGCTCGTAGTCGAGGCCGCTCATCAGCACCTTCACGCCGCCGTTGAGCTGGCCGAGGATGTTCTCTTCCGGCACCTCGACGTTCTCGAACACGAGCTCGCCCGTGTGCGAGCCGCGCATGCCGAGCTTGTCGAGCTTCTGCGCAACGGAGAAGCCCTTCATGCCCTTCTCGACGATGAAGGCCGTGATGCCCTTCGGGCCGGCGTCGACGTCGGTCTTCGCGTAGACGACGAGCGTGTCGCAATCCGGGCCGTTGGTGATCCACATCTTGGTGCCGTTCAGGACGTAATGGTCGCCGCGCTTCTCGGCGCGCAGCTTCATGCTGACGACGTCGGAGCCCGCGTTCGGCTCGCTCATCGCGAGCGCGCCGACGTGCTCGCCCGACACGAGCTTCGGCAGGTACTTGCGCTTCTGCTCGTCGGTGCCGTTGCGGTGGATCTGGTTCACGCAGAGGTTCGAATGCGCGCCGTACGAGAGCCCTACCGAAGCCGACGCGCGCGAGATCTCCTCCATCGCCACCATGTGCGCCGTGTAGCCCATGTTCGCGCCGCCGTACTCCTCCGAGACCGTCATGCCGAGCACGCCGAGCTCGCCGAACTTGCGCCACAGGTCCATCGGGAACTGGTCGTCGCGGTCGATCTCGCCCGCGCGCGGCGCAATTTCCTTCGCGGCGAAGTTCGCGAGCGTATCGCGCAGCATTTCGATGTCTTCGCCAAGCGGGAATTGCAGTCCAGGCAGATTGCTCATTGATGTCTCCTCCTCGAAGCCAAAGTTGGGAAGCGCGATGCGGCACTGCGGCATCGCGGACTCGTGGTCCGCCGCCTATGTTGCGCTCGATCAGCGCGAATTTCACGCTACATTGACGTAAACGTCAATAGGTTTTTGTGAGTAAGGCTCAAATTCCTTTAGAACGGCATAAACGCCCGCCAGTGCGTGCTAAGATCATCTATAAACAGTCCGCATCGAAATCCAATTCTGAACTCTACTCATATGACGCCGGAAACCAAGGCCGAGCCGCCGGGCGTGCGCCGCCAGCCGGCGGGACGCAAGTCACAGCAGCGCGTGAAGGAGATTCTTCAGGCGGGCCGGGAAGTGTTCTCGGAAAAAGGCTACGACGGCGCAACGACGGCCGAAATCGCGCAGCGCCTCGGCATTTCCGAAGCCACCGTGTTCAGCTATTTCCGCGGCAAGCGCGAGCTGTGCGGGCGCGTCATCGCGGATTGGTACGACGAAATCACCACAGCGATCGAGACCGGCCTGCCGCGCGAGAGCGGCACGCGCCAGCAATTCGCGTTCATCATCCGCACCCACTTGCGGCTGATGCTGCTGAACGGCACGGGGCTCTGCGCGCTGGTGCTGTCGGAGGGGCGCACGAAGCATCACGCGCTCTCCGACGAGCTGACCGAATTGCAGCGCCGCTACACCGCGCCGCTGATGCGCGTGCTCGCGCACGGCCAGGCGACCGGCCAGATCCGCGCCGACATGCCGCTGCGCCTGTTGCGCTCGATGGTGTTCGGACCGATGGAGCACGTGCTGTGGGACGCGACGCTCGCCAACCGCCGCACCGATATCGACGCCACCGCCGAGCGCCTGATCGAGATGCTGTGGGCCGCGCTGCAGCCGCAGCACGCCGAGCTGGCGGTGCTCGTGCAGTTGAAGAACGACATCGGCGAAGCAACACGGCGCTATGATGAGGCGATGCGCGCGAACAAGCCGCCTGCCGCCGCAAAGCGCGCCGCCAAGATCGGCGGAAACTGAACGGCGGCCGGGCGCAGCGCGGAAACCCGCCCGCTCCACTCACTGCCCGCGACACGCCCATGACCGCTCGACTCACTCCCGCCATCGCGTCGAAGTTCGCCTCGCTGGCGCTGGCCCACCTAACCCGTGAATATCCGAACAAGCTCACGCATTCGCTGGCCGGCCCCGAGGACGTACAAAGCCCGCGCGCGCTGCATCCGATCTTCTACGGCAGCTACGACTGGCACTCCTGCGTGCACGGGTATTGGCTCGTGCTGCATCTCGCCGACCTCTACCGCGACCTGCCGGAGGCGCCGCAAATCGCCGCCGTTGTCGAAACGCATTTCACGAGGGAGAACGTCGAAGGGGAACTGGCCTACCTGAACCTCGAGCACAACCGCGGCTTCGAGCGGCCGTATGGGTGGGCATGGCTTCTCGCGCTAGCCGGCCAGCTCCATTCGATGACGTCGCCGGATGCCGCGCGCTGGTCGCGGACGCTGGCGCCGCTCACCGAATTGTTCGTCGCACGCTTTACCGAGTTCTTGCCGAAGGCGACGTATCCGCTGCGCGTCGGCACGCATTTCAATACCGCGTTCGCCCTGGCGCTGGCGCTCGACTTCGCGCGCCTCACATCGCGCGCCGACTTCGAAACGCTGATCATCACCACGGCGTTGCGTTGGCACTTGGACGATGCCCTATGCCAGGCCTGGGAGCCAAGCGGCGACGAATTCCTTTCGCCTGCCTTGATGGAGGCGGAACTGATGCGGCGGGTCCTGCCCGGCGCCGAATTCGTGAGCTGGTTCGATCGATTCCTTCCTGATCTGGGCGCCCGCAAGCCCGAGACGCTGCTCGTCCCGGCCACCGTCACCGACCGCACCGACGGCAAGATCGCGCACCTCGACGGCCTCAACCTCAGCCGCGCGTGGTGCCAGCGCTCGCTGGCCCGCGCGCTGCCTCCCGGCGATGCTCGCACGGCGCTCCTGAAAAACGCCGCCGAACTGCATCTGAGCACCGCGCTGGAACACGTAGCCGGCGACTACATGGGCGAGCACTGGCTCGCCACCTTCGCGCTGCTTGCGTTGGAGGCGTGATGACCGGAACGGGCTGCACGACGGCAAGGGTGCGCGGCTCGAAAGCGATCGCTTTCACTTTCGCCAAAGGCCCTGCGACGCTGCGCCGGCCGCACGCGCAAACATCGCATTGATCTCCTTGCTGGGAATCGCTTCGTCGGCGTAGCTGAACGTGCCGTGCTCGCTCATCTCTTGCGCCGCGCACAAGAACGCGCCGAACGCCGCGCGCGCGAGCGATCCGCCCACGCTCACCCGCTTCACGCCCAATTCCGCCAGCTCGTCGAGACTCAGTCGCACGCCTTGCAGGCCCATCACCACGTTGACCGGCCGGTCGACCGAGCCGACGAGCGCGGCGATCTCCTCGCGCGTCTTGAGGCCCGGCGCGTACAGCACGTCGGCGCCGGCCTCCTGGTAGGCCTGCAGGCGGCGGATCGTATCGTTCAGGCCGGGGCGCCCCCAGAGGTAGTTTTCGCAACGCGCGGTCAGCGTGAACGGAAACGGCAGTGCGCGCGCCGCCTCGGCCGCGGCGCGCACGCGCTCGACCGCCGCTTCGTGTGCGTAGATCGGATCGTCCTCGCGCGTCGTGGCGTCTTCGATCGAGCCGCCGACCACACCCGCCTGCGCAGCACGCCGGATCGTTTCGGCGCAGTCCTCGGGCGCATCGCCGAAGCCGTTCTCGAGATCGGCGCTGACCGGCAGGTCCGTTGCACCGGCGATCTCGGCGAGATGCACGAGCATCTGCTCGCGTCCGACCGCGCCGTCGGGCAAGCCGAGCGAGAACGCGTAGCCTGCGCTGCTCGTCGCGAGCGCCTTGAAACCCGCCTGCGCGAGCAGGCGCGCCGTGCCGATGTCCCACGGGTTCGGGATGATGAAAGCGCCCGGTGCTTCGTGATACGCGCGAAATGCGCGCGCCTTGTCGCCCTGAGTGTTCATGGCCTGCTCCGCTTTGATGAATCGCTGGGATTCGAAGAATAGCAGCCGCGTGCCACGTGCGGCGCCCCTGCTGCAAAGATAGAGCAGGCCTAAGCCACGATGTTTAACCCTGCATTGAAATGTCGAAGCAAGGCGAACGGACCTCACTCGGGAAACGGCAGCTCCGTTTGCCCGTCGGCGCGCATGTCGAACACGTTCAGCGTCATCGCCACCAGCGTGTAGTAGCCGAGCAGCCCTACAAGGTTGATCGTCACCGGATGTCCGAAACGCCCGGCCGTCTTCTGGAACGTGGCATCGGACACCCGCTTCGACTCATAGAGTTCGGTGGCGAAATCGAAGATCAGCGCATCGTCGGCGTCCTCGAAATCGGGGCGTTGGCCCGTGCGGATCGCTTCGGCGATCGATTCGGGCAGGCCCGCTTTCAGCGCGATCGGATAGTGGATGTACCACTCGGCCTGTGCCTGCCAGCGTGAGGCCGTCACGAGAATCGCCAGCTCCGACAAGCGCAGCGGCAAGCCCGTCTGATAGCGGCAGAACGCGCCGAGCCGCTGCGCGTGCTGTGCGAGCTCAGGGCTGTGGATCCAGCCGAGGAACGGACCGTTCAGGTTGCCGCGCGGACCTGACAGGATCTCGGCGAGCACGGCCTCCTGCTCGGGCGTGGCATGCGCCCGGTCGAATGCGGGAAGGCGCGCAATGGATGAGCGTTGGGTCATGGCGGTGTCCTGTTCCGAGTGGCCTACGTTTATCGCACGCCGGCGGCGCGCAGCGCGCCTTCGATCGCATCGGTCAGGCGGCTGACGATATTCTCGATGTCGTCCGCATTGCAGATGAACGGCGGCGCGAGCAGCACGTGGTCGCCCGTCGCGCCGTCGACCGTTCCGCCCATCGGATACACCATCAGCCCGCGCTGCATCGCTTCGCGCTTGATCGCGGCGTTCAAGGCGAGCGAGCTCGCGAACGGCGTCTTGCTCGCACGGTCCTCGACGAGCTCGACGCCAACGAAGAGCCCGCGTCCGCGCACGTCGCCGATGTGCTCATGCCGTGCGTAATGCTCCCGCAGCAACGAACGAAGTTGCTCGCCGCGCGCCTTGACGTTGCCCAGCAGGTTCTCTTCGGCGATCACATGCTGCACTTCGAGCGCCGCCGCACAGGCCGTGGCGTGGCCGATATACGTATGGCCGTGCTGGAAGAACCCCGAGCCGTTGACGATCGCGCCGTATATCTTGTCGCTCACCAGCGTCGCGCCGATCGGCTGATAGCCTGCGCCGAGGCCCTTGGCGATCGTCAGCAGGTCGGGCGCCACGCCGTCTTCCTCGCAGGCGTACAGATAGCCCGTGCGGCCCATGCCCGACATGATTTCATCGAGGATCAGCAGCACGCCGTATTTGTCGCAGACGGCGCGGATCTTGCGGAAGTAGTCGCGCACCGGCGGCACCGCGCCCGCCGTCGCGCCGACCACCGTCTCCGCGACGAACGCCGCCACCGTCTGCGGCCCGAGCTCGAGGATCTTGCTTTCGAGCTCGTCGGCGAGACGCTGCGTGTACGCGTCGTCGGATTCGCCCTCGAGCTGCTCGCGATACGCGTAGCAAGGGCTCACGTGATGCGCTTCGATCAGGATCGGCAGGAACGGCTCGCGCCGCCATGCATTGCCGCCGATCGCGAGCGCGCCGAGCGTATTGCCGTGATAGCTCTGCCGGCGCGCGATGAAGTGGCGCCGCTCGGGCTCCCCTTTCTCGACGAAGTACTGGCGCGCGAGCTTGAGCGCGGCCTCGACAGCCTCCGACCCGCCCGAGACGAAGTACACGTGATCGAGCCCCCGCGGCGCGCGATCGATGAGCCAGTCGGCCAGATCCTCGGCCGGCTGCGTCGTGAAGAACGACGTATGTGCGTACGCAAGCTGCTGCGCTTGCCGCTTGATCGCGTCGATCACGCGCTGGTTGCTGTGCCCGAGGCACGACACCGCGGCGCCGCCCGAAGCGTCGATGTAGCGTTTGCCGGTGGAGTCGATGATTTCGATGCCGTCGCCTGCAACGGCAACCGGCAGCGTCCGCTTGGGAGCGCGGTGGAAGACGGTGGTCATGCTGATTCCTTTGCTGTAGTGAAGCAGTATGCGAAGTATATAACAACAAATGTTGTCGCAATAACCGCAAACCACAACAAATCACGAATCCCCGGGGCCGCACCGCCGTCCTGGCCTCATGCCACGTACGCGCCTTTGCCGTGCAGCTCGGCTTCCGCCTTCTCGAGCGCGGCGACGGCTTCGTCGCCTTCGAGCGCCAGCAAATGCGCGACGAGCGCTTCGGCAAGCGCCGAAGCGGCCACGAGCGACGGAAAGAACGACGGGCTCTCATGCGAAAAGATCAGCACCTTGTCGGCATTCAGCGCGACGGGGGCCACGGCGCTATCGGTAATCGCCACGAGACGGCTGCCGCGCTCCTGGGCGGCTGCCGCAACGCGCGCCGCTTCGACCGAATACGGCGCGAAGCTCACAACAACCGTTGCGCTGTTCTTCTCGATGCCGCGCAACTGCATTTCGAGCGTGCCCGCCTCGCCCGTCAGCAGCGACACCGACGAACGAAACAGCCGGTAGCCGTAGACCAGCCCGAACGCCACCGGATAGCAGGAACGAAACCCCGCGACATGCACGTGCGCCGCCTTGCGCAACAGCTTCGCGGCATCGACGATCAAGCGCGCATTGTGCGCGCCGGTCGCTTCGAGATTGTGTTGCTGGGCGACGAGCAAATCGCGCGTCAGCGCCTCCTTGGCCGGCGATTTGACGAGTGAACGCGCGCGCTCGGTCAGAGGTTCGGGCCGCGCGCGCACGCGCGCGACGAACAGCTCGCGCAGCTCGTTCCAGCCAGGAAAGCCGAGTTGCTGCGACAAGCGCACGAGCGCCGCCGGCTGCACCTGCGCACGCTCGGCGATCTTGCGCATCGAGGAAACGGCGATTTCGTCGGGATGATCCAGCAGGAAAGCGGCGCCCGCCTGAAACTGCGGGCTCATGTCGGAGAACTGCGCGCGAATGAGGGCGGCGAGCTGATCGAAGCTGTCGGGCATGTCATGCGTCGGCTGAGAGTGTTGACAACAAATGTTATCACCGCCCTTTGCGCCGCCACGCGCTTGCCGCGTATCAGGCGCCGAGCGCCGCTTTCGCCATCAGCCCGAGCGCAACACAAACCAGGATCGCGGCAAAACCCATCTGTACGTGCCGCCCGGACAAACGGCGCGAAGCCCGGCGCCGGTCAGGCCGGGCATGCCGCCGACCAAAACGCCAAGAAAAAGCGAAATGAACATCGGCGGCCGGGTCAGGCCGTGACGCGAGGCCGGCACTGCTCCACTACGCGTCGAAAGCAGGCAATCGCGAAATCGACGTCTTCTTGCGTCGTATAACGCCCCAGGCTAAAGCGCACCGTTCGGCTGGCGGCGTCCTCGTCGAGTCCGATCGCGCTCAGCACATGCGAGGACGTCCCGGCCGCGGAATTGCAGGCCGAAGTCGACGAGACCGCCAGATCACCGGTCAGCATGAACGTGAAAAAGCCCGGCAAATCGATGGTCAGGCTCGATGTATGGGGAATCCGGCAAGCAGCACGGGCATTCTGCGTCACGCCTTCAAGGCAAAGCACGCCTTCGAGCAGCCGCTCGCTCAGTCGCGCGATTCGCTCGTTGTCCGAGTTCATCTGCGCCGCGGCCAATGCGCAAGCCGTCCCCATCGCGACGATCTGATGCGTGGGGAGCGTACCCGAACGAAGGCCCCGCTCGTGCCCGCCCCCATGCATCTGCGGTGCAATGCGCTGCGCCGCTTCGCGGCTGACGTACAGCGCCCCGATCCCCTTCGGCCCATACACCTTGTGCGCCGACATCGACATCATGTCGATGCCGAGCGCTTTGACGTCGATCGGCGTCTTGCCGAGCGCTTGCGCCGCATCGACATGCAACAGCGCGCCGGCAGCATGGACGACTTTCGAAATCGCAGCCATGTCGGTGAGCGTTCCGAGTTCGTTGTTGACGAGCATCAGCGAGACCAGGCCGGTATCCGCCCGCAATGCGGCGGCGGCCGCGTCGGCGGTGATCTCGCCATTCGAGGACGGGTCCAGATAGCTGACCGGCATCCCGCGCGTCTCGAGGCTCGCCATCGTGTCGAGGACGGCTTTGTGCTCCAGCCGGCTCGTGATCAGGTGCCGCCGGGCCGATGCGGTATCGGCATAGCCTTTCAGCGCGAGGTTGTTCGACTCGGTGGCTCCGGAAGTCCAGATGATCTCGTCAGCGCCGGCGCAGACGAGCGCCGCGACCTGCTTGCGCGCCTGCTCGACCAATTGGCGCGCCTGCTGACCGGCGGCATGGGAACTGGACGCCGGATTGCCAAAGACGCCTTCCTTACCCAGGCACCCAACCATCGACTCGATGACTTTCGGGTCCGCCGGCGTCGTCGCGGCGTAGTCAAAGTAACGCAAATTGTCCATTTCGCTCATCGTCTTCGTTCCGTCCTCCAGGAAGGAAGCGATCGTACGCAATGTCCCCTAAAAAATGCTTCCAAAATAAAAGGGAGTTGGCTGGACAATTGGTATATATTTTTCGGCTTACCGCAAAGCACGGAATATTTTTCTACGCGCTGCTCTTTGCCAGCAAGACAAGGCCGCGCCACGGCTTCCCGCCGCTCCGTGTCGATTTGCCAGGCAAGCACGAAGGATCGAAGCATGGTCGTGACAGTCGACATCATCATCTACAAGGGCTTCAAGGCGCTCGAGGCAGTCGGTTCCCTGAGCGTCTTCACCTACGCGAACATCCATCTGAAGCGCCGCGGCCTCGCGGGCCGCTATGACGTCAAGCTCGCCGCGCCCCGTCGCGGGGAAATCCTCTCCGACACGGGCGTTTCGCTAAAGGCGGAAAAAAGCCTCAATACGCTCTCGTTGCCTCATACCGCAATCATTGTCGGCGCCTGGCAGATCGAGCAGGCGATCGGCGACGCACCCGAAATCGTGCAATGGGTCGAGTCCACGGCGGGCCGGATGGCGCGCACCGCCGCGCTCTGCTCCGGCGCGTTCTTTCTTGCTGCCGCAGGGCTTCTCGACGGAAAGCGCGCAACGACGCATTGGGCCGTGGCGGACGCACTCAAAGAGAAATATCCCGGCGTGCGCGTCGACGCCGATTGCATCTTCATTCGCGAAGGCAGCATTTGGACGTCAGCCGGCGTCACCGCCGGAATCGATCTTGCGCTCGCTCTCGTCGAAGAGGATTTCGGCCAGGACGTTGCGCTCGACGTGGCGAGAGACCTTGTCGTCTATCTGAAGCGTCCTGGCGGACAGTCCCAATTCAGCTCCCATCTCGTCAGCCAGGCAACCCACGATCCCGGCATCAGGGATGTGCAGGACTGGATCCTCGCGAACATTCAAAACGACCTTTGCGCGTCGGACATGGCGGAACGTCTCTCGATGAGCGTGCGCAGCTTCAACCGTTCTTTCAAGCGGGAAACCGGCACGACGCCGTCCAATTTTCTGACTCGCGCGCGTGTTGAAGCCGCGCGCCGGATGCTGGAGGAAGGCGATCTGCCCGCGAAAACCGTCGCTGCCGAAAGCGGCTTCAAGACCTATGAAGCGATGAGAAAGGCTTTCCGGCAAGCGCTCGGCATTACGCCGTTAACCTACCGCGAGCGCTTTGGGGCAGGTCACGGCCGCGATTGAGCGCACGAATTCCACAGCCGATGCTTGCTGGGGTCAGTCGGTGCAGCCGAGTATCCGGGCGTGATGCCGGATGTGGTCTTCGATAAAGCTCTGGATGAAGTAGTACCCGTGGTCGTACCCCGCGTGACGGCGCAGCGTGAGCGGCTGGCCCGCCGCGCGGCATGCGGCTTCGAAGACATCCGGGTTCAGTTGGGTCGGCAGGAACTGGTCGCTCAAGCCTTGGTCGATGAGAATGCCTTCGGCGAACTTCGCGCCGCCCGCGCGCGCCACCAACTCGCTCGCGTCGTACTGCTTCCACGTTTCGCGATCCGCTCCCAGGTAGCCAGAGAACGCCTTCTCGCCCCACGGACACCGCATCGGCGCCGCAATCGGCGCAAACGCCGACACGCTGCGGTAGATCCCCGGATTGCGCAGCGCCAGCGTCAACGCGCCGTGCCCACCCATCGAATGCCCGAAGACGCCGAGCTTGCCGCCCTCGACCGGCAGCTCGGCCAACACCGTCTCGCGCAGCTCGTCGACGACGTACGAGCCCATCCGGTAGTGCTTCGACCACGGCGCCTCGGTCGCATCGACATAGAACCCGGCTCCGGCGCCGAAGTCCCATGACGCGCTCTCGCCCTCCACGCCCGCGCCGCGCGGGCTCGTATCGGGTGAGATCAGCGCGATCCCGTGCTGCGCCGCGAAGCGCTGCGCGCCCGCCTTGATCGCGAACGTCTCCTCGGTGCAAGTGAGTCCTGCGAGATAGAACAGCGCGGGTACGCGAGTGTGTGCGGCCTGCGGCGGCAGATACGCGGAGAACCGCATCGGCAAGCCGATCGCGCGCGAGTCGTGCCGGTAGATGCGCTGCACGCCGCCGTGGCACGCGTGCTCTTCGACGATGTCGAGCATGGCCCGCCTCCCGCTCAATACAGCACGACCGAGCGAATCGATTCGCCCTTCTTCATCAGCTCGAAGCCGTCGTTGATCTTCTCGAGCGGCAGCGTGTGCGTGATGAGGTCGTCGATGTTGAGCTTGCCTTCC
>NZ_SWJE01000018.1 GCF_005144415.1 Trinickia terrae | reverse complement strand
AGGCTGTGGTCGTCCTTCTCGGGCAGCACGGTGCCGAGCACCGAGACGCCGGTGCGCATCACGTCCATCGGATGCGCGGAAGCGGGCACCCATTCGAGCGCGGCCTTGACGTTCGCGGGCAGGCCGCGCAGGGCCTTGAGCTTGGTCTTGTAGGCGGTGAGCTCGGCTTGCGTCGGCAGCTTTTCGTGCACGAGCAGGTGGGCGATCTCCTCGAACTCGCAGGTGGTGGCGACGTCGAGGATGTCGTAGCCGCGGTAGTGCAGATCGTTGCCGGTGCGCCCGACCGTGCACAGCGCCGTGTTGCCCGCCGTCACGCCCGAGAGCGCGACCGATTTCTTCGGCTTGAAGCCGGGCGCGCCTGTCGCGCTGTTGTCTGCTTCGCTCATGATGCCTCCCGCCGGGCCGCCCCAAGGGAGGCATCCGCCCCCTCGGGGGGCAGCGAACGAATGTGAGTGTGGGGGTGCTTCATTTGTCGTCCTCCAGATTCGATGGGATGTCATTTCTTTGCGGCGAAGAGCGTATCGAGCTTGTCTTCGTACGCGTGGTAGCCGAGATACTTGTAGAGATCCTCGCGCGTCTGCATCGTCGCGACAGCGGCTTTTTGCGTGCCGTCGCGCTTGACGGTTTCGTAGAAGCCGAGCGCCGCCGCGTTCATCGCGCGATACGCGCCGCAGCAGTAGAGCGCGATGTCGACGTTCGCGCTCTTCAACTCCTCGGTCGTGAAGAACGGCGTCGAGCCGAACTCGGTGAGATTCGCGAGAATCGGCACTTTCACAGCGTTTTTGAAGCGCCGGTAATCGTCGAGCGTCTTCATCGCTTCGGGGAAGATCATGTCCGCGCCCGCTTCGACATAGGCGACCGCGCGCTCGATCGCGGCATCGAGGCCTTCCACGGCTGCCGCATCGGTGCGGGCCATGATGACGAACTGCTCGTCGGTGCGCGCATCGACAGCTGCCTTCACGCGATCGGCCATCTCTTCCTTCGGCACCACTTCCTTGTTCGGACGATGGCCGCAGCGCTTCTGGCCGACCTGGTCCTCCAGGTGCACGGCCGCGACGCCGGCCTTGATGAACGAGCGGATCGTGCGTGCGATGTTGAAGGCGCCGCCCCAGCCCGTATCGATGTCGACGAGCAGCGGCAGCGAGCAGGCGTCGGTGATGCGGCGCGCGTCGATCAGCACGTCTTCCATCGCGCTGATGCCGAGATCGGGCACGCCGAGCGAGTTCGCGGCCACGCCGCCGCCGGAGAGATAGACGGCCTTGAAGCCGGTCGCTTCGGCCATTTTCGCGGCATAGGCCGTGATTGCGCCGACGACCTGGAGCGGCGTTTCGGCGGCGAGGGCGGCGCGAAAGCGCGCGCCGGCAGACGGGTCGTGCATGGGAGTTTGCGTCATGGCTGAATGGTCGAGCTGATCGAGCGAAAAGGATGAAGCGGCGAAGGCGGCGCGATGCGGACTAAGGTTATGCGTGCGCGGTCTGGCGCTCAATGTCGAAAACGGTCAACCTGAGTGACGCTATTTGCCACTTTTTATGCGGGGAGTCTGCCTTCGCCGCGGCTTTCGATGCCGGACTGAAAGCAATTGAAGAATTTTGTCGGCTAATTGCGCGAGCACAGGGAAATGGCTTACCCTGTTCTTGCCCATACGAATTAGCGCTAAACTCGCGCTAAGCGACGAGCTCAGTGCTGGAGAAAACCATGGCTGACATCGACCCAGGCCGTACGTTCCGAGGTCTTCCTTTGACGCCCGAGCAGGATGCTGAAGTGAGGCACTACATAAAAGTGCGCAAACAGCAGGGCAAGAAGTGGGACACGCCGGAGCTGAAGGCGATGCTGCACGACATGCTGCAGCCGCCCGACGATGACGAGGAAGGCTTCGGCTACGATGAGACGAAAACCATGGCGGAGCGCGCGGAGTTCTTCGTCGACGAAACGATGGACCCGATCGAGGCAGCCGAAGAGCGCAATGCCGCGTTCGAATCCGAGTTGATGAAACGATTGTGAGGCGCCGAGACTGAATTCCTGACGCTCAGTATGGCTTATCAAGCCTTCGAGGCATCTTTGACGGGCGGGGCCGCCCCCAATCGACCGGCGCCCCGCCACGCGTAGCCCGATTTGCTATTTTGGCTGCGCCACCACCCGCAGATAAGGCTTGAGCGTCTTGAAGCCCTGCGGATATTTCTTCTTCGCATCCTCATCCGATACCGACGTCGGGATGATGACGTCGTCGCCGGGGCGCCAATTCACGGGCGTCGCCACCGCATGCTTGGCATTCAGCTGCAGCGAATCGAGCAGGCGCAGGACCTCGTCGAAATTGCGGCCGGCGCTCATCGGATAGACGAACATCGCTTTCACTTTCTTGTCCGGTCCGATCAGGAACACCGAGCGGACCGTCGCGTTGTCGGCGGCTGTGCGAGGGCCGCCGCCGCTCGCGTTCGGGTGAATCATGTCGTAGAGCTTGGCGACGGTCAGGTCGGCGTCGCCGATCAGCGGGTAGTTGACCGCATGCCCCTGCGTTTCCTCGATATCGCCGACCCAGCGCTTGTGATCGCTGACAGGGTCGACGGACAAGCCGATGATCTTCGTATTGCGCTTGTCGAATTCCGGCTTCAGCCCGGCCATGTAGCCGAGCTCCGTCGTGCAGACGGGGGTGAAGTCCTTCGGGTGCGAGAAGAGGATGGCCCAGCTGTCGCCGATCCATTCATGAAAGCGGATCTGTCCTTCGGTCGTCTCAGCGGTGAAATCGGGTGCGTCCTCTCCGATGCGGATAGTCATGTCTAGCCTCCATTGCGTGTGTTGCGAACCTGGGGATACGCGCGAAGCCGCGTTGTGATGCCGACGCTTTCGCGCGGTGGGACTGGGTAAGAGTCTTGATTATAGACACCGCCCGTGACGCCTTCGCATAGGGAATCGCCTACGTGTCCAGCGGGCTCAAACGATTCCTGGCGCACAGACACGCCGTGTTTAAACTTCCGCGCGATCCGGCACGTCGACGCACACGCGAATGGCGTCGTGGCGCCAGAACTCGAGGTCGCAATCGATGATTCGTCCGTGCTGGTCGCAGTTCACGCGGGTGATGTGCAGCGCGGGCGTGCCCTCGGCGACCTTCAACGGCGCGGCCGCCTGCCGGTGCAGCACCGACGGCACCATGCCGAACTGCACGCGCCCGTAGCGGATCCCGTACTCGCTCGCATAGAGCCCGGTCAGCGATTGGCGCAGGTCGAAATCGAGAATGCCCGGAAAGTACGCGGGGTTCAGATAGTGCTCGACGTAGAGAACGGCGCGCGAGTCGATCGAGCGCGCACGCCGGATCTGGATCACGCTCGAGAGCGCCGGCAGCGCCAGCATCTCGCAGATCGCCGCGCTCGCGGGAATCTGCTGGGCGGACAGCACCTCCGTGCCGGGCGCGCGTCCCTGCTCGCGCACCATGGCCTCGAAGTGCGTGCGCTTGAGCGGATCGTACTGGATGCGCGGCGGTGCGACGAACCAGCCGCGCTGCTTCTCTCGATAGATGAGGCCTTGCGCTTCGAGCTGGCCCAGCGCCTCGCGCAGCGTGATGCGGGTGGTCGCGAACAATTCGCTGAGCTTGCGCTCGGCGGGCAGGCGGCCGCCGGGCGGCAGCAGGCTGCGATCGATCTGTTCTGTCAGTGCTCGGCAGATGCGCGCAGCGGTGCGCGGCGCCTCGATTTGAGTTGAGTCTCTGGTTGGCATAGTCCAGCCCGTGACGGGGCACGATTTTCGTATTCTTACGCGATTCTTGCTCCGTCGCTTAATTCGTACCGTACCTGTGAAACATGGCTGATCTGTGACAGTACGTTATCTCGACATAATCCTCGGAGAGGGTGGAATCGTCAGCGCCGCTTGGGTCTGGCGCGTTCCGGCGGTCCGGGCGGGCGCTGTGGCCTGCATGACGGAGCAGAACGGATAGTCTAGCGCTGACACGGAAATTTCATCGATACGAATTAAAATGCGCGCAATCTTGCTGATCTAGACCACGTAATTTTGACTCGCCTAAACTTGCGCCGGGGTGCGCCATTTTAGCGAATGGCGGCCCAGCAAGTTCGTCGACGTCCGGAATAACCATCCATTCACAAGAAAACGAGGAGCATCGAATGAAACACCTGCTGGCGTCCCTTGCGGGCACCGTCATCGCTTTGCACGCAGCCGGCGCATTCGCCGCCGATCTCAACGCGCTTCAGGCCGCAGCGAAGGCGGAAGGCCAAGTCAACAGCGTCGGCATGCCCGACACCTGGGCGAACTGGAAGGGCACCTGGGGCGACCTCGCGAGCAAGTACAGCATCAAGCACGCCGACACCGACATGAGCTCGGCGCAGGAAATCGCAAAGTTCGTTGCCGAGAAGGGCAACGCGACGGCCGATATCGGCGACGTCGGCGCGTCGTTTGGGCCGGTTGCGGTGCAGCAGGGCGTCGCCCAGCCGTACAAGCCGAGCACCTGGGACCAGATCCCTGCCTGGGCCAAAGATAGCGACGGCAACTGGGCACTGGCCTACACCGGCAGCATCGCCTTCATCGTCAACAAGCAGACGGTGCAGGACGCGCCGAAGAGCTGGGCGGACCTGCTCAAGGGCAAGTACAAGGTGTCGATCGGCGACGTGAGCACCGCGGCGCAGGCGGTCAACGGCGTGCTGGCCGCGGCCTACGCGAACGGCGGCGACGAGAAGAACATCGCGCCGGCGCTCGATTTCTTCGCCAAGCTCGCCAAGCAGGGCCGCCTGTCGCTGTCGAACCCGACCATCGCGACGCTCGAAAAAGGCGAGATCGACGTCGGCGTGGTGTGGGACTTCAACGGTCTGAACTATCGCGACCAGATCGATCCGAAGCGCTTCGAGGTGCTGATTCCAAGCGACGGCTCGGTGATCTCCGGCTACACGACGATCATCAACAAGTACGCGAAGCACCCGAACGCGGCAAAATTCGCACGTGAGTACATTTTCAGCGACGCCGGCCAGATCAACCTCGCCCGGGGCTATGCGCGTCCGATCCGCGCCGAGCACCTGACGATGCCGGCCGACGTGACGGCCAAGCTCCTGCCGAACAGCGAATACGCGCACGTGCGTCCGATCAAGGACGCCGCCGCGTGGGAAGCGACGACCAAGCGTCTGCCGCGTCTCTGGCAGGATCAGGTGATCATCAACATGCAGTAAGGCGGCAGCCATGCGACGCGACGTGATTCTCGTAGTGCTCGACGGCCTGAATTTCCAGGTCGCCTACGATTCTCTCGGCCACCTGCAGGCGCTCGCCGCCGCAGGAAGAGGGCATCTGTACCGTATCGAGTGCGAGCTGCCGTCGCTGTCGCGGCCGCTGTACGAATGCATTCTGACCGGCGTGCCGCCGGTCATGAGCGGCGTCGTGCACAACGGCGTCGCGCGTCTCTCGAATCAGCGCAGCGTGTTCCACTATGCGCGCGCGGCCGGCCGCACCACGGCCGCCGCCGCGTATCACTGGATCAGCGAGCTCTACAACCGCACGCCGTTCGATGCGGCGCGCGATCGCCACACGGTCGCGCCCGAATTGCCGATCCAATATGGCACGTTCTATTACGCGGATCACTATCCGGATTCGCACCTGTTCGACGACGCCGAAAGCCTGCGCGTCAAGCATCGTCCGAACTTCCTGCTCGTCCATCCGATGAATATCGACGATGCGGGGCACGCGCACGGTCTCAATTCGCCGCAATACCGGAACGTCGCGCGGCAAGCTGGCATCCTGCTCTCGCAATACCTCGATGCGTGGCTCGAAGCCGGCTATCAGGTCGTCGTCACGTCGGACCACGGCATGAACGACGACTGCACGCACGGCGGCCTCTTGCCGGAAGAGCGCGAAGTGCCGCTCTTCGTGTTCGGCGGCGCGTTCAGCTTCGATCCGCAGGCGCGGCCGCGCCAGACCGAGTTGTGCGGCACGCTGTGCGAGGTGCTGGGCGTCGAGCACGACAAGCCCGTCTGCCAGGAATTGCTGAAGCGATGAAAGCGTCGTCTGCCAAATGGCTCGCGGCGGCGGCCCTGCTGCCGTTCGCGGCCGTGTTCTGCGTGTTCCAGATCGCGCCGCTCGTCTGGGTGGCGGTCCATAGCGCGCTCACCGATAGCGGCGTGAGCGCACAGAATTATCTCGATGTGGTCACGTCGCCGTTCTACCGGCAGGCCGTCGGGCACAGCCTCGAAATCTCCGCGTGGTCGAGCCTGCTCGGGATCGCCATTGCCGTGCTCGGCAGCTATTCGCTGCGGCAGGTCGACGGGCGCCTGCGCGAAATCGTGATGGCGTTCTCGAACATGACGAGCAATTTCGCGGGCGTGCCGCTCGCGTTCGCCTTCATCATCCTGCTCGGCTTCAACGGCTGCCTTACGCTGCTGTTGCGCCACTGGGGCTGGATGCAGAGCTTCAATCTGTATTCGAAGACGGGCCTCATCATTCTCTATACGTATTTCCAGATTCCGCTCGGTGTGCTGCTGCTCTATCCCGCGTTCGACGCGCTGCGCGAGGACTGGCGCGAATCGGCCGCGCTGCTCGGCGCGAGCGGCTGGCAATACTGGCGGCATATCGGGCTGCCGGTGCTCGCGCCCGCGCTGCTCGGCACCTTCGTCATCCTGTTCGCGAACGCATTGGGTGCGTACGCAACCGTCTATGCGCTGACCACGGGCAACTACAACGTGCTGCCGATCCGCATCTCGAGTCTCGTCGCCGGCGATACGTCGCTCGACCCGAACATGGCTAGCGCACTCGCGATGGTGCTGGTCGGCCTGATGACGGTCGTGACCATCGTCCATCAATGGCTGCTGAAGAGGAGCTACCATGTCGCGCGTTGACGTTTCAGCACCTCCGCCGGCAGCAGCCTCGGTACAGCCGCAAAGGCGTTCGCGGCAGCGCACGGGCCGCGCGCTGTGGCACCGCGCGGTCGTGTGCACGCTGTTCGCGATCCTTGCGCTGCCGCTCGTCGCGACGCTCCTCTATTCGCTCGCGACCGAGTGGGGCGCGACGGTTCTGCCGAGCGGCCTCACGCTGAAGTGGTACGCGACGCTCTGGAGCGAGCCGCGCTTTCTCGCCGCGTTTGCGCGCTCGCTGGTCGTGTGCGGCGGAGCGCTCGTCGCGAGCGTCGTGCTCGTGCTGCCGGCGATGTTCGTCATCCACTACAAGTTTCCGCGCCTCGACGGCCTGATGAACATCCTGATCCTGCTGCCGTTCGCGGTGCCGCCCGTGGTGTCGTCGGTCGGCCTGCTGCAGCTTTTCGGCGACGAGCCGCTGCCGATGGTCGGCACGCCGTGGATCTTGATCGGCTGCTACTTCACGATAGCGCTGCCCTTCATCTATCGCGCAATCGGCAACAATCTCCAGGCGATCAACCTGCCGGACCTGATGGACGCCGCGCATCTGCTCGGCGCGAGCACGGCGCAGGCCGCGTGGCTCGTCGTGCTGCCGAACCTCAAGAAAGGGCTTACCGTCGCGCTGTTCCTTTCGTTCTCGTTCCTGATCGGCGAGTTCGTGTTCGCGAACCTGCTCGTCGGCACGACCTACGAGACGCTGCAGGTCTATCTGAACAACATGCGCAACGACAGCGGCCACTTCACGAGCGCAATCGTGATTTCCTATTTCGCCTTCGTGCTGCTTTCCACCTGGGTTACCGCGCGGCTTACGCGCGACACATCCGAAAGGCAATCGTCATGAGTTTCGTCAACGTCCAGGGGCTCAACAAATCGTACGGGCAGACGCTCGTGTTCCGCGACATCGACTTCGCGGCCGAGCGCGGCGAGCTCGTGACGCTGCTCGGCCCGAGCGGCTGCGGCAAGTCCACGCTGCTGCGCTGCATCGCGGGCCTCACGCCGGTCGATGCGGGCAGCATCCTGATCGAAGGAAAGGACATCGTGCCGGTCGCGCCGCAAAAGCGCGGCGTGGCGATGGTGTTCCAGAGCTATGCGCTCTTTCCGAACATGACCGTGGAGCAGAACGTCGCGTTCGGGCTGAAGATGCAGAAGGTCGAGGCAGGGGAGGTGGCCAAGCGCGTGGCCGAGGCGCTTGCGCTCGTCGAGCTGACCGGCTTCGAGGCGCGCTATCCGCGGCAGCTCTCGGGCGGGCAGAGCCAGCGCGTCGCGCTGGCCCGCTCGCTCGTCACGCGGCCGCGCGTGCTGCTGCTCGACGAGCCGCTGTCGGCGCTCGATGCGCGCATCCGCAAGCATCTGCGCGAGCAGATCCGGCGCATCCAGCAGGAGCTGCAGCTCACGACGATCTTCGTCACGCACGACCAGGAAGAGGCGCTGACGGTCTCCGACCGGATCGTGCTGATGAACCAAGGGCAAATCGTGCAGAGCGGCTCGGCTGAAGCGCTCTACACCGCGCCTGCGAACCGCTTTGCTGCGGGCTTCATGGGCGCTTACAACGTGCTCGATGCCGCCGATGCGGGCGCCTTGCTGCAACGCTCGTTCGAGAAGCCGGTCGCGATCCGGCCGGAGTCGATCCGCCTCGTGCCCGACGATGCCCGGCCGAGCGGGCTCGCGGTCGGCGGCGCAGTCGAAGGACACAGCCTGCTCGGCAATGTCATCCGCTATCGGGTGAGGGCGTCGGGCGTGATGTTGTCGGTGGACGTGCTGAACCGCTCCGCCGCCGACCTCCATGCGCCCGGTACGCTCGTGCAGCTCGTGTTCGATCCGGAGACGCTGCGCGAAGTGGCTTGAGGCTTGTTGGCCGCCAAGTGTCAGCCGCCCGCGCTCAGACCCAGCCGGGCCGCGGCGGCCAGCGACTGCCGCCGCCTTTCCTCCAGCATCGGCGCGGACTTGCGTCGAGCAGCCTCGACCAGCGCAGCATCCGCGACCCGCGGATGGCCGGTCCTGAAGGGCGGCTCGGGATCGTATTCGAGCTGCAGCGTCAGGCGTTTCGCGAGTTCTTCGCCGCGCAGCTTCGCGACGACCGCGAGCGCGAAATCGATCCCTGACGTGATGCCCGCGCCGGTGATCCGGTTGCGGTCCACGACCACGCGGCTCGATTGCGGCTCGACGCCGAACAGGCTCAGTTGATCGATCGAAAGCCAGTGACAGGTCGCGCGATGGCCTTCGAGCAGGCCCGCCGCCGCGAGCAGCAGCGACCCGGTGCAAACCGACGTCACCCAGGCCGCATCCGCCGCCGTGCGGCGCAGATAGCCGAGCATGGCGTCGTTCGTCATCTGCGCGATTTGTCCCGGTCCGCCGGGCACGAACAGGACGTCGGCGGCGCCGGCCGTCTCGAACGTGTGCGTGGGGAGGATCGCGAGACCGGTATCGGAGACGACCGGCTCCGCCGTCTCGCTGACGACTGCCACCTGCGCATCCGGCACGCGCGCGAAGACTTCGAACGGGGCGGTGAAATCGAGCTGCGTCAGGCGGGGAAAGACCACCATCGCAATGCGCAGCGGGGTGGGGTCTGTGTGTTCTGCATCGTGTTGCGTCATGGCGGCTCCCGGGAAAAATCGCGAAATGACACTCTACCGTTGGCCAGCGACGCGGAAATGCCGACTCGCCTTCTTTTCCTGCCAATGCCGCCAAGGAACGAAGCGATCGGGGTGAACTCCCTGGCGTATCATCTCGATTTTGTGAAGCCAGCCATGGCGGCCTGTCCCATGCCAATACGGATCTTGCTCGTCGAAGACGACAGCCGACTCTCCGCGCTCGTCGCGGGCTACTTGCGCAAGAACGAATTCGAGGTCGACGCCGTGCTCCACGGCGACGAGGCGGTTCCCGCGATTATCGGGCGCCGCCCCGATCTCGTGATCCTGGACGTCAACCTGCCGGGCAAGGACGGCTTCCAGATCTGCCGCGAGGCTCGCACGCACTTCAACGGTCTCATCCTCATGGTGACCGCGCGCGACGACCAGTTCGACGAAGTGCTGGGTTTCGAATTCGGCGCCGACGACTACGTGCACAAGCCCGTCGAGCCGCGCGTGCTGCTCGCGCGGATCAAGGCGCTGCTGCGCCGCTCGCCGGTGCGATCGAACGAAGCCGCGTCCGCGCAGCAGCCCGAGAGCTACCGCTTCGGCAAATTCTCGATCAGCCGCGCGACCCGCACGGCGACGCTGCCGGACGGCAGCACGCCGGACCTGACGTCGGCCGAGTTCGACATGCTGTGGGTGCTCGTGCGCTGCGCGGGAGAAGTGGTGACGCGCGACGATCTGATGCGCGAATTGCGCGGCATCGAGTTCGACGGGCTCGACCGCTCGGTCGACGGAGGGATTTCAAAGCTGCGGCGCAAGTTGCGCGACGACGCAGCGAACCCGCAGCGCATCAAGACGGTGCGGGGCAAGGGCTATCAGTTCAGCAAGGTGGCGTGGGAGTAGCGGGGCGTGTCGTTGGCGCGAACCCGCCTTTACGCGTCAAACGTCGCGCCGATGCTCGCGCACCCACTTCGTCATGACCCATTTCTCGCCTTCGCGCACGGGTGCCCCCCCATGAAGGCTGAGCGGATCGAGCTGGCGCTGATCGTTCATGTACCGGAAGTACACGGCGTTGCCTTGCCTGCCGCCGACGGTGATGCCGGCCTCGGGGAACGTGGTTTCGCCGCCGTCCGGCACGTCGTTGAGGTAGACGACGAGCGTCGCCACGCGCTGCCCGCCGCGCTGGATGTGAACGGCGCTGCCTTTGGTGTTCGGATCGAAGTAATCGTAGTGCGCCCGGTATTCGCCGCCCACCTTGTAGTGCAGGATCTGGAGCCCTTCGCCGTTTTCGAGCGGCCAGTTCATCAGGCTCGCGATACGCTTGTCGATGCGCTCGATGAAGGCGTCCTCGCAGCGCTTGAACCATGTGCCTTCGCTGGTTCGCGCGGGAATGATGTCGGTGCCGCCGGTCTCGGGATTGACCGTCCCCGAGCGTTTGAGCTTGCTGCGCGAACGCTCGATGAGCTCGCTGCATTCCTCGGGCGACAGGACGTTGCCGAACACGATCACCTGGGGTTGCTCGACACGCATCAGCACCTGCACGTCGCGATCGTAAGCGCGGATGACGTTGCCGCTCGCCACCGGGATGGCGTCGTACACGTATTCGGCGGATATCTGGCCCGCAGCCGCCTCCGCTTCCGCAGGCGCGTCCGTTCGGCCTTTGTGCCGGTTGATCGCCATTTTTACCTGGACGCCGGCATAGTCGACGTCGAAACCGCTCTTGACCATTGCGTCGACCATCGATTCAGGCGTGCAGCCGAGGCCGGCGTTCGTATTCAGCCACTCCGTCCAGGCTGCATCAACGATAAGCATGTGAACTCCATCTCTTTGATTCGCACGGATTCCTATCCATTTCGAGAAAGGCCTTCGCACATGCGATTGCGGCGGCGAATGCCGCCAAAGGGCGGCATTATCCCGCTCGCCCGGTGCGGCTGCCTAGTCGAATCGGGCAAAATGCGACGCTTTGCCACCCATTTGAGATAGCGCCTTCACACCATGATTCGCGCCACGCCCTCCCGACTCTCCCCGTATCGCTATTGCAAATGGCGCTGGCTGCGCTTTCGACGTTCCTGGACGGACACGCGCGCCGACCGCGTCCCGAGCTGGTCGAGACTGTACTTGCGGGTCTATCTCCACCTGCTCGGCATGGTGCTGCTGATCGTGGCGGCGATGCTTGCGGCCCTCTCCTTGACGTTGCCGCCGGGTTCGCTGCGGCATGTCGTCGATTCGATGCCGGCGGCCGCACTGGCGGCGTTCGCGGTCTTCGGCTTGCCGGCGCTGGCCGCCTACCGCTGGGTCCGCCCGATCTGGCACGATCTCGTGATCATCCGCGAGCGGGCGACGGACTTCACCGGCGGGCGCTTCAACACGCGCGCCCGCGAGTCGCACAGCGTGCTGATCGGCCCGCTCGCGCGCATGCTCAACCGGCTCGCCGAGCGCATGGAACGGCTGATCGCCGCGCAGCGGGACCTGACCAACGGCATCTCGCACGAACTGCGCACGCCGCTTGCCCGCGCGCGCTTCGCGCTCGAGATCCTGCGCGAGCCGTCGTCGGCGCACGAGTATGAGACGGCGATCGCGAGCATCGAGCAGGACATCGCCGAGCTCGATGAGCTGATCGCGATGAGCCTCACCTACGCGCGGCTCGAATACCTGTCGCTGCAATCGCAACTCGAACCGGCGCCGCTCGCGGCGTGGTTCGGCCAGCAGATGCGCGAGGCGAGCCTGCTGTGCGGCGGCAAGACGCTGAAGATCGAGGCCGATGTCGACCGGAGCGCGCGCGTCGCGATGGACACGCGCCTGATGTCCTACGCCATCCGCAATTTGCTGCGCAACGCGGGCAAATACGCGAATTCGCAAATTCTCGTCACCGTTGCGATCGTGCGCGGCAACGTCGAGATCGCGGTCGAGGACGACGGCGCGGGTGTCGCGCCGGCCGCGCGCGAGCAGATCTTCGATGCGTTCGTGCGGCTCGACCGCACCACGGGCGGCTATGGGCTCGGGCTTGCGATCACGCGGCAGGTGCTGCAGGCGCACCAGGGGCGCATCGTCGCGACCGATCCGCTGACGCTGACGGGCGCGCGTTTCGAGCTCAGCTGGCCGGTGAGCAAGGTGGCTTGAGGCGCGAACCAGCGCCGGGCGCCGTCAATACGTATGCCCGAGCTGGAAGTAGATGTTGCGGCGTCCGCCAGGAGCGAACGCGATGCCGACGTAGAGCGGCCCGAACGAGCTCGTCGCGCTCGTGAAGAACGTGACGCTGCGCCGCAACTTGCCGCTGCCGAAACGGTCGCCCTGGTCCCAGACGTTGCCGGCTTCGAGGCTCACGCCCGCAAAGAGCGCGCGCAACGGCGCGATGTTGAACGACATCAGCTGGTCCAGGTAGGTAACCTGCCCGTAGAGCAGCGAGTTGCCCGAAAGCTGGTCGGCGGCGTACGCGGACAAGTGCTGGAAGCCGCCGAGCGTGAAGCCGAACGGGTTGACCACGTTCACCCCGCCGATGTCGGCGCCGGCCTCCAGGCTCGCGCTGACGCTCTGCCGGCCGAAGCTCTCCGCCACGATGCTCTTGCCGTAGAGTTCCGTGAACTTGTCGCTGCCGCCGAACACGGTGCGCTCGCCGCGCGCCTCGGCGAAATAGCCCCTGCGCGGAAAGAGCGGGTCGTCGAGCTGATCGATGACGAGCCGGGCGCGCGCCGTGACCTGCCTGCCGTAGAACTTCGGGTACGCCTCCGAGTTGATTCCGGCATCGTCGAACGCGTTGTAGACGGGCCCGGCGTAGCCGTGCGCATAGGCGAGCCCGATGCGGAAGTCGCCGAGACGGGCGAGCGGCACGCCGAAATCGAACCCGGCGCGCTCGGTCTGCACGTGGTACTGGTTGAGACGGAAACCCGTGTCGTTGTCGTAGATGTTCGCGAAGTGGCGCTGGACTTCCGCGTAGGGCGCGACGTAGTAGCCGAACGACGTCGACAGCGGCTGGCGCAGCTCCGTGTGGAAACTGAGGAGCTCGCTGCCGAGGATGCTGTCGACGCGCCACTCCAGCCCCGACGGCGTGAGCCACGGCCTGCGATAGCCGAGATTGACGCGGAAGCCGCCCTGGTCCTTGGAGCTGCTCGACATGCCGAGGCCGAACAGCAGGAAGTTCGGCCCCCACGATTTCTCGCGCGCATCGATGACGAGGCGGTGGCCCTCGCCTTCGGTGATCAATTGCTGCGTGACGCTTTCGAAGTCGCCGGAGGTCGTGAGCTCCCGCAGATCCTGGTTGACTTTGGCCGGGTCGTAGACGTCGCCGGCTTTCACGTGCAGATGGTCGAGGATGCGCGCGGGCGGCACCTCGCCGTTCGTTTCGACGACGACGCTCGTCACGCGGATCGGCACCCGTGGCAATGCCGCGTGCGCGGAGCGGTATTCGGCGTACGCCTCGGGCGGTAGCGCGAGCGCCTGCAGCTTGGGCAGGGCCGCGCGTGCGGCCGCTTCGCCCGCCGCGATGGCCGCGCGCGCGTTCGCGAAGTCGGTGAAGCTGAGGGGGCCGAGCTGCGGCTCGATCAGCACGTCGCTCGCCGCGAGCTGCGCGCGCTGGCGCGCCACGTTCTGGTGGATCAGGATGCCGAGCGTCTGCTGCATCACGTCGGCGGGAGAGGAGAGCGCGTCGAGCGGGCGCAGCGGCGAGCCGATATCGACCGCGATCACCACGTTCGCGCCCATCTCGCGCGCGGTCTCGATCGGCAGGTTGCTGACGAGGCCGCCGTCGACGAGCGTGACGCCGTCCACGTCCGTCGGCGCGAACAGCCCCGGCAGCGCCATGCTGGCGCGGATCGCCTGCGGCAGCGAGCCGTGGTCTAGCACGACCTTCTCGCCGGTGCGCAGGTTGGTGGCGATCGCGCGATAGGGGATCGGCAGCTTGTCGAACGGCTGGTTGCCCGGCACGCTCGAGGTCCAGTCCTGCAGCAGCGCCCGGAAGCGGTTGCCTTGCACGAGACCGGCCGGCAGCTTCACGCCGTTGGGTCCGAAGCCGAGGCTGCCGACATAGAGCCGTTCGTCCTCGCGCTCCGACTGCGGCAGCTCCGCGCGCTCGCTGACATCGAACGCGATGTCGGCGAGGTTGACGTTTTCGAGCCGCTTTTCCATCTCGGCCGCGCTCATGCCGCTCGCGTAGAGGCCGCCGACCACGGCGCCCATGCTGGTGCCGGCGATGCAGTCGACCGGAATGCGGTTCTCCTCGAGGACCTTGAGCACGCCGAGGTGCGCGTAGCCGCGCGCGCCGCCGCCCGACAGCACGAGGCCGACCGAGGGCCGGTGCGCGTCGCCTGCGATCGTGCAGACGCTCTCTGCCGCAGCGTCGCGCGACGCGAATGCGGCGGCGAAGAAGAAGGCGAGCGCCGCCGCGCGGCGCACCCGGCTCTGGGACGAGACTGGCCCGGGCGACGCCGCCAAGCTTCTAGTTGTTCCGCGCAGCAGCAGCCTTGTCATCCGGAATGGGGCGAATAAAAGGCCGAATATTACACAGGATTACCTCCGATAGGACTCGGGCAAACCTTCGAATCGGCTGGATTTCCTTACCGAATTGATGCGGGCAAGACGCGTTGCGCCACGATCGAAGCCAAATGTGCCCGCAGATCCGCGTTTTGAATCCCGGGACGCCTGTCTAGAATCGGGTCAGGATTCATTCGAAGGGAAGCGCTATCTCCATGCCGATCGACGCGCCGCTTAACGACCGTTTCGCACAGGCCAAGGAACGGCATCTGGCCGGCGACCTCGCGGCCGCCGGCGCGCTCTACCGCGGCGTCGTGGCCGCGCAGCCCAATCATCACGAAGCGATGTTCCGCCTCGGCATTCTCGAATGGCAAGCCGGGCGCGGCGGCGAGGCGCTGGCATGGCTCGACCGCGCGAGCACGCAACAGCCCGGGACGGCGCGCTACCACTTCGGCAAAGGCCAGGTCCTCGCCGCGCTGCGGCGATTCGACGAGGCAGCCGGTGCCTATCGCCTTGCGCTCTCGCACGAGCCGGAATCGGTCGATGCGTGGTTCGCGCTCGCGTGCGCGCTGCACGCCGGGGGCGATCTCGCGGCGGCGGCCGAGGCTTATGCATCGGTGCTCGCGCGTGAGCCGCAGCATCTCGACGCCCTCAACAATCTCGGCAACTGTCTCAGGCAGCTAGGCCAGCTCGCGCTCGCCGAAGACGCCTATCGCCGCGTGCTCGACGTGCGGCCGGACTACGCGAGCGCGCTGACCAACCTCGGGACGCTGGTCCAGGCGCAGGGCCGCCTGGACGACGCCATCGCATTGCTGCGCGAGGCGGTCCGCGCGGAGCCGGGCGCGGCTGCGCATCTCGTGAACCTTGGCGTGGCGCTCGGCGAGCGGCGCCAGTTCGCCGAAGCGGCAGCGATGCTCGAGCGCGCGCTCGTCATCGATGCGAATGCACCCGAGGCGGCCTACAACCTCGGCAACGTGCTGCAGGCGCTCGGCCGCCACGGCGACGCCGCCGCGCAATACAGCGCCGCGCTTTCCATACGGCCCGATCACGCCGACGCGCACAACAATCTCGGCAATGCCCTCAAGGAGCTCGGCGAATACGCCGCGGCGGCCGAGGCGTTCGACGCGGCGATCCGCCTGCGCCCCGGCTTCGTGGCCGCCTACAACAACGCGGGCAATCTCTTTCGCACGCTGGGCCGCATGGACGAGGCCGAAGCCTGCTATCGCCGCGCGCTGGCGGCCGATCCGGCGCACTCGGTCAGCTGGAGCAACCTGGGCAACGTGCTGAAGGACACGGGCTCGCTCGACGATGCGATCGACTGCTATCGACGTGCGTTGTTGCACGATCCCGCCAATCTCGTCGCACACAGCAACCTCGCGTACGCGCTGACGTTCCAGTGCGAGAACGGCCGCGCGATCCGCGACGAGTGCCTGCACTTCGCCGAACGGCACGAGTCGCCGTTTCGAAGCGCGCAGCCGCACTACGCGAACGATCGCATGCCGTCGCGGCGCTTGCGGATCGGCTATGTGTCGGCGGACTTCCGCGACCACTGCCAGACGCTTTTCACGACGCCGCTTCTCAAGCATCACGATCACGCGAACTACGAGATCTTCTGCTATTCGAGCGTCGCGCGGCCCGATGACTTCACGCGGCGTCTCGCGGCCTATGCGGATGTCTGGCGCGACGTGCGCGATCTCGACGACGACGCACTCGCGCAACGCATCCGCGACGACCGGATCGACGTCCTCGTGGACCTGACGATGCACATGGCGAACGGCCGCCCCTTGCTGTTCGCACGGCGGCCCGCGCCGGTGCAAGTGGCGTGGCTCGCGTATCCGGGCACGACCGGCAGCGGTGCGATCGGTTACCGCCTCACGGACCCGTGGCTCGATCCGCTAAACGAGCCGCACGTCGATGACCAATACAGCGAGCGCTCCGTCCGTCTGCCGGATTCGTTCTGGTGCTACGACCCGCTGACGCAAACGCCTGCCGTCAACGCGCTGCCGGTGCTGGAAACGGGCCGCTTCACGTTCGGCTGCCTGAACAACGCGTGCAAGCTGACTGAGCACACGCTGCGGATCTGGGCGCGGGTGCTGGCCGTTGCCGGCGAAGCGCGGCTCGTGTTGATGGCGGCGCCGGGGACCGCGCGCGAGCGGCTCACCGCGCGGCTCGCCGCGTACGGCGTTGCGCCGGAACGGCTGAGCTTTGTCGCGTTCCGGCCGCGCGCGGGGTACCTCGAGACGTATCACGAGATCGATCTCGCGCTCGACACCTTCCCCTACAACGGCCACACGACGAGCCTCGACGCCTTCTGGATGGGCGTGCCGGTCGTGACGCGCGTGGGGGGCACGGCGGTGGGGCGGGGCGGCTTGAGCCAGCTCGCCAACCTCGGGCTGACCGAGCTGGCCGCGCAAACGGACGACGACTATGTCCGCATCGCCGTGCAGCTCGCGAACGATCTGCCGCGCCTCGCGGCATTGCGCGCGGGCCTGCGCTCGCGGATGGAGCACTCGCCGCTGATGGACGGCGCGCGCTTTGCGCGCGGCATCGAAGGCGCGTTCCGGCAGATGTGGCGCGAGTGGTGCGCTTGATGTCGCGGCGCCGAGCGGCCGCTTTGCTCAGCTCGCCGAGGTCGTAGCTGAACGGCACGTCCTTGAAGAGACGCGCATAGCACGACAGGCAGGTCTCGACGGGCGCGCGCCGGGTATGGATGAAGCGCGCGTTCGGCAGCGCCGGTTGGATCATGCCGGCGAGCTCGAAGTTGAAGAGCATCTTGTCGGTGATGCGCCGGTACGATCGCCTGCCTGCGGCCGCATGGTCAAGCCGTGCGAGGTAGGCGGAGGCGATGGCGCGCAGCCGCTCCGGCTTCAAGACATCGAGCTCGCTTTGCGCCGAACGGCCCTCGGCCGATGCTGCGATCGTTTCGATCGAGGCCTTGAGCGCGCGCGAAAAGTCAGGGCGCTCGCCGCCGCCCACGACTTGCGGATGGCTTGCCAGTATCTGCTCGACGAGCGTCGATATTGGCTTCGACGAGGTGCGCGAAGCCACGCGCGGGCTCGCCCGCTTCGCTGAGCGCGAGACCCAGGGCGAAATGCAAATGGATGCGGTCTTCGAGCGGAGTTCGATCGGTATCGCGGATGAGCTCGTCCATCACGGCGAATAGCGGATCGCCGGCCTTGATGCGGGTGGCCTGGACATAGTTGCGGTAATACGAGCCGTTGCGCGGCGCGAGCCGGATTGCGGCTTCGTACGCGGCCAGCGCTTCGGCAAGGTGGCCGTTCGCATGCAGCGCGTTGCCGAGATCGTTATAGGCTCCGTGAAACGACGGCTCGATGGCAATCGCGCGCCGATGGCAGCGAATCGCATCGTCGAGGCTCGTCAGCTGTTCGAACGCGCGGCCGACGGTGTTGTAAAGATTCGCGTCGTCGGCGCCGACCTCGACTGCCCGGCGATAGAGATCGAGCGCTTCGTTCGCCGCGCCGCGCTCGGCGAACGCGTTGGCGAAGACGACGAGCTTCCACGCGGGGAGGCGGCGCGCATCGGGCGTCATAGGCGCGTCCTTGCGGCGCTCGTCCTCATGATGCGCCGAGGCGGCGTGCTGCGATTCGATCCGGCGGAATACGGCGACATGCTTTCGTTTCGTGCAGGCAGGTAGTGCGAAATGCGGGGAAGACGGTGCGCCGCGCGATGGACGGAACGCGCCGCATCACGCACACGGCGCGAGTGTAGACGCGACCGGGCGTGGTTAGTGCATCGAAGCATCGTGCGCAGATTTCCATCCATTACAGGCTGGACGGAGGCTTTCAATCGCCGTACGGAAGGGGATGTGGCGCGTCACGCGCGGGTAATCGCGCGTAAGAGGCTCGAAATAAAAAAGCCGCTTCACGGGGAAGCGGCTTCGGCGTAAAGCGATTCGATCGCGCGCGATCTCAGCGGGCCGCGGCGTTCTCGATCTTCTCGCGCGCCCAGCTCACCGCGGCGCGCGCCGGCGCCTCGCCGGACTTCTCGACCCGTTGCGCGAGCGCAAACAGCCGCTCGCGGATCTTCGCGACTTCCGTCATGACGGAGGCTTCATCGGTGCCGCCCAAAAACTCGCGGGCGCAGCTCACGATGCCGCCTGCGTTGATGAGGAAGTCAGGCGCATAGAAGATGCCGCGGCGGTGCAGCGTGTCGCCTTCCGCCAACGAGGCGAGCTGGTTGTTCGCGCCGCCGGCCACGATGCGGAAGCGGCAATGCTCCGCGACCTCGGGCGTGATGACCGCGCCGAGCGCGCACGGCGCGAACACGTCGGCCTCGACGCCCGCGATCTCGTCCGGCTTCACCGTTTGCGCGCCGAACCGTACGCGCACCTCGGCGACCCTCGCCTCGTCGATGTCGGCGACGATCAGCTTCGCTCCCGCATCCGCGAGCCGCCGGCACAGATCCCAGCCGACCGAGCCGAGCCCTTGCACGGCGACCGTCATGTCCGCGAGGCTCTTCTTGTCCATCACATACTGCGCGGCCGCCTCGATGCCGACGAACACGCCGTATGCGGTCTTCGGCGAAGGGTTGCCGCCGAACTCGCCGTCGCGCGGCATGCCGCTGATATAGCGGGTTTCGGTCTGCGCGGCGCGCATGTCGTCGACGGTGGTGCCGACGTCTTCCGCCGTGATGTAGAGGCCGCCGAGCGATTCGACCGCGCGCCCGAACGCCTTGAACAGGCTCGTGCGGTCGGTCTGCTCGGGCGTGCGCAGGATCACGGCTTTGCCGCCGCCGAAGGGCAGGTCGGCGAGCGCGTTCTTGTAGGCCATGCCTTGCGACAGGCGCAGCGCATCGACGAGCGCGTCGTTGCCGTTCGCGTAGGTCCAGTAGCGGCAGCCGCCGAAGGCGGGGCCGAGCGCAGTGCTGTAGACGGAGATGATGGCGGCGAGACCCGACTTGGCGTCGGTGAAGAGCGTCGTGCGCTCGTGGGCGGGGCCTTCTCCGGTGCCGAACAGGCCGGCCAGCCCTTGATCGAGGTGGTGTGACAAAGCGTTGACTCCGTTGGGTTGAAGAAGCCGAAGCGATAACTTCGCCTTCCCGTCACACCGGCTCGGGTCGCGAGCCGGTGCAGTAACGACGCTGGCCGCCAAGCGGCCGGCGTCATGGAGACGGCCGCGGTCAATCGTGTTGCCGCGAGGCCGTTTCACATTGGCGCGGGAGTGTAGCGCAACTCGTCGACGCCGCCATATTGGGTGTGCCACCGATTGTCCTAGCTAGCAAGATCGCTAGGTCCCGTAATTTTTTCCGACTGCTAGATTGGCGTCCATTGCTTGACACCCTGGAAATGGCATCGATGCAAGGCGCAGCCATGCAATACGTAGCCCGTGTTTCGATGGTCGCCGCCGCCTTGCTCGCAGGCGCGTCGTCGTGCACGGCGACGGATGCGATTCCGCTGACGCGCGTCAGCGAATCGCCGTCGCGGCCGGTGCTGTCCGAGGCCATCGCGATGGTCAACGGCACGCCGGTCACGCAAGCCGAGCTCGCTGCCGCCGTGGCGAAATCGGGGGAGCCCGATACGCCCGGCTTGCGCCGCACGCTCAAATACCGCCTGATCGCCTGCGAGCTGCTGTGGCAGGCGGCTCAGCGCCGCTATGGCGAGGCGGCCGCTGGCGAGGCGCAGTCGTCCGTGCAGGTCGACACGGCGATCAAGCGCTACCTGCGCGACGAGGTGCGGCCCGCCGCGGTGACGGACGCCGACGTGCGTACGCGCTATGCGCAGATCTCGGAGGTCTTGCAGACGATCGAGCCAGGCTCGTACCGGGTATTGGGCAGGGAAATGCTGGAGGACAGCATTCGGGCGGAGTTGACCGACGAGCGGCTGAATCAGGCGATCCACGTGGTCGTCGAACGCTTGATGGAGCAAGCCGACATCAGAGAGTGAAGAGGATCATAGAGGGGACGAGGAGACTCAGCATTGTCTTGAACCATGCCCGTCACAAGGGCGCCTTTGGGAGCGAATCAATGAGCTTTTGGAATCCGGAACAAACCGCCGCAATGCAGCGCACCAGCCTCGAAACTTCGTTTGCGCTTGCCGGCAAGGCTGTCGAGAACTGGCAGAAGGTCGTCGAGCTGAACTTCGAGACGCTCAAGTCGGCCGCCGGCGACGCGCAGGAGGCGGTGCTGCATGCCGTATCGGGCAAGCATCCACGCGAATGGAGCGTGCCGCATGGGAATCCGGCGGAGCACGCCGTCGCGCGCACCCAGGCCTATTACTCGCGCCTGTTCTCGATCGCGACTGCCGCGCAGGCCGAATTCGCGACGCTCGCCAACGAGCAGTACACCGAGCACCAGCACCGCCTGCATCATCTCGTCGACGCGGCCGGCCGCAACGCGCCGGCTGCGGCAGAGCCCGCGATCACGGCGCTGAAGTCGGCGATCAACGCGGCCGGCGCGTGGTACGAGTCGACGCGCAAGGCGGCGCAGCAGGCGATCGAAGTCGCGGAAAACAATGTCGAGGCCGTCAGCTCGGCCGTATCGAAAACCACGAAGCGCGCTGCCGAGCAAGCGGAGCGGGCTGCCGCGGCCAAGTAGACCGAATCACCGAGCATCCCTTGGCGACGCAGTTGCAGCGCACCTTGCTGCCATTGCGTCGCGTTTTCTTTGCTGGCCCTATCCCAATCGCGCGGAATTGTCTTATCTTATCTCCATAAGCTTGGAGTAGAGTTCGAGTCCGGTCGCGGGGGCGCATCGCGCCGCGAGCCGCGCCGCCAGACCGTGCCGGAAAACCATCATCCGAGGGGAGCGGACATGAGCTCGAATATCGCAGCCAGCGCGGCGCCAATCGTGGAACCGCCCGCCGGGATCCGGTATGTGACGCAGATCTACGGGCGGCTGCTGCTGGTCGGCTTTGCGTTGATCCCGGCCTACCTGGTCGCCTACCTCTACTTCTTCCAGGACCCCTCACTCAAGTTCGAGAACCATCTCTTTCACGAGATCGCGATCGCGGCGGCGACGCTCGAAGGGCTCTTCGTGACCTACGTGACGTGGCAGTGCTACCGCCTGTCGGGCGAGCCGATCCTGCGCTGGCTCACGCTCGGTTTCGCCGGGTTCGTCGTGATCTATACGCTGCATGGCGTCTTTACCGGCTTCTCGCATCGGAACATCTGGCTGTTCCTGCTCTATGGACCGGCCTCGCGCCTCGTGATGGCGCTGCTGCTGCTCGTCGGGCTGCTCTCCTACAAGGCGCCGCCCGATCCGGTCGCGCGGCGCGCCGATCTCTGGTTCTGGATCAGCTGGCTCATCGGCTTCTTCGTGATCGACCTGTTCGTGGCGGTGCTCGCGTACTCGCCGGTGGCGGGCTCGCTCGGCACGCGCCTGTCGATGGAGGGCGGGGCGCTCGCCGTTTCGCTCGTGAACGTCGGCCTGATGCTGTGGCGTCGCATCCGCTCGCCGCTGATGCTCATCTTCGGCATCTCGGTGATGTCGTTCGCGCTCTCGTCGCTCGCGTTCATTCTCGGCAAGCCGTGGAATCACATGTGGTGGCTCGCGCATGCGATCTTCGCGAGCGGCTTCTTCCTGCTGAGCTTCGGCGTCGTGCAGGCATTCCATACGACGCGCTCGTTCTCGACGATCTACAGCCAGGACGAGCTGATGGCGCGCCTCGGCGAGGCGATGGCGCGCACCGAGGCCGCGTTGCAGGAGCTGCAGCACACGAACCAGAAGCTCGAGCATCTCGCCGCCATCGATCCGCTCACGGGCGCCGTCAATCGCCGCATCTTCCTTGAGCGGATCGAGACCGAGATCGGGCGGGCCAGGCGCGGGGAGGCGCCGTTCTCGCTGCTCGCGCTCGATCTCGACAACTTCAAGCGCGTCAACGACACCTTCGGCCATCAGGTCGGCGACTCGGTCCTCAAGGGCTTCGTGCAGACCTGTCTCGAGGCGATCCGTCCCTACGACGGCGTGGCGCGCGTGGGCGGCGAGGAGTTCATGGTCCTCCTGCCGCAGGCGGCGCTCGATGCCGCGCTGATGATCGGCGAGCGCATTCGTATGGCGATTCAGAGCACGCGCTTCGACGCCGCGGGCGGCGATCAATTCTCGATCACCGTGAGCATCGGCATTTCGCAATTCGGGCAGGACGGCAGCACGATCGATTCGCTGCTGCGCGCCGCCGACCAGCGCCTCTACCGGGCCAAGAGCCACGGCCGCAACTGCGTCATCGCGGTATAGGCGCGCGCCGGCGTCTGTTCGTCTGTTGTTTTCGGGCCGTCGACAAACGTTTGCGCTCTATTTGTTTGACATTTGTTTACGGTGTGAATACACGGAATTAAGTTTTTGAGACAATTCCGCAATAAAATCGCGGGGCAGTGCGGATGCCGAGGCCAGCGCGGGCGCAAGTCATGCCCGCCGTCGCGCACCGTCAAGCAGATCGCAGCCGATCAACGCCGACCCGGGCACCCTTTTTCGTCGTCATGCAAGCACATACGTCCGCGATAGTCAGCTATTTCGCTGAGCAGCAGCCATCAACGCAATGGCGCGATTTTCTGACTGCGCTGGCAGAGGAATTCGACGCCCAGCTCGACGCCGCGCAACTGCGGCAGCTCATGGCGCGCGTCGGCGAGCGTTTCGCCGCCGCCCATGCCATCGAGGCATGCGACAGCCTAGACACACTCGCCGCGGCGCTGAACGCGATCTGGAGCCGGCTCGACTGGGGCTTCGTGGACCTCGTCGAGACCGACGACCATCTCGCGATCCAGCATTTCTGCGCGCCGCTTGCCGCGTTCGGGCCGAACGCCCACGCCTGGACGCCGGGCTTTCTCGAAGGCGCCTATCAATACTGGCTGCGCGAGCTCGGCGCAGGCAGCGAGCTGACGCTGACCCAGCTGCGCGTGGAGAACCCGCTGGCCCTGGAGTTTCGCCTGGTGAACGAAGGGGCCGATCATCGAAGCTAAGCCATGCCGGACCAGGCGGCCTAAAAGGGAATGGCAATGAGTGTCTCCGACGATATCGGCAATCTCTTCAAGAAGTTCGGCGGCAACGCGGACGCCTATCAAGAGGTTGCCCGCGACGACGACTCGCAGATCGCGCGCGCCCGCTGGCCGCTGTTGGCGACGCTCGACGTCGAGCAGCACCAGAGCGTGCCGACCGTGACCCTTCGCAGCGCCGCCACGCCGGTCCAGATCAAGGCGCCGCCACCCGCGGCCAACACCGTGCGCCCGGCGTCGCGGCTGCCGCTCTTCGGGCGCGCGCATCGGCATGCGACCCATCCGGTGCAGACGGTTGCGGCCCCGCCGCGTCTGGTCGGCGCGCCGCGTTTTGCGCCGACGCCGGAGGAAGAGGAGGAGGCGGCGGGCGAGGAGCGCGCTGCCGAGGCCCAACAAACCGCGCCGCGGCCGGCTCCCGCCGCTCCGTTGACGGCGAGCGGTTCGGGGCTGGCTGGCACGTTCGGCGCGAAAGCCGCCGGTTCGGCCAGCCCGGCGCCGTCCGGCGTTGCGGCTACGCCGCCGTCCGGCGGGCTGGCCGCAGTATTCGGCCGCGCCGCCGCGGCCCGTCCGGCCGCTTCTGCCGCTCCTGCCGCGAATTCAATCCTCGGCCAGCTGTTCCAATCTGCCGCGCCCGAGCCCGCAACCAAGGCCGGTCTTTCGACCCTGTTCCGCCGCCTCGAAGGTTCGCGCAAGAGCGAGCCCGAGCCGGCGTCCGGCAACGTCCTCGGGCGAGCGCGGTTCGACCTCCCCCGAAAACCGTCATGAACGTCGTCGCCGTGGTTTCCGCCAAGGGCGGCGTCGGCAAGACGACGCTGGCCGCCAATCTCGCCTCGGTGCTGGCCGGGCCGGGGCGGCGCGTGATCGCGCTCGATCTGGATCCGCAGAACGCACTGCGGCTCCACTTCGGGATGCCGCTCGACAGCATCGACGGCATCTCGCGCGCGACGCTCGCCCACGGGCCCTGGCACGGCACGATGTTCGATGCGCCAGACGGCGTCACGGTGCTGCCGTACGGCGTGCTGAACGAGGACGACCGGCGCGTCTTCGAGCAGCGTCTCGACGCGGAGCCCGAGCTCTTCGCCGAGGCGCTCGACGCGCTCTCGCTCGAGCCGTCCGACATCGTTCTGATCGACACGCCGCCGGGCGCCTCGGTCTACACGCGCGCGGCGCTCATGAACGCGCAGTTCGCGCTGAACGTGGTGCTGCCCGACGCGGCGTCGTATGCGGCGATCCCGCTGATGGAGCGGCTGATCGATGCCTACGCGGCGCCGCGTCCGGATTTTCTAGGCTTCGGCTACGTGATCAACCAGGCCGACCAGTCGCGCCAGCTCGCCAAGGATGTCGTCAAGGTGCTGCGCGGCGTGCTCGGCGCGCATCTCTATCCGGGCGTCGTGCATGAGGACCAGGGCGTCGGCGAAGCGCTCGCCTACGACACGACCGTCATCCACTACGATCCGCTCAGCCTGGCCACCGCCGACTTCCGCAAGTGCGGCGAATGGCTGCTCGGGAAACTGACCGGGCGGCGCTCGCTGCCGAGGAGCGCGGCATGAGCACCGTGTCGGACGAAGCCGGGGCGGCTGGTGTGGCCGCTGAAGCCGCGGCGGCCACGGAAGCCGCCGGCAGCTCGCGCTTCGCGCGCTTCAGCCGCCGGCTCGTGAACGCCCCCGCGTGGGGGAGCAAGCCCGTCGCGGCGCTCCTCCTGGTGTTCGCGCTCGCCGTGCTCTACCTCGTGTTCACGGTGCCGATGTCGCTCACGCAGCAGCTGATGTTCGCGACCTGCTGCTTCGTCGCCGCGCTGCTGTTCCGCCGCGCGGAAGGGCGCTTCGCGACGCTCGTGATGATCATGCTGTCGGCGATCGCCTCGGGCCGCTACATGTACTGGCGGCTCACCGAGACGACGTTCTGGGACCGTCCCGTCGACGCGATCTGGGGCGTGCTCCTGGTGTCCGCCGAGGTCTATTCGACGATCGTGCTGATGCTCGGCTACTTCCAGACCGCCTGGCCGCTCAAGCGCTCACCGGTCACGCTGCCGGCCGACCGCAGCGCCTGGCCGACGGTCGACGTCTTCATCCCGACCTACAACGAGCCGCTGTCGGTCGTGAAGCCGACGATCTACGCGGCGATCGCGCTCGACTACCCGAAGGACAAGCTCTCCATCCACGTGCTCGACGACGGCCGGCGGCCCGAGTTCAAGTCGTTCTGCGAGGAGGTCGGGGTCGCCTGGACGATCCGCTCGCACAACCGGCACGCGAAGGCGGGCAACATCAACGAGGCGCTGAAGATCACCACGGGCGAGTACTTCGCGATCTTCGACTGCGATCACATCCCGACCCGCTCGTTCCTGCAGATCGGGCTCGGCTGGTTCCTGCGCGACAAGAAGCTGTCGATGCTGCAGACGCCGCACCATTTCTTCTCGGCCGATCCGTTCGAGAAGAACCTCGGCACCTTCCGCAAGGTGCCCAACGAAGGCGAGCTGTTCTACGGCCTCGTGCAGGACGGCAACGACCTGTGGAACGCGACGTTCTTCTGCGGCTCGTGCGCGCTGCTCAGGCGCTCGATGGTGGAGGAGGTCGGCGGCATCGCTGTCGAGACGGTGACCGAGGACGCCCACACCGCGCTCAAGCTGCACCGCCTCGGCTATACCACCGCCTACCTGGCGATTCCGCAGGCGGCGGGCCTCGCGACCGAGAGCCTCGGCGGCCACATTGGCCAGCGCATCCGCTGGGCGCGCGGCATGACACAGATCTTCCGCATCGACAATCCGCTCACGGGGCGTGGGCTGTCGTTCGGGCAGCGGCTTTGCTACCTGAACGCGATGATGCACTTCTTCTACGGCATCCCGCGGCTCATCTTCCTCACCGCGCCGCTGTCGTTCCTGTTCTTCGGCGCGCACGTGATCCAGGCGGCGGCGAGCATGATCGCGATCTACGCGCTGCCGCACATGATGCATGCGAGCATCACCAACTCGCGGATGCAGCGGCAGTTCCGCCACTCGTTCTGGGCGGAGGTCTACGAATCGGTGCTCGCGTCGTACATCACTGCGCCGACGCTGCTCGCGCTCATCAACCCGAGGCTCGGCAAGTTCAACGTGACGGCCAAGGGCGGCAAGATCGAGGAGCAGTACTTCGACTGGGCGATCTCGCGGCCGTACTTGCTTCTGCTGGTGCTGAACCTGATCGGTTTCGTGGTCGGTCTCGTCCATATCTGGCTCAACGTGCAGTCGCAGAGCGAGGTCCAGACCACGGTGCTCAATCTCGCGTGGACCGGCTACAACATGCTGATCCTCGGCGCGAGCGTCGCCGCGGCGCGCGAGCAGCGCCAGGTGCGCGGCGCGCACCGCGTCGCGATGACGGTGCCGGCCTCGCTGCGCTTTTCGACCGGGCGCACGCTCGTCTGCGAGACCATCGACTACGCCGAGGGCGGCGTCGGCCTGCGGCTGCCCGCCTCGATCGAGATCCCGATGCACGAGAAGGTCCGCGTGTCGCTGTTTCGCGGGCAGGAGGAGTTCGTGTTTCCGGCGACGGTCACCTTCACGGCGCCGGGGCGCGCCGGCCTGCAGTTCGCGCCGCTCTCGCGCGAGCAGGAGCTCGACTTCGTGCAGAGCACGTTCGCGCGCGCCGATGCCTGGACCAACTGGGCCGAGGGGCGCCAGGCCGACGCGCCGCTGCGCGGCCTCATGCACGTGATGCGGGTGGGCTGCGCGGGCATCACGGGGCTTTTCGAGCACATCTATGCGGATTTCCAGAAGGCGCGGCGCATGCGCCGTCTGGCGGCGGCTGACCAGGCAAAGGACAAGAACTGATCTATGAGGAAAGGGCGTTGGGATGCGCGGCGGGTTCGGGCTTGGCGAACGGTCGGCGCGCTGATGGGGCGGGTGCGGGGCGTGTTGCATCGGGAAGTGCGTAACGGGCGGGGCGTCGCGGGCGGGCGGGCCGGGCTGGCGGCGGCGATGATTGCGTTGCTGGCGTTCGCGATCGGCACGGCCGACGCGCAGGACAAGGCCGCGCCGGCTTCCTCGGCCGGCGCGGCCGCGGGGGCTTCCGGCGCCGCACCGCTTGCCCCGGCGATACCGCTCATCTCCCAGCCCGGCGGCCAGGGCGCGCTCGCGATCCCGGCCGCGCCGCTCCTGGCCGCCATCGGGCGCGACCGGCGCAGCGCGATGCCCACCACCGCGGACGACGGCACGCTCGTCTCCGGCGGACGCCGCCAGAGCTTCACGTTCCAGCAGCTCGGCGCGCTCGATCCGCTGCAGCTGCACGGCGTCGAGAGCCAGAACGGCGTGCCGTTCTCGGTGCGTGCCGACGAAGTCGTCACCAATGCGACGCTGCACCTGATCTACAGCTACTCGCCGTCTCTGCTGCCGAACGTTTCGCACCTGAAGGTGCTGATGAACGGCGAGCCGGTCGCGACGCTGCCGCTGCCGCGCGAGCAAGCCGGCATGCTGGTGTCGCGCGACGTGCCGATCGAGCCGCGCTTCATCACCGAGTTCAACCACCTGAACGTCCAGCTGATCGCGCACTACACGCAAGGCTGCGAGGATCCGCAGAACAGCGCGCTGTGGGCGACGGTCAGCAACGCGAGCACGCTCGACATGACCTTCGCCGTGCTGCCGGCCAAGGCCGATCTCGGCACGTTGCCGCTGCCGTTCTTCGACCGCCGCGACATCCGCCGCCTGGAGCTGCCGTTCGTGTTCGGCGCGCATCCGAGCCCGGACACCATCGAGGCGGCGGGCGTCGTCGCGTCGTGGTTCGGCGCGCTCGCGGGCTACCGCGGCGCGCTGTTCCCGGCCCAGACCGACAACGCGCCGCTCTCGGGCAACGCCGTCGTGTTCGCGACGAGCGACGAGAAGCCCGCCGGCGTGACGCTGCCGGAGATCAATGGGCCGATGCTCGCGATCGTCGACCGGGCGCCGCCCGCGCGCGGCAAGCTGCTGCTCGTGATGGGCCGCGACGCGCACGAGATCAAGACCGCGGCGACCGCGCTCGGCATCGGGCAGGCGGCGCTCTCGGGCGCGAGCGAGACCGTCTCCAACTTCGTGCCGGTCAAGCCGCGCGTGCCGTACGACGCGCCGAACTGGCTGCCGACCGACCGCCCGGTGCGCTTCGGCGAGCTCGTGGATCTGCGCGATCTGTCGGTGACGGGCTACAACGCGGACGTCGTGCGCGTGAACCTGCGCGTGGCTCCCGACCTCTTCACCTGGCGCACCAAGGGCGTGCCGATCGACCTGCGCTACCGCTACACGGCGCGGCCCGCGCCGGACCGCTCGACGCTGAACATCAGCGTCAACAACGATTTCGTGCAGGCGCTGCGGATCCCGGCGCAATCGGCGTCGATGCTCGACCTCGGGCGCTACCTGAACCGGATGCTGCCGGACCACACCGCGTCCGCGCAGCACGACGTCTACATCCCGCCGCACCTGCTGACTTCGCAGGCGCAGCTGCGCTTTCACTTCTTCTACGACATGGCGAAAACCGGCGAATGCCAGGGGCAGGTCATCGACAACGTGCGCGGCGAGATCGATCCCGATTCGTCGATCGACCTGTCGTCGTTCCCGCACTACATGGCGATGCCGGACCTCGCCGCGTTCGCCAACAGCGGCTTCCCGTTCACGCGGATGGCGGATCTTTCTGAGACCGCCGTGATCCTGCCGAACGACCCGAACGGCAGCGACCTGAGCCTGCTGTTCGCGGCGATGGGGCGCATGGGCGCCTCGACGGGCTATCCGGTGACGGGCGTGACCGTCGCCAACGCGGGCGATGCCGAGAAGTACCGTGACAAGGATCTGCTCCTGATCGGCGCGCCCGGCAAGCAGCCGCTGCTCGCCGACTGGCAGAAGAACATGCCGTTTTCCGGCGCCGACGAAGGCCGCACGTTCCAGCTCTCCGACGTCGAGTACCGGCTCTCCGGCTGGTGGAACGGCGAACGCGGCGCCGAGCGCGCGGCGGCGCGGGCGGACCTGTCGCTCGTCAGCGCCTCGGGCGATGCGCTCATCACCGGGTTCGAATCGCCGCTCGCGAAGGGCAAGAGCGTGGTCGCGCTGATCGGCGCGGCGGGGCAGTCCGACTCGGATCTGACCGCTGCGCTGCTCGACCCTGATCTCGTGCGCGAGATCCAGGGCGGCATGACCGTGATTCACGGCCGCACGCTCGAGACCGTCTCGAACGGCGACATCTACTACGTCGGCAAGCTGCCCGTCATCGAGTACCTGCGCTGGGCGTTCTCGACGCATCCGGTCCTGCTGATGCTGGCGGGCCTGATTGCGGCGCTGATTCTCGCGACGCTCTGCTATCGCGTGCTGCGCGGGATCGCGGCGCGGCGCCTGGGGGATTGAATGACGACCAAGCCCCCGCGTTCGCGCCGTAAGCCGTCCCGGTTTGCCGCCGCGGCCTTGGGCGCCGCCGTATCGCTGGCGGCGCCGGCGTTCGCTTCCGGCGCCGCCCCGTGCGGCGATTGGCCGGTTTATCGCGAGTTCGTATCGAAGCTCGTCCAGGCCGACGGCCGCGTCGTCGATTTCTCGGTGCCTGTGCAGCAGACGACCTCGGAGGGGCAGTCGTACGCCATGTTCTTCGCGCTCGTCGCCAACGATCGCGCGACCTTCGACAAGCTGCTGCAATGGACGCGCGCCAACCTGTCGGCAGGGCGCTTCGATGCCGCCAGCGTCACGCTGCCCGCCTGGCAATGGGGCAAAAAGCCCGACGGCTCGTACGGCGTGCTCGACCCCAACTCCGCTTCGGACGCCGATCTCTGGATCGCCTACGACCTGTTCGAAGCCGGGCGTCTGTGGCGCGAGCCGGCCTATACGAAGCTCGCCTATGCGCTCGCGACGCAGATCGCGCAGCAGGAAGTCGCCGACCTGAACGGCCTCGGGCCGATGCTGCTGCCCGGCAAGCAGGGGTTCCAGAACGGCGGCGTGACCCGTGTGAACCCGAGCTATCTGCCATTGCCGCTGTTGCGCGCGCTGGCGGCGCAGATGCCGTCAGGCCCGTGGGCCAGGCTCGCCGAGAACGCCTTCACGCTCGTCAAGACCACCGCGCCGCGCGGCTTTGCGCCCGATTGGGCCGCCTACCGGGTCAACGTCGGCGGCCAGTTCATCGTCGATCCGGTGAAGGGCGACCTCGGCAGCTATGACGCGATCCGCGTCTACCTGTGGGCCGGCCTCGCCGCGCCGGGCGATCCGCTTGCCAAGCCGTGGCTCGCGTCGCTAGGCGGAATGCGCGAGCAGATCGCGGCGACCGGCGTGCCGCCCGAGCACGTCGCGACGACGAGCGGCGCCGTGAAGGGCGAGGCCCCGCTCGGCTTCTGGGGTGCGCTGCTGCCGTACTTCAACGCGCTCGGCGACGCCCGCGCAGCTGGGCTCGCGCAGGCGCACCTGGCGTCGTTCTGGAATTCGCCGGCGCCCGCCGCCAACGGGCAAGCACCGCAACCGAACCATCAACCCGCTTATTACGATCAAGTGCTGACGCTGTTCGGCACGGGCGCCGCCGAGGGCCGCTACCGCTTCGACGAAGCGGGCCGCCTCATGCCGCGCTGGGAGACCACATGCCAATCCGCCACCGCCCGCGCATTCTGAGAGCCGCTGCCGCACTCGCGGCCCTCGCCGCGTCGGGCGCCGTCCACGCCGCCGATCCCTCCGCCAGCGCCGTCCCCTCGGGCGACACGCCGCTCAACGTGCTCGTCCAGCAAGGCAAGTACTGGCAGGCGCACCGGCGCGGCGACCTGGCGCAGCAGGCCTGGCTGAAGGTGCTGCGCATCGACCCCAGGCAGCCCGACGCCTTGTTCGGCATGGGCATGCTGCTTGCCGACCAGAAGGACGGCAGCGGCGCGCAGCAGTATCTCGCGCGCCTGCGGCAGGCCGAGCCCGACTATCCGGGCGTCGACGACCTCGCCGCGCGCCTCGGCGAGACGAGCGTGCGCAACCAGGAGATCAACGACGCGCGCCGGCTCCAGCAGTCCGGGCAGGCGGCGTCGGCGGTGCAGGAGTACAAGCAGGCGATGAGCGGCAAGCCCGCGTCGCCCCAGCTGCAAATGGAGTACTACCAGGCGCTCGGCTCGACGCCGCAAGGCTGGGACGAGGCGCGCCAGGGGCTCGAAGCGCTTGCGAAAGCGCACCCGGAAGATCCGCGCTATCAGCTCGCGTATGCGCAGCACCTCACGTATCGCGAATCCGACCGACGCCAGGGGATCGCGCTGCTCGCGCAGCTTTCGAGGGATGCGACCGTCGGCAGCGCGGCGCAGTCGAGCTGGCGGCAGGCGCTCCTGTGGCTCGGCGCGCGGGACGCCGACACACCGCTCTACCAGGCCTATCTCGCCGCCGTGCCGAACGATCCGGCGATCAAGGCGCGCTTCGACGCGCTGACCTCGCAGGACAAGGCCGCGCGCGAGCGCGCCGGCCTGACGGCGACGGCCGACGCTCGCGGGCGCACGATCGGCGAAGGCTTCACCGCGCTCGGCAAGGGCGACCTGAACACGGCGCGCGCCAGGTTCGCGTCGGTGCTCGAGAGCTCGCCGAACGACGCGGACGCGCTCGGCGGCATGGGCGTCGTGCTGCTGAAGCAGGAGAAATTCACGCAGGCGCGGGACTATCTGCAGCGCGCCTCGCAGGCGGGCAACCCCGCGCGCTGGCGCGACGCGCTCACGAGCGCGACCTACTGGGCCTACACGAGCGAGGCGATCGGCGCCCGCAGCAACGGCGACACCGCGCAGGCGAAGACGCTCTTCGAGCGCGCGATCGCCGTGAACCCGAGCGACGTCACGGCGCAATCGCTGCTCGGCGACATGCTGCTCGCCACCGGCGACGCGCGCGGCGCCGAGGCCGCGTACCGGATGGTGCTGCGCCGCCAGTCCGGCAACCCCGATGCGATCCGCGGCCTGGTCGGCGCGCTCGCCGCCCAGGGGCGCGGCGACGAAGCGCTCGCGTTCGCCAATCAGCTGACCGACGAAGAGCGCGCGAAGGCGGGCGGCGCGAACGTGCTGCGCGGGCAGGCTGAAGCGGCGCAAGGGCAGGCGGCGCTGGCGCGCGGCGATCTCGGCACGGCGCGCACGTCGTTCGAGGACGCGCTCCTCAACAATCCCGACGACCCGTGGCTGCGGCTCGATCTCGCGCGCATCTACGTGCAGCAGGGGGCGCTCGCGAACGCGCGCAGCATCATGGACGGCCTGCTCGCGAAGCATCCCGGCATGCCCGACGCGCTCTACGCGAGCGCGCTGCTCGCCTCGGAGATGCAGGACTGGCAATACGGCCTGGACCAGCTCGAGAAGATCCCTGCCGACAAGCGCACGGCCGCGATGACGACGCTCCAGCATCGCCTCTGGGTGCACCGGCAGGCGGACCAGGCGACGGCGCTCGCGCGCATGGGGCAGGCCGCGCAGGGCCACGCGCTCGTGGCGGCGGCCGAGCCGGTCGCCGGCAACGATCCGGAGCTGGCCGGCGTGGTCGCATCGGCCTACGTGGCGAGCGGCGACGCGAACCGCGGACTCGCGCTGATGCGCAACGTGCTGGCGATGAATCCGTCGGATGCGGGCGCGCTGCTCCAGTACGCCGGTTTCCTGCTCGCCACGCAGCAGGACGCCGAGCTCGGCACGGTGATGCAGCGCGTCGCCGGCATGCGGCTGAACGCCCAGCAGCGGACCGACTTCGACAAGATCAACCTCGCGATCGTCGTGCGCCGCGCCGACGCCGTCCGCCAGACGGGCGACCTCGCGAGCGCCTACGAGGTGATCGCGCCGTGGCTCGCGGCGCGCCCCGACAACGCGGACCTGCAAGCGGCGCTCGGGCGTCTCTACACGGCCTCGGGCGACGACAACAACGCGCTCGCCTGCTACCGGATGGCGCTCGCGCAGCGCCCCGGCGATGCCGGGCTGTGGGTCGCGGCGATGAGCGCGGCGGCCTCGGCGAAGGATTTCAGCTACGCGGAGACGGCCGCCAACGCGGCCTTGCGGCTCACGCCGAACGATCCGCAGACGCTGGCGGCCGTCGGCCGCATGTACCGCGCGCAAGGCAAGAACACGCTCGCGGCGGAATACCTGCGGCGTTCGCTGCTCGCGCAGAACGCGCCGGCCGTCGCGGCAAACGGCGCGCAGCGCGGCGTGCCGCCCGGCTGGACCTTCCCGTATCGGCAAAAGGGGCCGATTCCGCTGCCCGGCACCAATCCGTTTGCCGGCAAGAACGCTGCCGATGCCGCCGGCGCGAGCGCCCCGGCACTCTCACCGTATTCGACCCAGACCATGCCCGCCTATACCCCCCCTGTGGTACCGGCGCCTTATGTCGCGCCGGCGGCGCCCGCCGCGCCTGTCAACTCCTATGCGCCGCTGGCGCCGCAGTCCGCGTCGGATGGGACGCCGAACGCGAGCGGCTATGGCGCCGATCCGTACGCGGCCTCGCAGTCCGGGGCGAGTGGCGTGGCGCCGGGGCAGGCGTATCCGGGACAGGGCGGCTACGCCCAGCCCGGGTATGCGCCGCAGCCGAATTACGGACAGCCGGCGCCGTATGGGCAGGCAGGCTATGCGCAAGCCGCGCCTGGTTATGCCGACACGCCGTGGCCGACGGCGCCGCAGCAGGGGTACGGCCAACCGGCGAACGCCGGCGCGCCGGCTGCCAAGGGCGCCAAGAGTTCGAAAACGGCGCGCAACGGCGCGAAGCAGACGGCCCGGACCGCGGCTGCGCAGAACGGCTATGCACAGCCGTATCCGCAGCAGCAGGGGTACGGCCAACCGGGGTACGGCCAGCCTGCCTATCCGCAACAGGGCTATTACGGCCAGCAGGCGTACCCGCAGCAGGCGGCGCCGTATCCGCAGCAAGGCTATGCGCAGGCGCCTTATCCGCAGCAGCCGTACACGCCGCAGCCCTACGCGCAGCAGGGATACGCACGTCAGCCGTATCAGCCGGCCTATCCGAACCAGCAGCCGTATCAGGGCTACGTGCCGACGCCGCCCGCGCCTTACCCTGCACAGAACACCAACGCCGCCTACGCCCAACTTGCGCCGGCGGCCGCAGCCACGACCGCGCAAGCCGCCAACGCGGGCTACGCGCCGCCTTCCGGCGCGGCGGTCCAGCAACTGAGCGTGGAGGAGGAACTGGCGCAGATCAACCGCGAGCAGACGAGCACCGTTTCGGCCGGCGTGCTGATCCGCAACCGCGCGGGCGAGGACGGCCTGTCCTCGCTGACCGACATCGAGACCCCGATCGAAGGGCGCATCCACGCGGGCGACGGCCAGGTCGTCGTGCGGGCGACGCCGGTCACGCTCGACGCGGGCACGGCGGCCTCCAGTACGAATACGCTCTCGCGCTACGGCGTCGGCGCGATATCCAGCAGCGTGCCGGCGCCCGGCTCGCAGGACGCGACCGGCGTGGGACTCTCGGTCGGCTATGAAAACCGCTACGTGAAGGCCGACATCGGCTCGACGCCGGTCGGCTTTCGCGAGACGAACGTCGTCGGCGGCGTGCAATACAGCAACGCGTTCACGGACCAGACGTCGTACTCGATCGGCGCATCGCGGCGGGCCGTCACGGACAGCCTGGTGTCATACGCGGGCGCGCGGGTGACCGACGGCTTCGGCAACACCTACAAATGGGGCGGCGTGGTAAACAACGCGCTGCGCGGCGATCTGGGCTGGGACGACGGCACGAGCGGTGTTTACGTGAACGGCCAGTTCCAGTTCCTCATGGGCGACAACGTCCAGGACAATATGGGCGGCAAGGGCGGCGCCGGGTTCTATACGCGCCTCGTGAAGTCTTCGGATCAGACGCTGACCGCGGGCGTGAACACGACGGTCATGGGCTATAGCAAGAACGAGTCGTACTTCACGTACGGGCAGGGCGGCTACTTCAGCCCGCAACTCTACGTGATCCTGAACTTCCCGCTCGAGCTGATGGGCAGGAACGGGCTCTTTACCTATGACTTGAAGGGCTCGATCGGGATGCAGCATTTCCGCGAGGCGAGCGCGTTGTATTTCCCGACCAGTTCGACAGTCCAGAGCGAGGCCAAGGCGACTGCGATCACGCCGGATTCGGGGGCGGTCTATCCGGCGTTCAGCAAAACCGGCTTCGCCTACTCGCTCGCCGCGACCGGCGAATATCAGGTCGCGCCGCAGCTGACCGTCGGGGCGACCGCGTCGCTCGGCAACGCGTACCAGTATCGCGAGTGGGTGGCGGCCGTCTACGTGCGGTATGCGTTCAACAAGCAAGGCGGCATCCCGGCATTCCCGCCGTCGCCGCTTCAGTCGCCTTATCTGCAGGCGAACTAAACGGTGCACCGGCCGCGGCGCACCAGGCCCTACTGTCGACTAGTCAGCTGCAGTAGCCCTCGTAGAGGTACTCGAAGTTATCGGCATTGCGCGCGGCGTCGAAGGGTTCATCGAGGGCAAGATCGATCGAATCGTCGGTCCCATATGCAAAGTCCTCCGTGTTCTGGATTTGATGGGTGAGTTCGTGCAGCAGGGTGCCTGGAGCACTGTCGGTTCCCGTCATCTCCGCGTCGAAGAACGGGGCGAACAGCGTTATCTCTCCGGATTGAAACGCTGTCTCAGCGAGATCGTCCGGATCGTCAGAGGATATCCCGCCATAGCGCAGGTTCAGTGTGCGGTCGCTTTGAAAATAGACCGCCATTCGGCGGACCATGCTGGCCAGGATTTTCCTGCGGCCCTGATCGTTTTTCAGGTCAAACCACTGCTCGGCCAATGCCGCGAACTTCGCGTCCGAGTTTGCGTTCAGATTCCAGTTGAGATAGGCCGTGTTGACTTTATCTGCCCAGGTACTGGCGATTTTGAGCGCTTCGGCAATATGGTTCTTTTGTTCCCGGCCCTTTTGGTCCTCGGAAAATCCAAGAAAATTGACTGTCAACATGGCGGTGACCTCCTTGACGATTGATTGGCGATGGCAGTGCCCATTCGGATTGGCATGTAGCCGGCCCAGGCATGCAAACGTAGGACGTCAATCCGCCGGGAGCGTGAAGGCGATACTTCAAGCCCGCCGCACCGCCGCCGCGCTCGCGCGTGCGTCCCGGAGTTTTGGGGGCTCAAGGGCGGCGGCGGGGGCAGCCTGGGCGTGGTCACGCGGCTGACGCTGCGCGTTCACGAGCTGCCGGAGACCTTCGGCGCGGTGAACTTCTCGGTCAAGGCAGCCTCGGAGGACGCGTTCCACCGGCTGATCGGCCTGACGATGGACTTCTACGCCAAGCATCTGCTCAATCCGCATTGGGGCGAGCAAATCCGCTTGCAGCGCGACAACGCGCTCCACGTTCAGATGGTGTTCCAGGGATTCGGCCGCGCCCAGGCCAAGGCGATCTGGCAACCGTTTCTCGACACGCTCGCGCAGGCTCCGGACGATTTCAAAGTGGACGCCTCGCCGCTGAGTTTTCTGGCGACGCCCGCCCGGACATTCTGGGAGCCGACAGCGGTCAAGCGCTTGCTCGGCCTGATGCACGCCGATGACCGGCCGGGCGCGCCCAAGGACAACGTGTTCTGGACGGGCGACCAATCCGACGCGGGGGCTGTCTGGCACGGCTATCAGTCGGCGTGGCTGCCCGCGAACCTGCTGCAGGACGACCGGCGCCAAGCGTTGGTCGACGCGCTTCGCAACACGACCCGGAGGGGCTGTTCTTCGTCCATCACGGCGTCGGCAGCGAGCGCTGGAGCGCCGACGGCTTCACGAGGCTGGACTGACCGATACACGTGGGCGCGCAGCGGCCCGGGGCAACGGGAAATGCGCGAGAATCGCGGAATCCGCGCAACCGGAGTCCGATCATGTGCCGCTGGCTTGCCTACACGGGAAACCCGCTTCAGCTCGAAACCGTGCTGTTCCGGGAGAAGCATTCGCTGATCGACCAGAGCCTGCATTCGCGCATGGGCGCGACGACCACCAACGGCGACGGCTTCGGGGTAGGCTGGTACGGCCACCTCGGGGATCTGCCGTTCCGCTACCGCTGCGCGCATCCGGCATGGAGCGACCGGAACCTGCGCGATGCGGCGCGCGCGATCCGCACGCCGTTGTTCGTCGCGCACATTCGCGCGGCGACGGATACGCCATCCCAGGAGACCAACTGCCACCCGTTTCGGCACGGCCGTTGGCTCTTCGTCCACAACGGCCTGATCCGCGACTATCCCAACGTGCGGCGCGAGCTGATGCTGATGGTCAAGCCCGAGCTGTTCGCGTCGATCGAGGGCTCGACCGATTCCGAAGTGATGTTTTTTCTCGCGTTGACGATGGGGCTCGAACAGGAGCCGGTGCCCGCGCTGGAGCGCATGGCGGCGGCGATCGAGGAGGTCGGCTGGCGCAACGGCGTGCGGTTTCCGCTGAACATGACGGTCTGCGCGACCGACGGCGACCAGATCATTGCAGTGCGCTATTCGAGCGAGCGCGAGTCGAGGTCGCTGTTTCACAGCACTTCGTTTCGCCACCTGCATGAGCTCTATCCCAACGACGAGCGCATCAAGGCGGTCGGCGAGGACGCTTATCTCGTGCTGTCCGAGCCGCTCGTCGACCTGCCGGGCTGGTGGGAGGAGGTGCCGGAGAGCACGGCGATCGTCGTGCGCGGCGCGGCCGTGTACCAGAGGCCGTTCGCACCGCATTGAGCGGCTATCTGCAGAACAATGAGAATCAACGTGCTGATATTCAGGGACGCCACTGTCGACGACCTGCATGAGATCGCCGCCTTGCTTGCCGACGACGACATCGGCGCGAGCCGCGAAAGCGTGAACGATGCCGACATGAAGCGCTACGAAACGGCGCTGCGCGCCATCGCCGCGCAGCCGGGCAACCGGGTGTTGCTATGCATGGACGGCGACGAGATCGTCGGGCTTTTGCAGCTGACGCTGATCGCGGGGCTGTCGCGGCTCGGCATGACGCGGGCGCAGATCGAGGGCGTCCGGGTGAAGCGAGAGCGGCGCGGTCAGCGCATCGGCGAACGCCTGTTCGAACATGCGATCGATATCGCGCGGTCCGCAGGTTGCGGCCTTGTGCAATTGACGACGGATAAACGTCGCGAAAACGCGAAACGTTTTTATGAACGCCTGGGGTTCGTGGCGACGCATGAAGGGATGAAGCTCGAGCTTTGAGCTTTTTGCGTCGACAATAAAAAAACTCGCCCGATCAAGTCGGGCGAGTTTCGGATACCGGGTGCCTGTTAGCGGCAGCCTAGTGATGCGTCACGGAGACGGAAGCACCTCAAGCTGCGCGTTCGCCTTCTTGCAGGAGCCACTGCACGGTGACCTCCTGGTCTTCTACGCGGTGGAATTCGCTACCGACGACATACGTATACGAGGCCTTGCCGGACTTGCCCCAGATGCCGTCCAGTTGGATCACCAGTTCCGTCACGTGCGGAGCGCCCAGCAGCGGCGGAACCGCGGTGCCTTGCACGGCATACACCTGCTTGGCGCTGCCGACGCCCAGTGAATGCACGGAGCCATGAAAAGCGGATTTGCAATTCAGCGGCGGGTGCGTTGCCTGGGTCAGCTGGCCGTAGCCGTTAACTTCGCTGCTGTTTTGCGGCACCGAGAGAACCGCCTTGAGCGTGAGGCCGCCCGGCAGGCCCTGCTTGCCGATCGTAAATACGCCCGTGTGATTGAAAGGAAAGCTTTCCGCCATGATTTTCTCCTGAATGGTTTGAAAAACAGGTCTCGTTCTTTTTGACTCATCCTCTGATTAATTGAGGACCACGCGAAAGTAGCATGCGATTTGTCTGAAAATCACTAACAGATTTGAGAGGTTTAGTGTTTTTTAATTGAGGCATTACAACGCTGATGCGTTGCAGTTTTGGGGCTCGGATCGGCGCATGGCGTAGCGATGCGCGCATGCACGCTTGCGTACCCGTGCTTGCGCCGGCATACTAGCTAATATTGGTTAGCTAATACTCAGGAGCTTGTCATGCTGACGGTTAACATGCACGACGCCAAGTCCCGTCTTTCGAGCCTCGTCGAACGACTCGAGGTCGGCCAGGAAACCGAGGTCATCATTGCGCGCAACGGAGCACCGGTCGCCCGACTCGTGCCATACGCCCCACCGCAGCGCATCGGCGCCGCCCGGCATCTGCTTGCCGGGCTTGACGTGCCCACCTCGGTGGAAGCGTTCAATGCAGGCGACGAGGCGATCGACGCCGATTTTTCCGCAAGCACCGACGGCGGGCTCGCGCCGTGAGACTGCTGCTCGATACCCACATCGCACTATGGGCCGCCGAAGGGGCGCCTCAGTTGTCCATCGAGGCGGCCCGCTTGATCGAGGATCCTGCCAACACACTGCTGGTCAGTGTTGCCGCAATCTGGGAAATTGCCATCAAGCACACAAAAGGTAATCTGAAATTGCACCCGCGCGACGCCCGCACGGCATTTCGCTTGGCCGGTTTTACTGAGTTGTCCATTTCCGGCGAGCACGCCGAAGCTGTCACGCAACTGCCTCTGCATGCCGACCACGCTGACCCATTTGACCGGCTGATGGTCACGCAAGCGCTGGTTGAGGGCATTCCCTTGCTCAGCGCCGACCCCAAGGTCTGGCGCTACCACGACACACTCATGATGCGTGCCTGAAGTCTGCAGGCACGCGTCAGCCAAAAAAACCATTACCTGCCTTTACCCGCTTCCCCCGTCGTAACAAACCGGAACATCCCCGCCTCACCAGATCGCTCCCCCTGCGTTACGCTCCGAACTTGCACACCGGCCACCGCGACGTGACAATGCGCGGTGAACGCGGCGGGCCGTCTCGGCGGGCCGCGAGCGTCAGCATCAAGCTTTGGTCGTGCCCAGCAGGAGGCGCCTGCCGTTTGCCGAAGCCGTTGCCGGCGGGCCGGAGTCTCTCTGTCACATGAAGGCAGTCATCGTATCCGGAGGCGGGTATGAGCGAGGCTTCGCAAACGCCGGTGAAGCACCCGGGGCGCAGGCGGCTCGTGATCGCGGTCGTGCTGGTCGCGCTGGTCGCGCTCATCGTCGTGCACGTGCTGCGCAAGCAGGCTCCCGCGCGCGGCTCCGCGCCCCAGGTCGTGACGGTCGCCACCGCGACGCTCGGCGAGATGCCCGTCGTCCTCAGCGAACTGGGCACCGTCACCCCGGTCGCCACCGTCACCGTGCTGCCGCAGTTGAGCGGCTACCTGACGGCGGTCGGCTACCGCGAAGGGCAGGACGTCGAGAAAGGGCAGTTCCTTGCCCAGATCGATCCGCGTCAGTACGAAATCTCCAAGCAGCAGGCCGAGGCGCAGCTCGCCAAGGATAAAGCTTCACTCGCGCAGGGCCGCTCGGATCTGGCGCGCTACGCGGACCTCTATCAGAAGAAATCGATCGCTGAGCAGACCTACTTCGACCAGAAGTTCCTGGTTCAGCAGGAAGAGGCCGCGGTCAAGGTCGATCAAGCCAACATCGCGCAGTTCGAGCTCGATCTCGCCTATTGCCGCATCACCTCGCCGGTTTCCGGACGGGTCGGCCTGCGGCTCGTCGATCCGGGCAACTACGTGACCGCGTCGAGCCAGCCCGGCATCGCCGTCATCACGACGATGAAGCCCACTACCGTGGAGTTCACCGTGCCGCAGAATTCGCTCGGCGACGTGCTGCAGCGCTTCAACTCGGGCGCGAAGATGACGGTCACCGCGTACAGCAGCGACAACACCAAGGAGATCGGCGCCGGCATGCTGTATGCGGTCAACAACCAGATGGCCACGGCCACCGGCACCGTCACGCTGCGCGCGACCTTTCCCAACGACGACGAAGCGCTGTTCCCGAATGAGTTCGTCAACGTCAAGCTGCTCGTCGACACGCTGCGGAACGCGGTCCTCGTGCCGACGCCCGCGGTGCAGAATGGCGCGCCCGGCGACTACGTCTATCTCGTCAATGCCGACAAGACGGTGTCCGTGCACAAGGTCACGCTGGGGCCGAGCGACGGCAAGCATACGGTGATCGCCTCAGGCCTCGCCGCGGGCGACACGGTCGTGACCGACGGCATGGACCGCCTGAGCGACGGCGCGAAAATCCAGGTCGGAGAGGCGCGTCCCCCCGCGAGCGGCGCGTCCGAGGCCGCAGCTCCAGGCGCGGCGAGCGATGCCCGCCGCCGGCCGGCAGCCGGCGCGGCATCGCAAGCCTCGAACGCTTCATAAGCCCCGGACCGCACGCCGATGAACATCTCCCGCCTGTTCATCCTCCGGCCGGTCGCCACGTCGCTCCTGATGATCGCGCTCGTGATGGTGGGGCTCGTGGCCGTGCGCTTCCTGCCGGTGTCGGCGCTGCCCGACGTCGACTATCCGACGATCCAGGTGCAGACCTTCTATCCCGGCGCGAGCCCGAACGTGATGGCGACCACGGTGACCGCGCCGCTCGAGGTGCAGCTGGGCCAGATCCCCGGCCTGCAGCAGATGATTTCGTACAGCTCGGAAGGGGCGTCGGTCATCACGCTGCAGTTCGACCTGTCGCTGAACCTCGACATCGCCGAGCAGAACGTCCAGCAGGCGATCAACGCGGCCAACAGCTTCCTGCCGAGCGGCCTGCCGGCGCCGCCGACCTACGCGAAGGTGAACCCGGCCGACCAGCCGATCCTCACGCTCGCGGTGACGTCGAAGTCGATGTCGCTCACACAGCTGCAGGACGCGGCGAACAACCGGCTCGCGACGAAGATCTCCGAAGTGCCGGGCGTGGGCGTGGTGACGACGGCGGGCGGCAACGTGCCGGCGGTGCGCGTCGAGGCGGATCCGCAGAAGCTCGCCGCTTACGGCCTCAACCTCGACGACCTGCGCTCGCTGCTCGCCAACGTCAATGTCAGCCAGCCGAAGGGCAACTTCGACGGTCCCGAGCTCGACTACACGATCAACGCGAACGACCAGATCTCGGACCCGAACGATTACCTGCAGACGGTGATCGCCTACCAGAACGGCGCGCCGGTCTATCTGCGCGACGTCGCGCGCGTGAGCCAGGCCGCCGAGGATGTCGAGCGCGGCGCGTGGTACGGCCGCACGCCGGCGATCGTGCTCAACGTGCAGCGCCAGCCGGGCGCGAACGTGATCGCCACCGTCAACCAGATCAAGAAGCAATTGCCCTTGCTCGAATCGACGCTGCCGGCGGGGATGCAGGTGACGATCGTCGGCGACAGCACGGGCGTGATCCGCGCCTCGGTCTCGGATGCGGCCTTCGAGCTGCTGCTCGCGATTGCCCTGGTGGTGGCGGTGATCTTCGTGTTCCTGCGCAATGTGCCCGCGACGATCATCCCGAGCATCTCGGTGCCGGTCTCGCTCGTCGGCACGCTCGCGATGATGTACGAGCTCAACTACTCGATCGACAACCTCTCGCTGATGGCGCTCATCATCGCGACGGGCTTCGTCGTCGACGACTCGATCGTGATGATCGAGAACATCGTGCGCTATCTGGAGGAGGGCATGAGCCCGCTCGAAGCGGCGCTCGAAGGGGCGGGACAGATCGGCTTCACGATTCTGTCGCTGACGATCTCGCTGATCGCGGTGCTGATTCCGCTGCTGTTCATGGGGGGCGTGATCGGGCGGCTCTTCAGCGAGTTCGCGATCACGCTCGCGGTCACGATCGTGATCTCGGCCGTGGTGTCGCTGACCGTCGTGCCGATGATGTGCGCGCGGATCCTGCGCGCGCAGGCCGAGCGGCATCCGAGCCGCTTCGAGCGCGTGAGCGAGGGCCTCTTCAACAAGACGCTCGCGGCCTACGAACGGTCGCTCGCCTGGGTGCTCGAACACCAGACGCTCACGCTCTTCGTGGCGCTCGGCACGCTCGTGCTCACCGTGGTGCTGTACGTGTTGATTCCGAAGGGGCTGTTCCCGGTGCAGGACGTCGGCGTGATCCAGGGGATCAGCGTCGCCGACAACTCGGTGTCGTACCACGCGATGGTGACGCGCCAGGCGGCGCTCGCCGAGGCGATCCTGAAGGACCCCGACGTGGCGTCGGTCACGTCCTACGTCGGCATCGACGGCACCAACACCACGCTCAACAACGGCCGCTTCCTGATCAACCTGCGCGCGCGCGACGACCGTCCGCTCACCGCCGTCGAGATCGCGCGGCGCTTGCAGGACGAAGTCGCGAACGTGCCGGGCATCAAGCTTTATCTGCAGCCCGAGCAGGACCTGACGCTCGACACGACGGTCTCGCCGAACCAATACAAGTTCGTATTGCGCGGGCCGAGCTCGCAGGCGTTCAACCGGTACGTGCCCGCGCTCATCGACAAGATGAAGCAGATCCCGTCGATCACCGACGTCCAGAGCGACCTGAACACCGACGGCCTGAGCGTCAACGTCGAGGTGAACCGGCAACTGGCGGCGCGCTACGGGATCACGGCGGCGACGATCGACAACGCGCTCTACGACGCGCTCGGCCAGCGCATCGTTTCGACGATCTTCGAGCAGTCCGACCAGTACCGCGTGATCCTCGTCGCCAAGCCCGAGTCGCTGCCCGATGTCGCCTCGCTCGGCAACCTCTACCTGCCGAGCCAGACGAGCAGCAGCGGCCAGGTGCCGCTCAAGGGCATCGCCAGGATCAGCATCACGCGCTCGCCGCTCGTGATCAGCCATCTCGCGCAGTTCCCGGCCGTCACGATCTCGTTCAATCTCGCGAAGGACGCCTCGCTCTCCACGGCGGTCGCGCGCATTCGCGAGGCCGAGGCGGCCGTCAATCTGCCGCCGTCGATCCAATCGGCGTTCCAGGGTGCGGCGCAGGCGTTCGAGGATTCGCTCTCCAGCGAGGTCTACCTGCTGATCGCCGCGCTCGCCGCCGTCTACATCGTGCTCGGTGTGCTCTACGAGAGCTATATCCATCCGGTGACGATCCTCTCGACGCTGCCGTCGGCCGGGATCGGCGCGCTGCTCGCGCTGATGATGGCGGGCAGCGACCTCGACGTGATCGGGATCATCGGCATCGTGCTCCTGATCGGCATCGTCAAGAAGAACGCGATCATGATGGTCGACTTCGCGCTCGAAGCGGAGCGCGTGCACGGCAAGCCGCCGAGGGAAGCGATTTTCGAGGCATCGCTCTTGCGCTTCAGGCCGATCCTGATGACGACGCTCGCCGCCATGCTAGGCGCGCTGCCGATGCTGCTCGGCACCGGCACGGGCTCCGAGCTGCGCCGGCCGCTCGGTCTCGCGATCATCGGCGGGCTGACGCTGAGCCAGTTGCTCACGCTGTTCACGACGCCGGTGATCTACCTGATGTTCGACCGGCTTGCGCGGCGCTTCCGCGGCCATGCGGCGAGCGAGCGGCCAGGCGCGGGTGACGGAGCCGGTGGCGCCGGTGGAGCCAGGGAATGAACGACCCCCACGCTCACATTCGTTCGCTGCCCCCCGAGGGGGCGGGCGCCTTCCTTGGGGCGGCCCGGCGGGAGGCGCCGTGAACATCTCGGCGCTCTTCATCCGGCGGCCCGTCGCGACCACGCTGCTCGCGATCGCGATCGAGCTGTCGGGCCTGCTCGCCTATTTCCGGCTGCCGGTCGCGCCGCTGCCGAACGTCGCCTATCCGGTCGTCGTCGTGCAGGCGAACATGGCGGGCGGCAGCCCCGAGATCATGGCGTCGACGGTGGCCGAGCCGCTCGAACGGCGCATCGCGACCATCGCCGGCGTGAACGAGCTCACGTCGATCAGCTACACGAGCTCGTCGATGATCATCGTCGTGTTCAACCTGAATCGCGACATCAACGGCGCCTCGCGCGACGTCGAAGCGGCGATCCAGGCCGCCCGCGCCGACCTGCCGACGACGCTGCGCAGCAATCCCACCTATCGCCAGTACAACCCCGCGGATGCGCCGGTGATGGTGCTCGCGCTGACTTCGGACACGCTGACCAAGGCGCAGCTCTACGACTCGGCCGATTCGGTGATCCAGCAGCAGCTCTCGCAGATCAGCGGGGTGGGGCAGATCACGCTGGGCGGCGGGGCCTTGCCGAGCGTGCGCGTCGAGCTGCAGCCGGGCAAGCTGACGAGCTACGGCATCGGCCTCGAAGACGTGCGCGCGGCGATCGGCGCGGCCAACGCGAACAGCGCGAAGGGCCACATCGACCAGGGCGACCAGCGCTACGAGATCCTCTCGAACGATCAGATCAGCAGCGCGAAGCCGTACAAGGACCTCATCATCGCTTACCGCAACGACGCGCCCGTCAAGCTGCGCGACGTGGCCGACGTGCTCGACTCCAACGAGAACATCCGCAACGCGGGCCTCTACAACGGCAAGTCGGCCGTGCTCGTGATCGTGTATCCGCGGCCGGGCAGCAACGTCGTCAAGACCGTCCAGCAGATCCGCGCGCGGCTGCCGATCATCGAGGCGGCGCTGCCGAGCGACATCCGCGTGGGGGTCGCGCTCGATCGCTCGCAATCGGTCGCCTCGTCCGTCGGCGATACCGAGCGCACGCTGATCCTCGCCGTGTTCCTCGTGATCGGCGTCGTCTACGTGTTCCTGCTCTCGCCGCGCGCCACGCTGATTCCGGCGGTGGCGATGCCGCTGTCGATCGTCGGCACGTTCGGGCCGATGTACCTGCTCGGCTACAGCATCGACAATCTCTCGCTGATGGCGCTCACGATCGGCACAGGCTTCGTGGTCGACGACGCGGTGGTCGTGCTCGAGAACATCGTGCGCCATCTGGAGGCGGGCACGCCGCGGCGCGAAGCGGCCTTGCGGGGCAGCGCGGAGGTGGGCTTCACGGTGATCTCGATGAGCCTGTCGCTGATCGCGGTGTTCCTGCCGATCCTCTTGATGCCGGGCATCGTCGGGCTGCTGTTCCACGAGTTCGCGGTGACGCTGTCGATCGCGATACTGATCTCGCTCGTGATCTCGCTGACGGTCACGCCGACGATGTGCGCCTATGTGCTCACGCGTCAGAGTGCGGAGCATTCGAAGGCGCGCTGGGCGGTATGGGTCGAAACGCAGTTCGAGCGCTTCAAGAACATGTATGCGCACACGCTGCATGCCGTGCTCGACCACGCGCTTCTGATCGGCCTCTTGCTGGTGGGCCTGCTGGTGGCGAACGTGTTCCTGTTCAGGCTGCTGCCGGGGACGTTTTTTCCGGAGCAGGACACCGGCATCCTGATCGGCCAGATCATTGCCGACGAGAGCATCTCGTTCCCCGCCATGCAAAAGAAGCTCGTGCAGTTGCAGGACATCGCGCAGAAGGATCCGGCGGTGGCGGCCGTCGCCGGCTTTACTGGCGGGCGCGCGCTCAATACCGCAAACGTGTTCATCGAGCTCAAGCCGCTCGCCGAGCGGCAACTGTCGGCGGCCGAGGTCGTCAACCGGCTGCGGCCGAAGCTCAATGCGGTGTCGGGCGCGCGGCTGTTCCTGCAGGCGCAGCAGGACCTGCGGATCGGCGGCCGGCAAGCGGCGGCCGAGTACCAGTACACGCTGACGAGCGACGATCCCGACTCGCTCTTCAAATGGGTGCCGCTGCTCGTCGCGGAACTGGGCAAGCACCGCGCCCAGATGACGGACGTGAACACCGACCTTCAGCAGAATGGCCTGCAGACCTACGTCAGCATCAGCCGCAGCACCGCGCGCCGCTACAGCTTCGCGCCCAACCAGATCGACAACGTGCTCTACGACGCGTTCGGCCAGCGCACGGTCTCGACGATCTACAACGCGCTCAACCAATACTTCGTGGTGATGGAGGTGGCGCCGCAGTACTGGCAGTATCCGCAGACGCTCGACAACGTGTTCCTGAGCGCGGCGGCCGGCAACTCGAGCGGCACGCAGCAGACGCAGATGCCGGGCGGCACCGTCAAGGCGACTCAGCAGGCGGTGGCGGTGAGCGCCGCGAAAACCGCCACCGCGACCAACTCGCTCAACGCCGACGCCCAAGCGAACCAGCTCACCAACAGCATCTCCAACAGCAAGGGCGGCACCTCGAGCGGCAGCGCCGACAGCACGGCGGCCGAGAGCATGGTGCCGCTCCCCGCGATGGTGACCTACACGAGCAACCACACGGCGACGCAGGTGAACCACCAGAGCGGGCTCGTCGCCGCGACGGTCTCGTTCAACCTGCCGACGGGCGGCTCGCTGAGCCAGGCGAAAGTGGCGATCGACGAAGCCGCGCAGGCGATCGGCATGCCCGCGTCGATCCACGGCGCGTTCGCGGGCGCGGCGCAGGCGTTCGCGCAATCGATGGGCACCATTCCTTTGCTGATCTTCGCCGCGCTGACGGTCGTCTATATCGTGCTCGGCGTCCTCTACGAGAACACGATCCACCCGATCACGATCCTCTCGACGCTGCCGTCGGCGGGCATCGGCGCGACGCTCGCGATGCTGATTCTCGGCACGCCGTTCTCGGTGATCGCGATGATCGGCATCATTCTGTTGATCGGCATCGTGAAGAAGAACGGGATCATGATGGTCGATGTCGCGATTCAGCTGCAGCGCAGCCAGGGCATGGAAGCGAAGCAGGCGATCCACGAAGCCGCCGTGGTGCGGCTGCGGCCGATCATGATGACCACGGCCGCCGCCGTGCTCGGCGCGGTGCCGCTCGCGGTGGGGATCGGGCAGGGCGCGTCGCTGCGCCAGCCGCTCGGCGTCACCGTGATGGGCGGCCTGATCCTGAGCCAGGTCTTTACGCTCTACACGACGCCCGTGATCTACCTCTACCTCGATCGCCTGCGTTCCCGCGTTGCCAGGTGGAGCGCGAACCTGCCGTGGAACCGCCGACCGGATGCGAGCGCATGATGATGAAGACTTCGACCGCAGCGATGGCCGCGACGCTTGCCTTGCTTAGCGGCTGCATGGCGGGGCCAGACTACCATCGCCCGCAGGTGGCGGTGCCTGCGCACTATCAGGAACTGCAAGGCTGGACCGAGGCCGAGCCCGATGCGGCCGAGGGGCCCAAGGGCGACTGGTGGACCGGCTTTCACGATCCGCTGCTCGACGAGCTCGAACCGCTCGTGTCGGTCTCGAACCAGACCGTGCGCCGGGATTACGCGAACTACCAGCAGGCGCTGGCCGAAATGCGCGTGGCGAGGAGCGCGCTGTTTCCTTCGATCGGCGTGACAGGCTCGCTCACGCGTTCGCGCACCGCGACGAGCAACCTGAGCAGCTCGCGCTTTCAGCCCGTGAACAACTCCGGCTCGCTCGAAGGCAACGTCAGCTGGGCGCCCGACTTGTGGGGCCTGGTGCGCCGCCAGGTCGAAGAGAGCGCCGCAACCGCTCAGGCGAGCGAAGCGACGCTCGCCAACGCGACCCTATCCGAGCAGATCGCGCTCGCGACGGCCGTCATCGATCTGCGCGTCACCGACGCCAACATCGACCTGCTGCAGCGAACCGTCGATGCGTATACAGGCTACTTGCGCGTCGTTGCCAATCAGGACCAGGCCGGAACCGTGCCGCCGTCCGACCTGATCCTCGCGCGCACCCAGCTCGAAAACGCGCAGGCGAGCCTGATCGCGCTCGGCGTCGCCCGCGCGCAGAACGCGCATGCGATCGCGGTGCTGGTCGGCAAGAACCCCGAGGACCTGGTGATCCCCCACAGCACGGCACTGCCGACGTTGCCGGAGATTCCCGCGGGCGTGCCGTCGACGCTGCTCGAACGCCGCCCCGACATCGCCGTCGCCGAACGCCAGATGGCCTCGGCGAATGCGTCGATCGGCGTGGCGGTGGCCGCGTATTACCCGTCGATCTCGCTGTCGGCGCTCGACGGTTTCACCCAGTCGCCGCTGAACGGCTTGCTGCACATCGGCAACTACGTGTGGTCGCTCGGCGGCAGCGCCACCGAGACGCTGTTCGACGGCGGCGAGCGCAACGCGCAGGTGGCGGCGGCGAAGGCCGCGTATGACGCCGCGGTCGCGAACTATCGCGGCGTCGTGCTCAGCTCGTTCCAGAACGTCGAGAACGACCTGGCCGGCTTGCGCATTCTCGCGCAGCAGGCCGACGCGTTGGCGGCGGCCGTGCGCGACGCCAAGCGCGGCGCCGAAATCGCGCAGAACGAATATCAGGCGGGCACGGTCGACTACACGACCGTCGCAACCGCGCAGACCACGCAGCTCAACGACGAGCAGAGCGCGTTGAACGTGCAGCAGCAGCGGCTGCTCGACGCAGCTTCGCTGATCGGCGATCTGGGAGGAGGGTGGTCGACTGCCGCGCTGCACGATCCGCGCGCGCAGCCGCAGCGTGCGCTCCTGCCGTAGGTATGATTGGCGGGATCTTTCGTTGCGAGTGGCTGAATACATCATGTCGAGATACTTCACTGCCTTGGCGCTGATTCTGTTGTTTGCCGTGGCTCCTTTCATCCCCGTTGTCATTGCGGGCACGGTGGCCAGCGCGAACGGGTGCAGGCTGGACGAAGCAGGCGCCTATCCCTGCGTCATTTTCGGACATGATTTCGGGGGCTTGCTTGCGGCAATGGGCGTCCTTGGCTGGGCTGGCCTCTTGACGATCCCGATCGGAGCCTGCCTTCTTTGCGTTTGGTGCGCAGTGCTCCTGTTTCATCTCGTCCGGAGAAAAGGGCAATCCCCTTCACAAGAATCAACCGGGGAGTGACGCGACGCGCGTCATATTTACAAGGGACTTCCACATATCCCACGCGGAACGCGCCACGCACGGGGCATGGCGAGGTCGATCGCGCGGCGGGAACGCCGCTTGCTGCGTTTGTCGAATCGACTCGACTCGGAGCGCAGTCCCTATGCAAGAACAGACCTCGTCAGGCGCCCCTCGCGCCGTACATCATCCGCTCGGTGCACCGGCGTTGCTGATCGGCTTGTTGGCTGCGCCGCTCGCGTGGTTCGTGCAGATCGGCATCGTCGAGGCGCTCGCGGCGCAAAGCTGCTTCGCCTATGACAAGCCGCAGTTGGATGGCGGGTTGACTGCAAACGCGTGGGCCGGCGCCGTGTGCTTGACCATCGGCCTGTGCGGCGCCGCTTTCGCCTTGCGTAACCGGCGCGTGGCCGTGGCGACGGCGCGCGAAGCGGGCGCTCGTTCGAACCATCCGCTCATGCGCCGCGTCTCGTTCATCACCGGCGTCAGCCTGATGTCGACGCTGCTGTTCCTGGCCGGCCTTGTCGCGACCGATATCGCCGGGCTGATCGTATCTCCGTGCGGCCGGTGATGCGCCGCGGGCCTAGCGCTCCGAGTTGTTCGCCGCTTCATAGTGGTTTCGCTTGTTCTCGTACATCGCGGCGTCGGCGGCACGCAGCATGTCTTCGAGGCGGGCGCCCTTCTCGCAGGTGGCGCTGCCCATCGAGAAGCTGAGCTTGGATCCGGTATAGAACTGATTGTTCAGCTCGACCAGCTTGGCGATGCTCTCCATCACGATTTCCGCATCGCGCTCCCCGGCGCCCGGCATCAGCACCGCGAATTCGTCGCCGCCGATGCGCGCCGCCTGGAACGGCTTCTGGATCGCCTTGGCGAGCACTTCGCCGGCGCGGCGCAGCAGCGCGTCGCCGGCCGCGTGGCCGAGCTGGTCGTTCACGGCCTTCAGGTTGTTGAGGTCCGCGATGATCGCGCTGACCGGGAACGGCCCCTTGCGCTCCAGCCGGTTCAGCTCGTCGACATAGAACGAGCGGTTTTTCAGCTTCGTGAGCACATCGTGCTTGCCGAGATATTCGAGGTACATTTCGGCCTTCTTGCGCGCGGTGATGTCGGTGAGCGCAAGCAGCACGAGGTCCCAACGCGCTTCGTGTCCCGGGAACACCGAGAACTGCAGATGCACGTTCACTTCGTTGCCGTCCAACGCGTAGTTGACCACCTCGCGCTGCTGAAAGAGCCGTCCTTCCCACAGGTCGATCAACTGCTCGCGAAAGTGCGGGCGCATGTCGTCGCGGAACACCTCGGGCAGCCGCGAGAGCAGCGTCGCCTTGTCCGGCGACTTGAACATGCCGAGCGTGTGCTGGTTGACGTCGAGCACCTGGATTTCGGCCATGCAGCGCTCGACGAACTCGGGGTGCACGTCGGTAAACGTCCGGAAGTCCGTGATCCCCTGCACCCGCACGTCTTCGAGCAGCTCCTTGATGGTCGAGAAGTTCTCGACCCATAGCGACACGGGCGCGTGCTCGAACACGCCGCGTGCGTATTGCTCGCTCGCCGCGGCGCGGCGGCGGGCGTCTTCGAGCTCGGTGATGTCGTCGATCGCCACCAGCACGCGATCCCATTTCGCTTCGTGTCCGGGCAGAATCACGCCTTTGAGGAGGATGTCGAGACGCCGGCCGTCGAGCGTGTAGTTCACGCTCTTGCTCTCGAACGACGTGCTCCCCGACCACATCTGCACGAGCTCGTCCACGTGCGCTTCGAGCATGTCGTCGCGCAGCACGTGATCGAGCCGCGACGTAAGCTCGTCGAAAGACTGTGCGCCGTAGAGCGCGAGCGTGCGGCGGTTGACCTTCAGCACGCGGATGCAGGCGGAGCAGGCGGCCACGCGCCGCGTGTCCTCTTCGAGAAAGCGGCGCAGGTCGGTCACGCCCTGAGCGCGCCAGTTGTCGAACAGCTCGCGCAGCTGGCTATAGTCCTCCAGCCACAGCGACGTGGGCGTCAAATCGAAGAAGTCGAACAGGGCTACGCCCATGGTGTCGAAGCTGGCGGCGGTGGTGGGGGTGCCTGGTTGCATGACGGTCGGGGTTGGGCTGGGTGGGTTCTGGTGCTGATGCTATGGCCTATAAAGGCATCGCGCTCGTTCGTTTAACGGCAGGCGGGCGGAAAAGTTGAACGGCGGCGCGTGCGGGGCGCCGCTCCCTGGGGGAGCGTGCTTCGTGGCTGGGAAAGGCAGGGGATCGAGGCGCTCGCGCGGAAATCGCCGCGGCCGAAGTTTGCTGGAGTAGCCGCTGGTCAGCAGCGTAAATCAACGCCGAGCGGCATCGTGATGAGGGGAGAAATCAGGCTGCAATGCGCCTCGCGATCGCCTTGAGGCGCGCTCTCAGAACCATCACGGGAATCGGCCCGACGATGTAGTCGAGCGCGCCGTTCTCGAGCGCAAATACGATGTCATCCGCTGTGTTGTGCGCCGTGAAGAATACGACGGGTGGCAGCACTGGAAACGTTGCGCGCATCCACCGCAGCAGATCTCTTCCGTCGACGTCACCAAGGTGCCAACCCACAATGGCGAGGTCCCACGCCGAGGCTCTCAACGCACGAAACAGCGGCGCGGCTGCGTAGAGCTCCTGGATCAAGTGGCGAGCGGCGCCGGCCGGACACTTCGATACGGATAACGAATTACTTCGGAAAATCCTTACAGAAAATTCAGCTCACACTTCCGGCGAATCGCCTTGAGTCGTCACAGATTCGTGCCGTTATTCATCGACAAGCGCTGCGGCAAACATGCGCTATCCGGTCCGGATAGGCAGACATCCCGGCCAGGGAGATTCATGGCCGGGGCACCCGGTCCTCGCCGGTATCTTTTGCCCCATTTGTTACGACAAATTCCGTCTTGTCTTTTCTGTGAAACTTACATCGTGGGTCCAATGATGACGATCTCCCGACGCCTGTATTTGGTCTTCGCGCTGCTTGCCGCTTCACTGGTTCTGTGCGGCGCAATGGGCATTGCGTTTCTTTTGAAGTCTCATTCCAGGTTCGAGTACGTGCAGGACCACACCATTCCAGGCATTGCGGATATCGACAAGATAGTCGCGCAGTCGACGGCGCTGCGCATCTTGCTCAACAAGCAGATCCTGGCAGCCGACGAGCCAAAGCGGGCCAAGGTGGAGACCCGCATCGCCGCTACGCTCGACAAGCTCGACGAGCTTGTCGGCTACTACAACAAAAATGACGTTTCCGATGCGACCGATCAGCGGATGACGGACGCCATGCGGGCCGATCTCGCCAACGTGAGGACCATGCTGCCTGCGTTTCTCGCCAAGGCTGACGCGGGCGATCACGAAGGGGCTGTCACGATGCTGGCGGACGATACCACCGGCATCGGCGCGGCGATCCAGAAGCTGTTGGCCGATCTGAACGCCCAGATCACTTACAACATCAAGCTGGGCAATGATCTGCGAACAGCGAACAAAGCCGCTTTTCAGATGTCGTTCTGGGTCATGCTGCTGGGCGTGGCCGCCGTGCTGCTGGGTGTCGGCGCATTCGGCCTGAGCGTCGTCCGAGGCGTCAAGCTCAGCCTGAACGGCATGCGGGCTGCCATGACGGAAATGCAGGCATCGCTCGACCTGACCCGCGCGGCGCCGGTGCGGCGAATGGACGAAATTGGACAAACCGCCGCGGCATTCAATGCGCTCCTGGAGCAGTTCAGGAACGTCATCGGCTCCGTGGTTCTCTCTACCGATTCCGTGCGGACCGGCGCGCAGGAGATCTCGTCGGGCAACACGGATCTGTCTTCCCGCACGGAGGAACAGGCCGCGTCGCTGGAGGAAACAGCGGCGAGCATGACGCAGCTGACCGAGACGGTGAAGCAGAACGCGGATAACGCGCGAGAGGCGAACAGACTCGCCACCGACGCCACGGAGACGGCCGATTTGGGCAACGAGGCGGTACAGGGGATGGTGCACGCGATCGGCAAGATCAGCGGGAGCTCGAGCAAGATTTCGGAAATCACGGGCGTCATCGAAAGCATCGCATTCCAGACGAACATTCTCGCGTTGAACGCCGCTGTCGAGGCCGCGCGCGCGGGCGAGCTCGGGCGCGGTTTCGCCGTCGTGGCGAGCGAGGTGCGCAACCTGGCCCAGCGCTCGTCGGCCGCGGCGAAGGAGATCAAGGACCTGATCGAGTCATCGGTGATCTTGATTCGGGATGGCGCGCAACAAGCTGTGAAGGCAGGGGAAACGATGGGGGACGTGAAGCAGGCCATCAAGAATGTTTCGGATATCGTGGGCGCCATTGCCGCGGCGTCTGAAGAACAGAGCCGCGGCATCGAGCAGGTCAACCAGGCAGTGAACCAGATGGATCAGGTCACGCAACAGAACGCGGCGCTCGTCGAGCAGGCGGCAGCTGCTGCGCAGTCTCTCGAAGAGCAGGCAAGGAGCCTGAAGGTTACCGTATCGGTATTCCGGCTCGGCGGCACGAGTCCTTCCACGCCGCCATCGGCAATGCCGCAAGGGCAATACGCTTTTTCTGGTTGAACGCGTTTCCTAGCCATTCACCTTCGCCCATTCCGCGCGGATCAGCGCGCGGAACTGCAGGTATTCCCAATCCGAGTTCGGCGTGAACTGCTTGATCTGGTCGCCGTCGATATAGTCGAAATACTCCCAGTGCACCGTATCGTCGTCCGGGTAGCGGTAGCACTGGATCGTCGCCGTCATGTTGCCCGGCGGGTTGCGGTTGACGAGCTTGTGCACCTGGTAATACTCGGGTGTCAGGTAGGTCACTTCGCCCTTGTGGAACACCGCCTCGGTGAAATAGTCGGTGACCTTCGGGTTCAGCTCCGGATAAAGCTCGACCCAGATGTCGCCGTGCAGCACCTTGATCACCGCGCACGCCTCGCCATGGTCGTGGATCGGCGAATAGTGGTTGCCGGGCCAGATTTCGAGCACGTAAGGAGAGCCGGGCGAGTCGCCCTGGTTCGGGCCGATCGTGATGCGCAGATAGGTCTCGTCGGGCTCGCACTTGCCGAATTCGCAGGCCTTTTCCTTCAGCTTCTCATAGCAGATGCAGCCCGGCGTGACGATGCTGTAGTTGATCGCTTTCGAGAAATCGGGGAAGTCCAGCGTGTCGAGCTCGATCGCGGGGCCGGCTACGTTGCCGTAGAGCACCTGGCACGCGTCGGGCAGGCTCGCGATCACGGTCGCCTCGTTGCGTGCAATCGTGTCGAGCGTGATGCGGTCGCTCGTAACCAGCACCGGCGGCGGCGCGAGCACGACGGGCAGCGGCCACAGCAGGTGCGCCAGCGCTTCCGGCCGCCGCGTGCCCGCCTGCGCCGCGAGTCCGATGTAGCGCAGCTTCTTGTAGTCGCCGGCCGCCGCGCTCGCTGCCGCCTTGCGCGCTTCGCGGCGCGCCTTGGCGGTCGCGCCGGCGGGCAGCACCTGGCAATTGGCCGGCGTGATCGGCAGCGGCGCTTCGAACACGACGAGTTGCGGCAGCATCTCACCCTTGCCGAAGCGCACGCGTGCGTTCAGGTAGTCCAGGCTCATCCAGTACGAGATCGCGGTCCCCGGGTCGATCAGCGCTTTCTTCGCCGTGGTTTCGGCGATCACGCCGCTGGGGTCCGTGCCGTTGTCGCGGCGCAGGGCGGTTTTTTCCAGGCCGACCTCGAGCACGAGCAGCGTGCCGTCGAGGTTCTTCTGCGAGCTCAGCACGATGCGAAAGGGCCGATCGGTCTTGAATGTGAAGGAGATCGTGCCTTGACCGCTCACCGGGAATTCGTAGTTGGTGAAAGCGACGGGCCAGCCGGAGCCGGGCCGTGTGTCGTCGGGTGCGTTTGCGGACGCCTCGTCAGGGAATAGCTGTTGCAGCGGGGCGCGTGTTTGCGGGACCAGTGTCATGGATGTCTCCTTCGCGTAACGCGAATTGTTGTGGGGCCCTCCACTATATAAATACGGACTGGGATGCGTGGACTGTCAGAGTTGGCAGGCGGGCGGCTCATCGACATAATTCCGATTTCCCCATCCCTCGAAATAGCTGCGCGGAACTGCGCCGATTCTTCAAGAAAAACGACATGTCGCGAGGATTCTTCAACGTTGTCGCGCCGATGCTGATTGCACTGTCGCTGTTGTTGCTCGCGCGGCCTGCCGTCTGCGATCCGTCCGATCCGCCCCCAGCGCCGCTTAACGAGCGGCTCTTGACCGTGCCCGTCGATTCCTCGCCGCTCGTGCGCCTGAAGGTCACGCTTTATATGCCTTCGCGCGGCGGCCCGTTTCCGCTGGCGCTCGTCAACCACGGCTCATCGCACGATCCAGCGAATGCACCGAGAGTTGCCGACGAGTTCATCCCTTACTACTTTCTGTCGCGCGGCTACGCGGTCGCCATGCCGATGATGCGAGGCTATGCCGGGTCCGAAGGCTACCTGCGTCCGCATGGATGCGACATCATGGGTATCGGTCTCGACGCGGCGCAAGACATTCGCAAGGTGCTCGACTACCTGAAGCGGCAGCCAGGCATCGATGCCGCGCATATCGTCGTCGCGGGAAAGAGCATGGGTGGCTGGAACACGCTGGCGTTCGGCGCGCTGAATCCGCCCGACGTCAAAGGGCTCATGAGTTTTGCGGGCGGCGTGAAGGAATCGGATTGCGCCAGTTCCGATGCTGGCCTGATCAGCGGAGCGGGGCAGTTCGGTGCGCGTACGCGTCTGCGCTCGATATGGTTCTTCGGCGAGAACGATCAGATATTCGCCACGTCCACTTGGCAGGCGATGTTTCGGCAATACACGGCTGCGGGGGCGCATGCCGAGCTCGTCGACTATGGTGCGTTCCAGAAGGATGCGCATGCGATGACTGCATCCGGTGCAGGCTTGCCGCTTTGGGTGAAAAAGGCGGATGCCTTTCTTGCCAGCATCGACATGCCAAGCGAAGAAGTGAACCCGGAATATCTGCCCGCGCGTGCGCCTGCTTCGAATGCTTATGCCGATATCAACGATCTCAGCGCAGTGCCTTATCTGAGCGACGCGCAACGCGAGAAGCTGTATCGAGGGTTTCTTGCTGCGCCGCTGCCTCGTGCGATGGCCATCGGCTTGACCAACGGAACGTGGGCGTCGGGAGGTTTCGATCCCGCCGCTGCGGCGATGAAGAATTGCTGGAAGATCACGAAGTATTGCCAGCTCTACGCTGTGGACAATGCCGTCGTCTGGCCGCGGCTGGAATCCGAGCCGCCGGTGACGAAGTTTGCTGCGTTGTCGGATGTTGCCGCGGTTCCCTATTTGGGCGCGCCAGGGCGGCAGGCCTATGGCAAATTCTTGACGGCACACAGGCCGCGCGCGTTTGCGGTCGCGCCCGATGGCGCTTGGGGAGCGGCGTCCGGACTGGACCCGATCAACGATGCGCTTGCTGCGTGCGCGAATGGGCATCGCGGGTGTCGGCTTTATGCGGTGGATAGTGATGTTGTTTGGGCTGGGAGGTGATGGATGCGGCCAACTTTTCTACGCTTGGTTGAACGCAGAATGCGGAGCCAACTTCATGAGTTATTGCGATCATGGTTTTCATATCCCATACAATTTAAATTATTCAAGATTATCTTCGAAAAATAGTAAGATGCCGCCATCGAACGGGAAGAGCAAATGCAACCAGATAAGGCACTGCTGATGCCCTCAACAGAGCGCGTGATTGCTGGCTACTTCGCGAGCGTTACAGTAGCAACGCTTACGTTCGTTGCTATTGAGACAATGAGTCGAGTCACAACCTTTGAGAGTTCAACGAATTTTACTTTCTGGCAGAAAGCCGCCGACCTGGTTTTTATGTCAGGATTGACGTTTTTTGCATCGTGGGCAATTGCGGTTCTGACTTGTGCTATTCCCTGTGCAATTTTGTCATTTTTTGTGCGATTTATAAAAATTAATATTTTTATATTCTATGTCGCCATAGGAGTTGGCATCGGACTGCTTACGGCCGTGATCTATATAGTGTGGTTAAACCCATGGGGCGACGGAGAATCACCACTAGTTCCGTTTTTAGGAATCTCAGGCGGCATCGCGGGTTTTACTTTCTGGGGAATTGCTGGTCGGCACTATCGTTAGTCTCTGGCAATGTTGGTTCGATGGTCCCGACAGCGCCTGGGGATCCGCTTCCGGACACGCCCCGATCAACGACGCGCTTGCCCCGTCTACCCCCCAAACTCAATAAACTGCGCCGACGCCCACACCTTGCTGTCATCCCGTTGCCGACCGAAGAAATAGACGGGCCTGAAGCCAAACGGCGCATTCTGCGGCTCGATCTCCACGCTGCCGGAAAGATCCGCCGGCAACGGCTTGTCGGTCAGCCGCTCGACGGCCACGAAGAGCCCCGTCCCGCCCAGATCGTGCGTCGCCGCGCCACGCGCAAGCAGCTCCGCGCCACTGATCTCCCAACGGAACGTAGGCGCATGCACGAACGGATTCCCTTGGAGCGGATCCCCGACCTTCACGAAGCTGTCGATCGTCCCCTCGATCACGATGGTCGCCGCCGCCAGGTTGCTCACGTCGATTTCGATGCTGTCGGCGTCGCCGTAGGTGTCGCTGCGGAATTCGATATCGGTCGCGCCCGTGCGCCAGGCTGCCTCCTCGATGTGCTCGAACCCCGCCGCACCGAAGTTATGAATCGTGCCGTTGACGATCCGGATGCGTCCTTGCCACGCCGCCCACCGATAGCGGTCGCGAATCCGCGCGCCGCCCCAGCGCACCCGGATCAGCCGCTCGGCGTAGCCGAGCTCCGCATGCAGATTGCGCTCCCAGATCAGCCCGGTGTGGTCGTACGCGGCCACGTGCTCCCAGCCGGCGCGGCCGAGCAGCCGGTAGTCGAGCGTCGCCGGCCCGCGATGCTCGAACGCGTCGCCCTGCCAGTGCTCGCCGCAGCGCACGAGGAGGGCGCTGTGCTCGCCCGTCGTCGCCCAAGTCCGGCGCGCGCGCAGCGCAGCGCCGACGCTGCGGCGATCGAGCGTCGGCGCGAGCACGCCGGTCAGCCCGCCGTGCACGCCGAACACCTGGACGCCGGGCATGCCGCCGCCGGGCCGTCCGCGATGCTCGTCGCCGCTCGCCGCGACGCCGAGCTTGTAGCCGCGCGCGATCACGTCCTGGTAGAGCCAGCCGAAATGCCCCCACGTCGACGCAATTTCGACGAGACGTTCGAGCTCGGGGTGATGCCAGTCCGGAATGTAGCGGCGGCCGCCGACGTGCGGCATCACGAGATGATGCCCGGCGTCGTCGACATAGGCATCCCAGAGCTCTTCGACAGGCCAGCGGCCGAGCTCGACCGCGCTGCCCTTCATGTCCTCGTTCCAGACCAGCGTGCGGTTGTGCTCGCCGCGCGCGTTGTACGGGAAGCCGGGGCGCTCGTCGCCGAGGAAGACGACGTTGTGGTCGCCGCCCGCCGTGGAGCTGCCGCACCATTCCTGCACCGGGTAGACCACGAAGCGGCCCGGCTCGTTGAAGCGCTCGACCGTTTCGACGCCGAGCTGCCAGTTCGCGTCGGTGATCTGGAAGTCGTTCGCCGTGTAGCCGAGCACGTCGATGCCGCCGATGTCGCGCGCGTAGGCCGCGTTGTAGGCGGGGCTGTTGGTGCCGACCGTGTCGTGCGCATGCACGTGCAAGTCCGCGTAGAGCGCGCGCGGCGCCGGCAGCGCCGCATCGATCGTGAGCCGTTCCTCGGCCGCGCGCACGCCGCGGAGGCTCGGCACGTCGGCGACGATGCGCAGCGCGCCGAACGACGTGGGCAGGTCGTCGAGCGCGCACGTCGCCCAGCCTTCGTCCGGCAGCGCGAGCTCGCGGCGATAGACCGCTTCGCCGCGCACGTCGTATGCGATCACGCGGGCGCTGCCGCCGACATCGCGGCACGCATTGCCCCAGCGGTCCTGCAACGACAGCCGGAACGGCGCGCGCTCGCCCGGCTGCACGAAGCGCGGACCGTTGAGCAGCACTTGCGCGGGCGGTCCCGCGTGGATGTCGATGACGATGTCGCCCGGCACGGCGACGAAGCGCGACGTGCCGAGCGGGTCCACGTAGAAGCGGAAGCGGAACTGGTCTTCGACGAAGGTCTGCACGCGCGTGCCCGGGCCGCGCCTGCGGTCGCCGAGCCGGATCACGATATGGTCGCCCGCATTCAGGTAGCCGTCGACGACGTCGACGATCACCGCTTTCTGGAACGGCCGCTCGTGTCCCTTCTGGTCGAAGCGCACGTTGAGCGCCTGCACGGTGGCCGGGCTCTGCCCCGGCGCGAGCGGCGCGGCGTGATACTCGGCGCTGAGGTAGTTCGCGGCGCCCGGATCGCTCGTTTGAAAAAGGGCCCAGTCGGAGTAGAACTTGAAGGTGGCCTTGAGCCAGGCGCCATCCGCGACGCCCGATGCGCCGACCTCGTAGTCGAGGATGATCTCGCTCCAGCTTCCCGCTTCCAGGCGCTCGACGTTGCAACTCACGCGGCCGGCGAACGGCAGTTGCTTATGCCGCTCGTAGAGGCCTTGCGGGGCGACGTGAGGCCCAAGTCGGCTGCGCAGCGCGGCGGCCTTCTTGTCGATGCTGTGGTCGGTTTTTTCGCTCATGGTGTGCGTTGGTACCAGGCGGTGATCTGCATGTCGTACGCGCCGCGGCTCAATGCGCGAACGGCCAGGGCGCGGCGGGGTTCCAGACGGGAAGGCCGAGGTGCGCATACCACGGCGCCATCACGCAGATCCCGTAGGCGACGGCGATCAGCACCGACACCACGCCGACTTTCGCGTAATCCGCCGTCGAGAACGCGCCGCTGCCGTACGCGATGACGCCTGCGGTGATCTGCGTGGGCAGCACGTAGGCGAAGCTGTCGGTGTCGCTCACGAGCATGGTGAACGCGACGGGGTGCAGCCCGAGACGCGGCGCAAGCGCGAGGGCGATCGGCGCGATCATCGTGACGGCCGCGACGTTCGACAGCATCCCGAGCCTGATCACATGCGTGCCGAGCATGACGATCGCGATCGCGAGCCACCAGACGTGGCCGCGCGCGGCGCCGTAGATGTGACCGGCGGCCCACTGCGCGAGCCCCGATTCGCTGATCGCCGCCGACAGCGACAGCGCGCCCGCGAGCAGGAACAGCGTGCCCCACATCGTGCGCTCCTGGATCTCGCGCCAGCCGAAACGCAGCACGCCGGGCGCGAACAACAGGGCGAGGGTGATGAGCGCGACGATCTCCGAGGGCAGATGGTGCAGCGGCTCGGTCGCCCACATCGCGGCGGCGAACGCGAACAGCGCGAGCACGCTCCAGTCCTGGCGCGCGACGGCGGGCAGCTCGCGGCGCATCGCGGCGATCGCTTCAGGTCCGCCCGGAATCGGCACGGCGCGCGACTTGAAGTAGTGCTGCACCCAAAGCTGAGTCAGCGCGAACATGCCGAGGTAGGGCCATTGCAGCTTGAGCCACGTGAAGTACGAGAGGCGGATGCCGAGCTGCTTCTCGATCAGGCCGGAGACGACCATGTTCGGCAGGTGCGCCGTGAGAATGCACATGCCGCTGATCATCGCGCCGTAGACGAGCGTCTGGATCACGATGGCCTTCTTCGCCTCGCGTTCGCGCGGCGTGCCGCCGAACAATCCAGCGATGCCGTTCGTCACCGGCAGCAGCGTGGCGGCGCGCGCGTTCGCGGCGGGCACGGCCAGCGACATCACGAAGTTCACGGCGAACATCGCCCAGATCACGCCGTTGGCGGTGCGCACCTTGAGCCGCTCGAGCAGCATCAGCGCGATGCGGCGGTCGAGCTGGCAGGCCTGCATGATCGCGGAGAACAGAAAGGCGGCGAGGCAGAGGAACACGACCGGCGCGGCAAAGCCGCTCGCGGCCTTCGGAAACGGCGTCGCCGCATGCGAGAGCACGAGCAGCATCGGCACGAGGATCCCGCTTACGCCAACCGGAATCGCTTCGACGAACCACACGATGGCGACCCACGCGACGACGGCGAGCGTCGCCTTGCCTTGCGCGGTCAGGCCCTGCGGCGTGGGCATCCACCACGCGATCGCGACGAAGGCAAGCCACGCGGCCACGAAGCCTAGGCGTGCGCGCAGCGTGGCGGCGCTTGCGTGCGGGCCTGTGGCCGCCGTGCTTTGCCGCGGCCGAAGCGCCGCGTAGCGCGGCGCTTCGGCCGAGGTTCGATCTGCCAATGCTTGATCCGACACTTGCCATCCCCGTTCGTCAGGTGTCTTGCGAGCGGCCGCTGAGTGGCCTGAGAGACGGGGAATATGACGGATTAATGCAAGTGGCGAAACGAATCGCTTTTCATATCGATATCGGGATTCGCGCAATTCGCGGTGAACCCAGATACGAGGTCTGCGGGGGTGCAAGAACGCCGCCGTAAGCTGGCTCGGCCGCGGGCGTTTCGTCATCCTGCAGCACCTTCAGGGCGTCGCGGGTCAGCAAACGGCAACGTGTCGGGTCTGACTGCAGCGTGCGCCGGGCGCACTTCGTGCTCGATTTACTTCCGACTCCGCAGGAATACTCGACCCGCCTCGGTGATCGAAACACTCTGACGGCTGTTCGCCGCCAAGGTCACGAATCCCGCAGCGATGAGTTCTCGGGACACGGACCAACCGAGGGCGGGCGCATCACGCCCGTATCGAACAGCAGCAAGGCGCTCCAACGCCCAAACCGCGGACGGTGAAATCGATCGATCATATGAGGTGTCTTGATTGCTCATCTTTTCTCCAGAAATGAATGGTATTGCGGATGTTGCCGTGGAGCGAGATCACGCAGCTGGCGGCACACCGAAAGGATGATCGATGGGGGCATGCGAACCAACCTAATGCAGCAACGACACGATGGTATGCAGCGCCACGTCTTCGTCCGGTCCGGTGACGAGTACCTGAGCGGACGTGCCGCTTCGCATCTGGAGCGCGCCGATCGCCATCATGTCCTTCGCATTGATGCGACGACCGTTTGCGATCAGCAGGATGTCGCTTTGGAAGCATCGCGCTGTATCGGCGAGCGCCTGTTGGCCAATAGACGCTCCGCTCCTAGTCCAACGAGACCGATTTGAATGTGTGCCACAGTCGCCACTTTTTTTGCCGTTGCCTCTTTGTAAGATTGCGGGATTCAATACGATGTGCCTATCTGGCTCATCGACAAGAACATTCGAAACTCGTTTTCCCACGACCGATCCAGCATGTCGATGGTGACGACACCGAGAGTCGCCATTGCGCCGTTCAGGTGCGCTGCTGTTAGCGATCGGACTGGTTGAACCCGACCAAAGAATCGCCCCTCTGCGTCAAGCAGGAGCTGCGGGTGGCGTTGGAACTGCACGCAGGCAACCGACATGGGATCCAGAACATGCCGAGCCGATTCTTTCGGGTACACGAAGACCAGATTGACGCCGTTTGACGCGAGTTGAGTCCCTGCGTCGTGGAAGCGATACACCATCTGGAAACCGCGTTCAGCGCCCCGTCCGACACCGACGACCATGAGCCCGCGACTTCCTGAGACGTCAGGCAGCAATACCGGCCGACGGTCGGGGGTCAGAAGCGTCTCGCCCAGATCAAACATGTTGACGTCCTTAACGAGCCTGCGCCGTATCGCCGGTGCAAACGGGGGCAGGGCACAAATTATAATTAAGGCATAAAGAAATGTGTGTCACATTATAATGCAGTGTGTGTTTCGCCCTGGTCGAGGCGGCGGCGATCACGAAGTTGACCGCAAGATGGGTGTCGACAACTTCATGTTGAAGGCGGGTTTTCTGAAGAAGGTCCGAGGATCCAATTCGCACGATGAGATCCCGCGCTCTGCCTGCGTCGGGCAGACGAGATCAGCGGCTGTTCGACCGCGGGGAGTGCAAGAAGCGGTGAATGAAGATGACGATCGAATCTCTTTCGATGCATTCGTCAAATTTTTGGCGACACCGCTGAAGGACAGGCGACCGTTCGTACTCGAGACGAAGCATGCGGTATCGATGCATTTCGATCATTTTGCGACGCAGAGCTTCATGTCGCTCAAGGTGCCGAACAAGCTCGTGCATGGCTATACGCGCGCGATGATGGGGTTTTTGTTGTTGCAGCCTGATCCACGGCACACTTGCATGATCAGGTTGGGCGGCGGATAGCTGGTGAAGTATTGCCATCAGCATCGGCCCAAGGCTACGATCACCGCAATCGAGGTTAGCGTTGAGGTCACTGAGCTGCGTGACGTCTTCAAAGTCTTCAAAATTCCAGCGGACGACGAGCGATTCAAGGTGGTCTGCATGGACGGCGCGGAGTTCGTGCAGACCACACGGGGAGCCAGGCGGACGTGATCCTGCTTGACGCGTTCGTCGCGCAGGGAATTCCAAGTCAGTGCGCGAGTGTCGAATTCTTCGGCGCGTGTCGCGAGCGGTTGGCCGATTCTGGTGTGCTCGTCATCAATTTCACCGATGACGATCCGGCGTTACCGCAATACATCGAGCGACTGGAAGATGAAAGATGGTGAAAATTTCGATTGGAACAGATTGGTCTGGCACTCGGATGGCGGGAAACACGGGAAGATCGGTGTGCCTGACGCCTGAGCATGGCTCACTCCGCGCTCCGCCGCACGCGACTGCCGATCGCGCTCTTCGTCTTGTACGACATGCCGTGCTGGGCGAGATAATCGCGAATCAACTGCCGCACGACTTGAGATGGTGTCAGATCCTGCGCTGCGCAGAGCGTTTCGAATGCTTTTTTCTTGGCGGGGTCGATCAGGACGGTCAAGCGGGCAGTTTTGGTTTCCATTTCGCGGGCAGATAAAGCACGATGTTAATCAAATTATAATGCATTTCGCGCAGTCGACGTGACGAATTGCGGGCAAGGCGGCACAGTGACGAGTCGGATCGGATGAGATCGGGTTTCATGCGCGACCGTCTAATGGTGAGAGCCGTAGAGGAAAGCGAGCATGTCGTCGATCACCGGCACGATCGCCAATGTGACAAGCAGCGCGGCCAGCGGCACGGTCGACACGTAGCCGACGTGCTTGAAACCGACCGCACCGATCACCCCACCGACAAAGAACGATGCCAGCATCGCGCTGTGCACTCGCAGCTTCGCGCGATTGGCAATCACTGCGGTTGCGTCTGCGGTGACCTTGGGCGAATTCCAGTAGAAGAGCTTGCCCAGTTCGATGCCGATGTCGGTCACGATACCCGTCATGTGGGTGGTGCGGATCTCCGCGCCGGACAGTTTCGTGATCATCGCATTCTGCAAGCCCATGATGAAACAGAGCAGAACCACGGTGACGGGGATAAAGAACGCCTCCCATAACGCCAGGTGGCTGCCGAGCAACCCGAACAGCAGGAGCAGCGTTGCTTCGAGCAGGAGCGGGAGCACATATTGGCTGTGAAGACTGCGCCGCCTGCCCCAATTGACCAACACCGCAGAGCAGGCGGCTCCCAACAGAAACGAGACCAATGAGCCGATGCCGCCCAGCGCGAGCGGGATGTCACCGAGCGCGGCTTGATCCGCGATGGCCGACACGATGCCGCTCATGTGCGACGTGTACTGCTTGACCGCCAGAAAGCCTCCGGCATTGGTCGCACCGGCGACGAATGCGAGCGAAAACCCGAGTTGACGGTTTGCGTTCGTGCTGCGGTCTTTTCCCGCCAGGCTTCGGAAGTAATGCGAAGGCATTGGTGTCGTTCGGTCAACTACCCGGTCCCGCGTGGGTATGAGGGTCATGCATTCCGCCCGGCGAGCCGGATGACATGGGGCGTGCGGAGTGGAACATGGGACGTTTATGATAACGTCATTATCATGATCTGTTAACGAGAGGGAAGTTTCAGTGCAATAATAGAGGCGCAAGCGGTCGATGCCCCACGATGCACCTTTCTCAATCCTGACCGCACTGGAGACATTCCGGATGGCGCCTGGGCCTGTCGTCCATTTCGTCCTGCTGGTCGTGGTCGCCTGGCTGGCGATTGGGGCGCTGGGGCTCGGTATGCTGCATCGCACGCGTTTGGTGGCGCACGGGCTGTTTCCACTTGGCGCGCTGTTCGGGCTGATGCTGGGCGGCACAGGGCTGATGGGGGTGTTTTCGGAGCCGTCGGCGTGGACGTTACCGCTGGGCTTACCAACTCTGCCGTTTCATCTGCGGCTCGACCGGTTGTCGGGCTACTTCCTGTTCGTTCTGGGCGTCGTCAGTGCGGGTATCGGTGCGTTCTCCGCAGGCTATTTCCGCAAGGGCGAAGGCGCCGCCCCCGGGCTGATCTGCTTCGAATACCACGTTTGCATCGCGAGCATCGCGCTGGTCTTGGTTGCCGACGACGCGTACGTGTTCATGGTGGCGTGGGAAACGCTGACGCTGTCTGCCACGTTTCTCGTGATGAGCAACCACCGGATTGCCGAGATTCGCCGGGCCGGCTATCTGTATTTCCTGATTTCGCATGTCGGCGCGCTCGCGCTCCTGTTGTGCTTTGGCATCCTCCAGGCGCGAACCGGCGACTATACGTTTGCCAACATGCGTGCGCAGCATCTGGACGGATTCTGGGCGTCGATCGCTTTTTTGTTCGCGCTGGTCGGATTCGGCACGAAGGCGGGTGTATTCCCGCTTCATGTCTGGCTGCCCGACGCTCATCCGGCTGCGCCGTCGCCCGTCTCGGCGCTCCTGAGCGGATTCGTGCTGAAAGTCGGTCTGTACGGCCTGCTGCGCACCGTCTTCGATTTGTTGCACGTGCAAATTGCGTGGTGGGGCGTGCTGCTATTTGTGCTCGGCATCGCCACAGCGTTGCTCGGCGTGGTGTTCAGCACGATTCAGACTGACATGAAACGCCTGCTCGCCTATTCGTCGATCGATAACGTCGGCTTGATGTTCGTCAGCATGGGACTGACGGTACTGTTCCGGGCATACGATATGCCGGCTCTGTCGGCGCTGGCGTTGACCGCGCTGCTCTATCAAGTCGTTGCACACGCGGCCTTCAAGAGCCTGCTGTTCCTAGGCACGGGGGCCGTCCTGCACGCGACCGGCGAGCGCAATCTCGGGAAGCTGGGTGGGCTGATTCGCTTCATGCCGTGGACGGCATGGGCCGTACTGGTGGGCGTCGCCGCAAGCGCGGGTCTGCCACCGCTGAGCGGCTTCGTCGCGGAATGGCTGCTGCTGCAGAGCTTTCTGTTCACGCCTCGGTTGCCCGATTCGGTGCTCGGCATGACGGTGCCGATCGTGGCCGCGCTGGTTGCGATGACCGCCGCGCTCGCCGGGTACGCAATGGTCAAGTTTTTCGGCATCGTCTTTCTCGGGCAGCCGAGAGAGGCGAAACTGAATCGCGCGCGTGACGCGAATGGATGGGAGCGGCTGGCATTCTGCTGGTTCGCGGGCGCCAGCGTGTTGCTCGGATTGCTGCCAGTCCAGTTCGTCAAAGTGCTGGATCGGGTGACCCAGTCGCTCGTCGGCGCAGGCGTTGCCGCTGAAAATCATGGCTGGTTGCTGTTCGTGCCTGTCTCGACCGCCCGTGCGAGCTACATGCCCTTCGTGTTCATGCTGTTCTTTGTCGCTTGCTGCGTGCTCGCTTGGGTACTGGTGCAACGCCTCTATCACGGACGGTTGCGACGGGCGGCACCATGGAGCTGCGGTTTTTCGTTTACGACGGCGAGGATGCAGGACACGGCGGAGGGGTTCGGCCAGCCGATTCGCGAGATTTTCTCGCCGCTCCTGCGTATCGAGCGACAACTGCCGTCGCCCTCCGATGCGCATCCCGTCTATCGGATGTCGATCACTGACCGTACCTGGCCCGCTCTCTATGAGCGTCTCGCCAGGCTGACGCAGCGCATGTCCGAATGGACCGGCCGGTTGCAGACCGGCAGGATCGCCATCTATCTGACTTACAGCTTTGTCGTGCTGATCGCACTTTTGGTACTGGTGAGACGATGGTGACCGTATCCGGCGTCGTATCGCAGCTCCTCGAGATCGTGCTGGCGCTCGCCGCTGCTCCCTTGCTGACGGGCTGGGTCAATCAATGCCGCGCGTGGCTGCAGAACCGCCGCGCGCCGAGCATCTGGCAGCCTTACCGGATGCTGCACAAGCTGTTCAACAAGGAGTCGGTCGTCGCCGTCAATGCCAGTCCGCTGTTTCGCGGCGCCCCTTACGTCGTATGGGCAGCCATGACGCTCGCCTGTGCGATCGTTCCGACGTTATCGACGGAACTGCCCCTTTCTCCCGCCGCGGACGCGATTGCGCTGGTCGGCCTGTTCGCGCTAGCGCGGGTGACGCTGTCGCTAGCGGCGATGGATGTCGGCACCGCGTTCGGTACGCTCGGCGCGCGTCGGGAAATGCTGGTCGGCTTTCTCGCGGAACCTGCATTGCTGATGGTGCTGTTCTCGGCGTCACTGATCACGCAATCGACGCTCCTGACCAGTATCGTTGCAACGCTGAAGAGTCGGGAGCTTGTGATTTATCCGAGTCTGGCGTTTGCCGGCATCGCGTTCACGCTGGTTTCACTCGCCGAGAACGCCCGACTGCCCGTCGACAATCCGGCGACCCACCTCGAGCTGACGATGATCCACGAAGCGCTGATCCTCGAATACTCGGGGCGTCACCTGGCGCTGATGGAATGGGCGGCAAGTCTCAAGCTGTTTGCATACTCGTGCATTGGCCTTGCGCTGTTCCTGCCGTGGGGCATTGCCGAGGCTGGCAATCCGCTCGCGTTATTGCTCGCGATCCCGGCGTTGTTCGTCAAGCTGATAGTGGGGGGCGCGACGCTCGCCGCGATCGAGACCGCGAACGCGAAGATGCGTATCTTCCGAATTCCGGAATTCCTTGCGACCGCATTCCTGCTCGCAGTCATCGGCATGCTCGTGCACATTCTGCTGGAGGCTTGAATGCACGGCTATGCGACACAACTGATCAATTTCCTCGCGGCGGTGTTGCTGCTGCTCTCGTTCGCGATGCTGAGCCAGCGCCGGATTCTGTCGTTGATACATCTGTATATCATGCAGGGCATGGTGCTCGTGTCGGCGAACCTGATACTTGGTTTCGTGACGGGCGACCTGCACCTCGACGTTTCCGCTGCGCTCACGCTCGCACTAAAAGTTTGCCTGATTCCGTGGATCCTCTACCGGCTTGTTCGCCAGCTCGACGTTCGGGCCGACGTCGAGCCGCTCATCAATATTCCGACCACGCTGCTGATCGGCATTGTGCTCGTGATCGTCGCGTTCAACGTCGCGTCGCCGATCAGCCAGCTCGCAACGTCGGTCGCACGTGGTGCGCTGGGTATCGCACTTGCCTGCGTGCTGCTGTCATTCATGATGATGATCACGCGCGCGCAAGCGATTCCGCAGGTGATCGGTTTCCTGTCGATGGAAAACGGCCTGTTCTTCGCGGCGACAGCGGCAACCAATGGGATGCCGATGATCGTCGAGCTGGGCATCGGACTCGACGTGCTGGTCGGGATCCTGATACTTGGGGTGTTCATGTTCCAGATCCGGGAACAGTTCGACAGCCTCGACATCCATCATCTCGAGAAACTCAAAGATGAATGACGCCCACGTCGTGCTGGCCGTGCTCGGCATTCCGCTCGTCGCGGGCGCAACGCTTGCTTGGGGGTGGCCCAGCCACGTCGCGCGCAACCTGAACGTCGGGTTCAGCCTGCTGACACTACTCGCTACGCTGCTGCTCGCGGGACGCACGGTCGAGCATGGTCCGACGTTTGCCGCCGGGCGGACGCTCTTCGTCGACCCGTTCAATGTCTATCTGGTCGCGCTGACGGCGTTCGTCGGCTGGACAACGTCGCTGTTCTCTCGGCCATACATGCAGATCGAGGAAGCGCGCGGCAAGATGACAGCGGCGCGCATGCGTCTTTATCACAGCATGTACCAGTTCTTCATGTTCGCGATGCTGCTCGCGCTCCTGACCAACAACATTGGGGTGCTATGGGTCGCGATGGAGGCTGCGACGCTTGCGACCGTGCTGCTCGTGAGCGTCTACCGGACGGCCGCCAGCCTCGAAGCGGCATGGAAATATTTCATTCTGTGCGGCGTCGGCATCGCTCAGGCGCTGTTCGGTACGATCCTGCTGTATCTCGCGGCGAGCCGGCAACTCGTCGCCGGCGATGCGCTGCTATGGACGAGCCTCGCAGCGGTTAAGATGCATCTCGATCCGACGATCGTGTCGATCGCCTTCGTGTTCCTGCTCGTTGGCTACGGTACGAAGGTCGGACTCGTGCCGATGCACAACTGGCTGCCGGATGCGCACGCCGAAGGCCCAACGCCGATTTCGGCGGTGCTGTCGGGATTGCTGCTCAACGTCGCGCTTTATGCGGTCCTACGTTGCAAGGTGCTGGCCGACGGCGCGCTGGGCAACGGTCTGCCTGGACGGCTGCTGGTCGGATTCGGGCTCGTGTCGGTACTGATCGCATCGTTTTCGCTATTTCGGCAGAAGGACGTCAAACGACTGTTCTCGTATTCATCGATCGAGCACATGGGGCTGATGACGTTCGCGTTCGGACTGGGTGGCCCGGTTGCGACGTTCGCCGGGCTGCTGCATATGACGGTGCACTCGCTCGTCAAGTCGGCAATCTTCTTCGCAGTCGGGCATGCGGCGCAGAAGGTGAGCACCCAGGCCATCGATGGCATCCGGGGGCTGCTGCAGGTCAGCCCGACGGTCGGATGGGGCATGATGCTCGGCGCGCTCGCGATTCTCGGTCTGCCGCCATTCGGCGTATTCGCGAGCGAATTTCTGATCCTGACGACGGCGATCAACCAGTTGCCGTGGACAGCGCCTTTGTTGTTGCTCGGGCTTGCCGTCGCGTTCGCGGCGATCTTCCTGCGCGTGCAGGGCATGGTGTTCGGCGAGACGACCGCGAAGCCGCTCGAACATCGACCGGCGCTGCTACCGGTGTTCGTCCATTTGGGCCTCGGCCTCATGCTTGGCCTGTACGTCCCACCCTATTTGGCCACGTGGTATCGCCAGGCCGCAACGATGCTGGCGGGGTGAACGATGCGACTCGATAGCGTACAAAACAACCGCGTCATGCACACGGCCGGCCAGATACCGGTTGCGTTCGCGGACGTTGATGCGTCGGCATGGCGCGACTTCGCACGCACGGCGCACACGGAAGGCGGCCGTCTGATCGCAGTTTGGGGTACCGAAACGGCCGGGTCGATACGGTCCGTCAGCGCCGCATACGAATGCGTCGACGGCGTATTGTGGGTGCGGCTCACGGTGGACGACAGCTATCCGGACCTGTCCAGGCTGTTTCCGTATGCGAACCGCATGCAGCGCGCGATTTACGATCTGACCGGCCTGCGGGCGCACGGTGCACAGGACGAACGTCCATGGTTGAATCATGGCAATTGGCCCCGCGACTATTTCCCGTTGCTAAAAGAGGCGTCGGGCATCGAGAGATTCGAGTCGCGCGAAACTGACTACCCGTTCGTGCAGGTCGCGGGCGATGGCGTACACGAAATCGCGGTCGGACCGATTCACGCCGGTGTGATCGAACCCGGACATTTCCGGTTCTCGGTGGTTGGCGAGAAGGTGCTGCGCCTCGAAGAGCGTCTCGGCTACGTTCACCGTGGCGTCGAGCGTCTGTTCGAATGCACGCCCGCGCTCAACGGCCACCGGCTCGCCGGACGGATTGCCGGCGATTCGACCGTTGCATTTGCATGGGCGTACTGCATGGCACTCGAGCAGGCATGCCAGATTGAGGTACCGGCCTACGCGCTGCGGATCCGCGCGCTGTTGCTCGAGCGCGAGCGTGTCGCAAATCATCTCGGTGATCTCGGCGCGCTCGGCAACGACGCGGGCTTCGCCTTCGGTCTCGCTCACTTCTCTCGCCTCAAGGAAGACTGGATACGCATGAACGATCGCGTATTCGGACATCGCTATTTGATGGACCGGATCGTACCGGGTGGCGTGGCGGTCGGCGTCACGCCCGAGCACGTCGATGCGATGCGTGATCAGTGCGAGAAGATGTCTCGCGACGTGCGCGCGCTGCGCCAGATCTACGACGAGCAATCGGGCCTGCAGGATCGCTTCTCCGGAACGGGGCGGCTGAGCGCGGACGCCGCTGCGCATTTTGGTGTGCGTGGCATGGCCGCACGCGCGAGTGGCCGGCCATTCGACGTGCGCGCTGCAATGCGTGTCGAGCCATACGGCGCCGTGCATGTCGAGCCGGCGAGTGATACTCGTGGCGACGTTGCGGCGCGCGTGGCCGTGCGATTTGCCGAGATCGATGAATCGCTGCGGTTGATTCAAGCCTGGCTCGCCGGACCAGCGAATGGCTTGTTGTCGGTCGACGTGGTGCCAGGCGACGAGGCGGCACGCGGCGTGGGCTGGGTCGAGGGTTGGCGTGGGGACGTATTTGTCGCGCTTGAGATCGATGCGGACGGCGCGATCGCGCGCTGTCATTGCCACGATCCGTCGTGGCAAAACTGGCCGGCGCTCGAGCACGCGATCATCGGTAATATCGTGCCCGATTTCCCGCTGATCAACAAATCGTTCAATCTGAACTATGCGGGACACGACCTGTAATGTGGCAGCTCATTCGACGATTCGCGCGCACGGATTTTCCTGACGAGCAGGCTCCGCAGGCGGAAGCTTCGTGGCGTCACGAGACGCAGCAGATTCAGCAAAGCATCCTCGACCTGATGGGGCGGGCATTGTGCATCCGGCAGATCGACGCGGGCTCTTGTAACGGTTGCGAGCTGGAGATTCATGCGTTAAACAATCCCTATTACAATATCGAATCGCTCGGAATCAAATTCGTTGCGAGCCCGCGCCATGCCGATCTGTTGCTCGTGACCGGCCCCGTGACGCTAAACATGCGGGCCGCGGTGTTGGCGGCCTATGACGCGACACCGCATCCGAAACTCGTCGTGGCGACCGGAGAATGCGCCTGCACGGGCGGCCTCTTCGGCGAGAGTTACGCCGTATGCGGGCCGCTGTCATCCATCCTGCCGGTCGACGTGACGATCCCTGGATGCCCACCATCTCCTGTTGATTTACTGCGAGGCATCCTCGCCGCATGTCAACTGCGCGGCGTTACCCAGGAACGTACGCGCATCGATTCCTGATCGGCGTTGCGAGTCGCCGCCGTACTGATCGAAATCACAAGATTTGTAGTTTCATGACTCCAGTCAAGTTCATCCTTCGATATACCGCCATTCCGCTAACGGCGATCGTCGCGGTCGTCATCTGGGCCGCCGTTCCATCTTCCAGCGAGATCGATGCACGGCAGTACGCGGCCTTGTCGAACGCCTATGGGAACTTTCCGTTGCGATTCCGTGGTGAGATTGCGGAGGCGATGCGCCGAGGACGAATCAGTGACTGGGACTATCAATCGCTCGTTCGCGAGTCACTGGCGAACGGCGTCGCGCTGGATTGGCCGACTACCGGCACAAGCGACGTCGCAACCGAGCGGCGCAGGCTGGCCGCACTCGTACAAGGCGACGCGAAATTTTCTGAAAATCGAAAATGAAGACTTTGCTGGTTGCCGTTGCATTCGTTCTGATAGTCGGGAGTTTGGTTTCGGCGCTGTATTTCATGAGTCGCGATCGCGGCACTACCAAGTAGGATGGCCTGGCCACTCGCGGCACGCGTGGGTTTATCCATCACGCTGTTCTTGAGCTTGCTTTTCAACATGGATCAGTACGGATTTTGGACCGGGGTCAGGCGTCACCGTTTGATGTGCCATCCAAGCTGCGCACGCAGTGAGCCAATTTCCTGCCAAGGCCCCCGGCTCCGCAAGCCGGGGGCCTCGCACTGCGCGCTACGGAATCACGCTTGGTGCAGGAAACAAAAAGGCCTCGTTTATTTAGCCGCGCTCAGCTTGTCGGCAAGATCCTGCGCCAGCGCCACCATCGTCATGGTCGGGTTCCACGAGCCGCCCTGCGGCCACAACCCGCCGCCCGTGACGTACACGTTGGCGGCCGCCTTGAGCCGGTAATCGAGGTCGACCGGCGCGCTGGCCTCACGGCCGAGATGCAGCGTCGAGCTTTCATGCACCAGCGCGGGCACACGGCGCTCGTCGCGCGAGGGGCGCACCGTGGTCCACTCGCCCTCGTCGGGCGAGCCGTGCCAATACTGGATGTGCCCGCTCGAGAGCACCTTTTCCAGAATCCCGAAGGCGCCTTCGTCCATCGCGTCCCAGGTTTCCTCGTCGCTCTTGTTCTCGACGACCTGCAGCAGCGAATTCGTCGTCGGATCGTCGTCCTGCTCGTTGCGGCGGAACCAGTTCTTGTCGTTGCGGTAGTCCAGTTCGCCGAGCACCGCGCAAACGAACACGACGTAGCCTTCCGACGAAAGCAACTGCGCCATCGAGGCGGTAGCCACCACGTCGGGCATATAGCGCAGCGCGGTGCCCGAGTTCTTGACCGGGTGCCTATCCCACAGCGCGGAGAGCTGGATGTGGTACTGCTGCGAGTAGCCCTGCGGGCCGGTGCCGGCGACATAGCAGGCACTCATCTCGAGATCGCCGAACTTGCCGTGCGGGTCGAGTTCCTCCTTCGGCACGCGCGCGACGATCGAGGTGATGAAGTGCGCCGAGAAGCGCTCGCCGACGTTGGCCGTATCGGGGAACGCGTTGCGCACGAGCGTGGCGGGCGGCAGCGTGCCCATCGCGAGGATCAGCTTGGCGTTGCCGAGCGGCAGCACGCCACGCGAGGTCTGCAGCGCCGTCGCCGTGCCGTTCTGCTGCACGATGTGCTCGACCACGCATTCGGTGGCAATATCGACGCGGCTCTCGGGATGGCCGTCGCCGCGCTCGCCCGTCAGCATCAGCAGCTCGCCGGGCGTCGAGAATTTCTGGAAGTCGATGCCGTCGACCTGTTCCCCCGCGCTGGCGAGCGGCGCCGCCTCGCTGCGGTAGATGCCCGGCACGCTCGTCGCGCCTTGCGCCAGCAGCCCCTGGACGCGGTTCTGAAGCTCGCCGTACACGGGCCGCGTGGCCGCGATCAGGCGCCGCTGGGCCGCGTCCTGCCCCTCATCGATCTTGTCGGCCGGCTGCACGCGCAAGAGCCGCTCGGCCGAGGCGAAGTTCTCGTACGCGGCGCGGATGGTCTCGGCCGGCCAGCCGTCCATCTCCTGGACGGTCGGGCGCGGACACCAGGCGCTCCACAGCGTGGAGCGTCCGCCGAAGAACGGCACCATGCCGTGCTGCCAGCGGATGTAGCCGCCGTCGAGGCCTTCGGCCGTCGTCGCCGACAGGGTCCACGGGAAGGTCTCGGACAGGCCGCCCAGCGTGTCCTTGTACGGCAGGGGCAGGTTCTGGAAGTGCTCGGGCAGAAAGAAGGAACCGCGCTCGAGGATCAAAATGCGGCTCGCCGGCCGGTTCTTCAGCATGCGCTCGGCGAAGGCCAGCGCGCAGAAGCCCGAGCCGACGATGACGTAGTCGTAGACGTTCGTTTCGCGCGCGGCTTTCCAGCCGGCGTTGGACAGGAAGAAAACGTGATTCATGACCTCCTGGCCGGTGGGGTTCTGCGGGCCGGGAGTGGGGAAGCCGTAGGCGAGCTTGTCGGACGAAGAGGCGGTCGGCATTTGGACGATCCTTTGGGTGTCAGGGGTGTCGATTTATTGGTTCTGACCGGGCGGGATTACTTGCCGGTAAAAGGCGGTTCGGTTCGATTCGATCCAAATGGGCAATAGAGGCGCGAATGCGCCTGCTGGCGAGAAATTACGTTCAATTCGAATGTCCCCGTTAGTGGCCCAATTTTTTTGCTGGGCCTTGCAAAAAGCCCTCACGATTTTGTGAGGGCTGGGACGAAATATTTCCCTTTTTATTATTTCGGGCAACCTGCTAGGTTTTACAGGCTGCTGTTATCGCGGCGATCATCGCGTCGCGCCGGCGCGGATCAATGCATTGAACGCCTCGTCGTTACCTTGCGTCCGTGCCGTTTGCAGCGCGGTGTTGCCGCGTGCGTCGGCGTGATCGGGATCGGCGCCGCGCTTGACCAGCTCGGGAAGCAGGCTGAGCCTGCCGAACAGCGCGGCGAACGACAAGGCCGTCTCTCCCGCGTTGTTGGCCTGGTCGATCGGGCAGGCGGCATTCAAGAGCTGCTTGGCAATCGGCAGCTCGCCCTTGAATATCGCGCCCATCAATGCGGTATTGCCGTTGCGGTCTCCGAGGCACGGGTTCGCGCCGCGCGCGGCCAGATAGTCGAGGGCCAGCGGCTGCCCGTCGTAGGACGCGAGGATCAGCGCCGTATAGCCCTGCGGCGTTGCCGCGTCGATCGGATAGCCGGCGTCGAGCAAGGCCTGCAGGATGTCGACGCGCCCGAGACGGGCGGCCGCGAACCAGTCGTCGTCGTAGCGGCGCAGGTCGGCGGTCCGCTCGCCTTGCCTGGGCGGCTGGAACGCGGACAACGAATGGCATGCGCCGAGCAACAGCGCAAATGTGAGCATCGACGCGATGGCGAGCAGGCGGAGAGGGCGGGTTTTCATGCGATGGGAAGGGGCGGTGACTGCCGTCACGCGGCCCGCGCATCGCGTGCGCGGGCCGCGTGACGGCTACGTAACGGTTCGGAACGGGCGTCTTAGTTGTCGCTCAACGCGGCGGCCTTCGCCTGCACGCGCGAGAGATCCGCGTGGGTCGCCACGGCGAGCCGCTTGCCGTAGTCGGCGTCCGCCTTGTAGAAGTACGACAGCATCGTGTACTTGTTGTCGTCGTTCGTCACGTGATTCAGGTCGGCCGACAGCGCGGTCACGAGATCGTTCTTGTCCTGGCTCGGCAGCGAGCGGTAATACTCGCCGGCCTGCCGGAAGTCGAGCGTCTTGTGGATCGCGGCCTGCTGAGTCGTGCCGCGCAACGGCGTTTGCACCGGCTTGTACGCAGGACTCTGCGCGACATCGCTCAAGCCCGACGGCTCGTAGTTGATCTCGCCCTTGCGATCCGAGGCGTTCATCAAGCCGTCCTGGTTGTTGCTGACGACAGGCACGCGCGGCCGGTTGATCGGCAGCTCGTTGTAGTTCGCGCCGAGGCGGTACATCTGCGTGTCGGCGTAGGAGAACAGCCGCCCCTGCAGCATCCGGTCTTCGGAGGGTTCGATGCCGGGCACCATGCGCGACGGCGCGAACGCCGACTCCTCGCTCGTTTCGAAGTAGTTGTCCGGTACGCGGTTCAGCGTCATCGTGCCGATCTTGCGCTCGGGCACGTCGGACCAAACCTTCGTGTCGTCGAGCGCGTCGTAGTCGAAGCGGTCAAGGTCCGCCGGCGTCAGCACCTGGATGTACAGGTCCCACTTCGGATCGTCGCCGCGCTTGAGCGCGCCGTACAGGTCGTTGGACATCAGATTCCAGTCGCTGCCGATCGACGTCGGAATGTTCTGCGGGCGAATGCCGTGCACGCCTTGTGCGCTCTTCCAGTGAAACTTCACGTAGTGCACTTCGCCCTTCGCGTTGACGAGCTTGAACGCATGCACGCCGTACCCATCCATATGCCGGTACGAATCCGGCATGCCTTCGTCGGTGTAGAGATGGGTGAGCATGCTGGTGGCTTCCGGCGTATGCGCGAAGAAATCGAACGCGAGGTTCGCGTCCTGCACGCCGGTGACCGCGCTCGGCTTGTTCGCATGCACGAAGTCGGGGAACTTGATGGCATCGCGGATGAAGAAGATCGGCCAGTTGATGCCGACCAGATCCCAGTTGCCCTGGCTCGTATAGAACTTCGTCGCGAAGCCACGCGGATCGCGCGCTTGCTCGGGGGAGCCGCGATAGCCCATCACCGTCGAAAAGCGCACGAACACGGGCGTATGCTCGCCCGGCGTGAAAACCTTCGCGATGGTCAAATCGGAAATGTCCGCATCGGCCACGAACTCGCCGGACGCTCCCGTGCCGCGCGCATGCACGACTCGCTCGGGAATGCGCTCGCGGTCGAAGCGCTGCAGCTTTTCGATCAAGTGCGAATCCTGCAGCAACGTCGGGCCTTCGGGGCCGGCAGTCTGCGAATTCTGGTTGTCTCCTACCGGGGAGCCGTTGTCGCGCGTCAAGGCCGCGGCGAATGCGGCCGACGACATCAGCAGGCCAACCGTGGCCGGAACATACCAGCGCGAGAGCATTCGTTGCTTGTTCATTCTTTCTCCGTGGGGAAGGGTGCCGCGTTGAATTGCTACGAATGCTATTCAGCAGGGGAAAGTGCTTCCAATGGAATTTAAATATGAATGGAATAGGGATTTTTAATTGTTCAATTCAGCGAATGAAACGTCGATGCGAAATCGGTTTTTATGCGATTCGCATGGGTTTTTATCACCGATTTATCGAACCATGCCATCTAAATTTTAGAAATCTGAAGGTCGTCACTCAGCTAATTCTCGGCTTCTCGGCGGTTATCGCTTTGCTGATTGCACTGGGCGTCTTCAGCCTGCTCCAAGTCAGCGCCGAAAACGCCCACGTTGGGGAGCTGCGCGATAACTCGCTGAGCGCTATGAAAGAGCGGCTCACGGGGATCGCGCAGGGCATCAAGACCGCGAGCGAGTCAATCTCGGTCGCGGCGGGAGAAATCGCACAAGGCAATAGCGATTTGTCACAGCGCACCGAGGAGCAGGCCGCGTCGCTCGGACAGACGGCGGCGAGCATGGCGGAGCTGGCGAGCACTGTCCGGCAGAACGCGGACAACGCGAAGCAGGCCACCCAGTTGACCAGCACGGCGTCGACCATCGCGGGCGTTGCGTGACGCGATAGCGGTTTTCAAGCTTGGGTGAAGCTGAAGATCCTAACCACCGGTCAAGCTCTGCCAGAGTCCTGCTGATTCATCCACCTCGTCAGGACTCTGTGACTGAACGAGCTCCCACGCATCCATGCGCATTTGATCCGCGGGATACGCCTTCTCAAGGGCGGTGTTGATGTACCTGCGCATCTCGCGGGCGACGGCCCCATACTCTTTGAAGTCAGGGCGAGTGGCGCGCCGACAGTCCATTGTCCTTGTGTAAATCGTTTGGTCGTCCAGCTTCACGCGGTACCAGATGGATTCACCCAAATGCTCCCAGCCCCTCGCCAGCTTCGCCTGAACCTCGACCTCCAGACCCTCCATGCGATAGCCATAAAGGACGCACTCGAGAATCAATTGCTCGGTATTCTGGAACGCTGTCGCCGCAACAATGTTGTCCGGACTGTCCGATCCTCCCATTCCATGGGCTACCAGATGACACCATTCGTAAGCGATATATGCGTGCCCGCTCGTGATGCTGAGACCGCTACTGCGAAGTCGCGCATACTGCGTAGCCGACAGGGCTTGGCCGCATTCCTTGAGCGTCGCGGCGTCCATCGCCGCTTTGTGACCGCGCTTTGGTCTGTAGCCATGCTTGACCTCCTTCGCCGGTGGGCGTTTCACATCTCCCCACCCGGTGTACCAGGCCCAGCTACCCTCTTGAAGAAGCACATTGGCGATGCCGTGGGCGGGGCCGCGTATCCACGGAGGCACCCAGCCGGAAGATGTTCCGAAGCGGCCGTGCGTACCGCTGCCCGTCTTCCTTGGGACAACCTCGTTTTTCAGCGACAGCGCGCCTTCGCGCTTCGCATGTTCCTCTGCCGGGTCGATGCGTGAACCGTCGCTCGGTATCCGCGTTCCCTTTCCCGTTGCTCTTCCCTGTCTGACTGTCCAATGGTGACCATCCAGATCGCGCACATGGAAGCTATTGCCCCGGAAGTAAGCGTAAAGCTCGCTCATGTCTACCCCCCAAAGATTTACACTGCGGGAACTTCGATCGCCAAGTCCGGCCAGCACAGCGAGCCATCATGTCCAGTCCCCAAGTCTGCTCCGGCGCCAACCTTCAATGCTCGTTCGGCGCAGCGCCCGGCGTGCTGAACGTCTTGCCGACTAACCGCACGCTGGTCGGCGGCGTGCCGGCGGCGACCATCATGGACAACATTCCGATCGTCAACATCGCGCCGTTCGGCCCCTGCCAGAGCCTGGCCAATCCCACCGTCGCCGCCGCCACCGCCGCGGCGATGGGCGTGCTCACGCCGATGCCGTGCGTTCCCGTCACTGCCGCCCCGTGGATTCCGGGCGGAGCGCCGACGGCGCTGATCGGCTCCATGCCCGCGCTCGACGCGCAAGGCACGCTCATGTGCACCTGGGGCGGCGTCATCAAGGTGATGCAACCGGGCCAGTTCACCACGCTCGTGCCGTGACACCTCAGCCCGAAGCCTCCGGCGTGCCGTGTATCCCGCGCCACCATTGCCGCCAGCGCGAAATCGGCTTGCCCTCGGCGTCGAGCGGCCGTCCGTCGCTCGCATAGCGCTCCGCCGGCCCGGCCGGCTTGCCCGCGCTGAATATCTGCCGTTCCGCAACCCTTCCGTTCGGATGAAAGCGCTGTAGAACGCCATGAGGTTTGCCTTGCTTGTAGCTCCCGTGCTCGAGCAAGGTGCCGTCGGGCAGCCAGGTCTTGCTGTCTCCGTTCAGCACGCCGTGGTCGTAGTGCGCCTCGCGCTGGACCGTGCCGTCCGGCAGGTAGTAGGTCGCCTTGCCATGCAGCTTGCTGTCGGCATAGTTGAGCTGCGCCGAGCGCGTGCCGTCCCGGTGGAGCATCGTCGCGGGCCCGTGCAGCTCGCCGCGCACGTAGCTCAGCACGGCCACCGGCGCGCCGTTCGCATGAATCCGAGCGGTGCCATGCAGCGCGCCGTCGAGCGTCGTGCCGTCGATGCGCGAGTCGCCGCTCGCGAACGAAACTTGCTGAAGTCCCTCCATCGCCGCCTCAATTGATCTTGACGATGCCGCCCTTGACGGTCAGCATGCCGCCGCCGTCGACGGTCTGTTCGGCCGAGCCCTTGTTCGAGACGCTCATCCCTTCGTTCGAAAGCGTGCCGTCCGACTTGTTGGTCAGCGACGTGCCCGCCTTGTTGGTCAGCGAGATCGCCGCCTGATGCGTCATCGATCCATCGGTTTTCGCGGTCAAATCGCCGGTGCTTTGCAGCGTAAGCGTGCCCGTGACCTTGATGCTCAGGTTGCCGTCGACGGTCAGCGTGAAGTTGCCCGACACGGTCTGTTCGAGGTTGCCGCCGACCTTGCGCGTCTCGTTGCCGCCCGCCTTCACGGTGCGCGTCCCCGCGATATCGACCGTTTCGTTACCGGTCTTCACGGTCGCGCTGCGATTGCCCTGCTCGACGACGAGCGTGTCGTCGGCTTGCTTCACCGTATGCGTGCGCGCATTCTGGATCGTGCTCGTCTCGTCGTGGCCGATGGTCCAAGTGGCATCGTTCAGGACGTTCACCTTCAAATCCTTCTGCGCCTGCAGGAACACTTCCTCGCTGTCCTGCTTGTCCTCGAAGCGCAGTTCGTTGAAGCCCGCGCCGCCTTTCGACGTGCTGGTCTTGATGCCGGATTGCGTCTGGTTGTCCGGCAGCGTGTAGGGCGGCAGATTGGCGCCGTTGTAGACGCTGCCGGTGATGAGCGGACGGTCCGGATCGCCGTCGATGAACGTCACGACTACTTCGTCGCCGATGCGCGGCATGAACTGCATGCCGAAGCGCTTGCTCGCCCACGGCTGCGCGACCCGTATCCAGCACGAACTCTGCTCGTCGTTCTGGCCGTCGCGGTCCCAGTGGAACTGGACCTTGACTCGCCCGTACTGATCCGTCCACAGCTCTTCGCCGGCCTTGCCGACGACGGTCGCGGTCTGCGCGGGCATCGCGGGCCGGCGCGTCGTGCATGCGGAGCGCCAGGCGGCGTCGGCCGCGAATGCCTCGAAGCGGTTGCGGTACGTGCCGTGGCCGGCATCGTGGACGACACTCGACACGACCCACGCGATGTTCGCGCTATCCGACTCGTGCCCGCTCAGCGTGAACTTGTAGCCCGGCATCAGCGCGCGGCAATCGCTTTCACCGACGAGGCGGCGCTTGCCGTTGCGCAAGGCGTCGATGCGGCGTTTGGTGATCGCCGATGCGGCCGTGCTGGTTTCGTAGCGCCCCGGGTACTCGTACACCGTCAGCGCGTTCGATTCGGCCTCGGCCTGCGAGAACAGCTGCGAGGCCGGCGTCAGGTAGGCGTAGTCGGAATTGGCGAAGGCGCCGGTCACGGTTTCCTCGACGATCTCGCAGTAGAGCACCTGGCCTGCCTCGCGCTCGCCGGCGTGGCCGGACACATAGGCGAGCGTGGCCGCGCCGGGCAGCGTCTCGAACGCATCGTTGCTGTCCGCGATGACGAGCGTGTGCTTGCCGCTTGCGTGCCGGAAGAAATAGAACCAGCCTTCCTCCTCGCAAAGCCGGCTGACGAACGCGAAGTCGGTTTCCCCGTACTGCACGCAATAGGCCCGGGCCTCGTAGCTGCCCGTCAGCGAGAACGAAAAGTCGCTGATGCTGTGGCCGTTGAACACGGCTTCGATGATCTGCTGCGTCGTCTTGCTCTGGAAAATGCGGTTGTTCGCCGCGAGCGTCAGCAGCCAGAGCCAGGAGCGCAACTCCAGCGCGTAGTGGCTGCCGTCCACCGTGGACGGCAACTGCGCGGCGCGCACGCAGACCGCATCGATGAGGCGTGGCGTTTCGCCCCAGACGAGCGAGAGCGTCGCATGCTGTCCGGTCATGCTCGAAAGCGCGGCGGGCGGGGAGGCGCCCAACGCGCGAACGCTCAACTCGGCGACGGCGCTGATCGCCTCGCGTCCGCTGAGGCTGGACGGAAAGAGCGGCGCGAACGGAGCGCCGGCAATGGCGATGCGCGTGGTGTCATCGGTGGGAGTCGGACGGGACATGGCGGGCGGGCGTTGCGCGCTCAAAGAGGGAAGAGGGCCGTTCGGCGCGACGGGCGGGTCGTGGCTCGCGGCATGTGGCGAGGGCGGCGGTCGCCGGTCATTCGAGCGCCCACTGCGCGAGCGTGCCGACCAGCTCGTTCATCATCACGTTGTCGATCTCGCGCGCGCCCGCCGCGCGGCAGCGCGCGAGCACAGCATCGACGATGCGCGCGTCGAACGCGAACTGCTTGCCAGTCGATTCGTGATAGCGCGTCCTGAGCTGCTCGAGCTTTTTCTCGATGATCGCGCGCAGCACGGCGTCGTCGAGCGGCCGGTAGGGCACGGCGGTCATGCGGGCGAGGAAGGCGGGGCGGAACGCCTTGAGCAAGGCTTCGCGCAGCCGCAGCGCGAACGCCTCCGTCGCGAGCGTCCCGGTCGGCACGTGCAGCAGCAGCTCCGCGCCGACGTTGCTGGTCGCGAGAATCACAGTGTTGCGGAAATCCACGGTGAGGCCCGTGCCGTCTTCCATCACGCCTTTGTCGAACACGTTGTAGAACGCTTCGAGCACGTCGGGATGGGCTTTTTCGATTTCATCGAGCAGCACGACGCTATAGGGGTGGCGGCGCACCGCCTCGGTCAGCATGCCGCCGGCGCCGAAGCCGACATAGCCGGGCGGGGCCCCCTTGAGCTGCGAGACCGTATGCGCTTCCTGATACTCGGAGAGGTTGATCGAGATGAGATTGCGCTCCCCGCCGTAGAGTGCGTCGGCGAGCGCGTAGGCTGTCTCGGTCTTGCCGACCCCGGTCGGGCCGACGAGCAGGAACACGCCGACCGGTTTCAGCGGATCGGTCAGGCCCGCGCGATAGGCCTGGATCCGCTTGGCGATCCGCTCGAGTGCTGCGTCCTGGCCGACGATGCGCTGCGCGAGCCGCTCCTTGAGCGTGCGCACCGCATGCATCTCGTCGGCCAGCATCTTGCCGACGGGAATGCCGGTCCAGCTCGCGATCACAGCGGCGACGGCCTTCGAGTCGACGCAGACGGGCACCATCGCGTCATCCTCGCGGATCGCCTCGAGCCCGCTTTCGAGCCGCGCCAGCTTGGCCGAGAGGTCCTCGAGCTGCTCGCTTTGCGCGCTGTCGGGCGCGGTGCGCAACGCGAGATCGAGCGACGCGAGCCGCGCGCGCGTTTCGAGAATCTCGCGGACCGCCGCCGCCTCGGCCTGCCAGCGCGCATCGAGCTCGCGCACGAGCGCCGCGTTGCGCTGGTGCTCCGCATCGAGCGCGGCGAGCCGCGCCCCGTGGTTCGCGCCCATCACCATTTCCTGCCGCAGGCGCGCGAGCTCGTCGTGCAGTGCGCGTTCGCGATGCCGCGCCGCTTCGAGCTGCGGCGGCGTGTCGTGCTGAGCGAGCGCGACGCGCGCGCAGGCCGTGTCGAGCACGGCGATCGCCTTGTCCGGGAGCTGCCGCCCGGAGATGTAGCGGTGCGACAGCTTCACGGCGTCAACGATCGCGGCTTCGAGCACGGCCACGCCGTGGTGCTGCTCGAGCTTGGCGGCGACGCCGCGCAGCATCGCCACCGCGGTCGCCTCGTCGGGTTCCTCGATCTGCACGAGCTGAAAGCGCCGCGCCAGAGCCGGATCTTTTTCGAAGTACTTCTTGTATTCGAGCCAGGTGGTCGCGGCGATCGTGCGCAGCTCGCCGCGCGCGAGCGCGGGCTTGAGCAGGTTCGCGACGTCGCCCCGGCCTTCCGCTCCGCCGGCCCCGATCATCGTGTGCGCTTCGTCGATGAACAGGATGACCGGCTGCGCGACCTGCTTGACCTCGTCGATGATCCCCTTGAGCCGCTGCTCGAATTCGCCTTTGACGCTGGCGCCCGCCTGCAGCAGCGCGAGGTCGAGCACGCGCAGCGTGACGTTCGCGAGCGGCGGCGGCACGTCGCCCGCGGCGATGCGCAGCGCGAGCCCTTCGACCACGGCGGTCTTGCCCACGCCCGGCGCGCCGACCAGGATCGGATTGTTCTGGCGCCGCCGCAGCAGGATGTCGACGGTCTGGCGGATCTCCGCGTTGCGGCCGACGATCGGATCGATACGTCCCGCGTGCGCTTCGGCGGTCAGGTCCAGCGTGTATTGGTCGAGCATGGACGGCGCGCTCGCGGCGGCGTCCGTGCGGCTCTGCCGCGCTTGCGCGGCCGCGGGGCCGCGCTCGGACGAGAGCGCGAGCCACGCCTCGCGGTTCATGCGCAGCGCGGCGCTCGACACGCGCAAGATCGACGGCACGCTTGCGGAGAGCTGCGCGCACAGGGCGTCGTTGTCGAGCAGCGCGAGCAGCAGCGTCCCGGAGCCGACGAGCGGCTCCTGCAACACGACGGTCGACAGCACGAGCGCGTCCTGCAGCAGCAGCACGAGGTTCGCGGAGAACGTCGGCATGCGCGTGTTGCCGCGCTTGAAGTGCTCGAGGGCGGCGTTGATCTCGGCGATGAGCGCGTCGCGTTCGAGGCTGAAATGCGGGAGCACGCAGGCCAGGTCGCCGCCTTCGATGTCGAGCAGCTCGAGCAGGAAATGCTCGAGCTCCACGTCGAAGTGCGTGTGCCGCAGACACCGTTGCGCGGCCTGCTCGAGCGCGCTGCGCGCCGGCCGCTCGAGTTTGCCGACCAGCGTCTTCAGGTCGATCGCCATTACACGGCCCCGCTGGCGCCGCGCAGCGTCATGCGGGCGACGCGGGCAGGGGGCGTCGCCCCCGCGCCGCTCCAGGCCGTCCAGCCGAGCCGCGGCGGCTCGGCTTTCGAGAGGCCGGCGGGTGGCTGCTCGCCGGCCTTCAGATGCAGCTCGACGTGATAGTAGAGATCGTCGCCGAAATAGGCGGCCGTGAGGCCGCGCAACTCGGCATGGCGCCGGCCGCCGGGCAGGAAGGATTGGTAGTCGGCCAGCCGCTCCAGCGGGCCGATGATGAGCCGGATCCCGCGGTGCTGGTCCCAGATCCGCCTGCCGGCCACGGCGCCCGCGCCCAGCAGGTGATTGCTGCCGCGGCGGCCGATGCTCGTCCGGCTCGCCTCGGGAAGATCGCGCCAGCCGCCCGCGAACGGCGAAGAGCGGATCTTCACGCCGAAATGGTGGTGCGCGATCACGTCGAAGCCCGCCAGCGAGCGCCGGCTGTTCGCGAACAGCCCCGCGCGCGCGACTACGGCATGCGCCTCGATGCCCGCCGGGAGCGCCGTCGTCCGGCGAGCCGACAGCTGCAGGCCGGCGAGGCCGCGCAGGACCGTCTGGGCGGGACTTCGATCGGGCGCGAGATAGGGATCGGCGACGCGATACTTGCGCTGGGCGCGATAGAGCAGCGCGAGCAGCCGGTGTTGGAACAGGTTCAGGAAAGCGATCGCGGACGTGTCTTTGCGGCGCACGCGGTCCTGCAGCCATTCGAGGTAGGTGTCGGGCAGCGGCCCGTCCGGCCCGCCGAGACCGAAGGCGTTGACTTCGAGCTGCGGCTGCTGCCGCCCGTCGCCGGCGGGCGCGGCGAGCGAGCGCAGCGGCGCCTGCCGCACGGCGCCGAGTGCGCTCGGCGCGAACACGGGCGCGAGCGCCCCCATCAGGCCGAGTGCTTCGGCGCGCGGGTCCAGGCCGGTGCCGAGCGGCACGGCTTCCGGCCGCAGCAGTTCGAGCAGGCGCACGGCCTGCGCGAATTCGAACGCATGCGGTTCGTCAAAGAGGCGCTGCGCTACAGAACGAGCGGGCTGCCCTGCGTCGGCCGCCATGCGTGAATCTCCTTGCCGTCGCGCGTGAGCGCGGTGTGCACGAAACGGTTGGCGCTCGCGTAGAGCGAGAAGAAGTGCGCGAGCACGCCGGAAAACATCAAGGGACTCGCGCCGACGAAGTGCGACGTGTCGAGCTCGACGCACACCTTGAGACCGTTGCACCAGCCGCGCCACAAATCGTCGCCGACATGGGCGACCACCGGCTCGCTCCTCACGCTCGCGAGTCCGGCGATCTGCCGCTGCGCGGCGGGATTGGCCGTGAGATTGTGCAGCTCCAGCATTTCGCGCAGGGTCGGCAGCGCGTTCGGCCCGGAGACGAGCGGCGCGTGATTCAGGACGAACTGCGAGGCGAGGCGCCAGCGCGAGCTGCCGTCCAGGACGGCCGGGATCTGCCGCGTCGGACGGTGCGCGATGCGCACGCTCGCGACCGGCCCCGGCTGCTCGAACGACAGCGCGGCGCCGGGTTCGAGCGTGTGCGCGAGGTGCCGGTTCGTGCACAGCAGCTCGGCCGTCAGCGTGCGCGCGGGCGGGCGGCTCGAAGGATCGAAGCAGGTATCGACGAACGTCAGCATCATGTCGCTGCCGGGACGCGACGGGTGCAGGCCTAAGACGCGCCGCGCGTGCCAGTACAGCGTCGAGCCGAGGCCGTGCTGGACGCCGTAGTAGGGCGGCACCTCGGCGACATCGGGGCCGTTGACGGCGCGCACGCGGCGCACCGCGTAGATCTCGGTGCTCGCTTCGCGGTGCGCATCCGGGCTCACGCGCATCTCGCGCTGCGTGCCGTCGGGGCGCAGCGGCTCCGACGTGCGCTCGAAGAGATTCAGCGCCGGCGTGCAGCCGAGCGCGAAGTCGTGCGCGTGCAGCGTGAGCCGCCCGCCCGGCGCGGCCGTGAGGCCGATCAGCAGGTCGAGCCGGTCGCCGGCGGCCTCGGGCGGCTTGAACGGCAGATCGAAGAAGGCAAATTTCTCGGGAAAGGCGAAGTATTCGACGAGCAGCCGGCAGGCCGGGTGCACGCCGTCTTCGAGCGGCAGCAGCGCTTCGGATTCGTCGAAGCCGACCGGCTCGGGCTTGCCGGGCAGCGGTTGCGGGGGCGAGTCGGGCGCCTGCACGTAGAGCGCTGCGGCATGCGCGCCCAGCAGGTCGTAGAGCGTCGCTGCCGTGGCCGGCGAGCCCGCCAGGCGCAGCCGCAAGCGCTCGATCGGCAGCGCGCCGAACGTATGCAAGCCGGTGCAGCGCAGCGACAGGCGCAGTGCCGCCTGCAGACTCCCATTCGCCGTCACGGCCTGGGCCTCTTCGGCATTCAGCAGCTGCGTCGCCTCGAGTTCGATCGGCCAGAGCGTGACGTCGGCCGAGGTGCGCCAGCGCACCGTGGCGCCCTCGGGCGTGACGTGCAGGAGCGGCATGTTGCGCGGCACCGTGTAGCCCGCAGCCACGCTGCCTTGGGTCGGATCCGCCTCGAACTGCGCGATCGTCATCGACGGGATGGGCCGCGACGCATAGGGATAGAACTGTTCGAGCAGTCCGTCGGTCAGCTCGGAATACTCGTCGTCGAGCGTGCGCTGAATGCGGGCCGTCAACAGCGCGAAACTCTCCAGAAGACGTTCGACATGCGGATCGGCGCTTTCGCCGTGACCGAGCTCGAGCCGGCGGGCGATCTTCGGATAGCGCTGCGCGAAGCTCTCGCTCGCGCGGCGCAGGTAGGTCAATTCGCGCTGATAGTAATCGAGCAGCAGGTCGTCAAGCGATGCGTTCATTCACGACTCCGACCGGCTGTCCGTCGGCCAGTTGCGCAACGTAGGAAACCGGCCAGCGGCCGTCCGCGGCAACGAGCAGGCCCGTGATGCGCAGCCGCAGCCGCCACGGCACGTCCGGGTCCGGCTCGATGTGCGCGCGCGGCTGCGCGAGGCGCGGCTCGAACGCCGTCACGGCCTCGACGATGTCGCGCTCGAGCGTCGCGCGGTCGCCGGCGCGCGCGGCGTGGCTCGCGCTCCAGTCGGGCAGCCCGTAGAGCAGCACGTCGAGTGGCCGCCGCGCCGGCGTTGTCCCGCGCCGCGTGTTGAGGAGCCGCATGAGCTCGGCTCGCACCGAATCGCGCAGCTCGCCAGGCGTAAGCATGCGCCGCGCCGACGGCTCGTCGGCCGAGAAGGGCGCCTCGTCCTCGAGCCGCTCGAAGAGCGGAGACCGCGCAACGGGAGAGAGCGCCGACGGCATGGGACGCACGCGTTACTTGACGAGCTTGTTCGCGGCGAGATCCCAGGTGGACGCGGCCGTGCCTTCCTTCGAGCCGTCGTCCTTCTGCGCCGTGATCTCCCACTTGATCTTCGTGAAGTTCAGCGACAGCGTCTCGACCGGCTTGCCGCCCGAACCGCCCGACACGCTCACGTTGCTCAGGACGACGTTGCTGAGCGTGTAGGTGATGAACGGCATGATCTTGCCGTCGCTTTCCGCGGCGTTGCGGCCGACGATCACCGTCGCGGTCGCGATCGCCTTGCCGCCGCAGCAGTATTCGTTGAGCGTGGGCGTGGCGATATCGATGAACTTCGTGACGGTCATCTCGCCGATATGCGGCTTGCCCGACGTGCGCTCCGAGTTGCTGACGTCGTTGGTGACCTGCATGGCCACGTTGTGGCTATACGACATCAGTTCGATCTTGTCGGTATAGCCTTCGAGCGTGCATTCGCCCTTGATGTCGTCACCGAGATCGAGAATGATCGAATCCATGAATCAGCGCTCCTCAAGCATGTATGGGGAAGCGGCGCGTGCCGTGCCGGCCGCGCCGCGTGGATTGGATGTGCAATGCCGCGAGGCGGGGAATCAAGCGGCGGCCGGAGGCGGCAGCGCCGCCACGAGGCGGATCGACGCCGTGAGCTCCTCGAGCTGAAAGTGCGGCCTGAGGAACACCGTCGCCCGGTACGCGCCCGGCTTGCCGGCGACCTCGGTCACGTCGATGCGCGCCTCGCGCAGCGGATACTGCGCCTTGATCTCCTGCGGGGCGTTGTCGTTGAGCAGCACGTAGTCCGCGATCCAGGTGTTCAGGTAGGCGCGCACGTTGTCGCGCGTCATGAAGCTGCCCACCTTGTCGCGCATGATCACCTTGATGTAGTGAGCGAAGCGCGACGCGGCGAGCACGTAGGGCAGCATCGCCGAGATGCGCGCGTTGGCCGTGGCCTCGTTCGTGTTGTAGGCCGTCGGCTTGTTGGCGGTCTGCCCGCCGAAGAACACGGCCATTCCTTCGCTCTTCTTGTGGCACAGCGCGATGAAGCCGAGCGAATCGAGCTCTTTTTCGCGCCGGTCGGTGATCGACACCTCGGTCGGGCACTTCATCGCCTTGTCGCCCGAGGCGGTCTGGAAGATGTGGTCGGGCAGCTTCTCCACCGCGCCGCCGCCTTCCACGCCGCGGATCGCCGCGCACCAGCTGAACTGCGCGAATGCGTTCGTGATGCGCTGGCCGAGCGCGTAGGCCGCATTGCCCCACAGGTATTTCGAGTGATCGGTGCCATCGACGTCTTCGGTGAAGTGCATGCCGTCCACCGGGTTGCTGTCGGGATGGTAGGGGCGGCGCATCAGCACGTGAGGCAGCACCAGTGCGACGTAGCGCGAGTCTTCGCTCTTTCTGAATTCGCGCCAGCGATGCATGTCGATCGACTCGAACACCTTCGACAGATCGCGCGGCACGCCCAGCTCGGTGAAGCTGCCCATGTCGAACAGTTGCGGATGCGCGGCCGAAATGAACGGCGCATGCGCGGCCGCGGCGACCGATGCGAGCTTCTCGAGCAGGCTGATGTCGGGTGTCTGGCGAGAGAAGTAGTAGTCGCCGACCAGCACGCTGAACGGATGGCCGCCGAACGTGCCGTATTCCTCTTCGTAGATCTTCTTGAAGAGCGCGCTCGTGTCGACGTCGATCGCCTTTTCGAGGTCGTTCTGCAAGTCTTTCTTCGAGGCGTTGAGCAGGCGCAGCTTGAGCCGCGTGCTCGTCTCGCTGTTCTTCACCAGGTAGTGCAGCCCGCGCCACGACGACTCGAGCGCCTGCATGTCGGGGTGGTGCAGCACCTTGTTCAGCTGCTGGCTGATCAGCTCGTCGATCTTCTTGATGTGATCGTTGATCATCGCGACGGTGTCGCGGCTGATCTTCATCTTCATCTTCTCGTTCTCGTCGAGCAATTGCTGCGCGAACTCGGCGAGCAGTTCGCGCGCGGTTTTTTCCTGCTCCTCGTTGTGGGCCATGCGGCCTTCCTGGACGATGCGATCGAGCAGGCTAAGCGTTTCTTTTTGTGCGGGCGCAGCCGCGGCTTGAATGTCGGACATGAGCGTCTCCGGTGGGCCAGAGTTGGCGCTTCAGCGTGCCGGAGGGAGTTAGCGCTTTAGCGCTTGCTCCAAGCTCCATGCAGAGCACCTACTCCGCCCCATGCAAAGAATTAGCGGCGTGGTATCAGTTCGCGGGTGCATCGCCCGCGGGCGCATCCGGCGTGCCGGACGAGGGCGTCGCCGCGGCGGCGCCATCCTTCGGATGCGCGGCCTTGATCTCAGCGAGGCCTTGCGTGTTGTGCACGACGTCCTGCAGCAGCTTGTCGAGCTCGTCGTTGCCGTCGAGCTTCGTCAGCAGGTCGCGCAGGCGCAGCCGCGCTTCATAGAGCTGCTTGAGCGGCCCGATCTGCTTGACGATCTCCACCGGATCGAAGTCGTCGATGTGCTTGAATTTCAGCTCGAGATTGAGCTTGCTGCCGTCCGTTGCCAGCGTGTTGTCGACTTGCAGCGTGACGCGCGGCGCGATCGACTCCATGACGTCGTTGAAGTTGTCGCGATCGATGTCGACAAAGCGGCGCTCCGTCATCTTGGGCAGCGGCTGTTCCGGGTTGCCGGACAAATCGGCAAGAATGCCCACGACGAGCGGCAATTCCCTTTTCTCGATGGCATTGCCGGTTTCGACGTCGTACGTGATCTGCACGCGCGGGGGGCGGTTCCTTTCGAACCAATGCTGTGTACTGTCTGCCATGGTCACCTCAGCAAGTTTCTTTTTTTAATGCGTTGAATGAATAGGGCCTATCGCTTTTTTGTCACTTTTATGACGCTTTTTTGCTTCTTGCCTGATGGTGGCATCGCCCCGATGGACGTGCGCGGCCGTCACGCATGCAATCATTCGGCAGAATGAAAGGAAACCGAAATATTCAATGTCGTGTCACGCTCAAGTGCAGCAAAAGATTACGGATGCAATCCGCACTTGGCGACGCCCCCAATTGACTTAGCCCGGATGCCTATGCATATGGCTGTTGCAGCCAAATGAATTCGATGACCCAGAAAAATTCACTCGACCACTTAAAGATAAGACAAAATTACTCTACGATAGTCGTCAGCGAATTTCAAACTAAATTTATTTGACCATTGGGGATCCGCTTTAAACATTTCGTAATCCTTACGCGGTGGGTCGAAAAAAGGCCGTCATGCCGATTGGGTGCGGAAATTGCAGTTTCCGCGGCGTACGCGACGCATGACTCAATGCATGACGCGGACATTGCCTGACGCTATCGAAGCACGACGCCGGCGCTTGCCGGTAACAATGAACGAAAACGAACATCGAGCGATAGGGGGAGCGAAGTGACCAGCGCGTTGCGACTTGCCGGCTGCCGGTTGCCGGGTTGGATGGCGGCATTGCTCCTGAGCGTGCTGTGCATGGCAGGCTGCTCCGCATCGCTGCCGCGCGTCAAGATCGATTCGCTTGCGATCAACGTCGCGGCGCAAGCCAATCTCGATACGCCGATTGCCGTCGACGCCGTCCTGGTACGCAATCCGCAACTGTTCGACACGCTGCTCGGCCTGCCGTCCGCGAAATGGTTCGCCCAGCGCGACCAGCTGCGGCGCGACTATCCGGGCGACCTCATGGTGCTGTCGTACGAGCTCGTGCCCGGCCAGCAGCTCACCGATCCGGACTTCGCGTTCAAAGGGCAGCGCGCAGCCGGCGTGCTGGTGTTCGCCGATTACCAGACGCCCGGGGCGCATCGCGTGCGCCTCGACGGCGGCCCCGCCAAGGCGAGGCTCCAGCTCGGCGCCCAGGACCTTCAACTGATCTCACGCTAAAGGCAAGCCATGAACATCGACGCGCGGCGGGTGCTGACTTGATGCGCACTCTGTTTCCCGATCCGATCTGCTGGTTCGAAGGCATGCCGCTGCTGCCCCAGCATTTCCAGACTCAGGCGCTGCACGCGGCGGGCCATGCGGCGCTGCTCGCCGGGGCGGCGCGGCCGCAGTACTGGGGCGTGCTCGCGCTCGAGCAGGAAGAAGCCGGGCTCGCGCAAGGGCTCGTGCGCATCACCGCGCTCGACGCGATCCTGTCCGACGGCCTGCCGATCCGCCATACCGCCGACGATCCCGTGCTGGAGCTGAAGATCGACGTGAGCAAGGCGTTCACGTCGCCGGAGGAGGCGGTCACCGTCTATCTGGCCGTGCCGCCGCTCTACCGCGGCGGCCAGCTGGACCAGCGCGGCTCGCGCTACCGGCAGCACCAAAGCGTGGACGTTCCCGACCTGGCGGCCGGTGCGGATCCGGCTTTGATGCCGACCCCGGCCTCGGTGACGACATGGCGGCCGAGGCTGCATTTGATGACCGATCTCGGCAATCAGGAATACAACCGCCTGCCGTTGATGCGCCTGCGGCAGCAAGGCGGTTGCCTGACGCTGACAGAGTATGCCGCGCCCTGTCCGTTCGTCAGTCCCGGTTCGCTGCTCGGCCTGCGCGTGACGGGCATCGCCGATCGCGCGAGAGAGAAGTGCATGTTCCTGGCGGGCCGGCTCGACGCAGCGCGGCGTGCCGGCGAGCTCGACGATGTCGCGCAAGTCGAACGCCAGCTCGCAGCGCTGTGGCTGCGCTTGCCCGAAGCCGAGGCGGCGCTGCAGTCGGGTTCGATCCACCCGCTCGAGCTGTACTGCATTCTCACCGGCATGGCGGGGGCGCTTGCCAGCCTGCGTCCGGAGAGCGGCGTGCCCAGGTTCAAGCCGTTCGTCTATATGGAACTGCTCGCCTCGTTCGACCCGCTGCTGGAGTGGATCGATGAGGCGCTGGCAACGATCCGCCAGGGGTATCGCGTGCGCCAGTTCACGATGGAAGCGGGCAGCTTCTGGATCGCGCAGCCGTTCGACGCCGGCGCGGCGCAACGGGAGCTGGTGATCGGCCTGCGCATGCCGGCCGACGCGGGCGAGCACGACGCCGGCGCGTGGCTGAAGCAAGCCGTGATCGCTTCGCGCCCCCATGTGCCGACACTCGCCCGGCAGCGCATGCGAGGCCTCGCGCACCGCCCGCTGGCCCGCGACGAGCGCGCCCGCTACAGCGCGGGCGAGGATACCGCGATGTTTGCGATCACGCTCGATGACGCCTGGTTCGATCGCACGGAGCCGCTCCACCTCGACGTGCGCGCTGGCGTCCGGAGCGTCGCGCCGTGGGCGGTGCAACTTTTCATGCAGGCCGACGAGGCCGCCGAAGGCGTCGCGGGCGCGCGGCGTGGCAGCCATGAGTGATTACGACGACGGCTTCGACGATGAACGCGGGCCTTTGGCGCGCGCGTTCGCCGCGGCGATCGAGCATGCGATGACGGCGCGCGCCGCGCTCGAGCGCCGCCTGGACGATCCGCTCGAGCCGGCGGCGCAGGCCGACGAGCTCGCCGCGCAATGTTCGGTGGCGGCGCGCCGGCTCGCACGGGATTCGATGGCGTGGACGGGTGCCGCGGGCGAGGCGGACATTACCGCCGCGCAGTACGCGTTCGTCGTGCTGCTCGACGAACTGCTGCTGTTCTCCGAGTGGCCGGGCCGCACCGCGTGGGAAGCGCTGCCGCTGGAAATGCGCGTATTCGGCACGCACGCGGGGGGCGAGCGGCTGCCCGACGCCGTCGAGTCGCTGCTCGCGCAGCGCGACCCGTCGCAGCGCGATCTGGCGAACGTCTATCTCGCGTGCCTGATGCTCGGCTTCAAAGGCCGTCTGCGCGGCGAGGCGGGCGCGCTGCGGCACGACCAGCTGCGTCATGCGCTCTTTGCGTTCGCGATGCAGCGCGACCCCGAGCCCGCACGGCTTGCCGCGCCGCTCGAACGTGTGGCCATCGGGCAAGGCCGCGCGGCGGAGCTCACCCAGATGTTTCCGGACCACACGCGCCTGGCGCTGCTCCTCGGCGTCGGCGTATGCGTGCTGCTAGGCATTTCGCACCTGATCTGGTCCATGACGGCGGCGCAGATCCGGCCTGCCGAGGTGCAGTTCCGGGCGGTCTCCCTGCTCGAAGCGTCGCCGCCGCCGGGCGGAGCGGCGGCATCGGGCGTCGCCGCGCCGTTTCCCGCCGCGCCGGGTAGCGGCGAGGCGCCTCAGCCGTCACGCGATCATGATGCGCCGCCACAAAAGACCGCCACTGTGGCGGACCTCGCCCCGCGCACGGTGGCGCTGTCCGAAGGAGGGCGGCCATGACGCTCGTCGTGATCCTGCTCGTGCTGATCGCGCTGATCCTGCTGGCGCTCGCCGTGTTCGCCGCCGTGCAATGGTGGCGCAGGCGAGAAGAGGGTAAGCCGTTGCGCAGTTTCCGTGCCTCCGTGCGCGCGGCGCATGCCGCGCTGGGCGCGCCCAATCCCTATTCGATTCCGCGCGTTCTCGCGACCGGCGAGCCGGCCGCGCTGGATGCGCTATGCCAGAGCTGGCGGCTGACGCCGGCGGGCGAGCCAGGCTGGTACGGGCGCGTGTGGCACGACGCGGAAGGGCTGCTGATCGCCGAACCGAACGACATGCTGTCGAAGCTGCCCGCCGACCGGCAGCTCGGCGCCTGGCGCAGGCTGCTGCGCGCGCTGCTGCACAACCGCCCCGGCCGTCCGCTCGACGCGATCCTGTGGGTCATTGCCGCCGGCTCGCTCGTCGCGGAGGATGGAGAGCCGCTCGACACGTCGGCGGTAGCGCTCGAATCGTCGCGCAAGCTGATCGCCTTGCAACGGCAATTCGGCCAGATGCTGCCGCTCTATGTCGTGATCAGCGGCTGCGATGCGATCGCGGGCTTCGAGGCGCTCGCGACCGGCCTGCAAGGCGCCGCGGGCAGCGTGCCGCTTGGCTGGGTCTCTCCTTATCCACCGAAGCGTGCCTACGAGGAAACGTGGATCGGGCAAGCGTTTGCCTCGATGCGCAACGGCTTGAGCGAAACCATCGCCGAGCTCGGCACGCTCAACGGGGGTGTCGGCGACGCACTGTTCCTGCTGCCGCAGCGCCTCGACGCCCTGCGCACGCCGTTGCGCGAGCGCATCGATCCCGCGCTGCGCGGCGGCGCGGACGGCACCGCGCCGCTGTGGCGCGGCATCCACTGCGTCGGCTCGGCGCCCGGGCAGTCGCCCGGCGAGGACACGGACGGCGCGCCGCGCTGGCGCACGGGCGCGCCCGCGTTCGCCGCGCGGTTGTGGCACGACGTGGTGCTGCGCGGCCAGGGTCTCGCCTTGCCGATCCCGCGCGTGCTCGCGCTGCGCATGCGGCGGCATCGCGTGACGACGATCCTCGCAGCCGCGCTTGCGGTGTGCTGGTGCCTGGGGATCGGATTCTCATGGTGGCATCTGCGAAACGACGCGCGCGCGCTCGCGAGTGCATACGGGGAGCTCACGCCCGCCCTGACCACCTACCGGGAGTCGGACAAGGGCGATGCGGCCGCAGCGAAACTGCTGGGCGCGGCGGCCGGGCAACTGATGAAGGTGCCGCGCTGGCACGTGACTTCGCCGTTCATGCCGCTTTCCTACCTGACGCTGGCAGGCGAACTTGGCGACGCTCAGCAACACATGCTGAGCAGCGTCATCTTCGCGCCGCTGCGCGACCGGCTCACGCAGCGGCTCGCGGACATGTCGTGCGTGCCCCCCGCGATGCCCGGCGCCGACACCGCCCAGGCGAGCGCGGCGCAGGCTTCGGTCCGGCCGCAGGACTTGCCGGAGTACCTCGCCGGGACACGGCTGGTCGCCGACGCTGCGCAAACCGAGCACCTGATTGCCCGCTACAACGAACTGGTGGAGGTGGGCTCCGGCAATCTCGCCATGCTGGCGCAGCTGATGCATGAAGCGGTCGGCGTCGAGCTCCCGCCCGAGCGCGTCCCGGACCGCGCGGCACTCGACGAGGCCGTGCGCGACACCGCCATCGACGGCGGCACGATTCGGCTCAACAACACCCTGGCCATGGCGGCGAGCCGGCGTGCGAGCCTGTGCTTCGAGCAATTGTTCGATGCCTGGTTCGATCGCGTCTACGCGGATTCGATGCTGACCGCCAATGCGGCGCAGGTTCAGGAAGCGCTGACTCAGTTGCGCTCGCCTGGCGCCACGCCGGCGAATGCCTCGCTGACAGCGCTCGCGAGCGGCATCGACACCTTGGCCGCGCAAATCGACACGGCCGATCACAGCTGGGCGAGCGCGCACGGCAAGACGCTGGTGCCGGGCCTCGACACGATGTTCGAGACGGCCCAGCGTCTGCGCCTGATCGGCGATGCGCCCGTGCAGACCGTGCTCGCGCACGAAACGGCCGCGCAGAACGCATTTTCCGCGCGCTGGCTGGTGAGCGGCAATTTGCCGGGCGTCTTGAGCGCGACGCCCGCCAACGGGCTCCAGCTCGCCGCCGACCTGCCGCCGCTGCGCGAAGCGCTGCGTACGCTGCTCGCGCAGCCGTTCGCCGGCGGCACGGGCAATGCGAATGCGGCCATCCGCAGCGTCGACGCGGCCGGCGTGCAGCGCGCACTGGCGGTGTTGCCGGCCTATCGCCAATATGTGGCCGGGCCGCTCGCGCAGGCGCCCGAAGCCTACCGCGGCGCCTTGCTCGCGGCGGCCGGAAACGATGCGGTGCAAAGCATGGTGGATGCCCTGTCGGCGCCGGCGTCGCCGGCCGCTCAGCGCGATGGCGCATCGGTCGCGGATGCCGCGCTGCAGTTCGACGCGCTGAGAAAGAGCGCGCTGGACCTGATCGCCGCGTTCGATTCGCTGGGCCGCGACGATCTCGCGACGAACGTCGCGCTGCGCGTGAGCGATGCCGCCGTGATCGTCTTGCGCGCGGCCGATGCGCAGTTGCAGACGCTGGCGCCGTTCCGCCCCGCACGCGGCGACTTCTCCGACTGGAACGGCAACCCGGGCGGCGCGCTGCGCGCATTCGGCGCGGCCACGCCGCAAGCGCTGCAAACCTATCTCGCGGCGCAATCGGCGGCCGTGGCCGACGCCGCCGGCAGCGCCGCGGGCGCGCTCGACTGGCTCAATGCGCAACGGCCGCCGCTCGAGCCGGACGACGCGCGGCTCGTGAGCCGGTGGAAGGCATTGTCGACCGACCTCGCGCAGTACCGGGCGAAGAGTCCGGCGAGCGCGATGATCGCGGTGCCCACGCTGATCGCCGAGCAACTCGACAAGCTCGATCTCGACAACTGCCGCGCGACGCTCGATCAAGTCGACGTGCCGGCCACCGGCGACATCGTGGCGAGCGCGGGCGTCCGGCTGGTGTCGTCGGCGCGCGAGCAATGCTTCAGGCTGCAGATGAGCGCCGGCATGGAGGCTTACGAGCAGATCCGGAGCTTCTTCGCGCGCTACCTGGCCGGACGCTTCCCGTTTGCTGCCGACGCGAACGCGCCGGCGGCCGACGTGCGCCAGACCACTGCGTTCGTCGCGATGCTGGACGCCCATCTCGCCGATGCGCAGCGAGGACTCGCCGCGGCCGCCGCGGGCGGGCGAGGGCGGCCGGACGAAGCGCGCTTCGTTGCGCAGCTGGCGGGCGCCAAGCCGTGGCTCGATGCACTGCTCGCGCGCGGCGCGGACGGTACGCTGCAAGGCATGGAGCTCAGCGTCGAATGGCGCGTCGATCGCACCGACGAAGCAGGCGCCGATCAAGTCATCGAATGGAAGCTCGCGAGCGGCGGCGACACGCTCACCTATCCGTCCTCGGGCGAGCCGCCCGTGCGCTGGAAGCCGGGGCTGCCGGTGGCGGTCAGCCTGCGCTGGGCGAAGGACGCGCCGTGGCAGCCCATGTTCGATGCCGCGCAGCCGACGCTCGCGGGCGAGCACAGCGTTGCGACCTGGAGCGCCGCCGATACGTGGGCGCTCCTGCGCATTGCGCGGCTGCACCAGATGCCCGCCGATGCGGGCACGGCGAGCGCGGGGTTGCCGGGGCGCTTGCTTTTCACGGTGCCGGTGCGCGACCGCAACGGCGCGATTCAGACGGCGCGAATGTATATGCGCATCGGCTTCGTGAACGCGGCGAAAGCGCCCCAGGCGATTCCTGAGTTGCCGGCGGCCGCGCCCGGATCGGACGCGCGGGGCACGGCGGCGCTCAGCTACCAATCGGCCGCCGGCCTGGCGCAGGCGGGCCGCGAATGAAGATGCCGGAACTCGAACTCGCCGCGCTGTTGCAGCCATTGCCTGGCGACGAGCCATGCGGGCCGTCGCTGCTGCACGATCCCGTATACGACGCGATTCGAAATGCGCGCCGGGCCGACGATCCGAGCCTGCCTTCCGGCGTTTGGCAGACGGAATTGAAAGTCGCGGACTGGCAGGCGGTGGAGACGCATTGTGTCGACATCCTGAAGAACCGCAGCAAGGACCTGACGATCGCCGCGTGGCTCGGGGAGGCCTGGCTGCAGCACCATGGCTTGGCTGCGCTGCCGCGCTGCTTCGAATTGATCGCCGGATTGTGCGAACGCTTCTGGGACGGCGTGCATCCGCTGCCGCGCGATGGCGACGCGGGATTCCGGGCCGCGCCGCTAGCGTGGCTCATTACCGCTTACGCGGATTTGCTGTCGGTGCGGATCGAACTGTTCGACGGACGCGAGGGCGTGCGCGGCACGCTGGCGCAATGGCAGGGCGCGCAGCGCGCGATGCTCGCCGTGACGTCGCGGCAGAGCGCTCCGGCTGCGCAGAAAGAGGCGGCTGCGAAGACGGTGGCGGTGCTGCAGGAGGCGGCGCGAGCGGCTGCGCCGGAGCGGCTGCGGCATGCGCATGAGTCGCTGTCGACGGCGCGTTTGTTGATCGAGTTGCTGGATGCGTGGTGTACGCCGCGCCTTGGCGCCGAAGCGCCGAGCTTTGCGCCGCTGCTCGAAACGATGAGTCAAGCAGGGCTTGTCTTGATGGAGTGTCTTGCCATGCATCCGAATTCAGAGCCGCCGCAGGTTGTGCCCGCGGGAGATAGCGAGAGGGCGGCCGTTGCGGCTGCGCCGGCGCAGGCGGGCGCGGCAGGGGGAACGCCGGGCACGCCGCAAAGCCGTGAAGATGCGTACCGGCAATTGGCGCTCATCGCTGATTATTTGATGCGCTACGAGCCGCATAGCCCGGTGCCTTACATGATTCAGCGGGCGCTGGAGTGGGGCAGCAAGCCGCTGCCGCTGCTGCTGCGCGAGTTGATGTCGGAGGAAGCGGGCGGGGAGAAGCTGTGGACTGCCCTGGGGTTGCTGCCGGGGGCGGAGAAGACGAAATGACGCGGGAGGTGGGTCCGAATCCCGGAATCGGAACTCGATGAGGAAATTTCGCCATGCCGCTGAAGATTGCGGGAAAGGAAGTGGTCGGGACCGTGGTCGACGACACGACGCAGATCCAAAGCGATTCCGTATGGAGTGCCGTCCGCCTTTTGCTTGAAGCGAAAGGAATTGTATCGGCCGCGCAGCTGCAGACCGCGCGCGTTGAATATTCGAGGCAGCTCGGCGGTACTAAGGCATACGAATCGAATGAGCAGTTCGCAGACACGCTTTATGAATACGTCAAGGCCCGAGACACGGGCGTGCTCGGGCTCAATCCCAACGACCAGCATTTCCTCAATGCCTTTCCTGAACTACAGGAGGGGAAGGCAAATCTTGCTGTGGCCACCACCCAGGGCGCTCACAAGAACGTCTACTATTTTCAGCAGCACAACAATGTGTACCTGTCCGAAGCCAAGCCGGGCGGGGACGCCAGGGAGTTTGAGCAGCAGGTCAAGACGATGGGCAGCCTGAGGGCGGAGGGCTTCAGCACGTTGCAGACCACGGACGTTTTCGATACGCCATGGGGGACGCGCGCCTTTCTTTCGCTGAAGGAGCAAGCGGCCCCGGTCCGGATTCTCGGCGGCGTCGTTTTGAACAGCCAATCCAAGACCAAGTCTGATTCGCAGGTCATCACGAAATTGCGTCAGCGCGTCTCGGATGCTCCCCTGGCGTATGGCACAGCCCTTGCCGACCTCAAGCGGCTTCGCGCCTTCGTCGATAAAGACCGCCCGCGAAGGCTGAGCCTGCTCTATGACCTGCAATGCCTCATGGCCCACGACGGTCGGCTGATCTTCCATGACCCGAGCCCCTTCGACAAAACTCTTCCCATTCACCAACAGAATAAGTTGGGCGACAAACAGTTCAAACAGCTCGATTGGCTGATTCACGTCTTGAAGACGATCGAATCGCCGGGGGTAGGGAAGTAAAGCGGCACCTGAAGTCGGCGGTATCGTGGAGTCCAACATCAGGTGGAGATTCGTTATGCCATACGCTCGTCTGGCTTGTGGCGGGCGTCACTGACATGCGCTGCGGGTTCATGGCTGCCCGTCATTCCGGACGATCGGTCGATGAGTACGTCGCTGCTGTGTTTGCGGACGCGTTGTCGGTCGAGATCGATCGTGCGCGGATGGATTCCTACCTGTCGGGTACGTCTGGGGTGTCGCATGAGCGTGCTCGGGCTTGGTTGGGCGATTTGGCGTTAGGTAAGCGCAGCGGATGTCCTCGCTGATTTGGCACCCGGACGCGCTGGATGACGTCGCGCGTCTTTATGATTTTCTTTTCCCACACAGTCCTGAGGCTGCACGACGTGCGGCGTCAGTGATTCTCGAAGCCGCCGATCTTATTGCGGAGAACCTGGGATCGGCGCTCCTCATATGGAGTTCCGCGAGTGGCCCGCGAAGTTTGGCCGTAGCGCCTACGTTCTAGATACCGGAGATGTGCTCGTTACACGCGTATGGCATACGCGCGAACTGCGAAGCGTTGAGTAGTTCAGTGAAGAAAGCCGCCTTTAGGCGGTTTTTGGGGGTTCATCGCGGATTAGCCGGGGGTAACTGGCGAAGATGTCCAGGCTCGACGCTCTCCCCCCAATAATGGCGGTTACCGCTTCGCGGTCGACAATAATCGTTCAGCCTGGATCTCCTGAGAGAGTACATCTCGATGTGGCTGGTCGGCCGCGAAAGCGACGTATAGCCTCGGCGGTTCAATACCTGCTCAAAATTTGTTCAATTGCACTTTGGGTTTGCTTCCAAGGCAAGACCAGGGAAAAGAGGCCTTGTCAAGTTTTAATTCGTGAAGATTTTACTCGAAATATCGAATTCGGGTGTTCGTCTCACGCACAATGATTTGATCGATCGACAATTGGCGCCACAAGCGAGGCATTGCGTAGGCCCTTCGGTTGCGTCAGAATCGAGAGTAGATACTGACGTTGAGGTCAAGTCAAGAAATTTTCTCTTCGATATTTGCTGCGAGGGCAACGTGAAGATTGAATATTTTGAAATAAAAAATTTCAAAGGAATTAAAGAGGCGCGAATCGACTTAACCACTGGAGCGCCCGGCAATATTATTACACTCGTCGGCTTGAATGAGAGTGGAAAGACAACCATTCTTGAGGCACTTTCATTATTTGGCACCGAAGACGAGGAGGCGGCAAATCTAGTAGGTACGGTTCGTCAAAGATCCGCATACGGAGATCTGATACCGAAACAGAAAAAAGCGGCCTTTACAGGCGCTATAGCCATATCAGCGAAAGTCGTGTTGGATGATATGGATATAAAGGCTGTGGAAAACGCTTATCGGGAGCGCAATTTTAAGCTTGACATTGATCATATGCAAAAATCCATTCTTATCGAAAGAAGCTATAACTTCAAGGACAGCACATTTGATCAGACAATTACCCGATGGGGCATTACTTTTAAAATCAGATCCGACAAAACTGGAAAGACTAAAGAGTATCGAGGCTCACCGAACTCCCCTGTTAGAGATAAAGCGAATTGGTTAATTGGCGTTGACGTGCTTCGCGCGCGTTTGCCGAAAACAGTATACTTCCCAACGTTTTTGTTTGATTTTCCGAACCGAATTTATCTTGAGGATAATGGTGATGAGATTAACAACTACTACCGAAAAATTCTACAAGATGTACTAGATGCCCAAGGGGAAGGAATCAGCATTGAGACACACGTTGTCGATCGAATCAAGCGACGTCAAGGAAGGCATGGTCCGGATGTAAATTTCTTGTCCCATCTTTGGGGGAGCGACGAAAAGAAGCAGATCGATGCTGTTCTCCAAAAGGCCTCAAGCGAGATGAGTAAAGTAATTTTCGGGTCTTGGAATGAGATCTTCGGAAGACAGGTGACGGGCAAAAGGGTGCACATAGATTGGTTACTCGATCCCGATAACAATAACATTCCATACGTAGAAGTATCTATTGTCGATGGGCAGTCTACGTATAGCCTATCAGAGCGATCACTTGGATTTCGCTGGTTTTTTTCGTTTTTACTTTTTACTCAATTTCGAGTAAACAGAAAGAGTGAAGCTGGGACGATATTTCTTCTCGACGAGCCTGCTTCGAACCTTCACTCTCGAGCCCAAATAAAGCTTCTCGATAGCTTTTCTAAAATAGCAAATCGATTTGCATATATTGTTTACTCAACTCATTCGCATTATATGATAAACCCCACCTGGCTTGAGAAGGCGTATATCGTAAAGAATGCTGCCGCAGATTATGACGCCGAGGAGGCTCTTGATTTTTATACGGTCAGGGAGACTGACATCAAGGCTGTGAAGTATAAAACGTTTGTCGGCTCATACCCGCATTTGGTGACCTATTTTCAGCCGGTTTTGGATGCGCTCGATGTATCCTTTAGTCCGTTGGTGCAAACAAAAAATGCGTTAGTGGTTGAGGGGAAATTTGATTACCACCCTCTCACATATTTCCTTAAAAAACTATGCAAGAGCTGGGGAGGGTTCAGCGTATTTCCAGCAACAGGGTCTGGTGCGATTACACCTTTAATTAGTTTGTTCAGAGGGTGGGGTATTGATTTTCGGATCATCTTGGATGGAGATGATGCGGGGAAGAAAGAAAAGACACGATACCTTGAGCAAGGTCTAATCTCCGCCGATCATGTGAAGACACTAGATGAGTTTGGTGAAAATTTTAAAGGAAAGGCACTGGAGGCCGCATATAAGGATGATGTTTGCAATACGGTAATGAGTAAATTTAATACAAAAAAACCAAAGAAGGATCACTTTTCTCTTTTCTTCCAAGAACTCATTGCATCAGGGCAGTCTGTGGACTTTAAAGAAACCGAAGAAATTTTAAATCCACTTGTCGCGTGGCTTGAGTCGCAGTTTAAAAAAGAAGGGTCCCAAAATACGTAATTAATTTTGGCGATGGGCGATAGGAAATAGGGCAAGAAAAACGCGTCGCTGAGTATGTCACGGAGATACAGCGCAAAGGACCGACGGGCGGTTTTATCCGGTGGGACGTGCGAGAGGTCGTTGAAAAGACCTGCGTTCCTCGCTCGTCGGTTTAGAAAGCCGCCTGCGGGCGGCTTTTTGCGAGTATGGTCGTTCGTCGCTCAGGCAATGTCTAGGCGGAGCTGACAAACGAAGTGCGGTTCGTTTGCGGCTGGTCGACGCTGGACGATGGGCTGAGGCTCGCGTTGGATGGCCTGTACGCCCATTTGGTCCAGAGTTAGCTCGTGCTCAAGGTGACGTAGGCGCAGCACGGCGACTGCCCAAGGCGGGATGACGGCTTTTCCGGCCATCCATGCCTTCACCGTGCGCTCGTGGCGCTGGAGGATGCGGGTTAGATACTTCATTGGCATGCCGCTCGCGTAGTACAGGAACTCGCTCGGCGATGCGGCGTTGTGTTTGGTGAGGAATGGTCGCTGTCGTTTTGTCATGGGTGGCCTCCAGTTGGCCTCCGTAAGTGGTCGCTTAAAAGGAAAAACCGCTTTTGGGAGCTGCTTTTCGGCTGATTTTTGGCGTGAGCATTTGACTTTCAATTATCTTACCGCATGACTAAACGATTGATAAATTACGTTATGTCAAATTAAATGGGCACGTTACGCCGTGTGCTGCACGCAGCCCAGACATGGAACGCATACGGCAATCAGTACCGGCCAGCCGTCTATCTGCTCGGCCAGAAGGACAACCTCGTATCTAGCCACTTCGGCGCATCAGCGGCCTCGCAACCCATTGGGGCGCATAACGCACGATCAGGGCGTCCAGCGATAAACGGTGATGCTGTTGCCCTTGACGTTGTTCTTCGTGACCACGTATTCGCCCGTCGATCGAAGGTATGCCCTGATGCCGTACATCGAATCCATGGCGCTGCTGGCGTCCACGGCGCCGCTATTGGTGTTGACCAGCGTGGCGTCGAGGTTGCCGGTGGAGAGATTGAAGGCGTCGATGTCCGGCCTGGCTGTCCCGCTGCTGCTGAACCAGTAGCTGACGAAGAGATGGTTGCCGGCTGCGTCGATCGACTTGGCGCCGGCGGTGGTGAGCTTGATCCCCGGATTGGGTGCGGTGGTATTGCCCGCGCTCCAGCCGTGATACACCTCGATCCGCGTGCCGATCGACGTCCAGTCGGCACTTCCGACGATGCCCTGCGCGAGAATCATCGTGTCGCTGTCCGCGAGGTAGACGATGCGCGTCAGCGGCTGGATGCTCGCAGGAATGCGGATGGGGATACCGGGTCCCCATGTTGGCTTGCCGCTGGCGTCGAAGCCGGTCAGCGGGTAGCGGTAGATGTACCCGGTCTTGTCCAGACCCGCCCACACGCTACCCTTGCCGTCGATGCAGAATCCGCTCGTGACCCGCCGGGTCGTATTGAACGCGGCGCCTGGAATCGATGCATCCGGAATGGCGATGTAGCCGTTCGCCGCGTTGAAATGGAAAAAGTAGAAGATCGGCGGGTTCTGGCCTGACGCCACGAAGATCCGGTTCGCGCCGACGGTGACGAGTTGCCCGAAATGCTCGTCGCGCTGGGTATCGTTCACGTCGATGCGCGGATCCGACGGGTAGGTGAACGGATCGACGGTGTTCGCGACGAAGGTGCCTCCAGCGCTGCCGGTGTAGATGTTGGTGCCGCCATAGAACAAGGCGCCATCCGTGGCCGGGTCCGGGGCCGCGATGCCCTCGAAGTTGAGCGACTGAAGCGTCCACTGCTGGTTGCCGGCACTGTCATACGCGTGAATGTCGGTGCCGCCGTTGCGGCCGAGGTCCCAGCCGCCGCCCCACGGGTTGTTGAGCACATAGAGGTTGCCGGCGGTGTCTTTGCCGATGCCGGTGACGCGGGTGAAGCGCTTCGCGCCCACCTGCCCTTTGATTCCCGTCGTGGTGTCGAGATAACCGCCCTGAACGCCGAATGTACCGGTCAGCGTCGGCCTGCCCGAGAGGCTGTAGCGCTTGATGTTCATGTCGGGGCCCTCGTCCCCGACCATGAGCGGCCCCGATGACGCATCGAAATACAGCGCCGACGGCTGCGACCCGCTGGGCATCTGAATGGTGTTCAGCAGGGCACCGGCCGGACTGAACTCGACGATCGTGCCGGCCCTCTTCTGTGCGACCCAGACGTTGCCTGCGCCATCCAGGGCGAGCGCGCCCGGGCTCGAGACGTCGATGTCCCGCTGCCAGACACCGCCGGTGGTGTAGATCCGGACGCGATTGCCATAGAAGTCGCTCGCATAGAGGAGCGAGCCCGCCGTGGCGAGTCCGGTGATGACGTCGACCAGAGGCTCGTTGTTCCACGCACTGACCTGAATGAAAAGATCGCGCGTCCTGGTGATGCGGTTGTATCGTCCCACCGCGCCGCTTCCGGACGACTTGTTGTACTGCAGCGCCGCGAAAATCGACGTGGCATTACCTGTGATGGCGCCGCCCTGAAACTCGTTGTGAATGCCGATGGAGCCGGCGCTGCGGCCGTTCTGGTAGATCGCGACGCCGCCCTCGTACTCGTCCCAGTTGGAGGCCGTATAGATGACGCCTTCGGGCGCGACCCACATGGACCGCGCGGTGTTGCCCACGTGGGCGGCGAGAGTGCCATAGGTGTTCGCCAGCCAGTCGGTGGTGTTGTGCGCCTGACAGGCCGGCGCACATGTGGCGATCGCTGCGGCGAGAAGTGCAGCATGAATTCGTTTTTTTCCCACCATGACTGATGCTCTCCTGAATGTAGCAATCGTTCACGTGAATAGTCGGCCAGCCAGATTACTTGATATCCGTGATCGTTGACATCTTCCTTGAAACCATCTGGCGCAGCCTGCATTACGCCAAGCCTACAGTCGATAAATTGCAGGACGAGAATGACTTCTTTAACTCGAAACGAATAGCGGGCAATTCTCACCTCCTATTTTTATCGATCAAGCGAATAAGAAGATGAACCTGTCTTTGCAAATTTGTTTCTCAATGTAACGGGGCTTGCACGCCCTGTTCCTCAAAGAGCGCGGCAACCTGGCGCTAGGCGCCTTCGTTCGCCGTCGGCAAAACGGAACCTCTCCGCGCTTCAATCCGAATTGCATAAAAAACACGACTTGACAAAGTCCCATGGTGGATTCTATTTTTCCTCTGCCTCCATTTATTACCAATTCTTTCATCCAAAGCAAAGAGGATGGAAACAGCACAATTTACTCATTCATTTCTGCCTCATGTAATTAGTTCTCTTTAGCACATTTCATTTTGTAATCCGTATTCGGGCTGTTGAACCAAGCAAGTCGAACGTCCACCGTCGTGTAGCGGTATCTCACCCATCACAGAGACACAAATGAAACCAGACCGTAGCTCTAACGGCAGCCGCCGCAGGCATTCCGTCCGGCTGACCGCCACAGGCGCATTGATCGTCGGCATGCTGATTCTCGCGGGATGCGGCGGAGGCGACGGCGGCTCCTCGTCGCCGGCGACGAGTGCGCTAAGTCAAGTCAGTGCGAAGGCACAGGCCGACGCCCAATCGCAAGCGGCCAACCAGCCGTATGTCGACCTCGTCGCCTATTCGCCGAATGCGACCGACGGACTGTCGCCATCGCAAGTCGCCGAGAAGGCGGCGGTCATGCACTACCAGTGGACCTCGGGCAATAAGACCGTCAATTACACGACGACAGCCGGCCACCTGACGGCATCGGATGCCAAGGGCAATCCGGAGGCGACGATGTCGTACGTGGCCTACACGGCGCCGAGCACGAACGGCGCGCCGCGCCCCGTCACGTTCTTCTATAACGGCGGTCCGGGCTCGTCGTCGATCTGGCTGCGTCTCGGCTCATTCGCGCCGACGCGCGTCGCGACGCCCGATCCGCTGCTCACCAACTGGCCGAACTATCCGGTCGTCAACAACGAGCAGAGCCTGATCGACACCACCGACATGGTGTTCATCGATCCGCCGGGCACCGGGCTTTCGGAAGCGATCCTGCCGAACACGAACCAGACTTTCTGGGGCTGCGATCCGGACGTCGACGTCATGCGCGATTTCATCACGCGCTACCTGACGGCCAACAATCGCAGCGGCTCGCCGATCTATCTTTACGGCGAGTCGTACGGCACGCCGCGCACCGACATGCTCGCGCTCGCGCTCGAATCGGCCGGCGTGCATCTGACGGGCATCGTGCTGCAGTCGTCGATCCTGAACTACTTCGCCGACGCAATCGAGGCCACCGCGATCACCAGTTCGACGGCGGGCCTGCAGCTCGATACCGATACGCTCGCGGGCTATTTCCCCGGCTACGCTGAGGTGGCGGCGTACTACAACCAGGTTTCCCCGGCGCCGCTCGATCAGGGCCTCTACGCGCTGCAAATGCAGTACTTCGTCACGGACAACTACCGTCAGTTCCGGAGGTACGCGCAGTCGTGGACACTGAGCCAGCTCGGCATTCCCGACGCGCTCGGCACGCCGGTATTCCCGAGCCAGCAAACGCTGGCGGCGTGGCAATGGCCATCGAGCCTGACGCTGCAGGCGCTGCAGGGCTACTTCAACGTCAACCCGTTCAACACGACGCTGCTGCCGGGCACCACGATCGGCCGCTACGACGGACGCGTGTCGCTGCCCAATTCGGACCCGCGCCTCGTGAACGATTCGGACCCGTCGGACATCCTGATCTCGCAGCCGTTCACGACCGCGCTGCAGACGCAGTTGCCGAACTACCTCGGCTATACGGCGCCGAATGCGACCTTCATGCCGCTGAACGACAACATCATCCAGGTCTGGAATTTCTCGCACGACGGCCAGCCCCTGCCGGACACGCTGCCTGACCTGCTCGGCGCCCTCACGCTGAACCCGCAGCTCAAGGTGCTAGCCGAGAACGGCTTCCACGATCTCGCCACGCCCTTCTTCAACACGGAGAAACAGCTCGCGCGCCTGCAAACGGTGCCCGGCCTGACCCCGAACCTGCAGGTCAACTTCTTCCAGGGCGGACACATGACGTACCTCGACGACGTGGCGCGGCCGCAGATGAAGCGCGACCTCGTGAGCTACTACCGCGGCTATCCGATTCCGCTTGCGCTTACGCTGTGGACGCTGCCCGCGCCGTGGCCGGACGAAAGCCCTGCCGGCACGCCGACGGCCATCGCTCAATCGGCGGCGGCGCAGTAACCTTGAAGGAATGGGTCCCCGCCCTTCCGGGGACCTCCCGCTTATTCATCGTTCTTATTCATCTTTGGCGAGTGATCATGTCTCCAATCGATATGCTGCGGCGCGTTCTGCCGCTGATCGTTCTCGGTGCCGTGGCCGGCAGCGCGCAGGCGTCGGCGACCACCCAGGCCGTGGCGCCCGTTACGCTTCCGAAGGGCGGGCACGGCGTGGACGGGCCGTTTTTCCCGGCCAACCGCCCGGCGCCCGTGGCGCCCTCCACCGGCACGCAATTGCAGCAGCAGGCTCAGCAGCGGCTCGAAGCGCGGCTCGGCGCGAATACGGTGCTGAGCAACGGTGCGTCGATTACCAAGGCGCAGGCGCAAAGCAGCGGCTTGGGTTTCATCGCGAAGCACTTCGATGAGATCGATACGGCGCACTCGGGGCGCGTGTCGATCGACAACGTGCGGCAGTATCTGCAGCAACAGCATCAATGAGACTTGGTGTTGTCGACCCGCGCGGCGTCGCGCCGCGCGGGATAATAGGGGTCCTTTCTCCCGTTCCATTCGACCGGACACAGTATCAAAGGACCCGTACATGGATTTCCGAAACGACATCGATTTCTTCAAGCTGCTGACCGGCAGCTACGCCAGACTGCTCGGCGAGCCCCTGGTTCCCCCGCTCGAGCGAACCGAAGATGCGATGCATTGGCTGTATGACGAGGCGCCGTATGGGCTGCTTGCGCACAACACGGCGGAAGATCCGGTGTTCGTCTATGGAAACCGGCGCGCGCAGTCGCTGTTCGGCTACGGCTGGGATGAACTCACTGCCCTTCCGTCCCGTCTTTCAGCCGAAGCGCCGGAACGGCACGAACGGCAAGCGTTTCTGGACCAGGTTACCCGTCATGGCTTCGTGACCGGATATCGAGGCGTGCGGATCTCGAAGCATGGACGGCGCTTCTGGATTGAACGCGCCACGGTCTGGCAGCTGATCGACGAGCACGGCGTCTTGCATGGTCAAGCCGCGATGATTCCGCAAACGGCGGACTTGCCCGATCAGCCGCGCTAGCGCCCCAAGACGACCCACCCCGCGGCATCGACCTCGACAGCCAGCCCGTCGAGCGCAGCGCCCGTGCACAGGCCTTCGATGCAACGGCCGTCCTCGAAGCGAAACAGCGCGCTGTGGTGCGCGCACATGAGAACCTGTTACGGGATAACGGCCGAATACGTCATTCGCGAAACGCGAACAATGGGGTTCGTTTAGACGGGACGACGGCGGGACAAGGCCGGAAAGCCGGCCCCCCATGCGTTCAAAGCGCGGTGTTTGCCCACCTGGGACAAGCCCGGGTAGACGCGAACGCGCGTGATGCACCAGCGATGCGCTGTCATCTCAAACAACCGTTCAATAGCTTCGAATATCCGAATTGGCTATTTGAAAACGTGCAACAAAAAACGCCAACACTGAGATATTAGCGATCAATAGGCCATCAATTATTTTTTTGTTATTCGCAAAGCCGCGCAAAGTACAATTAGTAATGAATTCATGAAATAACTAATTCCGTGGAAAACCCGACTATCGGAAATTTCCCGTGCAGCCGTTAATGAGTGAAGGCCATTCTCCACAAAGCCCAACGACAGGAGCTTGCGATGAACAATCCGGGGGAAAGGAATATTGCCGCCGACGCTGTCGACAGCGGCAATACCGCAGCGCCGGAGCAATCGGCCGCCATTCTCATTGTCGACGACGAGCCCGGTGTTCTGTCCGCGCTCAAACGCTTGCTTCACCGCACGTCATATCGCGTCTTTACAGCCGAAAGCGGCGCGGCCGGTTTGGATATCCTGGCGCAGCAGCCGATCGACGTGGTCATCTCCGATATGCGCATGCCTCATATGAGCGGCGCCGAATTCCTGACGAAGGTGCATGCGGACTACCCTCAAACGGCCCGCATCATCCTGACCGGCTATTCGGACATCGACTCCGTCGTGAGCGCGATCAACGAAGGCGGCGTGCATCACTACCTGCAAAAGCCGTGGCACGACCAGGAGTTGCTGCTCACCTTGCGCCGCGCTCTCGAGCAGCAGGAGCTGCGCCGCGAGACCGCTCGCCTGCTCGAGTTGACTCGCGTCCAGAACGAGCAATTGAAGGCTTTCAATACCACGCTCGAAGCCGAAGTGCTGGCTCGAACCGGAGAAATCAAGCAGACCGTGCTGTTTCTCGAACGCGCAGAATTCGACCTCAAGAGCAGCTTTACAGCCATGCTGAAGGTCTGCGCGAACATGATCGAAATGCGCTGCGGCGCACTGGGCGGGCAGTCCGCGCGAGTCGCCGAGCTCGCCAAGCAGCTCGCCCTCGATGCCGGCATGAGCGAGTTCGAGGCCCAGGAGTTGTTTTTTGCGGGGCTGCTCCTCGGGATCGGCAAGCTCGCGCTGCCCGACGCCTTGCTGCAAAAGTCGATTGACCAGTTCACGCCGGCCGAAGCGCAGCTCTACTACCAGCACCCCCTGCACGCGGAAATGACGCTGATGCCGGTGGCCAATCTGCAGCACGCCGGCGGGCTGATCCGGCTGCAATACGAGCGATACGATGGGCGCGGCACGCCCGATGGATTGAACGGCGAAGCGATTCCGCTCGGCGCGCGCGTTCTCGCGATCGTCCGCGATTTCGAGGACTTGCATTCCGGCGCGCTGCTCGGACGCCACTTGATCGACACGCAGATCCTGAAGATCCTGCAAAGCCAGGCGGGCATCCGCTACGACCCGGTCCTCGTGAGCCTGTTCATCAAGCGCCTGAGCGCGGCCCAACCCTCGATCGAGCACATTTGCATCGACACGGCGAAGCTGAAGACGGGCATGAAGCTCGCCGACGATTTGCGCACGCCGCGCGGCATGCTGCTGCTAACACGCGACAGCGTGCTCGAAGCCCACCACATCGCGCAAATACGGCGCTTCGAGCAGTCCGAAGGCACGCGCTTCTCGGTCACCGTCGTCGAGGACCGCGCTTGAAGTGAGGGTTTTCGCTAGCGCACCGGAGGTCAAGCCCCTTTTCAAATCGGCCGTAAACACAAGGGAGACACCACCCGCGGCCGCTCGCCCCTGACGTATTGCTGGAGACACCAAAGATCTCAGTTCGTCGCGGATGGTCTGGAGACGTTCCGGAGATTTACATGCTTTCAAACTACAAACGGTTGTTTCTTGCGTTGACCCTGTCCATGACGGCGATGCTGCCCGGATATGCACAAGTGCCATCCGTCACGCCCGCGATGGCCTCGAACCAGACCGCGCCGGCGCAGCCGCCGAGCGCCGCCGACATGCGCTCGATCGTCGTGAAAGCCAGCGAGCACAGCTTGCGCTGGAGCGGCCCGCAATCCGGCCCGCCGGCATACCCGAAAGCCACGATCGCCATCCTCAGCGAGGACCTGCGCAACGGCGGCGTTCTCGGCGTCGCGCAAGGCATTCAGGAAGCCGCGCGCGTAATCGGCTGGAAGACGCGGATCTTCGACTCAGGCGGAACGGCAGCCGGCCGGCACGACGCCGTGCACTCCGCGCTCGCGATAAAGCCCGACGGGGTCATCATCCTCGGCGCCGACGCGGAGGAACTGCGAGCCCCGCTCAAGCCGTTCGCCGACGCGGCCATCCCAATCGTCGGATGGCATGTCGGGCCCAACGCCGGCCCGATGCACGGCGGGCCGGTTGCGGTAAACGTTTCGACCGATACGCTCGAAGTCGCGCGTGTGACGGCAATGGCCGCCGTTACGGAATCGGGCGGACGGGCCAACGTGGTGGTGTTCACCGACAACCACTACGAGATCGCCAAAGCCAAGGCAAACGCGATGGCCGAGGTGATCCGCGCTTGCAAAAGCTGCCGATTGCTCGAAGTGCGGGACGTGTCGCTTTCCAACAGCCCTGCCCTGATGCCGGCCGTGACCAAGGATCTGCTCGCCAAGTACGGCAAGGACTGGAACTACGCGCTGGCGATCAACGACATTTACTTCGATTACGCCGCGCCGGAGTTGACCAAGACGGGACGCGCGAGCGGCAGCATCAGCATGCTCTCCGCCGGCGACGGCAGCGCGGCGGCCTTCCTGCGCATCCGCGCCCGCACGTTCCAGACCGGCACGGTTGCCGAGCCGCTCAACATGCAGGGCTGGCAGCTGATCGACGAGTTGAACCGCCTGCTGTCCCATCAACCCGTGACCGGCTATATCGCCCCCGTGCATCTCGTGACCACGGAAAACATCGCATTCGACGGCGGCCTGCGCGGACAGTTCGACCCGGACAACGGCTACAGGAACATCTATCGGAGCATATGGAGACGCTAGCGCGTTGGCGGTTCGCCCGTCGACATACGCACATGAGACACCGGTTTCTACCGCGCTCCTTGCGCCTGCAAATCCTCATTGCGGCGCTCGTGCTGTCCCTCCTGATCGTGGTGGGCGGATTGACCGCGCTTTACTCCTTGCGCACCGCCACCAGCGCGACACGCGCGCTGGCCAAGGACCAGCTGGTGACAATGCAGCACGCGCAGGAGCTCGTGCAGCAGACCCTGCTCATCGAGCGCGAATCGGCTCAGCTCGCCGACGCCGCTTCGCTCGATGCGATGCGCAAGAGCTATGCGGGCATCGTCCGGCGCCTGGAACGCTTCGATGCGCTGTCCGACCTGCTGGCAACCACCAACAACGATCTGGCCATCCTCGACCTGCGCCAGTCGAGCCAGCTGTTCCGCAATACGGCGAACATCGTTGCGCAATTGCGCGAGAGCCAACTGCAAGCGCTCGGCAAACGGGTAGCGCTCCCCTCCGCCGACGACGCCGCGACCGACGAGCCCGCTCCTGGCGTGGAGGATTCGACGCGGCGGCTGCGCGACGAAATGCGTCAAGAGGCCAGTGCGATGGCGGCGGCCGCTCAAGCGAGGTCCGATCAATACACCCAAGAGTTTCAGGTGGCCGTAGAGGGATTGGCGGAGACCTCGGAGCGCAATCAGCGCTGGCTCGCGTCGCTGCTTGCGCTGAGCCTCCTGTTTGCGTGGCTTTTCACTCGAGTATTCCTGGGCGATCACGTGCTGAACCGACTGCAGCAGGTGAGTCTCAGCTTGCGGACCAGCGACGGCGGCGAGACGCATGCGCTCGCGCTCGATCACGGCGACGACGAGATCGACGAGATGGCGAAGGCCGTCGAGAACTTCCAGAAGGATCGCCGGCAGCTTGCGTTGACGAACGCCGAACTGCACGTGGAGAAGCTGCGCCAGGAGAAGCTGATCAACGAACTCGCGCAGGTCCATAGCCAATTGCTGCAATCGGAAAAGATGGCTTCCATCGGGCAATTGGCGGCAGGCGTGGCCCACGAAATCAACAACCCGGTCGGCTTCGTGAATGCCAACCTCGGCACGCTCAAGCAGTACGTCGGCGATCTGCTCAAGGCGCTGGCCGCCTATGAGGCGAGCGAAGACGAGATGACGCCCGACACCCGTGCGGCGATGGCGAAACTGAAGCAGGAGATCGACCTAGCCTATCTGCGCGAAGACGTCGGCGCCCTGCTTGCGGAATCGACGGACGGCTTGCAAAGAGTGCGCGACATCGTTCAAGGCCTGAAGGATTTTTCGCATGTCGACCGGATGGAGAAACAGGTGGCGTGCCTTCAGACCAATCTCGAGAGCACGGTCAAGATTGCCTGGAACGAGATCAAATACAAGGCCGAGCTGGTGCGGGATTACCGTCCGATTCCCGAGATCGAATGCATTCCGTCGCAGCTCAATCAGGTTTTCATGAATCTGCTTGTCAATGCGGCTCAGTCCATCGAAGGGCATGGGAGCATCACGCTGCGCACGGGCCAGGATCCGGGGCACGTATGGGTGGAGATCGAAGATACGGGTAAAGGGATCAGCCCCGAGTATCTGGGGCGTATCTTCGATCCGTTTTTTACGACCAAGCCGGTTGGGGTCGGGACTGGGCTCGGGTTGTCGATTTCATATGGCATCGTGAAGCAGCATGGCGGACGGATCGATGTTGAGAGCGAGCTGGGTAAGGGGTCGCGGTTTAGAGTGGTGTTGCCGGTGGAGGCGGCGTAGGCGTGTTGCGGGTCCCGTCGCCAGAACTGGTGGACGCTTTACAGCTGCTGTGCCGGTATTCGCTTGAGCCAACCAGCCTCCACAATTCCCGGGGCGGGTCACGTTGCCACCACTGTTTAGTATCGCTGTATCAGGCACATAGCCTGATTAACTATTCGGTAGCGCTACGCTCATAGAGACTCGTTAGCTCAGTAATAAAGCGTGAATCGGGGCCAAGCGCGAGCGCGTCCCACGTGCGCATATTTGCGCCTTCAAGCATTGCGTTGAGCATTTCTGTCCCGTTGAAGTACAAAACGTCCCAGACAATATCGGCTGGTAGACCGTTCTCCATATCCCCTTGCGTCAAGATAACTTTGAGTGCCTGCACATCGCGGTGTTGCGAAATCTCAGGTCTGTGCGTAGCTTCAATAAGTCCACACCTCAAATTTATGCAAAGGAAGTCTAGTACAGCCTGCTTCCACACCTCAGGATTTGCCCCATACTGCCCCCCCCAAAAATTGGGGAGCGCAGCATTCGGCGTGAAATCATCCAGACCAGCAACAATAAGCTGCTGTTGATAATCATTGGCTGGGAACGAGAACATTCCGTCTCTCACTTGCTGGGAAATTTGAACTTAGCCACATTGCCATTGTTGATACTTCTAACCACTGCGCTGTTGATTTCAACGGTCGCCGTGGTTGTTGCCGTTGCCGACGAAGCCTGTCCCGCAGGCCGATAGGTAATAGCCGTTCCGTCAGGCATGATAGCCACCCAACTTCCTTCACCCGTAATGTTGTTCACGACCTTGACCGGCGTCTGGCCGTTGAACGCTGCCCTTGCAAATTGCTCTGCTGTGGCACTGGGGTTGCTGGTCGGCTCCATCGGGATTGGCGTACCCGTCCCACCAATGCCGACAGGTAACTTTCCATCGCCACCCAGATCGAAGGCGGAACTTTAGTGCCTCCAAGATCGGCTTTTCCCGACTGGGTTGTTGAATTGTTGGCGTTCGACGAATCAGCACCACCGTCCCCGCTATTCAGCGTCGCATTATCCGGCACATAGCCCGGAGTACCCAGCGAGGCCTCAACTGCCTGTCGCGCCGCCGAGTTTATCACCGCCATTCCCGGGCTCGCGGTCGGCCCATCACCTCCCAGGTCAAGGCCCGCGCTTAATCCGTTATTGATACCCTGAGCCACCTGGAACCAGTGCGGCGCATTGATGATGGCCTTTGCGCCAGCTTGCACCATACCAACGAACTGCTGTTCATAGATCCCCACCTGATTGCGCAGCACGGGGCTGCCCGGCAGCAACGCAAGCACCGCATCCAACACCTGACTTCCCGTCCCCCCGGTCCCATCCCCGTTGCCTGAACTGCGGTTATACAAATCCGCATTCGCCGCCGCGAACGCCCCCGCACTGCCCCCCACCAATGCGCCGCCCGCCGTCGCCAGCACGTTCGATACGACATTACCCAGCGTCATCGAGCCCGTCGCATCGCCGATCTTGTCCGCCAGGCCGTTCAGCTTGCCCGCGAACGCCGCAGCCAAGCCCGCCCCCGCCGCTCCCTGTGCGGCAGCGCCGAGGCTCCCCCCGCCGAGCCCGGCGATGAGCGCCCCACCCACAACGTGTAGCGCGACCCGGTTCGACCCGCCCTCGGCCCACGAATCGGCTTCGGCCTGATACTGCGCCGCTGCGGTCGTATCGCCCGCCTTCGCCGCTGCATTCGCCTCATCCTGCGCTTCCTTCTGCTTTGCATCGGCATAAGCACCGATACTTTGCGCCACGACTTGCCCCGCTGCTGACGCTGCGTTCATCAAGTCCGACTGCTGCGACAGCAGGTTTTGCACATCCGGCGTCTTGGAGAC
>NZ_SWJE01000017.1 GCF_005144415.1 Trinickia terrae | reverse complement strand
GCGACATCAGCCCGCCCGCCGTGATCGCCCGCGCGCCGTACGAGACGCGCTTGCCGCCTTCGAGCACCTTGCGGATCTCGGGATGCGTCTTGTAGCGCTGGAACTCCTCGAACGGCGACAGATACGGATTCGTATAGCCCAGGCCGACCACGAAGCCGACCATCACCTGGTTGTTGTCGATGTGATAGAGGAACGAGCCGCCGTAGGTGTCCTTCTCCAGCGGCCAGCCGGCGGTGTGGATCACGAGCCCCGGCTGGTGCTTGGCCGGATCGATCTCCCACAGCTCCTTGATGCCGATGCCGTAGACCTGCGGGTCGGCATCCTTATTGAGCTTGAAGGTCTCGTTGAGCTGGCGGCCCAGGTGCCCGCGGCAGCCTTCGCAGAAGAGCGTGTATTTGGCGTGCAGCTCCATGCCGAGCTGGAAGTTCTCGGTGGGCTCGCCGTCGCGGCCGACGCCCAGGTTGCCGGTGACGACGCCTTTGACCGAGCCGTCGTCGTTGTAAAGCACTTCCGCAGCAGGAAAGCCCGGGAAGATCTCGACGCCAAGCGCTTCGGCCTGCTGCCCCAGCCAGCGCGTGACGTTGGCGAGGCTGATCACGTAGTTGCCGTGGTTCTTGAAGTTGTCCGGCAGCGCCCAGTTCGGGGTCTTGACGGCGCCTGTCTCGGTGAGAAAGAGGAAGCGGTCCTCGGTCACTTCGACGTTCAAAGGCGCGCCTTTTTCCTTCNGATGCCGATGCCGTAGACCTGCGGGTCGGCGTCCTTATTGAGCTTGAAGGTCTCGTTGAGCTGGCGGCCCAGGTGCCCGCGGCAGCCTTCGCAGAAGAGCGTGTATTTGGCGTGCAGCTCCATGCCGAGCTGGAAGTTCTCGGTGGGCTCGCCGTCGCGGCCGACGCCCAGGTTGCCGGTGACGACGCCTTTCACCGAGCCGTCGTCGTTGTAAAGCACTTCCGCAGCCGGAAAGCCCGGAAAGATCTCGACGCCAAGCGCTTCGGCCTGCTGCCCCAGCCAGCGCGTGACGTTGGCGAGGCTGATCACGTAGTTGCCGTGGTTCTTGAAGTTGTCGGGCAGCGCCCAGTTCGGGGTCTTGACGGCGCCTGTCTCGGTGAGAAAGAGGAAGCGGTCCTCGGTCACCGCGACGTTCAAAGGCGCGCCTTTTTCCTTCCAGTCGGGCATCAGCTCATTCAGCGCTCGCGGGTCCATCACCGCGCCGGAGAGGATATGCGCGCCGATCTCCGAGCCCTTCTCCAGCACGCAGACGCCGATCTCGACGCCCTTTTCCGCCGCCAGCTGCTTCAAGCGGATCGCCGCCGAGAGCCCCGCGGGGCCGCCGCCGACGATCACGACGTCGTACTCCATCGACTCGCGCGGGCCGTATTGCTCGATGAGACTTTCGGGGGTCATTGGGGCTCCTCTGCCGGTAGAATGCTTTTTTCGGGTTCGTATTGTCAGCGAACGATCGGTACGCCGCAACCGCATCTGCGCAGATTAGCACGATCGTTCTATTTCATGATAGGGTGTCGCCGCGTGATTGCGGCGAGCCCGTAATCCGCCAATTTCTACCGAACAAGGAACGACAATGGGCCGTTCGATCAATCTGGAAGGCAAGGTCGCTTTGATCACCGGCGCCTCGAGCGGGCTTGGCAAGCGCTTTGCGCAGGTGCTGTCGCAGGCGGGCGCGAAGGTCGTCCTCGCGAGCCGCCGGGTCGAGCGCCTGAAGGAACTGCGCGCCGAGATCGAGGCGTCCGGCGGCGCGGCGCACGTCGTCTCGCTCGACGTGACCGACTACCAAAGCATCAAATCCGCGGTCGCGCATGCGGAGACCGAGGCGGGGACGATCGACATCCTCGTCAACAACTCGGGTGTGTCGACGACGCAGCGGCTCGTCGACGTCACGCCCGCCGACTTCGAATACGTGTTCGACACCAACACGCGCGGCGCCTTCTTCGTCGCGCAGGAAGTGGCAAAGCGGATGATGATGCGCGCGAGCGGCTCGCAGAAGCCGGCTTACCGGATCATCAACATTGCGTCGGTGGCCGGCCTGAGGGTGCTGCCGCAAATCGGCCTTTATTCGATGAGCAAGGCCGCTGTCGTGCACATGACGAAGGCGATGGCGCTCGAATGGGGCCGCCATGGCATCAACGTGAACGCGATCTGTCCCGGCTATATCGATACCGAGATCAACCATCACCACTGGTCGACCGAGCAAGGCCAGAAGCTGCTGTCGATGCTGCCGCGCCGGCGCGTCGGCCAGCCGGAAGACCTCGACGGCCTGTTGCTGTTGCTTGCCGCTGACGAATCGCAGTTCGTCAACGGCGCGGTGATTTCCGCCGACGATGGCTTTGGGCTCGCCTAGCACGCTGTCAATCGCATTACCCCGATTTTCCTTTGCAGAAAAAGTTTGATGAGCGATTACCACCCTGTTTTCGAGATGTCGATGCCGATCCGCTGGGGCGACATGGACGCCTTCGGCCACGTGAATAACACCGTCTATTTCCGCTACATGGAGCAGGTGCGGATTTCCTGGTTCGAACATCTGGGCATCATGGGCGGCGGCGAAGAAGGGCAGGGGCCGGTGATCGTCAATGCGTCGATGGAGTTTCTCAAGCAATTGCACTACCCGGGCGACGTCATCGGCCGGATGACCATCGGCAAGCCCGGGCGGAGCAGCTTCGACACCGGTTTCGAACTCAAGCGCGCCGACGATCCCGGGCAGCTCTGCGCACGCGGCAGTGCGCGCTGCGTGTGGATCGACTATGCGGCCGGCAAGTCGGTGCCGATTCCGGACCTGCTGCGCGACACCATCGAAAACGCGGTGCTGGTCAAAGCGTCCTGAGCTTGCGTTGGCCTGCGCGTCCTTCGTTCGAAGCGATGCGCATTCGCGCCAGGCTCGCAGGCCCGGCTAGTTCCCCAGCAGTCTTTGCAGGAGTTCGGTCGCGTTGCCCGTGCCGTACTTGCGCATCAGCCGCGCCCGGTAGACGTCGACCGTGCGCGAACTAATGTCGAGCGTGCGTCCGATCTGCTTGCTCGTCTTGCCGGTCGCGAGCAGCGCGGCGATCTCGCGCTCGCGCGGCGTCAGCTCGACGGCGACGCGGCGTGTCGCGCTCAGATCCTCGAAGGTCCAGACGCCCGCTGCGAGCGGCGCGCGCCGGTCGAGCGCGCGTCCTGTCACATGACACCAGAACAATTCGCCTGTCGCGCGTTTCATGATGCGGTCGTCGGCGTAACTGCCTTGCGCCGTCATGATCGGGCCGATGCGCTCGCCGATCCGCTCGAATTCCGCCGGCGACGGGTAGAGCGTCTGGAACGATTGCCCGATCAGCGCCGCCCGCTCGCAACGGAAGATCGCGGCGAGCGCGTCGTTGCAGTCTTCGATGACCCGGTCGCGCGACAGCACGAGCCCGATCGGGGCGAGATGAAAGGCGGTCTGGTAGTCGATCTGGGGCATGGTTGAAGCGGTGCGGGGCCAGGCTCCGCCGGGCGATTGCTTATGTATTTTTGCGTATTGTGCCGCAATGCCTGCGCATCGTACCCTTTCACGCATATCACAACGGGCGGCACACGCGGGACGGTTTGCCGGGTTCGACGCCGGTATTCGCCGTACGTGACTAGAATGATGAGGCATCGGGATCGTGATCGATGCTCACCGCACCGGTCCGGTTTTCAGGTTTCCATTCGAGGAAAAGGAAGGGACACACAGATGAACAAAGTCTATCCAAGCGCATCCGCCGCGCTCGAAGGCATCGTCGAGGACGAGCAGACCTTCGCCGTTGGCGGCTTCGGTTTGTGCGGCATTCCCGAGGCGCTGATCGGGGCGCTGCGCGATTCGGGCGTCAAGGGCATTACCTGCATCAGCAACAACGCGGGTGTCGACGGCTTCGGCCTCGGTCTTCTGCTCGAGACGCGGCAGATCAAGAAAATGATCTCGTCGTATGTCGGCGAGAACAAGGAATTCGAGCGTCAATATCTGTCGGGCGAGCTCGAGCTCGAGTTCACGCCGCAAGGCACGCTCGCCGAGAAACTGCGCGCGGGCGGCGCGGGCATCCCGGCATTCTTCACGAACACGGGCTACGGCACGATCATCGCGGAAGGCAAGGAAACCCGCCAGTTCGGCGACCGCCAATACGTGCTCGAGCCGTCGCTCACGGCGGACGTCGCGCTCGTCAAGGCCTGGAAGGCCGACAAGTCCGGCAATCTGATCTACCGCCGCACGGCGCGCAACTTCAACCCGATGTGCGCGATGGCCGGCAAGATCACGGTGGTCGAGGTCGAGGAGATCGTCGAGACCGGCGAGCTCGACCCGGACGCGATCCACACGCCCGGCATCTTCGTGCAGCGCATCGTGCTCAATGCGCATCCGGAAAAACGCATCGAACAACGCATCGTCCGCGCGAAAGGAGAGTGATCATGGCATGGACTCGTGACGAAATGGCCGCGCGCGCGGCGCAGGAACTGCAGGACGGCTTCTATGTGAATCTCGGCATTGGCCTGCCGACGCTGGTCGCGAACCACGTGCCGCCCGGTGTCGAAGTGTGGCTGCAGTCGGAGAACGGCCTGCTCGGCATCGGCCCGTCGCCGACCGAAGAGGAAGTCGACGCTGACCTGATCAACGCTGGCAAGCAGACCGTGACGACGCTGCCGGGATCGTCGATCTTCTCATCGGCCGACTCGTTCGCGATGATTCGCGGCGGCCACATCAACCTCGCGATTCTCGGTGCGATGCAGATCAGCAAGAAGGGCGACCTCGCGAACTGGATGATTCCCGGCAAGATGATCAAGGGAATGGGCGGCGCGATGGACCTCGTGGCCGGCGTGAAGCGCGTCGTGGTGCTGATGGAGCATGTCGCGAAGGGCGACCAGCACAAGATCCTCGAGGAATGCACGCTGCCGCTTACGGGCGTGGGCGTCGTCGACCGGATCATCACCGATCTCGGCGTGATCGACGTGACCGACGACGGGCTGAAGCTCGTGGAGCTGGCGAGCGGCGTTACCGTCGAGGAGATCAAGGCGAAGACCGGTGCACCGCTCGATGTGAGCGCGCTGCATTGAGATCGGGCCGGCCGGCGGTTGCCGTCGGCGCGTGAATGTGACAAACGGGTGAGGCGAGAGCCTCGCCCGTTTTCGTTGTGCGCCCAGCATGGGCGCAGTCCTGCGGGTGCAAGTCCCGCCATAAGCTGGTCATGGCGAATGAAGCGAAGCGCAACTGCACGAGGGCGACCGAGTGTGGGGAGGAAGCGTGGAGCGTAAATCGCGAGCCGATGGACAAGAACCGTATAGAAGGCGCTGCTTGGCAGGGCGAGCGGGCAAGATACCGCGAAGCTCTCGTGACCAAGGCGAAGCGGCGTAAATGCGGCGGTTGTGCGATGAAGGAGTGTGTTCTTACCTGGGGAGATCTCGCCTCGTGCCTGAAAGGGCGACGGCGCTGAGCCGGAGCGAGAAGTCAGCAGAGGCCGTAGTAGCTGCCGGTTGGGGGCGAAGGGTCGAACGAGTAGGAGGGTCGAAGGCCGTGACGCTCGGACGTGCAGTGCATAAGAAGCCCGCCGACGCGGGACGCAACGAAGGCAGGCAAGGTGAAGCCGAGCCGGGAGCGGTGCGTGATGAAGCACGGACGGCGCGAGACGAAACTGGAGGCTTGGGGCGAGACAGTCTGCTATCGCAGATGCTCGCGAGAGCGAATCTGGTGATGGCGTGGAAACGCGTCAAAGCCAATCGCGGTAGTGCCGGGGTGGATGGGAAGTCGATTGTCGAGACGGCGGAGCATCTCAAGACGCACTGGCCCCGGATTCGGGATGCATTACTGGACGGCAGCTACCGGCCCGCGCCGGTGAGGCGAGTCCAGATTCCGAAACCTGGGGGCGGGAGGCGTGAACTGGGGATACCGACGGTGACGGATCGGCTGATCCAGCAAGCCCTGCTGCAAGTCTTGCAGCCCATGATTGATCCGAGCTTCTCCGAACACAATTACGGCTTTCGAGCGGGACGGCGTGCGCGCGATGCGGTGCTAGCAGCTCAGCGTCAGGTGCAGGACGGCTACCGTGTGGTGGTCGATGTGGATCTGGAGAAGTTCTTTGATCGGGTCAATCACGACATTCTGATGGAGCGGCTCTCGAGGCGGATCGCGGACAAGGCCGTGCTGCGGCTGATTCGTCACTACCTTGTGGCTGGAATCATGGATGGCGGGGTGGTCAGTGAGCGATACGAGGGCACGCCGCAGGGTGGGCCGCTCTCGCGGTTGCTGGCCAATGTACTGCTGGACGAGGTGGATCGGACGTTAGAGAAACGTGGCCACCGCTTCGTGCGCTACGCCGAAGACTGCAACGTGTACGTGCGCAGTCACCGCGCAGGCGAGCGAGTGCTGGACAGCTTGCGCAAGCTCTACGAGCGGCTTCACCTGAAGGTCAACGAGGCCAAGACGGCGGTGGCGTATGCGAGCAGACGCAAGTTTCTGGGCTACCGGTTGTGGCACGGAGCGGGCGGTCGGGTTAAGTGCGCGGTTGCCCGAGCGGCACTGGAGACCTTCAAGCAACGCATCCGGGAGCTGACACGCAGATCGAGTGGGCGAAGTCTGGCGGAAGTAACGGACAAGCTCAAGGCGTATATACCGGGTTGGAAGGCGTACTTCCAACTTGCGCAAACGCCGAGGGTGTTCCGCACGCTCGACGAGTGGATCCGGCACCGGCTGCGCGCGTTGCAGCTCAAGCACTGGCGCTGGGGCACGACGATGTACCAGGAGTTGAGGGCGCTGGGCGCCTCGCACGCGGATGCCCGAGAGGTAGCCGCGAATAGTCGGCGGTGGTGGCATAACAGCCGCTTGCTGCTGAACCGAGCGATACGCATCGCCTACTTCGACCGGCTTGGCGTACCTCGGCTCTCATGACCTCAACGGCTCGAACCGCCCGGTGCGGACCCGCACGCCGGGTGTGGGAGGGGATCGCTCAGGCTACCTGAGCGCCCCTATCCCGTTTGGCGCCGGCTTGGCGCGAGCTTGTGCGTGCCGCGTCAGCCGTTCGGCCAAGTCTTCCGTAATCGCAAAGCGTTTACAATCGACAGCATCTTCTTCGTGCCGTCCCAAGGCCCGCGCGTCGACGCAGGCCATCGTTTCGCCGGTCCGCACATCAAGCAAGGAAAGCCCAGATGACCACCGCATCCGCCGCTCCATCGGCTGTTCCCCGTCAACGTTACGTGCAATGCGCGAGCCCGGGCGGGCTGCATCGCATTGCCTATACCGAGTGGGGCGATGCCGCGAATCCTCGCGTGCTCGTGTGCGTGCATGGGCTCACGCGTTCGGGGCGCGATTTCGACCGGTTGGCTGCGGCGCTGGGGGATGTCTATCGGGTCGTGTGTCCCGACGTGGCCGGGCGAGGCTTGTCGGACTGGCTCAATAACCCCAACTACTATGCCGTGCCGCAGTACGTCGCCGACATGGTGACGCTCATCGCGCGGCTTGACGTCGAATCGGTCGATTGGTTCGGCACGTCGATGGGCGGGCTGATCGGGATGGGTCTTGCAGGCCTGCCGAATTCGCCGATCCGGAAGCTGCTGCTCAACGACATCGGTCCGCATATCGAGCCGGTGGCGCTGGAGCGCATCGGGGAGTATCTCGGCAAGCCGGCGCGCTTCGCGACGAAGCAGGAGGGGATCGACCATGCGGCGGCGCTCGCCGCGTCGTTCGGGCCGCTGACGCCGCAGGAATGGAACGAGATCAACACGCCGCTCTTGCGCGAGCGCGGCGACGGCGCCTGGGAGTTTCGCTACGATCCTCGCATCGCGGTACCGTTCGCGGCGACTACGCCCGAGGCAGCCGCGGCCGGCGAGGCGGCGCTGTGGGGCGCGCTCGCGGCGATACCGGGGCCGGTGCTGGCCGTGCGCGGCGCGGAGTCGGATTTGCTGTCGCGCGAGACGGTCGCGCAAATGGTCGAACGCGGGCAGGCCGTATCGGGCGTCGAGATCGACGGCGTCGGCCATGCGCCGGCGTTTCTCGACGCAGCCCAGATCGCGATCGCACGCCGCTTCTTTGTCGGCGAAACGCACGGCGCGTCATAATATGGGATTGCGCGCGGCGGCATGACGCGTTTGCGCGCGCTCAACATCGATCAACGCTCACTCATCCAGGAAACTTCATGGCAGTCATTCGTCATCACGTCGGCGCGCGTCTTTCGGAAATCGCGATTCACAACGGCACGGTCTATCTCGCCGGTCAGATCGCCGACGATACGGAGCAGGACATCGAAGGCCAGACACGCGAAGTGCTCGGCCATATCGACCGCTTGCTCGGCGAGGCGGACAGCGACAAGTCGCAGCTGCTGTCGGTGCAGATCTATCTGGCGGACATGGTCGACTTCGGCGGCATGAACACCGTCTGGGACACCTGGGTCGCAGCCGGCGCGACGCCGCCGCGTGCGACGGTCGAGGCGAAGCTCGCGAATCCGAAGTGCCTCGTCGAAATCGTGGTCGTGGCTGCGCAGCGGAGTTGAGACACGTTGAGTCTGCGTTTTTCCTCGCTTGGCGCTGCACGATGACTGCCGATACCGTTACGACCGGAACGAACCCGACGCCGTCGTTCGACGACGCGTTGGCGTTCGTGCGCGAGCACGCCGGCGACGCGCGGCTCTCGTCGGGCGAGCTGCTTGCCGATCACGCCGCGGGAACCGCGGCGATCATGAGCACGCTGAACGTCGATCCGCCTGCTGTGCTGGCGGCCGCGCTGTTTGCGCTGACGCCGCATCTCGAGGATCCCGAGCACGTGATCGCCGAGCGCTTCGGTGAGGAGGTCGCGCAGCTTGTCGGCGATGTGCGCAAGCTGTTGCGGCTCGGCACGGTCGGCTTGCGCGCGGCGCAAAGCGCCTTGCCGGAAGCTGGGCGCGATGCGCAGGCGGAGCGCCGCGCGCAGATCGAAGCGCTGCGCAAGATGTTGCTCGCGTTCGCCCAGGACATTCGCGTGGTGTTGATCCGCCTCGCCTCGCGCCTGCAGTCGCTGCGGTACTACGCGGCTGCGAAGCTGTCACCCGGCCCCGACGTCGCGCGCGAAACGCTCGATATCTACGCGCCGCTCGCGAACCGGCTCGGTATCTGGCAACTGAAGTGGGAGCTCGAAGACCTCGCATTCCGCTTCGAAGATCCGGATACCTACAAGCGCATCGCGAAGCTGCTCGACGAAAAGCGTGTCGAGCGTGAAGGCTATGTCGCGAGCGCAATTGAGCGCCTGCAGCAGGAGCTCGCCGCCGCAAGCATTCGCGCGGACGTGAGCGGGCGGCCAAAGCACATCTACAGCATCTGGCGCAAGATGCGCGGCAAGGAGCTCGATTTCGCCGAGCTTTACGACGTGCGCGCGTTCCGCGTGATCGTGCCGGACATCAAGGATTGCTACACCGTGCTCGGCATCGTCCACAACCTGTGGCAGCCGATTCCGAAGGAGTTCGACGATTACATCTCGCGGCCGAAGCCCAACGGCTACAAGTCGCTGCACACGGTCGTGATCGGCGATGACGGCCGCGCGTTCGAAGTGCAGATCCGCACGCACGAAATGCATCAGTTCGCCGAATACGGCGTCGCCGCCCACTGGCGCTACAAGGAAGCGGGCACGCGCGGCTACGGCGGCCAGGTCACCGCGAGCGAGAAATACGACGAGAAGATTGCCTGGCTGCGTCAGCTCCTTGCCTGGAAGGACGACGTCGCCGAGGGCGATCAGGCCTCCAGCAAGCCGTGGGAGCAATTGCGTCAGGCGACGCTCGACGACGACCACATCTACGTGCTGACGCCGCAGGCGCGCGTGATCGCGCTGCCGCGGGGCGCGACGCCGCTCGATTTCGCGTATCACCTGCATAGCGAGCTGGGGCACCGTTGCCGCGGCGCGCGCGTCGACGGTGCGATGGTGCCGCTCAACACGCCGCTGCAGAACGGCCAGACGGTCGAGGTTGTCGCAGTCAAAGAAGGTGGTCCGTCGCGCGATTGGCTCAATCCGCAACTCGGCTATTTGCAGAGCCACCGGGCAAAGCAGAAGGTGCGCGCGTGGTTCAACGCAATCGAGCTGCAGGAGAACATCGCCGCCGGACGTGCGATGGTCGAGAAGACGCTGCAGCGTGAAGGCCGGACCTCGGTGAATCTCGATCAGCTTGCTGCGAAGCTCGGCTTCAAGGCGCCCGACGATCTGTTCAACGTGGTCGGCAAGGAAGAGTTCAGCCTGCGCAATATCGAGCAGGCGCTTTCCGATGCGCCGCCGCCCGAGCCTGAAGTCGAAGCGCCCGAGCAGTTCGAGAAGCGCAGCAGCGGAGCGAGTGTGGCGCATGGCGCGTCGGCGGGCGTGTTGGTCGTCGGCGTTGACGCGCTGCTGACGCAGCTCGCGCGCTGCTGCCGGCCGGCGCCGCCCGATGCGATCAGCGGGTTCGTCACGCGTGGCAAGGGCATGTCGATACACCGCAGCGATTGCGCGACGTTCCTCCGGATGGCGGCGCGCGCGCCCGAGCGTGTATTGGAAACGGCTTGGTCTGCCGACGTGCTTGGTGGGCGCGGATCGTCGGTCTATCCGGTCGATCTCGCGATCGAAGCGGCGGACCGTCAAGGGCTTCTGCGCGACATCTCCGAAGTCTTCGCTCGCGAGAAGATGAACGTCATCGGCGTGAAGACGATGAGCCGTCGCAACGCGGCGTTCATGCAATTCACCGTCGAGGTGTCGAACGCCGCGCAAGTGCAGCGCGCGTGCATGCTGCTCGGTGAGGTAAGTGGCGTGGTGCGTGCGTCGCGCAAATCGTGAGCTTCGAGTTCGCGATACTTTTTTAATGTCGATGCATAAAAGTGCTTGCCAAGTCTCGATAGGGTCAATATAATTTCAGCTTCTTCAGGCTCGTAGCTCAGCTGGTTAGAGCACCACCTTGACATGGTGGGGGTCGTTGGTTCGAGTCCAATCGAGCCTACCAACGAAATAGAAGCTCCGGTTCGCCGGAGCTTCAAGCAAGTGCAGAAAGCGCCTCGGCGCAAAAGGCGAATACGGTTATGACACCGCGAACGTTTACCGAAATCACTTCGGAGCGACGCTAGTCGAGGACCTCTTTCGCCCTGTTGTTTGCTGAAAAAGTGAATGCGGCCCCTCGAAAGCGGGGCCGCATTTTTTTTCGCCGCTTTTTGGTCGCCTATTCGCTGTGTGTCCGTGGTTTGCGGATCGGCGGCGAATTTTTGTAGCCAACACATTGTTTCATGCGCCGCCTTGCGCGGGCATTTCGGAGAACACAATGGTTTCGATACGTCTGCCTGACGGTTCGGTTCGACAGTACGATCATCCGGTGACGGTTGCCGAAGTGGCGTCTTCCATCGGCCCCGGTCTCGCGAAGGCCGCGCTCGGCGGCAAGCTCGATGGAGAGCTGGTCGATACGTCGACGCTGATCGATCGCGACGCGGCGCTCGCGATTGTCACCGAAAAGGATGCAGACGGCCTCGACATCATTCGCCATTCGACGGCGCACTTGCTTGCATATGCAGTGAAGGATCTCTACCCGGAAGCGCAAGTGACGATCGGGCCGGTGATCGACAACGGCTTCTACTACGACTTCTCGTATCACCGCCCCTTTACGCCGGAAGATCTCGAGAAGATCGAAAAGCGCATGCAGGATCTCGCGAAGAAGGATGAGCCGGTGTCGCGCCGGGTGGTCTCGCGCAACGAGGCCGCGGAGTATTTCAAGAGCATCGGTGAGAAGTACAAGGCCGAGATCATCGAATCGATTCCGGTGAGCGACGAGATCAAGCTTTATTCGCACGGCGGCTTCACCGATTTGTGCCGCGGCCCGCACGTGCCGTCCATGGGCAAGCTCAAGGTCTTCAAGCTGATGAAGGTTGCGGGCGCTTATTGGCGCGGCGATTCGAAGAACGAGCAACTGCAACGCATCTATGGCACGGCCTGGACGAAAAAGGAAGACCAGGACGCATACCTGCACATGCTCGAAGAGGCCGAAAAGCGCGACCACCGCAAGCTCGGCAAGCAACTCGACCTGTTCCACATGCAGGACGAGTCGCCGGGCATGGTGTTCTGGCATCCGAAGGGCTGGTCGCTGTGGCAGCAAGTCGAGCAATACATGCGCCGGCGCGTGAACGGGGACGGTTACCTCGAGATCAAGACGCCGATGATCATGGACCGCTCGCTGTGGGAGGCGTCGGGCCACTGGCAGAACTACCGTGAAAACATGTTCACGACGGAGTCGGAGAAGCGCGACTACGCAATCAAACCGATGAACTGCCCGGGTCACGTTCAGGTGTTCAAGCACGGCCTGCGTTCGTACCGCGACCTGCCGCTGCGTTATGCCGAATTCGGCTCGTGCCACCGCAACGAGGCATCGGGTGCGCTGCACGGCTTGATGCGCGTGCGCGGCTTCGTTCAGGACGACGCCCATATTTTCTGTACCGAAGACCAGTTCATCGCCGAGTCGATCAAGTTCAATACGCTGGCGATGAGCGTCTACAAGGACTTCGGCTTCGACAATATCGACATCAAGCTGTCGCTGCGTCCGGAGCAGCGCGCGGGCACCGACGAAATCTGGGATCGCGCGGAGCAGGGCCTGCGCGACGCGCTGACGGCCTGCGGTCTCCAGTGGGAGGAGCTCGAAGGCGAGGGCGCGTTCTACGGTCCGAAAATCGAGTACCACATCAAGGACGCGCTGGGCCGCTCGTGGCAGTGCGGCACGCTGCAGCTCGACATGGTGCTGCCGGAGCGCCTCGGCGCCGAGTACGTAGCCGAGGACAACAGCCGCCGCCGTCCGGTGATGTTGCACCGGGCGATCGTCGGCTCGATGGAGCGCTTCCTCGGGATTCTCATCGAGCACCACGCTGGTGCGATGCCTGCGTGGCTCGCGCCCGTGCAGGTCGTCGTGATGAATATTGCGGAAAGTCAGGCCGAATATGCGCAAACGCTGACCCAATCGTTGCAAAAACAAGGGGTTAGAGTTGAGGCTGATTTGCGCAACGAGAAAATTAGCTATAAAATACGGGAGCACACGCTGGAAAAAGTGCCGTATCTGCTTGTGATCGGCGACAAGGAGCGTGATGCACAAACGGTAGCCGTGCGTGCCCGTGGCGGTGTGGATCTGGGCGTCATGCCGATCAGCACCTTCGTTGAGCGCCTGCGTGAAGACATCCAGGCGTTCAAGTAAGCCATCTGGCAGCGCGGCTCGTTTTTTTAATTTTTAGAGGAAACGTAACATCGCTACTGATAAGTCGTCGCATCGCATCAACGGTGAAATCACTGCACCTGAGGTGCGTCTGGTCGGAGTCGAGAACGAACCGCTCGGCATCGTGAAATTGGCCGAAGCTTTCCGCTTGTCGGAACAGCAGGACGTGGATCTGGTTGAAATCGCCCCGCAGGCGGTACCGCCCGTTTGCCGTTTGATGGACTACGGCAAGTTCAAGTACCAGGAAGCGAAAAAGCAGCACGAGGCGAAGCTCAAGCAGAAGGTCATCCAGGTCAAGGAAGTGAAGTTCCGCCCTGGCACGGATGACGGCGATTACAACGTCAAGCTGCGCAACCTCGTCCGCTTCCTCGAAGACGGCGACAAGACGAAAATCACGTTGCGTTTCCGTGGCCGCGAAATGGCTCACCAGGAAATCGGCATGCGCATGCTCGAACGCTTGCGCACCGATCTCGACGAGGTGGGGCAGGTCGAGCAGATGCCGAAGATGGAAGGGCGCCAGATGATCATGGTGCTGGCCCCGAAGAAGAAGAAGTGATTGGATGGCGCGCACGGTTGCGCGCCCCATCGGTTGCACAGAATCAAGCTTTAACTGGCAGGTTTCGGTGGAGAGCCCGAAGTGCGGGCTCTTTGCCTGAAAAGGCGGCGACCGGCACGATCGGTTCGCCGCACACAAGTGGACTGGGTTTCGAAGGGCGGGTCAGGGGCTTTCAGCCAACCGCACACCCATCGCCATCTAATAAACTGGAGTTGTTCGTCATGCCTAAGATGAAGACCAAGAAGAGCGCTGCAAAGCGCTTCGTGGTGCGTCCGGGCGGTACCGTCAAGCGCGGTCAAGCCTTCAAGCGCCACATTCTTACCAAGAAAACCACCAAGAACAAGCGTCACCTGCGCGGCGCCACGGCAGTTCACGATTCCGATCTGAACTCCGTCCGCGCGATGCTTCCGTTCGCCTAACCCTCAACTGATACTCAAAGGAGCGAAACATGCCTCGAGTTAAACGTGGGGTTACCGCACGGGCCCGCCACAAGAAGATCATCAACCTTGCGAAGGGCTACCGCGGCCGTCGCAATAACGTCTATCGCATCGCCAAGCAGGCGGTCATGCGCGCTGGCCAGTACGCCTACCGCGATCGCCGCAACAAGAAGCGTGTGTTCCGCGCACTGTGGATCACGCGTATCAACGCGGCGGTGCGTCAGCACGACATGACGTACAGCGTGTTCATCAACGGCCTGAAGAAGGCGTCGATCGAACTCGACCGCAAGGTGCTGGCCGATATGGCGGTGTTCGACAAGGCTGCTTTTGCTGCGATCGTGAAGCAGGTGAAAGCCGCCGTTGCAGCCTAATTGCGAAATTAGCACTGCGTGGTTCGTTGCAGCGAAGATCCGGTAGTCTCGGTGCCGCTGCAACAAAAACGGGGCTCCTCACCGAGCCCCTTTTTTGTTGGTAAAAACGAATTCGCATGTGTTCGCCGTTCGGGTCCGTGGCTCGAGCGTACGTGTCACTCTTCAATGATGTTGAAATGATGGGATCAATGGATTTGGACCAGATTGTCGCCGACGCGCAAAAAGCCTTCGAACAGGCCGCCGATGTCACCACGCTCGAAAACGAGAAGGCGCGGTTTCTCGGCAAGTCGGGCGCATTGACCGAGCTGTTGAAGGGCCTTGGCAAGCTCGATCCTGAGACGCGCAAGACCGAAGGCGCGCGCATCAACGTCGCGAAGCAGCAGGTCGAGGCGGCGCTGACCGCGCGCCGGCAGTCGCTGGCGGATGCGCTCTTGAATCAGCGCCTCGCGGCAGAAGCGATCGACGTCACGCTGCCCGGGCGTGGTGCGGGCGCAGGCAGCCTGCATCCGGTGATGCGGACTTGGGAGCGCGTTGAGCAGATTTTCGGTTCGATCGGCTTCGATGTCGCCGATGGTCCCGAGATCGAAACCGACTGGTACAACTTCACCGCATTGAACAGTCCGGAGAACCACCCGGCTCGCTCGATGCAGGACACGTTCTACATCGACGGCAAGGATGCGGACGGCCGTCAATTGCTGTTGCGCACGCATACGAGCCCGATGCAGGTGCGCTATGCGCGCATGAACCAGCCGCCCATCAAGGTGATCGTGCCGGGACGCACCTACCGCGTGGACAGCGACGCGACGCACTCGCCGATGTTCAACCAGGTCGAAGGGCTGTGGATCGAAGAGAACATCAGCTTCGCGGACCTGAAGGGCGTCTATACCGACTTCCTCAGGAAATTCTTCGAGCGCGACGACATCCTCGTGCGCTTCCGTCCGTCGTACTTCCCGTTCACCGAGCCCTCGGCCGAAATCGACATGATGTTCGAAGAGGGCAAGAACGCCGGCAAGTGGCTAGAAATCTCGGGCTCCGGGCAGGTGCATCCGAACGTAATCCGCAACATGGGCCTCGATCCCGAGCGCTACATCGGCTTTGCGTTCGGCAGCGGCCTCGAGCGGCTGACGATGCTGCGCTACGGCGTGCAAGACCTGCGGCTCTTCTTCGAAAACGACCTGCGCTTCCTGCGGCAATTTGCATAACGCGCGAGTCGGGCGCAGCGTGTGCATGAGCCGCGATGCGCGCCGAGCACTGTGTTCCGGCGGATTGCGCAGCATCGAGCCGGACGTGGACATAACCCATTTCGAACGTAGACATCCATGCAATTCCCTGAATCCTGGCTGAGAACCTTTGTCGACCCGCAGATGACGACGGACGAGCTGTCGCATGCGCTGACGATGGCGGGCCTCGAAGTCGAAGGCTTGCGGCCGGCGGCGCCGCCGACGTCGAAGATCGTCGTGGGCCGCGTGCTGGAAGTGGTCAAGCACCCGGATGCGGACAAGCTCAACGTCTGTCAGGTCGACGCGGGCACCGGCGCTCCGCTGAACATCGTATGCGGCGCGCCCAATGTGTCGCCTGGGATCAAGGTGCCAGTCGCGCTCGTCGGCGCTCAGCTGCCGCCGGCCGAAGAGGGCGGCGCGCCGTTCGCGATCAAGCTGTCGAAGCTGCGCGGCGTGGAGAGCCAGGGAATGCTGTGCTCGGCGCGGGAACTGAAGCTGTCCGAAGATCATAGCGGCCTCCTGATCCTGCCGGAAGATACGCCGATCGGCCAGGATATCCGCGAGACGCTGAATCTCGACGACACTATCTTCGAAATCAAGCTGACGCCGAACAAGGCCGATTGCCTGTCGGTGTTTGGCGTGGCGCGCGAGACGTCGGCGATCACCGGCGCGCAGCTGAAGGCGCCCGAGTTCAAGCCGGCCGAGGCCGCGCTCGACGAAGTCCTGCCTGTGAAGATCGCTGCGCCCGATCTGTGCGGCCGATTCTCCGGCCGCGTGATTCGTGGCGTCAACGCGCGTGCGAAAACGCCGCAATGGATGGTCGAACGCCTTGAGCGCTCGGGCCAGCGTAGCATCTCGGCGCTCGTCGATATTTCTAACTATGTGATGCTCGAACTCGGCCGTCCGTCGCACGTGTTCGATCTCGACAAGATCCACGGCGCGATCGAAGTGCGCTGGGGCCGTCGAGGCGAGTCGCTGAAGCTTCTGAACGGCAACACGATCGAGCTCGACGAGACGGTCGGTGTGATCGCGGACGATCGCCACGTCGAGAGCCTTGCAGGCATCATGGGCGGCGACAGCACCGCAGTCTCGCTCGACACGACAAACATCTATCTGGAAGCGGCGTTCTGGTGGCCTGACAGCATCCGCGGCCGCGCTCGCAAGTACAACTTCTCGACCGATGCCGCACATCGTTTCGAACGTGGCGTCGATTACTCGACGACCGTCGAGCACATCGAGCGCATCACGCAGTTGATCCTCGACATCTGCGGCGGCAAGGCCGGCCCGGTCGACGACCAGACCGTCAACGTGCCGCAGCGCGCGCCGGTGAAGATGCGCGTCGCGCGTGCGAACCGCATCATCGGCGTCCAGATCGGCGCTGACGAGATCGCGCAGATATTCACGCGTCTGGGGCTCGCATTCGAGCGCGATGGCGACACCTTCTCTGTGACGCCGCCGCCGTACCGCTTCGACATCGAGATCGAAGAGGACTTGATCGAAGAAGTCGCACGCATCTACGGCTTCGAGAAGATTCCTGCGCGCCCGCCGGTTGCGGCGAGCGAGATGCGGGCGACCAACGAAACTCGGCGTTCGATCCACGCGATCCGTCATCAGCTCGCCGCGCGCGACTATGCGGAAACGGTGAACTTCAGCTTCGTCGATGCCGAATGGGAGCAGGACTTCGCGGGCAACGACAACCCCGTGCGCCTCTTGAACCCGATCGCAAGTCAGCTCTCGGTGATGCGCACGACGCTGTCCGGCAGCCTCATCAACGTGCTGCGCCACAACCTGAACCGGCGCGCTGAGCGCATTCGCGTGTTCGAAGCGGGGCGCGTGTTCCTGCACGATCCTTCGCTGAAGGCGGGCGAGTTGGCGGTCGAAGGCTATGCGCAGCCGAAACGCATCGGTGCGCTCGCGTATGGTTCCGTGGTTGAAGAGCAGTGGGGCGCGCCGTCGCGCCCGGTCGATTTCTTCGACGTGAAGGGCGATGTCGAAGCGCTGTTCGCGCCGCGCGCCGCGCGTTTCGTGAAGGCCGAGCACCCGGCGCTGCATCCGGGACGCAGTGCGCGCATCGAGCTCGATGGCCGCACGGTCGGCTGGATCGGCGAACTACATCCGCGCTGGATGCAGAAATACGATTTGCCGAATGCGCCGATCCTGTTCGAAATCGATGCCGATGCATTGATCGAGCGCTCCCTGCCGGTGCCTGCCGAAGTGTCGAAGTTCCCGCCTGTGCGGCGCGATATCGCGGTTGTGGTGGACCAGAAAATCGAGGCCCAGGCGATGCTCGACGAGATGCAAAAAGCGCTTTCGGACGAGGCGTGCAAGTCCGTCCAGAGGGTTGCGCTTTTCGATGAATTTCGTGCAAAATCAAATACTTCTGGTGGGCTTGGAGCCCATGAGAAAAGCCTTGCGTTCCGGGTAACCTTGCAAGATACTGGCGGGACCCTGCAGGACGAAACGGTTGATCTGGCCGTCAAAACCCTGGTGGATCGCTTGGCTCGAGTCTATGGCGCGCGATTGCGCGGATAAGCGCGGACCGCAACTGATTACGGTTGCTCCGGCATTGTCTGGTATTCGTTTGACGCGCCATCAATTGATATGAACGAAATGAACTCGAGTGATTTCGAAGCCCTTCTTACGGCGCAGCGTAGCGCCATGATTCGCGATATCCCGACATCACCCGCTGGCGCCTCAGCGGAAACGCCGACGCTCACGAAAGCCGAGCTGGCCGAGTTGCTGTTCGACAATGTCGGACTCAACAAGCGCGAGGCGAAGGACATGGTCGAGGCCTTCTTCGAGGTGATTCGCGACGCACTGGAAAGCGGCGACAGCGTGAAGCTGTCCGGCTTCGGCAACTTCCAGTTGCGCGACAAGCCGCAGCGTCCCGGCCGCAATCCGAAGACCGGTGAGGCGATTCCGATTGCGGCTCGCCGTGTCGTGACGTTTCATGCAAGTCAAAAGTTGAAGGCGCTCGTCGAAAACGGCGCCGAAGCAGACTTCGCGCGCTGATAGTTGTGGCGCGTTTCCCGCGCAATTCACCACGACGGTTAACTGACGATGACTACGACGGTCGAAAAAGTCGTCTTGCCTCCGATTCCGGCGAAGCGCTACTTCACGATCGGTGAAGTCAGTGAACTGTGTGGCGTCAAGCCGCATGTACTGAGGTACTGGGAGCAAGAGTTCACGCAGTTGCGTCCGGTGAAGCGGCGGGGGAATCGCCGCTATTATCAGCATCACGAGGTGCTGTTGATTCGGCGGATTCGTGAGCTGCTGTATGAGCAGGGGTTCACGATCAACGGTGCGCGCAATCGTCTCGATTCGCATGGGGCGGTGATCGATGAGCTTGACGAAGCGTCGGCGGCAATTGAAGCGCCGGTTGTGGCGGCGAGTCCGGCATCCGCGCCGGCTGCGGCTGGAGTCGTCAACGTCGAGCAGTTGCGCAACGATTTGCTGGGCGTGATTGATTTGTTGCGTCGTTAGGTTTGTACCGAGGCAATGGTTCTAATCGGCGGAAGTGTCTGTTATACTTTCATGCTTTCGGGGCGTAGCGCAGCCTGGTAGCGTACCTGCATGGGGTGCAGGTGGTCGGAGGTTCAAATCCTCTCGCCCCGACCAGTAGTAGCAAGGGTTAGCCGGTTAATAGCCGCTAACCCTTTTTCTTTTTGCGCCGCTCGCCGCTGACCTCTGCAAGGCACCGAGCAGACGCACGATCAGCGTCAGCCTCTTATAGACGTCGGATATGAGTTCCGCGCGCTTCACATGCAACGTCGAGTAGACGATCTGCGAGTGCTGTTCTGCGACGCGGAGGGCGGAATTGGCCTTGGCCAGTTCAAGGTCAATCTGCGCGCTGTACTGCTTCAGCATACGGTCCGCCCAGACCTTCCCCAACCATCCGCCTAAGCCGGATACTAGGGCCCCCCTTCGCCAAGCGCGCTTATCAGCAACCTATTAAGGTCCGAGCTTCGTTCATTGATCCCTCGTGCGTCGACGACGACCACTCTTTATAGGAGCAGGGCAAGCCGTTCTTGGTGTGAGCGGGGGCGAAAACGCAGCACGTCGAATCCTTCCCATTCGCCAGATACTGAGCACCGTCCGAGTCTTTTGCATCCGCATATCCGCTCTGATAGTCTCGAATCACTGAAAATTTAAGCGCTTAAATTTTCAGTGAGAAAAATCCAAATCAGACGAGAACACCCAGGAGGGAAGACGAATGAAGAGACGTTCGATGCTTTCATGGGCAGGCTCCACGGCGGCGCTTGCCTGCATCAACGCGATCGTGGGCCGTCCCGCAGCGGCCGGCGAGGTGTCGCCATCCGCGGGCTCGCGCCCGTTTGCAATGGGCGCCGACGTATCCACGCTCCTCGAGCTGGAGGACCACGGGGCCCGTTATTACGACCACGGCGTGGCGCAAGACTGTCTCCATCTCTTGCGCCGGCACGGTGTCGATTCGATCCGCATCAAGGTGTGGAACGACCCCGGCAATCCGGACTACTTCCCCGCCAACCAGAGCCCCGCCGCCGGATACAACAACGCCGAGCATGTCCGTGTGCTCGCGCGTCGCGCCGCGGCGCTCGGCCTGCGCGTGCTGATCGACTTTCACTACAGCGACTGGTGGGCCGATCCCGGCAAGCAGTATCCGCCTCACGCGTGGGCGGGCAAGGATATCAGCGAGACCTGCGCGCTGCTGTCGGAATACACCTCGGACGTGCTGCACACGCTGCGCAAAGACGGCGTGACGCCCGAATGGGTGCAAATCGGCAACGAGATCACGGGCGGCATGCTCTGGCCGCTCGGCCGCTACGATCAATGGGACAACCTTGCGCAGCTGCTGACGGCCGGCCGCGATGCCGTGAAATCCGTCGATCCGCGCACGCAGGTCATGTTGCATATCGACAGCGGCGGCAACAATGCGACGAGCCGCTGGTGGTTCGACAACGCGACGCAGCGCAGCGTGCCGTTCGACGTGATCGGCTTGTCGTATTACCCGCAATGGCAAGGCTCGCTCGACGACTTGCAGAACAACGCGAACGATCTGGCGACGCGTTACGGCAAGGACGTGATCGTCGTCGAGACCGCGTATCCGTGGACGACCAGCGATGGCGATTCGGAGCCGAACACGATGACGAACACCGGCTCGGTGACGTATCCGCCGACGCCCGCCGGCCAGGCCCAGTTTCTCGACGCGCTGACCGGCATCGTGAAGGCGATCCCGGGCGGGCGCGGCAAGGGCGTGTTCTGGTGGGAGCCGGAGTGGATTCCGGTGGCGGGCGTCGGCTGGAAAGTCGGCGCGGGCGATCAGTGGGACAACAACACGTTGTTCGATTTTCACGGTAACGCGTTGTCTTCGCTGTCGGCGTTCCGCAACCGCTAGCTAGTCCGCTCGCGCCGATCAACGTTCGATCCATGCGGCGACGTCGGCCGCGCCGATCGTCGGCCCGCCCAGCACGAACGTCGCGCCGGGCGGCGCTGGCACGGGTTGCGCAGCGTCGCCGTAGTTGATCGCAAAGCGCAGCGCTCCACGCGTGCGCAGCCGCAGACCCTCGGGCAACGCATGCGCGGCAAGGCCCGCGTCGCGCACGCTGCGCGCGACGACGGCCTGCAGCATTGCGCGATCGAAGCACGCCGCAGCCATGCTGACGCGGCCGCGCCGTACGAGTGCGGGTACACCGTCCTCGAAGCGCGCAAGCACCTCGGCGCCGGGTCCCGGCTCGGCATGATCGCGCCAGCGAGTCGCCCATCCCTCGACGCCGTCGAAGCTGACCGCGGGCCGCAGCGATGGCCGCAGCGATTCGGCTTGTCCGATGCGCACCGGCAAGATCGTTTGAAGCTGGCCCGGCGGCAGCTCCGGCGGGATCGAGTACGCCTCGGTCTTCGAACCCGTGCGCGGCCCGAACAGCCAGTGGCCGTTTCCGCGCGCGGCCTGCTCGACCACGCTGGCGGGCAATACCGGCAGCGTCGGCGCCACGACGAGCGCATAGCCGCTGACGTCCGCCCGCGCCGAAAGGATGTCGACGTCGAGACCCAGCCGGCGCAGCGCGCCGTACCACTCGAACACGTGCTGCTGGTAATCGAAGTCGGCGCCATGAGGCTGGATCTGCGTGATCCAGTCGGCTTCGTAGTCGAAAAGCAGGGCGACGGGCGCGCGCGTCCGGGGTGCGTCCGATGGCAGCGCCAGCGCGCGCAGTTCCTCGCCGACCCGCGCCACTTCGCGCCCGCCCGGCGACAGCGCATCGTCCGGCGCATTCAGGCCCGAGTGCATCTGCTCCTGCGCGCGAGGGTACTGGCGCCAGCGGAAGTAGGACACGAGCTCGGCGCCGTGCGCAAATGCTTCCCAGGTCCACAGGCGGACCATACCCGGCAGCGGCGCCGGATTCCACGGCGCCCAGTTGACCGGCCCGGCCTGCTGCTCCATGACCCACATGCGTCCGTTGCCGACGCCGCGATAGAGGTCGTGACTGAACGCGGACACGTCGGGATGGCCCGTGCGCGCCCAGCGGTGCTTGTCGGCTTCGGCGAGCGGCAGCACTTCGGTGCGCGGCACGGGGTAGCTGTCCCACGCCGCGACGTCGAGCCCGCTCTGCGCGAACGCGTAATGATCGAACTGCGTGAAAAAGCCCATGAAGTTGTGCAGCAGGTCGCGTCCGGGCGCGTGCTCGCGGATCAGCTCTGCCTGCAGCGCGTGAAAGCTCGCGACTTCGTCGGACTGAAAGCGCCGGAAATCGAGCACATGGGCGGGATTGGCGTCGGTGGGCGTTTGCATTGGCAGCTCGATGTCGTCGAAGCGCCGGTACTCCATGCTCCAGAACACGTTGCCCCATGCTTCGTTCAGTGCGTCGACGCTTTCGTAGCGCGCTTCGAGCCAGTGCTTGAAGCGCTGCAATGCCGCCTTCGAATAGCTCGGCAGCGTGTTGTGGCAACCGAGCTCGTTGTCGGTCTGCCAGGCGATGACGGCCGGGTGCGCGCCATAGCGCCGGACCATGTCGCCGACGATGCGGGCGCAATGCTCGCGGTAGATGGGGCTCGACACATCGTAGTGGCGTCGCGAGCCGAATTGCCAGACGCGGCCGTCGTGAGCGACCGGCAGAATTTCAGGGTGCTGGTCGACGAGCCATTTGGGCGGCGATGCAGTCGGCGTGCCGATGATGATCTTCAGGCCGTGGCGCGCGAGCGTGTCGACCGCCTCGTCGAGCCAGGCCCAATCGTAGCGGCCGGGCGAAGGTTCCATGCGGCTCCATGCGAACTCGGCGATGCGCACGCGCGTGATGCCGAGTTCAGCCATGCGCCGTGCATCGCTTTCCCACTTTTGTCTTGGCCAGTGTTCCGGGTAGTAGCAAACGCCGAGGTGCATCGAGAGGGTCCTTCAAAGGATGGGAATGTTGGTCGGGCAATACGCGTCATCCCTTCGTCGCGCCAAACGTCAGGCCGGCGACGAAGTGCTTCTGCATCGCAAAGAACATCGCCACGGACGGCAGGGCGGCCAGCACCGATCCGGCCGACACCAGGTTCCACGCCGTCGTCCACTGGCCCTTGAGCGCGGCGACGCCGACGGTGACCGGCGCGGCGTCGTCGCCCTGCGTGAGGCACAGCGCCCAGAAGTAGTCGTTCCAGACGAAGGTGAAGACGAGGATGGCGAGCGCCGCGAGCGCGGGGCGCACGAGCGGCAGCACGACGCGTGCGTAGATCGCCCATTCGCTCGCGCCCTCGATGCGGGCCGCCTCGATCAGCTCGTACGGCAGCTCGCGAATGAAGTTGCGCATGAAGAGCGTGCAGAAGCCGGTCTGGAACGCCGCATGGAACAGCACGAGCGCCCATACGGTGTTGTAGAGGTTCAGGCCCAGCATCAGCTCGCGCACGGGGATCATCAGGATCTGGATCGGCACGAAATTGCCGGCGACGAAGATGCCGAGCAGCACGAGGTTGCCGCGAAAGCGGAAGTTCGCGAGCGCGTGGCCGGCCATCGACGCGAGGAAGATTGAAGCCGCCATCGCCGGCAGCGTGATCAGGCAGCTGTTCAGGAAGTAGTGGAGCATCGGCGTCTGCGTGAGCGCCGTGCCGTAGTTGTCGAGCAAGGCGAAGTGCTTCGGCCAGCCCCAGTAGTTGCCTTCGGCGAGCTCGTCTGAGGAGCGCACCGACGTGACGAGCACGGCGAGAAGCGGCAACAGCCACACGGCGAGCGCACACGGCAGCGACAGGCGATACAAGAGGCGCGAAGCAGGGCGCCAGCGGGCGACGGGCATCGGATACATGGGCAAGGTTCCTCAGGATTCGACGCGCACGAGGCGGCGCAACTGCCAGACGATATAGACGAGCATGATCGCGAACAGCACGACTGCGATCGCGGCCGAGTAGCCTTCGCGGTAGTACTTGATCGCCTGGTCGTACATGAAATAGGCGAGCACGGTCGAGCTGTCGAACGGGCCGCCGCCGCTCATCACGGAGATCAGGTCGAAGCTGCGCAGCGCGCCGATCACCGTCAGCACGACCGCCATGAACGTGGCGGGCCGCAGCTGCGGCAGGATCACGTGCCATAGCAGCGTGAAGCCGCGCGCGCCCTCCATGCGCGCGGCCTCGATGATTTCGCTGTTGATGCCGGTGAGCCCGGTGAGGTAGAGGATCATGCAGAACGGTATCTGCGGCCACAGCGCGGCGAACACGATGCCGTAGGTGACGTAGCGCGGATCGCCGAGCACGGCAATGCCGTGTCCGGCGATCAGCCTCAGGAGCCCGAAGGCCGGATCGTAGAACCACGAGAAGACTAGCCCGACCACGACGCCCGGCAGCACGAACGGCGCGAAGAACAGCGATTTCACGAGGCGGATGCCGGACACGTTCTGGTTCAGGTAGAGCGCCATCGCGAGTCCGGCGGGCGGCGCGAGCAGAAACAGCACGAGCCAGATCAGGTTGTTCTTCAGCGCGACGTAGAACGTATCGGACGCGAACAGCTCGCGGTAGTTGTCGAGCCCGGCGAAGGTCTTCGGCGTCATGCCGTCCCAGTTGTGAAAGCTGATCGCGAGGCTGCTCGCGATCGGATAGAGGACGAAGACGGCGAAGAGCGCCAGGCCCGGCAGCAGGAACAGCAGCGCCGCGCGGGTGCGGCGGCGGGCCAGCGTCGCGCGCTCGCGGGCGGGTGTATGCGGCGCGCGCGGCAGCGCGCCTTCGGTGACGGTGATCGACATGCGGGAGCCTCGGACGGAGCGGGGTTGGGCGGGCAGCGTGCGACGACGCGACCGCCCCAGGGCGAGCGGCTACTTCTTGTAGATGCGCTTGCGAGTCTGTTCGAGCCGCTGGAGGACCGCGTCGAGCTGGCTCGGGTCCGAGTAGAACAGCTGCATGGCCTTCATGCCTTCGTCGGCCATCTCCTTGGTCATGTCGCGGTCGTAGAACTGGGCGATGCCGCCCGTGGTGCCCGAAAGCGTCTGGAAGCCCACCTTCGAGATCGGGTCCTGCGGCTCGGGCGCCTTGTTGTTCGACGGCAGCTGGCCCCAGCCTTGCGCGAGCTCGCCGTTGATTTCGGGCTGTCCAAAGAAGGCGATGAGGCGTCGCGCCTCGGCCTTGTTCTTGGCTTTGGCCGGGACGACCAGCACGTTGACAGGCCCGTCCTCGGCCATCGGCACGGACGCGTCGATGACCGGGAAGCGGAAATAGCCCATGCTGCCGTGCGTCGACGCGGGCAGGGTGGCGGAGAAGAACGTGCCCATCAGCATCATCGCGGCCTGGCCGTTCACGAGCAGCGGGCCGACGGAGTCGACGTCGTAGGAGAGCGCGTTGTCGATGAAGTACTTGTCGTCGATCAGCGTCTTCCACGCGGCGTAGACGTTGCGCACGCGCGGGTCCGTGTAGGCGACGTCGCCTGCCATCAGCTGCTGATGGAATGCGTAGCCGTTGATGCGCAGGTCGAGATAGTCGAACCACGCGGCGAGCGTCCACGAATCGCGCGCCGCGACGGCGATCGGCGCGATGCCGGCGGCCTTCAGCTTCTTGCAGTCGTCGAGGAACTGCTGCCACGTGGCGGGCTCGCCGGCGATGCCGGCTTTCTGGAACAGGTCCTTGCGATAGAAGAAGCCGTATGCGTCATAGCCGAGCGGCAGGCTGTACTGCTTGCCCGCGTAAGTCGAGGACTGCTTCACCGAGGCATAGGCCTGGTTCCAGCCGTTCTTTTGCCAGTCGGCGCTCAGGTCTTCCAGCAGGCCGCGTTTCGCGAAGTAGGCCATGCGCTCGCCGTTGTGCCAGCTCAGCACGTCGGGCGGATCGGTCGCTAGCCAGCCGGAGATCTGCACCTTGTAGGCTTCTTCGCCGACGTAGGTGACTTTCAGGTCGATGTCGGGATTGGCTTTCCTGAACTGGTCGAATACGTTCTGCCAGGTGGCCCGCTGGCTGCCGCGCGCCGACACGTCGACCGCCAGCGTTCCGGCCGCGGCCGCGGTGGCGGCGCTCAGCGTTGCGCAGGCGAGGCAGGCCAGCGCGAGCTTGCGTGCTTCGAATTTCATCTTCGTCTCCTGTATGTAGTTGGCTCGTTCTTGCACCCCGCTGCGCCGAATGGCGAGCCGGCTGCGATCCGGCATCACGCGAGCGCCATCGCCGCGCGTCTGACTTGCAGTGCTGCACCCGTCGCATCGAACGCATGGCAGGACGCTTCAGGCAGGTAAAACGGTTGTCGGTCGCCCACTCGCAGCGGGCAGTCGCCCGGCACTTTCGCGAGCAGCGGCGTGCCGCCCGGCTGGTCGAGATGCACGTACGAGGTCTCGCCGAGCTGCTCGACGAGCAGGACGCTGCGCACGATCGCGGCAGGCGCCGTGCCGGTCGGGTCCGCGGCGAGCAACAGGTGCTCGGGCCGGATGCCGACCGTCAGCGTGTCGCCGGCCGACAAAGCGCGCGGCGTCGCGCGCCCGCGCAGCACCAGGCGCTCGCCGCTTTCGCTCAGGCGCACATCGATCGCGTCTTCTTCCACCGACACGACCATGGCCGGCAGGAAGTTCATGCGCGGCGAGCCGATGAAGCCGGCCACGAAGCGATTGGCCGGCCGATGGTAGAGATCGAGCGGGGCGCCGATCTGCGCGATGCTGCCGGCGTGCGCCGCGTCGCTGCCCGCATGCAGGAGGACGATCTTGTCGGCGAGCGTCATCGCTTCGACCTGATCATGCGTGACATAGACGGAGCTTGCCTGGCGAAAACGCGAGTGCAGCCGCGCGATCTCGATGCGGGTCTGCCCTCGTAACGCCGCATCGAGATTGGACAGCGGCTCGTCGAACAGGAACACTTTCGGCTCGCGGACGATCGCGCGCCCGATCGCGACGCGTTGCCGCTGCCCGCCCGACAGTTCCTTCGGCTTGCGCTCGAGGAGCGCGTCCAGTTGCAGGACGCGCGCCGCTTCAGTGACGCGCCGCCGGATCTCGTCCTTCGCCACGCCGCCGATGCGCAGCCCGAAGCCGATGTTCTCGAACACCGTCATGTGCGGAAAGAGCGCATAGCTCTGGAACACCATCGCGGCGCCGCGCTCGGCGGGCGGCGTCTCGTTCATGCGCTTGCCGCCGATGTGCAACTCGCCTGCGCTCAGCTCTTCGAGGCCGGCGATCATGCGCAGCAGCGTCGACTTTCCGCAGCCGGACGGGCCGAGAAACACGCAGAACTCGTGCTCGTCGATATCGAGGTTCACGTCCCGCAGCACGGGCGGATGCTGCCCGTATTGCTTCGAAACATGCCGCAGCGAGATGGCGGTCATCGGATTCTCCTGTTGGCGCCGAGGAGGGCGTCGTCAAAATTTAAGCGCTTAAATTTCTGTGGCGCAATAGGCCGTCGTGACGGTACCATGCTGTCTCCTGTCGATCAGAGTTGGCGCTTCAGCGCTTACTCTGATCCCATGCAAAGCGAACAATCGTTGTGGGCCAGAAGTTAGCTCAGCGATGTTTGATGTGCAACTTCTGGAACGCTGTCCCAGCATATGAATCACGAACGTATCGGCTGTCTTTCGCGCGGGCTGTCCTTCGCACCGCGATGCTGCGCCGCGAGGCTCGCATGGTGACGCTTGCCGAAGTCGCCCGGCGCGCGGAGGTGACGGCGGCAACGGTGTCGAACGTGCTGCGCAATCCGCAGAAGGTCAAGCCGGCGACGGTCGAGCGCGTGATGGCCGCCATCCGCGAGCTCGGCTATCGCCCGAATCTCACGGCGCGCGCGCTGGCGCAGGGGCGCGCGTCGACGCTCGCGCTGATGCTGTCGAACGTGACGAACCCGTTCTACCCCGAGTTCGTGCTGGCGGCCGAGCGCGAGGCGCGCAAGCGCGGCTATTTCCTGCTCGTGTGCAACACCGACGACGACCCGGCCATCGCGCGTGCCTACCTCCACCAGATCGCGGGCACGCTGGCGGCGGGCGTCATCGTGATGAACACGGACCTCGCCGAGCAGGAGCTCACGGAGATCGCGCAGGGCGGCGCCGCGGTCGTGCTCTGCCTGTGGGAGCACGCGCAGGCGTCGCGCACGTTGCCGTGCGTCACAGTCGACTTCGCGGCGGCGGGCGCGCTGGCGGCGGCGCATTTGTCGGAGCTCAGGCATCGCAAGATCGGCGCGCTGGTCGGCGAGGGCTCGGGCGGCCCGCAGTCGGTGCGCCTGCGCGGCTTCGCCGAGGCGCTCGCGGCGCGCGGCCATGCGGAGAAATCGCTGACGGTCGCGACCTCGCACGATTCGATCGAAAGCGGTTATGAAGCGGCCAAGGCACTGTTGCTGGCGAAGCCGGCGCTGACCGCGCTCTTCGCGACGAACGACCTGATGGCGATCGGCGCGATGCAGGCGGCAGCGGACATGGGCAGGCAGGTGCCGCACGATCTGTCGATCGTCGGCCTGACCGATATCCAGCTCGCGCGCCAGTTCCGCCCAGCGCTGACCACCGTGCGGTTTCCGACGGCGCACATCGCCGCCCGATCCGTTGCGCTCACGCTGGAGATGGTGGAGGGGACGGCGCCTGCCCAGGCGCTCTATCAGGTTCGCGCGCCGGAATTGGTGGTGCGCGAGTCGACCGGTCCGGCGCCATCACGGCGGCGCGGTTGATCGAGCGGCTGCGTTCGCACGAGCGAGGCTCGGCCGCGACGCGCGGCGAGTTTTGCGAAGCGTGGGCCGGCGATTCGTCGCGGGGTCGACGATGTCGTCCCGATAAGGACGTCCGGAGCTCGACGCCAGAACGGGCCTCGGCTTCGAAGCCTTCGTCGGCGGACTGAAGGCGTAGCGCAACGGATCGGCTCGACGCCACCGCCTGCTTGCCGCCTACCTCGTGGCGCAGGAAACGCGGGCAAAAAAATTCCCGGCCTTTGCCGGGCAAACGATACGCTGCTGAACGTATCGGAGCGTTGGATCGCGCGGCTGCTCACTCGAAACGACGAGTGACAGCCGCGCGATGCATCTAGCTGGCGGTACCGCGTGCGGTGCCTGAATTGCTACGCCGGACGCTTAAGCAGAGGCTTTCTTGGAGGCGCGCGAAGCTTGCTCGGCGGCCTTCGTCGCAGCCGTGGTGGCGGCGCTGAAGTTGCTTTCCGCGATTTCGATCGCTTGCTTCGTGGCTTTCTGAACCGTTTCGTACGTGGTGTTGGCGGCGGTGATGGCCGACTTCATCACGGCGACGGCGGTTTCCGAACCGGCCGGCGCGTTCTTCGAGACGTTTTCGACGAGCGCTTGGACCTTGCGGTTCTGCTCTTCGTATTGGGCTTCGGCAACACGCGCGAACTCGGCTTGCGTGGCCGAGGCGATTTCATACAGATGACGGCCATACGCCAGGGCTTTTTCGGCCAGCGGCTGAACGACGTTCGCCTGCAGCGCGAGGAATTCCTGTGCGTCCTTCGCCGACAGCGCGCGTTGCGCGTTTTCCTGGCTTTCCGCGAGCGTCGACTTGACGACTTGCAGATTGAGCTCGGCCAGCTTTTCGACGCCTTCGAACGCCTTGTTCGTCAGGCCGAAGAGGGTCTCGAGATTGGCTTTCGTGGCCGCGGAGAATTGCTCGGGCGTGAGCAAAGTCATGTTTGCGCTCCTGATGGACGGGGCCGCCGGATGCGGACCGCGTTGAGTTGACGTCGGAAATGGGCTGATGCTGACACGGCGAGCCGTTGTGCATTGCAGCAGTGGTTCTTATTCTAGGTCAACGCCGTGGGCTGTCAAGGAATTTTTTGTGCACCGCACAAAATCGATAATTTCTCAGTAAAACAATGTCTTATGAATTCATTGTGACATCGGGCCGGCCATGCGCCATCCTCACGCCGCGCCTGCTGCGTTGCGTGCGACGGTGTCCGACGGCAAGAACGCGATTTTGCCGTCGAAGCTCAGTCCCCAACTGAGCGATGCGTACTGCGCAGCATCGGCAATCGAGGCGTGAGAGCGCTTGTTCATCTCGACGTGGCGCTGTGGCGTGCACGAAACACCGGGTCGCTGCGCCAGTTGCGAGTTGATTCTGCAGCTATCTGTTTCTTTTATCGCGTGTCGGCTGCGCAGCAGGTTCGCACACGGCGGCGCTCGATACTCGGGATGCGAAAGCGTGCTTGCTGGGCGGGCTTTTGCGGCGCTCTCCCTATCTCTCTGCACGTTGGTTTGCCCTGAATGGAGGGGTCTTCAAAGTAAAAACATGACGTTAACCCGCACTGTCGGCGAGCGGGGAGCGTTTGTATTTTGGTCTCCCATATCGGTTGCCGGTGGCCGAGCGCGAAACCGGGACGATATCGAATCGGCGCGCGAGGCGTGTCCGGCGCCGGTCTGCGCAAGCGGCCGGTACCGCAAAACAATCATGGATGGAAGCGGCGCCTTTCGGCCGCAGGCCATCCGAGCAGCGTAACGGAGACAAGCATGAATCCTGAAGCATCAGTCGACATCAAGGCGTTCATCGACGCGCGCAAGGTGTCGGCCTATCAATGGCTCGTTCTCGCCCTATGTTTTCTGATCGTGACGATGGACGGGCTGGATACGGCGGTGATGGGCTTTGTCGCGCCCGCCATCATGCAGGACTGGCATGTCGCGCGCGCGGCGTTCGGTCCGATCATGAGCGCCGCGATGATCGGGCTCGCGGTGGGCGCCCTTGTCGCGGGGCCTTTGGCGGACCGGGTGGGACGCAAGACGATCCTGGTCGGCTCGGTAGGGTGTTTCGGCTTCTTCAGTCTTTGCTGCGCGTTCGCGGATACCCCGGCGCAACTGATCGCGCTGCGCTTTCTCACCGGGCTCGGCCTTGGCGCGGCGATGCCGAATTCGACCACGCTGCTCTCCGAGTATGTGCCTTCGCGCAGCCGCTCACTGTTGCTCACGATCATGTTCACGGGCTTCAACTTCGGCTCCGGCGCGGGCGGCTTCGTGGCGGCTGGGCTCATTCCCCACGTCGGCTGGCGCGCCGTATTCCTGTTTGGCGGCATCGTGCCGCTCTTGAGCGTTCCGCTGCTTCTTGGGCTGCTGCCGGAATCGGCGCGCTTCATGCTCGTGCGCAAGGCCGCCGCGTCGCGCATCGCGGCCACGCTGGGGCGCGTCTGCGGACACAAGTTCGGCGACGAGGTGAGCTTTACCGCGCCCGAGCCTGCCGCAGTCGACAAGGCGCCGGTGCGCATGCTGTTCGCCGACGGTTACGCGTTTGGCACCCTGATGCTGTGGGTCACCTACTTCATGGGGCTGTTGATCATCTACTTGCTGACCGGCTGGCTGCCGACGCTCATCAAAGACGCGGGACTTCCCGTCGAGCGGGCAGCGGCGATCACTGGCCTGTTTCAGCTCGGCGGGACGGTGGGCGCGGTCGCAGTCGGCTTCGCGATGGACCGCATGAACCGTAACGCGGTGATCGGCGTGGCGTACCTGCTTGGAGGCGTGTTCATTTTTGCGCTCGGCACGGGTTCTCTGACGTCGGCGCTACTGCCGGTTCTGGTGGCGTGCGCGGGCTTTTGCATGAGCGGTGCGCAAACGGGCTTGAACGCGCTCGCGCCAACCTATTACCCGACCCGCGCACGGGCCACGGGGGTGAGCTGGATGCTCGGTTTCGGCCGGTTCGGAGGCATTCTCGGCTCGTTCGTCGGAGGCATCCTGCTGTCGATCGGCTTCAGCTTTGCCACGGTGTTTTCGATTCTCGCAGTACCTGCGGTGATCGCCGCGATGGCAATCGTCATGAATCGCGTGGCGTTGCGATACATCGCGAGTCCGGTGGGCGAAGCGTGAGATGGCGCATCGCAGTCACGGCAATCTTTTGAAAACCACATGAGGAGCAGAGACATGGGCGGCAACTACGGCACGCACAGCAATGAACTTGGCCAAGGGTTGATTCCCGGCGCCGCGGCGAAACCGGCTTTGACGGAGATTCTCCGCGCGGGCGTAAAGGGTGGCCTGACCGGCGCCGTGATCATATGGATCTACGAGGCGCTCATCTGGGTAGGGGCGCAGCACTTGATGCCCCTGGCCGGCATCCCGCGCAACGCGACGGGTCTGGTATTCGGCAAGGACTTTCAGGAGTCGATCGGAATTTGGGCGTATTTCCTGGGCACCGCGATTCACTTTTTCTTCGCTATCGCGTGGGGCGTCCTGTTTGCGGCGATTTGGCCTTATTTCCGCCGGCGCGGGTACGAGGCGACTTTCGTTGCGCTGTTTTACGCGATCTTCGCGTGGATCGTCATGCACGTGGCGATCATGATCGCATCCAGCAATCACCCCGACTATTCCAACCCGGCCGTGATTATCGGCGGCTTCATGTCCCACTTCTGCTTTACCGTTCCGCTGGCCCTCATCGTGAAGCGGATGCTCGCGCCGCGACCGGTTCTCTAGCCTGGCCGAATTCCAATTAAATAGTTAGACGACAGGAGAGGTGGGAAAAAATGAAACCTAAAATGAAAGCACTACTAATGATGACAAGCGTTGGCATGGCCGCTTCGCAATGGGCCAACGCGCAATCGTCGTTGACCTTGTACGGCGTTCTCGACGTATTCGGCGGCTATCAGTCGGCGAAGGTCAGCGGCAAGAGCACGTCGCTATACGTCCTCGGGAATAACGGCGAAATGACCAGCCGTTGGGGGCTGCGCGGCACGGAAGACCTGGGCGGTGGTTACCGCACGACGTTTGACCTGGAGAGCGGATTCGATCCGGGAACGGGCAAGCAGCAGAACCCGTATCGCTTCTTCGACCGGCAAGCGTGGGTCGGCATTTCGGCGCCCTACGGCGAGTTCAGGTTCGGTCGCCAGAATACGCCGATGTTCGCGTGGTCGGGGAACATGGACGCATTCAGCGCCGCGACGTACGGCTCCGGGTTCAACAACTTCGCCAATTGGCTCGCTCGCGTCGACAACGACATCAGCTATCTCTCACCGAAGCTGGCGAACACCCAGGTGGAGCTCCACTATTCGGTCGGCGGGCAGACCGGGACGCTGGCGGGCAACGCGGTCTACCAGGCCGGTGTGCAGAGCACGCAGGGCCCCGTCTATCTTGCCGCGGCATATCTGAACGCGGCCAATTCGACGAACACCGTTCGCGTGCAGGAAATCATGGCGGGGGGAAATTACGACTACGGTCGTGGAAAGGTCTACTTCGGTTATTTCCGCGCGAACGACGTGATTTCGTCCACGACCGGCAATGCGTTGAGCAATCCCGCCGGCAAATACGATCCGTCGGTGGGGCCGGTCGGAACCGTGCCCGGCAATTGGCATAGCACCTATTCGCTGTCCGCGGATTTCCGGTTCAGCCCGTTCTTGAGCGTGGGCGCCGGCTATGCGTGGATCGAGGACAGCTCGTCGCTCGGCAACAACGCGCGCGAATGGAGCGCGATCGTCAACTACGATCTTTCGAAGAGCACGCGCCTGTATGGCGTGGTCTCGCGACTTGTCAATGACGGGACGGCTCAGTTCAAGATGGCGGGGGCGAGCATCACGACAGGCTCGTTCCTGACGCCGGGCGCCGGGCAAAGCGAAAACGGCGTGCAGATCGGCATTCGCCACCTGTTCTGACGGCCTGCCGCCGGTCGGGCCGCCACGATCCTCGGAAACGCCGGCGATGAGTTTATTGATTAGCGGTTCCTTGGATGAAACGATGTTGCAGAAGGGAGGGGCGCAGGCGGCGCCGCTTGCGCCGTCCGCCTGACGTTCGCTACGTCGCGGCATCTCCCTGTTTTTTATGCTGCGACGCCATTTTTTCCTGCTGCGCAGGCGGCACCGGATCGTAGTGACTGAGCTGGATGCTGTAGTTGCCGTGTCCGCCGGCGATCGCGTTCAGCCGCGATTGATAGTCGTTGAGTTCCGACAGCGGCACCTGCCCCGCGACGACCACGGCGTTGCCTGCGACATTGCGCGTGCCATGCACCTGTCCGCGCTTTGACGACAGGTCGCCGATGATGTCGCCCATAGCCGCTTCCGGCGTCATCACTTCGATATCGACGATCGGCTCGAGCACGATCGGCTGCGCTTTGAGCACTGCGTCGATGAAGGCCTTGCGGCCGGCGGTGACGAACGCGACTTCCTTGGAGTCGACGGAGTGGCTCTTGCCGTCGAACACGGTGACGCGCACGTCCTGCATCGGAAAGCCCGCGAGCGGTCCGCTCTCGATCACCTGAAGAATGCCCTTCTCGACGGCGGGAATGAACTGACCGGGGATGGCGCCGCCCTTGACGGCGTCGACGAACTGGAACCCGGCGCCGCGCGGCAGAGGCTCCACACGCAGCATGACTTCACCGAACTGCCCGGCGCCGCCGGTCTGCTTCTTGTGACGGTGATGCCCCTCGGCCTTGCCGCCGATGGTCTCGCGATAGGCGATCTTCGGCGGCCTCGTGACCACTTCGAGTTTGTACTGATCGGCCAGCCGCTCGAGCATGTGGCGCAGGTGCAGCTCGCCCAAGCCGCGCACGACGGTTTCATTGGTGCCGACCGGATGCTCGATGCGAAGGCACGGATCTTCCGCGCCGAGCTTCTGAAGAATTTCCCAGAGACGCTGCTCATTGCCGCGGCGCGCCGGTTCGATCGCGAGTCCGTAGATCGGCGTGGGAAAGTCGAGCGGGGTGAGGTGGATGTCGCCGTCTTCGGGCGCATCGTGCAGCACGGAATCGAAGCCGATCTCGTCGACCTTGGCGGTGGCGCAGATGTCGCCGGGGCCGGCCTCGGCGACATCCACGTGATCCTTGCCTTGGAGCATCATCAGGTGCGCGACGCGAAACGGCTGTCTCCCCAGCCCGATGTAGAGCTGGCCGTCGCGGCGGATCGTGCCCTGGTGGATGCGAAACACGGCCATCTTGCCGATGTACGGGTCGACGATGATCTTGAAGACATGGGCGAGCACGTGCTTGCCGGCATCCGGCTCGGCGTGGACGGCTTCGACTTCGCGCTCGCCGCCGGCATCGCGGTAAAAGAGCGGCGGATTGCCCTCCAGCGGATTGGGCAGAAGCCGCACGAACACTTCGAGCAATTCGGCGATGCCGGCGCCGCTGGCCGCCGACGTGAAGCAGACCGGGATCAGATGGCCTTCGCGCAGCGCCCGCTCGAACGGCTCGTGCAACTGTTCCGGGCTGATCGCCTCGCCTTGCTCGAGGTAGAGCTCCATCAGTTCCGGATCGATCTCGACGACCTGGTCGACGAGCTGGTTGTGCGCGGTTTCCACCGACAGAAAGTCGGCCTCGCCGGCCGGGGTGAAGAAGCAATCGACGACCTGGCTGCCACGCTGCGCGGGCAGGTTGATCGGCAGGCAGGTCTTGCCGAACGCCTCCTGGATCTGTTCGAGCAGAGCGGGGAGGTTGACCTTCTCGCCGTCGATGCCGTTCACCACGATCATGCGGCACAGCTTGCGTTTCTCCGCCCACGCCATCATGCGGCGCGTCGTCATTTCGATGCCGGTCTGCGCGTTGATGACGATGGCGGCAGTCTCGACGGCCGATAGCGCGCTCATCGACAGTCCCGAGAAGTCGGGGTAGCCCGGGGTGTCGAGGAGATGGATGCGGGTGTCGCGGTAGTGGAGGTGGGTGACGGCGGAGCTCAGCGAGTGGTGATACTTGCGCTCGAGCGGGTCGAAATCGCAGACCGTGGTGCCGCGCTCGACGCTGCCTGGGGCATGGAGCGCGCCGCCCTGATGGAGCAGCGCCTCGGCAAGCGAGGTCTTGCCGCAACCGGCGTGCCCGAGCAGAGCGACGGTGCGGATGGCAGCGGGGCTGTAACCCATGGTTGCCCTCGTCCAGTAACGGATGTTGGGCCATTATTGGCGAAAACAGGCCGTCTGCCAAATGGGGGGCGTCCGGCCCAGGGTAGACCAATCGATCTAGCGCCATCCGTGCGGTTGCCGGCGCACGCGCCATCGTTCAACCGAGCGGCGTCTCGCTTTGCTCGCTCTTGTCGGCCTTGACGCGCATTCCTTTGTCCGCGGAGCGGTCGCGCACGATGGTCACGGCGCACGGCGCGTAGGCGATCACCTGCCGCGCCACGGAGCCGATCAGCCAGCGGTCGAACATCGTGTGCCCGCGATGGCCGACGACGAGATGATCGATGGCATGCCGTTCCGCGTAGAGGACGAGCTCCTTGGCCGGCTGTCCGACCAGCAGCTCGAACTGCATCGGCAGATCGAGGCCGGCGAGCTGCGACTTGACTTCCACGAGGATCTCCTCGCTATGCTTGACCATCAGCTCGATCATGTCCTTGCGCTCGTATTCCAGCGCCCCCCAATCCGGCGCCCGTGCAACGACCAGGACAAACAGCTTTGCGCCATAGCGTCTGGCGAGATCCACCGCGAAGTTCGCTGCGTGACGGGCGGATTCCGATCCGTCGTAGCCCAGAAGTATGTTGTTCATGACGGGCTCCTGTGTCGACCAGAGTTAGCGCTTTAGCGCTTACTCTGGTCCCATGCTGTGGTTGCCTGGAGCTGGTGCTTCAGCACCTGCTCCAGGCCCACTGCCATGACGTGAGGCAGTATCGACCATCATACGCTTCGCGCCGGGCACGATCACGCCGGCGGATCTACTGCGCTTTCTTGAGGATCAGGAAGTATTGCGAACTGATCCACCATGGCAGCCAGGCAATCGGGCTGTGGCGCACGCGCTCCACGGAGAAGCGGGCCGTGACGGTGTCGCGCAGCTCGCGGAAGTCGAACCCTTTGTGGGTGATGCGCGGATTGTCGGGACGCGTCACGCGCACGCCGGCCACCGACATCGCGATTTCGCCGAGGCTGTATTCGGTGTGCAGCGTGTGGCGGCGCATCATCCAGTTCAGCACCTTCGGAAGGGTGGCGAAGCCGTACATGATCGGCACCGAAATGATGAAGAGCGCGCCGGGCTTGAGGATGCGTGCGGCGTCGGCGAGCAGTTGGTCGACCTCGTGCGCGTACAGGTGTTCGCAGACCTCGAAAGCCGTCAGGACATCGACCGATGCGGCGTCGATCATATGCATCGAATCGGCGTACCGCACTTCCGGATGCACGGGCGACATGTAGGGATCGTAGCCGATGAGCCTGATGTCGCGGCGCAGCTCGCCGAGCTGGTGGAGCAGCAGGCCAGGCCCCGAGCCGAAGTCGACCACGGTCCCGTGCTGGGGGCAATGGTGGTTCACGAGCTCCAGCGCGACGGCCATCCGTGTCCGATGCGCATATCGCGCGAGGGGGTTGGATGACATGACGGTTTGTTCTTCGTAGGAAATGTCGCGCATTTTTCGAGGCCCCAAGTTCGCCCACCTTGCTAGCTCTGTCGTGCGGCTGATCTTGCCTCCTGCGGAGGGCGGCAAGCAACGAATCCCCCTAGTTGCCAGTTGCCAAAAGTCAGTGCTTCCAAGCCATCGATCCGCTTGTGCGGTGCACGATGACGCCGCGCGAGCGCGAGGCTGCTACAGGTCGCGCTTCGCGGCTCCCGTGCGTGCGTCTGCGAACTTGGCGAAGACGAACAGCAGCGCAATCGCGAACGGACTGGCAACGAAAAAAGCGGTCAACATGGTCGTGCTCCCCGGGGCTTTTTTTCGATTTTTCCCGGGAATCTTATGCCGCATCGGGCTCGCGACAGTGTGCGAGAGGCCACGCTTGCGCTCGAGTGTGGCAGGGGCCGGCGCCGGCGTCGGACACCGGGCGGTGTCCGACGTATCCGGCGGGGCAAATCGTCATACCATCCTGCGCCGGCGTTTGCTCGGCTTCGGCGGTTGCCGCGGTGGGGAGGGGCGCCGCATGGCGGGTCAGGGCTTCTTGGCCTGCAAGAGCGCCTTCAATTCCTCGACATGCTCCGACACGCGCTTGCTCACCACGGCAAAGCTGTCGGACTGCGTCCTGTAGGCCGTATCGGCGAGCTCCTGCATGTCGGCCAGGGCCTTATGCAGCGCCTGCTGAACCAGCTCGCCCGCGCCTGCCTGCGGCGTGGCGCCCGATTGCGCCAGTTGCGTGACGAGCGACTGGACCTGGGACATCGTCGATTGCAGGATTTCGGCCTGCTTGCGGCCGAGCGCCTGGATTCCGGAGAGCGCCGTCGCGTTGGCGGCCGCCAGGGCCTCGATGTCCTTGCGCTGCGACTCCATGACGGAGGAGACGTCGATGCCGGGCAGCTTGAACTGCTCGATCATCTTTGCGTACTCGTTGAACAGGTTGTTGGGATTGGTCGATTCCATGATCACGTCTCCGAAAGGGCTGCTGGGTTGAGATAGATGCGGATAGATGCGGGTGCGGACATCGCGTAAATGGTACCGCGTCTGATCTATGCTATGCGTGCGACGTCTCGCGAGCCGGTGGTTCGCCGGGGCCGCATGCAGACAGCCCGGCGCGGGACATCCGCATGACTTCTTCACGCATCGACGGAGGCGCTCATGACGCAAGACGCACCCAGCGGCACGAAGGAACCACGGCAGGAACGAAAGGACGAGCCGGACTCGTCGGCGTGCGCCGACATCCCTGGGCAGATCGTGTTCGTGCTGCAAGGCGGCGGGGCGCTGGGCGCGTATCAGGCGGGCGTCTATGAAGCGCTGCACGACGCAGGCATCGAGCCGGACTGGGTGATCGGCACGTCGATCGGAGCAATCAACGGCGCAATCGTAGCCGGCAATCCACGCGAGCAACGGCTCGCGCGGCTCAAGCAATTCTGGCATCGCGTCGCCTATCCCGGCAGCGCGACGGGCGGCTGGCTCCCGTACTGGGACGACTGGCTGCGCAATGTCGCGATCATGACGCGAGGCATTGCGCCGTTTTTCACGCCGCGCCCGGAAGCCTGGCTTGGGCTGCATACGCCGGTCGGGCTCGACAAGGCCGCGTTCTATTCGACCGAGCCGCTGCGCGAGACGCTCGCCTCGCTCGTCGACTTCGACTACCTGAACGCCAAGGAGAAGGCGATCCGGCTGACGGTCGGCGCGGTCAGCGTGGCGGGCGGCCGGATGCGCTACTTCACGAATCGCGACGCGGCGTTTTCGGTCGATCACGTGATGGCGTCGGCGGCGTTTCCGCCGGGCTTTCCGTCGGTGCGCGTCGACGGCGAGACGTACTGGGACGGCGGCATCTACTCGAACACGCCGCTCGAAGCGGTGCTCGACGATCATCCGCGCCGCAGCTCGGTGATCTTCGCGGTGCAGCTGTGGCCCTCCAACGGGCCCGAGCCGGTGTCGATCTGGCAGGCGATGGGGCGGCAGCGCGACATCCAGTACTCGAGCCGCGCCGAGAGCCACCTCGAGCGGCAGCGGCAGATCCACCGGCTGCGTCACGTGATTCGCGAGCTGGCGAGCCATATTTCCGACGCGGAGCGCGATTCTCCGGCGGTCCAGGAACTGCTCGCGTGGGGCTGCGGCACGACGATGCGCGTGATCGAGCTCGACGCGCCGTGTTTCGGAGGCGACGATCTGCACAAGGACATCGACTTTTCGGCGAACGGCATCGAGCGCCGCTGGGCGGTCGGCTATGACGACACGGTGCGCATGCTCCAGCGCGCGCCCTGGCGCGAGGAGCCCGATCCGATGGAGGGGATCGCCGTGTATCGGATGGAGCGGGGCTGAGTTGGGCTGGGCCGAGCCTTTCGTCGCGCATGCCGTCGAGGTGTCGCGCGACGCCGCGCTGGCGCTTGCGCGCGAACTGGCTGCATGGCGGGCGTCGCGGGAGCGCGTGGCGTTCGCGGCCAAGGTCACGTGCTCGGTCGCGCTCGCGGTGCTCGCCGCGCATGCGCTGCATCTCTCGAATACGTGGTGGGCGGCGATCACCGGCTACACGGTGATGCAAAGCTCGCTCGCCGGCTCCGTGCTGCGCGGCTTTCATCGCGTCCTCGGTACCGTGCTCGGCGCGCTCGTTGGCGCGCTCGCGGGGACCTGGACCGGCGGCCTGCCGTGGCTCTTCGTGCCGGTGCTCGGTGTGTTCGGCGGCGCGTGCGTCTATCGGGCGATCGGTTCGCAGGCGAGCTACGCGTGGATACTCGGCGCGATCACGGCGCTGATGGTCGCGTTCCAGGCGCACATCCTCGTCACGATGAAGGCGAGCGCGGCGTTCGCGGCCTTGCGCGTGATCGAGGTGATCGTCGGGACGCTGGCGTGCGTGGCGGTGTCGGCGATGTTTCATCTCGGCGGCGTGCATCGCGGGATCAAGTGGCGGGAGCAGGGATGGGGCGTGTCCTGGGCGGTGCACCGCGCTTGGCTGGCTCGCGTGGCGCAGGCAGTGCGCGGCAAGTTCCGGCCGGCGCCGGCGGCCGAGGAAACCGCGGCGCCTTCGCCTTCACCCGCCGCGCCTTCTGCGTTGGGCTCCGCTCCCGTCGTCACGCTCGATCCGCCGTCGTTCCAGGCCGCGCGCAAGCGCCTGGCGATGCAGGCGGGCGTATCGGTCGCGATACTTGCGGCGCTTGCCTACGTGCTAGACCTGCCGGGCTTCGCGCAGGCGATGGTGACGACGATCGCCGTGGTGGCGCTGCCGGCCGCGTCGATCGCCGACGATACGACCCGGCCCGTGCTCGAGAAAATGATCCAGCGCTTCGTAGGCTGCCTGCTGGCGGGCGTCATCGCCGTCGCGTTGCTGCCGCTTCTGCGCGGCGAGACCATCCCTTGCATGATCGCGCTCGTGCTCGGCGTTTGGGCGGGGTGTCATCTGCAGACCGGCAAGGAGGGGGCGAGCTACGTGGGGCGTCAGTTCACGATCGCGTTCATCATGGTGTTCGTGCAGGACCATCACTGGTCGGCCGACCCGAAGCCCGCGCTGCTGCGGCTCGCCGGCATCCTGACCGGCATCGTCGTGATCAGCGGCGTAATGCTTGCGACCGCGGGACGCGTTGACGGCGCCACGCCTCGGACGTAGCGCCGTCAAAACTTCAAAAAACAGTGAGATCTGGGGAGGGACGGGCTTCGCTCAGGCGAACATGTCCGAGAGCTCGTTGCCGCGCAGATCGAAGGCGAGCACTTCGGCATCGCGCCCTTCGCTGAACGTCAGCAAGTCCTCGTTGCGCACGCGCGCGCCGTCGCCTTCGTTCAGGCGCACGCCGTTCACGACGACCGAGCCGCGCGCGACATGCACATACGCGTACCGTCCGGCTTGCAACGGCAGCCGCGCGCTTTCGTTCCCGTCGAAGAGCCCGGCATACACGCGAGCGTCTTGCCGCAGCGCAAGCGAGCCATCCTCGCCTTCCGGCGACAGCACGAGCTTGAGCGTCCCGCGCTTGTCCGCAGCGGAGTAGTTCTGCTGCTGATAGCGAGGCGTCGCGCCTTTCTCCGACGGCACGATCCAGATCTGCAGGAAATGCACGGGCTCGTTCGCCGAATGGTTGTACTCGCTGTGCGCGACGCCGGTGCCCGCGCTCATCAGCTGCACGTCGCCGGGCACGATGACGGAACCCGTGCCCATCGAATCCTTGTGCTCGAGCGCGCCTTCCAGGACGTAGGAGAAGATCTCCATGTCGCGATGCGGGTGCTTGCCGAAGCCGCGGCCGGGCGCGACGCGATCGTCGTTGATGACGAGCAGGTCGGAAAAGCCGATTTGCTTCGGATCGTAGTAGTTGGCGAACGAGAACGTGTGGCGCGAGCTGAGCCAGCCATGCTCGGCGTGGCCGCGTTGGTCGGCGTGTCGGACTTCGATCATGGAAACCTCCGTCGTTGGGGAAGGGCATCGGTCAGAACGCTGCCCTGATGCGTTGACGAAAGTGTAGGTCAATCAACGGACATATAATCACGCCATCAAGAGAATCAATGTCTCATTCAAGTTGACAATCGAGCGGGCCCAACCATGCAACTGGAAGACATGCGGATCTTCGTCGCGACCGTCGATGCACACAGCTTCACGGCGGCGGCGAACCGCCTGCAGCTGTCGAAGCAGTTCGTCAGCAGGCGCGTGGCGGCGCTCGAGGAGAGCCTCGGTGCACGCCTGTTGGTGCGCAATACGCGCAAGCTCGCGGTGACCGATCTCGGCTATGAGTTCTACGCTCGCGCGCGGCGCATTCTCGCGGAGGTGTCCGACGCCGAGCAGGCGATGTCGGCGCAGCGCGCCGAGCCGCGCGGCCTCTTGCGCGTGAGCGTGCCGATGTCGTTCGGCGTGATCCACCTCTCGCCGCTCGTCGCCGAGTTCCTGCGCGCGCATCCGGACGTGCGCTTCGACGTGGAGCTGTCGGACCGGATCGCCGACGTGGTCGGCGAGGGGTTCGACATGGCGGTGCGGATCGGCACGCTCGCCGATTCGACACTCGTCGCGCAAAAGCTCGCTGACGCCAGGATGATCGCGTGCTGCAGCCCCGGCTATAAGCGCAGGCGGCGCGCGCCCGCGACGCCCGCCGAGCTGGAGCGCCACGCGTGCCTGCTGTATGGACAGGAAGGCCGCACGGGATGGGAGTTCGTCGTCGGCGGCGAGCGCCAGCTGTTCGACGTGCGCGGGCCGCTGCACGCCAACAACGGCGAGATGATCCGCGACGCCGCCGCCGCGGGGCTCGGCATTGCGCTGCTGCCGGAATTCATCGTCGCCGAGGCGCTCGCGAGCGGCAGGCTCGTCGAAGTGCTGCAGGACTATGCGCTGTCGTCGATCACGGTCTATGCCGTGTATCCCCAGCATCGCCAGAGTTCGGTGACGATCCGCGCGTTCACGCAGTTCTTGCGCGAGCAGTTGGCGAAGAGGCTGGGGGCGTGAAGCGGAGGGGCTGAATCAGGCGTCGCCGGGCGACTTCGCTCCGCAAGCCCGGATGATCAGCGCGACGACTTCCTCGGTCGCCGCATCGAACGCCTTCTTCGACAGCGCGCGCTTGCCCGCCAGCGCCTGGATCTGCGCATCGAAATCCGCGTAGTGCTGCGTGACGGCCCAGATCATGTAGAGCAGCGTGCGTGCATCGATCGGCGCCAAGAGCCCCCGCGCGACCCATTCGTTGACCACCGCGACGCGCGATTCCATCCACGGCTTCACGCGCTCGGACAAGATGTCCTGCATGTGCGTCGCGCCCTGGATGATCTCGCTCGCCCACACCTTCGAGCCGAGCGGACGACGCCGCGAGAGCGCCATCTTCGCGCGCACGTAGCCGCCGATCGCCTCCACCGGGTCGTCGCTGCATTCGAACGTGTCGGCGGCGCGATGCCATTCCTCGAAGACGTCGTCGAGCACGCGGCGATAGAGATCGAGCTTGGTCGGGAAGTAGTAGTGGAGGTTGGCCTTCGGCAGGCCGGCGCGCTCCGCGATCATGGCGGTGCTCGCACCCTCGAGCCCGCGTTCGGCGAAGACCGCCTCCGCACAGGCGAGCAAGTGCGCTTCATTGGTGTGACGAATGTCCGCCTTGCGGCGCCGCATCGGCTTTGCCGCCGCTTCGGGTTCGCGGTCGACTGCACGCGTTTCATCGATCTTCATTATCGGCCTCGTTTGGCTTGCCTGCCGCGTCGCGGCTCATTGTAGTCGCAATATCGCTGCCCGCGAGAGGCATGCCGCACGCGGCGCCCGGCTCTGCTGCAGCGCAATGGCATGCTTTTCGCTGGGTTGGAACGCATTGAAATATCGAGAAGTATGGTCTACAACCTGTCCAATCGGACAGGATTGGAGAAGCCGGAAACGGGCGCTGGCCACGGCGCCCGGCGCGTGCACCGGCGCTGGGCGAAACGCCCCAAAACCCGACGTGCGGGCGTTCGGCGTGCACATGCCCGGCGCACGCAGCGTGCGCCACATGACGGACAGGCGGAGCCAATCCGCCATGCTTCGGGAAGGACCTTCCGTAAGGATAAAAGGAGAGAGGCAGATGAGCGCAGTGACGGAGCAAGGTGTGGAGGCGCAGATCAAGGTGAACGGCCAGCGTCTGTGGGACAGCCTCATGAGGATGGCAAAGATCGGCGCGACACCTAAAGGCGGCGTTTGCCGCCTCGCGCTGACCGATCTCGACCGCGAAGGCCGTGACCTGATCGTGAGCTGGGCGAAGGAAGCCGGCTGCACGGTCTCGGTCGATCAGATGGGCAACGTGTTCATGCGGCGCGCCGGCCGTCACCGCGAAGCCGCGCCCGTGATGACCGGCTCGCACGCCGATTCGCAGCCGACGGGCGGACGTTTCGACGGCATCTACGGCGTGCTGGGCGGGCTCGAAGTGATCCGCAGCCTCAACGATCACGGCATCGAGACCGAGCATCCCGTCGAAGTCGTGATCTGGACCAACGAAGAGGGCTCGCGCTTTGCGCCGGCGATGGTGGCTTCGGGCGTGTTCGCGGGTGTCTTCACGCTCGAATACGGCCTCTCGCGCAAGGACGTCGACGGCAAGACAATCGGCGAAGAGTTGAAGCGCATCGGCTACGCGGGCGACGTGCCGTGCGGCGGCCGTCCGATCCACGCCGCGTTCGAGCTGCATATCGAGCAAGGGCCGATTCTCGAAGCGGAGAAGAAGACGATCGGCGTGGTCACCGACGCGCAAGGCCAGCGCTGGTACGAAGTCGTGCTGACGGGCCAGGAGGCCCACGCGGGCCCGACGCCGATGCCGCGCCGCCGCGACGCGCTGCTGGGAGCGGCGCGCGTCGTCGATCTCGTGAACCGCATCGGGCTCGATCACGCGCCGTTCGCGTGCGCGACGGTCGGCATGATGCAGGTGCATCCGAACTCGCGCAACGTGATTCCCGGGCGCGTGTTCTTCACGGTCGATTTCCGTCATCCCGACGATGCGGTGCTGGCGCAGATGGACATCGACTTGCGCAAGGGCATCGCGCGCATCGCGGATGAGATCGGCCTGCAAACACAGCTCGACCAGATCTTCTATTACGCGCCCATTGCGTTCGACGCGGCGTGCGTGAAGTCGGTGCGGCGCGCCGCTGAGCGCTTCGGCTATGCGAGCCGCGACATCGTCTCGGGCGCGGGCCACGACGCCTGCTATCTGGCGCAGGTCGCGCCGACGTCGATGGTGTTCGTGCCGTGCGTCGACGGCATCAGCCACAACGAGATCGAGGACGCGACGCCCGAGTGGATCGAGGCCGGCGCGAACGTGTTGCTGCACGCGATGCTGGAACGTGCGTGCGAGCCGGTTTCATGAGCGTTCGTCGGCCGCTTGATCCAAGCGGCCGACATGGTGTTGAACGATTTAACCGCTAGTTCCAGGCGTATTCAGAACGTTGAATCAGACCTTGTTTCCGGTTTCGCGCCTGCGAAGCCGGCGGACGCCGTTGGTCCTTTTTCGTGTAGGAGCGCGCATGACCATGAAGGAAACCGGCGATATCGCCGCTGGCCGTCTCGACGCCGGGCAACTGGCCTGCCAGTTCGCCGACATCGCGCCGCTGCTCGACCCCGGCGCTGCCGCGATCGCCGCGAGCCGCTGCCACTACTGCTACGACGCGCCTTGCGTGCAGGCCTGCCCGACGCAAATCGATATCCCGAGCTTTATCCGCAAGATCGGCAACGGCAACCTGAAGGGCGCGGCGCTCGACATCCTCTCGGCGAATCCGCTCGGCGGAATGTGCGCGCGCGTGTGCCCGACCGAGATCCTGTGCGAAGGCGCTTGCGTGCGCAACCATCAGGACGGCAAGCCGGTGACGATCGGCGCATTGCAGCGGCATGCGACCGATTGGGCGATGGCGCGCGGCGAGGCGCTGTTCAAGCGCGCGGCGGATAGCGGGCGGCATGTCGCCGTGGTCGGCGCGGGGCCGGCGGGGCTTGCGTGCGCGCATCGTCTCGCGTTGGCGGGGCATCGCGTGACACTGTTCGACGCGCATGAGAAGGGCGGCGGTCTCAACGAGTTCGGCATCGCGGCCTACAAGACCGTCGACGACTTCGCTCGACGCGAAGTCGAATGGCTGCTGTCGGTGGGCGGCATCGAACTGCGCACGGGCGTCGTCATGGGCCGCGACGTGAGCCTCGCCGAGTTGCGCCAGCAGCACGACGCGGTGTTTCTCGCCATCGGGCTCGCGGGCGTGAAAGCGCTCGGCGTCGAAGGCGAAACGCTGGAGGGCGTGCTCGATGCGGTCGACTTCATCGCGCGGCTGCGCCAGTCGACCGATCTCTCGACCTTGCCCGTAGGCCGCCGGGTGGTCGTGATCGGCGGTGGCAATACCGCCGTCGATGCCGCCGTGCAGAGCAAAAAGCTCGGCGCGCAGAGCGTGACGATGGCATACCGGCGCGGCGTTCAGGCGATGAGCGCGACCTGGGCCGAGCGCGAGTTCGCGCAGACACAGGGCGTCTCGCTAGTCCTCAACGCGCGGCCGGTGCGCGTGCTCGGCGACGGCAAGCGCGTCACGGGCGTCGAATTCGAATGGACGCGTGAAGACGCGGATGGGCGCATCGCCGGCACGGGCGAATGCTTCGTGATCGAAGCCGACATGGTGCTCAAGGCGATCGGACAGACGCTCGTTGCTGCCGGTATCGATCGAGAGATCCTGGGGCTCGACGGCGCACGTATCGCGGTCGACGGCGAATGCCGCACCTCGCTCGCCGACGTCTGGGCCGGCGGCGATTGCGCCGCGACCGGGCTCGATTTGACCGTGCAGTCGGTGCAGGACGGCAAGCTCGCGGCGGCCTCGATCGATCGCATGTTCGCGCGAACGGCTGCGTGCGCGGCCTGAGCGCGACGCCGCATTGCGCACCCGCAGCTGGCGCGCACGCCAGGAAAACGACACATCCCCACGGAGCCGAACATGGCCGATCTTCGCTGCACGATAGCCGGCATCACGTCGCCGAACCCCTTCTGGCTCGCCTCCGCGCCGCCGACCGACAAGGCCTACAACGTCAACCGCGCGTTCGAGGCGGGTTGGGGCGGTGTGGTCTGGAAGACGCTCGGGCTCGATCCCCACGTCGTCAACGTCAGCTCGCGCTACGGCGCGGTGCAATGGAACGGCCAGCGCATCGCGGGCCTGAACAACATCGAGCTGATCACCGACCGTCCGCTCGACGTCAACCTGCGCGAGATCGCGCAAGTGAAGCGCGACTGGCCCGACCGCGCATTGATCGTCTCGCTGATGGTGCCTTGCAACGAGCGCGACTGGAAATGGATCCTCCCGCAAGTCGAAGACACGGGCGCCGATGCGGTCGAGCTGAACTTCGGCTGCCCGCACGGGATGAGCGAGCGGGGCATGGGCTCGGCGGTAGGCCAGGTGCCCGAGTACATCGAGATGGTCACGCGCTGGGTGAAGGAGGGCACGCGCCTGCCGTGCCTCGTGAAGCTCACGCCGAACATCACCGACATCCGCTTAGGCTCGCGCGCCGCCTACAAGGGCGGCGCGGACGGCGTCTCGCTGATCAACACGATCAACTCGATCGTCGCGGTCGATCTCGACCAGATGGCGCCGATACCCACCGTCGACGGCAAGGGCACGCACGGCGGCTACTGCGGGCCGGCGGTCAAGCCGATCGCGCTGAACATGGTCGCCGAGATCGCGCGCGATGAGCAAACGCCCGGGCTGCCGATCTCCGGCATCGGCGGCATCACGACCTGGCGCGACGCGGCCGAGTTCATGGTGCTCGGCGCCGGCAGCGTGCAGGTCTGCACGGCGGCGATGCACTACGGCTTCAGGATCGTCTCGGACCTCGCGGACGGTCTCGCGAACTGGATGGACGAGAAGGGCTACGCGACGCTCGACGACTTTCGCGGCCGCGCGGTGCCGAACGTCACCGACTGGAAGTACCTGAACCTCAAGTACGACATCAAGGCGCGCATCGACCAGGACCGCTGCATCCAGTGCGGGCTCTGCCACATCGCCTGCGAGGACACGTCGCATCAGGCGATTACGCGAGAAAAAGACGGCGTGCGGCGCTTCGAGGTGATCGACGAGAACTGCGTCGGGTGCAATTTATGCATGCACGTGTGCCCGGTCGAGGAGTGCATCACGATGGAGCGCGTCGACAGCGGGGAATACGCGAACTGGACGGCGCATCCGAACAACCCGGCGCGCCAGCCTATCAACGCTAACGACTAACGACGACATCGACAATTGGAGAACCGTCAATGAACCAACCTGCCGGAACCAGCGAAACACTGACGCAATCGGGCGTGTCAGGCAGCACGCTCTACAACGACGACCTCGCGCCGACGGGCCACGCGCAGCGCACCTGGAAGTGGTATCACTTCGCGGCGCTGTGGGTCGGCATGGTGATGAACATCGCGTCGTACATGCTCGCCGCGGGGCTGACCGAGCAGGGCATGTCGCCATGGCAGGCGGTGCTGACGGTGCTGCTCGGCAACACGATCGTGCTCGTGCCGATGCTCCTGATCGGCCACGCGGGCGCAAAGCACGGCATTCCCTACGCGGTGCTGGTGCGCTCATCGTTCGGCACGCAGGGCGCGAAGCTGCCTGCGCTGTTGCGCGCGATCGTCGCGTGCGGCTGGTACGGGATCCAGACCTGGCTCGGCGGCAGCGCGATCTACACGCTCCTGAACATCCTCACCGGCAACGCGCTGCAAGGCGCGCCGCTCGCCGTGATCGGCATCTCGGCGGGACAGGCCGCGTGCTTCCTGTTCTTCTGGGGCATCCAGATCTACTTCATCGTCAACGGCACCGATTCGATCCGCTGGCTCGAAAGCTGGTCCGCGCCGATCAAGGTCGTGATGTGCGTTGTGCTCGTCTGGTGGGCGACCTCGAAGGCGGGCGGCGTGGGCTCGATGCTCTCGACGCCGTCTCAGTTCGTCGCGGGCGGCAAGAAGGCGGGCCTCTTCTGGGCGACGTTCTGGCCGAGCCTGACCGCAATGGTCGGCTTCTGGGCGACGCTCGCGCTCAACATCCCCGACTTCACGCGCTTCGCGAAGACTCAGCGCGACCAGATGACCGGGCAGGCGATTGGCCTGCCGCTGCCGATGGCGCTGCTCTCGGTGATCTCGGTGGTGGTGACCTCGGCGACCGTGGTGATCTACGGCAAGGCGATCTGGGACCCGATCGACCTGACGAGCCGAATGACGGGCATCGGCGTCGGCATCGCGCTCGTGATCCTCACGCTCGACACGATGTGCTGCAACCTCGCCGCGAACTTGGTCGGCCCCGCCTACGATTTTTCGAGCCTGTGGCCGAAGGGCATTTCGTACAAGACGGGCGGCCTCATCACCGCGACGATCGCGATCGTGATGATGCCGTGGAAGATCCTCGCGACGACGCAGGGCTACATCTTCACGTGGCTCGTCGGCTACTCGGCGTTGCTGGGCCCGGTGGCGGGGATCATGATGGTCGACTACTTCCTCGTGCGCGGCACGCGGCTCGATCATGCGGAGCTGTTCGACGAGAACGGCGAGTACGCGTATACGGGCGGCTGGAACATCGCGGCGGTTGTCGCGCTCGCGGCCGGCGTGCTGCCGAATCTGCCGGGTTTCCTGAATACCGCGTTCCCTGCCGCGTTCCCGAACGTGCCCGATGCGTTCAAGAGCCTCTATACGTATGCGTGGTTCGTGGGGCTAGTCATCGCGGCGCTCGTCTACGGCGTGTGGATGAAGCTAGGCAAGAGCGCTAGTCCGCGCGTCGCGCGGGCGTAGCGCGGCGCGTTTGCGTCTGCATCGATTGAACATCCAACGAACGAAGGAGACACAGCATGGCAATCCTGATACGCGGCGGTACGGTGATCGACGCCAACGAGACCTATCGCGCCGACGTGCTGTGCAACGACAGCGCGTCGGGCGGCGCCATCGCGCAGATCGGCGCGGACCTCGAAGCGCCAGCCGGGGCGACCGTGATCGACGCGGGCGGCCAGTACGTGATGCCGGGCGGCATCGATCCGCACACGCACATGGAGCTGCCCTTCATGGGCACGACCGCGAGCGACGACTTCTACACCGGCACCGCGGCAGGGTTGTCGGGCGGCACGACGAGCATCATCGATTTCGTGATCCCGAGCCCGAAGCAGCCGCTCATGAGCGCGTTCGAGGAATGGCGCGGCTGGGCAGAGAAGGCCGCCGCCGACTACGGCTTCCACGTCGCGGTCACCTGGTGGGACGAGTCGGTTCATCGCGACATGGGCACGCTCGTGCACGAGCATGGCGTATCGAGCTTCAAGCATTTCATGGCCTACAAGAACGCGATCATGGCCGACGACGAAGTGCTCGTGAACAGCTTCATGCGCGCGCTCGAGCTCGGTGCGCTGCCGACCGTGCACGCCGAGAACGGCGAGCTCGTGTTCCGCCTGCAGCGCGAGCTGCTCGCGCGCGGCTTCACCGGACCCGAGGCGCACCCGCTGTCGCGTCCGCCGGAGGTGGAGGGCGAGGCGGCCAATCGCGCGATCCGCATCGCGCAGGTGCTGGGCGTGCCCGTGTATATCGTGCATGTATCGGCGAAGGACGCGCTCGACGCCATCATCCGCGCGCGCAGCGAAGGGCAGCGCGTGTTCGGCGAAGTGCTTGCCGGCCACCTCGTGATCGACGAATCGGTGTACCGCGATACCGACTGGGGGCGCGCCGCGGCTCACGTGATGAGCCCCCCGTTCCGTACGCAGCAGCACCGCGACGCGCTCTGGCACGGGTTGCAAGCCGGGCACCTGCACACGACGGCTACCGATCACTGCGTCTTCTGCGCCTCGCAGAAGGCGATGGGGCGCGAGGACTTCACGAAGATCCCGAACGGCTGCGGCGGCGTCGAGGACCGCATGTCGGTGCTCTGGCATCACGGCGTGAACACTGGACGCCTGACGCCGAACGAGTTCGTGCGTGTCACGTCGACGAACGCCGCACAGATCTTCAACCTGTACCCGAGGAAGGGCGCGGTCGCCGTGGGCGCGGATGCCGATCTCGTCGTCTGGGACCCGCAGGCCACGAAGACGATCTCGGTCGCGACCCACCACCAGAACGTGGATTTCAACGTGTTCGAGGGGATGACAGTGAAGGGCGTCGCGACGCACACGATTACGCGCGGCCATCTGGCCTGGGCCGACGGCGACCTGCGCGCGCAGCGGGGCGCGGGTCGCTATCTGAAACGGCCGCCGAATCCGGCTTACTTCGAAGCGGTGCGGGTCGCCAACCGGCTGAAGGAGGTCGAGCCGGTCGCGCGGTGAGATTCGGCGCGATGTCCCACGGTTTCCTCGTGCTAGGGAGGGCGGCCGCTAAGCTACAATGACCGCCGCCCTAAAACACGGAATATCGATGAAGACCCGGAATGTGCTGCTCGCGTGCCTTGGCGTTGCGCCCGTCCTGATGACGGGCTGTGCGCTCTATAAGAACCCCAGCGCGTGCGAGCAGCAAATGCGCAGCAGGCTCGCCGAGAAGTCACCGGCCGACAAGCTCTCCATCTCGCATGCGGGTATCGCGATCCGGGGCGAGCGCGTCGTCGTCGAGGGGACGATCGAGAGCCCCCCTGTGGCGGCATCGGCGGCGGTTGCGGCTTCGGCAGCCGCTTCAGCATCGACATCGAAGAAGCCGAAGAAGATCGAGAAGGCCGCCGCGGTCGAGTGCACCTTCAAGGGCGAAGAGCTGGCGTCGTTCCGCTGGCTCGCGCCGGCCGAAATGCTGCCGCCGCCCGACTCCGGCAGCGAATAAGTCTGCCGCCACGCTCGCATCCGCCGGCTCCTCCTGGTCGGTGGTCCTGCCATCCTGGCCACATGGTGCTAGGATTTTTAGTCAAGGCCAGTGACAAAGCGGAGGCGGACATGGACGGTTTCGTGAGACATCAAATCGAAGGCGCTTCCGTCGACATCGAAGTGATTCCTGCCGCACCGCGCGGCTTTGCCGCCCGGTTCCGGATTTTCCGCGACGCCGCGGATGAGGCCGGCTGGCACGCCGTCCATGTGACGAACGGTGCGTTCGACACGGCCCAGGAAGCGGAGGAGGCCGCAAAATCGGTCGCGCTCGCGCGCATCCTGTCGCACGGCGAAAGCCGGCATTGAGCGGCGCCGCGCCGCAAAGCGCGCGGTGCTCGCCTGAAGAGCGTTATCCCAACGCCGCCAGCACGTCGCTCGTCGAGCGCACGTAGCCCATGCGCGGAAAGATGTGCTGCGTGGCAAAGCGGTGCGCGTCCTCGCTGATGCTCGTCATCGCGTCTTCGACGAAAACCAGCTCGTAGCCCTGATCGAACGCGGCGCGAGCCGTCGATTCCACTCCTATGTTCGTTGCGATCCCGCCCAGCATCAAGGTCCGGATACCGCGCCGGCGCAGTTGCTGCTCGAGATCCGTGCCGTAGAACGCGCCCCATTGCCGCTTGGTGACCACCACATCCGACGGTTGCATGCCCGCTTCGGGAACCAGTTCGGACGCCTCGGCGGGAGGCGGCGGCGAGCCCGGCGCGCGCAGCGGCGCGTCGGCGGGCAGATGCAGCAGCTCATGCACGTTCACGCGCACGTAGACGATCGTGCCGCCTTGTTCGCGCAGCTTCTCGGCGAGCTTCGCGCAGCGCTCGACCACGGCGCTGCCGGAATAGGGCGCGAGCGGGCGCCCGACATTGCCGTGCTGGAGGTCGATCAATACGAGGGCAGTGGTCTTGGGATCGAAGGGAATGGGGTTCACGCGATGCTCCTTAATCTGAGGGTAGCCTCAGGTCGAATGATACGCCTAAAATATGAGGATGGTCTCAGATAGCTCGCAAACCAAGAGGCGCGTGCCGCAGCGCGCGCATGGGGAACGCCGGGTAGCGTCGCTGCTCGACGTGGCCGCGGCGGTGTTCGCCGAGCGCGGCTACGACGCCGCCACCATGACAGAGGTCGCCGAGCGCGCCGGGGTGTCGATTGGCGCCGTCTATCAGTATTTCCCGAACAAGCAGGCGCTGGCCCATGCGCTGCGCGTCCAGTACGCCAACGAAATGGATGCGAGCTGGAGCACGCTCGAGACGGCGGCGGAGGGGCTTTCCGTCGCCGAGCTCGTCGAGCGGATCTTCGATTTGCTGATCGAGTTCATGCAGGCGCACCCGGCTTACATCCCGCTCTTGAGCGCGCCGGTCGCCTATGCGCGCGATCCCGCGGCGCGCGACCGCTTGCGCGAGCGCTTCGCCAAGGTATTCCGGCAGCATCATCCCGCGCTGTCTGCCGAAGAGGCCAAACGGATCGCCAACGTGACGCTGCAAGTGGTCAAGGGTCTGAATCCGCTCTACGCCGACGCGAAGCCGCGCGAGCGGCGCGAGCTCGTCGCCGAGTTCAAAAAGGTCGTGACGGCTTATTTGAGCACGCGTCTCGCCTGATGCAAGCGCACGCACCGCACGGGCCCGCGCGGTGCGGAAGGCCGCGTCAGAACGCGTAGAACGGGCCGAGCCCGGCGGGCGTCGGCTGCCCCTGGATCGCGGTGAAGATGCGCCGCCCGTAGAAGAACGGAAGCCCCCAGTCGAAGACACCGCCGATGGGGCCCGCCAGGTTGTCGAATGCCGCGTTGCCGGTGGCGACCAGCGTGCTGCGGTTCGCGACCGAGAACGTCGCCGAGGCGGTGCTGCCGCTTTGGCCGCTGAACGTGGCCGAGAAGGCCTGCTCGGTTGCCGGGCAATACCACGCGCTGCATTGCGTGAGCGACGCGCTGGCGAAGAAGAGCCCGTTCGAGCCGGTGTCGAAAAAGCTTTGCGGGTACGTGGTGCCGCCCGCGACGCTCGTCACGTAGATGGCGCCCGACGAGCTCGGCTGAAGCACCGTCGCGTTGCCGAGCGCGTTGTTGCCCTGGCTGCCGATGCCGAAGATCATCGAGCCGCTGACCGACGGCGCGCCGAGGCCGGCGACGGCGGGCAGGTCGATGATCACGCCGTTGTTGTCGAAGGCGAACCGGCTGACGGGATTGACGACCTGGTTCGCGATGGGCTGCGCGCTCGCGGTGCACGCGCCGCCCGCCGGACATGCGTAGTACCAGCGCGGCAGCGCGGTGTTCGCGCACGACGCGCCGCAATCCGTGCCGAAGAGGCCGATGCCGAGGATGCCGCTGGCGCGCAGGCTGGTGCTGTCCTGCATGGGCACGCCGGTTTGGGCGCAGTCGGAGGCGACGGTCGGCGTCGATGCATCTCCGATCACCTGGATCGGAATGGCCGCGGCGAGCTCGCCCGCAAGCCGGACATCCGCGCTGCGCACGGCGCCCCAGGTGTAGCCGCTGCCGAACACCGCGCATTCGGCGGCCGGGGCGCCGCTGCCGGACGCCACGGCGGGCAGGACCAGGTTCGACGTCAGCGCCGAGGCGAGAATCCGCAAGCCGTAGGAGCCGGTGTCGACCTGGACGTTGTCGATCGTCTGGCATTGCGACGTGTTCGGCGCGCACACGGTGACGCTCGTCATCAGCATGTTGGGCGTGCCGGTCGGCGTCGATGCGACGAAGACGGCCTGGACGTTGGGCGTGGTCGATGGTGTGACCGTCGTGTCCGCAGCGTTCGGTGTGGAGCCGCTGCCGGTGTTCTGGTTCGACGATGCAGCCCCGGCAGTCGAAGAACCAGAACCGCCGCCGCCGCATCCGGCCAGCGCGCCGCAGACGAGGACGCCAAGCGCGATTCCCCGCACGATCTGGGTGAGCATGGCGCGTCTCCTAGCGAAGATCGTCGATCGAGACGCCGGCCGGCAGCGCGTTCGGTAGCCACGCGCGGCCAATGTAGCCGCGCATCTGCCCGCCCGACTCCACGATGAAGTCGCCTCGGGCGACATGGCCCGCATGCCGGCTCGGCGAGCTCGCGGCGCCGGTTTGAAAGGCCTCGAAACGCGCGCCGAGCAGTGTGTGGAGATCGGGCATCGTCGGCCCGCTCCAGGTGTAGGCGACGATCTGGCCGGCTTGGGTGGTGTATTCGCGGATCGTCGTCCCGCCGTCGTCGACGCTCGTCGTGACGTTCAAGACGCTGTCGACGCCGGTCGGCTGGGCGAGCGCGTGGGCGGTGAGGGCGCCATTGGTGGAGAGTCCGGCAGACGGCGCTCGTGCGCCGCCCAACTGGGCGTTGGCGGCGCATGTCGCTGCGGACACGACAAGCGCGGCGAGCCGGGCGGCGAGCGTAGGCGTGACGCTTCTCATATGGCTATCCCCCCAACGTTTTGATATGTCTGATTTTTAAGATGGTGTTTTCACGATAGCACCCGCGGTACGCAAGGCGGCCTTAAGGCCGCGGCGCCGCACGACGCGGCCTCGAAAAAACGCTCGACGACCGGCTCAAGGCCTTGCCCAGCAAGGAAGAGGCGTCTTGTTCCGGTATCCGCCAAGGCTGCCCAGAAGTTTGCGAAACGTTAAATTGGTCTCGAAAATAGGATGCTCAAATCGGGTTGATCCGATGGTTTGAGAGATCGATGCGGCAGCTCCGGCGAATGGCGGGGCCCGGTAGCAATGCAGGCAACCGACGCCAAGTTCCGGACGAAACGCGCGCCGGCAAGCCGGCATTCGATTGCCCGGTATGCCGGGTCAGGCCGCTTTTTGCACAGGCCCGCCCGGGACCGGTAAAATGCGCGGTTGATCCACGGAAACATGGCCGTGGCCTAGCGGAAGGATTCCCTGAACATGACTGATCTTCGTTTTACCTCGCGGTTCGCAGCATTGCTGTTGGCCGGCGGTTTCCTCGCCGGTTGCAGTTCGCCGTCGCCCACCAAGGTCGACTACAAGAGCGATTCGAAGTCGAAGCAAGTGTCGCTTGCCGTTCCGCCCAACATGCTCGAGGAAACGTCCGATCAGCGTTCGCTGCCTCCGCAGGGCGGCACGACCTCGCTTTCCAGCCTCCAGCAGACCCAGCAGGCGGCGCCGAAGGCCGATACCGTGATCCCGCCCGTCGCCGGCATGCATATCCAGCGCGACGGCACCGAAAGCTGGCTCGTGATCGACAGCAAGTCGCCCGACGACGTCTGGCCGCAGGTGCGCCGCTTCTGGCAGGAGCAAGGTTTCCTGCTCGTCGTCGACCAGCGCGACAAGCACGTGATGGAGACCGACTGGAACGAAACGCGTCCGTCGATCAACGAAGGCCTGATCCGCAATACGCTGACGAAGGCGATGGGCAATTCATACGTGGCGGCCGAGCGCAACAAGTACCGCACGCGTCTCGAAGCGGCGCCGAACGGCGGCACCTATGTGTTCATCAGCCAGAAAGGCTTGCGCGAGGCGCTCTCGGGCGCGAACAGCGACTCGACCGAATGGCAGGCCAAGCCGAACGACCCGGCGCTCGAGACCGAATACCTGAAGCGGTTGATGGCGGCGCTCGGCCGGGCGGATTCGCGCGGCGACCTGGGCGCGGCAGCGGATCAGCCGCCGAGCGGCGCGCAGGTCGCGCCGGCTGCCCCTGCTGCGGCGAAGCCGAGCGCGCCGGCGGCGGGCACGGCAGCCATCGCCGCGCAAAACGTCGCCCAGGCGGCCAAGACCCCGGCGCCGGCGGATTCGACCGCGGCCAACGGCCAATATACGTCGACCGAGCTCACGCTCAGCGAGCCGTATGATCGTGCGTGGCTGCGCGTGGGCCTTGCGCTCGACCGCAGCAACTTCACGGTCGACGATGTCGATCGCACTCGCGGCCTGTACTACATTCGCTACGTCGATCCGAAGGACCTGAGCTCGGACGAGCAGGGCTTTTGGAACCAGGTCTTCCATGGCCGGAAGGAGAAGGAGGCGAAGCAGTACCGCGTCAACGTTCGCGCGGTGACGCCGAATCAGACGCGTGTCGCGGTCGTGGACGACAAGGGCGAGATCGACACGTCGCGACCGGCCAAGGAAATCATGGGGCTCGTGATCGACCAGCTGCGTTGAGCGAGCGGTAAAGCGCCTGAATCCGGCCTATGACAAAAGCCCGCCTTGGAAACGAGGCGGGCTTTTTATCGAGCATCCGGTTCACGCGACGACAGTTTCCGCGTGAACGCAAAACGAACCGTGCGCCTCAATGCGCGGCGTGCGGCACGTCGAGAATCAGAATGATGGTCCAGTCGGCGTCGCCGTCATGGTGATACTGCCGTTCCGCGACGATGAACGGCTGCTGCTTGCCGTCCGGACCGAGGAACAGCACATCGCCTTCCATCGGCAGGCACTCGACCGGCGGCAACGCGAGAAACGCGTCTTGCGAGCCGCGCGGCATCAATTTCTCGATCTTGCGGGATGCGGCTTCGGTCCATTCGATATCCAGCTGGATGTTGCTCATTCTGTCCTCCGCACCGGGGTGCGCACGGGTTGGGAAAGTTCGGTGCGCGACTGTAGCATACCGGCGCATTGCCGCCGCAAATAGACTGCCTCCACGCTCTCTTGCTTTGCATGGGACCGGAGTAGGCGCCCTGCTTGGGGCCGAAGTAAGTGCTGAAGCACTTACTCCGGCCGACACGTTCGCTGCCCTTCAATGAGGAGGTCAGTACGCTTGAGGCAGCCCGGCGCGTACCGACAAAAAAGCCGAAGCCGGCGTGACCGGCTTCGGCTTTTCGCGAGAATGGGCTTTGCGGCGCGCGCCGTGCGGATTACTCGCTGGCGCCCTTTGCCGGAGCGGCTTCATCCTTCTTCGACATAGCTTTCTTGTGATGATGCTTCATCATCGGCTTGTGCGTCATCTCGGTCTCGTGGGGCATGGCTTCCTGCTGAGACTGCAGTGCCTGAGCGCGCTGCTCGATGTCGGCGGCCTTTGCCGGGTCCGTGCTTTCCGTGATGCCTTTATCGGTTTGCGCATAAGCTGCGCCTGCCAACGCCGACAATGAAACCAAAATAGCCAGGGATACTTTCTTCATGAATACCTCCGTGCAGGGTGGTTAGTTGGTAAGGGGCCCAAATGGAATGCCTGTCCGGCTGGACACTGCATTCTAGCGATCTATCTGACTTTCAACAGATGGTGTGTGAGAAAAGTGACGGATCATTACATTTGGTTACAAGTGTGGCAAAACCCTGACGTGTGTGCCTCGATGAGACGAGCAGCATATTGTGGGCCCGGTGTGAGGCATCTTCGGCTTTGTCGAGAGGGGTGGGTGGAAAAGGCTGGAGTCCGAACTAAATGGCGATGGTTCGCAGGCACGGCGTTTGCGGCTTACCTTTTTCAAAACCACCCGATGGCGCGATAAACATGGAACTGTGCGATTCCGATCAATTCGTGCAGCGCGATTTCGGCATTGACCAGATTGCTGAAGCGGGGCAGCACGCCGAGCCGGGCATGCCGCGCATTCGATACGACAGGTTGCGGCGCGAACCCGAAGCGCTCGAAATCGAGCAAGGCGCGCGGCATCTGATAGGCCGAGGTGACGAGCATCAAAGAATCGTAACGTTCGCCGCGTAACATACTAGCGGCATTGCGTGCGTTTTCGTAGGTGTTGCGGCTGGTGTTTTCGAGCAACAGGTCGGTGTTTTCGACATGAAGACGCAACAGATAGGGTGCGTAATTATCGGCTTCGCTTGTCTCGTGCCGCTGCGGATTGCCGCCGCTCACGATGACCCTGCAAGTCGGCTCGCGACGCTTGCATTCGGCGTAGAGCGCTGCCGCCTTGGCCATGCGCGGAAAGGCGTCGGGCTTGGGAACGAGGGTGCCGTCGCTGCTGTGTTCGGTTCCGGTGCCGAGCACGATCAGCGCGGTGCGCGGCGCGAAGTCCGGTTCGGCCGCCTGGCGGATGCTGGGCTGCGCCCACTCGAGTAGCGGAGCGGCGAGCCAGCCCGCCGCCAGCAGCCAGAAAATCGCGATGCTCGCTATCGCGATGGCCGCCCGAGCGCGGCGCCATAGCAGGAAAACCGCGAAAAAAAGCGCGAATAAAGTGAATAAGGTCAATTGAGTTGGAGTAACGTAACAGCTTCGAGACAATTCGTGGATCTTCCATCACGCCGATTTCCGGCGTATTGCAGCGCCATGAGGAGTGCGCTTCACGCGCGCTCGAGCGGGGAGCTCGAAATTATAGGCGGTACCTTGGAATGACGGTGGCGCCGAACCGGCCGGGCTGACAACCCCCGGCTCGTGCGGCGTAGCCGGGCGTCAGCGGCAGCGCGGCGTTACGCCGTGGAAAGCCGTGTCATGGCTGCACTTTAAGAAAGAGTCGAGATGACCACGTATTCCAACGAAGCGGTACTCGAAGCGCTCAGACGAGTGCAATATCGGCAGGTCCCTTGGGCAAAGCGCCCCAATGTCTTCGAATATCTCCGCGGTCTTGGCTTGATGGATACCGTTCGCCAACGGACCGTCGCCCCGGCGCCGGGCTTTCATGCACCCGTCGACATCGCCGTTCTGACCGACAAGGGGCGCGCCGAGTTTGCTCGTCTCGCGCGAGACGAGCGCACGCTCGGTTGGGAAGCGCAGCGCATGCACGACTACGCGTTAGGCGACGCTCTTGTCGCGGCTGCGCTGGAAGCGCGTTCCTAGTGCTTTCGGCTGTGCCGGCCTTCGCTGCAAAGGAAGCGATTCGGCGCGGCACGGCTTGAGGTTGAGTCATTGTGCGAAAAAAAGCCCGTATCGCGAGGATACGGGCTACCGGATATTTGCTGCTGCCACGCTGTGCTCATGGCAATTACTCCGACTTCGCCCGTGCCGGGTGGTTCCCGCTATTTTCGCGACGCGTCACGGCTGTTGGCGGTTTTCGTTGCGAGAGGGGTCGGCGCGCATCCGCGCGTTGCTGGCAATATCGCCGCGCAAATCGCCGCGCGGCACGGTCGGGTTGAGTTGACGGCTGCGCGCGTCATCCCTGGAGGGCGCCGACTGGGGCGTCGTGCCGTTCGGCTGACGGCCCCAATCGCGAGGAGAATGCTGGGCCTGTGCGGCAACAGTAGCCAATGAAACCACCACACCGCACAGAAGCAGTGACACTGATTTCATGGTTGGCTCCTGTGTTGATCGGAGCTAGCGCTTCAGCACTTACTCTGACCCATCCACCACTATCAAACCGCGCAAAGCGGCGGCTTGTTCGCATACTCGTAAAGTAAGCGGGTGGGCGAAAGCGCGTTGTAAATAATGGTAAATAGATGTTTCGCCAAACGCTGAATGTCTGGCGTGCACGCTTTGCGCTGCCTGGCGGAACGCCGGCGCGGAGCTTGAACCGCAGTGATGAGGGGGAATGGCTGGTGCGAGAGCGTGCGCACCAGCAGGGGGCTTGCGGCACCTCGCCGCAGCGGCCGCCTGATGCGAACCGGGCGCCCGCAGGCGCCCGGCTGCAATTCGAATCAAGCCATCTTGACTGGCGCGCGCCAGGATTCCGGATTGGTCCAGAATGCGCCGCGCAGGCGATCCCGGCTCGGCGGCGCCGGCGTCTTCACGGCGGTTGCGCCGATGCGTCCGCGCAGTGAAATCTGGCGGCCGCTCGTGCTAAGACGCTTCACGATCTCTGCAAGCGTGCCGTCTGCTTGCCACTCGTCGAAACGGCGCCGGCAGGTCGGCGGGGACGGGTAGCGGCCCGGCAGCTTCGACCAGCCTTCGCCCGTCGACAGCACCCACAGCACCGCATTTACGACTGCACGGGCTTCCACACGCGGGCGACCGCGCCGCTCGCTGCGTGCAGGCTCCGCGCAGAACAACGCCTCGACCAGCGCCCACTCGTTATCTCTCAAATCGTCGAACAGCATCATGTCCTCACCTCAGCGAAGCTAACTCCGGTGCGCTGCCCCGTGCTGCGCACTCTGGAGGCACCCGTGACCGGGTGCCAGGGGGCCGGGGCAGACCGCGGCGGTCGATGATTTCGTCGATCCGCGGGCGGCGCCGGCCAGTGCACCCATCAATGCACGAAGCGTGCCATCTGCTTTGCGACTGCCTCCAAGGCGCTTGGCAGAAGGCCACACGGAAGTCAGCTAGGGGCGTATAAGACGCCAAAATGACCATCCGGAAAATAAGGGCTATCACCAATCTTGTGCAGTCGGCCCGCCGGGCGTGCGTTTGCGCCCGATTGTTGCGCTGCGGGAAACGACTGCTGACGTCTCAGTTCGAACCGTTGGCAATAGAATTGCATCGGTAGCGCACATTGATGAGGCCGATAAATGAATGTCACGTTGCGGCAGTTGCGCGTATTTATTGAAGTCGCGCGCCAGGAAAGCTTCAGCCGCGCGGGCGACGAGATCGGGCTCACGCAATCCGCCGTGAGCCGCTGCGTGCGGGAGCTCGAAAGTGAGATCGGCTTGAAACTGATTGACAGGACGACGCGCGAGGTGCAACTGACCGATGTCGGCGCAAACCTGATCGCGAGCGTCTCGCGCCTCTTGACCGATCTGGACGAGGCCTTGCGCGAAATTCGCGAGATCGGCGAGCAGCGGCGCGGCCGGGTCGTGGTCGCGGCGAGCCCGACAGTCGCGTGCCGGGTGATGCCGCCAGTCATCGCGGCGTGCGGCAAGCGGTTTCCTTACATCACACTCGGCTTGCGTGACGACGTGCAGGCCGACGTGATGCGCAAGGTCAAGTCGGGCGAGGCCGATTTCGGGGTCATCATCGGGCCGCACGGCGCGGAGGATCTGGTCAGCGAGACGGTGATGACGGATTCATTCTGCTTCGTCGCCCGGGCCGATCATCCTTTGGCGGCTCAGGCGAGCGTTTCGTGGAGCGCGCTGGACGGGCAGCGTCTCGTGATGCTCGACCAGGCATCGGGCAGCCGTCCCTTGATCGACGCTGTGCTGGCCGAGCAGCACGTGAGCGCGCCAATCGTGCAGGAGCTGGGATTCACGGCTACCGTGTTCGGGCTCGTGGAGGCGGGCGTCGGCGTGAGCGTGCTGCCGTGGCTGGCGCTGCCGGCACCCGCCGACACCTCGCTCGTCGCGCGGCCGCTCGTGCCGCGCGCGGAGCGCACCGTCGACCTGGTGCGGCGCCGGGACCGTTCGCTGTCGCCCGCGGCCGAGGCGGTTTGGGGCTTGATCCGGCAGCTTCCCGCGCGGGTCGAAGACCTTGGCTAGGGCGGACGGCGCATGGATCGATGGCGGCGCACGGCGCCGGTCCGGCGTCCTCCCGCGTCGATTTCGTCCGAGCGCGCGTTCGTTCAGCGCACGCTACACTGCATGCTTTTCTCCCGAGCCCTCCATTAGGACCCCAATGAGCGAGACCGTAATTCGCCACGGCGCGCCGAGCGCTCGCGACGCCGTGCGGGCGCTGCGTCCGTCCCAGATCCGCGAGGTCGCGAACGCCGGTTTCGGCGTCGCCGACGTTCTGCCGTTCTGGTTCGGCGAATCGGATCAGGTGACTCCGCAGTTCATCCGTGATGCAGCGGGTGACGCGCTCGCCGCCGGCGCCACGTTCTATACGCACAACCTCGGCATTGCGCCGCTGCGCGAGGCGCTCTCCGAGTACGTGAGCGCGTTGCACGGCGCGACATCCCCCGATTGCATCGCGGTGACGAGCGCGGGCGTCAACGCGCTGATGCTGGCGGCGCAGCTGGTCGTCGGCGCGGGCGATCGCGTGGTCGCGGTCACGCCGCTGTGGCCGAATCTCGTCGAGATCCCGAAGATCCTTGGCGCAAGCGTCGAGACCGTGTCGCTGGACTACGGTGCGCATGGCTGGACGCTCGATGTCGAGCGGCTGCTGGCGGCGCTGACGCCCGATACGCGGCTTTTGATGCTGAACTCGCCGAACAACCCGACCGGCTGGGTGATGGCGCGCGACGACCAGCGCGCGGTGCTCGAGCATTGCCGGCGCCACGGCATCTGGATCGTCGCCGATGAAGTCTACGAGCGGCTTTACTACGGCGATGATGCAGGCGTCACGGCAAGCGCGCCGTCTTTCCTCGATCTGGCGGCGCGCGACGAACGCGTGATTTGTGTGAACTCGTTTTCCAAGGCATGGCTGATGACCGGCTGGAGGCTCGGCTGGATCGTGGCGCCCAGCGCGCTGATGGACGATCTGTCCAAGCTCATCGAATACAACACGTCCTGTGCGCCGGCTTTCGTGCAGCAGGCCGGCATCGCTGCGGTGCGCGAAGGCGAGCGGTTCGCGCAGGAGTTGGCCGCGAGCCTGCGCGCCTCGCGCGACCACTTGGTCGGTGAGCTCTCCCAGATCGCCGGCGTCGATGTCAAAGCGCCGCTGGGCGCGATGTATCTATTCTTCACGCTGCCGGGCGCCGGACACAGCCTCGATCTCTGTAAGGCGCTCGTGCGCGAAGTCGGCCTAGGGCTTGCGCCGGGGAGTGCATTCGGCGCGGAAGGCGAGGGCTTCGTGCGCTGGTGCTATGCATGCGATCCGGCGCGGCTCGATCGCGGCGTCGAGCGGCTGCGGCGCTTTCTCGCGCGCAGGTGAATCGCGGGCGCCGTTCTTTACGCACCGAATATTTTTGCGTAAGATTGCGTTCAGTCACGCGATTCCATTTCGGAATCGCGCTGCTCTGTCCGGCTGGGTTTGGCTTGATAAGCGGTACGATTCGCCACCCCCCGGTCCGTGCTCCCATCAATATGACCGATCAGAATCGGGCGAGCGCGTCTTCAGTTCCATATCGTCTGTTTGATCCGGTCCGTTTGACCACAGGGTCTGGCCTAGCTGCATGAATACCCAAGAGGCGAAGATCGTCCTCGAGACTGCTTTGATTTGCGCGCAGGAGCCGCTCAAGATCGGTGATTTGCGCAAGCTCTTTGCCGACGGCGTGTCGGCAGATACGGTTCGCGCGTTGCTCGAAGACCTGAGGCAGGATTGGTCGGGGCGCGGCGTCGAGCTTGTCGGATTGGCCTCCGGCTGGCGCTTTCAAAGCAAGCCTGCGATGCGTACCTATCTGGATCGCCTGCATCCCGAGAAGCCGCCGAAATATTCGCGCGCGGTGCTCGAGACGCTGGCCATCGTGGCATACCGGCAGCCTGTGACGCGCGGCGACATCGAAGAGATTCGCGGCGTCACGGTGAATACGCAGGTCGTGAAGCAGCTCGAGGACCGCAACTGGATCGAAGTGATCGGCCATCGGGACGTGCCTGGCCGTCCGGCGCTTTATGCCACGACCAAGCAGTTTCTCGACGATCTCGGCCTGAAGGCGCTCGACGAGTTGCCCGCGCTCAACGACCCGGCAGGTGAGATCGAGGCGAATCTGCTGGCGCAGCACGCGATCGAGTTTCCGGATGGAGAGACAGGTGCCCCCGCTGAAGGCGAGACGGCCGCTGCATCCGATCTCCAAGAGCGGACTGATGTACAAACGAACGCCGCGGAACCGGGCGAGCGTATCGAAACGGTTGCCGGGCGCGAATCGTCTGACGCCGAAGCAACCGTTGAACTGCACGCCGATGACGCCGCAACGCGGGTCGTGACGCAGGCAGATAAAGACAACGCCGATCGCGCCGAGGTTGATCTGGCAGCAACGGCGCATGACTCGAATTCGTTTAGCGCCGACGCGGAGCAAACAATCGAGCCTGACCCGGCGCATGTGACGCACGGCGATCCGGAGGATCGCGGTGACGCCACGCAGGACGCAAGCGTATTTACCGACGACGAAGCCGCGTCGCGCAGCGCTTGACGTGACCGAACACCAGCCGCGCTCGCAATGGGCGTGCGCGACCTGACACTAGAGGTTGTTTTGACTACTACCCACGACACCGATTCGTCTGAATCCGGGCACGCTGTCGAAGCGGCGCGCCGTGCGCGCGAGGATCGCGACGCCCGCGAGCCCCAGGCGTCGTCCGGCGATGCCGAGCGCACAACGCCCAACGCGGAAGCGAGCGACGAGGAGCGGCCTCGCCGCGGCCTGCGGCGCGGTCCGCGCAGCCTGATCGCGCGCCGCCGCGCGGCGGCGAAGACCAAGGGCGCGGAAAACGCGCCGGTCCAGCCGGCGGGCGCCGTGGCCGAGTTGCCGTCCGACGGCGAGGCTGCCGCGCCGTCGCCGGCGCGCGCGCCGCGCAGGGAAGCGGGCGCCAAAGGTCCGCGCAAGCAGGCCGGAGCCAAGCGCGAAGGCGGCAATCGCCAGAACAAGCGCGCGGAGACCGCTCCCGAAGCGGGCGCTGCAGCGCAGGACGACCTGTTCTCCTATGTGACTTCGCCCGCCTTCGATGCGGACAACAGCAGCACGGGCGGCGTGCGCGCACCGATGCTGCGACGCGGCCGCCAGACGCAGCAAAAGCGTGTGCTCGCACCGGACGACGATGCGCCGAAACTGCACAAGGTGCTGGCCGAAGCGGGCATGGGCTCGCGTCGCGAGATGGAAGAGTTGATCGTCGCGGGCCGGGTCTCGGTGAACGGCGAGCCGGCGCACATCGGCCAGCGCATCATGCCGACCGATCAAGTCCGCATTAACGGCAAGCCGGTCAAGCGCAAGCTGCAGAGCAAGCCGCCGCGCGTCCTGCTCTATCACAAGCCGACTGGGGAAATCGTCAGCCACGCGGATCCCGAAGGGCGTCCGTCCGTGTTCGACAAGCTGCCGCCGATGAAGACCGCCAAATGGCTCGCGGTCGGCCGGCTCGATTTCAATACGGAAGGTCTGCTGATGCTGACGACGTCGGGCGATCTCGCGAATCGCTTCATGCATCCGCGCTACAGCGTGGAGCGCGAGTACGCGGTGCGCGTCGTTGGCGAACTGAGCGAAGGCTCGCGGCAGAAGCTCCTTCACGGCGTCGAGCTCGAGGACGGTCCCGCCAACTTCCTGCGCATTCGCGATGGCGGCGGCGAAGGCACGAACCATTGGTATCACGTGGCGCTTGCCGAAGGGCGCAACCGCGAAGTGCGGCGCATGTTCGAGGCGGTCGGCCTGATGGTGAGCCGCTTGATCCGCACGCGGCACGGCCCGATCCTGCTGCCGCGCGGCTTGAAGCGCGGCCGCTGGGAGGAGCTCGAGGACAATCAGGTGCGCAGCCTGATGGCGTCGGTCGGGTTGAAGGCTCCGGCCGAAGAGAAACAGCACGGCCGCAATGCGGCGCAGGATCGTCGCCAGCCGGACCCGATGCAGACCTCGATGGGCTTCATCAGCCGTGAGCCGGTGCTGACCGCTCATGGCCGTATGGAGCAGCCTCAGCGTGGCGGCCGGCGCGGTGCGGCGGGCAGCTTCGGCGGCGGGCAGGGTGGTTTCGGTTCCGGCACCGGCGGACCGGGCGGCTACGGCAACAATCGCGGCGGCGGCCGCGGCCAGAACCCGGGCGGGCGGCGTGGCGACGTCGACGGCAACCGTGCGCCGACCAGCGGCACAGGCAGCACCGGCAAGCGCGCCTCGGGCAACGTCAACGGCAATCGCGCTCCGGGCGGCGGCAATCGCGGCCAGGGCAACGGCAACCGTGCGCCGGCCGGTGGCGCGCAACGCCAGACGCCGCGCAATCGCTCGCGCGGCCGCTAACCGGTCGAGGCAACGCGCGTTTCGCGCTTTCTCGTCCGGCGCGTTGCTCCTCGGTGGTTTCCCGATTACCTCATGCCGGGCACGCATGTTTCGCCAAATCGCACGAAACATGCTGCGAAATCAAGCGTCAAGCGCGTGAAACCTCGGCGAGCGGTTTGCGTTCGTGCCGAAAAATGCTACAATCGCGAAGTCGCTGGGCGTGCGGCATCTGGCTTGGTCACCGCGGTAGGTCTCTGACTTGGCAGCAATAAGGTGGCATCAACGTGCGGCTCAGGTGCGACCACCGGTTAGAAAAAGATGGGCGTGAAGCCCATTTTTTTTTGGCGGTACGGTTCGGCATCTCGGGCAGCACACACCATTTCCGTGCGCCGGCTTGGCGCGCGGCCCGAAGGTGAACGCGATAGGGCGAAGGGCTGTGCGCGTACACCTTAGAGGGCATTGTGCAACTGACGGAACTGATAGAAACCACGGTCTTGGGTCTGGGCTACGAACTGGTCGATCTCGAGCGTACCGGACGCGGCATGCTCTGCGTCTACATTGACCAGCCGTCCGGCATCGCGATCGAAGACTGCGAAAAAGTCACACGTCAGCTCCAGCACGTTCTGACAGTCGAAAACATCGATTACGAGCGGCTCGAAGTATCGTCGCCGGGACTCGATCGTCCGCTGAAGAAGCTGGCGGATTTCGAACGCTTCGCGGGCAGCGAGGCCGTCATTACATTGAAGAAGCCGTTGGACGGGCGCAAATCGTACCGGGGCATCCTGCATGCGCCGAACGGCGAAACGATCGGTTTGGAATTTGAAGGGAAGGAAGGCGCCGCGATGCTCGATTTCACGCTCGCGGATATCGATAAAGCGCGCCTCGTCCCGCACGTTGACTTTAGGAGCCGCAAACAATGAGTCGCGAAGTGTTGATGCTGGTGGATGCGCTGGCACGCGAAAAGAACGTCAATAAGGATGTCGTGTTCGCTGCGCTCGAAGCGGCTCTCGCCTCGGCCACCAAGAAGCTCTTCGAAGAAGACGTGGATATCCGCGTCCATATCGATCGCGAAAGCGGCGAACACGAAACGTATCGCCGCTGGCGCGTCGTGCCGGACGAAGCGGGCCTGCAGGAGCCGGATCAGGAAATCCTGCTTTTCGAAGCGCGCGAGCAGCAACCCGAGGCGCAAGTCGACGACTACATCGAAGATCCGGTTCCGTCGATCGAATTCGGCCGCATCGGCGCGCAGGCGGCCAAGCAGGTGATTCTGCAGAAGGTCCGCGACGCCGAGCGCGAGCAGATCCTGAACGACTTCCTCGAGCGCGGCGAAAAGATCATGACCGGCACGGTCAAGCGTCTAGACAAGGGCAATTTCGTCGTCGAGTCGGGCCGCGTCGAAGCACTGCTGCGCCGCGACCAGCTGATCCCGAAGGAAAACCTGCGCGTGGGCGACCGCGTGCGCGCCTATATCGCGAAGGTCGATCGCACCGCGCGCGGTCCGCAGATCGAGCTCTCGCGCACGGCGCCCGAGTTCCTCATGAAGCTGTTCGAGATGGAAGTGCCGGAGATCGAGCAAAGCCTCCTCGAGATCAAGGCTGCCGCTCGCGATCCCGGCGTGCGCGCGAAGATCGGTGTGATCGCGTACGACAAGCGCATCGATCCGATCGGCACCTGCGTCGGCATCCGCGGCTCGCGCGTGCAGGCCGTGCGCAATGAGCTCGGTGGCGAAAACGTCGACATCGTGCTATGGTCGGAAGATCCCGCCCAGTTTGTCATCGGCGCGCTCGCGCCGGCAGCCGTGCAGTCGATCGTCGTAGACGAAGAAAAGCATTCGATGGACGTCGTCGTCGACGAAAACGAGCTGGCAGTCGCGATCGGCCGCAGCGGCCAGAACGTGCGCCTTGCCAGCGAGCTCACCGGCTGGCAGATCAACATCATGACGCCGGACGAGTCGGCGCAGAAGCAGAACCAGGAGCGCGGCGAGCTGCGCGACCTGTTCATGGCGCGGCTCGACGTCGACGAAGAAGTCGCCGACATCCTGATCGACGAAGGCTTCACGAGTCTCGAAGAGATCGCCTACGTGCCGCTCAACGAGATGCTCGAAATCGAAGCGTTCGACGAAGACACCGTGCACGAACTGCGCAATCGCGCGCGCGATGCCTTGCTGACGATGGCGATCGCGAACGAGGAGAAGGTCGAAAACGTCGCGCTCGATCTGAAGAGCCTGGACGGCATGGACGCCGACCTGCTCGCGAAGCTGGCCGAACACCAGATTCAAACGCGCGACGATCTTGCCGAGCTGGCGGTCGACGAGCTGGTCGAGATGACGGGAATGGAAGAGGAAACAGCGAAGACGCTGATCATGAAAGCACGCGAACACTGGTTCCAATGAAGACCTTGGAACGGCCCGGCCCTTTCTTGAGAGAAATGACCATGGCGCACTGATTTGATGGCGGCCCGCTGGCCGCATGACCCGATGCTAACCGCAAGGAATCGGTCCTTGCACTAAGAGGAATGAATGGCGAGTAACAACGTAGCCCAATTTGCCGCGGAACTCAAAATGCCTGCTGGCGTGCTGCTCGAGCAGCTCCAGGCGGCCGGCGTACAGAAAGCGAGCGAAGACGATGTCTTGTCCGAGACCGACAAGTCGCGTCTGCTCGACCACTTGCGCAAGTCGCACGGCTCGACCGACGCGGACAAGCGCAAGATCACGCTGACCAAACGGCACACGTCGGAAATCAAGCAATCCGACGCGACGGGCAAGGCTCGCACCATTCAAGTCGAGGTGCGCAAGAAGCGCGTGTTCGTCAAGCGCGACGAAACCGCGGAAGCGGGCATGGAAGCATCGAATCATGCAGCTGAGGCGGAAGAGGCCGAACTGCAGCGCCGCGAGGAAGAGGCGCGCCGCGAGGCCGAGCTGCTCGAGAAGCAGGCGCTGGAATTGAAGGAGCGCCAGGAGCGCCTCGCCCGCGAGGAAGCTGAGCGCCAGGAGCGCGAGCAGGCTGCCGAGGCCGAGCGTCGCCGCCAGGAAGAAGAATCCGTGAAGAAGCGTGCGGCTGCGGTTGCCGAAGCGGCGGCCCGCGAGCAGGCCGAAGCGGCCGGGCGAACGGCCGCCGATGATGAAGAGCGCGCGGCAGCGGAGCGCGCTGCCCAGCGCGAAGCAGCGAAGAAGGCCGAGGATGCGGCACGCGTCGCGGCCGAGAAGGCCCGTGCCGAGCAGGAAGAGATCAGCAAGCGCCGCGCGGCGGCCGAAGCCGAAGCGCGTGCGATTCGCGAAATGATGAACACGCCGCGCAAGGCGCAGGTGAAGGCGCCCGAGCCCGCGCCCGCTGCCAAGCCGGCCGAAGCGGCGGCGGCCAAGACCGCCGAAGCCAAGGGCACGCTGCACAAGCCGGCGCGTCCGGCAGGCGAAGCCGGCGCGCGTCCCGCCGGGAAGAAGGCGCCTGCGGCGGCTCCAGCGGCCGCCGCCGCACCGTCGTCGGCTCCGGCAGGCGGCGACAAGAAGAAGGCTGGCCCTGGCGGCAAGGGCGGCGGCAACTGGCAGGACGACGCAGCCAAGCGCCGTGGCATCAAGACACGCGGCGATTCCAGCGGCGGCGTCGACCGCGGCTGGCGCGGCGGTCCGAAGGGCCGCGGCAAGCATCAGGAAGCCGCGACGTCGTTCCAGGCGCCGACCGAGCCGATCGTGCGCGAAGTGCACGTGCCGGAGACGGTCACGGTTGCCGATCTGGCGCACAAGATGTCGGTGAAGGCTTCGGAAGTCATCAAGGTGATGATGAAGCTCGGCCAGATGGTCACGATCAACCAGGTGCTCGACCAGGAAACGGCGATGATCGTCGTCGAAGAACTGGGGCACCGCGCGGTCGCGGCGAAGCTCGACGATCCGGAAGCGCTGCTCGTCGAGGGTGAAGTCACCGATGCGGAGCAACTGCCGCGTCCGCCGGTCGTCACGGTCATGGGCCACGTCGACCACGGCAAGACCTCGCTGCTCGACTACATCCGCCGCGCCAAGGTGGCCGCGGGCGAAGCGGGCGGCATTACGCAGCACATCGGCGCCTACCACGTCGATACGCCGCGCGGCGTCATCACGTTCCTCGACACGCCGGGTCACGAGGCGTTCACGGCGATGCGCGCGCGCGGCGCGAAGGCGACCGACATCGTGATTCTCGTGGTTGCGGCCGACGACGGTGTGATGCCGCAGACGAAGGAAGCGATCGCCCACGCGAAGGCGGGCGGCGTGCCGATCGTCGTCGCGATCAACAAGATCGATAAATCGGAAGCGAACCCCGAGCGCGTGAAGCAGGAGCTCGTCGCCGAAGGCGTCGTGCCGGAAGAGTACGGTGGCGATTCGCCGTTCGTGCCGGTGTCGGCGAAGACGGGCGTGGGCATCGACGACCTGCTCGAAAACGTGCTGCTGCAAGCCGAAGTGCTGGAACTGACGGCTCCGGTCGAAGCGCCGGCCAAGGGCATCGTGATCGAAGCCAAGCTCGATAAGGGCAAGGGCCCGGTCGCGACGATTCTCGTGCAGTCGGGCACGCTCTCGCGCGGCGACGTCGTGCTGGCCGGCAGTGCTTACGGCCGTGTGCGCGCGATGCTCGACGAAACCAGCAAGGCGACGAAGTCGGCGGGTCCGTCGATTCCGGTCGAAATTCAAGGCTTGTCGGAAGTGCCGGCTGCGGGCGAGGAAGTCATCGTGCTGCCGGACGAGCGCAAGGCGCGCGAAATCGCGCTGTTCCGCCAAGGCAAGTTCCGCGACGTCAAGCTCGCGAAGCAGCAGGCCGCGAAGCTCGAAAGCATGCTCGAGCAGATGGGCGAAGGCGAAGTGCAAACGCTGCCGCTCATCGTCAAGGCCGACGTGCAAGGCTCGCAGGAAGCGCTGGTGCAGGCGCTCCTCAAGCTGTCGACGGACGAAGTGCGCGTGCAGGTCGTGCACGGCGCGGTTGGCGGCATCAGCGAAAACGACGTCAATTTGGCGACGGCTTCGAAGGCGGTCATCATCGGCTTCAACACGCGTGCCGATGCGCAGGCGCGCAAGCTCGCCGAAGCGAACGGTGTCGACATCCGCTACTACAACATCATCTACGACGCCGTGGATGAGGTGAAGGCGGCGATGTCGGGCATGCTGGCGCCGGAGAAGCGCGAAGTCGTGACCGGCATGGTCGAGGTCCGCCAAGTCTTCAAGGTGCCGAAGGTCGGCTCGGTGGCGGGCTGTATGGTCACCGACGGCGTCGTCAAGCGCAGTTCGTCGGTGCGCGTGCTGCGCAACAACGTCGTGGTCCATACCGGCGAGCTCGATTCGCTCAAGCGCTTCAAGGACGACGTCAAGGAAGTGCGCCAAGGCTTCGAGTGCGGCATGTCGATCAAGAACTTCAACGATATCCTTGAAGGCGATCAGTTCGAGGTGTTCGAAGTCACGGAAGTCGCGCGTACGCTGTAACAACCGGCGCGAGGGCTCGAAGGGCGGAGCGGGCGCTGGCCCGTTCCGCCTTTTTTTGTCGACCCGAGTAATGCTCCGGGCGTCCTACTGCCTGTTGCATGGCAGAAAGCCCGTGAGCAGCCTGAACGCGTCCGAACCGAATCACGGAATCATCATGCCGAAAAAACGCACCAGTCCGAACCGCAACGTCCAGATCGCCGACCAGATCCAGCGCGATCTGTCTGAGCTCATCATGCGCGAGGTCAAGGACCCGCGCATCGGGCTCGTCACGATCCAGAGCGTCGAGCTTACGCCCGACTACGCGCACGCGAAGGTCTACTTCACGACGCTGACCGGCGACGCACAAGCGACGCAAGCCGCGCTCAACCACGCGGCCGGCCATCTGCACAATCTGCTCTTCAAGCGCCTGCACATCCACACCGTGCCGACGCTGCATTTCCACTACGACAAGACGATCGAGAAGGCTGTCGAGATGTCCCGCCTGATCGACGAAGCCAACGCGACGCGCGCCAAGGACGATTGACTTCGCGCTTGATTCGTCACCGGTCCATCGTCCCGCTTCTCAGATGACTCAACTTCAACGTCCCCGCGTGCCGCGCCGTGCGCTCGACGGCGTATTGCTGCTCGACAAGCCCGTCGGTCTGTCGAGCAACGATGCGCTGATGCGCGCCAAGCGCCTCTATACCGCCAAGAAGGCCGGCCACACCGGCACGCTCGATCCGCTCGCTTCCGGCCTGCTGCCGCTGTGCTTCGGCGAGGCGACCAAGTTCTCGCAGGACTTGCTCGAAGCCGACAAGACCTACGAGGCGACGATGCGCCTCGGCGTTCGCACGACGACGGGCGACGCGGAAGGCGAGGCGCTGGAAACGCGCGAGGTGAGCTGCGATCGCGCTGCGGTCGACGCGGCGCTGGCGCGGTTTCGCGGCGATATCGTCCAGGTGCCGCCGATGTATTCGGCGCTCAAGCGCGACGGCAAGCCGCTCTACGAATACGCGCGCGCGGGGCAGACCATCGAGCGGGAAGGGCGCGGCGTGACGATCCATGCTCTCGAGCTGCTCGCGTGCGCGCTGCCCGACGTGACGTTTCGCGTGACGTGCAGCAAAGGGACCTACGTGCGCACGCTCGCGGAGGATATCGGCGAGGCGCTCGGCTGCGGCGCGCATCTGGTGGCGTTGCGCCGCACGGGCGTCGGTGCGCTGACGCTCGCGAACGCGGTGACGCTCGATGCGCTTTCCGACGCCGGGCAAAGCGAGCGCGATGCCTGGCTGCAACCGGTCGATGCGTTGCTATCGACGTTTCCGTCGCTGCAACTCGATGCCGAGGCGACGCGGCGTTTTCTGCATGGCCAGCGTCTGCGGCTGGCGGAGCTGCCGGCGATCGATGCGCCGCAGGGTGCTCGGGTGCGCGTCTATGGCGATGGCGGACGGCTGCTCGGCGTCGCGAAGGCGGCCGATGGCGTGCTCGCGCCGGAGCGTCTGGTCGTGACCGCCGAGGCATAGCCTCTTTCTTGGCGGCGAGACGAAAAAACGCCCGGTCAAAGCCGGGCGTTTCCACATCCAAAGGAATCCAAACCGGGAGGCTACGCCGCTCGCAGCCTCAATGCGCCGCCGATGCCGCCGCTCCCGCATCCCCTCCGCCGGCGCGCTCCGGCTTCGTGATCCAGATGAGCGCGATCAGCGCGATGAAAATCGCCGACGAGAGCCAGAACAAATCGTTCACGCCCAGCTGCGCGGCCTGCTGCGTCACCATGTTGTTGAAGAGCCCATAGCTTTGCGCCTGGTTGAGCCCGGTCGCCCCCATGTTGGTCATCTGTTGCGCGAACACCGGGTTGTACGGATTCGCCTGCTCGGTCAACTGCGCGTGATGCAGGATCGTCCGATGATCCCAGGCGGTCTGGAAGATCGACGTGCCGATGCCGCCGCACATGATCCGCACGAAGTTCGACAGCCCCGACGCGGCCGGAATCCGAGGGCCGGGCAGCCCCGACAGCGTGATCGACACGAGCGGAATGAAGAAGCCCGCCATCGCGATGCCCTGGATCAGCGTCGGCAGCGTCAGCGCCCAGGTGTCGACGCCCGTCGTGTAGCGCGAGCGCAGCCAGAAGCACAGCGCGAACGTGCAGAACGATGCCGTCGCAATGTAGCGCGGATCGGTGCGCGGCAGGAACTTGCCCGTGACCGGCGAGAGCAGGATCGCGAACAGGCCGACTGGCGCCATCACGAGGCCGGCGTCGGTGGCGGTGTAGCCGATATCGGTTTGCAGCCACAGCGGCAGCAGCACGAGGTTGCCGAAGTAGAGGCCGTAGCCGATCGACAGCGCGACCGTCCCGCCCGTGAAGTTGCGTCGCGCGAACAACGACAGGTCGACCACGGGGTGGTCGGCCGTCAGTTCCCAGACGACGAAGAACGCTAAACCGATGATCGCCGTCAGCGCGAGCACGACGATCGTCGCCGACGAGAACCAGTCGAGATCCTTGCCCTTGTCGAGCATGATCTGCAGCGAGCCGACCCAGATCACGAGGAGCCCGAGCCCGACGCCGTCGATCGGCGCCTTCTTTACGGCCGATTCGCGCTTGCGGAAGATCGCCCAGGTCGCTATGGCGGCGGCGATGCCGACTGGAATGTTGACGTAGAAGATCCACGGCCACGAAATGTTGTCGGAGATCCAGCCGCCGAGAATCGGCCCGGCGACGGGCGCGATCAGCGTCGTCATCGCCCACATCGAGAGCGCGAGCGGTGCTTTCTCGCGCGGATAGGCGCCGAGCAGGAGCGCCTGCGAGAGCGGGATCATCGGCCCGGCCACCGCGCCCTGAATCACGCGTGACAGCAAGAGGAGCGGCAGCGTCGGCGCGAGGCCGCACATCCACGACGAGACGACGAACAGCACGATCGACGCGAGGAACAGGCGCACCTGGCCAATGCGGTCGGTGAGCCAGCCGGTGAGCGGCACCGAGATCGCGTTGGCGACCGCGAACGACGTGATGACCCAGGTGCCCTGGTCGGACGACACGCCGAGGTCGCCGGAGATGGTCGGAATCGCGACGTTCGCAATCGACGTGTCGAGCACGTTCATGAACACCGCGAGCGACACCGCGATGGTGCCGATCACCAGTTGCATGCCGGAGAGCGGCGGGTGTTGAGCTTGAGCCATTGAGCTTGGGACCTTGGTTCGGTGGCTTGCGGCCGCCCGGTCAGCTGCGCGACGCGCCTTTCGCTGCCGTCGCGCTACTTGCCGCAAGGGCGGACCCCGCCTTCTGCGGCAGGCCGGCGTTCGGACCCGCGTTCTCGGCGATGATGCGCCCGATTTCCGCGTTGGCTTCGTCGCCGTACTTCTTGAACACGTCGGTCGAGTAGACGGTGTTCGGCGCGTTGCCGAGCTGACCGCCTTCGTCTTGCTTGATGTTCACGTCGACTTGCATCGACAGGCCGATGCGCAGCGGATGCTTCGCGAGCTCTTGCGGATCGAGCGAGATCCGCACCGGCAGGCGCTGCACGACCTTGATCCAGTTGCCGGTTGCGTTCTGCGCCGGCAGCAGCGAGAAGGCCGAGCCCGTGCCCGCCGAGAAGCCGATCACCTTGCCGTGGAAGACGACCGACGAGCCGTACACGTCGGCGGTCATCTCGACCGGCTGGCCGATGCGCATGTGCTTCAACTGCACTTCCTTGAAGTTTGCGTCGATCCAGACGGCGTTCAGCGGCACGATCGCCATCAGCGGCGTACCCGGCGACACGCGCTGGCCGACCTGCACCGAGCGCTTCGCCACGTAGCCTGTGACCGGCGCCGGCAGCATGTTGCGCGCGTTCGCGAGATAGGCGTCGCGAACCTTCGCGGCGGCCGCCATCACGTTCGGGTGCGTGGCGATCGTCGTGTTGGCGGTCAGCGCGCGGTTCGAGGCGAGCTGCTGCTGGGCGGCGTCGAGCGAGGCCTGCGCGGCCTTCACGGCGTCGCGCGCGTGCGAGATTTCTTCCTGCGAGACGGCGCCCGTCTGGGCGACCTGCATGCGGCGGCGCAGATCGTCCTGCGCCTTCGAGAGATCGGAGTCGCGCAGCGCGACTTGAGCCTGGTATTGGTTGTCGTCGACGAAGAGACCGCGCACCTGGCGCACCGTCTGTGCGAGATTCGCCTCGGCCTGCTGCAGCGTGATGCTCGCGTCGGCGCCGTCGAGCACGACGAGCGGATCGCCTTCCTTGACGGTCTGTGTATCGTCGGCGTTGACCGCGACCACGGTGCCCGTGACCTGCGGCGTGATCTGCACGACGTTGCCGTTCACGTAGGCGTCGTCGGTGTTTTCGTGGAAGCGCGCATCGAGGAAATAGTAGAGGCCGTAGGCTGTGGCCGCGATCAGGATCACGATGACGAGCAGCGTCATCATCCGCTTGCGCTTGCCGTTCGATTTCGGCTGCGCGCCGGCGGCGGCTTGTTGGGTGTCACTCATTGGAATGCTCCGTATTCTCTCAACAATCTTGGTCGTCTTGGTCGTCTTGGTCGTTCAGTTGCGTGTGGTGGCGGTGCGGTTCAGCCTGGCGCATGCGCGGCCGATGCGTCGGCGGCGGGCGCCGTCAGGCCCGCGGCGTTCGCGTCGAAACCGCCGCCGAGCGCCTTGATCAGCGCGAGCTGCATGTCGCGCCGCCGCATCTTCAGGTTGGTCACGGTCTGCTCGGCCGACAGGCGGTTGATGTCCGCGTTCAGCACCTGCAGCTGCGGCGATAGCCCCGCCTTGTAGCGGATCACCGCGAGCTGGTAGGCCTTGGTCGAGGCGTCGAGTGCGCGCTGCGCGTCGCCCATCTGCTGATCGATCGAGCGGATCGACGCCACCTGCGTGGCGACGTCGGACAGCGCGCTGACGAGCGTTTGGTTGTAGTTCGCGACGTCGAGGTCGAAGTCCGCGTAGCGTCCCTTCAATTGCGAGCGCAGCGCGCCGGCGTCGAAGATCGGCAGGTGGATCGCCGGGCCGAACTGGATCTGGCGGCTCGACGAGGTCAAAAAGCGCCCCCAGCCGAACGCGTCGAAGCCGGCCGCGGCGGCGAGGTTCACGTCGGGGAAGAACTCCGCCTTCGCTTCCTTCACGTCGTGCATTGCAGCCTCCACTTGCCAGCGCGCCGCGACGATGTCGGGCCGGCGCGAGACCAGATCGGCCGGCAGGTTGTCGGGCAGGGCGACCTTGCCGTCCGGCGCGAGCGACGGCTCGGCGATTTGCAGTCCGCGATCCGGCCCCTTGCCGAGCAGGGCGGCCAGCTGATAGCGCGTGATCGCGATCTGGCCGTCGTAGTCAGACAGTGTCGTCTGGCTGCTCGCGATATTGCCGATCGCCGTCTGTTTCTCGACGTTGGTGTCGAGGCCGGCGCCGACGCGGTCGTTCGTGATCGAGCTGACATCCTGGCGGTTCTTGATTTCGCGCTGGGCGATGTCGCGCAGCGCGTAGAGCTGGGCCAGCTGGTTATACGTGCGCGCCACCGACGACGCCAGCGTGATTCGCGCCTGCTGCATGTCGGCTTCGGCCGCCTTCTCCTGCGAGACCGCCGAATCAAGCTTCGCGCGGTTCTTGCCCCACAGGTCGAGGTCCCAGGAGGCGCTCGCGAGCGCGTTGTTCTCGCTGTACCAGGAGCCGCCGTAGGGCGGCGGATAGAGCCCGTTGCCCGAGAACAGCTCGCGGGTCCACGAATAGCTGCCGTTGACTTTCGGATAAAGGTTGGAGCGCGAGCTTTCGATATAGGACTGCGCCTTGGCGAGGCGCGCCTGCGCCTGGGCGATAGTCGGGTTGCCCTCGAGCGCCTCGGCGATCAGCTTGGGCAATTGCGGGTCGCCGAACTGCGCGGCCCAGTCGAGCGACGGCCACTGTCCGCCTTGGCCGGGCAGGCTTTGCGCGGATTCGAACTGGGTCGCCGGCGCGATCTGCTTGTCGCTCTTGATGCCGAAGTAGTTCGCGCAGCCGGCGAGGGCAAGCGCGGCGACTGCCGCGACCGCCGCGTTGCCAGCCCGCCGGCGCGGCAGTGCACGGGCCGACAGAGAAAGGGATTTCATCGCTCGACTCTTGGATTGGAGTGTGATCATGGACCCTGCAAGTATTTTTCTAGGCAGTTCGACTGTGAATTGCCTCGTGGCCGACTGCGTTCCGGGCTCAATTCGCCTGATCGCCGTTGTTGGCGAGGACGCGCCGCAGCATGCTTTTCAAGAACCCGACTTCCTCGGGCGTGAAGCCGGCGAGCAGCTTGTCCCGCACGCTCGTGAAGACTTCCGGCAGGCGCGCGGCAAGCTCGTAGCCCTCGGGCGTCAAGGCGAGCCGGACCACGCGGCGATCCTCGTTGCTGCGCACGCGCGAGAGCAGGCCGCGCTTTTCGAGCCGGTCGAGCAGGCGCGTGACGGCGCTCGCGTCGATCCCGTAGTCCCGCGCCAGCTCGGCCGCCACCAGGCACCGGCCGCTCGCGACCATGAACAGGATGCTCGCCTGCGTGCTGGTGATGCCCAACTCCGCCATCGTGCGCTGCGTGACCATGTTCGACATCGTCGATTTCACGCGTGTGATCAGATAGCCGACGCTCTCGCCCACTTGGTAGTCGCGCAGCTCTTTGGGCAGCGTAGGGGTGGTTTCCGTCATGATTCCCGTGCGAGTGCAATAGTTGACTAGGCAGGAGTATAGGTGCGGTTAGTTGACGCGGCAAGCGTTATTACAACCCAACTTGGGTATCTGTGTATTAAGTGCCTACTGCCAGTATGGTGAATGTCGAGATGACTTTCGGCGTTCCGGCGCCTTGGGGGGGGGCTGAGTCGATCCGGCGCTGCCACGCGGGGCGAAGGTGTGGTAATCGCGCGTCACTCGCGCGTGCTATAATTTTTGGCTGTCCAATGTGCGTCCCAAGCCGGTGCTCGGGCTTTTGCCCGGCTAGCCAGCCCAAGCGCGCTCAACGTGTTTTTCATTTCGCGCACACTTGTTGCGCACCCAGGTTCCTATGACCCGCGCCCTCCGCAATATCGCCATCATTGCCCACGTCGACCACGGCAAGACCACGCTCGTCGACCAACTGCTTCGCCAGTCGGGCACGTTCCGAGAGAACCAGCAGATCGCCGAGCGCGTGATGGACTCGAACGACATTGAAAAAGAGCGCGGCATCACGATTCTCGCGAAGAACTGCGCGGTCGAATACGAAGGCACCCACATCAATATCGTCGACACCCCGGGGCACGCGGACTTCGGCGGAGAGGTGGAGCGCGTGTTGTCGATGGTCGACTCGGTGCTGCTGCTCGTCGACGCGGTCGAGGGCCCGATGCCGCAAACCCGCTTCGTCACGAAGAAGGCGCTCGCGCTCGGCCTGAAGCCGATCGTCGTCGTCAACAAGATCGACCGCCCGGGCGCCCGCATCGACTGGGTCATCAACCAGACCTTCGATCTGTTCGACAAGCTCGGCGCGACCGAGGAGCAGCTCGACTTCCCGGTGGTGTATGCATCGGGCCTGAACGGCTATGCGTCTCTCGAGCCGAGCGCCCGCGAAGGCGACATGCGTCCGCTCTTCGAGGCGATCCTCGAGCACGTGCCGGTGCGCCCGGCCGATCCCGACGCGCCGCTGCAACTGCAAATCACCTCGCTCGACTACTCGACCTACGTCGGCCGCATCGGTGTGGGCCGCATCGCGCGTGGACGCGTCAAGCCGGGCCAGCAGGTCGTCGTGCGCTTCGGTCCGGAAGGCGAGATCCTGAACCGCAAGATCAACCAGGTGCTGTCGTTCCAGGGCCTGGAGCGCGTGCAGGTCGACGAGGCGCAGGCCGGCGACATCGTGCTCATCAACGGCATCGAGGAAATCGGCATCGGCGCGACGATCTGCGCGCCCGATACGCCCGAGGCGCTGCCGATGATCACCGTCGACGAGCCCACGCTGACGATGAACTTCGTCGTCAACTCGTCGCCGCTCGCCGGCAAGGAAGGCAAGTTCGTCACGAGCCGCCAGATTCGCGATCGCCTGATGAAGGAGCTGAACCACAACGTGGCGCTGCGCGTGCGCGATACCGGTGACGAAACGGTGTTCGAGGTGGCGGGGCGCGGTGAACTGCACCTGACGATCCTGATCGAAAACATGCGCCGCGAGGGCTACGAGCTGGCTGTGTCGCGTCCGCGCGTGGTGATGCACGAAGTCGATGGCGTGAAGCACGAGCCGTACGAGCTGCTGACTGTCGATCTCGAAGACGGCCACCAGGGCGGCGTGATGGAAGAGCTCGGCCGCCGCAAGGGCGAGATGCTCGACATGGCGTCCGACGGCCGCGGCCGCACGCGCCTCGAGTACCGTATTCCGGCGCGCGGCCTGATCGGCTTCCAGGGCGAGTTCCTGACGCTCACGCGCGGCACGGGCCTGATGAGCCACGTGTTCGACGAATACGCACCGGTCAAGGAAGGCTCGCTCGGCGAGCGCCGCAACGGCGTGCTGATCTCGCAGGACGACGGCGCGGCCGTGGCCTACGCGTTGTGGAAGCTCCAGGACCGCGGCCGCATGTTCGTGAAGCCGGGCGATGCGCTCTACGAAGGGATGATCATTGGCATCCACAGCCGCGACAACGACCTCGTCGTGAACCCGATCAAGGGCAAGCAGCTGACCAACGTCCGCGCGTCGGGTACCGACGAGGCCGTGCGCCTCGTGCCGCCGATCCAGATGTCGCTCGAGTACGCCGTCGAGTTCATCGACGACGACGAGCTCGTCGAGGTGACGCCGCAGTCGATTCGTCTGCGCAAGCGCCATCTGAAGGAGCATGAGCGCCGCCGCGCGAGCCGTGAGGCCGCAGTCGATTAAGCGTTTCACGAAGCGCTTCGCCTAGCACCAACAAAAGCCGCTGTCCAGCGGCTTTTTGTTTATTTCAAGAATGTTTGCGGAATCTCATATATGCGTTCTGTGCTATGCTACCGGCGCTAGTTTTAGGTCCTTCCAAGCAAGACTTGATTCGCGCAATCCGCTAAACGGTCAGGCCGTGTCGCGGAAGGTTGAGTAACCCGCTATTTCTCGAGAAACTCGAAGAAAGGTGAGCGTAAACATGATGAAGCAATCCCAGCTGAACTCGTACCTGTTCGGCGGCAATGCTCCGTACGTTGAAGAACTGTACGAGCAATATCTCGACAATCCGGCGTCAGTGCCCGAGAACTGGCGCGAGTATTTCGACGCGTTGCAGAACGTCCCGGCGTCGGATGGCTCCGCCGTCAACGACGTGGCCCACGGCCCGATCGTCGAATCGTTTGCCCAGCGCGCCAAGGCCAACGCGTTCATTCCGCGCGAAGCCGAAGCCGGCGAGAACCTCGCCACGGCCCGCAAGCAGGTCCACGTCCAGACCCTCATCAGCGCCTATCGCTTCCTCGGCTCGCAATGGGCCAATCTCGATCCCCTGAAGCGTCGCGAGCGTCCCGCCATCCCCGAGCTCGAACCTGCGTTCTACGACTTCACCGAAGCCGACATGGACCAGACGTTCAGCGCCAGCAACCTGTACTTCGGGTTCGAGCAGGCGTCGCTGCGCGACATCGTCAAGTCGCTGCGCGATACCTACTGCGGCACGATCGGCGCCGAGTACATGTACATCAGCGATCCGGAGCAGAAGCGCTGGTGGCAGGAGCGGCTCGAATCGATCCGCGCCACGCCGAACTTCTCGGCTGACAAGAAGAAGCACATCCTGAACCGCCTGACGGCCGCCGAAGGCCTCGAGCGCTATCTGCACACCAAGTACGTCGGCCAGAAGCGCTTCTCGCTCGAAGGCGGCGAGAGCTTCATCGCGTCGATGGACGAAGTCGTCCGCCACTCGGGCTCGAAGGGCGTGCAGGAAATCGTCATCGGCATGGCCCACCGCGGCCGTCTGAACGTGCTGGTCAATACGCTCGGCAAGATGCCGTCCGATCTGTTCGCCGAATTCGAAGGCAAGCACGTCGACGACCTGCCGGCCGGCGACGTGAAGTACCACAAGGGCTTCTCGTCGGACGTTTCGACCGAAGGCGGCCCGGTCCACCTGTCGCTCGCGTTCAACCCGTCGCACCTCGAAATCGTCAACCCGGTGGTCGAAGGCTCGGCCAAGGCGCGGATGGACCGCCGCGGCGACGAAGACGGCCTGCAAGTGCTGCCGGTGCAGATCCACGGCGACGCGGCCTTCGCGGGCCAGGGCGTCGTGATGGAAACGCTGAACCTCGCGCAGACGCGCGGCTACGGCACGCACGGCACGCTGCACATCGTCATCAACAACCAGATCGGCTTCACGACGTCGGACCCGCGCGATTCGCGCTCGACGCTGTACTGCTCGGACGTCGTCAAGATGATCGAAGCGCCGGTGCTGCACGTGAACGGCGACGATCCGGAAGCGGTCGTGCTGGCTACGCAGATCGCGATCGACTACCGGATGCAGTTCCACAAGGATGTCGTGATCGACATCATCTGCTTCCGCAAGCTCGGCCACAACGAGCAGGACACCCCGGCCGTGACGCAGCCGCTGATGTACAAGACCATCGCCAAGCACCCGGGCACGCGCGCGCTGTACGCGGAAAAGCTCGTGCAGCAAGGCGTGATCGGCGCGGAAGATCCGGATGCCTACGTCAAGGCGTTCCGTCAGGCGATGGACGACGGCCATCACACGGTCGATCCGGTGCTCTCGAACTACAAGAGCAAGTACGCCGTCGACTGGGTGCCGTTCCTGAACCGCAAGTGGACCGACGCAGCCGACACGGCCGTGCCGCTCGCGGAGCTGAAGCGCCTGGGCGAGCGCATCACCACGATCCCCGAGAGCTTCAAGGTGCACCCGCTCGTCGAGCGCGTGATCAACGACCGCCGCGCGATGGCGCGCGGCGACGCCCCGCTCGACTGGGGCATGGGCGAGCACCTCGCGTTCGCATCGCTGGTCGCATCCGGCTACGCAGTGCGCCTGACGGGCCAGGACTCGGGCCGCGGCACGTTCACGCACCGTCACGCGGTGCTGCACGACCAGAACCGCGAGCGCTGGAACGACGGCACCTACATTCCGCTGCAGAACATCGCGGAAGGCCAGGCCAAGTTCACGGTGATCGACTCGGTGCTCTCCGAAGAAGCAGTGCTCGGCTTCGAGTACGGCTACTCCACGGCTGAGCCGAACACGTTCGTCGCCTGGGAAGCGCAGTTCGGCGACTTCGTGAACGGCGCGCAAGTCGTGATCGACCAGTTCATCTCGTCGGGCGAAGTGAAGTGGGGCCGCCAGTCGGGTCTCACGATGCTGCTGCCGCACGGCTATGAAGGCCAGGGTCCGGAGCATTCGTCGACGCGTATCGAGCGCTTCCTGCAGCTGTGCGCGGACCACAACATGCAAGTCGTCCAGCCGACGACACCCGCGCAGATCTTCCATCTGCTGCGCCGCCAGATGATCCGCTTGTTCCGCAAGCCGCTGATCGTCGCGACGCCGAAGTCGCTGCTGCGCCACAAGGAAGCGGTGTCGGATCTCTCCGAACTCGCGAAGGGCTCGTTCCAGCCGGTCATCGGCGAAGTCGACGCCTCGATCGAAACGAAGAAGGTCAAGCGCGTGCTCGCCTGCTCGGGCCGCGTGTACTACGACCTCGTCGCGCACCGCCGCGAATCGAAGTCGACGGACGTCGCGATCATCCGTATCGAGCAGCTGTACCCGTTCGCGCACAAGCAGTTCGAAGCGGAAATGAAGAAGTACGAGCACGCGACCGAAGTGGTCTGGGTGCAGGACGAGCCGCAAAACCAAGGCCCGTGGTTCTACGTCGAACACCACCTGAAGGACGGCATGAAGGAAGGACAGAAGCTCGCGTACAGCGGCCGTCCGGCTTCGGCTTCGCCGGCGGTCGGTTACTACGCGAAGCACTATGAGCAGCAGAAGGCATTGGTCGAAGGCGCGTTTGGCCGCTTGAAGAGCGCATCGATCGCTAAATAAACAGACGCAGCGGACCGGGAAAGCGCAGAAGCGCTTTCCCGCAAGTTCGTTTGGACCGGGCCGTTTGGACCAGGCGCCAGCGAATCCAGGCAAAGTCCGCGCTCACACCCAGATACGAGTTCAGGAAAATCACATGGCTATCGTAGAAGTCAAGGTTCCCCAGCTGTCCGAGTCGGTTTCGGAAGCGACCATGCTGCAGTGGAAGAAGAAGCCCGGCGAGGCTGTCGCGCAAGACGAAATCCTCATCGAAATCGAAACCGACAAGGTCGTGCTCGAAGTGCCGGCGCCGTCGGCAGGCGTGCTCGCGCAAGTCATCAAGAACGACGGCGACATCGTTGTCGCTGACGAAGTCATCGCAAAGATCGACACCGAAGCGAAGGCTGGTACCGCAGCTCCGGCGGCCGCCGCCGGCGTGGCCGAAGTTCAGCCGGCGCCCGTCGCCGCTCCGGCAGCCGCACCGGCTGCCGCCAGCACCGCCGCATCGCCGGCCGCCAGCAAGCTGATGGCCGAGCAGAACCTCTCCGCCGACCAACTGCAAGGCAGCGGCCGCGACGGCCGCATCACGAAGGGCGACGTGCTCGCCGCCGGCTCCGCCGCAGCGGCTCCCGCGCCGGCCGCCAAGGCCCCGGCTGCCGCGCCTGCGAAGGCTGCTGCGCGTCCGTCGCTGCCGGACGTGAAGGCGCCGTCCGCCGACAAGTGGCTGCAAAACCGTCCGGAGCAGCGCGTGCCGATGTCGCGTCTGCGCGCGCGTATCGCCGAGCGTCTGCTCGAGTCGCAGCAGACCAACGCCATCCTCACGACGTTCAACGAAGTGAACATGGCGCCGGTCATGGACCTGCGCAACAAGTACAAAGACAAGTTCGAGAAGGAACACGGCGTGAAGCTCGGCTTCATGTCGTTCTTCGTGAAGGCGGCCGTGCATGCGCTGAAGAAGTTCCCGCTCGTGAACGCGTCGATCGACGGCAACGACATCGTCTATCACGGCTACTTCGACATCGGCATCGCCGTCGGCTCGCCGCGCGGCCTCGTGGTGCCGATCCTGCGCAACGCCGACCAGATGAGCCTCGCTGACATCGAAAAGAAGATCGCCGAGTTTGGCCAGAAGGCGAAGGACGGCAAGCTGTCGATCGAAGAAATGACGGGCGGCACGTTCTCGATCTCGAACGGCGGCGTGTTCGGCTCGATGCTCTCGACGCCGATCATCAACCCGCCGCAATCGGCGATTCTCGGCGTGCACGCGACGAAGGAGCGTGCGGTCGTCGAGAACGGCCAGATCGTGATCCGTCCGATGAACTACCTCGCGCTGTCGTACGACCACCGCATCATCGACGGCCGCGAAGCCGTGCTGTCGCTCGTCGCGATGAAGGACGCGCTCGAAGATCCGGCCCGCCTGCTGCTGGATCTGTAATCCCCGCAGTCCGCATCAGTCTTCCGCATTGCATTTGATTCTCTCTCGCAGCGCCGCGCGCGAGGGGTGGGCCACCACCCGGCGCGCGCCGCTGCGTCATCGAAAGGGTTGTCATGTCCAAAGAATTTGACGTCGTCGTGATTGGCGGCGGTCCGGGCGGCTATATCGCCGCGATCCGTGCCGCGCAGCTCGGCAAGACGGTCGCATGTATCGAAAAATGGAAGAATTCGGCCGGCGCGCTGAAGCTCGGCGGCACCTGCCTGAACGTCGGCTGCATTCCGTCGAAGGCGCTGCTCGCGTCGTCGGAGGAGTTCGAGAAGGTGTCGCACCATCTCGCCGACCACGGCATCGAGGTCTCGGACGTCAAGCTCGACGTCGCGAAGATGCTGGGCCGCAAGGACGCCGTCGTCGAGAAGATGACGAAGGGCGTCGAGTTCCTGTTCCGCAAGAACAAGATCACCTGGCTCAAAGGCCACGGCAAGCTCACCGGCAAGACCGACGCGGGTGTGATGATCGAAGTGAGCGGCGAAGGCGAGACCGAAGTCGTCACGGCGAAGAACGTGATCATCGCGACGGGCTCGAAGGCGCGCCATCTGCCGGGCGTGCCGGTCGACAACAAGCTCGTCTCCGACAACGAAGGCGCGCTGACGTTCGACTCCGTGCCGAAGAAGCTCGCCGTGATCGGCGCGGGCGTGATCGGCCTAGAGCTGGGCTCGGTGTGGCGGCGTCTCGGCGCCGACGTGACGGTGCTCGAAGCGCTGCCGGCGTTCCTCGGCACCGCTGACGAAGCGCTCGCGAAGGAAGCGGCCAAGCAGTTCAAGAAGCAGGGCCTCGACATCCACCTCGGCGTGAAGATCGGCGAAGTGAAGACGACCGAGAGCAGCGTGACGATCGCCTACACCGACAAGGACGGCAACGCGCAGACGCTCGAAGCCGACCGCCTGATCGTGTCGATCGGCCGCGTGCCGAACACCGACAACCTCGGCCTCGAAGCGATCGGCCTGAAGGCGAACGAGCGCGGCTTCATCGACGTCGACGACCACTGCCGCACGGCCGTGCCGAACGTCTACGCGATCGGCGACGTGGTGCGCGGCCCGATGCTCGCGCACAAGGCCGAGGACGAAGGCGTGCTGGTCGCCGAGGTCATCGACGGCCAGAAGCCGCACATCGACTACAACTGCATTCCGTGGGTGATTTACACCGAGCCGGAAATCGCGTGGGTCGGCAAGACGGAGCAGCAGCTGAAGGCGGAAGGCCGCGAGATCAAGACGGGCCAGTTCCCGTTCGTGGCGAACGGCCGCGCGCTCGGCATCGCGAAGTCGGATGGCTTCGTCAAGATGATCGCCGACGCGAAGACCGACGAACTGCTCGGCGTGCACATCATCTCGGCGAACGCGTCGGACCTGATCGCCGAAGCCGTGGTGGCGATGGAGTTCAAGGCGGCGTCGGAAGACATCGGCCGCATCTGCCATCCGCACCCGTCGCTGTCCGAAGTGATGCGCGAAGCGGCGCTTGCCGTCGACAAACGCTCGCTGAACATGTAACTCGGTAACGAGGCCGCGCTGACCTTCCAAGGCAGGCGCAGCCGCAGTACCACGAAGGCGGGCGGGGCAATCCCGTCCGCCTTTCGTTTTTTATAGTCACGATGAACGTCACCGAATACTACGAAAAGGAACTGCGGACGCGCGGTTATCAATCCGACGCGGCGCAGCGCGCCGCCGTCGACCGTCTGCAGCGGTGCTACGACGAGTGGGTCGCGTACAAGGCGCGCCGCCCCAACGCCTTCATGAAGCTGATCATGCACCCGGATCTGCCGCGCGGCGTCTACATGTGGGGTGGCGTGGGGCGCGGCAAGAGCTTCCTGATGGACAGCTTCTACGCGGTCGTGCCGCTCACGCGCAAGACGCGGCTGCACTTTCACGAGTTCATGCGCGAGGTGCATCGCGAGCTCGAGGAGCTCAAAGGGCAGGCCGATCCGCTCGACGAGCTCGCGCGGCGCGTCGCGAAGCGCTATCGCCTGATTTGCTTCGACGAGTTCCACGTCTCCGACATCGCCGATGCGATGATCCTGTACCGCTTGCTCGACAAGCTGTTCGAGAACGGCGTGCAGTTCGTGATGACGTCCAACTACGACCCGGACACGCTCTATCCCGACGGCCTGCATCGCGACCGAGTGCTGCCCGCGATCGAGCTGCTCAAGTCGAAGCTCGACGTGATCAACGTCGACGCGGGCATCGACTACCGCCAGCGCACGCTCGCGCAGGTGTCGGTCTATCACACGCCGCTCGGCGCCGCCGCCGACAAGGCGTTGCGCCACGCGTTCGCGCAGCTCGCCGCCGTGCCCGACGAGAGCCCGATCCTGCACATCGAGAAGCGCGAGCTGAAGGCGCTGCGCCGCGCCGATGGCGTCGTGTGGTTCGACTTCGCGACGCTGTGCGGCGGCCCGCGCTCGCAGAACGACTACCTCGAGCTCGCGACGCGCTTTCATGCGGTGATCCTCTCGGACGTGCCGCAGATGTCGCCGCGCATGGCGTCCGAAGCGCGGCGCTTCACGTGGCTCGTCGACGTGTTTTACGACCACAAGGTGAAGCTGCTGATGTCGGCGGCGGTGCCGGCCGAGGAGCTTTATGTCGAAGGGCCGATGGCCAACGAATTCACGCGGACGGTGTCGCGTCTCGTCGAGATGCAATCGAAAGAGTACTTGGAATCGCCGCGGCGGATCGTCGATACGTCGCTGACTTGAGCGTCGGCGGCGGCGCCTCGAACCGGCGCCGCGGCCTCTGTTGTCCGGCTATTTCAAGATTCGGATTAGTCTGATATTCCATCCGGGGGGAGCTCGATATCGTTGTGTCATGGATCTGACAAAGGAGAGGACCCATGACCCCGTATCGTGATATTACCGATGAAGAATGGCAACAAGTGGCACAGCTGTTGCCGGAACTGCGTCCGCGTGCCGAGTTGCGCGGGCGTCCCCTCGCCAACACGCGGGCTGTCCTGAACGGCGTGCTGTGGGTGATGTACAGCGGCGCAACGTGGTCCGCCATGCCGCGCCGCTACCCTTCGTATCAAACGTGCCACCGGCGTTTCAAGGCATGGCATCAGTCGGGCACGTTGAAGATTGTGCTCGCGGAGTTGTACGGCGCGGCGAGTGAAGAGCTGTGCGGCTTCATGGAAATGCGCATGCGCTCGCATGCGAAGCCCATCGCTACGCCGCCGTCCGTGCTTCCGGCCGGCATGCCTGCCGCGGCTGCACCTGCGCCTGCCTCTGCTCCGGCAGCCACAGTCCCGGCAAACGAATTCGCCGTCTCTCTCAAGCACGCGGCATAACCCATGGCTGAGTCCAGCCATTTACCCATCCGTGAAACCGAGCCGGCCGACGATGTTCATCGCTTGGCCGGTTTTCTTTTATCCGCCGATGTTTTTTGACGCGCTTGGCGAGCGCAACGAAGCACTTGCTCGCCAACTACGCCGTCGGGCACTCACTGAACCCGGTTCCAGGTCTGCGAGCGGCCAAGCAGCGAGATCCCGATATAGCCGCGCACCACGAGCTTCTGGCCGTTGTCCTCGACGTGCATCTTGCACTTGTAGATCTTGCCGTTTTCCGGGTCGAGAATATTGCCGCCGTCCCAGCCGCTGTCCGACTTCTTCATGTCGTTGATGATCGTCATGCCGAGGATCAACTGGTCCTTGCGCGCGTCGGTGCATGCGGTGCAGCGGCGCTGCGGATCGTCATTCGGGCCGAGACCCTTGATGACCTTGCCGTTCAACTCGCCGTTGTTGTCCTGGGTGATCTGCACGAGCGCTTTGGGCTGGCCGGTGTGATCGTCGATGGTTTGCCACGTGCCGATCGGGGTGTCGGCGCCCTGCGCCATGGCGGCTGCTGCGCCTGCCAGTAGCACGCTGGCAAGCGCTGCCTGCTTGAGGGTCTTGAGCGCGCGCGTTCGCGCGCGTTGCGTGAAATGCCGCATTGTCTTCCTCCTTGGGTGAGTTGTCTTTCGAGTGTTGTCGCGCCGATTGGCCGTGACTGCACGGCTGGCGTCTGTTAAGAGTGCATGCAGAATACGCGCAAACAGGCGGACTGTTGGCGAGCGGAAACTCTAATTCGACTGGCTGCTGGCGTCGATCGTGTTCCACGGCGCGCTGATTGGCGGGATGGTCGTTAGGACTGCCGCATGCCGGGCCAGCTGCGCAGTGCATCGAGCGCTCATCGGGCCGACGACGCTGGCGCTCGCCAGATCCGCGGTCCGAGACTTCACGCTGCGTGTCGACGGTGGCCGTCGCGGCGTTTGTTGCGCCAGTCTGTAAACCGGTTGCGCTCCAGTTGGTGTTCACCTGGCTAGTCACTGGCTCGAGCGCTCTCCGCCGCGCCGATTGTGGCGGTCGCACCGCCGAGCTCCGTGAAAAATTTGCGAAAGCACCAAATCTTCCACCAGGAACCCGAAACGCGCGAAAGTGAGTAATAATGAGATGTTTTATTTGACAATTAGAACGTTCGGCGCAGGAATTACACTACATGATCCAAATTTCGCACCTTCGGGGGACGGCGCTGGCCGCGCTGGTCATAATTGGGGGCATCCAAGGAGTTCATGCACAGGCCAATTCCGACAATAACTTAGCGATGCCGGCAGGCTCGGGCCCGGCTTCCGCAGCGGCAGTCGCCTCGCAGCCCGCCATGAACGATCCGCTGCCGTCGGCAACGCCCGTGGCGGCGGCGCCGGCCACGACGGCGCTTACGCCTGACGAAGCGAAGCAGTCCGCCGCAGGCAACGTTGCCGAACTGCAGCAAATGATCCACGGCAACGATCTGACCGAGCTGCGTACGACCTATAACGGCAGTTACGGTGCGAGTCTCCTGTTCTACGGCAAGGAGATGACGTACTACGTCACGCTGTTCCAGCAAAAGACCTTCTGGCGTGTGATCAAGACGCAGGACGCAGGGCGCGCCGAAGCGATCTACAACGATTTCGGGCGGCGCAGCGTGCAACTGGCCGAGGTCGAAATCCGCCGCACCAAGCTCGAGGCGCAAAAGGCCTACACTGAGCGTCTGATCGCGCTGTCGCAGGATCGCGCGAACCGGCTGCAAGCCGACCTCAACATCGCGCACGAGCAGCAGACGCTGGTGTCGAGCCGGCAGAAGCAGATCGGCGACGAAGCCGCCGCGCTCCAGAAGCAGAAGGAACAGGCGCAGGCGCAACTGCGTGCGGCCCAGCACGAAGTGGCCGAGCTGCAGCGCCAGAACGACGCCGGACTGCCGCGCACTACGCGTTGAGTTAGGGCGCCTGCGCCGCCGGCAGCGCTACCCGAGGCTTCCCCATCCGTCCAATACGCCACCCCGCCAGGCATATGCCTGGCGGGGTGGCGTTGCTTCATTCCACGCTCAGATTGCGCGTACGTTGCCCGTGGCGGCGCGACACGCTTTCCCAGGCGGCGACGACGATCATCATCAGCGTGGTTAGCACGCTCGTCGTCAGCAGGTCGGTGTGGAACGCGAGCGGCGCGATGAGCACGCTGATCCCTAGCCCGACCCAGTGCGAGAGCGGCAGCCAGCCGTGGATCGCCCGCTTGTATAGTCCGTTGCCGACCACGTAGAGCGCCGGGCCGCCGATCAGCAGCAGGGCGGTCTGCATGCCGACGCGGGCGTCGGGGTGCAGGATGACGAGATCGTCGGCGGCGGCCGAGCCGATGATCCCGGCGATCAGGATCACGTGGACGTAGTGAAAATACGCGCCCATCAGGCCCGGCTCGCGCGACTGCGCGATCGCATGGCTGCCGGCGCGGCTGCCCCAGTCGAAATAGACCCACCACATCGCGACGCTGCCGACGAAGCAGACCAGGAACGCGATGACCGCCGGCACGTGCCATGACGCGATATCTGAGAGCGTGCCGCCCGTCACGACCACCGATTCGCCGAGTGCGAGGATCACGAGCGCCTGGCAGCGCTCGGCGAGATGGCCGCCTTCGGCGCTGCGCCAGTCGCTGGAATGGGAGCGGCCGAGGAGCGGCAGCGCGAAGCCGAACATCGGCGACACATACTCGCACAGCACCGCGACGCCCCAGCAGGCGAGCCGAGGCCAGCCGTCGGCAAGGCCGCCCGCGATCCACCAGACGCCGGAAATCGCGAGCCACGCCGTGATCCGCCGGAAGTTGGCGGTGAGCGGGTGGTCGCCGCCGAGAAAAACGAGCACGGCGAGGCTGCGTCCCACCTGGATCGTCACGTAGCTGAGCGCGAAGATGAGCCCGCGTGTGCCGAACGCGAGCGGCAGGCAGGCCGCCATGACCATGCCCACGACCATCACCGAGAACACCAGCAGACGCACCTGGGGACGTTCCGGATCGAACCAGTTCGTAACCCAGCAGGTGTACTGCCAGCCGAGCCACACCGCGAACCAGAGGACGAGCGTCTGCAGCACGCCCAAGGCACTAAGGTCGTGCATCAGCCGGTGCGACAGCTGGGTGACCGCGAACGCATAGATCAGGTCGAAGAACAGCTCGGTGTAGGTGACGCGGGCTTCCTCGCCGTCGCGCTTGCGCAGGAAGCGGTCGTGGTGGTCGGGCATGTGGGATACCGGATTAGCGAGCGACCAGCATAGCGCACAACGCCTTGCGCGCAGACATCGGCCGAATGGCCAGGGGCTGGACGGTGGACGGCGGCGATTCGCCACGCTCGTTCAAAACGCGGGCGCTTTGCGCGTCTTCAGTGCGGGACCCGCGCGCGGCACCGATTTTGCTCGACGTATGCGTAGCGGGAACACCGCTCAATACGCGTACACGATATGGGAAAGAAAGAAGCCAACGCTGCCCGTAGAGTTCAAGCGCAGCACGTGGTCGAAGCCGAGTTGAACCATCTGGAGTGGGCGACGCGCCAGCCGCCGAATCGCATGTTCGACGTCGAATATTGGCGCCGGCGGCTGCTCGCGGTGCAGCGCCAGTTCGAGCTGACGCTCAAGCAATGCGAGCGGGTCGAGGAGATCTTGCGGCGGCTCGACGAATCCGAAAACTGAAGCAAACCGTCTGCACCGCCTTCTACTTACTCGTTACCGGAGTCGTTGTTGCCGGGCGACGAGCCGTACGGCCGGCGCCGGCGCGTCACGACGACGGGGCCGGCCCCCGAACCTGGCGCGTCGGACGAGCGCTCGGCCGGCGCGCCGGCCGCAGCCGGCGCGGCGCCGTACGAGTCGGACGAATGACGTGGTTCGCGCGATTCACGCGACTCGCGCGGGCCGAAGCCCTCACGCGGCCCATGGCGCTCGCCGTGGCCGCCGGTGCGCGGGCCGCGCGGACCGGGACGCGTGCCGGTATCGAGCTGGATCGTCGAGATGGCGCGCTTGTAGATGCCTTGCAGGCCGACCGGCGTGCGCAGCATCACCAGGTACTGATCGAACGACTCGATGCACCCCGTGAGGCGAATGCCGTTCACGAGGTAGATTTCCACGCGCTTTCTTTCCTTGCGCGCGGCGTTCATGAAGTCGTTTTGCGGATGCGATTCTGCGGGATTGGGCATTGCGAAGGCGGCAGCGGGGGCTGCGTCAAAGTTAGTCGCACGTGCGGGCGATGCAAGCGCGTAGGGCAGGATTTTACCCCGGGTCGCGGCGCAAATGTTTTGTCTGGCCGGCTTTCACTATAACGCACGCAAAAGAAGCAGGGTGCAGGCGGCGTGCGATGCGCGTCGAGCGGCGCCAGGAAATGCGATTCGCGCCTAATCTTTGGTAAGGACACGTCGGCGGAATAAAGCGGTTTCACCGCGCGTTTATTCATCGCACGGACGTCGTTCGACCGCCGTGGGGCTGGAGTGCCCTGCATGGGGCCGGAGCGGGTGCCGAGGCACTGGCTCCGATCGACCGCTGCGGGCTTGCAGTAAGCGCTGAAGCGCTAACTACAAGCAACCACAGCATGGGATCGGAGTAGGCGCTGAAGCGCCAACTCCGATCGACCGCTGCGGGCTTGTAGTAAGCGCTGAAGCGCTAACTACAAGCAACCACAGCATGGGATGGGAGTAGGCGCTGAAGCGCCAACTCCCATCGACAGGAGGCGCAAATGAAAGTGACTCGGAAGCTATCGGCATTGCTCGTGGTATTCGCGCTCGCGCTCGCCGCGGGCGGCTGCCAGACGACAACCGGCGACGCCGGCGGAGCGAGCAGCAGCACCGGCAGCGGCAGCGGCGGCGGCGGATATTGACGGCGGCGCGTCTCGCGCCGTCGCCGCGTGAGCTTCGAAGCGGACGTCATCGGGTGGCTCCCGCAGCTGCGCCGCTATGCGCGCGCGCTGACGGGCGATCCTGCCTGGGCCGACGACTTGGTGCAGGACACGGCCGAGCGTGCGTTCGCGCGCGCCCGGGCGTTTCGCCCCGACAGCAACTTGCGAGCCTGGCTGCTGACGATCTTGCGGCACCTCTACATCGACCAGTTGCGCGGACGCCGCGAGATCGCCGTCGACGACGAGCACGCGCCGTGGCGCACGCTCGAGGCGCCGCGCGGTGAAGTCGATGCGCTCGTCCTGCGTGACGTGCAGCGCGCGCTGTACCTGCTGCCCGTCGAGCAGCGCGAGGTGCTGCTGCTGGTGGGGGTGGAGGAACTCAGCTACCAGGAGGCGTCGACAGTGCTGAACGTGCCGATCGGCACGGTGATGTCGCGCCTCTCGCGCGCCCGCGAGCATCTGCGCGTGCTGCTGACCGACGGACCCACGCATCATGCGGCGCCCTTGAAAGTCGTGAGAAACACGAGATGAACGACGACTACGATCCCGCTGAAACCTCCGGCTTTGCGGAAGCGGAGTTGCTCACCTTTTCGGCCTTCGTGGACGGTGAGTTGCCCGAGCACGAACGGCTCGAGGTGCTCGGCCGGCTGGCGGCGGACGCGCGCGCCGCCAGCCTCGTCGCGGCCTACCGCGCGCAGCAGGCGGCGCTGCGCGCGCTGTGCGACACGCCGTCGGGGGCGGGCGGCGCGGCGCGGCCGTATCTCGTGCTGCGCGTGCGCAAGCCCTGGTGGCAGCGCGTGGCAATCGCGGCCTGCTGGGTCGCGGCCGGGGCGGGCTTGGCGGTGCTCGTGGGGAGCCTGTCGCCTAGGCTCGCGTGGCAGCCCTCGCAGATGGCGTTCGCCGAGCGCGCCGATATCGCCTACGCGGTCTACGCGCCGGAAAAGCGGCACCCCGTGGAAGTGGCCGCGGCCGAGGAGGAGCATTTGATCGCCTGGCTGTCTAAGCGATTGAACCGGCCGCTTTCGGTGCCGTCGCTGCAGGAATACGGCTATGCGCTCGTCGGCGGACGGCTGCTGCCGGGCGACGCGGCGGGGCCGGCCGCGCAGTTCATGTACCAGGACGGGTCGGGGGCGCGCCTGACGCTCTACGTCACGGCTATCCCGAAGGACGAGACCGCTTTCCGGCTCTTCCGCGACGGCAACCGGCGCACCTTCTACTGGGTCAGCGACCACATGGGCTACGCGCTGTCCGGGCAACTGTCGGAGGAGCGGTTGCGCGCGATCGCGATCGACGTGTGCAGCGCGCTCGGCGGACGGCCCGACGTGTGGCGATAGAGGAAAACGAAGAACCGGTCGACGAGGGAACAACGAACGGGGGACCAGGAAGGCAGGGCAGGCAAGGGAGGGCCTCGCGCGCGGCCGTCGGCATCGGCCGCGCGGCGCCAGGCGCTCCAGGCAGGGTGACATCATGCGTACTATCGTTGGACTCGGAACGGCGCTCGTCGCCGGAATGCTGTGCGCCGCTCCCGCTGCGGCGCAGGACGAAGCAAGCACTTCATCGCCGCCTCTCGGCACCTGTCGTCAAGTGACGGGGCAAGCCGAAATCGACGGCGTCATGCAGCCGATCTCGGGGCTCGCGTGCCTGCAGGCGGACGGCACTTGGCAAATCGTGCAGAACATGGACGGCGGCTGGACCATACCCGAACGCGACTACGCGTACTACTACGGGTACGGTCCGTGGTATTGGGCGCCTCCCGTGGTGTTCGGCGTCGGCGCGTCGTTCGTATTCGTCGACCGCTTCCATCATTTTCACCATTTCGATCATTTCCATTTCCACCACTTCGATCACGACAACGGCCACGTCATGTTTCGCGGCAACCCCGCCTTCGTGCGCGGCGGCTGGGGCGGGCCGCACGCCTGGGGCAGCCCGCATGGCTGGGGCGGCATGGGCGGTGGCGGCGGATTCCATCGGCACTGACCGGCAAGCGCGGCGGCGATCGGCGATCGATAACAACGAAGGAAACGCAAATTGACACGCGCGCTGCCGCCGAATCTCTCCGAAGCGACGTTCGACCGGGCGCTCGACGAGCTGGCGGGGGCCGTCGGCAGGCCGAACGTCGTCGCCGGCGGCGGCGATCTCGCGGCCTACGCCGACCCGTTCCTGCCGAGCCCCGAAAACCCCCGGGCGTTCGTCGCGTCGGCGGCCGTGCTGCCTGCGTCCGTCGACGAGATCCGCGCGATCCTGCGCATCGCGAATGCCTACCGGCTGCCGCTGTGGACCGTGTCCACGGGCCGCAATTTCGCGTACGGCGGCGCGGCGCCGCGTCTTGCGGGGTCGGTGGTGCTCGACCTCAAGCGGATGACGCGCATCCTCGAAGTCAACGAGACGCTCGCCTATGCGCTCGTCGAGCCCGGGGTCACCTATTTCGACCTGCATGCCTATCTGCGCGAGCGCGGCCTGCGCCTGTGGGTCGATCCGCCCGCGGCGGGCTGGGGGAGCATCGTCGGCAATACGCTCGAACGCGGCTTCGGCTACACGCCGTACGGCGACCACGCGGCGACGCAGTGCGGAATGGAAGTCGTGCTCGCCAACGGCGACGTGCTGCGCACCGGCATGGGCGGCCTCGCGGCCGGCACCTCGTGGCAGCTCTACCGGCCCGGCTTCGGACCGTCGTACGACGCGATGTTCATGCAGTCGAACTTCGGCATCGTCACGAAGCTCGGGATCTGGCTGATGCCGCAGCCGAGCGCCTATTTGCTCGGCGAGATCCAGTGCCGCGAAGAGAGCGATCTCGAAGCCATCGTCGAGACGCTGCGGCCGCTGCGCCTCGACGAGACGATCCGCCATCACGCCGTGGTCGAAGGCGGGATCCGGCGCGCGGCCGGGGTGTCGTCGCGCGCGCAATGGTATGACGGGCCGGGCGCGATGCCGGAGAGCGCGGTGGACGCGATGCTCGCGAAGCTCGGCGTCGGCCGCTGGAACCTGCATTACGCGCTGTATGGCGCGCCGGAGTTGCTCGATGCGCGCCACGCGATCGTCGAGCGGGCGTTCGCGCGGATTCGCGGCGCGCGTTTGACGGCGGCGAAATATGCGGGCGATGCGGAGCCCGTGGGCGGCGCGGACCGCAATTTTGCGGGGATTCCGTCGATGGGCGCGTTCCGGATGCTCGACTGGCGCGGCGGGGACGGCGCGCATGTCGATTTCTCGCCGATTTGTCCGTTCACGGGGCGCGACGCGATGCGCCAATACACGCTCGCGAAGACGCGCATGGCCGAGTACGGCTTCGACTACTACGGCGGGTTCACCGCGGGCGAGCGGCATCTGCATCACATCGCCGCGGTGATTTTCAATCGCGGCGACGCGCGCCAGACCGGCGCCGCCGGCGACCTGCTGCGCGTGCTGATGAGCGACGCGCACGCGGCGGGCTACGGCGAATACCGGACGCATCTCGCCTACATGGATTTCGCGGCGGCGCAGTACGGGTTCAACGAGGGGGCGTTGTTGCGTCTGTCGGAAACGATCAAGGATGCGGTCGATCCCGAGGGGATTTTGTCGCCGGGCAAGCAGGGGATCTGGCCGCGGGCCTGGCGTGGGTGGCGGGGTTATACGTGAAGGCGTGGCGAGGGTCGTTCGAAGCGGGGCTGTTAAATTTTACCCGGGTGTTATTGCAATGCAATTTATACCCGGGTATTATTCTGGCGACGCATCGAAAGGAACACGTCGTGAACAACAACCCCAGCTACACCAGCTTCGACGGCCATCGGCGCATGGCCGGCGGCTCGCTTTTGACAGTCGCGCTCGCGGTCAGGCGCGCGCTCGACGATGGCGCCGCCGGCCCAGTCCTGATCTTCGACGACACCACGGGCCGCTCGATCGACATCGACACGCGCGGCACGCAGGCCGAGTTGAACGCGCGCTTTGCCGCCGGGCCGGCGAACGCGGACGGCTCGCCTGAAGCGGCCGAAGAGCCCGCGGAGCCGCGCGGCCGGGGACGCCCCAAGCTCGGCGTCGTCGCCCGTGAGGTGACGCTTTTGCCGAGGCACTGGGAATGGCTTGCCGCGCAGCCGGGCGGGGCATCAGTGGTGTTGCGCGAGCTCGTCGACGAAGCGCGGCGCACGCACGGCGAGCGGGACCGGCAGCGTCAGGCGCAGGAGCGCGCCTATCACTTCATGTCGGCGATGGCGGGCGATTTTCCGGGCTTCGAGGAGGCCGCCCGCGCGCTGTTTGCCAACGAGCTCGCCCGCTTCGGCGAGCTCATCGCCACGTGGCCGGCCGACGTGCGCGACCACGTCGCATGGCTCGCGAAATCCTGATTCGCGGCGGCTGTTTTGCAGCCTATGCTGATTGAACAGATGGCGTGGGCGGCGTGTGTCATGCCGCTCGAGTCGTCGCCAAGGAAAGTCATGGATCGGCGCACGTTCGTGATGACCAGCGCATGGGTGGCGGCGGCCGGCTACTTGCCGCAGCGCCTTGCCGTTGCGCTCGAGCGGCCGGGGACGCTGGTCCTCGCCGACGCGTCGCTGGCCGCGAGCCGCGCGTTTGCCGACGCGGCGGCGCGGCGCGCAGTGCCGCTCGTCGAGGTCGGCGACGACATCGGCATGCTCTGGAACGCCACGCTCGCGCCGTATCTCGCCTGCACGAACGCCGTGTTGGCCGGCGTGCTGCGCGCGTCGGACGCCTTCGTGCTCCGGCAACTGGCAGTGAGCGCGAACTGCCGCGTGCGCCACGCGTCGACCTTGCGCACGGCTCATGCGCCGGCTGTGGTCGCCGTCGTGATCGACCACGAGCCGCAGCCGCATCAAGCCGCCTAGGGCTCAGCGCTCAAAACTTGTAAGCGGGATTCTTGGGATTGAACGTCTCGTCGGGCAGCGCTTTCGGCGTGATGCTGTCGAACACGATGCGCTCGAAAATCCGCCCGTCGTTGTCGTAGGACTCGACCGAGCGGAAGTACGGATGCCGCAGATCGAGCCCGAGCGTTTCCTTCTTCGCATAGAACTCGGGGCGGCCCGCCGGCGCTTCGAACGTGAACGCGACGACGCGCACGCCCGCGATCGTCTTCACCTCGATCTTCTCCGAGCGCTCGACGCCCGCCGCCTCGAACTTCTTGCTGTCGGCGACGAACTGCTGCGTGAGGAACTCGGTGCCGAGCTCGCGCACGGTGTGGTTCGATTGCGAATGCGCCAGCACGCCGGAGAGCGAGGTCCACAACGGCATCACGGCGAGGAGGCCGCCCAGGTGCCCGTATATTTCGTCTGGACGCAAGGTCGAGTCGTAGATGAGCTCCTGGCCCGCGTGCGCGCCGTCCGGCAGCCACTTCGCGTAGATGCGCAGCGGCTCGCGCGTGAGGCGCACGAGCATGTGATCGGGCTTGTCGGGCCAGACGCCGCGGATGCGTTCCTGGCGCAGCATCGTGAACTCGTATGACGGATAGCCGTTCGGGCCTTCGGCGATGTAGCGCGCGAGCGTGCGCGGATCGAGCGAGCCGAAGAGGGCGGTGAGCGCATCGTCGTCGAGCTTCTCGAGCATGCCGCTTTCGGCCGCGCGGCGCAGCCATTGCACCTGCGCGGCGAGCGGCAGCTTGCCCGCCTGGGTGGCCGGCGCCGTGGACGGCTTGACGGCGGGGGCGGCCGTGGCCGGGTCCGAGACGAGGAGCGAGCTTGCCGCGCTGCTTTGAGCGAGCGCCGCGGGCCCACTCGCGATCAGCAGCGCGGCAGCCGCGGCGCAGGCGCCCACTACACGGTGCGCGCACGTCGCGCGCGATACTGCACCGGATAGGAATCCCTGCATGACGCTCTCCCTTAGCATCGGCGCGCGTACGGCGAGGCGCAGCGCCCCTGTCTTGCTTACATTCCTTTGCTCACATGCCGCGTTCCTGGCCTTGTCCTTGCGCGGCGGCCTCCTCGTCGCGCAGCGCACGGCGAAGAATCTTGCCGACGTTGGTCTGCGGCAGCGAATCGCGGAATTCGACGAGCTTCGGCACCTTGTAGCCCGTCAGGTACTTGCGGCAGTGCTGGATGACCTCGTCCGCCGTGAGCGGTTCGCGCGCGGCGATGAACACCTTGATGCGCTCGCCCTGCACGGGGTCCGGCACGCCGATCGCGGCGACTTCGCGCACGGCGGGGTGCATCGCCAGCACGTCCTCGATCTCGTTCGGGTACACGTTGAAGCCCGAGACGAGGATCATGTCCTTCTTGCGGTCGATCAGGCGCACGTAGCCGTGCTCGTCCATCACGCCGATGTCGCCGGTCGCGAGCCAGCCGTCGGCGTCTAGCACCTTGGCCGTTTCGTCGGGACGGTTCCAGTAGCCCTTCATCACCTGCGGACCCTTCACGCAAAGCTCGCCCGGCTCGCCGATGCCGGCCCAGCCGCCGTCGTCCTTCCTGAAGCGCACCAGCGTGGACGGCGCGGGCAGTCCGACCGAGCCGTCGTATTCTCGCTGGGCCTTCGCGTCAAGGGGCGTCATCGTAACGATCGGTGAGCATTCGGTGAGCCCGTAGCCTTCGATGATCGGCTTGCCCGTCACCGCCTTGAAGCGCTCGGCCACCGCGCGCTGCATCGCCATGCCGCCCGCCATCGCGAGCTTGAGCTTCGAGAAGTCGCGCTTGCGGAATTCCTCGTTCTCGAGGAACGCGTTGTAGAGCGTGTTGACCGCGGTGATGCCGGTGAAGGTCTCGTGACGCAGCATCTTCATCACGCGCTTCGTGTCGCGCGGATTCGCGATCAGGATGTTGCGCCCGCCCAGGCCGAGAAAGATCAGGCCGTTCAGCGTGAGCGAATAGATGTGATAGAGCGGCAGCGGCGTGAGTACGGTTTCGATGTCGTCGCGCAGCGCCTCCTCGGCCCACGCCTTCGCTTGCAGCAGGTTCGCGAGCACGTTGCGGTGCGTCAGCATCGCGCCTTTGGCGACGCCGGTCGTGCCGCCCGTGTATTGCAGGAACGCGAGATCGTCGTGGGCTAGGGCCAAGGGCGCGAACGGGCGGCTCGCGCCGAGCGCGAGCGCTTCCTTCAGACGCACCGCGTGCGGCAGATGGTAGGCGGGCACGAGCTTCTTCACGTGCTTGAGCATGAAGTTGAGAAAATGCCCCTTCAGGTTCAGGCCGTCGGCGAGCAAGTCGCCGAGCGCGGTGACGACCACGCGCTTGATTTCGGTGCCGGGCAGCGCTTCTTCGAGCGTCCTCGCGAAGTTCTCGAACACGACGATGGTCTGAGCGCCGCTGTCCTTCAACTGATGCGCAAGCTCGCGTGCCGTGTAGAGCGGATTCACGTTGACGACGATCGCACCCGCCTTCAGCGCGCCGAACAGCGCGACAGGGTATTGGAACGTGTTCGGCAGCATGATCGCGACGCGCTCGCCTTTCGTGACGCCGACGCTTTGCAGATAGGCCGCGAACGCCGTCGCCTTGTTCGCCAGCGCGCCGTATGTGAGGTCGACGCCCACGCTCACGAACGCGACGCGCTCGCGGTACTGCGCCGTGCATTCGTCGAAGAACTGCGCAATCGACTCATAGCGGTTCACGTCGATGTCGCGCGGCACCTCGGGCGGGTAGGAGGCGTACCAGATGCCGTCGGTGTCCGGCGGCGCGGCCGGATCGGCCGTGGAGCTGTGCGTGGGGTGCGTGGCGGTAGGTTCGGTCATCTCTGGTCTCTCTATTGGCTTCTTGGTTTGAATAACGATTGGCAGCGTTCATTGCTTCCATTTTTTGGGGCGGTTTACACGTCCCAGTTGAAGCGCCCGCGCAGATGCGGCTTGTCGCCGGCGGCGTCGCGGACTTCGAATTCGCGCTCGCAGGCAGCGCGCGACGCGCTCCACAGCGACGCCTCGCCCGGCAGGAAGAGCGGCAGCTTGAACTCGCCGTCGAGCTCGGCCGCAGCCAGCGGCGCTCGCGGCTGCAGCGCGGCGGCGGCGTGCGCGAGCGTCCACATGCCGTGAGCGATCGCGCGCGAAAAACCGAAGACCTTCGCCGTGAGCATCGTCAGATGAATCGGATTGAAGTCGCCGGAGACCTGCGCGTAGTCGCGCCCCAGGCGCGAGGGCAGGGGCCAGCGCGCCTGCCGGGCGAGGGCGTCGCGGTCTATCGATAGCGGCAGCGGCGCGAGCGGCAAGCCATGGGCGGCGGCGTTGCGCTTCAGGTAGCGGCTGTCGCCCTCCCAGACGGTTTCGCCGCGCCGGTAGATCCGCACCGAGATCGTGAACGCTTGGCCGCGCTCGTGCGCGAGGAGCGGGCCGCATTCGGCTTCGATGCGGAGCGTGTCGCCGGGAGCGAGCGGCCGCCACAGGCGCACGCGGTTCGCGAGATGCACGATGCCGAGCGCGGGCCATGGAAAGCCCGGTTCGGTGAGCAGCATCAGGTGCAGCGGGAACGCGAGCAGATGGGGATAGGTGAGCGGCACGCCGTGCCCGGGCGCGAAGCCGCAGACGCGCGCATAGCGCTCGACGGCGGCGGGCTCGAGCGTGGCGGCGGGCAGCACGAAGCGCGAGGCGGGCAACTGCGCCGCGCGCCGGCGCTTGACGAGCCCGGCGAGGACGCGCGCGTAGAGCACGTGCGGCGCGGGCGCTTTGTCGACGACCTCGATTGTCAGGCGGCGCGGCGCGTCGTCCGGCGGCTCGCCGCTTTCGGCCGGGCGCGTCGGCTCGTTCATCGTGTCTTTCATGGCGTGGTCGTGGCGGCGGGCTCGGCTGGTCGTGGTGGCGCGGTGGCTATTGTCGGCGAGTGGAGGGGGAGTGCGCCAGTGCGCGGTGCTTACGAGCCTCATGCGATCAGCTGGTCCGTTTTCGCGAGCGCGTCGCGGCGTTTTTGCAGCGCGTCGAGCATACCGAAGTCCGGGCCGAAATCGTCGACCCTGATGACGAGCTCGCCGTAGCGCGCGTAATCGCCGAGGGTGTGGCGCTCGTCCGCGTCGATGTAGCCTTCGCGTTGCGCCGTCTCCGCCCAGGCGTCCCACTGTGCGAAGCTCTGCGGCAGCGGCGCGAGCAGGTTGCGCTTCACCGCGTCGCGCAACTTGTGCTCGATCTCGGCGACACGCGGCGTCAGCGCGAAAAGCCGCTCGCCGTAGCCGAGCGGATCGGCCTCGGCGGCAGGCACGTACGAATCGGCGACCAGCCGCTCGCGCGCCGCGCACGGCGTTTGCACGAGCTCGGCGATCTCGCTCGCGAGCGCGTCGGCGGGCGGGCGCAAGCGCATGCCGAGCGGAAACGCGCATGCCCGCAGCAGCATCGCGAGCCGCGCGGCGGGGTAGTTGGCGAGCACGCCGTCGAGCGCGTGCTGCGCCGCGTACAGCGCATCCTCGACCGCCCACCGCACGAGCGGCAGGTCCGCCTCCTGGCGGCCTTCGTCCTCGAAGCGTTTGAGCGTCGCCGAGATCAGGACGAGCTGCGAGAGCACGTCGCCCAGCCGCGCGGAAATGCGCTCACGCCGCTTGAGCTCGCCGCCGAGCACGAGCATCGAAACATCGGCGACGAGCGCGAACGCCGTGGCGAGCCGCGTCGCCGCGCGGTAGTACCCGGCGAGCGGCGCGTAGGCCGAATCCGGTTTCGGAATCGCCGCGCCCGCCGTGATGCCATGGACGAACGCGCGCAACGCATTCGACGCCAGAAACCCCGCATGGCCGAACAAGGCCGCATCGAAATCGCGCACGGCTTGCTGGCGGTCGCTCGCGCGCGCCGCACGCATTTCGTCGAGCAGATACGGGTGAGCGCGGATCGCCCCCTGCCCGAAGACGATCAGGCAGCGCGTGAGGATGTTGGCGCCTTCGACGGTGATCGAAATCGGCATCTGCTGATATGGCCGCGCGAGGAAATTCGACGGTCCCATGCAGATGCCCTTGCCGCCGATCACGTCCATCCCGTCGTTGATGACTTCGCGTGCGCGTTCGGTGATGTGGTATTTGGCGATCGCCGACAGCACCGACGGCTTCTCGCCGAGGTCGACCGCCTGCGCGCAGAGGCGTCGCGCCGCGTCCATCAGGTAGAGGTTGCCGCCCATGCGCCCGAGCGCCTCGTGGATGCCCTCGAACTTGCCGATCGGCGTCCTGAACTGCCGCCGCGCCGCCGCATAGGCGCCGGTGCCGCGCACCGCGAGCTTGGCCATGCCGACGCTCGACGACGGCAGCGAGATCGCGCGGCCCGCCGCGAGGCACTCCATCAGCATCCGCCAGCCGTTGCCGACTTGGGCGCGTCCGCCGATCACCCAGTCGATGGGGATGAAGACGTCCTTGCCCGAGTTCGGGCCGTTCTGGAACACCGCGTTGAGCGGCCAGTGGCGGCGGCCGATCACGACGCCGGGATGCGTCGCCGGGATCAGCGCGCAGGTGATGCCGGGCTCGTCGCCGGGGCCGAGCAGATGCTCGGGATCGCGCGCGCGAAACGCGAGCCCGAGCACGGTCGCGATGGGCCCTAGCGTGATGTAGCGCTTGTCCCACGTGACGCGAAAGCCGAGCGTCTCGCGGCCTTCGTGCGTGCCGTGGCAGACGATGCCGACATCGGGAATCGCGGCCGCGTCGGAGCCCGCGTAGGGGCTCGTCAGCGCGAAGCACGGGATCTCGTCGCCGCGCGCAAGACGCGGCAGGTAGTGGTTCTTCTGCTCCTCGGTGCCGTAGTGCATCAGGAGCTCGGCGGGGCCGAGCGAGTTCGGCACCATCACCGAGACGGCCGCCGCCGACGAACGCGATGCGAGCTTCATGACCACCTGCGAATGCGCGTACGCGGAGAACCCTTTGCCGCCGTAGCGCTCCGGAATGATCATGCCGAGAAAGCCTTGCTCCTTCAGGTAACGCCACGCGGCGGGCGGCAGGTCCTGCCAGATCTCGGTGCTGTCCCAGTCGTTGGCGAGATCGCACAGGCGCGTGCACTCGTTGTCGATGAAGGCTTGCTCCGCGGCCGAGAGCGTTGCGGGGCCATGCGCGAGGAGGGTGTCCCAATGCGGGCGGCCGGAGAACAGTTCGGCCTCCCACCAGACCGTGCCGGCTTCGATCGCGTCGCGTTCGGTGGCGGACATCTCGGGCAGGATGCGGCGAAACACGGCGAGCAGGCGCTGCGAGAGCAAGGCGCGGCGCAGCGGCTTGACGGCGAGCACGAACGCGGGCAGCACGAAGACGAGCGCGAGCAGGAGCATGGCGCCGCGTCCGGCCGCGCCGCTGACGCGCGCGACGGCGACCCACGCGATCATGATGGCGAGCCACCACGTTGCGCGCGCTCGCACATGGACGAGCACCGCGATCGCGACGGCAAGCGTCACGAAGAGCCATGCCATGAGCGTTTCTCCCTGCCTTGCCGGGGCGGGCTTGCTGCGCGCGGCCCCGGTCCGGCGAACTCAGGCGGCGGGCCGCGGCGAGGACGGCGTCGTGCCCGGCGGCGGCGCGAGAGGCTCGGCGCCTCCCGGCATCAGCGGGGCCGCCGTCTGCGCTTGCGCATCATGCGTGCCTGGCGGCACGAGCGGTTCGGCGCATGCGCCTCCCGCCTCGCGCGGGTGCTCGCCGCCGTTGCACGTCGTGCCCGCGTCAGCGGTTTCGCCCGCATCGCCGAGCACGGCGGCGAACGCGGCCAATTGTGCCGGGTCGGGCAGCGGCGCCTTGAGCGCCGCGACGATCAGAGAGGCAAGACGCGCGATCAGACGCAGGTCGTCCATCGACTTGCCCTGCGAGAACTCGACGATCAGGCCGTCGGTATCGCCGCCCGCGAGCACGCCCGAGAGCGCGCCGATCGCAAAGTGCAGCCGCCAGCCGAGCTCCTCGCGCGGCAGATGCGGCAGCGCGCGCTGGAATGCATCGAAGAAGCGCTCGGCGACCAACGCGTAGTGGCGATTGAGAAAGTCGCGGATGAACGTCGACGGATCGGTGTAGGCGCGCCCCAGAAGCTGCAGGAACGCGCGTCCGCCCGTGCGAGGCTCGCGCGAGAGCCGCAGCGCGGGGATGAACATCGCGCCGAGCACGTGCTCGCAGGTGAGGCGCGAACCGAGCTGCGTGTCGAAGCGATCGAGCAGCTTCAGACGCTCTTCGTTGAGCCGGTCGAGCCGCCGCGCGAGCATCGCGTGGATCAGCGCTTCCTTGCTGCCGAAGTGATAGTTGACCGCGGCAAGATTGACTTCCGCGCGCGACGTGATGTGCCGCAGCGAAAGCGCTTCATAGCCGCATTCGATGAAGAGGTCTTCGGCGGCGTCGAGAATGCGCGCCTTGGTATCGCCGGCGAGCCGGCTCGGTGTGCGAACTGCCATGTGCGCCTCCCATGCCGGATGACCGGCCGCGTACAAGCGATTCAACGTTCTAATTCATACGACTGTTTTTTATATAGGGCACCGCAAACTGCGACAGCAAGGCCTGTTTATGGGCACAGGCCTCTAGAAAACGATTCCGGGCAGCGATGGCGCGCCGCCATGTTGCCAATGGCAGAAGGCGCTCTGGCCAAGCGCCTTTTGCGTTTTACACCGGCGTCATGCGGTCGATGCGACCTCCTTGGCCGATTGCTGCATGTCGATGCCGCGCCGCTCGCGGCTGAACAGGATCAGCACGGCGATGACGACGGCCACGGTGCCGCACACGATCGCCATCGCCATCGCATAGTTGTTGTCGTGACTCTCGGCGAACGCCGACTGCATCGGCGCGTTGCCGGAGGCGAGCAGATTGCCGAGCTGATAGACGAAGCCGGGGAACGTCGCGCGGATTTCGTCAGGCGAGATCTCGTTCAGGTGGACCGGAATCACGCCCCACGCGCCTTGCACCGAGATCTGCATCAGGAACGCGCCGATGGCCAGCATGACCGGGGTGGTCGAGAAGGCCCACACCGGCAGCACCGGCAGGGCGATCAGCGCGGCGATGAAGATCGCGCGGCGCCGGCCGATCTTCTCGGAGAACCAGCCGAAGAACAGACCGCCGACGATCGCGCCGATGTTCAGCGTGATCGCGATCAGCGACACCGTATGCGGATCGAAATGATGCTGCTTTTGCAGGAAGGTCGGATAGAGGTCTTGCGTGCCGTGCGAGAAGAAGTTGAAGCACGTCATCAGGATGATCGCGTAGATCGAGAGCTTCCAGTTCTGCTTGAGCGTATCGACGAGGCTCGGGCGCGGGCGCTTTTCCATCGTCTTCCAGACCGGCGATTCGGGCACGCTCGAGCGGATGTACATGACGAGCAGCGCCGGCGCCACGCCGACGAAGAACATGCCGCGCCAGCCGACGTATTGGTAGAGGATGCCGAACACGACCGAGGCGAGCAGATAGCCGCTCGGGTAGCCGGCCTGCAGGAGGCCGGAGACGATGCCGCGCGATTTCGTGGGCACCGTTTCCATCGTCAGCGCGGAGCCTACGCCCCATTCGCCGCCCATCGCGATGCCGAACAGCGCGCGCAGCACGAGCAGCGTGGTCAGGTTCGGCGAGAAGCCCGAGAGCAATTCGATCAGCGAGTAGCAGGCGATGTTGAGCATCAGCGTCGGGCGCCGGCCGAACTTGTCGGCGAGCCGCCCGAAGATCAGCGCCCCGATCGGGCGCATGGCGAGCGTGAGCGTCAGCGCGATGGTGACGTCGGAGATTTTCGTGTTGAATTCCGCGGCGATGTCCTTGAAGACGAACACCATGAGGAAGAAATCGAAGGCATCCAGTGTCCAGCCTAGGTAGGCTGCGATCGTGACGTTTCTCTGTTCGCGCGTCCAGCTCATTTCATTGTTCTCCTGTGTCGATCAGAGTTGGTGCTTCAGCACTGACTCTGGTCCCATGCAGAGCGTCTCCGTATGGCCCGAGCCGGACGGTCAACGCCGAAGCCCGATACGTCCCCGTAGCCGGGCACGTGCGAGTGTACGCCGCCGTTTAAGCGGTTGCATGGTTCATCGGCGGTTTCTCGGTACTAATCCCTAGCGCGGTTTACGGCGCCCCGCGAATGCCGTAAATATCGTCGGCAGAATGTAATGATGGAGATCGTTTAGAGCATGACGTATTGCGAATTTGTCATTGAGCGGCATGCGCCATTTGCGGTAGCGTGCAGCCATTCCGATTCACGATGCCTTGACCATTCCGCTTGCCGATCGATACCTCGGCATTGCCTTCGATGAAGCCAGCCGCTCTCACCCAAGACGTTTTACCCGCGCTCGACACCGGCCGTCTGTTGTTGCGCCCACGCACGATGGCCGATCTCGAAGCCTGCCTCGCGATGGACCGCGACCCGGAGGTGACGCGCCATATCGCCGGCCCATGGGGCGACCCGGCGGCGCATCGCCAGTTCGTCGAGCACCGGATCACGCGCGCCTATCCGCGCGGGCTCGGCTATTGGTCGATCTTCGCGGCGAGCGCGCCCGAGCGCTTCATCGGCTGGGTGCTGCTGATTCCCGATCACGGCGCGGGGCCGGAAGTCGAGATCGGCTGGCGTCTCGTGCGCGAGGCGTGGGGCAGGGGGATGGCGAGCGAAGCGGCGCGCGCGATCATGCTGCATGCGTTCGAGACGGTGCGGCTGCCGCGCATCGTCGCCGACATCGCCGAGGAGAACGCGGTTTCGCGGCGCGTCGCCGAGAAGCTCGGGATGCGCCGCGTGGGAGAAGCGGATAGCGACGGCAAGCGCTATGTGCGCTATCGCATCGTGCGGGAGGATTTGCGCGGGGGCTGACGACCGATCCGGAGTTGAATGCCGCCGGCGCGCAGCGTTTGGACCTTGATTTGCCCCGGCCCGCGATCTACGATGAATTCGCGCATTCAAAATATGAAATGAAGAATACGGGGGTGACTATGTTGCTGACGAATTTATTCGTGATCGCAGGCATCGCTCACGCGGCAACGACAGCGCCCGCGCCGCCATGGCCGCCGGGCAGCATGGGAGTCCAGCCCGCCATGCTGCTGGTTGCCGACAACGAAGTACGCGCCGTGCCCAAGAACAAACCGCCGCAAACACCGGAAAAGCCCGCGCAGCAGGATCCGCCGAAGCTGCCGCCATCGGCGATTCCTGGCGCTGCGAATCCGCGCGACGGCAACAACTACTCGGTCGACCCAAGCACGCCGACTACCAGGGTGCCCACCTCGCCACCCGAGAAGGACCACTGCATAGGTTCGGGCGATTGCAGCAAGATCTTCGACAACGGGAAAGGGGGGTGACATGCCATGCATGCACGTGCCTATCTGCTCCGTGGGCTCCGCGTGGTCATCACGGCAATGCTCGTGATCGCCCACCCCGCGTTTGCGCAATGCGGCCCGAATGAAGTGCTCGTCGGTGAAGACGCCGACAATTACTACTGCAAGGACCGCGCGGAATATGCGCAATGTTTGAAACAGTCCGGCTTGCAAGAGCAGCAGGACAAGACAGACTGTGCTTATCACATACAGGGCGTTGCAGCCGAAGCGGCTCCGTCGTTGAGCGCGTCGGCGAAATCGTGCGTCCTGGGATGCCTCGGAAACGGCCTGACGCTGCGCGGGTGCTTCAGCAGCTGCGGGCTTGCCGCCGATGTGCCGACCCAAGTGCTCGATCGGCTCGTCGATGAACAGAACGTCTGCCTCGAACGCGTGCTGAGCAATCAGAAGCAGCGGCAGGAGAATTGCAAGCGGTGAGCCGGAAGGACGCACGAAAGGGCTTCACGCTGCGCCGTTGCCCCTGGCTTCATGCCACGCGCTAGCGAACCACGAGCGCCACGGTGGCGATGCCGAGCCCGGTCATGACGAGCGAGCCGCAGACGTGGATCGCGATTTCCATCGCGGCGAGGTCGAGCCGCCCCTGCTGCAGTTGCGCCACGACCTCCGCCGAAAACGTCGAGAAGGTGGAGAGCCCGCCCATGAGGCCCGTCACCACGAAGAGCCGCCATTCGGGCGCGATCTCGGGAAGCTTGGAGAAGAGCGCGACGGCGAGGCCGATCACGTAGCCCGCGATGAGGTTCGCGGCGAGCGTGCCCATAGGCAGCGCGGGAAAGAGACTGTTGAGACGAATACCCAGTACCCAGCGCGCGAGCGAGCCGAGCGCGCCGCCGATGCCGACGGCGAGGATGGACCAGTACATGTGAAATTCCACGCAAGGTTGGACAGCCGGGGCGGCGTGCGGCTTTGCTGAAAGCGGCCTCCCCGGTTGGATTGGCCCGGAGTCTACCATTGCCGAATACGCGGGATACGCGAATGGCGGCGGCCAAACCCGAGTGCTACACTCGACCGGCGAAGAGGGCATTCCATCAGAGAGGCTTCCATGAAAGGCAGCCAGCTCACCGTATATGCGGCGAACCAGAGCCACCGCAAGAACCATAAGACCGTGGTCGATTGGATACTCGACGAGACCACGAAGGCGGACATTCAGGGTGCGACGGTCATCGAAGTGACCGAAGGCTATGGCGCGCACGGCAAGTACCACGCTGCGCGCTTTTTCGAATTGGCCGATCAGCCGGTGGCGGTCGCGGTCACTGCCGCGGACGGCAAGATCGACGCATTGCTCGACAGCCTGAGGCAAGGCGGAGTCCGGCTCTTTTACACGCGGTACCCGGTCGAGTACGGCGTGCTCGGCGAAGAGCAGGCTTCGCGCGAAGGCAATTGATTCCCGGCAGCGCACGCGAGCACGAAGGAGAACAGCATGAATCCGACACCCAGGCTCTTGCATGACCGGTTCCTGTTCGACGCGGCATTCAACGAAGTACGCGACATCGACGCGCCCGTGCGCGAAGGCGCGATGTTCGGCTGCCCGGCTGCGTTCGTCGGGCGCCGCATCGCGTTTTGCGTCTACGGCAGCGGGCTCGGCATCAAGCTGCCCGCCGAGCGCGCGGCGGCGCTGCTCGAAAGCGGGCGTGCGTTCGCGTTCCAGCCGTATGGCCGCGCGGCGATGACCGAGTGGGTCGAATTGCGGATCCAGCGCGATCGCGTCGACGAGATCGCGCCGGTGCTCGCGGAAGCGGTGCGCTTCGCGCAGCGCGATCATGGACGCGCATCATGAACGGCCAACAGCTGACGTTCTACACCGAGCGCAATCGCAGGCACGGCCATCAGACCGTCTGCGAATGGCTGCTGCACGAGGCGCACGAACTCGGCATTCATGGCGCGACGGTCGTCGCGGCGGCCGAAGGCATCGGGCATGCGGGCGCGCATCATGCGGCGCACGCGCTCAAGCTCGCGGACCAGCCGCTGCAGATCATTCTCGCGGCGACCGGGGATGAGGCCGAGCGCATGCTCGCCGCCGTGCGCGCGGCGAACGTGCACGTGTTTTATACGCGCTTTCCGATCGAGTTCGGCATGATCGGCGAGGACGAGCCGGAGGCGAGCAAGACGACGCACCGGCATTTTCTGTTCATCGGACGACCGTAGAAGTGGCCGTATAAGCGCCCGCGTTCAGCCGCGCGCTTCGCCGTCCAGATGCAGATGCGCGCGAATCCGCTGCGCCAGCGCCTCCAGCTCCGCCACTTCGGCGACCACGCGCGCATGCATCCGCAACGGCTGATCGACCCAGCGCGGGATCACATGGAAATGCACGTGCGCGACGGTCTGGCCTGCGGCGCGTCCATTGAATTGCCCGACGAACACGCCGTCGGGCGCGAGCGCCGCGCGCACGGCAAGCGCCACGCGCTTGACGACGCGGATGCTCGCTTGCGCCCCCGCATCGGAGAGCTCGAAGAGCGTGGCCGCGGCTTCCTTCGGCACCACCAGCACATGGCCGTCGGATTGCGGCATCAGGTCCATGAAGACGATGACCTCTTCGGTCTCGCAGACCTTGACGCAAGGGGCCTCGCCGCGAAGGATCTTCGCAAAGGGATTGTCGGGGTCGTAGCTCATGGCGCTCCGGATGTCGATCACTTCATGTCGCGCGCCACGCGAAAGCCGTTCTCCGAATAGCGCACGCTGCCGTCGTATTTGAAACGCGTCGAGCTTAGCATGTAGCTCGCGTCGTCTTTCCACGAGCCGCCGCGTATCACGCGCGCTTCGCACATCGGTTCGTCCCACGAGCGGCCGTCGGCGGGCGCGTTCTTGTACGAGCTGTGCCAGCAGTCGCTGACCCATTCCCACACGCCGCCGTTCATGTCGTAGAGACCGAACGGATTGGCCGCGAACGAGCCGACGTCGGACGGCGCGTCGGCATGCCAGGGGTCGCCGCAGTCCTTGCAGTTGGCGTTGCCCTTCTTCATGGTGTCGCCCCACCAGTAGCGCGACGAGGTGCCGCCGCGCGCTGCGTATTCCCATTCGGCCTCCGTCGGCAGGCGATAGGTCTTGCCGGTGATCTTCGTCAGCCACTTCAGGTAGTGCTGCGCGTCGTCCCAACTGACGTCGCGCACCGGCGCGTTCGGGCCGCCGCCGCTGTCGTTCGACAACGGCGGGCAGGCGAGCGCGCTCACGCACGCTTTCCACTGCGCGACGGTGACCGAGTACTTGGCGAGCGCAAACGGATGGCCGATCGTCACGCGGTGCGCGGGCTTCTCCGAGGGGTCGTCGGCGTTGTTGCCCATCGTGAATGCGCCCGGATTGAGCGCGATCAACGCGGGGCAGGTGGGACAGTCCTTGATTTCCTGTCCGGCGGCGGCCGTGGGCGCAGCGGGTTTCGGCGGTGCGATTGCAGCGGTCGTGGCCGGCGCCGACGCCGACGGTGCCGGGCTGTAGGGTGTTGGCGCGTTTTTCGCCGGAGCGGGCGCTGGCGCAGGAACAGCCGCGGGCCGAGCCGTCTGCGCGGGCACTGCCGGCGGATGCGCGGCCTGCCCCGCGGAGGCCGCCGCACGCAGCCGCTCGAGCCGTGCTTGCGCAAGCGGCACGAAACGCCCGTTCGGATAGGCCTTCAAATAGGCCTCGTAATCGCCGGGGTAGGTGCTGTCCTTGATCGAGTCCCAGAAGGTGATTTCGTATTGCTCGGAGCTGTCTTTCGGGAGCACGCCGGCGTTTGCCATTCCCGGCCACGTGACAAAGAGCGACGCGAACAACAGACAGAGGGGCAAGAGTCTTCGCCACATGTTCGGTCTCCTTTGTCGTGCTCTTTGGCGTGCGGCATGAATGAACAAGCCTTGGCATTTCGCACCACGCATCAACAACGATAGCAGCAGTTTTCCAAGAAAGACGATTGAATCGTCTTTGCTTGAAGAGGCTGCGCGGTCATGAGTGTTAGCGAGAATAGGGTTGTTGCGGGCGGCGGCGGGTAGGGTTCGCGCGCGATACGACCTAAGCTATAGATCGCGGCTCGAAGAAGCGATGAGGCGACGGACGGTAATGACGTGAAGGAGGGCAGGCCATGCAACGAAGAACGATGCTCCTCGCAATTGCCGCCGCGTTCCCTTCGACCGTCTTGACCTCGCTGCTGCCGCGCACCGCGCTGGCCGGACCCACGCCGTCGCCGCCGGGCGCGGAGGTCTACATCATCTGGCCGTACGACGGCGCGGTGATCCACGGCGGCTTCTGGGTGCGCATGGGGTTGCGCAACATGGGCGTGTGTCCGAAGGGCGTCGACCGCCCGAACACCGGCCACCATCATCTGCTCATCGACACCGACTTGCCGCCGATGGACCAGCCGATTCCGTCTGACAGAAACCACCTGCATTTCGGCGCGGGCGAGACGGATGCGCGTGTCGAGCTGCCGCCCGGCAAGCACACGCTGCAGTTGCTGATGGGCGACTTCAACCACGTGCCGCACGACCCGCCGGTGTATTCGAAGAAGATCACTGTCACGGTCAAGTAGCCGACACGGAGTCAACGCCATGAAGAAAGCATTTGCGCTTGCCGCCGCGGCCTTGCTGCTCTCGGCGAGCTTCGCCATCGCGGGGCCGACGCCGGCCGATCCGCGCGCCCACGTCTATATCGGCTGGCCCAACGACGGACAGGTGCTGCCCGCCGGCAAGCCGTTTCGCGTCTGGTTCGGGCTGCGCTACATGGGGGTGGCCCCGGTGGGTGTCCAGTACCCGAACACGGGCCACCATCACTTGCTGGTCGACACCGACTTGCCGCCGATGGACCAGAAGATTCCATCGGACCGCAACCATCTGCACTTCGGTGCGGGCCAGACCGAGACCACGCTCGAACTGCCGCCCGGCAAGCACACCCTGCAGCTCCTGGTGGGCGACTTCGATCACGTGCCGCACAACCCGCCGGTCTACTCGAAGAAGATCACGATCTACGTGAAGTGAGCCTGGCGTGGCAAGTGTTGTCGGCGCGGCAACATTTGCCTTGGCGCGTGTTGGTCCCGCCGCATCACTTGCCTCGTTGCTCGTGCATCGGCGGGGCCGCTCGATTTGTTCTCCATTCGCGTAAAGCCCAGCATCGGCACGCCTTTGCGCGCTATCCACCTCGTACGGCCACACACCTGGCATACCCCATGCAGTAAGAGAGCCGAGCCCGCAACACTTGCAGCTCAATCACCGAAGCCTCTCTCTCACTCTTGGAGAACTGCCATGAAGACCTTGATGATCGAAGACCTCAGCGTCGCCAAACAACTCGACGGCCGCGAAATGTCCGCCGTGCGCGGCGGCTACCTGCCGTCGCTGTATCCGGTGTATCTGCCGTATCCGTCGGTGCACGTCGACACGACCAACTTCAGCGCCTCGCAATCGATCGGCCAGAGCAACCTGATCGAGAACAACACGGGCAACAACGTGGCGTTCGCTTCCGACATCCACTCGACGGTCAACCCCTCGCAGAACGCTCACAACACGATCAATTTCTGATCGTAGCGGTTGCCGTGCAGGTTGCAGAGCAACCTGCACGGCTCGCCAGGGGCCGACACGCCCACACTGCTTTTAGATCCGCAGCCTCCCTTCCGCATTCCTCAAGCCCCACACTCCAGGAGCAAATCGTGAACACATCGACCGGTTCAGCTTTCGCACGGATTCGCACCGGCCGCATGCCGGCGCTCGTTCGGCCGGGCCGCGTTCTGCTTGCGCTTGCCGCCGGCGTGTGCGCATCCTCCCTGTGCGGCTGCATGGACCTGAGCATCCCCGACTACAAGCGCCCGGACATGCCCGCAAAGGACGCTTGGGCGCACGTGCAACACCCGGTATCGGCAGCGGAAACAGTGGACCCCGAATGGTGGAAGGCGTTCGACGATCCGTACCTCGACGCGCTGGTGCAAAAGGCGATCGCGGGCAACATCGACATCAAGATTCTCGCCGCGCGCATCCAGGTGGCCGGCGCGCAGATCGGCGAAGCGCGCGCAGGCGCGCTGCCCTCGGCCGATCTCGGCGCGGGCGTCGACTTCGAGAAGACCACGGGCCAGCCGCTCACGAAGACGATCAACCTCGGCTCGCAAGTCAACTGGGACATCGACATCTGGGGCAAGGTCGAAAAGGGCGTGCAGGCGCAAAAGGCCGAATACCACGCTTCGGAAGCCGACTGGCGCGCGGGCTACCTGACGCTCGTGGCCGGCGTGTCGAGCACCTACTTCCAGATCCTGCAGTTCGACGACCAGATCGCGCAGCAGCAAAAGACGCTCGATAAGAACCAGCAGATTCTCGCGATCGATCAATCGATGTACGCGAACGGTGTCGCGCCGCAGACCGAAGTGCTGCGCCAGAAGGCTGAAGTCAACGGCATCGCGAACGAGCTGATCGACCTGCATCGCTCGCGCGACCTCGCCGAGAACGCGCTCGCGACGCTCGTCGGCGTGCCGGCCGGCGAATTCAAGATGCCCGTGGGGCATCTGCAGGAACGCGTCAAGGCGCCGGAGGTGCCGATGGGGCTTCCCGCGCAGCTGCTCGCGCGCCGGCCCGACGTGGTCGCGGCGCAGTACCGCATCCTCGAATCGTACGACCAGATCGGCGCGGCCAAGCTCGCGCAACTGCCGAGCATCAGCTTGACGGGGCGCGGCGGCACGGCGGCCTTCAATCTCTCCGATCTGTTCAAGTCGTTCACGTTCAGCTTCCTGCCGAGCATCAATTTGCCGATGCTCGACCCCGACGTGAAGGCGCACATCAAGACCACCGAAGCGCAAAGCAAGGTGGTCGAGCAGCAGTACCGGCAGACGGTGTTCGCCGCCTTCGAGGAAGTCGAGAACGCGCTCGTGAATCTCGATGCGCACAAGCGGCAGCGCATCGAATTGCAGCAGCAGAACGCGCATCTGCGGGTCGTCGCGGCGCAGGTCGAGGCGCAGTTGAAGGAAGGCGTGGTGTCGCAGCTCGAAGTGCTCGAGTCGGAGCGCACGCTTGCGTCGGCCGAGCTCGCGCTGTTGCAGAACCAGCAGCAGATCCTCACCGATACCGTCACGCTCTACAAGGCGATCGGCGGCGGCTGGCCGGAGGTGGTGGTGCAGAACGCCAGCAACGACAGTGCGGCCGCCGCCGATTGACTACCGTGACGCGTCGCCTACACTTTTCTAACACTCCTTTCGGCGCCGCTTCGGCATTGAGTTTCGACGCGGCTTGTCCGTTGGGAGGCCACTCGTCCGATACCGCCGACGTGATGGCGGATAAACGCTGATCGTGGTGTCGAATCATGGCTCCTGACGCCGTTCCGATTGCCGAGATTCAGACGCCGCTCGCGAGGCGCTTCGATATCGTGCTCAAGCCGGTATCGCATCCCGAGTTCGGCGAGATCCGCATCGACAGCGAGCTGTTCGCCGTAGGGCGCGCCGAGACGCCGTTCGCAGCGGGGCGCGCCGAAGTCATCGCCGAGCTCTCGCGGCGCCACGCGCGGATCTTCTTCGAGCACGGCATCGCCTATATCGCCGATCTCGGCAGCAAGAACGGCACGACGGTCAACGGCGCCGAGGTCAAGCAAAAGCCGCATCCGCTGCATCACGGCGACGAGATCCGCTTTGCGGGCGTGCTGGCGTTTCGCGTCGAGCTGCTGCCGCGCGCCGTGCCGCCGTTGGCGCAAACGGTCGTCGTCACGCTGACGCCCGAGCGCGGCGACCTCGGCTTGCAGCCGATCGTCATCAGCGGCTTTCCGTTCCTGATCAGCAAGATCGACGACACCTTCGCACGCTACAAGGATGCCTATCCGCATCAAGTGAACTACGTGTCGCGGCATCACGCGCACCTCTTCCTGCGCGACGGCGAGGTGTTCGTCGAGGACCTCGGCAGCACCAACGGCACATTCCTCGGCGGAAAGCGGCTCGAAGAAAGCGCGCTCGTGCTCGAGGACGGCGCGACGCTTGCAATCGGCGGCAATCATTTCGTCTATCGTGCAGAGATTCATCGCGGGCCGGTCGCCGATCCGACGGTGACGAAGATGAAGGCGGGCGGCGAGGGTACGGAGCGGCTGCCTGAAGCCGCGGCCTCGGCGGCAACTGCAACGGCAACGGCAACGGCCGCGGCGCAGCCCGCGATCGATCCGGACCGCACGACGTTCGTCGGCAGCGCGCATTCGTTCCTCGACATCTTCTGCGTGGACCCCGCGCTGAAGCAGGACGACGAGGTGAATCCGGACGCAGCGATTGCGCAGGAGCCCAGGCGCGGCGCGGGCAATCGTTTCGCGGTGTTCGTCGCCGAGTTGAGCGAGGCGTTCGGCGGCAGCGGCGAGCCCGACATGCGACGCCTCAGGTGGTGGGGCGGCGCGCTGCTTGCAGCGATCTGCCTGCTGCTCGTCGTGCTCTACGTGCGCGGCGCGCCGCAGCGCGAGATGAACGCGCTCGTCGCGGCAGGCCGCTACGCGACGGCGGCGCAGAAGGCCGACCAGTATCTCGCGCGCCATCCCGGCGATGCGGGATTCGAGGCGGAGGGTGCGGAGGTGCTGATGAAGGCGAAGGTGCCGGACTGGCTCGCGGCGATGCAGGCGCACGCCTTCGATCGCGCGCGCTCGATCGTGGGCGAGATGCAAACGCTCGCGCAGCACAACGGCGAGGCGCGGCCGCTCGTGGCCGAGCTCGCGTGGATGGGCGACCTGGAGTCGTTCTGGGCGACGCGCGGCGGCGCCGACGCACCGATTCGCATCTTCCGGGACGAACCGGTGATCGGCGGGCTGATCGACCGCTGGAGCGACGACGCCGACGAGCACCAGCGCGCGCTCGACCAGATCGTCTCGTTCGTGCCCGAGTTCGCCGCCCCCTACGCGGATACGTTGAGCCACCTGCGCAAGCTGCAAAGCGACGACTCGGTGTACGTCGCGGCAGCCGGGCGCTTGAAGTCCGCGATCGACAAGGCGCTCGACGACGATCGCCTCGATCCGCTGACGCCGATGCTCGACGACTACAGCGAGCGCTATCCGCGGCTGACCGGGCTCGACAGCATCCGCGGCGATCTGCGCGCGTACCAGCAGGTCGAGAGCGATGCGCGTGCGGGCAATGCGCAGGCGCTCGCGGATGAACTGAAACAGCTGCGCTTTGCGACGCCGCCGTTTCAGGCGCGGCTCGCGAAGCTGGAAAGACGCGTAACGGCCTCGGCTTTGCATGGGACGGGAGACGCCAAGTGACCCCCGACCGTCCCCCCAAGCGTTTCAAGGTGCCCAGGATGCCGAGGACCTCGAAAGCCCCCAAGCCCCTTTCCGAAGCACTCGAAGACCACAGCGCCGAAGGCATCGCGATCCTGACCTCGCAGCCGCTGCGGCTCATCGAAGCGCTCGTGATCGTGATGGCCGCGCTCGTCGTTTCGGCGCTCGCCTGGTCGTGCATCGGACGGGCGGACGTGATCGTTTCCGCGCCGGGCGCGCTCGCGCCCGAATCCGAAGTGCGCCGCATCTACGCGCCGGTGGACGGCGAGCTCGCCGACATCTACATCGCCGAAGGCCAGCCCGTGAAGAAGGACGACGTGATCGGCCGCATCAACGCGCGCGGCGCGATCGAAGCGGCGACCAACGCGCTCGACGCGCGTCTCAAGCTCGAAGACGCCGAGCGCGAATGGCAGCAGTTTCCGGCGAAGAAGCAGCTGATGGCGCGCAAGGCGGAGGCGCTCAAGGAGCAGATCGCGGTGGAGCAGCATCTGCATCAGAACCGCGTCGCGGAGGGCACGAGCAAGCTCGCGCAGTCGCAGAAGGCGCAGCTCGACGAGGCGCACAGCAATATCGACAGCGCGCAGCACGCGCGCGATCTCGCGAGAGAGGAGGCGGACAAGTTCGCGCGCCTGTTCGCCTCGCCGGGCGGCGGGGGCGTGTCGCAGACGCAGGCCGAAGAGAAGAAGAGCGCCTTCCTTCAAGCGGAGAACAACCTGCGTATCGCGCAGGCGCGCTTTGAACAGCTGCAGGCGCAGCAGAGCCATGATTTCGCGCAGGCGAAGGCGCAGCTCGAAGGCAGCGGCGAGACGCTCACGAACCTGCAAATCGAATACGACGCGACGGTGCGCGAGATCGCCAACACCGAGGACAAGCTGCGCCTGCAAGTGCAGACCGCGCGCCTCGCCGCGGACGCCGCCGCGCGCATCCGCTTCGAGAACATCGACAAGGACAACTTCCTGCTCGTGCTCGCGCCGGTCTCGGGCGTGATCACCGACGTCACGACCACGCAGCCCGGCGACAAGATCCAGGCGAACACGCCGCTCGGCGGCATCGCGCCCGCGAACGCGCGGCCCGTCGTCAAGGTGGAGATCGCCGAGCAGGACCGGGCGTTCCTGCACGAGGGGCTGCCCGTCAAGCTCAAGTTCAACGCGTTTCCGTACCAGCGCTATGGCGTCGTCGACGGCACGCTCGGATACATCTCGCCCGCGGCGAAGCCGTCGGCGGCGACCAGGCAGCCGGTCTACGAAGGCCGCGTGACGCTCGATCGCGACTACTACGCGATCGCGGGAACGAAGTATCCGTTGCGCTACGGGATGACGGCGACGGCCGAGATCGTGGTGCGCGAGCGCCGCCTGATCGACTTCGCGCTGGACCCGTTCAGGCAAGTCGCGGGATGAGCATTGAGGGAAAGGGAGCAGACCATGACGGCAATCGTGCGCATCGACGACGAGACGATCGGCACCGGAGATTTCATTCGCGTGCTCAAGCTCACGGGGCAGTTCGAGAGCCTTGTCGAGCAGCAGGTCCGCGACCGGCTGACGGTGATCGCGGCGAAGAAGCTCGGCATCCGCGTGACGCCCGAGGAGATCCAGGCGCGCGCGGACCAGTTCCGGCGCGTGCGCAACCTGCATCGCGCGGCCGACATGAACCGCTATCTCGACGTGTTCGGCATCAGCCTCGACGAGTTCGAGACCTTCATCACGGACGCCTTGTACCAGGAGAAGATGCTCGGCGAGGTCTGCAACGACGAAGCGGTGGAGGCGTATTTCAAGCTCAACTCGCCGAAGTTCGATGCGATCGAGGTGAGCCACATCGTGCTCGAGACCGAGGGGCAGGCGAGGGAGATGATGTCGATCCTCGCCGACGACCCCGAGAGCTTCGAGGCGATGGCGCGCGATCATTCGATCGCCGATACGCGCGAGCGCGGCGGCGTGATCGGCAAGGTGCTGCGCGGCTCGCTGAAGACGGGTATCGAGGCGAAGGTGTTCAACGCGCAGGCCGGCGACCTGCTCGGCCCGTTCGAGGCGCCGGACGGTTCGTTCTTCGAGATCTTCTCCGTGCGCGCCAAATACCCGGCCACGCTCGATGCCGACGTCGCGTCGGAAGTGCGGCGGCTGTTGCGCGAGGACTGGCTCGCGGCACGGGCGCAGGAACACATCATCGAGGCGCGATAAGCGCTGCAAGCACACCACGTGCGAGGGCTCGAATCCATGGACGCACCAGCACCGGCTCCTGCTTCCGCCGACGCCAATGCGGCGGCGCTTGCGGACTTTCTGTCCTCGGTCGAACTGCTGTCGCCGTTCTCGCGCGAAGCGCTCGAACGTCTCGCTAGCGAGGCGCAGACGCTCGCGTTCGCCTTCGGCGACACGATCTGCCGGCGCGGCGAGAGCGCCGAGGGGCTGTTCATCGTCCGTGCGGGCTCGGTGCGTTTGTTCACCGAGGAGCACGGCAAGGAGACGAGCCTCGGCGTGCGCAAGGCCGGCGAGGTGTTCGCCGAGATCGCGGTGCTGCGCGAGTACTGGCACGAGGCGTCGGTGCGTGCGTCGTCGAAGGTCGAGGTGCTGTTCATCGCGCGCAGCGCGTTCGCGCCGCTGATCGCCGCGAACGAGGCGGCGCAATCGTTCGTGACGAGCTACGTGGCGATCAGCTCGGCGGGAGGCTTCGTCGCGCGGCTCTTCGATCTGCGCGGCAAGCTCAACAAGAGCGAGCTCGAAGAGTACGTGTCGAGCGTCGGCGTGAAGCGCGTGGCGGCCGGCAAGGAGATCGTCAAGCAGGGTTCGCGCGGCGATTTGCGGCTCTACGTCGTGCGCCAGGGCGAAGTGCGCATCGTGCGCAACGAGGACGGCGTCGACTATCCGCTCGCGACGCTTTCGGCCGGCGAGATCTTCGGCGAGCGCGCCTGCGTGCTGCGCCAGGAGCAGCAGGCGACGGTGACGGCGAGCGCCGACACGCGCCTCATCGTGATTCCGGAAAAGACCGTGCACTTCATCCTCGAGCGCAGCCCGAAGCTGCGCGAAGTGCTCGAGGAGCGCATCCGTTTCGCGGACCGCGAGCTGCAGCGGCAGAAGAAGCTCGCCGAGCGGCGCAAGCGCCCGGCGATTCTCGATCTCGCCACTGAGCCGGAGTTCGGCGAGAAGGCCATCAAGCGCTTCGCCCTCGTCGAGCAGGCCGAGGAGATGGACTGCGGCGCCGCGTGCCTCGCGATGATCTGCCGCCACTACGGCATTCCGATGACGCTCGGCAAGCTGCGCGAGATGGCGAACGTGACGACGCAAGGCGCGACGCTCGAAAGCCTCGCGCGCACGGGCGAGGCGCTCGGCTTCACGACGCGCGGCGTGCAGTGCACGTTCGAGGCGATGCTCGGCTTTGACCTGCCGTTCATCGCGCACTGGGAGGGGTACCACTACATCATCGTCTACGGCATGGGCAAACGCTGGGTGCGCGTGGCCGACCCGGCGCTCGGCTTCCGCAAGCTCTCCGTCGAGGAGTTCGAGCGCGGCTGGGGCGGCACGTGCCTGCTTTTCACGGCGGGCGAAACGGCCGCGCGGCAGGCCGCCTCGCGCTCGCCCTGGGTGCGCTTCATCGGCTACCTCGCGCCGTACAGGAAGATCCTCGCGAACCTGTTTCTCGCGACCTTCGTGATCCAGGTGCTCGGCGTGGTGCCGCCGCTCATCATTCAGAACATTCTCGACGGCGTGGTCGTGCACCAGAACGTGAGCCTCCTGAACCTGCTCATCATCGGACTCGTGATCTCCAATCTCTTTACGCAACTGATGATCACGATCCGCGCGCATCTTTCGAACTTCATGGTGCGCAATCTCGACTTCTCGATGATGTCGCAGTTCTTCAAGCACACGATGTCGCTGCCTTTCTCGTTCTTCGCCAAGCGCAAGACCGGCGACGTGTTCGCGCGCTTCCAGGAGAACCAGACGATCCGCGCGTTTCTCACCGAATCGACGGTCACCACGGCGCTCAACCTGCTGATGATCTTCATCTACTTCACGATCATGTTTCTCTACAACGTGAAGATGACGCTGCTCCTGATTGCGTTCGTGATTCCGATCATGGCGCTCACGGCGATCGCGACGCCGCGCATCAAGCGCTATGCGCGCGACGTGTTCGCGGCTTCGACCGAGGCGAAGTCGCTCCTGATGGAGACGCTCTCCGGCATCGAGACGGTGAAGGGGATGGGCATCGAGCGTCCGGTGAGGCTCAAGTGGGAGCGCAAGTACGCGAAGGCGCTGGAGGTCCAATACCGCGCGCAGGCGTTCCACATTCTCGTCGGGCTCGGCAGCCAGCTGCTCAACGCCGCGACGACGATCGTGATCCTCTGGGTCGGCGCGAGCCTCGTGCTGGCGCAGGAGCTCTCCATTGGTCAGCTGATCGCGTTCAATGCGTTCATGGGGAGCGTGCTCGCGCCGCTGATGGGGCTGGTCGGGTTATGGAGCCTGATGAACGATGCGGCGGTCGCGATGGAGCGCCTGGGCGACGTGCTCGACATCGAGCCCGAGCAGAAGCCGTCGGACCTCGCCTCGCGCGTGCTGCTGCCGGACCTGCAAGGCGACATCAGCCTGCGGGGCGTCTATTTCCGCTACGGCGGCAACGAAACGCCCTACGTGCTCGAAAACATCAGCTTCGACATCAAGCCGGGAGAGATGATCGCGATCGTCGGCCGCAGCGGGTCCGGCAAGACCACGCTCGCGAAACTGCTGGTCGGCTTCTACACGCCGACCGACGGCAAGATCGTCGTCGACGGCTACGACATGAGCGTGATCGACCAGGCTTATTACCGCGCGCAGATCGGCTACGTGATGCAGACCAACCTCGTGTTCTCCGGCACGATCGCCGAGAACATCGCCTGCGGCGACGCGAGCCCCGACCACCGCCGCATCGAGGAAGTCGCGAAGATGGCCGACGCCCATGCGTTCATCGCGAAGATGCCGCTCGGCTACGAGCAGGTGGTCGGCGAGCGCGGGATGGGGCTCTCGGGCGGGCAGATCCAGCGGCTGTGCATCGCGCGGGCGCTCTATCACGATCCGCGGCTGCTCGTGTTCGACGAGGCGACCTCGTCGCTCGACACGCAATCGGAGAGCAACATTCTCGCGAACATGCAGGACATCCTCAAAGGACGCACGGCGGTCATCATCGCGCACCGGCTGAGCACGATCATGCGCGCCGACAAGATCCTCGTGCTCTACGAAGGCGCGATCGTCGAAGAGGGCCGGCACGACGAGCTCGTCGCGCGCCAGGGCATGTATTACCAATTGGTCCAGAAGCAATTGAGCGCGGCATGAAGCTCTTCGACCCCCACGGATTGGGCAGCTCGGCCGTTTCGTACGCGGGGCTGCTCGAGAAGATCGAGATCCTGCGCTCGACGCTGCGCTGGGCCCCGAGGCTCGAGCGCGCCGACATCGAGAAGCTGCTCAGTCAATCGAACACGCTGCGCGACGAGGTGTTGCAACTGTCACGCAAGGAGCGCTTCGTCGAGGCGGCCGAGCGCGAGCCCGAAGCGTTCGTCGCGGCGGACTTGAGCGCGCGGGCGCGGCGGCAGGCGCTGCTCGATCGCAGCTTCATTTTCGAAGGGACCTTCGGCGACAACCCGAAGCTGCTGGCGGCGCTGGAGATCGCCGAGAAGGCCGCGCCGACCGACCTGCCGGTGCTGATCGACGGCGAGAGCGGCACCGGCAAGGAGCTGATGGCGAAGGTCATCCATGCCAATGGGGCGCGTTCGGACAAGCCCTATATCTCGGTCAATTGCGGCGCGATTCCCGACAACCTGCTCGAATCGGAATTGTTCGGCCACAAGAAGGGGGCGTTCACGGGGGCGTCGAACGATCGCAAGGGCAAGTTCGAGAGCGCGCACACGGGGACGATCTTTCTCGACGAGATCGGCGAGTTGCCCTTGAGCGGGCAGGTGAAGCTGCTGCGCGTGCTGGAAGCGCACGAGATCCAGCGCGTCGGCTCCGACCAGGCGATCGCCGTCGATACGCGGATCGTCGCGGCCACCAATCGCAACCTGCGGCAGATGAGCGAAGAGGGGCTCTTTCGCGAGGACCTGTTCTATCGCTTGAGCGTGATTCACTTGACGCTGCCCGCGCTGCGCGAGCGCCGCGATGAAATACCGCTGCTGTTCGCCTACTTCGGCGACGAGGCCGCTGAGCAGCTCAAGCGCAGGCCCGTCAAGATGACGCCGCGTCTGCGGGACTTCCTGCTCAATTACGCGTATCCGGGCAATATCCGCGAGTTGCGCAACTTGATCTACCGGGTCTCGTGTCTCGCGGCGGAGACGGCGGACCTGGAGCATTTGCCCGAAGACATCCGGCCGAAGCCAGGCGGGGCGGCTTTGCGCGCGGATGCTGACGGCGGCGATGGGGTAGCGGCTGTGCCTGCGGTCGCGCCCGCATCGCTTGCCGAAGCGAAGCGCGCCGCGAGCGACGAGGCCGAGCGCGCGTTTCTGGAACGCGGCCTGCAGGAGACAGGCGGCACCGTTGCCGAGCTCGCGCGGCGCTGTGAGATGAACCGCTCGCATCTGCAGATGCTGCTGAAAAAGCACGGCATCCGATCGAAGGATTTCCGGCATCGGAATGGCGTGGGGCGTGGCTAAGGATCGTGAGTTTGGGGTTTTCTTTGAACTTGATTTCGCGGCGGTGCGTATAGTCCGTCCCTCCCCGGGACCGGGGTCACTTTTGTCCTTGCCAAAAGTAACCAAAAGCGCGTCCTGGGCGGACGGCCTGTCCCGGAGGCACGCAGTGCTGTTGGCGATAGCGTTCTGGGGGCCACTGTTACCGCCCGCCGCACGTTCCGTTAGCACGCGGCACGGAATGGCGCTGCGACGAAGCAAATGGAGGACATCGGTTAGGCCGGGCTCCAGTTGCCTGAGTTTAAAAGTGAGCACGAGCGCATCCGCATCATCGCAAGACAAGTCTCTTTAGGCCTTTTCTTAGCGCGAGCATTGATTTGATTCGACTCAGCGCCATTCTGTGCCGCGTGCTAACGGGACGTTCGGCGAGCGAGGACAGTAGCCCCCAGACCGCTATCGCGAACAGGACTGAGTGCTAACGGGCCGAGGCCGTCCGCCTAGGACACGCCTTTGGTTACTTTGGGCAAGACCAAAGTGACCCCGGTCCCGGGGAGGGACGGACTATACGGACCGGCGCGAAATCAAAGTTGCACGAAAACCTAAACGGCAAGACCAAAAACCCACGACCCTTCAAACGACCAGCATAGTGAGCAAGCCTCACGGCAATGCCGGATTCACAAGCGTCTTGTCCGCCGCGAAAGGATCGCTCGCACGAATCACGATCGCCGAGATATTGTCGCGTCCGCCTTCGCGCAGCGCCATTTCGACGAGGGCGTCGGTCGCTTCCCGGCAATCGCGGCCCGCCAGCGCGCCCGCGATGTCCGGCTCGCCGACTTCGTTGGTCAGGCCGTCGCTGCAGAGCAGGAACATGTCGCCGTCGTTCACCTCGACGCGGTTTTCATCGAGCTCGAGCCGGTCCGCCGCGCCGACCGCGCGCGTGATCAAGTGATGCGCCGGATGGTCCGCCGCTTCCTCGGCGGTGAGGTAGCCCCGCGCCTTCAGCTCTTCCACCTGGCTGTGATCGCGCGTGAGCTGCAGCAGATGCGCTTGCCGGTAGAGATAGACGCGGCTGTCGCCGGCCCACAGCAGTCCGCACTGATTGCCGCTCGCGAAGAGCGCGGCCACCGTGCTGCCGATCGTCCTCACGTGCCGCGCGGCGGCTTCGTCGCGCAGCCGGCGGTTCACCGTCTGCAGCTCGGTACGCGCTGCCGCGACGACATCTGCAAGCCGCGCCGGCACGACGATGGCCGCTAGCGCATCGACGATCATCCGGCTCGCGACATCGCCCGCCGTGTGCCCGCCCATGCCGTCGGCCACGGCCCAGATGCCGTGCTCGGGCAAGTCGAGGCAGGCGTCCTCGTTGATCTCGCGCACGAGGCCTACCTCCGTGCGCGATGCCGACGTCCAACTGAACCGGGTTGTCATGATTCAGCTTAACAGGCCGTTGTTCCTGCCGTTCTCGCCCGCGGTCACCGTGAGGTTCGAGTTCGATGCCGCGTTGTTGACGTTGACGACTTCGACCTGATTGACGAGCTGGTTCGCGAAGATCGTGTTGTTGGTCTGATAGAAGTTGACGACCGGGCCGACGCTCGGCACCGGCGGCGCAAACGCCTGAATCCAGCCGAACACCCAGGGCGCGCCCGCGCCGCGTATCAGCGACATGGCTTTGGGGTCGAGCTCGCGCTCGGTGCGAAGATCGGCGATCGTGACGGCGGCCATGATGAGTCTCCCAAGTGAGGGCGGGTTGCGTTCGAGATGCGGCCTGGCCGCGTGCGCCTCATATGCTGCAAGTGCCGTACCATGCGGCGCGAGGTTCGTCTTCCGAGCGCGCCGGTATGCCCCGGCTCTCGCAAAGCCGCGCCGCGCAAGGCGTTGCCGCGAGGCGGGCAAACGCCGGCGGATGGAGTGCCGATCGCTGCACGACGCAACGGTTGTCTTGACGCCAACACTCGCGCAACGTGCAGTGCGTCGCCATCCAACACCGCGATTCACGATGCCGGCCGTGTCGTCATGTCTCGTTGCCAACGTCAAATGACGCATCCGGTCCAACACAACATACCGGAAACCGTTGGGCGTGCGACGACAAATTCTCTTGCGAGTCGAGGCCATCCCGCCGCAAACCCTTGTCACGTAGAGACCCAAGCCCTTTGGCATGCCTGATGCGGAGTAGTTGGCAACCAGCAAACCCACGAGCCTCACGGGTTGCCAACGCAAACGCAGACGGATGCCGCCATGAGCCCCGACCTTCAACACGCAGCTGCCGAAACCGAACTCGAACTCGGCGCGCATCTCGTCACGCAGCGCGCGGGCTACAGCCACCACGGCATCTATGTCGGCGACGGCCGCGTCATTCACTACTCGGGTCTGTGCACGTCGCTGCATCGCGGTCCGGTCGAGGAAGTCTCGCTCCAGCGTTTCGCGGCGGGTCACCAGGTCGTCGTCGCATGCGATGCACAAGCGCGCTACGCCGGGATCGAAGCCGTTGCGCGCGCGCGTTCGCGTCTCGGCGAAAACCAGTACCGCCTGCTGACGAACAACTGCGAGCACTTCTGCACGTGGTGCGTGTGCGGCAAGGCCCGTAGCGAGCAAGTCCGCGCATGCGTCGCGCATCCGTCGGTTGCGGCGCGCGCGGTGATGGGCATGTGCCGCGCGCTGATGGCCGCCCGCCGCCAGCATGCGCAACGCGCCGTCTGGGCGCTGCAAGCCGCGTAAGCGCATCGGCATCGGCCACGCAGCTTTGCATGGGACCGGAGTAAGGCTCTGCATGGGACCGGAGTAGGCGCTAAAGCGCCAACTCTGGCCGACACGCTAAAGCGCTAACTCCGGCCGACACGGAGGCATTCATGGACTCTCTCGACAAACCCACCCTGCGCCGTCTCGTCGACAAGTGGCTTGCCCCGACGCCCGCCACGCCCGCCCGCGTGATCCGCTTCAGCCGGCGGCGGCGCTACGTCTGCATCGAGACCACGCATCCGACGGGCACGCTCTCGATCTTCTTCTTCCGCCACGACGACGGCTCGTGGTGCGTGTTTCCGCCTGCTGCGAAGCGGCCGGCGATGGTGCGGATGGCTGCTTAGGCGCTTGCCGGAAACGGAGAAAGCCGCGCGTTTGCGCGGCTTTTCTCGTCTATCGAAAGAGCGTGGAGCGGGTGCGCTGCTCGACCGCTTCCGCGATCGGCGTGCGGTGGATCTCGCCTGGACCGATGCCGAAGCGCAGCCCGGTGAACGGCTGCGGCGCAAGCATCGTCCGATGGGATTGCACCGTCGAGCCGCCTGTGATGGCGGCCATCGCTTGACGGTCCAGGTCGACGCTTTCGGGGAGATCGTTGATCGCAAGAATGCCCATGACTGACTCCGCGGAATGGAAAGAGCGCGCTGAAGCGGCGATGCACGAGGGTTTCGCCAGGCTCGATTCAGTATAGGCGCTGCTGTTCGCGCCGTGCCTGGCGGCTGCTTTAGAAACACGCCGGGCAGAAGTCATCTGGGTTCGAACATTGGAACCGGCGCGTAGCGGTCGGCAATGGGTCGGCAAGCGCCTCTTGCTCACCCGAAAATCTTCGATGAACCAAAAAATAGGCGATCGAGGCCGCAAAGCCTGGATCGCCCGAATGCGAATCGCGTTCAGAACTGCACGCCGGCGTTCGCGAATTGCTGGGGACTGACGTTCAGCCGCAGCGGACCGAAACCGGCGCCGAGCACGCCGATGTTGTTGAGCGCGTTGACCTCGACGTTCTGGATTTGCTCGATGTTCTGCGACACGCCGACGTTGACGTTCACGTTGGGGCTGCCGGGGCCGCTGGAGCCGCCGCCGAACGGGAGGCCCGAGCCGCCGCGGATGGAAGCCATCGCGCGGCGGTCGAGCTCGCTGCCGGGCGCGAGCTCGTGGATCGTGAGGGATGACATGGCGTTTCTCCGCTTAAAAGTTGATCGTGTTTTGAGCGTTCTGCGACGGGTTGACCGTCGAGTGGATGTTCGACACGAAAGCCGCGTCGTTGCCGGTGTTGTTCAGGATCGTGTTGCTCTGGCCGATCGATTGCGCGGCGCTGAAGTTGGTCGTGTCGACATGCACCGACGGATACGGCAGATACACCGGATACAGCGACGGCAGGTAGCCGCCGCGCACGGCGGACATTTCGCGGCCGTCGAGTTCTTTAGCGACGCTGAGGTCTTCGATCATCAAGGTCTTCATGGCAGTTCTCCAAAGGCAGTAAGAAGGGCTTCGAGTGATTGAGCTGCAAGTGTTGCGGGCTCGGTCCTCATACTGCATAGGGTGTGCCAGCCGCGCGCGCGAACCGCGAGAAATGTGTTTGAGCCTTGAAATACAGGGGGTTTCGAATTTTTCGGGCGGCACTTTCCGATGCGGGAAGGTCAGGGCGGCGGCGCGAATGACGGACACTGTCCAACACAATCGATGCGGCGTGTCGGATGTTGCGCGACACCTGCCGTCGAGCGCGAATGACCGCGCCACCAGCACGGCTCGCCGCGGCCACGTAGTTCCGGCACCGATTGCGGAAGGCCCCGGCGCAGTCTAGTATCGATCGGCAAGCAGGCCAATTCTTAAAGAAACGCCGCCGGATTCGTTTAATAGACATTGACTGGCGGCGTGACCATGCGCATCGGTGATCGGTGCGCCCTAAGCTTGAGCTGAGTGGAAGGCAGACGAATGACGAGCCTTGCGCAGCTGATCCAAACCTTCCAGAGCGGGGCTCTGTCGCACGACGCGTTCTTCGCCGAGATCGATCGCGCGCTCGCGGCCGACTACGCAAACGGCGTGCGGCTGCGCGACGTGCTCGACGAGACGCAGACCAAGAAGCCGTTGCCCGGTGAGGTCTACGCGGAAGTCGTGCGCCACATCGAACGGTTCGCGCCGCTCGGCGATGCCGCGGTTGCCGATCGCGCGGGTGACGAAACGCGCGTTGTCGCGCCGCTTCCGCCGAACCCGCACCCCGCTGCGCCTGCGGGCTTCGCGGGCAACGCGTCGAGCGCCGATGCGGCAGGCGCCGACGCCGCCAAAGGCATCGGCGATACGCTCAACGGCCGCTTCGTGCTCGAGGAGTGCCTGGGCATCGGCGGCATGGGGACGGTCTACAAGGCGCTAGACCTGCGCAAGCTCGAAGCCTCCGACCGCATGCCCTACATCGCGATCAAGGTGCTGAACGTGCAGTTCCGCGGCCAGCCGACCTCGCTGATCGCGCTGCAGCGCGAAGCGCGCAAGGCGCAGACGCTCGCGCACCGCAACATCGTCACCGTCTACGACTTCGATCGTGACGGCCCGACGGTCTATCTCACGATGGAATACCTCTCGGGCAAGCCGCTGTCGAAGACGCTGCGCGCGCCCGATTTCAAAGGCATGCCCTACGAGAAGGCGCTGCCGATCATCAACGGCATGGGCCGCGCACTCGCCTATGCGCACGAGCGCGGCTTCGTCCATTGCGACTTCAAGCCAGCCAATGTGTTCATCACCGATAGCGGCGACGTGAAGGTGATCGACTTCGGCATCGCGCGCGTGTTCCAGCGCCCGGAAGAAGACTCCGACGTGACGGTCTTCGACCCCGCGACCCTGGGCGGCATCACGCCGGCCTATGCGAGCCCGGAGATGTTCGAGCATCGCGAGCCCGATCCGCGAGACGATGTCTATGCGCTCGCTTGCGTCACGTATGAACTGCTCGCGGGACGGCATCCGTTCGGTCGCATGTCGGCGGCGCAGGCGAAGAGCGAGCATCGGCAGCCCGAACGTTTGCCGAATCTGGGCCGGCGGCAATGGCGCACGCTTGCCGAGGCGCTGTCGTTCGATCGGGCAACGCGCACGCCGAGCGTCGCGCGCTTTATCGAGGGGATGGGGGCCGAGGTGCGGGCCGCCGCTCCAAAGGCCGCCGCTCCGGTGAAGATGCGGCCCAAGGGGCTCCTGGCCGGCGGCGGGATCGTGGTCGTCGCGCTCGCGGCGCTCGGGTTCGGATATCGCTTGCTGCTCGGCGCGGGCGGCCAGCATGAGGCCGCGCAGACGGGAAGCGTCGCGGCGGCGCCGGGCAGCGCCGAGCCGCCGGCCCTGACGCTCGCCGCCGTCGCGCCCGTGCTCGACGGTATCCCATGTTCGGCGTTGAGCGCGGCGGTGGCGGGGCACGCGCTGAACGTGCGCGGCTTCGTCGAGGCGCGCGTCGGGCAAGCCCAGGTGCGCGACGCCTTGAACGGCGTGCCGGGGCTCGCCGCGCTCAACCTCGATGTGCAACCGGTGGGCGCGCACAACTGCGACATCGTCAAGGCGTTCGCGCCGTATTGGAGCGCGAGCCACTCGCTCGCGGATCCCGCGCCCGCGCACATACCGGCGATCCGCACGCGCGCATCGAACGGGCAATTGACCGAGGGCGACCCGCTCGTCGTCGACGTGACGACGCCGGGTTTCGATTCATATGTCTACGTCGACTACTACGTGCTCGACGGCAGCGTGGTCCATCTCGTGCCGAGCAGCCGCGAGAAGGACAATCAAGCGCCGCCGAACTATTCGGCGACGATCGGCAGCGCGGGCGATTGGGTGATCGGCAAGCCGTTCGGCACGGAGATGATCGTGCTGCTCATTACGCCGGCGCCGCTCTTCGACGCCTTGCGCCCCGATGCCGAGCCGCGCGCCGATTACCTGGCCGCCGTCGATCAGCGCCTGAAGCAGTTCGCCGCGAAATACGGCGCGCAACGCGTCGCCGCCGATTTCACGCAGATCACGACGCACGCCGGCAAGCATTGAGCGGTGCATGCCGGCATCGGACGCGCCGGCCTCCGATTACCTCGGATGTAATTGTTCGGATGCAGCCACCTCCATACCCTCGTCGTTATCGCAATCGATCCCGATCTGCGAATTCGACGAGGACGAACCCATGTCTGCCTTTCCTGTTTACACGATCGAGTCGGCGCCTGAGCGATCCAAGCCGGTGCTCGACGAGTTGCAACGAGCTTTCGGCATCATCCCGAACATCGCCGGCGCCATCGCCGGCTCCCCGGTCCTGATCAACGGCTTCATCGCCGTTTTCAAGGGCGTGCACTCGGGCAGCTTCAGCGAGGCGCAGATCCAGACGCTGCTCCTGACCAACGCCGTGACGAATGCCTGCACCTGGGCCGTCGCGTTCCACACTTTCCTGGCACTCAAGGAAGGTCTGGAGCACGGCGACGTCGAAGCGATCCGCAATGGCGGCCTGCCGCGCGAACGCAAGCATGCCGCGCTTTCGCAACTGGCCCGCACGCTGATCGCCAGGCGCGGCCATCTGGCGGATGCCGACGTCGATGCGTTCCTCGCGGCCGGATTCAGCCGGGAGCAGGTGCTGGAGGTCATCGCCGTGGTGGCTGCGTCGACGATCACCAACTACGCCGGCAGCGTTGCCAAGCCGCCGCTCGAGGATGCGTTCCAGGCGTATCGCTGGAGCGCGCCGGCAGCGTGAGCGCCGATCGATGGCCAGTGGTGGAACGACCGGAGCCATTCCATCGAGAATGGCTTCTTTTCATTGGATAGGCGGGAGAAGCGGATGGCCCGAACACGTCTGAATCAGAAAGCCCCAGCCGGGGATTTGAGGTCGATGCTGCGCTATTGGAGGGAGGCGCGCGGCGTGAGCCAGCTCGATCTCTCGCTCGAGACGGGCGTTTCGCAGCGGCACTTGAGCTTCATCGAAAGCGGCCGGAGCGTACCGGGACGAGAGACGCTGACGATCATCGTGCAGGCGCTGGATATTCCTTTGCGCGAGCGAAACGCTGTCTTCCTGGCGGCGGGCTACGCGCCGGTCTATTCCGAGGCGCCCTGGAACGCCCAGGAAATGCGGAGCATCGCGCATGCGCTCGAGCGCATCCTGCGTCAGCACGATCCGTTTCCCGCGTTCGTCATGGACCGTCACTGGAACGTGCTCATGACGAACGAATCCGCTCCGCGCTTTTTCAATTGCTTTATCGACATGGCCGCCCGCACGGGGCCGCGCAATGTGCTGCATCTCATGTTCGATCCGGACGGCATGCGCCCGTTCGTCGCCGACTGGAAGCGCGTCGCGGGTAGCCTGATTCAGCGTGTTCATCGCGAAGCGGTCGGCCGCGTGATCGACGACGATACGCGCGCCTTGCTCGATGCATTGCGCGCCTATCCGGACGTGGCGGACGTGGATGCGTCGTGGATATCCGGCGAGCCGGCAGGATCTGCGCCGACCTTCCCGGTCATCCCGATCGGCTTCAGGCACGAAGGCAACGTCCTCAACTACTTCTCGATGATCACGAGCGTCGCCGCGCCGCACGGCGTGGCGGCGCAGGAGCTGCGCATCGAATCGATGTTTCCCGCGGATGAGGAGACGGAAGCGCGTCATATGGCGCTGCTTGGAGCATTTCAGACGAGTGCCGGATAAGCGGACAGGTCCGGCTCAGCGCATTTCTCATTCGAGTCGTCCTCGAGCGCGGCTATCGCGTGGCCGTGACCGCGTGTCATCCCGAGCAGGTCGCCGATCTCGCGAAGCCATTCGGCGACCAGGTGCTCGCCCTGCGTCTCGACGTGACGAAGCCCGAGCAGATTGTTGAGAGTGTGCGGCTCGCCCAAGCGCAGTTCGGCCGCATCGACGTGCTCGTCAACAACGCGGGCGTCGGTTATTTCGGCGCGATTTCGAGGCGTGGGCGGGGACGAGCGAAGGCGCGGACGCGCCGGTTGGGTGAGCGTGCGGGGTATGGGCCTGTTTGCGCCAGCAATAGGCCCTACCGGCTCTTGCTCGTTTGCTCCGGCGTCTGCAAAGGCAGCGCGGAGCGCTCGTCGGCCGTTCGGCCAGATTTACGCAGACGTGGCGCTGAATACACTCATTTCCTGAACCTCTGGTCAAGACAGCGCGGAGCGCCGTGAACATCGCCGGCGCGGGCAGCATCGCGTCGATACGCTCCGGCCAGTTGCGCCGAAGCCTGCGCACAGTCGAACAAAGCTCAACCATTGAAAAGGAAGTTAGTCACCATAATGGTGATTTTTTACCGCTTATGCCATACTTCGATCTCACACGATTACAGGAACTCGTCTCCAAGGATTGCTGGGATTTTCTGAACGAGGTCGACGGACGCTCTTGGTTCGGCCGGGCATGGAAGCTGATGGACGACCTGGGTTGTACCAACGAGGATGTCAAAGCGGTGCTATTGGGGCTGACGCCCGCCGACTTTCAAAAGACGCGGTTCGATTGCGCTGTCAGCACCTTGCCCGGCCATCCGACGGTGATAGCCGATCAATACGAGATCCATTGGGACGATGAAAAGCGGCGCCGAGTTGAGCGGCCTTTGTGCGGTTGCATCTCTTTGTCGCTGAAGGTTACCGTCGTGGAGGACGAGAACGGAGACTTGACTGGACTCGTGACATTGCATTCATCTGGAAGTTGAGCCATGACCCACATTCGAGCCGCATTGCAACGGAAAGCCTGCCCGAACTGCGGAAGCGGGCAGGCATCCGAGATCACCTACAGCGACACCCAGGAATTCCGCGGAATCACACTGGATCTCGATGGCCTGCGCGCCTCCGTGTGCTCGCAGTGCGGGCAGCGTTGGTTTTCGGCGGAGCAAACCGAAGCGAACCACGCCACAATGAAGCAGGCCTATGTGGCGAAGCGCGAGCAGTTGCGGGAAAAGCTTGGCTTGTTGTCCGGAGTGGAAATCGCCCGCTTGAGAGAGGCATTTGGGCTGAGCCAGAAGGAAGCTTCCGAACTCTTCGGCGGTGGCCCGAAGTCGTTCAACAAATATGAAAGCGGCGAGGTGCTGCAAAGCCAGGCCATGGACAAGCTTCTTCGCATCACGGCCTTCTTCGGCGACCGCGCAATCGACTTCCTGAGGCATGGGCACGGACGCGAGCAGATGGCCAATGGCGCCGCGCCACGAAATTGCGTCGAGAATCGGCTCTCGAGCAGTGCCGCCAAGCCGCGCAGTCAATGAGCAGGTTGCGTGACGGGCGCGGACGGGTCGGTATCGATGCGCTCCTTCGCGTGGCGGATCGATTGTTCCGAGGCCGCCGTGCGCTGCGACGGCACGAGGCGCTTGCGCAGATGCGCGGCCAGTTGCAGCACGGCCGCTTCGCAAGCCATCTCGCCGAGCGGCATGTCGTGGCAGGCCGCGCGCGCATAGAGCCCGTTGAAAAGACGCTGCAAGGCAGGATCGCGGTCTGCGTGCGACCGGGTACTGCTGAGCCCACGACTATCGCTACGCCTTGCGAAGCGCCTGCGACGTTCTGCGAGGTCTGCATGGATCAGAAGACGTCTCGATTGCAACATCGGCTCATACGCGGTTGCGCCGCGGCGTTCGCCGCGCTCGCTGTGTCAGTCGCGCAGGCGGGTGGCGGCCCGTTCGGCATCGATCACGAGATCGGCCACGACGAGAGCGGCATCTGGAGCCGCAACGTACAGGTCGGCTTGGAATACGGTGTGGTGGCAACGGAGCTGGGCGGGGCACATTGGCAGAGCGATGTGCTTGCAGGCTGGGCATTGAGCGCGGCGGTCGGGTATCTGAGCACCACCTGGTAGGCGCCGCTTTTCGTGCAGATCCTGCCGCATGGCATCACGGTGGGGTTTTCCAAGCGGCTTTAGTTCTCGAAATCTTCATACCTTTCTTCGCAAAAACCCACAAACCCTCAAGAATTTCCTTACCCGGTCGTTAGCAAATATGCGCCGGTGACGAAAGCCAACCGCTTTCGCATCGATTTGTTTCGAAAGCACGCTTGCGCCATGACCGAATCATCCGTTGCCGTTGACCCTCCCGCATCCGCCCATTCGCCCGCGGACGCACCAGCGTCGGCGTTGGCAGCCACCGACTCGCTGACCGCCAGCCAGGCGCGCGGGACCTTGATCCAGACGCTCGAGCAGGCCGTCGACGCCGTCGTCGTGATCGACGCGCGCAACTGCGTCACGCTTTTCAACGCGTCCGCCGAGGCGCTCTGGGGCCGGCCGCGCGCCGAGGTGCTCGGGCGCAACGTCAGCATGCTGGTGCCGCGCGGCATCCGCGCGCAGCACGACAGCTATGTCGACGCGAATCGCGACACCGGCGTGAACCACATCGTCGGCACGAGCCGCGAAGTCGTCATCGAACGTTCGGACGGCTCGATACGATGGGGCTCGATGTCGATCTCCAAGGTCTATGCCGAGGCTGGCGTGCTCTACACGGCGTTCATCCGCGACGTGACCCACGAGGTCAAGCGGCGCGAGGAGCGGCGCCTGCTTTCGCTCGCGGTCAACGAGACCGACAGCGCGATCATCGTGGTGGGCGTCGACGGCCGCACCATCTATATCAACGACGGCTTCACGCGCATGCTCGGCTACGGGCTCGCCGACATGTACGGCAAGGTGCCGAGCACGGTCGTGCGCGGCCGCTACACCGACGAGAAAACGCTCGAGTACATCAAGGCGCGTCTCGCCGCGCGCGAGAGCTTCCGCGTCGAGATCCTGGTCTACGACCGCTGCGGCAAGCCGCTGTGGATCCAGGCCGTCGTCAACATGGTGATCGACGAGTACGGCGCCTGCACGAACATGGTGGGCGTGTGGACCGACATCACCAACACCAAGATGCACGAGGTGCTGCAGCAGAAGGTCCTGAGCGCGATGGCGCGCGAGGCGCCCATCCTCGACGTGATGATGCTGATCTGTCTCGAAGTCGAGCGCATCGCGCCGGAGATCGTCACGTCGATCTGCAGCATCGACAAGCAGGGGCGTCTGTCGACGCTCGCGGCGCCGAGCCTGCCGCACGATTACATCAGCGCCGTCGACGGGCTCGTGGTCGGCGCCGACCTGCACGCGTGCGGCATCACCGGCCTCGACGGCCAGCCGCTCGTGTTCGCGGACATCTCCGCGAGCTCGTGCCTCGCGCCATTCAGGGCGCTCGCACGCGCCGGCGGCCTCGCGGCGTACTGGTCGCATGCGATCCGTTCGAGCGACGGGCGTCTGCTCGGCAAGCTCACGTTCTATTACCGCGAGGCGCGCGAGCCCGACCTGCTCCACCGGCGGCTCGTCGACGTGAGCCTGAACCTCTGCGCGCTCGCGCTCGAGCGCGAGGCGAGCAAGGAAAACATCCGGCGCCTCGCGTTCTACGACAGCCTGACGGGCTTGCCGAACCGAGCCTTCCTGATCGCGCACACGGAGTCGCTGCTCGCCAGCGCGGCGCGCACGGACCATACGCTCGCGGTCCTGTTCATCGATCTCGACCGCTTCAAGCACGTCAACGATTCGCTCGGGCACCCCGCGGGCGACACGCTGCTGTGCGAAGTGGCGCAGCGTCTCAAGGGCTGCCTGCGCGCGTTCGATTTCGCCGGGCGGCTGTCGGGCGACGAGTTCGTCGTCGTGCTGTCGCCGTGCGGCGAGGAAGAGGCGAGGGCGCTGTGCGAGCGGATCATGGCGGCGCTGCACGAGCCGGTGACGGTCGGCAGCACGACGCTCACGCCGACGGCGAGCGCCGGCATCGCGATCTTTCCGCGGCACGGCCACGAGATGAATACGCTGCTGCTGCACGCGGACATGGCGATGTACCAGGCCAAGGCGGCCGGGCGGCACCGCTATGCGATGTTCAGCGCCGAGTTGAACCGCGTCGCCCAAGACCGCCTGAAGTTCGAGACGGCGTTGCGCAACGCGCTTGCCTCCGACGAACTGCAACTGCACTACCAGCCGCAGGTGTGCTTGAGCGACGGCAGTCTCCACGGCGTCGAGGCGCTTGCCCGCTGGCGGCATCCGGAGTTCGGCGTCGTGCCGCCGGACCGCTTCATTCCGCTTGCCGAGGAGGGCGGCTTCATCACGGAGCTCGATCATTGGGTTCTGCGCCGCGCTTGCCGTCAGCTGGCGGAGTGGCGCGCGCAATGGAGCAGGGACGCGGGCGCGGACCCGGCCGCGGCGAGCGCCGCGATCCCGCACGTGTCGGTCAACGTGTCGCCGACAAGCTTCTGCGACCGCCGGCTGCCCGGCCTCATCAGCCGCACCTTGACGGCCTGGGGGCTCGCGCCCGGCGACCTGGTGCTGGAGGTGACCGAGAGCGTCCTGCTCGACGCGGCCTCGGGCGGCCTCGCCACGCTCGGGGAAGTGCACCGGCTTGGCGTGGGCCTGTCGATCGACGACTTCGGCACCGGCTATTCGAGCCTGAGCTATCTGCATCGCCTGCCCGTCAGCGAGTTGAAGCTCGACAAGAGCTTCGTGCGCGAGCTCGAATCGGACGAAGGGGCGAGGGCGCTGGCCTGCGCGGTGATGGGCATCGGCGCGAGCCTGAGCCTGGACGTCGTCGCCGAGGGTGTGGAAACCGATGCGCAGAGAACGATTCTGCTCGCGCAAGGCTGCGAGGTCGCCCAGGGCTATTTCTTCGCGCGCCCGATGCCCGCGGCGGAATTGACGGCGTGGCTGCGAAGCCGCTTGGCGCAGAGCGTCGGCTGATTTTCGCTGAAGTCGCGCGGATTTCGCCCGCCGCAATCATGGCCGGGCGGCTCGCCGGATATCGTGGTGTGCAGAGTGGCGCGTACGGTCCGCATCGCCGGCATCGAGCTGGGGCGCGCGCAGCTCGCACGGCCAGACCCGTGCCGCGGCGTGCGGTGCGGATCATCCACCACACCTCGAGGTCCACCATGAGCGTATCCATCAACAACTCCGTGTCCGCCGATCCGGCCGGTGCGGATGTTTCGGCAAATCTGCAAACCTACTCCGGAGCCCCTGACTTCAAGCCGCTCTACGATTCCGCGCTCGCATCGATCGATCAGATGATCCAGGAAATGCTCAAGCAGGACGGCATCGACCTCTCCGATCTTGGCGGCACCGATAGCGCCGATAGCGCCGATAGCGCCGATAGCGCCGATAGCGCCGATAGCGCCGATAGCGCCGGCACGGCGGACGAGGGCTCCGGCATGACGGCCCAGAGCGCGGCCGGCGCGCTGGCGGGCTACATGCACCAGAACGGCATCAATACGCTGAACCCCAACCAGCTCTACCAGATGGCGTACAGCCCGAAGGCGGGCACGCCGCCGGACGTCTCGGCGGCGGCCAAGTTCATGCTGCAGAACCCGGACGTCTTCAACCAGATCGAGACGCACGACGTCGCGGGCGCGGACGGCATCGCGGGTGCGAACGATTTCGACTGGGCCGCGCAGGTCGGGCTCGACAGCGGCGATACGGCATCGGCCGGCGCGTCGGACACCGATGACGCGAACATCGGCCAGGTGAACGTCCAGAGCGCGGCCGGCGCGCTCGCGAGCTACATGAGCCAGAACGGCATCAAGACGCTCGACCCGAACCAGCTCTATCAGATGGCGTACAACCCGCAGGCGGGCACGCCGCCCGATGTGACGGAAGCGGCGAAGGCGATGCTCGCGAACCCGGACGCCTTCAACCAGATCGAGACGCACGACGTCGCGGGCGCGGACGGCATCGCGGGCGTGAATGACTTCCAGTGGGCGGCCGAGGGCGGGCTCGACAACACCGATCCGGCGAATCTGGACACGCAGACCGCGGCGAGCGCGCTTTCGGCCTACATGAATCAGAACGGCATCAACACGCTCGATCTCAACCAGCTCTACCAGATGGCGTACAACCCGAAGGCGGGCACGCCGGAGGGCGTCTCGAACGCGGCGAAGTTCATGCTGCAGAACCCGGACGTGTACAACCAGATCGAGACGCACGACTGGCCGGGCGCGGACGGCATCGCCGGCGCGAACGACATGGCGTGGGCGGCCGAAGGCGGAGATGCTTCGCTGCCGACGCAAGATGCCGGCGGCGCGTCGATGACGGCGCAGAGCGCGGCAGGCGCGTTGGCCTCGTACATGCACGAGCACGACATCAACACGCTGAACCCCGGCCAGCTCTACCAGATCGCGTACAACCCGCAGAGCGGCACGCCGTCGGAGGTGTCGAACGCGGCGAAGTTCATGCTCGCCAACTCGGACACGTTCAACCAGATCGAAACGCACGACGTCGCCGGCGCGGACGGCATTGCCGGCGTCAACGACTTCGACTGGGCCGCGCAAGGCGGCCTCGATCAGGCTCAGCACTGAGCGCCTGCTGTAACGCTCGCGGCGGCGCGGCCCGCCGCCACGGGCTGCCGGGCTCAGTCTCCCACGCCCGGCTTGCGGCCGCGCGGCGCCTTCGGGACCGCCGCGTGCGCCGTCCATCTTTCATCGTCGAGCAGACATTCGAACAGCCGGTCGCGCTCTTTCTCGGACAGCGGGCTTATCCCGAACAATTGCGACAGCGTGAGCCCGAGCGCGGCTTCCCAGCGCAGCATCGACAGATCCGGATCGGCCGCTTCGGCCTGGATGGTCTTGGCGTGGCGCGCCGCCAACTCGCGATTGCCCTCGAGCAAATCGGGCGCTTCGATGAGCGCGGCGACGATCGCGAGCGCCACGGACTGCGATTGGGCCGTGGCCTCGCGCAGCGTCGCGATCTGGGCGGCCAGCGCCGGCTCGGCCTTGGCCGGCGCGAGCGCCGCCTGGTAATCCTGCGAGAATTTTTCGAGGTGGTCGCTCTGGTGCTGGAGCAAGGCCTTCAGCACGTCGACCTTGGTGCGGAACTGATGCATCAGTCCGCCTTTGCTGATCCCGCTCTCGCGCGAGAGCGCTTCGAACGTGAGCTTGCCCGGACCGTCGCGGGCAATGATGGTGAGCGCCGCCTGGATGGCGGCGTTGCGGGAGCGTTCCGAGCGGCTGGGGTTGTCCATGGGTTCCCTGAAGGGCCGGGCCGTCAAAACCAGCGATTATGGCTTGTTTTCGGTAGTGGGGAATTGCTGGTACTGAAGTCTCGGCTTACGCAGGCCGCCACCGCATCGGGTGCAATCGACGTGATGCGTGGGTCGGCGATCCCGGCCGTCTGTTCAACTCTAATCCCGTCAGCCGTGTGAACTCCGTGCAGCGTGGGTGCTGTCTTATGTGCTCTCGCCCGTCGAGGCTGGCGAGAGCGGGTTTTTAGTTTGAGAAGTAGCCCTTCCCCACATAACGGGAAGCGCGACGCCGCGCAGAACCTGAGAGCGATCCGAGGGCGTTAATAGATCGCAAATACCTCGGGCGCCTTCAACCGCGTTTGCCCGATGCCTGTTGTTCACATCACACGTTTTGGAAGAACAGGCTGCTCGACTCGCACGCAGCGCATTCCCGAAAAAACTTCGAGCCCTCCTTGCGAATGCGCTCGCGATGCCCGCGCTGCCCGCAGCTAATCCTGATCGGAGTGTTGCCGGCGCAGGCGCGACACTTGAAATAGTAGCCGTACTGTCCGTATGCAATGTAGAGGTTCTCGGAGTCGCAATTCCGGCAGCGATGCTCCGCTCCCTCAGTGTTGTCCGCGGCCGGCGCGCGCGCCGTGTCGGTCAGGACGACAGCGGTGGCTTGCTGTTCGCGCGTGCGCTCGGCGGCCAGTGTCGCCGGCTGCTCGTCTGCGTCGACCAGCACAGGCAGCTTTGCGGCCTCTGACGGGCCGGTCAGGCCCAGGTGTTCTAGCCCGTCGGGATCAAGGTCGTATTCTTCCCAGGGCACTGTGTTTTGCTCGCGTGGGAAAGCGGGGCTGGCGGGCGCAATGGAGGCCGCTGCGGGGGCAACTACAGCCGTAGGCTGCTGCACCGCCATCGGCGCCGGGATGGGTGCGGCGGGTGTGTCGGTCGGCACGCGCTGGATGACTTGCGGCGAGGCAGGATTCAGCACTCTCTGGATCGCTTCTCTCGATACGCCGAAGCGCGCCGCGTAGTCAAAGTCGATGGGCTTGTGCATCGCCAGTAGCTTTTTAGCTAGGCTGACGTGCTCTTCATTGAAGAGTCCTCCCAGCACCGTGAAAAAACCGGCTTTGTCCAGATCCTTGTCGAAGGATGTCAGGAAGCTGTCTGCCTTGACGACGAGCGACGTATTGAACTTCTTCGGCCGGTCGATGCGCGCGTTAGGTGAAACAATGACGTACCCGAGGTAGTCGCGGATCGTTGGTGCCGAGTTGCCAAGGCCTCGTATGACCTCTCGCAAAACCTGAATATGACGCTTGTTCTGTTCCAGCGGCGACGGCATACCTTCGTAAAACTTCCCATTCCAGCGCAAAAATTCGCCGTCCTCCGTGATTTTCACGCCGCGGGCAAACTTCTTGGTTTCCAGTACCCAGATGCGGTTGGTGCGGTGAATCAGAAGGTGGTCGATCTGCGCGACACGGCCATCGCCGGTCTCGAGCCGCAAATCGTGGAGAATCATTGTGCTATTGCTGGCCTTCAGTCCGAAGTCGATGAGGTAGGCGGTCATTTCCTCGCCGTTGATGCCCGATCTTGTGGTGCGGATCTCCTGGTCGACCATCGCACGTTTGCTCGCTGGTAGCTCGGGAATTTTCAGAATTGCTTGGAGCGTTTTGATGGACGTCTCTTTATCGTCCGCGGATTTGATTATCATTTTTTGCACGTCGTGCGATTGGTCGGACGAATGATTCTACACATCGCTGCGTGACGAGCAAGGTCGGAGTTCGCCCCGAAGCGGTCAATCAGGCGATGGAAAAGCGGACATTTGAATATCGAAAATCACTGGGCAACCTTGTCGGGACCGGTGGATTGACGTGTTTCGCCAGTATTAGGATGCGGTTTAATGATGTCGTAGATGTACGAGGCAATTAATGATCCCATTACTCCGAGTGATATCGCAAACACACTTGAAATCACTAGCGCAATAACGGGTTTTGACTTTACAAAATCGAGGGCTCTATAGTAAATGGGCTTCCGGATTTTCCTTATTTCTTTTTGTATAATCTTGATAGTTTGATTTGGAATGCGCTCACTCTTGCTTCGCGTCTCGCATTCTTCGCAAATTATAGGCTTGTTGCATGATTCAACGAGATCGGTCTTTATGCCGTTCATATCGAAAAGGCATCCTCGTGTTTCATCGTGAGTAAAATTTGGCGCTGCATCAATTTCCGGAATCTTGTTTCCTGATCGCCGGTAGCGAAGCGAGTATGCGTACAGAACACGCAGAATTGCATTTGCAAGCGGAATGTTCTCCGCATTTAAAATATCTTTAATTTCGAAAAATGTGAAGATGATCTGCTTGTCGCCAAGCGGTCTAGCAAACCAGTTATCTTCGAGCGGAACATTGACAATCGAAATTAGAAAGTCGGCGTTGTAATTTGCTTTGGGGGGAAGTTGTTCTTTAAGTAATTTATCGGAGAACGTCCAATTACCTATATCCGAGTCACAGCGTAATTCGTAGTTTTCCACGTCGCCGATCAACTCAAAAACCTCAGATTTCCATGCCGAAACCGTGTTGAGGTTGAGGTGCAGCGGCAAATGACCAACAGTAACGAGTTTAATTTTTACTTTTTCCATGTGTTCACTGTCGCAAAAGCGATAATGCAGAGTCAACCGATACCACGGGACTCTACCCCAGCGTGACCCCGGGTGTCAATATACAGTGGGAGGTAAATGTCTGCATTACGGAAGTTAGTGAAAATGTTCGAATTATGGCCTGAGGCGGCCATTCATCATCAGCCGCTTCCGACACAAAGTCGTCACTCACGTCGCCTCGAAGATTGGGACGCCAATTCCTTCTCCATTATTTTTACCGCTAGACCTAGGGGCCGTATTTTTATTTCTTTCTATGTGAAGAAGTCCACTTGCCCGATAATTCCATAAAATTTTTCGTATATATAAGAGCGGACTCAGCGTCGTCAGCAAGGTAAGCTACTAGACCATGCGTTGCATCGTTTCCGTTAGCTCTAATGTTATCCATGTCGTAGAATAGCCGATGATCGATATTATCAAAATCAAGAAGGTTTCTTATCTCGGCGTTTTTATCATCGCTCGTTCCACTGATATCGCCGACGAGGAGTTGTTTCATTCTCGCGAACAGCGGTTGTGCTGGTTTTTTATCTGGAAAGCGCGCATTCCACATGTGAATTGATTTAATGTCAATAATTTTTCTGCACAAAATTCCTACAGCATCCCATGCTTGCAGGCGGTAGCATTTTTCTGCCTGATTATACAAGTCGAAAATATCCACAGTGAGGGGGGGAAAGTACTTTGGTGGAAATAGAGCTGGTACGTCAAAATTTATTATCAGGTCCTTGCTTTGCTTGAGCTGCCTATGCTCGTCAGAGAAATTTTCTAGAGATGCGGTCGAATTTTTAACTTCATCATGAATGACAGAAACGCAGGCGCAGACAAAATTATTGCAACTTCCGCAAAAGGAAACGACCGAAAAAAGTCCAAAGTCATAGGTCCGCCACTCATCATGATGATACATTTCTGCAACCACGGAGCCGTTATCTGTGCTGTTTTCTGAAATCTGAAATTTCCCATATCTCTCACATCTTGGGCATTTGGCTTCGAAATAAAGTGGGATCGCCATAAATTTCTCCGGATTTAAAAGACGACATGGTAACTGATTTGCTGAGTTTCATTAATTTTCTAGGCTTGCGCCACGCGACTTAACCAACTGGAATATATTCAAGTTGAACTTCGATTTATCCGAAAGGCTATTAATGAATTTGCGAAAATCTCTGGGGGACACCATTTCGACTTGGCGCTAGTAATGGCTGCTTTCTGCCGGGACCTGAATGGCTCCTTTTGGCCGCACTCGGCCAGCCACAAAAAAGATCACGCCCCGAGGTGGGATTCAAGCCGAGGCATGCATGTCAGCACGCCAGAGAAGAGCGCACTATGCGCAATACACCTCTGCCTCGCATGAGCAAAGGTGAACAATTGCGACTTGCGATGCAAAAAACCGCGCTTTGAATCACGCCAAACGAGCACGGATACACCCGGCCAAACCGGCTTCTCTTCCGATTGCATTCGGCACCGAATCGACTACACAAGATAAAAATTGGAGGACCACTCGAGGTGCGGTCGTCAGCCCTTCATTCCACGCTTCGCGGCCACCGGCGCATCGTCGTCGTCGTCGTCACGCTTCCTCTCCGTCTGCGCCTCTCCCGGCCGCACGGGATACGCCTTCGCACCCATCAGCCCCTTCCACAGCACCTTGTTGTATGCGACCGCGTCGACCCGGTCCTCGACCGAAAAATCCATCCCGCGCGTCACCGACGCCCAGTAACGCATCCCGTGCGTTGGCCTCAGCGCGGCGGTCTTGATGTCACCCGCCGGGATCGGTAACTGCGTGTTCGCGAGCAGCCCCGACGCGACCGCCTTGTAAGTCCACGTCGACTTGTTCAGGTCGAACGCATCGGTCATCGGCCCTTGCGTCGCGTCAAACAGGCCGAGGTGATCGAGACCGAGCACCTCGGTGATCGTACGGATCATGTTGACAGTCGTGTAGTGCGTGCTCACCACCGAACCCTGCTTCACATACGGCCCGATCACGAACGCGGTGCTGCGGTGCGCGTCGACATGATCCGGTCCGTCCTGCGCGTCGTCCTCGACAACGAAGATCAGCGTGTTCGCCGCGTATGGACTGTTCGCGACCGCCTGCGCGACGCGGCCCACCGCGTAGTCGTTGTCGGCCAGCTGCAGCTCCGGCGTGTTCACGCCGTCGATTGCCGCCGCGTACGCGCCCGTGTGGTCGTGCGGCAAGCGCAGCAGCGTCAGCGCCGGCATCTGGCCATTGCCGACGAAACCCTTGAATTCGCGCTCCCATTCCAGTTCGCGATACAGGTCGGGGTAACCGTTGTCGTAGCCTCGGAAGAACGGATCGGTGCGATCGATCAGCGCGGGGCTCGTTGCATACGCTTGCAGCACGTGGTCGACGAACGGCGTGCGGTCGCGCGGAATCGCATTGCTGCCGATATAGCGCGTCAGGTCAATGAAGAAACCGTAGTTGCGCACCGTCAGCCCCGCACGCAGCGCGGCGTTCCAGATGTAGCCCTGCTGAACAGCGTCGGACGGCCCGTCCGGCGCGGACACGTCCGCGTTGCCCGGCAACAGGTCGGGGTCGGCCGGCAGCGCGGGATTCGCGGCTTGGCGCCGCGCACCCGACAGGCCGACGTTGACGTTGCGGTTGGCGCCTTCCCAGTCGTACGAGCCGCCGCGCGATGTGGGCGATGTGGACCGGACCGGGCTGTTCGCGTAGTTGACGGGCAGCATCTTCGCGCCGGCGTCGGATTCGCGCGCACCGGTGGTCCACGGCCAGCCGTTGCCGCTCACGTCGCCGGAATCGTGGAAGTTGTCGAGCGTCACGAATGTCTTCGCGAGCGCGTGCATGTTGGGCGTCGTCGCATCCGGAAATTCCGCGAGCGACGGATCGCCGTTGCCGCGGCCCAGATCGCCGAGGATCTGGTCGTACGTGCGGTTCTCCTTGACGATGTAGATCACATGCCGGATCTTCTGGCGCAGCGCCGACATCGTCGCGATGTCGGCTGCCGTGAGCGCCGCGTTGAAGCTGTTGTTGTCCGCAACCTGTTTCGTCAGCCGGTCGAGCGCCGCGCGATCCAGCGCCGGCATCCACATGAAGCCGCCCTTGCTGAGCTGGGCGATGTACTGGTTTTGCACCTGCGCGACGGGCGTGTGCTTCACCGGGCACGGCGTCGCGCCGTAGCCGAGGCAGTTGCCGCCGTTCGGGCCCGGCATGTTCTTCGTATAGACAACGTAGAGCGCGTTGCCCGGCCCCGCAGCGACGTCCGACGGATACCAGCCGGTCGGGATCAATCCGGTCACTGTCGGCGTATCACCCGCCAGCGATACGACCGCGACGTCGTTGGTGCCGCGGTTGGTCACGTACAGCGTCTGCTCGTCCGCCGACAATGCAAGCCCGTTCGGCGACGCGCCGCGATACTGCATCTCGGTGATGAGCCCCGCCGGCGCCACCGTCGATACGCTCGACACGACCCGGTTCGCCGCCGTGTCGATCACCGACACGATGTCGGCGTTGTCGGACGCGACAAAGAGGCGCGTCTGAGCGCGGTTCAGCACCATCTTGTTCGGATTGCCCTTGACCGGAATGCGCGCGGCCACGCGCGGCGCATTCGTCGAGATGTCGACGGCGACGATCTCGCGGTCGCGTTCGCTCGACACGTAGGCGGTATGGTTGCCGACGATGCGCACCGCGTTCGGGTATTCGCCGCCCGGCGCACCGGACGCGCCATCGCTCTTGCCCGGCCGCAGGTCGCGCTCGGCGATGACCGCGCCTCCCGCGAGATCGACGAGCGTGACGGAGTCGTGATAGCGGTTCGCGACCACCGCGCGCTGGCCGTCCGCCGTCACGTCGACGCCGGTCGCGAGCGGCGAGCTGCCGATGCCGTTGCCGCCCTTGTGATGCAGCGCGATCGGCGCGCCAACCTCGCCCCACGCACCCTGCGTGAGCGCGAACACGTGCAGGTCGTCGTCGCCTCCGCCCGTCACGTAGAAATGCTGGCCGTCCGGCGCGAACACGATGCCGACGTAGGTATCGGGCACCTGCAGCACCTGCTTCTTCACCGGCGCGCCGCCAGACACGTCGAACACGAACACGTATTCACCCGAATCGGCCTTGATCAGCTTGCCTTGCGCGTCCAACACGTTGTTGTAGCCGCTCGTCAGCACGAGCAGGGTCTTGCGATCGGGACTGAGCGCTTCCGACACCGGCTGACCGGCGACGAAATCGGGCAAGTCCTTCAGCCCCGGATTCAGCGCTACGAGCGTCGCGCCGGGCGCCGCCCCCGGCGTGATTCGCTGTCCGGTCGACAACAGCGTCGACGTTGTATCGCCCAGTTTCGCGGTGGTGTCCACGGGACCGTTGCTGCACGCGATGAACGTCGCTGCAACCGCACCGGCAAGAAGGAGAGTCTTGTACATGAGCACCCCGGATGAAGGCGTTTCCGCACGATGGCGGCAACGTCATGATTACAGTTCGTAATGATCGGTAGACTAATGGCCGTGGATGAAGCGGCCATGACAATGTGTACTCAGGTATCCGATGCGTGTGGATATTTCGCGGGCACCATCGCCGCCTTACAACGTCACGTACTCACGCACAAAAGGCAGCCTTGATCAGGCGCTTACGATCGTCCAACCGGCGAAGCGGTGCAATATCCTGGCGCACTCCGCCAACGGCCGCAACTGGCTGCTCTGCGGCACCTCGGCAGCCGCTTGCACCCGCCGCTCTCACTGCGCCGCACAATGACAAATCCAGCGCGGAATACGGATACCCGGAATTTCGTGTGGCGCGCCGCAACGTTTTGCGCCGGAATCGACACTCACGGTCAGCATCCCGCCATAACCCCTTGAGAGAAGACCCTATTGAATACCTCAGATGAAACGCGCCTCGAGGCGGCGCTGAAACGGCTGGGCAGGGCGCTCGGGACGAAACCTGGCAAGCGGCTCGCGTGCCTCCTGCTGCCGCTCGTGGCGGCCTGCGCGTGTAGCGGCTTGATTCCGCCGTCCAACGTCGAGATCGATCCCGCCGCCCTCGAGCAGATGAAGGACCACGGCGACCGCATGATCGTCGTGACCGTGGCCAACCCGAGCGAATCGGTGCCGCTGATCGCCGGCACGACGGCCGGCGGCTACGGCGGCGCGCCCGGCTATGCGGCCTACGGCAGCGCGCGCACGACCGTGGCCGCGCTCGCGAACGACTACCGGCTGCGCGAGGTGACGGCTTGGCCGATCGTCGAATTGAAGGTGCACTGCGCCGTGTTCGAGGTGACGGGCCTGGAGACCCGCGACGCCGTGCTCGAGAAGCTCGCGCACGACAGCCGCGTGCAGATCGCGCAGCCGCTGCAGTCCTTTTGCACGCTGAGCTCGCGCTCTGGGCCGCCGGCCGGCTCGCTCGCGGCGCCCGGCTACGACGGCAACTATGTCGGCCTGCAGTACGGACTGCGCGACATCGGCGCGCTCGCCGCCGTCTCCCCCAATGCCTGCCCGCCGGCGAGAGCCGCGCGGTAAAAGGCGAGCGCGAGGCGCGCGCAGCGCGCCAAGGACATCGTCATGCCCCCGCCGTAGTCTCTGTCCTGGGGTGGTGCGTGCTGACCTCGGGCATCGGCTCGCGCATCCGCGCCTTCACCCAGGCGTTCGCGATCGGCAGCGGCACGACCACCGCGCTCAGCTCCCGGTCGCTCGCGACCGTGTCCGCCGCGCTCAGCTGGAGGCCGAGGTTGATGCCCTTGGTGGCGCGCGCGGTCTGCGCCTCGAGCGCGAAGGTCTGCATCGGCCGCCACGCGCTCTCGTCTGCGAGCCGCGCCTCGATGGCCTGCGCGATCGACGCGAGCATCGGATGTTCCGGGTTGCTTTCGTGAAGGCCATGGGCGACCGCGGCCAGTTCGTCGATCTTCTTGCGGTCTACCTCGCTGAGGCGGTAGCGCGTGACGAAGTGCTGCCCCGGTCCGGCCCAGTTCTTCGCTTTCTCCAGGAAGTTCTTGAATTCCTGGGGTCCTTTCTCCGCGCCGTAGGTTGCCTTGAAGACCTCGGTGAACTGGGCATGGCGGTTCTTGTCCGTCAGGAACGCGACGAACGCCTTGGCCTGGCGCTCCTCGAACTCGCGCAGCGTGTAGTGCTCCGAGAGCTTGCCTTCTTTCACGATGGCGCGGAACGTCGCGTTGAACCCCATGTCGCTCAGCTGGTAGTTTCTCGTGACCGACGTCGCGCCGCTCGCCAGCGATGAAGTCACGGCGCCCTGGGCATGGCTCAGCGGGACCGCGGGGGTGGAAAGCGAGACCCCGGCCGTGCCGTTCTGCTGGAAGCGCCACAGGAAGTTGGCGCGCGCGAGCCGGTTGCGGCCCGTCTCCTCTTTGCGCTGGTTGGATCCGAACGTCGTCAGGTCGGCGGAATAGCCCGCGGATACGCCGGCGCGCACCACCTCCGAGCTGCCGAATGCGCCGGCGATCGTCTTGCCGAGCGCGTGTCCGCCCCGCAGGCCGACCGACGCGTTGACCGAGTGGTGGATGTTGAGCGCCTCCTGATCCTGCCAGCCGATCGAGATCGTCTTGCTCTCGAAGAACTCCCCGGCGATGTGCTCCCACATTTTTTCGGGGTTGAGATCGCCGTGCTCGCCCTTGGCGATCCCCCAGACGAGATCGTTGAAGCGGACGAGCTCGTCGCGCGCGGCGGCCGTATCGAAGCCCGAGCGGTCGCTCTTCGGCGGACGCAGCACGCGCACCATGACGCCGCGCGTCTTCACCGCTTCCCCGAGGAGCGGCGTGACTTCGGCGCCGAAGTTGAGCTGCCCGAGGATCTTCTTGAGCTTGCCCGGCCCGACGGCGAAGTTCATGCCCGCACCCAGCGAGCCGCCCACTTGCCGCTGCGAGCCGATGAAGATCTCGCCGCCGTGCGTGGTCGAGCCGATGGCCATCACGGCGTTGCTCGTGCGCCCGAGCCGCAAGTCGAGCACGGGTGTCGCGGTGAACGGCAAGACTTTCTTCGCGAGGCGATGAACCGTCTCCGAAATGGAGGCGGTGTTGATCCCGGCCGTGCCGCCGTTGGAAGCGGTGAGCGGGTTGCCCCAGTTGTGCTCCTGCAGGTACGCGCGGGTAAAGCGGTGCAGGCCGTCCGGGGTGAGATCGTCGGGACGCACGGCCGACTGATCGACGATCGCGAGCGAGCGGCGCAGCGCCTCGCCGAATTCGGTTTCCACGAGGCGGGTCGGCGCATGGGGCGCGGAGGACGGCGCGGCGCTCTCGCTGCTCTCGACGCCGGCTTCGGCTCGAGCGGCGTCGGCAGCGGCCACGGCGTCGGCGCGTGCCTGAGCGTCGGTGCGCGCCTGCTGAGGCGTCTTGCCGGCGTCGATTTCCTCGCCGAGCAGCGTGCGCGCCACCGTCTGCACATTCGCGTCGGCGGCCCATTTCTTCAAGTCCTTGACGGTCAGCTCGCGGCTGACCTCGCGCTCGAGCTTGAAGCCGCCTTTGAACTTGAGCTTGGTCTTGCTGCCGGCCCAGCGTTGCAGATGGCCTTCGATGCGGCTGCGCGCCGCCTCGTTGTCGACGCCGTAGCGGGTCGCGATCTTTTGCGCGATCTCGCCGAGCGCGGCTTGGTCGAGCTTGTTGCCCAGCGGGCGCATCGGGCTGTCCTCGCGCGCGACGAGCGACTCCCAATGCTCGAGCACCGCGGCCACCACCACTTTTTCCGGCAGCGCCCGCGCGCGCTCGTTGCGCACGTCGGGGGCGAAGACTGCGGGATCGGGCTGGTAGTGCTCGCGCAGGATCTTGACCGCCTTGGCCGCGTTCTCGTCGAGCCGCGTCGCGTCATCGTCCGGGTGCATGAGCCAGTCGTTGTTCGCGCCGAATTTGCGCAGGCCGGTCAGCGGCGACTTCTTGCGGCCGATCACCTGCTGGGCCCGTGTCGCCAGGATGCGCGCCTTCGCGTCGAGGACCTTGGCGGTCGAGCGCACCATGTCGTTGCGTTCGAACTTGACGTTGCGCAGGTCCTGCAAATGGTTCGCGCGCTGCACGTACTTGCTCATCTTCGCGAGCCGCCCCTGGACTTTGGCGAGCTCCGTGCCGGGCCCGCTCTCGTGAAAGCCGTTGTCCCACGAAAAGAGCGCGGCTTTATCGCTGGGCCGGAGCGTGTGCGGAGCGTCGTCGGGCGCATCGAGCACGCGGGCTTCGATATCTAGCACCTGTTGCGCGAGCGTCGCCTGCCCGGTCTGGACGGCGCCCCGCGCGGTGCTCGCATGCACCGCGAGATCGGCCGGCTTGCCGCGCTCGGCCTCGACCTTGGCGACCGCTTCCAGCAGGCGCTTGACGTCGGCGCGGCGGTGCTCGGGGACGCGGGGGCCCATCAAGCGCATGAGCGCGTCGTAGCCGGCGGGCGATGCGGCAAGCCTCGCCGCGGTGCTCAGCGCATCCACTTGCGCCTGCTGGAACGTGCTGCGGTTGCTGTTCAGCCGCATCAGGTCGCGCAGCTCCGCGCGCTGTTGCGGGCCGCTGTCGGAATGGATGCTGCGAAGCGGCAGGAACAGGCCGGACTTCAATGCATCGATCGCGGCGCTCGCGCGCTCCGCTTGACCCTCCGTCACCTGCGCGAGGCGCTCCGAGATCAGCATGTGATGCGTGAATTGCAGCTCGGTGTGGGGCGGTGTCGTGTTCCGATTGGCCGGTTGCCCGGACGATTGCCTGTCTGCCTGATCGACTGTTTGCGCTGTGGCTGCTTGCTCGGTTGCCTGTTCGGCGGTCTGCCCGGCGCCCGGGAGCGAATCGTGGAGCTCGGCCGCCAGCGCGTCGAGCGCTTCCGCTTGCTCCGGGAACAACGTTTTCATGTGCGTGTCCAGGGCGGCGCGCGTCGTGAACGCCGGGGCGATCTCCTCGACCTGGGTCTTTCCGCGCGCCGCCGCGTCGCGCTTGCCGCGCAGCGAATCCGGCGAGAACAGCTGGCGCACGAACGCCTTGGCGGCCTTGAGCTTCTTGCTCTGGCGCAAGCCTGCTTCGGCCGGCGCCAGCGGAGGCGGATCCAGCGATTCGGCAGGGGTCGCGGCCGGCGCCGGATTCAGCTTCGGGCCGCCGATCGGCAGGCTCATCGGCCGGGAGGGCTTCGTCGTCGTGCTCAAGCCCAGGATCGTCGTGTCCGTGCTCACGTGATATGGATTCGCGTGCCGGACTTCGTGCGCGCGGCTTGGCAAGTCGGCGCCAGGGCGGCCGGCCGGTTGTGGAGCGGTCTCGCCGTTGTTGGTGTTTGCCGTGCTGGTGTTGCGGCCGGTCTCGTTCTCTTCGACGATCTCGGTTTGCGGGTTGCCGGCGGTGTGTTGCGTGTTGTCGTTTCGCGCAGTCTCGTTCTCTTCGACGATCTCGGTTTGCGGGTTGCCGGTGGCGCGGTGCGTGCCGTCGTTTCGCCCGGTCTCGTTTTCTTCGACGGTTTCGATTTCCTGGGTGCCGGTAGCGCCTTGCGCAGCGTTGTTTTGCGCGGTTTCGTCTGGTGTCGAAACGGGCAGCGGATCGTGCTCCTCCGAGCCCGGCGAAATGCTGCCGGACTCGTCGCTATCGGTCGGCGTAGGGGTGCGGAGGTGGACCTCCACGTCATCGCTGAACGTCACGCGGAGCTCGCGGACGGGAGTACTCGGCGGCTGCGCGGGCTGCCTGCCGATCACCCGCGCGCGGGCGTTCGTGCGCGACAGTTGCGGGCCGTCGCCGGGCTCGTCCGGGGTCGATTCGAGCCGCGCGCTGCCGCCCGTGGTCCGTTGCATGTCGAGGACGTTCGCGCGCCGCGGCGGCGATTCCGTGCCATGGCCGTGCTCGCTTGTCCCGGTCTCGGTAGCGCTCGCGCTCGATTCCGCACCCTGGGAACGCGCGCTCTTCTTCTTCCCGCCGAGATGCTTCAGCGGCGAGCCAAACGAAATCGAAAAGAAGCTCTTCGAGCGTTTGCGCTCGCTGCCTGGCGTCCCCGGCGGCGGCGCGGACGAAGAACTCGCGGCCCCGGCGATGTGCTCCGGCGTGCGGGAGGGATGCGTTCTGCTTGTCGTTGAGCGAAGCATGGTGGCTCCGTTAAGTGAGCGTGACGGCCACAGGAGACGCAATCCGCAAACGTGAGCGGATGCGCCAATGTGAGCGAAGGGTAGCGAGGGGGAAACGCGGCCGATGAAAGCGGCGGCGAAAGATTGGCGTTGGCGGCGAAATCGGGTGCGCGAAAGGCGAGCAGAGCCGTTGCCGGGTGCGCCGTTTCGCTGTTGTCCCCGCGGATTCGCTCGCGCGGGACGGCGTGCGCTGCGGCGGCGGCGAGAATCGGCCCATCACATTGTCCGCCATGACTCGATGAGGGGAAGACGATGAAAGCCAACCGTGTCCGCCGCCGTCACATGCCTCGGCTGTTGCCGCTTGCGGTCGCCTGCTGCCTCGGCACGTTCAGTTCTCAGCCGGTTTCCGGAGTCCGCTTCGAGTCGGCTGCCCGCTATCGGCCGGCCGATGCGCTGTGGCTGCGCCTGGCCGGTTCGGAGCGCGCTCCGCTCATGGTGCGGTGGGTGAAATGATCAGGATCTCGAATCAGATCGCCACACCCCCTGCCGGCGGGGAACCGGCGGCCGATAAGGCGCTGCAGCCGTCCAAACCCGAGGCGGACCGCAAGGGGGCGCCCGGGGCGCCCTTGCAGGCGCTGGCCAAGCGCAGCGCATCGAGTGCGGACGCCGCAAGCGGCCAGCTTCGTGCGAACGCCGCACCGCCGCGGGCGGCCTTGCCGGGCCTGAAGCGCGAGTCCGCCGGCGCGATGACGCTTGCTGTCCGGGCGCATGATGCTGGCAGGGCGCAGGCGCACACGCACGCAGATGAAGCGAAGCCGCAGGGACATGAGCTTGCGCTCGCCTTCAAGCCGTCGCTTACGCCTGGGGATGCGCATGGCGCGGATGGCGAATCGCACACGCCGGAACACACGCACGCCGCCGACGCCAAGCCGCACGAACCCGAGCATCCGCACGCCGGCGAACACGAGGAACCCGCTTTCGACCACGAAGCCCATTTGGCGCATCACCACGCGCAAATCGCGGCGGCGAAGGCACACCTCGATCCCCACAAGCGTCTCTCGGACTTCATGCAGCGCCTGTCGCAGCACAAGGCGAACGTGTTGACGAAGCTCGTCGGCGGCTGAGGCTCGGGCGCATCGATGACCCGGGACGGCGCCCGCAGCCGAGCCCGGCAACGCGGGCTTATCGGGGAATCACCTGTCCGCTTCGAGCGGGCATCCCGCGAATTCATGCGGGCACTTGATTTCCGGGCGGAAGAGTCCGTTGACGATCTGGTTCATGTCTTCTTCCTTGCGGCAGCTCAGCAGCTTCTTGCGGCTGCCCGCGCTGAATGTTCGAGCCGCCTCGACGATCGAGAGCCCGAGGGCCTGCCGCATGTGCCGTCCATGGAAGACATGCTCGGCGGTGCCCACGGGCGTTCCGGTCCAAAGCACCATTTCACGCGCAGTCAGCTTGCCTTGGAGCAGCTCCGGATAGGGCGCGCCCGGCTTCAGCATTTCCTGCAGCGACATCCACGAGGCGCGGGCCAGCGCGGGGTGAGCGTCGATGTCGAAACGATAGAGCCGCTCGCCGAAGCGGGAGCGCTGCTTCTTGGGGCGTCGGCCGACCTCGATGGAGAAGAACACGAATCCGTCGTTGCGCAGGCTAGTCAGGTCGGCGCGGGTCGAATGCGTATCGTCGAAAGGGATGCCGCGTTTCAGCAGGTTCTCGCGGGAATAGATCCGCACGACCGGTGCGTGCTTTCGGTCCTGCTCATGATCGTGCGGCGCTCCCGCGAGCGGATGGTTTTCCTTGACGATGCGCGCGTTCGTTGCGTGCGTGGCGATCAGCGGCATGCGATAGAACGCGTCGAGAAACGTCTGCTCCTCGCTCGACGTGTGGCCAAGTCTGTGCATCAGCGCGATCAGGTTGGCCGAGGACAAATGCTGCAACCGTTCGATGCCCGGTTGATCGTTTTTCATCCAGCTCGGCTTCCCGGCAATCGGCCTGGCCTCTTGCGTGCGGGGATGAGGGACGGACTTCGGCCAGACGCCGGCGGACCGCGGCGGCGGGGCGAGGAGATGGTCGTACGCCTTGCGGCCGTGCCATTGCGCAAACGCCGTCAGCACGGGGCTGACGTGGCGGCGCCTGTGGTCCTCGCGGGGCGTGTCCGCTGCCGTGCTCGTGTGCCGTTCGTCAGCGGAGCGCGCTCCGCCAAAGCAAGCCTTCCATCTTTCGCCGATCTTCATGACGTGTATGAACCCGATTCGTTTGCATCGCGCCTTCGCGTCCTCGCGTATTCGGAAAAGTAGCGGAACGATGCTGCACGTGCGGGCGGCAAAACGAATATCGCTGTCCGCCGACGAATCGGATGCGCTGCTTCAGACTTTCTTCTCGTCTTTTCGCAATGCGCCGCGCAGCGCCTGCGCCATCTGCTCCTGGGCGAGGCGCGCCGCACGCACCGCGCCGCCCATGCTGATGAAGCCGTGTGCAAGGCCGTGATATTCGACGACGATCGCGTCGTTGCCGGCTTCGAGCAGGCGCTGACCGTAAGCCATCGCTTCGTCGCGCAGCGGATCGTAGGCGGCGACCTGCACGAGCGCGGGCGGCAGATTGGACAAATCGTCCGCGAACAGGGGCGCGGCGCGGAAATCGTTCTGCGGCTTGTCCGTGCCGAGGTAGTGATGGCCGAAGTAATCCATCGCACGCGCCGTCAGCGTGGGGCCGCCCGCATGCGTCGTGCGCGACGCGAACTCGCCGTACGCGCCGCCGGCCGCGGGCGGATAGACGAGCGCCTGGTGGGCGAGCGCCGGGCCGTCGTTATCGCGCGCGAGCAGGCACATCACGGCGGCGAGCAGCGCGCCGGCGCTGTCGCCGGCCACGGCGATCGCCGGATTGCCCGGCACGATCGACTCCGCATGGCGCGCGACCCATTGCAGGGCCGCCCAGGAATCGTCGACGGCGGCAGGAAACGGATGCTCGGGCGCGAGCCGGTAATCGACCGACACGATCGCCGCGCCGCTGTCTTCGCAGAGCTGGCGGCAGACGTTGTCGTAGCCGTCGAGGTCGCCGAGCACGAAGCCGCCGCCGTGGTAGTAGACGACGATCCCGCGCGCCGCCTCGCGCTTCGGACGATAGACGCGCAGCTTCAGCGTGCTGCCCGGGCCGTCGATCTGCTGGTCCGTCACGGCGACGTCGGCAGGGGGGACGTCGGCGGCCGCGAGGATCTGCCGGTAGAGCCCGCGGGCGGCTTCCGGCGGCAGGTCGGCGAGGTCCGGTGCGCCGGCGGCTCGCGCATGCGCGAGGATGAGGTCGAGGGTCTTGTCGAGTGGCATGGCGGGCGAAGTCGGGTCCGTGGTTGGGAATGGATGTGTCGAATAATTGTTATATTTAATATCTATTCTATGACGGGCACCCAGCCGCGGTATCGGGGAAAACGCGGGGACGTTCGACGCGGTTCGCTCCCGGGGCACCTCAGGCCGGGAGTGAAGACAGAACCTCGAGGATCGCCTGCACGTCGGCCCGCTGCGCTTCGATCGGGCGTCCGAGTTGCTGTGCCGCGCGGGCAGCAGCGACTTCCGCGCTGAGCGGATCGGAGCACATCGACGCTTTCACCCGGCGAACGAACTCCGTGCTGAGAACGTGAGGCGCGCTTCGCTCCGTCAGCCCTGCCAGGTCGTCGAACCACGCGACCGCACGCGCGGTGATGCGCGCGGCTGCCGCGACCTGCCGGCGCAATCCCGCTTCGCCCAGCTGTTGCTTGACCAGCGACGTCGCTTCACCCGCTTCCTTGCGCGCCTGCCTGCCTTCGACGTCTGGATTGTTCACGGCTATCGGCACATAGCTGCGCAAGCTCTCGGCATTGCGATTGGCAAACCGGCTGTCGTCCGCGAACACCGGCGCTCCCTGGGCCCATGCATCGAGCACGACTGCCCGCTTACGATCTGTCGCGCCTATGCGAGCCTCTGCCCACTGATGCGATCGATTGGCCACGATGTGCAGCTCTTCCCCCGGACCGAGGCGCCCGGTATGCAAGACGCCCGATACGGCGCTGAATTCGCCGCAGCGGCCGGCGCCGAAGGCGAGCGCGGAGGCGGCCTGGTTGATGGCACGGCCGCGATAGTCGATCTCGGACGTACCGCGCATGCGATCCAGTTTCGGCACGAAACTTCGCGCCGCGTCGGCGCGCCAGCGGGACTCGCCTTCGGTGCGGGCCAGGTCTTCGCCGACGTTTCCCCGGCCGTGTGGAAGGTGCCGTCGCGCTTCGCTCAGGCTGGCGTCTGCCGCCTTCAGTCGAGCCACGTCGGCCGCCCCGATTGGGCGGCAGTCGAGAATGCGCGCCGCAAGGTAAGCAGCCAATGCCAGCCCCTCATGGCCCATCGAGGGCTCGTTCGCGGATCGGGATGGCGAAGCCGCAGCCGTTGGCGACGCGGTTCGGGGCGGCTGCGCGCTTGCAGCGCGAGGCGCCCCAGGCCGATTGCGTCCACGCAATGCCGCGAGCGGCCCTTCGTTTTGCGTCGGCGGTTGAATTGAGCCAGGGGTGGGGGCGCGCGCAAGGCCGGTGGATTCTGCCGGCGTCGCCGGGCTGGAGGCTGATAGCCGGGAGGGGCGCATTGGCAATGACCTTGGCGAAGTGGTGCGTTTGCCAACTATAAGGAAGCGTCGGCGAGGGCAGGGTGCGCAAGCTCGAAAATGCGTTGCCAATGGCGAAAACCCATGCGAACGACGCTCATCCCTCGCGACGCCCGCGCTGCACGAAATTCAATCGATGGGCGCAACGAATTTTGGACGGTGCGATACTCCCGAGCTTGCGCATTCGACAAGGAACACCGCCATGACCGACCATACCGGTCTCTGCCGCCTCTCCGATCTCGCCGCCTCGCGCGAAGAACTCGAGACGATCCGCCATCAGATCCACCAGCATCCCGAACTCTCCTACGAGGAAGCCGAAACGGCGGCGCTCGTCGCGGGCAAGCTCGAAGCATGGGGCTATGACGTGACGCGCGGCATCGGCGGCCACGGCGTGGTGGGCACGCTGAAGGCGGGCAGCGGCACGCGCACGATCGGCATTCGCGCCGACATGGACGCACTGCCGATCCGCGAGCAAACCGGCCTGCCATACGCGAGCCGGCATGACGGCAAGATGCACGCGTGCGGCCACGACGGGCACACCACGGTGCTGCTCGGCGCGGCCCAGTATCTGGCGCGCACGCGGCGCTTTGACGGCACGATCCACCTGATCTTCCAGCCGGCCGAGGAGGCGGGCTCGAACAGCGGCGCGCAGCAGATGATCGCCGACGGCCTTTTCGAGCGCTTCCCGTGCGACGCGATCTACGGCCTGCACAACCATCCGGGCGTGGCGGCCGGCACCTTCATGTTCCGCCCGGGGCCGTTCATGGCCGCCTGCGACACGGTCAAGATCGCGATCCACGGCAAGGGCGGGCATGCGGCGCGGCCGCATCTGAGCGTCGACCCGATCGTGATCGCGAGCGGCCTCGTGATGCAGCTGCAGACGATCGTCGCGCGCAACGTCGACCCGACCGAGACGGCCGTCGTCACGGTCGGCTCGATGCATGCGGGGCACGTCGCCAACGTGATTCCCGAGCTCGCGACGCTCGAACTGAGCGTGCGCTCGTTCAGCGACGACGTTCGCGCGCTGCTCGAAACGCGCATCCGCACGCTGACCGAGGCCCACGCCGCCGCGCATGGGGCAAGGGTCGAGATCGAGGTGATCCGCGGCTATCCGGTGCTCGTCAACGCGGCGCGCGAGACCGAGTTCGCGCGTCAGGTCGCGGCCGAACTCGTCGGTGAGGAGAACGTGATCGCACCGTTCCCGGCGATCGCGGGCAGCGAGGATTTTGCGTACTTCCTGCAGGAGCGGCCGGGCTGCTTCCTGCGGATCGGCAACGGGGCCGGCGCGCCGATGCTCCACAACGCGCACTACGACTTCGCCGACGACAACCTGACGGTCGGCGCGGCGTTCTGGGCGCGTCTGGCCGAGCGTTATCTCGGGGCTGGCGCGTAAGCGGCGCCGTCATCCCGTCATCCAACGAGGCGAGCATGCAACCTCCATCCATCAAGGAACAGCAGTTGTCCGAGCCGCGCGCGGGCAGCGTGGCAACTCACGCGAGCGAGGCCGATCCATCGGCGGTGTCCTCGCGCAAGGTCGTCGTCGCCGCGGTGATCGGCAACCTGCTCGAGTTCTTCGATTTCACCGTCTACAGCTTCTTCGCGCTGACGATCGGCAAGCTGTTCTTCCCGTCGAGCGATCCCATCACCTCGTCGCTGCTCGCGTTCGCGGTGTTCGCGGTCGGCTTCGTGATGCGGCCGCTCGGCGGGATCGTGATCGGCCGCTACGCGGACCGCAAGGGCCGCCGCGCCGCGCTGACGCTGACGATCGGCCTGATGGCGCTCGGCGCGGGCATGATCGGCGCGGCGCCGACCTACGCGCAGATCGGCCTCGCCGCGCCCGCGCTGATCGTGTTCGCGCGGCTCGTGCAGGGCTTCGCGCAAGGCGGCGAGTTCGGCGCAGCCACCGCGATGCTGCTCGAAACCGGCAGCGACCGCAGCCGCGGTTTTCGCGCGAGCTGGCAGCTCGCGAGCCAGGGCGGGGCGGCCTTGCTCGGCTCGGGCATGGCGGCGCTGCTGACGAACCTGCTCACCGAGCCGCAACTGCATGCGTGGGGCTGGCGCGTGCCGTTCCTGATGGGCATGCTGATCGCGCCGGTCGGCATCTACCTGCGGCGGCACATCGTCGAGGAGCCGCCGAAGGCCGACGCCGGCGGCGTGCGCAATTGGCGCGCGCTCGACGTCCGCAACTGGTTTCTCGTCGTCTTCGCGATCATGGGGATGACGGTCGCGACCTATCTGCTGATGTACTACCTGCCGACCTACTGCATCCAGTACCTGAAGCTGCCGGCGCGGCTCTCGATGCTGGTGGGCGTTGGCGCTGCGCTCGTGTCGCTCGTGATGTGCCCGCTCTATGGCGCGTGGTCGGACCGCATGGGCCGCCGCAAGCCGCTGATCGTGACGGGGCGCGTGCTGCTGCTCGTGCTGATCTATCCGGCGTTCTGGATGATGACGCACTTTCCGGCGCTGCCCGCCGTGATGGCGATGATGCTCGCGCTGATGCTCTGCTACACGATGGGCTCGGGGCCGGCCTATGCGCTGATGCCCGAGAATTTTCCGAAGGCGATCCGCGCGGGGTTCATGTCGAGCGCCTATGCGGTGTCGGTGTCGCTCTTCGGCGGCACCGCGCAGCTCGTCGCGGCGTGGCTGATCCGCGTGTCGGGGAATGTGATGGCGCCGGCGTGGTACATGATCGCCGCCGTGCTCGTGTCGCTGGCGGCGGTGTCCTGGCTGCGCGAGACCGGAGGACGGCCGCTGGATTGAAGGAGGGCGGTGAACGGCACGGCTGATTCGCCGGCTGACCCGAAGTTTCGCTTGAAGCCGTTCCGCTATTGGCCGCTGTGCCGCACGATTGGACCCAAGTTTGACCTTGCCAATCCGTTGCACATCAGCGAGCCATCGCATGGACAACCGCATCGTTACACCCCGGGCCCATACGGTCGACCTGGACAGATCCAGCGGCAATTCCGCGAATACCGGCGCGGCGCCGCAACCGGCAACGCGACCGGCACCTCGATCGGGCGGCTCAGGCTGGCTGCACGGCCTGCGCTCGCTTGGCAAACGTCATGGCGAGAGCAGCCAGCCGGCCGTTCCCGGCGCCGCCGGACCGGCCAGGAAGACGTCCAGTTTGCCTGCCCCGCTGCGTCATGCCATCGATGGCATGACGGCGGGAAAGCAGCGCAAGACCGCATCGCGCCTCACCGATGCGCAACTGGAGCTGGCGCTCTCGAGCACGAAGCTGACCGGCCGCGCGACGCGGGCCGTGCTGCGCGAGCATCAGAAGCGTCACGTCGACAGCGGCAACGGCGCTGCCGCGCGCGCGGCGACCCTGCCTGGGCCTCCGCCGTCGCCGCGGTTGACCGAGCAGGAGCAAGGGCTGGTTGGCGCGGCGCGCTGGCCGGACATCTACGACCAGTCCGCCACCCCGCAGAACCAGGAGTACTGCCGGAGCATGTACCGGGCATCGTCCGCCGCGGCGTCGGGCGTCGCGAGCGGCGGCATCAAATCATTCGACGCGCTTTGGAATGCGGCGACGGATTGGCGGCTCGAGCGTGTCGGCGCCGATACGCCGGGACGCGAGGCGTTCGCTACGGAAAGATCGGCGGGGTCGGTATTCAACACCAAGCTGGACATGCAGTACGCCTCGATCATTCCGAAGATTCTCGATCACAGGCGGGCGGCGGCGCGCACGTACGACGGCCCGTTGCTTGCCGGCGTGCGCTGCAAGGTGTATCAGCAAACCGGAAAGCTGGATGGACGAACGATTCCTTTGACCACGCTATCGGCGGCAACGGACAAGCGCGAACTTGCGCAGAAAATGGGCCAGGTATACGAGCAGCACGATGATTTCGAGGAGATCGAAGACTCGCTGAATCGGCGCCACCCGAACAACATCGTGCATACCGACGCCCAATACTTGCCTCGCATCAAGCAGCATCTTGAGTCGCTATTCGCGCAGGCGACGCGCGGCACCTTGGCGCCGAAGGATGCGCTGAGGACCATCGCCCGCATTCATTGGTGGGCGGCCAGCGCCGCTCCCGATATGCGCGGCAGCGCCGCAAAGGCGGAATTCGCCGCTCGCGCATTGGCCGGCGCGCACGGCATCGAGCTGCCGCCGTTCAAGAAAGGCGTGGTGCCCGACATCGAGGCGATGCTGTGTTCCGAGTCCGAGTTCGTCGCGCGCTATTCGAGCCTGTTCGAGCGAAAGCCGGTATAGCGCTGCCGGACCACATGGGGCGCCGCAAGCTGAGGCTCAGCATGCATCGTCCTCTCGTCTTCATCCGTCGCCAAGGTCATCATGAGGCCCGTTTCCCGCACCTCCCCGGTTCACGTCGAAAGCAGCGGGCCGGCTACGCCCCGCGCCGAAACGCGCGTTTCCGTTCCGGCCAGTCCGAGCCGCAGCCTGTTCCCCAGCCTGTCGCCGCGCGCCGGCCGTGCGTCCGCTTCTTCACCCGGCGGGGCGGCGACGCCGCCGCGCCGCGCCTTGGCCGACATGCTCAACTTCCGGTCGGCCACCCCGATGCAAAGCCCAGCGCGGGCAGACGCAGCGACGCCGCCGCGTGCTCGACGGTCTTCGTTACGGTCGATAGAGGAGATGAGGACCCCGAGCGGAGCATTGACCGCGGAGGCCTTGGGGAAGTTGAAGTCGGCCTTGCCGCATGGCGGCGAAGCCGCCGGCAAGCTCCTGCAGCGCCGGGCGCGGCGCGCGCCGAAGTCCCGGGCGGATCGTTTGCTTCGCTCGATGTATGGCCCGCCCCAGCCGCTCGAGGGCGAACGCTTCGCGGCTTTCATGGCGATGGCGCAGTCGGATGTGGAGCACGTCGCGAAGCGCGCGCGGCTATCGGTTCCGGATGCCGCGGAACTGGTGCGTCTCGGCGTATCGCAATCCGACGTCTTCAAAAAATTGACCCAGGGCGAACAAGCACGAATGATGTTCGCCTTTTACGGCATTCGCGAGAAAGCGGCGGCGCAGGCCTCGCTTTCCGAGGCCATGGCGCGTCATCCCGCATTTCGCGCGCTGCCGGCGCGGGAGGCATGGCGTCTCGCGCTGGACCATCAGGCATGGGGCGACGGCAAGCATCATGGGCTGCGTTTCGAGAACGAACCCGGCTACATGGGCGGCATGTTCAGGGGCTTGACGGCGATGATCCAGGCCGACCTGGCCGGCCGCCGCCTGGATACGGGATTGCTGCGCGAACTGCACGACCACGGCGCGGCCGGCGTCTTCGCCAGATCGACGCTGACGAACGCCGCCGGGCTCCTGAGCGACGACGGCCTGGAACTCATTGGCGACCTGACCTCGCGTCCCGCCGCGGCCCAGGAGCCCGATTTGGAACTGCCGCGCCACATCCACGTCCTGGGGCAAGGGTTTCGCGATCTGGCGGCGGTCGGCTTCAAGCTCGAAGCGGGCAAGAACATGAGCGAAGACGGCTTGCGGGAGATGCTCGCCACCTACAATCCACACCGGCACGATGCGGCGTTCCGGTTGTTTTCGGCCACGGAGACCGACGACGAAGGCGCGCCCTTGCCGGCGAAGGCGGCTGACGATTTCTCGCAGCAAAAGCTCATTCAGCTTGTCACGCCGATCCAGGAGCACTACGAAGTCTCGGCGGCGGCGGACGATATCTTGCGGCGCCACGCGGACCATATCGAGGCCGCGGCGCCTGGCGACGCCAAACTGCGCGCGATCGCGCGCTGCTGCCAGGAACTGGAGCGGACCCATCTCTTTGCGGACGGCAACGCGCGCACGGTCGGGTTTCTCGTGTTGAACAAGCTGCTGCTCGAAAACGGCATGCCTCCGGCGATGCTCGCCGACCCGAATCGCTTCGACGGTTTCTCGGCAAACGAGCTGGTCGGCGAGATCAAGCATGGGCAGGCAACCTTCCAGCGCTTTGCTGCCGGAAGCCGCGGGGCGGTCTCGCCGTCTTGACGGCGCTGCCGTCCGTTACTCCTCGCGGGCGTTGGACAGATTGTGATAGCGCTCGAGGCTCTCGTTCAGATGCTTGCGCATCGAGCGCCGCGCGGCGGCTTCGTCCTGCTTTTCGATCGCGGCGAGGATGTCGCCGTGTTCTCTCTGGATGCGCTTGATGTAGGTCTTGCGTTCTTTTGCATCGGCCTTCGCGTGCTTCAAGCGCAGGTCGATGATGATTTCCTGCCCGAGCGACTTGAGCAGCGACGAAAAATGCGGATTGCCCGAGCACGTCGCCACCGCGAGATGAAACTCGAAGTCGGCGCGCGCGCACTCGGCGTCGTCCTCGGCCGAGACGATCTCCATGCCGGCATAGACCTGCTTGAGCGCTTTCAAGTGCTGCTCGGAGCGGCGCAGCGCCGCATACGCGGCGCACTCGGTCTCGATGCCGATGCGCAATTCGAGCACGTGCATCGAATTCTTGAACGTCGAGGGATCGATGAAGGCGGTTTCGATCGATTGCGCCGTCTCGTCCGATACGAAAACGCCGACCCCATGACGCGCGATCAGGCGCCGCCCGAGCTTGAGCGACGCCACGGCTTCGCGGACGACGGTGCGGCTCACGCCGAACTCGGCGCACAGCTCAGGCTCGGTGGGGAGCTTGGCGCCCGGGGCATATTCGCCGCGCTCGATCTTGTCGGTCAGCGCCTGGATCACGAGCTCGGTCAGGCTGCGCCGCCGCCCTGAACTTGCGGCGTTCTTGAGGAGAGTTTCAGCGTCCAGGGTCATTCCTTGCACTCCGCTCTGGATGGGGAAAACTCTGCAATTGACGGATGCAGACACTCCGCGTCGGCGCGGTCGCTCATCCATATGACCTACGCTGTGTGACATGCTATGACTCTAGCACATCCATAGGTCGCTCCAGGGTTCGCCCTGCAGCGCGGGCAGGGCGAATTGCCTCCTGTTTGATCTACTTCATGCGTAGATATAGCCGCCGCTGACGATGACGTTTTCGCCCGTGGCGTAGGTGTTGCGGCGGCTCGCCATCATCAGCACCCACTGCGCGATTTCCTCGGGCTCGGCTGCGCGGCCGAGCGGATTGGCGGCGGCGAGCTCGCCGAGGAAGCCGAGCGTCTTCGCGCGCTCCGTGGCGAAGCCTGCCGGTGCGACGGAGTTGACGAGGATGCCGTCCTTGGCGACCTCTTGCGCAAACGACTTCGTGAGGCTGACGACCGCCGCCTTGGTCGCGGCGTAATGCGCGTTCTGCGGATGCGCCTTGAACGCGTCGACCGACGTGATGTTCACGATGCGCCCGGCGATGTTCGCCTCGACCCTCGGCCGGGCGCGCATGTGCTCGATCGCGGCGACCATCATGTGGTAGGTCCCCTTGATGTTGACGGCGTTCTCGAGATCCCACTCGGCGTCGGAGATCTCGAGCAACGGGCGGCGCGGATAGATGGCCGCGCTGTTGACCAGGCAGTCGACGCGGCCGAGGGCGTCGAGCGCCTGCGCGAAGGCCGCCTGCGCGGATTCCTTGTGCGTGATGTCGCCTTCCACGCCCGCGACTTCGTGGCCTTGCTCGGCGAGATTGCGAACGGTCTCTTTGAGGAGCAGTCCGTTCTTGTCGATGAGGGCGATGCGTTTGGCGCCGTCGGCGAGCATCAGCTTGGCGACGGCGAGGCCGAGGCCCGAGGCGCCGCCGACGATTACGACGTGTTGGTTCTTCATGATGGATTCAGTGAGCGTGAAGGAGGTGGGGATCAACGGGCCGCGACGATCTGCGAGCCACCGGGCGCCTGGTCGGTCGGGAACACCTCCATGCGCGAGACGTCGACGTAGTCGGGCAGCGAGAGCGCCGTCGCGATCAGCTCGGCGATGTGCCCGGGCTGGATCGACCGGTAGGCGGCGTACAGCTTCTGGTTCGCGCCTTCCTCGCCGAGCGCGGTGCGATAGAGGCTCGTCTCCACGCGGCCCGGCGCGATCTCCGTCACGCGAACGCCGCTGCCGAGCAGGTCGCAGCGCAGCGAATCGCAGAACAGGCTGATGGCGGCCTTGGTCGCGCCGTAGACGGCCGTGTTCGGGTGCGGGAAGCGGCCCGCGCTCGATCCGACGAAGAACAGGTGTCCGCGCTGGCGTTGCAGCATGCCTGCAAGCGCCATGTGCGCGAGACGCAGCGGTGCGCGCAGATTGATGTCGATCATGCTGTCGATATCGGCTGTCGAGCTGTCGGCGAATTTCGCGATGACAGGCAGCAGCCCTGCGTTGTTCACCACGACGTCGATTTCGACGCGGCCGAACAGGTCGGCGAGCGGCGACGTGTCTTTCAGGTCGGCGGCGATCGGCGTGGCGCCGCATTCGCTTGCCAAGGCATCGAGCGCGGCGGCATCGCGGCCCAGCGCATAGACCTGCAAGCCTTCCTTGACGAGGCGGCGCGCAATCGCGCGGCCGATCCCGCTCGATGCGCCCGTGACCAGCGCGGTCTTGTACGAAGTGGCGTTCATCTAGATCACTCCTTCTTCAAGAAACGGCCGATTCTCGACGACGCGCTCATACCCGAGCGGCCCGAGATCGAGCGACCGGTACTCGCCATGAACGATCAGCTCGCTGAGCCCGCGTCCCACCGCGGGAGATTGCTGCAGGCCATGTCCGCTGAAGCCGTTGGCGAAGAAGAAATTCGTGACTTCCGGATGCGGCCCGACGATCGCGTTGTGATCGAGCGTGCAAAAGTCGTAGTGCCCCGCCCACGAGTTGACGACCTTGATCGCCTCGAACGCCGGCACGCGCTCGGCGAGCGCGGGCCAGATGACCTCGTCGAACTCCGCATGGTTCACGTCGAAGTCGTCGACGTCCGCGAGCGGATCGGGATCGGGGTAGCAGCCGGTCAGGTAGTACCGGCCCTCGGGCCTGAAGAAGATCCCGGTCGTGTCGATCGTGAGCGGCACCGTGCCTTCGAGCGGCGTGCGGCAGTCGAAGACGAAGAGGCAGCGCTTTCTCGGCTCGACGGGGATGGAGAGGCCGGCGAGCCGCGCCATCGCCGGGCCGCGCGTGCCCGCGGCGTTCACCATCAGAGCGCAGCCGATCGTCTCGCCGCTCTTGAGCACGATGCCCGTGATCCGGTCGCCGTCGCGGACGATGTCGACTGCCTCGTTCTCGATGTACTCGATGCCGAGCGCGCGCGCTTTGCGCCGCATGCCCTGCAGCAGCCCGTAGCTGTCGAACCAGCCTTCGCCGCTCTGGCCGTGGACGCCGTTGACGAGCGTATCGGTATTCAGCCAGGGAAAGCGCCGCTTCAGTTGCTCCGGATCGAGCAGCGCGACGTCGGCGCCGTTTTCGCGCTGGGTCCTGTAGTTGCGCTCGAACATCGGCGCGCCCGACGCGTCGCCGAGGTACAGGTAGCCGTTTTCCTTGAAACCGAGCTCGGGCGCATCGCCGTCGACGGCGACGCGATCGTGGAATTGGCGGATGAACTCGGTGCCGAACTGCGAGATCTTGATGTTGAGCGGATTCGAAAACTGATGCCGGATCGACGCGCTCGACAGCGCCGTGGCCGAGCGCGCATACGACCAGTCGCGCTCGACGACGAGGACCGAGCCGTTGAAGTGCGGATTCGTGGCGAGGAAATACGCGGTCGCGCTGCCGACGACCGCGCCGCCCACGATGACGACATCGTAGTGGGACTTCGATGCAAGCTGAGCCATCTCTATCGTTCCAAAAAAGGTCGGACGCTTACGCGGTTTGCGGGTCTTCGTAGTGGCCGTCGGCGGCGAACTGGCCGCCCTGGAAGCGGACAGCCGGATGCCGGGGATCGCCCGCCGGCGTGCTCGCATAGACTTCGGCGCGGTAGGCGTCGGCGGAGTCCTTGGGCCGGTAGCCGAGGTAGGCCGCCTGCGTGTTGTCCCAGAAGCTCGCGCTGTTGTCCGAGTTGCCGTAGACGATCATGTGCCCGACGCTCGGCGTCATCAGCGCGCGAATGCACAGCTGCGAGAAGTCGTCGTAGGAGAGCCACGTGGCCAGCATGCGCCGGTCGACCGGCTTCGGAAAGCACGAGCCGATCCGCATGCAGACGGACTCGATGCCGAACTTGTCGAAGTAGTAGCGCGACAGGTTCTCGACGAAGGTCTTGCTGACGCCGTAGAGGCTGTCGGGGCGCTGCGGCGCGGCGGCGTCGATGGTCTGCGTGCATTCGTAGAAGCCGATCGCGTGCACGGAGCTTGCATAGATGACGCGCTTCACGCCCGCCTGGCGCGCCGCTTCGTAGATGTGATAGCCGCCGGCGATGTTCGAGTCGAGGATGACCTGGAACGTGTTTTCGCGCGGCGCGCCGCCGAGGTGGATGACCATCTCGATGCCTCGCATCATCTCGAAGACCGCATCGCGATCCGCCAGATCGCAGACGAAGTGCCGCTCGTTCTCGCGCACTTCGCCGAGCGGCTCGCGGTCGTTCAACGTGAGCGTCGCCGCATAGGGGCGCAGCGACTCGCGCAATACATTGCCTAGGGCGCCTGCCGCGCCGGTGATCAGAATGTTCTTGAACGCGGGCTGGGTGATATCGGTCATGCGTTTGCTCCTTATCGGCCGACCGCTGCGTTCAGCGTATCGAGCGTGATGCCGTACTCGTCGCGCAATTGCGCTTCGGAGATGTACTCGTTGCGGATGTCGCGCAGGAGCGCTGTCTTGTCGCGTTGTTCCGGCGAGCCGACGCCGCCTCCGCCGGGCAAGGACAACACGACGCGCTGATGCTCGCCGACCGCCTGGGTGCCTTTGCCGCGCATCTTCGTGCCGTCCGAGAGCGTGACTTGTCCCGCCGCGCCCGGCTGGCCGCCCGACTGCCCGCGCGCCGGATGGTCGATGCGGTCGAACATCGCGTTGAAGCGGAACTGGTAGCCCTCGCGCGGGCCGATTTCCACGACCTGTCCAAGACCGCCGCGCTGCTTGCCCGCACCGCCGGAGCCGGAGCGCATCTCCTTGCGCCACACGACGATCGGCCCGACTTGCTCGGTCGCTTCGACCGACATCGCGTGAACGCCGCTCGGAAACGCCGTGGCCGAGAGGCCGTCGAGCCCGGCGCGCGCGCCCGTGCCGCCGCTGTTGAACATCAGGATCTCGCTGCCTTCGAGGCCGGAATCCTCGCGCACCGGCCGCGCGCTCACGTGCAGGTTCCAGAGCGCGCCGGAGCCCTCGGCCGGCACGCGGCCTGGCAGGATCTTGTGCAGCGCGCCCAGCACGAGGTCCGGAACGAAGTGTCCGAGCACGTGCCTCACGGCGACCGGGCTCGGCCGCTGCGCATTGAGGATGCAGCCCGCCGGCGCCTGGACGCGGAACGGCTCGAGCGAGGCCGCGTTGTTCGGCACTTCCGGCGCGATGATGCATTTCAGGCCGTAGCACGCATAGGCCTTCGCATACAGCAGAGGGACGTTGATGCCGAACGGGCTGGCGGGGGAGGAGCCGGCGAAATCGGCGAGCAGGTGGTCGCCGCCGACCGTCAGCGTGACGTTGAGCGTGACCGGTGTGTCGTAGCCGTCGAGCGTCATCGCGTTGGTCTGCGTGCCCTTCGGCAACGCGGCGATGCGTTCGAGCGTGGCTTCGCGGCTGCGCGCGAGGATGAACTCGCCGATGCCCTCGACGTCCTTGAGATCGAACTCCCTGAGCATCTCCAGCAGGCGCTTGTGTCCTGTCTCGTTGCAGGAGGCGAGGGCGTAGAGATCGCCGACCACCTTGTCCGCCTCACGCACGTTGTTGCGCAGGATGTTGATGAGATCGCGATTGACCTCGCCGCGCTCGATCAGCTTCATGATCGGCACGAACAGCCCCTCCTCGTAGATCTCCCGCGAGTCGGGGCCGAAGCCGCGTCCGCCGATGTCGACCACGTGCGCGGTGCTGGCGAAGTAGCCGATCAGCTCGCCGTCGAGAAACGACGGCGACACGACCGTGAAGTCGTGCAGGTGGCCGGTGCCTTTCCACGGATCGTTGGTCAGGTAGACGTCGCCTTCGTACATGCGCTCCACGCCGATGGCGTTCATGAAGTGCTCGACGGCTTCGGCCATCGTGTTTACGTGGCCCGGCGTGCCCGTGACGGCCTGCGCGAGCATGCGGCCGCGCTGGTCGAAGATGCCGGCGGACAGGTCGCCCGCTTCGCGCACGCTGGTGCTGAACGCCGTGCGGATCAAGGCGGTGGCCTGCTCCTCGACGACGGAGATCAGGCGGTTCCACATGACCTGCATGTGGATGGTGTCGAGATGATTCACTGACATGGTGACTCCTTAAGTCGCGGCGGCGGGCGAGAGTTTGGACGTCGCGAGCAGGCAGCCGTCGGGCTGCACCGTGGCATCGAACGAGGAGGTGATGAGCGTCGAGGTCTCGGGCTCGACGATGATGGCCGGGCCGCTCACGCGCTCGCCCACGCGCAGCGCGCCGCGCTCGACGATGGCGGCATCGACCAGGCGCTGCAGCGCGGCGTCGAAGATCCGGCGGGTCTTCTGAACCTTGGCGGCGTCGCGCCCCTCGACCCACTGCATGTGCTCGACGGGCGGCAGCGGCGACGCGGCCTTGACGGCCCAGCTCACGATCTCGATGTCGAGGCCGTCGATGGGGCGGCCGAAGAATTGCGTGTAGGCCTGGGTGAAGAGTGCAGTAAAGGTCTCGCGATCCTCGGCGTTGAAGGTCCGGTACGGAATCGCGATCGGGATTTCCCAGCCCTGGCCCACGTAGCGCATGAACGCTTTCACGTCGACCTCGGGTTCCGTTTCGCTCGAACCCTGCCGCGCGAAGCGAATGGCCTCGGCGCTCAGCTGCCCGGCGATGTCGTTGAGCGCATCGGCGTCGAAGTGGGCCAAGCGCATGCTCGCGCTGCGCACGCTCTCGTAGCCGAACGGCGCGCGCAAAAAGCCGATCGCCGAGCCCACGCCGGCGCCGGGCGGCACGACGAAGCGCTTGATGCCGCTTTTCTCGCAGAGCCGCGCCGCGTGCAGCGGGCCGGCGCCGCCGAAGGTGATCATCGTGTAGTCGCCGATGTCCTTGCCGCTTTCCACCGCATGGACGCGGGCCGCGTTGCTCATGTTCTCGTCGACGACCTCGGCCACGCCGTAAGCCGCCTCCTGCGCGCCGAGCCCGAGCGCGGCGCCGACGTCGCTCGACATTGCCTGCGCCGCGTTATCGGCCGACAACGGGATCGAGCCGCCCGCGAAGTTGTCGGGGTCGAGGCGGCCCAGCAAGAGATCGGCGTCGGTGACGGTCGGCTGCGTGCCGCCGCGCTGATAGCAGGCGGGGCCCGGCTCGGACGCCGCGCTATGCGGGCCGACGCGGATTTGCCGCATCACGTCGAGCGAGGCGATCGAGCCGCCGCCCGCGCCGATTTCGACCATCTCGACGACGGGAATCGAGATCGGCATGCCGCTGCCTTTCTTGAAGCGGTAGGTGCGCGCGACTTCGAAGGTATTGGCGGTCTTGGGCGTGAAGTCGTCGATGAGACAGATCTTGGCCGTCGTGCCGCCCATGTCGAACGAGAGGACGGTATCGAGGTTGTACTGCGCGGCGATGTGCGCTGCGAAGATCGCGCCTCCGGCCGGCCCGGATTCCACGAGCCGAACCGGAAATTCGGACGCGCTCTCGATCGAGACGATGCCGCCGCCCGAATGAATGATGAAGATGGGGCAGACTGCGCCCGCCGCGCGCACTTGGCCGAGCAGGCGGTCGAGATACGACTTCATGATCGGGCGGACGTAGGCGTTCGCGCAGACCGTGTTGAAGCGCTCGAACTCGCGAATCTGCGGCGACACCTCGCTCGAGATCGACACCGAGACGTGCGGCAGGCGCTTCTCGATGGCGTCGCGCATCTTGCGCTCATGCTCGCCGTTGACATAGGCGTGGATGAAGCCGATCGCGACGCTCTCGTAGCCGCCTTGCTCGATGCGCTCGACCACGCTCTCGATCTGCGCTTCGGTGGGCGCCAGAAGAATCCCGCCCTGAGCGTCGATGCGTTCGGCGAGCGTGAAGCGGTCGCAGCGCTCGATGAGGGGAGGGGGCAGCTTGATGTCGAGGTCGTATTGCTCGAAGCGGTTTTCGGTCCGCATCTCGATCGTGTCGCGAAAGCCCTCGGTGGTGATGAAGGCGGTCTTCGCGCCGCGCCGCTCGATCAGGGCATTGGTGGCGAGCGTCGTGCCGTGGATGATGACGCCGATGTCCTTCAGCGTGATGCCGGCCTTCTCGGCGACGATGCCGACGCCTTTGATGATCGCGCGCTCGGGCGCGGTGTAATCGGTAAGGACCTTGGTGGAGAAAAGCTTTCCACCGAGCTCCAGCGCGACGTCGGTAAACGTTCCGCCGATATCGACGCCGACTCGTGCCTTGTCGTGACTGCTGGCCACCATGACTCTCCTTTAAAGCATTGAAAGCGTGCTCGTTCGATGTTTTTTTAGTTCGTTGACATATGATGAGTGACGTCTTACAGTGGTGTCAACTGAGTCAAATTATTTTTTGCCGGATGGGGGCTCGGCTGCCTCCGGTTGCACGGATAAGCATCTGTTTCTTGTGAAGATAAAGGCGAGGTTGAGGAGATGAAGGTTTTGGTGCCGGTCAAGCGCGTAGTCGACTACAACGTGAAGGTCCGCGTGAAATCGGACAACACGGGGGTGGACATCGCGAACGTGAAGATGTCGATGAACCCGTTCGACGAGATCGCGGTGGAAGAGGCGGTGCGCCTGAGGGAAGCGGGCGTGGCCACGGAAGTGATCGCGGTGTCGGCGGGCGTGGCGCAATCGCAGGAGACGCTGCGCACGGCGCTGGCGATCGGCGCGGACCGCGCGATCCTGATCGAATCGAACGAGGATTTGCAGCCGCTGGCGGTGGCCAAGCTGCTGAAGGCGGTGGTCGACAAGGAGCAGCCGCAACTGGTGATCCTCGGCAAGCAGGCGATCGACGACGACTCCAACCAGACCGGCCAGATGCTCGCCGCGCTCGCGGGCCTGCCGCAGGCGACGTTCGCGTCGAAGGTGG
>NZ_SWJE01000016.1 GCF_005144415.1 Trinickia terrae | reverse complement strand
GACCGTGTGGTGCTCCTGGTCGATCTGCGGCACCGCATTCACGGTCGCAAACGCGTAGCCGTATTCGCCGAGCTTGTCGACGATCGCCTTGGTCGTGCTCTTCAGCTTCTCGGCCGAGAAGCGCTCGCCCGGCTTGATCTTGATGAGCTTCTGCAGCTCGGCCTTGCGATCGAGCAGATTGCCCGCGAGCTGGATGCTCGAAATCGTGTATGGCTCGCCCTCATGCAAGGTCAGCGTGAGGTACATGTCCTTCTTGTCCGGCGAGATCGACACCTGCGTCGACTCGATGTTGAACTCGAGGTAACCGCGGTTCAAATAGTAGGAACGGACGTTCTCGAGGTCGCCTGTGAGCTTTTCCTTCGAGTACAGGTCGTTCTTCGTGTACCACGAGAACCAGTTCGGCGTGGACAGCTGCATCTCGTCGCGCAGCGTGCTCGTGCTGAACACCTTGTTGCCGACGAAGTTGACCTGGCGGATCTTCGCGCTCGGGCCCTCGGCCACCGAGAACAGGATCGACACGCGGTTGCGGTCGACCGGCGTGATGGTCGTGGTCACCTCGGCGGCGTAGAAGCCGCGCGTCAGGTACTGGCGCTTCAGTTCCTGCTCGGCGCGGTCGACGAGCGCCTTGTCGTAGTAGCGGCCCGGCGACAAGCCGACGGAATTGAGCGCCTTGGTGAGGTTGTCCTTGTCGAATTCGTGCAGGCCCGCGAAATCGATCGTCGCGATGGCCGGACGCTCGATCACGTCGACGATCACCACGTTGCCTTCGGTGGCGATGCGCACGTCGCTGAAGAAGCCGGTGGCGTACAGCGCGCGAATGGCGTCGGAGGCCTTGTCGTCGCTGAAGGTATCGCCCTTCTTGATCGGCAGGTAGGCGAATACGGAACCAGGTTCGATACGTTGCAATCCTTCGATCCGGATGTCTTGCACCACGAAAGGTGCCGTCGCGTGAGCCACCAGCCCATGCGCGGCGAGAGCCGCGGCTGCAATCGTTTTAGGAACAAAGCGATGAGGTTTAAACAACGTGCTTCCCCAGTGTTTTTAGCTGCATCAGTCCCCGCGGCTGCCCCAGGCGGCACGGCAAGTGCCCTTGAGGAACCGCTCGACTATTTAAAAGTGGATTAACCGAGCCAGATCGTTGAAAAGCGCGATCGCCGACAAGGCGACGATGCACACGAGACCGGCCCTCTGTAGAACAAGTTGCCAACGTTCCGATACCGCTTTGCCGGTCGCGGCTTCAACCAAATAATATAACAGATGCCCCCCGTCCAATACCGGAATCGGTAACAAGTTCAGCACGCCGAGACTGATGCTGACGAGGGCGAGAAACGACAAAAACGGCGCCAGCCCAAGGCGCGCGCTCTTGCCGGCGTAGTCGGCGATCGTCACCGGGCCGGACAGATTCTTGAGCGAGGCCTCGCCGGTGATCATGCGGCCGAACATTCGCAGCGAATAGACCGAGATATCCCAGGTGCGGTGCACGCCGAGTTCGAGACTCTCGATGAGGCCATAGCGGACGTCGACGCTCGGCACCTGCGCGGCAAGCGCTGCGCCGATGCGGCCGATATCCGCGCCCGTATCGGGGTCGCGGCGCGTGTCGGGCACGATCCGAAGCGTTTGCAACTCGCCCGCGCCGCGATTCGTCCCGCCCCCTCGTTCGACCTTCAGCGTGACCGGCTGCCCAGCGTGGGATTTTATGAAATCAATAAACGTGGTCGCACTGTCGACACGCTTACCGTTCATTTCCCGCAGCGTATCGCCAGCAGCGAGCCCGGCTCGCAGCGCGGCGCTGCCGGGCTCGACGCCCGCGACCGTCAGGGTGCCGCCGCCGGGCTCGAAACCGAGCTTCGACATGAAGTCGTCGTCGACTTCCTTGTCCGAAAGGTTACGCATATCGACCTGATAGTCGAACGTGCCATGGCCGCCCTTCGCGCGCAGCACCACGCGGCGATGATCGAATGCCGCATCGAGGAGCTTCCAGCGCAGATCGGACCACGAGCGCACAGCATCGGCGTCGCTGCCGCGTTCATTGCGGATCGCGAGCACGGTCTCGCCGCCGTCGAAGCCGGCCTTTGCCGCAACGGTGTCGGCGGCAGGCGCTGCGACGATCGCGGCCGGCTCGGTGATGCCAGTCGCGTAGACAGCCGAGAGCAGCACGATCGCCAGCAGGAAATTGGCCACCGGCCCCGCGAGCACGATGGCAATGCGCTTGCCGACCGATTGCCGGTTGAAGGCGAACGGCAGGTCTTGCGAAGCGATACCGGGCCCTGGATCGCGCTCGTCGAGCATCTTCACGTAGCCGCCGAGCGGCAGCGCGGCGATCGTCCATTCGGTGCCGGTCTTCTTGCTGACCCATTGCCAGAGCGGTTTGCCAAAACCGATCGAAAACCGCAACACCTTCACGCCGCACAGGCGCGCGATGCTGTAGTGGCCGTACTCGTGTACGACGACGAGCACGCCGATCGCCACGACGAACGAAGCGATTTCGATCAGCAGGTTCATGTCAGTGTGCGTCAGGCTGTTTCATTCCCGCCTCACTGGACCGCGCGGTCCATCCGGCGCGCGCCGGCGAGATGGGTGTCGATGAAAGCCGCCGCCGCGCGGCGCGCCGCGGCGTCCGCTTCAAGCACATCGTCGAGGCCGCTCGGCTCGCGGTTCGACAAACCGTTGAGCACCGCGTCGACCGTTTGCGCAATCGCCATGAAGCCGATCTTGCGCGACAGGAAGGCATCGACGGCGACCTCGTTGGCCGCATTGAGCGCCGCACTCGCGACGCCCCCCTCTTCCAGCGCCTTCATCGCGAGCGCGAGGCACGGGAAGCGCGAGTAATCGGGCTTCTCGAAACTGAGCGACGCGATCTGCGCGAGATCGAGTTGCGCGACCCCCGAATCGACGCGCTCAGGGAACGCAAGCGCATGCGCGATCGGCGTGCGCATGTCCGGATTGCCGAGCTGCGCGAGCACCGACCCGTCGACGTACGACACAAGCGAATGGATCACGCTCTGCGGATGGATCAGCACCTCGATGCGCTCGCCGGACAGATCGAAGAGCCAGTGCGCTTCGATCACTTCGAGGCCCTTGTTCATCATCGTCGCTGAATCGACCGAGATCTTGCGGCCCATCACCCAGTTCGGATGCTTGCAGGCTTCCTCGGGCGTCACGTCGACGAGCGTGGCGGGCTCGCGCGTGCGGAACGGGCCACCGGAAGCCGTCAGGATGATCTTCGACACGCCGCCACGCGGCTCGTTTTCGCGCGGCAGGCACTGGAAAATCGCGTTGTGCTCGCTGTCGACCGGCAAGAGCGTCGCGCGGTGGTCGCGCGCGGCGTCCATGAAGATCGCACCCGACATCACGAGCGCCTCTTTGTTGGCGAGCAGGATACGCTTGCCGGCGCGCGCTGCAGCCAGCGTCGGCGCAAGGCCAGCGGCGCCCACGATCGCCGCGACCACCGTGTCGCATTGCACGCTCTGCGAGGCGTCGACGAGCGCTTGCGGCCCGTACGCGACTTCGGTCTTGCAACCGGCATCGCGCAATTGCGCCGCGACACGCGCCGCCGTTTCGGCATCGCCGACCACCGCGACTTCCGGCTGGAAGCGCAGGCACTGTGCGACGAGCTTGTCGCCGTTGCGATGCGCGGTCAGCGCGTAGACCGAGAACCGGTCGGGGTGGCGCGCGACGACATCGAGCGTGCTCTCGCCAATCGAGCCCGTGGAACCGAGCAGTGTCAGACGTTTTTTCATATCTCTTTCTCTAGCCGAGCAGCAGCATGGCAAGCGGCAGCACGGGCAACAACGCATCGATGCGATCGAGCACGCCGCCGTGGCCCGGCAACAGGCCGCTCGAATCCTTCACACCAGCCTGGCGCTTGAGCATCGACTCGAACAAATCGCCGATCACGCTGAACGCGACCAGCACGGTCAATGCAACAAACGCACGCGCTGTGCCCAGACGCAGCACGAGGTCGGAATACAGCGTCGGCGCCAGGGCATGGGTAGCGACAGTCGCACCTGCGACAACGATCACCGCCAGCCAGCCGCCGACGGCGCCTTCCCAGGTCTTGCCCGGGCTGATCGAGGGCGCCAGCTTGTGCTTGCCGAACGCCTTACCCGCAAAGTATGCGCCGATGTCGGCGAGCCAGACCACCAATAACAGGGACAAAACGAACGGCACGCCTTCCATCCGTGCCGCCACGAGCGCATGCCAGCACGCAACGAACGCAACGATGCCAGCCACGAACAAGAACAGGCGCCAAGCACCTCGGGCAAGGACCGGCTTGCGCATCAGCACGAAAGGCCCGGCGAGCACCCAGAATACCGCCGCTGCCTGAAAGAGCGGTCGAGGCGGCTGCACGCCGACGCCCAAGCGCGTGCTCGCCACCAGCACCACCGCGGCGGCGAGTGCATAGACCACCGGGCCGGCGCCGTTCAACTTGAGCAGGCGCGCCCATTCCCAGGCGGCGAAGACGAGCACGAACGCGATCAGCGCGCCGAACGCGCCCACCGGCGCGAACAGCGTCACGGGCAGTAGGACTGCCAGCAGCACGACCGCCGTGATGACACGGGTTTTTAGCATGGAAGCGAATCGGCGTCCTGCGATTGCGGTTCGAGTTGGGCGCTGGTGCGGCCGAAGCGGCGCTCGCGCCGCGCGTACGAAGCGATGGCGTCGGAGAGCGCCGCCGCGTCGAAGTCAGGCCAGAAGGTTTCGGTGAAATAGAACTCGGTATAGGCGAGCTGCCAGAGCAGGAAGTTACTGATGCGCGTCTCGCCGCCGGTGCGGATGAAGAGGTCCGGCTCCGGCGCGTAGGCCATCGCCAGATGCTGGGAGAACGTCTCTTCGTTGACTTCCGCCGCATGGCCCTGCTGCGCCGATTGCTCCGCGAGCTTCTTGGCGGCCTGCATGATGTCCCAGCGACCGCCGTAGTTCGCGGCAATGGTGAGCGTAAGGCGAGTATTGCGCGCAGTCTTCGTTTCCGCGCGGCGAATCAGGTCCTGGATGCGGTCATTGAACTGCGAGAGATCACCGACCACGCGCAGACGGATGCCGTTCGCATGCAGCTTGCCGACCTCGCGCTCGAGCGCGGTCACGAAAAGGCGCATCAGGAACGAAACTTCTTCGTTCGGACGGCGCCAATTCTCGGAACTGAAAGCGAACAGCGTCAGATACTCGACGCCGGCCCGCGCGCACGCCTCGACGGCCGCGCGCACCGCGTCGACGCCGCGTGTATGGCCCGCTACGCGCGGCAAGCGCCGCTGCGTTGCCCAACGGCCATTGCCGTCCATGATGATCGCGATATGACGCGGCACGGCTGCGACGTCAGGCACGCGAACGGTAGAGCTGGTATAGGTCATGGCCGCTGGGACTGTGACTGCAAACAAGAAGTGAGACTGAAAGCCTGAGACCGGACGGCCTCAAACCGTCATGATCTCGGCTTCCTTGCTTTGGACGAGCTTGTCGATTTCCGCGACGAACTTATCCGTGAGCTTTTGCACGTCCTCGCCGGCACGGCGCTCGTCGTCTTCCGAGGTCTCTTTATCTTTGACGAGTTTCTTGAGCTGCTCGTTCGCGTCACGGCGCAGATTGCGCACGGCCACCTTGGCCGTCTCGCCTTCGCTCTTGACGACCTTGGTCAGCTCCTTGCGGCGCTCTTCGGTCAGCGCGGGCATCGGCACGCGGATCAGGTCGCCCTGCGTCGCCGGATTCAAGCCCAGGTCGGACTCGCGAATCGCCTTTTCGACGACCGGGACCATCTTCTTTTCCCAGGGCTGCACGCCGATCGTGCGCGCATCGACGAGGGTCAGGTTCGCGACCTGCGAGATGGGCACGGCCGAACCGTAGTAATCGACCTGGATGTGGTCGAGCAGGCCGGTATGCGCCCGCCCCGTGCGGATTTTCGCCAGATCGTTCTTGAACGCGTCGATCGAACGTTGCATCTTTTGCTCGGCGCCTTTTTTGATATCTGCCACACTCATTTAAACCTCCGAACCTTCATAACAGTGCAGGCCTGCTCGCAAGGAAGCGGCATCCTGCCGCCACTCGCAGCGCGACCCGCGTCCTGCGAGAGTTTACACGTGGACGAGCGTGCCCTCGTCCTCACCTTGCACGATACGCTTGAGCGCGCCGGGCTTGACGATCGAAAACACGCGGATCGGCAGCTTCTGGTCGCGGCACAGCGCGAAGGCCGTCGCGTCCATCACCTGCAGATTGCGGCCGATCGCCTCATCGAAGCTGATCGTCGAATAGCGCGTGGCCGCGGGGTCTTTCTTCGGGTCTGCAGAGTATACGCCGTCGACCTTGGTCGCCTTGAGGACGACTTCCGCGCCGATTTCCGAGCCGCGCAGCGCGGCGGCCGTGTCGGTCGTGAAGAACGGGTTGCCCGTGCCGGCCGCGAAGATCACAACCTTGCCCTCTTCGAGCTGGCGGATCGCGCGGGGACGGATGTACGGCTCCACCACCTGGTCCATGCGCAGCGCCGACTGCACGCGCGCCTCGATACCAGCGTGACGCATTGCGTCTTGCAGCGCGAGCGCGTTCATCATCGTCGCGAGCATCCCCATGTAGTCGGCCGTCGCGCGGTCCATCCCGGCTGCGCCGCCCGCCACGCCGCGGAAGATGTTGCCGCCGCCGATCACGACCGCAAGCTGGGTGCCCAGCCGGACGACTTCCGCAACGTCTGCCACCATTCTTTCGATCGTCGCGCGATTGATGCCGAAGGCATCGTCGCCCATCAGAGCTTCGCCGGAGAGTTTGAGAAGAACGCGTTTATAGGCAGTGGGCATAGAGGTATCCGATCGCGCCGAAGAGGATGACAACAACGTAGAACTGTAGGGGTGAAATGCTGGTTCGGGCAAGCGCCGCCAAATTCGCCGAACCGGCGCGAATGCGGCGGGTTCGGCAAAAACCGGACGGGAAAACAAGGCCCCGCTGGCGGTGCGGTGGCGCTACCCGGCCGCGGCGCGGGAGGATCGCTCCCCCGCCGCGGGTACAACGTACTGCGGATGCTTACGATTGCTTGGCGGCGGCAACTTGCGCAGCCACTTCGGCGGCGAAGTCGTCCTGACGCTTCTCGATACCTTCGCCGACGACGAACAGCGCGAACTTCTGCACCGACGTGCCGGCCGCCTTCAGCATCTGCTCGATCGTCTGCTTGTCGTTCTTCACGAACGGCTGGTTCAAGAGCGACACTTCCTTCAGGTACTTCTGCACGCTGCCGTCGACCATCTTGGCGATGATTTCAGCCGGCTTGCCCGATTCGGCGGCCTTCTGCTCGGCAATGCTGCGCTCCTTGGCGATCAGCTCGGCCGGCACGTCGTCGGACGACAGCGACACCGGCTTCATCGCGGCGATGTGCATAGCGACGTCCTTGCCGACTTGCTCGTCCGCGCCCGTGTACTCGACGAGCACGCCGATGCGCGTGCCGTGCAGGTAGGCTGCGAGCTGGTTGGCCGTTTCGAAGCGCACGAAGCGGCGGATCGACAGGTTTTCGCCGATCTTGCCGACAAGCGCGAGACGCACGGCGTCGACCGTCTGGCCTTCGAGCGGCAGCGCCGACAGCGCGGCCACGTCAGCCGGGTTTTGCGTAGCGATGAGTTCCGCGACGGTCTTCGCGAACGCGTTGAAGTCGTCATTCTTGGCAACGAAGTCGGTTTCGCAGTTCAGCTCGACGACCGCACCGGCGTTGCCGCCGATGAACGATGCGACGACGCCTTCAGCCGTCACGCGCGAGGCTGCCTTGCTCGCCTTGTTGCCGAGCTTCACGCGCAGCAGCTCTTCGGCGCGCCCCATGTCGCCGTCGGCTTCCGTCAGCGCCTTCTTGCATTCCATCATCGGCGCGTCGGTCTTCGCGCGCAGTTCTGCAACCATGCTTGCGGTAATTGCCGCCATCATCAGCTCCTTGAGTCTGTCTGTCACACGCCGCCCGCTTTCGACGCGAGCAGCAGGAATTCGTTTCCGGTGCGCGCCATATTTCAGCGCGCTTATCGCCTTGGCCGGCTGAAACCTAAAAAAAGGGGGCCTATCGAGAGCCCCCTTGTTTGCCGGCCGCGGGGCAGCTTTACGCTTCCCCGCTGACCTCGACGAACTCGTCGCCGTCGTCGCCGCGCACGGCCTGGACCACTTCGCTCACCGCGTTCGCGCGGCCTTCGAGGATCGCGTCGGCCACGCCTTGCGCGTAGAGCGCCACGGCCTTGCTCGCGTCGTCGTTACCCGGGATCACGTAATCCACGCCTTCCGGCGAGTGGTTCGTGTCGACCACGGCGATGACCGGCACGCCAAGCTTGTTCGCTTCCGTCACGGCAATCTTGTGGTAACCGACGTCGACGACGAAGATCGCGTCAGGAATGCCGCCCATGTCCTTCACGCCGCCGATCGACTTTTGCAGCTTGGCGATTTCGCGTTCGAACAGGAGCGCTTCCTTCTTGCTCATGCGCTCGAGCTCACCCGCTTCCACGGCCGCCTCCATGTCCTTCAGGCGCTTGATCGAGACCTTCAGCGTCTTGAAGTTGGTCAGCATGCCGCCGAGCCAGCGCGCGTTGACGTACGGCATGCCGGCGCGTTGCGCTTCCTCGGCGATCGTGTCGCGCGATTGACGCTTCGTGCCGACGAACAGGATCGTGCCGCGGTTCGCTGCCAGTTGACGCACGTACTTCAGCGCGTCGTTGTACATCGGCAGCGTCTTTTCGAGGTTGATGATGTGAATCTTGTTGCGATGGCCGAAGATGAAGGGGGCCATCTTGGGATTCCAGAAGCGCGTTTGGTGGCCGAAGTGGACACCGGCTTCCAGCATTTGACGCATGGTGACTGCCATGTAGTTCTCCGCGAGGGTTGGGTCTTAAGCCGACTGCCGTATCGGCCGCGTCGCGCCGCCTGGATTCGCGGAACGCTCGACGCGGACGACACCCTGGGTGCGCCGGCTTGCGATTGGATGCGCGCCATGGACTTCAGGTCATGCACACGCACCGCTTTCAGCCGCCCGGGATGCCGCCCCATATTCCATGCATGACGCCAGGAATATGAAAAATATCGGCAAACACCCTGTGACGACTTAGCCAAAGAGTATAACACGCACGTATTACCCCTCTCAAGCCGGGATTCGATTTGCCGCGCGGCCGCGCTCGCCGCAATCCTGCCAGGCCCCTTTCCGGCAGGACTTCCCTGGCCTCTTTACATTCACTTGAATGGCCTGCGACGGGTCGAATATGGTGCGATAATCGCGCAATCAACGCAATTCAGACCTGGACTCATGGCTATTACGCTCAAAAACGCACACGACATCGCGCAAATGCGCGTGGCCTGCCGCCTCGCCAGCGAAGTGCTCGACTACATCACGCCGTTCGTCAAGGCGGGCGTCACGACCGCCGAGCTCGACCGCCTGTGCCACAACTACATGCTCGACGTGCAGGGCACCGTCCCCGCGCCGCTCAACTACCAGCCGCCCGGCTACCCGCCGTACCCGAAGGCGACCTGCATCTCGGTCAACGACGTCATCTGCCACGGCATTCCCGGCGACAAGGTCCTCAAGAACGGCGATGCGCTCAATATCGACATCACCGTAATCAAGGAAGGCTATTTCGGCGACACGAGCCGGATGTTCATGGTCGGCGAAGGCTCGATCCTCGCCAAGCGCCTCGTGCAGACCACCTACGAGTGCATGTGGCTCGGCATCGAGCAGGTGCGCCCGGGTGCGTTCCTCGGCGACATCGGCCACGCGATCCAGCGGCACGCCGAGGCGCAGGGCTACAGCGTCGTGCGCGAGTATTGCGGCCACGGCATCGGCACGGTGTTCCACGAAGATCCGCAGATCCTGCATTACGGGCGTCCCGGCACGGGCCTCGAGCTGCAGGCCGGCATGATCTTCACAATCGAGCCCATGATCAACGCAGGCCGCCGCGAAATCCGCACCATGCCGGACCAATGGACCGTCAAGACGCGCGACCGCAGCCTGTCGGCGCAATGGGAGCATACGGTGCTCGTCACCGAGACCGGCCATGACGTGCTGACCGTGTCAGCCGGCACGCCCGCGAAGCCGCAGATCGCGGCGGCGGCCTGAGATTTCAGCCGCGCCGCCCATTTTCATCCAACGCCCGCTTAAGCCCCGATGATCGACATGCCGACCCGTCGCCCATGAGCGCATCCCCCGCCGCCCTTCCCCAAGCCCTGTCGCTCAAAGCGGACCACAAAGTGTCCAAGACCGAACTGCTGGAGCGCTTCAAGACATCGTCCAACGTCGACTCGCTGATGCGCGCACTCGCCCGCACCACCGACGAGGCCCTGCGCGGCGCCTGGGAAACCTGCGAGCTGCCGGCGACGCTCGCGCTCCTTGCTGTCGGCGGCTACGGCCGCGGCGAGCTCGCGCCGTATTCGGACGTCGACATCCTGGTGCTCCTGCCGGAGGAAGCGCCGCCGCATATCGAGGCGTCCATCGAGCGCTTCATCGGCATGGCCTGGGATCTCGGACTCGAGCTCGGCAGCAGCGTGCGCACGGTCGCGCAATGCATCGAGGAGGCCTCGAACGATGTCACGGTGCGCACCTCGCTCCTGGAGGCGCGGCGCATCGTCGGCAGCACGGCGCTCTTCGAGACCTTCACCCTGCGCTACAACGAGACCCTCGATCCGCGCGCGTTCTTCCAGGCGAAGATGCTGGAAATGCGCCAGCGCCACGCGAAGTTCCAGGACTCGCCGTACAGCCTCGAGCCCAACGTCAAGGAGTGCCCCGGCGGCCTGCGTGACTTGCAGCTGATCCTCTGGATCACGCGCGCGGCGGGCTTCGGCAGCAGTTGGAAGGAGCTGGACGCGCGGGGCCTCATCACCGATCGCGAGGCCCGCGAGCTGCGCCGCAACGAAGGCTTCCTGAAGGCGCTGCGCGCGCGCCTGCACGTGATCGCGGGACGCCGTCAGGACATCCTGCTGTTCGACCTGCAGACGGCCGCCGCCGAGAGCTTCGGCTTCAAGGCGACGCAGACCAAGCGCGCGAGCGAACAGCTGATGCGCCGCTACTACTGGGCCGCCAAGGCCGTCACGCAGCTCGCGACGATCCTGATCCAGAACATCGAGGCGCAGCTCTTCCCGAAGACGAGCGGCATCACGCGCGTGCTGTCGGAGCGCTTCGTCGAGAAGCAAGGGACGATCGAAATCGGCAGCGACGACGTGTTCGAGCGCTCACCGAATGCGATCCTCGAAGCTTTCCTGCTGTTCGAGGCGACGCCCGGCATCAAAGGGCTCTCGGCGCGCACGCTGCGCGCGCTCTACAACGCGCGCGACATCATGAACCAGCACTGGCGGCGCGACCCGGAGAACCGGCGCCTGTTCATGGAGATCCTCAAGCAGCCGCAAGGCATCACGCATGCGTTCCGGCTCATGAACCAGACGAGCGTGCTCGGGCGCTACCTGCTGAATTTCCGGCGCATCGTCGGGCAGATGCAGCACGACCTCTATCACGTCTATACGGTCGACCAGCACATCCTGATGGTGCTGCGCAACCTGCGCCGCTTCGCGATCGCGGAGCATGCGCATGAATATCCGTTCTGCAGCCAGCTGATCGCGAACTTCGAGCGGCCGTGGGTGCTGTACGTCGCGGCGCTCTTCCACGACATCGCCAAGGGCCGCGGCGGCGACCACTCGACGCTCGGCATGGCCGACGCGCGGCGCTTCTGCCGCGACCACGACATCAAGGGCGATGACGGCGAGCTCGTCGTCTGGCTGGTCCAGCACCACCTGACGATGAGCCAGGTCGCGCAGAAGCAGGACACGAGCGACCCCGAGGTCATCAAGCAGTTCGCCGAGCTGGTGCGCACCGAGCGGCGCCTGACGGCGCTCTACCTGCTGACGGTCGCCGACATCCGCGGCACGAGCCCGAAGGTCTGGAACAACTGGAAAGGCAAGTTGCTCGAGGACCTGTACCGCACGACACTCGCCGTGCTCGGCGGCGCCCGTCCCGACGCGCATTCGGAACTGAAGCAGCGGCAGGAAGAGGCGCTGTCGTTGCTGCGGCTCGAGACGGTGCCCGAGAACGCGCATCTCGCGCTCTGGGAACAGCTCGACGTCGGCTATTTCCTGCGTCACGACGCCGCCGACATCGCCTGGCAGACGCGCGTGCTGTACCGCCACGTGGAAACGCAGACGGCGATCGTGCGGGCGCGCCCGTCGCCGATCGGCGAAGCGCTGCAGGTGCTCGTCTACGTGAAGGACCGCTCGGACCTGTTCGCTGGCATCTGCGCGTACTTCGACCGCAACGGGCTCTCGGTGCTCGACGCACGGGTCAGCACGACGCGGCACGGCTATGCGCTCGACAACTTCATCGTCGCGCACACCGAGGACGACGTGCACTACCGCGATATCGCCAATCTCGTCGAGCAGCAACTCGCCGCGCGGCTGGCGGTCGAAGCGCTCCTGCCCGAGCCGTCCAAGGGGCGGCTGTCGCGGCTTTCGCGCACGTTTCCCGTGACGCCGCGCGTCGACCTGCGGGCCGACGAGCGCGGCCAGTACTACATCCTGTCCGTGTCGGCCAACGACCGGCCAGGCCTTCTTTATTCGATCGCGCGCGTGCTGGCCGAGCACCGGGTCGGCGTCCACGCGGCGCGGATCAACACGCTTGGCGAACGCGTCGAGGACGTGTTCCTGCTCGACGGGCGCGGCCTGTCGGACAACCGGCTGCAAATCCAGATCGAAACCGAGCTGCTGCGCGCGATCGCGGTCTGAAAGCTGCTTATCCCCGCCGCTTTGCGTCGTCGGGCCATTTGGGCCACTGAAACGCGAAGCGGTCCGGCGTTTTGTTGAGAGAGTTTATGCGCGTCAAATTGACAGCCAAGCACCCGCGACCGGCCACGCCGGATCGCGCCCCCGTCCGTTCCGGCAGCTCGTCGGCACGCAAGCCTACGCGGCCGGCTCGCCCAGCGGAGGCCAAGACCGAGCGGCCGGCAGGAGTGCCGCGCGCGCCGGGTCCCTCTGGAGCGGCGGGAAGCGCCAATCGCCCGGCTAGTGATGTGCGCAAGCCCGGTGCTACGGCAGCCAAGCAAGCCCGGCCTGCCGCCGCAAGGAAAGGCAGCGACGCGGCGCGCCACGGCAAACCGGAGCGCGGCGGCGCCGAAGCGCCCAAGCGGCCTTACGCAGCCCGTCCTGGGCGCGGCGACGCCGAATCCGCCGGCGCAAAACGGCCGGCTGGCGCGCGCGGCGAACAACGGCGCGAAGACGACACGCGCAACGACCGATTCTCCACGGCCAAGCGGCCGGCGCGAAAAGACGACGGGCGCGGGTACGCGAAAGACGACGGGCGCGGGTACGCGAAAACCGAGCGCGCCGCCGGACCGCGCCGCCCGGCATCCTCCGAGGGCGCGCGCGGCGGCTACGGTGAAGGCCGTTCGCCGGACATGGCTCGTCAAAGCACGACGAACCGCACAGCAAGCGATTCCGCACGCGGTGCCCGCAAGATCGGCCAGCCCGTCAAGCGATCCCATGCCGAGCGCGAAGAATTCAAGCCTGCGCCCAAGCGCCCCGCCGGCGAGCGGCGCATGCGCCGCGACGAGACGCCCGACCGGAGGCCAGCCGCCGCCACTGGCCGCGCAGTCTCCCCGCCGACCGAAACACGTACCGGTGGTGACGCGAGCGAAACGATGCGCCTCTCGAAACGCATGTCCGAGCTCGGCCTTTGCTCGCGCCGGGAGGCGGACGAATGGATCGAAAAAGGCTGGGTCCTCGTCGACGGGGAGCGCGTCGACACGCTCGGAGCCAAGGTGCACGTCGGCCAGCACATCGAAATCGTCGCCAACGCGCGCGCGGCGCAAGCCAAGCAGGTGACGATCCTGCTGCACAAGCCGGTCGGCTACGTGTCCGGCCAAGCCGAAGACGGCTACCAGCCGGCGATCACGCTGATCACCCCCGCCAACCATTGGGAAGGCGATCGCTCGGACGTCCAGTTTTCCGCCAGCCACCTGCGCCAGCTCGCGCCGGCAGGCCGCCTCGACATCGATTCGACCGGCCTTCTCGTGCTGACGCAAGACGGCCGCGTCGCGAAGCAATTGATCGGCATCCATTCGCCGATCGAAAAGGAGTATCTGGTGCGCGTCGCGTATGGCGAGCGCACGACGGACATCGACCAGCATTTCCCGCCGGAACTGCTCGCGAAGCTCCGGCACGGCCTGTCGCTCGACGACGTCCCGCTCAGGCCGGCAAAGGTCAGCTGGCAAAACGGCGAGCAGTTGCGCTTCGTGCTGCGCGAGGGCAAGAAGCGCCAGATCCGGCGCATGTGCGAACTGGTGGGTCTGAACGTGGTGGGCCTGAGGCGCATCCGCATGGGACGCATTCCGCTCGGCTCACTGCCGCCAGGACAGTGGCGCTATCTGCTGCCTGAGGAGGAGTTCTGACCGCGCGTCCGGCGCGTAACGCTGCACGCGGAGGCAGAAACGCCCGCATCGTCATCGATGCGGGCGTTTCCGTTTTTAGCCAGGCAACTTCGATACGTCAGTCATCGCTATTCGGTTCGAGGTCGGGAAACAGCACTTCGGTGAAGCCGAAATTCGAAAAATCGGTGATCCGCATCGGATACAGCTTGCCGATCAAGTGATCGCACTCATGCTGCACGACGCGCGCATGGAAGCCCTCCGCCACGCGGTCGATCGGATCTCCGTATTGGTCGAAGCCCTGGTAGCGGATCATCGAAAACCGGCTGACCACGCCGCGCATGCCCGGCACCGACAAGCAGCCCTCCCAGCCCTCCTCCATATCCTGCGAGACGGGCGTGATGGTCGGATTGATGAGCACCGTTTCCGGCACCGACGGCGCATCGGGATAGCGCTCGTTGCGCCCGAAGCCGAAGATCACGACTTGCAGATCGACGCCGATCTGCGGCGCGGCAAGACCGGCGCCGTTCGCGTGATGCATCGTCTCGAACATGTCCTTGATGAGCACGTGCAGCTCCGGGGTATCGAAATGGTCGACCGGTTGAGCGATGCGCAAAAGGCGCGGATCGCCCATCTTGAGAATGTCGTGAATCATTGAATCTGGCCCTCCAGGAGCTTGCGCATACCTTCTTCGTCGAGTACCGGAATATTGAGTTCCTCGGCCTTCGCGAGCTTGCTGCCGGCTTCTGCGCCGGCGACCACGTAATCGGTCTTCTTCGATACGGAGCCGGCGACCTTCGCCCCCGCCGCCTCCAGCATTTCCTTGGCTTCTTCACGCGAGAGCGTCGGCAGAGTGCCGGTCAGCACGATCGTCTTGCCCGCCAGCAGGCCTTGCGGCGCCTTCGGCGCCGGCGGCCCTTCGGGCCAAGTCACCTTGCCGGGCGCGCGCAGTTGCTCGATGACCGTGCGGTTGTGCTCTTCCGCGAAGAACTGGTGGAGCGCCTCGGCGACGATCGGGCCGACGTCGTTGACTTCGAGCAATTCCTCGACCGACGCGCTCATGATCGGATCGAGCGAGCCGAAATACTTGGCGAGGTCCTTGGCCGTCGATTCGCCCACGTGCCGGATGCCAAGCGCGTAGATGAAGCGCGCGAGCGTCGTGTGCTTGGCCTTTTCGAGCGAATCGAGCAGGTTTTGCGCCGATTTGTCGGCAAAGCGGTCGAGCGCCGCGAGCGTCGAAAAACCGAGGTTGAACAGGTCGGCAGGCGTTCGCACCAGATTCTGCTCGACGAGTTGATCGATGATTTTTTCTCCGAGACCGTCGATATCGAGCGCGCGGCGCTGCGCGAAGTGCCAGAGCGCCTGCTTCCTCTGCGCCGGGCAGAACAGGCCGCCCGTGCAGCGCGCAATCGCTTCATCGGGCAAGCGCTCGATGCGCGAGCCGCATACCGGGCACTCGGTCGGCATCACGAACTCGCGTACGTCATCCGGACGCCGGTCCAGCACGGCGGCGACGACTTCCGGAATCACGTCGCCCGCGCGCCGCACGATCACCGTATCGCCGATCCGGATGTCCTTGCGGCGCACTTCGTCTTCGTTGTGCAGCGTCGCGTTCGTCACGGTCGCTCCGCCGACGAAGACGGGCTCGAGGCGCGCCACCGGCGTGATCGCGCCGGTGCGGCCGACTTGCACGTCGATCGCGATCAGCTTCGTCAGCGCCTCCTGCGCGGGGAACTTGTGTGCGAGCGCAAAGCGCGGCGCACGCGAGACGAAGCCGAGCTTGTCCTGCTCGTCGCGGCGATTCACCTTGTAGACGACGCCATCGATGTCGTAAGGCAGCGCATCGCGCTTTTCACCCACGTGCCCGAAGAAATCGAGCAACCCTTGAGCGCCCTGCACGACCGCGCGTTCCCCGCACACGGGCAAGCCCAGCTCGCCATACCAATCGAGCAATTCACTATGCGTCGCCGGCATTTCCATTCCTTCTAGCACGCCGATCCCGTAGGCGAAGAACGAGAGCGGCCGCTGCGCGGTGATCTTCGGATCGAGCTGGCGAAGACTGCCGGCGGCCGCGTTGCGCGGGTTCGCAAACTCGCGTTGCTCCGCTTCCCGCTGCCGCGCATTCAAGCGCTCGAAATCACGCTTGAACATCAGCACTTCGCCGCGAACCTCGAGCACACGGGGGATCCGCTCGCCCTTGAGCCGCAGCGGAATCGAGCGCACGGTGCGGATATTCTGCGTGACGTCTTCGCCGGTCGCGCCATCGCCGCGCGTGGCGGCCTGCATGAAGCGGCCGTCTTCGTAGCGCAGCGAAATCGCCAGGCCGTCGAACTTGAGCTCGCAGGCGTAATCGACCGGCGATGTGTCGAGCGCATCGGCAACGCGTTTGTCGAAGGCGACGATGTCCTCGTCGGCAAAACCGTTGTTCAGCGACAGCATCGGCATCGCGTGAACCACCGTCTCGAACCCGCTGGCGGCCTGGCCGCCGACACGCTGCGTCGGCGACTCCGGCGTGATCAGCTCGGGGTGCCCTGCTTCGATTTGCTCGAGCTCCTTGAAGAGCTTGTCGTATTCCGCGTCGGGCAAATCCGGCTGGTCGAGCACATAGTACGCATAGTTCGCACGCTCGAGCTCGGCGCGCAGCCAGGCAGCGCGTTCGGAGGAATTGCCGGAAGACGGTTCAACGGTCGTGGGTGCCATGCTGTGGCGCATTCTTGGAGAAAAATCAGACCCCAGATTATCGCAGGAAGCGTTCGCTGTCGCATCGGCCAATTGGCCGATCGAGCGCGGCGCGCCGTACGTTGCCCGGCGTTTCGGCATACCGTTCGGCCAACGCGCGCCGGCCTCCATTGACAGGCCTTCGACGCAATGCGACCGTTGCATCCGCCACGCTCCCTTTGGCTCATTTCGGCTCCCTGAAGCAACGCAGCCAGCCCTCGGGCAACCACGCTGCGACCGACTCCGAGGTCATCGATGAGACACCTACCTTCGTTCCTGCAGGCAATCCGGCCTCGAATCGCGGCGTCCTGGCTGGCCGCCTTGACGCTCGTGCTGGCCGGCCGCGCTTATGCCGCCGAGCAGGTGATCTCCGTGCCGCTCGCCGGCGGCGCGACGATCTCCTATCTGCTGACGCAGCCCGATGCCGGCGCGCCGCAATGGGTGCTCGTGATGTTCCCCGGCGGCGAAGGCGCGCTGCAGCTCTCGCAAAGCGCCGACGGCACGATCCGTCTGCTCGAGCACGGCAATTTCCTGGTGCGCTCGCGCACGCTCTTTGCCACCGACGGGTTCGCTACCGCGGTCATCGACGCGCCGTCCGATCAGTCCGGCGGCTATTCCGACGAGTTCAGAGCATCGCCGCGCCACGCGCAGGACCTCGAGCGCATCGCCGCGGATCTGCGCCAGCGGTTTCCCTCCGCCAAGCTCGTGCTGATCGGCACGAGCCGCGGCACGATCTCGTCGGCCTTCGCCGGACGAGCGCTGCCCGGGGTTTGGGACGCGGTCATCCATACGTCGACGTTGAGCAGCCCGTCGCGCGGACAAGCGCTGCCGCTCACCGGCTTCGACTACGGCTCGATCCAGGCTCGCCAGTTATTCGTCCATCACGAGGACGATGCATGTTTCCTGTGTTCCTATCGCGCCGCCCGGGAAATCGCTGCCGCGCACGACCTGATCACCGTGCACGGCGGCATGGCGCGCGGCAACCCTTGCCAGGCGAAGGCGCACCACGGCTTTTATGGCGAGGACCAGGCGGTCGTCGCGGCGATCAAGGCGTGGATCGTGGGCGGCGCGTGGCCGAAGGACGTCGATGGAGACTGAGAGACTGAGAGACCGATGGACCGCGGCGGCAGGTCATCGCAAGCAACGACGAAAAGGCCCGTCTTGCGACGGGCCTCTCGAAGTCGATGCCGGTTGCTACCGGCCTGGGCTGCGCGCTACTGGCTGAAAAGCCGCCGCGTCGCGGGCGAGCCGGCCGGAATACCGGCCTCCTCAAGTTTCGCGTAGAGCGTCATCAACTGCTTCTCGATCGACAGCAGCGCGGCCTCGGGCAACGGACGCCGCTGGTCGTCGACGACGCGTGCGCCGATCCGCTCCGAGAGCGACTTCGCGTAGTCGCACATGAGCCTGAACGGCAGGATGTCTTCGTCGGCGACCGGCACGTCGAGGACCAGCGTGATCATCTGGCCGCCCTTGTAGGTGAGGTCGTCGCGCAGGAAGTTGGTGTCGCCGAACTGCAGCATGAACACCGGATTCTGCCTGGCATCGAGCTTCACGAAGCGTGTGCCGTCGCGCGAGAGCAGCAGACCGTCCTGCGACGCCACGGCTTGCACGTAGTTCGCCGACCACGGCGCGCCGTCAGACATCACGTTGATCGACAACTGCGCGTCGCATTGCGCCGCGAAGGCGTCGAGTTCACGCGCCATCGACACCGTCTCGAGCATGTCAGGGAATTCCGGCGCGCCGTCGATCGCATCGGCGAACTGCTGTACGCCGGACACGAACTCGGAAAACTCGAGCTCGTTCAGCGCGCCGCTGCGATTGGCCAGCTGTGCCGCGGCGCGCAGCTCTTCATAGCGCGCGCCGTTTTGCAGCAGCTCCCAGCCGTTGCCGCCCTCGGGCTTGCCTTCGATGTAGACCGGCTTGCTGCCGGCGCGCCGCAAGCGTTGCGCCAGCGGGATCACCTTCTCGCCCGCGAGCGGACCGCTCAAGCGAATCGGCACGATGCAATCGATGCGGCGATCGACGATGTGCGGCGGAGCCGCGGAAATCGTCGTGGCGGCGGGCAGGATCGGCTCTTCGCGTTCCTGCGGCTCTTCCTTGACGGCAGGCTCGCCCGCCGCCTCTTCGGGAAAGCCGTTCGGCGTCGTCGTCTCGGCCTGGATGTCGGCAGGTACATCGAGCGGCGCCACGCCGCCGAAGCTCGGCTCGACGCGGGCGGCTCCCGTGGTTTGCTCCGCCTCCGACAGCGACGGTTCGCGGCGCGCACTCGGCCGCGCGGGCTCGATGAACGGCCGCTCCTCTTCGTTATCCTGCCGAGCGAACGTTTCCGCGGCCTCAGGCGGCATCGGTCTCGGCATCCGGCGGCGCACCTTCGCGCCCTGCCAAGCGTTATACGCCACCACACCCCCTACCACCACGGCCCCTGCGCCGATCAACCCGAGTGTCAACTCGTCCATGCACGCTCCATCAGCAATTCTTTATATGCGACACGCGTGCGCTCGACATTCGCGCGGCGTCGAGCCGCTGCGAAGCGCACTGCGCACGCGGTTCAAACCGTATTCTGTGCAAAGCCAGCAGCCGTTTCCATGTCGACGGCCACGATGCGCGACACGCCTTGCTCCTGCATTGTCACACCGATCAGCTGCTGCGCCATCTCCATCGCGATCTTGTTGTGCGAAATGAACAGGAACTGTGTTTTGTCCGACATCGCCCGCACAAGGTTCGCAAAACGTTCGGTATTGGCGTCGTCGAGCGGGGCGTCCACTTCGTCGAGCAAGCAGAACGGAGCCGGATTGAGCTGGAACATCGCAAACACGAGCGCCGTGGCAGTCAGCGCCTTCTCGCCCCCCGAGAGCAGATGGATCGTCGAGTTCTTCTTGCCGGGCGGCTGCGCCATCACCTGCACGCCGGCGTCGAGAATCTCGTCGCCGGTCATGATGAGCTTTGCCTGGCCTCCTCCGAAGAGACGCGGGAACAGCTCGCCGAAATGGCGGTTCACTTCGTCGAACGTGCCTTGCAGCAGCGTGCGCGTCTCCTGGTCGATCTTGCGGATCGCGTCTTCGAGTGTTTCGATCGCGCTCGTCAAGTCGGCCGATTGGGCGTCGAGGAAGGTCTTGCGCTCGGTCGCGGCGGCCAGCTCTTCGAGCGCCGCCATGTTCACCGGGCCGAGCGCCGTGATCGCATTGTTGATGCGCGTCACTTCGCCTTGCAGGTAGGACGGCTTCATGTCCGGCGTGAGCTTCGCCTGCAGTTGCGCTTCGTCGGCACCTGCCGCCGTCAGTTGCTCGATGAACTGCTCGCCGGAGATGCGCGCGGCCTGCTCCTTCAGCTGCAGTTCGGTGATGCGGTCGCGCAGCGGCTGCAGCGAGCGCTCGGCGGTGAGGCGGATTTCGTCGGTCTGGCGCAGTTTCGCCGTCAGGTCGTCGAGTTCGAGGCGCGCCGCATGCAGCGCCTCTTCCTTGGCCGCGCGGATCTCCAGCGCGTCCTGCAGGCCCGTGTGCGCGGTCTGCTCGTTGATCGTCTCGAGTTCCGCGCGCGCATCTTCGAGCGACACGGCGACGCGCTCGCTCTGCTCATGTGCGACCTGGATGCTGCGCTTCAATTCGTCGATGCGGTTCGCCATGTTGCGCACGGCGAAGCGCGCATCGGTGGCGGCGCGGTCGAGATCGCGCGATTGGCCGCGCGCCGCGGTCAGCTCTTCATCGAGCGCTTCGAAGGCCATCTGGTTGTCTTCGAAGCGCGCCTGCAGTTCGGCCAATTGCCCGTCGTAGCGTTCGAAGTTCGCTTCCGACTCGGCGCGCTGCGCGCGCTGCTCTTCGATCTGCGCTCGGATTTCTTCGAGCTCTTCGCGAATCTGCGTGCTGCGCTGGGTGTAGCGCTCGTGCGCCTGCGTGAGCTTGAGCACGTCCATCTGCAAAGCATGAACGCGCTGCGTCGCACGCTCGGCTTGCGCGCGCACGTCGGCAAGCGCCTGCGACGCCTGCGTATGCGCCGCCTCCGCGCGGATCGCGGCGGCTCGCGCTTCGTCGGCGAGCAAGGCTTGCGCGCGCACCTGGCGCGTCAGGTTTTCGATTTCCTGCTGGCGCGCCAGCATGCCGGCCTGCTCCGAATCGGCGGCGTAGAGCTGCACGCCAACGCGCGTCACGATATGCCCGGCCTTCACGACGAACGCGCCGCCGTCCGGCAATTGCGCGCGCATCGCGAGCGCCTGCGCGAGATCGTCGGCGAGGAACGCCTGGCCGAGCCATTCGTTGAGCACGGCGCGCAGGCCGGCGTCGTCGATGCGCACGAGCGACAGCAGCGGCCGCAGCGCAGCAGGCGTCTCGCGCGGCAGCCCGGCCGCCGGCGGTGCGTAGAAGGCGAGCTTGGCGGGCGGCGCGTCGGTGGCGAACGCCTTCACCCAATCGAGGTTCGAAACCTCGAGCGCAGCAAGCCGCTCGCGCAGCACGGATTCGAGCGCGGTTTCCCAGCCCGCTTCGACATGCAGTTTTTTCCACAGGCGCGGCAGCGCGCCCAGTTCGTGCTTGTCCAGCCAAGGCTGGATCTTGCCTTCGGTCTGGACGTTCTCCTGCAACTGCTTGAGCGCGGCGAGACGCGCCTCGAGCTGATGGATCTGCGCGCTCTCCGCCTGCACGCGCTCCTGCGCGGCGCGGCGCTCGGCATCGAGCCGCGGCAGCGTTTCCTGCGCATCGGCGAGGCGCGCCTGTGCGTCGTTCAGAATCTCTTCATGCTCCGCAAGCTGCATGCGCAGCTCTTCGAGCTGCGCTTCGTCCGGCGCGTCGAGCCCGCCCGCCTCGGCCTTCAGGCGCTCATGGCGCTGCTGCAATTGCTGCAGTTGCTGGTCGGCGTTGCGCTGGTGCGCCGCTTCGAGCTTGAGCGCCTGCTCGGTCTGCGCGATCCCGCCGCGCTCGTCGTTGAGCTGGTTCTGCGCATCGCGCCAGCGCGCTTCGAGCGCGGGCATCGCATCGTGCTTGGCGGCCGCTTCCTCTTCCGCGAGCACCGCCTTCTCTTCGGCGATAGCGAACTGCTCCTCGGCATCCTCGATGTCGCCGCGCGCCTTCTCGGCCTGCATCTGCCACTGCTCGCGCTGCGCGGTGAGCGCAGCGATCTGCGCCTGCACGCGGTTGCGCGACTCGACAATGAACTTGATCTCGGCTTCGAGGCGGCTCACTTCAGCGTTCGCTTCGTAGAGCGCGCCTTGCGCGCCCTGCATGGCGTCGCTCGCCGAATAGTGCGCGACGCGCAGCGTTTCGAGCTGCGCTTCGACCTCGCGCAGCTTGGCCGTCTGCGCCTCGAGGTCGATCTGCGCTCCGCTGATCGCGCGCTGCTGCTTCTCCTGCTCGCCGGCCGCTTCGTTCTTGCGCAGCAACCACAGGAGACGCTGCTTCTCCTCGCCGTCGGCCTGCAGTTCCTTGAACTTGGTCGCGACGATCGCCTGCGCTTCGAGCTTCTCCAGGTTCGCGCCGAGCTCGCGGACGATGTCCTCGACGCGCGTCAGGTTCTCGCGCGTGTCGTGCAGGCGGTTCTCGGTCTCGCGGCGGCGCTCCTTGTACTTCGACACGCCCGCGGCCTCTTCGAGAAACACGCGCAGCTCCTCGGGCTTCGCCTCGATGATCCGCGCGATCATGCCCTGCCCGATGATCGCGTAGGCGCGCGGCCCGAGGCCCGTGCCGAGGAAGATGTCCTGGATGTCGCGGCGGCGCGCCGGCAGGTTGTTGATGTAGTAGCTCGAAGTGCCGTCGCGCGTGAGCACGCGCTTGACCGCAATCTCCGCGTATTGGCCCCACTGGCCCGCGGCGCGGCCGTCGGCGTTGTCGAAGACGAGCTCGACGCTCGCGCGGCTGCCGGGCTTGCGCGCGGTCGAGCCGTTGAAGATCACGTCCTGCATCGATTCGCCGCGCAGCTCGGAAGCGCGCGATTCACCTAGCACCCAGCGCACGGCGTCGATGATGTTGGACTTGCCGCAGCCATTGGGACCGACCACGCCGACTAGCTGGCCCGGTACCTGGAAATGCGTGGGATCGACAAAGGATTTGAAGCCAGCGAGTTTGATCGAGGTCAGACGCACGGCGATATCGCTGATGGAAAAGGGGAAATAAAAAGAGTTCGCGGCAGTTGAACCGTTGTTGTCGCGAGATTGAACGAAAACTCGGGACCGGGCCGCGACGCTTAAAACAAGGGGCTGCGCTCGATCGCGATCGAGCGCAGCCCGTGAGCAGTGGCAATCATACCATCGCGCGTTGGCCGTCCCGGCGCTCCGAATCGTCCTCCGGACTGGGCCTTGCCGCCGGCTTGCCGCGATGCAGCCAACTCGAGAGCGCCGACGCGAGCACGATGCACGCGCCGCCCGCCCACTCGCGCGGGCCGGGCACTTCACCCGCGAGCAGCCACGCCGACAGCGCGGTGACGACGATCTCGAACAACATGATGATCGACGCGCGATTGGCCGGCACGCGCGCGAGCCCATACTGGACCAGCATATTGTTCGAGGCGAGCGCGAAACCGAGCCCGAGCACGAGCAGCGCAGCCAGCCCCAGGTGCGCGCCGGCAGGCGGCGCCGGCATCGCCTCGAACAGCGACGCCACCGAGCTGAAGAGCGCCGCCCCGCCGAAGATCGTCGCAGTGCGCATCTCGGGCTTCATGTCCGGCAGCACGCGGCTCGCCTTCAGGATCAGCACGTTGGAGAGCGCGAAGCTCATGCCCGCCGCAAGCCCGCCCCATTCGGCGAGACTGCCCGGCAGCGGCACGCCGGCCTGCGGCGACCACAGCATCAGCATCGCGCCCGCGAGCGACAGCGCCGCGAGCCCGGCGCCCGCCCAGGAGAGCCGCTCGTGCAGGATGAAGTGGGCGAAGAGCGCGGTCCATGCCGGGGTCAGGTAGAACAACAACAGCACCCGCATCACCTGCCCATGGATCGTGCCCCAGACGAAGCCGAGATTCGTCACGCCCGCAGCCAGCGCGAGCGCGGGCAGCACCCAATGCCAGCGGATCGTCGCGAGCGACTTGCGGCGCACGAGCAGCACGAAGCCGCATGCGGCGGCGCTCGTCGCGGCGCTCGCGGCCGTGCCCGTCACGCCGAGCGCCGCAAGCACGCGCAGCGGATACCAGACGAAGCCCCATACCGAGGCGCCCAGCATGATCGCAAGCGTCGGCCAGCCGTTGCGAATCCGATCGTTCATTCCATCCCTTCCTTTCTCAAGAAAACGCCGGGCCGCCCCAAGTTTTCCGCCCCGAAGGAAGTCCCCTTGTGGGATTGTCCCCCTCGGGGGGCCCGGCGCGCAGCGACAGGTCTGGGGGCGCTCATTACCGGCCCTGTTCCGAACCTCGTCGAAACGACCTGCCCGCAGGCCCGAAGCCCCCTCGCCACGCTATAGCCAAGCTATAATTTGCCGCTTCCGTCCGCGTTTCCCGCCAAGCCACGTGAACCCGCTACTCGACAGTCTCCAGCCCTATCCATTCGAAAAGCTCCGCGCGCTCCTCAAGGACGCGACGCCGCCCGCCGCCCTGCCGCACATCAGCTTCGGCATCGGCGAGCCGAAGCATCCGACGCCCGCCCTGATCCGCGACGCCGTAATTGCCTCGCTCCCGGGCCTCTCGGCATATCCGGCGACGATCGGCTCAGACGCGCTGCGCCAGTCGATCGCGCAATGGGTCACGACGCGCTACGGGCTGCCGCCCGTCGATCCGGCCACCGAGGTGCTGCCGGTGTCGGGCTCGCGCGAGGCGCTCTTCGCGCTCGCGCAGACGGTGATCGACGGCACGCCGCGCGCCGACGGCAAGAGCGCGATCGTACTCTGCCCGAACCCGTTCTACCAAATCTACGAAGGCGCCGCGCTGCTGGCGGGCGCGCAGCCCTACTTCGTGAACAGCGATCCGGCCCGCAATTTCGCCTGCGACTACAGCGCCGTTCCGGCCGAAGTCTGGGCGCGTACGCAGCTGCTCTACGTCTGCTCGCCGGGCAACCCGACGGGCGCCGTCCTCACGCTCGACGACTGGCGCGAGCTGTTCGCCTTGTCGGACCGCTATGGCTTCGTGATCGCCTCCGACGAATGCTATTCAGAGATCTACTTCGACGAAGCCAAGCCGCCACTCGGCGGCCTCGAAGCCGCGCACAAGCTGGGACGCGGCTTCGAGCGGCTCGTGATGCTATCGAGCCTGTCGAAGCGCTCGAACGTGCCGGGCATGCGCTCGGGCTTCGCCGCCGGCGACGCCGCGATCCTGAAGCGCTTCCTGCTATACCGGACATACCACGGCGCGGCCTTGTCGACGGTCTATCAAGCTGCGAGCATCGCTGCCTGGAACGACGAAACCCACGTGCGCGAGAACCGTGCGAAGTACGTGCAGAAGTTCGCCACGGTCACGCCGATGCTCGCCGACGTGCTCGACGTGCGCTTGCCCGACGCCGCGTTCTACCTGTGGGCGAACGTCGAGCGCACGGGCCTCTCGGACACCGAGTTCGCCCGGCGTCTCTACGCCGACTATAATGTGACGGTTCTGCCCGGCTCCTATCTGGCGCGCACCGCGCACGATGCGAACCCCGGCCGCAATTTTGTCCGCATGGCCCTCGTCGCCGGCGTGGACGAGTGCATCGAAGGCGCCAAACGCATCGTCGATTTCTGCCGCGGCCTTCAAGGCTGACGAGCGCGCGGCGTGGCGCAGCGGCGCAAACCAGCGCCTCCGCACCGCCGCTGCTGCGAAACCTGCCGCTCCGCCATTCCCTCTTTCCTCAGTCTTCAACCAGAGAACCACACCTATGTCGCAACAACTTCAGCAGATCATCGACACCGCCTGGGAAAACCGCGCCGAGCTGTCGCCGAAGGCGGCCCCCGCCGATGTGCGCGATGCGGTCGCGCACGCGATCGAACAGCTCGACAAAGGCGTGCTGCGCGTCGCCGAGAAGAAGGACGGCGAATGGGTCGTCAATCAATGGCTGAAGAAGGCCGTGCTGCTGTCGTTCCGCCTGGAAGACAACGTGCCGATGCCGGCCGGCGGCTACTCCCAGTTCTACGACAAGGTGCCGTCGAAGTTCGCGAACTACACCGCCGAAGACTTCGCGGCCGGCGGCTTCCGCGTCGTGCCGCCCGCGATCGCGCGCCGCGGCTCGTTCATCGCGAAGAACGTCGTGCTGATGCCGTCGTACACGAACATCGGCGCCTATGTCGACGAAGGCACGATGGTCGACACCTGGGCCACCGTCGGCTCCTGCGCGCAGATCGGCAAGAACGTGCACCTCTCGGGCGGCGTCGGCATCGGCGGCGTGCTCGAGCCGCTGCAGGCCAACCCCGTCATCATCGAAGACAACTGCTTCATCGGCGCGCGCTCGGAGGTCGTGGAAGGCGTAATCGTCGAAGAGAACTCGGTTATCTCGATGGGCGTGTACCTTGGCCAGAGCACCAAGATCTATGATCGCGAAACGGGCGAAATCAGCTACGGCCGCATTCCGGCCGGCTCGGTTGTCGTGTCGGGCAACCTGCCCTCGAAGGACGGCTCGCACAGCCTCTACTGCGCGGTCATCGTCAAGAAGGTCGACGCGAAGACCCGCGCCAAGGTCGGCTTGAACGAGCTCCTGCGAGGCGATTGATGGCTGGCGCGAAAACCGTCGTCTACGGCATTCCGAACTGCGATACCGTGAAGAAGGCGCGCGTCTGGCTCGAAGAACACGGCGTGCCGTTCGAATTCCACGACTTCAAGAAGGCGGGCGTCACCACGGCCCTCGTCAAGACGTGGCTGAAGGACGTGCCGCTCGAGTCGCTCGTCAACCGGCGCGGCACGACGTGGCGCGCGCTGCCCGACGACGTGAAGGTCTCGGCCGACACCGAAGCAGGCGCGATCGCGCTGATGATCGAGAAGCCCTCGGTCATCAAGCGGCCGGTCGTGGTCGTGAACGGCAGCGTGAAGACGCTCGGTTTTTCCGCCGATCAATACGCGGCGCTCTTTGCCGCGTAGCAATGCGCTGGGCCGCGCCCTGAATCCAGCAGTTGCCGGCCCCCGCGCCGGCATTTTTTTGATCTATCGATCGTTAGTGGTCTGAATCCATGTCCGCCACCCTTGCTCTTACCGAACAGCTGATCGCCCGCGCGTCCGTGACGCCCGACGACCAGCATTGCCAACAACTGATGATCGAGCGGCTCGAAGCGATCGGCTTCACGTGCGAGACGATCGCATCGCACGGTGTGACGAACCTGTGGGCCGTGAAGCGCGGCTCAGGCGAAGCGGACGGCTCGCGCAGCAAGCTGCTCGTGTTCGCCGGCCATACCGACGTCGTGCCGACCGGCCCGCTCGAACAATGGACTTCGCCGCCGTTCGTGCCGGCGCATCGCGACGGCAAGCTCTACGGACGCGGCGCTGCCGACATGAAGACGTCGCTCGCGGGCTTCGTCGTCGCGAGCGAGGAGTTCGTCGCCGCGCATCCGCGCCACCGCGGCTCGATCGGCTTTTTGATCACGAGCGATGAGGAAGGCCCCGCCACCGACGGCACCGTCAAGGTCGTCGAAGCCTTGCAGGCGCGCGGCGAGACGCTCGACTACTGCATCGTCGGCGAGCCGACCTCGACCGCCACGCTCGGCGACGTCGTCAAGAATGGCCGGCGCGGCTCGATGTCGGGCAAGCTGATCGTCAAGGGTGTGCAAGGCCATATCGCCTACCCGCATCTGGCGAAGAACCCCGTGCACCTGCTCGCTCCCGCGCTCGCCGAGCTCGTCGCGGAGCACTGGGACTCGGGCAACGAGTATTTCCCGCCCACGACGTGGCAGGTGTCGAACCTGCACAGCGGCACCGGTGCGAGCAACGTCATCCCCGGCCATGCCGAGCTGACGTTCAACTTCCGTTTCTCGACGGCGAGCACGGTCGAAGGCCTGCAAAGCCGCGTGCACGCGATCCTCGACAAGCACGAGCTCGACTATGACCTCACCTGGACCATCAGCGGCCTGCCGTTCCTCACGCCGCGCGGCGAGCTGTCGAACGCGCTCGAGCGCGCGATCAAGGACGAAACCGGCGTCACGGCCGAGCTCTCGACGACGGGCGGCACCTCCGACGGCCGCTTCATCGCGCGCATCTGCAAGCAGGTGGTCGAGTTCGGCCCGCCCAACGGCAGCATCCACAAGATCGACGAGCATATCGAGGTCGCGTTCATCGAGCCGCTCAAGAACGTGTACCGCCGCGTGCTCGAGCAATTGATCGCCTAAACCCCAAAGACCAACGAACAACCCTCAGCGGGAGGCCTCATGACAACGCCCTTTTCCACCGTCCGAGATCTGCTGCGCTACGCGGTGTCGCGCTTCAACGGGGCGCAGCTCGCGTTCGGGCACGGCTGTGCGAACGCCTATGACGAAGCGGCCTACCTGGTGCTGCACACGCTGCACCTGCCGCTCGACACGCTCGAGCCGTTTCTCGACGCGCGCCTGCTCGACACCGAGATCGACGCCGTGCTGAAAGTGGTCGAGCGCCGCGCGACCGAGCGCGTGCCCGCGGCCTACATCACGCAGGAAGCGTGGATGCACGGCTGCCGCTTTCATGTCGACGAACGCGTGATCGTGCCGCGCTCGTTCATCGGCGAATTGCTCGAAGACGGCCTGCAACCCTACGTCGCCGACCCGGACGAAGTCGGCGCGGTGCTCGAGCTGTGCACGGGCTCCGGATGCCTCGCGATTCTCGCCTCCCATGCGTTTCCGAACGCGGACGTCGACGCGGTCGACCTCTCGCCGCAGGCGCTCGAAGTCGCGCAGATCAACGTGAACGACTACGGCCTGAACGACCGCGTCGCGCTCTTCGAAGGCGACCTGTTCGCCCCGCTGCCCGAGCGCCGCTACGACGTGATCATCGCGAACCCGCCCTACGTGAACGCCGAATCGATGCGCGCGCTGCCGGCCGAGTACCAGCACGAGCCGGAAATGGCCCTGGCGGGCGGCGAGGACGGCATGGACATCGTGCGCCGCATCATCCGCGAAGCGCGCAACTGGTTGACGGAGGATGGCGTGCTCGTCGTCGAGATCGGCAACGAGCGCGAGCATGTCGAGGCGGCGTTCGGCGGGCTCGATCTCGTGTGGCTCTCGACGAGCGGCGGCGACGACAGCGTGTTCCTGATCCAGGCGTCCGACCTACCGTCGTGAAACCCGGCGCCGGCTCGCCGGGGTTCTTCGATCGTATGCCCTCGGAAATCCGCCGGCTCTGGAGCGTCGCAGGCGGCGCGGGGCTCGCCTACGGGATCTCGCTGCGCGACGCGCCCTATCCCGACCAAGCCATCGCCAAAGTGCTGATGTGCGGCTTTCTCGCGCTGGCGGCCGTGCACCACGCGCGAAGCCGCGAGCGCTTCTGGCTCTGCGCGGCGCTCGCGGCCTCGGCCGCAGGCGACGCGCTGCTCGCCATGCAGGATCTGCCGATCTCTTTCGTCGGCGGCTTGGGTGCCTTCCTCGCCGCCCATCTGGCCTATTGCGCGTTGCTCGCGCCGCTGCGGAGCCCGCTTCGCGGCTGGCGCCGCGCAGCGCTGCCGCTGCTGTGGGCGGGCGCGGCAGCATCGTATGCGGCTTTCTTTCCGCAACTGCACGAGCTGGCCGCGCCGGTCGGCATCTACACAGTCGTACTGTGCTCGATGGCGAGCCTGGCGCTCTTTGCTCGACTGCCATCCATCGCAACCTCGCTCGGCGGACTCATTTTCGTCGCGTCCGACACGATGATCGGCATCGATCGCTTCCTCGAACCCTTCACCGGCAGCACGTACGCGATCTGGTTCAGCTATGCGGCAGCGCAACTGCTGATCACGGCAGGTATCCTGTCGCGTCCCTAGCGCTGCTGACGCCGCCACCGCACCTGGCTTGCTTGCATCGAAGCGAACGCGCCCTTATTCCCCCGCCTTCGGTAAGATGCACATAGACGGTGCGCTTGCCGTCCTCGCGAACGCTTTCAGGAATCGGCAGTCCTTCACGCCTCATGCAATACGACTGGCTACATCTCGGCAGTCTCATCGTCATCGCTCACGTGCTCGGCGTGATCGCGGCATGTCACGCCATCCTCAACACCCGCACGTCGCAGGGGGCCATCGCATGGGCCGTGTCGCTGACGGCGATGCCCTACTTCACGCTGATTCCCTATCTCTTTCTCGGACGCAGCAAGTTCTCCGGCTACGTCGACGCCCGCCGGCTCGAAAATGAATTGCTGCGCACCCGCGCCCACCCGCCCGCCTGGGACACGAGCGAAGCCGTGAGCGGACGGCCCGCCGACGAGTTCGGCGAGGCCGTCGTCCGCTCGCTGACGAAGCTGGGCGGCATGCCGTTCTTGCCCGGCAACTCGGTGCGCACGCTCGTGAACGGCGACGCGACGTTCGCCGCGATTCTCGATGCGATCGAAAGTGCCCGGCATTACGTGCTCGTGCAGTTCTTCATCGTGCGCGACGACGAGCTCGGCCAGATGCTCAAGGAACTGCTGCTCGCGAAGGCTGCCCAGGGCGTGCAGGTGCATTTCCTTTATGACAGCATCGGCAGCTTCGATTTGCCGCACAGCTATGTGTCCGCGCTGCTCGCGGGCGGCGTCGACATCCATCCGTTCGCGACCAACCGGCGCTTCGTCAACCGCTTCCAGCTCAACTTCCGCAACCACCGCAAGATCGTCGTGGTCGACGGCGTGCGCGCGTTCGTCGGCGGACACAACGTCGGCGTCGAATACCTTGGCGCCAACCCGCGCCTCTCGCCGTGGCGCGACACCCACATCGAGATGCGCGGGCCGATCGTGCAAAGCGTCCAGTTCGTGTTCATCGAAGACTGGCACTGGGCCACGCAGCAGTTGCCGCATTTCGACGCGCCGCCCGCAGCACCCTCCCTCTCCGACGACGACATGCACTGCCTCGTGATGGCGACCGGCCCCGCCGACAAGCAGGAAACCGGCTCGCTCTTCTTCGTCGAGGCGATCAACGCGGCGCGCGAGCGCGTCTGGATCACGACGCCTTATCTCGTCCCCGACGAAGCGGTGTTCTCCGCGTTGACGCTCGCCGTCATGCGCGGCGTCGACGTGCGGATCCTGATTCCGAGCCGGCGCGATCATTACGTGGTGTTCGAGGCATCGAAGCTCTACGCATTCGACCTGGTTCGCGCGGGCGTGCGGATCTTCCGCTATCGTCCCGGCTTTCTGCACCAGAAGGTCGTGCTGATCGACGACGTGGCCGCGGCGATCGGCAGCGCGAACCTCGACAACCGATCGTTCCGCCTGAACTTCGAGATCATGGTGCTGACGATCGACCAGGCGTTCGCCGCCGAGGTCGATGCGATGCTGCAACGGGACTTCGGCGAGGCGTTCGAAGTCGATCAGGGCGAATACCGGAAGTCGCCAGCGCTGCGGCGCGTGACCATGCACGTCGCGCGCCTTTTCTCGCCGATTCTCTAGCGGCCCGCCGCAACCGGGCTACAGCAGCGCCTCGATGTCCTTCTCGATCTCTCCCGGCTTCGTGGCGGGCGCGTAGCGCTTGGAAACCGCCCCGTTCCGGCTGATGAGAAATTTCGTGAAGTTCCACTTGATCGCCTTGAGGCCGAGCAGCCCCGGCGCTTCGTCGGTCAGATAGCGATACAGCGGATGCGCGTTCGGCCCCTTGACGTCGATCTTCTCGAACATCGGAAACGTCACGCCGAAGTTCTTCTCGCAGAAGCTGCCGATTTGCGCCGCATCGCCCGGCTCCTGCTTGCCGAACTGATTGCAGGGAAACCCGAGCACTTCGAAGCCGCGCGCGGCATAGTGCTCATGCAGCTTCTGCAGCCCCGCGTATTGCGGCGTGAACCCGCATTCGCTCGCGGTGTTGACGATCAACAGCACCTTGTCGCGGTAACGGTCGAGCCCGATGGTCTCGCCGCCAAGCGTGCGCGCGCTGAAATGGTAGATCTCCCCCATACACCCTCCTGTCGACTAGAGTTAGCGCTTTAGCGCCTACTCTAGTCCCATGCAACGCCGAAAAAACCAGCAGTCTATGCGAAATGGCGAGGGTTCGGCATTCGTCTGAACGGCCGATGCCTGGCGCAAGCCACACAGTCTAAAATAGCGCTTTTTGCAAGCTTCCCTCCGTCGTGATCCGCTTCAATCAGTTCAGCCTTGCGCGCGGCACCAAGCCGCTTTTCGACGCGACCTCGTTTGCGCTCAACCCCGGCGAGAAAGCCGGGCTGATCGGCGCGAACGGCGCCGGCAAGTCGACGCTCTTCGCCGTGCTGCGCGGCGAGCTCCATTCGGACGGGGGCGATTTCTCGATGCCGCCGTCGTGGCAGATCGCGCACGTCGCCCAGGAAACGCCCGCCGTCGACAAGACCGCGCTCGACTACACGCTCGACGGCGATGCCGCACTGCGCGCGATCGAGGCGCGCATCGCCGCCGCTTCGGCCGCGCATGACGGCGCAGCCGAAGCCGAAGCGCACGCCGCCTTCGCCGACGCCGACGGCTACACCGCCCCCGCGCGCGCCGAAGCGCTGCTGCTCGGCCTCGGCTTCACGCTCGAGCAAACGCGCGAGAGCGTCGCGAGCTTCTCGGGCGGCTGGCGCATGCGCCTGAACCTCGCGCAGGCGCTGATGTGCCGCTCCGACCTGCTGCTGCTCGACGAGCCGACCAACCACCTCGACCTCGACGCGATCGTCTGGCTCGAAGACTGGCTGCACCGCTACCCCGGCACGCTCGTCGTGATCTCGCACGACCGGGAATTCCTCGATTCGGTCTGCAACGTCACGCTCCATCTGGAGAATCGCCAGGTCAGGCGCTACGGCGGCAATTACTCGCAGTTCGAGATCCTGCGCGCCCAGCAACTCGCGCTTCAGCAAAGCGCGTATGAGAAGCAGCAGAAGACCGTCGAGCATTTGCAGAGCTTCATCAACCGCTTCAAGGCAAAGGCCACCAAGGCGCGGCAAGCCCAAAGCCGGATGAAGGCGCTCGAGAAGATGGAGCTGATCGCGCCCGCGCACATCGCTTCGCCGTTTACGTTCGAATTCCGCGCCCCCGACGCCGCCCCGAACCCGATGATGGTGATGGAGGATGTACGCTGCGGCTATCGCACGGAAGACGGCGCGGGCGAGATTCCGATCGTCGCGGGCGTCACGCTCTCGATCCAGAACGGGCAGCGCATCGGCCTGCTCGGCGCGAACGGCCAAGGCAAGTCGACGCTCATCAAGACGCTCGCCGGCACGCTGGCGCCGCTCGCGGGCCACACGCGCGAAGGCCGCGGCTTGCGCATCGGCTACTTCGCCCAGCATCAGCTCGAAACGCTGCGCCCGGACGATTCGCCGCTCCAGCATCTGGCGCGCCTCGCGCCCGATACGCGCGAGCAGGAGCTGCGCGACTTTCTCGGCGGCTTCAACTTCTCGGGCGACATGGCGACCGCGGCGATCGCGCCGTTCTCGGGCGGCGAAAAGGCCCGCCTCGCGCTCGCGCTGATCATCTGGCAGAAGCCGAACCTGCTGCTGCTCGACGAACCGACCAACCACCTCGACCTCGAAACACGCCACGCGCTGACGATGGCGCTCGCGCAATTCGAAGGCACGCTGATCCTGGTCTCGCACGACCGCCATCTGCTGCGCGCGACGACCGACCAGTTCATGCTGGTCGCGAAGCACCGCCTGCAGCCGTTCGACGGCGACCTCGACGACTACCGCGACTGGCTGCTGCAGCACGCCGCCGACCAGCGCGCCGCCGCCAAGGCCGCGACGGGCGCGGAGAGCGCGAACGGCGGCAACGGCGCTGCCGACACCGCCGCAAACCGCAAGGAGCAGCGCCGCCAGGAAGCGGAAACGCGCCAGAAGCTCTCGCAACTGAAGAAGCCCCTGCAGTCGCGGATTGCGAAGATCGAGAAGGAAATGGACGCGCTAAACGCGGAAAAAGCTACACTCGATGCCTTCGTCGCCGACACCGCCAGCTACGAGCCCGCGATGAAGGCGAAGCTGACCGATGCGATCCGGCGACAGGCGGAAGTGACCGCGCGCCTCGAAACGCTCGAAGCCGAATGGCTCGACGCACACGAGGAACTCGAACAAATCGGCTAGCCGGCCTCGCTCGAGGCCCAGGCCGGCACCGACCGACAAGAGGTGGCTCTTGACGCTACATGCTCCGCTGCAAGGCCTGCGCATCGTCGACTTGACGCGCCTGTTGCCTGGCCCGGTCGCGACGCTGCGCCTCGCCGAGCTGGGCGCGGACGTGCTGAAGATCGAAGAACCGGGCGCCGGCGACCCTGCCCGCGCGCTCATGCAATGCGCCGCCGACAAAGCCGCCGGCCAGCCGAGCACGTTCTACAAGATCGTCAACCGCGGCAAGCGCGAAGCCCGCCTCGACTTGAAATCGGAAACCGGGCTGACGGTGCTGCGCGCGCTCGTGCGCGAGGCCGACGTGATCGTCGAGAGCTTCCGCCCTGGCGTGATGGAACGCCTCGGGCTCGGCTACGAGGCGCTTGCGGCGCTCAATCCGAAGCTCGTCTATTGCGCAATCACCGGTTACGGCTACGAGAGCCCGTTCTCGCAACGGCCTGGTCACGACATCAACTATCTCGCCTACGCAGGCGTGCTCGATCAGGTCAAGGCGCGCGACGGCACGCCCGCGATCCCGAACATCCAGATCGCCGACCTGCTCGGCGGCGCGCTGTCCGCAGTCACGCAGATCCTCGCGGCGCTATGGCGGGTGGCGCGCGGCGGCGACGGCGCGTTTATCGACGTGTCGATGACGCATGCGATGCACGCGCACAACATCGTCGCTCGAACCACGCTCATCGACACCATCCGGGAAGGCAACGGCACAAGCACGCCGCGCACGGGCGGCGGCCTGCTCGACGGCGGCGTGCCCTGCTACAACCTGTACCGCACGGCCGACGGCCGCTGGCTCGCGGTCGGCGCGCTCGAGCTCAAATTCTGGGAGCGGCTGTGCCGCGCGCTCAATCGCAACGATTGGGCAAGCCGCCACTGGAGTCTCGGACAGGCGATCGGCGGCCCCGACGCCATGGCGCTGACGCAGGAACTGGCCGACCTGTTCGCCGAGCATCCGCTCGACGATTGGGTTTCGCTGCTCGAGCCGCTCGATTGCTGCGTCTCGCCGGTACTGACCGCGGCCGAAGCCGCGAGCCACGCGCTGTTTCAACCCGCTGCGCCCGAGTCCGAATCAGCGGTGCCCGAGTCCGAAGAATAGGACCGCCGCGTCGGGCCAAGCGCCCGCTCAGCGCCGAGGCAGCGTCTGCCGCGGCGTGAGCTCGTCGTCGAGCATCACGTGCTTGCGTCCTTCGACATGCCGCTTGATCGCCGCGATCACTTCGGCCGCGGTCACATCCTCGGCGACGACACGCCGCGAAATCCGACCTTCCGAATCGATCCACTCGACGATGCGGCAGCCGCCGCCCCAAGGCCGGGGAATCGGCTCCGATACCCTGCAGCCGCGCAGGTTATAACTGCCGGGTGCCGCAATTGCATGAGATTGTTTCAAGGCGCCATCCTTTAGCCGCACAAGAGGGATTGCATGTGCGCAAAGAATAGGCAAGCGGCGTGCCGAATGGGTTACAGCAAAAATAGGGTTGGTTACGCGGGATTTAATTTGTAAGGCCTGGTGCGCGTGACGGCTGCGGCGCCGCGTCGAGCGGAACTACTCGAGCTCCCGAACCCGGTCGATGGCCTGTTCGATCCGCTCCACTGCCAACACCTGCAAGCCGTCGATCGGTTGCTTCGGCGCGTTCGCCTTCGGAATCAGCGCCGCCGTGAAACCCAGCTTCGCCGCTTCCTTGAGACGCTCCTGCCCGCGCGGCGACGGCCGGATCTCGCCGGCCAGGCCCACCTCGCCGAACACGATCAGCCCCTTCGGCAGCGGCTTGTTGCGCATCGACGAATGAATCGCGAGCAGCACCGCGAGATCGGCGGCCGGCTCGGCGATCTTCACGCCGCCCACTGCATTGAGGAACACGTCCTGATCGAAGCAGGCGATGCCCGCATGGCGATGCAGCACGGCGAGCAGCATCGCGAGCCGGTTCTGCTCGAGGCCGACTGCGAGCCGGCGCGGATTCGGCACGTGCGCCGTGTCGACGAGCGCCTGGATTTCGACGAGCAGCGGCCGCGACCCCTCCTGCGTGACCAGTACGCAGGAGCCGGGCACGATCTGCTCGTGCTGCGACAGAAACAACGCTGACGGATTCGCAACGCCGCGCAAGCCGCGCTCGGTCATCGCGAACACTCCGAGCTCGTTGACCGCGCCGAAGCGGTTCTTGAACGCGCGCACGAGCCGGAACGATGAATGCGTGTCGCCTTCGAAATACAGGACGGTGTCGACGATGTGCTCGAGCACGCGCGGGCCGGCAAGGTTGCCCTCTTTCGTCACGTGGCCGACCATGATGATCGCCGTGCCCGACTGCTTCGCGATGCGCGTGAGCTGCGCCGCGCACTCGCGGACCTGGGCAACCGAGCCGGGCGCCGAGGTGAGCGCGTCGGAGTAGATCGTCTGGATCGAGTCGATCACGGCCACTTCCGGGCGTTGGGCCTCGATGGCGGCCTGGATCTTCTCGAGCTGGATCTCGGCGAGCAGTTGCAGGTCGGCCGCTTTCGAGCCCGGATCGAGCAACGCGAGACGTTGCGCGCGCAAGCCGATCTGCGCGGCCGATTCCTCGCCGCTCACGTAGAGCGCGCGGCGCTCGTTGGCGATGCCCGCAAGCGACTGCAGCAGCAGTGTCGATTTGCCGATGCCCGGGTCGCCCCCGATCAGCACCACGCCTCCGGCCACGAGCCCGCCGCCCAGCACGCGGTCGAACTCGCCGATACCGGTCGAGAAGCGCGGCACGTCGGCCGCCTCGATATCGGCGAGACGCTGCACCGGCGCGCTCTTCGCGAGCGACTGAAAGCGATGGGCGTTCGGGGATTCCGCGACAGTCTCGACGAGCGTGTTCCACGCCTGGCAGTGAGGACACTGCCCTTGCCACTTCGGAGCCTGCCCGCCACATTCGGTGCAGGTGTACAGCGTTTTTTGCTTCGCCACGCGCGGCCTTTTTGTTCTTTGGAAGGAAAGCCGCGGTGCTTATTCGGCGCGCACCGGCACGCGCGGCGCCACTGCGCACATCAGCTCGTAGCCGATCGTGCTGCACGCGCGGGCCACGTCGTCGATCGGCAGGTTCGCGCCCCACAGCTCGACCCGCGAACCGATGTTGGCGGTCGGGCAAGGCGTGAGGTCGACGGTGATCATGTCCATCGACACGCGTCCGACGACGCGCGTGCGAATTCCGTCGACGATGACCGGCGTGCCTTCCGGCGCGATGCGCGGATAGCCGTCCGCGTACCCGCAGGCCACGACGCCGATGCGCATCGGCGCCGGCGCGGCGAAGGTCGAGCCGTAGCCGACCGTGTCCCCTTGCGCGATCGACTGCACGGCGATCAGCTCCGAGGTCAGTGTCATGGCCGGCTGCAGGCCGGTGCCGTCGATATCGGCGGTCACGCCCGAGGGCGACGCGCCGTAAAGGATGATGCCGGGACGCACCCAATCGAAGTGCGACGACGGATGCCAGAGTGTCGCCGCCGAGTTCGCGAGACTGCGCGCCCCGGCAATGCCTTCCGCGCCGCGCTCGAACGCTTCGAGCTGATAGGCGATGCCGCGCTTGCCGTCGGCGTCCGAGAAGTGGGTCATCAGCGTGATCTGGCCGATGCCCGGACAGGCGCGCGCCCGCTCCCAGGCGGCGCGGAATTTGTCCGGCACGTAGCCGAGCCGGTTCATGCCGCTGTTCATTTTCAGCTGGATATTGACCGGCTTCGAGAGACGCGCCATCTCCAGCATGCGCAGCTGCTCGTCGCTGTGCACTGCCGTGGTCAGGCTATAGCGGTCGATCACGTCGATGTCGGTCGGCCGGAAAAAACCTTCCAGCAGCAGGATCGGCCCCGCCCAGCCCAGCTCGCGCAGCTTCACGGCTTCCTCGAGATCGAGAAGGCCGAAACCGTCCGTGGCGCGCAGCCCCGGGAACGCGCGCGCAAGCCCGTGCCCGTAGGCATTGGCCTTGACGACGGCCCACACCTTCGAATTGGGTGCGTAACGGCGGACAACGGCGAGATTGTTGGCGAGAGCAGCGGTATGGATGGTGGCTAGCAGAGGGCGCGGCATGAGATTTTTCGTAAAGACACTTGCGAATCAGGACCTTACAGTGCGTTTTCAATGCCTGTGGAAGCCCGCTGGGGGCACCATCGAGGGATACGCTAGTCCGAAAACGTCTATTTTCGTGATATAAAGCCGTGCGCACAACCCATTTCGAACGGAATAAGTCCGAACGCGTCATACGCGTCCGGGGCGGACGACTGCAGCGAGGACAGCACCGCATCAGATGAAAAAAGGTTTTTACACCATCATGGCCGCGCAGTTTTTTTCGTCGCTGGCCGACAATGCCCTTCTGATCGCTGCAATCGCACTGCTGAAAGATCTTCACGCTCCGAACTGGATGACGCCGCTGCTCAAGCTGTTCTTTGTGCTGTCGTACGTCGTGCTGGCCGCCTTCGTCGGCGCATTCGCCGACTCCCGCCCGAAGGGCCGCGTCATGTTCGTGACCAACACGATCAAAGTGGTCGGCTGCCTGGTCATGCTGGGCGGCGCACATCCGTTAATTGCCTATGGCATCGTCGGGTTCGGCGCCGCGGCCTATTCGCCCGCCAAGTACGGCATCCTCACGGAACTCCTGCCGCCCGATCGCCTCGTCGCCGCGAACGGCTGGATCGAAGGCACCACGGTCGGCTCGATCATCCTCGGCACCGTGCTCGGCGGCGCGCTGATCAGCCCGCACATCGCCGCCCATATACTCAAGCACAACATTCCGTTCGTCGACACGCCCGCCGAAGCCGCCATGCTCTTCATCATGGGCATCTACGTGATCGCGGCGCTCTTCAACCTTCGCATTCCCGACACCGGCGCGCGCTATCCCCGGCAGCAGCACGGCCCGATCAAGCTCATCACCGATTTCGCCGATTGCTTCCTCGTGCTCTGGCGCGACAAGCTCGGCCAGATCTCGCTCGCAGTCACCACGCTCTTCTGGGGCGCCGGCGCCACGCTGCAGTTCATCGTGCTGAAATGGGCCGAGGTGTCGCTCGGCATGTCGCTGTCCGAGGGGGCCATCCTGCAGGCCGTGGTCGCCGTCGGCGTGGCTGCGGGCGCGATGATCGCCGCGGCCAGGATACCGCTCAAGCGTTCGCTCAGCGTGCTGCCTGTCGGCATCGTGATGGGCATCGCCGTGATGCTGATGGCGTTCTATACGCGTGACCTGTTCCCGGCGCACTGGGGGGTCTACTTCGGCCGCATGCACGTGCCCGGCTATCTGCTCGTCGCGTACGTGTTCCTGATCTTCGTCGGCGGGTTGTCGGGCTTCTTCGTGGTGCCGATGAACGCGCTGCTCCAGCATCGCGGGCACGTGCTGCTGTCGGCGGGACATTCGATTGCCGTACAGAATTTCAACGAGAACCTCTCGGTGCTCATTATGCTGTGCCTGTATGCGGTGCTGGTCTGGCTCGACGTGCCGGTCGCCGCCGTCATCGTGCTGTTCGGCACCTTCGTCTGCCTCATGATGTGGCTCGTGATGCGGCGCCATCAGGCCAATCAGCGCGCCTTCGACTCCGTCGCACTGATCGGCGAAATGAGGCACTGAGCACCCTGCCTGCCGCCGTCCGGCCGCGGCGCCGACGCTTGGGACGCTTGCACGAGCGCGTCGGCCGGGCGCGCCGTCCATGATCATCCTCGCCATGAAACCTACGATTCCCAACGTGCTGACGATCGCCGGCTCCGATTCCGGCGGCGGCGCCGGCATCCAGGCCGACCTGAAGGCCTTCTCGGCGCTCGGCGCGTATGGCGCGAGCGTCATCACCGCGCTCACCGCGCAGAACACACGCGGCGTCACCGCGATTCACGCGCCGGACGCAGCGTTCGTCGCGGCCCAGCTCGACGCTGTCTTCAGCGATATCCGCATCGACGCCGTGAAGATCGGCATGCTCGCGAATGCCGGCATCGTGCGCGCGGTAGCGGCGGCGCTCAGGCAATACCGGCCGAAGCACGTGGTGCTCGATACGGTGATGCTCTCGAAGAGCAATCACGCCCTGCTCGCCCCCGATGCGGTCGCTGCGCTGCGCGACGAGCTGCTGCCGCTCGCCAGCCTGCTCACGCCGAACCTGCCCGAGGCCGCGGCGCTTTTGGGAGTCGACGCGGCAGCCGACGAAGCGGCGATGCGGCAACAGGGCGAGGCATTGCTTCGGCTTGGCGCTGCGGCCGTATTGATGAAAGGCGGCCACCTGGCGGCCGCCGACAGCCCCGACTGGCTCGTTCAGCCCGACGGCGCCCTGCGTCTTGGCGGGCCGCGGGTGCCGGTCAAGAACACGCACGGCACGGGCTGCACGCTCTCGTCGGCGATTGCCGCCTTGGCCCCTCAGCGTGCCGATCTCGCGAGCGCCGTCACCGATGCCAAGGCCTATCTGACCGGAGCGCTCGAGCAAAGCACGCGGCTCGATGTGGGCAGCGGCGTCGGGCCGGTCCATCACTTCTATCGCTGGTGGTGACTCACTGCCCGGCAAACGCCAACGCACGCGCCGGCCAATCGTTCGGCACGACGAAGCCGCGTGAGCGCTCGAACCATTGCGCGCCATCGTCACGCTCGAACGCAGCCACCATCGTCGGACCGCTTTGCTGCGCCAGTTGCTCGACGAGCGCATCCGAACCCAGCAGGTGGCCTGCGGTAGCGCAGTCGACGGGCACCCTGTGCCGCGGTGCGAGCCACGCGAGGCGCGGCAGCACAGCCCACGCTTGCGCATGGCCGGCCGCGACGCGCGGAAAATCCTCGCGCGCGAGCCACCAGCCACGCGCATGCGCCGGATGGATCTCAGCGGGTATCGGCAATACCGCCTCGGACACCTGGGCCTCGTCGCACCAGCGGTAGAACAGCCAGCCCTTGACGAACATTTGCGCGTCCCACGGCCCTTCGTGCCCCAGCGATGCGAATTCCTCACGTGCGCTCAGCGGCAGCTGATGGTCGAGCAAATGCGTGAACTTGAGATCGAAGCGATCCTGCAGATTCGGCCCGACGTAGTCCGCCATCGACACGCTCGCACCGCCCGCGCGCAAATAGCACTTGACGGCCAGCTCCCAATGCAGGCGCCTGCCGCCCGCCGTCTCGACCAGAAAGTCGCATTCGCCGATCGTGCGTCCTGCGCGGCGCAACGCGACATTGGCGGCGACCAGCCGCGCGGCTGGCCCGTACCGGAGGAAATAGCCGAGCAGGCATTCGGCATAGCGGCCAAGCCGCGTCACATGGGCCACTGCCAGATTCTCGTGCAAGTCGCGGGCGTCCTGGTCCAGGTGCAGCAGCCACGCGACCGTCGACGATGCCTCGCCGGCCGATTCGAACGGGCTCGCCAACATGCCCGCGGGTGGTTGCGCCCGCAACAAGTCCGGACTGAAGAGCAGCCATGCAAGATCCCGCACGGCGGGATCGACAAGCGAATCGAGCAGCGCGCCGAGCGCGGCAGCAGCGTTGGCGGCCGGCTCGAGCGCTTTCATTTTTGCGCCTGTGCGTCGTCGGCGGCCTGCCCGCCGGCGCGCCGATAGGTATCGCGCGCAAGACACAGGTCCGCCCAAGCCTTCGACTTGTCGGGCAAGCTGCGCAACAGGTACGCCGGGTGATACGTGACGATCACCGGCACACCCTCGTATTGATGCACGCGGCCGCGCAGCGACGAGATGCTGGCGTCCGTCTTCAGCAGGCTCTGCGCCGCGAACCGACCGAGCGCGATGATCAGCTTCGGCTTGACGAGCGCTACCTGGCGCTGCAAATACGGCTCGCAGCGAGCGACCTCGTCGGGTTCGGGATTGCGGTTGCCCGGTGGCCGGCATTTGATGACGTTCGCGATATAGACGTTCGTGCCGCGCGCAAGCGCGAGCGAGCGCAGCATGTTGTCGAGCAGCTTGCCCGCCTGCCCGACGAACGGCTCGCCTTGCTTGTCTTCGTTCTCGCCGGGCGCTTCGCCGATCAGCATCCAGTCGGCGTTCTGGTCGCCCACGCCGAATACCGTATTCGTGCGCTTTTCGCACAAACGGCACCGTTCGCAGCTTGCGACGCGCGCCGCGAGCGCATCCCAATCGAGGCCATGCACCGGGGGCAGCCCGCCGGACTCGGCCCGCCCCGCGGGCTCGAACGCGGGCACCAGTTCGGCGTCGAGCCAGGGGAAGTCGTCTTCGGTGAGCGGCGGCGGCTCGTCGCCTCCAAAGGCCGCTGCCTGCGGTGCGTCGACGAACGGCTCTTTCGCAGCCAGTTCGCGCTTGGCTTGCGGCGCAGCAGCAGCGAAATCCGGCTGATCGGCAGGCCGCTTCGCCCCGCTCGCCGGTACCGGCTCCGCCCCAGCGCGCACAGCAGGGCTTGAATCCGGCGCAGCCATTTCGACCGGCTCGGCAGCAACCTCAACCTCGTCCGCAGCAGCGACGGCAGATGCAGCCTCGCCGCTCACCGCGGCAGCGATGCCTCGCCGCACCCACATCGGCGCAAGCCCCAGTTCTTCCAGCGCGGATTCATGCAGCGCCATACGCGCCCTCCTTGGCAAACGAGAAACGCATGACGATGGCGTCCTCCCGGCTGCGATGCCGCGCCGGATAGTAATTCTTGCGCCGGCCGATCGAAACGAAGCCGAAGCGCTCGTAGAGGTGGATCGCACGCAGGTTCGACGGACGCACTTCGAGCAGCAGACCCGAAAGCCTCTCCTGCTGCGTGATGCGCGCCGCCTCGCGCAGCAGGGTAAGACCGGCGCCCGCGCCCTGTGCCCGCGGCGCGACGCACAGATTCAGCAGATGCATCTCGTCGACGACCGGCATCAGCACGCAATAGCCGATCAGAGCGCCCGTCACGTGCCGCATGCACAGCCCGAAATAGCCGTTGCGCAGCGAGTCTTCGAAATTGCCGCGCGTCCAGGGAAATTCATAGGCGTCGCGCTCGATCATCACGACCTCGTCGAGATCGGCGTCGGTCATCGGCGACATATAGCGATCGGCCAGAAGCACGCCGCTCATCGCACGCCCTCGCCGCTTTGCGCCGCCCGCGCGGCAAGGCGCTCAGCGGTGGTCTGGGCGACCTTGTCGCGAACGTAGTCGGGGGCGGCCAGCTCGGCCGGCACGGTGTGCCCCGCGCGGTAAGCCCGCAGCGCCGCGAAAGCGACCGGCAGCGCGTGCGGCAGCGCGGCTTCGTCGATGGCTTCGGCCAGCGCGGCCACACCGAGCCTCGCGCCGAACGCCGCCACGGCGTTGCCCGCAAGCGTGAACGGCGCGTCTGGCGCGACGACAGCGCCCGGAGTGCCGAGGGACGGCGGCGCCACTGCGCACCACTCGCGCGCCGCGTCATCCCACGCATAGTCGGCCCAATAGACTTCATCCATCCGCGCATCGAGCGCCGCGAGCACGCGCGTCACCGACGGCCGATTGAGGCGCGCACTTTCCGCACACGCGAGCAGCGTGCCGATCGGCACGACCGGCACATCGAGGCCGAACGCAAGCCCCTGCGCGACGCCTGTCGCGGTCCGCAGACCGGTGAACGAGCCAGGGCCGGAGCCGAATGCGATGGCGTTGCAGTCGGCGAGCGCGAGCCCGGCTTCGGCGAATAATTCGCGCACGGCGGGCAGCACGCGCGTGCTCGACACCGCCCCCGTCTCTTCATGGCGCACCCAGGTGCGAGGTGGCGCGGCCGCGGCATCGGCGGACGAATCGGAACACAACAGCGCGACCGAGCAATATTCGGTCGACGTATCGAGAGCAAGCAGCACAGTTCGGGTCATGGCCGATATTGTAATGCGGCGCCTCGTCAGCCGAACCTCGTCCGTTCGGCCGACGCGCACCGGGCAATCGCGGAGAGCGGCCGCGCAGCACCGGGAACGCTCGCCGGCACGGTCCAGCCTGTTTGGAAGGATCGCTCAAGCCAGAGCGCGAGCCCGCTTGATATGATCTGCCGCCTCTATCCCGCCTACTGCCAAGGAGACCTCATGAGCGACATCGACTCACGCTTCGCACAAGCCCAATCGGACGTCAAGGAACTGCCCGAGAAGCCGGGCAACATGACGCTCCTGCGCTTGTACGCCCTCTTCAAGCAAGCGACCGAAGGCGACGTGCACGGCGACAAGCCGGGCTTCGCCGACATCGTCGGCAAGTACAAATACGACGCGTGGGCGTCGCTCAAAGGCACCGCGCAGGACATCGCCAAGCAGCAATACACGGAGCTGGTCGAGTCGCTGAAAACCGGTGCAGCAAGCTAAGATGTCGTTGCGCCAGCTTCGACGCTTGTCCCATCCGCACTCCTACGCGCATAGGACAAGTCTCAAACCAGTGGCGCGGCGCAGCAAAACCCCTTATAATGCGGCCTGCGCTTCAATGACGGGTCTAGTTTTAAGACTGTCATGCGGCGACTCGTAGCGTTTTGCTCCAATCCAGTTTAGAACCTGTCCCCACCTGCCTAGGCCCTCCGGGCCGACTCGTACCAGGCTTCGCGGCGTGCCCTCCCGGCGTTCCGCACCCGATACAGCTTCTAACGAAAGCTCGCCTTCATTGTCGCGGGCTGCCCCCGTTTTTCGATTTGCTCGCGGCGCGTAAAGCTCGCTGAATCCGACGACTTGGGTAATGCCGATTGGCGCCGACGTTCCTATCCCTGTTTCAAGGATTCTCATGACTTCGAGCAATACCTCCAGCCCGTTGAACACCCTTGCCGATCAGGTCTTCGGTCTGGATGCCCAAGCCACGCAAGCCCCTGCCGCCGATACCGCTGCGCCCGCCGGACCGACGTTCGCGTCGCTCGGCCTCTCGCCGGAAATCTGCTCTGCGTTGACCGCCGCCGGCTACGCCGCGCCGACGCCTGTCCAGCAGCGCGCGATTCCCGCCGGCATCGCCGGCCGCGACCTTCTCGTTTCGAGCCCGACGGGCTCCGGCAAGACCGCAGCCTTCATGCTGCCCGCGATCGAGCGTTTCGCGCAGATGCAAAAGGCGCAGGCCTCGCAGCCGCGTGAACCGCGCGAGCCCCAAGGCGAGCGCCGTGCGCGCCGCCCTCAGCCGGTCGCGCGCCCGGGCCTCCTCGTCCTCACGCCGACCCGCGAGCTCGCGATGCAGGTGACGACGGCCGCCTCCACCTACGGCAAGCACCTGAGCCGCCTGCGCACGGTCAGCATCCTCGGCGGCGTGGCCTACGGCCAGCAGCTGATGCTGCTTGCCAAGAACCCCGAAATTCTCGTCGCGACGCCGGGGCGTCTGCTCGACCACCTCGAGCGCGGCCGCATCGACCTGTCGCAGCTGCAGATGCTCGTGCTCGACGAAGCCGACCGCATGCTCGACATGGGCTTCATCGACGACATCGAGACGATCGTCGCCGCGACGCCCGCCACGCGCCAGACGATGCTGTTCTCCGCGACGCTCGACGGCAAGATCGGCTCGCTCACGAACCGCCTGCTGAAGGACCCCGAGCGCATCGAGATCCAGCAGCGCCTGGAGGCGCGCACGAACATCGCGCAGACCGTGCACTACGTCGACGACCGCGACCACAAGGACCGCCTGCTCGACCACCTGCTGCGCGACGCTGGCCTCGACCAGGCGATCGTGTTCACGGCGACCAAGAGCGATGCCGACCAGCTCGCCGGCAAGCTCGCCGACGCGGGCTTCGAATCGGCCGCGCTGCACGGCGACCTGCCGCAAGGCGCGCGCAACCGCACGATCCGCGCGCTGCGCGAGCGCCGCGTGCGCGTGCTCGTGGCGACCGACGTCGCCGCGCGCGGCATCGACATTCCCGGCATCACGCACGTCTTCAACTACGACCTGCCGAAGTTCGCCGAGGACTACGTGCACCGCATCGGCCGCACCGGCCGCGCGGGACGCTCGGGCATCGCCGTGAGCCTCGTGCATCACGCCGAGCAAGGTGCGTTGAAGCGCATCGAGCGCTTCGTGCGCTCGCCGCTGCCGGTCAACGTGATCGAAGGCTTCGAGCCGCGCAAGGCGCCGCCCGCGAATGGCCGCGGCGGTTTCGGTGGCGGCCGCGGCCGTCCGGCCAGCGGCAGCGGCCGGCGCTTCGGTGGCAACGGCGGCAGTAATGGCGGCGGCAAGCCGGGCAACGGCGGCTCGCGCAGCGGCAGCGGCAACGGCTGGAGCGGCAAGCCGTCGGGCGGCTCGCGCGAAGGCGGCTATGGCGGCTCGCGCGACGGCTACGGCGCACGCCGCAGCGACAGCCCGCGCGGTGCACGCCGCGGCAGCTGATCGAGCCAGCCCGCAGCGCGAATCGATAAGGCGTTCGTCTCGTCGATTCGGCTCTGTCTGAGGAAAACCGGTGTTCGCGCACCGGTTTTTTTTCGTCCAGCCCGATATTTCACGATATGAAAAATTTTTTTGCGTCGTAAAAAATCATGTTGCGTGGCACAACCACCCTCATTGCAAGATAGAAAACACCGTTTCTCATTGCGAAATCATCTAATTAACACATTGATTTTAATCACATAAAAATATCGGACAAAGTCTAGCTCACCACTATGTCGTCTCCTCGGCTTTCCCTAGACTCTTATATAAGACCTCACGAAACAAAGCGCTCTCCGCCACGTTTCGCTGCAAGTAGCTTTCCGACGATTCACATCCAGGGCAAACCAAGGAGCTCACCATGTCACGTCAACAACAAGCACAGCAACTTCATCAGCAATGGGAAACCGATCCGCGCTGGAAGGGGATCAAGCGCGGCTACACCGCCGACGACGTGGTGCGCCTGCGCGGCTCGCTGCAAGTCGAGCACACGATCGCCAAGCATGGCGCCGAAAAGCTCTGGGCCTCGGTCAACAGCGAGCCGTTCGTCAACGCACTCGGCGCGCTGACCGGCAACCAGGCGATGCAGCAGGTGAAGGCCGGCCTGAAGGCGATCTACCTGTCGGGCTGGCAGGTGGCGGGTGACGCGAACGTCGCCGGCGAAATGTACCCGGACCAGTCGCTGTATCCGGCGAACTCGGTGCCGCTCGTCGTGAAGCGCATCAACAACACGCTGACGCGCGCCGACCAGATCCAGTGGTCCGAAGGCAAGAACCCCGGCGACGAAGGCTATGTCGACTTCTTCGCGCCGATCGTGGCCGATGCCGAAGCCGGCTTCGGTGGCGTGCTCAACGCGTTCGAGCTGATGAAGGCGATGATCGAAGCCGGCGCATCGGGCGTGCACTTCGAAGACCAGCTCGCCTCGGTGAAGAAGTGCGGCCACATGGGCGGCAAGGTGCTGGTGCCGACGCGCGAGAACGTCGCCAAGCTGACCGCCGCGCGCCTCGCCGCCGACGTGATGGGCGTGCCGACCGTGCTGATCGCCCGCACCGACGCCGAAGCGGCCGACCTCGTCACCTCCGATATCGACGACAACGACAAGCCGTTCCTGACCGGCGAGCGCACGGTCGAAGGCTTCTTCCGCACGAAGCCGGGCCTCGAGCAGGCGGTGTCGCGAGGCCTGGCCTACGCCCCGTACGCGGACCTGATCTGGTGCGAAACCGGTAAGCCGGATCTCGAGTACGCGAAGAAATTCGCCGAGGCAATCCACAAGCAGTTCCCGGGCAAGCTGCTCTCGTACAACTGCTCGCCGTCGTTCAACTGGAAGAAGAACCTCGACGACGCGACGATCGCCAAGTTCCAGAAGGAGCTCGGCGCGATGGGCTACAAGTTCCAGTTCATCACGCTGGCCGGCTTCCACGCGCTGAACTACTCGATGTTCAACCTCGCGCACGGCTACGCCCGCTCGCAGATGAGCGCCTTCGTCGAACTGCAGCAGGCGGAATTCGCAGCGGCCGAAAAGGGCTTCACAGCCGTGAAGCACCAGCGCGAAGTCGGCACGGGCTACTTCGACGCGGTGACGCAGACGGTCGAGCGCGAAGCCTCGACGACCGCACTGCACGGCTCGACCGAAGACGAGCAGTTCTTCGACAGCAAGAAGGTCGCGTAACGGCAGAAGCTCGCACGTGGGCGGCGGCCGCACCGGCAGTGGGGAGGAGAAAAAGGAACGCGCCGGCTCACCAGCCGGCGCGCTTCTTTTCGATCCGGCTGTTCCCTTGTCAGCGATACACGATCACCGGGATTTTTGTATGGGTCAGCACGCGCTGCGTCTCACTGCCGATCAACAGGCTGCCGAGCCCGCGCCGTCCGTGCGACGCCATGAAGATCACGTCGCAACCGCCCTGCTCCGCCGCCTCGATGATCCCGAGGTAAGGCGACGGATGCACGCTCGTCTGGCTGTCACAGTTCACCCCGGCGCGGCGCGCCGCCTCCTCGACGTCCTGCAGGTGCTCGCGCGCTTCGCGCTCGCTGCGCTCCTGGAAATCGGCAGGCGGCTCGATCACGACCTCGGAAAACGGCGAGTACGGATATTGCGGCAGACACGCATAGGCGGTGATTCGCGCGCCGACTGTCTGCGCGAGGTCGATCGCGCCGTCGATGGCCTTTTGCGACAGTTCGGAACCATCGGTCGGGACCAGGATGTGCTTGAACATGGCGCTCTCCGTCGTCGGCTGTCCTCGCTATCGGCTCGCGCGGTTGCGCCCGCGGTCATACGCGCGTTCGCGCAGCCCTCCCAACCGATTGTAGTGCGCCGAATCTCGCCTCAATGCCGGTTTGCGGGTCAGTCCGCATATCGGAAACCCGTGGCCTCTCAAGAAACCGCCGGGCCGCCCCCAAGGTTTCTTGCCCCCCTTGGGGGGCCTGGCGCGCAGCGGCAGGTTTGGGGGCGCTCTGAACGCCCTCACGCGTCATTTCCAGTAGGCAGGCTGCTCGTACGTATGTTTGAGGAAATCGAGGAAGAGCCGCACCCTGAGCGGCAGATGGCGGCGCTGTGGAAACACCGCGTGGATGCCTATCGGCGGCGCGGCGAACGCATCGAGCACGCTGACGAGCCGCCCGGCCGCGATATCGGCGCCGACTTCCCACCACGAGCGCCAGGCAAGGCCGTGTCCTTCGAGACACCATTCGTGGAGCACCGCGCCGTCGGAGCACTCCATCGTGCCCGACACCTTGATCGAGACGACCTTGCCGTCCTGCTGGAACATCCAGCCGCGCTGCTGGTTGGCGCTCGCGCCGAGCGCGAGGCAGTTGTGCCGCGCGAGATCGGCGAGCGTCTCGGGCGTGCCGCGGCGAGTGAGGTACTGCGGCGATGCCACGCAGACGCGGCGGTTTTCACCGAGCCGCAGCGACACCAGCGACGAATCCGGCAACTCGCCGAGCCGCACCGCGCAGTCGAAGCCCTCGTTGACGAGATCGACCATCCGGTCGGACAAATCGAGCGTGATCGACACATCCGGATGCGCGAGCGCGAACGCCGGCACGAGCGGCGCGACGTGCTTGCGCCCGAACCCGGCCGGCGCCGACACGCGCAGATGGCCGCTCGCCTTCACGCCACCCGCCGACACGCTCGCCTCGGCGTTCTGCATGTCGTGGATGATGCGCTGGCAGTCTTCGAGGAACGCCGAGCCTTCGAAGGTCAGCGTGAGCTTGCGCGTGGTGCGCACGAAGAGCTTGACGCCGAGCCGCTCCTCGAGCGCGTCGAGCCGACGGCCGATGATCGCGGGCGCCACGCCTTCGGCCTGCGCGGCGGCGGAAAGACTACCCTTGGCGGCAACGGCAACGAAGGTTTCGATCTGCTTGAAACGAGGCATGGGCGGAGGCTGCGGCGGCCGAAAAAAGGGTTGCATAACAATGCCGACGGCCAGATTAGGTTGGTAAAAGTAAAAGATCAAGTGATCGTTCCGCTCTTTTTAAGCGAAGGCGATCACTAATACAATTCATCTCGACCTCTGACAGGAGCGCACGGCTATGTCGGCCACAACGACACTCTTCCCCAAAGCAGTGATTTTCGACGCCTACGGCACGCTGTTCGACGTGCATTCGGTCGTCGCTGCGGCGGAGCAGATGTTTCCCGGCCACGGCGACGCGCTCTCGCAGCTCTGGCGGCAAAAGCAAATCGAATACACGCAGTTGCGCACGCTGTCCGATCCGGCCGGCGCGCGCTACCAGCCGTTCTGGAACATCACGCTCGACGCGCTGCGCTACGCCGCGCGCAAGCTCGGGCTCACGCTGAACACCGCGGGCGAGAAGCGCCTGATGGACGAATACGCGTGCCTGTCCGCGTATCCCGATGCCGTGCCTGCGTTGCGCCGACTGCGCGAGATGCGCTCCGGCGCCTCTGGACACCTCCGGCTCGCGATCCTGTCCAACGGCAATCCGCAGATGCTCGACATCGCCGTGAAGAGCGCCGGCATGACGGGGCTCTTCGATCGCGTGCTGTCGGTCGACGCAGTGCGCGCCTACAAGCCGGCCCCGGCCGCATACGCGCTCGGCACCGAGGCATTCGGCGCGACAGCGCGCGAAATTGTCTTCGTGTCGTCGAACGGCTGGGACGCCGCCGGCGCGGGCTGGTTCGGCTACACGACTTTCTGGATCAATCGCGCGGGCGCGCCCGCCGAGGAACTGGGCGTGATCCCCCACGGCACGGGCGGCGGCATGGCCGACCTGCTCGAATTCATCGAAAACCTTGCACCGCCCGACAAGCGTCCCGATCGCAGCCGCCACAGCCCTGGCAGTTGAGTGATCGAAGACTCGAAGCGAGCCTTATACGCAATTTTTATCAGTACTTTGCCATCTGACCGACCAAGGAGAATCCCATGGCCAACACGCTGTCGTTGCCGCAAGGCATGGAAATCACCGGTGCGATCCTGCCGGGCTTTGAAACGATCCTGACGCGCGAGGCGCTCGAACTCGTCGCCAAGCTGCACCGCGCGTTCGAGCCGCGCCGCCAGGATCTGCTGAAGGTGCGCGCCGAGCGCACCAAGCGGCTGGATGCCGGCGAGCGTCCCGATTTCCTCAAGGAGACGCAGGCGATCCGCGACGGAGACTGGAAGATCGCGCCGCTGCCGAAGGATCTCGAATGCCGCCGCGTGGAAATCACGGGCCCGGTCGAGCGCAAGATGATCATCAACGCGCTGAACTCGGGTGCGGATTCCTACATGACCGACTTCGAGGATTCGAACACGCCGAACTGGGACAACCAGATCACCGGCCAGCTGAACCTCAAGGACGCCGTGCGCCGCACGATCTCGCTCGAGCAGAACGGCAAGTCGTACCAGCTCAACGACAAGATCGCCACGCTGATCGTGCGTCCGCGCGGCTGGCACCTCGACGAGAAGCACGTGACGGTCGACGGCCAGCGCGTGTCGGGCGGCATCTTCGACTTCGCCCTCTTCCTCTTCCACAACGCGAAGGAACAGCTCGCGCGCGGCACCGGGCCGTACTTCTATCTGCCGAAGATGGAAAGCCACGTCGAGGCGCGCCTGTGGAACGACACCTTCGTGATGGCGCAGGAAGCAATCGGCGTCCCGCGCGGCACGATCCGCGCGACGGTGCTGATCGAGACGATCGTCGCCGCGTTCGAGATGGACGAGATCCTGTACGAGCTGCGCGAGCACAGCTCGGGCCTCAACGCGGGCCGCTGGGACTACATCTTCTCGGCGATCAAGAAGTTCAAGAACGACAAGGACTTCTGCCTCGCCGACCGCTCGCAGATCACGATGACGGTGCCGTTCATGCGCGCCTATGCGCTCTTGCTCCTGAAGACCTGCCACAAGCGCAATGCGCCGGCGATCGGCGGCATGAGCGCGCTGATTCCGATCAAGAGCGACGAGCAGGCCAACGAAAAGGCGATGGCCGGCGTGCGCTCCGACAAGGCGCGCGATGCGGGCGACGGCTACGACGGCGGCTGGGTCGCGCACCCGGGCCTCGTGCCGATCGCAATGGAAGAGTTCGTCAAAGTGCTCGGCGACAAGCCGAACCAGATCGGCAAGCAGCGCGACGACGTGCAGCCGGCGGCCAAGGACCTGCTCGACTTCCGCCCGGAAGCGCCGATCACCGAGGCAGGCCTGCGCAACAACATCAACGTCGGGATTCACTACCTCGGCTCATGGCTCGCGGGCAATGGCTGCGTGCCGATCCATAACCTGATGGAAGACGCGGCCACGGCGGAAATCTCGCGCTCGCAAGTGTGGCAGTGGATCCGCTCGCCGAAGGGCACGCTCGCGGACGGCCGCAAGGTCACCGCCGAGCTCGTGAGCGAGCTGACCAAGCTGGAGCTGGAAAACGTGAAAAAGGCCGTCGGCGGCGATACCACGCCGTATGAGCGCGCGGCGGTGATCTTCGAGAAGATGTCGACGTCGGAACACTTCACGGAATTCCTGACGTTGCCGCTCTACGAGGAAATCTGATCGCGGGCCGGGGCGCGGGTTTTCGAGCGTCCCGCCTCGCTTCGCTTGCGCGTCAGGGTGTCTGTATAGGCACGCCGACGTTCAAAGGCGCCGCTCATTCGCGGCGTCTTTTGTTTTTTGCACTAGCTGCCGTATTTGCGTTCTTCGACCGACGCCAACGCGTCGCGCGCGATCCGGTACTCGACCCAATCGCCCGATTCGATGCGCAGCCGGCCGGCGGCCGCTCCGGGCGCGACCGGATAGAACAGACATGCGTATTCGCGGCCATCGACGGCAACCATCGCCTGCCGCGCCCTGAAGAGCCCCTCGACGCCCGGATACACCTCTTCGATCTCGTCGAGCACGGGGACTAGCGCTGAGTCGATCTGATAGACGTCCCCGCGCACCGATGCCGCGACCTCGTAGGGAACCAAGCCAGGATAGTTACCGAAGTCGTAAAGCTGTCCACTCACCGCGGCGGCGCCGATGAAACGCGGCTCGGCGATGCCGTGCCGCGCGGCCGCCCGTCCGATGTCGTTGATCTCGCCCGCGCGCAGCGTGCCGTACACGAAAACGTATTGCATTGCCTGTCGTCCCTCCGTTCAAGTGAGCGGCGCGTCGCTGACCAGCACGCCGTCGATATCCGCATACACCCAATCTCCGGGCCGCACGATCGAGCCCGGCAGCCGCACCGGGACATCGCGCTCGCCGGCGCCGCGCTTCTGGCTGCGCTGCGGATGCGCCGCAAGCGCGCGAATGCCGATGTCGCTCTCGTTCAGCTCCAACGTATCGCGCACGCAACCGTAGACCACGATGCCGGCCCAACCGTTGTTCGCGCCGATCTGCGCGAGGTTGCCGCCGACGAGCGCGCAACGCAGGCTCCCGCCGCCATCGACGACGAGCACGCGCCCCTGCCCCGGCTGCTCGAGCGTCGAGCGCACCAGCGAATTGTCTTCGAACAATTTCAACGTGACCGCCCGGCCGCCGAAAGCCTGTGCGCGGCCGAACGCGTGAAACACCGGGTCGAGCACGCGCAGCGCGCCCGCCGCGATCCGGTCCTCGTGCGCATCGCAAAGATCGGTTGTGGCAAACGTCATCGGCCCCTCCGGTGGAATCGACTGCATCGACCCGCATTATTATGCCCCGGCGCCTCGCCGCCTTGGGCAGATGCCGCGCCGATTTACGCACGAGTCTCGCCTATACGCCGGCTTGCCGCATCGTCGAGGCAATCCACCTACAATAGCCGTGCCAGTAGACGTTCGAACCAGCCCGCAAGGCAACGGCAGCGGGCCTTCATCTTCGTGATCGCGGCGAGTCGTTCGCCGCTCGTCACGGCTTGCGAACCCACTGCCACGACCATGACCCAGCCAGCCATCTCGTCCCCCGCCGCCCCGTCGACACGCGTCCACTTCGCCGACATCCCGCCCGAATTCGCGCCGACGCCCAAGCATCCGATTCGCGTCCGCTCGCGCCCGATGCCGGCCGGCGAGCGCATCGCGCAGCATACGCATGCGTGGGCGCAAGTCGCGTATGCGTCGCGCGGCGTGCTGCGGGTCGGCGTGGCCGACAGCACGTGGATGGTCCCGCCGTCGCGCGCGATCTTCGTGCCGCCGCGCATCCTGCACGAAGTCGTGATCGTCGAGGACGCCTACCTGCGCACGCTCTATATCGACGAATCCGCGGTGCCGCCAGGGTTGGATGCGTGCCGCGTCGTCGAGGTGTCCGGGCTGCTGCGCGAGCTCATCGCATCGATCGATACACCCGAGCTGCCGCCTGCGCGCGAACAGCTCCTCGGTGCGCTCGCGCTCGACGAGTTGACGCGCTCGGTGCCGCTGCCGCTCTCGGTGCCGATGCCTGCGGAGAAGCGTCTGCGCGCGCTGTGTGAGGCGCTGCTGGCCAACCCCGCGAACACCGACCCGCTCGAGCGCTGGGCCTCGAGTGTCGGAGCCAGCACGCGCACGATCGCGCGACTCTTTCGCAACGAACTGGGAATGAGCTTTTCGCAGTGGCGACAGCAGGCGGTGCTAGCGCGCGCGATCCCGCTGCTCCACCAGGGACGGGCGCTATCGCACGTTTCGCAGGAATTGGGCTACCAAAGCCAAAGCGCGTTCTCGGCGATGTTCCGGCGAGCGTTTGGCGAAAGCCCGCGCGCATTCATGATGCGCGGCGCCGAACGCCAGGCAGCCGATCCAACGACCGACGACGCATCAAACACGCCGCACCATGTGCCGGATGGCCCCTAGCTGGGCCAGCCGCGGGCCGGCGACCCGATAGCCCATGCGCAGATACAGCCGCGCGGCCGGATTGTCGACGAACACGCGCAACTGCGACTCGCGCAGGCCCCGAGCTCGCGCCCAGCGATGCGACGTATCGAGCAAGTACGTGCCGGCACCGTGGCGCCGATGCCCTTCGGCAATTTGCACGTCGCGGATATGGAGGGAGTCGCCCTCCTCCGTGATGCGCAACACGCCGATCGGCTCGCCGTTTTCTTCGAGGATGAAGTTTTCCGATTCGCGCCAACTGGCCAGAAACAGGTCGGTACGCCAGATCAGATGATGGCGCTTGTAATAGCCGCCCATGTTGTTGCGTGTGAGCGCCTCGGCGAACTCGAAATCGTCGGACGAGGCTTCACGCAGATGGAACGGACAAGGGACGTCGGTCGGGTCGAGCATCGCTGCGGCAATCGGAAGACGTTATGCCGCCGACGTTAAGGCAGCCCACGCGCGATGGCAAGTGCGGTTTGTCCCCGGAACGATGGGATGTGCGACAGGCGTTTTCGTGCGCTGCCGCAACGCCCTTGGACGACCAGGCAAACGGCACATGAGGCGAAATCGGGATAGAGGCGGTCAGTTGTCTGACCGGGCCCCTCCCACAACCGCCACATCTACGCCGCTTCGCCCTGGTCATGAGAGCTTCGTGGTTCTTTGCCCGCTCGCCCTGCTCGGCAGCGCCTTCCATGCGGTTCTTGTTCATCGGCTCGCGATTTATGCTCCCGCTTCCTCCCCACGCCCGCTCCCCCTCATTCAGTTGCGCTTCACTTCATTCGCCATGATCCGCTTATGCCAGGACCTCCTCCCAAAGGAGTGCGCCCAAGCCGGGCGCATAAAGACGAATGGCCCACGCCAGGCGGGCCACCAGAAACAGAGCGCGCTCATTCCCGTCATGGATTGGACGGCAGGATCAGTAGCGGCGGGTTGGCACCCTCGCGAGAATCAAAAGCGAATACGCTGGAAATGTCTTCTTTGGCGTCGGTGCCTCGCACGCAGAATGAAATCGTCTTTTTACCCTGGGCCTGGGCATCCTTGACAAAATCCGTCACGTCGAACGTACGATAGGCCGGAACGTTGTTCAAATACATCGTGGAAACACGTCCGGAATCGGGACAAAGAGGCGTATTGCTCCAGGTAGCGCTCGCCTCATCCCAGTTATCGTCGGTCTCGAACAGGGCAATGATACGCGCCGAGTTAGTGGAAGCATTGGCGCCATAGAGCTGGACAGCGTATTTCGGGTTGGGCAATGCACGAACGTCCGGCTTGTCAGGCACGGCAAAGCGCAGTAGAGCGATTTCCTGATCGGCATCGCCCCTGTAACGCGCCTTGGCATGGATTTGATGCGCACTGCCGGTATTTTCATTGGGGCGCAAATTGCTCAGCGTGGTATCGGCAAGCGCTTCGCTGTAATCGAAGGGAATTCGCTTGTCGCATGCCCAGCCTTTGTTCAGGCAATACGTCACCATGTACTGCGCAGCATGGTTCTGCCAGCCGTTGACAAAATCGGCGTGAGCCGTGTACAGCGAGCCCCAATTCTCTTGCACCACCTTGCCGTCCACAACGGTCGGGTCCATCGATAGTTGCGCGCCATCCAGGTTCGTTGTCGTTCCAAGGTTATAGGCCAGATTCAGATTCAGTTGGGGAATATGGACGTAGTTGGCAGCGCATTTGCCGGTGCTGTCGCTATACACCGCGTTGCCCTGCCGCCCGGACATGGCGCGTTCGCGCTGAACCTGCAGCGGCTGCTTCCCGAAAATGGGTGAAAGATGCTGGCCGTCCCAGCAATCCGGGAACAGCACCGCAACGTTGAACTGCACGAACCCCTGCTCGTTCGGTGTACACCCGGCGGGAATCGTCTTGCTGTAATTCTGACCAGAGCAAATGAAGGTAATGGGAGCCGACGGCTCAAAGCCGTGATGATTGCCCGCTAGCAATTGCAGACCATCGGGCAGCGGCGAGACGGGATACTTGTCCACACCAATGGCCCTGTAGTACGTCTTCTGGTACATCGGCCGGATGACGCGGCCATCCGCAAGCCGCAGCGAGGGCGCCCAGTACGAAGAAGCGTCCGCATAGTTGTCGCACGTGGTAGCAGGCTGTGCCAACAAACTCTTGCCTGTGGTAAACGCATTTGCCGATTTGTTGCCGAAGAAATCGTGCCACATGGCAATACCCGGCTGACCAGGATACACGATGGCATCATCAGCCAGCGTATGGGAAAGGGGGCATTCCACATTGAATTGGCCGCTCGTGCCTGCCGACGCCGCGCTGGATATGCAGCACACGGCCCAAAACGCCCCGATCCTAATCCATTTCATGATGTTCTCCTTGAGAGCCTATGAAATGCCCTATGTCGTTCTTCGAACGTCACGGGCTGACTTGGGTTGATAAAGCATGCGGCTGTTCGGCATCGCGAAGAAAACGTCGTGCCATTGCCGAACCAAAGCAAAAAGCGCTTGGGTGCGACGCTTGCTCAGCGGGATCTCGCGTGCGCAACAAGGCTGGCGGCAGGATAGGCACGCGCAAAGCTCCCCTAAAGGCCAAGAGAAATGACACACGCACAAGGACCTCGAGCAACCATTGCACACCAATCGCTCTGCCTGAGTGACAAGCTAATCGCTTTGCTTAAGCCAAGCGATGGATTAGCGCGCCAGGCTGGGGATGAATTTGAAGCCGGCGCATGGCAAAACGGCTACTCCAGCAGTGCGAGCCGATCAAGCCGCTCCATGCAAAATTTCCAGCGAAGCCCGAACCGCCGATTCCAAGACGCCTTCGATCCATGCATGTTTCAACGATGTGTGCTCCCCCTGCAAAGAAGACATTGCCCTCCGAAATTCCGGCATAAGGATGCAATTGAGCAATCGGCCCAAATGAAAATACCGCTGCCTCGTCCATTTCAGAGTAATCCTCAATCCAAGCGTGCATTGAAAACGATGTTTTCCATGAGAAACGGGAAAAACGCGCTCGGCAACCGGCCACCCCCATTTTTAATTAAAAACAGATTTCCCTGGAGTTAATATAAAAACCGTCAATAACACAGAGTGTGAATTATCCATTCGATACACCCCCATATCGTCATCCAACCTTTTTGCTCGGTCAGATTAGGCAAAGGAGGGAATTCATTCAAGAAACAGACAATTCATTTCTGTAGACTGATCTTCCTGGTCAAGCAGTCTCTAACGAAAACGAAACAGGGTTGTGCCGTCGCATGATCGGGATAGGGGCAATCAGTTGTCGGACCGATCTCCTCGCACACTGCCCGGCATACTGGTCCGCATCGGACGGTTCGAGCAGTTGAGGCTATGAGAGCCGGGGCGCGCCCATCCAGGAGCCTGTCCGAAACCTTGTGTGTGAGGCATAAACTTGGCGGCCAAGGAGTCGCTCTATGCCACGTAAACGTAAGGAAGAAACGACGGTAGAACCGGGCAAGGGGCTGAATCTGTCCCGGAATTGATCAAGCAGTTGGTCCTCGGAACGCCGGATCGTGCAACGATCAACGAACAACTCGCGGCGCTCAAAAAGGCGAGCTTCGAGTGTGCGCTGGGCGCCGAGCTGACGCATCATCTCGGCTACGAGAAGGGCGAAGCCAAGCCGGAAAGCAGCACGAATCTCACCGCAACGGCACGAGCCACAAGCGCATCACGACGGACGACGACACGTTCGACGTCGATATCCCGCGCGACGGCGAAGGTACGTTCGACCCGGTGCTGATCGCCAAGGGCGAGCGACACTTCACCGGGTTCGACGACAAGCTCATCGCGATGTACGCGCGCGGCATGAGCGTGCGGGAAATTCAGGGTTTCCTGTTGGAGATGTACGGCATCGAGGTGTCGCCAGACTTCATCAGCATGGTGATCGACGCGGTCATCGATCAGATCCGCGTATGGCTCCAGCGGCCGCTGGAGCCGATGTACCCGGTGGTGTTCTTCGACGCGCTGCGGGTCAAGATTCGCGACGAAGGCTTGGTGCGCAACAAGGCGATCTACCTGGCACTGGGCGTGCGCCGCGACGGTACGCGCGGCGTGCAAGACATCCTGATTGCCGTGGTCGACAGGCTAAAAGGCTTCCCGGAAGCGATCAACGCGGTGTTCCCGGAAATGACGGTGCAGAGCTGCATCGTGCATCTGATCCGCAATTCGCTCGAATTCGCGAGTTGGAAGGACCGCAAATCGGTCCCGGCGGCGCGCAAGGAAGTCTATCGGGCGCCGACAGACGAAGCTGCCGCCGTGGCGCTGGACGCGTTCGGTGCCGGCCCGTGGAACACGAAATACCCGCCCATCGCGATACTCTGGCGGCGGGCCTGGGAGCGGGTGATTCCGTTCTTCGCCTTCGCGCCGGATATCAGAAAAATCGCCTATTAAAGAAAAACCCGCTCAAGCTTGCACTTGAACGGGTTTCGTCTTGGCGGAGCGGACGGGACTCGAACCCGCGACCCCCGGCGTGACAGGCCGGTATTCTAACCGACTGAACTACCGCTCCAGTCTTTGCACCATGGCTTGCGAGCGTCGGTCGGCTCTCGCAAGCTGCGTTGCTTCTCTTTCGAAGCGACGCAGATGTTCTGGCGTCCCCTAGGGGATTCGAACCCCTGTACTCACCGTGAAAGGGTGATGTCCTAGGCCTCTAGACGAAGGGGACAAAGTACTGCTTACACCTTTAATGAAAAAGCCCGTTCAAGCGTGACCTGAACGGGCTTTGTCTGGCGGAGTGGACGGGACTCGAACCCGCGACCCCCGGCGTGACAGGCCGGTATTCTAACCGACTGAACTACCACTCCAGTCTTTACACCATGGCTCGTGAGCGTCGGTCTTTTCTCACAAGCTGCGCTGCTTCTCTTCCGAAGCGACACCGATGTCTTGGCGTCCCCTAGGGGATTCGAACCCCTGTACTCACCGTGAAAGGGTGATGTCCTAGGCCTCTAGACGAAGGGGACAAAATCTTTTCAGATCTGTCTCGTTTCCGCCGCTAACTTTCGTCATCAGCGAAGAACGCTATTCTAACTGCTTAACTACTGCTTGTGAAGTCTTTTTTACCGCTGCATACCGCTCTGCGAAACGACTTCACTTGTTCTGATGGTGGAGGTAAGCGGGATCGAACCGCTGACCTCTTGCATGCCATGCAAGCGCTCTCCCAGCTGAGCTATACCCCCTTGCAGAACAGAAACGAGATTGTAGAGACCGATTTCCGTTCTGTAAATACCCTACTCGCTTTCTTGTGAAAATTTTTTGCATGCAGCTTTTTCGGAGCTGCATGCGTACATGGCCCATTGCAGAAGCGCCGCTTACGCGAGCCCCTTCTCTATGCGGCTCACCGCGACATCGCGACCGAACAGCATCAGCACCGCATCGATCGACGGCGTATGCGTCGTGCCGGCGACGAGCAGGCGCACCGGCATCGCCAGTTGCGGCATCTTGAGCTTGTGCGCTGTCAGCGCCGCCTTCAGCGCGGCAGAAATGCCCTCCTTGGTCCACTCTGCCGTGCGCAATGCCGAAGCGAACTCGGCAAGCGCCGGGCGCACCGCTTCAGTGACGTGCTGCGCGAGCGCTTCGGCTTCAGGCGCCGGCACGCGATAGAACATCGCGGCGTTATCCGCGATCTCCTTGAGCGTCGTCGCGCGGTCTTTCATCAGCGCGACGACACCAGCGAGATCCGCGCCGCCCGCGATCGCCGCTTCGTCGATGCCGAGCTGCGCGAGAAACGGCTTCTCCAGGTCGGCAAGGCGCGCGTTGTCCGCTTCCTTGATGTAGTGATTGTTGAGCCAATTGAGCTTGTCGTGGTCGTACTGCGCCGGCGACTTGCCGAGATGCTCGAGATCGAACCACTCGACGAACTGCTCGCGCGAGAACACCTCCGCATCGCCGTGCGACCAGCCAAGCCGCGCAAGGTAGTTGAGCACCGCTTCAGGCAGGTAGCCTGCGTCGCGATACCCCATCACGCTCATCGCGCCATGACGCTTGCTCATCTTCTCGCCCTGCTCGTTGAGCACCGTCGGCAAGTGCGCGTAGACCGGCGGCTCGGCGCCGAGCGCGCGCAGGATGTTGATCTGGCGCGGCGTGTTGTTGACATGGTCGTCGCCGCGGATCACGTGCGTGATACGCATGTCGAGATCGTCGACTACGACGCAGAAGTTGTAGGTCGGCGTGCCGTCCGGCCGGGCGATCACGAGGTCATCGAGCTCCTCGTTGGAGATCTCGACGCGCCCCTTCACCGCGTCGTCCCACGCGACGACGCCCGTCAGCGGGTTCTTGAAGCGCATCACCGGCTGGACGCCGGCAGGCGGTTGCGGCAGCGTCTTGCCCGGCTCCGGGCGCCACGTGCCGTCGTAGCGCGGCTTCTCGCCAGCTTCACGCTGCCGCTCGCGCAATGCATCGAGCTCTTCCGTCGACATGTAGCACGGGTACGCGAGCCCTTGATCGATCATCTGCTTGAGCACTTCGCGATAGCGGTCCATCCGCTGCATCTGGTAGAACGGGCCTTCGTCGATATCGAGGTCGAGCCACGCCATCCCTTCGAGGATCGCATCGACGGCCTCCGTCGTCGAACGCTCGACATCGGTATCTTCGATACGCAGCACGAACGTCCCCTTCATCTTGCGCGCGAACGCCCACGGGTAAAGCGCGGAACGGATGTTGCCCAGATGGATGAAGCCAGTCGGGCTGGGTGCGAAGCGGGTGCGAACGGAGGTGGTCATAGGCAATTGAAAACTCGAGAACGGGACGCGCGATCGCCGATGGAGTCGCAGCTCGCTGCCGGCTCGCGAATTCGCGGAAAGCAGCGCACGTGTCGCGCGGTGAATCGATTCGAAATAAACGGGAATTATAACCGCCGGCGACTTTTCTCCATGCCGCGGTTCGTCTGCCACGCTTTGCTTTATGATGTCCGCGCGCCGCGCCACGCGTCAGGCGCGATACGGCCGCCCACGCGCGGCCATCTTTGCTTGATTGCGGCGCCGATACCGAACTTGCCGGAGCTGGCCGGCAGTCCGCCCGAATCGAAGCCGGGCCGTGCGCCGCCGCTGGAGAAATCGTTGAAGCCCTCGTCCCCTCGCCTCACCCGCCGCACATTTTCGCTTGCGTGCGCATCGGCCGTGCTGTCCGCTTGCGCCTCGACCGGCACCAAAACCAGCAGTGAATCGGTCGCAAACACTGCCCCGGCTGCTCCGCCTGCCGCGCCGCAGCCAGCCGCCGCGACACGCGAACGCCCGCTTCGTGTCGCGCTCGCGCTCGGTGGCGGGGCAGCGCGCGGCTTCGCGCATATCGGCGTCATCAAGGCGCTCGAAGCGCGCAACATCCAGGTCGATATCGTGTGCGGAACGAGCGCGGGCGCGGTCGTCGGCGCGCTGTATGCCTCGGGCATGAGCGGCATCGCGATCAACAAGCTCGCATTAACGATGGACGAAGCCTCGATCAGCGACTGGGCGATGCCGTTTCGCGCGCGCGGCTTCCTGCAAGGTGTGGCGCTGCAGAACTACCTGAACACGACGCTCAACAACCGGCCGATCGAAAAGATGGCCAAGCCGCTCGGCGTCGTCGCGACCGACTTGAGGAGCGGCCAGCCGATCCTCTTCCAGCGCGGCAATACCGGCATTGCGGTGCGCGCGTCGTGCAGCGTGCCGTCGATCTTCGAGCCGGTGAAGATCGGCGGACACGAGTACGTCGACGGCGGGCTCGTGAGCCCGGTGCCCGCGTCGTTCGCACGCAGGATGGGTGCGGACTTCGTGATCGCGGTAGACATTTCGGCACGTCCCGAATCGGCGCTCACGCAAAGCTCGTTCGACGTGCTGCTCCAGACCTTCACGATCATGGGGCAGACGATCAAGACCTACGAGCTGGAGAAGTACGCCGACTTCGTGATTCGCCCGAATCTCGCGGCCATGGGCGGCAGCGATTTCGGGCAGCGCAACGCGGCCATTCTGGCGGGCGAGGAGGCGGTCGCGAAAAGTTTTGCTGAGTTGCAGCGCAAGCTGGCTGCGAGCCACGCAGCGGCCGCGTAATCAGTGCGGCGGAGGGTTGGCGCGCCATTGCTGCGCGCCCCGCAGATACTTCGCCGCCCAATCGGCATTGCGCGAAAACGCCAAAAGCCTGCTTCAAATGAAGCAGGCTTTTGTATTCGCTTTGAGCGGGATCGAACGGTCGCGACTGCCGGAGCAGCAGCGGCAAACGTCAGTTGCCGTTTCCGCCCAGCGCTGCATTCACACGCTGGCGCAGATCGTCAGCCTTCAACGGAAACTGCGTCTCGATGCGGCGTGCGCCCGTGAAGCGCTTTTCCCAATAGCTGTCATCCAGATCGTCGACGCGGATCGTGCTGCCGGTGGACGGCGAATGCACGAACTTGTTGTCGCCGATGTAGATGCCGACGTGCGAGAACGTACGGCGCATCGTGTTGAAGAAGACGAGATCGCCGGGCTTCAATTCGCTCATGCGAACCTTCTCGCCGACGCGGCTCATTTCCTCTGCGCGGCGCGGCAATGCAAGGCCGAGCGTGTCTTGGAACACGTAGCGCACGAAGCCGCTGCAATCGAGGCCGGAATCCGGCGTATTGCCGCCCCAGCGGTATCGCACGCCAATCATGTTCAGCGCGCCGACGACGACATCGCCAGCCTTGCCGGCCATGCCAGCCAGAAACGACTTCGCACCGCCGGCTGATGGGGCCGCGGTGTCCGCTTGGGAATTCAGGGAAAGATCGGGAGACAGCGAATTCGACCCGTTCTGAGTCAAATTTGCGGCATTCTGATTAAAACTGCTTACTTCGTCGGCGAATGCGCCGGGAGCTGCGGCCATCAGTACGCCAATGAACATCCCGGCGACGGCTCGCGTGCAAACCTGGGCTAGGTATCGGTGCTGCATTGGTCGGTAGATTTTGCTTAAGAATCAGTGGATTGCGAAAAGTTTGGACGATACTAGCCAGTAAGTATAGAAATGTCAAAACAAATTAAAAAATACAATTGAGATACCCCCCTCATTGGGAGAAATCACGCTTGCAATGCCGCCTTCAGTAGCTTTCGAGTGTAAGGATGAGTCGGCTCGGAGAAGATTTTTGCGATATCCCCCGTTTCGACGATCATTCCATCCTGCATCACCATGACGCGATGGGCCATCGCGCCAATCACCTCGAGGTCGTGGCTGATAAATACGAAACCGAGGTTGTATTTGTTCTGCAGATTCGCGAGTAATTTCAAGACCTGCTGCTGGATCGATACGTCGAGCGCGCTCGTCGGCTCGTCGAGAATCAGGATGCGCGGCTCGAGCACGAGCGCCCGCGCAATCGCGATCCGTTGACGCTGCCCGCCCGAAAATTCGTGCGGATAGCGGGTCAGCGCCGTACGATCGAGCCCCACTTCCCTCAACACCGCGATGACTTTTTCGCGCCGCGCCGCGGCGTCGAGTTGCGGACGGTGCAGCGCCAATCCCTCGCCGACGATCCGCTCGATGGTCTGCCGCGGCGAGAGCGAACTGAACGGATCCTGAAATACGACCTGCATGTTCGAGCGCAGCACCGTCTGCTCGTGTCCGCGATAACTCGCGAGCGGCCGCCCCTGGAACTCGACCCCGCCTGCCGAGGTCCGCTGCAATCCCAACAGCGCCATTGCCAGCGTCGACTTGCCCGAGCCCGACTCGCCGACGATGCCGAGCGTCTCCCCTTGCCGCACTGTCACGTTCGCGTTCGCTACCGCAGAGAAGCGCCCGGAGCGGAACCATCCGGCAAAACCTGGCAGCTTGGTGCGAAACGCGACGGAAACGTCGCGCGCCTCGAGCAGGACGGGCGCGATCGGCAGCACCGGCTCGACGGCCCGCTGCGGCCGGCTGTTCAGAAGCCGCTGCGTATACGGATGCTGAGGCGCGGCGAATATCTGATCGACAGGACCGCTCTCGACCAGCACGCCCTGCTCCATTACCGCCACGCGCTGCGCGAAGTGGCGCACGAGGTTCAGGTCGTGCGTGATCAGCAGCACGGCCATGCCGCGCTTTTGCGCCTCGTCGCGCTGCAGTTCCAGCAGCAGGTCGACGATCTGCGCGCGGATCGTGACATCGAGTGCGGTCGTGGGCTCGTCGGCGAGCAACAGGCGCGGCCGGCACGCGAGCGCCATCGCGATCATCGCGCGCTGCCGCTGGCCGCCCGACAGCTGGTGCGCGTAGCTGTTCACGCGCTTGCCCGGTTCGGCGATGCCGGTGCGCGCGAGCAGCTCGACCGCTCGCTTCTTCGCCTCGAGCGGCGGCAGGCCGTCGTGCAGCTCGATCGTCTCCGCGATCTGATCGCCGATCGTGTAGAGCGGGTTGAGCGCCGTCATCGGCTCCTGGAAGATCATCGCGATATCCGAGCCGCGCAGGCCGCGCATCTCGCGCTCGCTCTTTTGCGCGAGGTCTTCGCCCGCAAAGCGGATCGAGCCGCTCACTTCGGCATCGCGCAACAGGCGCAGGATCGCGAGCGCGGTCACGCTCTTGCCCGAGCCCGATTCGCCGACCAACGCGACACGCTCGCCGCGACCGATCGCGAGCGTGACATCGTTGACGGCGAGCGTCTCGCCAAAGCTCACCCGCAGGCGCTCAAGCGACAGCAGCGGCTCGCCCGCGGCCGCGTCGCGCGAATTCATATTCGGCGTCATCGGCGTGCTCATTGGTTGCCTCCGGCGCGCATCGCATCGGCGATCCGTGTATCGAGGGCGTTGCGCAACGCGTCGCCCATGAACGTCAGCAACAGCAGCGTCGCCACGAGCACACCGAACGTCGACAGCGAGATCCACCAGGCATCGAGATTCGCCTTGCCTTGGGCGAGCAATTCGCCAAGGCTCGGTGTCGGCGGCGGCACGCCGAGGCCGAGGAAGTCGAGGCTCGTCAGTGCAAGAATCGAACCGCTCATGCGAAACGGCAAGAACGTGATGACGGGCGTGAGACTGTTGGGCAGCACGTGACGCCAGATGATCTGCCAGTTCGACAGCCCCATCGCGCGCGCCGCGCGCACGTAGTCCTGCGTGCGGTTGCGCAGGAACTCGGCGCGCACGTAGTCCGACAAGCCGATCCAGCCGAACAGCGAAAGCAGCACGATCAAGAGCAAAAAGCTCGGCTCGAAGATCGAAGCAAAGATGATCAGCAGATAGAGCTCGGGCAGCGAGCTCCAGATTTCGATGAGCCGCTGTCCGGTGATGTCGATGCGGCCGCCGAAGTATCCCTGCACGGCGCCCGCGAGAATGCCGATGACGGTGCCGATGAAGGTCAGCACGAGACCGAATTCGACCGACACGCGAAAGCCGTAGAGAAGACGCGCGAACAGGTCGCGCCCCTGCGCGTCGGTGCCGAGCCAGTTCTCGCGCGATGGCGGCGCCGGGTTCGGCTGGTTCGAGAAGTAGTTGAGCGTGTCGTAGTAGTAGTGGTTCGGCGGATAGATCGCGAAGCTGCCGGGTGCATCGAGCCGATGGCGGACATAGGGATCGAGGTAGTCGGCGGGCGTCGGGAAGTCGCCGCCGAAGGCCGTCTCCGCATAGGTCTTCACGATCGGAAAATACAGATGCCCGCCGTAGCGCACGACGAGCGGCTTGTCGTTCGACCACAGCGGGCCCGCCAGGCTCGCAAGGAACGCGACGGCGAAGACGATGAGGCTCCAGTAGCCGAGACGCTGCTGCTTGAAGCGCAGCCACACACGGCGCGCCGGCGACGGCGAGACGAACGCGCGCGCGGGCTCGGTGCGGACTTGCGCGTCGCTATCGTTGCGGGGACGGACTCGGCTCATGTCAGTAGGCGGGTGTCGGGAGCGGCTTCATTTCAGCGCTCCAGTTGTTCGAATTGAATGCGCGGATCGACCCAGACGTAGCAGAGATCGGAGATGAGCTTCGTCGCGAGCCCGATCAGCGTGAAGAGATAGAGCGTGCCGAGTACGACCGGATAGTCGCGCCGCACGACGGATTCATACGACAGCAAGCCGAGGCCGTCGAGCGAGAAAAGCGTTTCGATCAGCAGGCTCCCGGTGAAGAACGCGCCGATGAACGCAGCCGGGAAACCGACGATCAGCGGCAGCATCGCATTGCGAAACACATGCTTCCAGAGCACGCGGCGCTCGGAGAGGCCCTTCGCGCGCGCGGTCAGCACGTATTGCTTGTGGATCTCGTCGAGAAACGCGTTCTTCGTCAGCATCGTGACGACCGCGAAGCTGCCGACCACCGACGCCGTGATCGGCAGCGTGATGTGCCACAGATAATCGACGATCTTGCCGGCGAGGCTCAGCTGCGCGAAGTTGTCGGACGTGAGGCCGCGCAGCGGAAAGAGCTGCAGGAACGACCCGCCGCCGAACAGCACGAGCAGCAGCACGCCGAGCACGAAACCGGGAATCGCGTAGCCGACGAGCACGACGACGCTCGACGAGATATCGAACGGCGAGCCGTTGCGCACGGCCTTGGCAATGCCGAGCGGGACGGATATCAGGTAGGTGAGAAAGAATGTCCATAGGCCGATGCTGATCGAAACCGGCAGCTTCGACACGATCAGCGACCACACGCTCTGGTGACGGAAATAGCTTTGTCCGAGATCGAAGCGCGCGAAGCGCGAGAGCATCAGCCAATAGCGTTCGAGCGGGGGTTTGTCGAAGCCGTAGAGCGCCTTCAATTGCGCGATCTGCTGCGCGTCGACGCCCGTGTGCGCACGCAGCCCGAAAGGCGCGTGCCCTTCCGCCTGCCCCTTCTTCAGCTCATACGCTGCCTGCTCAACGGGCCCGCCCGGCACGAACTGGATCACGGCGAACGTGATGGTCAACACGCCGAGCAGCGTCGGGATCATCAGCAGCACGCGTTTGAGAATGTAGCTCCACATAGACCGTCACCCGTGAGCGAGCAAAACCGTTAAGCAGGACTGGAAGTCGCGGCAAGCGCGCCGGAGTCAGTTCACCGGCTGCGCCGGCGAAGGCTGCGTGAACCACCACTCCGACACGATCCAGTCGTTCGCCTCATAGTACAGCGGCAACGTCTTCGGATAAGCAAGTTCGCGCTTGTACGCAATCCGGTGCGTCGCGCTGTACCAATGCGGCACCACGTAGTAGCCACGCGTCAGCACACGGTCGAGCGCGCGCGCCGCGTCGGTCAGTTGTTCGCGCGTCTGCGCGTGGACCAGCTCCGATAAAAGCTCGTCGACCGCGGGCGACTTGAGGCCGAACATGTTGTCCGAGCCCTGCTCGTCCGCCGTCTTGCTGCTGAAACGGCTGACCTGCTCCTGTCCAGGCACGGGCGAGCCCGGCCAACGGATTGTTGTCATGTCGTAGTCGAAGGCTTCATAGCGCTTCTGGATCAGTGCGAAATCGACGGTGCGGAATGTCGCCGTGATGCCAAGCTTGCCAAGGTTGCGTATGTAAGCCGTCACGACGGGCTCCATCCCACCTGCGGAGCCGCTGTCGTCGAGAATTTCGAACGTGAACGGCTGATCCTTCGCGTTGCGCAACGCGCCGTCGCGATAGGTCCACCCAGCCTCCGCCAGCAGAGCGCGGGCCTTCAGCAGATTCGCCCGCAACGAATTGGGCGGGTCCGTATCAGGCTGGACGGCCATCGGGCCAAACACGGCGGAATCCAGTTGTGCGCGCAACGGATTGAGCAGCGCCAGTTCTCCCGCGCTCGGCATGCCCCTCGCCTGCATGTCGCTATCGGCGAAGTAGCTGTTAAGACGCGTATAGCCGCCAAAGAACAGTTGCCGGTTCAGCCATTGGAAGTCGAACGCAAGATCGAGCGCCTCGCGCACGCGCACGTCCTGGAAAAGCGGCCGGCGCAGGTTCATGAAGAAGCCCTGCATTCCTGCGCCGTTGTGCTGCCGGAATTCGCGCTTGATCAGCTCGCCGTTGTCGAAGCGCTTGCCGACGTCGCGCCGCACCCAGTTGCGCGCGATGTATTCGACGAGCGCGTCGTACTCGCCCGCCTTGAACGCCTCTAGCCGCGCGGTGTTGTCCGAGTACAGCTTGTAGGTGATGCGCTCGAAATTATTGGTGCCGACGCGCACCGGCAGCGCCGCGCCCCAATAAGAAGGATCGCGCCGATAGGTGATCGTCCGCGCGCCGGAGTAGCTCTCGACCAGGTACGGACCACTCCCGATCGGCTTTTGAAACGCGAGCTGATCGAACGGAATGCGGCTGCCGTCCGGCTTCATGCCCCACTTGTGAGAAAACACCGGCATGCTGCCCGCGAGCAGCGGCAACTCGCGGTTGGGCTGGCGGAACTCGAAGCGGACCGTCGCCGGATCGACAACGACAGCGCGCTTGATGTCGGCAAAGAAGGCCGCGAACTGCGGCGCCGCCAGCTTGCTCGTCAGCGTATCGAACGAATACTTGACGTCATCGGCCGTTACCGGGTCGCCGTTCGAGAAATGCGCGCGCGGATTGATATGAAACGTAACCGACAAGCGATCCTGCGCGATGCCGATGTCGTCGGCGAGCAGGCCATAGGCCGACGCCACCTCGTCCGAACTGCCCGTGGTCAGGCTCTCGAACAGCATGCCGATGCCGGGCGCCGGGTTGCCTCGCATCGTGAACGGATTGAATTTATCGAAGCTCGTAAGCCGATCCGGGTTCGCGAGCACCAGCGTGCCGCCCTTGGGCGCATCGGGGTTCACGTAGTCGAAGTGCTTGAAGTCCGGCGGATACTTCGGCTCGCCGTATTGGGCGATCGCGTAGACCGCATATGCGGCATGTGGTGCGAAGAGCCCCAGCGACGTACAAACAGCGATCAAAACGCGTGCAACGAGCGCGTGCGTACGAAGCGAAAGACGGTCGCGCAAGCGCGTGCAAGTGGAAGCGCGCCGATGCGCGCGACGTGGAGAGGCCCAGCGCGAGCCGATCGTCATATTGGCTTATTGGTCAGTTGGTGTTTGCAATGTGAGAGAATTCTAACCAAAATCCCGCACCGGCCGGCAGCGCGCACATTTGCGCAGCGGCACGGCACGCCGACTTCATTAGGAGAATTCATGGGCTTTCTCGCTGGTAAACGCATTTTGCTGACAGGACTGCTGTCGAACCGCTCGATTGCTTACGGCATCGCGCAGGCCTGCAAACGCGAAGGCGCCGAATTGGCGTTTACGTACGTCGGCGAACGCTTCAAGGATCGCATCACCGAATTCGCCGCCGAATTCGGCAGCAACCTCGTCTTTCCGTGCGACGTCGCCGACGATGCGCAGATCGAAGGCGTCTTCGCATCGCTCAAGGAACATTGGCCTAGCCTCGACGGCCTCGTCCACTCCATCGGCTTCGCGCCGCGCGAGGCGATCGCGGGCGATTTCCTCGACGGCATGACGCGCGAAAATTTCCGCATCGCCCACGACATTTCCGCGTACAGCTTCCCCGCGCTCGCGAAAGCCGCGCTGCCGATGCTGTCGGAAAACGCCTCCTTGCTCACCCTCTCCTACCTAGGCGCGGAAAAGGCGATTCCGAACTACAACACGATGGGCGTGGCCAAGGCTGCACTCGAAGCAAGCGTGCGCTACCTCGCCGTCTCGCTCGGCAAGAAAGGCATTCGCGTGAACGCCATCTCCGCCGGCCCGATCAAGACGCTCGCTGCGAGCGGCATCAAAGGCTTCGGCAAGATCCTCGACTTCGTCGAAGAAAACGCGCCGCTCAAGCGCAACGTCACGATCGAGCAAGTCGGCAATGCGGGCGCGTTCCTGCTGTCCGACCTGGCGAGCGGCATGACGGCTGAGATCATGCACGTCGACAGCGGCTTTAGCGCGGTGGTCGGCGGGATGGCGGCCGCCAGCGAGTAAGCCGGCCAATATGCGCTAAATGGCGAGCAGCGCTTGAAGCGGTCGCCATGCCCCCCATAAAGAAACCGCCCTTACGGGCGGTTTCTTTTATCTCACGCTGCATCACGCAGACGTCACCGGCAGTGCGTCAGTCGTCGTGGTCGTGGTGCCAGCCCCGATGCTCACCATGCCAGCCCTCATCACCATGCCAGCCGTGGTCCGGACCGCCATGGTGGCGATACCAGTCATCCCGGCCCCAGTAGCGGCGACCGTCCCAGTAGCGGTCACCGTGCCAGCCGATCACGATCGCCGGCGCGACATACACAGGCGCTGGCTGATAGACGACGGGCGGCGGAGGCGGCGGCGCATAGACCGGTGCGGGGGCGACGTACACCGGCGCCGGGATGCCGATATTGATACCGACGTCCACATGCGCCATGGCGGCGCTCGAAACGCCAATTGCCAGCCCCCCGACGAGCAGTGAAAGAATGCGTGCGGATTTCATGGACTCACCTTTTGTGCGAAATGTGGTGTTGCTGGGCGCAATATAGCGCACGGATCCCGTCCGGCGTATTTCAAACTTGTAACGACTGATGCACAAGATCGCCCACGACCAACGGACGTTACGTTTCGTTACATGAATGGGTGATCCAGCACAGACGCACCCGCGCGCAAACAATCTATACGCGAATATCGGCTTGCCAATGCAGCCCTTGAGGGTGCCTTTCTAATTCTTTTATCCAGGAAGGGCTTGATTAGCGATCCCAATTAAAATCGAATGAGAATGAAGAAAGCGGCAAATCGTCGCAACTCGATCTGCGGAATGCACAGCAAAAGACCCGCAAAAAAACAAAACCCCGTAGAGCCGCAACTCTACGGGGTTTCGCCACCATTGCTGGCGGAGACGGAGGGATTCGAACCCTCGATCCAGGTTTTGGCCCAGATGCTCCCTTAGCAGGGGAGTGCCTTCGACCTCTCGGCCACGTCTCCCAAACCTTCGCTCGCGCAGGGAGTCAGCGCGACGAAGCCAAGATAATAGCGGGTTCGCGGCCGAAGGTCAAACGTATGACGCAATTTTCTCGCCAGGTTTGCCCATTCGCTGCGCGATGTATTGCGCGCACCGTGCTCACACCACCGCCTACCTCATTTCCATTACGCCTGATCGAGTTCAAACGCCTTATGCAGCGCGCGCACGGCGAGCTCCATGTACTTCTCGTCGATCAGCACCGAGATCTTGATTTCGGAGGTCGAGATCATCTGGATGTTGATGCCCTCTTCCGACAGCGTACGGAACATCTTGCTCGCGATGCCGACGTGCGAACGCATGCCCACGCCCACCACCGACACCTTCGACACCTTCGGATCGCCCAGCACCTGCTCCGCGCTGACGTGGCCCTTTACCTGGTTGACGAGGATGTCCATCGCGCGCTGATAGTCGCCACGGCCGACCGTGAACGTGAAGTCGGTTTTGCCTTGCACGCTCTGGTTCTGGATGATCATGTCGACGTCGATGTTCGCGTCCGCCACCGGGCCGAGAATCTGATACGCGATGCCCGGCTTGTCGGGCACGCCCATCACCGCGATGCGGGCTTCGTCGCGCTGGAACGCGATGCCCGAGATGACTGCTTTTTCCATGGTCTCGTCTTCTTCAAAAGTAATCAGGGTGCCCGACTTCATTTCCTCTTCGAGCGGGATCTGCGGATCTGTCAGGCTCGACAGCACGCGCGTCTTCACCTGATATTTGCCGGCGAACTCCACCGAGCGGATCTGCAAGACCTTCGAACCCAGGCTCGCCATCTCCAGCATTTCTTCGAACGTCACGCGATCGAGCCGGCGGGCGCTGTCCACGACGCGCGGATCGGTCGTATAGACGCCGTCGACGTCTGTATAGATCAGGCATTCTTCAGCTTTCAGCGCGGCCGCGACCGCGACCGCCGAGGTGTCGGAACCGCCGCGGCCGAGCGTCGTGATGTGGCCTTCGGGATCGACGCCCTGGAAGCCCGTGATGACGACCACTTTGCCTTCGCTGAGGTCGCGCATCACGCGCTCGTCGTCGATCGCGTGGATGCGGGCTTTCGTGAAGGAGCTGTCGGTCTTGATCGGGACCTGCCAGCCGGCGTAGCTGACGGCTTCGACGCCGAACTCCTGCAATGCGATCGACAAGAGACCGACGCTCACCTGCTCGCCGGTGGACGCAATCATGTCGAGTTCGCGCGGGCTCGGCTGGCTCGTTATCTCTTTGGCGAGGCCGAGGAGCCGGTTGGTTTCGCCGGACATCGCCGACGGCACGACGACCAACTGGTGGCCGGCCTGGTGCCATTTCGCGACGCGCTTGGCGACGTTCTTGATGCGCTCGACCGAGCCCATCGAGGTGCCGCCGTATTTATGTACGATGAGTGCCATTGTCGTTCTGAACTGAAAGAGTAACCGCGCTTGACTGACCTGAATGCGCTCAGCGGACCGCAAGACTGCCGTTCGGTCACACGCCTTATGAGCTTAGGACGACGACGATGGGTGGCGGCGAAGCATGCACGCGTTGCCTGCCGGCATGCGCGGGTTTGCTCGTTAAATGGACGCAAGAAACCGCAAAAGGGCGCAAAAAACGCCAAAACAATGCGCCAAGCGGAAACAAAAGCGGATTGAGCAAACGATTGAGCGTACTCGATAGACGCCGAAAAGACAAGCCGGAGCGAGGCAGGCTTTGACGGAAAGCGCCGCAAGGAGCTTACGGCGGGAGCTTGTGGCGCAAAAGATCGGCACGCGCCAGCGGCGTACCGGGCCGCCGCCTCCATTACGCGACGATCAGATCGGGACGCCATTCGATGCGCCGGCTCGGCTGTCCCGTCCGTAGTGGCGCTTCGCCACGCAGCGCGTCTCGGTTCAAGCCGATGAGCGGCACGAACAGCAAGTGGTCGCCAAGATAGACAAGCGGGACGTCCCGCTTCCACGACGGCACGCCGAGCTCCTGGAACAGATTCTTGAGCGTGCGTGTCGGACCGTGCGGCGCCACTCGCATGCGCTCGCCGCCCGCGCGCGAACGGGCTGTCAGCGGCGCTTGCTGCAACAGCGCTTCCGAAACCGCGTCGGGAGCGTCGCCCGCAGCCGGCACGAAGACGAACGAGCCGCGCCAGAGGGGCAAGCGCCACACCTCCTCGCCACGCCAAGCCAATTCGCTCGGCGGCCTGACAGCGAGCGCGGTTTCGTCGGCGGAGTCGGCGCTGTCGCCCGCTTCCCAATAGATTTCGCCGCGGTAAAGACGCAGGCATTGCCCTGCGTGATCGACGCGCAATCGATGATCGCCGCTCGCATCGCGCAACTGGCGCAAGGCATCGGTGAGGCGGCCGGCCGAGGCCGTGGGCAGGCCGAGCGTGCGCATCCAGAAACGGAGCACGTTGAGCGCGCGCTCGTCGTCCAGCGCGAGCAGCGCTGCCTGCGACAAGGCACGGCCTTCGTCGCGCGTCACCGTCCGCATGTCGAGCTCGGCCAGATCGTCGAGCAGACGCTGCGCGCTGGCGGCATGCCGGGCTGTGCGGGCGAGCGCATCGCGAAAACCGGGAAAATGAACGGCCAGTGCGGGAATCACGTCATGACGCAGCGCGTTGCGCGCGTAGCGTGTGTCGGTGTTCGATTCGTCTTCGATCCAGCGCAAGTCGAGCGAGCGCGCGTAGGCTTCGAGCTGTCCTCGCAGCAGATGGAGCAACGGGCGTGCACGCGGCACCATCGATACGCCCTCGGCGCGTTCCTGCGCCATCGCCGCGAGCCCGGCAACACCCGCGCCGCGTAGCAATTGCAGGAGCACGGTTTCGGCCTGATCGTCGGCGTGCTGGGCAAGCCACAGCGTAGCGGCGCCATGACGCTCGCACATCGCCTCGAGCGCGCGATATCGTGCGTCGCGCGCCAGCGCTTCGACGCTCTCGCCCGGCTCGCGAGTCACCTCGACCCGCCGAGCCTCGAAGCTCACGCCACATGCGCGCGCCGTCGACTCGCAATGCGCGAGCCATCGATCCGCGTTCGGGCTGAGCCCGTGATGAACATGTAGCGCGACGCAGCGCGCAGGCCCGGCGACGCGCACAGCCGCATCGAGCAGCACCGTCGAATCGAGACCGCCGCTGTAGGCGAGCGCTATGCGCGCGTCGCCGGGCAACGCCAAAAGCGCACTGCCGATCGCATCGAGAACGATGTGATCGGCAGTGGAATCGGAGGAGGAGGTCACAGCAGCGAGGCGCGCAGCGCCCGAGTGCGAACGAACTGCGAGCGCGTCATGCGCCCGGCGTCGTTTCCTTGAATTTACCGTACGCCATCAGGCGCTCGAAACGGCGCTCGCGCAAGTCCGCCGTGCTCATGCCCTGGAACTGGCGCAGCGTATCGGCGAGCGCGCGACGCAACAGCGCAGCCATGCCCTTCGGGTCGCGATGCGCGCCGCCGAGCGGTTCGTTGACGATCTTGTCGATGAGCCCCAGCGCCTTCAGGCGATGCGCCGTCAGACCCAGCGCCTCGGCAGCGTCCGGCGCCTTCGCCGCGCTCTTCCAGAGGATCGACGCGCAGCCTTCCGGCGAGATCACCGAATAGGTCGAGAACTGCAGCATCAGCACGCTGTCGGCGACGGCGATCGCGAGCGCGCCGCCCGAGCCGCCCTCGCCGATCACGGTCGCGATGATCGGCGTCTTCAGCTCCGCCATCACGTAGAGATTGCGGCCGATCGCTTCCGACTGCCCGCGCTCTTCCGCACCGATGCCGGGATAGGCGCCCGGCGTATCGATGAACGTGAAGATCGGCAAGCCGAACTTCTCGGCGAGACGCATCAGGCGCTCAGCCTTCCGATACCCCTCAGGACGCGGCATGCCGAAATTGCGCGCCGCGCGCTCCTTCGTGTCGCGGCCCTTCTGCTGGCCGATCACCATGCACGGGTGGCCATTGAAGCGCGCGAGACCACCGACGATCGACAAGTCGTCCGCATACGAACGGTCACCATGCAGTTCGTGAAAATCGGTGAACAGCTCGTTCACGTAGTCGAGCGTATAGGGCCGCTGCGGATGACGCGCGATTTGCGAAACCTGCCACGGAGTCAGGTTCGCGTAGAGATCCTTCGTGAGCTGCTGGCCTTTCTTGGACAGCCGCTCGATTTCTTCCGAAATATCGACGGCCGAATCGTCCTGCACGAAGCGCAACTCTTCAATCTTCGCTTCGAGCTCAGCGATTGGCTGTTCGAAATCCAGAAAAGTGGTTTTCATTTGTTCGAATCCTTGGACTTGCCGGGCAGCGCGTATTCTAACCGCGCCCGCCGATGTCAAAATCGAAACACAACTATCGATTTCGAGATATCGATAGTCAATTTAGCCGCATCAGTCGCCGTTGGCGAGCGGGTCGAGACTGCGCCACATATACCAGGTCGCGACCGTGCGCCACGGCTCCCAGTTCGCGGCCACCTCGCGAGCCTCGCTGCGCGTGACCGGCTCGCCGCTGAAATAGTTGACGCTGATCGCGCGAATGAGGCCGAGGTCGTCGAGCGGCAGCACGTCGGGCCGCGACAGGTTGAAGATCAGGAACATCTCCGCCGTCCAGCGGCCGATGCCGCGAATCTGCGTCAGCTCGGCAATCACGGCCTCGTCTTCCATCGACATCCATTTGTCGACGTGCAACGCGCCCGACACGAAGTGTTGCGCGAGATCGAGTATGTACTCGGTCTTGCGCTTCGACAGTCCGCATGCAACCAGCTTCTCTTGCCCGAGCTTGATGAACTGCTGCGGCGTCAGTTTCGGGCACGCCGCTTCGATGCGCTGCCAAACGGCCTGCGCAGCCTGAACGGAAATCTGCTGGCCGACGACCGAGCGCGCAAGCGTCACGAACGGATCACCGCCGTTGATCAGGTGCACCGGTCCGAACTTCGGAATCAGCTTCTTGAGGATGCGGTCGCGCTTGACGAGATCGGCGCACGCGCCGTCCCAGTACGGAGGACGTGTGTCGGAGGGAGCCCGCGCGCTAATCTGGACCGGCACCGCCGCTTCTGTCGACGAGCCCGCGCGCGTCTTGCGCGTGGCCTCGCCGTCGCGTGCGAACTCCTGAATCCCGGGAGCGTCTGCCGCGCCGTTGGGTTTCGACGCTTTCGCCTTCGATGCGCGCGCCGCCTTCTCCGCGTGCCCGGCGGCGCCGTTGAGCAAACGTTTGACCGACGCCTTCTTCAACGGAGACGCTTTGCCGCCGTCGTCCAGCGATGCTTTCGACACGCTCGTCTTGCGCGCGCGCATTGTCTTCACTGCTGCCGCGGATTGTTGCGGCGCCGCCCGTTTAGCCGGCGCCTTCCTGGCCGTTGCCATCTTGCCTCCTGCCTGGCGAGTCGATCAGAGGGACGTTCGATAGGCGCTCATACACGGCGCCACTCGGTCAACCCGCCCGGTTTGTCTTCAAGTGCAATCCCGGCTTCGAGCAATGCGGCACGAATCCGGTCTGCTTCGGCATAGTTCTTGGCCTGCTTCGCAGCGACACGGGCCGCGATCTGCGCTTCGATCGCGGCGGCATCGAGCGACGCTTCGCTTGCGCTGCCGCCCGCCTGCTGCAGAAACACGCGCGGCTCGCGGCCGAGCAGGCCGACGACTTGCGCAAGCCTCTTCAACTGGCGAGCAAGCCCTCGATCGCGCGTGCGATTCACCTCGCCCGCCAGCTCGAACAGCACCGACACCGCGACCGGCGTATTGAAGTCGTCGTTCATCGCCGCGCGGAACCGCTGCGCATGCGCTTCGTTCCAGTCGAGCGCCTCGTCGTCCGGACTTGCTTCCTTCAGCGCGACATACAAGCGCGTGAGCGCGGCGCGCGCGTCGTCGAGATGCACGTCGCTGTAATTGAGCGGCGAACGGTAATGCGCGCGCGCAATGAAGAAGCGCACGACTTCCGCATCGTACTTCGCCAGCACGTCGCGAATCGTGAAGAAGTTGCCGAGCGATTTCGACATCTTTTCATTGTCGATCTGCACGAAGCCGTTGTGCATCCAATAACTGACGAAGGTTTGATGGGTCGCGCCTTCGCTCTGTGCAATTTCGTTCTCGTGGTGCGGAAACTGCAGGTCCTGGCCGCCACCGTGCAGGTCGAAGTGCTCGCCGAGCAGCGTGCAGCTCATCGCCGAGCACTCGATATGCCAACCGGGACGGCCACGTCCATACGGCGAATCCCAGATCGTATCGGCCGGCTCGTCGGGCTTCGCACTCTTCCACAGCACGAAGTCGAGCGGATCTTCTTTCGCATCGTTGGCCGCCACGCGCTCGCCCGCGCGCAAATCTTCGAGCGACTTGCCCGACAGCTTGCCGTAGTTCGCGAACTTGCGCACTGCGTAATTGACATCGCCGTCCTTGGCCCGATACGCATAACCATTTGCCTCGAGCTTCTCGATCATGCCGAGCATCTGCGGGATGAAATCGGTTGCACGCGGCTCGATATCCGGACGCTCGATGCCGAGCGCATCGGCATCTTCGTGCATCGCCGCGATGAAGCGGCCGGTCAGCGCCTTGATCGACTCGCCGTTCTCGACCGCGCGGCGGATGATCTTGTCGTCGACGTCGGTGATGTTGCGCACGTAGGTCACCCGGTAGCCGAGCGTGCGCAACCAGCGCTGCACGATGTCGAACACGACCATCACGCGCGCGTGGCCCACGTGGCAGTAGTCATACACCGTCATCCCGCAGACATACATTCGCACTTCGCCCTCACGGCGCGGCACGAAAAGTTGCTTGTCACGCGCGAGCGTGTTGTAGATGCGCAGAGATTCCATAGAGACGATGCGTGGGCCGAGAGATATCCGCACTTGGCGCCGCACGCCACGCATTCGAAACACATGACGAATGCGGGACATGTGACAGAGCCGGTGCGCGAGCGTGAACGCTTGAAGCGGCGGTCAAACTGCGATCGAGGCGGAGACGACCACGAGTGGCGATGGACAGTCTGCTGTTCGAGGAAACCAGCAGACGTTTTGTTAGAATGGGTCGGAGTATAACATCCCGACTTAAGCCTATGAAACCTTCCAGCGGCCGCGCGCCACGCGCTGCGACCCTCGCCGCGTCTATCTTGTGCGGCATTGCTCTGACCGCGCTGCCAGGCCTCTCCGCGCACGCACAACAAGTGTCGACCGCGGTCGCCGACGGCACGCCGCAGCTCGATGCGTCGATCGCCAGCCAGAACTGGAATGCGGCGCTGATCCAGCTCGACGAGCGCATCAAGACACACCCGCGCGATGCGCAGGCAAAGTTCAAGCGCGGCACCGTGCTCGCGCACCTGAATCGCGACGACGACGCGATCCGGCAATTCGTCGAGCTGACGCAGACCTATCCGGAACTGCCCGAGCCGTACAACAACCTTGCGACGCTCTATGCAAAGGAAGGCCGCTACGAAGATGCGCGCGCCGCGCTCGAGACGGCCATCAAGGTGAATCCGAGCTACGGCCTCGCCTACGAAAATCTCGGCGACTTGTACCTGCGGCTCGCCGCCGAATCGTACAAGCGAGCGCAGGCACTCGGCCACGCGAGCGGCGCGACCGCGCAGCGCCTTGCCGATCTCCAGAAAGTGATCGCTCCGCCCGTCCCGGCGAAAAAGACCGCCGCGGCAAAGCCGGCCTCGGCTGCCGTGCCGTCGTTCCCGGTCAATTCCACGCCGTCGTACCAATACGGCGTCTCGAACGGGTCGCTGGCCATGCCTCCTTACGTCGCGCCGTCGCAGTGAGCGCGCGGCTTCTTTTTCTCCACCCTGAGGAATTCCATGAAAAGCTTGTTGTTGGCGCTCGGCAGCGCCGCTCTGATCGCGAACGCGCCCGCGTTTGCGCAAACGGCCGCGCCCGCCGCGCATCCGACCGTCCTCTTCAAGACGACGGACGGCGACTTCCGCGTCGAGCTCTATCCCGAGAAGGCGCCGAAGACGGTCGCCAATTTTCTCGACTACGTGAAGTCCGGCCAGTACAGCGGCACGATCTTCCATCGCGTGATTCCGGGCTTCATGGTCCAGGGTGGCGGCTACACGGCGAGCTACGTCGAGAAGCCGACACGCGCGCCGATTCCGCTCGAAAGCCGTAACGGCCTGAAGAACACCGTCGGCACAATCGCGATGGCGCGCACGAGCGATCCGAACTCGGCCACCGCGCAGTTCTTCATCAATACCGTCGACAACGCCGGCCTCGACTACCCGAACCCGGACGGCAACGGCTACGCCGTGTTCGGCAAGGTGACCTCGGGCATGGACGTCGTAAAGAAGATCGAAGGCACGCCGACCACCACGCGTGGCCCGATGGCGGACGTCCCGCAAACGCCGATCGTGATCGAATCGGCGGCGGTGGTATCCAAATAACAGGCTGCTGACGCAACCGGCGGGAACGCGCTAACGTAACGGAATACAGCGTAGTTCGCGCGGCCCCGCCCGCCCCCTCCCTCTACTCAAGGATCGCATCATGGTCGAACTGCACACGAACCACGGCATCATCAAGCTCGAACTGGACGCCGAAAAGGCGCCGAAATCGGTCGAGAACTTCCTCAGCTACGTGAAGAAAGGCCATTACGACAACACGGTCTTCCACCGCGTGATCGACGGCTTCATGATTCAAGGCGGCGGCTTCGAGCCGGGCATGAAGCAGAAGCCGACCGACGCCCCGATCGATAATGAAGCGAACAACGGCCTGAAGAACGTGAAGGGCTCGATTGCGATGGCGCGCACGAACGATCCGCACTCGGCCACCGCGCAATTCTTCATCAACGTGAACGACAACGACTTCCTGAACCACTCGTCGCCGACGCCGCAAGGCTGGGGCTACGCCGTGTTCGGCAAGGTCGTCGAAGGGATCGAGGTCGTCGACAAGATCAAGAAAGTGAAGACGGGCTCGAAGGGCTTCCATCAGGACGTGCCCGCCGAGGATGTCGTGATCGAAAAGGCTGTCATCGTCGATTGAGCACGAGTTACTTACGTGAGAAGAGCGCCGCGGGGCGCACGGACACGCCGCGCAGCGTCGCGGCGGGCGTGCCGGACGAAGTCGGCCGCACGCGCCCGCACGCGCCGCGCCCGCTGCTCTTCATCTCCGACCTTCACTTGAGCGAGGCGATTCCGCACACGGTCGCCGCGTTCGAGCACTTCGTCCGCGTGACGGCCGACAACGCCGATTCCGTCTTCATTCTCGGCGACCTGTTCGAGTACTGGATCGGCGACGACATGCTTTTCGCCGACCCCTTCGCCGCACGCATGGCGGCGCTGATGCATACGCTGTCCGAGCGCGGCATCGCGCTCTACATCATGCACGGCAATCGCGATTTCCTGCTGGGCAAGCGCTTCATGAAAGCGGCCGGCGCGATCTGGCTGCCCGACCCGTTCGTCATGACGGCATTCGGTTCGCGCATCGTGCTTGCGCACGGCGATGCGCTTTGCACCGCGGATAGGAAATATCAGACGTTTCGCCGCTTCGCGCGCAGCCGCGTGGCACAACTGCTGTTTCTGGCGTGGCCGTTCAAATGGCGGCGCGCGCTCGCCGAGCGGATGCGCAGCGCGAGCGAAGAAGGGCGGACGCGTCCTGTCTCGCCGCTTTACGACGTCACGCCCGAAGGTGTGGAAACGCTCTTCAAGGCAAGCAAGACATCGACAATGATCCACGGACACACGCACCGCCCGGCGCGCCACCAGGAAAGCGGCGGCACGCGCTGGGTGCTGCCCGACTGGGATCTCGACCACGGCAAACGGCGCGGCGGCTATCTGCGCATCGACGCCGAAGGCATCCGCGCGCTGCCGCTCGATTGAGCGGCATCATTCCTGCACCGCTTATTCCTGCACCGCTTTCCCTTCGATCGCCGCCGACAAGCGCCGCAAGTCGAGGAGCGCCGCATCCGCGCCCTGCAACGCCTCCAGGCGCGCACCGAGCCGCTCGAGCGCCGCGACGATTTCGTCGACACGCTGCGCTTCCTTCGCGGCGTGATCGATCAGGCCATGCAACGCCAGTGACACAGGATCGTCGGCGTTCGGCGTGATGCCGTACGCGCAGAACCCGGCGCGTTCCGGCGTGCGCTTGGTATCGGCGGGCATCACGACGCGCGCGGGATTGCCGACGGCGGTGCCGCCCGCGGGCACCGGCTTTACCACGACGGCATTCGAGCCGATTTTCGCCTCGGCGCCGATCGTGAAGCCGCCCAGCACCTTCGCACCGGCCCCGACAATCACGCCGCGCTCGAGCGTCGGGTGACGTTTCGCGCCTCGCGTGAGCGAGGTCCCGCCGAGCGTTACGCCCTGGTAGATCGTGCAACCGTCGCCGACCTCGGCCGTCTCGCCGATCACGACGCCCATCCCGTGATCGATGAACACGCGCCGGCCGATTGTCGCGCCTGGGTGGATCTCAATGCCGGTCAGGAAGCGCGCCACCTGCGATACGAACCGCGCCAGCCAGCGGCGCTTGCCGCGCCAGCAGGCGTGGGCGAACCGATGCAGAACCAACGCGTGCAGGCCCGGGTAGCACGTGAGAACTTCCCAGGCGCTGCGAGCGGCGGGATCGCGCTCGCGTATCGTGGCGATATCTTCGCGAAGTCTCGTGAACATGGTCGTGATCGTAGGGGTGAGCCGGTCGCGGCGGCGAAAGCGCGGAACAGCAGTTCCGCTCATATGCTTATGACGAACGCCGATTTTAGAGCGAAGCAAGCCGATGTGCTTGACTCGCTTCTTCGCCACAATACGCGCGCGGGTATTTCGCGCTCGGGCCCGCTGCTACCTCTCCTGATCGCGCGCCTTCAGCAAGATGTGCTTGGCGATGCCGCGCACGATGTTGACCTCCTCGCGCTCGAGCCCCGAGCGCGCGAAAAGCCGGCGCAGTCTCGACATCAGCTTCTTCGGATTGGCGGGATCGAGAAACTCCAGCGCGATCAGCGCGTTCTCCAAATGAACGAACATCCGCTCGATCTCGTCACTGGAGGCGCGCGGGCCGCCCGCGCCGGCAGGCGCCTCGCCGCCCGGCTCGCCGAGATACGCCATGCGCAGTTCGTAGGTCAGCACCTGGATCGCCTGTGCAAGATTGAGCGAGCTGTAGGCCGGATTGGCCGGAATGTGCGCGAGTGCACTGCACCGTTCGACATCCTCGTTGGACAAGCCCGTACGCTCGTTGCCGAACACGAGCGCGATGTCGCCGTTCGTGGCGTGCCGGAATGCCTCTTGGGCAGCCACGCGCGGCGCGAGCTGCGGCGGCCCGTACTCGCGCAGCCGCGCCGTGAGCGCGATCGACCAATGCACGCCCGTCAGTGCATCGGCGAGCGTCGGCACGACGTGGGCGGAGGCGAGCACGTCGTCGGCGCCGCTCGCCATGGCGATAGCCTCCGGATCGCTCTGCACGTGCGCGACCCTCGGCGCGACGAGCACGAGCCGCGAAAAGCCCATCGTCTTGAGCGCGCGCGCCGCGGCGCCCACGTTGCCGGGATGGCTCGGCTCCACGAGTACGAAGCGCGTCGACGTGAACCCGCCGCGCGGCGCGCCGGCACAATCGGCATTGTCTGTTACGGCCGACGGCTCGCCGCCCGGCGGGCGATGTGGTGTATTTGGATGATTCAAGATGACAAGAGAAAAACCGTGACGTGCAGCCGGCGCAATCCGCGCCGAGGAGATCTGCGGGAAGTAAGTATGGTATCGCCAACCCAGGGCGAACCCAATCTGCCGTTCGGCCAGGTTGTGCGCGGCGCACGAGTTCGCGCAAACTTGGTGCAAAGCCGAACCGAGCGAAGCCAGACGCCACCGGCATGCGAAGCTCTGCCGGAATATGCCCGACTCGGGTAAAATCACGCACATTCGCGCGTGCCGCCCCGTCGTTGATCGGCGAGCAGCCTACGCCCCGCTCTTCTTCAATTCGTCTCCGTCGACGGAATTCGTGACCGTTCACGCGTTCCGGCCGGTTTAGCTCATTACCGGGCAGCGCTTGTGCATGCCCGGCACAAGGAACCAGGCTCATGCATCCCATGCTCAACATCGCCGTCAAGGCCGCCCGCCGCGCCGGACAGATCATCAACCGCGCCTCGCTCGATCTCGACCTGATCCAGGTCAGCAAGAAGCAGCACAACGATTTCGTCACGGAGATCGACAAGGCATCGGAAGCGGCGATCATCGATACGATCAAGACCGCCTACCCCGATCACGCCATCCTCGCCGAAGAATCCGGCCGCTCCGAAAATGAATCCGAGTACCAGTGGATTATCGATCCGCTCGACGGCACGACCAACTTCATCCACGGCTTCCAGTACTACTGCGTGTCGATCGCGCTCTCCCACAAGGGCATTGTCACGCAGGCCGTCGTCTACGACCCGACTCGCAACGATCTCTTCACCGCCTCGCGCGGCCGCGGCGCATACCTCAACGATCGCCGCATCCGCGTCGGCCGCCGCGACCGGCTCGCCGATTCGCTGATCGGCACGGGCTTCCCGTTCCGCGAGAAGGACGGCCTCGATGCCTATTGCCGCCTGTTCGCGGAGATGACCCACGCGTGCACGGGCCTGCGCCGCCCGGGCGCCGCCGCGCTCGACCTCGCCAATGTGGCTGCGGGCCGCATGGATGGCTTCTTCGAGCAAGGCATCAACGCCTGGGACATGGCGGCAGGCAGCCTCTTGATCACCGAAGCCGGCGGCCTCGTCGGCAACTACACGGGCGACTCCGAATTCCTGCATCTCGGCGAGATCGTCGCGGCGAACCCGAAGGTGTACGCGCAAATGGTGCCGATCCTGAGCCCTTACAGCCGTACCCGGCAAGCGGCAGCATGATGTAAGGCGACGAAAGCGGCTGCGGCCGCTTTTTTGTTATAAGGCTGTGTTGCAACTCTTCGTGCACGCGCTATCCGCCCCTCGCCGCGGCGAGGACGCGGGCGCGCTCGCCGCGCACCACGATTTCCATGCTTGCCGAAACAGCGATGGCCGCCTCGGCAACCCGCAGTTCCCGCCCGCCACATGAAAAAAGGCTTTTACACGATCATCGCGGCGCAATTCGTGTCGTCGCTCGCCGACAACGCGCTGTTGATCGCCGCGATTGCGCTGCTCAGCGTCATTCGCTCTGCGCCTTGGGTCACACCGCTCCTGCAGATCTTCTTCACGGTCTCGTACGTGCTGCTGGCGCCGTTCGTCGGCGCCTTCGCCGATGCGCTGCAAAAGCGCCACGTGATGTTCGCGTCGAATGCGCTGAAGGCGTGCGGCTGCTTGCTGATGATCGCGGGCGTCCATCCGATGATCGCCTACGGCGTGGTCGGATTCGGCGCCGCGGCGTACTCGCCCGCCAAATACGGCATTCTCACCGAGCTGCTGCCGGCCGAGCGCCTGATCGCCGCAAACGCCTGGCTCGAATCGGCCACGGTCCTCTCGACAATCCTCGGCACCATGCTGGGCGGCGCGCTGATCAGCCCCATCGCCGAGCGCTTCGTCGCGCACGTGCACTGGCCGCTCGTGCATTCGGCCGCCGATCTCGCGATGCTCGCCGTCATGCTCACCTACGCCGTGGCGGCGCTCATCAATATCGACATTCCCGACACCGGCGCGCGCTATCCGAATCGCCTGCGCGAACCCGGCAAGCTCGTGAACGACTTCGTGCACGCCTTCAATGTGCTGTGGACCGACAAGCTCGCGCAGATTGCGCTGTGGGTGACGACGCTCATGTGGGGCGCGGCTGTCACGCTGCAGTTGCTGGTGCTCAAGTGGGCCGCGTCGAACCTGGGGCTGTCGCTCTCGAAGGCCGCAGTGATGCAGGGGGTGACCGGCATTGGCATTGCGGTCGGCGCGGCTGCGGCAGCGGCCTGGATACCGCTCGTGCGCTCACTCAAGGTCCTGCCGGTGGGCATCGCTTGCGGCCTGTTCGCCGTCGCGATCGCGTTCTACAGCAAGGGACTCTTCCCGGCGGGCTCCGGCCTGCGGATCGGCAGCCTGTTCGCGCCGTTCTACATCGTGTTCGCCTATCCGTTGATGATCGGCCTAGGCGGTCTCGCGGGATTCTTCATCGTGCCGATGAACGCGCTCCTGCAGCATCGCGGCGCGGCGCTGCTCACCGCCGGCCATTCGATCGCGGTGCAGAACTTCAATCAGAATCTCGCGGTGCTGCTGATGCTCGGCGCGTACGCCCTGCTCCTGACCGCGAACATGCCGGCGCAGTGGATCATCGTCGTCTTCGGCAGCTTCATCTGCCTGATGATCTGGCTCGCGAAGCGTCGCAGCATGGCGAATGCGCGCAAGGTGAATCTACGGGCGCTCGTCGAGGAATGAATGTCGGCGCAGCGCTCGCGCGGCATGCTCGCATTAGCCGTTCGTCCAAGGATCGAGCGCGACCCGCGCGGGTTAAACTCTCGGCCTATATAGGCACAGCAAGACACATACATGGGCAATCCAATTGAAGCGACCGGCGAAGCCGGCGCCGCCAGCAGCGTAGCGCAGCACACGCCGATGATGCAGCAATATCTCCGAATCAAAGCGGAGCATCCAGGCACACTGGTTTTCTATCGAATGGGCGACTTCTACGAGCTCTTCTTCGACGATGCCGAAAAAGCCGCTCGCCTGCTCGACCTCACGCTCACGCAGCGCGGCGCCTCCGCGGGCAACCCGATCAAGATGGCGGGGGTGCCGCATCACGCCGTCGAGCAATATCTCGCGAAGCTCGTGAAGCTGGGCGAATCGGTCGCGATCTGCGAGCAGATCGGCGACCCGGCCACGTCCAAGGGCCCCGTCGAGCGCAAGGTCGTGCGCGTCGTCACACCAGGCACGCTCACCGATGCCGCCCTGCTGTCCGACAAGAGCGATGTCTTTTTGCTCGCGCTCTCTCCGGGCCACAACAAGCGCGGGGTCGTGACGAACGTCGGTCTGGCATGGCTCAACCTCGCGAGCGGCGCACTACGTCTTGCGGAAGTTGCGGCGGACCAGGTCGGCGCCGCGCTCGAGCGCATTCGCCCGGCCGAAATTCTCGTCGCCGACGCGCCTGCCGGTTTCTCCCCCTCGGTCGCGGCCGGCGCGCTCACGCGGGTGCCGGTGTGGCATTTCGATGTCGCATCGGGCACGCAGCGCCTGTGCGACCAATTGGGCGTCGCGGGGCTCGACGGCTTCGGCGCGCAAACGCTGACGAGCGCGTGCGGCGCGGCCGGCGCGCTGCTGCTATACGCGTCGGCCACACAGGGACAGCAGTTGCGCCACGTGCGCAGCCTCAAGGTCGAGTACGAATCCGAATACATCGGCCTCGATCCGGCCACGCGCCGCAATCTGGAACTGACGGAAACGCTGCGCGGCACCGAATCGCCGACGCTCTTTTCGCTCCTCGATACCTGCAGCACGGCTATGGGTAGCCGTTTGCTGCGTCACTGGCTGCATCATCCGCCACGCGACGCGCTGGTCGCACAAATGCGTCAGCAGGCGATCGGCGCGCTGCTGGAGGTGCCCGTCGATGCGAGTCTGGACTCGCTGCGCAGCGCATTGCGCCAGATCGCGGACGTCGAGCGGATCACCGGGCGGCTCGCGCTACTGTCGGCGCGGCCACGCGATTTGTCGAGCCTGCGCGATACGTTCATCGCGCTGCCGGCGCTGCGCGCCAGACTGTCCCCCGTTACGGCCAACGCGGACGCACTCGCTCGCATCGATGCCGCACTCGAACCGCCTGCGGATTGCGTCGACCTGCTGACCCGCGCCGTCGCCGCCGAGCCGGCCGCCATGGTGCGCGACGGCGGCGTGATCGCCCGCGGCTACGACCCGGAGCTCGACGAATTGCGCGATATTTCGGAGAACTGCGGACAGTTCCTGATCGATCTCGAAACACGCGAACGCGCCCGCACCGGCATCGCGAATCTGCGCGTCGAGTACAACAAGGTCCACGGGTTCTACATCGAAGTCACGCGCGGCCAGACCGACAAGGTGCCGGACGACTACCGCCGCCGCCAGACGCTCAAGAACGCCGAGCGCTACATCACGCCCGAGCTGAAGACGTTCGAGGACAAGGCGCTCTCCGCCCAGGAACGGGCGCTGGCCCGCGAACGCGCGCTCTTCGACGCGCTGCTGCAAGGGCTTTTGCCCTTCATCGCGGAATGTCAGCGCGTGGCCGCAGCGCTCGCCGAGCTGGACTTGCTCGCTGCGCTGGCGGAGCGAGCCCGCGCGCTCGACTGGGTCGCGCCGGAATTCTCCAACGAGATCGGCATCGAGATCGAACAGGGCCGGCATCCCGTCGTCGAAGCGCAGGTCGAGCAGTTCATCTCGAACGACTGTCGCCTGACCAACGAGCGCAAGCTGCTGTTGATCACCGGCCCCAACATGGGCGGTAAGTCGACCTTCATGCGCCAGACCGCCTTGATCGCGCTCCTGGCCTATGCCGGCAGCTTCGTGCCGGCGCGGCGCGCCCGCTTCGGGCCGATCGACCGCATCTTCACGCGCATCGGCGCCGCGGACGATCTCGCGGGCGGCCGCTCGACATTCATGGTCGAAATGACGGAAGCGGCCGCGATCCTCAACGACGCGACGCCGCAAAGCCTCGTGCTGATGGACGAGATCGGGCGCGGCACATCGACCTTCGACGGCCTCGCGCTCGCGTGGGCGATCGCGCGCCACCTGCTTTCGCACAACAGCTGCTACACCCTCTTCGCCACGCACTATTTCGAGTTGACGCAACTGCCGGCCGAATTCCCGCACGCGGCCAACGTCCACTTGTCCGCCGTCGAGCATGGGCACGGGATCGTCTTCCTGCACGCCGTCAACGAAGGGCCCGCCAGCCAGAGCTACGGCCTGCAGGTCGCCCAGTTGGCCGGCGTGCCTTCGCCCGTGATTCGCGCCGCGCGCAAGCATCTTGCGTATCTGGAGCAACAGTCGGTGGGACACGCGACGCCGCAACTCGATCTGTTCGCCGAACCCGCCTATGTGGAAGATGCGCCCGATGATGAAATCGAGCAGCCCGCCTCGCAAGCGCACCCCGCGCTCGACAAGCTGCGCGCCATCGATCCGAACGATCTGAAGCCGCGCGAGGCGCTCGATCTGCTTTACGAACTGCATGAGCTCGTAAGCACGAAGCCGGATGCGCAACGCTGAGCGCCGCATGCGGCCCCAGGCGACACGCCTGCGCCAGCCCATCGCGCACGGCGCGGCGGCCCTTGCCGTCGCGCTCGTGTGCTGCCTGGCTCCGGCCAGCCGAGCAAACGCCGCCGCGCCCCGCTATAGCTTTTCGGTGATCGGCAACACGCTGGAAGACCCCGCCGACGAAGCGCCAACCCAGCGCTTGCTCGAAGCCATCGGCCTCGAGAAGCAGATGTCGTTCGTCGTCTACGACGGCAACCTCAAGAGCGCGTCGGAAGCCTGCCGCGATACGCTTTACGAGCAACGTCAGCAAGTGCTCGAATCATCGCGCGCACCACTCTTCTTCATCCCTGGTGGCCACGACTGGGTTGCCTGCGGTCAGCCGCAAGCGGGCGGCTACGATGCGGTCGAGCGGCTCGACTTTCTAAGGCAGACGATGCTCGCCGACACGACGTCGATGGGCCAGAATCCGCTCGCGCTGACGCGCGAAAGCGAGGTCGCACGCTTTCGGCCCTACCGGGAAAACATCCGCTGGCAGATCGGCGACACGGTGTTCATCGGCCTGAACGTGCCCGGCGAAAACAATCACTACCTGAGCGCAGGCGGACGCAATGGGGAATTCGAAGATCGTGTCGTCGCCACGGCGTTCTGGCTCGAGCACGCCGCCGAATATGCAAAGCGCCGCGACGCGCGCGCCGTGGTCGTTTTTATCCAGGGGGCGCCGGATCTGAAGCAGTACGAACGTCCGGATCGCTTCGCATGGCTGCGGTTTGAACGCGCGCGCGCGCGCGACGGCTATCTGGAATTCAAGCGCAGCCTGGTCAAACTGGCAGAAACGTTTCACGGCCCTGTGCTGCTCGTCCACTGTGACGACAGGCGCCTGACGGGCGGCTTCCTGATCGACCAGCCGCTCTACAACGACAAAGGCGCGCGCGCCATGAACCTGACGCGCATCGCCATCGCGCCTCACGATCGCTTGAAGCAATGGGTTCAGATCGATGCGGATTTCGCCAGACAGCCGCCCTTCAGGGTCAGCCTGAGAAATGTGCCGAGGAATTTACCGGTGCCGGCCGCGCCGCAAACGGAAGCGCCCAGCGAGGAGCCGGCCGTGCCGCCGGTGCCCGATGCGTCGGGATTGATGCCCGCGCTGCCTGCTTCGGACCTGCAGCCGCTCCCGCCACAGAACAATCAGGGCGTACCACCGATGCTGCCGCCGCCCTCGAATCCGGCTTCGCAGGCGCCGGCGCCCGACGGCGCCGCGCCCGCGAGTTCGTCAATGCAACGTGGGCCGTGAGCCGCCGCCCTCTTGGTTATCGTCCTCGTCTTCATCGATGACTTCGAGGCCGTCCGCGCCGTGGGCGTGCTCGTGTTCGATCTCGTCCTGCGTGGCTTCGCGCACTTCCTTGACCGTCAGCGCGAAACGCAGCGCCATGCCGGCGAGCGGATGGTTGCCGTCTAGCACGACTTTATCCTCGGCGAGATCGGTGACGGTGTAGATCAGCGAATCAACATCTTCGTCGCCCTCTTCCGGCGTGCCTTCGAACTGCATGCCGATTTCGAGCGGCTCGGGAAAACGGTTGCGCGGCTCGATCTTCACGAGCTCCGGGTCGTACTCGCCAAAGGCGTCCTGCGGATCGAGCTGGATCTGCGTCTGGAAACCGGGCTCGCGACCGTCGAGTTCTTCCTCGATCTTGGGGAACGTGCCATCATAGCCGCCGTGCAGATAGACCATCGGCTCTTCGCTCTCCTCGATCAGGTTGCCTTGCGCATCCGACAGCTTGTAGGCGACCGATACGACGGTATTCTTTGCGATTTTCATTCGATTCTCCAAAATACAGCTCCCATTATACGATGCCCAAGCGGCCCCAAGACGACCTCGCCGGCACCACGGCGCCCCCCGCCAAATCGATTGATTCGCCCCCGCTTCCCGATGTGCCTGTGCCCTTGCTCGGCAACCTCGCACCGTCGCAATTCATGCGCCGGTATTGGCAGAAAAAACCGCTACTGATCCGCAAGGCCATTCCGGGCATCGTGCCGCCGCTCACACGTGACGAATTGTTCGAGCTGGCCGACAGCGACGATGCCGAATCCAGGCTGATCACACATTTTCGCGACGCCTGGCGGCTCGAGCATGGGCCGTTCGCGCCAAGCGAGCTGCCATCGGCAAAACGCCGCGAATGGACGCTTCTTGTTCAGGGCGTCAACCTGCATGACGATCGCGCCCGCGCGCTGCTCGACCGCTTTCGCTTCATTCCCGATGCCCGCCTCGACGATCTGATGATCTCCTACGCGACCGACGGCGGCGGCGTCGGCCCGCACTTCGACTCCTACGACGTATTCCTGCTGCAGGTTCACGGCAAACGGCGCTGGCGCATTGGCGCGCAAAAAGACCTGTCGCTGAAACCGGGGCTGCCGTTGAAAGTTTTGCAGCATTTCGAGCCCGACGAAGAGTGGCTGCTCGAACCGGGCGACATGCTGTACCTGCCCCCGCACATCGCCCACGACGGCATCGCCGAAGGCGAATCCATGACGTGTTCGATCGGCTTTCGAGCCCCCTCCGCCAACGAGCTGACCGGCCAGTTCCTCTATCATCTCGCCGAGCGCGGCGAGGCCATGAACAGCTCGCTCAAGGACGAACGCTACCGGGACCCTCGGCAGCCTGCGGTGACGACACCGGCACAATTGCCGCAAGCTCTCATCGAGCGCGTTGGCGCGATCCTTGCGCAGGTCAAATGGACCGAGCGAGACGTGGCATCGTTTTTGGGAAGCTACTTGAGCGAGCCGAAAGCGAACGTCGTATTCGATCCGCCGCACCGTCACTTGAGCGAAGCCGCGTTTATTCGAAATGCGTCCCGCTCGGGGATCCGGCTCGATAGAAAAACAGTGTTGCTGTATGGGGCCCATTCGTACTTCATCAACGGCGAAGAAGAACGGCTTTTGCGCGGGCAAAAATGGCTCGCGGAGCTGGCCGACGCACGGCGTCTGGGGGCGAAACGGTTTGTAACACTCTCGGGGGATGGGGCGGTGACAGCATTGCTGCACGAATGGTATTGTGCGGGCTGGGTACAAGTGGGCGAATTCGCGTAAAGTTCTCCACCTGTTGTTCGTTGACACAATATTTTGTATGAGAAAGACAACGTATTGACCCTGGTTTGTCGACGGTCGGTACGAAAGTGCATATAATTTCCGCCCAAGCCGTAGGGAAGATTCACGCTCTGAAGTGCATCCCACCAGCGGCCCAGGTTGGTGTTGGAGCACATTACCGGTATTATTTCGCGCTGTTGCTTACCTTTAACCATAAAAGGACGTGATCATGAAGAAATCCCTCCTCGTAGCATCCCTGCTGGCAGCTGTGGCCCTGGCCGCTTGCAACAAGAGCAGCGACCAAGCGGCCGCCCCGGCCGCTAGCGACGCTTCGGCTGCCGCTTCGGCGCCGGCCGCTGCTGCTTCGGACACGGGCGCTGCTTCGGGCGCTGCTGCTGCGAGCGACACTGGCGCTGCTGCTTCGGCACCGGCTGCTGCCGCGTCGGACGCTGGCGCTTCGGCTGCTGCTCCGGCTTCGGGCGCAAGCCAGTAAGCTGCCAGTTGCACGTGGCAACAAAAAACCGGCCTTCGGGCCGGTTTTTTGTTGCCTGCAAATTCTGAAAGCGCGCTGCCCGGCAGGGGAACGTCGAGCCGGCTGATAAACCGCAATAAGCGAAATAAATTAAAGGCTTAGCCAGCCGAACCCTTCCTCTTGCGAAGCGACCACCACCTCCGTAACCGCCGCCCCGAGCACGCGCGCCATCGCTGCTTGGGCAAGCTCCGGCAGGTTGTTCTGCTGACTCAGATGCGCGGCCACAAGATGCTTCAAGCGCGAGCGATCGAGCGACGCGAGAATGTCCGCCGCCGCGTCGTTGTTAAGGTGTCCATGATTGCCGCCGATGCGCGCCTTCAGCGACTGCGGATAGCGGCTATCGGCCAGCATCCTGGTGTCGTGGTTGCATTCGAGCACGAGACCGTCACAACCGCTTAGCATGGCGCTGATATGAGGCGTCGAGGTACCGACGTCCGTCAACACGCCCAAGCGGCAAGCTCCATCCGAAAACACAAATTGAAGCGGTTCCCGCGCGTCGTGAGGCACCGTATAAGGCAAGACCTCGAGGTCGCCGATGGCGACCGTTTCCTCGCCCCAAAGCACGTGCAAATCGACATCGGCATCGTCCGCGCCGACTGCTCGCGCCGTGCCCCAGCTCATGTAGAGCGGTAACGACCACTTACGTGCGAGCGTCAGCGCACCGCCGATGTGGTCGCTGTGCTCATGCGTGATCAGAATCGCGTCGAGTTGCTCGACGCCCAGCTCGAGCCTGAGAAGCCGCCGCTCCAGCTCTTTCGCAGAAAAACCGCAGTCGAGCAGGACACGCGTCGTCGAGATTCCGTCCGATGCCTCGACGACGAGGGCATTGCCCTCGCTGCCGCTGCCCAGGCTGGCGAAACGCACGGCTCGTTTAATTGAGCTGCGCGTGCAGCAGCGAGACGATCTTCTGCGCTTCGGACGACGTGTCGACCTGCCCATTCGCATCGACAACCGCCACTTGCGTGACGTCCGCACTCTTCGAACGCACGTTGATGAGGAATTCGTGGCCAGGCTTTTGCGCGGTCGGGCCGCCGTAGAACAGCTTGCCTAAGATGCCCTCTCGCTTGAGCTCCTGCATCGAATCGGCATAGCGCACGTAGTAGATGCCCTTCTCGCGATCGCGATTGTCGACGGTGAAGTTGGTCCGGTCGAGCGCAAGGCCGACACGCAGCCATGCGCTGTCGAACGGCTCGGACAAGTCGAGCGTCGTCGCGCCCGCAGCCATATCGACTTGCGCCGTCGCAGTCGACGGGCGAGCGTCGGTGAGCAGTTGCTTGGCTTGCGCGTCGGTCAGGCCGAATTTCTGCATCAGCTTGTCGAGGAACACGGCCTCCAGCGCCGGATCGCGGGGCCGCTCGATCCAGCGCGACGATGACTTGTCCTGGCCCGTCAACACTTCTTCCATCGCGCTGTGCGTGATCGAAATGTCGGTGGCGCCATTCGGCGCGCGTTCGACGAGCGTACGGAAGCTGTCACGCGTACCCGACGAGTACGCGAAGTCTATGACCTTGCCGATCGTGCGGCGGAACCAGTCGTCGGGGATGTTCGCCCGATTCTCGGCCCAGTCGGTGCTCATGATGCCGGTGGCCGGCGCATCGGTCTTCAGCGAGAAACCGTTGTCTTTCCAGAATTCCTGCAGGATCGGCCACAGTTGATCGGGCGTGCGTCCGTCGACGACCAGCCAACGGCGGTCGCCGTCGCGCTCGACGTGCACGCCGTAGGGATCTTGCGCCGTGGGCACCCCTTCGACCGTATTGCCCGCCGCCGTCTTCGACAGCGTCGGCGCGCCGCCCAGCGGGGTGGTGACCGGCGGCGCGGTGAACTGCTGGTTCATCGCGGTCGGATTCAAATCGCTCGGCACGGAAAGCGGCGGCGCCGACCCCGTGGCCTTGTAGTTGACGCGATCAGACGCGAACCAGTCGTTCAACGTGTCGCAGCCGGCGAGCGTGCAAAGCGCAAGCGCCAGCACCGCCATGCGGGTGGCGTGGGTGGAGAGAGCAGAACGTTTCATGAAGTCCTTCGTGATGCTGGAACGCGTTGCCTGCAACGGTGCCGGGAACGTGAGTCGAGGGTCGACGTCGGTTAAGGGAATGCCGGTTAGCGGCGCTCGACGGGCTGCAGCGTTCAGCCCAAAAGACCCGCTTCGCGCAATGCCGCGCGCACCACATCGTGATAGCGCACATCGAGCGGGGTCAGCGGCAAGCGGATGCCCCCCTGCATCTTGCCCATCTCTTGCAGGGCCCACTTGGCGGGAATCGGATTCGATTCGATGAAGAGGTTCTTGTGCAGCGACAACAGCTTGAGGTGGATCTCGCGGGCCGTCTTCGCATCGGCAGCCAGCGCGGCCTTGCAGAGCTCGCTCATCGCGCGCGGCGCGACGTTGGCCGTGACGGAAATGTTGCCGTGGCCGCCGAGGAGCATCAGCGCGATCGCGGTGGGATCGTCGCCGCTGTAGATGCCGAAGCCAGCCGGCGCCGACTTGATCAGGTGCGCGGCGCGGTCGATATTGCCCGTCGCCTCCTTCACGCCGATGATGCCCGGCACTTGGGCGAGCCGCAGGATCGTCTCGTTCGACATGTCGGCAACGGTGCGGCCCGGCACGTTATAGAGGATGACGGGAAGATCCACCGCTTCGGCAATCATCTTGAAGTGGCGGTAGATGCCTTCTTGCGTCGGCTTGTTGTAGTACGGCACGACTTGCAGCGTGGCGTCGGCGCCGACGGCCTTCGCCCGCTCGGTCAACTCGATCGCCTCTGAGGTGGAGTTGCCGCCTGCGCCGGCGATCACGGGGATGCGCCCTGCCGTGTGATCGACCGCCGTCTTGACCATCAGGATGTGCTCTTCGACCGACAGCGTCGCCGATTCGCCGCTCGTGCCGACCACTACCAGCGCATTGGTGCCTTCTTCGACGTGCCAGTCGATCAGCTTGCGGAACGCCGGCAGATCGAGGCCGCCGTCTTCAAGCATCGGGGTCACGATGGCGGGGATGCTGCCGCGGATTCGAATGCTGTCCTGGGTGCCGCTTTGGTTGCCGTGAGTCATGAAATGCTTTGAATTTAATCGGTAAATCGGGATTGTAGCGGATTAGCCAGCCAAATCGTAACGCGGGGGAACCAGGGCTCCCTTCGCGTCGATTACCGACGGTTCCGCCTCTCGAACCGCACAAATCCGCTGAACGAAAGCGGCGCGCGGGATTGCCAGGAATCCATCTTGAAAAGCGACGACGCGCAGGCGCGGCCGCACCGCGTCCAGAAGCTCGCCCGGGGCGAGCAGGAACGCCGGGTTCGACGGCTTGCCGACCGTCTCATTACCGGCAGCGAACGTCTCGTAGATCAACACGCCGCCCGGCGCGAGCGCGTCGATCAGCCGGGGGAACAAGGGTCGGTACAGATAATTCGTCACGACCACAGCGGCAAATCCCGAGTCGGGCGGCAACGGCCACGGGCTGCCATCCTCCAGATCGGCAGCGATAGTCTCGATGCCCGCCACGCCGGTCATCGCCGCAAGCGCGGCGGCGTCCCGGTCAAGCGCCGTCACCCGGTGCCCCCGGGCGGCGAACCAGCGCGCGTGGCGCCCGCCACCCGCTGCGACGTCGAGCACCGCGCCGCCCGCCGCTACGAGATGCGCCCAGCGCCTCACCCAGCGCGACGGCTCGAGCCCGTTGCCGTGCAGCTCGGCAGCCAGTGCCGTCGGTTCGCTCATCGCTCGCTGCGCTCCACGCCAGGCCCGATCAGCTGTACGAGAGGCCCATCGCCTCGCGCACGTCGCGCATCGTCTCGGTCGCGAACTTGCGGGCCTTGTCGCAGCCGTCGGCGACGATCGCGCGCAGCAGCGACGGGTCGTCCATGTACTTCTGCGCGCGCTCGAGCATCGGCTGCTGCTCGCGCAGGATGCCCTCGATCACCGGCTGCTTGCATTCGAGGCAGCCGATACCCGCCGAGCGGCAGCCCTTTTGCACCCAGTCGTGCGTCGTCTCGTCGGTGTAGACCTGATGCAGCTGCCACACCGGGCACTTGTCCGGATCGCCCGGATCGGTGCGGCGCACGCGCGCAGGATCGGTCGGCATGGTGCGGACTTTCTTCGTGATCGTCTCCGCGTCCTCGCGCAAGCCGATCGTGTTGCCGTAGGACTTCGACATCTTCTGGCCATCGAGGCCCGGCATGCGCGACGCCTCGGTCAGGAGCACCTGCGGCTCGACGAGAATGATCTTGCGCGCGCCTTCGAGGTAGCCGAACAGCCGCTCGCGGTCGCTCATCGACAGGCTCTGCGACTCCTGCAGCATCGCCCTAGCCTGTTCGAGCGCCTCGTCGTCGCCCTCCTGCTGATAGGCGTTGCGCAGCTCGTGATAGAGCTTCGCGCGCTTGCCGCCGAGCTTCTTGGCCGCCTCGAGCGCCTTCTCCTCGAAGCCCGGCTCGCGCCCGTACAGATGGTTGAAGCGGCGTGCGATCTCGCGCGTCATCTCGACGTGCGGCACCTGATCCTCGCCCACCGGCACGAGCGAGGCGCGGTACAGCAGGATGTCGGCGGCCATGAGCACCGGGTAGCCGAGGAAGCCGTAGGTCGAGAGGTCCTTGTCCTTGAGCTTTTCGATCTGCTCCTTATAGGTCGGCACGCGTTCGAGCCAGCCGAGCGGCGCGCTCATGCCGAGCAGCAGCGACAGCTCGGCGTGCTCGGGCACCTTGCTCTGGATGAAGAGCGTCGCCTGCGCGGGATCGATGCCCGACGCGAGCCAGTCGATCAGCACTTCCCAGACGCTCTTCTCGATGACTTCTGGCGTTTCGTAGTGCGTGGTCAGCGCGTGCCAATCCACCACGCAGAAAAAGCACGGATATTCGGATTGCAGCCGAACCCAGTTTTTCAGCACGCCGTGGTAGTGGCCGAGGTGCAGCGACCCGGTGGGCCGCATGCCGGAGAAAATACGGTCTGGGAACATGGTTTTAGTTTAGGAGCGACACGAAAGGGGTCATGATGGCCCGCACGGCATCGTAACCGAGGCCGACGAGCGGGCTCAGCCAGAACTTCGTCAGGACGCCCGTCATCACGAGCGCCATCACGATGAAAAATCCGTACGGCTCGAGGCGTGCGAGCGCAATCGCCGGACGCGGCGGCAGCAGCGCGACCAGCACACGGCCGCCGTCGAGCGGTGGCAGCGGAAAGAGGTTCAGGAAGCCGAGGACCAGGTTCACGCCGATGCCGGCCTGCGCCATGCGCACGAAAAACGGCTCGTCGATCGACAGGAGCGCCAGCGCGACGCCGACCAGCGCCCACACGAGCACCTGCACGAAATTGCATGCCGGTCCGGCCAGCGAGACCCATAGGCTCCCCCAGCGCGGATTGCGCAGGTTGCGGAACGCTACCGGAACCGGCTTCGCGTAGCCGAACATCAGCGCGCCGCCAGTGGCGAAATAGAGGATGAGCGGAATCGCGATCGTGCCGAGCGGATCGATGTGGCGCATCGGATTGAACGACACGCGTCCCATCATGTAAGCGGTGTTGTCGCCCAACAGGCGCGCCGCGTAGCCGTGCGCCGCCTCGTGCAGCGTGATCGCGAAAATCACCGGCAATGCGTAGACCGCGATTGTCTGTATCAATGAAGAATCCATAGCGCGTTATTGTATCAAGCAGGTGACAAGCGGCCGCTCGCTTTCATTGTTGCTCGTCGCGCGTCACGCCGCGGACAATCCAAATGGCTCGAGCCGGCCGCGTCCGGCTCGCACGAGGACGGGCTCGTCGCCCGTCAGGTCGATCACGGTCGACGGCTCGCGCGGGCAAGCGCCCCCGTCGATCACGAGGTCAAGCTGCTTTTCGAGTCGCGCGCGGATTTCCTCGGGGTCGTTGAGCGGATCGGCGTCCGGCGGCAGGATCAGCGTCGTCGCGATCAGCGGCTCGCCGATCGCTTCGAGCAGCGCAAGCGTGATCGCATGGTCAGGCACGCGCAGACCGATCGTGCGACGCTGAGGATGCGACAAGCGCCTCGGCACCTCCTTCGTCGCCTGCAGCAAAAACACATACGGCCCCGGCGTCACCGATTTGATGAGCCGGAACTGGCGGTTGTCGACCATCGCGAAGTTCGCGAGCTCCGATAGATCGCGCACGACGAGCGACAGGTGCTGCCGCTCGTCGAGCCCGCGGATGCGGCGCAGGCGCGTGACGGCATCCTTGTCGTCGAGCCGGCAGGCTAGCGCATAGCTCGAATCGGTCGGCAACGCCACGACGCCGCCGTCCTTGACGATCTGGACCGCCTGAGCGATCAGGCGCGGCTGCGGATTGTCGGGATGAATCCGAAAAAATTGGGACATGGGAAACGGGTCGGGATAGTGAGGCAGCGGGCGGCGCGCCTCGCGCACGACCCGGGCATGCCGCCGCGCACCAGCGCAGCGGCCAGGCAAGCGCTACAGCCAGCGCTCCCAGACAGGCTTGAGATCGGACGGCAACGGCGGCAGGCTGCCCAGCTCGATGCAACCCTCGCCCGGCGCGTGGAAATCCGAGCCGCGCGAGGCCTCGAAACCGAAGCGGCGCGCCACCTCCGCATACTCGCGATACTGGTCCGGCGTGTGGCTGCCGGTCACGACTTCGATCGCCTTGCCGCCCAAGTCGATGAACTCCGCGAAGAACGCGTCGAACTCGACGGGCGTGTACTTGTAGCGGCCGGGATGCGCGACGACCGCTTCGCCGCCCGCGGCCTTGATCCAGTTGACTGCGTCGGCGAGCTTGGCCCACCGGTGCGGCACGTAGCCGGGCTTGCCGTCGCCGAGAAAGCGGTCGAACACGTCGGCCGTCGATGCCGCAAAGCCCTTCTCGACCAGGAACCGGGCGAAGTGCGTACGCGAGATCAGATCGGGATTCGAGACGTATCGCAACGCGCCTTCGTAGGCATCGGGAATACCGAGCTCGCCGAGCGCCTCGCCAATCGCCTTGGCGCGACCGGCGCGCCCGTGGCGCGTCGCGTAAAGGCCGTCGACAAGCGCCTGACACCGCGGATCGACATTGAGCCCGACGACATGCACCGTGCGCGACGCCCACGTGACGGAGATTTCAACGCCGCACAGATAACGCATGCCGAGCGCTTCGGCGGCGCTGCGTGCTTCGGCCTGCCCGCCGACTTCGTCGTGATCGGTCAACGCCCACAGCGTCACGCCGCCGTCACGCGCGCGGCGGGCGACGGCGGCAGGCGCGAACAGTCCGTCGGAAACGTTCGAATGGCAGTGCAGATCGGCGTTCATTGTCAGTTGTTTGAGATAGCGCCTTCATTCTACTGCAATGCGGCATGCGAACCACGGGTCGATTCGCCGAGCCGGCAGCGGCGCGCAGCACGCGTTATGCGCAAAAACCCTCGATCAACGCGGCGATCTGCTCCGGCTGATCGTGGTGCACCATGTGGCCGGCATCGTCGATGATCTTTTCCCGCCAATCGGGAAATGCGCGAAAACGCGCTTTGTATTCGTCGAGCGGGATCGCGCCGGCGAGCATCGCGAGCGTCGGCGACCCTGCGGCTTCGACGTGCAGCACCTTCGCACGGATGGTCGCCCACACGGCCATCACCTCGTCGAGGCGGTACAGCAATGGTCCGCGCAGTTTGTGCGCCGGGTCCGCCAGCAGCATGTAGCGGCCGTCGGCGTCGAGCTTCGACCAATGCTGCGCGAGAAATTGCGCTCGCTGCGGGGCGAGGCGCGGATTGTTCTTGACCAGACGCGACGCGACCTCGTCCACCGACGCATAGGTTTTCAGCGTCGGGGGATCGCGCATCTCGTCGAGCCACTCGCCCAGGCGGCGTGGCATCTGAGAGGCGCCGGCCGGAGCGAGGCCGAAGCCTTCCAGGTCCACCACCCTGCGCACGCGCTCCGGCCGCGCGCCGGCGTAGAGGCACGCGATGTTCGCCCCCATGCTGTGGCCGACGAGGTTGACCTGGCCCGTCGGCGCGTAATGGTCGAGCAACGCGTCGAGATCGGCGAGATAGTCGTGAAACCAATAGTGGCCGCCGCCGCGTTCGGCCACCGGCCAGTCCGACAGTCCGAAGCCGCGCGCATCCGGCGCGATCACCTGCCAGTTGCCGCCGAGCGCATCGACGACGAACTGGAACGACGCCGCGACATCCATCCAGCCGTGCAGCATGAAAAGTGTGGGCGCATCGGGGCGGCCCCAGCGGCGCACGTGCAGCCGGACGCCGCGCACGGCGACGAAGTCGGAATCAGAAGGGTTCATGGGTGCAGCCCGACAAAAACGAATGATCGTTCGATTATATCGAGACGACGGGATTTTGGTGCGGCGCGGAATACCGAGGAAACGTTCAGCGGCGAATGCCTATACGGCCCAGACTCACTCTTCGCGGCGATCCGCGCCGCTATCCTGCTGGGCGAGCGCCGCCAGCTCGGCCGCGTCGAAGCCCGCCTCGCGGCGGGCGTCGAAATTGAACGGGCCGCGCAGCTTCGGCGCACGGTATTGCTCGGCGAGACGCAGGTAGGCCTGATGCGGATCGAGCGCCTGCCGATCGCACACATAGCGGAACCAGCGGTTGCCGATCAGCACATGACCAATCTCGTCGCGCAGGATCACGTCGAGAATCGCGGCCGATGCGTGATCGCCCGCCTGGAGCAGCCGTGCGCGAATCGGCGGCGACGCATCGAGCCCGCGCGCCTCCAGCGTGCGCGGCACGAGCGCCATGCGCGCCAGCACGTCGCCGCGGGTGCGCTCGCACATGTCCCATAGGCCGTCGTGCGCGGGAAAGTCGCCGTATGCGTGCCCGTAGTCGGCAAGGCGAGCGACGAGCAGGGAAAAGTGATGGGCCTCTTCTGAGGCGACCTTCAGCCAATCTGCGTAGAACGCTTCGGGCATGCCGGCAAAGCGCCATACCGCGTCGAGCGCCAAATTGATCGCGTTGAATTCGATATGCGCAAGCGCGTGCAGCAGCACCGCCCGCCCTTCCGGCGACTTCATGCTGCGCCGCTGCAGCAGCCGCGGCTCGACGAGCTGGGGACGCGCCGGCCGGCCCGGCAGGCCGGGAGGCTCGTCAATCGCCAGCGACGGCAAGCACGCCGCCTCGCCCGCCATCAAGCGGGCATAAAGGGCGAGCGCCGCCTCGGCTTTCGCCTTCGGATCGCGCTCCAGCAAAACAGCGAGCGCCGCGCTGCGTACGCAAGCCGCGCTGAAAACAGAGGAAACAGCCAACGTCATGAACCAGAAATGGAGAAATCGACCCGCATGGCGCCCGCGCCGATCGGCCGGCGTTCCGGCGCAACCGTTTACAATACGCGATTGACCGACCAACCTGCGCCGCGAAAGCAGCGAAAGCTGCACGTTTCGCGCGCTGCTGCCGTGCGCGCCATTGTACCGGCCGCCCCGGCGCTTCCCCGAGGACAACACTGTGGCGATCTACAAGCTCGGCGATTCCGCCCCGACCATTCATGAAAGCGTGTTCGTCGCGGATTCCGCGACGATCATCGGCAAAGTCTCGCTGGAGGAGAACGCCAGCATCTGGTTCGGCGCGGCGCTGCGCGGCGACAACGAGCTGATCAGCGTCGGCACGGGCAGCAACGTCCAGGAAGGCGCCGTGCTGCACACCGACCCCGGCTTCCCGCTCACGATCGAAGCCAACGTGACCGTAGGCCATCAGGCGATGCTGCACGGCTGCACGGTCAAGGAAGGGGCGCTGATCGGCATGCAGGCGGTGGTCTTGAATGGCGCGGTGATTGGCCGCAACTGTCTGGTTGGCGCAGGCGCCGTCGTGACCGAAGGCAAGGTCTTTCCCGACAACTCGCTGATTCTCGGCGCGCCTGCGAAAGTGGTGCGCGAATTGAGCGAAGCCGATATCGCCGGCATGCGCCGAAATACGGAGAACTATGCCCAGCGCCGCGAATACTTCAAGGCGCAGCTCGTGCGGATCGGCTAACCGGCCGGGCGCCATCAAATCAAGGAAAAGCTGTGGACGACCAGTTGCAAAAATTCATGTTCAGCGCGGCGCCGGTGCGCGGCGAAATTGTCTCGCTGCGCAACACGTGGCAGGAAGTGCTCGCACGCCGTCAATACCCGGCTCCCGTGCGGAACGTGCTAGGAGAAATGATGGCGGCCTGCGCGCTGTTGTCGGCGAACTTGAAGTTCGACGGCACGCTCATCATGCAGATCTTCGGCGACGGTCCCGTCAAGATGCTGGTCGTGCAGTGCGATTCGAGTCTCACGATGCGCGCGACGGCGAAGTTCCTGGGCGACACCGCCGATGCGATCCGCGACGACGCATCCTTTGCCGAGCTGGTCAATGCCGGCGGCAGCGGACGCTGCGTGATCACGCTCGACCCCGCCGACAAAAAACCGGGGCAGCAGCCGTACCAGGGCATCGTGCCGCTCAACGGCGAGAGCGGTCCGCTCGAGTCGATGGCGCAAGTGCTCGAACACTACATGCATCACTCCGAGCAGCTCGACACCCGGCTGTGGCTGGCGGCGAACACCGAGCGGGCCGTCGGCATGCTGCTGCAGAAGCTGCCGGGCGACGGCGGCATCGTCCCGCACGCTGGCGAGCTCGATACCGATACCTGGGAGCGCGTCTGCACGCTCGGCGGCACGCTGTCTCAGGAAGAGTTGCTCAAGGAAGCGCCGGAAACCGTCTTCAAGCGTCTCTTCTGGCAGGAAAACGTCCAGCACTTCTCGCCTGCTGCGGCGCGCTTTGCCTGCACGTGCTCGCGCGAAAAGGTCGGTGCAATGCTGAAGATGCTCGGACGCGAGGAAGTGGACGGCGTCATCGAAGAACGCGGCCACGTCGAGATTCATTGCGACTATTGCAACCAGCGCTACGAGTTCGACCCGGTCGACGTCACACAGCTCTTCGTAGCGAACCCGATTGCGGCAGGCGTGGCGCCCGCGGCCGTGCAGCGCCACTAGGACGCGGACGGCGCGCAAGCCCTGGGTTGCTTGGTTGCGTAAGGACGGCGCACTATCCTTGGATCAGGCGCCGCTGCCGCCTGGATGCAGGAGCCGCGTCGTGTCAGCCTGCGGAAGTTGGAGGTCAAAATGAAAAATAACCGTACCCGTCTCTCGCCATCGACAGCGTTTCGAACCCTCGTCGCGCTGTCTGCGCTGACCGGCGGCGCCGTGCTGTCCGGTTGCTCACTGGACCCTCAAGTGCCGGCGCCCATCCTGAGCCGGCTGCCTCCGGCTCAATCCGGCACTGCTCCGGCGCCGCAATTGAGCGCCGAGGAGAAGCAACGCTACGACGCGATCGATAAGCAGGTGCTCCAGGAACAGAATCAGGCGATGGCCGCTGAGGCTTGGGCGCGCTATTACGCCCCTTACTACGCACCTGCGCCCATCGCCTACGGCGGTTATTACAGCGGCTGGAGCACAGGCATCGGCTTCGGCTACGGTTCTCCCGGCTGGTGGTGGTAATCGGGACCCGTTAAGAAAAAAGGCATGGAACGATCCATGCCTTTTTTCTTGCTGCTCTCCACAAGCACCGGCTCAGCCTGCGCGCTTGGCCTTAATCTTGTCTTTTTCCTTCGCCGCCGCTTCCTTGCCCTTCTTCTCAGCGTGCTTCTTCTCCGGCTTCACGCGCGACACAGGATTCGGCACGACCGCCACGGGCGCCGCGGACACCTCGCCACGCGTTGACGTATTGTTCGACGCCGTCGACGCCGGCGCCGGCAGCGGCTGATTCGGCGACACGAACTGCACGAAGACCTCGCCGTCCTTGATCATGCCCATCTCGTAGCGGGCGCGTTCCTCGACCGCCGAGGTGCCGTTCTGCAGATCCTGCACCTCGCCTTCGATGCGCTCGTTGCGCAGCTTTTCATCAGTGTTCTTTTGCTGCTGCTGCGAAAGCTCCTGGCTCAACTCGTGGACACGCAACCAGCCGCCGTGCCCCCACCAAAGCGGATACTGGATCAGCGCGAGCAGGACGATCAGGACAACAGTGACGAGCCGCATGCAAAGTGCCGGTTAAATAAACGCCGCCCTGCGCGATACGCAGGGCGGCGTGCACATCAATTGACGAACAATAACGAGATAATCAGCGCAGATTATAGAACGTCGACTTGCCCGGATAGCTGGCGATGTCGCCCAGATCCTCTTCGATGCGCAGCAGCTGGTTGTACTTCGAGATGCGGTCACTGCGCGAGAGCGAGCCCGTCTTGATCTGGCCGGCGTTCAGGCCCACGGCAATATCAGCGATCGTCGAATCTTCCGTTTCGCCCGAGCGGTGCGAGATCACGGCCGTGTAGCCCGCGCGCTTCGCCATTTCGATCGCGGCGAAGGTTTCCGTCAGCGTGCCGATCTGGTTGATCTTGATGAGGATCGAGTTCGCGATGCCCTTCTCGATGCCTTCCTTCAGGATGCGCGTGTTCGTCACGAACAGGTCGTCGCCGACGAGCTGGATCTTCTTGCCGAGCTTGTCGGTCAAGAGCTTCCAGCCGGCCCAGTCGCTTTCGTGCATGCCGTCTTCGATCGAGACGATCGGGAACTTGTCGGCAAGCGTCGCGAGGTAGTCGGTGAATTCCGCCGACGACAGCTGCAGCCCTTCGCCCGCCAACTGGTACTTGCCATCGTGGTAGAACTCGCTCGCCGCGCAGTCGAGCGCGAGCAGCACGTCTTCGCCTGCGCGATAGCCGGCTTTCTCGATCGCTTGCAGGATCGTCGACAGGCACTCGTCGTTGCTGCCGAAGTTCGGCGCGAAGCCGCCTTCGTCGCCGACCGCCGTGCTCATGCCGCGATCCGACAGGATCTTCTTCAGCGCATGGAACACTTCCGCGCCGCAACGCAGCGCTTCGCGGAACGTCGGCTGGCTCACCGGGACGATCATGAATTCCTGGATGTCCAGGCTGTTGTTCGCGTGCGCGCCGCCGTTGACGATGTTCATCATCGGCACCGGCAGTTGCATTGCGCCCGAGCCGCCGAAGTAGCGATAGAGCGGCAGGCCAGCTTCTTCAGCCGCTGCCTTCGCGACCGCCATCGACACGGCCAGCATCGCGTTCGCGCCGAGGCGCGACTTGTTGTCGGTGCCGTCCAGTTCCAGCAGCGTCTTGTCGAGGAATGCCTGCTCCGATGCGTCGAGGCCCATGATCGCTTCGGAGATTTCGGTATTGATGTGCTCGACGGCCTTCAGCACGCCCTTGCCGCCATAGCGGCCGGCTTCGCCGTCGCGCAGCTCGATCGCTTCGCGCGAACCGGTCGACGCGCCCGACGGCACAGCCGCGCGGCCCATCGTGCCCGACTCGAGCAGCACGTCGCACTCGACGGTCGGGTTGCCTCGCGAATCCAGAATTTCGCGACCGATGATATCTACGATTGCACTCATGGTTTCCTCAAGAATTGACGTTGAATCTTTACGGTTTCGACAGCGGCGCGGACGCGCCCGCCTTCAGGCGCGAGCGCCGCCCAAGCAGGGGCATCAGTTGAAATCGCTTTCGAGAAACGGCGTGCGCTTGACGGCCCGATCGAGCGTAATCAGCGTCTCGAGCAGATCCGCCATGCGGTTGAGCGGCACCGCGTTGGGGCCGTCCGACTTGGCTTGCGCGGGGTTCGGATGCGTCTCCATGAAGAGGCCGGCGATGCCCGTCGCCACCGCGGCGCGCGCCAGCACCGGCACGAATTCGCGCTGGCCGCCCGAGCTCGTGCCCTGGCCGCCCGGCAGCTGCACCGAATGCGTCGCGTCGAACACGACCGGCGCGCTCGTCTCGCGCATGATCGCGAGCGAGCGCATGTCCGACACGAGGTTGTTATAGCCGAACGACACGCCGCGCTCGCACGCGAGGAAGCGGTCCTCCGACAGCCCTGCTTCGCGTGCGGCGTCGCGGGCCTTGTCGATCACGTTCTTCATGTCGTGCGGCGCGAGGAACTGGCCCTTCTTGATGTTGACCGGCTTGCCCGAGCGCGCGCATGCGTGGATGAAATCGGTCTGGCGGCACAGGAATGCGGGCGTCTGCAGCACGTCGACGACCGACGCGACCGGTTCGATTTCCTCTTCGCTGTGCACGTCGGTCAGCACCGGCAGGCCGAGCTGCTTCTTCACTTCGGAGAGGATGCGCAAGCCCTCGTCCATCCCGAGCCCGCGAAACGACTTGCCCGAGCTGCGATTGGCCTTGTCGTACGACGATTTATAAATGAACGGGACGTTCAGCTTGGCGCAGATTTCCTTGAGACGGCCCGCGGTATCGATCGTCATTTGCTCCGATTCGACGACGCAGGTGCCCGCGATCAGAAAAAACGGCTGGTCGAGACCGACTTCGAAATCGCACAGTTTCATGCGGCCTCCCATGCTGACCCGAGTTGGCGCTTCAGCGCTCTACTCGGGTCCCATGCCGCCCCAAGGGAGGCAGCCGCCCCCTCGGGGGGCGCTTTGCATGGGACCGGAGTAACCGCTAAAGCGGTAACTCCGGTCGACAGCGAACGATAGTGAGCGTGGGGGCCGTTCATACTTTCTCCTCGACGCGCGCCTTTTTGCAAGCGAGCGCCGCTTCGACGAATGCCTTGAAGAGCGGATGGCCGTCACGCGGCGTGGACGTGAACTCCGGGTGGAACTGCACGCCGACGAACCACGGGTGCATGCTGCGCGGCAATTCCATCATCTCGGGCAGATCCTCGCTCGGGGTATGCGCGCTGATGATAAGGCCGCCCGCCTCGAGCTGGGGCACGAAGCGGTTATTGACTTCATAACGGTGACGGTGACGCTCGTTGACGTCCTTGCCGTAGATTTCCTCGGCCATCGTGCCCGGCTTGATCGGGCAGCGCTGCGAGCCCAGGCGCATCGTGCCGCCGAGATCGGACTCCTCGGTGCGCTTCTCGACGCGGCCTTCGCGGTCGTACCACTCGGTGATCAGCGCGACGACGCGGTTCTCCGTGTTCGGATCGAATTCGGTACTGTTCGCGTCCTTCATGCCGACCACATCGCGTGCGAATTCGATCACGGCCAGCTGCATGCCGAGGCAGATGCCGAGGTACGGCACCTTCGCTTCGCGCGCGTAGCGGATCGCGGCGATCTTGCCTTCGGTGCCGCGCCGGCCGAAACCGCCCGGCACGAGCACGGCGTCGAGATGCTTCAGGCTTTCCACGCCCTCCGCTTCGATCTGCTCGGAATCGATGTATTCGATGTTGACCTTCGTCGACGTGTGGATCGACGCATGGCGCAGCGCTTCGATCAGCGACTTGTACGACTCGGTGAGCTCGACGTACTTGCCGACCATGCCGATCGTCACTTCGTTGCGCGGGTTCTCGAGCTTCTCAACGAGGTTCGACCACATCGACAGATCGGCCGGGTTCGGCGCGAGCTTCAGTTCATCGCAGATGATGCTGTCGAGACCCTGGTCGTGCAGCATCTGCGGAATCTTGTAGATGCTGTCGACGTCCCACACGGAGATCACGGCGTCTTCCGGCACGTTCGAGAACATCGAGATCTTCGCGCGCTCGTCGTCCGGAATGCGGCGGTCCGCACGGCACAAGAGCACGTGCGGCGAGATGCCGATCTCGCGCAGCTTCTGGACGCTGTGCTGGGTCGGCTTGGTCTTCAGTTCACCAGCCGTGGCAATGTACGGCACGAGCGTCAGATGCACGAAGCACGCGCTGTTGCGGCCGAGGCGCAGGCTCATCTGCCGCGCCGCTTCGAGGAACGGCAGCGATTCGATGTCGCCCACCGTGCCGCCCACTTCCACGATCGCGACATCCGGCTCGCCGCACGTCGCCGACGCGGCGCCGCGCTCGACGAACGCCTGGATTTCATTCGTGATGTGCGGAATCACCTGCACGGTCTTGCCCAGATAATCGCCGCGGCGTTCCTTGCGGATCACCGATTCGTAAATCTGGCCCGTCGTGAAGTTGTTGGCCTTGCGCATCTTCGTGCTGATGAAGCGCTCGTAGTGGCCGAGGTCGAGGTCCGTTTCAGCGCCGTCTTCCGTCACGAAGACTTCGCCGTGTTGAAACGGGCTCATCGTGCCGGGGTCGACGTTGATGTAGGGATCGAGCTTGAGGAGAGTGACTTTGAGACCGCGCGATTCGAGGATCGCGGCGAGGGAGGCGGCGGCAATACCCTTGCCGAGGGAAGACACTACGCCGCCGGTGACAAAAACATATTTGGTCATCGCTGGATGCTCGCGGGAAAAACGGATTATACCGTAAAGGCGGGCTCCAACCCAGCGGACGGCGGGCGAGAATGGCCAACAATTCGACCGGCTATCGACACACGGCTGTCACGCGGCAGTGAGCTCGCGCGACTGCAATTCGCGCAGCGCCCGCTGCAGCGCGCGCGCCGTTTCAAGCGGCTTTTCCATCGGGAACAGATGGCTGCCGTCGATCCATTCGATGTGGCCGCCGGTCACGCGCCGGGTCGCCTCCAAGCCGACCTGACGGATCTCCTTCGAATGCCGTCCGGCGATGAACGCGACCGGCACCGGCGCGCCGTGCACGAGCCGGGCGCCGAGCGTACGCGGCAGCGTCCGGTAGATCAGGTATTCGACGTCGCGATCGAACGCGAGCGTGCGCTCGCCGTCGGCCGCCGTCTGCGGAATGCCGAAGTCGACGTAGTCGGAGAGCACGCGCTCGTCCCAACGGGCAAACGCGGGCTTCGAGTGGAAATGGCGCCACGTCTCCTCTCGGCTCGCCCATCGGGTGCGGCGCGTGCGCGTGGCGGCCGCGGGTGAGAGCCGCTCGTCGAGCCCGGTCCATTGCGTGACGCGCAGCACGTTCGCACGCCAGCCCGCGATCACCGGCGAGTCGAGCATCACCACGCCCCTCACCCACTGCGGCTTTTTCAACGCCGCCATCAGCGACAGATATCCGCCGAGCGAATGGCCGACGAGCCACACGGGATGCCGATAGGAGCGGTCGATATCCTCGAGCAGCTGCTCGACGAGATGCGGCCAGCCGCTCGTCACCGGATAGCGCGCGTCGTGGCCGATGCGCTCGATGCTGCGCAGTTCGTAGTCGTCGGCGAGCTCCGCGAAGATCGTGCGGTAGGTGGACGCGGGAAAGCCGTTCGCGTGAGAGAAGTGGATGATGTTTTTCACGCGCCGGTGTCTCCTTGTGGTTATCTTCGCGCTGTCCGTCAGTCCATCCAGTAGCGGCGATGCGTCTCGCGGTAGCGTTCGAGCGCGAGCACCCCGCCGCTCGCTTCGATGCGCACCGCGCCGTCGCGGTCGCTGCGCGTGAGGTCGATGCCGCGCGCCTCGTAGCGCGCCCACACGCCCCGGTCCGGATGGTGAAAACGATTGAGATAGCCTACCTGAAATACGGCGACGAGCGGATCGATAGAGTCGAGGAACGGCTCGGTCGACGAGCTCTTGCTGCCGTGATGCGGCACGACGAGCACCTCTGCGCGCAGAGCGTCCCGGGCGCGGGCGACCAGCACGCGCTCGGACGGTGCATCGACGTCGCCCGTCAGCAGCGCCGACATCCCCGGCGCGCTCACGCGCAGCACGCACGATTGTGCGTTCGATACTTTCGGCAGCGGCCCAGGGTCAGGCCAGAGCATGGCGAACTCGACACCGTCCCATTGCCAGCGCTGACCGGCCGAGCAGCGCAGTGTATCGGCGCCTGCCGTGCGGGCGGCGTCCCATAGCCGGTTCGACGGCGGCAGTCCGCCGAGCAGTTGCCGCACGCGGACCGCCTGCAGCACGGCGCCGGCGCCGCCCGCGTGATCGGAGTCCGCATGGCTGATCACGAGCGCGTCGAGCACCGGCACGCCGTTCGCCTGCAGGAACGGCGCGACGATGCGCTCGCCCGCGTGCGTCGATTCCGGGCCGGGACCGGTGTCGAAAAGCAGCGCGTGGCGCGCGGTCTCGATCAGGATCGACGAGCCTTGGCCAACGTCGAGCGCGGTGAGCCGGAACGTGCCCGCAGGCGGACCGGCCGGCGGAGGCAGGCAGAGCGGCAGCCATGTCAGCGGCGCGGCCCAGCGCAGCGGCCAGCCGCGCGGCAGCAGGCACCAGACGACGCCAGCCGCTGCGGCTGCGAGCGCCCAGGCGCTTGGCTGCGGCAGGCGCCAGACGGCCCATTGAGGGCCTGATATGGTTCGCAACGCGGCGATCAGGGCTTCGATCAGCGTGTGCGCAGCGTGAAACGCCCACGCGTCGATCGGCGCAGGCAACACCACGCCCGCGAGCACCGCCGGAGTGGCGAGCACGCTCACCCAGGGAATCGCGAAGGCGTTCGCAAACGGTCCGATCAAGGGAATCTGCGAAAACCAAAATGCCGTTAGCGGGGCAAGACCCAGCGTGACCGCATATTGAACGCGAGCCGCGCTCATCAGGCGTTCGCGCCAACGTATCAACCAGCGCCGCATGGCAGCGAGCGCCCGCGAAACGCGCGATGCGGGCGGCTCGTCATGCTCCGTCCAATCCGGAGCCTCATGACGCACGCGCAAATGCCCATGCACCACAAGCAAAATCGCTGCAACCGCGCCAAACGACAGCCAGAAACCGGGCGTGACAACAGCCCAGGGGTCGGCAAGCAAAACAATGCCGAGCGCCCACGCCAGCACCAGCGAGGGCGCCACACTGCGCCCGCTCACGAAGGCGGCGCTCACCACCGCCAGCATCCATAGCGCGCGCTGCGCAGGCACGTTGAATCCTGCGAGCGCCGCATAGAACGCGGCAAACGCCACGCCTGCCACGGCGGCGACGATCTGCGCCGGCACGATGAGCGGCCACTCGCAGCGGCTCACGCGCGCGAGAAAGCACGAGCGCCGCCACAAGCCTCCGGCGAGCGCCGCGCACAGTCCCGCCACGAGACTGATATGCAAACCTGAAATCGCAATCAAATGACTGGTGCCGGTGTTGCGCATCACGAGCCAGTCCTCCGCGCCGACTGCATCCTGCGCTCCAACGGCCAGCGCCATCACGATGCCGCGATGCGGCGCGTCGTCGAGCACGGCGCCGATGCGCGCACGCAACGCAAAGCGCCAGCGGCCGATCGTCAGCCCAACGCCGCTCGCCCTGCCCGGCAGACGCTTGGCTGCCGATGCCGCCGACACATACCCCGTCGCGCGAACATTGCGCGCCAGCAGCGCGGCTTCGGGATCGCGCACGCCGAAGTTCGCGTTGCCGTGCGGCCGCTTCAGCCGCACGGTCAATCGCCATCGATCGCCCGGCGCGAGAACCGGCAACGCTTCCGGCGCGCCCGTGCGATCGATCCACGCGAGCTGAAGCGTGGAAGGGAAATGGGCAATGCCAGTGGTGCGCCGGGCTTCATCGGTGTCGACAGCAAAGAGGAATCGCGTGCCGTTCGCGTCGCGCGAGGGCAATCCTTCGATGTGTCCCGCAAGTTCGATATCGCGCCCTTGCCACGAAACGGGCAACGCGTCGCGCAAACGGATTTCGGCTCGCCAGGCCGCATAGCCGAATCCGGCGAACACAGCCGAGACGACGAGCGCGCAAAACCCGGCATGTCGAAGCCAGCGTGTTCGACGCTTGAACGCCCATACGGCGAACGCGATCGCCACGGCAAGCAACGCCGCGCCGATGACCCAGTGCAGCGCTCCCGGCAAAGCCGCCTGCTGCTGCAAACAGAAAACGCCCAACGCAAATCCGCACAGCACCGCCCGCATCCGCCCTCCGCGCACGACATGCCGCGCCGGGAAAGCGCGGAGAACGCTACGCCGCGCGTGTCCGGCGCAGCGCGAACAACCGGGAACGATTATGCGGACGAAAGCGCGAGCCGGGGCAGCGCGGCGCGCGCGTTAGCCATTGTGCCTAGCGCCAGCTCGCTTTCTCCGATGCCGCGCAACTCGGCGAGCACCGCGCCGATACGCGGAATCTGATCGGGCGTATTTCGCTCTTTGTAGCGCCACGCGGGAGGGATATCGGGCGCATCGGTTTCGATGACGAGCGCGTCCAGCGGCAGTTGCTGCGCAAGACGCCGGATCTGCAGCGCCCGCTCGAACGTGACGTTGCCGCCGAAGCCCAGATGCATTCCGTGATCGATGAACGCCTGCGCCTGCTGGAAGCTGCCGTTGAACGCATGCGCGATGCCCTTGCGCACCGCATGGCGGCGCAGCCCCTTGAGCACCTGGTCCTGCGACTTGCGCACATGGCAGATCACGGGCAGGTCGAATTCGCGCGCGAGCTTCAGTTGCTCGTTGTAGAAGAACTGCTGCCGCGTGTCGTCGAGCCCCGGCACGAAATAGTCGAGACCAATCTCGCCAATGCCGACAAAGCGTGGATCGGCAAGGCTCGCTTCGATCTCCATGCGCAGCACGTCGAGATCGGCATCGCTGGCGCGAGGCGTGTAGAGCGGATGGATGCCAAGTGCGTACACGGCGCCCTCGACCCGCCCCGCCAGCTCCCGCACCGTCGCGAAGTTGCCGCGCTCGACGCCGGGAATCACGATCTGCGAGACACCCGCCGCGCGCGCCGCGCGTATGACATCGTCGCGGTCCGCGTCGAACTCGGAGGCGTCGAGATGGCAGTGCGTATCGATCCACATGGCCGGGTTTGCCGCAATACGGCGAATTGAGCGTCAGACAGGCACAGCGGGCTCTTCGTGCAGCACGCCGTCGCGCAGGCGCATGATGCGGTCGCAGCGCGCGGCGAGATCGGTGTCGTGCGTGACGATCACGAAGCTCGTCTCCAGCTTCGCCGACAGCTCGAGCATCAGGTTGAACACCGAATCGGCGGTGCTGCCGTCGAGGTTGCCGGTCGGTTCGTCGGCGAGCACGCAGGCAGGCTTCGTGACGAGCGCACGCGCAATCGCGACGCGCTGCCGCTCGCCGCCCGACAGCTCGCCCGGCCGATGCTTCGCGCGATGCGCAAGCCCGACGCGCTCGAGCGTCGCGAGCGCGTCGCGGCGCGCGTCTTCGGCCGGCATGCGCCGGATGCGCAGCGGCATCGCGACGTTGTCGAGCGCGCTGAATTCCGGCAGCAGGTGGTGAAACTGATAGACGAAGCCGAGCGCCCGGTTGCGCAGATCGTTGCGCTCGCGCTCGGCGAGCTTCGTGAACGGCTTGCCGAGCAGCGAGACCTGCCCCGCGGTCGGCTCGTCGAGCCCGCCGAGCACATGCAGGAGCGTGCTCTTGCCCGAGCCCGACGCGCCGACGATCGCGAGCTTCTCGCCACGCCGCACGGAAAGCTCCGCGTTGTTCAGCACCGCCACGTTGAGGCCGCCCTGCATGAACGCTTTCGAAACGCCGCTCGCTTCGAGCACGAAGCCGTTTGAGTTCTTATCCAAAGCCCGGGTGCCCGTCAGAGGTTGATCGATCACATGTTCATTCATAGCGCAGCGCCTCCGCCGGACGCACCTTCGCGCCGCGCCAGCTCGGATAGAGCGTCGCGAGCGCCGACAGCAGGAAGGCGATCACGCCGATCTTGGCGACGTCGCCCGGCACGAGCTCGGACGGCAGCTCGCTGATGAAGTACACCGACGGCGGCAGGAACTGCACGTGGAACAGATGCTCGATCATCGGCACGAGCCACGGGATGCTCCAGGCGATCAGGCAGCCGAGCGCGACGCCCGTGGCAGTGCCGGCGAAGCCGATCGTGATGCCCTGCACGACGAAGATCTTCATGATCGAGCCCGGCTGCGCGCCGAGCGTGCGCAGGATCGCGATGTCGGCCTGCTTGTTGGTGACGGTCATCACGAGCGACGACACGAGATTGAACGCCGCGACCGCGATGATCAGCGTGAGGATGATGAACATCATCCGCTTCTCGATCTGCACGGCCGAGAACCAGGTCTTGTTCTGCTGCGTCCAGTCGCGGATGTAGAGGTCGCCTGACAGCTGGTGAGTGAGCTCCTGAGCGACCTGCGGGGCCTTCTGCATGTCGGTGAGGCGCAGCCGCACGCCGGTCGGCGCGGAGAGGCGGAACAGCGCCTCGGCGTCGCGGATGTTGATCAGCGCGAGGGTGCTGTCGTATTCGTAGTGCCCCGATTCGAACACGCCGACCACGGTGAACTGCTTCAGGCGCGGCAGCATGCCGGCCGGCGTGATGGTGCCCTCGGGGGCGACCAGCGTGATCTTGTCGTCGATGCCCACGCCGAGGCTCGCCGCGAGGTCGGCGCCGAGCACGATGCCGAACTGGCCCGGCTCGAGCGCGTTCAGGCTGCCGGCCTTCATCTCCTTGCCGATGTCGGACACCTGCGGCTCCAGCGACGGCTCGACGCCGCGCAGCGCGACACCGCTCACGGCGTCCTGGCGCGTGAGCAGCGCCTGCGCTTCGACATACGGCGCCGCTCCGATCACTTCCTTGTTCTGCTTCGCCTCTTGCGCGGTCAATTGCCAATTGGGCATCGAACCCGTCGGCGAAAAGATTTCGACGTGCGCGAGCACCGACAGCATGCGGTCGCGCACTTCCTTCTGGAAGCCGTTCATCACCGACAGCACGACGATCAGCGCCGCGACCCCGAGCGCGATGCCCGACATCGACACGAACGCGATGAACGAAATGAAGCCGTTGCCGGTCGTGCGTTTGCCGGCGCGCGTGTAGCGCCAGCCGATCTGCCATTCGTAGGGAAGTTTCAAGCGAGTCCTTAATCTGGTCTTTCGGCGCGCGAGACGCGCAAGCCGCGCGGATATCGCGACCGGCACCGCCCGGGGCGAGCCCTCGCACGCCATCTTACGCGGCGGCGGCGCCGGCGCCTGCCGGTGAAGCGATCCGGCGAGCCGTCAATCAAGCGCGAAGTTTGCCATACAATGCGCACCATCATGCACGCCAACCGCCTCCATATCCTGCTGCCCTTCGCGCTGCCGACGGCCGCCGACGCCTCCACCGCACTGCACAACCTGGCAAGCCCGGCGCTCGAAAAGTTGCTCTCGCGCGCAAGCCTGGTCGAGCGCGTCGCCGGCGAGGATTTCCAGCGCACGCTGCCTCACGAACGCTGGGTCGCGCGCCAGTTCGGCGCCGTCGCCTCGAGCGCCGACGACGAAGCGCCGCTCGCGCCCTACATGCTGCTCGCCGATGGCGGCTCGCCCGGCGACGCCGTCTGGGCCTGCGTGCAGCCGGTCCACGTACGCATCGCCCACGACCATCTGGTGCTGATCGACCCGGCCTCGCTCGACTTGTCCGACGACGAAGCCGCGACGCTCCTGGCCGTCGCCAAGCCGCTCGTCGAAGAGCTCGGCGTGCGCATCGAAGCGCCTCGGCCGACGCGCTGGTATCTGTCGAGCGACACGTTCGGCCAGCTCGCCGGCGCGTCGCCGCTGCGCGCGAGCGGACGCAACATCGAGATCTGGCTGCCGCACGAGGCGCACACGGGGCAGCGCTCGCGCGCCTGGATGAAGCTGCAGAACGAAGTGCAGATGGCGTGGTTCGAGCATCCGGTCAACGAAGCGCGCGAGGCGCGCGGGTTGCCGGCCGTCAACTCGATCTGGATGCATGCGCAAGGCGCGGCGCAGGCAGTCAAAAGCCCGTTTGCGCTCGTGCTGTCGGACGCCGCGGCCACCCGCGGCCTTGCGCTCGCAGCTGGGGTCGAAGCGGCTTCGCCTCCGCCGTCGTTCGCCGCGCTTCAAGCCGCCGGCGACGGCGCCACCCTCGTCGAGCTGGACCCGTTCTCGTCGCCATTCATCGAGCAGGATTGGGCACGCTGGAATGCGGCGCTCGATGCGCTGGAGCGCGACTGGTTCGCGCCCGCGCTCGCAGCGCTGCAGCAAGGCCGCATCGGCGAGCTCGCGATGACGCTGTGCGGCGACACCGGCTCGTCGACACTCACCGTCACGCGCGGCGACCTGCGCAAATTCTGGCGCCGCCGCGTGCTGGCGTCGCTCTTCGAATGACACACGGCGGGCGACCTGCTTCGCACATGACTCAGCGCGCGACCGTCCGCCTCTCTATCGCTTTTACCGCATGACCCGAATCGTCACCCGCGCGTCGTCACCCGCCGATGCAGAAGCGCTGATCCGTCACGGCATCCATCCCGTGCTGGCCCGTCTCTATGCCGCACGCGGCGTCCGCCAGCCCGGCGAGATCGAAACGGCGCTCGCCCGCCTCGTCACCCCGGCGAGCCTCAAGGGCTGCGCCGACGCCGCCGTCCTGCTCGCCGACGCGCTCGAGCAGAAGCGCCGCATGCTCGTCGTCGCCGACTACGACTGCGACGGCGCGACCGCGTGCGCCGTCGCCGTGCGCGGCCTGCGCATGTTCGGCGCGCAGATCGGCTATCTCGTGCCGAACCGCTTCGAATACGGCTACGGGCTCACGCCCGAGATCGTCGAGCTCGCGGCCTCATCGGGCAAGCTCGGCCCGTCCGGCAAGCCCGATCTGCTGATCACGGTCGACAACGGCATCGCAAGCGTCGACGGCGTCGAGGCGGCGAACGCGCTCGGCATCGACGTGCTCGTCACCGACCACCACCTGCCCGGCGACGCCCTGCCGGACGCGCGCGCGATCGTCAATCCGAACCAGCCGGGTTGCACGTTTCCGAGCAAGTGCATCGCGGGCGTCGGCGTGATGTTCTACGTGCTGCTCGCGCTGCGCGCGGAATTGCGCCGGCGCAACGCGTTCGGCGCTGCGGCGGGCCAGCGTCCGGAGCCGCGTCTCGACGGCCTGCTCGACCTCGTCGCGCTCGGCACGGTCGCCGACGTCGTCAAGCTCGACGGCAACAACCGCGTGCTGGTCGCGCAAGGCCTGCAGCGCATCCGCAACGGCCGCATGCAGCCAGGCATCGCCGCCCTCTTCCGCGCCGCCGCGCGCGACGCGAAAAGCGCCTCCGGCTTCGACCTCGGCTTTGCGCTCGGGCCGCGTCTGAACGCGGCGGGGCGCCTGTCCGATATGTCGCTAGGCATCGAGTGCCTGACCACCGACGATGTCGGCCGCGCCTGGGAGCTCGCGCAGCAGCTCGACGCAATGAATCGAGAGCGCCGCGAAATCGAAGCGGGCATGCAGCAGCAGGCGCTAGCGGACCTGTCGACGGTCGATCCGGCGGGCACGGCCACCATCACGCTCTTCAACCCGGACTGGCATCAGGGCGTGATCGGCATCGTCGCGGGCCGGCTGAAGGAGAAGTTCCATCGGCCCTCGTTCACGTTCGCGCTCGCCGACGACAGCGGCGCGCTCGCCAAGGGCTCGGGCCGCTCGATCGCGGGCTTCCACCTGCGCGACGCGCTCGACCTGATCGCCAAGCGCGAGCCCGGTCTCATCGCCAAGTTCGGCGGCCACGCGATGGCAGCGGGCGTCACGCTCGCCGCCGCGGATATCGCGCGCTTCACGGCAGCGTTCGAAGCCGTCGGCCGCGAATGGCTCTCCGAAGACGCGCTCGCGCGAGTGGTCGAAACCGATGGCGACCTCGAGGAGGCCTACTTCACGCCACAGTTCGTCGAGATGCTCGACGCCGCGGTCTGGGGCCAGGGGTTTCCGGCGCCGGTGTTCTCGGGCGAATTCGACATCGCATCGCAGGCGCTCGTGAAGGACAAGCACCTGAAGCTGCAGCTCGCGCGCGGCCGCCAGCGCTTCAACGCGATCTGGTTCAACCACACCGAGCCGCTGCCCGCGCGCGCGACGCTCGCCTACCGGCTTGCGCGCGATACGTGGAACGGCGTATCGCGCGTGCAGTTGATCGTGGAGCATGCGGCGGGTTGATCGATGGAATCGGCGGGGCGCCATCGCACCCTCGCTCCTGCGTCACAGCGCCTCGCCCTATCCCATCCGGACGACCGTTACAGCCTGCGACCGACCTGCTATCATTGATAGCAATGATAGCAACGGAGGTACCCCATGCCCAATCTGCTGGTTCGCGGCGTCGACGATGAACTCGTGCAAAACCTGCGTGAGCAGGCTGCAGCTCACGGGCGCAGTTCCGAGGCCGAGCATCGCGAAATCCTTTCGCACGCACTCAAGCGCGTAAAGCGCAAGAGTCTGGCCGAAGTGCTGATGGCCATGCCGAACGTCGGCGAGGACGCCGATTTCGAACGCGTCGCCGATTCGCCCAAGGCCGCGAATGTATTTGGTTGATACTAACGTCATCAGTGAAGCGAGAAAGCGCGAGCGCGCCGACAAAGGCGTGCGCGCGTTCTTCCGCCAGGCCGTCAAGGATTCCGCCGATCTCTATCTTTCGGTCGTGACGGTCGGCGAACTGCGGCGCGGCGTCGAGCTGATCCGCCACCGAGGCGACGCGAAGCAAACCGCACTGCTCGAAAAATGGTTCAATGCGCTCGTCAGCGATTTCGCGCATCACATCCTGCCGATCGACGCCGACATCGGCCAAGTCTGGGGCGCCCTGCGCGCGCCGCGCGCGGAGAACGCGATCGACAAGCTGATCGCAGCCACCGCCTTGATTCACGACCTGACCGTCGTCACGCGCAACGTCGACGATTTCGCGGGCACCGGCGTCGCGGTCCTCAACCCGTTCGCCCGGTCCGCCCGGTCAGAATAACCGGCGCCGTGCACTGCTCACGCCGCGCCGAACCCCATCCGCGCCGCCGCCCCGCCATGTCGATCGGCTATAATTTCTCCTTTTTACGAAGCCGAACAGATCGACATGGAAGCGGAACGTCTCAACGTGATCGAAAGCTCTCTTGCGGACCTGCGCCATCGCGCGGGCGAGCTACGGGGGTATCTTTGACTACGACGCCAAAGCCTCGCGTCTAGCCGAAGTCAACAAGGAACTCGAAGACCCTGACGTCTGGAACGACTCGAAGCACGCCCAGGCGCTCGGCAAGGAAAAGAAGCTGCTCGACGGCGTCGTCATGACGCTCACGGCGCTCGACAACGACCTGCGCGACACGCAGGATCTCTTCGACATGGCGCGCGAAGAAGCAGACGACGACACGCTCGTCGCCTGCGAAGCGGACGCCGCGGCGCTCGAACAGCGCGTGGCCGACATGGAATTCCGCCGGATGTTCTCGAACCCGGCCGACCCGAACAACGCCTTCATCGACATCCAGGCCGGCGCCGGCGGCACCGAAGCGTGCGACTGGGCCTCGATGCTGCTGCGCCAGTACCTGCGCTACTGCGAGCGCAAGGGCTTCAAGACCGAGGTGCTCGAAGAGTCCGAGGGCGACGTCGCCGGCATCAAGAGCGCGACGATCAAGGTCGAAGGCGAATACGCGTACGGCTTCCTGCGCACCGAAACCGGCATTCACCGCCTCGTGCGCAAGTCGCCGTTCGATTCGTCGGGCGGCCGCCACACGTCGTTCTCGTCGGTGTTCGTGTACCCGGAAATCGACGACTCGTTCGAAGTCGACATCAACCCGGCCGACCTGCGCATCGATACCTTCCGCGCCTCGGGCGCGGGCGGCCAGCACATCAACAAGACCGACTCCGCCGTGCGGATCACGCACATGCCGACCGGCATCGTCGTGCAGTGCCAGAACGACCGCTCGCAGCACCGCAACCGCGCCGAAGCGATGGCGATGCTGAAGTCGCGCCTCTACGAAGCGGAGATGCGCAAGCGCCAGTCCGAGCAGGACAAGCTCGAGTCGAGCAAGTCCGACGTGGGCTGGGGCCACCAGATCCGCTCCTACGTGCTCGACAACAGCCGCATCAAGGATCTGCGCACCAACGTCGAAATCAGCAACACCAAGAGCGTGCTCGACGGCGACCTCGACGAGTTCATCAGCGCCAGCCTCAAGCAAGGCGTGTAAGTTCCAACAGCCAATCATCATGACCGAACTGACCCAGCCGGCCGCCGTGCCCGCCGCCCTGCCTGAGCAGGACGACAACCAGATCATCGCCGAGCGCCGCGAGAAGCTGCGCGCGCTGCGCGAGCGCGGCGTAGCCTTCCCGAACGACTTCCGTCCGACGCATCACGCCGACGACCTGCGGACGGCCTACGCGGATACCGACAAGGACGCGCTCGAAGCAAGCGCGCTCAACGTGGCCATCGCCGGCCGCATGATGCTCAAGCGCGTGATGGGCAAGGCGAGCTTCGCGACGGTGCGCGACGGCTCCGGGCAGATCCAGTTCTTCATCACGCCGGCCGACGCCGGCGAAGAGACCTACGAGGCGTTCAAGAAGTGGGACCTCGGCGACATCGTCGCGGCGCGCGGCGTGCTCTTCCGCACCAACAAGGGCGAGCTGTCGGTGCGCTGCACGGAGCTGCGTCTTTTGTCGAAGGCGCTGCGTCCGCTGCCGGACAAGTTCCACGGCCTCGCCGACCAGGAAATGCGCTATCGCCAGCGCTACGTCGACCTGATCGTCACGCCCGAGGCGCGCAAGACCTTCGTCGCGCGCACCAAGGCCGTTTCGTCGATCCGCAAGTTCATGTCGGACGCGAGCTTCATGGAAGTCGAGACGCCGATGCTGCACCCGATCCCGGGCGGCGCGGCGGCCAAGCCGTTCGTCACGCATCACAACGCGCTCGACATGCAGATGTTCATGCGCATCGCGCCCGAGCTCTACCTGAAGCGGCTGATCGTCGGCGGCTTCGAGCGCGTGTTCGAGATCAACCGGAATTTCCGTAACGAGGGCGTGTCGCCGCGCCACAATCCGGAATTCACGATGATGGAGTTCTACGCCGCGTACACCGACTACACGTGGCTGATGGACTTCACCGAGCAGCTGATCCGCCAGACGGCGATCGACTCGCTCGGCACGGCCACGATCACCTACCAGGGGCGCGAGCTCGACCTCGCCAAGCCGTTCCATCGCTTGACGATCACGCAGGCGATCCAGAAGTATGCGCCGCAATACACCGACGGCCAGCTCTCCGATAGCGCCTTCCTGCGCACCGAGCTGAAGAAGTTCGGCGTCGACACGACGCAGCCCGCATTCCTGAATGCAGGCGTCGGCTCGCTTCAGCTCGCGCTCTTCGAAGAAACGGCCGAAGCCCAGCTCTGGGAGCCGACCTACATCATCGACTACCCGATCGAAGTGTCTCCGCTCGCGCGCGCATCGGACACGCGCGAAGGCATCACCGAACGCTTCGAGCTCTTCATGACGGGCCGCGAAATCGCCAACGGCTTCTCCGAGCTCAACGATCCGGAAGACCAGGCTGCGCGCTTCAAGAAGCAGGTCGAGCAGAAGGACGCGGGCGACGAGGAAGCGATGTTCTACGACGCCGACTACATCCGCGCGCTCGAATACGGCATGCCCCCGACGGGCGGCTGCGGCATCGGCATCGACCGCCTCGTGATGCTCCTGACCGACAGCCCGAGCATCCGCGACGTGATCCTGTTCCCGCACCTGCGCCGCGAGGACTGACGCGGCTCAGGTGGAAATTCTGGCCGGATATTTGTAACTGCCGGTAAATGCTGCCCGACGCGGTTTGTCGGGCAGTTTTCATTTGTGCTCACGCCCCTCGGGCGACGGCGATCTCGCACGGTAGAGCGCAAGCGCTCGCCGCAAGCCCGCTGCAAACAGTTACAAATCGAAACGCAATACCGTGCCAATCGGCGGAGACTATTGTCTTAGGTAAATCGACTCTGCTTAGACGGAGGTTCCAAATGGACAACCAGAACACGCCGACCACGCCGCATCGCCGTCTTCATCCGCTCATCGCCACTGCGGCGGCGGGCGTCATCGTCGCGAGCCTCGCCGCCACCGCGGCGATCACGGGCCTGTTCCCGAAGGCATCGAGCTCCGACTCGCTCAGCAACCAGACCCAGGCAGCCGCGGTCACCGCGCAGCCGCAAGGGGTGGTCGATTCGTCCGCGCCGGCCAAGCTGGCGGCCAACGGACAAGCCGATCAGCAAGCGGGCTCGGCCGCGCCTCAAGAACAGCCGCAAACGACGGCTCAGCAGCCCGCAACCGCGGCTCCTGCAGCGCCCGTCGCACCGGCTCAGGCTCAACAAGCGGCACAACCCGCTCAGCCTCAATATGCGCAACAGCCAGCGCAACCTCAGTACGGACAGCGGCCGGCGCAGCCGCAATACGCGCAGCAGCAGTCCCAGCCGGCCCCGGCGTACTGCGCCAGCTGCGGCACAGTTGAATCGATCGTCGCTATCAAGAAGGAAGGTCATGGCACCGGTATCGGCGCCGTCGGCGGCGCAGTGGCGGGCGGCCTCGTCGGCAACATGTTCGGCCACGGCAACGGCCGCGCGGCAATGACCGTGCTCGGCGCGGTCGGCGGCGGCTTCGGCGGCAATGCGCTCGAAAAGCACCTGCGCAGCGAAACCGATTATCAAGTCCGGGTGAGGATGGAAAACGGCCATACGCGCTATTTCACGTACCACGATGCGCCGCCGTTCCAGCAAGGTGAGCGCGTGCGGATTGAGAACGGCACTCTCGTGGCCGGGTAACCGGCTCGAGCAGCCGCGCAAGGCTTGCTCGTCGGCATGAAAAAAGGCGATTCGGAAATCCGAATCGCCTTTTTTCCATCTGGGCGCCTGCCACTGCTTGCAGCCTAATTCATTCAGCCGCGTCCTCGATCCAGGCCAGCTGAATCGCCTCGAGAATCTTTTCGTTCGACCGCTCCGGATCGTCGTCGAAGCCTTCGAGTTCGGTGACCCAGCGATGCAAGTCGGTAAACCGCACATATTGCGGATCGATATCCGTGTGCTTGTCGGTCAGGGCCATCGCGATTTCTTGCGTATCGGTCCACTTCATGGCGTCTCGCTCCTTAGGATCTTGCTCAGTGATTTTCCTTCGCGTGGTTGATCGAATAGCGCGGAATCTCGACGACGAGATCCTCGTTATCCGGCACGACCGCCTGACACGATAGCCGCGACGTCGGCTCGAGCCCCCAAGCCTTGTCGAGCAGATCGTCCTCGTCCTCTTCGGACGGCGTCAGCGCGTCGAACCCTTCACGCACGATCACATGACACGTGGTGCAAGCGCAAGACTTTTCGCAGGCATGCTCGATTTCGATACCGTGTTCGAGCAGGCTGTCGCACACGCTCTTGCCCGGCACGGCGTCGATCACGGCCCCGTCCGGGCACAGTTCGACGTGAGGCAGCACAACGATTTGAGGCATACGAATTCCGTTTTGACTGGGTGGCGCGGCGGCGCTCGAGCGCCGCCGCATGTTACCGGCGGCTTGCAGCGCCGCCTAAGATTCGTCGGACTCGATCAGATCTCGTCCAGCTTGCGGCCCGTCAGGGCGAGCCGAATGCCCTTGTCCATGCGGCGCGCGGCGAACTCGTCGGTTTGCGCCGCGAGCGCCTTGGTGGCCGCTTCGATCGCGCCGGTGTCGTCGCCCTTGGCAAGCGTGCGCAGGCTCTCGAGCACCGCGTCGACTTCGGCGCGCTCATCGGCGGCAAGCAACTCACCGTCGACGGCAAGCGCCGCTTCGGTTGCTTCCACGAGGCGATCCGCTTCGACCTGCGCTTCGCGCAGCGCGCGTGCGCGCATGTCGATTTCGGCGGTCTTGAAGCTCTCTTCGAGCATCCGCGCGACGTCGTCGTCCGCGAGGCCGTACGACGGCTTCACGACCACCGACGCCTCCACGCCCGAATGCTGCTCGCGCGCAAACACCGACAGCAAGCCGTCCGCATCGACCTGGTACGTCACGCGGATGCGCGCCGCACCGGCCGCCATCGGCGGGATGCCGCGCAGCTCGAAGCGCGCGAGCGACCGGCAGTCGGACACCAGTTCGCGCTCGCCCTGCACGACGTGGATCGCCATTGCCGTCTGGCCGTCCTTGAAGGTCGTGAAATCCTGCGCGCGCGCAACGGGAATCGTCGAGTTGCGCGGGATGATTTTCTCGGTAAGACCGCCCATCGTCTCGACGCCGAGCGAGAGCGGAATCACGTCGAGGAGCAGCCAGTCGTCGCCGTCCGCGCCCCGGTTGCCGGCGAGCAGATCGGCCTGGATCGCCGCGCCCAGCGCGACCACTTGATCCGGATCGAGATTGACGAGCGGCGGCTGACCGAAGAACGCCTCGACCGCGCGCCGGATCACCGGCATGCGCGTCGCGCCCCCGACCAGCACGACGCCTTTGACATCCTTCGGCGCGATCTTGGCATCGCGCAGCGCCTTCTTCGTCGGACCGAGCGTGCGCTGCACGAGGTCCTGAACGAGATCGGCGAATTCGCTCTCGGCGACTGCGATGTCGAGCTTCGCGCCGCTCGAGAGCGTCACCTCGAGCATCGCGCTCGGCGCCGACGACAGCGCTTCCTTCGTCTCGCGCACGCGATCCAGCAGCAAGCGCACGTCTTCGTGCGACAGGCTCCGCGCCGCGATGCCCGCCTTCGCGAGCACGTGCCGGAAAAGCGCGTGGTCGAAGTCGTCGCCGCCGAGCGCGGAGTCGCCGCCCGCTGCAAGCACTTCGAACACGCCCTTCGTGAGCTTCAGGATCGACAGGTCGAACGTGCCGCCGCCGAGGTCATAGACGGCATAGAGCCCTTCCGCGCCGTTGTCGAGCCCGTAGGCGATCGCAGCCGCAGTCGGTTCGTTCAGGAGGCGCAGAACATTCAGGCCGGCGAGGCGCGCAGCGTCCTTGGTCGCCTGGCGCTGCGCTTCGTCGAAATAGGCAGGCACGGTGATGACCGCGCCGACGAGCTCGTCGCCGAGCGTATCCTCGGCGCGCTGGCGCAGCGTCGCGAGAATTTCCGCGGACACCTCGACCGGGCTCTTCACGCCGTCGATCGTGCGGATCTGCACCATGCCGGGCGCATCGACGAAGTCATATGGCGCATTTTCATGGCCTTCGACCTCCTCCTTGCCACGCCCCATGAAGCGCTTGACCGACACGATGGTGTTGCGCGGATCGGAAGCCGCCTCCGCCTTCGCGGTGTGGCCGATGCGCCGGCCGCCCTTCGCCAGATAGCGGACCACCGACGGCAGCAGCAGGTTGCCGTGCTCGTCGGGCAGCACTTCGGGGATGCTGCTGCGCACCGCGGCGACGAGCGAGTTCGTCGTGCCGAGATCGATGCCGACAGCGAGACGCCGTTGATGCGGCGCGGGCGCCATGCCGGGTTCGGAAATTTGCAGTAAAGCCATCAGTACGTTTCGGGGTTCGTGCGTCCCCGCCATTATCGCGTTGCAGGGCGTCACCGTGTGCGCAGTGTTCGTGCGCACCGGCTGCCCGTTGTCGTCAGTGTTCGAGTCTTTCGATTTGTGCGCCGATCTCCGCCGCAACGCGTTCGATGAACATCAATTGCCGCACCGCCTCTGCCGCTGCCTGGTCGGCGCCGCTGTCGAGCAGCGCGGCGAGCTTGTTGAAGCGCGCTCGCTCCTCGTCGCGCAGCTCGTTCAAGAGCGCATCGAGAGCGTCGATGTTCCTTGCCGCCGCTGCATCCTCCACGCCCTCGCGCCATTCCATCTGCTGCATGAGGAATGCCGGCTCCATCGCCGTGTTGCTTTCCATCGCGACATCGACCCCGCGCAGCGACAGCAAGTACATCGCGCGCTTCAGCGGATCGCGCAGCGTGCGATACGCTTCGTTCGCACGCGTGGCCCATTGCATCGCGATGCGCTTTTGCGCGTCGCCGGCCGCGGCGAAGCGGTCCGGATGGACTTGTGTTTGCACGGTTCGATACGCGTGCTCGAGCGCTTCGGCATCGAGCGTATAGCGCGCCGGCAGCTGGAAAAGGTCGAAGTGGCTGTCGCTGATCGAGGCCATCACATTACGTCGTCAGTCATCGTTGGAAGCGGATGGGGCCGCGAAAAACAGGAGGCCAGCAAACAAAAAGGCGGCCCGCGCCGCCTCTTTCCCACCCGCGCTTTGCATGGGACCCGAGTAAGTGCCGAAGCACCAACTCGGCTCGACAAAGGCGTTTACACGCGGAACGATTCGCCGCAGCCGCACTCATCCTTCACGTTCGGGTTGTTGAACTTGAAGCCCTCGTTCAACCCCTCGCGCGCGAAGTCGAGCTCCGTGCCGTCGATATACGCCAAGCTCTTCGGATCGACCACAACCTTCACGCCGTTGCTCTCGAACACCTGATCCTCGGGCGCGACCTCATCGACATATTCGAGCTTGTAGGCCAAGCCGGAGCAGCCCGTCGTGCGCACGCCGAGCCGCAGCCCGACCCCCTTGCCCCGCCGCGTCAGGTACTTCTGCACATGCTGCGCGGCCTTTTCGGTCATCGTAATTGCCATAGCGTTCTTCCCGTCCCGCGGCCCGCCCCTCAGGCGACCTGTTGCTTCGCTTCTTCCGGCGATTGCGCACCGCCGTGACGCTGCTTGTAATCGGCGACAGCAGCCTTGATCGCGTCTTCCGCAAGGATCGAGCAGTGGATTTTCACCGGCGGCAGCGCGAGCTCCTCGGCGATCTGCGTGTTCTTGATCGAAAGCGCCTGATCGAGCGTCTTGCCCTTCACCCACTCGGTGACGAGCGAGCTCGACGCGATCGCCGAGCCGCAGCCGTAGGTCTTGAACTTCGCGTCTTCGATGACGCCATCGGCGCCGACGCGGATCTGCAGCTTCATCACATCGCCGCACGCGGGCGCGCCGACCATGCCGGTGCCGACCGCATCGTCGTCCTTAGCGAACGAGCCGACATTGCGCGGGTTTTCGTAATGGTCCAGAACTTTGTTGCTGTAAGACATGATCACACTCCTTGATTCGATTCAGCGGGCGTTCGCTCGCGACGCCCGGGCGGCAACTGGCGGCTTACCGGGCGGCTCAGTGCGCGGCCCACTTGATCGTCGACAGATCGATGCCGTCCTGGTGCATTTCCCAAAGCGGCGACAGATCGCGCAGTTTTGCAATCTTGCTCTTCAACAGATTGACGACGTAATCGACATCCTGCTCCGTCGTGAAACGGCCGACCGTGAAGCGGATCGAGCTGTGCGCGAGCTCGTCGTTGCGGCCGAGCGCGCGCAGCACATACGACGGCTCGAGCGACGCCGAAGTGCACGCCGAACCCGACGACACCGCGACATCCTTGATCGCCATGATCAGCGACTCGCCTTCGACAAAATTGAAGCTGATGTTCAGGTTGTGCGGAATGCGCTGCTCCATGTCGCCGTTGACATAGACCTCGTCGATCTCCGAGAGGCCGCGCAGCAGCTTGTCGCGCAGCATCCGCACGCGCTCGTTTTCCGTCGCCATTTCTTCGCGCGCGATCCGGAACGCTTCGCCCATGCCGACGATCTGATGCGTCGCCAGCGTGCCCGAGCGCATGCCACGCTCGTGGCCGCCGCCGTGCATCTGCGCTTCGATGCGCACGCGCGGCTTGCGGCGCACGTAGAGCGCGCCGATGCCCTTCGGGCCATAGGTCTTGTGCGCCGAGAACGACATCAGGTCGACCTTGAGCTTGTTCAGGTCGATTTCGACCTTGCCCGTGGCCTGCGCCGCGTCAACGTGGAAAATGATGCCTTTTTCACGGCAGATTTCGCCGATTGTCGCGATGTCCTGAATCACGCCGATCTCGTTGTTCACGAACATCACCGACGCGAGGATCGTGTCCGGGCGCAACGCGGCCTTGAACACATCGAGGTCGACCAAGCCGTCGGCCTTCACGTCCAGATACGTGACATCGAAGCCTTCGCGCTCGAGTTCGCGGCAGGTGTCGAGCACGGCCTTGTGCTCGGTCTTCACCGTGATGACGTGCTTGCCCTTGCTCTTGTAGAAATGCGCTGCGCCTTTGATCGCGAGGTTGTCCGACTCCGTCGCGCCCGACGTCCAAATGATCTCGCGCGGATCGGCATTGACGAGCGCCGCGACGTTCTCGCGCGCTTCCTCGACCGCCCGCTCCGCGTCCCAGCCATACGAGTGGCTGCGCGATGCGGGGTTGCCGAATTGCTCGCGCAAGTACGGAATCATCTTGTCCACCACGCGCGAATCGACCGGCGTCGTCGCGCTGTAATCCATGTAAATGGGCAGGTGGGGAATATCGTTATTCATCAATCGCTCCGGGGAATCAATGCACAGCGCTACGGCTGACGGTTCGGCTCTGTGGGGATGAGCGTCTATGAACTCGTCGCCATATTGAAAACGGAATTCGGTCCTTTCGGCACGACCCGCGCGGGTTCGGCAGCCGGCGCCTCGGTGCGGCGATCGCGCAGCACGGCAGGCGCGCCTTCGCGCGAGCGCTGCTGGTCGACCAGGTCCTTCAGGGAGACGGAATCGAGATACTCGACCATCTTCTGGTTGAGCGTGGCCCACAGCTCGTGGGTCATGCAGTGGCCATCGTGCTGCTTGGTGCCTTCGCAGCTGCCCTTGCCGCCGCACTGAGTGGCGTCGAGCGGCTCGTCGACCGCGATGATGATGTCGGCCACCGTCACATCCTCCGCGCGGCGCGCGAGGTTGTACCCGCCGCCGGGTCCGCGGACGGATTCGACGATTTCATGACGGCGCAGCTTGCCGAACAACTGCTCGAGATACGAGAGCGAGATGCGCTGGCGCTGGCTGATGCCGGCCAGCGTCACCGGGCCCTGCTCCTGGCGCAATGCCAAGTCGATCATCGCCGTGACGGCGAAACGGCCTTTCGTGGTGAGTCTCATAATTGGGGGAGCTGCAATTCTCGACGGTTTTGGTCAAGTATAAATACATGACAAATTTAGTCAAGTATCCCTATCTCGATTCCGGTTATTAGCGGAGCGGATGACTAATTTCCAGCCGCCAGCCTGACGCGCAGATCAGCGAGCAGGCCCTGGCATGCTTCTTCGCACTGATCCAGCACCGTTTCGAATCCTCGCGCGCCGCCAAAATAAGGATCTGCGACTTCGAGGCGTCCACTCCGAGGAGCGAACTCCATCAGCAGGCGCACCTTGTGGCTTTGCTCTGTCGAACACAGCTTGCGCAATTCACGCAGGTTCGCCTCGTCCATGGCCAGCAGCAAGTCGAAGCGCTCGAAGTCGGCTTTGGCGATCTGCCGGCCGCGCAGCGCTGACAGATCGTAGCCGCGTTGCAGCGCGGCGCCCTGCGCCCGAGCATCCGGTGCTTCGCCGATGTGCCAGTCTCCAGTACCGGCCGAATCGATGACAATCCGCGACTGCAATCCCGCCGCCTCGACCTGCGTGCGCATCACCGCCTCGGCGGTAGGCGAACGGCAGATGTTGCCGAGGCAGACAAAGCAGATCGCAACAGAATTCATCGAGGATGCCAAGAACCTGGAAAGCGGCCGAACAAAGCCGACCCGCGATTATACAAAGGCGAGCGATTCCTCGTCGGACGCACTAACGCGCTTACGAAGCCTCCGACGCGCCAAACGGCGCGCCGCGGCGCACCACCGGCAGCTCTTTTGCCGTACCGCCGTCCGTGATGTAGCCGTAGGAAACCGTCCGGGCCAGTTCCGCCGTGACTTGACGCGCGGCCAGTGGCGCGTGCGTGGCGGCATCGCCGTATGCGTGCAGGTAAGCGACTGCGGCGAGCGGCACGATAACCGCCAGCGGCCAGTAGATCGATATTTTCTTTTTCATGATGTGCTCTCTCTCGGGAATGGCGCGCAGTAACGACCCATGGCGCCGAGTCCAAATTCTATAGACAGGACCTATCGAGAAAAAGCACCGAATAGCGAATGCAGTGTTGCATTGGGACAAACAATCGTCGTATGCGCGCGGAACCATCTTGGCGCGATGCGCGAGGGCGCACCGCCAAACCCTCGCCCCCGCCAAGCCAGCGATGCGATCAGCCGATATGGCTGCGCTGCGCGGCGTACAACTCGCGAAACGTCCGCCCGACCGGCGCCGGCATATCGCGCGTCGCCGTCCAGCCCTGCGCGAGCGGCAGGCGCGAAATCGCGCGCCGCTGCCCGCCGGCGCGCTCGAGCACGCGCACAGCGAGCTTCGTCACCAAGTTATACAAGCCCGGGCGCAGCGCGAGGAAACCCCAGACGGCCAAGCCCGCGCGCTCCCGCCACGGCCGCAAATGCCGCTCCATCTGCTTTTCGCGCAGCTTGCGCAAGAGATCCGAGAGCGGAATCCCCACCGGACAGACGCTGTTGCACTCGCCGCACAACGTTGCCGCCTGCGGCAGATCGAGCGCCTTGTCGAGGCCGACATAACTCGGCGTCAGCACCGACCCCATCGGCCCGGGATAGACCCAGCCATAGGTATGACCACCCACCTTCTGATACACCGGGCAGTGATTCATGCAGGCGCCGCAACGGATGCAGCGCAGCATCTCCTGGAACTCGCCGCCGATAAGCCCCGTGCGGCCGCCGTCGACGAGCACGACATACATATGCTCGGGCCCATCCTGGTCGCCCGCCGCGCGCGGCCCGGTCAGGACGGAGAAATAGTTCGACGTGGTCTGCCCCGTCGCGGAGCGCGGCAGGAGACGCATCGCGGTAGCAAGGTCCTCGAGCGTCGGCAGCACCTTCTCGATACCCGTCACCGCGACATGCACGCGCGGCATCACGGTGCACATCCCCTCGTTGCCTTCGTTCGTCACGAGCGCCACCGAGCCGGTCTCGGCGATCACGAAATTGCCGCCCGTCACGCCCATGTCGGCCGACAGGAAGTGAGGCCGCAGCACCTCGCGCGCCTCGCGCGTCATTTCCGGGATTTCCGTGAGGCGCGCGCGCCCATGCGTCTTCGCGAACAAGTCCGAGATCTCTTCCTTGTCCTTGTGGACGACGGGCGCAATGATGTGGCTCGGCGGCTCGTTGTCATTGATCTGCAGGATGTACTCGCCGAGGTCCGTCTCGATCGACTGCACGCCCATTTCGCCGAGCACCGCGTTCAGGCGCATCTCCTCGGTCACCATCGACTTCGTCTTGATGACCTTCTTCACCTCGTGCTGCTTCGCGATATCGGCGACAAGCCGGGCCGCGTCTTGCGTCGTTTCCGCGAACAACACCGTGACGCCGCGGCGCGTCGCCTCGCGCTCGAACGTCTCGAGCCAGACGTCCAGGTTTTCGAGCGCGCGATTGCGGCGCGCCTTCAGCGCGGCGCGCGTCGCCGGGAAATCGATCGCGGTCATCGAGGCCGCGCGCGCCGAGACGAACTTCGTCGACAGCTTGGTCAGGTTCTGCTGGAGACGCTGGTCCGCAAGCTTCTGGCCCGCGCGCGCCTTGAACTGCATCGATTGAACTTGCATGGGGCGACCTTGGAGGAAAAGAGGAAAGCGCGGCGGCTGGCCGCTTCACGCGTCGCCGGCAAGAACCTGTGCGATGTGCAGGACGCGCGTCTTGGTGTCGCCAGTGCGCCGCAGGCGCCCCTCTATATTGAGCATGCAGCCGAGGTCGCCGAGCACGACGGCATCCGCCCCGCTTGCCTGGATATTCGCGCATTTCTCGTCGACGATCGCCGTCGAGATATTTCCGTACTTCACCGCGAAGGTTCCGCCGAAGCCGCAGCAGTGCTCGCAACCCTTCATCTCGGTGAGCGCCACGCCGGCTTGCGCGAGCAGCGCGCGCGGCTGCACCTTGACGCCCAGCTCGCGCAGCCCCGAGCACGAGTCGTGATACGTAACCGATCCCTCGAACCCGAGCGGCGCCAGTTCGATTTTCGCGACGTTGACGAGAAAATCGGTCAGCTCGAAGACCTTCGGACGCAGCCGTCCGTAGCGGCTCATCAGTTCGGGATCGTCAGCGAACAAGTCGCCGTAGTGGACGCCGATCATGCCGCCGCACGAGCCGGACGGCACCACGATATAGTCGAACTGCTCGAACTCGCGGAGTGTCTTCTCGGCGAGATCGCGCGCGAGACGCCGTTCTCCGGAGTTGTAGGCGGGCTGCCCGCAACAGGTCTGCGCCGGCGGAACGACGACTTCGAAACCCGCGCGCTCGATCAGCTTGATGACGGAGAACCCGATCTCCGGGCGCATCATGTCAATCAGGCAGGTCACGAACAATCCGACACGCATAGCCCCTCCTTCGAGAAAACATCTGCGATTATCCGCTGTTTGGTTCGCATCTCCAACGCCAAAACGGGCGGGAAAGCCCGAATCTCCGGCCCGAGGCAGGCCTCGAACGCCGTTCGCTTTTTTCACGATACGAGATACAATCGACTCTCCCGCTGTTGACGCGTCAAACGATTTTTCACGATGAGCGAAACGAATCCGGATTCCAAAACGTCGATTCAGGTCATCGAACGCATGATGCGCCTGTTGGACGCTCTCGCCGACCATACCGACCCGGTCAGCCTCAAGGAACTCGCGCAGCGTACGGAACTGCATCCGTCGACGGCCCACCGCATCTTGAACGACATGGTGACGTGCCGCCTCGTCGACCGCTCGGATCCGGGCACCTATCGCCTCGGCATGCGCCTGCTCGAACTCGGCAATCTAGTCAAAGCACGGCTTTCGGTGCGTGACGCCGCACTCCAGCCGATGCGCGAACTGCATCGGCTGACTGGGCAAACCGTCAATCTGTCGGTCCGGCAAGGCGACGAGATCGTCTATATCGAGCGCGCCTATTCCGAGCGCTCAGGCATGCAAGTGGTACGCGCGATCGGCGGCAGGGCGCCGCTGCATTTGACCTCTGTCGGCAAGCTCTTTCTTGCCGCTGACGAAGCGTCGCGCGTACGCGCCTACGCTACGCGCACGGGGCTTTCGGGCCACACGCAGAACAGCATCACGGATCTTTCGAAACTCGAGCGCGAATTGCTGCACGTGCGGCAGCAGGCCTGCGCGCGCGATAACGAAGAGCTCGAACTGGGCGTGCGCTGCATCGCCGCAGGTATTTACGACGATACGGGCAAGCTTGTCGCAGGCCTGTCGCTGTCCGCACCGGCTGACCGGCTCCAGGACGCTTGGCTTGCCCATTTGAGCCAGACCGCGCTCGTGATTTCCGAATCGCTCGGATACCGGCCCGAAGCCGCGCCGACCGACGCCCAGAAACGCGCTTGAACATCGGGATAGGGGCGCTCAGGTAGCCTGAGCGATCCCCTCCCACATACATGGACGCCCCCGTTTTGCAAGGCCTTCGCGAACGATCGGCAGATGGGATTGAGATTGCGGCCATACATCCGGACTGTTGAGGAGGCGACAGCAACGCCTCTGTCCCTGATGGAATCTGCTGATCGGGCTCTAATCACCACCTCGCGCTCGAAGCGCCTGTGGGAGGGCAGAGTATTCCGATCCCGGTCCAACCTATCTTGCCATCACGTCACGATTGCCCAAGCAACCTCCTGGGGGAGCCTTAACTGAACCCGATCGGATTACTCGGCGTTTGTGGACGGCGCGTAATCCGACCGGAACGCAGTGCCTTGCGTGAGCAGAGCCCAGGCAATGCGGGCGTTCCTGTTGGCGACTGCCACCACGGCGACGTTCTTGTGACGGCGCGTCAGCAGGCGTTGAAGCCAGCCCGAGAACGCATCATCCTTGTTAACGCAATATCGGACGACAGCCCGCGCGCCGTGCACCATTAACGTACGCAAGTAGGTATCGCCGCGCTTCGTGATGCCCAGCAGTGTTGGCTTGCCTCCACTCGAATGCTGTCGTGGCACCAGGCCTAGCCAGGCCGCCAGTTGCCGGGCGTTGCTGAAGGATCTGGCGTCGCCGATTGACGCAACCAGGGCACTGGCTGTGATCGGACCGATGCCAGGAATGGCCGCCAGCCTGCGGCTGGCATCATTCGCGTGATGCCAGGCTTTGATCTGCGTCTCGAGCTCTTCGACCTGTCGGTCAAGTTCCTTCAGGTGATCCGTCAGGCGCTGTATCAGCAGGCGGAATGACCCCGGCAATTCATGGTCAGCGTCTTCGATGAGTTCGTGCACCATTTGCGTAATGCTGCTGATACCTTGGGGGATCACGAGACCAAATTCCCCTAGCAGTCCACGGATCTGGTTGGCCTGCGCCGTGCGAGCGCGGACGAACCCCTGGCGGGCGCGGTGCAATGCGAGAACCGCCTGTTGGTCGGCATTCTTGATGGGCACAAACCGCATGTTTGGACGTGACACGGCTTCACATATGGCTTCCGCATCGGCAACGTCGTTCTTGTTCGTCTTCACGTAGGGCTTGACGAACTGGGGAGCCATGAGCCGCACCGTATGGCCGAGCGCCTGCAGCTTACGTGCCCAGAAGTGGGCGCTGGCGCAGGCTTCCATGCCGATCACGCAGGGAGGAAGGTTCGCGAAGAACGCCACCATCTGGTGCCGCTTGAGCTGCTTCTTTAACACGGTCTTGCCGTGCTCATTCACGCCGTGGACCTGGAAGATGTTCTTGGCGAGGTCAATGCCGATCGTAGTAACGTTCATGGTGACGCCCTCCTCCGATGAAGGTGGTGTTTCGACAGCCTCACCACTTTGACACGGCGATGCCGTTTCGGACGGGGGCGTCCATTCCATTACCACCCGGCATGCGGGTCCGCACCGGGCGGTTCGAGCCGTTGAGGTCATGAGAGCCGAGGTACGCCAAGCCGGTCGAAGTAGGCGATGGGCAGGGCTCGGTTCAGTAACAAGTAACTGTTGCGCCACCAGCGGCAGCTGTTCGCCGCCACCCTGCGGGCCTCTTGTTCCGAAGCGCCCAGCGCTCGCAACTCCCGGTACATCGTCGTGCCCCGACGCCAGTGCTTGAGCTGCATCGCGCGCAGCCGGTGCCTGATCCACTCGTCGAGCGTGCGGAACACCCTGGGCGTCTGGGCCAAGTGGAAGTACGCCTTCCAACCCGGTATATACGCCCGCAGTCGCTCCACGCACTCCGGCAGGCTGCGCCCGCCCGAGCGGCGTGTCATTTCCCGGATGCGCTGCTTGAAGGTCGCCAGCGCCTGACGGGCAACCGCGCATTTGATTCGCCCGTCCGAACTGCGCCACAGTTCGTAGCCCAGGAACTTGCGATCGGTCGCCTGCGCCACCGCCGTCTTGGCCTCGTTGACCTTCAGGTGAAGCCGCTCGTAGAGCTTGCGCAAGCCGTCCAGCACTCGTTCACCCGACCTCCGACTGCGCACATACACATTGCAGTCATCGGCGTAGCGCACGAAGCGGTGGCCACGTTTCTCTAACGTCCGATCCACCTCGTCCAGCAGTACATTGGCCAGCAGCGGCGAGAGCGGCCCGCCTTGCGGCGTGCCCTCGTATCGCTCACTGACCACCCCGCCATCCATGATTCCGGCCACCAGGTAATGGCGTACCAGCCGCAGCACGGCCTTGTCCTCGATCCGCCTCGAGAGCCGCTCCATCAGAATGTCGTGATTGACCCGATCAAAGAACTTCTCCAGATCCACATCGACCACCATCCGGTAGCCGTCCTGCACATGCCGTTGTGCCATCAGCACCGCGTCACGCGCACGCCGTCCCGGTCGGAAGCCGTAGCTGTGTTCGGAGAATGTCGGATCAATGATGGGCTGCAGAACTTGCAGCAGGGCTTGCTGGATCAGCCGATCCGTCACCGTCGGTATCCCCAGTTCACGCCTCCCGCCGCCAGGTTTCGGTATCTGGACTCGCTTCACCGGCGCGGGCCGGTAGCTGCCGTCCAGTAATGCATCCCGAATCCGGGGCCAGTGCGTCTTGAGATAGTCCGCCGTCTCGGCGATCGACTTCCCATCCACCCCGGCACTGCCGCGATTGGCTTTGACGCGTTTCCACGCCATCACCAGATTCGCTCTCGCGAGCACCTGCGATAGCAGACTGTCTCGCCCCAAGCCTCCAGTTTCGTCTCGCGCCGTCCGTGCTTCATCACGCACCGCTTCCGGCTC
>NZ_SWJE01000015.1 GCF_005144415.1 Trinickia terrae | reverse complement strand
GCTTCACCTCGCCGTCCCGCGTTGCGCGCCGCCTGCGCGGCCTTCTGATGCACTGCACGTCCAAGCGACACGGCCTTCGGCCCTCCTACTCGTTCGGCCCTTCGCCACCAACCGGCTGCTACTACGGCCTCTGCTGACTTCTCGCTCCGGCTCATCACCGTCGCCCTTTCAGGCACAAGGCGAGATCTCCCCAGGTAAGAACGCACTCCTTCATCGCACAGCCGCCGCATTTACGCCGCTTCGCCTTGGTCACGAGAGCTTTGCGGTTCGTTGCCCGCTCGCCCTGCTCGGCAGCGCCTTCTATACGGTTCTTCTCCATCGGCTCGCAATTTACGCTCCACGCTTCCTCCCCACACTCGGTCGCCCTCGTGCAGTTGCGCTTCGCTTCATTCGCCGTGACCAGCTTATGGCGGGACTTGCACCCGCAGGACTGCGCCCATGCTGGGCGCACAACGAAAACAGGCGGCGCAACCGCGCCGCCTGCCTCAACGGAATGACCGGACCGGTCAGGGAATGAGAATCGTCGAGCCGGTCGTGCGGCGCGCCTCGAGATCGGCGTGGGCCTGCCCCACTTCGGCGAGCGGGAAGCGCTGGCGGATCATCGTCTTGACCTTGCCCGAGACGATCACGTCGAACAGCTCGGCCGCCATCGCGTCGTAGTCGCTGCGCTTCGCGATATGCGTAAACAGCGTCGGCCGCGTGAAAAACAGCGAGCCGCGGCCCGCGAACTCGGACGAGTCGATCGGCGGCAGCGGGCCCGATGCGTTGCCGAAGCTCACGAAGAGGCCGAGCGGCGCGAGGCAGTCGAGCGAGCCGGTAAACGTATCCTTGCCGATCGAGTCGTAGACAACCGGCACCCCCGCGCCGCCGGTGATCTCCTTCACGCGCTTGGTGAAACTCTCGCGTGTATAGACGATCGGGTAATCGCAGCCGTGCGCCTTTGCCAGCTCGGCCTTCTCGTCGGAACTGACCGTGCCGATCACCGTCGCGCCGAGCGCCTTCGCCCATTGGCAGACGAACAGGCCGACGCCGCCCGCCGCCGCCTGGATCAGGATCGTGTCGCCGGCCTTCACGCGGTACGTGCGGCGCAGCAGATACTGCGCGGTGAGGCCTTGCAGCATCGCCGAAGCCGCATCGTCGTAGCCGAGCGCGCCGGGCAGCTTGACCAGCGCCGCCGCGGGCAGTACGCGCTCCTGCGCGTAGGCGCCCGGCGGGCGCGCCACGTAGGCGACGCGGTCGCCCACCCGCAAGCCCTCCACGTCCGGCCCGACCGCCGTCACCTCGCCCGCAGCCTCCATGCCGAGCCCGCCCGGCAGCGGCATCGGATACAGCCCGGTGCGGAAATACACGTCGATATAGTTGAGGCCCACCGCATGCTGCTTGATGCGGACTTCGCCGCTGCCCGGGTCGCCCACCTCGACATCGACCCATTGCATCACCTCGGGGCCGCCTGTTTTTTCGAATCGAATCGCCTTGGCCATCGCCGTCTCCTGTGTCGACCGGAGTTAGTGCTTCAGCACTTACTCCGGTCCCATGCTGAGGTTGGCTGGAGTTGGCGCTGAAGCGCTAACTCCAGCCAACCTCAGCGGTCCGCAAAGCCACAAAACCCGCCGTCAGACCGGCTCGTTCATGCGCCGCATCAGTGCGTCGAGCAGCATCCGCGCGGTCGCGATGTTGGTCGCGCACGGCACGTCGTGCACGTCGCAAGCGCGCACGAGCGCGTTGATGTCGGGCTCGTGCGGCTGAGGCGTCATCGGGTCGCGCAGGAAGATCACCACGTCGACGTTGCCTTCGGCCAGCTGCGCGCCGATCTGCAGGTCGCCGCCGTTCGGCCCCGACAGCATGCGCTCGACCGTGAGCCCATGCGCGGCGGCGATCCGCGCGCCGGTCGTGCCCGTGGCGACGAGCCTGCAGCGCGCAAGCGTCGCCGCATATTCGCCGGCCAGCGCGACGATGTCGTCTTTCTTGTGATCGTGCGCGATCAGCGCAACCCGTGTCGTCATGTCGAGGAATCCTTTGTGCAGGGTGGTCTTGGGTGGGTATCGGGGAAGCGCACGCTCAGAACGTGCCCGGGTAGGCGCCGCCGTCGATCAGCCAGTTCTGCCCGGTGATGTAGCCCGCGTGGACGCTGCAGAGAAACGCGCAAGCCGCGCCGAATTCGTCGCGCGTGCCGAAGCGCCCGGCCGGGATGGACTTCACGCGCTGGCTGCGCGCTTCCTCGACGCTGATGTTGCCCGCCTTGGCCTGCGCGGCGACCGTCGCCCCGATGCGGTCGGTATCGAACAGGCCCGGCAGCAGGTTGTTGATCGTCACGTTGTGCACCGCCACCTTGCGCGCGACGCCCGCGACAAACCCCGTCAAGCCCGAGCGCGCGCCGTTCGAGAGGCCCAGCACGTCGATCGGCGCCTTCACCGCGGAACTCGTGATGTTGACGACGCGGCCGAAGCCGCGCTCGATCATGCCGTCGATGGTCGCCTGGATCAGCGCGATCGGGCTCAGCATGTTCGCTTCGAGCGCCTTGATCCAGTCGTCGTGCGTAAACTTGCGGAAGTCGCCCGGCGGCGGGCCGCCCGCATTGTTCACGAGGATGTCGGGCTGCGGGCACGCGGCCAGCACGGCGGCGCGGCCCGCCTCGGTCGTGACGTCGCAGGCGATGGCCGTCACCTCGGCGCCCGTCTTCGCGCGGATCTCGGCGGCCGTCGCCTCGAGCGTTTCCGCCGTGCGTGCGCAGATCACGAGCTTCACGCCCTCCGCCGCCAGCGCCTCGGCGCAGCCTCGCCCGAGGCCCTTGCTGGCCGCGCATACGAGCGCGGTCCGTCCTGCGATTCCCATGTCCATGGCGGATCTCCTTTTCCAGGTAACGATTTTTAGGCCCGATGGCGAAGAGTTTCGATTCTAGAAGAATCCCCGCGGCGTCGCTGCCCGGCCAATCGGCCATACCCGCTATCTCCCTTGGCCATGGAGCGGAGCAACTCACCGGACAATCGCCTTTTTGCACGAGGCGCAACGTTGCTCGTCTTTATCCGCCGATCTTTCGGTAAACTTGCGGACGTAATGCGTCATCCGCGTCATCCGCGTCGTCCGCCTCATCCGGGCATGCCGCGCAGCCCAAGCGCCGCCGATACGCCCCCCCCGACCCCTCTCGCCGCTTGTGCGCACCACCATGAGACAAGACAGCCGTTTTCCCAATCTCTTCATCCTCGATCACCCGCTGATCCAGCACAAGCTCACCCACATGCGCGACAAGGACACCTCCACGCGCACCTTCCGCGAGCTATTGCGAGAGATCACGCTCCTGATGGGCTACGAGATCACCCGCAACCTGCCGATCACGACCAAGCGCGTGGCGACGCCGCTCGTCGAGATCGACGCGCCCGTGATCGCCGGCAAGAAGCTTGCCATCGTGCCGGTGCTGCGTGCGGGCGTCGGCATGTCGGACGGGCTGCTCGAGCTGATTCCGTCGGCGCGCGTCGGGCATATCGGCGTGTACCGGGACGAAGACCACCGGCCGGTCGAGTACCTCGTGCGGCTGCCGGACCTCGAGGACCGGATCTTCATCCTGTGCGACCCGATGGTCGCGACCGGCTACTCGGCGGCGCACGCGATCGACGTGCTCAAGCGCCGCAACGTGGCCGGCGAGAACATCCTGTTCCTCGCGCTCGTCGCGGCCCCGGAGGGCGTCCAGGTGTTCCAGGACGCGCATCCGGACGTGAAGCTCTACGTCGCCTCGCTCGATTCGCACTTGAACGAGCATGCGTATATCGTGCCGGGCCTGGGCGACGCCGGCGACCGGCTGTTCGGCACCAAGAACTGAGGAAAGCGGTTTTTCGCGGGCGGCGCCGCGCCGCCCCGCGTTTGTCCAGCCGGAACATTCGCACGACTTTTGCAACGGGTCATCGAGACCGCCTGCCGCTGCGCCGCGCATAGCGCCTATCCCATTCGGACAGCCTTTCCCGGCCTCCGCGGCATGTTAAAATCCGCTTCTGCTCGTCGAGCGGCTCGAATTGCCTTACGTGGCCAATGCGATGCTCGAGAAGCGGCTTCTTGCCGCCCGCGCAACTCGCCGCCCGAAACCGCAAACATCAATCGCAAGTCAGCAACGAACAAACGCATCATGCGTGCGCACGACACGCGCGCGCGACGGAGAAAGGTATGGCTGGTCATTCCAAATGGGCCAACATCAAGCATAAAAAAGCCGCGGCCGACGCCAAGCGCGGCAAGATCTGGACTCGTCTGATCAAGGAAATCCAAGTCGCGGCCCGCATGGGCGGGGGCGAGATCGATTCGAACCCGCGCCTGCGCCTCGCCGTGGACAAGGCGTACGACGCCAACATGCCGAAGGACAACATCAACCGCGCGATCCAGCGCGGCGTCGGCGGCGTCGATGGCGCGAACTACGAGGAAATCCGCTACGAAGGCTACGGCATCGGCGGCGCGGCGATCATCGTCGACACGATGACCGACAACCGCACCCGCACGGTCGCCGAAGTGCGCCACGCATTCTCGAAGTACGGCGGCAACATGGGCACCGACGGCTCGGTCGCGTTCCTGTTCGATCACGTCGGCCAGTTCCTGTTCGCCCCCGGCACGCCGGAAGACAAGCTCATGGAAGCCGCGCTCGAAGCCGGCGCCGACGACGTCGTCACGAACGACGACGGCAGCATCGAAGTGCTGTCGCCGCCGAACGACTTCACGAAGGTGAAGGAAGCGCTGGAGGCGGCCGGCTTCAAGGCGGAGCTCGCCGAAGTCACCATGAAGCCGCAGACGGAAGTCGAGTTCACGGGCGAAGACGCCGTGAAGATGCAGAAGCTCCTCGACGCGCTCGAAAATCTGGATGACGTGCAGGAGGTGTATACGAACGCCTCCATCGCCGAAGCATGATGCGCTGAAGCGCGGCGCGTTTCGAAGCGCCGCGTCTTGCGGAAATGATCAACGGCCGGCGGGATTCGCCGGCCGTCACTGTTTGTTAGCCTTCGGGGAATCACATGAAGTTACTCGTCGTCGGTTCCGGCGGTCGCGAACATGCGCTCGCCTGGAAGCTCGCGCAAGCGCCGCGGGTCCAACTCGTCTATGTCGCGCCCGGCAATGGCGGCACGGCGCAGGATGAGCGCCTTCTCAACATCGACATCAGCGAGCCCGCCGCGCTCGCCGATTTCGCCGAGAAGGAGCAAGTCGCGTTCACGGTCGTCGGTCCGGAAGCGCCGCTCGCAGCCGGCATCGTCAACCTGTTCCGCCAGCGCGGCCTGAAGATCTTCGGGCCGACCCGGGAAGCCGCGCAACTCGAGAGCTCGAAGGATTTCGCCAAGGCGTTCATGAAGCGCCACAGCATCCCGACGGCCGAATACGAGACGTTCTCCGACCTTGCCGCCGCGCACGCCTACATCGACAAGAAGGGCGCGCCGATCGTCATCAAGGCGGACGGCCTCGCCGCGGGCAAAGGCGTCGTCGTCGCGATGACGCTCGAAGAAGCCCACGCCGCCGTCGACATGATGCTCTCCGACAACAAGCTCGGCGACGCCGGCGCGCGCGTCGTGATCGAGGAGTTCCTCGAGGGCGAGGAAGCGAGCTTCATCGTGATGGTCGACGGCAAGCACGTGCTCGCGCTCGCCTCGAGCCAGGATCACAAGCGGCTCCTGGACAGCGACCAGGGCCCGAACACGGGCGGCATGGGCGCCTATTCGCCCGCGCCGATCGTCACGCCGCAGCTGCACGCGCGCGTGATGCGCGAGATCATCCTGCCGACCGTGCGCGGCATGGAAGCCGACGGCATCCGCTATACCGGCTTCCTGTACGCCGGCCTGATGATCGACGCGCAAGGCAACCCGAAGACGCTCGAATTCAATTGCCGGATGGGCGACCCGGAAACGCAGCCGATCATGGCGCGCCTGAAGGGCGACTTCTCGAAGGTGGTCGAGCAGGCGATCGCGGGCACGCTCGACACCGTCGAGCTGACCTGGGACCGCCGCACGGCGCTCGGCGTCGTGCTCGCCGCGCACAATTACCCCGATACGCCGCGCAAAGGCGACCGCATCAACGGCATCCCGGCCGAGACCGAGGAAGCGGTGACGTTCCATGCGGGCACGACGCTCGCCGACGGCAAGCTGCTGACCTCGGGCGGACGCGTGCTGTGCGTGGTCGGGCTGTCGGATTCGGTGCGCGGGGCGCAATCGGTCGTCTATGAGACGATCAACCAGATCGCGTTCGACGGCATGCAGTATCGCCGCGACATTGGCCATCGCGCGATCGGCCGCAAGCACTGAGCCGCGCTTGGCGCCGCCGCGCCGATCGCAAGCGGCGTGCGCCGGCCCGTGCGCGATGCGCGGGCCGGACGCCGAACTGCCGCGCGTTCGCTAGAATGCCCGGCAGTGCTTCTTCATTACCCGCGCAGCAGCCAGGCGCGCTCTCGTTCCATGACTGATACGACCCTCGACGTCCAAGCCGTCCGCGCCTACTTCCAAGACCTGCAGACGCGCATCGCCGACACGCTCGGCGCACTCGACGGCGCCCCCTTCGCCACCGACGCGTGGCAACGCGGCCCCGGCGAAACGCTGCGCGGCGGCGGCGTGACGCGCATCCTCGAAGGCGGCGCGCTGTTCGAGCGCGGCGGCATCGGCTTTTCCGACGTCGCCGGCGACGCGCTGCCCGGCTCGGCGAGCGCGGCGCGCCCGCAGCTCGCGGGGCGCGGCTTCGAGGCGCTGGGCGTGTCGCTCGTGATGCATCCGCGCAACCCGCACTGCCCGGCCGTGCACATGAACGTACGCCTCCTGATGGCGACCAAGGAAGGCGAAGCGCCGATCTTCTGGTTCGGCGGCGGCATGGATCTCACGCCCTGCTACGGCTACGAGGAAGACGCACAGCATTTCCACCGCACCTGCCACGACGCGCTTGCGCCGTTCGGCGCCGAGCTGTATCCGCGCTTCAAGCGCTGGTGCGACGAGTATTTCTTCCTCAAGCACCGCAACGAGACACGCGGCATCGGCGGCATCTTCTTCGACGATTTCGCCGAGCTCGGTTTCGACCGCTCGTTCGAAATGGTCAAGAGCGTAGGCGACGCGTTTCTCGCCGCCTACGTGCCGATCGTCGAAAAGCGCCGCGCGACGCCCTACGGCGAAGCGGAAAGGTCGTTCCAGGCCTATCGGCGCGGCCGCTACGTCGAATTCAACCTGGTCTTCGACCGCGGCACGCACTTCGGCCTGCAAAGCGGGGGCCGCACCGAGTCGATCCTGATGTCGATGCCGCCCGTCGCGAACTGGCGCTACGACTGGCAGCCCGAGCCGGGCACGCCGGAGGCGCGCCTCTATAGCGATTTCCTCAAGCCGCGCGACTGGATATGACGCGCATCGTTCAGCCAGCCCTGCGAGCCTCGCGCTTAAGCGCCGCCGCGCCTTCGAACGCGCAAAGGACTGCCTTCTGAATCCGCCCGCCCGCCACTCCGTTGTCAAGCCGTCGCCGCCCGCGCCGCTGCCGCGCCGCGTCGGCCTGCTCGGCGGCACCTTCGACCCGATCCACAACGGCCATCTCGCGCTCGCGCGGCGGTTCGCCGACGTGCTGCGGCTCACCGAGCTCGTGCTGCTGCCGGCCGGCCAGCCATACCAGAAGACCGATGTGTCCCCGGCCGAGCACCGGCTCGCGATGACGCGCGCGGCATCGGCATCGCTCGTGCTGCCGGGCGTGACCGTGAGCGTCGCGACCGACGAGATCGATCACGACGGCCCGACCTACACCGCCGAGACGCTCGAGCGCTGGCGCGAGCGCGAAGGGGCGGATGTCTCGCTGTCGCTCCTGATCGGCGCGGATCAACTCGTGCATCTCGACAAGTGGCACCAGTGGCGGCGCCTGTTCGACCTCGCGCATATCTGCGCGGCGACGCGCCCGGGCTTCGACCTCGCGTCGGCGTCTCCCGAGCTGCGCGGCGAGCTGGCGGCGCGCGAGGCAAGCACCGAGGTGCTGCAGGGCACGCCGAACGGTCACCTGCTGATCGACACGGTACTGGCCCTCGACGTCTCCGCGACCGATATCCGCCACCAGTTGCGCGAGCGCCTGGACCAGCAAACGGAAACCGCCACTGGGCGCCTCGCCGACATGGTCCCAGACGCCGTCTCGAACTATATTCTTCAACATCATCTGTACCACCGGTAACCCATGGATATCCGCAAACTGCAACGCGCGATCGTCGACGCCCTCGAAGACGTCAAGGCGCAAGACATCAAGGTGTTCAACACCAGCCACCTGACGGAGCTGTTCGATCGCGTGATCGTCGCGAGCGGCACGTCGAACCGGCAGACCAAGGCGCTCGCCTCCAGCGTGCGCGAGAAAGTGAAGGAAGCCGGCGGCGACATCATCAGCACCGAAGGCGAGGACATCGGCGAGTGGGTGCTCGTCGATTGCGGCGACGCGGTGGTCCATATCCTGCAGCCGGCGCTGCGCCAGTACTACAACCTCGAAGAAATCTGGGGCGACAAGCCGGTGCGCGTGAAGCTCGCGAACACGAGCGCGTTCGGCGGCGCGCGGGCAAGCGAGCCGCTCGACGACGAGGAGGACGAGGAAGACGAAGCTCCCGCCGCGAAGAAGCCGGCCCGCAAGGCGCCTGCGCGCCGCCGCTCGGGCGCGTAACGGTCCTTCCGGACACCGCATCCGCAATGAAACTGCACATCCTGGCGGTCGGCCACAAGATGCCCGACTGGATCTCGACCGGCTTCGATGAATACGCAAAGCGCATGCCGCCCGAGCTGCGCATCGAGCTGCGCGAAATCAAGCCTGAGCAGCGCTCGTCGGGCCGTTCCGCGGAAAGCGTGATGGCCGCCGAGCGGCAGCGCATCGAGGCCGCGCTGCCGAAGAACGCGCGCGTAGTCGCGCTCGACGAGCGCGGCCGCGACTGGACCACGAGGCAGCTCGCCGATGCGTTGCCCGGCTGGCAGCAGGACGGACGCGACGTCGCCTTCGTGATCGGCGGCGCCGACGGCCTCGATCCGCAACTGAAGGCGCGCGCCGAACTGATGCTGCGCGTGTCGAGTCTCACGCTGCCGCACGGCATGGTGCGCGTGCTGCTCGCCGAACAGCTTTACCGCGCGTGGAGCATCACGCAGAATCACCCCTACCACCGCGCCTGAGGCGCCGTTCTCGCGAGCGATATCCGCCTTCTTCGGCCGGCATCGCGCAAGACGCGCCACGGTGCGTCCCATGAGAACGACAGATGCCGCAATCGACACCCTCCGCTTCCCTCCCGACTTATCCGTTTGTCTATCTCGCGTCGCAAAGCCCGCGCCGCCAGGAACTGCTCTCCCAGCTCGGCGTACGCTTCGAGCTGCTACTGCCCCGCCCCGATGAAGACGCCGAAGCGCTCGAGGCCGAGCGCGACGGCGAAGCCGCCGATCGCTACGTGCTGCGCGTGTGCGTCGCGAAGGCCGAGGCGGCGCGCGCGCGGCTCACTGCGGGCGGCCATGCCGCCGCGCCGATTCTGGTTGCGGACACAACCGTCACGATCGACGGCGCGATCCTCGGCAAGCCCGACGACGTCGGGCACGCAGTCGAGATGCTCGCGCGGCTCGCGGGCCACGAGCACGAAGTGCTGACCGCGCTCGCCGTGATCGACGCCGCGGGCGGGCTGCTGCCGCCCGCGCTGTCGCGCTCGACGGTGCGTTTTGCCGCCGTTTCGCCGGACGCGCTGCAACGCTACGCGAAGAGCGGCGAGCCGCTCGGCAAGGCCGGCGCATACGGCATCCAAGGGCGTGCGGCCGAGTTCATCGAGCGTATCGATGGGTCCTATTCGGGTATTATGGGTCTGCCCCTTTTTGAGACCGCCGCGCTGCTGCGCACGGCTCGCGTCGACTTCTGATGTAGTGGACATATGAACGAAGAAATCCTGATCAATGTCACTCCGCAGGAAACGCGCGTCGCGCTGATCCAGCAAGGCGCCGTGCAAGAGCTTCATGTCGAGCGCACGGTCGCGCGCGGGCGCGTCGGCAACGTCTATCTGGGCAAGGTCGTGCGCGTGCTGCCGGGCATGCAGTCCGCATTCATCGACATCGGGCTCGAACGCGCCGCGTTCCTGCACGTCGCCGACATCTGGCATCCGCGCATCGCGGGCGAACCGCACGCGCAGGTGCCGCATCAGCCGATCGAGAAGATCGTCTTCGAAGGCCAGACGCTGATGGTGCAGGTTGTGAAAGACCCGATCGGCACCAAGGGCGCGCGGCTCTCGACGCAGGTGAGCATCGCAGGCCGCACGCTCGTCTACCTGCCGCAGGAGCCGCACATCGGCATCTCGCAGAAGATCGAGAGCGAAACCGAGCGCGAGGCGATCCGCGCGCGCCTGACGGCAGTCCTGCCCGTCGACGAGAAAGGCGGCTACATCGTGCGCACGATCGCCGAGGACGCCACGAGCGAAGAGCTCGCCGGCGACGTCGCCTACCTGCGCAAGACCTGGGCGACGATCGTGGCGCAAGCGCAGCGCCTGCCGCCGACGAGCCTGCTCTACCAGGACCTGAACCTCGCGCAGCGCGTACTGCGCGACTTCGTCAACGACGAGACCTCGCGCATCCAGGTCGATTCGCGCGAGACGCACCAGATGCTCGCCGAGTTCGCGAGCGAGTTCACGCCGGCCGTCAGCTCCAAGCTGCACCACTACACGGGCGAGCGGCCGCTCTTCGATCTCTACAACATCGAGGCTGAGATCCAGCGCGCGCTGTCGCGCCGTGTCGACCTGAAGTCGGGCGGCTACCTGATGATCGACCAGACCGAGGCAATGACGACGATCGACGTCAACACGGGCGGCTACGTCGGCGCCCGCAACTTCGACGACACGATCTTCAAGACCAACCTCGAAGCGGCGCATACGATCGCGCGGCAACTGCGGCTGCGCAACCTCGGCGGCATCATCATCATCGACTTCATCGACATGGAGAACACCGAACATCGCGATGCGGTGCTCGGCGAGCTGAAGAAGGCGCTTTCGCGCGACCGCACGCGCGTGACGGTGAACGGGTTCTCGCAGCTGGGGCTCGTGGAGATGACGCGCAAGCGCACGCGCGAGTCGCTCGCGCACGTGCTCTGCGAGCCCTGCCCGGTGTGTCAGGGCAAGGGGCAGGTGAAGACGGCGCGCACCGTCTGCTACGACGTGCTGCGCGAGATCCTGCGCGAATCGCGCCAGTTCAATCCGCGCGAGTTCCGCGTGGTCGCTTCGCAGCAGGTGATCGATCTGTTCCTCGACGAGGAGTCGCAGCATCTGGCGATGCTGATCGATTTCATCGGCAAGCCAGTGTCGCTGCAGGTGGAGTCGAATTTGAGCCAGGAGCAGTACGACATCGTGCTGATGTAGGTTGCAGTTCCTCGCGCCATCGCCGCGCGAGAGGCGTCGCAAGCGGAAGGGGCAGCAAATCGCTGCCCCTTCCGCTTTTCGCATCAAGCAGCGCATACCTCAGACGCGCGAAGCCGGCGTGGCCATGATCGTCGGTTGGCAGCGTCCAGGCAGCTTCTAATGGCCTGATTCATTCATAGCGCGGGACGATCCATACCCAGCCGCTGAACCCGACTATAGGCGCACGGCGATTGCGCCTCCGAGCCCGCCAGCATATTTTTCGACACGCCACGAGCGCATGCCGAATGGCTTTCACGCCACATTCACGACGACAATCCAAGGAGACGACCTGTGCTACCCGCTTCGATGCCGATCAATGTCGGCAATACCGCTTTCATGCTGCTCTGCGCGAGCCTGGTCATGCTGATGACGCCGGGCCTCGCGTTCTTCTACGGCGGCCTGGTCGAGCGCAAGAACGTGCTGGCGATCATGATGCAGAGCTTCATCTCGCTCGCGTGGACCACCGTGCTCTGGTTCGCCTTCGGCTACTCGATGTGCTTCGGCCCGAGCTGGCACGGCATCGTGGGCGACCCGGCCTACTACGCGTTCCTGCGCGGCATCACGCTCGACACGATGTTCCGCGGCAACGACGCGGGCATCCCCCTCGTCGTCCATGTCGCCTATCAGATGATGTTCGCGATCATCACGCCGGCGCTGATCACGGGCGCCTTCACCAACCGCGTGACGTTCAAGGCGTACTTCCTGTTCCTCACGGGCTGGCTCGTGCTCGTCTACTTTCCGTTCGTCCACATGGTCTGGAGTCCGGAAGGCATCCTGGCGAAGTGGGGCGTACTCGACTACGCCGGCGGCATCGTGGTGCACAACACCGCCGGCTTCGCCGCGCTCGCTTCGGTGCTCTACGTGGGGCGCCGTCACAACGTCGAGCACAGGCCGCACAACGTGCCGCTGATCGCGCTCGGCACAGGGCTGCTCTGGTTTGGCTGGTATGGCTTCAATGCCGGCTCCGAGCTGCGCATCGACGCGGTGACCGCCTCGTCGTTCCTCAACACCGACGTCGCCGCCTCGTTTGCCGCCGTCACGTGGCTCCTGATCGAATGGCTGAATGCGCGTCAGCCGAAGTTCGTCGGCCTCCTGACGGGGTCGGTGGCAGGGCTCGCGACGATCACGCCCGCCGCCGGCTATGTCTCGCTCGACACGGCCGCGATCATCGGCATCGCGGCCGGGCTGATCTGCTACTACGCGGTCGCGCTGAAGAACAAGCTGGGCCTCGACGACGCGCTCGACGTCTGGGGCGTGCACGGCGTCGGCGGCATGGCCGGCACGATCCTGCTCGGCGTGTTCGCGTCGAAGGCGTGGAACGCGAACGGCGCCGACGGGCTCCTGCTCGGCGGCGGCGACTTCTTCCTCAAGCAGTGCGTGGCGGTGATCGTGTCCGGCATCTGGGCGTCCGCGTTCACCTGGGGCATGCTGTGGCTGATCGATCGCGTCACGCAGGTGAAGGTCGGCGCGGCGGCTGCGGAGCGCGGTCTCGACACCGAGCTGCACGGCGAGATCGCCTATCCGGATGCGTGATTGGCGCAGCGCAGCAAGCAAGGTCGCGGGAAGCCGCTAAAACGAATCGCGGCGCTGCCGGTCAGGCAGCGCCGCTGTTACATTCTCTTACGAGTTGGACGTTACCGGCCGCGCCAGCCGCCATGCCGGCAGCAGCCGCCCACGATGCCGATGCTGACAGATGGCCCGTAGTAATAACCCGGGTAGTAGTAGCCCGGCGCATACCCATAAGCCGGCGGCGGCGCCACTATGCAGCCGGTCAGCCCTTCAAGCAGCACAACGGCGATCAGAAGTCTCATCATGGCCGCGCCTCCAGTCGTTCTTTCTTAGAACGATTTCGAACGCTTGCCGTTCGAGCACGAATTGTGACTTCCGTAACGGCATATTCCTGTCGGCCGCCCTGCCCCGGCCGACGACATGCCGCCTTCCCTACCCGCGAGGATCACCTAGAATTTTTGTATGCAGGTGACTTCGAAGGAGGCTGCCATGGCTGAATCGATGATAAGCACAGTCGTCGGTCTGATCGTGCTGATCGTGGCCGCGATCCTCGTGACCGCGCACTACCGGCGCGAACATCACAAGGAACGGCTACTCTCGCGGCTGGACGGGCATCGGCTCTGGGACCGGATGCGGCATCGTCACTGAATTCGGGACCGATTCGCATATGGAGACCAGCATGTCCGACGAACAAGCGCAGTGGCAAATCGAGGCATACGAAGGCTTCGAGATCCATGTGGCCCTGTTTGTGAAGAGCCAGCCCGAGACGCCTTCGCCACAAGGCGAGCGGTACACCTACATCGGCTACGTCTGCCACCCCGGCGCGGACCCCAAGATCCCCGGCCATTCGGTGCCTTTTCATGCGGATGGGGAAGAAACCTTCAAGAGCGCGGCCGATGCGCTGTATGAAGGCGTCCACGTCGGGCGCAGCATCGTTGACGGAACCCATCCCGATCTGACCGTGCTGCCGCTGGTCACGGGTGGCGTGTAATTCCGCTGGGCGGCATCCCGCTGGGCGGCATTCCGCTGGGCGGCACTCCGCCAGTGCCGGACGCTGTGCATCGAACCAGCGGAAGCGCTAACTCTGGTCGACAACGGCAAAGGGCCTCTTGTCGAGGCCCTTTGTACGCGACGGCGTGCGCTGTAAGCTAAGCCGCCTGCTGCTGGTATTGAATCCGGTGCAGGTGCGCGTAAAGCCCGTCCTGCCGCAGCAATTCGTCGTGACTGCCCTGCTCGGCAATGCGCCCGCCTTCCATCACGAGAATGCGGTTCGCGCGCTCGATCGTCGAGAGGCGGTGCGCGATGACGAGCGTCGTGCGCCCCTTCATCAGCGTTTCGAGCGCCGCCTGCACGTGGCGCTCCGACTCCGAATCGAGCGCGGAGGTCGCTTCGTCGAGAATCAGGATCGGCGCATCCTTGTAGATCGCGCGCGCGATCGCGAGACGCTGCCGCTGCCCGCCCGACAGACGCATGCCGTTGCCGCCGATCAGCGTGTCGATGCCCTGGGGCATCGCCGCGATGACGTCGGCGAGGTTCGCGGCGCGCAGCGCGGCTTCGACGCGCGTGCGATCGGGCGTCTGCCCGTACGCCACGTTGGCGGCGATCGTATCGTTGAACAGCACGACGTCCTGGCTCACCATCGCCATCTGGCTGCGCAGGTCATGCACGCCGTATTCGTCGATCGGCACGCCGTCGACGAGAATCTGCCCGCCCGTCGGCGAGAAAAAGCGCGGCAGCAGATTGACGAGCGTCGTCTTGCCGCTGCCCGACGGCCCCGCGAGCGCGATCATCTCGCCGGGCTTGACCGAAAACGACACGCGATCGAGCGTCGGACGATCGACCGCGCCATAAGTGAACGACACGTCGCGGAATTCGATCTCGCCGCGCGCGCGCTCGAGCTTGCGGTCGCCGCCGGCCGGTTCGAGCGGCTCGTCGATCAGGCCGAAGATCAGCTCGCACGCCGTCATCCCGCGCTGCAGCGGCTGGTTGACGTCGATCAGGTGCTTGAGCGGCGAGATGATCAGCAGCATCGACGTGACGAACGCGACGAAGCCACCGACTGTCGTCTGGTCGTGCGCCGACTGCAAGACCGCAACCGTGATGACGATCGCGAGCGCGATCGACGCGAGGAACTGCGTAAGCGGCTGGGCCAGGCCGCCCGCCACCGTCATCCTCATCGAATAGCCGCGCAGCCGCTTGCTCATCGCGGCGAAGCGGCGAATCTCGTAGTCTTCGCCGTTGTGCACCTTGACCACCTTGTAGCCGCCGACCGTCTCCTCGACGATGTACGAGAGCTCGTTGGTCAGCAGCTGCTGATCGCGCCCGAGCCGCCGCAGGCGCCGGCTGATCTTGCTCGTGATCCAGCCGATGCCCGGCAGGATGACCGCAATGATCAGCGTGAGGCGCCAATTCAGATAGAACAGATAGCCGAGCAGGAAGATGACCGTGAGCGAATCGCGCACGAGCGTGATCAGCACGCTGATCAGCACGTTCAGGATCTGGTTGACCTCGAAGACGATCGCGTTGATGACCGTGCTCGCCGTCTCGCGCTGAAAGAACGACGCGCTCGTATGGATCATGCGGTTGAACATGTCGAGCCGCATTTGCAGCAGGATGCGGTTCGAGACGTACTGCAGCAGGTAATTCGACGCATAGGACGAGACGCTGCGCACGAACGCGAGGCCGATCACCGCGATCGGCACGAACCAGACAGAGTGCTTGCTCGCGTTCTCGCCGAAACCGTGGTCGAGCAGCGGCTTCAGGAGCGCCGGAATCCCGGCGTCGGTCGCCGCGCTGACAGCCATCGACACGATGCCGAGCAGCAGCACCCAGATGAGCGGCTTGAGGTAGGGCCAAAGCCGTTTCAGCACCGCAGTGGCGGAGGTTTGCTCTCCGCCGATCGTTTTTCTCAAACTCGCTTGGGGTTCCAAGGCATTCCCTTCAAGTACGAATGACCCGGCAACCTGGCGAAGCGGGGTCTCGCGCAGCACGATCATTCGATGCGAAAAATCGAAGCATTATAGCCGCCTGCCATCCGGCCCCGGCGGGCCGGCATTTCGCCCCGGACCGCACGCGCACGCACGCGCCTGCCCGGTATACTCGCGCCATCCTTTGACGATGCAACCTCACCACGACGTGCCCCCCTCGACGACTGCTCCCTCCGCCCCCACTCTCGGCGTCGCCCTCATCGCGCACAATGCCGCGGCGCGTCTCGCCCAGTGCCTCGAAGCGCTCTCGTTTGCCGACGACGTGGTCGTCGTCGACAACGGCAGCACCGACAACACCATCGCGATTGCGCAGGCGAACGGCGCACGAGTGCTCGTCGTCGCGGATTGGCCCGGCTTCGGCCCGCAAAAGAATCGCGCCGTGGCGGCGCTGTCGACCGACTGGATTCTGTCGATCGATACGGACGAAGTCGTTTCGCCCGAGCTCGCGGCATCGATCCGGCAAGCCATACGCGCGCCGCTGGCCGACGTCTACGCGCTCGACCGCCTGTCGAGTTTCTGCGGACAATGGGTCCGCCACAGCGGCTGGTACCCCGATTGGGTGCCGCGTCTCTTCAAGCGTGGAGCGGCGCGCTTCTCCGACGATCTCGTCCATGAGCGCCTGGTGTTCGACACCTCCGCGGCGCGCCTCGACGGCAAGCTGATGCACTATTCCTACGAAAACTTCGAGACTGTGCTGCGCAAGCTCGACGCGTATTCGAGCGCCGGCGCGAAGCAGCGTCACGCGGCCGGCAAGCGCGGCGGCTTCGGCAAAGCGCTCGGACGAGGCGCGTGGGCGTTCATCCGCACCTACGTGTTGCGGCGGGGCTTCCTGGATGGCCGGGCGGGATTAATGATCGCCGTCTTCAACGCGGAGACGGTCTACTACCGATTCTTGAAGCTCGCCGCGATGAATCGCCAGCGCAACAATCGTCAATGAACTCAAACGGTAAAAAGCGGAACGGCCGCGCCCTCGGGCCCCTCAGGAATCAGACGTCGCGCGCCGCGGCAGCAGGGACACGCCGATAGGCGCGCTTCCCGACACCGCCGCCAGCGGCAAGCCAAGCATCTCGGCAGCGACGCCGATCACACGGCGCGCATCCAGTTGCGTCAGGCATTCGCTGAAGCTATCGAGATGCCGATCGCACCCTTCCAGCTTGCACGGCACGCACTCGCCCTCTCCCTGCAGCAGATACACATTGCCGCGCCGCCCCGATCCGCGCAGCGGCCAAGGCTCATTGCCCGCCGGCCAGTGCGACGGCCACGGTCCCCAGCGCACCGGATTCGACGGCCCGAACAGCGCGATGGTCGGCGTGCCGCAGGCGGCGGCGACGTGCGTCGCCCCGGTATCCGGCCCGACGAACAGCTTGGCGCGCCGGATCATCTCCGCGGTCTCGCCGAACGACAATTGGCCGACCAGATTCAACACTGGCTCGCCCGCTGCCGTAACGACGCGTTGTGCGTATTCGGTCTCCGCAGCGGCCGGACCGCCGCTCAACGCCACCGCAAAGCCCTGAGCACGCAGCCAGCGCGTCAGCTCGGCCCAGCCCGCGACAGTCCATTGCTTGTAGGCGTACATCGGCGACGGATGCAGCACGGCAAGCGGCTGCCTCGGCAACACAGCCGGTGGCGCATCGAAGCGCGCATCGAACTGCGAACGGCGCGCCGGATCGTCTCCGATGCCCGGTGCGACGACATCTGCAAGGGGCTCGGCGCCGACGAGCGACGCCAGCGCCAGGCAACTCGTGACGGTATGCACATAGGCATGCTGATTGAGCGCGATTCCGCTCAACATGAAGCGCGCCAGCCGCGTCACGCGCTCGGGGTCGACGACCCCAACCCGCTTGCGCCCGGCAAACCATGTATAGAAACGCGCGCGATCCGAACTGATCGCAGCACATGCGAGGTCGTAGCGGCGCCAGATGCGCGCTGCATCGGCAAAACGCTCACGCAGCCGCGCGCGCTGTGCGACAACGATGACTCGCCGGATGTCCGGGTTGTGCTCCAGCACGCCTTCCGTACCGCGAAATACGATCATGTCGATCTGGGCTTCGGGCCATTTCGCCTTGAGCGAACGCACGAGGGGCGTCGTCAGCAGCACGTCGCCGATACGGCGGGTACAGGCGACGAGAATGGTCCGCGGCGGACGGGCGAACGTAATGGGAGCAGTCACGATACGAAACGAGAACAGGGACGCGCGATTGTAACGAAGTAGTCAGGCATTCAAGTCAGCGGCCAGCTGCATCGGCGCCGGCAATGCCACAAAGGCGCCGAGCCAGTTCCATCATGCGCTGATTCGCACTCGGCGGGGCGAAAGTTTCGACTTTCGCCAATGCATTGCTCGTCAGCTGCCTGCGTAATTCGCTGTCTGTCAGAAGCCGCTCGATCGCGTCGGCCATGGCATCGGCATCGCCCGGGACAACCAGAAGCCCGGCTCGACCGCCTTCCAGCAGATCGCGGGGACCGGTCGGACAATCGGCCGAAATCACCGGTGTGCCGAGCGCCATGGCTTCGCCAAGAACCATCCCGAACCCTTCATAGCGGCTGCTCAAAATCAGCATCTCCGCCTGGCGGATATGCGGAAAAGGATTCGCGCAGAACCCCAGGAAATGCACCGATTCGCGGATGCCCAGCTCGCCGGCGAGCGTCTCCAGGCTTTGCCGGTCCGGCCCATCGCCGATCAGCACGAGGTCAGCGGTGGCCGGCCGGCGCGCGCATACGCGCGCGTAAGCGCGCAGCAGCGTCTTGTGATCCTTCTGCCCCTCGTCCAGACGCGCGACCGAGACGATGAAAGGCTTCTCGTGCCGTTCGATCTCCTCGCCAGCACGGCGCCGGATGGCGTCGACATCGACCACATTGGGCAGCTCCTCGACATTGACGCGGCTCGCTGCAAACACCTGCCGTGCTTCGCGCCGCATGTCGGGCGTGAGCACGGCGATCGCCGCGTAGCGCTCGAGCTGCCGCACGCGCCGCGACACGTGCGCCGCGCGCTTGCCGCCGAGCCGCGCCGACACGCTGTAATGGCTCACGCCGATCCAGGGCACGTTGCCAAGCCCGGCAATGCGGCGCAACGAAAAGTCGAAATCGCAAATGAGATCGTGCTGAGGGGCGATCCGCAGGAAGCGGCGCGCGACAAGCGGGCGAATCGCCCCGTGTGTCGACACCTTGTGCATCAGCTTCTTGACCCCACCGAGTCTGCCGCGGCGCTCGGCCTGATGCAGCGCGTGCATCCATCGCGACGGCGCCAGCACGTGCACCGGCACGTCCTTGGGCAACAAATGTGACCGCCAGAAAGCGAGGTCCTCGGTCGGATAAGTCACCGACAGGCTCGGCGCGAAAAGCCGGCGGTCGAGCGCGTTGAGCCATGCGAGCAACGCTGTCTCGGTGCCGCCTTTGCCGAAATCGTTGATGTGAAACAGGATGCGCAACGGCAGCCCGGATTCCCGTGAATGGACAGATGACTTCCGATGAGTCTCGCTTTGATGGGTCATGTGCTGGCTCTCGATGCTTTCCGATCCGATACCCCCGCGGCAACCGCCGAGCCGCTGCGCGGCATGATTACGCACTATCGCGCGAAGCCCGCCGCCCAGGCGCGACGAGCATGGCCATCCGCTCGCCCACGCCCAGCAGGAAGCCGGCAAACATCCAGAACGCGAGCATGGTGGTGCGCCACATGAAGTCGTCGGTCGAATTCTTCGCAATCATGCCGACGACCAGCGCGATACCTGCCGCCGCAACCCAGGGCTCTACCCGGCGCAACCGCCAGAAGCGTGCGATGAGGCACAGCAGCAGCGCCGCTTGGAGCGCAACGCCAACCACCCCGGCTTGCAGCCACGTGTTGATAAACAAGTTGTGCGCGTGCGTGCGCGCCTGCGGCTCGAGCGAGAGAAGCTCCGGCGGCATCTGCGGGCCATACACCAGTCCCGGCAACGGTTTGCCGAAGCCGATTCCGGTCCACGGGTGATGCATGCCTTGCGCGATGTAGAACGCCCAAAGTTTGGGTCGAGTATCAGAGGACAAGGTATCCCCGAGCGCGGAGAACGTCTTCGGCACGTCGACTTCGTGGCCGTCGATCGAAACATCGCGCGCAACCGCCGGCAGGTGATCCCCTAAGCGCAGGCGGGCGCTCAGCTCGAGGGAGCCCAGCACGGCCACGCACAGCGCGACAGCGACTACGACCGCCAGCCGCACATGACGGCGGCACAACGGTGCGACGGCGATCAGCGCCGTGATCGCGATCGCCGGCCAGAAGAAACGATTGAGCGTCGCCAAGCCGATGAATACGCACATCGCCACGCCGATCATGCCGACGGCCCGCCACCGCGGGTTCGACATGAAAGCCGTGAACAACGGCAGCGAAAACATCGCCAGCGTACTGGTATGGCCGACGCGAGCATAGAAGCGCAGCGGGAATGTCTCCGGCGTCGGCGGCTGAAGCCCGCCCCAGTAGATCGCGCTCATCAGCGTGATCAAGACGCAGGCGAACCAGCAACTGATCAACACGACGCGCGCGGGCCGCGTGACGCGTGAGCCGAAAAGCCAGAATCCCCAGAACGCGAGCAGCGGGTACACGACTTCGTCGAACCATTGGCGCTCGCTAACCTTCGGAAAGGCGGACCACCCCACCGTCGCTCCAAGGCTCCAGGCGGCCCACAAGAGTATCGGCAGCAGCAACGGCCAGCGCAGCAGCGATGGACGGTCACTCGAACACGCCGCGGCGAGCATGCCGATGCCAAGGAGCGCAAGACCGCTGTTCACGATCGCTTCCATGTGCCCGAGCAACACGGCAAAGAGCAGCACAGGGCAAGCGATCCAAAGGACACGCTGAATATTTGCGGATAGCTTGCTCATGGCGCGGCCGCCAGTACGTTTTGCAGTGCGCCGCACACCGAGTCCACCGTCAGACGCCCCATGCACTCGGCATGGTCGCCGTGCCAGGCGACGCACGTCGCGGTATTGCGGTCGCAGCGGCGCACCCATGAGACTTCACGCTTGAAGATACCGGGCTGATTGCGGCAGGGCATATCGTCGATGGTCACCGGCACGAACGGCGCATTGCTCCAATAGCGGCCAGCACCGTGAATTAGCGCGTTGCCCGGGCCGAACAGAGTCACGGCTGGCACCCCGATCACGCGTGCGAGATGGGCAATGCCCGTATCCGGACAGACGACGGCTTTTGCGCCTCCCAACAGATGCCACAGCTCGCCCAGATTCAATCGCCCCGCGAAATTCGGATGGTTTGGGTCGGCGTCGATTTCGCGGATCAATTCCACTTCGCTCGGGCCGCCACTCCATACCGGCAGGTAGCCGAGCGCTTCGACATGATGCGCAAGCTCGCGCCAGCGCGCGACCGGCCAGCGCTTGACCGCTGTGCTCGCCCCGGGATGCAGCACGATATAAGGCTGTGCGGGCAGCGGCAACTCGGCACCCTCCGCCTGCGGAGGCTCCGGCCAGTCCTCCGGGCGGTAAAGGCTCGGCGCCGGTCCCGGAACCAGGCTGGCCGCAATATCAGCCCACGCGGCCGGCCTGTCGGGATAAGGCACGCGCTCGTTGAGCGGCCAGTTCTTCCAGGCGGTGTCGCCAGCGTGCGCGACGATCCATCTGCAGCCCGCACCTAGCGCGAGCCAGCTGTACCGGTTGTCGCCCGCGACGATGCCGAGGTCGTAAGGCCCCGAATGCAACACGTTTTTAACCGACATCGCATCGCGCGGATCGAACGGCAAGGCGTCGACGCCAAACGGACGCCCCGCGAACAACGGCACGATTGCCTTCGGACAAGCGAGCGAGATTTGCGCGCGCGGAAACTGTGCACGCAGTTTTGCGAGCAGCGCGGTAAGCAGAAGCGTATCGCCAAGCAACAGATGCTGTGCGATCAGAACCCGCCGAGGCGCGTGTGCCGCCTTGCGCCGCAGGGGTTTCAGCGCAAGACGCGGCAACGCGCGGGCGAAGATTTGAATACGTCCGGGTAATCGGCTCATCGGCTGGTGGGTTTAGCCAGCTGTCGCAAAATTGGCGAGTAGCCGAAGCAAGGCATGCGTGATCATGCAGCGTCTGTAAACGGAGTCATTCTTGCTGATCGTTCCGGGCGTGGTGAAAAACTGCGGTCCGCAGAATACGACCGAGGTAAGCGGGTGCCGGAATCCCGGCGGACCACCGCGCGGACACCGCCGAATCGAGCCAGTAGCCCGGCCAAGTGGCTCAGCCGGTCAGGATACATAGCCGCAAAGTATACCATGCACCCCTACCCGTTCACCGAGCAAGCTCCGGCCGTTTTAACGCTACAAATGCTTACCGGCATCGATGCTCGTTGCGAGCGTCATCAGCGCGTCGACATGAGAGGCCACGCTTGTCTCGTAGCGAACGGCGTCGCGTGCGATGTCAGCACGCTCATGCGCTATGCGGCGAACATGTGAGGCAACCGCCGCATCAAGCACTTGACGCAGATTGCGTAGATCGCCGGGTGTGAATACGAACTTCGCGTGCTCGGAGATCGCATCGCAGCAGCCGATGTTCGACGGAAAGATAACCGGCGTGCCACACATGACCGACTCGATGCCGACCAACCCGAAGGGCTCGTATTTCGACGCCAGAATCGTAAAGTCGGCGGCCCGGTAGCAATCCTCGATGTCCTTCACATAACCCAGGTAACGCACCCGGCTGCCGGTGCGCTCCGGCGCGCGGCCGGCAACCGCCACCACCACCGGCAGCGACGTATCGCGCAGCGCGGCTTCGATCAACGGCAAGCCTTTGCGCTCATGGCTGCTCGACGGAAACAGCAGCACGATCTCATCGTCGGCAAAGCCGAAGCGGCGGCGCAACGCTGCCCGCGCGCCCCGTTTGGCCGGCACGAAGCGCTCGCCGTCGACAGGCGGGTAGAGCACTCGGATCTTGGCGTCATCGATTCCGTAAAGGTCGACCAATTCGTCACGCATCAAGTCCGAGTGCGCGATAACCACGCGCGCACTCGCGTATTGGCGGCTTTCGAGCGCGATCTGCCAGCGATCGGCGCGGGTGGGCTCGCGACCGATTGCGCGCAAGAAGCCGCGATGCGTGCCGCCACAAATCGCTATCTCCGACGAATCGACGCGGTTGCAGCCGATCAGCACATCAACCCGTGCCGCTCGCCGCGCAGCCCGCACGCGCCACGAAAACCAGCCATCGCGCAATTTGCCTGGTAGAAACGACACGTTGATGCGATGCGCTTCGACGAGACGGCTTTCCGGCAAAGCCCAATCAAAGCGCCGTGCGAAGAAGGCCGGTTCGATGCCTTGCGCGGCAAGGCCGCGCGCGAGATCCATCGCGTAGCGTTCGAGGCCCCCGCCGTGTTTCAGCGCGTTGGCAGAAAGTCCGATTTTCATGATTCAAAGCGTGGCGCCCGGGCAGGCGCATTGACGGATGACAGAACGAACGGAACCTTCAATAGACGATCTCAATTGCGCTTCCCGCAAACTCCCCGCGCAACGCGGCCAGCAGCTCGTCGGTCGGCTTGACGCGCCAGTCTTCGCCGAGCCGCACCTCACCCTCCGCGCGATCGCTACGGTAGACGATCTGCACCGCCAGCCCGTTCGGAATATTGGCCGGTGGGCGCTGCCGGCTATCGCCGCCCGCTCCCCCGCGCCGATCCTGGCCGCGGCCCGCGGGCCGGGCGGATGCCGGCGCCGGCTCGGCCACCGCCGGCCCCGCGCAATGCGCCTCGAGCACGCGGCGCAGTGCGAGGGCGTCCGCATTGCCGTTCATCTGCAGCTTGACCGCCTGTGCGTAACGGCTGCGGGCCCGCTGGAGATCCATCACCGAATCGACCGTAAAGCGGATGCCCCCCGTAAATGCGTCGTTGCGCGCCTGCCCCTGCACGACGAGCAACTCGTCTTCCTTGAACAGCTCCTTGTGCGCCTCGTACTGCTCGTTGAAGACCGTGACCTCGCATTGACCCGTGCCGTCGTCGATCAGCGCGATCAGCATCTTGCCGCGCTGGGTCATCTGCGTGCGCAGCGACGAGATGATCCCTGCGACCAGCTTGTCGCGCCCTTCCTTCAGCTCGCCGAGCTTCTGGCGCGCGAAGCGGCGCACCTCGTCCTTGTAGGCGTCGAACAAGTGGCCGGACAGATAAAAGCCCAGCGCGCTCTTTTCTTCCTGCAGCTTCTTCTTTTCGTGCCAGGCAGGCTCGGCAACCAGCTCGTGCCCTTGCGACGGCGCATCGCCCATGTCGAACAAGCCCGCCTGCATCGCATTCGCGCTTGCCTGATCGGCCGCCTCCATGGCGAGCGGCACCGACGCGATCAGTTGCGCGCGGTTCTCGTGCAGCGTATCGAACGCGCCCGCGCGGATCAGTGCTTCGACCGTGCGGCGGTTGACAACGCGCCGATCAATCCGCCCGCAGAAATCGAACAGGTCCTTGAACGGCCCTTCCTCGCGCGCGCGCAGGATCTCCTCGATCGCGTTCTGGCCGCTGCCCTTCACGGCGCCGAGCCCGTAGCGAATCGTGCGCGAGCGCTTGCCGTCCGCTTCGGCGACAGGCTCGAAGCGATACGCCGAGAAGTTGATGTCCGGTGGCAGCACGGCCATCCCGTTCGTGAGGCAATCCTCGAACAAGATCTTGACCTTGTCGGTGTCGTCCATCGCCAAGCTCATGTTGGCTGCCATGAACTCGGCCGGATGGTGCGCCTTCAGCCACGCAGTGTGGTACGCCAGCAGCGCATACGCGGCCGCGTGCGACTTGTTGAAGCCGTAGCCCGCGAACTTCTCCATCAAATCGAAGGTTTCGTCGGCTTTCTCCCGCGTGAGGCCATTCTTCGCGGCGCCCTCGGCGAAGATCTCGCGGTGCTGGGCCATCTCCTCGGGCTTCTTCTTGCCCATCGCGCGGCGCAGCAAGTCCGCGCCGCCGAGCGAGTAGCCGCCGATGATCTGCGCCATCTGCATCACCTGCTCCTGATAGACCATGATGCCGTAGGTCTCTTGCAGAACAGGTTTGACGCGCTCATCTGGATACTCGACCTGCTCGCGGCCATGCTTACGCGCGCAGAAGCTCGGGATCAGGTCCATCGGGCCCGGGCGGTACAACGCCACGAGCGCGATGATGTCCTCGAAGCGGTCGGGCTGGGCGTCCTTCAGCATGCCCTGCATGCCGCGGCTTTCCAGCTGGAACACGGCGACGGTGTTCGCTTTCTTCAGGATCGAGAACGATGCGGGATCGTCGAGCGGCACCTGGGCCAGCGACCAGTCCGCCTTCGACGGATCGAGCCGGCGGATGTAGCGCTCGGCCCAATCGAGGATCGTGAGCGTGGTCAGGCCCAGGAAGTCGAACTTCACGAGGCCGACGGCTTCGACGTCGTCCTTGTCGTACTGGCTCACGACGCCGCCGTCGTCGCCTTGCGTGTAGAGCGGACAGAAATCGGTGAGCTTGCCCGGCGCGATCAGCACGCCGCCCGCGTGCATGCCGACGTTGCGCGTGAGCCCTTCGACGCGCTGCGCGAGCTCGAGGAGCTGCCGCACTTCGTCTTCGTTGTCGTTGCGCTCCTGCAGGAGCGGCTCTTCCTTCATCGCGTCGGCGATCGTCACGTGCTTGCCGGGCTTGAACGGGATCAGCTTGGCGACGCCGTCCGTGAACATATAGCCCAAATCGAGCACGCGGCCGATATCGCGCACCGCGGCCTTCGCGGCCATCGTGCCGAACGTCGCGATCTGCGACACCGCATCGGCGCCGTACTTCTCCTTCACGTACTGGATCACGCGGTCGCGGCCGTGCTGGCAGAAGTCGATGTCGAAGTCGGGCATCGACACCCGCTCCGGATTCAGGAAGCGCTCGAACAGCAGGTTGTAGCGCAGCGGGTCGAGATCGGTAATCCCGAGCGCGTAGGCAACGAGCGAGCCAGCGCCCGAGCCCCGGCCCGGGCCGACCGGCACGCCGTTGTTCTTCGCCCAGTTGATGAAGTCCGCCACGATCAGGAAGTAGCCGGGGAAGCCCATCTTGATGATCGTGCCGCACTCGAAATCGAGCCGCTGGTAATACGTGTCCCGCTGCTGGTCGCGCTCGGCCTGGTTCGGGTAGAGCTGCTCGAGACGCGCCTCGAGGCCTTCCTTCGACAGCTGCACGAGGTAGTCGTCGAGCGACATGCCGTCGGGCGTCGGGAAAAGCGGCAGCTTCGGCTTGCCGAGCTCGAGCGTGAGGTTGCAGCGCTTCGCGATCTCGACGGTGTTCGCGAGCGCGGAGGGAATGTCCGCGAAGAGCGCGGCCATGTCGTCCTGCGTGCGGAAATACTGCTCCGTCGTGAAACGCTGCTGGCGCCGCGGGTTCGCGAGAATGTCGCCTTCCGAAATGCACACGCGCGCCTCGTGCGCGGTGAAGTCGTCGGACGTCATGAATTGCAGCGGATGCGTGGCCACCACCGGCAGCTTGAGCGCGGCGGCAAGCGCGACCGCCTGCTGCACGTACGCCTCGCCGCCCGGCTGGCCGTAGCGCTGCAGCTCGATGTAGAACGCGCCCGGGAAACGCTCGGCCCAGCGCTGCGCGCAGCGCTTCGCCGAAGCTTCGTTACCGGCGGCGAGCGCGAGGCCGACATCGCCCTGCTGTGCACCCGATATCGCGATCAGGCCTTGCTCGAGGCCCGATTCGAGCCATTCCGCCTCGATTTCCGCGCGGCCGCGATACTGGTTCGTGAGCCACGCCTTCGTCAGCAGCTCGCAGAGGTTCAGATAGCCGCGGCGATCCTTGACGAGCAAGAGCAGGCGTGAAGGCTTGTCGCGATCGTCGGGATTGGTGATCCAGACGTCGCAGCCGGCGATGGGTTTGATCCCTTTGCCGCGGGCTTCCTTGTAGAAACGGACGAGACCGAAGGCGTTGCCGAGATCGGTCAATGCGAGTGCGCCCTGGCCGTCGTTGGCGGCGGCCTTGACGATGTCGTCAAGGCGCACGATGCCGTCGGCGATCGAGAATTCGGAGTGGACGCGGAGATGGACGAAGCGGGGTTCTGACATGGGCGCTATTGTACATCCGCCCTTTCGCGCGTTTGCGCGAAAAACGGCGCGTCGGCCGTTCGGACAAGGCTTGCCGGGCCTGCGGCGATCGGCCGTCCGGCCTATTGCGGGGCCGCGAGCCGTTTGCGGGATAATACGGGTTTCGCCATCTCCATCCGCTGTCGCGCCGCCCGCTCGAAAGCCCGCGCAAGAGCCGCGCCGCCCCAGCTGTTTTTTTGCTTTTACCGCCGGACCATCATGAGCATCATCAATCTCGCCGCCTACAAGTTCGCCACGCTCGACGCCATCGGAGAATGGCGCCCGCTCGTCACCGAAAAGTGCGTGGCGCTGGGGCTGCGCGGCACGATCCTGCTCGCCCCGGAAGGCATCAACCTGTTCATCGCGGGCACGCCCGAAGCCGCGCGGCAATTCGTCGACTACCTGCGCCAGGATCCGCTCTTCGAAGGCAAGTTCGCCGACCTGCAGTTCAAGGAAAGCGTGTCGGAAACGCAGCCGTTCCGGCGCATGCTCGTCAAGCTCAAGCGCGAAATCATCACGATGAAGAAGCCGGCGATCAAGCCGGAGCTCGGCCGCGCGCCGTTCGTCGACGCGCCCACGCTCAAGGCCTGGCTCGACCGCGGCCACGATGACGCAGGCCGCCCGGTCGTGATGCTCGACACCCGCAACGCGTTCGAAGTCGACGTCGGCACCTTCGACAATGCGCTTGACTACCGCATCACCAAGTTCAGCGAGTTTCCGGAAGTCATCGAAAAGAATCGCGCGGACCTCGAGGGCAAGACCGTCGTGTCGTTCTGCACCGGCGGCATCCGCTGCGAGAAAGCCGCGATTCACATGAAGGATGCCGGCATCGAGAACGTCTACCAGCTCGAAGGCGGCATCCTGAAGTATTTCGAGGAAGTCGGCGGTGCGCATTATCACGGCGAATGCTTCGTGTTCGACTACCGGACCGCGCTCAACCCGCAGCTCGAGCCGACCGCCACCGCGCAATGCTTCGGCTGCCGCGCCGTCGTCACGCAGGAAGATCAGAAGTCGCCGTTCTATACACCGGGCAAGACGTGCCCCGCCTGCCATCCCCGGGGAGACGCCGCGCACGCGGCCTGACATCCGGGCCGATGCACGAGTCCCTGCGCCGCCCGATGCCTCGGCTCGATTCCTCAGGCAGCGGTGACGCCGCCAGCACATCATGAGCGCCACGCCATATCGCGGCCGCTTCGCGCCCTCGCCCACCGGACCGCTGCACTTCGGCTCGCTCGTCGGCGCGCTCGCGAGTTATCTCGACGCGCGCGCCCACCGCGGCCCGTGGCTCGTGCGGATCGAGGATATCGACGGCCCGCGCAACGCGCCCGGAGCGGCAGAAGACATCCTCGCAACGCTTGCGCGCTTCGGCATGCACGCCGACGAGCCGCCGGTCTGGCAAAGCACGCGCACCGCGCTCTATCAGCAGGCCCTCGATACGCTCGATGAGGCAGGCCTCGTGTACCCATGCGGCTGCACGCGCAAGGAAATCGCCGACTCGCTGCTCAACGCGCGCCTGCGCAACACCACGCTCGCCTACCCAGGCACCTGCCGCGACGGCTTGCACGGCAAACCCGCGCGCGCGTGGCGTTTGCGCGTGCCCGATGGCGACGCGGCGGTCATCACTTTCAACGATCGTTGGCAGCATGCGCAAACGCAGAACCTCGCCACCGAAGTCGGTGATTTCGTCTTGAAGCGCGCGGATGGGCAGTGGGCTTATCAGCTGGCGGTCGTCGTCGACGATGCCGAGACGCGCATCACGCACGTCGTGCGCGGCGCGGACCTGCTGGATTCGACCGCACGCCAGATCTACCTGCAGCGCTCACTGGGCGTGCCGACGCCCGCATACCTGCACGTGCCGGTCGTCGTCAACGCAGATGGGGAAAAGCTCAGCAAGCAGACGGGCGCGGCTGCGCTGGACATGCGCGACCCGCTTGCGGCACTGGCCCCTGCGGCGCGCCATCTCGGCATGGAACTCGGCTCGGCGGCGAGCAGCTCGTTAGACGCGTTCTACGCGGAAGCCACTGCGCTTTGGGCGAAACGCTTCGCCCAGGCGCAATAAGAGCGAGCGGGATTACGACGACGTCGTCTTGCGCGGCATTCCGAAGCCGCCCAGCAACGCGGCGAGCGGCTGCTTCGAAGCCGGCTTGCCAACCGGCTCCGGGTTTGGCGCCTCTTCGCGCTTGATCGCTGCAGGCGACGGCTCGTAGGGCTTGAAGAAGAAATCGTCGACCGGCGCATGCCGATGATGCGCGCCGCGCTCGAACGTCCCGCTGCGGCGCCGGTCGTCGCGCTCGCGGCGACCGCCACGCTCACGCTCCTCGCGTTGATGGCGCACGGGCGCATCGACGACGAGCCGCTCGACCTCGAGCGGCTTCTTGATCAGCTTCTCGATCTCGGCGAGCTGCTTGCGCTCGTTCGGGCTGCACAACGACAGCGCGTCGCCCGACGCCCCCGCCCGGCCCGTGCGGCCGATCCGGTGCACATAGTCCTCGGCGTTGAACGGCAGGTCGAAGTTGATGACGGCCGGCAGCTCGACGATGTCGAGCCCGCGCGCCGCGACGTCGGTCGCCACGAGTGCCTCGATCTCGCCGCGCTTGAACGCGTCGAGCGCCTGCATCCGCTCGAGCTGCGACTTGTCGCCGTGGATCGCCGACGCCACCACGCCGTCGCGCTCCAGTTGGCGCGCAAGGCGCCCCGCGCCGATCTTGCTGTTGCAGAACACGATCACCTGCTTCAGGCCGCGCTCTCGGATCAGCTTCACCACGGCGCCCTGCTTGTCGCCCTCGGCCACCTCGTAGACGATCTGCGTCACGTTGGCGGCCGTCGAGTTGCTGCGCGCGACTTCGATCGTCTGCGGGTTGCGCAGATAGGTCGAGGCGAGCTTCTTGATTTCGCCGGAGAACGTCGCGGAAAAGAGCAGCGTCTGGCGCTCCTTCGGCAGCAGGTTCAGGATGCGCTGCAGGTCGGGCAGGAAGCCCATGTCGAGCATGCGGTCGGCTTCGTCGAGCACGAGGATCTGCACCTGGCCGAGATTCGCGGTCTTCTGCTGGACGTGGTCGAGAAGCCGCCCCGGCGTCGCGATCAGAATCTCGACACCGCGCCGCAGCTCCGCCGATTGCGGATTCATGTCGACGCCGCCAAATACCACGGCGCTTCGAAGCGGCGTGTGCTTCGCGTACGACTGCACGTTCGCGGCGACCTGGTCGGCGAGCTCGCGAGTCGGCGTGAGGATCAGCGCACGGACCGGATGGCGCGCCGGCGACGCGCTCGTGCTCGCCTGCGGCAGCAGGCGCTGGATGATCGGCAGCGAGAAGCTCGCCGTCTTGCCGGTGCCGGTCTGCGCGGCACCCATCACGTCGCGGCCGGACAGCACGACCGGGATCGCCTGCGCCTGGATCGGCGTTGGCGTGGTGTAACCCTGCTCCGCGATGGCTTTCAGGATCTCGGCGGCGAGGCCGAACTGATCGAAGGTCGGTTGAACAGGCGTGACAGCTGGATCGGACATGGTGGCTTTCGCTAAAAATGCGCCGTGTGGCGTCGTGTCGGTGAAGCGCGGACGGCAGCGGCAACAGCCGCCCAGGAAAACGCTGGGCCGCCCCAAGTTTTCCTGCCTCCTCGGGGGGCCTGTCGCGCAGCGACAGGCCTGGGGGCACTCCAAGGCATCGATATGAAGGCGGAGCCACGGCTGACCGAGCAAACATCAAAAAACTTCGGGCACGTCGCGCGCTCGACGCACGGGCACTGCGGATTCCAGCAGCGCTCGGGCGCGCGGCGGAATCCCTGCCGGGAAAGGCCGGTATTGTAGCACCGAGCCGCCCGCGCCCGCTGACCCTGACTCGTGCGGCACAAACGCCCGTCAGCGTAGACGCGGCAGACGGCAGATGCGTGACAATGCCTCGACGCCGCGTCTTGCAACAACACGCCGGTGACAGCCCAACGCCTCAGCGCAGCTCGCGCATCACCATCAGCCGCAGTTCGGTCATGTCTTCGATCGCGTAGCGGATGCCCTCGCGCCCGAGGCCCGAGTCCTTGACGCCGCCGTACGGCATGTTGTCGACGCGGAACGACGGCACGTCGTTGATCACCACGCCGCCCACCTCGAGCACGTCCCAGGCCCGGTGCGCGTGCGCGAGCGAATCGGTGAACACGCCGGCCTGCAAACCGAAGTCGCTATCGTTGACGGTCATCAGCGCCTGATCGAAATCGCTGAACTTCTCGAGCATGGCGACCGGCCCGAACGCCTCCTTGCGATACAGGTCCTGGTCGCGATGCACGCCTTCGAGCAGCGTCGCCTCGAACATCGCGCCGTCCACCTTGCCGCCCGCGACGATCTTCGCGCCCGCCAGCACCGCCTGCTCCATCCACCCCGCGAGCCGATTCGACTCGGATTCGGAGATCATCGGCCCCACGAAGGTCTGCGGGTCTTTCGGGTCACCCATCTTGAGCGACCGGGTCTTGGCGATCAGCTTTTCGCGCAGCGCGTCGTAGATGTCGACGTGCGCGAGAATCCGCTGCACGCCGATGCAGCTTTGCCCGGACTGGTAGTACGCGCCGAACGCGAGCCGCTCGACGACGTAGTCGAGCCGCTCGTGCTGGTCGGCGTCGACGATCGCCGCCGCGTTGCCGCCGAGCTCCAGGATCACCTTCTTCTTGCCGGCCTTCTTCTTGAGCTCCCAGCCGACCGCCGGCGACCCGGTGAACGACAGCAGCTTGAAACGCTCGTCGGTCGTGAAGAGGTCTGCGCCGTCGCGATGCGCGGGGAGGATCGAGAACGCGCCTTCCGGCAGATCGGTCTCGGCAAGAATCTCGCCCATGATCAGCGCGCCGACAGGCGTGCGGCTCGCGGGCTTCAGCACGAACGGGCAGCCGGCCGCGATGGCAGGCGCCACCTTGTGCGCCGTCAGGTTCAGCGGGAAGTTGAACGGCGAGATGAACGAGCACGGCCCGATCGGCACGCGCTTCGCGTAGCCGTGATAGCCGCGGGCGCGCGGCGAAATCTCGAGATTCAGGATCTCGCCGTCGATGCGCACCGCCTCCTCGGCCGCGACCTTGAATGTATCGATCAGGCGCGTCACCTCGCCCTTCGAATCGTTGATCGGCTTTCCGGCCTCGATGCACAGCGCCATCGCGAGCTCGTCGAAGCGCTCGCGAAAACGCTTCACGCAATGCTCGAGCACCGCCTGGCGCGCGAACGGCGGGAATTCGCGCAGCGCGTGCTGCGCGCTCACGGCGTGGCCGATCGCCTCGTCGATCGCACGGGCGTCGGCCATCGCGACACGCGTGGCGACTTCGCCGCTGAATTTGTCGGTGACCTCGAGATCCGTATTGGCCGCGACGGGCCGGTTCGCGAGGTAGTACGGGTAGGTCTTCTGCAACATGACACGTTCTCCTGTCGACCAGAGTTAGCGCTTCAGCGCTTACTCTGGTCCCATGCTGTGGTTGCTTGGAGTTAGCGCTTCAGCGCTTAATCCAAGCCCACAGCGGTCGATCAGGCTTAGCGCTTTAGCGCTTACTCTGGTCCCATGCTGTGGTTGCCTGGAGTTAGCGCTTCAGCGCTTAATCCAAGCCCGCAGCGGTCGATCAGGCTTAGCGCTTCAGCGCTTAGCCTGGGGCGGCGTGCATCAAAACGTCAAAGCGGCGCTCAGGCGCTGGATCTCGCGGTTCAGCACCCGCTCGTTGTCCGAGTAGTCGATCGGCACGTCGATCAGGTGCACGCCAGGCGTCTCGAAGCATTGGCGCACGAGCGGCGCGAACGCGTCGGCCGACTCGACCCGGTGCCCGTGCGCGCCGTAGCTCTGCGCGTAAGCGACGAAGTCGGGGTTCGCAAGCGTCATGCCGTAGTCGGGGAAATTCATGTTTTCCTGCTTCCAGCGGATCATCCCAAAGGCGTCGTCGCGCAGGACCAGGATCACGAGATCGAGCTTCAGGCGCACCGCCGTCTCCAGCTCCTGCGAATTCATCATGAAGCCGCCGTCGCCGCAGACGGCCATCACCTTGCGCTCGGGATGCACGATCTTGGTTGCGATCGCCGACGGCAGCCCCGCGCCCATCGACGCGAGCGCGTTGTCGAGCAGGAGCGAATTCTGCTCGTGCGCGCGGTAGTAGCGCGCGAACCAGATCTTGTACATGCCGTTGTCCAGACAAATGATGCCGTCCTCGGGCGTCATCGCCTGCACGTCGTTGACGATCCGCACCGGATAGAGCGGGAAGCGCGCGTCGTCCTGCCCGCGGGCGAGATGCGCGTCGAAATGCGCCTTGATTTCCATGAAGCGCGAGAAGTCCCAGCGCGCCGTCTCGCGCTTGCCGCGCAGGCTCTCCTTCATCTGCCAGACCGCGTTGGCGATGTCGCCGACCACCTCGATCTGCGGGAAATACACCGGATCGACCTGCGCGCCGAGAAAGTTCACATGAATCACGGTCTTTTCGCCCGCATCGGCGCCGCGCATGAAGAACGGCGGCTTTTCGATCACGTCGTGGCCGACATTGATGATGCAGTCGGCCTGCTCGATTGCGCGGTGGACGAAGTCGCCATCGGAGAGCGTCGCGTTGCCGAGCCACAGCGGATGCGATTCGTCGATGACGCCCTTGCCCATCTGCGTCGTGAAGAACGGGATGCCGATCTGGTCGACGAATTCGCCGAGCATGTCGCGCGTCGTCTTGCGGTTGCCGCCCGCGCCCACCATCAGCAGCGGCCGCTTGGCGGCGATGATCGCCTCGACCGCGCGCGCCACCGCCTTTTCCTCGGCGACCGGGCGGCGGCTGTAGCTCTTCGGAATCGGCTTGCCGTCGCCCTCCTCGTGGGCGACGTCCTCGGGCAGCTCGAGGTGCACGGCCCCGGGGCGCTCCTCCTCGGCGCGCCGGAATGCCTCGCGCACGGACGCCGGGATGTTGCCGATCGACACGATCTGCCGCGTGTATTTCGTCAGCGGCTCCATCATCCGCACGACGTCGACGATCTGGAAGTGGCCCTGCTTGCTCGATTTGATCGGCTTCTGCCCCGTGACCATCAGCATCGGCATGCCGCCGAGCTGCGCATAGGCGGCTGCGGTGACGAAGTTGGTGGCGCCGGGGCCGAGCGTCGAGAGGCACACGCCGGTGCGGCCGGTCAGGCGCCCGTAGGTCGCGGCCATGAAGCCCGCAGCCTGCTCGTGGCGCGTCAGCACGAGCTTGATCCGGGAACGGCGCAGCGATTCGAGGAGATCGAGGTTTTCTTCGCCCGGAATCCCGAACACGTACTCGACGTTCTCGGCTTCCAGCGCCTTGACGAAAAGATCCGATGCTTTCATGAGCAGCCTCGCTTAGGGGCATGAAGCGCGCGGCGCATGGGGATCGACGCCGCGCGCGGGCGGACCGGGCAACGAGCCTTCGACGCCGCGCTGGTCCGCCGGCCGCAGCCGGGGACCCAAGGCGCCGCGCGTGCGCCGCGAGGCAACGCACGCTGGCCGTTCAGGGCCCATCGATAGAAAGGAGCGCGCCGGCGACTGGCCGGGACCCGGCCTGAAACCGCGACGCGAAATTTGATTCTAGGGGATCGGGACAGGACGCGCAGTGAAGTGCGCAAGGGGAAGCGAGCCCCCTGGCTGGGCATGCGCCCCGCGCGAACGGCAGCCTCAGCGCAGCGTGACGCAGCCGGCGAGAATCGGCGTGGCGTTCTCGCCCGCCGCCGCGTCGTAGAGATCGGCGCGCGGGCCCTTGGTCCACCACGTGTAGCGGTCGGCCTGATACTTCGCGCCGGACGCCGCGAGCGTGTTGACGAACAGGAGCAGCCGGCCGTTCACGGGCACGAGCGCGAAGCTCTGCCCGTTGGCCGTGTTCCAGTACGACACCTTCAGCGTCTTGCCGCCCGAGCAGGTATAGGTCGAGCTCTGGCGCTTGGCGGCCGGAATGTCGGCGAAGGTGAGCGAGGCCGCCGAGGCAGACACGGCCGCGCCCGCGAAAAGCGCAGCCGCGGCGGCGCAGCGTGCGAGGATCGATGATTTCATTTGCCGTTCCTCCATCCCGCGCAGGCCCTCAACCGGCCGAAACCGGCCGCACCTTGGCCGCCGCGGCCTTGGCGCGCTCGCGCGCCGCTTCGATATCCTCGCCCGTCGCGAGCGCCACGCCCATGCGGCGCTTCTTGAAGCTCTCCGGTTTGCCGAACAGACGCAGGTCCACGCCCGGCACCGCGAGGGCCTCGCGCACGCCCTCGAACGCGATGCCCGCTTCGTCGAGCCCGCCGTAGATCACCGCCGACGCGCCCGGCGCGCGCAGCGAGGTATCCACCGGCAGGCCGAGAATCGCGCGCGCGTGCAGCTCGAACTCGGAAAAGCGCTGCGAAGCGAGCGTGACGAGCCCCGTGTCGTGCGGACGCGGGCTCACTTCCGAGAACCACACTTCGTCGCCCTTCACGAACAGCTCGACGCCGAACAGGCCGCGCCCGCCGAGCGCCTGCGTCACCTTGTGCGCGATCTCGCGCGAGCGCTCGAGCGCGAGCGCGCTCATCGGCTGCGGCTGCCACGACTCGACATAGTCGCCCGCGACCTGCACGTGGCCGACCGGCTCGCAGAAGTGCGTCTCGGTGGCGCCGCTCGCGGGATCGATCGCGCGCACGGTCAGTTGCGTGATCTCGTAGTCGAAGTCGATGAAGCCCTCGACGATCACACGGCCGTGATTCACGCGCCCGCCCGCCATCGCGTACTGCCACGCGGGCTCGACGTCGGCGGCGCTCTTCAACACGGACTGCCCCTTGCCCGAGGACGACATCACCGGCTTCACGACGCACGGATAGCCGATCGTCGCGATCGCGGCCTTCAGCTCGTCGAGCGACTGCGCGAACGCATAGGGCGAGGTCGCGAGGCCGAGCTCCTCGGCGGCAAGGCGCCGGATGCCTTCGCGGTTCATCGTGAGCTGCGTCGCGCGCGCGGTCGGGATCACCTCGGCGAGGCCGGCGGCTTCGATCTCGGCGAGCGCGCCGGTGGCGATCGCCTCGATCTCCGGCACGATCAGGTGCGGCTCTTCCGCCTTGACGAGCTCGATGAGCGCGTTGCGGTCCGTCATGTCGATGACGTGCGCGCGATGCGCAACCTGATGGCCCGGCGCATGCGCATAGCGATCGACAGCGATCACTTCGACGCCGAGCCGCTGCAGCGCGATGATGACTTCCTTGCCCAGTTCGCCGGCGCCGAGCAGCATGACGCGAGTGGCCGATTTCGACAGCGGCGTGCCGATGCGTTGACCGATCTGCATGAGAGTTCCCGAGGTATCGATAAAGAAGAAGCGGAGAATGCGCGATGTTAACACTCCGCCATCGCCACGCACCCGCGATGCGCAGACTCACGCCGCAGACGCGGCAGAGTGCGTTACCCTTACGCCTTCGCCAGCTTGAAGAGGAAAGAGGCCATGCCGAATCAGTCAACCGCGCCGCGACGCGCCACGGCTTTTGCGCTCGCGAGGATGTCGATGAGCGCGTTGACCGTCGCCACGCTCGTCGCTGCGTGCGCGATGCCGAAGCACCCCGATTCGTCCGCGCCGCCGAGCGATCCCTTCAACCCCGCCGCAACGCAACTGCTCGACGACACGCGCTGGGAGCTGGTCGAGTGGAAAAACGCCGACGGCAGCACGCGCGCCGTCCCACAGGCGGGCGGCGGCGCGCTCACGCTCGACTTCTCCACCGCCGACGGCCAGCGCCGCGTGAGCGGCTTTGCGGGCTGCAACCGCTATACGGGCGGCTACGTGCTGAAGAACGGCGGCTTGTCGTTCGGCCCGCTCGCGAGCACGAAGAAGGCGTGCCCGGCAGCGGCTGCGGATCTCGAGAGCGCGTATCTCGATGCGCTCGCGCACGTCGCCAAATCCGGCGTGCAGATGAAGCCGCCGCAGCAGTTGCAAATCGCGCTCGGCGACGGCGCCACGCTGATTTTTTCGCATCCTGGCGGCCAATGATCGCCGCGCGCCTTGCGGGGCGCAGCCCAAGCGTGCGCCGCCGCTTTCCGTGCGCGACGCGGCGCAACGCCTCGCGCGCCTCTTTCCGGCACCCGGCGTGCCCGTCCCTGTCTTAGAAGCGCCCCGCATCACCGGTTAAACTCGACGGGTTGCGCGAGAAACGCGCTCCCATCCTTCGTCAGTCCCTGGCTCTAGCATGCTGCATACGGTAGTTCTCGGCTGGTTCGGCGTCTCCGCCGTCTGGTTCCTCCCTCTTTTCTGGCGACTGGCGAAGTCCGCGCTGCCGGGCGGCAGCGGGCTGCGCGGCCCCGGCACGATTCGCCTGTGGCTCGGCTTCGTGTGCGTGCTGATCGCGAGCTGCACGCTCGAGGCGACGCTCGCGCCGAGCGTGACCGACGGGCTCGGCCACGCGCTCGCCGCGGGCTTTGGCCGTCTGTTCGGCCGTATCGGCACGCCGCTCCTGATGCTCGCGCTGCTGTTCGTGAGCATGCCGTGGCTCATCGGCTTTCGCTGGAGCGGCGTCGCGCGCTGGGCCAACGCCGCCTTCGGGCTCGGTCTGCCGCTCGGCGGAGAATCGAAGCGCGAAAAGCGCGATGCCGAGCCGCGCGGCCGGCGCGCCGCCGAGACGCCGGGCGCGTCTGTCGCGAGCGTGAATCCGATGGCCCCGAAGCAGACGGGCCGCTACGCGCGCCCGACGGTCTGGCGCCCCCCCGCCGTCTCGCGCGGCGTGGGTGGTGGGGCTGCGGCAAGCGCGGCGCAAGCGGAAGCGGTTGGAAACGAGCCAACCGGCAAGCCGTCGTCCTGGATACCGGTCGAACCCGTCGCGCCTGCCGACTGGCTGCGCGATGCCGCCGCGCCGGCGCCGGGCGCAGCGGCAACCGCTCGCGGCGGCGCCGATGCACTGATCGGCAGCCGCGCGGCGGCAACGAGTGCGCCGCGCGCGCCCGGCAATGCGCCCGTCACGCGAACTGCCCCGGGCACGCCCGCGGCATCGAAAACCGCCGGCGCGCCCCGGCGCTACGCCCCGCCGCGTTCGACAGGCGCGGCTCGCCCGGCGCCCGCGACGCCGCGCACGCCGCCCCGCCCCTATCCCGCCGGCACGCAAAACCAACTGGGCGACCCGAAGGCGGCGCCGTCCGCGCCGCCTGCCAGCGTGCAAGAGACGCTGCGCACGATCGAGGAAAACGCCGCGCGCTGGACGACGATAGCGGGTGCAAGCCTCGCTCGTCGCGGCGGTGCGATGGCCGAGACGGCGGACCCGGCGCTTACGCAGCACACAGAGCCCGCCACCACGCCCGAAGCCGAGGCCGCAGTGAAAGAGCCGGCTGCGGACATCCAACCCTCGACGATCGCAGAGACACCAGCGCAATCGGCAATCCAGGCCGATGCTCAGGCAGAATCCTCCCACGAAGCCGAATTGCAACCGCAACCGCAAGCGCAACTCGCGTCCGAAGCGGACCTTCCAGCCGAAGCGCCTGAAGTTGCGCCGCGCGTTGAAGCGGTTGCGCAGGCCGCCGATGCTGTCGAGAGCGAGGCGGCGTTTGCACAACCGGACGAAGCCTCCGTTGAACTGGCGGAACCGGCTGGACCGGCCCTGGCGTCGGCATCGAACAGCGCTCTCGCAGCGGCGCACGACGCGGCAACCGCTGAAGCGGCGCCCGGCCACCAGCCCGCCCAACAGCCGCCGGAGCCGCGATGGGCAACGTCGATCACTTTTGATTCGCTGCTGCGCCCAGGCCTCGCGTCCGCGTCGGCGTCGGCGGCAGCACCGGTATCGCCCGCCTCCGCGCCCGCGATGCCGACGCAACAAGACCCGTCGCCGCCAAACGAAAGCGCCGCCGCTCCGGCCGCGGACGCGGCCTCGCAACCCGCGCCGGCCTCGCCTCCGGTCGCCGAACCCGCCCCTGGGGAACCAGCCGAGCCGCAGCAGCCGCCAACCTCACGCGCTGCCCTGCGCGGGCACGCGCCGACCGAATTCGAATTCCACGCGCCGCGCGCCTCCTCGGTCGAATTGCCGACGCTGGACCTGCTCGAACGCGCCTCCCCCGACATCGAGCCGATCCCCGACGAACGCCTCGCCGAAACCGGCCAACTGATCGAGCAGCGCCTGCAGGAATTCAAGGTGCCGGTGACGGTAGTCGGCGCGTCGGCAGGCCCCGTCATCACGCGCTTCGAAGTCGAGCCGGCGCTCGGCGTGCGCGGCAGCCAGATCGTCGGCCTCATGAAGGACCTCTCGCGCGGGCTCGGCCTCACGTCGATTCGCGTCGTCGAAACGATCCCCGGCAAGACCTGCATGGGTCTCGAATTACCGAATGCCAAGCGGCAGATGATCCGGCTCTCGGAGATCCTCGAATCGAGCGCCTATCAGAACTCCGCCTCGCAGCTCACGCTCGTGATGGGCAAGGACATCATCGGCCATCCGATCGTCACCGATCTCGCGAAGGCGCCGCACATGCTGGTCGCCGGCACGACCGGCTCGGGCAAGTCGGTCGCGATCAACGCGATGATCGTGTCGCTGCTCTACAAGGCGACGCCCGAGGACGTGCGCCTCATCATGATCGACCCGAAGATGCTCGAGCTCTCGGTCTACGAAGGCATCCCGCACCTGCTCGCGCCGGTCGTCACCGACATGAAGCTCGCCGCGAACGCGCTCAACTGGTGCGTCGGCGAGATGGAGAAGCGCTACAAGCTGATGTCGGCCGTCGGCGTGCGCAATCTCGCGAGCTTCAACCAGAAGGTGCGCGACGCCGAGCGCGCGGAGAAAAAGCTGACGAATCCGTTCTCGCTCACGCCCGAGGCGCCTGAGCCGCTGTCGACGCTGCCGCTCATCGTCGTCGTGATCGACGAGCTCGCCGACCTGATGATGGTCGCCGGCAAGAAGATCGAGGAGTTGATCGCGCGGCTCGCGCAGAAGGCGCGCGCGGCTGGCATCCATCTGATCCTGGCGACACAGCGTCCCTCCGTCGACGTGATCACGGGCCTCATCAAGGCCAACATTCCGACGCGGGTGGCCTTCCAAGTGTCGTCGAAGATCGACTCGCGCACGATCCTCGACCAGATGGGCGCCGAGTCGCTGCTCGGCCAGGGCGACATGCTGTTCCTGCCGCCCGGCACCGGCTACCCGCAGCGCGTGCATGGCGCGTTCGTCGCGGACGAGGAAGTGCATCGGATCGTCGAGTACCTGAAGCAGTTCGGCGAGCCGCAATATGAGGAAGGCATCCTCGACGGCCCGGCGAGCGAAGGCGCCGCCCAGGACCTGTTCGGCGATGCGCCCGATCCGGAGGCCGACCCGCTCTACGACGAAGCCGTGGCGTTCGTCGTGCGCACGCGGCGCGCGTCGATCTCGGCGGTGCAGCGTCAGTTGCGCATCGGCTACAACCGCGCGGCGCGGCTCGTCGAACAGATGGAGGCGGCGGGACTGGTGTCGTCGATGGGCATCAACGGCAGCCGGGAAGTGCTGGCGCCGGGGCCGGCGGAATAAGCGGAACGGGGAGGAACGGCAGTGCGGGGGTATGGCAAACGCGAGGCCCCAGCATGATCGCGGGGCATGGGACCGGAGTAAGCGCCAAAGCGCTAACTCCGGTCGATACCGCAGGTAGGCTTACTGACCCTCTTCCTTCACGGTCAGCGCGTTCTTGACCGAGCTCACGCCCGCAACGCCCTGAGCGACCTGGGTCGCCTTGTCGATCTGCGACTGGTCGGGAACGGTGCCTTCCAGCGTGACCGCGCCGCTCTTCGCACGCACCACGATGCCAGCAGCCGACACGCCCTTAGCCTTGGCCAGCGCCTTGCGCACCGTCTTGCTCAATGCGCGGTCAGCCTGCTTACCCGACGGCTGTGCAGCCGACATGGCCGGCGCCGAAGCCATACCCGTGTCGCTCGCCTGAGCAAACGCGCTCACGGAAAACGCTACGATCAACGCACCACCTGCAAGCTTGATTGCCTTGATAGCCTTCATTCATATTCTCCTTTTTTCGTAATCGGCGACGCTTCCCGAGGGAGGCCGCCCAGAAACCACAAGGGACCGCTGGACGAACTTGCCTGCTCTTACTGGTTGCAACAATTCTTCAAAGGTTGCGGTGTCGGAGTCTATACCGCTTTCGCCAAACTCGTGTTGTAAAGTGCCACAACACTCCCCCGCGGAAAATGCGCACTCCGTACTTTCCCTGTGTTCACGCCATATACCCCTCTGCCTTTCCGCACACGGCAATGCGTACCGGGAGACGGTCTAGGCCAGGCGATTTTGATTCTAGGTGATTCATCCCCGCCGCCCAAGCCGCGCTTGCCCTGCTGGCAGGGCAAGCGGCACGGGCGGCATATACCACTGGCGCGCATAGCCGCCGATCGGCTCGGGATGATCGTGCGAATCGCGAAACACGAAGGCGAACAGGATGTCCTCGTTGCCGTTTTCGTCGGTCCAGTGCCTGCCGGCGCGGGCGCCCCACGAGTCGGCGTTGAGCGTCGCGCGGCTTTCGCCGCCATCGCCGTCGATATGCAAGCGGCATCCGGTCAGGCAGAGATCTCAAGCGCCCTGGGTCGCGCCGCAGCGAGCGGCTGCGACGCCGGACCACCTGTGACGAACGTCAGCCGTTGACCAATTGGTCGAGGCGCAGCCTGCCCTGCAGCGAAAGACCGCCCACCGCATAATGTCCGTCGTCTTCGAGGCGGTGGCGCTTGAAGCATGCGCGCTCCACGAGGAACGCCGCAGCGGTTTCGAGGCCGTTGCGCGAGAGGCCTAGCCGGTCGTGCACGAGCGGCAGGAACGTGTCGTCGCCAAGCTCGCTGGCGGCGGAGAGAATCGTGATGCAATCGACTTTCGACGGACTCAGCATGGGGGCTATCCTCGCAAAGGGTGCAATACACGAGCGTGTGAACGGCCGGGGCTGCGACACATGCCGCGCGGGCCTGATTGATTTCGAGATTCGATTGTAGCGACGCCCGCTCGGCCGTGGCAACGAAAGACGTGGTCTTTGTGCGGCTATTTACGTTAGTTGCCGCGATTCCACTTCCTTTGACCATTTAGTTTGACCATTTCTTGCCGCACGCCTGTACGCTTCGGCACTTCTCCGCACTTTTTACCCGCTCCTTGCCTATGCCCGCACTCATTGAGGATTACGCGCTCGTCGGCGACGGCCACACCGCCGCGCTGATCTCCCGTGACGGCTCGGTCGACTGGCTCTGCTGGCCGCGCTTCGACTCCGGCGCGTGCTTCGCCGCGCTGCTCGGCACACCCCAGCACGGCCGCTGGCTGCTCGCGCCGCAGACGCACACCGCACCGAAGATCACGCGCCGCTACCGCGGCGAGACGCTAATCCTCGAAACCGACTACGAAACGGCCGACGGCGCCGTCACCGTCGTCGACTTCATGCCGCCCGGCAACGGCTGGTCGGAGCTCGGGCGCATCGTGATCGGCAAGCGCGGCGCCGTGCGTATGCGGATGGAGCTGGTGCTGCGCTTCGACTATGGCTTCTCGGTGCCGTGGGTGAGCCAGCTGTCGAAAGACAACGGCATCAAGGCGATCGTCGGACCCGACACCGTCGTGCTGCGCACGCCCGTGGAATTGCGCGGCGAGAACATGTGCACGGTCGCCGAGTTCACCGTGTCCGAGGGCGAGCGCGTGCCCTTCACGCTCGCCTACGCACCCTCGCATTTGCGCCTGCCGCCCGCACGCGATCCGCACACGTCGCTCGCCCGCACCGAGAACCATTGGCGCGACTGGTCCTCGCGCTGCGTGGTGACGGGCCGCTACGCCGAGCCGATCCGCCGCTCGCTGATTACGCTGAAGGCGCTTGCCTATGAGCCCACGGGCGGCATCGTCGCGGCGCCGACCACCTCGCTGCCCGAGCACTTGGGCGGCACGCGCAATTGGGACTACCGCTACTGCTGGCTGCGCGACGCGACGATCACGCTGCTCGCGCTGATGCGCGGCGGCTACTACGACGAGGCGCGCGCCTGGCGCGCGTGGCTCGGCCGCGTGATGGCGGGCTCGCCGTCGCAGGTGCAGATCATGTATGGGTTGGCCGGCGAGCGGCGCCTGCCCGAATCGGAGATCGACTGGCTTCCCGGCTACCAAGGCGCGAAGCCGGTGCGCATCGGCAACAACGCCGTCGGCCAGCTCCAGCTCGACGTGTATGGCGAAGTGATGAATGCGCTGCATCTTGCGCGTGTCGGCGGCTTGCAGACCGACGAGACCGTGTGGTCGGTGCAGTGCGCGATGCTCGACCATCTCGAGACCATCTGGGAGCAGCCCGACGAGGGCATCTGGGAGGTGCGCGGCGGGCGCCAGCACTTCACGTTCTCGAAGGTCATGGCGTGGGTGGCGTTCGACCGCGCGATCCGCTCGGCGGAGAAGTTCGGCTTGCCGGCGCCCCTCGAGCGCTGGCGCGCGCTGCGCGAGCGGATTCACGCCGACGTCTGCGCCAGGGCCTGGAACCCGAAGCTGAACGCATTCGCCCAGGCGTACGGCAGCGACAATCTCGATGCGTCCACCTTGCTGATGCCGCTGCTCGGTTTCCTGCCGCCAGCCGATCCGCGCATCGGCGGCACGGTCGCCGCAATCGAGCAGAACCTGATGCGCGAAGGCCTCGTCCTGCGCTACCACACGGGCGACGTCGACGACGGCCTGCCGCCCGGCGAAGGCACCTTCCTCGCCTGCAGCTTCTGGCTGGTCGACAACCTCGCGCTGCAAGGACGTCTTGCCGATGCCCACGCGCTCTTCGAACGCTTGTTGTCGCTCGCCAACGACGTCGGGCTTTTATCCGAGGAATACGACCCGGCCACGCAGCGGCTCGTCGGCAACTTCCCGCAAGCGTTCTCGCACGTGGCGCTCGTGCACACGGGCTTGAACCTGATGCGCCACGAGCAGGAGATGACGCGCGCGACCGGCCACCCGGCGCAGGACGGCGCGCGGGATGCGTCCGCGGCGGAAGGCCGCGGCTAGGCGCCCCGCTCGGCCGGCCGGCAAGACTGGCTCGATTGATGCAGAACAAGGGGGCCGGAGTGGTATTTCCGCCGGTTTCTGCCGCGCCGCAAGGAAACTGTAAACGTGCCTCTCGGCAAGAACAGAGGGTTCTTAAGTACGGGAAAATCCTTCCGGAAATCTCGAAATTGCTGCATTGCACAACCAGGTTTTTCCCTATATCATCGACTCGTTTGACCGGCCTGAAACAATCAGCTAACACGGTACGCCGCGACGCCACGCGCCGCCCCACGTGAACCGTTCCCACACGCGGGAGCTTCCCACCATGCTTTACCAGTTTCACGAATTCCAACGCGCGTTGCTGAGCCCGATGACCGCCTGGGCTCAGGCTGCGTCGAAGTCGTTTGCCAATCCGGCGAGTCCGCTTGCCTACGTGCCCGGCGCCACGCGCCTGTCGGCCGCCTACGAACTGCTGTACCGGCTCGGCAAGGATTACGAAAAGCCCGAATTCAACATTCATCAGATCGTCAAGGACGGGCACAACATCCCGATCGTCGAGCAGACGATCATCGAAAAGCCGTTTTGCCGCCTGCTGCGCTTCAAGCGCTTCGCCGACGACAGCGGCGCCGTTTCGCAGCTCAAGGACGAGCCCGTCGTGCTCGTCTGCGCCCCGCTGTCGGGCCACCACTCCACGCTGCTGCGCGATACCGTCACCACGCTGCTGCAGGACCACAAGGTCTACATCACCGACTGGATCGATGCGCGCATGGTGCCGCTCGAGAACGGCGACTTCCATCTCAACGACTACGTCGCCTACATCCAGGAATTCATCCGCCATATCGGCGCGAAGAACCTGCATGTGATCTCGGTGTGCCAGCCGACGGTGCCGGTGCTCGCGGCAATCTCGCTCCTGGCGAGCCGCGGCGAAGATACCCCGCGCACGATGACGATGATGGGCGGCCCGATCGACGCACGCCGCAGCCCGACGTCGGTCAACTCGCTCGCCGTCCAGCACTCGTACGAGTGGTTCGAAAACAACGTGATCCATATCGTGCCGGCGAATTATCCGGGCGTCGGCCGCCACGTCTACCCGGGCTTCCTGCAGCACACGGGCTTCGTCGCGATGAATCCGGAACGGCACGCCGCGTCGCACTGGGACTTCTATCAAAGCCTGCTGCGCGGCGATGAAGAGGATGCCGAAGCACACCGCCGCTTCTACGACGAATACAACGCCGTGCTCGACATGGCCGCCGAGTACTACCTCGACACCATCCGCATCGTGTTCCAGGAGTTCCGGCTCGCGGAAGGCACGTGGGTGATCGAAGGCGAACCGGTGCGCCCGCAGGACATCAAGAAGACGGCGCTCTTCACGATCGAAGGCGAGCTCGACGACATCTCCGGCAGCGGCCAGACGCGCGCCGCCCACGATCTGTGCACGGGCATTCCCGCCAAGAACAAGCGCCACTTCACGGCCGAGAAGTGCGGCCACTACGGGATCTTCTCCGGGCGCCGCTGGCGCACCATCATCTATCCGCAGTTGCGCGACTTCATCCTCGCGCACAACAAGGAGTCGAAGACCGAGCGCGCGGCCGTCGAAGCGTAAGGTCGATGGCGGGCTCCGGCCTGCTGGCTTCTGCAAGGAAGGCCATGAAGGGGGCGCGTCGTTCGCGATGCGCCCTTTGCATTTGCGGTGCCTGCACGCATGCGCGCGCCACCGGCAACCCGTGCATGCGTGAATCAGGTCAAGCCCAAAAGCGAAATTCGACTCGGCAAAGCGGCGCGCCTCAGCGCCGCATCAGGTAGGCCAGCAGCAGCTCGGTGTTCATCTGCACGACCTCGCTGCGCTCGGCGGGCGCGCTGAAGTCGCGTCCCAGCGTCGCCTCGAGCGTGAAACGGTTCGACACGATGTAGTAGCCGAGCCCCGAGAGCACCACGTAGAAGCGCAGCGGGTCGACATTCGCGCGAAAGAGCCCGGCGCGCTGGCCGCGTTCGAGGATGGACGAGAGCGTTGCCACGATTGGCGAGATCATCTCGCGGATGCGCGTCGACTTGTGAATGTAGCGCGCCTCGTGCAGGTTTTCGTTGTTCACGAGCCGCAGCAGATCGGGATGGTCGCGATAGTAGTCCCAAACGAAGTGAGCAAGCCGAGTGATCGCTTCGACCGGCGCGATGCCGTTCAAGTCGAGCGCCCGTTCGGCTTCCGTGAGCGCGCCGAACACGTATTCGAGCACTGCCGTGAAAAGCTGCTCCTTGCTACCGAAGTAGTAATAGAGCATGCGTTCGTTCGTCTCCGCACGGCGGGCGATCTGGTCGACGCGCGCGCCGAACAACCCACCATTTGCAAACTCCTCGGCCGCCGCAAGCAGGATTCGGCGCCGTGTGCCTTCAGGATCTCTTTTGATTTTCGGCTGATTCATGGTGGCATATTGCTTCTTGAACCGCGTTACCGGAAGCGCGCCGCCGGTCCTCCATGCCATGCACCGGCTGTCTCTGACGCTCGCGCCGTGATTGGGGGACTCCCTCCTGCGGTCATGCGAAAAAGCGCTTCGATTATGGCACATGGATTGTCAATGGCAATCGGGGAAATCGGCGATAATGCAGCCTTTGGCTAATTCTGCGCGGCACGCGCCGAGCCCGGCAGACCAAGGCGCGAGCCGGGCGCCGCCTCCAAGTTGCAAGCGCGTTTGCCGCGCGAGCCGCGAGCAAGACTACAAGAGAGAGCGGCCCGCACCGCCGGCCGCCCCGATGTCCTCACCGTGACCGATCCCCGAACCCTCGCAGACCGCATCGAAGATCTGCTCCCCCAGACGCAATGCACGAAGTGCGGCTATGCGGGCTGCCGCCCCTACGCCGAGGCCATCGCCGCCGGCGAGGCCGGCTACAACCAGTGCCCGCCCGGCGGAGCGGAAGGCTTGGCGCGGCTGGCCGCGCTGCTCGGCAAGCCCGCGGTGGCCCTCAACCCCGCCAACGGCGCCGAACGGCCGAGACCGCTTGCCGTCATCGACGAGCAACTTTGCATCGGCTGTACACTCTGTATGCAGGCATGTCCGGTCGATGCGATCGTCGGGGCCCCGAAGCAAATGCATACGATCGTCGCGGAGCTGTGCACGGGCTGCGACCTGTGCGTCGCGCCCTGCCCCGTCGACTGCATCGCGATGGTGCCGATGACGGGCGCGGCGACCGGCTGGGACGCCTGGACGCAAGCGCAGGCCGACACCGCGCGCGAGCGGCACGACCGCCGCATGGCGCGCCTCGCGCGCGAGCGCGAAGCCGCCGAAGCGCGCGCGGCGGCGCGCCGGGCAGCGAGCCACCCCGCCGCGCCCGAAGGCCCCAGCGCCGCTGCCCCCACTGCATCGACCGCGCCAGCCCCTGACGACGCGCAAGCCAAGAAGCAGGCCATCATCCAAGCCGCCCTCGAACGCGCGCGCAAGAAAAAGGAAGAATTAGCGGCACAGGGCCAGGGGCCGAAGAATGTCGATACGGTCAGCGCCGACGTGCAGGCCCAGATCGACGCGGCCGAAGCGCGCCGCCGCCGGCTCGGCATCGCGCCGGCGGGTGAAGGCGGCGCCAATCCGCCCGCAGCCGCCCCTTCCCACGACGCCACCAAGAAGCCCTGACCCCGACCGCATGAACGCGAACAAACGCCGCGCGATCTACGAGACGCTGCAAAGCCTCAACCCGCATCCGACCACCGAGCTCGAATACGCGACGCCATTCGAATTGCTGATCGCGGTGATGCTGTCGGCGCAGGCCACCGACGTCTCCGTGAACAAGGCGATGCGCCGGATGTTCCCGGTCGCCAACACGCCGCAGAAAGTCTGGGAACTCGGCGAAGCCGGCGTCGCTGATTACATCAAGACAATCGGGCTCTACCGGACCAAGGCGAAGAACGTGGTCGCAACCTGCCGCATCCTGCTCGACCAGCACGGCGGCGAAGTGCCAGCCGATCGCGAGGCGCTGGAGAGCCTGCCGGGGGTCGGCCGCAAGACGGCGAACGTCGTGCTCAACACGGCATTCGGCCAGCCAACGATCGCCGTCGACACGCACATCTTCCGCGTCGCGAACCGCACAGGCCTCGCGCCCGGCAAGGACGTGCGCGCGGTCGAAGCAGCGCTGGAGAAATTCACGCCCGCCGAATTCCGCCACGACGCGCACCACTGGCTGATTTTGCATGGGCGCTACGTGTGCAAGGCGCGGCGGCCCGAGTGCTGGCATTGCGTGATCGAGCCGCTCTGCGAGTTCAAGCCGAAGACGCCGCCGCCGGAGATGTGAGCCGCGCTGCGCCATCCGCGGCGCGGATTCGCTCGAACGAGCGATTGAGGATGTGCGGCCGCTATTGATTCGCCTCGAGCGCCACCGCCTCCTCGTCGTGCGCGCCGCCGCCGGCTCGCACGAGCCACAGCACCGCCGCGAGGATCGCGGCGCCGCCCGCCCACTGCAGCGGCGTCAAGGCTTCGCCGAGCGTGATCGCGGCGAGCGCGACGGTCACCACCGGCTCGAGCGTCGAGAGCATCGAGGTGCGCGCCGCGCCCAGCCGCTCGAGGCCGGCGAAGAAGCACAGCAGCGCGGCGACGGTCGAAACCAGCGCGATCGCGAGCGCAGCGGCCCAGCCGGCCGAGGTCGCCGGCACATGCGGCGCGGCGCCGCTCGACGCGCGCGCCGCGCACATCACCGCCAGCACGAGCGCGGACGACACGCAGACGATGGCCGACGTCGCGAGCGGATCGACGCTGCGTGTAAAGCGCGCGCCGATCACGATATAGAGCGAATAGATCACCGCAGCGGCCAGCGCGAGCGCGATCCCGAGCGAATCGCCGTGGCCACCGCCGACCATCACCGCCGACCCGCTCACGCACAGCACGAGCGCGGCCACCTTCACCTTGGTCAAGCGTTCCCCGAGCCACCATGCCGCAAGCAGCGTGACGAACGCCGGATAGAGATACAGCAAGAGCGCAACGAGGCTGGCTTCGGCATGCTGAAGCGCCGTGAAGTAGCACAGCGACTGCCCGACATAGCCGATCCCGCCCATGCCGACGATCGGCCAGACCGCCCTGACGCGCGGCCAGACGACGCCGCGCCTCGCCGCGATGAGCGTCAGCACGGCCCCGGCAATCGCGAAGCGCAGGGTAAGCAGGCCGAGCACGTCTGCCCCGCCGGCGTAGGCGTAGCGGCCGAAAATCGCCATTGCTCCGAAGGCAATCGCCGACAGCGCGACGAAAGCGGCGCCGCGCACGATATCGGCGCGGGAATGCGGGCGGGAAGTCATGATTGAACGCAGGTTTCGCAACGGCGCGATTCTAGCCGGGTGCTGCGGCGCTCAACAAGCCAGCTCGCGCGCCAACCCGCCTCCAGCGTCCGAACGCCGCGCAGCGTAAAATGGCGGACTGCCCATGCGGCAGAAGTCCGCACCCAACAAAGACAGCCCCACACGATGTTCAACCCGAGCCGCGACGAAGTCCGACGCTTTTTCATCGACACCTGGCGCAAGCAGCGCGCCGGCGACATTCTCACGCCGCTGGAGGCGATCGCCGCCGACTGGATCGTCGAGCACCCCGAATACCACGACGCCCTGGCGGATACGGAAGGCTCGGCGGCCGCTGCCGACTATTCGCCCGAGCGCGGCCAGACCAATCCGTTCCTGCACCTGTCGATGCACCTCGCGATCAGCGAGCAGCTGTCGATCGACCAGCCGCCCGGCATCCGCGCCGCGCATGAACGGCTGGCGGTGCGACTCGGCTCGACGCACGACGCGCAGCACGCGATCATGGAGTGTCTCGGCGAGACGATCTGGGAAGCCCAGCGCAGCAACACGCCGCCCGACTCGGACGCCTATCTGGCCCGCATCGAGCGGCGTGCGTCACGCGACTGATCCCTTCCGGCATCCCGCACAAAATGAAACACCCCGCTCGAGGCGGGGTGTTTCATTGTTCGACGGCGGCGCCTTACTTCTTCTCGACCAGATCGCCCCTGAGCGATTCGATATAGGCGGCGATGTCCTTCATGTCGCTCTGCGACAGGCTTTGCACCTGCGCCGCCATGATCGCGTTGTTGCGGCCGAAGCGCGGATTGGCCGTGCCCATCTGGTACTGGCGCAGCGCAAAGAAGATATAGTCCGAGTGCTGGCCCGCGAGCTTCGGATACTCCGGGCTCACCGGCTTGTTCAAGTTCACGCCGTGGCACGCCGCGCAGTTGTGCGCTTCGGCGAGCACCTTGCCGTTGTCGGCGTCGGCGGCGAAGGCCGGGTTGAACGCGGCGAGCGCGCCGAGCGCCGCCGCTGCGCTCGCAGCCTTGAACATCGTGCGTACCGTGCGATGGGCCTGGTTAGGCTTGTTCATGAATTCTCCTATCCCGCGAAATGTGATGGCTCAGTGATGGGTCGAATGCGGCTTCGATGGCATGGACGGCTGCCTGGGCAACCGGGCCGCCGTCATCGCATCACTTGTCGGGATTGTCTTTCGAGGTGGGCGTCTGCGCCGCGTAGTAAGCCGCGATATCGGCGATGTCCTGATCCGAGAGCGAGACCGTGATCGCGTGCATCGTTTCGAAGTGGCGATCGCCCTTCTTGTAGGCGTGCAGCGCGTTTTCGAGGTATTGCTGGTTCTGGCCGCCGAGGACCGGCACCCGGTAGACCTCCGGGAACGCCGTGCGATAGCCGGGGATGCCGTGGCAGCCGATGCACATCGCGACCTTGCCTCGGCCCGCCTTCGCGTTGCCAACGACATCGGCCGCCTGCGCGCTCACCGCGAAGCCCGCGAGCGCCACCAGCGCTGCGATCACGACGTGTTTGCCGACGAGTTTGTTCATAGCTCTTGTAACCTAGCTTAAGGGGAATCAGGCGCGCCGCGCCGTTCTACTTATAGGGTTGCCACGCAGGCCAAAAAAATCGGCCCAATTGTACCGCGACGCCGCGCGGTGCGTCCACAAGCCGCAGAGCCGCACCAGCGCCTCGCGGCGGGCCTGCCACCGGGTCCGACACGATACGCCGCCCATAAAAGAGACAACAGGGCTTCTGACTTATACTGGAATTTTTTGAAAGAGCGTCCGACATGCGCTTCGAAGGTTCCTCGCAATACGTCGCCACCGACGACCTCAAGCTCGCGGTCAACGCCGCGATGACGCTCAAGCGGCCGCTCCTCATCAAAGGCGAGCCCGGCACGGGCAAAACCATGCTCGCCGAGGAGGTCGCGGCGGCGCTCGGCATGCCGCTCCTGCAATGGCACATCAAGTCGACGACGAAGGCGCAGCAAGGCCTCTACGAATACGACGCGGTGTCGCGCCTGCGCGATTCGCAGCTCGGCGACGAGCGCGTGAAGGACATCGCCAACTACATCGTCAAGGGCGTGCTCTGGCAGGCGTTCGAATCCGAGCAGCAAACGGTGCTGTTGATCGACGAAATCGACAAGGCCGACATCGAGTTCCCGAACGACCTGCTGCGCGAGCTCGACCGCATGGAGTTCTACGTCTACGAGACACACGAGCTCGTGCGCGCGAAGCACCGGCCGCTCGTCATCATCACGTCGAACAACGAGAAGGAGCTGCCCGACGCCTTCCTGCGCCGATGCTTCTTCCACTACATCACGTTCCCCGATCCGGCGACGATGGAGCAAATCGTCGAGGTCCACTACCCCGGCATCAAGAAAGCGCTGCTCACGTCGGCGCTCACGAGCTTCTTCGAATTGCGCAACGTGTCGGGGCTGAAGAAGAAGCCGTCGACCTCGGAGCTGCTCGACTGGCTCAAGCTGCTGCTCGCCGAGGACATCCCGCCCGAGGCGCTGCGCTCGACCGACCAGAAGCAGATCGTGCCGCCGCTCGCCGGCGCGCTCCTGAAGAACGAGCAGGACGTGGCCCTGTTCGAGCGGCTCATCTTCATGAACCGCCACAACCGCTAGGCGGCGGATAACGCACCGCATCCAAGCGCCACCGCGAAGGAAACCGCATGCTGATCGACTTCTTCTATTCGCTGCGCGCCGCGAAACTGCCGGTCTCGGTCAAGGAGTACCTGACGCTGATTGAAGCGCTCAAGGCGCAGGTGATCGCGCCGTCGCTCGACGAGTTCTACTATCTCTCGCGCATGACGCTCGTGAAGGACGAGCAGTACTTCGACAAGTTCGACCAGGCGTTCGGCGCGTATTTCCGTGGCGTCGAGCACGCCGCGCAGATCGCGTTCGACGTGCCGCTCGACTGGCTCGCGAAGAAGCTCGAACGCGAGTTCACACCCGAAGAGAAAGCGCAGATCGAAGCAATGGGCGGTCTCGACAAGCTGATGGAGCGCCTCAAGCAGCTCTTCGACGAACAGAAGGATCGCCACGAAGGCGGCAGCAAGTGGATCGGCACGGGCGGCACGTCGCCCTTCGGCAACGGCGGCTACAACCCTGAAGGCATCCGCATCGGCGGCGACTCGGCCGGCCACCGCACCGCCGTGAAAGTCTGGGAAGCGCGCGCCTACAAGGATTACGACGACGACGTCGAGATCGGCACGCGCAACATCAAGGTCGCGCTGCGGCGCCTTCGCCGCTTCGCGCGCGAGGGCGCGGCCGAAGAGCTCGATCTCGACGGCACGATCCGCAGCACCGCCGCGAATGCGGGCTGGCTCGACATCAAGATGGTCCCCGAGCGGCACAACAACGTGAAGGTGCTGATGCTGCTCGACGTGGGCGGCTCGATGGACGACCACATCAAGCGCACCGAGGAGCTGTTCTCGGCGGCCAAGGCCGAGTTCAAGCATCTCGAGTTCTACTACTTCCACAACTGCGTCTACGACTTCCTCTGGAAAAACAACCGCCGCCGCCACGCCGAGCGCACGCCGACCTGGGACGTGCTGCACAAGTTCACGCCCGACTACAAGCTGATCTTCGTCGGCGACGCGACCATGAGCCCCTATGAAGTGCTGCAGCCAGGCGGCTCGGTCGAGTACAACAATGCCGAGGCCGGCGCCGTGTGGCTGCGGCGCCTCGCCGACCAGTTCCCGCATCATGCATGGCTCAATCCGGAGCCGGAAGGGCTCTGGGAGTACCGGCAATCGGTGTCGGCGATCCGGCAGCTGCTCGGCGGACGGATGTATCCGATCACGCTCGCCGGGCTCGAAACCGCGATGCGCATGCTGAGCAAGTAGCCTTTCACTTTCAACCACCGCAACGACGATTTCCCTTGGGCGCAACCCTGCCCCGCTTTTGCACTGACCGCATGAATCCGCCTTCGACACCCGATTTCCCTACCTCCCCCGCCCTCCGTCCTTTTGCCGACACCTCGCTGCATGCGATCGTCGCCGGCTTCGTCGCGATGATGACGGGCTACACCAGCTCGCTCGTGCTGATGTTCCAGGCCGGCCGCGCCGCCCATCTCACCGACGCGCAGATTTCATCGTGGATCTGGGCGCTGTCGATCGGCATGGCGCTCACGACGATCGGCCTCTCGCTGCGCTATCGCGCACCCATCGTCATCGCCTGGTCGACGCCCGGCGCGGCGCTGCTCATCTCGTCGCTGCCGCATGCCGCCTATCCGGAGGCGATCGGCGCGTTCATCGTCTGCGCGGTGCTGCTTACCGTCGTCGGCCTGACGGGCTGGTTCGACACGCTGATGAAGAAGATTCCCGCCGGCATCGCCGCCGCGCTGCTCGCAGGCATCCTGTTCGAGATCGGCATCGAGATCTTTCGCGCCGCGCAGTATCAGACGACGCTCGTGCTGATCATGTTCGCCGTCTACCTCGTGGTGAAGCGCGCGGCGCCGCGCTATGCGATCGTGACGACGCTCGTCGCCGGCACGGCCGCCGCAGGCGCGCTCGGCCTGCTCGACTTCAGCCATTTCCACGTCGCGCTCGCCAAGCCCGTCTTCACGATGCCGAGCTTCTCGCTCGCCGCGGCGATCAGCATCGGCATTCCGCTCTTCGTCGTCGCGATGGCCTCGCAGAACGTGCCGGGCATCGCCGTGCTGCGCGCGGACGGCTACACGACGCCGTCCGCGCCGCTGATCGCCACGACCGGCCTCGCCTCGCTCGTGCTCGCGCCGTTCGGCTCGCACGGCATCAATCTTGCGGCAATTACGGCGGCAATCTGCACGGGCCCCGAGGCGCACGAGGACCGCTCGAAACGCTACACGGCCGCGCTCTGGTGCGGCGTCTTCTACCTGATCGCGGGCATTTTCGGCGCGACCATCGCGGCGCTCTTCGCGGCGCTGCCGAAGGCGCTCGTGGTGTCGGTGGCGGCGCTCGCGCTGTTCGGCTCGATCATGGGCGGCCTGACGAACGCGATGCAGGACGTGAAGCAGCGCGAGGCCGCGCTCGTCACCTTCATGGTGACGGCTTCGGGCCTGACGCTGCTGTCGGTCGGCTCGGCGTTCTGGGGGCTCGTCGCGGGCGTGGTCACGCAAATCGTGCTGAACGCGGGGCGCCGGTAGCTCGTCGCCGGCTGCGCGTCGCTCACAAATATGTCAGACCCCTGTCATTCGATCCGCAATAAAATAGCCGGATCGCCTTCATTCTGGACAACCGCGCCAACGCGCCTGGAAGACTTGCCATGACAACCGCTCTCGATCAACTGAAGCAGTACACGACCGTTGTCGCCGATACCGGCGATTTCCAGCAAATCGCCCAATACAAGCCGCAAGACGCGACGACCAACCCGTCGCTGGTCCTGAAGGCAGTCCAGAAGGACGACTACAAGCCGCTGCTCGAAAAAACCGTGCGCGATCACGCGAGCAAACCGGTCGGCCAAATCATCGATCACCTGCTGATCGCGTTCGGCACCGAAATCCTCAAGATCATCCCGGGCCGCGTGTCGACCGAAGTCGACGCGCGCCTTTCGTTCGACGCCCGCGCCTCGGTCGACAAGGCGCACGAGCTCATCAAGCTGTATGAAAAGGCCGGCATCGGCCGCGAGCGTGTGCTGATCAAGCTGGCGTCGACCTGGGAAGGCATCCGCGCGGCCGAAGTGCTGCAGAAGGAAGGCATCAAGTGCAACATGACGCTGCTGTTCTCGCTCGCGCAGGCCGTCGCGTGCGCCGAAGCGGGCGCGCAGCTGATCTCGCCGTTCGTCGGCCGCATCTACGACTGGTACAAGAAGAGCGCCGGCGCCAACTGGGACGAAGTCAAGAACGGCGGAGCGAACGATCCCGGCGTGCAGTCGGTGCACCGCATCTACGCGTACTACAAGAAGTTCGGCTACAAGACCGAAGTGATGGGCGCGAGCTTCCGCACGACGAGCCAGATCGTCGAGCTCGCCGGCTGCGACCTGCTGACGATCAGCCCCGATTTGCTGCAGAAACTGCACGACAGCACGGACACGGTCGAACGCAAGCTGTCGCCGGAGGCTGTGAAGAACGAGGCGATCGAACGCGTCGCCGTCGACGAAGCGTCGTTCCGCTTCCTCGTCAACGACGACGCGATGGCCACCGAGAAGCTCGCCGAAGGTATCCGCGCCTTCGCAGCCGACGCCGTGAAGCTCGAAAAGCTGATCGACGCGCTGCGCTGACGCTTCAGGCCGCCGCGCTCGAAGCCCACGGGCGCGGCGGCCGTTCCGAGAGAAGCAGACAAAGGAGGTAGTGATGCAACAAGTCCAGCCTTATTTGACGTTCTACGGCCGCTGCGAAGAGGCGCTCGCGTTCTATCAGGAGAAGCTCGGCGCGCAAGTGCTGTTCCAGATGCGCTTCGACGAAGCGCCGAAAGACATGCCGCCATGCGCCCCCGAGCACGCAAAGAAGATCATGCACGCGTCATTCCAGATCGGCTCGAGCATCCTGATGGGCAGCGACGGCGACATGTCGAAGCCCGCGTCCTACTCGGGCTTCAGCATCTCGATCACGTCCGACGACGTCGCCGCGGGAGAAAAAGCCTTCAACGGCCTCGCCGACGGCGGCAAGGTCGGCATGCCGTGGCAGCCGACGTTCTGGGCCTTGGGTTTCGGCATGGTCACCGACAAGTTCGGCGTTCCCTGGATGGTGAACGTGGAGAGGCCGCGGGAATAACTGCAGCGACCAGCAACGGTAAGCAGCAATCCCGCCGCGCGGGGCAGGACGCTCAGGCGACCCGCCCCGCGCGGCGCCCTTCCCCGAAGTCCCGGCGAGCCCCGCCGCCCAGGAATTCGAGCAGCGGCCCCTATCGCTCCCTCGGCGCCTGCGAGCGCCGCTCGATGTTCCAGTGCGGCTCGAGCTCCAGCAGCAGCCCCCGCATCTGCTCCACTTGCTCCGCGAATCGCTGGCTGAGCCAGTACGGCCCGTGCAGGTCGGCGCGCAAATCGGCGGGCGGCTCGCACGCGGCATCCCCCGCTTGATGGGCGCACACCGGCGCGAGCAGCCGTACATAGCTGCCGAAGCGCAACGCGCGCGACATCGCGAGCAACCCCGAGCGCACCGCCTTCGCCTCGGCGCCGAAGTGGCGCGCGAATTCGGCGCGCTTGGGTGCGTCAGCGTACACGCTCGAGCCCGTCGCCATGATCTCCAGCGCGCTCAGGAGCGAGCGATGCAAGCGCTGAATCGTGTCGAGCCGGCCGGTCGACACGCCGATCTCCTTAGCCACCGACGGCATCAACGCACGCAGCTTCACGAGCCGCTCGCCGAGCTTCGCGAAGATGGCGACCTGCTCGTCGGCATCGAGCGGTTCGCCCCGCGCGATGCGCGCGTAGGTATGCGCGCACTCGCGCAGGTTGCGCGCGAGCAGATAGCGCCACGAGTAGGTCGCATGCAGCGGCAGCGCGAACGAAAACGCAAGCGCGACCGCAATGCCGATCAGCACGTTCAGCGTGCGCCACAGGCCGACGTCGATCGTGTTGTCGCCATGGCCTGCGACGATGCACATCGTGATCGCCGTCAGGAGCGCGATGTAGGCCGGCCGATCGCGAAAAAACCGCAGATCGCGGCAATCACCGACATCAGCACATAGGTGAGCGGCAGCGAGCCGATGAAGCGCAACTGCACGAGCACGAAGAGGCCGATCGCCGCACCGAGCATCGTGCCGAGCGCGCGCTCGGCCGCCTTCTTGCGGATGTTGCCGTGGTGCTGCAAGCCGCCGATGACGATCAGCACCGTCACCGATGCCCAGATTCCATGCGGGAAGTCGACGCCGGTTGTCAGGAGGATCGAGACGAGCATCGCCAGGCCGACGCGGATGCTGTGAAAAACCTGCGCGTGCTTGAACCGGTAGTAAGGCGACGTAACCGCGCGCCACAAGCGCGCGAAGCGTTTGCGGGCGAAGACGAGACGGTCCGGTTCGATGGAAGCCATGAAGAGCTCGCGTTCGATCGCCTTGAAGCGAGATGCGTCCTGAATTGAGATAACAAAGCAAAGGATATCGCGCGCGCAAGAAAAAAGCCCGCAACGACCGTTGCGGGCTTGCGCTCGTCGGCAAACCGGGCCGGACGCGTTGCGCCGGGATTGACCCGGCACAACACCCGCCCGATTTGCGTTTTAGTTTTCGACGGCGTCGAGATAGTCCTCCGGACGCGTGCGGTCCTCTGCCGCGCTCATTCCGGCCGCGCGCACGGCCAAGCTGACCGCGATCGCGATAACCAGATTGATCGCCAGCGACCACAACGCCGCATAGCCGGGGATCGCGTAGCCGCCGAGGTGGATCGCGTAGATCGAGCTCTTCAGGCCCGTCGACCCAGCCATCCACGTGCCCATGCCGATGCCGGCCGCCCAGCCGAGCAGCAGGCCGCGGTAGTCGAGCTTGCGCGTGTAGAGGCCGAGCACGATCGCGGGCAGCGTCTGGATGATCCAGATCCCGCCGAGCAGCTGCAACTGGATCGCGTAGGTGAGCGGCAGACCGAGAATGAATGCCACCGCACCGACCTTCACAATCAGCGAGACGAGCTTCGCGACGTTGGTCTCCTGCTCGTGCGTCATGTTGCGGTTGACGAACTCCTTGTGGATGTTGCGCGTGTAGAGGTTCGCGGCCGCGATCGACATGATCGCCGCCGGCACCAGCGCGCCGATGCCGATCGCCGCAAACGAGACGCCGACGAACCACGACGGGAAGAAGTGCAGGAACAGCGCGGGCACCGCGAAGTTCGGGCCGAACGCCTTGAAGTACGGCGCAAACTCCGGCATGTCCTTCACGCCCGAGGCAAGCGCCATGTAGCCGAGCAGCGCGAGCAGGCCCAGCACCAGCGAGTACGCCGGCAGCAGCGCCATGTTGCGGCGGATCGTGTTGCTCGAAGCCGACGAAAGGATCGCCGTGACCGAGTGCGGATAGAGGAACAGCGCAAGCGCCGAGCCGACCGCAAGCGTCGCGTAGGCGCTATAGCCGTTCATGCTCGCCGCGTCGGGCGCCTTCAGCAGCAGCTTGGCCGGCGGCACCACGCTGAAGATATGGCCGAAGCCGCCCATCTGCGCGGGGATCACGATGATCGCGACTGCAATCGTGATGTAGATCAGCACGTCCTTGACGACCGCGATCATCGCCGGCGCACGCAGGCCCGACGTGTAGGTGTAGGCGGCGAGAATCGCGAACGCGATGATGAGCGGCAGATCGCCGACGAAGCCCGACGTATCGAACCCGAGGCCGCCGATCACCACTTCGATCCCGACGAGCTGCAGCGCGATGTACGGCATGGTCGCGAGGATGCCCGTCACCGCGACGGCAAGCGCGAGCATGCGGCTGCCGTAGCGGGCGCCGACGAAGTCGGCCGAAGTCACGTAGCCCTGGCGCTTGGCGACGCTCCACAGCTTCGGGAACACGACGAACGCGAACGGATAGATGAGGATCGTATAGGGCAGCGCGAAGAAGCCCATCGCACCCGCGCCGAACACGAGGGCAGGCACGGCGACGAACGTATAGGCGGTGTACAGGTCGCCGCCCAGCAGGAACCACGTGACGACCGTGCCGAAGCGGCGGCCGCCGAGGCCCCACTCCTCCAGATGCGCGAGATCGCCGCGACGCCAGTGCGCGGCGACGAAGCCGAGAATCGTGACGCCGATGAACAGGAGGACGAAGACGAAGGTTGCGGTGGCGTTCATTGCGCACCTCCTTGCGAGCCCTTCGTCGAGCGGGTCTTGGTCTTGAAGTAGACGAGCGCCGTGATGACGGCGCTGATCAGCACCCACAGCAGCTGATACCAATAGAAGAACGGGAATCCCCAGAGCTGCGGGTCGGTCTGGTTGTAGGACGGCACCCAGATCATCGCGATCCAGGGCAGTACCAGTAGCCAGAGCCATCGTTTGGCGGCGCGGTTGGCGTCGGCGTCTTGAGCCATGACGTCTCCTTTGGACTTTATTGAACTTGTGGCCCGTGGTCGCGAATGGCGAGCGCCCGCAATACGGGCAGCCAACGGGCCCCCCGAAAGCTTGGCAAGAGTATAAGAGCCGCATGCAAGCGGTCAAGCGGGGCCAACCCGAGGCAGCATGCGCCTGTCAAGCGGATTTGGCCGGATTTTTTTGCAGCAGGCGCGGCGTGATGCCGCGCCTATTGCCGACCCGGCGGCCCAGCGCTGCCGGCGTCAGATCGCGAAGCGCGCCTGCTTGCCGCCAAGCGATGCCTCGAGCCCCTTGAGCCATTGACGCGCCGGCAAGCCGAGCTTCGCTTCGATCAGCTTCGCGCGCTGCTGCAGCGTCAGGAACGGCACGTCGAGCGCAGGACCCGAGAACGCGAGCGCGACGCGGTTGCCCTCGTGCACTTCGGGCAGCGCGATCACGCGGTTGTCGAAGGCGGTGTTCAGGTGCTTCATGTTGCGCACGAAGCTCGGATGGTCCCCGAACAGGTTGATCGTGACGACGCCCGCATCAGCGAGACACGCACGCACCGCGCGGTAGAACGCGAGGCTGTCGTGCACCGGGCCGCGCGCCGTGGCGTCGTAGAGATCGATCTGGAGCGCGCCGATCGTGCCGTGGTTCGCGCGATCGTTGACGAAGTCCCAGGCGTCGGTCTCGTGGACCGTGAGACGTGCGTCGTCGTGCGGCAGCTCGAACATCGTGCGCGCGGCGACCACGACGGCCGGGTTGAGCTCGACCGCCTCGACTTGCGCGCGCTTCAGGAAGCGGTGCGCGAACTTGGTCAGCGCCGCGGCGCCGAGGCCGAGCTGCACGATGCGCTTCGGCGTTTCGAGGAACAGCAGCCACGCCATCATCTGCTGTGCGTATTCGAGCTCGATGTGGTCGGGCTTCTTGATGCGCATCGCGCCTTGCACCCACTCCGTGCCGAAGTGCAGATAGCGCACGCCGCCTTCTTCGGAGAACGTCACAGGCGCGAAACGCGGCTTGCGCGGCGCTTCGATGAGGGGAGCGTCGTCGAGGTCGGCGCCGTTGGCGAGGCGTTTGCTCTTGCGCGAGATTTTCTGCTTCGACGCGGACTCGCCGTTGCGGCGCGATTTCTGGAAGGCGCGCGCTTCGGCCGAAGCGCGTTTGATCAAATCAGTCATGTGAGGATGTGTTGCCAGAAAGGCTCGGATTTTTGGGCGAACGAGAGGATAGCATTCGCGGGGGCTGTCGCCTGCGTTCGAGACCGCGGCATATTCGAGTAAATGTCAGTTTGGGGCGGCTTGCAGCCAGCCTCGGATCTCCCGCCACACGAGCAGCTTTGTGGCTATCCATGGAGCCATCCCGAGCCAGCGCAAGATCACCGCCGACCTTGATATATGATCGCCTTTTAATGAAGTGGAATTGCCTTCATGCAAGTGCTAGTCGACGCTGATGCTTGTCCTGCCGTCATCAAAGACATGTTGTTTCGGGCCGCGCGGCGTACTGAGGTACGGGTAACGCTGGTTGCGAACCAATATTTGCGCACGCCGCCGTCCCCCTTCATCAGGTCGATTCAGGTGCCGGCGGGTTTCGACGCGGCAGATGCCCGCATCGTTGAACTGGTCGCGTCAGGCGACCTGGTGATTACCGCGGACATACCGCTCGCCGCCGCGGTACTCGACAAGGGCGCACATGCGCTCGATCCGCGCGGAAGTTGGTTTACAAGTGAAAATATCCAGGAACGCCTGACGGTACGCGACGTGATGGATCAACTGCGCAATGCTGGCATCGATACGGGTGGCCCCGCCCCCTTCAGCACACGCGACAGCAAAGCATTTGCAGGCCAGCTCGATCGATTCCTCGCCCGTCACGGCACGCCGCCTCGCGGGACCGGTTGATATTCGCAAGCGTCAGCACCGAAGCCACGAGGACGGGTCGCGCGGTCAACGATACCCAGCGCCCCCTGCGCTGCATAGCGGAGCCGCGCGCCTGCCAGAACAGGTTTGGCGATCAATCAAGATCGGCGCACGCCTATCGGCGACGCATACCGCTTCGCGGCTGCCCGCCAGATGCGCGCTCATCTTTGTGCCGGAAGTTAATTCGTCCTTTCGACAGATCGTAGACCGACAACTCCAGCGTGACCCGGTCACCGGCAAGAATGCGAATGTGATTCTTGCGCATGCGGCCCGATGCATATGCGCTCACCACCACGCCGTTCTCGAGCGTGACGCGGTATTTGCTGTCCGGCAGCACTTCGTCGACGACACCGTCGAGTTCCAGCAGTTCTTCCTTGGCCAAATCAATTCCTCCAGTGAGCGTAATGCCGCGTCAATGCAAGGCGTCAGCAAATGCCGCCAACCGCTGCATCGCTTCCACGCGGGGTGATGTTGCAAATTGTGTTTTGCCCGGCGCATTTCGCACATACGACGAAAGCGGATCTGCGCGAACAACCGGGGCCAGGAAGCAACGACGCACTCAGAGCGCCGAAACCTGGCGATCCGATAAGGCTTCAGATTTCCCGAGAAATGCGCTCAATCAACGCTCTCGATGAGCGCGCCTGGTTCGCGGCCTGTCGGCAGGAACCTGATGTCGACCAGCAAACGCCGGGTGAGCCATTGACACCACACCTTCAGCCTGCGGGTGCGGTAAGCATGAATGCAAGAAAAGAGAGCGGGCACGCGTGGCATACGACCGCCACGGTTCGAGGCGAGAGAATCGCGCCGCCCCAACGGGCGGACGCGATCCGATAGCGTTACTGCGGCGTAATGTTCGAGGCCTGGAGTCCCTTCGGGCCGCGTTTCGTTTCGTAGCTGACCTTCTGGCCCTCAGCAAGCGTCTTGAAGCCCGTGCCGCGCACCTCGGAGAAGTGTGCGAACAGGTCATCCCCCCCCTTGTCCGGGGTAATGAAGCCGAAGCCCTTGCTATCGTTGAACCATTTGACAGTACCGGTTTCCATTAGATATTCCTTAAGCAGACGAATAAAGATACTCGCCCTCGGAAAAAGGGCGAATGAAGAATCAAGAAGGAGAGACCAACGAGAGCCGCAGATAGCGGCAAATGATGAGCAATCGAGCAACTTGGAAACTTTGGCCGCTGACACTACGCGGTATGCAGCGCGACGTCAAGCGATTTCTTGACCAACCGGGTTGCCTTCGTTCTTTTTCGGCAGCCTGCTCGCACCCTTTCAGCATGGTGAGCATCAACGCCGGAGAGACGCCTCGCTTCGCGATGTCCAAGTCTCGCCTACGGCCGATGACACCGGGAGATTGCCATTCCCTTTCGAGTGCGCGATATCGCCACGGCAGAGCGTCGAATCAACCTGCCAAATATTCTCGCAATCGACACCAGTCGGCTAATTTCTCTTGATATGAAACCACTGCGTACGCAGGACTGCTCGACGGCAATCGGATGAACTGATAGCGATCCGCCTTCTCGCCCAGCGCCCGCATTCCGATCTTCGCCGCCGTTCCGCCGTTGAACGCTATGGCGATCAAATTCGGCAAGGTTTCGACAAGGGCGACCAGGTCGTTACTCGCATGGTTGCGGATGCGACTGTCCAGGCTACCTACGCGCTGGGCTTTTGCCACGACATCCCATAACCCGATGCAATGTCCAAGCAAGGTATCGAGACGATCCTGATAGTCCATCCCGACCAGATCCCGTTCGATCACGTCACCGACAAGGAACCAGAATTTGTTCTGCTTGTGCGCGTAGTACTGGTTGTGAGCAAGCGAAACCTCGCCGGGCAAACTGCCGAGCACCAGCACGCGCGTGTTTCCATCCACCACCGGCGGAAAGCAGCGCTTGAGCGTCATGAAGCCTTCGGATGCGCGCCATGCGCGCGCGAGGCCAGATGCTCGAGCGGCCCCGCCGATGTGCGTGCGTACCGCTCGTGAGCGTGATGCGGGGACGTCGCCGACGCCCCCTCCTCTCGCCGAGTCTGCGCCCGCGTCGCCAGATGCGCCCATAGCGCCGGTAGCATGCACTCGGTGACCATCAACGGCGCGCCATGCCGCTCGAACACCGAGCGTCGCGCGAAAAGCGCATGCCGCGGCGGCCCTTCGATCTCACGCGCGGCATGCGCCGCGAGCGGATCGCGAGCCGTGAGCCGCGCGCTGACCAGCGCCGAACGCGCGACGCTGCTGTCGCTGTACAAAAGCTCGGCAAGCGGCCGCGTACGCAGCCGCCGCATCGCTTGCCACACGCCGCGGCTCGCGGCGAGCGGCGCGATGCTGTGCGCCGCGACGAACGGCACGCCATCCACTTCGAGCACGACCTCGCGCACCCAGACCGGCGCACGCGCCGCGACGCCGAGCGCATCCGCCTCATCACGCCAAGGCCGCGCGATCGCCTCGCGCGTCACGCGCACGCCGACCTTGCCAAGCGTGCGCAGATGCGCGGTCAGCGACCCGCCGCGCGTGAGCCAGTCCTTCTGGTCCGCCGTGAAGCCTGGCCGCGGCGCGACGCGCCAGCGTCCGCCGGCCGCGTCGAAACGCACGCGCTGCGCACCCATCAACGCGCCAGCAGCAGCGCGTTGGTGCGCTTGACGAAACTCGCGGGATCGTCGAGCGAGCCGCCTTCGGCAAGCAGCGCCTGGTCGAACAGCAGGTGGCACCAGTCGTCGAAGTTCGCGCTATCGACGGAGAGCGCCTTCACGAGCGCATGCTCGGGATTCACTTCGAGGATCGGATGGATCTCCGGCGCGTTCTGGCCCGCAGCCTTCAGCATGCGCTGCAGGTAGCCGCTCATCTCGCCGTCGTCGGCGACGAGGCACGACGGCGAATCGGTCAGGCGGAACGTGAGACGCACGTCCTTTGCCTTGTCCTTGAGCGCCTCCTTCATCTTCTCGACGAGCGGCTTCATGGTCTCGCCGATTTCCTCCTGCGCCTTCTTTTCCTCGTCGTTGAGCGCGCCCAGGTCGAGGTCGCCGCGCGCGACGCTCGCGAGCGGCTTGCCGTCGAACTCGGTGAAGTACGACAGCGCCCATTCGTCGACGCGGTCCGTCAACAGCAGCACTTCGACGCCCTTCTTGCGGAACACTTCGAGATGCGGGCTGTTCTTCGCGGCCTGCCAGGTGTCGGCGGTCACGTAGTAGATCTTCGACTGCTCGGGCTTCATGCGCGCGACGTAATCGGCGAGCGACACGGTCTGCTCCGGCGAGTCGTTGTGCGTCGACGCAAAGCGCACGAGCTTCGCGATGCGCTCGCGATTGGCGAAGTCCTCGCCGAGCCCTTCCTTGAGCACCTGGCCGAACTCCTTCCAGAAGCCCGCGTACTTGGCCTTGTCCTCGTCGGACTCGGCATTGGCGAGCTCTTCGAGCATCGACAGCGCGCGCTTGGTCACGCCTTCGCGGATCGCCTTGACGTCGCGGCTTTCCTGGAGGATTTCGCGCGACACGTTGAGCGGCAGGTCGCTCGAATCGACCACGCCCTTGATGAAGCGCAGGTACATCGGCAGCAGCTGCTCGGCGTCGTCCATGATGAAGACGCGCTTCACGTAGAGCTTCAGGCCCGCGCGATGATCGCGGTTCCACAGGTCGAACGGCGCGTGCGCCGGCACGTAGAGGAGCTGCGTGTACTCGCTGCGGCCCTCGACGCGGTTGTGGGTCCAGGTGAGCGGGTCCTGGTGGTCGTGCGAAAGGTGCTGATAGAACTGCTTGTACTGCTCCTCGGTGATGTCGTTCTTCGGACGCGTCCAGAGCGCGCTCGCCTGGTTGACGGTCTCGTCCTCGTCCTTCGCGACCATCTCGCCCTTCTCCTGGTCCCACTCCTCCTTCTGCATGAGGATGGGCAGCGCGACGTGGTCGGAATACTTCTGGATGATCGACTTCAGGCGATACGCCGACAGCAGCTCGTCTTCGTCTTCGCGCAGGTGCAGCGTGATCGTGGTGCCGCGTTGTGCGCGCTCGATCGTCTCGACCACGAAGTCGCCCTCGCCCGCGCTGACCCAGCGCACGCCTTCGGACGCCGGCAGGCCGGCGCGGCGCGTCTCGACGGTGATCTTGTCGGCGACGATGAAACCCGAGTAGAAGCCGACGCCGAACTGGCCGATCAGCGCCGCATCCTTCTGCTGGTCGCCGGAGAGCTTCGAGAAGAACTCCTTGGTGCCCGAGCGCGCGATCGTGCCGAGGTGCGAGATCGTTTCCTCGCGGCTCATGCCGATGCCGTTGTCGTCGATGGTGACAGTGCGCGCGGCCTTGTCGAAGGCGACGCGGATGCGCAGGTTGGGATCGGTTTCGAAGAGGGCGCTGTCGGCGATCGCCTCGAAGCGGAGCTTGTCGGCGGCGTCCGACGCGTTCGAGATCAGTTCGCGCAGGAAGATTTCCTTGTTGCTGTAGAGCGAATGGATCATCAGTTGCAGAAGCTGTTTCACTTCTGCCTGGAAGCTCATGGTTTCTTGTGCCATGGTCGGGGGTTCCTCGTTCGTGGATGGTGTGTCTTGGGGGTTCGGCGCCGATTGCTCACCTGGACCGGCGTGCCGGCCGCGGCGCGAATCGAGCGCTCAAGTGGGGATGGCTGTCGCAAATTCAAGGCGGAGCCTAAATCGGGCCGGAAGGCCGGCCACCGGCCTATGAGGCTTCCGGCTAGCGAAAGGTGCAATGGTAGCTCGTATGCGGGGCGGCGGGCGGCGGGGTCCTAGGTAGAAACCAGAGCATCCGATTCGGAATCGTCCGATTTCCTCTCGAATTGCGGCGTGGCGTAGTGGCAGTTTTGCCGTCGATCAGGAGACGCCTATGTTGCAGTGCAGCTTTGAACTCAATGATGAGCCGATGAGCATGTTCATAATCCATGGCGGAATTTCCGTCCCGGCATTCTCGGGGCTCGAACCGCATATCAATAAGCGCGCATCTGCCTGTCTACTCAATGTGGGGCCGATCCCGCCGGGCAGGTATTACATCGTCGATAGAGAGTCAGGCGGGAAACTGGGATGGCTCAAGGAGGCTTTTCTCCATCGAAGCGATTGGTTTGCGCTTTACGCTGCAGATGGAAAAGTCGACGACGCAACGTTTTGCAATGAGGTTCTACGCGGGAATTTTCGCCTGCACCCGAAGGGACCTCGTGGCATCAGCGAGGGATGCATCGTCATTGAGAGTTCCGCTGATTTTCACCGGGTCAGAGTCTCGCTAGTCGGCCGAGGTAAATTCCCGATTCCCGGCAGCACACTGAGTGCTTACGGCGTGGTGACAGTGGAATGAAGCGCACGATAGAAATTGGCTGCGTCATTGCGTGGCTACTCCTCGCGACGCTTGCGCTCGCCTACGTGTGGGGCCGCCACCCTGACGCAATTCCTCCGCCTCCTCTCTCATTTTCTCTTTGGCTCAACGATTTGTTCGATGCACACGATGCGGAAACAAGCGCCGACGTAGACCTGTACTACATGCTCATCGCCTCCTTCCTCTTCGCAAGCCTCTGCACTTTCGTCGCGTGGCGTATTTTCAAGCGTCTTCGCACGCGCTAGACGAACGTATTCACGGCGGGCAGCGCAGCCCGCCGCCACTTTGTCGCGCAACCCTCCATGAGTATTGACCGACCATGCGCATCATGACGCTGAAGCTCCTCGTCGCCATCAGCCTGACAGCAGGCCTGCTCGCGATCGCCGCCTACGGCTACACCCGGCTCGCGGCGCGTTTTGGCTCATCCGCCGCGCCAGCCATGGCGAGCGCCGCAGATCAGGCCGACGCCATCCTCGTCATCAAATCAGAAAAGCGCATACAGTTGCTGCGCGACGGCGCCGTGCTGAAGGAATACCGCATCTCGCTGGGCAGCAATCCCCACGGCCACAAGCAGCAGGAAGGCGACAGGAAAACACCCGAAGGCCGCTACCTCATCGACTGGCGCAACGAGCACTCCGCCTATCACCTGAGCCTGCACATCTCCTATCCCAATGCCGACGACATCCAGCACGCGTCCGATGCTGGCGCCCCACCCGGCGGCAACGTGATGATCCACGGCCTGCCCAACGGCTGGGGCTTCCTCGGCGTGCTCCATCGGCGCTGGAACTGGACCAACGGCTGCGTCGCCGTCACCGACGAGGAAATGCGCGAGATCTGGTCCCTCGTCCCCAACGGCACACCGATCGAAATCAAAGGCTGAGCACAGCGGCGACGCCTCAGCCCGCCCGCCGCGCCACCGACTCCAGATAGTCGCCGATCACCCCCGGCAGCGCCGGATCGCCGCAATTGGCGACGTTGAAGCGCATCCACGTCGTCGGCGACTGCTGCGGCGAAAACAGGCTCCCCGGCGTCAGCAGGAACCCCTTCTCGTGCCCCGCCGCGGCGAACGCATCCGAATCGACGCCGAGATCGGCCCACAGGAACATGCCCGCAGCCGGCGTCGTGTAGAGGCGCAGCCCCGTCTTCTCCAGCATCCGCGCCGTCTTGTCGCGCACGCCGTCGAGCCGCACGCGCAAGCGCTCGACGTGGCGCCGGTAGTGCCCCTCGGTCAGCACCTTGTACAGCACGCGCTCGTTGAGCTCGGGCGTCGTCATGCCGACCAGCATCTTCTGGTCGGTGATCGCCTTGGCGATCTCGAGCCCGCACGCGACGAAGCCCGCGCGCAGGTTCGGCGCCAGCGTCTTCGAAAAGCTGCCGAGGTAGATCACGCGTTTCAACTGATCCAGGCTCGCAAGACGCGTCGCCGGATAGCCCGGCGGACAGAGGTCGCCGTAGACGTCGTCTTCGACGACGATGAAGTCGTAGGCTTCGGCGAGGCGCAGGATACGAAACGCCTGCGCGGCCGAGAGCGACGTGCCGGTCGGGTTCTGCAGCAGCGAGTTGATGACGAGCATCTTCGGGCGCCAGGTCTCGACCAGCGTTTCGAGCGCGTCGAGATCCGGCCCGTCGGGCGTGTACGGCATGCCGACCAACTGCGCGCCCTGCGACACGAAGCGGCCGAACATCTGGAACCACGCCGGGTCGCCGACGATCACCGCATCGCCTGGCTGCACGTAGATGCGCGCGATCAGGTCGATCGCCTGCGTGATGCCCGAGACGAGCACGATCTGCTCGGTCGACGCGCCGATCTCGAACTCCTCGAGGCGCGTCTGCAATTGCTGGCGCAGCGGCAGGAAGCCTTGTGCGGTGCCGGAACCGATCATCTGCGCGCCGCTTTGCCGGCCAAGCGCGCGCAAGGCGCCGGTGATCAGCTCGCCGTCGAGCCAGCGGCTCGGCAGGAAGCCGAGCCCCGGCCCTTTCTCCGGGCTCGACGTCTGCAGCATGTTGCGCAGCAGCCAGACGACGTCGACGGTGTTGTGCGCGGGCTGCCTCTCGGCCGCCGCGCGCCGCTCGGCTGGCCCGACGCCGCCCGAGCGCTCGCGCACATAGAAGCCGGAACCGCGCCGGGAATCGAGCAAGCCCTGCGCGACGAGCCGTTCGTAGGCCTCGACGACGGTGAAGCGCGAGACGCCCTTGTCGAGCGCGAGCTTGCGGATCGACGGCATGCGCATGCCGGGACGGAACACGCGCTCTTCGATGCGGCGGCGCGCCCATTGGACGAGCTGGTCGACGAGCGTCAACGGCGAAGCGTCGTGCGGGGCGGGAATCAGATTCAAGGGCACGGTCATATCGGCTCCAACTGTACCGAAAGGTATCGCCCCGATTGTACCGTTACTGTGCTGGTCCGAGCGATTACAGTGGCTTCCAGCGACATCGTTCGAAAAGCAGCAAAGAACGCGTGAAACGCACGGATAAAGGATGTGCCGGGCACGGCCGCGTGGAAGGAACGTTGCGCGAGCGGTTATGCTATCGGCCCGGTGCGTAAGCGCAGTGACGCGAAGCGTACCGGCAATTCGCCCGACTCCCGTTTCAACCGCTCGCCATCACGTCAGCCATGACCGCCCGTCCGCTCCAGCTCGATCACCTCGTAGTCGCCGCCCGCACGCTCGACGAAGGCGCGCAATTCGTCGCCGATACCCTCAGCGTCGAGCTTGCCGCCGGCGGCGCGCATCCGCTGATGCGCACGCACAACCGGCTCCTCAATTTGTGGGGCGGCACGTATCTTGAAGTGATCGCGATCGATCCGGAGGCGGAAGCCTCGACGGCCGCGGGCGGCGCCGAAGGCAAGCCGCCGCGCAAGCGCCTCTTCGCGCTCGACGATCCCGCGACGCACGCGCGCCTCGCCCGCGGGCCGTACCTCGCACACTGGGTCGCGCGCGTCGAGCGGCCGCAAAGCCTCGTGCGCTGGCAGGCGCAGTATCCGGAGCGGATCGCGCCCATCGTGCCGATGACGCGCGGCGACTTGTCCTGGAGCCTGTCGGTGCCGGAAGACGGCGCGTTCCCTGGGCGCTGCGGCGCGGGCGACGGCATCGTGCCGACGCTGATCCAGTGGGATACCCCGCAGCATCCGTCGGCCCGGCTGCCGCACACCGGGCTTGCGCTCAAGTCGCTCACGGGCTTCCACCCGCGCGCGGACGAGGTGCGGGTCCAGCTCGACTGGCTCGGCGCGTCGCACCTGATCCGCCTGGAAGCCACGGAGGGCGAGCCCGCGCTCGTCGCCGAGATCGAAATCGGCTTGTCCGGCGAGACCCGCACGCTCAAATAGGCGGCATCAGCGTCTGATCGCGTTTTGCACCGGGTTCGCCGTTATAGCAGGCCATCGCAATCAAGCGGCGCGGCAAGAGGCCCGCCGCGACAGACATGGAGAGACGAACCGCATGGACAACCCCCACGCTCACTATCGTTCGCTGCCCCCCAAGGGGGCTGATGGCTCCCTTGGGACGGCCCGGCGGGAGCCATCATGAACCCGCGCGAATCCCAAGGCATGCTGCTCGGCCTGATCGGCGTGATGATCTTCAGCTTGACGCTGCCGATGACGCGCATCGTCGTGCACGAATGGCACCCGCTCCTGAACGGCCTCGGCCGCGCGCTCGCCGCGGCGGTGCCCGCCGGCCTCCTGCTCGCGTACCGGCGCGAACCCTGGCCGACCTGGCGGCAGCTCAAGAGCCTCGCCGTCGTCTCGCTCGGCGTCATCATCGCGTTTCCCGTGTTCTCCGCCTGGGCCATGAAAAGCGTACCGGCCTCGCATGGCGCCGTCGTGAACGGCCTGCAGCCGCTCTTCGTCGCGCTCTATGCGGCGTGGCTGTCGCACGAGCGGCCGTCGAAGGCGTTCTGGGCCAGCGCCGTCACCGGCAGCACGATCGTCGTCGCCTACGCGCTGCAGCAGGGCGGCGGCTCGCTGCAGGCCGGCGACGCGCTGATGCTCGTCGCGGTCGGCATCGGCGCGCTCGGCTATGCCGAAGGCGCGCGGCTCGCCAAGCAGATCGGCGGCTGGCAGGTGATCTGCTGGGCGCTCGTCGTGTCCGCGCCGTTCCTCGTGCTGCCCGTGGGCTGGCTCGCCTTGGAGCAGCACGTGCAGCACCCTGGCCCCGCCTCGCTTTCGACCTGGCTCGCCTTCGGCTACGTCACGATCTTCTCTCAGTTCATCGGCTTCTTCGCCTGGTACGCGGGCCTCGCGATGGGCGGCACGGCGCGCGTCGGCCAGGTCCAGCTGCTGCAGATCTTTTTCACGATGGCGTTCTCGGCGCTGTTCTTCGGCGAAACGGTCGCGCCGTCGGCCTGGCTCTTCGCCGCCGCCGTGATCGCCACCGTCGTGATCGGCCGCAAGGCCGCCGTGCGCACGGCGCCCCGGCCCGCCGCACAGCCAACTCGCGTGACCTGAGCCACGCCTGCGAGATTCCTGCATGGACAGCCCGCAACTCAGGCGATAATTCACCCTTTTCAGCCGCCACAACCCACAATCCGGGAGACTTCATGGACCAAAGCGACCTGCCGCAGAACCACTGGCAACTTTCCGAACGCGCGCGCAAGCTCACGAGCTCGGCGATCCGCGAGATTCTGAAGGTCACTGAACGGCCCGAAGTCATTTCCTTCGCGGGCGGCCTACCCGCCCCCGTCACGTTTCCCGCCGAGCGGATGCGCGAAGCGTCGGACCGCATCCTGCGCGACAACCCCGCCGCCGCCCTGCAATACAGCGCGACCGAAGGCTATCTGCCGCTGCGCGAGTGGGTGGCCAAGCGCCACTCTGTGAACGGCGCCACGATCCGTCCGTCGCAAGTGCTGATCACGACCGGCTCGCAGCAGGCGCTCGACCTGCTCGGCAAGGTGCTGATCGATCCGGCGAGCCCGGTGCTCGTCGAGACGCCGACCTACCTCGGCGCGCTGCAATCGTTTTCGATGTACGAGCCGCGCTACGTGCAGGTGCCGACCGACGAGCAGGGCTTGATCCCCGCCGGCCTCACCCCTGCTCTGACGGCCGGCGCGCGCCTCTTGTACGCGCAGCCGAACTTCCAGAACCCGACGGGCCGGCGCCTGCCCATCGAGCGCCGCCGCGCGCTCGCCGAGTTCGCGAAGAAGAGCGCCTTCCCCGTCATCGAGGACGACCCGTACGGCGCGCTCGACTACGCCGGCGACCCGCTGCCGACGATCCTCTCGATGGCCCCGGACCACGTCGTCCACCTCGGCTCGTTCTCGAAGGTGCTCGCGCCGGGGCTGCGCGTCGGCTACATCGTGGCGCCCGAGGAACTGCACTTCAAGCTCGTGCAGGCCAAGCAGGCCACCGATCTGCACACGCCGAGCTTCACCCAGCGCATCGTGCACGAAGTCGTCAAGGACGGCTTTCTCGACACCCACGTGCCGACCATCCGCGCGCTCTATCGCGACCAGTGCGAGGCGATGCTCGCGGCGCTCGCGCGCTGCATGCCCGAAGGCGTGACGTGGAACCGGCCCGAGGGCGGAATGTTCATCTGGGTCGCGCTGCCTGCCGGCATCGACAGCATGAAGCTGCTCGAAGCCGCGGTCGCGCAGAACGTCGCGTTCGTGCCGGGCGCGCCGTTCTTCGCCAACGAGGGCCAGGGCAATACGCTGCGCCTGTCGTTCGTGACCGTGCCGCCCGCCAAGATCGACGAAGGCGTGGCCCGCCTCGCCGCGCTGATCCGCGAACGCATCTGATCTTCTCTCAAGGAAACGCCGGGCCGCCCCAAGTTTCCTTGTCCCCCTCGGGGGGCCTGGCGCGAAGCGACAGGTTGAGGGCTCTCTTTTCATTCACCGACCAAAGGAATGTCATGTCTCAAGCAAACGTCTACGACAAGCTGAAGGAACTCGGCATCGAGCTGCCCGTGGCGGGCGCCCCCGCTGCCGCCTATGTGATGAGCGCGCAAAGCGGCAACACCGTCTACCTGTCCGGCCACATCGCCAAGAAGGACGGCAAGGTCTGGGCAGGCAAGCTCGGCGCGACGATGGGCACCGAGGAAGGCAAGGCGGCCGCGCGCGCGATCGCGATCGACCTCCTCGCCACGCTGCACGCTCACACCGGCGACCTGAACCGCGTCACGCGCATCGTCAAGGTGATGAGCCTCGTGAACTCGACGCTCGAGTTCACCGAGCAGCATCTCGTGACCAACGGCGCGTCGGAGCTGATCGCCGAGGTGTTCGGCGACGCCGGCAAGCATGCGCGCTCGGCGTTCGGCGTCGCACAGATTCCGCTTGGCGCCTGCGTCGAGATCGAACTGATCGCCGAAGTCGCCTGACCGCTTCCCCAATAAAAGAAGGCGATTCTCGATGAGCGCACGCACAGTCCGTTTCAAGCAGGTCGACGTGTTCACCGCGGTGCCGTTCAAGGGCAACCCGCTCGCCGTCGTCTTCGATGCCGATGACCTCGCCACCGAAGACATGCAGGCGATCGCGCGCTGGACGAACCTGTCGGAGACCTCGTTCCTGCTGAAACCGGCCGATCCGGCCGCGGACTATCGCGTGCGCATTTTCACGCCGGGCGGCGAGTTGCCGTTCGCCGGGCATCCGACGCTCGGCACCGCGCACGCGCTCCTCGACAGCGGCTATCGTCCGCGGCAAGCGGGGCGGCTCGTGCAGCAATGCGGCGCCGGGCTCGTCGAGCTGACCGGGCGCGGTGACGGTGTCTGGGCGTTCGCCGCGCCGCCTGCGCGCGTCGCCTCCCTGCCGGCATCCACCCGCACCGCCCTTTCGGTTGCGCTCCGGACCGATGCAATCGATTTCAGCGCAGCGCCCTGCACGACCGACAACGGCGTGCCCTGGCTCGTCGTCCGCCTGAAGTCGGCCGAGGCTTGCGTGGCGCTCGCGCCCGACGTTGCGGCGCTCACCGCCATCGTCCGCGAAACCGGCATGGACGGGCTGGCCGTGTACGGGCCGCATCCCGAGGGCGGCGCGGTCGACTTCGAAATCCGCTGCCTGATGCTCGGCGGCAGCCTGGGCTTCGGCGAAGACCCAGTCACCGGCAGCGCGAACGCGGCCGTCGCCGGTCTCTTGAAGAGCCAGGGGCTGCGCCCGGGCTCCCGCTACGTGGCCCGCCAGGGCACGGCGCTCGGGCGCGATGGCCGCGTGCACGTCGACTACGACGACGATGCAAACCGCATATGGATCGGCGGCCATTCGGTGACGATCGTAGACGGCACGTTCCGGCCCGGTTGACTCCGCCTGACGCGGCGCTCGCGCCGCCGCGCGTATCTACGGATTGCATTCCGCGCAAGGCTCAAGCAGCCTACGGCCTTTCATCAGCGTGACGCCTGTCACCGGCGTGAACAGGCGCTAGACCCACAATTCAAATGGCCGCATCGAGAATGCATTGCCGTTCCATTATTTCAATCCTCGCAAGGACTTGCGTCCGGCAGCCGCGCCAGCATGATGGCCCAACGGGATTTCATGCCAAGAAAAACAAACGTTTACCCGATAAACGGACGCTATCTTAATTTTTGGTCATTCAGTAAGATCGGAATAATGACGTTGCTCGGACAAATAGCGTCCGGGAAGAACGTATGACTTTTCATTACCCTGCGCGGCAGTCTCGGCAACGATGCTAATCATGCGGTCCAACACGAACCAGGCGCAGTCGAAGCATGCCGGCCCGACGCCCCGACTCCCTTGGACTCGGTCGGCTCGATGAATCTCGCCCGGCACCATTCCGCGCGCGACGGACGTTTCAGGCGCGACACCAGCAGCTCGCATCCGCGCGCGCTGCTCGCCATTCCCGCGCTCGGCATCCTGGTGCTCATCCTGTTGTGGGCCGTGATCTACGCGCGGCTATCCGTCGAGAGGGAGTCGACCTCCCGCGAGGCGATGGCGTCCGCGGCGATCCTCTCGGCGGCGCTCGAGCAGCATACGATCAAGGCCATTCACCAGGTCGACCAGATCACCCGCTTCGTCAAGTACGAGTTCGAGAAGAACCCGAACCGCTTCGATCTCGCGACCACGGTCCAGAAGGGCGTCGTGCAGAGCGACACGCTCGTGCAGGTCTCGCTCATCGACGAGCACGGCACGCTGATCGCCAACACCGCCGAGCAGAATCCCCAGCACATCGATCTGTCCGACCGCGAACACTTCAAGGTCCACGAGCACGAGAACGACGACAGCCTCTATATCAGCAAGCCGGTGCTCGGCCGCGTCTCGCGCCAGTGGACGCTGCAGATGACGCGGCGCCTGAACCATCCCGACGGCTCGTTCGCGGGCGTGGTGGTGGTGTCGGAAGACCCGAACTACTTCACGAGCGACTTCTACAACAACGCCGCGATTGGCAAGTTCGGCGTGATCGCCGTGATCTCGGACAGCGGCTCGGTGCTCGCGCGCCACACCGGCAGCACCAAGGATGCGCCGGGCGCGTTCTCGGCGACGGGCGCCTATCCGGTCTCCGAGCACGTCTCGGGCACCTACGCCGATCCGATCGACGGCGTCACGCGCATCGTCTCCTACCGGCATATCGACGGCTATCCGATGGGCGTGCTCGTCGGCCTGTCGGAGTCCGAGGAGTTCGCGGACTACCACCACACACGCAACGTCTATCTGCTGATGGCGGGCTTCATCTCGCTCGCGATGCTCGGCTTCTTCGTGGTGGCCACGGGCCTGATCGGCAAGCTGCTCGGGCGCGAGCGCGAGATGACGCATCTCGTCGAGTACGACCTGCTGACCGGCCTGCGCAACCGCTATGCGACGCTGCAGGCGCTGCGCCACGATGTCGGCCAGCCGGCCAACGTGGGCCGCCTCGCGCTCCTCTTCATCGACCTCGACAACTTCAAGACCGTCAACGACACGCTCGGCCACAACGCCGGCGACATCGTCCTGCAGATGACGGCCTCACGTCTCGCAGACGCCGTCGGCGACGCGGGGACGCTCTCGCGCATCGGCGGCGACGAGTTCGTGGTCGTGCTCAAGGGGGCCGATGTCGAGCGCCACGCAGTGGAGCTCGCCGAGAGCGTGCGCAACTCGTTCGAGCGGCCGTTCGACGTGCGCGGCAGCTCGTTCGTGCTGCATGCGAGCATCGGCATCGCGCTCTACTCGGTCGCCAACGAGAGCGAGATCGATCTGCTGAAGAAGGCCGATCTCGCGATGTACAGCGCCAAGGACGCCGGCAAGAACTGCTACCAGTTCTACTCGCCGCACCTCTCGCATCGCGCCGACCACCTGATGCGCTGGGAGCAGCAGTTGCGCGTCGCGCTCGCCGAGGAGCAGCTGTTCCTGCTCTATCAGCCGATGATCGATCTCTCGCGCCGCTGCATCACCGGCTTCGAGGCGCTCGCGCGCTGGAACCATCCGCAGCACGGCATCATCGCCGCCAACGAGTTCATCCCGATCGCCGAATCCACGGGCCTCATCGTGCCGATCGGCGACTTCGTCATCCGCACCGCGTGCCGGCAGCTCGCCGTCTGGCAGAACGACGGCTACGACTCGCTGTCGCTGTCGGTGAACATCTCGGCGGTGCAGTTCTGGCGCGGCGATCTCTACGAGACTGTGTCGCGCGCGATCGAGGAGACCGGCGTCGCCGCGCACCGCCTCGAGCTCGAGATCACCGAGACCGCGATGATGGAGTACCCCGAGCTCGTGTCGGAAAAGATCATTGCGTTGAAGCGCCTCGGCGTGCGCGTCGCGCTCGACGACTTCGGCACCGGCTATTCGTCGCTCTCGTACCTGAACCGCTTCTCGGTCGATACGCTGAAAGTCGACCGCTCGTTCGTGCAGGCGATTCCGGGCGACCGCAGCGTCTGCGTGATGGTGTCGGCGATCGTCAACCTCGCGCGCTCGCTCGGGCTCAAGGTGGTCGTCGAAGGCACCGAGACCGAGGAGCAGATCGCGTGGCTCTCCCAGCTCGGCCGCATCGAGGCGCAAGGCTTCCTGTTCTCGCGGCCCGTGCCGGCCGACGGCATCCCCGCGCTGCTCGAGCGCTTCGGTGTATGCAGCGCGCGTGAAGCGCAGAGCGCGCAGGCTCGCGGCCCAGGCAAGACCCAGGACCGGGGCCAGACGAGCACCAGCGGCCTATCCGCCTAGGGCTCGGGATGACGGATTGGCGCGCGTTGTTCCGCCATGCCGGCTCGGCTATCGCGTCGAGCTTTTTAGGCCGCAGCAACGCCAATAGCGGCGCGGCCCAGCCCGCCGAGCCCGAGCGCTCCGCCTCCCACGACGTGCCCAAGCCGCGCAAGCCCGAATCGCTCTGGACGCTCTTTTGCGTGGTGTTCGGCCTGTCGTCGCTATCTTGGGGCGGCCTCGCGCTGATGGCGCAGCTCGAGAACCACTACGTCGAGCGCGACCGGCGCTTCACCCGGCTCGAGTTTGCCGACTGGTTCGCGCTCGCCTGGATGGTGCCCGGGCCCGTGGGCTGCAACGTCGCCGTGCAGGTCGGCCATGCGCTGCGTGGGCGGGCGGGCGCCTGGGTGGCGGGCGCGGCAAGCGTGCTGCCGTTCTTCGCGCTGATGACGGTGTTCGCGAGCTTCTATCAGACGTCGCTCGTGCGCGCGATGGCCTCGCAGATGCTCCTCAACCACTTCAGCGTGGTGCTTGCGTCGCTGATCGCCGTCACGTGGTGCAAGCAGATGCGCACGATCGTGCGCGGCCAGCTCGGCTGGACGGTGGCCGCGCTCGCCTGCGTCGCGCTGATCTTCTCGCACGGCGCATGGACCTATGTGGCGCTGCTCAGCAGCGCGTTCGCGGCCGGCTGGTTCGCGAGCCCGTCGCGCGAAGGGCGGCTTTCGCTCTCGCTGCACGCAAGCGATTGGCGCCTGCTCGGCGCGCTCGCGGTCCTGATCGCGCTGTTCGCCATACCGCTGCCGCATCGCTACGAGACCGCCTTCCTCTGGCCGCGGCTCGCCGGCGCCGGGATGACGCTCTTCGGCGGCGGCTTCTCCGCGCTGCCAGTCTTGAAGACGCTGTTCGTGACGCCCGCGGTCGGCGTATCGGACAGCGAATTCACGCTGGCCTTCGCGCTCTCGCCGGTGTCGCCCGGACCGCTCTTGAACGTGGTGCCGTTTCTCGGCTACCTGACCGACGGCTGGCTCGGCGCCGTCGCGGCGACGCTCGCTCTCTTCGTGCCGTCCGGCTGCCTGATCGTGCTCGCGCAGCGGCACCTGAAGCAACTCGAGACCTACCCGCGCTTCGAGCACGGGATGCGCGCCCTGCGCGCGGCGACGACGGCGTTTCTCGTCGCGGCCGTGGTGCGCGTCGCCGTGCGCGTGCCGCTCGAGCCGGCCTATCTGCTGACGGCCGCATTCGCCTGCCTCTGCTTCGGCAGGCTCAAGGTGCCGGTGTATGCGGTGTATGGGACCGTGGCAGTGGGATGCGGGCTCTGGATCGTGTTCTTCGCGCACGCTTGACGACGCGTTCCGTCAAATCAACCCTGACTCGTGTCACCGCTCGCGCGGCTTGCCGAACCCGCTGAAGAACGCGCGCGCATTCGCCTCCAGGCTCTCGAGGTGATAGCCGCCCTCCTGCACGATGACCGTCGGCAATCCCATGCCGCCCAGCGCTTCGCCCAGCCGTCCGAAGCCGGGCGTCGTCACGGCGACCTGCGATTGCGGGTCGTCCTTGTAGATGTCGAAGCCCAGCGCGATCACGAGCGCATCGGCCCCATACCGCCTCACGATATCGAGAGCTTGCGCCAGACGCTCGAAGAACGCCGCTTCATCGGAGCCATGCGGCATCGGCAGATTGACGTTATAGCCCTCGCCCGCCGCGCTGCCCCGCTCGTCGTCGAAGCCCGCGACGACCGGGTAGAAATTGGTCGGGTCGCCGTGAATCGACACGTAGAGCACGTCAGCGCGCGCATAGAAGATCTCCTGAATGCCCTGGCCGTGGTGCATGTCGGTATCGAGGATCGCGACGCGCGGATAGCGGCTCCGCAGCGACTGCGCGGCAATGGCGGCGTTGTTCAGGTAGCAGAAACCGCCCGCCGCGTCGGCGCGCGCGTGATGCCCCGGCGGACGGCAGAGCGCATAGGCTTCGCGCGCGCCGTCGGCGACGGTCGCCGCCGCGGCCAGCGCGCTTTGCGCCGACCAATACGCGGAGCGCCACGTGTTCGCGCCCACGGGACAGCTGCCGTCCGCGAGATAGCGCGCCGCCTGGGCCAGCACGCCGCGCAGCGGGTTGGGATCGCGCACGTAGATGTTGGACATCACCTCGTCGCCCCAGTCGTCGGGCATCTTCTTCCATTCGCGATGCGCTTCTTCGAGAAAGCGCAGGTAGCGGGCTTCGTGGACCGCAGCGATGCCCGCGATGCCATGATCGGCCGGTTCGCGCACGTCGAAGCCGAGCGATTTCACCGCGGCGGCGAGCCGCGCTGCACGCTCGGGCACCTCTTGCGGCGTGCGCATCTGTCCGCGCGACAGGTAGGTACGCGGATGGTGAAGCAGTTGTTCAGGATGAAAGTAAGTGAGCATCGGTCGATTCCTGGTTCATCGATGACGGCAGCGCGAGCGCTGCCGTCCGTTCGCGATTCAATTCGCCGCGCCTGCGGTCTCGGCCATCTCCGCGTGCTTCTGGCGGCGCGCATCGAGCGCGGCGATCGAGACGAGCGACACGCCCGCGAGGCACGTATAGAACACCGCGAGCGGCCACCACTGCCCCGCAAAGCGATGGGCTAGCCAGGCGCCCGCGAGCGGCGTCAGCCCGCCGGCGAGCGCGCCGCACACCTGATACGCCAGCGAGATCGCCGAATAGCGGATGCGCGCGGGAAACACGCCGGAGACGAAGCCCGCGATCACGGAATAGAAGCTCGCCATGCACACCACGGCCAGCGCAATGCCGATCACCATCGCGGCGGGCTCGCCGCGCTGCACGAGCACGAACATCGGATACGGCGAAATCATCGCGGCGAGCGCCGCGCACTTCAAGAAGCGCGCGCCGCCCATCCGCTCGGCAAGCCAGGCTGCCATCGGCTGCACGAGGAACTGGATGATCGCGACGGCAAAGAGGCAGTCGAGGATCATGGACCTGGTGACGCCGACGTACTGCGTCGTGTACGCGATCATGAACGTGTTGGTGAAGTAAACGCCCGCGATCCCGATCGTGTTCGCGCCGATGCCGAGCAGCACGAGGCCGAAGGCGCTGCGCAACACTTCGGCGATCGGCAGCTTGGCGGTCCGCTGCGCCCGCTGCACTTGCGCGAACTCGGGCGATTCATTTACGCCGAGCCGGATCACGATGCCGACGATCAGGAGCACCGCGCTCGCCAGGAACGGCAGCCGCCAGCCCCACGAGAGAAACGCGGCATGGTCCATCGACGTCACCGCGCGGAACGCGACGAGCGACAGAATCAGCCCGGCCGGACTGCCCAATTGCGCAAACGACGCAAAGAACGTACGGCGCCCCTGCGGCGCGTGCTCGCCCGCCATCAGCACCGCGCCGCCCCACTCGCCGCCGACCGCGATCCCCTGCACCACGCGCAGCAGCACGAGCAGCACCGGCGCGAGAATGCCGGCCGACGCGTAGTCCGGCAGCAGGCCGATGCAGACGGTGGCCGCGCCCATCATCATCAGCGTCGTCATGAGCGCCTTCTTGCGGCCGATCCGATCGCCAAGGTGGCCGAACACGAGCCCGCCGAACGGCCGCGCGAAGAAGCCGACCGCGAAGGTCCCGAACGACGCCATGGTGCTCAAGAACGGGTCGTGAGACGGAAAATACAGCTCGCCGAAGACGAGCGCCGCGGCGGTCGCATAAATGTAGAAGTCGTACCACTCGATCATTGTGCCGATGAAAGCGGCGGTGGCGGCGCGAACCGGCTGGCGGGACGGTGAGGCAGGCTGACTCATGGGGATTCCTCTCTATGTGAGCGCTGCGTGTTTATCGCCGCCCAGAAGCTATTAGTCAAATTTCGAGTTATTATTCTTGACATAAATTCAACTAATACCCGAGCCAGAACCGCCCCAGGGAATCCTTCGCGCACGATGACCGACCAACCCCGCCTGCGCCCCGATGCCGCCCGCTTCCTGAACGACCGTCTCGACTGGAACCTGCTGCGCACCTACCTCGTCATCATGCAGGAGCGCAGCCTGAGCCGCGCCGCAGCGCGCCTCTACGTGACGCAGCCGGCAGTGAGCCAGGCGCTCAAGCGGCTCGAGGAAGCACTCGGGCACACGCTGATCCAGCGCCGCGGCCCGCACTTCGAACCGACGCAGGCGGGCATCGACGTCTACCGGATCGCAAGCGACATCTACGGCAACATCTCGCGGCTCGAAACCGAGCTCGACGAGAAGACCGAAGACATCACCGGCTCGCTGCGCCTGCTCTCCGTGAGCCGCATCGACTCGGCGGCCTACGACGAATTCCTCGCTGGCTTCCATCGCGCCTATCCGCGCATCGAGCTGCAAATCGAGGTGATGCGGGCCTCGGACATCATCTCGTCGCTGCTGCAAAAAACCGCGACGGCTGGCCTGAGCCTGTGCCGCAGCCCGGTCGACAAGCTCGAGCGGCATTGCTTCCTGCGCCAGCGCTACGCGATCTTCTGCGGCCGGCATCACCGCCTCTTCGGCCAGACGCAATTGACGATGGACGACCTGCTCGCCGAGAACTTCGTCTCGTTCACGAGCGACCAGATCGGCGACAGCCTCTCGCCGCTCACCGTGTTTCGCGATCAGCGCGGCTTCACGGGGCGGATCGTTGCGTCGTCGCCGAGTCTCGACGAAGTGCGGCGGCTGATCTTCGCGGGCTACGGCATCGGCTGCCTGCCCGAGCACATCGTGCGCGACGACCTCGCGCACGAGCGGCTGTGGCGCCTGCCCCCGGAGGAAGGGCTCGTCGATGTCGACGTTTATCTGCTCTGGCATCGCGAGCGCAGGATGAACGTGGCCGAGCAGACGTTTCTCGACAGCATGCTGCGGTGGATGCAGCAGCATTCGCTCAGCGAGCGGCTGGGAGACGGGCGCGGTACGGGAAGCGCTCGCGCATGAAAAACGCCGCTTCGCGAGCGGCGTTCGAACGTGGCTAGACGGGTTGTGTCAGAACCCGCGCGACATCACCGCCATACCGATCGTCACCACCCCGAGCACCAGATTGACGACCACGAGCCGCCGCACGGTGCCCACCGCGCGCGCCCCGTCGGGCCATTTCTGCGCCTGCACGGCGCGGCGGATGCGCGGAAACACGGCAAAGCGCAGGTGTCCGAAGACCAGCATCATCACGATGCCGATCGCCGCCATCGCGTGCAGCGGCCAGACCGCATGGGCGCCGCCGAACTGCTGCAGCAGGAAGCCGCCCGAGAGCAGGATCACGAGCACCGAGCCCGCGACCCAGTTGAAGAAGCGCGCGAACACGGCTTCGAGCAGCGGCAGGCGCAGCTGCGGCGACAAGTCGGAGAGCGCCGGACGCAGGCAGAATTGCGCGAACACCATGCCGCCCACCCAGACGGCCACGCCGATCAGGTGCAGGAACAGGGCGACATCGATGGCTTTGGACATGGCGGGGCTTCCTCGGGGTCTGGGTCTGGTTGGGTAATGATCAAGCGCGTTCGACCGTTCGCGCGCCGCGCAGTTCATTGTGAACCGCGCGGATGACAGCGCGACCGGGCCACGCTGGCCCGGCCAGCACACCGTCAAGCCAGCACCGGACGCAGCTCGCTCACCACCTTGAGCTTCGTATCCGGCGCGCGCCCCTTACGGGCACGCTTGCCGACATGCGGTGCGAGCGCGGCGCCCGAAAGCACCTCCTCGCCCGCCTTGCCGCCGCGCCCCGTGCCGAGCAGCACGACGCCCGCGCCGTTGATCGCGAGCGCCTGCACGAGCGTTTCGCGGTCGTCGAGCGCCATCAGCGTGACGCCGCGTCCGCCGCCCGAAAGCGTCTTCATCTCGTCGAGGCCGAACACGAGCAGGCGTCCGCCGCTCGAGAGGCACGCCACCTGGTGCGCGTTCGGCAGCATCGGCATCGGCGCGAGCGGCGCCGCGCCTTCGTCGATGGTCATGAACGACTTGCCCGCCTTCACGCGGCTCACCATGTCGCCGACCTTGGCGACGAAGCCGAAGCCGTTGCTCGACGCGAGCAGCAGCGCCTGGTCCGCCGGGGCCGCGTAGTAATGCATCAGGTGCGTGCCCGATTCGAGCTCGATCAGCGAGGTGACCGGCACGCCGTCGCCGCGCCCGCCCGGCAGCTGCGCGACCGCCACCGAATAGACGCGCCCCTTGCTGCCCCACGCGATCAGCGTATCGGGCGTGCGGCACTGGAACGCCGCGTAGAGGCCGTCGCCGGCCTTGAACGAGAAGCCCGCCGGATCGAGCCCATGGCCCTTCAGCGCACGCACCCAGCCCTTCTGCGAGACGACGACCGTCACCGGCTCGTCGACGACCTTCGCCTCGAACGTCGCGCGCTTTTCCTGCTGGATCAGCGTGCGGCGCTCGTCGCCGTACTGCTTCGCATCGGCTTCGATCTCCTTGATGATCTGCCGCTTCATCGCCGATTCGCTGCCGAGCAGCTCTTCGAGCCTGGCCTTCTCGTTGCGCAGTTCTTCCAGCTCCTTCTCGATCTTGATCTTCTCGAGCCGCGCCAACTGGCGCAGGCGGATTTCAAGGATGTCGTCGGCCTGCCGCTCGGAAAGGCCGAACGCGCTCATCAGCGCGGCCTTCGGCTCGTCCGACTCGCGGATGATGCGGATCACTTCATCGATATTGAGGAAGACGATCATCCGCCCTTCGAGGATGTGGATGCGATCGTCGACCTTGCCCAGGCGATGCTGAGTGCGGCGCGTGACCGTCGCGAAGCGGAAGCCGACCCACTCGTTGAGGATCTCGGCGATGCCCTTCTGGCGCGGCCGGCCGTCGGCGCCGATCATCACGAGGTTCAGCGACGCGTTCGCTTCGAGGCTCGTGTGCGCGAGCAGCGAGTTGACGAACTCGGTCTGGTCGATGGTGCGCGACTTCGGCTCGAACACGATGCGTACGGGTGCGTCCTTGCCCGACTCGTCGCGCACGGCGTCGACGAGCGCGAGCAGCGTCTGCTTCATCTGCAGCTGCTCGGGCGTAAGCGTCTTCTTGCCGAGCTTGACCTTCGGGTTGGTCAGCTCCTCGATCTCTTCGAGCACCTTCTGGCACGAGGTATTCGGCGGCAATTCGGTGATGACGAGCTGCCACTGGCCGCGCGCCATGTCTTCGATCTTCCAGCGCGCGCGCACCTTGAGGCTGCCGCGGCCGGTCTCGTAGGCGGCAGCGATTTCCGCTTCGCTGGAGATGATCTGGCCGCCGCCCGGGAAGTCCGGCCCCGGCACGTGCTGCATCAGCTCGGCGTGCGTGATATGCGGATGCTTGATCATCGCCACGGCCGCCGCCGCGACTTCGCGCAGGTTGTGCGAGGGAATCTCGGTGGCGAGGCCGACCGCGATCCCTGACGCGCCGTTCAGGAGCAGGAACGGCAGCCGCGCGGGCAGCAGCTTCGGCTCTTCGAACGAGCCGTCGTAGTTCGGCATGAAATCGACCGTGCCCTGGTCGATCTCGTCGAGCAGGAGCTTGGCGATCGGCGTCAGGCGCGCTTCGGTGTAGCGCATCGCCGCCGCGCCGTCGCCGTCGCGCGAGCCGAAGTTGCCCTGGCCGTCGATCAGCGGATAGCGCATCGAGAAGTCCTGCGCGAGGCGCACGAGCGCGTCGTAGGCGGACTGGTCGCCGTGCGGGTGGTATTTGCCGAGCACATCGCCGACCACGCGCGCCGACTTCACGGGCTTGGCGTCGGCGGCAAGGCCCATCTCGTTCATCGCGAAGAGGATGCGCCGCTGCACCGGCTTCTGGCCGTCGCAGACGTCGGGCAGCGCGCGGCCCTTGACCACGCTCACCGCGTAGTCGAGATAGGCGCGCTCGGCGTAGTTGCCGAGCGTCAGGAAATCGCTGTCCGGCACGGCCGGCTCGGCGAAGAGATCGTCTTGTTGATCCATCGAAATTGGTATCCGTGTTCAGGTGGGGGCTCGGGGCGAAAGCGCTGGCGCCTCGCTCAGATGTCCGCCTCCACCTCGTTGCCCTTCTCTTCGAGCCAGCTGCGGCGCGACGACGCTTCGCCCTTGCCCATCAGCATCGTCATCCGCGAGACCGTCGCGTCGTAGTCGAGCTCGCCGAGCGCGACCGGCATCAGGCGGCGCGTGTCGGGGTTCATCGTCGTGTCCCAGAGCTGCTCGGCGCTCATTTCGCCGAGGCCCTTGAAGCGGCTGATGGTCCATTGCGTCTCGCGCACGCCGTCCTTGCGCAGCTTGTCGAGGATCGCTTCGAGCTCGCCTTCATCGAGCGCATAGAGCTTCTGCGCGGGCTTCTTGCCGCGCGCCGGCGCATCGACGCGAAAGAGCGGCGGACGCGCGACGCACACGTGCCGGCGCTCGATCAGCTGCGGAAAGTGCTTGAAGAACAGCGTGAGCAGGAGCACCTGGATGTGCGAGCCGTCGACGTCCGCGTCCGAGAGGATGCAGATCTTGCCGTAGCGCAGATTGGAAAGATCGACGTTGTCGTCGGGATTGTGCGGATCGACGCCGATCGCAACAGAAATGTCGTGCACTTCGTTGTTCGCGAAGAGCCGGTCGCGCTCGGTCTCCCAGGTGTTGAGCACCTTGCCGCGCAGCGGCAGGATGGCCTGGTATTCCTTGTCGCGGCCCATCTTCGCGGAGCCGCCCGCCGAGTCGCCCTCGACGAGGAAGAGCTCATTGCGCGCGATGTCGGTCGATTCGCAGTCGGTGAGCTTGCCCGGCAGCACGGCCACGCCCGAGCTCTTGCGCTTCTCGACCTTCTGGCCCGCGCGCGTGCGCGCCTGCGCCTGCTTGATGACGAGATCGGCGAGCTTCTTGCCGTGCTCGACGTGCTGGTTGAGCCACAGCTCGAGCGCCGGACGCGCGAACGACGAGACGAGCTTCACCGCGTCGCGGCTATTGAGGCGTTCTTTGATCTGCCCTTGGAACTGCGGATCGAGCACCTTCGCCGACAGCACGAACGACACGCGCGCGAACACGTCTTCGGCGAGCAGCTTGACGCCCTTGGGCTGCAGGTTGTGCAGTTCGACAAAGCTCTTCACCGCTTGAAAGAGACCGTCGCGCAAGCCCGATTCGTGGGTGCCGCCCGCGGGCGTGGGAATCAGGTTCACGTACGACTCGCGCGTGAGCGGCCCTTCCTCGCTCCAGGCCACGACCCACGCAGCGCCCTCGCCTTCGGCGAAGGTGTCTTCGTTCGAGCGCGAGTTGTCGGCGTAGCGCTCGCCTTCGAAGAGCGGAATCAGCAGTTCGCTGCCATTCATCCCTTCAAGCAGATAGCCGCGCAGGCCGTCTTCGTATTTCCAGCTCTGGCGCTCGCCCGTCTTCTCGTTGACGAGCACGACCTCGACGCCCGGCAGCAGCACCGCCTTCGAGCGCAACAGACGCTGCAGCTCGCCGAGCGGCAGGTTCGGCGAGTCGAAATATTTGGGATTGGCCCAGGCGGTCACGCGCGTGCCGGACTTCTTGTCGGCGCGGGCTGCGGCGCGCACTTCGAGCGGCTTGACGACGTCGCCGTCGGCAAAGCCGATCTCGGCGACCTTGCCATCGCGCCAGACCGTGACGTCGAGCCGCGTGGAAAGCGCATTCGTCACCGACACGCCGACGCCGTGCAGCCCGCCCGAGAACGTATAGGCGCCGCCCGCGGCCTTGTCGAACTTGCCGCCCGCGTGCAGGCGCGTGAAGACGATCTCGACGACCGGCACGCCTTCGTCCGGATGCAGGCCGAACGGGATGCCGCGGCCGTCGTCTTCGACCGACACCGAATGGTCGGCGTGCAGCGTCACCGTGATCTGCTTGCCGTGGCCGCCGAGGGCCTCGTCGGAGGCGTTGTCGATGACTTCCTGGATGATGTGCAGCGGATTCTCGGTGCGCGTGTACATGCCGGGCCGCTGCTTGACCGGCTCGAGGCCCTTGAGCACCTTGATCGACGCTTCGCTGTAGGCAGCACTTGGCTTTTTCGTGGACATGACTTCTCTTGGGTTCTGCTGACACGCGGTTGTCCACAGGCTATGTGGACATCTGCGTGGACAATCCGTTGAAAGTTCAAAAAAGGCGAATCGGAACAAGGCTGTGGGTGGCGTGCGCCGGAAATGAGCGCGGATGCGTCGTTGCTCGCTCCACCGCCGGCGTCGATTTGACGCCCCGCCGCCCGCGCGAGGTCCGCTTCGCCCGAGTCGCGGCGTATTTTACTGGTTTCGGGATAGGGGGCAATTTGGCCGGTTGGGTCAGGGCATCGGCTGGGGCCGGGCCTTCGTCCAGCTCGCTGGCTTGCATACCAGCCATACACATCGACGGCATGACCAGGCGAGGCCGCCGCACGGTGCAAGCGCCGTTCGGTAACGGGCCGTCAGCCGTCGGCACCTTTCCCACCACCGGTAGCACGAGGCTATCGGAGACGAGTGACGGCCTGGATTACATGCTTTGACGTGCGGCGGCGGGCGCTGGCGGGCGCCATTTTATGGCGTTCCCTGGATTGGCTTCCTGGGATCAAAAGATACACCCGCAAGACAATCCGGATTACGTTCCCTAAAACCAAAATTCAATCCGCCCCAGTTCAAAAAAGCTGAATGGGCAGTAACCTCGTCAAGCGAACGGCCGCGAGGGAAATCTGTAATCCTGAGGTCGCCGTAGTGCGCACGCACGGCATCGAGGCCGATGCAAGCGCCAGCGAGATTAAGCACGAGAAAGCCGGGATCCCCCTCCTTGTTGCTGATACGCAAATCCACGTTTCCAATCACTACGCCGTCGGACAGCTTGATGGGACCACCATCGAGGGGCTGAAAAGAAGACGGTTGAATTGCGTAGTTGCTGGGATCACTATCGACGAACCTAATCTTGAGCACGTTTTCAACCTTAGCCCTCGTAAAAGGAATCTGCTGTATCAGCGCATCAATGGTCTGCCAAAGCGTCATTTCCAGCTGCATCATTTGTGAATCCTCTTTCTGTTGTCCACTAGCCTCACTGCATCCGGCAAACCCGATTAGCAAGCCAAGCATCACAAACGTCCTGCGTAGGCTATTTCTTCGATGGGAAAGTCTTGTCATACCAGCCCCCATAGTAGTCATTGTAGGTTTGCCCCGTGCTCGATGTGATTTCGTTCCCGAATGCAGACCCGATTGCATCCCGGCACCCTACGGCATTGCCATCCTTCAGAAACTGGTCGTAAGCCGCGTTATAGCTCGCAGAATTCTTGCCGGCGACGCCGATATCCGGCCCGCCGTTGGCGAGAATTTCGCGCTGCGCCCTGATATTGGTCATCGTTGCTGCGCCCTCGTCGGCCATAGTGCTCCTGAGGTACGCCGCTTTCGATGAGAAATCTTCTTGATACGGATAGGCTGCATGCCCGACTTCGTGCGACAGGGTCTGCGCATACAGTGCAGGACGACCTTTTAAATTGCCATCAAGTGTAATGATCTTTTCAAAGCTACGATTCACATGAGATCCGCCCCCAGTTCGCCATACCGGATTTTCCAGCGCGCTTCATCCAGCTTTTCCAAATCCGCCTGCAGACTCGGAGACTTGGCAACAAGCGCATTGACCTCGTCGCCAGCTTCCTTCGCCATAAACTCACTGACACGAACTGGCGCAACGCGCGGAGTGTTGCCGTAAAGCACCTTCGCAGGCGAAACAGGAGCGGGCTTGTATGCTTCGCCAACTGGCTGCGGCTGCTTCCGCCGGTCGCCCAGAATCGCCCTCACGCACTCGCGCAGATCCCTTCGCTCGGGTAGGAAAACTAAACCGCCGTCTTTCACTTCCTCATGCAGCGCATGGGCCACCTGGCGAGTGTTCATCTGATACAGCCAGCCGGCGTAACGGCTGCTGCGCCCGAGTGCCGCCCGCAGGTCATGGTCCTGTTCCGACAGCAATGATTCAGACGTCCGACACCGCACAAAAGCGGCGCGGGCTACTTCCATCGCTGTTTTTAGCGTATCGAGTTCCTCGCGGGTTATGTCCGTGTCGGGTCTGCCATCTGCGGAGCGGTAGTAGCTCGCCAGATAGACCTGCCGCGGCTCGCGTATGTTCAGATAGATCGAGCTATGAATGCTTTCCCAGAAAAAACGTTCGTACCGTGTATTCATCTATTGCCAAAATGCCAAACCAGTTCTTGACTACTTGGCTCGAATTCGGACCTCGGCAAAGCACGCCGTTCAGCGTTGCGCTGCTCCGCCCCTGCTCATCGCATCGAGCGAGCGCCCGAGCGCATCGAGCTCCGCGCCGAACCCGCTCCAGTCGCCGGCCTTCAGGCGCTCGAGCGCGCGGTTGTAGTGAGCGAGCGCTTCGCGAGCGCGCGCATCGGGCGCCGCGGAAGGCCCCGGCGCGGCAGCGGGCGCCACCGCTGGCGGCGTCGCTTTGAACAACGCCGCCAGCGCCTCGCCCAAGGTCTCCTCCATCACGACGCGATCGCCATAGGCGGCGATCACGCGCTTGAGTTCCGGCAACTGCCCCGACGCCGCCCGCAAATACAGCGGCGACACATACAGGATCGAGTTCTCGATCGGCACGACGAGCAGATGCCCGCGAATCACGCGCGAGCCCATCTGGTTCCACAGCGAGATCTGCTGCGAGATCTCGGTGTTCTGCTGGATGCGCGCCTCGATCTGGAACGGCCCGAACACGAGCTTCTCCTTCGGGAAGCTGTAGACGACGAGCTTGCCGTACTCGGGCGGATCGCAGCGCGCGGCGAGCCACGCGATCATGTTCTCGCGCTGGCTCGGCACCATCGGCAGCATCAGCACGAACTCGGCGCGCGACTCGCCCGGCAGGCGCATCAGCGTGTAGTACGGCGACATCGTGCTCCCGGACGCGTTGCCGTCGTCGATGCCGGCCAGCTCGCGCGGGAACTGCCAGAGGTCCTCGCGGTTGTAGAAGACCTCGGGCGCGTCCATGTGGTACGCCCGATAGAGCTGCGCCTGGATCAGGAACAGGTCCTCGGGGTAGCGGATGTGCTGCTGCAGGTCCGGCGGCATCGCTTCGAGCGGCTTGAAGAGGCCGGGGAAGATCCGCTGGTAGGTGCGCAGGATCGGATCGGCGGGGTCGCTGACGTAGAAATCGATCGTGCCGCCGTACGCATCGATCACCACCTTGACCGAGTTGCGGATGGTGTTGGAGCCGTCGGCCAAGCCGGGCTTCGCGTAGGGGAACCAGCGGCTCGTCGTGTAGGCGTCCTGCATCCAGTAGAGGCGTCCGCCGCTCGCGACGATGTAGGGATCGCGGTCGAGCGTCAGGAACGGCGCGATCGTATGCACTCGGTCCCGGATGTTGCGATGGAGCAGAATGCGGCTCTGGTTCGTGATGTAGCCGGTCAGGAGGATGTTCGTTTCGCCGAGCTGCCAGGCGAACAGCGCGCGCCGCCAGAAGCCGCCGATCGCGATGCCGTCGCGGCCGTCGTAGCGCGTGTAGACGTTGTCCTTGCCCTTCGGGTAGTCGAACTCGGGCGTGCTGCCCTTCACGATCACGTAGCCCTGCTCGCCCTGGCCGAAGTAGAGGCGCGGCTCGCTGATCTGCGGCCCGCTTTGGGCCACCGGCGGAATGTCTTGCAGGAACAGCTGCGGCAGCCCTTCCGTCGATTTCTCGGTCACCGGCGACATCACCACGCCGTTGCCGTGCGTGAACAGCAAGTGCAGGTTGACCCAGGTCTGCGCGTTGGGCGGCAAGAGCGACGAGTCCAGCTCGCGCGCCGACAGCATCACCTGCCGGTAGCCCGAGCCGAGCCGGTAGCGGTCGATGTCCACCGAGAAGAACTTGTAGTAGGTGCGGATCTCCTGCAGCTGCGCGTAGGTGTCGAGGAGCGGCTGGACGTCCCAGAGGCGGATGTTGTCGATGGTCGGGCGGTTGGCGTCGAGCGAGGCGAGGCTCAAGCCCTCCTCGGCCGGGAACGGCTTGACCTCGATCCGGTCGAGTCCGTAGGCCTGCCGCGTCAGCGCGATGTTGTGCGCGAGATAAGGCGTCTCCAGTTGCAGCTCGCTCGGCTTCACGTAGAAGCGCTCGAACAGCGCCGGGTAGACGATCGCGAGCACGAACGAGCCGCCGAACACGAGCAGCGCCGAGGCAGCGGGAACGCGCCAGCTGCGCCGGCGCATGTTCGCCCACGACGCCGCGGCCGCGGCGAGCGCGAGGCCGATGAGCAGCCACAGGACCGGCAGCTCGACGTGAATGTCGGTATAGCTCGCGCCGGTGACGACGCCGTTGTCGCGATAGAGCAGCAGAAAGCGGTCGAGCCAGTAGGACCACGCCTTGAGCGCGAAGAACGCGCCGAGAAGCGCGAGGCCGTGCGCGGCGGCGGCCGGCGAGAGCCGTTGCGGCGGCGGCCCGGGCGCGAGGTCGCCGCGCGCCGCGTAGACCGCGCCCGCGACCACTGCGCAGCCGAACAGCAGCTGCATCAGCCAGTTCTTGAGCGCGACGAAGACCGGCAGCGAGAACAGATAGAAGCCGATGTCCTTGCCGAAGATCGGATCGCGCGCGCCGTAGGGCGCCTGATGCAGGAAACGCAGCGCGATGTCCCAGTTCGAAACTTTGCTCGCGGCGAAGAACAGTCCGATCAGGACGGCCACGCCGGCGATGGTCAATCGCCAAGGAATGCGCGGCGCGATCTGGCTCGCGACTTCGGCGAGGTCGGGCGGGCCTCGATAGCGGCGCGCGTCGTCGTCGGGCGGCTCCACGACCACGCTCAAGACGTCGATGGACGTCGCGAAGCGATGCGCGGCGAGACCGGATAGCGCGACCGCCCCGGCTGACAGCGCGAACACGGCGGTGAAGATGGCCAGCCGCGCCCAGAAGACTGTCCAGAACACGCCGTCATAGCCGATCGAATCGAACCAGAGCCAGTCGACGAGGGTGCCGGTGATGCGTCCGAGCACGATCAGCCCGACGATGACCGCCGCCACGCGGATGGCGTTGCGTCTTCTGCGTGCGCCCGACTTCGCCTGCGTTCGCATCTTCCGTGCTCCTTTGGCATGCCAGGATTTCGCGCCGCACGTCTCCGGCCGCTACGCTAGCCATACACATCGACGACATGACCGGGCGAAGCTGCTGCAAGGGTCAAACGCCACTCGGTAACAGGACGCCAGCCGTTGAGCCGTTTGGCCCCCTCTTCAATGAAAGCTTCGAACCCTGCCACTTCCACTGTGAGTTGCAGCACGGAGCCATCCACATCAACCAGCAGACACTCGTCACCGCCTAGCAGCCCAGGCACCAAGATCGCCGCCACGCGACGAATATCCCCCCAAACATGATGTGCCGTTTCAGAGGGCTGATCAGTATGAGCTTGCCAAGTGACAGTGAAGCCATCACGCGTCGATTCGACGGCCTCGATGCGCGGCACCCTGCGCTTACGATCGATATAGCGCAGCAAGGCTTGATTGAGACGATTGAACATGGCTGAGCAATCCTAACGCATTGGACGGCAAAATGCCGCGCATGGCACACACATATTCATCGTATGCTCAACGCCCAAATTTCTTTGGACGCCCACCATGAATACCCAAGACTCGACCGCATCCAATGACCATCAGATGCTTGAAGAGGCGCTCGCCGCACTACAGGCAACCGCCTCTCAGTTCGGCGCCTCCGCAATCAACGACGCAAAGGTGAGAGTTACGTACTCGTGGGACATCGCCGCCATGTCGAATGAGTTTCGCCTTGCGGCCAGCCTGGGGCAGATTTCAGCGCGCGAAGCAGCCGAACAAGCGAGCGCGATGCGCAACCAGATCATGGAGATGTCAAGGCTGCGCAGTAGCCCAGCCGTGCGCGCCTATGCCACGCGGCTGAAAAAAGTGGGGCGCAGTTTCTCACAACTGCAAGAGACCTATGCTCAGCGAAAATTCGGCACTACTTTCTCAGAGCTTTCTGAAGGAAAGCAAGCCAGCGTATATGCTGAAATTATTCGCGCCGCAGGCCGACCCGACCCGGGGGTAATGCAGTTAGCCGGGAAAATTGGCCGTGTCGGCCGACGCGTGTTATTGGTTTCGTTAGCAATAGCTGTGTATGAGGTTGCTGAGTCAGACGACAAGCCCCGCGAAATCGCCAGACAAGGTACGCTGGCAAGCGCTGGCGTGATCGGGGGCTGGGCTGCCGGCACCGCCGCGGTGGCAGCAGGGATGTGCGCGGCTACCGCCCCCATATGCGTGAGCGTCGCCGCATTTGCCGGCGGCTTGCTCGCAGCCTTCGGCGCCGATGCTGGCTTCGGTGCGTTATACCCGCGTCCAAGCCGATGACATTCATGAACGAACCCTTAGAAATCGCAAGCCGCGCGCCGGTATGGGAAGCACTCTCCGAGCTGTTCGTCGGCAAAGAGTTACAGGACTACGACTACGCGGCGATTGCCAAGGCGCTGCGTGAATCGGGCTACTCGCTCGACGAACTCGAGCAAGTGCTGCATCAAGAAGTCGCACCCGTGTTTCGAAGCAATCTTTCGCCGCTGGCGGTGCCCGAGATGGAGGGATGGGCTCAGGAAACGGTCGCTACTGAAGTGCTCGCGCATCTGGAGCGCAAGCCGCGCGGCCTGTCGCGCATCGTAAAGCGCTGGATTCCCGCAAAAACGCTGCCACCGCTCGCCAATGAGCGTTGGATCAAGGTCCGATCGCTTCTTCTCTAATATCTCGGCAACGGCAACGCCACACCACTACCGCCTCACCGCGCCGCCGTCTGCTGCCGCTGACACCGATCCGCCGCCGTCGCCGGCCGCATACCGTCGAGATCGAACTCCACCTCCTGCAACCCGCCAGGACTCAGCGACACCCAATGCAGCCGCGAAGCCGACCGCACGAGCCCCAGACTCCCCATGTACCACCACGTGACCGGCGACGGCTGCGTCCCGGCGAGCACGATCGACGACGCGCTCATCCGCAGCTCCAGCAGCCGCCCATCCTGCGCCGGCGTGAACGCCTTGTCGCCGATCACGGCGATACCGGCTTCGCGCACCGTCGACGGCATGCAGGCGAGCGCCGCCACCGGCGCGCCGTCTTCGTCGATGAGCTGCGCGAAGCCGTGCCCGGCCGCGTCGCTCGCGGTGACCACGAAGCGGTCGATGGCCGGCACGTAAGCCGCCGAATACGTGTAGTACTGCAAGTGCGGCGCGATCACGACCGGATCGCTCAGCGTGCCCGCAACCGGATCGAAGGCTGCCGCCTTGAGCCGCGCGTACGTCTGCCCGTTCACGTACTGCTGCCAGACGAGCAGCGCGCGCGTGGGCGACGCGGCAATCATCGGCCACCACTCGCGCACCCGCGGCGCCACGGGCACGAAGTTCATCTGCGCGCCGTTCGCGTCGTACGTCTTCACATAGACGCCGCGCCCCGTGCCGAGATTGTCGACGCCGCCGCCATCGACCCAGTCGTCGGAATAGAAGACGACGAAGCGCGAGCCGACCGCCGCCGCGTGCCCCGAATGGCCGCCCGTCTTGACGTCCACCGGATACGGACGCACCGGGCCGAGCGCGCGTGAATAGATGCCGTAGCGCTGGCTCACTTCGTCCGGCGTGTTCCAGCCGTCTTCGAAGGTCACCATGATGTTGCCGGTGCTCGCCTGCGCGATCGACACCGGCTCCTGCGCCTCCGGCCGGCGGATGAACACGCGCGGCTTCGAGAGCCTGGCCTGCGCGGGCGACCAGTGCGCGACGTAGACATCGTGCGTCCAGTTGCCGTCGCGCCCCGCTCCGCGCGGCGGCAGGCCGGAGCTGCTGAAGAACACATAGCTGCCGCCGCTCCCGTCGGCCGCCATGCCGATGCCGTGCATATAGGCGCGCAAGTCGCCCCGCGGCACGCGCTCGCGCGCGGCGGTCCCCGTGGCCTTGGACGTGACGGCGGCCCCTACCGGAACCGCCGCCGCGCAAGCCGCCGCAACAACCGAAGCGGCGAGCAACCCACGCATCTCCCGCCTCACTCGACCGTCACCGATTTCGCCAGGTTGCGCGGCTTGTCGACATCGGTGCCGCGCGCGCAGGCCGTGTGATACGCGAGCAGTTGGAGCGGCACGACGTGCAGGATCGGCGAGAGCTTCCCGTAATGCTCCGGCATGCGGATCACATGGACATGGTCGCTGCTCGTGATCTGCGAATCGGCATCGGCAAAGACGTAGAGCTCACCGCCGCGCGCGCGCACCTCCTGCATGTTCGACTTGAGCTTTTCGAGCAGCGTGTCGTTCGGCGCGATCGTGACGACGGGCATGTCCCCCGTCACGAGCGCAAGCGGCCCGTGCTTGAGCTCGCCGGCCGGATACCCTTCGGCATGCACGTACGAGATCTCCTTCAGCTTCAGCGCCCCTTCGAGCGCGATCGGATAGTGCAGGCCGCGGCCGAGGAAGAGTGCGTTGTCCTTGCGCGCGAACGCCTCGGCCCAGGCGATGATCTGCGGCTCGAGCGCGAGTACGCTGTTGAGCGCCGCCGGCAGATGGTGCAGTTGATCGAGATACTCGGCCTCCTGCGTATGCGACAAGCGCCCGCGCACCTTGCCGAGCGTCAGGGCGAGCACGAACAACGCGACGAGCTGGCTCGTGAAGGCCTTGGTCGAGGCGACGCCGATCTCCGGACCCGCGCTCGTCAGGAATTGCAGCATGGTCTGCCGCATGATCGAGCTGTGCGCGACGTTGCAGACCGCGAGCGAATACTTGTGCCCGAGGTGATGCGCGTGCGCGAGCGCCGCGAGCGTATCGGCGGTCTCGCCCGATTGCGAGATGCCGAGGAAGAGCGCCTTGCGGTTGAGCACGCCGTCGCGGTAGCGGTACTCGCTCGCGACCTCGACCTGCGTCGGCAGGCCCGCGATCGATTCGAGCCAGTACTTGGCCGTCATCCCCGCGTAGTGGCTCGTGCCGCACGCGAGGATATGGATCGAATCGATCGAGTAGAACACGCGCTCGGCGTCAGGACCGAACAGGTCCGGCGCGATCTTGCGGATGTGTTCGGTCGCGTCGGCGATCACGCTCGGCTGCTCGAAGATCTCCTTTTGCATGTAGTGACGATAGGGGCCGAGCTCGGTCGTCCGGCTGCTCGCCTCGAGCGCGCGGATCTCGCGCTCGACGCTGTGGCCATGGCGATCGAAGATGTGCGCGTCGCCGGCCGAGAGCACTGCGAGGTCGCCCTCCTCGAGATAGATGAAATGCCCGGCCGTGCCGGCAAGCGCCATCGTGTCGGAGGCGAGATAGTTGCCGGCGTCGCCGAAGCCGACCACGAGCGGCGAGCCCGCGCGCGCGCCGATCACACGGTCCGGCTCGTCCTTCGCGAAAACCGCGATCGCGTAGGCGCCGCGCAGCCGGCGCAGCGCGCACCGCACCGCCTCCGCGAGATCGCCCGACGCGCTTTGCGCGCGTGAGTAGTGGATCAGGTGCGCGATGACCTCGGTGTCGGTCTCCGATTCGAACGCGTAGCCAAGCGTCTTCAGCTCGTCGCGCAGCGTTTCGTGGTTCTCGATGATGCCGTTGTGCACGAGCGCGATCTCGCCGCACGAGAAGATCGGATGCGCATTGCCCGTGACAGGCGCGCCGTGCGTCGCCCAACGCGTGTGGGCGATGCCGATGGTGCCCGCGAGGCCCTCCTGGCCGATCTGCTCGGCGAGGTTCGCGACGCGCTGGACGCTGCGCACGCGGCGCGGCTCGCCGCGCTGCAGCACGGCCACACCGCACGAGTCGTAACCGCGATATTCGAGGCGCCGCAGGCCCTCGGTCAGTACCGACACGACGTCGCCTTGCGCGACGGCTCCTACGATTCCGCACATGATGCCTTCCTCCCCCGTAACGGAATGATCACGCTGCCTGCCCCAGGTGTTGCGCGACTGAACGGCCCCCCCCGCGCGCTGTGCTCGCCGCTCCCTGCCGCGACGCCGGCATGCTTCGCGCCGCTCGGCGCGGCCGACATCGACATGACGTGCGAGATGAACCCCTCGTCGTCGTGATAGGCGACCATGCGGCGCCCCGCGTCCGCCGCCAGTTGCGGATCGAAGACGGCGGCGGACGGCGCCACGTCGGGCACGCGCTCCTGGCGCACCGGGTTGAGACGGCGCTCGAGCCGGCGGAACAGGGTCCACAGCGTCAGCGTCCAGGCGATCGCGGCAATGCCGAAGAGGCTCGGCATGAACGCGTCGAGCGAGAGCTCCTCCGGGCTCGCGTGCGCGAGGCACCAGTTCACGTACCAGGCCGAGACGAGCCACACCCCAAGCACGAGCGCGGGCCGCACCACGCGATACCAGGCAACATAGCGCACCGCCTGCGCCCGGCTGTATGCGGTCTCGAACTGAAGCACCGATTGCGTCGATGCGTCGATGATCGGGAAATCCATGTCCACCTTCTCCTATGACGAAAGTTGCCGATGCCCACCCGCATCGAGGGGACTGCCGTGCTGCGTTTGATCGGTGCCGATGGCGTCGTCCGCGATGGCGTCGTCCGCGCTCATGTGCGCCGCGCCGGGCGCGCCCGCGGGGGCAAGCGGGCCGGCGCCGCCCGCGCGGATGCCGCGGTCCGGGCTGACCCAGCGCGCCCGCTTGCCGCGCCGCTGGCGGATCACGCTCGGCAGCGCGACCACGGCCGCGATCATGCTGATGGCCCAGAAGGCGACCGGGTACCAGACGGTGTCGACGAAGTAGCGCAGGAGCCGCGTGTCGTAGCGGCGATCCAGCACGCAGCCGGTCAGGATCTGCAGGCAGCAGGTCGCGAACAGGAACACGCCGGCTCCGCGCGGCACGATCGCGAAGCGCCACGCCTCGGGCAGCGTGAAGAGCGCCGTGGCCGCCATCAGCGCGAGCGTGCCGAGCATGCAGTAGGCCCAGACGATGCTGACCGCGTACTCGATGAAAATCGGCCACATCAGGAGCTGGCGGCGCCGCACGAGGGCGCTCGCATACTTGAAGAGCACCTGAATGCCGCCCTTGGCCCAGCGCAGGCGCTGCCTGTAGAGGCCGCGGAAGGTCTCCGGCATGAGAATCCAGCTCAACGCGCGCGGCTCGAAATGGATCCGCCAATCGTTGACCTGCAGCTTCCAGCTGATGTCGATGTCCTCGGTCAGCATGTCGGAGCTCCAGTAGCCGACTTCGCGCAGCGCCTTCCTGCGGAACATCGACACCACGCCCGACACGGTCAGGATGCGTCCGTACATCTGCTGCGTGCGCTTGATGAGCCCGACAATCGACGAGAACTCGCCCACCTGCATGCGTCCGAGCAGCGAGGTGCGTGTGCGGATGCGCGGGTTGCCTGTCACCGCGCCCACCTGCGGGTCGGCGAGGAAGTGCGGCAGCATCCAGTTGAGCGCTTGCGCATCGAGCAGCGAGTCGCCGTCGATGCACATCAGGAACTCGGCGTCGGTGAGCATCGCGGCCGTGGTGAGCCCGATCGCCTTGCCCTCGTTCCGGTTCTGATGGATCACGACGAGCTTCGGATAGACGTCGACCAGCCCGTTGAGGATCTCGCCGGTCGCGTCGCGGCTGCCGTCGTTGACCGCGATGATCGAGTAGTTCGGGTAGTCGAGCGCGTCGAGGCAGGCGATGACCTCGCGCACGTTGTCGGCCTCGTTGTAGCAGGGCACCACGACGGCCACCTTCGGATGCTCCTTGAGCCCCTCGCCCGCCCTCTTCCCGGCTTCGGCGCGCTCGATCAACAGGTAGTGCAGCAGGCCGCCGAACATCCAGAGGTACGCCATCAGAAGCGGGTAATAGAAGACGAAGTTCGATATCACGCTCAGTGTGCTTTTCATGTTTGCCTCGTCGTTGTTGTCGTTTGCCGGGCGCTCAGGTCGACATGCCTTGCTTGGGCCGTACCGTGCTCTGGATCGACATCACGTCGCGCAGCGCCACGGTGTCGGGGCGGTTGTCGAGAAAGTCGTCGGTGGCGTAGCCGAGGTGGACGACGCCGGCCGCGTTCAGCCGCTTCATGCGTTCGCGCAGCGTCGCTGTCGCGACCTGTTGGGTGGAACCGTCGGCGCGCCGCTCGACGGTCCGCAGCTCGAAGACGGTCTTCCTGGTTGCGCCGGCATGGCTCAGCACGCGTTGTGAGAGCGCGTCGAGCCAGCCGTCGGTGGCGGCTTCGCCCGGTGCGCCCGGATGCGCTTCCAACGCGACGAAGTCGTAGTTCGCGATGAAGGTGTCGAGGTTCTGCGCGAACTGGCGGTCGGCACGCGCATCGAGTGCGGCGACAGCGGGCAGGCTCCTTGCCGTCAGCACGTTGCCGCCGCCCTGATAGGCGCGCACGCGCTCCGCAAGCTCCCGCGTGAAGGCGACGAGATGCGCCGTCCTGGCTTTCGACCAGCGCTCGCTCAGCGCCTCGGACGCGCGGATCTGCGCGAGATCGGCGGGAAAGCCCCACATCGCGTAGGCCGAAAGCGCCGCCTCGCTCGCATCCTCGAACTCGCCGAGCGTCGCGTCCGCGCCGAACACGAGGCCGTTGAAGCTCGCGTAGCGCGTGAGGTCGTCGTAGATGTCGCCGATCGCGTCGCGCGCGTCGGCGTCGAAGGGGGAGAGGCGCGGCAGATGCGCCGCCTGGAAACTCGCGGCGGCATCGCCCGCCGCGCCGTTCGCATCGCGCCAGGCCTGAACCACGTGCGTCGCCGCCGGATGCCCTTCCGGCAACGCGAACGCGAGCACCGGCAGCCGCGCGTACACCTGGACGCCGGCGCGCGTGATCAATTGCCAGGCGACGCGGTTGAAAAGATCGGCGCGCATCGGCAGATGGCGGTTCGGGAAATAAAGCGCCTGCGCGAAGCCTGTGCCGCTCGGGTCCGAATATGCCTGCAGGTAGACCGACTTCGGCTCGAGGTCCTTGATGCGGTCGAGCAGCCGTCCGAGCTTGTCTTCGCGCTTGGCGGGCTCGGGGTCGTAGACGTCGTCGAGCGCGACGTTCACGACGCGCTCGACCGGGCCGTGCTCGCCGCGATAGGCGCGCGCGGTGCGAAACTGGCCGATCATCGTGCCGACGTCCCAATCGTACGAGACCAAGAGGCGGCGGATCTTGGTGAGCGGCACGTCGGGCGTGTTGGGGCCGTCGTCGAGCGTGAAGTGGACCTGCATGCCGAGCGCCTGCGAGGCCCGGATCAGCGCGGCGTTGTACATCCCGTACGGCCAGACCGCCGAGCGCACCGTCACGCCCGTGTGCTGCTTGATCAGATCGACGCTGTGGCCGAGATCGCCATGAATGCGCGCGCGATACTCCTCGTCGGTCTCGTAGCGCTCGAGGCCGGGATCGTAGAGATGCGCGCTCGCCGCCGGCAGTTCGTTGCCCTGCGGATTCGCGAGCGCGCCGTGGTGCATGTCGTGCGTGTGCGAGGCAATCTCGACGAGACCGGAGTCCGCCATCTCGCGCAGGTTGTCCCAGCTCATGAAGTAGCCCGGCGGCATCACCGACTTCTTGCTGATGCGGACCGGCTGGCCGGCCGGCGTCCCGGTCCAGCGCGTGACCACGCCGATGAGCGCCGGATAGTTGTACGCCTTGAGCAGCGGGAACGCCTTCGTGTACTGGCTCGTGTAGGCGTCGTCGAAGCTGAGCAGCACCGCGCGCGGCGGCAGCGGCGCGCCCCCTTCGCGCGACGCGACGATCTGGTCGACGCTGACCGGATGAAAATCCTTCGCCTTCAGCCACGCGAAGATCGTGTTCAGCGTGGCCGTGCTGATCGCGCAGGTGTCGGCCACCGAGCCGATATCGGCAGTGAGGTCGTCGCGGATGTCGTGGATCGCGAGCACGCGGAACGTGAGGCCGTCGTCCGCATCGGGCGGCGGCAGGAGGTCGAGCGCGATGCCCGCATGGGCCATGCGCGTGACGGGCGCCGCGGACATCGCGGCGGCGAAGGCGAGAAAGCGGCGGCGAGTGAGCTTGTCCATGGTGGTCAGAGCGGCATGTCGAGGTTGAGGTAGATGAGCTTGCTGGTCTCGCGGGAGGTGTCGAAGCGCTGGCTCGCCACGCCGACGCCATAGGCGAGCGAGGCGCGCGTGCCGAGCTGCCAGGCCTGCTCGAGCCGCACCTCCCAGAGCAGGCTGTTGCCGAGGCTGGTCTGGCGATAGCCGCCGGCGGTCGCGTAGACGCGCTGGCTGAACGACTTGTCGACGTTGCGCCAGGGCGTCCACTGGAACATCGTCGTGACTTGCGCGGCCATGTCGCGGTGCGGGTTGAAATACGCGGTGTTGGCGAGCGTGTTGCCGTTGGTGTCGAGATCGACCCACATCGAGATCTCGTACTTCGGGGTGTTGAAGAGCCGCTCGTACCAGGTGCCGTTCCATTGCTGATGCAGGTTCGTGTCGCTGTAGCGCGACACGCCGTAGCTCAGGTCGAAGTAGCGGTAGTCGTCGAACTGCCAGCGCGCGGCGGCGCTCGCGGTGCGGCCCGTCACGCCGGCCTGGTAGGCCTTCCAGGGCAGCGAGTTGTCGTTGGTGTCGATGCCGGCCGAGAACTTCCAGTGGTCGTTCGGCTGGAGCGCCACGGTGCCCGCCACGCCCGTGTAGGCATGGGGTCCCGTCGAGTGGTCGACCTCGGCCGCGGCGTCGAAGCCGTAGTAGCGGAAATCGCCGCCGATGCCGTTGCGCACGCGGCTCGTGCTCGAGCCGTCGCCGGTGTCGGCGCGGCCGCTGAAGTTGTGCGCGAAGACGCGCCAGTAGTTGGCGATCGGCTGCGAGTAGCGCTGCGTGTCGATGCCCCAGTCGTTGTCGGCGAGCGCGGAGTTGCCTTTCTGTCCGTTGCCTTCGACGATCAATTGCGCACTCTTGTACGCCTCGAAGCCGCGCTGGAAATTCTTGACCGTGTTGCTGTCGGGAAAGCGGTCGGCGAACTCGGCGTTGATCGCTTCCGCGCGATCGTATTGATAAAGCTCGATCTCGGTCTTGCCGAGGCCGGCGAGCGTTTCGATGTCGCCGGGATGGTCGACGAGCGTGTCCTGATAGAGCTTTTGCGCCTGGCGCGGACGTTCCTGCACCAGCGCCGCGTCCGAGCGCGCGCTGATCAGCGACGCGTCGAACGGCGCGTCCTGGCGCAGCGCATCGAGCGCCGCGATGCCTTCGCGCGTACGGTCCGTGTAGAGCAGGTACTGCGCTTCGAGCTTCCGCACGCGGCCGTAGTCTTCGTTGACCTCCTCCGCATGGCCGGACAGATCGGCGTAGACCGGCGTGCTCTTCTTGGTCGATTGCAGGAAGGCTTGCGCGTCGTCGGAGCGTCCCGCGTCGAGGTAGGCGAAGAACAGCCCCTCTTCGACGTCGATGCGCTTCAACGCATGCGGCTCGGCCGACGGTTTGATCGGCTCGAGCGGCGTCTTCAGCGCGCGCTCGTACGCGGGCGCGGCTTGCCGCGGGCTGTCGAGGTAGGTGTAGGCCTCGCCCGCCGCGGCATGGACGCGCGCCGGCAACGGCCCGTTCGCGTACAGGAGCGCTTCGTATTGCATGACGGCATCCTTCATGCGGCCGAGGCACTGCAACGCCTCGACGCGATCGGCCTGAGCCGAGCGGCGCACGTCGGCATAGTCGTCGCCATCGGGAATGCGCGTGAGGAATGCGTCGATGTGCTCGAGCGCCGCTGCCGATTGCGCTAGGCGGTCGGCATCGTCCGACGCGAGCGCCTGCTGGCGGCCCCAGCGCACTTCGCCGGACACGAGGAGCGCCTCGATCTGCATCAGGTCCTTGACGGCGAACGAATCAGGGCGCTTCCTCGCCTCCTCCAGCGCGAGCTGCGGCGAGCCCGCGCCCGCCAGCTCGAACACCCGATGGCGGATCTGATCGCGCTCCGTGAGCACCGCGCCTTCGGCCACCTTGCGCGGCGCGCCGGGCGCGATCGCAGGGTCGGCCGCGCAGTAGTCGCGCGCCAGGAGCACGAGCAACAAGGCGGTCGCCTTGAATGCGGTGTGCGCGTTGCGTCTCGTGCCTCTCGTGCGTTTGGCTTTCATGGGTCCTCGCGTGTTGGGCGCAACTGTCCAGACAAAGCGAGTCCCCGGCGCCGAACGATCGCAATCGTGGCGTCCCACCAAGAATGACTACGGGAAATCCATTTGTCCGGCGCTTGGCCGTTTATTTGGCAAACGCTGCTTCAAGCGCGTCGCCGTTTTACTGCAGCGACGCACTAAGCGAGGTCCATACCAGCTCCCCGTCAGACCCTTTGGCGCAATGGTCTGGCGGATATCGACGTTGCGCGGCGCAGCAGAAACGGGGCAAAACGTTTCATCGCTGAAATGGCAGCGGGCGGGATACGGCAACGCACCGGTTTTTCTGGGGGGAAAATATGATTGGATTGGCTCGCTCGAAGCAAAAACTCACTCACGAGAAACGATTGCTGCGCAGCGTTATCGTATGTTCACCCGTCGAAGGCGAGCGGAAAAAACGCCAGCCGAAAGGTCTTACTATTTTTGTCACAGCGATGAGCAAAACAGGCGCCGCATGCCTCGATGGGCCGGCAATGTGTTGCGCAATCTCATGCTCGAGCGAAGAAAAACCGCGCGGTATCGCAACGGCTTTGTTGGCTGGCCCGCAGACCGAATGCGCCGTGCAATGCAGCGCGAGAACGAGAGGATGTCGGCTCGAGAAGCGCGGAAGTCCAACCGGAGCGGCCGCCCTCGGCGATGTGTCAGACGCATGTCGGGAGCCGCGCAGGCGGCACGGCGCGACCTCCGATTTGGTTGCAGCGGCGAAAGCGCTGCGGAGAAAGTCGTTTCGCTAAGCGAACGATTGCCTGGGCGTTGCCGCCGCACACGCGATCCCGGTGTGCGGCAACGTACATAGGAAACACCGGACCGCGGCTTTAATCGCGCTTCGTGCGCGTTATTTGCGCTTGCCTTCCAGCTCTTCCCAGCGTTCGAGCGCGAGAAGCAGTTCGTCGTCGATCGCCGCATAGCGCTCGGTGAGGCGCGCGCCTTCCTGCGGATCCTTGGCGAAGATCGACCCGTCTTCGAGCTGCGCGCCGATCGTCTTCTGTTCCGCCTCGAGCGCGGCGATCTTCTCGGGCAGCGCCTCCAGTTCGCGCTGCTCCTTGAACGACAGCTTGACCGTGCGCTGCGCGTTGCGGCCCGCCGCGCTTTCCTTCGGCGCGGCTTCCTTCGGCGCGGCTTCCTTCGCCGCATCCCTTGCTGCCGCCTGCTCCGCGATCTGCTGCGAACGCTCGCTTTGCACCTGCCAGTCGGTGAAGCCGCCGACATACTCGCGCCAGTTCCCCGCCCCCTCCGACGCGATCACCGACGTGACGACGTTGTCGAGAAACGCGCGGTCGTGGCTCACGAGCAGCACCGTGCCGTCGTAATCCGTCAGCAGCTCTTCGAGCAGCTCGAGTGTGGGAATGTCGAGGTCGTTGGTCGGCTCGTCGAGCACGAGCACGTTCGCGGGCCGCGCGAAGAGGCGCGCGAGCAGCAGGCGGTTGCGCTCGCCGCCCGAGAGCGACTTGACGGGCGAGCGCGCGCGTTCCGGCGCGAACAGGAAGTCGCCGAGGTAGCTCATCACGTGCTTCTTCGCGCCATTGATCTCGACCCAGTCGCTGCCGGGGCTGATGGTGTCGGCGAGGCTCTTCTCCTGGTCGAGCTGCGCGCGCATCTGGTCGAAATACGCGACCTGCAGGTTCGTGCCGGCGCGCATCGTCCCTTCGTCCGCCGCCAGCTCGCCGAGGATCAGCTTGAGCAGTGTCGTCTTGCCGGCGCCGTTCGGGCCGATCAAGCCGATCTTGTCGCCACGCATCACGACCGAGGAAAAGCGGTTCACGACCGTACGCGCGCCGTAGCGCTTCGTCACGTCGATGAGCTCGGCGACGATCTTGCCGGACTTCTCGCCCTGCCCGACGTCGAGCTTCACGTTGCCCTGCACGTTGCGCCGCTCTTCGCGCTCGCGGCGCATCTGCACGAGCCGCGCGATGCGGCCGACGCTGCGCGTCCGGCGCGCCTCGACGCCCTTGCGGATCCACACTTCTTCCTGCGCGAGCAGCTTGTCGAACTTCTCGTTCTCGACGCGCTCGACTTCGAGCTGCTGCGCCTTTCTCGTCTGGTACGCGGAGAAATTGCCGGGATACGACAGGAGCCGGCCGCGGTCCAGTTCGACGATGCGCGTCGCCACGCGGTCGAGGAACGCGCGATCGTGCGTGATGAAGAAGAGCCCGGCGCGCTGCGAGGCAAGCAGCTCCTCGAGCCAGCGGATGCCGTCGAAATCGAGGTGGTTGGTCGGCTCGTCGAGCAGCAGCACGTCGGGCTGCACGACGAGCGCGCGCGCCAGCGCGACGCGCTTTTGCATCCCGCCCGAGAGCGCGCCGACGCGCGCGCCGCCGTCGAGCCCGATCTGCGCGAGCGTGGTCGAGACGCGCGTGCGCCAGTTCCAGGCGTCGGTGGCGTCGAGCGACGACTGCAGCGCGTTCATGCGCGCGAGCAGCGCATCGTGCTCGGCGCCTTCGGGCGTTTCCGCGAGCTTGTGCGCGACGGCATCGTATTCGTCGAGATGCGCGCGCGCCTCGACGAGGCCGGCCGCGACCGTGTCGAAGACCGACGCGTCGGCCTCGAACTCGGGCTCCTGCGGCACATAGACGGTCGACAGCTCCTGCTGCCGGGTGACGAGGCCGTCGTCGGGCTTCATGAGGCCCGCGACGATCTTCAGGAGCGACGACTTGCCGGCGCCGTTGCGGCCGATCAGGCCGACGCGCTCGCCGGCCTCGAGCGAGAAATCCGCGTGGTCGAGCAGCGCGACGTGACCGAACGCGAGCTGCGCGCCGGTGATGGAATAGAGCGACATGGGGAAAAAGAAAGAGCGGCTTCGAGGGAAAACCAAAGCGCTCATTGTACCGGTCGTCCGCAATCGGTCGCCCGCCGCCGCATAAGGCGCGGCCGGATGGCGGAACGTACGAGGCAAATGCGGATGCGGCTGCGCAGGGTCCACGCCGCCGCCAGCCTCGCCTACGCCCCTACTTCACATGAATCGTGATGGTCTGGCTCATTTCGGGGCCGTACGAGCGATGCGCGCCGTCGCCGAATTGCAGCGTCAGCGTGTGATCGCCGGGCGGCAGCGTCAGATCGGTCTCGGTCTGGCCCTTGCCGAAATGGAGCGACGTTTCGGTGGCGGGAATGACCGTTCCCTGGGGCAGCGGCCCGCCGTCGACGATCAGGTGATGGTGGCCCGTGCCGGCCGTCATGGTGCCGGCAGGCTCGACGGTCATGCCGTCGAGCCCGAACACCGCATGGACGGGATTGCTCACGGTGGCGCCGTCCTTCGGCGCGACGAAGAATACGCGCGGGTCGGATTGCGCGACCGCCGACGCCGATGCCACCAGCAAGCCCGCGAATACCGCGCTTGTTATCCACCTGTTCTTGAACATCGCTTTCTCCTGAAGGAATCGAGCCGGTGCTCAGCATACACCGCGAGTTCGAAAACGGCCTGTCAACCCGGATGGGTCGAGTTGGCGGAGCCAGAGGTCTCGCGGGCCACGAGCAGGAAGCGCGAGCAGCAGGGTCGTCGATCGCAAGGGCGCCTGCCGCCGGGTCGCCGGCCGCGTCAATTGCGCGCGCGGGGCGTCGCGGGGAATCCGCTAAAATCGCAGGTTTCGCGCGACGCTCCTCCCCGGCCTGGGGCCAAAGCGCTCCAATGCATTCAATCGAACCTGAAAGAGAACTCCGTGAGCGAAGTCATCGAATACAAGAGCTGGGTCTGCCTGATCTGCGGCTGGATCTATAACGAAGAAGAAGGCCTTCCCGACGAAGGCATCGAGCCCGGCACGCGCTTTGCCGACATTCCCGGCGACTGGCGCTGCCCGCTGTGCGACGTGAGCAAGGCGGAGTTTGCCGCCGTCGAGTTCTAAGCACATCACGCGCCGCTTGGCGTCGGAGGGATTTGCTATACTCTGCGCTCACTGCAACGGCCGGTTGCCCAAACAACGGCCAATTGCCCAAACGGTCCTCTCCCCGTAGTTCAATGGATAGAACAAGTGCCTCCTAAGCGCTAGATACAGGTTCGATTCCTGTCGGGGGGACCAGACAACGGTCCGGCCAGTTCCGTAGATTTCCAGAAACCCGCGAAAGCTCAAGGCTTCGCGGGTTTTTTCATGCCGATATGTTTCGGGTTTGTCCTCTGGAAGCCGGTGGCATTTTTTGGTGGGATCCGGTCGATCCATGTCGGAGAACCGAACACGAAAGACCGGGATCGGCCGATCACTGCCTCATGTGTTCGGCAGAAATTGGCCGGCCTCTGCCTTTCTGCAATCGGCTGCGGTCGACCCAAAGGGAGCGCCGATGGCCTCGTCTAGACTGCTTCTCAGGGGAAGATCGGTGTCGTGGGCTCCGCGCCTTCGAGATCGGCCTCCGGAAAATGCTGCGCGACCATCCGCTCGATTTCCTGTTCGCGCAATCCAGGCACGTCGGCCATGATCAAGAGCTGGCCGTCGCGTATGGCGCCACGAAAGCGCTCGAGTCGTGCATTCGGTTCGTCGACGCCGATCATCGTGGCCGTCCAGGCCCCGAAGCCGGCACCTGCCAACGTCAATGCGACGACGGCTCCGCCCGCAATTGCGAGCTCCGCGGGAGGAAACACGAGTGCCACGAGGCCGAGAAGCGCGCCGGTCGCACCGCCGAGCGCCACGCCGCGTTCGAGCGAGTGCACGACGTCGCTGCTTTGCAGCAAGGATGCCTCGGGTAACTGTTCGAGTGCGACGCTGTGATTCGCAAGCACATGGATATGTCGCCATGTGATCCGCGCCCGCAGCAAGTCGTCTACGATCGCCTTCGCCGTCGTCGTGTCAGGTACGAGGAAATAAAGACGTCTCATGTCGGCTCTCCAGCAATCAAGCATTCCCCGAACGGGTCGATGCTGTTTATCGTACGCCTGCCGCAGGCAATCAGAGGGCGTAGGTGACCTGCCCCGGAATTTTCGGACCAGCTGAAACTCGAGGTTTGGCATTGCATCGCAGCAAGTGACTCCTCCATTCGCGCGATCCGTATATGGGGCGCGCTTCCCCCTTGCGCTTCCTTGCACGATGCAGAGGAGAGGACTACCTTTGCTTTAGAGCCGCTTACAACGCTCAGCGAAGCTGATCCTGGCAGAAGCGCCGGCGCAAACAGTACGAAGTACGGCAACGCGGCACAACGACGCCAGGAGCTTTTTTGTTTGCGGCTCCAGCGAGTGACGCGCAGCGAGGTGACCTATGTCGCTTGCGATTGCCCTGTTCCTGATCATCGTATTGGCGGTAGGGTTTCACTTTGCCAGTCCCTGGTGGATCACACCGATCGCCTCGAACTGGGTGCGCATGGACGACATGCTGACGATCACGATCGTCATTACCGGCGCACTCTTCATCGCGATCAACCTGTTCATCGTGATCGCACTGGCGCGCTTCCGCCACCGCAGGGGTCATCGCGCTGCTTACGAGCCGCACAACAAGCGGCTGGAATGGTGGCTGATCGGCCTGACCTCCGTCGGCGTGGCAGCGTTGCTGGCACCGGGGCTCTTCGTCTACGCGGACTACATACGGCCGCCGCCCAACGTGCTGCAGATGGAAGTGCTCGGCCAGCAATGGCAATGGCGCTTCCGCTTTGCCGGCCCCGGTGGCAAGCTGGGTACGACGGACGTGCGCTACATCAGCGACGACAACCCCTTCGGTCTGAACCCCGCCGACCCCAACGGCCGTGACAACTACCTGATCGAGACACCCGAGGTGCACCTGCCGCTCAACCGGCCGATCCAGGTTCTGACACGGTCGCGCGACGTGCTGCACGACTTCTACGTACCGCCGTTCCGTGCGCGCATGAACATGGTGCCCGGCATGGTGACCACCTTCTGGTTCACGCCGACCAAGGCAGGGCGTTACGACATCCTGTGCGCGCAGCTTTGCGGTATCGGGCACTCCAACATGCGCGGCGTGGTGGTGGTGGAAGACGAAGCATCGTTCTCGCGCTGGCTGGCGAAGCAGAGCACGTTCGCGCAGCGGCAGCAGGCCAGGGTGCAGGCCGCAACCGCCGCTGCAGGCGGCAGCGCCCAGGTGCTTGCTGACCAGGGCAAGACGCTCGCAGAGGCCAAGGGCTGCTTCGCCTGCCATACCGTGGACGGCAGTCCGCGCGTGGGCCCCACCTGGAAGGGCCTGTACGGCAAGACCGAAACGATGGCCGACGGCAGTACCGCGAAGGTGGACGAAGCCTATCTGCGCGCCTTTATCCGCAACCCGAAGGCCCGCGTCGTGAAGGGCTTCGCACCCATCATGCCGACCTTCGACCTGAGCGAGCAGGAGCTGACCGCGCTGGTGACCTACATCGAATCGCAAGGCGGCCCGGCCGCCATCAGCGCAGCCAAACCCTAGCGGAGCAGACGCAATGCCCTACGCGCACACCGACCACGCCCAGCAAAGCTTCTGGACCCGCTATGTCTGGAGCCAGGACCACAAGGTCATCGCCGTGCAGTATTCGCTGACGGCCATCGCCATCGGCCTGGTCGGCCTTGTGTTGTCGGACCTGATGCGGTTGCAGCTCGGCTTTCCGGGCAAGTTCAGTTTCATCGACGCCAACCACTACTACCAGTTCGTCACCATGCACGGGATGATCATGGTGATCTACCTGCTGACGGCGCTGTTTCTGGGCGGCTTCGGCAACTACCTGATCCCGCTGATGCTGGGCGCGCGCGACATGGTGTTCCCGTTTCTCAACATGTTGAGCTACTGGGTCTACCTGCTGGCCGTGCTGGTGCTGGTGGCGAGCTTCTTCGTGCCAGGCGGGCCGACCGGCGCTGGCTGGACGCTGTATCCACCCCAGGCCATCCTGCCGGGCACGCCGGGCGTGGAATGGGGCATCGTGTTGATGCTGGTGTCGCTGGCGATCTTCATCGTCGCGGCAACGATGGGCGGCTTGAACTACGTCACCACCACGCTGCAGGCGCGCACGCGCGGCATGACGCTCATGCGCATGCCGCTCACGGTGTGGGGCATCTTCATCGCGACCATCCTGGCACTGCTGGCGTTTCCGGCGCTGTTCGTGTCGGCGGTGATGATGCTCCTCGACAGGACGCTCGGCACCAGTTTCTTCATACCGGCCGTGGTGTCGATGGGACAGACGCTCAAGCATGCCGGCGGCAGCCCGCTGCTGTTCCAGCACCTGTTCTGGTTCTTCGGGCATCCGGAGGTCTACATCGTCGCGCTGCCGGCCTTTGGCATTGCGTCGGACCTCATCAGCACGCACGCGCGCAAGAGCATCTTCGGCTACAAGATGATGGTGTGGGCCATCGTCGCCATCGGTGCGCTGAGCTTCGTGGTCTGGGCGCACCACATGTTCATCGCCGGCATGAATCCGTACTTCGGCTTCTTCTTTGCCACCACCACGCTCATCATCGCCGTCCCGACCGCGCTCAAGGTCTACAACTGGGTGCTGACGCTGTGGCGCGGCGATATCCACCTGACCGTGCCGATGCTGTTTGCCATCGGCTTCATCAGCACCTTCGTCCTGGGTGGGCTGACCGGGCTCTATCTCGGCAACGTGAGCGTGGACATTCCGCTGTCGAACACGTACTTCGTGGTGGCGCACTTCCATATGGTGATGGCCGTGTCGCCGATCCTGGTGGTGTTTGGCGGCATCTACCACTGGTATCCGAAGGTGACGGGCCGCATGCTCAACGACACGCTCGGGCGCCTGCACTTCTGGGTCACCTTCCTCGGCACCTATGCGATCTACTTCCCGATGCACTATCTCGGCATCCTGGGCATGCCGCGGCGGTATTACGCGTATGAGGGCTTCAGCTTCATTCCATCTTCGGCGCAGACGCTCAACACGTTCATCACCGTCATTGCGCTGATCGTTGCAGTGGCGCAGTTGCTGTTCCTGTACAACCTGACGTGGAGCCTCGCGCGCGGCAAGCGTGCCGGCAGCAACCCTTGGCGGGCCACCACGCTGGAATGGCAGACGCCGCAAACGCCGCCAGTGCATGGCAACTGGGGCGCCGCGCCGCCCGTCGTTTACCGCTGGGCGTACGAATACAGCCCGCCGGGGCAGGAGGAAGACTTCGTCCCGCAAAACCAGCCGCCCGCGACGGCGCCTGAACCGGCCGCCCACCCGACGCTTCAACCCGGAGAGGCACGCGAATGACCACACTGCCCCGCTCCTTCGTTCCTGACGCGCCACGTGTCTCGCCGAATGCGAGCCGCATCGGCCTGATCGTCTTCATGGCGGTGGCAACGACATTGTTTTCACTGCTGCTGTTCGCCTATGCAATGCGTATGCGCGAGCCCGACTGGCAGCCGATCCCGCATCCAGCGCTGCTGTGGTGGAACACCGGCGCGCTGGTGCTGGCAAGCATTGCCATGCAGCGTGCCCGGCGGATTACCTTGCACCGCGCGGCGTGGCTGGTGTCAAGCGGTGTGCTGGCGGCCGTGTTCGTGATCGGACAACTGGCCGCCTGGCGCATGCTGTCGGCGGCCGGGCAGACCGTCACCGTAAATCCTTCCAATAGCTTCCTCTACCTGCTCACCGGCCTGCACGGGTTGCATGTGCTGGGCGGGCTGGCGGCCTGGGCCGTGACGATCGCGCTTCTCCAGCGAGCGGACCCCTTCCGAGCCCACCGCGCCATCGCGCTTTGCGCCATCTACTGGCATTTCCTGCTGGCTGTCTGGCTCGTGCTGCTGGCGGCGATGTGGTGGATCACCCCCGAGTTCGTCGCCGCCATCTGCGGGCCGCTGTATGGAGCCGCGCCGTGACCACCCCCACGCTCCCCACCGAATCCGCCGCCGCCACGCCCACCGACGCCCGGCCTGACGGCTGGCGCGGCATCGTCACGGACTGGTCGGCCGACCGAGAAGCCTTCAAGGTGCCGTGGGGCAAGGCGATGATGTGGATCTTCCTGCTATCGGACACCTTCATCTTCAGCAGCTTCCTGATCGGCTACATGACGGTGCGGATGTCGACCACGGTGCCGTGGCCCGACACTTCCAAAGTGTTCGCGCTCACCGTGGGCGGCGTGGATGTGCCTTTGCTGCTGATCGCCATCATGACGTTCATCCTGATCAGCAGCAGCGGCACCATGGCGATGGCCGTCAACTTTGGCTACCGGCGCAACGCAAAGCGCGCCGCCGCACTGTTGCTCGCGACCGCGCTGCTGGGCGCGACCTTCGTGTCGATGCAGGCCTTCGAATGGACCAAGCTGATCGTCCATGAAGGTATCCGCCCCTGGGGCAACCCGATGGGCGCCGCGCAGTTTGGCGCGTGCTTCTTCATGATCACCGGGTTCCACGGCTTTCACGTGAGCTGCGGTGTGATCTACCTGCTGCTGATCGCACGCAAGATCCTGCAGCCGGGGTTCACCGGGCACGGCAACTTCCAGATCGTGGAGATTGCCGGCTTGTACTGGCACTTCGTCGACCTGGTGTGGGTGTTCATCTTTGCGCTGTTCTATTTGTGGTGAGGCAGACCATGGACCACACCGATCCCGCCCATCGACGCGACGCCGCGCACGGCCAGCAGCATCCGATCGGCATCTACCTGAAAATCTGGGGCCTGCTGTTCGTACTGAGCACGATGTCGTACCTGGTGGATTACTTTCACGTGCAGGGCCTGCTGCGCTGGGCGCTGATCGTCGTGCTCATGATCGCCAAGGCCGGGCTGATCGTGTCGATTTTCATGCACATGATGTGGGAGCGGCTGGCGCTGGTGTACGCCATCCTGATGCCGCCCTTGGGCCTGCTGGTGCTGATGGTGCTGATGGCTGCCGAAGCGCATCACACCTTCGGCATGCGGGAACTCTTCTTCCACTGACCCCTGTGCCGACCGTTCCTCAGGCGAGTGCCTGGAACGCACCGCTCTGAATACAAAACGACCCGACAAATGCCGGGCCGTTTTTGTTTCCTGGCTCGCTGAAAATCTCGGCGAAAAACACCTTCAAATCAGGCGTGCTTCTCACTGAATTCGTTGAGCGGCACAGGCTGCCTGAGCGGATCGAAGTCGGCCCACCGCCCTTGTTGCCAGCGGCCGGTCGCGCGTTCGATCGCCGCGCCTCCCGCATCGCGCAGCACCCGTGCGGCGTCCAACTGGCTATCCGGCGACACGTGTACGGCCACCAGCACGCCGGAATCACGGATTTCTTCGTTGCCGGCTTCACGCGTGCGCACCAACGCGCCGACCAATGAACCGACATATGCACTCACCCCGGCCGCGATCAGCGACACGATAAGCGGCGCCGAAAACGCTGCGAAGATCCCGACTCCGACCATGGCGCCAGCCACTGCGCCAATCGTGATGCCTATCTCGGCACCCTTCGGCGCCTCCCTCGCGTTTGCGTCTGCGCTGATATCGCCGCCGGGCCGAAAACGTGCGTGCTGGCCGGTCGGATTGACGAAAAACAGCGTGACGTCCTCCTCGACAAAACCGGCATTGAAGAGCCGTTGCGCCGCTTCTTCAGCGGCGGGGAATGTCGTAAAGCGTGCTGCGACGATGAGTGACATGTGGCCTCCTTCCATCGGTGACTAGCGGTTGCAGACTATGCCGCCCACTCTGAGCAGTCCGCTATGTAACACTACGCCTTTGCCGCCGTTCTGGTCGATCGCTTCCGCGCAAACCGAACGGATACGATTGCGGCCGTTGTCGAAAGCCCGAGCGCGTAGCCTCGTGTCGAGCAACTGCCCGATTGCGCTTGTCGCACGACATGCCCGGTAACTTCATGCCGGTGCGACGCGCCTGCGCGGATCTTCGGCAATGCGCGGCCAAACGCGGCCATGCGCTCGTATTTGTTGGCCTCGCGTGTCTCGGGCCAGCGCCGGTGATAGCGGTATTGCTTGCGGCCGCGCGCGTCATGGCCGGTTGCCTGCCGATGACCGTCGAAGAAACACTCTGGTTTCTCATCGTCGGGGCGGTGCTGGTTTTTATGGGCATCGCGGCGACGACCTTGCGGCGGCTGCCCTGTAGCGCCGCGATGTTCTATCTGGCCATCTTACCGCGCGCGTATTCGACACTGCCGACGCGGAAGCGTGTGCATGAGCATCCGCTGGAGGCTGGCGCGTCCGAACGCTTCGCGTAATTTGCGCTTGGCCGGTTGCAACGTATCGCGGCGCGCCTTCGGCAGATTTCTGCTCACTGGTCTGAGCGACTCCGCGATCGACTGCGCGCTACCGGTTTTGAAAATGTTGTGCCCGATATCCATCGCGTCACTGGTTTCCATCACGTGATGCGACCCTTTCCGTCCGCTCTTCGCGGCGCCGCTTTTGGCGGCCTTCGCGCGATGGGCCGCGCTTGGCGCGCTGGTTCTGCGCCACGGCTGACCTTGGGAATCCATCTGGTCAGAATGCGGCAACCACAAGGGAAATAAGGGAAAGGAGCGAAGAAAGACCAGGTTATAGATAAACCGGACCCGAAGAAGACGAACGAAGAAAAGTCAGTTCCATGCAGTGAGTTTCACACCGTCGGGTTTCGACGACATTCAAGTTGCCGATGACAGACTAGAATGAATTATCCGAATCAATCGGGAGACCAATTGTGCAACTTCACATGGATTCCCATCATTTCACACACGGCCAGCTCGACTGGCGGGCAGCCGTGCTGGCAGGCGTCATCGCGGGCGCTGTGTTCTTGGTGCTAGGGGTTGTCCTGATGGCACTGACGACGGGCGGAAGTGTGCTGGAGCCCCCACGCATGGTCGCCGCGATCATACTGGGACGAGGCGCATTGCAATCGCCGCAAGCATTCTCAATTGGCATCGTGCTCGCGGCCTTTGTGGTGCATTTTGCCCTTGCCATCGTATTGACGCTTATCCTCGGTCTGATCATGACGTCATTCAACCTTGACTCGAGCATGGGGATGGCTTCACTGGCGGGTGGCGCTTTCGCTGTAGCCGTTTACCTGATTAATTTCTACGGCATGACACGGCTTTTTCCGTGGTTCGCAGAAGCGCGCAACTGGGCCAGCGTGTTCGTTCACATCGTCTTCGGTATCGTGGCGGCGAACCTGTACATGAGACTGGAGCGCAACACATCCCGCGGGGTCAAGGCGGACGCGGGCGGCCCGTCATAGTCCGGTGCCGTGCTGATCGACCGGTCTCCAGAGCAGACGTGCATTGCGCGTCACGAACGGCTCCACGACGCGGGACTTTCGATCATGTACGCATACTTCAGGCGGTCGTACGGGCCTGGCCCTTTCGACGGCGAGGGAGGTGTGCCGAGCCGCGAGTGGCGCATCAAGCGCAACTGCTCCCTCACGCCGCGGCAGTCGCTCGCCGCGACCGTGTTCCTCATGGCGCTCGTCCTCGCGATCGGCGTGGCAGCGGCATTCGCATTCGGCGTGTGGCTCGCGCTGCCCTTCTCGATGCTTTGCACCGTGGCCGTCGGCATCGCCTTTATCGCCTACTCCAGGCACGCGACGGACGGCGAGGTGCTGACGTTCGCGCCCCCGTTCGTGATCGTCGAAGTACACGAGCGCGGACGCCGCACGATGCATCGGATGAATGCGGCCCGCTTGGCCGTGTCTCTCGGCGACAGCGATGGCGCCGTCTACCTTTGCGACGGCTGGCAGCGTATTCCCGTCGGACGGCAACTGCCTGCCGCCGCCCGCGCGGAATTCGTGCGTCAATTGCGCCGCTTTATCGTGGCCGACTGTTGACATGCCGGCCGATGATCGCCCGGCATGACTCGCTCAAAACGCATCGGCCGGAAGAGATCGAAGTCTGACTCGCTCAGCCAATGGATAACCGGGGCAGCGGATCACTTCTGGTGGCATTTCTGGTGGTACTTTTCCGAAGCACCCCGACCTAATCCTCCATCAACCGTTAGGTATGAATTCTGTCGGGGGACCAATCTGGCTCCCAGCACTTCCCAAGTCTTACGACCACCTCGGCTCGCCGGCCGCTCAAAGCCGGACGCCAGTTGCAAAACCACCGATTCCGCCCATCCGTCAATACAGGGATATGTGGATCCCTGACCGCTAAAGTATTCGCCCCGCGTGCCGATGTCCGTACCAGATAGTTAACAAATCCGGAGCACCCGCATGAAGCTGTCGACAAAGCTACTGGCTCTCGTCATCGCCGCGCTGCTCGGCGTGGCGCTGCTCGCCGCCACGGCGCTGCACACGCTGCGCACCACCCTCGTCGATAGCCGGCGCGAGGAGATCGTCATTCTCCTGACGAAAGCCGAGCATCTCGTCAACGCCTACCGCGACTTACAGGCGCGCGGCGCGCTCACGCGCGAGCAGGCGCAGCAGCAAGCAAAGGAAGCACTCTCGCAGCTGAACGCGAACACGAAGAGCTACTACTGGGTGACGACCTCCGATAGCCTCAACCTCGTCCATCTGAACCCGAAATTCGTCGGCACCAAGGCCAAGGGCAACCGTACGACGAGCGGCCTCACCGACAACGAGGCCTACCGTCAAGGCCTCGCGCAGTCGCATTTCGCACTCGTCGACGTGCTGATCAAGCGCAGCCCCGATGCCGAGCCCGAGCCGAAGCTGCAAGGCGTCGTCGCGATTCCGGACTGGGACTGGTGGATCGGCACCGGCTTCTTCTACGACGACATCGACGCCACCTTCACGAAGCTCGCGATCACGCTCGGCCTCATCTCGATCGCGATCGCGGCTGCCGTCGCCGCGATCGCCTGGGCCGTCCTGCGCAGCGTGAAGCGCACGCTCGGCGGCGAACCGGCCTACGCGGCAGGCATCGCCTCGGACATCGCGAGCGGCAACATGAGCGCCAACCTCGACGCGGCAAGCGTCGTACCGGGCAGCCTGCTCGCCGCCCTCGGCGAGATGAAGACGCGGCTCGCCGCGATGATCGCCGAGATCCAGTCCGCGAGCCAATCGATCGCGCTCGGTTCGAGCGAAATCGCGCAGGGCAACCTCGACCTGTCGCAACGCACCGAGCAACAGGCGGCGTCGCTGCAGGAAACGGCGGCGAGCATGGAGCAGCTCACCTCGACGGTGAAGCAGAACGCCGACAACGCGCGCCAGGCAAACGGGCTCGCGACCCGCGCAACCGGCATCGCCGACGCCGGCAACGACGCCGTGCAATCGATGGTCGCCACGATCGGCGAGATCAGCGGCAGCTCGAGCAAGATTTCGGAGATCACGGGCGTGATCGAAGGCATCGCGTTCCAGACCAACATCCTGGCGCTTAACGCCGCGGTGGAAGCCGCGCGCGCCGGCGAGCAGGGCCGCGGCTTCGCGGTCGTCGCGGGCGAGGTGCGCAGCCTCGCGCAACGCTCGGCCGGCGCCGCAAAAGAGATCAAGGAGCTGATCGCGTCGTCCGTCTCGATGATCCAGGGCGGCGCAAAGGAGGCGTCCGAGGTCAGCGAGACGATGGCCGACGTCAAACGCGCGATCAAGCAGGTGTCGGACATCGTCGGCGAGATCTCGGCGGCCTCCGAGGAGCAGAGCCGCGGGATCGAGCAGGTGAGCCTGGCCGTCACGCAGATGGACGAAGTCACGCAGCAGAACGCGGCGCTCGTCGAGCAGGCGGCGGCGGCCGCGCAGTCGCTGGAAGAGCAGACGGGGAAGCTGCGGGAGGCCGTGGCGGTGTTCAGGACAGGGGCAGCTTGAAGCGCTGCGGCGGCCCCTCCGGCATGGCCGATGGAAATGACGCCAATTTGGCAGTCGCCGCACCTCGCATTCGTGTACGGTTTCGAATCCGCAAGTCTCTTCGATACCTACACTCAGGAACAGCCCATGCTGGAACTCAGACCAAGCTGCGAATGCTGCGACAAAGACCTGCCGCCCGAATCGGCCGACGTGCGGATCTGCTCTTTCGAATGCACGTTCTGCGCGGACTGCGCGACCAATGTGCTCCACGGAACCTGCCCGAATTGCGGCGGAGAACTGGTCGCCAGACCGCGCCGCCCGGCGAGCGCGCTGGCGGGCAACCCGGCGTCGGCCAAACGCGTCTTCAATCCGGATTGCGCCCGGCAGCATTGAGCACCGCCATCTCCCTGCCATCTTCGCGCCAGTAACCTCCAGACACAAAAAGCTTCGAACTCCGCATGCCGTTTTCCTTTCTTAGGAGATAGATGGGAGCGAATCATGTTGAAGCTCATCGCGTTGTTCGGGCTGGCCTTCGCACTCGCAGGCTGTGTCGCGGAGGCTCCCGGTTACGGCTATTACCCCGACGGCTACTACGGCTACGGTCCGGAGTACGAACCGGGGTTTGCATACGGCGGAATCGGCATCGTGGGCGGTTGCTGCGATCACTTCCACCACCACGACCATGATCACGACCATGACGGCGGCTTTCACGGGCACGGGCATGGCGGCGATCATGACGGCGTCTGGGAGAGCGGCGGCTGGGGAGGCCATGGCGGCCACGGAGGAGGCGGTCACGGCGGCGGGTCCAGCCGCTAGCCTTTCGCCATCACTCGACGAACCCAAATCGCAGCGGCGTTCCCCGTGCTAGCATCTCCAGACGCACGGAGGACCCACATGGACGCCGCAATCGCCCACCGCTTCGAGACCGAGTTCGCGCCCCGCATCGTCGACACGATTGCGGGCATCTTCGATGGGCACGTGCAAGCGGCGATCATCGCCGCCGACGGCAGCCATCCGCTACGCGTCCGTCTCACGGGGACAATGAACGAGCATCTGCGGCACCACCCGCATCCACTCCACATCGATCTGACGTGGGATGAAGACGAAATCGAAAACCTGCTGACGATGCACGAGAGCGACGCGCACTTCAGGCGCTATCTCGAGGCGATTCCTCGCAAGCTGCGTAATTGGCAGGACGCGCGCCCGGTCGATTTTACGTCGCGCACGCAAGCGGACCCATCGATCTTGATCGGCGGCCTCGACTTCAACGCTTGACGCCGCCCAACGGCGCGGCGCAATCGCGCGATCGGCAGCCTCTTTTTCTCAATGACGCCGATGCAGATGATGCGCCGTGAGCCAGCGCCGCAAGTCGGTGAGCGGATGCTCGGTCTGATACCGCGTCGCAACGAGAAACGCGGCGCACACGAAGACAATGAGCGCCAGCATGAAATCGATGGATGAATCAGGCATTGCAGTCTCCCTGATCGGACGTTGGCATCAACGATTCTACGAGCGTTGCGTCGCGCCGGGCGATCTCTTTCGTTATCCGTATCGCTTTTGCTACGCCCTTTCGTAATACAAATTCTGCGGATGACGCGCCTCGGCGAAGAAGAACCAGCGCTCGGCCACGAGCCCCGCGTACTGGATCACGAACGCCGCGCCGAGCAAGCCGATCGGCGACGTCATCGCCGACGCCGCCCCCAGCGCCGTCAGCGCGAACGGCGCTGCGAATGCGCCGCCGAGAAACGCCCACTTGACAGCCTGCACCGTGCGCGGCGTCTGTCCGTGGAAGAACTCGCGCGTATTGAACGACTGCGCGGTGAACCCGCGAGACTTCTGCACGACATTCGGCCCTTTGATGCCGGTCGCGCTTTGCAGCGTCGATTTCGGCCGCAGCCGCGCATTGCGCACGAGCGACGCGACCCGGCTCGCGCAGCCCGCGAGCGTCAGCGCGCAGGCGCATGTCGCGAGCGCGCCGGCGAGCGCGGGCGCGAGCCACGCCGAGCACGCCGCCGCCAGCGTGCAGCCCGACGCGCAGCCGAGCAGCACGAAGTTGACCATCGTGAGCGGCGTCGCCCACTCCTGCAGAAAACGCAGGCACGCGTAGATCATCGACGTGCAGACGAACAGCACCGCGCCCGCGAGCACGCCGAGGATGCCGATCGCGAGCGCGTACGGCGAACCGAACCAGTGCGCGGCCCCATAAGCGAACGCGCACGCGAGAAACGCCGGCAGCGCGAGGCATTCGCGCGACAGCCACGAGGTGCGCCACATCGCGATCGCACGCCACGCGCGCTCGGGATGCCCGAGGTGAAAGAACGAGGCGACGAGCCCCAGCGCGCCGAGCACGACCGACAACGCGGCCCCAACGGCATAAAAGTCTTGCGTCCCTGCTGCGTTTGCCGCCGCCCAGCCGAGACGCCCAGCCAGCTCCACGCCGACGAGCGCGATCAACAGTCCCTGTGCGGCGCCGCATAGCGTCGTCAGGAACACCACCGAAAATGCCGGTCTCATGCGTGTTTCTCCCTTGCCTATCCGATTGGCAGCCCAGCCGTCAAACCCGCGTCGCCGCCGACGCCAGATGCAACTCCCCGCGCTCGAGCTGCGCATCGAGCGATGCGTCGATGTTTTCAGCCGTGGACTTGCACGAGCACGAGCCGCCGCCGCATGCCGACGCGGCCGGCTCAGTCTTGCGCCGAGGCAGATAGTGATTGGACGGCCGCGTGCCCCACTCAGGCATCAGTTGATAGCCGCCGCGCTCGCGGATCGCCTTCGACACCACCGACTCCGGATCGTGGATATCGCCGAACAGCCGCGCCGAGGTCGGGCACGCGAGCACGCATGCGGGCTTGCGGTCGCGCTCGGGCAGCGCCTCGTTGTAGATGCGATCCGAGCAGAGCGTGCACTTCGTCATCTCGTGGCGTTTCTCGTCGATCTCGCGGGCGCCGTACGGGCAGGCCCACGCGCAATACTTGCAGCCGATGCAGCGGTCGTAGTCGACGAGCACGAGCCCGTCCTCCTTGCGCTTGTAGCTCGCGCCGGTCGGGCACACGGGCACGCACGGCGGGTCTTCGCAATGCAGGCACGACTTCGGGAAATGGATCGTGTCGGTGAGCGGGAACTCGCCGGCCTCATAGGTCTGGACGCGGTTGAAGAACGTGCCGGACGGATCGTCGTCATACGGCCGGAAGTCCGCGAGACTGCCGGCCTCGCCCGACGTGTTCCATTCCTTGCAGCTCGTCACGCACGCCTGGCATCCGACGCAGACGTTCAAGTCGATCACGAGCGCCATTTGAGTCATGATGCTTCTCGCTTCGCAGGCTTCACCGCCTGCTTCAACCGTTTCGCAAATTCGCCGCGCCCCGCGAAATACGCCTGCACGACGCGCTCCACCATGCCCGCCCCGGTCGAGCCCGGCAGCGCCGTCATCGGCGCGAATTGCGGCAGCGTGTGGCCGGCGTCGGCCTCGGCCGGATAGACGCGCACGCGCACGTCGTACCACGCCGCCTGTCCCGTCACCGGGTCGGAGTTCGACATTCGCGCGCCGGGTGCGGCGCTTGGCGTATCGTCCGGCAGCTCGTCGGTAATCAGGTGGTTCAAGAGAAAGCCGCGCTTCGCCTCGTTCGCATCCGGCCCCAGGTTCCAGGCCCCCGCGGCCTTGCCGATCGCGTTCCAGGTCCACACGGTGCCCGGCTCGACGGCCTCGCTATAGCGCGCCATGCAGCGCACCTTGCCCCATTGCGATTCGACGTAGATCCAGCCGCCGTCTTCGATGCCGTTCTCCTGCGCCATGCGAGGATTCATGTACAGGTAGTTCTCGCCGTGGATCTGCCGCAGCCACGCGTTCTGCGAATCCCACGAGTGGTACATCGCCATCGGCCGCTGCGTGATCGCGGCGAGCGGATAGCGCGCGGTGTCGGTCGCGGCGTTTTCGAGCGGCGGGTACCAGAACGGCAGCGGATCGAAATAGCGCTCGATGCGCGCGCGCAAATGATCGGGCGGCTGGCGGCCCATCGTCTTGCCGCGCGCGGCGAGGCGGAATTTCTGCAGCACGTCCGAGTAGAGCTGGATCACGATCGGCTCGCCGAACTTGCGAAAACCGCGCTCGACCGCCCACTTCAAGTACGGCCCGTTGCAATTGCGCATGTATTGCAGCGTCTCGGGCAGCGTGTAGTGGAACACGCAGTTGTGCTTCGCGTACTGCTCCCATTGGCGCGGATTCGGCTCGCCGACGAGCGCCTTGTCGCCGTCCTTGCCGCGCCAGCCGGCCAGGAAGCCGACGCCCGAGCCGGGCGCGGTCTGGAAGTTGACGATGAACTCGGGATAGTCGCGGTACTTGCGCGTGCCGTCTTCGTTCGTGAACGCGGGCAGCTTCAGGCGGCTGCCGAGCTCGATCAGCACCTCCTGGAACGGCTTGCATTCGCCCGTCTGCGGCACGACCGGCACGCGCACCGAATCCACGGGGCCGTCGTATTCGGAGATCGGCCGGTCGAGCATCGACATCGCGTCATGACGCTCGAGGTAGGTCGTGTCCGGCAGGATCAGGTCGGCGAACGCGGTCATCTCGGACTGGAACGCATCGGCGACCACGATGAACGGGATCTTGTACTCGCCGCTCTCGTGCTTGTCGGTGAGCATCTTGCGGACCTCGACCGTGTTCATCGACGAATTCCACGCCATGTTCGCCATGAAGATCAGCAGCGTATCGATCGGATACGGGTCGCCGCGCCAAGCGTTGGTGATGACGCTGTGCATGAGCCCGTGGACCGCGAGCGGATATTCCCACGAAAACGCCTTGTCGATGCGGCAGGGCTTGCCGTCATCGTCGACGAACAGATCCTCCGGCGCGGCGGGCCAGCCGAGCGGGCCGCTTGCGAGCGGCGTGTTCGGCTTCACCGCGTCCGGATGGTTCGGTGGTTTCGCCGACGGCGGCACCGCACGCGGATACGGCGACTTGTGCCTGAAGCCGCCGGGACGGTCGATGGTGCCCATGATCGACATCAGGATCGACAGCGCACGGATCGACTGGAAGCCGTTCGAATGCGCGGCGAGCCCGCGCATCGCATGGAAGGCGATCGGGTTGCCGGTGACGGTGTCGTGCGTCTCGCCCCAGGCGTCGGTCCATGGGATCGGCAGCGTGATCTTGTGGTCGCGGGCGCTGTCGGCCATCTCGCGCGCGAGGCGGCGGATCGTATCGGCGGCGATGCCGGTGATCTCCGCCGCCCACTCGGGCGTGCACTCGGCCACCTGCTCGCGCAGCAGCGCAAACGACGGCGCGACAGGCGTGCCGTCCGCGAGCGTGTAGCGGCCCTCGAGCGCGGGCGTCACGCCCGGCGTATGGTGGACCACCGCGCGCTGCGTGGCCGGGTCCCACCACATGCGGTTCTGCGGGAAGAGCGGATTGCCCACGGGCGTCCCCGGGTCCCGCACGAAGAGGCCGAACGTGTTGCGCGCCTCGTCCATGTCGAGCAGTTCGGCGGCATTCGTGTAGCGCGTGACGAAATCGCGGTCGTAGGCATCGGTTTCGATCAGCTCGCGGATCAGCGCCATGAAGAGCGCGCCGTCGGTGCCGGGGCGGATCGGTATCCATTCGTCGGCGATCGCCGCGTAGCCCGTGCGCACCGGGTTGATCGCGATGAAGCGCCCGCCTTCGCGCTTGAACTTCGAGATCGCGATCTTGAGCGGATTCGAGTGATGGTCTTCGGCGGTGCCGATCATGAAGAAGAGCTTGGCGCGCTCGAGATCGGGGCCGCCGAACTCCCAGAACGAGCCGCCCATCGTGTAGATCATCCCGGCCGCCATGTTGACCGAGCAGAAGCCGCCATGCGCCGCGTAGTTCGGCGTGCCGAACTGCTTCGCGAACAGCCCGGTGAGCGCCTGCATCTGGTCACGGCCCGTGAAGAGCGCGAACTTTTTGGGGTCGGTGGCGCGCAAGTGCGCCAAACGTTTTTCGAGCGTCGCGAACGCGACATCCCAGGTGACCGGCTCGAACTGCGCCGCGCCGCGCTCGGCGCCAGGCTTGCGCATCAGCGGCTGCGTGAGCCGCGCCGGCGAGTACTGCTTCATGATGCCCGACGAGCCCTTCGCGCAGATCACGCCCTGGTTCAGCGGATGCTCGGGGTTGCCGTCGATGTAGCGCACTTCGCCGTCGCGAAGATGCACGCGGATGCCGCAGCGGCACGCGCACATGTAGCACGTGGTCGTCTTGACCTCGAGCGTTTCGTTCTGGGTGCGGGCTCGGTGTTCCATCTGGCCTCCTCGCTTCGCTACGCTTTGCGGCACCTTGCCCAGCGTAGGCACATAAGAATATGACGGAATCTTATAAGGGCGATTCACAAAAGAAAAATCGCCATTTCGAATTCGATTTATCGGCCGAGCTGATGGTGAGATGCGCCGGGGCAGACCGCGCGCCGACATAATCGGCGTCTTCGCTGTCCTCTTCGAAGAAGCCGCTTGTGAGCGATCCAGCCTCCTCTTCCGGAGATGCAGGAAACCGGCTCGACACGTCGAGCCTGATTTGGCGGCTACTCAAACCGGACCGATGAATTGCCTGTTTCCGGAACCAGTCATCCCTGTCGACTTACTTGACTTCAGCTATCGTCAAGCCGTCTCGACAACGCAGATCAATGGAAAAGAATAGTCAGTCTAGCTAATCAATTTTTCTTCAAAAATCCTCGGCAAACCATCGCCCGTCAGCCTATATTTCCTCTGTCAAAACCCACGCGCACATGGCGTTTCGCCACGTGGCCATCACAATGAATTCTCGATAGCCAGCAATTCAAGCGCAGGCATCCAGGCACGCTTGTGCGTGATGCACTCTCGCGAGGCCTTCTCATGAAATCCTCCGTTGCCTATCTGAAGTACGTGGACATCGGATTCGAGCCCGATCCGTCGACTCATGTGATCGCGAGCTATCGCGCGTGCCGCGCGCCGGCGTCGCATCTCGAAGGTGAGGCGTTCCTCGGTGCGGTCGCGGCGGAATCGTCCACCGGCACGTGGATCGACGTGTCGACCCGCAATGCCCGCTCGGCGGATATTTCCGGACGCGTGTTCTTCCACGACGCGCAAAACGAAATCGCCAAGATCGCCTACCCATGCGGCTTGTTCGAAGCCGGCAACATCAGCCAACTGCTGACGGTGGTCGCCGGCAACGCGTTCGGGCTGGCCGATCTTCGGCGCCTCAAGCTCGTCGACCTTCAGCTTCCCGAATCGCTGGCGCGCGCGTTCCCCGGTCCTGCGTTCGGCGCCGGCGGCATCTGGAAGGCACTCGGCATTGGTGCAAATCAGCCGGTCATCGGCGCGATCATCAAGCCCAAATGCGGGCTCTCCGCCGACGAACATGCGCGCGTCGCCTACGACGCGTGGATCGGCGAAGCGCCGGCCAGCTGCGACGGCGTCGACATGGTCAAGGACGACGAAGCCTGCACCAGCCAAAGCGCGGTGGATTCCGATTTCTACCGACGCGTCGAAAAGACTCTGGCGATGAAACAGCGCGCCGAATCGCTGACCGGCCGCCGCAAGATCTATGTGCCGAATGTCACGCACTCGAATTTTTTCGAAGCGCTGCGGCGCGCGGAGTTCGTGCGCGCGAACGGAGGCGAAGCGGTGATGGTCGACTATGTGATCGCGGGCTGCAGCCTGCTGCATGCGCTGCGCTTCGCCGACCTCGGCCTCATCATCCACGGACATCGGACCTTGTTCGCCGCGCTGCACCGCCCTGCCGATTTCGGCATCGACTATATGGTCTGGGCGAAGCTCTTCCGTTTGATCGGCGGCGATCAGGTGCACACGGGCACGCCGGCGCTCGGCGTGATGAGCGCGAACAGAAACGCGGTGCTCGACGTATGCCGCGCGATGCGCGAGCCGGAGTATGCGCCGTCGAACCCGGCCGAGGGCAGCCTGCCGCAGCCGTTCTTCGGCGCGAAGGCAGTCGCGCCGATCTGCGGTGCGGGGCTGGACCCGCTCACCACCGCGCCGCTCACCGATGCACTCGGCACACAGGTGGTCATCTTCGCGGGCGGTGGTGTTCACGGCCATCCGCATGGCACGCGGGCCGGCGCGGCGGCGATGCGCGAGTCCGTCCAAGCGGTGCTCGAGCACCGCAGCCTCGCGGCGCGTGCCAGCGAGTCGGAGCGCGACTACCTGCGCACCGCTGTGTCGTTCTTCGGCAAGTTCGACAAGCAGAGTCCAAACGACGGCGAGCGGCAAAACCTGTAGTCGAAACGGTTTCGGCAACGAGCGGCAAGCGAGCATGACAGTCCAGCACGACACCATCCCTCGTAACGGACCACCCACTCAGGGGATGTCGATACCGTTTTCGGCATTCAAGATAGCCAGTCAGACCGCGCTCACAGGCGGCCTGCGCTGCACGACGTTCAGCCAGGCGCTGACCTGCGAAGTGGTCGTGAAGATCGGCGGGTATCGGGAGCTGTGCGCGCAGCAGCATTACCTTGAAGCGCTGCCGCCGCATTTGCAGCGCAAGTTTGCCCACATCTACGGCGTCACGTGCACTGACTTCGAACAGGACCTTGGGCTCGCGGTCATCGAAAAAATTCCGGGCGTATCGCTGCACGATTTTCTGGTGAGCAGCCGATATGAAACCGGTGACAAGATCGAAGCCGTGCGCCGCACGCTCGGCTTGCTGGCGCTGTTCTTCACGGGCGAACCCACGCCGACCGAGTCCATCGAGCGCGACCCGGCGCTTTGGCTCGACAAGATTCGCCGGCGCTACCGGCTCGCCGCCACACCGGTCACGCTGCGCCATCGCGCCGCGATCGACGCGCTGCTCGACGCGCTTGGCGCCGCCATAGAGCCCGAGCGTATTGCCGCGCGCCATATCCACGGTGATGCGCAAGCAGGCAACTTCATCGTCGATTCGTCCGCGCAAGACGCGCTGGAAATCGTGGCGATCGATCCGCTCGGCGGCTCGGGCCGCAGCCCGGGCGACTATGTCTACGACCTGAGCCGCCTGTACCACTGGATCGATTGTGTGGCGCATTGCTATGAAATGGAAAAGAACCCGGGCAGTGCGCCTACCGCTAGCGAGGCCGGGCTACTCTGGTCAAGTCTGCGCGATTTGGTACGCACGTCGCTCGCGCAACACGCGACGGCGTTCCGCGACCGGAATGCCGGACTCTGGTTCTTCCTCTACGCGGCCTGTCATGTCACCGGCAAGCTGCACAACTTCGGGAGCGAAGCAGCGCAGGAAAAACTTTGCGCCGCCATGAGCAACTACCTGAAGGCAGCGCTGCGGATTTTGAGGTATCAGCCATGCTGTCTTTGAACACCCGGCATTGAATCGAAGACTCGCCATGCACACGCTCTACCACTTTCAGCACTGCCCTTACTGCATCCGCGTGAGGATGGCGCTCGGCTACCTCCACATCGAGCACACGTCGATCATCGTAGGCTACGACGATCGTGCGACGCCCGAGGCGCTTACCGGCGTCAAAATGCTGCCGATCTTGACCCTGCCCGACGGACGCTCGCTGAACGAGAGCCTGTCGATCATCCAGGCCGTCGATCCCGCGAATTCGCTTTGCAGCGACAGCCCCGAACTGCCCGGCGCCGTGCTGCTTGCGCAGCGGCTCGGCGATGCGATACACCCGCTTGTCATTCCCTATTGGGTGATGCTTCCGGAATTCAGCGACTCGGCCCGGCGCTATTTTCTCGACAAGCAGCGCAAGAAGCGAGGCTCGCTCGCCGAGATCCTCGCGAACCGCGACCCGTACCGCGCCGCCTTGCCGCGGTTCTTTGCCGAACTCCGGCCCATCCTGGCGGGACGCTCGCACGAGAGCAGCAAACTGACGATCGTCGACATCGTGGTCGCCGCCCACCTGTGGGCGCTCTATCTCGTGCCCGAGGTGCAATTGCCGCTTTGGCTGCACCGCTATCTGCAACATGTCAAAGAACAAACGCGGTTCGACTACCTGGGAGGTTTGTGGAGCAATCCGACATCGCTGGGTCGTCTCGAGGGCCTGCCAAGCGATGCAGTCAACGCGTAAGCGCCCCTCGCTTACGCCATCACGGCGACCTCCCGTTCGTCTTGCGCCTGGCCCGCCGCGACCGCTCGATGGTTCCGGATATACCAGTCATCGCCGCGCGGCATGCGGTGATACACTCGGTTGGCTCACCGTCGCGCTCGCCGAACGGGCCACGATGTGCCACACGCGGTGTCACACTCCGTCTCTCGCGACAGCGCCCATCCGCCCTATCTCGAACCCCTGTTTAAAGGAGGCATCCCATGGCAGATTTCAAACTCTGGTCCGACGACTTCCCAGCCAACGGCTTCATGACGAAAGCGCAGGAAATGAACGACAAGGCGTTCGGCGTGGATGGCGAAGGCGGCAACACCTCGCCGGCACTGCAATGGGAAGCGCCGCCGGAAGGCACGCAAAGCTTCGCGCTCACGATCCACGATCCCGACGCGCCGACGGGCAGCGGCTTCTGGCACTGGGTCGTGGTCAACATCCCGGTCGACGTGCGCTCGCTGCCGCGCAACGCCGGCACGGCCGACGGCAGCCTGCTGCCGGCCGGCGCGCTGCAGGTGAGGAACGACTACGGCACGCCGGGCTTCGGCGGCGCTGCGCCCCCGCGCGGCGACCGGACCCATCGCTACATCTACCGCCTGCATGCGCTCAAGGTCGCGCAATTGCCGATCAGCGCCGAGACGACCAATGCCGTCGCGCGCTTCATGACGCATCTGAACGAAATCGACTCGACCACCTACACCGGTCTTTACGAGCTCAAGTAAGCGAGACACGATGCGGCAGGCCGCGCAGCAAAACGAACAAGAACAAGGCCTGCCCCTGCCGCAACGCTATTGGGCCATCGTCGTCGTGGCGCTCGGCATCACGCTCGCGGTGCTCGACAGCGCCATCGCCAACGTCGCCCTCCCGACCATCGCACGCGACCTCCACGCCAGCGCGGCGGCGTCGATCTGGGTCATCAACGCCTATCAGCTCTCGATCACAATCTCACTGCTGCCGCTCGCCTCGCTCGGCGACCGCATCGGCTACCAGCGCGTCTATACAGCGGGGCTCGCGCTCTTCACCGTCGCCTCGCTCGGCTGCGCCCTCTCCTCGACGCTGCCGATGCTCGCGCTCGCGCGCGTGATTCAGGGCTTCGGCGCGGCGGGCATCATGAGCGTCAACACCGCGCTCGTGCGCATGATCTATCCGCGCGCGCATCTCGGGCGCGGCATCGCGATCAACGCGATGGTGGTCGCAGTATCGTCGGCAGTCGGGCCGACCGTCGCCTCCGCGGTGCTGTCGGTCGCGAACTGGCCGTGGCTGTTCGCGATCAACGTGCCCATCGGCGTCGCGGCGACGACGGGCGCGCTCCGGGCGCTGCCGGTCAACCCCGGCCACGAATCGCCGTACGACTACGTGAGCGCGGTGATGAACGCCTTCGTGTTCGGCCTGATGATCTTCGCGATCGACGGTCTCGGCCACGGCGAGCGAGCCGGCTATGCGGCGGCGCAACTGCTCGGGGCCGTGGTGGTCGGCTACTTCTTCGTGCGCCGGCAGCTGACGCAAGCCGCGCCGCTCCTGCCCGTCGACCTGCTGAAGATCCCCGTGTTCGCGCTCTCGATCGGCACTTCGGTCTGCTCGTTCTGCGCGCAGATGCTCGCGTTCGTGTCACTGCCGTTCCTGTTCCAGAACACGCTCGGGCTCTCGCAAGTGCAGACGGGGCTCCTGATCACCCCCTGGCCCTTTGCGATCGTGTTCGCGGCGCCGCTCTCGGGCATGCTGTCGGACCGCTATTCGGCCGGGCTCCTCGGCGGCGTGGGGCTCGCCGCGCTGGCGGCGGGGCTCGTGCTGCTCGCCACGCTCGGCGCGCATCCGCCGCCGGCCGCGATCGTCTGGCGCATGGCGCTGTGCGGCGCCGGCTTCGGCATCTTCCAGTCGCCGAACAACCGGACCTTGCTGGCGTCGGCGCCGCGCGAGCGCAGCGGCGGCGCAAGCGGCATGCTCGGCACCGCGCGCCTTACGGGACAGACGCTCGGCGCCGCACTCGTGGCGCTGATCTTCGGCATCGCGCCGGTCAGCGGGCCGACTGTGGCGCTATACGTGGCGGCGGGGTTCGCCGCCGTCGCCGCGGTCGTCAGCACGCTGCGCGTGACGCAGCCGCGCACGGCCTGACCATCCGGCAATCCGGACAATCTCCGCAAAAACCCGCACCTGCCGCACTCGCATACGAGGCGGCAGTCTAAGGTTGTGCCCGCGTCACGTATTGTTGCGGCGGGGCGCCGGGCCTCTTCGCATGGTTGATCAATGCCAAGGAGCCGCCATGTCACTCATCGTCGCTGGACGCTTCACCACTTTCCCCGCCGCCGAAGCCGCCGCACAGCAATTGCTCAATCGAGGCTTCGTCGAGGAAGACGTCAATCTGTTCTTCATGAATCCGCGCGGGCAGCACGCGCGCGGGTCGTCCGAATATCCGAGCGCCGCCGTGCTGCACGGCATCAAGGGCCCCAGCCGGGGCGCCACGATCGGCGCGGTGGCCGGCGCAATCGCCGGCGTGGCGATCGTCATGGCGATCTCGGCGTCGCTTCTGGTCGCGGTGATCGCGGCGGGCGTCGGCGCCTATATCGGCGCGATGATCGGCACGACGCTCCACGACCGAGCGAGCACCGCGCCGCCGCTTCGCGAGACCGTCGCGCATGCCGTGCACCACGAACCGCGCGATTTCTGCGTGCTCGTCGCCGTGCATGTCTCGCCGGACAACCAGATGGAAGCCGCCGCCGTGCTGCGCGAGGCGGGCGGCACCGCGATCGAGCGCGCGACGGGACGCTGGCAGCAAGGCCGCTGGTCCGACTTCGATCCGACCGCAACGCCGACGCCGATCGGCGAGATGAACCAGCGCGAAGCGTAGCGGCAAACGCAACGGGTACGACGGGCGCAGGCATGGCCCATGCATGAGCGATGGACCGCGCGCGGCGCGCGAGCCGCGCCGTTGCGCGCCATCTAGACTGAGGAGGTTCCCATGGCGACTGATGTCATTGCGGTGCTGAACGATCTGACCGAAGCGTCGAAAGACGGCGAGCGCGAATATCACAAGGCCGCAGAAGCCACGCTCGACCGGCAATTGAAGCTCCTGTTCTCGAGCCGGGCGAACGATTGCACGCGGGCCGCGCGCGAATTGCAGGACCTCGTGCGCGGACTCGGCGGCAAGCCGGAAAACCACGGCTCGATGAGCGGCGCGCTGCATCGCGGCTGGCTCGGCATGAAGACACTCGTTTCGGGGCGCAGCGACGAAGCGATCCTCGCCGAATGCGAGCGCGGCGAAGACAGCGCCGAGCAGCACTACCGGATGGCGCTCGGCGCGGACTTGCCGGCCGACGTGCGGCAAGTCGTCGAACGGCAGTATCGGAGTGTGCGCGAGAACCAAGAGCGCATCCGCGCGTTGCACAGCCAGCACATGCCGCACTGAGAAGCTGCACAAAACGTGCCGCGCTTTTGCCGGGCGCGTTGTAAAAAATGCCCTTCGCAAGCGCCTGCAGAAAATCAAAATCTCCAAGAATCAGGCACTTGCGAAAACTGGTACGGCCATTGCAGGACAGGAGCGATCCTTGCTAACGACAGGACGCTCAAAATGCCGCCTATTCTCGAACTCCATCAAAAGCAGCATGTAGCGCTGACGCCGCGCCTGCAACAATCGGTGCGCCTGCTCCAGCTTTCGTCGCTCGAATTCCAGCATGAGCTGCGCCAGGCGCTCGACAGCAACCCGTTCCTCGAACTCGACGAGCCCGCGCAGGAAGACGCCGAGCCGGCCGCCGATGCCGCCGGCGAGCTCCACGCCGCTTACGATGCCGGCGCTGCGCCCGTGCCCGATTCGCCGAGCGCCGACACCGCCGCCCTCGCCGCACCGGACGAGCCGGCGGGCGAATACACAAATGAATACGTCAACGAGTACGCCAACGACTGGCCGGGCGGCACGCTCGCGCGGCCCCACGGCGATTCGGAAGACGCCGACCCCGGCGCCTGGGCGCATTCACAGCCGACCATGCACGAGCAGCTCCACGTCCTCCTGAACGTGTATCCGCTCAACGACCGCGACCACGCTGTCGCCCAGATGGTCATCGAAGCGCTCGACGACGATGGCTATCTGCGCGAGCCGCTCGCCGAGCTCGCCCAGGTCTGCAAGGCCGAGCCGCCGCTCGCCGAAGAGGAGTTGCGCGTCGCGCTGCGGCTCGTGCAGACGCTCGACAAGCCGGGCGTCGGCGCGCGCTCGCTCGCCGAATGCCTGAGCCTGCAATTGCAGGCGTTGCAGGAAGACACGCCGGGCCGCGCGCTCGCGCTCGAGATCGCCGAACATCATCTCGAGCGCCTCGCGCGCCGCGAGCACGCCGAGCTGCAAAAGCAGCTCGGCTGCTCGGCCGACGCGCTGCGCGTCGCGAGCCTGCTCGTGAGAAGGCTCGACCCGAAGCCCGGCGAAGCGTACGTGCCCGATGCCGACAACTACGTGGTGCCCGACGTGATCGTGCGTCAGGTGAGGAACCAATGGGCCGTCACGGTCAATCCGGCCGTGCTGCCGCGCACGCGCATCCATCGCCTGTACGCAGAGATGTTCGCGCAGGCGCCGGGCACGAGCGGCTCGCCGCTCGCCCAGCAGCTGCAGGAAGCGCGCTGGCTGCTGCGCAACGCCGAGCAGCGCTTCACGACGATCCAGCGCGTCGCCGAGTGCATCGTCGCGCACCAGAAGGCGTTCTTCGACTACGGCGAAATCGCGTTGAAGCCGCTCGTGCTGCGCGAAGTCGCCGACGAGCTCGGCCTGCACGAATCGACCGTCTCGCGCGCCTCGAGCAACAAGTACATGGCGACGCCGCGCGGCATCTTCGAGTTCAGGCATTTCTTCCCGCGCAAGCTCGCGACCGAGACCGGCGGCCGCTGCTCCGCGGCGGCGGTGCGCGCGGTGATCAAGGAGCTGATCGCGCAGGAGGATGTACACGATCCGCTTTCCGACGTGAGCCTCGCGAAGCTGCTGACGCAGGAAGGAATGATCGTCGCGCGACGCACGGTCGCCAAGTACCGCAACCAGATGAAGGTGCCGCCCGCACAACTGCGGCAGCGCTGAGCGCCGACGAACCGCGCGCGTCCTTCCGCAAAAAAGCACGGGCTCGAATCGTCGAGCCCGTGCTTCGTTTCACGGCGTCACCGCGTCACCACATCACGCCGCGAGATTCGCGAACTTCACCGCGTTGCGCGTAACCGTGGCCGCCGTCGCGACATGCCCGAGATCGGCCAGGAACGTATCGCGCCACTTCGACAGGTCCATCTCGCGCAACGGCGCCATCATGTCCGCGTGACGTGCCTGGCGCTCCGCGAGCGGCATCGACAGCGCCCGCTCGAGCGCCTCGGCCATCTGCGAGAGATCGAACGGATTCACGACGAGCGCGCCCGGCAACTGCTCCGCCGCGCCCGCGAACTGCGACAGCACGAGCACGCCGGGGTCCGCCGGATCCTGCGAGGCCACGTACTCCTTCGCGACGAGGTTCATGCCGTCGCGCAGCGGCGTCACGTAGCCGACCTGCGACATCCTGAAGAACGCCATCAGCAGGTTGCGCTCGTACTTGCGGTTGAGGTACTGGATCGGCGTCCAGTCGAGCTGCGCGAAGCGGCCGTTGATGCGCCCCGCCTCGCCTTCGAGGGTCTGGCGGATGCGCTGGTAGGTCTGCACGTCCGAGCGGGTCGGCGGTGCGACCTGCACGAGCGAGACGCGCCCATGCCAGCCCGGCGCATTGAGCAGGAAACGCTCGAATGCCTGGAAGCGCTCGACGAGCCCCTTCGAGTAGTCGAGCCTGTCGACGCTCATGATGAGCCGGCGGCCGCGCATCGCATCGCGCAGCGCCCTGACGGGCTTGCGGTCGGAGAACTGCACGGCGGCTTTGGCGATCGCGTCGGGATAGACGCCGATCGGATAGGCGGCGGCCTTGAACATATGCCCGTGCGCGTGGACCATGCCGTCGTCGCTCGCCGTGCCGAACCCGCCGCGCTCGAGATAGTCGACGAACGACTGGCGGTCCGTCTCGGTCTGGAAGCCGATCACGTCGTAGCTGCACATCTGCTTTACGAGCGCTTCGTGCGGCGGCACGGTGCGCAGCATCTCGGGAACCGGAAACGGAATGTGCAGGAAAAAGCCGATCGGATTGCGCACGCCCAGCTCGCGCAGGCACGCGGCGAACGGCAGCAGGTGATAGTCGTGGACCCAGACGATGTCGTCGGGCCGCAGCAGCGCCTTCAATTGCTTCGCGAGCCTCGCGTTCACGCGCTGATAGCCCGCGTATTCCTGCCTGTCGTAGCGCGCGAGGTCGGTGCGGTAGTGAAACGCCGGCCACAGCGTCGCGTTCGAAAATCCTCGGTAGTACTGGTCGTAGTCGCGGCGCGAGAGTCCGACCGTCGCGTATGTCACGTTGCCTTGCTTCTCGATGACGGGCTCGCCCGCTTCGCCGACGATCTCGCCGCTCCATCCGAACCAGACCCCGCCGGTTTCCTGCAGCGCATCGAGAACGCCGACGGCCAGGCCGCCGGCGGCGGGCAGGCCTTCCTGCGTCGGCGCCACGCGGTTCGATACCACGATTAGTCTGCTCATTACGGCTTTACCTCTTCGGTTGTCATGGCATGAACGAAGCATTCGCTTCATTCCACGTAGCCAGCATGCAAGCTGCGTGCCGCACATCGCCCTATCGAGCGAAACATAGGTATGCAAATGCAACGCGCGCGGACGCGCCGCACGGCGCGCTCGACGTCATGCGAACAGCGTTTTCGAAAAGCCGTGCCGCGAAAAGCTCAGGCGTCCTGCTCGGAACCCAGGTCGCGCTGATACTCGATGCCTTCCTGGCGCACCCCGCCCTGGTTGTGATCGCCGTCGGGCGGCGCGTTGGGCGCGGGACGGTTTTGCGAGGCGGGATCGTGTGAGGACGGCGGCGGAGCGCCGCCGCCCGAACTGCTGCGCATTTCGCGCTTCTGGGCATGGCGCGCAGAGCGCCGCAAGGCTGGGTGTCTCATGTGATGCCTCCGGCAAAAGGAAGGCGAGCGCCCCAAGCGGGGATGTCAAAGAATTAGTCTAGACGCTGGCACGCGTCTTCGTGCGGTAACAATTGCGCAAGATTTGTAACCTGTACATCGGCGGCCGATGGGGCCGAGTCCGTGCGGCGGACTTTCGCTGCCTCGCCTCAAGCCGCCGCACCCCGCGTGCCCGCCCCGCCCGCCTCCGCCGAAGCCTCGCCCGCGTCTGACGAGGCTTCGCCCGACGCCGTCTTCTTGCTGTCGTCGCCGTATTCGACGAGCCGGTTGTAGAGCGTCTTCAAGCTGATGCCGAGGATCTCGGCCGCACGCGTCTTGACGCCGCCGCACTGCTCGAGCGTGGCGAGAATGAGCTGGCGGTCGGCTTCGGCGAGCGAGGTGCCGAACGGAATCGTCACCGCAGTGCCTGTCGACGGCTTGGACAGCGAGATCTGCAGCGGCACCGTCGCCGTCGTGTTCGAACCCGGGCTCGCCATGATGTAGGCGCGCTGCACGTAGTTCTTCAGCTCGCGCACGTTCCCCGGCCACGGATACGACGACATCATCTCCTTCACGGTCGGCGGGAACTGTCTCTTCGTGCCGTGAGCCTCGTTGAGCTCGTCGAGAAACGCCTGCGCGAGCAGGCCGACGTCGCTGCCGCGCTCGCGCAGCGGCGGCAGGCTGATCGGGAACACGTTGAGCCGGTGATAGAGGTCGAGACGCAGCTTGCCTTCGAGCACCGCCTCTTCGGGATCGCGATTGGTCGCGGCGATCACGCGCACGTCGGTCTCGATCTCCTTGGCCATGCCCACGCGCATGAACACGCCTGTCTCCAGCACGCGCAGGAGCTTCACCTGCAGCTCGGCCGGCATCTCGGTGATTTCGTCGAGAAAGAGCGTGCCGCCGTCGGCACGCTCGAAATAGCCCTTGTGCTGGCGGTCCGCGCCCGTGAACGAGCCGCGCTCGTGGCCGAACATTTCCGATTCGATCAGGTTCGGCGAGATCGCCCCGCAATTGACGGCGAGAAACGCGTGGCGGCGGCGCAGGCTCAGCTCGTGCAGCGTCTGGGCGGCGACCTCCTTGCCCGTGCCCGATTCGCCGACGAGCAGCACCGATGCGGCCGTCGGCGCGACGCGCCCGATCTGGTCGTAGACCTCCTGCATCGCCGGCGAGCTGCCGGACATCAAGCCAAAGCGGCCCATCCGGCGCAGCTCGCCGCGCAGCGAGCCGATCTGCGCCTTCAAGTCGCCCGGGCGCGGCAGGCGGTCGAGAATCGCCTTCACGCGCTGCAGGTTGACCGGCTTGACGAGGTAGTCCGCCGCGCCCATCTTCAGCGCGCTCACCGCGGATTCCACGGTCGCGTGACCGGTGATGACGATGAACTCGACGCCCGAGCGCGGATCGAGATCCGCGAACAGATCGACGCCGCTGCCGTCGGGCAGCTTGAGGTCGGTGAACACGACGTCCGGCGTCTGCCGCACGAGCTGGATGCGCGCCTCGCGCAAATCGCCCGCCGTCGCCGTCGTCAGACCGTCGGTGCCGATGACCTGAGCCAGCGCGTCGCGGGTGTTCGGATCGTCGTCGACTATCAGTACATGTGGCATGGTGGGTTCAATGCTATCAGTACGTTTATCTTCACAACAATGAACTCAGAGATTTCTGTTTTCGAGCCTCATTGTTGCACATTCACACCTAATGCACTGAAGCGATGCAGCCGGCCGTGCGGCGCGCCAAGCGGCCGGGCCGGCATCGAATGCCGCCGCTGCCCGTCAGCCATGCGGGAAGTGCCAGACGCCTGGCTCGCTGCCAGCTCCACTGCGAAGCGCCTTGGCGCCGCTCTCGCCTCCCGCGGCCGGCTTCGGCGGAACCGGCATCGGCGCCGTCTGCGTCGAGGCCGCCACTGCGCCGCCCTCGTTTTCCCAGCGGCTCAGGTCCTGAGCGAGGCGCGTCTGCGAGGCGCGGTGCTTTTGCGCCCAGCGCCAGGCCAGCATGCCGCCAACCGCGACGAGCGCTCCGAAAATGCCGATTCTAGGACGGGCCATCGGAATCCCCCTGATCTCTTCTAGTGGCACTGGAAAGGGCGTGCGATACCGCTTCCCAAGCATAGCGGCCCGGCATCGGCGGCGAACCCGTTCGAGCCGATCCAGCCGATATTCCGGCCGCCGCACGCCCCTGTCTCGAAATCGGATTGCCTCGGACGCGATGAGTTCCGGTGAGTTGTAACCTTGTGTTTCAGCACGGCGCGTGCCTGCAAAATGGCATGGCGAGCCTCGCCGCGCATGGTTAAATACCCTTTTAGAGATAGCGAAACTGGGGTCGGGACAGCATGCGCGTCTTCGCGCGTGGCATCTTCCAGGGCTCGACACCCATCGCGGGAACCCCCTCATGGCGGCAGAAAGCGACCTCGACGCGACGGCGGCCCCGTCCGGCGGCGGCGATGCGCCGGCCTCGGCAAAGCGCGCCGCACGCAAGACTGCGGGCCTCGAGTCGTACGGCGAGCTGTACGGCTCGTCACCGGCGATGCGCGAGCTCTATGAGCAGATCGAGCGGGTGGCGGCCACCGACGCCACCGCGCTCATCGTCGGCGAATCCGGCTCGGGCAAGGAGTTGATCGCGCGCACGATCCACGAGCGCAGCGCGCGCAAGGACGCGCCGTTTATCGCCGTGAACTGCGGCGCGATCCCCGACAACCTCATCGAAGCGGAGCTGTTCGGCCACGAGCGCGGCAGCTTCACGGGCGCCGTGCAGGGCCGCGCGGGCTATTTCGAGAACGCGCACGGCGGCACGCTGTTTCTCGACGAGGTGACCGAGATGGCGCCGATCCGGCAGGTCAAGCTGCTGCGCGCGCTGGAGACGGGCACGTTCTATCGCGTCGGCGGCACGGAGCTCCAGCAAAGCGACGTGCGCGTGATCGCCGCGACCAACCGCGACCCGCTCGTCGCGGTCAAGGAAAACGGCTTGCGCGAAGACCTGATGTACCGGCTCGCGGTCTTTCCGCTGCGCGCGCCGCCCCTGCGCGAGCGCGAAGGCGATCGAGAACTGCTCGCCCAGCACTTTCTCGACGAGATGAACGCGCAGGAGGGCACGGACAAAGTCTTCGGCAAGCGCGCGCTCGACACGCTGCGCACCTACTCGTGGCCGGGCAACGTGCGCGAGATGAAGAACGCGATCTATCGCGCGTTCATCCTCGCGGAGAAGACCATCGAGATCGAGCATCCGAGGCTCGCAGCGCGCGCGAAGAAAGCGGTGACGCAGGGCGGCGCGATGAGCGTCTGGGTCGGCACGCCGCTCGCCGATGCGCAGCGGCAAATCATCCTCGGCACGCTGAAGTTCTGCGGCGGCGACAAGCGCCGCGCGGCCAAGGCGCTCGGCGTGAGTCTCAAGACCTTGTACAACCGGCTTGGTGCGTACGAGGAAGAAGAGGATGCGGCCGCCGGCGAAGAGTGAAGCGCCGACGGCGTCCTCACAGTAAGCCGCAACGCCGCGTGCGGCTTATGCGCGCAGCACGCGCGACTCACTCGCAGCCACACCAAGCATAAATCGCGTGCGAGCGCCGCAAAATTTGCAATCCTTTGCATTTCCGTTTTGCCAATTACAAATTCGATCGTTCACAATGCGCGTGCGCCAGCACGGCGCGTGCGGGTAATCGTTTGTGAGCGCGCGAACCGCCGCAGCGCAGGCAAAAAACAGCAATCCCAAGGAAACAAGAATGCAAGCCTCGCCTCGATTCCTCCGGCGCAACAAAGCGCCGTTGACCGCCGTGCTCGTGTTGACGGGGGCATCGATCCTGAGCGGCTGCAACTCGCTCTATAGCCAAGGCGCCACGGCGGGTGCCGGTATCGCCGGCGCGGCGGTGGCCTCGAAGGTCACGAACAATGCCGCGGTGGCGACGGGCATCGGCCTTGGCGCCGTCGCGGGCGCGAAAGCCGGCGTCCAATATACGCAGCGCGTCGCGCACGCCTTCGCGCAAGACCAGATCGCGCAGGCGGCCGGACCGCTCGACGTCGGTGGAATCGCCTCGTGGTCGGTCTCGCACACGGTGCCGATCGAGGACGACGAGCGCGGACGCGTCACCGTCAGCCGCACCATCAGCAGCGGCCCGCTCGACTGCAAGGAAATCGTCTTCTCCGTCGATACGCCCGCGACCAAGGACCAGGCCGCGCAAAGCAACTTCTATGTCGCGTCGATCTGCCGCGACGGCAACGCGTGGAAATGGGCGTCGGCCGAGCCGGCCACGGGCCGCTGGGGCGCGCTGCAATGAGCGCGCGCCTGATCGTCAGCGGCGCCGCGCTCGCGGCGAGCGTGATTTTCATGCCGGGCTGCCAGTCAATCGGTGCAGCGAGCGGCGCGGTCGCGGGCGTCGCCACCGGCGCCGTGACCGCCAACCCGGCGGTCGGCATCGGCGTCGGCATCGCCGTGCAGTCGGCCACCGACGAAGCCGTCGCCCGCACCATGAAGCGCCTGCACAAGGATCAGCAGGACGCCATCGCGTCGCTCGTCGGCATTACGCCCGTCGACGGCACACAGACCTGGGGTGTCCGGCATTGGCTGCCGGTCGAGAACGGCCACGGCCGGATTCGCGTAACGCGGGCGTTCTCGTCGGCGCTCGCGCTCTGCAAGGAGTTCGTGTTCTCGGTCGCCGGCGGCGACAAGCCCGATGCGCCAGAGGACTGGTACATGGCAACCGCCTGCGAAGCGCCGAACGGATGGAAATGGGCGTCGGCCGAGCCGGCCGTGCCGCGATGGGGAAACCTGCAATAAAACTCCGCCCCGCCCAGGCGCGCCGTCGTCGACGGCTGCTCGAGCGGGGCGGAATGCCCTGCGAAACCGGGGGAGCGCACGCCCCCTGCCTATCGGGAAGACGCGATCAGGATTCGACGTCCTCGAGACTGAAAATCTCGCTCTGGTCGTTATACGAAAAGATCTCGCCGTAGCGGCCCCAGTTGATGACCGCGTCGAGCGTCTCCTCGGCGGCCTCGTCGGACAGGAAGTCTTCCAGCTCCTGCTCGAAACGCACGCGCGGCGCGCGATGCCCCGGGCGCTCGTTGAGCACCTTCTTGATCCGCGCGGCGAGCGGCACGTTGCGCAGCAGATGCTCGGCGAACATCATCTTGCGCTCCTGCGTGCCGAACTCGGAGAACACGCGAGCCGGCGGCGTGAGGAAGATGTCGCCCTCGCGCATTTCCGCGAAGCCCAGGTGCTGGAGCACTTCGGCGATCGGGAACAGGTCGTCCACTTCCAGATGCAGCGAGCGCGCGATTTCCGGCATATCGGCGCGGCCGTGGTACGGCGCCGCGGCGAGCGTTTCGATGAGACCGGCCATCAGGTTGGTCGACACCTCCGGCAGCCAGCTGCCGAGCTCGAGCCCCTTCTTCGCCGTTTCGTCGGTGCGGCGCGCGGTCATCTTCGCGTAGATGTCGTCGACGAGACGGCGGAACGCCGGGTCGAGCCGGTTGCGCGGGTGCTTGAACGGCACCTGGATCTCGGCGACCACCTTGCCCGGGTTCGACGACAGCACCAGGATCCGATCGCACATGAATACCGCTTCCTCGATGTTGTGCGTGACGATCAGCACCGACTTGATCGGCAGGCGCCCTTGCGTCCACAGGTCGAGCAGGTCGGTACGCAGCGTTTCGGCGGTCAGCACGTCGAGCGCGGAGAACGGCTCGTCCATCAAGAGCAGCGTCGGATCGACAACGAGCGCGCGCGCAAAGCCCACGCGCTGCCGCATGCCGCCCGACAGCTCGCGCGGATAGGCGTTTTCGAAGCCGTCGAGACCGATCAGGTCGATCGCGGCCAGCGCGCGCTCGCGGCGCTCGCGCGCGCCGACACCTTGCGCCTCCAGCCCCGCCTCCACGTTTTGCAGCACGGTAAGCCACGGGAACAGCGCGAAGGTCTGGAACACCATCGCCACGCCCTCGGCCGGGCCGGACAGCGGCTTGCCGAGGTAATCGACATGGCCGTCGGTCGGCTGGATCAGCCCGGCGATGATGCGCAGAAGGGTCGACTTGCCCGAGCCCGAGCGGCCGAGCATGCCGACGATCTCGCCTTCGCGCAGCGTCAGGTTCACGTCGTCGAGCACGAGCAGCTCGCCTTGCGTCTTGTCGAAGCCCCGGCAGACGTCCTTGACGTTCAGGATCTCTTGGCCCGCGCCCCGGGAAACAGCCGGCGCCTGCACCGGCGTAGCTACAGCATCTTTGGAATTTTGCATCGCGCGTTACTCTTGGTTTCGCTAACTATCTTGTCGAACGAGGTGCCGGATGAGCCGGATCAGTCGAGCCTGAGCTTGGCCTCGGCATAGGTGTACATCGGACGCCAAAGCAGACGGTTGAACAGCGTCACGAACAAGGACATCACCGCAATACCCAGGATGATCTTCGGGAAGTCGCCGGCGGCCGTGGTCTGCGCGATGTAGGCTCCCAGGCCGTGCGCCGCGACCTTGGTGTCGCCCCACTGCACGAACTCCGAGACGATGCTCGCGTTCCACGCGCCGCCCGAGGCCGTGATCGCGCCCGTCACGTAGTACGGGAAGATGCCGGGCAGCATGGCCTGGCGCCACCATTGCCAGCCGCGGATGCGGAAATTGGTGGCGGCCTCCTTGTAATCGTTCGGGTAGGCCGTCGCGCCGGCGATCACGTTGAAGAGGATATACCACTGCGTGCCGAGCACGATGAGCGGCGACAGCCAGATATCCGGGTTCAGGTTGAACTTGACGATCACGATCACGAACACCGGGAACAGCAGGTTCGCCGGGAACGCGGCAAGGAACTGCGCGAGCGGCTGGATCTTCTCGGCGAGCGCCGGACGCAGGCCGATCAGCACGCCGAGCGGCACCCAGATCACCGACGAGATCGCGATCAGGATCGCCACCCGGAACAGCGTGAAGAAGCCGAGCACGAACACGTGCTCCACCTCGGCGAGCGTGACGCCGGTGCGCACGTAGGCGACGACGCGATAGACCACGTACAGCGTCAGGAGGAGAACGAGAATCCCCCAGATGATGTCGCCGAGACGCGACGGCGTCTTCTCGAACTTCGGCACCGGGAAGCGCACGCTGCTCACCGAGGGCAGGCGGAACGGCAGGCGCGCCGTGCGCGCGAGCATCCAGCCGGCCGGCACGAGCAGTTGATGAATGAGCCGCGTGCGGCGCACGACGTCGAGCAGCCACGACTCGGGCGCATTGCCGGAGCTCGTGGTCTCCATGCGGAACTTGTCGGCCCAGGCGACGAGCGGGCGGAACAGCAGCTGGTCGTAGGCGAGGATCACGATCGTCATCGCGAGGATGACCCAGCCGACCGCGGCGAGGTTCTTGTCGGAGATCGCCTGCGCGAGATACGCGCCGATGCCCGGCAGCGTGATCGTGTTGTTGCCGACCGTGATCGCCTCGGACGCCACGACGAAGAACCAGCCGCCCGACATCGACATCATCATGTTCCAGATGAGGCCCGGCATCGAGAACGGCACTTCGAGCTTCCAGAAGCGCTGCCAGCCGGTCAGGTGGAAGCCTCGCGAGACTTCGTCCAGATCGCGCGGCACCGTGCGCAGCGACTGGTAGAAGCTGAACGTCATGTTCCACGCCTGGGCCGTGAAGATCGCGAAGATCGCCGCGCATTCGGCTCCCGCGACGCGCGTCGGGAACAGCGCGATGAAGAAGGTGACCGTAAACGAGATGTAGCCGAGCACCGGCACCGATTGCAGGATGTCAAGGATCGGGATCAGCACCTTCTCGGCGCGCCGGCTCTTGGCCGCGAGCGTGCCGTAAGTCAGCGTGAAGACGAGCGAGGCGAACATCGCCGCGAGCATGCGCAGCGTCGTGCGCAGCGCATATTCAGGCAGGTTCGACGGGTCGAGAGAGATGACCTGGGTCTTGAGCGTCGAGATCGGCGCCATCGTCTGATGGAAGCCGATGGCCGCCATCGCGATCAGGCAGATGATCAGCGGAAACGCGACGAAGTCCCAGCGATTGGGCATGAGCCGCCACGCCGAGGCGTTGGCGGTCCGGTTCAGGTTGAAGCCGAGATCCATCAGGCGCCCTCCGCGATACGATAGGTTGAATAATCCGCTGCCGGCGAGCCGGCGCTCGCGCGGCAGGTCGGCCGCGCATGGCATGCGGCGTGAGCGTCACGCCAGTCGGCAGGTCGATTCGGGAAGCGGTATGGAGACATGGCAAGACGCATGAGTGCGGAATTTCGTTGACTACGAAAGCGCTTCAGTCAGCAAGCGCTACCCCCGGCGGCGGCGCATTTCGAATGCGCTCGAAGGCTGACCTGGCTTTCCTGCTTTTTGACGGCACGACACTACTACAACCTGTGTTTCAGGCACAACCTTTCGGCGCCGGTTGATGCAAAAAGACCGCGCGCCGTCCCGCTTATTTCATCTGCCTTGCAGCCCGGTTGGCCGCTATTCGGGCTGGTCAATATATGGGCACGGCGCCGCCCGCCAGTTAGAATTTCAAGATGCCGCGATCAAGGAGCGCTCCGCACTTCTCATGGATCCCCGGCAGCGGCAGGCCCGAACCCGCCGCGCAGGCGCCTCGGCGCCTGCCCCGCGCCTCGCGCGACCGAACCCATACCGCTTGCCGCATGCAACTGTCTGACGGATCCGAGAGTCGATGAAGAACCCCACCCTGCGCCGGGCGATTGCGCTGTCGAGCCTCGTGATGGTCACGCTCGTCTGCTGGATCGTCGCGGGCCTGGTGGCCGACCGCACGGCGGAGCGCGAGCTCGACGACGCGATCGGAACGCAGCGGCAAATCTCGACCGCCGCCGCCGACAACATGGCGCAGATGATTGCAAGCGATCTCGCGATGGCGCGCGCCATTCCCGAGACCATCGCCGAAATCCGCATGATCCAGCGCGCCCTGGCCCAGGCGCGGAATTATGCCGCGAAGCGTCCCGGCATGGAACCCGAGCTGCGCGCGGCGCTCGCGAACGACCCGCAGCTCGCCGGCATCAGCGACTTCCTGCATAACGCGCAGGGGTTCTCCGGCCTCGAGAACATCTGGCTCGTCAACACGGAAGGCCTCTGCGTCGCGTCGAGCAATGCGGCGAGCCCGTCGTCGTTCGTCGGCCGCAACATGCAGTCGCGCGCCTACCTGGAGGAAGCGCTGCTCGGCGGCTTCACGCAGGCGTACGGCGTCGGTCGCAACAGCGGCGAGCCCGGCATCTTCATCGCGTCGCCCGTCTACGAGGACGGCATGCTCGTCGGCGCAATCGTCGCCAAGATCGGCATCGCGCGGCTGCGCCACTGGGTCGCGCGTGCCGGCACCTTCATCGCCGACGAGAACGGCGTCATCATCATGGCCCACGACAGCGCGGTCGCCGGCCACGCGCTGCCGCATGCGCGCATCCAGAAGATGGACGCCGACGAGCGGAAAAACATCTATATGCGCACCGACTTCCCCGAATTCGGCGTGCAGCCGCTTCTCGCGCAGGTCGAGCACGATGCTCCGTGGGTACCGCGCGCGCTCGCCTCGCAGATCTCCGAGCTGCCCGGCACCCATACGCCGTCGCTCTACGAGATGCGCGGCGGGCTGAACTCGGGGCTGTCCGCGCATCTCGTCGACCCGCTCATCTCCTGGCCCGAGCTGCTGCGCAACCATCGCAACATGCATCTGCTCGCGTTCGTGCTGCTGGCCGGCTCGATCACGCTCGCCTACCTGATCGGCGCGTCGTACCTGCGCGAGAAGCGGCACCACCGCGCCACGCGCCACCTCGCCGACCAGCTGCAGGAAGCCAATGCGCTCCTGTCGGCAGAGGCGCGCGACGACGCCCTGACGGGCGCGCTCTCGCGCCGCTATTTTCTGGATCTGCTGCAAAAGGAAATCGCCGCGGCGCGCGCCGGCGGCAAGCCGCTGTGCCTCGCGATCGCCGATCTCGACCATTTCAAGCAGATCAACGACCGCTTCGGCCACGCCATCGGCGACCGCGCGCTCGAGCATTTCGTCGCGATCTGCCGGGCCGAGCTGCGCACGGGCGACGCGATCGGCAGGCTCGGCGGCGAGGAGTTCGGCATCGTGCTGCCCGCGACCACGCTCGCGGACGGCCAGGCCGTCGCGCAACGCTTGCACGACCGGCTCAAGGCGCAGCCGTCGCCACGGCTGCCGGCCAGCGTCACGCTGAGCGTGAGCATCGGCATCACCGAACTCGGGCGCACCGATTTGCCGGAGCGGATCATGAGTCGCGCCGACCTCGCGCTATACGCCGCGAAATCGGCCGGCCGCGACCGCACGAAGGCGCTCCCGCCCGACGACCCCGCGCCCGCCGGGCAAGCGGCCTACGCGACGTCCTGAGGACGAGCGCAAGGTATCATCGGCTTTCGTGCGAAAGTTCACGACCCAACCTTGGAGGTGTGCATGAAAGGGAATCTGGTCATCGTCTGCCGGGATCAGGACGCCGCGGCGTTCGACCTTCTGCTGACCGACTACGGCTCGTTCCAGACCCGCCTGTCGTCGACGGCGTGGTACCTGAAGCTCGACGTGGCGCCGGAAGCGATCCAGGAGGAGATCCTGGCGAAGCTCGGCAAGTACACGACCCACTACATCTTCGAGGCCGACAGCGTCACCTACAACACGGTCGACAGCGAAGCCGCCGCCGCGCTCAATACGCTGTTCGCGGAGTAGGCGCAACTCAAGCCTGCCGGCTCATGCCGAAGGCAGGCCCTGTCGATCGGAGTTAGTGCCTCAGCACTTACTCCGATCCCATGCAAAGCTAGTCTCCACGGGCGCCGGCAAGGCGCCCGCTCTCACCAGACCGCTTCGGATTCCGCAGCCGTACGCGGCAGTGCCTCGAACGGGAACGTCATCAGCACCCGCAAGCCGCGGCCTTCCTGGTTGCCGATCACGCATTCGCCGCCTGCGCGGCGCACGAGCCGCTCGACGATCGCGAGCCCCAAGCCGCTGTGCCCGTTGCCGCCGCGCGCCGGATCGAGCCGCACGAATGGGCGGCTCGCATTCATCAGATCCTGCGGCGCGATGCCCTGGCCGTGATCGCTGACCGACAGCGTCCAGCCTGACGGCGTGCGCGCGGTCTCGACGTGGACGGGCGGCACGCCGTATGCATGCGCGTTTTCGAGCAGGTTCGAGAGAATCCGGTCGAGTGTCGCGGCGGGGAGGCGGAAAGCCGGTCCGGCGGTCAACTCGGTCTGTACGCTCGGCGCGCCCGGCGGCACCGCGCGATAGCTGCGCGCCACGCGCTCGCACTGCTCGTCGACCTCGACCGGCTCGCTGCGATCGATGCCGCCGTTCGCAAAGACCAGGAACTGGTCGACGATGTGCGCCATCGAATCGACGTCGCGCACGACGCCATCGCGCATCTTGGCCTCGTCCATCATCTCGGCGCGCAGCCGCATGCGCGCGAGCGGAGTCTTCAGGTCGTGCGCGACGCCGGCCAGCATCACGGCGCGGTCCTTCTCGGTGCGCGAGACTTCCTGAACCATCTGATTGAAGCCGTGCGTGAGCTGGCGCAGCTCGCGAGGCCCCCGCTCCTTGAGCGGCGGCACCGGCTGCCCGCGGCCGAACCGCGTCACCGCGTGCGCGAGCGAGGTCAACGGCTTCTGCAGCCGCCACGCGACGAGCAGCGCGCACATCACCGCCAGCGAGAAAATCGACGCGAGCCAGATCACCATCTGGTCGAACGGCCGCGGCGAGCGCAGCGGCTGAGCCGGCACCACGATCCACTTGCGGTCGCCCGCCTCGTGAACCCATAGCGTGGGCGGCCGGCCCGGCACGCCGATGCGCACGTCGGAGCCCGGCGGCATGCGGTCTCGCACGTCGTCGACGAAGCGCTTGAGCGGCGCGGATAAATCGGGATTCACCGAGGGAATGTCGGGGCTCCCCGGATCGACGAGCCGCACGCGCGACGGCAAGGGCTGGTCGGGCTCATGTGCGACGTGCTGGCGCACGGCGTCGACGAGGAAGGTCGCTTCTTCGACCGCGTAGCGCGTCTGGAACTGGTTGCGCTCGAAGCGGATCAGCAGGAACCACGCAAAATGCGAAAGCAGCAGGACGGCAATGACGAGCAGCGCCAGCCGTCCAAACAGCGAATCAATTGGCCGGCGCATTTTGCTCGCCGTCGGGCACGAAGACATAGCCGCGCCCGCGCACAGTCTGGATGAAGCGCGGCGTCGACGGGTCAACCTCGAGGATGCGGCGCAGGCGCCAGACCTGCACATCGATGCCGCGGTCGGTGCCGTCGTACTCCGGCCCGTGCAGCAGTTCGAGCAGGCGTTCGCGCGTGAGCGTGCGCATCGGATGATTCACGAAGATCTTCAAGAGCGCGAACTCGCTGCCGGAGAGCGTCAGCGGCTTGCCCTCCATGTTCAGCGTGCGCGACTGGAAGTCGAGCTGGAAGCGCCCGAACAAGAACGGCTCGCGCTGCTCGGGCGCCGCCGACGGCACCGTGCGCCGGCGCCGCAACACCGCCTGCACGCGCGCGAGAAGCTCGCGCGGATTGAACGGCTTGCCGAGGTAGTCGTCCGCGCCGAGCTCGAGGCCGACGATGCGGTCGACGTCGTCCGCGCGGGCGGTCAGCATGATCACCGGGATGTCGTCGCCCGCCGCGCGCAGCTTGCGCAGCGCGGTGAGGCCGTCCACGCCCGGCATCATCAGGTCCAATACGATCAGGTCGGGGCGCTCGCGCTCGAGCCGCCGCTCGAGCGAGCCGGCGTCGTGCAGCACCGAAACCTCGATGCCCTGTTTGACGAGGTAGTCGCGCAGCAGATCGCGCAGTTCGGAGTCGTCGTCGACGACAAGAATTTGAGTAGCCATGAAACGAAGTTTAACGCGCGCCGCCCGGCCATTCGGTGAGCAAACCCGCTAAAGGGTTACGGGGCGTTACTGCGAAAGCGCCCCGTAATGCAGCGTAATACCCCCTCTTCTGCTCGTAACACGCCGCCGGCGCCGGCTGTCTAGCCTATGTCCAACCGATGGCACGCCGCGCCAACATCGAGCGCAGCGGTCGCATCGTCGGCTTTATCTTTCTTGGGAGTCTTCGATGAAAAACAAAATCTCGCGCCTTCTCGCCATTACGGCCGCCTCGCTCGCCGTGACGTTCGGCGCCGCCTACGCCGCCCAGGGCGACATGCCCATGGGCGGACCCGGCGGACCCGGCGGCTGGCACCACGGCGGCTTCGAAAAGCAGCTGAACCAGCTGCATGCCCAGCTCAAGCTCTCGCCGGATCAGGAAAAGCAGTGGCAGGACGCGCTCAACACGATGAAGCAGAACCGCGATGCGGCGCGCAAGAGTCACGAGCAGATGCACGACCAGTTCAAGGCGATGCAGCAGCAGCCGATCCTCGACCTGAACGCGCTGCACGACGCTCACGTGAAGGCGCAGCAGCAGGATGAGCAGCTGCGCGAACAGACCGCGCAAGCGTGGCTCGCCTTCTATAACGGCTTGAACGACCAGCAGAAGACCATCGTCAGCACGGCGCTCAAGCAGCACTTCGCGAAGATGGAGCAGTTCCGCGAGAAGATGGAACAGCACTGGGAGCACCACCACCAAGACAAGGGTGCGGCATCGGACGCGATGCCGGCGCAATAAGAGAACGGCCCCACCTGCCCCCGAGGGGTGGTCAGTGCGCTTGGGGCGGCCCGGCGCGCATTGACGCCGGCCGCTTCGGCGCCGCCGGCAACGGCGGCGCAGGGCCTGGGAGCATGAAAGCCTGAAACGGGGTCCGCAACCTGGAGCGGCCAGCGCCGCCGCCGAGACAACGCCATGTGCGCATATGTTGCGTCACGTGGCGTTTTTTTATGGCGGCGTGTGCCATCGGGTAAAATACCGCGCTTTTCGTCCTCGAGTCCTTACGGACCCCCGACGAAGCCGGTGCCCGGCGCACAATTTTGGCCACCCAGGGCCTGTTCTCGCTGACAACAGGTCCTAGAATAGCGGCGACTTCCTATGTTTCTTCAAGGCTACGGCCCGCTGATCCTCGCGGGCACCTGGCAGACCGTCAAGCTGGCGGTCCTCTCGCTCGCCTTCGCATTCGTGCTGGGCTTGATCGGCGCGGCGGCAAAGCTGTCGAAGAACCGCATCAGCTACGGCGCCGGCGCGCTCTATACGACGCTCATTCGCGGCGTCCCCGACCTCGTGCTGATGCTGCTGCTCTTCTACAGCATCCAGATCTGGCTCAACAACCTGACCGACATGCTCGGCTGGGACCAGATCGACATCGACCCGTTCGTGGCCGGCGTAATCGTCCTCGGCTTCATCTACGGCGCGTATTTCACCGAGACCTTCCGCGGCGCGTTTCTCTCCGTGCCGCGCGGCCAGCTCGAAGCGGGCGCCGCCTACGGCATGACGGGCTGGCAGACGTTCTCGCGGATCATGTTCCCGCAGATGATGCGCTTCGCGCTGCCCGGCATCGGCAACAACTGGCAGGTGATGGTCAAGGCGACCGCGCTCGTGTCGATCATCGGCCTCGCCGACGTGGTCAAAGCCTCGCAGGACGCCGGCAAGGGCACGCTGCGCTTTTTCTTCTTCACGCTGCTGGCAGGCGCGATCTATCTCGCCATCACGTCGGTCTCGAACCTGGTGCTGCTCTGGCTCGAGAAGCGCTATTCGATCGGCGTGCGCAAAGCGGACCTCTAAGCGAGACGGCAGGCGAATCCATGATCGAGCTGATTCAAGAATACTGGCGCAACTATCTATATAGCGACGGCTACCGCCTGACCGGCGTCGTGATCACACTGTGGCTGCTCGTGGTGTCGATCGGCCTGGGCTTCTGTCTTTCGATCCCGCTGGCCGTTGCCCGCGTGTCGAAGAGGAAGTGGCTCTCGAGCGCGGTGTGGCTGTATACATACATCTTCCGCGGCACGCCGCTCTATGTGCAGCTGCTGCTCTGCTACACGGGCCTCTACAGCCTCGAAGTCGTGCGCGGCAACGAGCTGCTCAATGCGTTCTTCCGCGACGGCATGCACTGCACGCTGCTCGCCTTCACGCTGAACACCTGCGCCTACACCACCGAGATCTTCGCGGGCGCGATCAAGTCGACCGCCTATGGCGAGATTGAAGCCGCGCGCGCCTACGGGATGTCGTCGTTCACGCTGTACCGGCGCGTGATCCTGCCGTCGGCGCTGCGGCGCTCGCTGCCGCTCTACAGCAACGAGGTGATCCTGATGCTGCACGCGACGACGGTCGCCTTCACGGCGACCGTCCCCGACATCCTCAAGATCGCGCGCGACGTGAATTCCGCGACCTATATGTCGTTCCAGGCGTTCGGCCTCGCCGCCCTGCTCTACCTCTCGATCTCGTTTGCGCTCGTCGCGCTGTTCCGCCGCGCCGAGAAGCGCTGGCTCGCGTATCTGCGCCCGCAAGGCAAGTAACCTGAAACGACATACCCGCCGCGCTCGCCAGGTGCGCGGCCCGACGTACCTGACATGAATTCCCCGATGCACAAGCTTTTCGTCGACGATCTGCACAAACACTACGGCAACCACGAGGTGCTCAAAGGCGTGTCGCTCAAGGCCAACGCCGGCGACGTCATCAGCATCATCGGCTCATCAGGCTCGGGCAAGAGCACGATGCTCCGCTGCATCAACTTCCTCGAGCAGCCAACCGCGGGGCGGATCTTCGTCGACGGCGAGGAAGTCCGCACGCAGAAGGACAGGGCCGGTGCGCTGCACGTATCCGATCAGAAGCAACTGCAGCGCATGCGCACCAAGCTCTCGATGGTGTTCCAGCACTTCAACCTGTGGGCGCACATGAACGTGCTCGAGAACGTGATCGAGGCGCCGATCCACGTGCTCGGCGTGCCGCGCCGCGAGGCCGAGGAGCGCGCCCGGCAGTATCTGGAGAAGGTGGGGCTCGCGCCGCGCGTCGAGAAGCAGTATCCGTCGCATCTGTCGGGCGGGCAGCAGCAGCGCGTGGCGATCGCCCGCGCGCTCGCGATGAACCCCGACGTGATGCTGTTCGACGAGCCGACCTCGGCGCTCGATCCGGAACTGGTCGGTGAAGTGCTGAAAGTGATGCAGAAGCTCGCCGAGGAAGGCCGCACGATGATCGTCGTGACGCACGAGATGGGGTTCGCGCGCAACGTGTCGAACCACGTCGTGTTCCTGCACCAGGGACGCATCGAGGAAGAAGGCCGCCCGGACGAAGTCTTCCAGAACACGGAAAGCGAGCGACTCAAGCAATTCTTGTCGGGCAGCCTCAAATAAATGCGGCATTGAGCCGGGTTCGACACGATTTTTACAAGGCGCTTTCAGCGCCTTTTGTTTTTCTTCGCTTACTAAAAATCCGGCCTTTTAGCCGAGCCACCCCCGCCAAACAGGCGCGATTAGCCGCCTACTCCCGGCTAATCCCACCGTCAATAGTGAAATTCCTTGACCCACCTGTCTGTGAATTGCCCATCCCTTGTCAGACAAGGATTTTCGGCACCCTTAGCGTGCCCACTGCGGCGCCCTGACCACACTGGTATTGCAATTTAGAGACACCAGCTAGCCGAACTACGATTTTCTTCGCCACAGAAGTGTATTTTTGCTAAATTAGTAACCAAAGTAGCAAAACAAAGTTCTTGAAATGTAGTTTTACTTCAAAGCGCAGAGGGGACACCGGTCGCTCGAAGATCGGGAACTGCGACGGACGCCTGGCCCACTACACGCGCCGTGCTCGGGGACAACCGCCACACGGCACAGCGCGTCGGCCTTTCGCAGATCTCCCTGGATAAAAATTCCCGCCCGGCGTTTGCGCGCCGGGCGCTATCGCAGTAGTGGCTTGACTTTTGACAGGGTAATGGAGGAGATGATGAAGAAAGCTTTGCTCGCCGCGGCGCTCATGTCTGCAGGCGTAATCGCACACGCACAAAGCAGCGTGACGCTGTACGGGCGCCTCGACGCAGGCATTGAATATATGAGCGGTCTGTCGAACGGCAGCAGTTCGGTAAGCCGTTGGCGTGCCGAGAGCGGCGACTGGGGCACCAGCCTCTGGGGCTTGAAGGGCGCTGAAGACCTCGGCGGCGGCACGAAGGCGGTGTTCCAGTTGGAAGGCTCCTTCAACACGATGAACGGCACTAACAACGTCGGCCAGATCTGGAATCGCTGGGCAACCATCGGCTTCGCGAACGACAACTACGGTACGTTCCTGCTGGGCCGCGAGCTCTTCATCTCGAACGGCATTTGGGACTTCGACCCGATGGGCCAGTCGGCCTGGTCGACGGCTTCGCTCGTGCGCGGCCGCAACTGGCCGCAGTCGAGCAACAACCTTTCGTATCAGTCGCCGAAGTGGAACGGCTTCGACGTCTACGGCCAGTACTCGCTGTCGAACTCGACAAGCTGGAACGGCGGCAACGGCGCGGCGCAAGGGCGCGAAGACGGCCTGCAACTGACCTACACCGCCTCGCTCTTCCAGGTTCGCGGCCTCTATGACGAAATCCGCAACCCGGCGAACGGCTCGCTGAACGGCGGTTCGACGAGCGGCGCGTTCAACTATTCGCGTGAGTACATGGCGATGGCGAACGTGTTCCTCGGCCAGTTCAAGGTGCAAGCCGGCTACAACGCGGTCCGCTCGTCTGGCCAGACGAGTTCGGTGCAACCGAGCTCGCTCGACCAGGAATGGGGCGGCCTGACGTGGCAAGCCACGCCGGCAGCCGCGCTGATCGGCGCCGTCTATCACGTCAACGCCAACAACGGCGGCGGCAACGCGACGATCTACACGATCGGCGGCACGTACAACCTGTCGAAGCGCACGCTGCTCGACTTCCAGGCCGCGACGGTTCGCAACAGCAAGACTGCCAACTTCGGACTCGAGGCAAACAGCGCGGGCGCGGGCAGCTCGTCCAACGACAACCCGCTGGTTGGCCACAGCCAATCGGGCGTGTACGCAGGCATCCAGCACTCGTTCTAATCGAACGGTGTAATCAGAACAGCTTCACTACAAGTTTCACGCTGCTGCGAGAGGCGCGTATCGGTGCGGTGTCCGACAAGGGCATCGCACCGTTTTTTCGTTTACGGCGCCCGGCACGAGACGTGAACGCGAGGCCCAGAAACGCCACGGGCGCGCCGCCCGAAGGCAGCGCGCCCGTACATTCCGGCAACTACACCGCCATCACACCGCCGCTTCGTTCTCCTCCCCGGTCCGGATGCGGATGACACGCTCCACGTCCGTCACGAAGATCTTCCCGTCGCCGATCTTGCCGGTGCGCGCCGCGCCGATGATCGCGTCGATGACCTGATCGCACTGCGCGCTTGCCACCACCACTTCGATCTTCACCTTAGGCAGGAAGTCGACGACATATTCGGCGCCGCGGTACAGCTCCGTGTGACCTTTCTGGCGCCCGAAGCCCTTGACCTCGGTCACGGTGAGCCCGGTGAGCCCGACCTCGGCCAGCGCCTCGCGCACTTCGTCGAGCTTGAACGGTTTGATGACGGCGGTGATGCGTTTCATGGCGTGCCTCCTCGCAAGCGAATGGAAATAATGGTATGAGTTCGATTCTACGCCGCGCCGTGTGCCGCGATGCGAGCGGCAGCACACGGCGCGAGCCAAGCCGGCGTCATTCTACGGGTTCGGTGTAGCGCGACGTGATCGGATAGCGCCAATCCCGCCCGAACGCGCGGTGCGTGACGCGAATGCCGATCGGCGCCTGGCGGCGCTTGTATTCGTTGATCTTGATGAGGCGCGTGACGCGCTTCACGTCGTCGGCCGCGAAGCCCGCCGCGACGATCTCGCCCAGCGATTTGTCCTCTTCCATGTAGAGCCGCATGATTTCGTCGAGGACGTCGTACGGCGGGAGGCTGTCCTGGTCGGTCTGGTTCTCGCGCAGCTCGGCCGACGGCGCGCGCGTCAGGATCCGCTCCGGGATGATGTCGCCCTTTTCGAACGCCGTGGCGGCGTTGCGGTAACGGCAGAGGCGGTAGACCAGCGTCTTCGCGATGTCCTTGATGACGGCGAAGCCGCCCGCCATGTCGCCATATAGCGTGCAGTAGCCGACCGCCATCTCGCTCTTGTTGCCGGTCGTCAGCACGATCGAGCCGAACTTGTTCGACAGCGCCATCAAGAGCGTGCCGCGGATGCGCGCCTGGATGTTCTCCTCGGTGGCGTCTTCGGCGCGGCCCTCGAACTCCTTCGCGAGCGAGCCGCGGAACGCGTCGAACATCGGCGCGATCGCGATTTCGTCGTAGCGCACGCCGACGCGCCGCGCCATCTCGGCGGCGTCGGTAGTGGAGATATCCGCCGTGTAGCGCGACGGCATCATCACGGCGCGCACGCGGTCGGCGCCGAGCGCGTCGCAGGCCACCGCCAGCACGAGCGCCGAATCGACCCCGCCCGAAAGCCCGATGATCGCCCCCGGAAAGCCGTTCTTGCCGATGTAGTCGCGCACGCCCATCACGAGCGCCGCGTAGACCTGCGCCTCGAGCGGCAGCTCCGGCGCGATCTCGCCGGGCAGCGGCGTCGCGCCGTCGAACTCGACGATCGCATGGCCTTCGACGAACTGCGGCATCTTCGCGACCATCTCGCCGTTGGCGTCGAGCACGAACGAGCCGCCGTCGAACACGAGCTCGTCCTGCGCGCCGACCATGTTCACGTAGATCATCGGCAGGCCGGTCTCGGCGATCCGCGCGCGCAGGATGTCGACGCGCACCGCCTCCTTGTTCAGGTGATACGGCGAGCCGTTCGGGATCACGATGACCTGTGCGCCCGCGGCCTTCGCGATCTGCGCGGCCGACGCGTGCCACGCGTCCTCGCAGATCACGACGCCGTACTTGACGCCGTCGAGCGTGAACACGAACGGCGCGGGGCTGGCCGCGAAGTAACGCTTTTCGTCGAACACTTCGGTGTTCGGCAGCTCCTGCTTCACGTAGGTGCCGGCGATCTTGCCGTCGACGATCAGCGACGCCGCGTTGTACGTATCGACGGGCGGCAGGCCGCGCTCGATGGGCCGGTTTGCATTACCATGGCCGCTGGCGCCGCCCGCACCCTCGCGATGCGGATGGCCGACGATCACATGCAGGCCGGCAAACGGCTCGAGCTGCTCGGCGAGGTCGGCGAGCGCAGCCGCGCTGGCGGCGTAGAACGCCGGGCGCAGCAGCAGGTCTTCCGGCGGATAGCCTGAGAGCGCGAGCTCGGGCGCGACGAGCAGCTTCGCGCCGTCGGCGTGCGCGGCGCGCGCGGCGGCGACGATCTTCGCGACGTTGCCGGCAAAATCGCCGACGGTGACATTGATTTGAGCAAGTGCGATTCGGGTTTTCATGTCAGTACGTGCAGGGCCGCCCCAAACGTACTGACCGCCCCCTCGGGGGGCAGCGAACGCAGAGAGCGTGGGGGTAGTCTCATATCAGTTCGATAGCTGGAGCCGGCTTCCTGGCGATTGCTCGCGATTGCGAAACGCCGCGGCGGCAAGCAACATGAGAGGCAACGGGCGCCGCGTCGCCGGACCAAGTGGAACAGTCACACCGTTGAAACAAGAACGCTTCGATTATCGCATGGGCCTTCTCGCGTCTCCTCTCGAGGTCGACGCGGCGGAATGGAACGGCCTGCTCGCGCGCCAAGCGCAGCCCACGCCGTTCCTCAGGCACGAATTCCTGAGCGCGCTCACGACCGCGCAGTGCGCGAGCGAGCACGCAGGCTGGGCGCCGCGCTTCGTCACGCTGACGGACACTCGCACCGGGCAGCTCGCCGCAGCGTCGCCGCTCTACCTGAAGAGCCACTCGTACGGCGAATACGTGTTCGACTGGGCTTGGGCCGACGCCTACCAGCGCCACGGGCTCGCCTACTACCCGAAGCTCGTCTGCGCGGTGCCGTTCACGCCGGTGCAGGGCAACCGCATGCTCGCCGCCGACGACCACGCGCGCCGCCAGCTCGCGGCCACGCTGGTCGCGCTGGCCAGGCAGATGGACGTGTCGTCGCTGCACGTGCTGTTTCCGACCGAAACCGAAACGCACGCGCTGACGGAGCTCGGCATGATGCAGCGCGAGGGCATCCAGTTCCACTGGCTGAACGACGGCTACCGCGATTTCGACGATTTCCTCTCGACGCTCGAGCAAAAAAAGCGCAAGAACATCCGCGCGGAGCGCCGCAAGGTGCGCGAGGCAGGCATCACGTTCCGCCGCGTGCGCGGCGAGGACGCCACCGACGCCGACTGGCGCTTCTTCAGCAAGTGCTACCGGCAAACCTACCGAGAGCACTATTCGTCGCCATATCTAAACCTCGAGTTCTTCCGGACGATCGGCGCGACGATGCCCGAGAACCTGCTGCTCGTTATCGCCGAGTACGAAGGCAAGCCGATCGCGAGCTCGCTCGTCGTCTACGAGCGCAACGACGCGACGGGCGGCACGCTCTACGGCCGCTACTGGGGCGCGCTCGAACACGTGCCGTGCCTGCACTTCGAGACCGCGTACTACCAGCCGCTCGAATTCTGCATCGAGGAGAAGCTCGACCGCTTCGAAGGCGGCGCGCAAGGCGAGCACAAGATGGCGCGCGGCTTTTTGCCGACCATCACACGCTCGGCGCACTGGCTCGCGCATCCCGCCTTCGAGGATGCTGTCGGGCGCTTTCTCGCGAACGAGGCGAACCTGATTCACGCTCATGTCGACGAGCTGCGCGAGCACAATCCGTTCAAGACTTGATGCGATCGACGCCCTGGTTTCTCTACCTGATCGAATGCTCGGACGGCAGCGTCTACACGGGCATCGCCACCGATGTCGCGGCGCGCTATGACAAGCACGCGAGCGGCGCCGGCGCGCGCTATACGCGCTCGCGCAAACCGGTGGCGCTGCTGGCGTCGTTCGAGGTGGCCGATCGCTCCAGCGCCTTGCGCGCCGAATATTGGGTGAAGCGGCTGGCGCCGAAGGAAAAGCGTGCGCTGGCGGCGGGGGCGCGGACCCTCGAATCGGTGCTTCCTCCGGTGCCGCCTGAGCCGCCGGTGGAAGACGAGGCCGCCTGAAAAGCCGGGCCCAATGAGAAACCGCGCGGCCCTTGCGGGCTCGCGCGGTTTTTCTCTATCGCAAGGCTAGGCGGCGGCTCTCGCCGCCCAACCGCTTACTTCTTGAAGTTCGCAACGCCGTCGGTGATTTCCTTCTGCGCGGCTTCCAGGCCGACCCAGCCCTCGACCTTCACCCACTTGCCCTTCTCGAGCGCCTTGTAGTTCTCGAAGAAGTGCTTGATCTGGTCCTTCAGGTACTCGGGCACGTCGTCGATCGACTTCATGTGCGCCGTCATCGGGCACAGCTTGTCTTGCGGCACGGCGACGAGCTTCGCGTCGACGCCCGATTCGTCGGTCATCTGCAGCATGCCCAGCGCGCGGCAGCGCACGACGCAGCCGTGCACCAGCGGGAACGGCGTGACGACGAGCACGTCGACGGGGTCGCCATCGCCCGACAGCGTCTGCGGAATGAAGCCGTAGTTCGCCGGATAGCGCATGCCCGTGCCGATGAAGCGGTCGACGACGAGCAGGCCCAGGTCCTTGTCCGCCTCGTACTTCACCGGATCGCTTTGCGCCGGGATTTCGATGATGACGTTGAAGTCGTTGGGGATGTCTTTGCCTGCGGGGACGTGATTGAAGCTCATGACGTTCTCTGAAGAAAGAGGAAGGAAATTCGTGAAACACGGCCCTGCCGCCGCGGCGCCGCGCTGCTGCCGGAATGACGCGCCCGGCAGACCGGACAGGAAGAATGCGCCATTATAGCCAATCGGCCATGCTGACCTGACCGCCGATCGGCGCGATAATCGACGCTCGTTTCCCTCTCGATCGAATCACGGCGCAAGCCGGCGAGGAGTGTGCATGGAAGACGCGAAGCATTTCATCGGAGGCGGCTGGGCGGCCGCCTCGGGCGGCGAGACGATCGCTGTCATCGATCCGTCCGATGGCGAGACGTTTGCGCAGATCGCGCGCGGCAACGCGGCCGATATCGACAGCGCGGTCGCCGCCGCGCGCGCCGCGTTCGAAGGCGCATGGGGGCAGTCGAGCGCCGCCGAGCGCGGGCGTGTGCTGTACCGGCTGTCGATGCTCGTGACCGCCTGCCACGAAGAGCTCGCGCAGATCGAGGCGCGCGACACCGGCAAGCCGCTCAAGCAGGCGCGCGCCGACGCCGCCGCGCTTGCGCGCTATTTCGAGTTCTACGCGGGCGCCGCCGACAAGCTCCATGGCGAGACCCTGCCCTATCAAGCCGGCTACACGGTGCTGACGATCCGCGAGCCGCACGGCGTGACGGGCCACATCGTGCCCTGGAACTACCCGATGCAGATCTTCGGGCGCAGCGCCGGCGCGGCGCTCGCGGCGGGCAATGCCTGCGTGGTCAAGCCGGCGGAAGATGCGTGCCTGTCGGTGCTGCGCGTCGCGGCGCTCGCCGCCGAGGCGGGGCTGCCGCCAGGGGCACTCAACGTCGTCACGGGCTTCGGACACGAAGCGGGCGCGGCGCTCGCGCGCCATCCGGGCATCGACCACATCTCCTTCACCGGCTCGCCGGAGACCGGCAAGCTCGTCGCGCAGATGGCCGCCGAAAACCACGTGCCGGTCACGCTCGAGCTGGGCGGCAAGTCGCCGCAAATCGTGTTCGCCGATGCCGATCTCGATGCCGCGCTGCCGACGCTCGTGTCCGCGATCGTGCAGAACGCCGGGCAGACCTGCTCGGCGGGCAGCCGGGTGCTGATCGAGCGCGCCGCGTATGAGCCGCTGCTCGAACGGCTCGCCGCGCGGTTCCGCGAACTGCGTGTCGGGCCGAGCCGCGCCGACCTCGATTGCGGGCCGCTCATCAACGCGAAGCAGCAGCGGCGCGTATGGGATTTCCTGTCGGACGCGCAGCACGACGGCATTCCGATGGCCGCGCAAGGTGAAATCGCCGCCGATGCGCCCGAGAGCGGCTTTTATCAAGCGCCGGCGCTGCTGCGCGACGTGCCGCCCGGCCATCGTCTCGCTCGCGAAGAGGTGTTCGGGCCGGTGCTTGCCGCCCTGCCCTTCGACGACGAAAACGAAGCTGTCGCGCTGGCCAACGGCACGCCATACGGGCTCGTCGCGAGCATCTGGACGCGCGACGGCGCGCGCCAGCTGCGTCTTGCCCGGCGCGTGCGGTCGGGACAAGTGTTCATCAACAACTATGGCGCGGGCGGTGGCGTCGAATTGCCGTTCGGCGGCGTCGGGCATTCGGGCCATGGGCGCGAGAAGGGCTTCGAGGCGCTGTATGGATTCACCGTGCTGAAGACGATCGCGATCAAGCACGGGTGATCTCGCGTCGCTCGGAAAACCGGCAGACAGCAGGCGCACCTGACACAACGCACCAATCCAAATAAAGACAAGGAGACAGCATGCGACTACAAGGCAAAACGGCCATCGTCACCGGTGGCGGCTCGGGCTTCGGCGAAGGCATCGCCAAGACCTATGCGCGCGAAGGCGCGAACGTCGTCGTCAACGACCTGAACGCCGCCGCGGCCGAGCGAGTGGCGAGCGAGATCGCGCTGGCGGGTGGCAAAGCGATCGCCGTCGCGGGCGACGTCACGAGTCAAGCCGATTGGCACGCGCTGCGCGCGGCCGCGATCGAGGACTTCGGCAGCGTGCAGATCGTCGTCAACAACGCGGGCGCCACGCACCGCAACAAGCCGGTGCTCGAAGTGAGCGAAGCGGAGTTCGATCGCGTCTATGCCGTGAACGTGAAAGGGCTCTACTGGAGCGTCCAGGAGTTCGTGCCGTATTTCCGCGCGCAAGGCGGCGGCGTGTTCGTCAACATCGCGTCGACGGCGGGCGTGCGGCCGCGCCCCGGCCTCGTCTGGTACAACGGCAGCAAAGGCGCGCTGATCGTCGCCAGCAAGGCGCTCGCCGCCGAGCTCGGCCCCGACCGGATTCGCGTGAACTGCGTGAATCCGGTCATCGGGGAGACAGGCTTGCTGACCGAGTTCATGGGCATGGAGGACACGCCCGAGAATCGCCAGCGCTTTCTCGCCGGCATCCCGCTCGGGCGCTTTTCGACGCCGCAGGACATCGCCAACGCCGCGCTCTATCTGGCGTCGGACGACGCCGAGTTCGTCACCGGCGTCTGCCTCGAGGTGGATGGCGGACGCTGCGTCTGAAGTCGCGCGGCGCGTGGCATTCAAGGCAAGGATGACGGCGCCGGGCGAATGAGCGATCATCGTCGCGGCGCCTTCGGCAGCACGAGCGGCAGTACCTGCGCCGTCGATCCGGCGGCCAGCTTTCCACATAAAAACGAGCTTTGCATGGGATCAGAGTAGGCGCCAAAGCGCCAACTCCGATCGACAGGAGACATCATGGCAAGTCCAACAGACCATCTTCCGCTTCCCGGCGCCGGCGCGCCTTCGACGTTCGAGGAGGCGACCTACCGCAAAGTCGCGCGCCGACTCACGCCGCTCCTGTTGCTGTGCTACGTGGTCGCGTACCTGGACCGCGTCAACGTCGGCTTCGCGAAGCTGCAAATGGCCGCCGACCTGCAGTTGAGCGACGCCGTCTATGGCCTCGGCGCGGGCATCTTCTTCATCGGCTACTTCTTCTTCGAGGTGCCGAGCAACCTGATCCTGCACCGCGTGGGCGCGCGCATCTGGATCGCGCGGATCATGGTCACGTGGGGCATCATCTCCGCGCTGACGATGTTCGTCACGACGCCGACGATGTTCTACGTGATGCGCTTCCTGCTCGGCCTCGCCGAAGCGGGCTTCTTCCCAGGCATCATCCTCTACCTCACCTACTGGTATCCGGCCAACCGGCGCGGGCGCATGACGACCTGGTTCATGACGGCGATCGCGCTGTCCGGCGTGATCGGCGGGCCGATCTCCGGCTACATCCTGAAGACCTTCAACGGCGTGAACGGCTGGCACGGCTGGCAGTGGCTGTTCCTGCTCGAAGGGCTGCCGTCGATCATCGTCGGCGTGCTGGTGTTCTTCGTGCTCGACGACCGGATCGGCAAGGCCAAGTGGCTTACCGGCGAGGAAAAGCAATTGCTCGAGCGCAACATCAAGGCCGAGGACGCCGAGAAGGACGATCCGCCGCTCGGCGCAGTGCTGACGAGCCCACGCGTGCTGCTGATGAGCCTGATCTACTTCTCGTTCGTGATGGGGCTCTACGGCGTGAGCTTCTGGCTGCCGACGATCATCAAGGCGACGGGCGTCACCGATGCGCTCGCGATCGGGCTCCTGTCAGCGATTCCGTTCGCGGCGGCGGTAGTCGCGATGCTGCTGATCGCGCGCAGCGCCGACCGTAAGCGCGAGCGGCGCTGGCACGTCGCGCTGCCAGCGGCGGCGGGGGCCGTGGGGCTGGTGCTGTCGGTGACGTGGGCGCACAACACGGCGCTGGCGATGACGGCGCTGACGCTCGCGACCGCGGGCATCGTGACGACGCTGCCGCTCTTCTGGAGCCTGCCGACCTCGTTCCTGGCCGGCGCGGGCGCGGCGGCCGGCATCGCGATGGTCAACTCGATCGGCAACCTTGCGGGGTTCCTCAGTCCCTATGCGGTGGGCTGGCTCAAGCAGGCCACCGGCGCAAACGACTCGGGCATGTACATGCTCGCGGCGTTCATGGTGCTCGGTGGGTTGCTGGTGTTGAGCGTGCCGGGGCGGATGGTGAACAAATAGCGTCGTGAAACTGATTGCCGCTTGCTAGCCAGCGAGCGGCAATTGGCTAGGGGTATTCGGAGAATTCGATGAAACCTCGCCAAGGCCGACCCATTGCGCAATGATCTTGCTCAAGAACTACACGGATATCCTCGCGGCAACAGAGCAATGAAGTACCCTCCCCCTCAAATCAATTACATTCAACCGAAAGGAGAGGGAAGGCATGAAACCAGCAACGAGTACGAAAAAGACGGGATTTGAGAGTTGGCAGAACTACGTAAACAACGCCGCTTCGCAGCCAGAAAAATGGAACCAATACGACTGCGAGATTCAGACAGCTGTCCACGAGTACAACAGTCATTTGGGTACCGTTGCGGGCTACATGCCGTTGGATTGGCACCTCATCAAGGCCATGACCTGGGTAGAAACGGGAGCCGGAAAGCCTGAGTGGAACTCCAGTCCGATTCAAATTGGCAATCCTGGTGACCCAGGCCTCACGGCGCTTCTCAACGGCAACGAGGGTGGTGAGGTGACCGTCAAGCCGGGCGATAGGCTGGAGAAGATCGCCAGGGTTCAAGGCTCCACTTCAGAACTGCTTCGACACCTGAACCCCGGTACCCACCTGCTAATGCCAGGGCAAACCCTCAAATACCGCAAAGGGGCGGTCCGTAAAGCCATCGTTGGCTGGAAGCCGATTACGACAGGCAATATCGCCGCCTACTACAACGTTGGCGATCCGATGTACGCACAAAAGCTGGACTACGCGTTATCAGTGATATCTAAACAGAAGGAAATCACATGCGCGCCGTGAAACTTGCTCTGCTTTTGGCGGCATCTGCGACGCCCTTTTTTTCGAATGCCGCGGGCGCTCCATTTACCGGAGTGTTTCAAGGCGAGGGCCGTGCCTGTTTCGGCGGGCTGTTTGTCCGTTCGAAGACAATCGAATGGACATCCAGCTTCAGCAAGTGCGGCCCTGTCCGCTACGAAATCCTCGATCAGGATATGGTGAGCGAGCATCCCCGGATCGCATACCGTCTCGTGGAGCGCTCGAAGCAGTGCCGGAACGCCGTGATTGCTCTGACGCACTACGATGGCGCGGTCTGGGACGTCAAAGGCTACCCCTCGGTCGAGGCGTACCAAAAACGTGACCTGCCGGATTGGAAAAATTCGGTGCAACCGGACCGCGCAGTCACATCATGCGGCATGCTGAAGCAATGATCGACGAGCGCCCGGCTCATCGATCACCGATGAAGACGCAGCGGCGGCGCCAATCAGCCGGATCGCGCCGCAAGCTGCCAAAGCATCAAACCACGTTCATCGCCAGCGCACTGGCGCGGTAATGCTGGTTCGCTCGGCCCGCGTCGCCGAGCTGCTCGAACAGCCGCGCGAGCGCGCGGTGCGTGCGGATCGTCAGCGCTTCGTTGTCGCCCGCCATCTTCAACGCCTGTTCGAGGAACGACTGCGCTTTGCCCCAAAGCTGCTGATGCAGGCACAGGCGGCCCAGCGAGAACAGCAGATCGGCGTCCTCGGGGCGCTCCTTGTGCCACGCCTCGGCCCTCTGGATCAGCGGCAGCGCATCGCCGCCCGCCGTATCCGGATAGCGCCGCAGCAAGCGCGCGTCCCAGTTGTGCGCGAGCGCATCCTCGACGATCTTGCGCGCCGCCTGGTGCTTGTTCAGCGCGACCAGCAGTTCCGCCGCCAAATCGGCCAGACGCGGCGACTGCCGCTCGGTCGCCGGCAGCGAGTTCCACAGTTCGAGCAGCGCGTCCGCGTCGTGGCGGCGGTCGCGCAGCAGGTTCTCCGCCGCCTGCTGGCGCAGCCGCACCGCCGCCGCGGGATGGATCGCCTCGCGCTTTTCGAGCGACTTCACGAGCTTCAGCACTTCCGCCCAGTTCTTCAGCTGCTGCTGCGCGCGCAGCGCGATCTGCTGCGCCTGGATGCGCCGGCCGCCTTGCGACTGCATCTCGGTCAGCGCGGCGAGTGCGCCGTCCGCATCGCGGCCGTCGGCGCGCATGTCGGCGCTCGCCATCAGGCGCGCGTCCTGCCAGTCGGCGGCGTCGATTTGCGAGAGCCATTCGTCGCGGCGCGCATATTCGTGCATGCGATGCGCGGCCGCCGCCGCGATCAGGCCGGCGGCGCCCTTGTTGGCGTTGTGCGTCAGCGAATCGCGCGCGGCTTTCTCGGCGCGCGAGAAACGTCCGGCGAACAGATTGCCCACGGCGTCACGCAGCGCGGCATGGGCCTTCGCCTCGCGCGAACGCACGCGATACGCGGCGACGCGCTGCGGCATCTTCCAGACGTTGCGCACGATGCGCATCAGCGCGTAGACGACGATGAACAGCACGATGAGTGCAACGACGAAGAGGTTCAGCGAAATATCCACGCGATACGGCGGATAGACGAGCATCACCTGGCCGGCATCGAAGCGCCCCACCGTCGCCAGCGCCACGGCGATCACAAAGAGAAGCGCGAGCCACAAGAGTCCTCGGATCGCCATCGTCAGCTCCGGCTCTTGTATTGGTGCACGGCCTGCAGGCTCGTGTCGAGATTCGGCAGCGCGACGGCCGCCGAGCCCTGGTCGACCTCCCTGACGAGCTCGCGCACGGTCTGCGTGCGTTTGGACGAGGCGTCGAAGTAGCGGCCCAGCGCGGCATCGGCGGCGGCGAGGTCGGACTTGAGCGTCGCCTGGTTGCGCGAGAGCAGCGACAGACGCGCCGACAACAGGCGCAGCTTCAGGTTCTCGCGAATGAAATAGCCTTGCTCGGGCGAGTTCAGCATCGCATCGGCGTTGTCGATGCGGCGCACCTGCACGAGGCTCGTCAGCTGCTGGCCGATGCCCGCCGAGAACTCATGCCACCAGACTTTCCAGCGCGGCTCGCCAGTCGCGGCCGCGACCTTCGCGGTATCGGCCGGCGTGGGCGCGTGCGGCGTCGCGTGCGCGATCGGCGCCTCGCCCGTGAGCGGCAGCGTGTCGGCCTGCTCGATCGCGTTGTCGAGCTTGATCGCTAGACCGGTCAGGTCGGTGGACGGCGCGGCTTTCAGCTTGTCGATGTCCTGCGCGATCGCCTTGCGCACGGCCAGCGCCTGCGCGCTGTCGGAGGCCGCGAGCCGCGAGTCCGCGCTTTGCAGCGCGAAGAGCGCGAGCTGCGTGTTGCCCGTGAGCTGCAGCTGCTCACTCGCGCTCGACAGCATCTGCTGGACCTCGGCGAGCGTCCAGTCGTCGCGGTTGCGCGCAAGATCCGCGTATTGCTGCTGCAGCGCCAGTTGAGCGTTCTGCGCATCGGCGAGCTTGCCTTCGAGCTGCGAGAACTGCGAATCGACCTCGCGCACGGTCGCGAGCGCCTGATCGGTCTTGCCGCGCAGCTCGGACACTTGCGCGTCGTTCGCCTGCTGGCGTACTCCAAGCCGGGCGTCCATGCGCTCGACCTTGCGGTTCAGCGCAAAGCCGCCGACACCGGCCGCCGCGAGGAACACGATCACGACGAACCAGAGGGCGGCGACGCCCATGCTGCCGCGCTTTTGCGCTTCGTAAGGCGTGAACGGCTGGTTCGGCGGCAACGGCGGAGGCGCCACGGCCGGCTGGGGAGTCACGTTGTTGGTATCGTTGGAAGCACTCATGCGTGTAGGGGCCGGGTTGGGCGAAGCCGGTTGATCGAGGGGTGCGGCGGGCGCCGGGCGCATTGCCTCCGCGCAGGCGGCAAGCGCGCGGACGATGCGCTCGTCGCCCGCGCCGGACATCGTAATGCTATCAAAACCCAATCCGCGGGCGGTCTCAGCGATGCGCGGATGCGGCGCGACGACGGTCGCGCGCTTGAGCGCGGCGATTTCGGCCGCGGTCAGGTGCTCGTGCGCGAGGTCGTTGAGATTGCGCACGCCCTCGGAGCTGGTGACGAGCCACGCGTGCGGCGCGCCCGCGAGCAGCGCATGCACGCGCGCCCAGGCGCCGATCGACGGATCCGGCACGATGCGCCGGTACGCGGCGACCGCCTCGACCTGCGCGCCCGCCTCGCGCAGGCGATCGGCGAGCCATTCGCGGCCGCCGTCGCCGCGCACGATCAGGACGCGCTTGCCTTCGAACGCGCCCTCGCCAAGTTCGCTCTCGAGCGCGGCGTAGAGCGCTTCCGAATCGAAGCGCGCGCCGTTGTCATCGCCGTCGGCGGAAGACGACGGGCTCACCACGCGATACGCTGGCGCCGCGACGCCGTGCCGGGCCAGCGCCGCGACGCTGCCGGGGCCGACCACGCCGATCGGCAGCGCATGCGGCCAGATCGCGCCGTGGCTGGCGAACGCATGATCGATCGCATTCGGCGACACGAACACGACGAGCGCGTAACTCTCGAGCGATGCCAAGGCGGCGGCGAGCGGCGCGGCGTCCTCGACGGGCGCGATATCGATCAGAGGAAATTCGAGCGTTTCGATGCCTTGTGCCGCAAGCTGCGCGAAGAGCGCGGCCGACTGTCCGGCCGGCCGCGTCACGACTGCCGTGAATGCGCGCGGCGCCTCGCGGCCGCGCGCGGCGCCCGGTCCGCCCGCCATCATGCAGTCGGCTGGCCGCCGTTGCCGGCGGTCAGCGAGCGGACGATCTCGAGCGCGCCCTGCGCCTCCAGCGCCGCCGCGACCTCGCGGCCGAGCGCGAGCGCCCGCTCGACGCTCGTCACGGGCGCGGACGCCTCGGCCGCGACCACGCGCGCGCCGTCGGGCGTCGACACGCGGCCGCGCAAGTGCAGCGCGCCGTCGCCCCACGCCGCATGCGCCGCGAGCGGCACATCACAGCTGCCGCCCAAGGCGCGCGACACCATCCGCTCCGCCTCCACGGCGAGCGCGGTCGCCTCGTGATGCAGCGGCGCGAGCCACGCGGCAAGCTCAGCGCGCCCGGCGCGAATCTCGATGCCGAGTGCGCCCTGGCCTGCCGCGGGAAGACTGTCGCCGGCGTCGAGCAGCGAGCGGATGCGCGCGCCGAGGCCGAGCCGCTTCAAGCCCGCCGCCGCGAGAATGATCGCCGCATATTCGCCGCGATCGAGCTTCGCGAGCCGCGTATCGAGGTTGCCGCGCAGCGGCCGCACGACGAGCTGCGGATGGCGCGAGCGCAGCATTGCCTCGCGGCGCAGGCTCGAGGTGCCGACCACGCTGCCGGCCGGCAGCGCCGCTAGCGATGCATAGTCGTTCGAAACGAACGCGTCGCGCGAGTCCTCGCGCTCCATGATCGCGGTGAGCGCGAAGCCCTCGGGCAGCTCCATCGGCACGTCCTTGAGCGAGTGCACGGCGAGATCGGCGCGGCCGTCGGCGAGCGCGGTCTCCAGCTCCTTCACGAATAGCCCCTTACCACCGACTTTCGACAAGGTGCGATCGAGAATCTGATCCCCGCGTGTCGTCATCCCGAGGATTTTTACGTCGCAAGATGGATATAATTTGTGCAGCGCATCGCGCACGTGTTCGGCCTGCCACATCGCGAGTCGGCTCTCTCGCGAGGCAATCACGAGCGTGCGCGGCGGGGTGGCGGAAAGCGTCTCGGAGTTCATTGCGTAAGGCTTCGAATGACGGGATGGATAACAAAGAATGGTAGCACGCGGGTTCCGGCTGCCATGCCGCGCCGGTCAAGGCGCAACCCGCGCGGAGCCCCCGCCCCCGAGCCACAGCAGTAACGATTTCGGCAGTTCGCGCGCCCGACCGTCCGGTCGGACGCGATACCGCAGTTTCCGCAGTTGCTTCACCCGCAGTCCGTCCATCTATTCATCGACTCTGGCTTCACTGAGGAAATCATCGTGACGTCTTCCGGATCGGCGCGCCCTGCCCGCCGCAATGCTGCATCGCCCGCCAACGAATCTGCCGCATCTGCCGTCAAGCCGGCCAAATCGGCCAAATCGGCCAAAGCCGCGAGAACCGTGAAAGCGGCCCAATCGGCCAAGAGCGCCAAGGCGATCAAGGCCGTTCAAGCCATCGGCGCCGAAGCCGTCCCCCAGCTCGCGGAGCGCAAAGCCGCCGGCAAGCGCCGCGCCAAAGCCGCGGCCAACGACGCGCGCGAGGCCGCCGCCCCGCAGCGCGCGCCAGGCCGCAGCCGCGAAGACAAGGACCAGCCGCTCTTCGAGGACATCCGCTTCCTCGGCCGCCTGCTCGGCGACGTCGTGCGCGAACAGGAAGGCGACGCGGTGTTCGACGTCGTAGAGACGATCCGGAAGAACGCCGTGAAATTCCGCCGCGAGGACGACACCGCCGCCGCGCAGACGCTCGACAAGAAGCTGCGCGCGCTCACGCCCGAGCAGACGGTGAGCGTCGTGCGCGCGTTCAGCTATTTCTCGCATCTCGCGAACATCGCCGAGGACCGCCATCACAACCGCCGCCGCCGCATCCATGCGCTGGCGGGCTCCGCGCCGCAGGCGGGCACGATCGCCTACGCGCTCGCGCGCCTGACGCAAGCGGGCGCCGCCGCGACGCCGGTGCTGGAGCAGTTCTTCCACGACGCGCTGATCGTGCCCGTGCTCACCGCCCACCCGACCGAAGTCCAGCGCAAGAGCATCCTCGACGCGCAGCGCGACATCGCGCGGCTGCTCGCCGAGCGCGACCAGCCGCTCACCGCGCGCGAGCGGACGCAGAACGAGTCGCTCTTGCGCACGCGCGTGACCTCGCTCTGGCAGACGCGCATGCTGCGCGATTCGCGCCTGACCGTCGCCGACGAAATCGAAAACGCGCTGTCGTACTACCGCGCGACGTTCCTCAACGAGATCCCCGGCCTCTACGCCGACATCGAAGCCGAGCTTGCCGAGCACGGCCTGGCCACGCGCCTGCCGCCGTTCTTCCAGATGGGCAGCTGGATCGGCGGCGACCGCGACGGCAATCCGAACGTCACCGGCGCGACGCTCGAGGAAGCGATCACCCGGCAAGCCGCCGTGATCTTCGAGCACTACCTCGAGGAAGTGCACAAGCTGGGCGCGGAGCTGTCGGTGTCGAACATGCTCGCGAGCGCGAGCGACGAGCTGAAGGCGCTCGCGGCCGCCTCGCCCGACCAGTCGCCGCATCGCGTCGACGAGCCGTACCGGCGCGCGCTGATCGGCATCTACACGCGGCTCGCGGCGAGCGCGCGCGTGCGGCTCGGCGAAGGCGTCGTGCCGGTGCGCGGCGCGGGCCGCAGCGGGCCGCAAGTGCGCGCGACGCCCTACGCCGACGCGAGCGAGCTCACGCGCGACCTGCACGTGCTGATCGATTCGCTCGCCGGGCACCACGGCGAATCGCTCGCGACGCCGCGCCTCGCGCCGCTCGCGCGGGCGTCTGAAGTGTTCGGCTTCCATCTGGCGAGCATCGACCTGCGCCAGAGCTCCGACATTCACGAAGCGGTGATCGCCGAGCTGCTCAAGCGCGCGGGCGTCGAGGCCGACTACGCGTCGCTATCGGAAGCCGACAAGCTGCGCGTGCTCATCTCCGAGCTCTCGCAGCCGCGCCTGTTGCGCTCGCCCTACCTCGAATACTCGGATCTCGCGAAAAGCGAGCTCGGCGTGCTCGAGCAGGCCCGCGCCACGCGTGAGCGCTTCGGCGCGCGCGCCGTGCGCAACTACATCATCTCGCACACGGAAACGGTGAGCGACCTCGTCGAAGTGCTGCTCCTGCAAAAGGAAACGGGCCTGCTCGAAGGCGTGCTCGGCAGCCCGCACACGAATGCGCGCAACGGCCTGATGGTGATCCCGCTCTTCGAGACCATCCCCGACTTGCGCAACGCGCCGCACATCATGCGCGACTACTTCGCGCTGCCCGGCGTCGATGCGCTGGTCGAGCACCAGGGCGGCGAGCAGGAAGTGATGCTCGGCTACTCGGACAGCAACAAGGACGGCGGCTTCCTCACCTCGAACTGGGAGCTCTATCGCGCCGAGCTCGCCCTCGTCTCGCTCTTCAAGGAGCGCGGCATCACACTGCGGCTCTTCCACGGCCGCGGCGGCACGGTCGGACGCGGCGGCGGCCCGACCTACCAGGCGATCCTGTCGCAGCCGCCCGGCACCGTCGAAGGCCAGATCCGCCTGACCGAGCAGGGCGAAGTGATCGCGAGCAAGTTCAGCAATCCGGAGATCGGCCGGCGCAACCTCGAGACCGTGGTCGCCGCGACGCTCGAAGCCTCGCTGCTGCCGCAGGGCAACGTGCCGGGCGCGAACCTCGCTTCGTTCGAAGAGACGATGCAGTCGCTCTCGGATGCGGCGATGGCGGCGTATCGCGCGCTCGTCTACGAGACGCCCGGCTTCACCGACTACTTCTTCTCGTCGACGCCGATCGCCGAGATCGCCGAGCTCAACATCGGCAGCCGGCCCGCGTCGCGCAAGCTGCAGGACCCGAAGCACCGCAAGATCGAAGACCTGCGAGCGATTCCGTGGGGCTTCTCATGGGGACAATGCCGGCTGCTGCTCACCGGTTGGTACGGCTTCGGCAGCGCGGTCGCGGCACACCTCGACGGCGCGGGCAACGACGCCGAGCGCGCCCGTCGCCTCGCGGCGCTCAAGAAGATGCACAAGACCTGGCCGTTCTTCTCCACGCTGCTCTCGAACATGGACATGGTGCTCGCGAAGACCGACCTCGCCGTGGCTTCGCGCTACGCGCAGCTCGTCGCCGACAAGAAGCTGCGCAAGCACGTGTTCGAGCGCATCGTCGCGGAGTGGGAGCGCACCTCGAAGGCGCTCTCCGAGATCACCGGCAAGGAGGAACGGCTCGCCGACAATCCGCTCCTCGCGCGCTCGATCAAGAACCGCTTCCCGTACCTCGATCCGCTCAATCACCTGCAGGTCGAGCTGATCAAGCGGCACCGCGCGGGCGACACCAACGCGCGGCTGCGCCGCGGGATTCACCTGACGATCAACGGGATCGCCGCGGGTCTGCGCAATACGGGCTGAGTGCGCCGCGTGAGAGGCATCGGCCCAGCCGCCTGGCCGCTCCTTCTTTTGATCGAAGGAGCGAATGCCGCCGCTCCCTCACTGCGGAAGTTTCAGGGCATTGACCACGAGCTTATCGATTCCCCCGCCCACAGCCCAATAGACGTTTCCATCGCTGGCCGTAATGAAATCGTCGGAACGGTGGAATTGGAACCCCGTCGGCATCACAGTCGGCGGAATCAAGACGTTGCCATTGACGTCGATCACCGCATACTTCGCTACCGCGTTTGCGGTGTTCGTTGCCGAACTGCCCACCTCGCGCCACGCCACGAGAAATTTGTCGTTGCCGAGCGCGGCTAGTTTAGGATCCACGGCCAGCGTTCCGGTATTGAGCTTGGTCAAATGGACGTACTTGATTTTCGAAACGTCGCCGGAGTTCGATCCCTGCAGTTTCGCGATGGCGGGGAAGTCGGAGAGACTGACGAGGGCGACAGCCACGTTCAGCTCGTTTGCGGAATTGTCGCTCGCCGTGTTGGACACATACTTCGACGAAAAGCCAAGCGCGACGGTATTTCCATTCTGAACGGCAAGACCGCCAAGAAGCGTGTAAGTGCGGTTCTCACCTGTATTGCCCGGAATGGGAAGCACGTTGATCCTCGTGCCGGTGCGCGCGTCATACGCGAAAACCGATCGCGGATAGGCGTCGCCCAGTCCCGCCATGACGAATCCGGCTCCAGGCTTCGTGCGATCGATGCGCGCAATGCGCTGATCGAAATCGTGGCTTGCCAGCCAGCCGTCTGAAGCGTAACCCGCTGTCCTGCTGGCGACCAGCGAAGGCGCGCCGCCGTCCTGGATATAGCGGATGAACCCGCCCTGATGGTAGTTGCCGCTCAGGTACGACTCCAGGCCGAGAAAATACGCAATATATCGGCCGTCATACACCATGCGCATCGTCGACATCCGCAACGGAGACACCAACGTGCCCGAAGTGGTAAGCGGCAGATCGGCAACACCCGACGACGGATCCGTCATCGCATCCTGGAACACCGTAGCGCCATCGTTCTTCTTGACGACAAGCTGGCCGCCCGTGGTCGCATAGTTGGCCCCCGATGCCGCGGCGCCCCATCGATTGGAATAGTCGCTGTACGACAGGTAGTAGCTGTTCGCGCCCAAGACTTCGAAGCCAGCAAGGTTGTCACACCGCGTATCGGTCAGGCCATTCACCGTCGGCCCCTTGCACGCGTCGAAATCGGAGCGGGTGTACATGTGCGGAGCCAATACGCCAGGAGCGACGGAGAACACGTCGCTGGAAAGGTTGGCAAACGTCGAGTCGACCTTGGTGACCTTGATCGACGAGCTGCTCGAATCGGTCCATGCGATCGCGTAGCCGCCGCCGGGAACTTCGCGCAAGACCATCTCAGGCGGAACCCCGTAGCGGTAGTAGTAGTTGTCCCCGGATGCCGCAAGGGACGACACGTTCTGCTTGCTCCAATCGTACGGCGTGCCTGTCACCGGTATGGCGTACGACGCGCTGCTCAGCGTCAGCGCTTGCTGCGAAGGCGTCGAATCCGAAGAAGGCGTCGAATCCGGAGAGGGAGTCGAACCCGAGGGTGTGTCCGAACCGGACGAAGGTGTCGAGTCCGAAGACTTCGATGCGGCGTTCGCCGCATCGTTTTGGGAAGAGCCGCCACAAGCGGCAAGAAAGAGGGCCATGACTGCAACAGCCACGGTGCGCGGACAGAGGAGAAACTTGTTTTTCATGCGGGATTCCAGAACACAACTTCCATCGAAGCCTGCCGCCTGGTTCCCGCTCACGTAACGGCTACGTGAGCGGATTGGCTTCAAGCCCTGCTGTGTGATGTCGTCCCTGTGCTTTGCTCGCGCTGCTCCCTACCCGGTCGGACTCCGGTCAAACGATCGCCCCGCCAGAAAATGGGTGGAAATGCTCGTCACCCAAACGGATATCGCCGCCATCGGCGACTACGCTCGAACGCGTTTGCTTGAAAAAGCACAAGAACCGCTCACCCCGCGCAATTTGCCGCGCTCGAGCAACAAGTACTATCGGAATACTCCGAAACAATACGCATCGGATCGTCCCGCGCTGCCCGAGGCAGCGCATTGCTTACCGCGCGTCGATCATCAACGCATCGAGCTTGAACGACCCGTCCGGCTGCACGTCGAAGTACGCCCGCACCTCGTCGGGCGCATTCGCCCACATCGACCGGATCGCTTCGACGCGCACCTCGGGCGTGCGCATCCGCGCCACCCACGACGCAAACTCGATCGGCAAGCGCCAGCGCTCGCGAACCTGCGCGGTGAAACCCGCGCCGGCGAACAGCGCGAGCCATTCGTCCGCGCGATAGTCGCGAATGTGCGAGCCGTCGCGCAGCAGTTCGACAGCCTGAATATGCGTATCGAGCAACGGATGGTCCGCGCCCGCGATATCGATGAAGAGCACGCGCCCGCCCGGCTTCAGCACACGGCGCACTTCGGCCAGCGCGCGCGGCACGTCGTGCCAGTGATGCGCGCTCATGCGGCTCACCGCCCAGTCGAACGACGCGTCGGCGAACGGCAGCACTTCGGCCGCGCCCCGCTCAGTGCGGATGTTCGTCAAGCCGCGCTCGCGCGCCGCGGCGTCGACCGTCGCCAGCATCTGCGGCGCGAGATCGTACGCCACGACCGACCGCGCGTGCGGCGCGACCGCGAAACTCGCGTGCCCCGCTCCGCAGCCGAGATCGAGCACAGCCGCGCCTGGCGTCGCGCCGATTTCCGCGGAGAGCGTCTGCAGGTCGGCGCCGCTCGCGTGCACGGCACTCGTCAAATAAGCGGCGGCAGTCGAGCCGAACGCGTCGGCGACCTGATCGTGATGTTTCATCGGTAATTCCTCGTTTGCGAGCCTTGGGAGGCGTGTTGTCCAGCGGGGCATGCCGCTACAATAGAGCCCGCGCTGTACCGGTACAAGTTAAGCGGTTATCCCGGTACCAAAGCTACTCCCCTAGGCCATGGTCTGCTCACGCCGATAACAGGCTTCGGGCCCCAGCCTCACCTGCCCATTGAAGATGGCCAAGCAGCCGCAATCGAACGATTCTTCCGCCGAGGCGTCGAGCCCCACATCGCTCGACGCCTCGCCAGCGCGCGCGCTCGGCGAATTCATCCGCGCGCACCGCGAGCGCCTGACGCCGCAGGCCGTCGGGCTGCCGCCCGGGCCGCGCCGCCGCACGCCGGGCCTGCGGCGCGAGGAAGTCGCGCAGCTATGCGGCGTGAGCCCGACCTGGTACACGTGGATCGAGCAGGGGCGGCCGGTGTCGGCATCGGCCGAAGCGCTCGCGCGGATCGCGGTCGCGCTGCAGCTCTCGCGCGCCGAACGCGCCTACCTGTTCGAGCTCGCCGCGCAGCGCGATCCTGCCGAGCCCGACCAGGCGGCCGCCGACGCCCCCGCGGCCCTCATCGAAACCGTGCAGCTCATCGACGCGCCGGCCTACGTGCTCGATCGCCAGTGGACCGCGCTCGCCTGGAACGCCCCGGCCGCCGACCTCTTCGTCGGCTGGCTCGACGACGCGCGGGGCGGCCATCCGCGCGATCGCAACCTGCTGCGCTTCACGTTCACGTCGCCGGCTGCGCGCACGCTGATCGTCGATTGGGAGACGCGCGCGCGCCGGCTCGCGGCGGAGTTTCGCGCCGATTCGATCCGGCACCTGAACGATGCGCCCACGCGCACCCTGATCGACGCCCTCTCCGCGGAAAGCGAGGCGTTCGCGCACTTCTGGGCGTCACAGGACGTGGGGGAACGCGAAGGCGGCACACGCGAGTTCGATCATCCGCGGCATGGCCGCGTCGTCTACGATCAGATCACCCTCAAGCCCGCGCACCGGGAAGATCTCAAGCTCGTGGTTCTGGTGCGGCGGGGATGATATAAGAACCCACCATGACCTCTCTTCCTTCCGAGCCCACGCCGGATGCCCTTGCCGCCCTCCTCGAGCGCATCGCCGGCGAGGACGCCGCGGCGCTGCGCTCCCTTTACGATCTGACCGCGTCGAAACTGTTCGGCGTCGCGCTCCGTATATTGGTGAAACGCGAATGGGCCGAGGAGGCACTGCAGGACGCGTACGTCAACATCTGGCGCTACGCGGGCGACTACCGGCAGAGCCTGGCCGCGCCGATGACCTGGATGGCGGCGATCGTCCGCAACCGCGCGCTCGACTGCCTGCGCCGGCAAAAGACGGCGAGCGCCGGGCAAACCGAATGGAGCGAAAGCTTGGATGAAGTCCTGGCAGGTACCGACCCCGATCCCGCCGACGTTGCGCTGCTGAGCCAGGAAGCCCGGCAGCTCGCGATCTGCCTGGAAAGGCTCGACGCGAACCAGCGCCAGGCCGTGGCGCTCGCGTACCTGCGCGACCAGAGCCACAGTGAGATCGCCGGCGTGCTGAGGGTGCCGCTCGGCACCGTCAAGTCGTGGGTGCGGCGCGGGCTCGAAAAGCTCAAGACCTGCATGGGAGGCCTGTGATGGATCTGCATCGGCATCCCGGCCTCGTCGACCGGCTCGCCGGCGAATACGCGCTCGGCGTGCTGCGCGGCTCGGCACGCCGCCGCTTCGAGCACATGGCGCAGCGCGATGCGGCCCTGCGCGCCGCCGTGCAAACCTGGCAGGCGCGCGTGAGCGCAATGGCCGAGCTGGGGCCGCGCGTGGCGCCGCCGCCATCGGTGTGGGAAGCGATCGAGCGGCGGCTCGAGCTTGCCGCGGCGCGGCGCGCGGCGGCGGCTGGGGCACAAGCAGACGAGCCGGCGCGCGCCGCGCCGGCAAGACCGGCTGTGCCGCCGTCCAAGGCCACGGCTTCGCGCTGGTTCGAAAGCCTGTCGTTCTGGCGCGGCTGGTCGGTCGCGGCGACGGCCGTCGCGGTGCTCGCGCTTGCCGTCGCGCTGCTCCCGCTTGTCGAGCAGGCGCCCGCTCCCGCCACGCAAGTCGCCGAGCAGCAGAACGGCCAGGGCATCGAACGTGTCGCCTACATGGCCGCTCTCGCGGACACGCAAACCAGCAAGACCATGATGGTCGTCATGTGGGACCAGAAGAGCGCGATGATGACCGTGCACCGGATGGGCGGCGACACAGGCCCGGCCGGCGATTCCGGCAAATCCGAGCAGCTCTGGGGCATGTCGCCGGACGGCCGCCCTGTCTCGCTCGGCGTCATCCCGCCTGGTGGGACGATCAGCATGAAGGTGCACGGGATGGGCGCCTATCTCAAGCTCGCGGTATCGATGGAGCCCCGTGGCGGCTCGCCCGACCCTAACGGCCCGACGGGCCCGGTGATCTGCTTGGGCAAGCTGATGGCCACGGCCTGAAGCGCCGTCAGCCCGCCGCGCCGCAGCGACTGCCGTCAGGCAGCCGTCTGGCGCGCCGGGCCGCGATGATAGAATCCTCGTTCTCCCCGCACGCGCCACGCGTGCTCCCACGCCGTCGCGCGACGGCACTACGTTCACTGCCATCACCATGACGTCCCAACTGCACAAAAAAGGCGAAGCCTGGTCGGCTCGCTTCTCGGAGCCGATGTCGGAGCTCGTCAAACGCTATACGTCGTCGGTTTTCTTCGACAAGCGCCTCGCGCTCGTCGATATCGAAGGGTCGCTCGCGCACGCGTCGATGCTCGCCGCGCAGAAGATCATCGGCGCCGACGACCTCGCTGCGATCCAGCGCGGCATGGCGCAGATCAAAGGCGAGATCGAGCGCGGCGAATTCGAATGGCAGCTCGATCTCGAGGACGTCCACCTGAACATCGAGGCGCGCCTGACCGCGCTGATCGGCGATGCGGGCAAGCGCCTGCACACGGGCCGCTCGCGCAACGACCAGGTCGCGACCGACATCCGCCTGTGGCTGCGCGGCGAGATCGACCGCATCGGCGGCCTCTTGAAGGACCTGCGCGGCGCGCTCATCGACCTCGCCGAGCAGAACGCCGAAACGATCCTGCCGGGCTTCACGCACTTGCAGGTCGCGCAGCCGGTGACGTTCGGCCACCATCTGCTCGCCTACGTGGAGATGTTCACGCGCGACGCCGAGCGCATGCGCGACTGCCGCACCCGCGTGAACCGCCTGCCGCTCGGCGCGGCGGCGCTCGCGGGCACGAGCTATCCGATCGACCGGCATGCGGTGGCGAAGACGCTCGGCTTCGACGGCATCTGCGCGAACTCGCTCGACGCCGTTTCCGACCGAGACTTCGCGATCGAATTCACGGCCGCGGCGGCGCTCGTGATGACGCACGTCTCGCGCTTCTCGGAGGAACTGGTGCTGTGGATGAGCCCGCGCGTCGGCTTCATCGATCTCGCAGACCGCTTCTGCACGGGCTCGTCGATCATGCCGCAGAAGAAGAACCCGGACGTGCCCGAGCTCGCGCGCGGCAAGACGGGCCGCGTGAACGGCCACTTGATGGCGCTGCTCACGCTGATGAAGGGCCAGCCGCTCGCGTACAACAAAGATAATCAGGAAGACAAGGAGCCGCTGTTCGACACCGTCGATACGGTCGCGGACACGCTGCGCATCTTCGCGGAGATGGTCGCCGGCGTCACGGTGAAGCCGCAGGCGATGCGCGCGGCGGCGCTGCAGGGCTTTTCGACGGCCACCGATCTGGCCGACTACCTCGTCAAGCGCGGCCTGCCGTTCCGCGACGCGCACGAAGCGGTCGCGCACGCGGTGCGGATCTGCGTGGACCGCCAGTGCGACCTCGCCGACCTCACGCTCGACGAAATGCGTAAAGAGCTGCCGAACGTCGCGCACCTGATCGGCGACGACGTGTTCGACTACCTCACACTCGAAGGCTCGGTGGCGAGCCGCAACCATCCGGGCGGCACGGCGCCCGAGCAGGTGCGGGCCGCGGCGAAGGCGGCGCGGGCGGCGTTGGGCTGACCCTGCCGGCTCACTCGACTCGCCAACGCTTACACGTTGCAAAAGAAAACGGCGGACCTCGTGTCCGCCGTTGTCGTTTCAAGCTCAGAGCTCGCGCGCCGGCCCGCCGCTCAATCGTTGCCGACCGTCTCCGAAAAGCGCTTGATCGTCGCGATCCGCGCGCCGATCAGGTCGACCCGGTCCTGGCTGCCGATGAGCGGCCCCGTCGCATCGCGAAACGCGACCCAGCTGCGCTCGGCGCGCATCAGCACCGGCCGCGAGCGCACCGGCAGCTTCGCGCGCAATTTCCGGTAGTAGCGATTCAAGTCGAAATCCGCATGCTGGCACGCGGCATCGGCAGAACAGCGCGGTGTGCGTTGCGCAGCAGGCGGCGCGTCGCCCGCCTGCAACGCCAGCGCGGCTTGCTGGTATTGCGCAGCCGCCTTGCGCAACGCCAGCGCGCGATCGCGCACCGGCTGCAGACGCAGGTTCGCCGCGCTCATCGCGTACGAGGAGCCCTCCGTGGTCGCGAACACGGCGTGCAGCAGGTGCGCCTCCTCCTTGCGCCACGCGAGCCAGCGCCGCTGGCTCTCCTGCCAGCCTCGGCGCAGTGTCTCGCTCGGCGCATTGGCGAGCACCGGCTGATAAGCGGCGTCGATCGCCCCCTGCCACGCATCGTTGGCCGCCTCGATGCACTGCACCTGCCCCGCCGTCGACGACCGGTCGGCGCGCGCCGCGCACTGCCGCATCGCGGTATCGATCGGGTCGGCCGCGGCGACTTCGGCATGCGCCACCCCAGCCCACACCACGCACGCAAGGGCGGCGGCTGCAAGCAGCGCGCCGGCCAGACCGCGTTTGAAGCCCGGCGACATCATCGGATCAACCGCGCACGCAATCCACGTAATACTCGAGACGGCCGTTGACCGAGTCGGCGACGAGTCCGTGGATATCGGTGTAGAAGCCCGGGAAACGCTCATTGAACTCGCGCGCGAACTTCAGGTAGTTGACGATCGTCTTGTTGAAGCGCTCGCCCGGAATCAGGAGCGGAATGCCCGGCGGATACGGCGTGAGCAGCACGCTCGTCACGCGGCCTTCGAGCTCGTCGATGGCCACGCGGTCCACCTCGCGGTGCGCGAGCTTCGCGAACGCCTCGGACGGCTTCATCGCCGGCTCCATGTTCGACAGGTACATCTCGGTCGTGAGCCGAGCGATGTCGTTGGCGCGATAGACGCTGTGGATCTGCTGGCAAAGGTCGGCGAGCCCGACACGCTCGTACTGCGGATGCTGCGCGACGAACTTCGGCAGCACGCGCCACAGCGGCTGGTTGTTGTCGTAGTCGTCCTTGAACTGCTGCAGCTCGGTCACCATCGAGTTCCAGCGGCCCTTCGTGATGCCGATCGTGAACATGATGAAGAACGAGTAGAGCCCGGTCTTCTCGACGATGATGCCGTGCTCGGCCAGGTACTTCGTGACGATCGCGGCCGGAATGCCGGTCTCGCCGAAGTCGCCCGTGAGATCGAGGCCCGGCGTGATGATCGTCGCCTTGATCGGGTCGAGCATGTTGAAGCCCGGTGCGAGCGGGCCGAAGCCGTGCCAGTTGTCTTCGGCGCGCAGGATCCAGTCTTCGCGCGAGCCGATGCCTTCGTCGACTAGGCTATCCGGCCCCCAGACCTTGAAGAACCACTCGTCGCCGTATTCGGCGTCGACCTTGCGCATCGCGCGGCGGAAGTCGAGCGCCTCGGCGATCGATTCCTCGACGAGCGCCGTGCCGCCCGGCGGCTCCATCATCGCGGCGGCCACGTCGCACGACGCGATGATCGCGTACTGCGGGCTCGTCGACGTATGCATGAGGTACGCCTCGTTGAAGCGGTCTTTATCGAACGTGCGGTTCTCCGAATCCTGCACGACGATCTGCGATGCCTGCGAGATGCCCGCGAGCAGCTTGTGCGTGGAGTGCGTCGCGAACACGAGCGCACCCGTGCGCGGACGGCCCGCGCCGATCGCGTGCATGTCCTGGTAGAACTCGTGGAACTCGGCGTGCGGCAGCCAGGCTTCGTCGAAGTGCAGCGTGTCCAGCAGGTCGCCGAGCAGGTCCTTGATCATCTCGACGTTGTAGATCACGCCGTCGTAGGTGCTCTGCGTGATCGTCAGGATGCGCGGCTTCGCGTTCGGGTTCTTCGCGAGCGCCTCGCGCGCGAACGGGTTGGCCTCGATCTTCTTGCGAATGTTCTCGGGCTTGAACTCGTCGCGCGGAATCGGGCCGATGATGCCGAAGTTGTTGCGCGTCGGCGTGAGGAACACGGGAATCGCGCCCGTCATCATGATCGCGTGCAGGATCGACTTGTGGCAGTTGCGGTCGACGAGCACGATGTCGCCCGGCGCGACCGTCGCGTGCCAGACGATCTTGTTCGAGGTCGACGTGCCGTTGGTCACGAAGAACAGGTGATCGGCGCTGAAGATGCGTGCCGCGTTGCGCTCGGAAGCGGCGACCGGCCCGATGTGGTCGAGCAGCTGGCCGAGCTCGTCGACGGCGTTGCAGACGTCGGCGCGCAGCATGTTCTCGCCGAAGAACTGGTGGAACATCTGGCCGAGCGGGTTCTTCAGGAACGCGACGCCGCCCGAGTGGCCCGGGCAGTGCCACGAGTACGAGCCTTCGTCGGCGTACTTGACGAGCTCCTTGAAGAACGGCGGCGCCAGTGAATCGAGGTAGACGCGCGCCTCGCGGATGATGTGGCGCGCGACGAACTCCGGCGTGTCCTCGAACATGTGGATGAAGCCGTGCAGCTCGCGCAGGATGTCGTTCGGCAGGTGGCGCGAGGTGCGCGTCTCGCCGTACAGGAAGATCGGGATGTCCGCGTTGCGGCGGCGCACTTCGGTGACGAACGCTCGCAGGTCGATGATCGCGGTGGCCAGTTCGGGCAATTCGCCGTCGGCGCCGACTTCGCCGAGCATCAGCTCGTCGTCGTCGAGCGACAGGATGAAGCACGACGCCCGGCTCGACTGCTGCGCAAACGAAGTCAGGTCCCCGTAGCTCGTGAGACCGACCACTTCCACGCCTTCCTTCTCGATCGCCTCCGCCAGCGCCCGGATGCCGGAACCCGAGATGTTCTCGGAGCGAAAGTCTTCGTCGATGATGACGACAGGAAAACGAAACTTCATGGGGCGAATCTCCAAAAACAAGGACCGCTGGCCCGGGGTCGATCTCCCTCTTGCTCAGCGGTCACCCGAATAGCCGGTGGTGAGTTGGGGTCCGTTACGTCTTGGGCAGCGTGACGCCGTGCTGCCCCTGGTATTTACCGCCGCGGTCCGCGTACGACACGTCGCACACTTCGTCGCTTTCGAAGAAGAGGACTTGAGCCACGCCCTCGTTCGCGTAGATTTTCGCAGGCAAAGGTGTCGTATTCGAGAATTCGAGCGTGACGTAGCCTTCCCACTCCGGTTCGAACGGCGTGACGTTCACGATGATCCCGCAGCGCGCATAAGTCGACTTGCCGAGGCAGACCGTGAGCACGTTGCGCGGAATGCGGAAGTACTCCACCGTGCGCGCCAGCGCGAACGAGTTGGGCGGGATGATGCAGACGTCGCCCTTGAAATCGACAAACGACTTCTCGTCGAAATTCTTCGGATCGACGATCGTCGAGTTGATGTTGGTGAAGATCTTGAATTCGTCGGCGCAGCGGATGTCGTAGCCGTAGCTCGACGTGCCGTAGCTGACGATCTTGCGGCCGTCCTCGGAAGCGCGGACCTGATCGCGCACGAACGGCTCGATCATCTTGTGCTGTTCGGCCATGCGCCGAATCCATTTGTCAGATTTGATGGCCATGAAGGGACCTGAAGAACGCTGCGTGACGAGAAAGGGTTCGAAGGCGGCGCGTGCACTTGTGCGTCGAATCAGGCACTGGCGGCCAACCGGGGACGAAAGGCCGTTATTTTACGCGATCGCGAAGGTGCTGCCGTGAAAGCCGCACTGCGGCCGGATGGGCGCAGGCGGCGCGCCGGCTCATTGCTTGATCGGCCCGCACGCGAGCGCGGGGCCCGCGCCGTGCGCGGGGAACGCGTAGGGGTCGCTCGGATCGCGGTGGATCAAAACCGAGCGCGACAGGACCGAGCGCACGCCGTCGAGCGAGACGTCCGGGGCGACGATGAAGCCCGAGGTCACGCCGTTGGCGTCCGCGTGAATGTTGCCGAGATCGCCCTCGACGCGCACACCGGACCTCAATTCGTCCGCCGCGGGCGCGAACACGCGGCCCGCGCTCGAGCCGTCGGCGGCATTGCAGTCGCCGCGCTCATGGATTTGCAGCGCATGGTCGCTGTTCGGCGGGAGCCCCGCGAGGTTGTAGGTCACCTGGACGCCGTCCGAGCGCTCGATGAAGGTAACCGTGCCGCGCGCCGTGTTGCCCACGGTCGGCAGCAATTGCGCCTCCGCGCGTTTTTCGTGGGTGCCGAAGAAGGCGGTGCAGCCCGAGAGCGCCACGCCAAGCAGGCTGACGGCAACCAGGACGATAAAGCGCTCCATCGCCTGCCCGTCGATTCGTTGTTTCATGCGATCCTCTGTCGATCAGAGTTAGCGCTTTAGCTGTCGACCAGAGTTAGCGCTTTAGCTGTCGACCAGAGTTAGCGCTTTAGCGCTTACTCTGGTCCCATGCAGAGCGCTTACTCTGATCCCATGCAAAGCGGCCGGCCGGCGGCCGCCCCTGCGACCGCCCCGCCAGACTTAGCGAAGCCGACATCATACCGCGACAGGCCGTGCGAAAAACACGGCCAGGCCCGCGCCGACGGGGCCCCGGAGCGCCGGACCGCCAAGCTTGCGGCCTGCTTGAGGCGCGCTCCGCTTCAGGTGTTCTGAACCACGATGGTCGGGAATTTCGACGACATGTCGCGCGCGCGCTCGGCGATGTGGATGGCCACCTTGCGCGCGATCGAACGGTAGATCTCGGCGACGCGTCCGCCCGGGTCGGCGACGACGCTCGGATTCCCGCCGTCCGCCTGCTCGCGGATCGCGATGTCGAGCGGCAGGCTGCCGAGCACCTCGACGCCGTAGTCCTTGGCCATGCGCTCGCCGCCGCCCGCGCCGAAGATGTGCTCTTCGTGGCCGCAGTTCGAGCAGATATGGATGCTCATGTTCTCGACGATGCCGAGAATCGGAATGCCGACCTTCTCGAACATCTTGAGACCCTTCTTCGCATCGAGGAGCGCGATGTCCTGCGGCGTCGTGACGATCACCGCGCCCGTCACCGGCACGCGCTGGGAGAGCGTCAATTGAATATCGCCGGTGCCGGGCGGCATGTCGACGATCAGGTAGTCGAGGGCCTTCCAGTTGGTCTGCCGCAGGAGCTGCTCGAGCGCCGAGGTCGCCATCGGGCCGCGCCAGACCATCGGGTTGTCCTGCTCGATCAGAAAGCCGATCGAGTTCGCCTGCACGCCGTGGCCGACGAGCGGGTTCATCGACTGGCCGTCCGGCGACTCGGGGCGCCCCTCGATGCCGAGCATCATCGGCAGCGACGGGCCATAGATGTCGGCGTCGAGAATGCCCACCGAGGCGCCTTCGTCCGCCAGCGCGAGCGCCAGGTTGACCGCGGTCGTGCTCTTGCCGACGCCGCCCTTGCCCGACGCGACCGCGACGATGTTCTTGACGTTCGGCAACAATTTCACGCCGGGCTGCACCGTATGCGCGGCGATCGATTGCGACACCGCCACGCGCGCCTCGGCGACGCCGGGCACCTGCCGCAGCGCCTCCTCCACGAGCGCGCGCACGGCCCGGTACTGAGTGACCGCGGGATAGCCGAGCACGACGTCGACGGTGACGGTCGAGCCGTCGATCGCCACGTTCTTCACGCCTCTGTCGGCCGCGAACGAACGGCCCGTGTTGGGGTCAATGACGGCGGCCAGCGCGGCGTCGACCAATGCCCGATCAATGCTCATCGAAACTCCGAGGGGATTTGTTCGCGGCTGCCGCTCGCCGTCGCCAGGGGCGGGGAGCGCGTGCCTGCGAACTTGAAAAATTGAAAGAATCTGTTGCTCACCATTGCCAAAAATCGACTTGCCGGGCAACCTTCGCCGGCTGCAAGCTATAGGGCCGCATCGCTGCCGCGCCATTCGTCATTGTAGTGGCTCGGGGTAAGCGCCGCCGGAAGACCTTTCTTCATCCGGGTGCTTGCCGCGCATCACGGCAAGCACCCGATACGAGCCAGTCCGCACGGGCCGGCTTGCCAACACGTTCACTGGAGAGGATTCGCATATGAACGCAAAAATCATGACCCGCCTGACCGTTTTCGTCGTAGCCGGCGCGCTGCTCGGCGGCTGTGCGACCCAGCAAGGGACCAACACCGCGGTCGGCACGGGTACCGGCGCGGCCGTGGGCGCCGGCCTCGGCGCGATCTTCGGCGGCGGCAAGGGTGCGGCGATCGGCGCGGCCGCGGGCGCGGCGGTAGGCGGCATCACGGGCTACAACTGGCAGGCGATCCACAACAAGCTCTCGGGCGCGACCAAGGGCACCGGTGCGCAGGTCACCGAGCAGCCGGACGGCTCGCTCAAGGTCAACATTCCGAGCTCGATCTCGTTCGACACGGACAGCTACGCGATCAAGCAGTCGTTCGCTCCAGTGCTCGACACGGTCGCGCAGACGATGCAGCAGAACCCTGAGCTGATCGCGCAAGTGATCGGCTATACGGACAGCACCGGCACCCAGCAATACAACATGACGTTGTCGCAGAACCGCGCGCAGAGCGTCATAACCTTCCTGAACCAGCGCGGCGTGCTGCCGGCGCGGCTCTCGTCGCAGGGCATGGGTCCTGCCAACCCGATCGCGGACAACAACACCGATGCCGGCCGCGCCCAGAACCGCCGCGTCGAGATCTACCTGCGCGCGACGGCCCAGCACGGTCAAGCGCCGCAGTATCAATAAAGGCTTGATTCGAAACGGTTCCTCGGCCCGCCGGGCAAGGCGTCCAAAACCTCGCGGTAGACAGATCAAAAAAATTTCGAACTCGGCGGAAATTTCGCTGTCTTTCTATACGGTACGCGACTGCTGATGCGGCCGCGTCACCATTCTCCTCTTGTCGTTGTTGCTCCGGGGCCATAGCCCCGGTTTTTTTTGCCCGTTCGCTTCCCGGCGATGCGCCGCAGTCCGACCTGTCTACCGGCGGTGGATAATCTCCCCCCGCCCGGCCAATGAGAACTATTCTCAATAAGCCGCACCCCGTGTTCGTCGTCCTGACGGGCCTGTCCGCCTATCTGTACGGACAGCGGCACACGCCGCGGGAAACCTCGGTCTTCCTCCTGAAGCGCGGTCTGTTCCTGGTCGTGCTCGAACCGGCCTTCGTCTGCTTCGCCTGGACCGCCGAGTTTCCGCCCAGGACGCTCTGGCTCCAGGTGATCTGGTGCATCGGCATCTGCATGATCGTGCTCGCCGCGCAAGTACCCGCCGGCTGATGTTCCTGTTGCCGGCGCTGGGTGCGGGCCCGCTACTGCTCGCGTGGTTCGAGAAACGCGGGGCGCATCCAGCGCGGATTCGCTCTTCAACAGCGCGGTCAACGCCGCGTATGCGTCCGCGAAATCGATCGATATCGTCCGCGTCGCGGCGAACTACGCGTTCTCCGATGTCACGCTCGGCGGCTACTACAGCGATTCGCGCTACGCCGCCGACGCCGCCTCGCGCTTCACGCGCACGCAGGTCTACCGCAACGCGCCGGTGTACGGCGTCTGGCAAGCTACGGCAGCCGTGCTGATGGAACTCGGCGACAACTTCCTCAAGGCGTCCGGCGACTCGTCGGCGCGCTATCGCCAGGTCAGCCTGGCCGGCGCCCATGCGCTCGGCAAGCGCACCGACCTTTACGGCGTGCTCGGCTACACACATGCGAGCGGCAGCAACGGGCTCGGCGCGGCGCAAGGCGCGGTCGGCGCGACCAGCGTCGACGCGGGCGGGCCGTCGCAGGCGCGGGCGAATCTCGGCATCCGGCATCGCTTCTGAGCGAGACCTGTCCTGCCGGCCAACCCGGGCAGGTCCTTTGGCCGCTCCCCGCCCCGCGCCCGCCGCCCGCGCGCCTGCTAGAATCGAATACTCTTTTCCCCCGCAGTCCTACGAAATCCCCATGACAGCAGCCTCCACCGATTCCCACGCGCAAGCCGGCGCGGCCGCGAGCAACGCGAGCCGCCGCCAGATCCTCGTCACGTCCGCCCTGCCCTACGCGAACGGACAGATCCACATCGGCCATCTGGTCGAGTACATCCAGACCGACATCTGGGTGCGCGCGCTGCGAATGCACGGACACGAGGTCTACTACGTCGGCGCCGACGATACGCACGGCACACCGATCATGTTGCGCGCCGAAAGCGAGGGCATCACGCCGAAGGCGCTGATCGAGCGCGTCTGGAAGGAGCACAAGCGCGATTTCGACAGCTTCGGCGTGTCGTTCGACAACTACTACTCGACCGATACCGAAGAAACCCGCGTGCTCTCCGAGGAGATCTACGGCGCCCTCAAGGCAGCCGGGCTGATCGAGGCGCGCGACATCGAGCAGGCCTACGACCCGGTCAAGGAAATGTTCCTGCCGGACCGCTTCATCAAGGGCGAATGCCCGAAGTGCGGCGCGAAAGACCAATACGGCGACAACTGCGAAGTGTGCGGCTCGACCTACCAGCCGACCGAGCTGGTGAACCCGTACTCGGTGGTGTCGGGCGCGACGCCCGTGCGCAAGACCTCGACACACTACTTCTTCCGCCTCTCCGACCCGCGCTGCGAGAACTTCCTGCGCAGCTGGGTAGGCGGCCTCGCGCAGCCGGAAGCGACCAACAAGATGCGCGAGTGGCTCGGCGAGGCCGACGAGGCGAAGCTCGCCGACTGGGACATCTCGCGCGACGCGCCCTACTTCGGCTTCGAGATCCCCGGCGCGCCCGGCAAGTACTTCTATGTGTGGCTCGACGCGCCGGTCGGCTACTACGCGAGCTTCAAGAACCTCGCCGACCGCCTCGGCCTGGATTTCAACGCGTGGATCAAGCAAGGCTCGACCACCGAGCAGTACCACTTCATCGGCAAGGACATCCTCTACTTCCACACGCTGTTCTGGCCCGCGATGCTGGAGTTCTCCGGCCACCGCACCCCGACCAACGTGTTCGCGCACGGCTTCTTGACCGTGGACGGCGCGAAGATGTCGAAGTCGCGCGGCACCTTCATCACGGCGCAGAGCTACATCGATACCGGCTTGAACCCCGAATGGCTGCGCTACTACTTCGCGGCGAAGCTCAACAGCACGATGGAAGACCTCGACCTCAGCCTCGAGGACTTCCAGGCGCGCGTGAACAGCGACCTCGTAGGCAAGTACGTGAACATCGCGAGCCGCGCGGCGGGTTTCCTCATCAAGCGCTTCGACGGCCGCATCCAGGCGAGCGCGATGCACCACCCGCTGCTCGGCACGCTGCGCACGGCGATTCCTCAAATCGCGGCGCACTACGAAGCGCGCGAGTACGGCCGCGCGCTGCGCCAGACGATGGAGCTCGCCGATGCCGTCAACGCGTATGTCGACACGGCCAAGCCCTGGGACCAGGCGAAAGACCCGGCCAATGCCGTCGCGCTGCACGAGACGTGCAGTGTCAGCATCGAGGCGTTCCGCCTGCTGTCGCTCGCGCTGAAGCCGGTGCTGCCGCAGCTTGCGCGAGGCGTCGAGGCGTTTCTCGGCATCGAGCCGCTCACCTGGGCCGACGCCGGCAAACCGCTCTCCGCCGAGCACCGCATCAACGCGTACCAGCACTTGATGACGCGCGTCGATCCGAAGCAGCTCGAGGCGCTGCTCGCGGCCAACCGCGACTCGCTGCAAGCGACGCCAAGCGCCGCCCCCGCGGACGCCAGGAAGAAGGCCAAGGACACTAAAGCGAACGAAGCGAAAGACGGCGCCGATCAATCCGACAGCATCTCGATCGACGATTTCGCGAAGATCGACCTGCGCGTCGCGAAGATCATCGACTGCAAGGCGGTCGAAGGATCGGACAAGCTGCTGCAGCTCACGCTCGACGTCGGCGAAGAGAAGACGCGCAACGTGTTCTCGGGCATCAAGTCGGCATATCGTCCGGAAGACTTGATCGGCAAGCTGACCGTGATGGTCGCGAACCTTGCGCCGCGCAAGATGAAGTTCGGGCTCTCCGAAGGGATGGTGCTCGCGGCGTCGGCGGCGGACGAGAAGGCCGAGCCGGGGCTTTACGTGCTCGAGCCGCATAGCGGGGCGAAACCGGGGATGCGGGTGAAGTAAGTCCGGCGATCCGGCGATCCGGCGGTCCGGCGGCAGAAAATCGGCGGCCGCATCCGGGCCGCCTTCGAGAAAAGCACGCTCTGAACGGCGTGCTTTTTTTGTTTTCGAAGCCGGGAAGCGCGGCGCAGCCCCGCCTCACCGCCCCCCAAACAGACTGTCGAACCGCTTCGTATAGTTCAGATCGAGCCCCTGGAACGTTCCGCCATACGCGGAAACCGACCAGAACCGCGTCAGGTTCAGCGTCGCCTTGAACGCATTGCTCGCCGTTTGCAGCCCTTGCTCGTAGCCGAGCACGAGCCGCTCGCTGATCGCCTTCGACACCATCACCACCTGCGGATCGGTCAACCCCACGTCGCTGCGGCCGACCGAGAACTCGTCGAGCCCGAAGGTCTGCGCGACGCGCTTGCCCGTCGCGCTGCCGAGCAGCGCGAGCGCCGTCGTCATCGTGCTCTGCTGGCCCAGGTTGTTGCCCTGGTCGGTGCCGTGGCCGAACAGCAGCCACGACAGCTTCTCGTTGTCCGGCACGTTCGGCTCCGAAACGAGCTTCGCCACCGGCGACTGGATCGTCCCCGTCACCTGCACGCCGGCCTCGACCTCCTGGTTGCGCCGCATCGCGAGGATGTTGATGCCGGGGTTAGCGACCGGCCCGTTGAAGGTGAAGAAGCCGTTCTCGATCGCGAGCTTGCGGCCGAAGGAGGTGTAGGTCGAGCCCTCGGTCACGCGCACGTTGCCGACCGCGCGCAGCGGCATGTTCGGCGCCGACAGCGCCGTGATCGTGCCGCGCAAGCCGAGGTCGGCGCCTTGTCCGCGGAAGCGGAAGTTGTCGCCGAGGTTGATGTCGACGTTCGCGCGCGGCGCGAAGCGGCCCACCGGCTTGTTGGTCGGGTCGGCTTCCTGCGCTTGGCCGCGCACGGTGCCGTCCGAGCGCACGATCACGACGTCGTCGCCGAGATGCGGCGCCGCCTGCTCGGGCATGTCGAAGAGCGCGCGGTCGACCTTGAACTTGCCGTTGATGTCGATGCCCGCCGTGCCGCCGTTGGCCACCGTCGCGCTGCCGGTGAGCGACAGCCGCCGGTCGGGCGAGGCGAACAGATCGAGCTTGTCGGCGACGATGCTCGCCGTGAGATCGGGCTCGTCGCTGGCGCTATCGAGGCGCACGCGCCCCGTGGCGCGCAGCGTGCCGTCGCCGCCATGGAACTCGACGTTCTGGAAGTCGACGAGATTCTCCGAGAGCACGATGCGGATCACGCCGTTCTTCAGCTGCACGCCCTGGTCGACGAGCGTCGCGGACAGGCCGTCGCCCGTGAGCGCCCCCGACAGGCTCGGCTTCTTGGCCGTGCCGGCGACCGTCAGCTTCAGCGCGAGATGGCCGGCAAGCAGGTAGCTCGGGCCGAACAGGCCACCCGTCGTCGTCAGCGACGGCACGTCGGCGTTCACGGCGCCCGAGAGCGGCGCGTCTTCGGCGATCGCGAGGAAGCCGTCGCGCGGCGTGAGCGGCACGGCGACGTTCGCCTCGACGATGCCGATGCGGCTCGCCTGCGCGTGAACCGTGGCAGCAAGCCGCCGGCCCTCGCCGAACTCGGCACGCGCGGCGATATCGGTGATGCCGAGCGCCGCCACGCCGCGCCCGGTATCGAGCGTCAGGTCGCCGCCGCGGCGCTTGATCTGGAAGTAGCCGCTCGCCGTCTGGCCGACGTTCAGGTTCCAGTCGCTGTCGAACACGAGATCGGTCCTGACGGGCGGACGCTGGCCGGTCAGCTCCTGCTGGATTTCCAGAAGCCGCGCGACCGACACGTTCGTGAGCGACCCGGCCGAGCGGATCGTGCCGTGATCGAGCGCCAGCGACTTCAAGTCGAGCACCGCGCCTTCGAGCGTGAGCCGCGTCGCGCCGAGCACGGCGCGCTCAAGGCCCGCGCTCACCGTCACCGGCGCTTCGAGATTCAGCGCGGGCATGCCCTTGTTCGCCAGGCGCGTGACGGTGCCGTCCCAGCGCGTGCCTTCGCGGGTCTCGGTCAGGCCGCCGTCGGCGGCGAGCGTCAGGCCGACCGGGCGGCCGTGCACGGTGCCGGCCGCCGCCGCTTGCAGCGCGTGCTTCGCGCGCGTGCCCGTGAGCTGGGCGGTGAGCGTCTTCAGCTCGATGCCGTTGCTGCTCAAATCGCGCGCGTCGGCCGTGAACACCATGGCGCCGCGGGCGCCGTCGCGCAGCTCGGCGCGGCCTTCCGCATGGCCGAGGCGGTTCTCGCCGAACACGACGCCGTCGGCCTTGTAGGCGAGCGCGACGTTCGGATGCGCGAATGAGCCCGTGATGTCGCCGTCCGCCCGCACAAGACCGGCCAGGCCGAAGCCGAGGCGGTCGAGCTGCGGGGCGTCGACGTGGAATTGCAAGCGGTCGCGCGGCGTGCCGAAGCTGCCGTTCAGATCGACCTGGTTACCCGCGATCGACAGGTTCACGCTGCTCGGCAGGATCCGCGATCCGGCGAGCTGGACGGTGCCTGCGCCCGTCAGCGGCATGCCGTCGTAGACGCTGTCGCCGAGCTTGAACTGCGCCTTCGTGGTGAGCGTCGGGCCGAGCGCGCCGGTGGCGCTCAAGGTGCCGTTGACGCGCGCTTCGATGGGACGCTTCGCCGCGGCTGCGGGCTTCGCGGGCGCCATCAGCGACAGCGGATCGAAATCGGTCAGCGCGGCCTTCACGCTGTAGCTGGCATTCGCGTCGTGCTTGAGCGTGCCCGACAGATCGATGCGGCCGTTGCCCGAGCTCACGCGAACGTTGTCGAACGCGATCTGCGCCGGATCCTGGGCCACGTGCGCCTGCGCCCGCAGCGCGGCCTTCGGGTCGGCGAGGTCGAACACGACGGCCTGCTTGGCGCCGTCGAGCGTGATGCCGATCGGTCCGGCCAGCGCGGTCGGCCGCACGCTCGCCTCGAACGTGTTGAGGTCGAGCCCGGCCGCGCGCAAATCGAACTTGCCTTTGCCGCCCGCGAACGCGCCATCGCCGGTGAGCGTGGCGTTCTTGACGAGGCGCACGTTGAGGTTCGAGATTCGCTGCTCGCGGGCGTCGAGCCGGACGTCGGCGCGCGCGTCAATGATCGGCAGCAGGTGCTCGCCGATCCCGCCGGCTTTCGCGTTGACGATCGAAACCCGGCCAGCGACGGCGAAGCCTGCGGCGGAAGCCGTGGAAGCCGGTTTCGGCGCAGCGGTATGAGTCGAGGCGCCAGTCGAAGCGTGCGAGGCCCCCGAGGCGCTCGAAGCACTACCCGTCCCGCTGCCCGCCGCCTTCGCCCCTTCCGGCCCCGTCACCGGCGCCAGCTCCGCCCGCACCGCCAGATCGGCAAACGGCGCGCCCTGGCTGAAGGCTTGCGGATTGACGTGATCGAACGCGAGCGTCGCACGCGTGAGCGGCACATCGGAGAACGGCGCGGCTTCGACGCGCGCCTGCCCCGCCAGCTTCATCCCTGTCGCGTCCAGATCGGCGACGAGCGCCTCGAGCGTGCCGGACACGCGCGCGCGCACCTGCACGGGCTCCTCGGCGACCTTGCCGGAATATCCCGCATTGCCGGAAAGCGCGAACGGCCGCACGCCATCCAGCTTGGCCTCCGCGGTCACGGCGCCGAACGGCGTGTCGAGCCGCTCGACCGACGCCTCGTGATGCCGCCCGTCGCTGCGTCCGTGGAAAATCAGCCGGGCGTACTCCGTCGTCGACGTGCCCTCGTGCAACACCAGCTTGTCGACGCGCAGATCGCGCACCTCGAGCTGCATCGGCAGTTGCAGGTCCTGCGGCAGCACGGTCGGCTCGGTGCTCGGCGGCGACGGGGCGAGGCGCGCATCGATCGTGCCGACGCGCAGATAGCCGACCGTAAAGCGCCACGGCGAGCGCGTCAGCCCCCAACTGCCCGCAATACGGTCGATCCGGATCTCGTCGCCCTTGCCGTCGAGGCTGCTGCGCCACCGGACGTTCGACAAACGCACGCCGGTGGCGAGCGAGCCGCCGTCGAACGTGCCGGCCAGCCGCCCGCCGAGCACCGACACGGCCGCCTGCCAGGCGAGACGCGTGCCGCGCCCGGTGGCGATCGCGCCGTACAGCGCGCCGATGGCGAGCACGGCGAGAAACACGATGAAAACCACCGTCCTCCCGAGCGCCTTCAGCACCCGGCGCCTCGGCGGCGTCCCGCGCGGCGCAGGCGAGCCCGGCGCGCCGCCCGCCGGCTGATCGTCGGGAGGCGGGCCGGGAGGCGGCGTCGCGGGCGGATTGGCGGGGGAGTCCGTCGTCATGCTTGGTGATCTTGGTTAAAAGGCGATGCCGAGCGTCAGGTACGGCCGCACGCTCTTGTCGCGCAGGCCGTAAGCAAGGTCCACGTTGACCGGGCCGACCGGACTGCGCCAGCGCGCGCCGAAGCCGAGGCCGGGATAGAAGACCTTCTCGCCCCAGGTGTCGGTGGCCGTGCCGATGTCGAAGAAAGTGGCCGCGCCCCAGTCGTGATTGAACCAGTGCTGGTATTCGGCGGAGCCCGTCATGAGGTACTTGGTCGGCAGCACCGAGCCGTCGACGTTGTTGCCGATGCTCTGAAAGCTGTAGCCGCGCACCGAGTTCGAGCCGCCCGCGCGGAACAGCAGCGATGCCGGGACGCCGCTCGACGGCCCGCTCGTGAACACGCCGCCCGCTTCGGCGCGAAACACGAACAGGTCGCGCCTGCCAACGGGCAGGTACTGCTGAGCGCGCGCGTAGCCACGGATGAAGCTCTGGTCGGCCAGCGCGTTCTTGACCGCAAAGCCCGCCTCGGCATGGATCAAGTTGCCCGCGCGCGGGAACAGCGGGTCGTCGGTATTGCGGCGCGTCCACGACCACTGGGGCACGAGCGCCCGGCTCGTCTGCGGGCCGACGGCGTTCTGGTCGAGCCGGTCGTCGTAGAACAGGATCGAGTAGGTGTAGTCGATGTTCTGGCTCGTGCGCGAGCGCTGCACGCCGGCGCGCGCACTGTAGATCGTCGTGCCGGACACGTTCGTGCTCGTGTACGACGCGAGCGCGCTGTTGGTCCAGGCGCGCGCCCCGGGCGGCATCGAGAGCGTGATCTGCCCGTACTGCTGGATCTGGTCGAGACGCCCCTGGATCGACAGCGGCCACGCCGCGCCGAACGTATCGAGGTACGTGTACGAGCCCTGCACATGCGCGCCGGTGTCGGTCGCATAGCCGACGCCGCCGCGCACGCTGTTGTACGGATACTCGCTGACCTTCACGTGGACGGACGTCTGCTGCGGCTTCTGGACGTCGCTGTCGACGTCGATCGCGACGCTCGCGTAATAGGGCGTGTTCTGCAGTTGCCGCTGCAGCTCGGCGATGCGTTGCGTATCGTAGATCTCGCCGACGCCGAGCGGGTTCACTTTGGTGACGATGTCGCCCGGGTAGCGGCGCACGCCGGAGACGTCGAGCGGACCGAGCGTGAACGTCGGGCCGCTGTCGAACGTGACCGATAGCGCAGCGCTCTTCGTGCGCGGATCGATCCGCGCCTCCGAGCGCTGGATCTTCGCGCCCAGGTAGCGGCGCGACTGCAGCTGCTTGAGCGCGGCGTTCTTCGCGCCGTCCCAGTCCGATTGCGTGAACGGGTCGCCCTCGTGCAGGGAGAAGGCGAAGCGCGTTGCGGTCTCCTGCCTGGGGTCTTCCGTCAGCACCGGCCCCTTGAACGACAGCGTCACCGACGACACCATCATGCGCGGCCCCGGATCGACGCTCACCATCACATCCTTCGTGCCCTTGGCCGTGGTCCGCACGTCGGTGCGCACGACCGGCGCAAAGTAGCCTTCGGTCGCGGCGAGGTCGCGCACCTGCTGCGGCGTGGCGGTGACGAGGAAGGTGAACTGGTCGTCGCTGATGTCGTCTCGCTTGGCGAAGCGGGAGATATCCAGGTGCTCCTTGAGCAGCTTCTTGACCGAGCGCGGCGCGTCGATATCGACGTCGTACTTCGCGCTCGCCGGCATCGCAAAAACGATCAGCAGGCAGCCGACGACAGCCGGCAGCATGCCGCGCACTGCTCGGCGCGCCGGCTTCGCGCCGTCCGCGCGATCGGTAGCTGCGCGCGCGCCGCGCGTCGGGTGGGACACATACCCCGGCAAACGGGACCTCCGGCCATGGTGTTGGGTGGATCAGCGCCCGTTCATGCCAATCACGGGCCCTGGCTGTAGATAAACCTGCGGCAGCGAGGCCGGAAAGCCTAAATGCCGCTTTCGCCGCGCGTCACGCTGCGGGTCTTGCGGCAAGGCAGGCTGCAGCCGTGTATTTGACCACACGAGCGCAGACGCCTTGTCTACGCGTCGTCCGCCGCCCCTCGCCAGCGGAAGATCAGGCTCGCCGGAAGCCGCGCGCCCGCCTTTGACGGCTCAAAAAAGCGGATGTTCCGCATGACGCGTCGGGCGCGGCACGCTTGCGGTAAAATTGCGGCTGATCAAACGGCGGCGGCGGCCTGACGGGCTTGCCGCCCTATTTTCGAGAACGTCGAGCCATGTATCAATCAGACATCACGCAATTCCTGAACCAGCTGAAACAACAAAAGCCGACGCTGGAAGAAGAACAGCGCCGCGGCCGTTCGCTGCTGTGGGACAAGCAGCCGATCGATCTCGAAGAACGTGCCGAGCAGCAGGAATCGCGCGTCCAGCAGACGTCCTACGTCTACTACCAGAACTTCTGAGCGTGACCACTGCCGACGACGCCCGTCGGGCACAAGAGTCGAGCGCCGCACTCGCCTCGCCCCCCACGGATACGACGCCCGACACCGTCGACGGCATCGCGTTCGCACGCCTGTACGGCGAACCGCTCTTCAAGCTGCCTCAGGACCTCTACATCCCGCCGGATGCGCTGGAGGTCTTCCTCGAAACCTTCGAGGGCCCGCTCGACCTGCTGCTCTACCTGATTCGCAAGCAGAACTTCAACGTGCTCGACATCCCGATGGCGGATGTGACCGCGCAATACCTCGGCTACGTCGAACAGTTGCGCAAGACCAATCTCGAGCTCGCGTCCGAGTACCTGTTGATGGCGGCGATGCTGATCGAGATCAAGTCGCGCATGCTGCTGCCGGTGAAGAAGGCCGATACCGGCGACGAAGCGGAAGACCCGCGCGCTGAGCTGGTGCGGCGTTTGCTCGAATACGAGCGAATGAAGCTCGCCGCGCAGCGTCTCGACCAATTGCCGCAGCTCGGCCGCGATTTCCTGCGCGCCGAGGTCTACATCGAGCAAAGCATCACGCCGCGCTTTCCCGACGTCGACACCAACGACCTGCGCGCCGCCTGGGCCGACGTCATCAAGCGGGCCAAGCTCGTCCAGCACCACAAGATCTCGCGCGAGGAATTGTCGGTGCGCGAGCACATGAGCGTGATCCTGCGGCGCCTGCAGAACGTGCGCTTCGTGGAGTTTTCCGAGCTGTTCGACGTCCTGCGCGGAGTGCCCGTGGTGATCGTCAATTTCATCGCGATGCTGGAGCTGTCGCGCGAATCGCTGATCGAGATCACGCAGGCCGAGCCGTTCGCGCCGATCTACGTGCGCCTCGCGTACCTGCCCGCGTAGTTACCCGTACCCGCCTGATCGCGAAAATCCACTACAATCCCGCGCTTCGAACCCTGCCTCGGCACGGACGACGAAAACCGCAGGCGCGCAGCGCCCGCGTCACCGCTCGACGAACACACAGCCGACTATGAAAGTCATCAGCTCGATCCAAGAATTGCGCGACCAGCTGCGCGGCCAGAATCGCACGGCGTTCGTGCCGACGATGGGCAATCTCCACGAAGGGCACCTGTCGCTGATGCGGCTCGCGCGCCAGCACGGCGACCCGGTCGTCGCGAGCATCTTCGTGAACCGCCTGCAGTTCGGGCCGAACGAGGATTTCGACAAATATCCGCGCACGCTCGAAGCCGACATCGAGAAGCTGCAGAAGGAAAACGTGTACGTGCTGTTCGCACCGACCGAGCGTGACATGTACCCGGAGCCGCAGGAATACCGGCTGCATCCGCCGCACGACCTGGGCGACATCCTCGAGGGCGAGTTCCGGCCCGGCTTCTTTACCGGCGTGTGCACGGTCGTGATGAAGTTGATGTCGTGCGTGCAGCCGCGCGTCGCGGTGTTCGGCAAGAAGGATTACCAGCAGCTGATGATCGTGCGGCAGATGTGCAGCCAGTTCGCGCTGCCGACCGACATCATCGCCGCCGAAACCATACGCGACGCGGACGGCCTCGCGCTCAGCTCGCGCAACCGCTATCTCGGCGAAACCGAGCGCGCCGAAGCGCCGATGCTCGCGGCCACGCTCGGCCGTGTTCGCGAAGAAGTGCTCGCGGGCAACCGCGACTTTGCGGCGATCGAGGCACAAGCCCAGGCAAGCCTCGCCGCGCGCGGCTGGAAGCCCGACTACATCGCGGTGCGCAAGCGCTCGAACCTGCTGCCGCCGGCCGCGCACGAAACCGATGCGCCGCTCGTCGTGCTCGCGGCGGCGAAGCTCGGCGCGACGCGCCTCATCGACAACCTCGAAATCTGACGGAAAGACCATGCAGCGCCATATGCTGAAATCGAAGATTCACCGCGCCGCGGTCACGCACTGCGAGCTCCATTACGAAGGCTCCTGCGCAATCGACGAAAACCTGCTCGAAGCGGCGAACATCGTCGAGAACGAGCGCATCGACATCTGGAACATCAACAACGGCGAGCGCTTCTCGACCTACGCCATCAAGGGCGAGCGCGGCAGCGGGATGATTTCGCTCAACGGCTCGGCGGCGCGCCGCGCGCAATTGGGCGACCTCGTGATCATCGCGGCCTTCGCGACGGTCGACGAAGCCGAGCTCAAGGCCGGCTGGACGCCGAACCTCGTATTCGTCGACGAGAACAACAAGATCAAAGGAAGCCGGGATCACGTACCGGTCCAGAACTGGACCTGAGCGGCGGATCGAGCACAGGCGCCTTCGGGCAGGGCGCCTGTCCCACCTGACGACGCACCCGCCACGCGCCTCACTTCTTGCTCGCCCACTCGATGATGGGCGCCCACTGCTCCAAGTCCTTCTCGACCCGGCTCTTCGCCACATCCCAGAGCGTCAGGCCGTGCGCGGCAAGCTGCACGTAGTTCTGCGTATCGCGCACGAAGCCGAGCACCGGCAGCTTCAACCCTTCGACGAATCGATGCAGCTGCTCCGCCGAGCGCGTGCGCGCATCGACGCGCATCCCCACCACGCCGACCTCGATCGACCCGCGCCGCACGGCCTTTTCCTTCGCGAGCCGCTCGAGAAATTGCTGCGTCGCCAGGATGTCGAACATCGACGGCTGCAGCGGCACGATGACCTTGTCCGCAAGCTCGAGCGCGACGTCGAAGCGGTTGCCGTGCAGGCCGGCCGGGGTGTCGACCACCGCCTGCTCGAGCCCGCGGGGCGGCTTGGCGGGCGTATCGAGGTCGATCTTCCACTCCTCGATGGGCGGCATCCCGGCCGGCCGCAGGTCCAGCCACGCATGCGCCGACAGTTGCCGATCGAGGTCCGCGAGCGCCACCCACTGGCCGTTCGCCGCGAAATAACCCGCCAGATTCGTCGATAGCGTGCTCTTGCCCACGCCGCCCTTCGGATTCGCCACCACGATCACCGCCATGAACTCTCCCGGAAAGAAGGCCGACGCCGCAGCCTGCTCCGGATGACGGGGCGGGCCGCTGCCGGCCGGTTTGCCGTGCGTCCGCATCAGTCGCTTTCAGCAGCCGCTTGGAGTTGTCGATAATATCGGCAAATTCGTCCCCGCCGAAGCCCCCCGTCTGTCAGGGTCAGGCCACGGCCTTTAAACAAGAGCCCATCCGATGTCCATATTGCGTCCGGAATTGACCATCGAGCGCCTGCACGAGCGGCAGCGCGGCACCCTCCCCGACCTTCTCGGCGTGCGCATCACGGCCGTCGCCCAAGGCACGCTGACCGGCGAGCTGACCGTGCGCAGCGAGCTGCTCGCGCCGAACGGCTTCCTGCACGCGGCAACTGTCATCGGTCTCGCCGATACCTGCTGCGGTTACGCATGCATTGCGCATCTGCCCGAGAACGCCCGCAACTTCACGACGATCGAGCTCAAGAGCAACTTTCTCGGCACGAGCCGCGAAGGCACCATCAAGGCCGTCGCGACGGCCGTCCATCTGGGCCGCAGCACGCAGATTTGGGACGCCACGGTGTTCGATCCGAACGGCCGCACCATGGCAGTCTTTCGGTGCACGCAGATGATCCTGGCGGGGTGACGCGGGTTGAAACGAAAAAAGCGCGCGGAAATCGGATTCCGCGCGCTTTTTACATTTGGCGATCCGGATCTGGCCCTACGCCAGATCCCGTTGCCTCAGCCTGACCGGCAAGACGCCGCCCCAGACTGCATCGGACCACGATCAGGCAGTCGCTGCCCGGGCAGCCGGCTTCGACGCCACCGCGAACGCCCCGCCGCCCAGCAGCGCCTGGACCACGAGCGTCACCGCCCAGTAAGCCGGATACTCCCAGCCGCCGTTCGGCGACGCGAAGCCCCAGCCGTTGTGCAGGTGCGCCGACATCGCGCCGAGCATGAACGGCAGCAGCACGATCGCCACCCAGCGCACCTGCACGCCGAGCAGAAGCGCGATGCCGCCCAGCAGTTCGACGAACGCCGTCACATAGCCGAGCCACCCCGGCAGGCCCAGCGACTGGAAGAATTGCGCCGTGCCCGGCAGCGTGAAAACGAAGATCTTTTGCAGGCTGTGCGCGAGATACAGCACGCCGAGCGCGATACGGAGGATGAAGGCGGCCCAGTCGGCCGAGCGGTTCGAATTCATGGTCGGTTCCCTTGAGGTAAGAAGGTCGGCGGCAGCGCCACCAGCTGGAACGGACTGTATTCGATTCAGATGCGGCGAAAAATCGCCTGCGGCGCTTTAATTATTTCCCAATAGGAATGAATTGACCGCCGCGACGCCGGAAAGCAACGCGACTCAAGACTTACCGGAACTCGGCGAAGAGGCGCGGCAAGTCCAGATGCTCGGCGAGCGTATCGGCCAGCCGCTCGAGCGACGCTTCGCGCAGCGCCGGGTAGTCGAGTGCTTCGGCGTCGGCGAGCCCCGCCCAGGCGAGCAGCGCCGCGCAGGCCTGCGGCGTGTCGAAGAGCCCGTGGACGTAGGTCGCGAGGATTTGGCCGTCAGCGGAAAGCGCGCCGTCGGGGCGCCCGGCGCCGTCATCGCCGGGCGACGCCAGCCGCAATGCGGGCGCCGCGAGCGCCGGCCCCTGCGTCTCGCCCATGTGAATCTCGTAGCCCGCAACCGGCGCATCCTCCGCGAACGCCAGGCGCCCCGCGACGTTCACGAGGGTCTTCTCGCGCGCGAGCGTCGTCGCGTAATCGAGGAGGCCGAAGCCCGCCATCGTTGCCGGCGGCCCTTCGATGCCGTGCGGGTCCGCCACCTCGCGCCCGAGCATCTGCATCCCGCCGCAGATGCCGATCACGCGCCCGCCGTAGCGCAGGTGGCGCTCGAGCGCGTCGTCCCAACCGTGCGAGCGCAGCCACGCGAGATCGCCCTGCACGTTCTTCGAGCCAGGCAGGATCACGAGATCCGCAGCCGGCAGCGCGCCGCCGCGCACATAGCGGAAATCGACTTGCGGGTGCGCGCGCAGCGCGTCGAAGTCCGTATGGTTGCTGACATGCGGCAGCGCCGGCACGACGACGCGCAAGGTGCGCGCCGCGCCGCCCGTCAGCGACGATGCGTGCAGCTCGCGCGGCAGCATGTCCTCGGCGTCGAGCGTGAGGCCGTGAAGGTAAGGCACGACGCCCAGCACGGGCTTGCCGGTTTGCGCCTCGAGCCAGTCGAGCCCGGGCTTCAGAAGGCTCACGTCGCCGCGGAACTTGTTGATGACGAAACCGCGCACGCGGTTGCGCTCGGTCTCCGACAGGCACGCCAGCGTGCCGATCAGATGCGCGAACACCCCGCCCTTGTCGATATCGGCGACAAGCACCACCGGGCAGTCGACGCGCTCCGCAAAGCCCATGTTCGCGATATCGCGGTCGCGCAGGTTGATCTCGGCCGGACTCCCCGCCCCTTCGACCACGACCGCATCGAACCCCGCGCGCAAGCGCCCGTACGATTGCAGCACTGCGTCGAACGCGACCGGCTTGTAGTCGTGATAGGCGCGCGCGTCGAGATTCATGCGCGCCTTGCCGTGGATGATCACCTGCGCGCCCTTGTCGCTCGTCGGCTTGAGCAGCACGGGATTGAGGTCGGTGTGCGCGTCGATGCCCGCGGCGATCGCCTGCAGCGCCTGCGCGCGGCCGATCTCGCCGCCGTCGACGGTCACCGCGCTGTTGAGCGCCATGTTCTGCGGCTTGAACGGCGCCACCCGCACGCCCGCACGCCGCGCGAGACGGCACAGGCCCGCCACGAGCGTGCTCTTGCCGGCGTCCGACGTGGTCCCCTGGATCATCAGCGTGCCGTGCGGCGCGGGAAGAACTTGGTCGAGCGGATCGGGCAGGTGAGCGGACATCGGGAAGGCAGCGGAAAGAAGGAAGCGCAAGGCGAATCGAAGCCCGCATTATCCCATCGCGCCGGTACAATCACGCGATGATTTCGCCCGACCTCACCTTCGTTCTCGGCGGCGCCCGCTCGGGCAAGAGCGCCTACGCCGAACGCCTCGCGGCCTCGAGCGCGCGGCCCGTCACCTACGTCGCGACCGCGCACATCGCGGACGGCGAATTCGCGAGGCGCGTCGAGCATCATCGCGCGCGGCGTCCCGAGCATTGGCAACTGATCGAGGCCGGCGACGATCTCGCCGACGCCCTGCGCCGCGCCGACGGCGGCGATCGTTGCGTCCTCATCGATTGCCTGACGCTGTGGCTCGCGGGCCTGCTGTGTCCGCCCGACGGCGCGGCGCTTTCGAGCGATGCCTGCGAAGCCCGCTTGAGCGAGTTCGAAGCCGCGCTGGCCGATGCGCGCGGCAAAATCATCGTCGTCAGCAACGAGATCGGACTCGGCGTCGTGCCGCTCGGCGCAGAAACGCGCCACTACGTCGACGAACTGGGCCGCCTCAACCAGCGCGTCGCCGCCATCGCCACGCAGGTCACGCTGATGGCCGCGGGCCTGCCGCTCGTCGTCAAACCCGCGAGCAGCCCCAAATGAAACAACCCCCACGCTCACTGCTTGCTGTGCATGGGGCGGCCCGGCGCGTACTGACATGACGCTCTCCCTGCCGCTCACCGCCACGCTCGCGGTCGCCGGCGTCGCGCTCGACCAATGGCTCGGCGAGCCGCGCACGGCGCATCCGCTCGTCGGCTTCGGGCGCGCGGCGCAATGGCTCGAGGCGCGCCTGAACACAGGCCGCCGCGGCCGGCCGCTCGGCCTTCTCGCGTGGTGCGCGGCCGTCGTTCCGCCGGTCGCGCTCGCTGCATGGCTCACCGCCGTGCTGCCGTTCGCGCTCGCCTGCCTCGTTCACGTCGCCCTGCTGTGGTTCGCGCTCGGCGCGCGCAGCCTGCGCGATCACATCGAGCCGATCGCCCGCGCGCTCATCGCGCGGGACCTGCCCGAAGCGCGCAAGCTGACCGCGCGAATCGTGTCGCGCGAAACCGGGAGCGCGGACGCAGCCGCGCTCTCGCGCGCTGCCGTCGAGTCGGCGCTCGAGAACGGCAACGATGCGATCTTCGGCGCGCTGTTCTGGTTCGCCATCGCGGGAGGCCCGGGCGCACTGGCGTTCCGCCTCGCGAATACGCTCGACGCGATGTGGGGCTACCGCACGACGCGCTATCTGCGCTTCGGCTGGGCCGCCGCGCGCATCGACGACGTCATGAACTGGATTCCCGCCCGGCTCACCGCGGTGAGCTACGCGCTGCTCGGCGACACGTTCGCGGCGTGGCGCTGCTGGCGCAATCAGGCGGGCTCGTGGGACAGCCCGAACGCGGGCCCGGTGATGGCCGCCGGCGCCGGCAGCCTGAACGTGCTGATCGGCGGGCCGGCGGTCTATCACGGCGCGATCGAGGAGCGTCCGACGCTGGGCGAAGGATGGCCGGCGTCGCCCGCCCACGTCAGCGCCGCGCTGATGCTCGTGCAGCGCACGCTCTTTCTCTGGCTCGCGGTGCTGATCGTGCTGGCGCTGCTAGGCGTATCGATCCATGGCTGAAGGCAACCTCCAACGCACCGCGCGCGCCATCGCGCACGGCGGCAACCTGCACGAAGCCGCACTCCGCTACGGCATCGCGTACGACGCTTGGCTCGACTTGTCGACCGGCATCAATCCGCACGGCTATCCGGTGCCGCCCGTGCCCGCCGACGCATGGCGCCGCCTGCCCGACGACGGCGACGCGCTCGCCGAGTGCGCGGCGCGCTACTACGGCGCGCCCGGCGTCGAGAACGTGCTGCCCGTCGCCGGCAGCCAGGCTGCGATTCGCGCCCTGCCCGCGCTGTTGCCGGCCGCAAGTGCCGAAAGCGCCGGGATCGCGCCGCTCACCTACGGAGAGTACGCGCCCGCTTTCGAGCGCAACGGCCATCGCGTGGCGCTGCTCGACATCGGCCTCGCGACGCTTCCCGCAAGCATCACGCACGTCGTCGCCGTCAACCCGAACAACCCGACGGCGGAGCGCCTGAGCACCGCCCGGTTGCTCGATTGGCACGCCCAGCTTAGCCGGCGCGGCGGCACGCTGATCGTCGACGAAGCGTTTGCCGACGCCGCGCCGGGCGAATCGCTGGCCTCGCACGCCGGCGCGCGCGGGCTCGTCGTGCTGCGTTCAGTCGGCAAGTTTTTCGGGCTTGCCGGCGTGCGCGCGGGCTTCGTCCTGGCCGAACCGGGCTTGATCGAGACCCTGCGCGACACCCTGGGCGCGTGGACCGTGAGCGGGCCGGCGCGGCACGCCGTGATGGCCGCACTCGCCGATCGCGACTGGCAGCGGACGATGCGCGCGCGGCTCGCCGATGAAAGCGCGCGGCTCGCCGATCTGTTGCGTGCACAACGATTTGCGGTGCAGGCGGCGCCGCTCTTCGCATGGTTTGCCGATGCGCGCGCGCACGCGTTGCATGAGGCGCTCGCGCGGCGCGGCGTCTGGACGCGCTACTTCGCGGCGCCGTCGAGCGTGCGCTTCGGCCTGCCGGCGAGCGAAGAAGAGTGGGCGCGTCTGGCCGTCGCGCTTCGGGAAAGCGTTGCCGAGATCGAGCACGCAATCCACGACCGCTCGCGATCATGATTCGATTCGGCTCCCTCTGCCGCGCAGCCAAACCGCTTCTCATCGCGTTCGCGCTGACATGCGCGCTCGATACACACGCCGCCACCACCGTCACCGACGACGCCGGGACCGCCGTCACGCTCGCCGCGCCCGCGCAGCGCGTGATCAGCCTCGCACCGCACGTGACGGAATTGATCTACGCGGCAGGCGGCGGCGCAAGGCTCGTCGGCGCCGTGTCGTACAGCGACTATCCGCCCGCAGCGAAACAAGTGCCGCGCGTCGGCGACAACAGGGCGCTCGATCTCGAACGCATCGTCGCGTTGAAGCCGGATCTGATCGTCGTCTGGCGGCACGGCAACGCGCAGCAGCAGCTCGACAAGCTGCGCGAGCTCCACGTGCCGATGTTCGTGAGCGAGCCGCACAAGCTCGACGACGTCGCGACGAATCTCGTGCGGCTAGGCGCGCTGCTCGGCACATCGCAAGTCGCGAACGCGGCGGCCGGCCAATATCGCGCGGACATCGCTCAGCTGCGCGCAAGCTACGCCGCGCGGCCCACGGTCAGCGTGTTCTATCAAGTCTGGGACGAGCCGCTCATCACGCTCAACGGCGATCACATCGTGAGCGACGTGATCGCGCTGTGCGGCGGACGCAACGTGTTCGCGCAGCTCGCTCCCCTCGCGCCGACAGTCTCGACCGAAGCGGTGCTGGCGGCGAATCCGGAAGCGATCGTGACTGCGCGCGCCGGCGCCACCGCGCCATCCAGGCCACTGCCGGGCCTCGACAAGTGGCGCAAGTGGCCGAACCTGACTGCGGTCGCGCGCAACAACCTCTTCGCCATCGACGGCGACCTCATCGACCGCCCTGCGCCGCGTATCGCGCAAGGCGCAGTTCAACTGTGCGAAGACCTCGAGCTCGCGCGCTCGCGGCGTCAGCAGGACACGGCGCGCTGAACGCAGGGCGGCCACGAACGGCCGGCGGCGCAATGCCTCAAGCGTTCCAGCGCACAAGCGCCCAGTCGCCCGATGCCGCGTGACGGCGCAGCCAGACGATGCCCGCCATATCGAGCGCCCATTGCAGGCACTGCTCGTGCGGCACGCGCAACGCAAACGACGCGATCGCGCGCATCACGCCCGCATGCGTCACCACATGGCACGATGCATCCGCCGGCGCGACGCACGTCTCGAACCACTCGCGCACCCTCGCGTTGAACTGCGCGACGCTCTCCCCGCCATGCGTGCGCGCATGCTGAAGATCGGCCGCCCAGGCATCGATCTCGGCGCGGTCGATCTCGTCCCAACGCATGCGCTCCCACGTGCCGAAGTCGATTTCCTGCAGACGGGCGTCGAGCGTCTCGGCACAGCCGAAGTGCCGGGCCAGCCGCGCCGCCACGCTCGAGCAGCGCACGAGCGGACTCGACCACAACGCTCGTGCAGGCGGCGCATGCAAAGCGGCGAGCCGCGCTGCCATCGCAACGGCCGACGCCGACGCATCCTCGGCGAGCGCCACATCGGTCTTGCCGTAGCAGACACCCGCATCGGTCGCGGGCGCGGGGTGGCGAATCAGGATGAGATCCATCCGAGCATGACCAGGTAGACGGAGAGTTCGAAGACCTGCTGCGCGCAGCCGAGGCAATCGCCGGTATAGCCGCCGATGCGCCGCACGAAGTAGCGGCCGAGCAGCACGCGCAACACGACGAGCGCCGCGAGCGCGGCGCAGCCCGCGCGCCAGTCGGGCCAGAAGAGCCATGGCAGGCCGAACGCCGCCGCGCATCCGAACGCGAGCGGCGACATCCGCTGCGCAACCGGCTTCGCCTTGCCTTCGGGCCGCACGTAGTCGAGCGTGACGAGATAGCTGACGGCGGCGACGCGGCTTGCCGCGTGCGCCCCGATCATCAGCCACGCCGCGCGCAAGGGCGGCAGTGCGGCTTGCGTCTGCCACTTCAGCGCGAGCGCGACGACGAGCGCAATCGCACCGAAGGCGCCGATGCGCGAATCATGCATGATGCGCAGCACGTCCTCGCGCGTGTAGCCGCCGCCGAACGCGTCGCAGCAATCGGCGAGACCGTCTTCGTGGAACGCGCCGGTGACGGCGAGCGTCGCCGCCATCGACAGCAGCACCGCGATGCTCGAAGGAAACACGCGCAGCGCCACCAGATACGTCAATGCCCCCAAGCCGCCGACGAGCACGCCGACGAGCGGAAAGTAGCGCGCCGCCGCGGCGAGCCAGCTCGCGTCGAAGCCGACCCAGCGGGGCACGGGAACGCGCGTGAAATAGCCGAGCGCAGTGAAGAAATAACGGACTTCGGCAAGCGGCGAAGTCACCGGCGGCTTCGGCGCTCGCGCATTGGCCTCATGCGTCATCGCTCGTCGCGGTTGGCAACGCCCGCCGATTCGAAGCTCGCCATCTCGTTGAGAAACGCCACCGCCGCGCGCACGACGGGCAGCGCGAGCGCCGCGCCCGTGCCTTCGCCGAGACGCATGTCGAGCGCCAGCAGCGGCTTCGCGCCGAAATGATCGAGCATGCGGCGATGCCCCGCTTCGTTCGACGCATGCGCGAACACGCAATACTCGCGCACCGCGGGCTCGAGCGAATCGGCGATGACGAGCGCCGCGGTCGCGATGAAGCCGTCGACGAGGATCGTCATCTTCGCTTCCGCCGCCGCGAGATACGCACCCACCATCATCGCGATCTCGAAGCCGCCGAACGTGGCGAGCACGTCGACCGGATCGCTGCTTGCGCGGTGATAGGCCAGCGCCGACGCCAGCACGTTGCGCTTCTTCGCAAGCCCGGCGTTGTCGAGGCCGGTGCCGCGGCCGACGCATTCGTCGATCGGCGCGCCGCACAGCCGGCTCATCACGCATGCCGCGGACGACGTGTTCGCGATCCCCATCTCGCCGAAGCCGATCACGTTGGTGCCGAGCGCCGCATGATGGCGCACGCGCGCGGCGCCTGCCGCGAGCGCGGTGCGCGCTTCGTCGAGGGTCATCGCCGGCTCTTGCGCGAAGCTGCGCGTGCCGTGCGCGACCGGAATGTTCACGAGACCGGGCGCATCGGGGAGCGGCGTCGCGACGCCTGCATTGACGACCTCGAGCGTGAGGCCGGCAAGCCGGCTGAACACGTTGATCGCCGCGCCGCCGGCGAGAAAGTTCGCGACCATTTGCGCGGTAACGGCTTGCGGATAGGGACTCACGCCTTCATGCGCGATGCCGTGATCGCCCGCGAACACGATCATCACCGGACGCTCGACGCGCGGATGCGTCGTCTGCTGGATCAGACCGATCTGTCGCGCCAGCGCTTCGAGCTGGCCGAGGCTGCCGGGCGGCTTCGTCTTGGTGTCGATGATGTGCTGCAGCTCGGCGCGCAAGGCGTTGTCGAGCGGCTCGACGATGGGAAGAGGAATGGATGCGTTCATGGTGTTGTCTGTATAAATGGCCGACTCGCCGGCAGTCCCGCGCGGAAACGGCTCGTATCACGCCGGGTCACCTTACCGGGAGTCGCGCCAATTGTTAATTCGGTAAAACCGCATGCGGCACGGGCCGGAGCTTCGCCGTCGATGCCCACTGTTACGCATCACACGATCGATCGTGCGATTGTTGCGCGACATAATTCATCGCGCTTTCGCATGCATGCCCGGCGTCCTTGCTTACAAAGGTTTCGACGCGCTCCCGGGTCCGGTCCGCAGCGCGGGCACCAGTGCTTCGTGCCCGCTTCCGTCTTCGATCTGCACGAGCGGGTAGCCGAATGCGCGGCTTGCCAGCCGCGGCGTCAGAACATCGCGCACCGGGCCCGCATGCGCCGCGCCGTTGCCGTCCATCAGCAACGCGTGCGTAGCGAAGCGGCGCGCGAGGTTCAGATCGTGGCACGAGAACATGACCGTGCGCGGCGCCGCCTCGACCCAGCGCACGAGCACCTCGAGACAATCGATCTGATGATGAAGATCGAGATGCGCAAGCGGCTCGTCGAGCAGCAGCAGCGGCGCATCCTGACACAGCACGGCGGCAAGCGCCACCCGCTGCCGCTCGCCGCCCGAAAGCGACAGCACATCGCGTGCCGCCAGGGGCGCGAGGCCGAGCGTGTCGAGCGCCGCATGCGCCGCCGCGCGATCGCCGCCGCGCTCCCATCCCCAGCCCGCAAGATGCGGGAAGCGGTTGAGCAAGACGATATCGAGCACGCGGGCGCTGAACGCATCGCGCGTGCTCTGCGTCATCAGCGCGCGTCGCCGCGCAAGCTCGACGCCGGGCCAATCCGCAATGCGCACGCCGTCCATTTCGACGTGCCCGTGCGTGCTTTTCATCACGCCTGCGAGCGTCGAGATCAGCGTCGTCTTGCCTGCGCCGTTCGGTCCGGCGATGCACCAGATTTCGCCGGGATAGAACGTATGCGTGAAGTCTTCGAGCAGCGTGCGCGTGCCGGCGCGCAGCGTGAGATGTTGCGCCGACACGCGCGGCGCGCGGCTTGCATCGTCGGTGCGCATCGTCATCGCGGCCTCGCAAGCAGCATCCACAGGAACACCGGCACGCCGATCAAGACCGTGACGACGCCCACCGGCAATTGCGCGGGCGCGACAGCCGTGCGCGCGACGAGGTCGGCCGCCATCACCGCGGTCCCGCCCGCCAGCGCCGATGCGGGCAAGAGCATGCGCTGGTCGTTGCCGCAACAGAGCCGCAGTGCATGCGGCACGACCAGGCCGACAAAGCCGATCGTGCCTGCGGTCGTCACCGCCGCGGCCGCGGCGAGCGAGGCCGTCAGATAGACGCGCAAGCGCAACGGCACGACGGGAACGCCGAGCGCGTGCGCCGCCGCCTCGCCGCGCAACATCACGTTGAGTTGGGGCGCGACGGGCACGACGGCGGCCAGCGCGACGACCAGCGCCGCCAATGCGGGCCACGGCGTGCCGACGCCATTGAGATCGCCCGTCAGCCAGAAGAGGATGCCGCGCAGATGGCTCTCCGGCGCAAGCGACAGCAGCAGCGTGATGCCCGCGTACCACCCCGCCGCAATCACGGCGCCGGTCAGCAGGAGACGCGGCGACGCATCCAGCGGCTCGCCGCGCCACAGCTCCCGGCTCGCGAGACCGAGCACGAGCAGGATCGATACGAACGCGCCCGCGAACGACGCCGCATCAACCCACCACCACGCCCAGCCTGCCAGCATCGCGATCACGGCAAAGGTCGCCGCGCCGCCCGACACGCCAAGCACGTAGGGCTCCGCGAGCGGATTGCGCAACAGCACTTGCAAAAGCGCACCGGCCAGCGCCAGCAGCGCGCCGCACGCGAAGCCGGCGAGCGCGCGCGGCAGGCGCAGGGTGCGCACGATCTCGCCGGACATGTCGCCATCGTTGCCCGGAACATGCAGCAACGCCGCGAGCACCCGCTGCGGCGAGACAGTCACGCTGCCGATCCCGAGCGAGGCGACGAACACCGCCAGCGCGAGCGCGCCGAGCACGAGCCAGATCGCGGCCGCGCGCCTCGCGGTCATGCCCGGCGGCAGTGCAAGCATGACCCTGCTCATCGCGCGCCGCCCGCACGAATCAGCCCCACGCTCGGGCGTGTTGTGCGTCTACGCATTTTCACAGTTCTGTTCAAGGGAAGCCCCCCGGGGAGCCAAGCGTCAAAAATGGTCAAACCCGCTTTTTACAGGGGTTTTCCGTGCGACGATAGCGCCGCGAAAATTCCGGGCGGCGACGCTTGCCCGCGTTTTGGCGGCAAGAAGCAATGCTGTTACGTCTAGAAACGAGACAATTATCGGAAACGCCTTTAATCCGCGCTAAAATGCGTGGTCTTTAGAGGACGCAGCACATGCTCAACGAACTCGAAACATTGTCACAGAATATCGGCCGGCTGATCGCGATCAATGAGCGCCATCTGCAGGCCCGTCACGCGCTCGAAGAGCAACTCGCGCAACTGCGCGCGGAAAATGAAGTGGCACGTGCGGAACTTGCGCTGCTGCGCGAAGAGCGCAACACGCTGCAGGCGGAACGCGATGCGCTGTCCGCGAAGATCGACGACGCCCAGGTGCGCCTGAACGCGATCCTGGAAAAACTGCCGCGCGCGAAAGCACAGTACGAACCGGATAGTCAGCTCGATCTCCTGGCCTCCTCGCAACAAGAGGATGAGGAACACGGCGCATCCAACCGACACGGAGAAAACGCATGACGACCAAGCAGGTCGAAGTCTCGATTCTTGGCCAACCCTATCGCCTCGCCTGCTCGCCGGAAACCGAAGCCGCACTGCTCGACGCCGTGGCGCGCGTCGACTCGGAAATGACGAAGATCCGCACACACAGTTCGGTACGCGGCACCGACCGCATCGCAGTGATGGCGGCGCTCTCGCTCGCATCGGAATTGATCAAGCTGCAAGAGAGCATTCGTCATGGCGAAGCGTTTCCCGCCGAGGAAATCCGTCGTACAATGCACCAAATGAACGAGCAACTCGAAGCAGTGATCGAGCAGCACGTAGCGCAGTAGCAAAGTGTGCGTCATCGCAAGCGAACGAATCAAAACGCTTGCCAAGCATGCGATGCTTCCAATAAAGTTTCGAACACCAGCCGGCGGCAACGCCGGTCGCGATTCAGCAAACGCTTTAATTCATGCCAACGCGAAGACCTTTCGCGAGGCGGCTTCCTTAAAGCACTGAATAGCAAATAGTTTTAGCAGCTTCCCTGCCTGGTTCGCCAAGGTCATATATTCCTTGAACCAATGCCATGTGCACGGTTGCGGAAATTTGTAGCACGGGCGTGCGCGTCACTCTGTCTGATGTACCCGAAGTGCTGCTAACTGCGACCAATTCTGAACCTCAGGTTCAGGATGCCGGCCTAGCGGCTAAGGCGGGGACCTATTCAACGGCATCGGATACCCTCCGGTGCCGTTTTCATTTGGGGCCGTAAAAAAACGAGGCAAACCATGCGCTATTGGCTGATGAAGTCCGAACCGGACGAAGCAAGCATCGACGACCTCGCCAACGCCCCCAAGCAAACGCTGCCGTGGACCGGCGTGCGCAACTATCAGGCGCGCAATTTCATGCGCGACACGATGCAAATCGGCGACGGCGTGCTGTTTTATCACTCGAGCTGCCCCGAGCCAGGCATCGCGGGCCTCGCCGAAGTCGTCTCCACGGCCTATCCCGACCCCACGCAATTCGACAAGAAGAGTCCCTACTACGATCCGAAATCGACGCAGGAGATGCCGCGCTGGATGCTCGTCGACGTGCGCTTCGTCAAGAAGACGCCGCTCATTCCGCTCGCGGCGCTGCGCGAACATGGCGAACTCAATGACATGCGCGTGCTCGCAAAAGGCAATCGCCTGTCGATCACGCCGGTGACGGACGGCGAATGGCGCTTCATCACCAAGCGGCTTGCGTGAGGCGTTGAAACCGCGTCGAACGAGGACTCCAATCAGGGAACTAAGGCCGCGCCCGCCCCGACTAACGGGCTCGCAAGCGCTGTGCCATATCGTCACCGACACGCACGCGCGAGCCCTTCCCGAAGGAGTCGAACCATGAAAACGAAAACTGCTGTCGTGCTCGCCGCCGCCCTCTTCGCCGTGCCTGCCGCATACGCCGATACGGTGGTCATGCAGAACCAGCCGTCCGGCGTGCTCTCGCTCTCGGCGCAAGCCAGCACCGAAGTTCCGCAAGACGTCGTCGACATCACGCTCTTCTACGAGCAGGAAGCCAAGGACCCGGCGTCGCTCACCGATGTGCTGAACCAGCACGCCGACGCCGCGCTGAAGCAGGCCAAGGGCATCGCCGGCGTGACCGCGCGCACAGGCTCGTTCTCGATCTATCCGTCGACCGGTCGCGACGGCCGCATCTCAGCATGGCGCGGCCGCACCGAGGTTGTGCTCGAGTCGCGCGATTTCGCCGCGGCGTCAAAGCTCGCCGGCCAGATGAGCTCGAATATGCAAGTGGGCAACGTCGCGTTCTCGCTGTCGCCGGAAGCGCAGCGCGCCGCCGAAGAGAAACTGAGCGGCCAGGCGATCGCGTCGTTCCGTCAGCAGGCGTCGGCATCGGCGCAGGCATTCGGCTACAGCGGCTACACGATTCGCGAGGTCAATGTCGGCCACAACGGCGTGCCGCCGCGCCCCGTGATGATGATGAGCATGCGCGCGGCCGGCGCCGATGCGAACGCGCCCGCGCCGATGCCAATCGAAGGCGGCACGTCGACGGTGACCGTCAACGTGTCGGGCTCGGTGCAGATGACGCGCTGAGCCAAGCCAAGCACAAACGAGCGGCAAACGCTCGCGCAAGCAAAAACGCCGGCAAATGCCGGCGTTTTCTCATTCAAGCCCAGACGGCTTCGCGCATCAATTCGCGTTGACCGGCTGCGACTGCACGCGATTCCCGCGCCGATACGACCACACGAGCAAGCCCACGCCGGCGAGAATCATCGGCAGCGATAGCCACTGCCCCATCGAAAAACCCAGCGCCAGCAGGCCCAGGAAATCGTCGGGCTCGCGCGCGAATTCGACGGTGAAACGCGCGAGGCCATAGCCGATCAGGAACACCGCCGAGGCCGCCCCGATCGGGCGCGGCTTGCGCGTGAAGAACCACAGCACGAGAAAGAGCGCGACGCCTTCGAGCGCGATCTCGTAAAGCTCCGACGGATGGCGCGGCAGCATGTGATATTGCGCGTACACCTGCGCGAGATCCCACTTCGCCGCCAGTTGCGGATGCGTCGCGAGCCACGCGGCGTCTTCGTTCAGCGCAGTCGGAAACATCATCGCCCACGGCGCGTGCGGATCGGTCACGCGGCCCCACAGTTCGCCGTTGATGAAGTTGCCGAGGCGCCCCGCGGCGAGACCCGTCGGCACCATCGGCGCGACGAAATCGGTCACCTGCAGCCACGTGCGCTTGCGCTGGTACGCGAACAGGATCATCGCGAACGTCACGCCGAGGAAGCCGCCGTGAAACGACATGCCGCCCTCCCACACCTTGAAGATGTCGAGCGGATTCGCGAAGTAATAGCTCGCCTTGTAGAACAGCACGTAGCCGAGACGGCCGCCGAGGATCGTGCCGAGCACGCCGTAGAACATCATGTCGTCGATGTCCTTCGGGGTCCAGCCTTGCGCGGCGACGTGCGGCATGCGCAGCCGCAGGCGGCCGACGACGATCGCCATGATGAACGCGACGAGATACATGAGGCCGTACCAGCGCACGGCGAGCGGACCGAGATGAATCGCGACGGGGTCGAAGTTGGGGTGTATGAACATGAATCAGCGTGGGTCAGAGAGGGACGAGCGACGACGCCCGTAATGATGTCATAAAAGCCTTACAGCACCGGCACAGGCGTTAATTATTGCGGGGCCGGCAGTGGGCTATTCACCGCACGTAAAATAGTTATATGAAATAATCAATTCACCACAACTGATTTGTGGATGGGAGAAATCAATATGGCTAAGAACACCAAGAACAGCAGCTTCGTGACCTCCGTCGAGCATCCGGTCCCGCCGCAAGACCTCTCCGGCATCGTCGGGCACCGCTTCATCTATACGTATGCGAACGGCTGGCAATACGAGATGTACGTGAAGAACGCGACCACGATCGACTACCGCATTCACAGCGGCATGGTCGGCGGCCGCTGGGTCAAGGGCCAGAAGGTCGATCTCGTGCAGCTCGACGACGCCTACAAAGTGTCGTGGGCCGAGCCGACCGGCACCACGGTCTGCGTCGACATCATGCCGGGCAAACGCCGCCTGCACGGCACGATCTTCTTCCCGCGCTGGATCGCCAACACGCCGGAGAAAACCATTCTGTTCCAGAACGACTTTCTCGATCAGATGCATCAGTTCCGCGACGCGGGCCCGACCTATCCGGCCGAAGTCGTCCCCGAGTTCGCGCGCATCACGCTGTTCGAACACGTCGGCGCCGACGACGAGACCGTGATCTCGAAAGCGCCGGGTGAACTGGAAGCAGGCTTCAGCCAGCGCGCCAACTAACGCGCGCGCCGTTTCGGCAAGGCCCGCGTATCGACGACTGGCGCCGCGTAGGCGCGCACGATGTCGATGAAGCCGGCCAGCACGGGGCTCACCTCGGCGGTCCGCCAGACGAGCCCCGTTTCGACGACCGGCACCGCTTCGGCGAGCGGCCGGTACACCACGCCCGTGCGGCGCAGGTTGCGCAATGATTGCGGCACCAGCGCGACACCCATCCCCGCGGAAACCAGGCTGACGATCGTCTGCATCTGGATCGCTTCTTGCCCGACACGCGGCGTCAAGCCCGCCGCTCCGTAGCAATCCATGATGATGTCGTAGAAGCCCGGTGCGAGACGCCGCGGAAAGATCACGAGCGGGGCATCGGCGAATGCGGTGAGGCTCACCGGCTCGTCGTCCCAGTCCGCTTGATGACGGCTGTCGAGCCGGCAGCCCGCTTCGCGTGCAATGCCGGTAGGCATCGCGACCACCAGCGGTTCGCGCGCGATCGGCAAGTACGATAGCTGCGCCGCGTGCTGCGGCGGCAGCGGCGGAATCACAAGGCCGGCGTCGATGCGGCCCGCCACGAGCTCGTCGATCTGCACGTCGCTCGTCGCCTCGGCGAGCTGCAGGCGCACGCGCGAGTAGCGCGCGCCGAAATCGCGCAGCAGGTTCGGCAGCAGCCCGTAATCGGCGGTCGAAACGAATGCGAGCGAAAGCACGCCAGCCTCGCCGCGCGCGAGGCTTTGCGCGAGCGGGCGCAACCCGTCGGCGCTCGCCAGCAGCTTGCGCACCTCGGGCAGCAGGTCGGCGCCCACCGCCGTCAGCTCCACCGAGCGCTTGGTGCGCGCGAAAAGCTCGACGCCGAGCGTCTCCTCGAGCGCGCGAATCGCCTGCGACAGCGGCGGCTGCGTCATCGACAGCCGCGCCGCCGCACGCCCGAAATGCCGCTCTTCGGCAACGGCCACGAAATAGCGCAACTGGCGCAAATCCGGGGTCACGATCTCTCCTCTGATATGCCTTTCGACCTAATCGACGCTCAATAATATATTGGACACGCCCCAAGAGAGTCCGCATTCTTTACCGGCACGCTCGGGCCGCCCAGCCGGACGGCGTGCCAGATCACACCAAACCGGAGTCCCCCATGTCCTACAACCGTCGCTCGAAAAACATCACGCAAGGCGTCGCGCGCTCGCCGAATCGCTCGATGTACTACGCGCTCGGCTACCAGCAAGACGACTTCGCCAAGCCGATGATCGGCATCGCCAACGGCCACTCGACGATCACGCCCTGCAACGCCGGCCTGCAGCGCCTGGCCGACGCAGCCGTCGCCGCGGTCAAGGGCGCCGACGCGAATCCGCAGATCTTCGGCACGCCGACAATCTCCGACGGCATGTCGATGGGCACGGAAGGCATGAAGTACTCGCTCGTGTCGCGCGAAGTGATCGCCGACTGCATCGAGACCTGCGTGCAAGGCCAATGGATGGACGGCGTGGTCGTGATCGGCGGCTGCGACAAGAACATGCCGGGCGGCATGATCGCGCTCGCGCGCATCAACGTGCCGGGCATCTACGTCTACGGCGGCACGATCAAGCCGGGCCACTGGAAGGGCCGTGACCTCACGATCGTGTCGTCGTTCGAGGCCGTCGGCGAGTTCACGGCCGGGCGCATGTCACAGGAAGATTTCGAGGGGGTCGAAAAAAACGCCTGTCCGACCACGGGCTCGTGCGGCGGCATGTACACCGCCAACACGATGAGCTCGTCGTTCGAGGCGCTCGGCATGTCGCTCTTGTACTCGTCGACGATGGCGAACCCGGACGACGAGAAGGTCGCCTCGGCGGCCGAGTCGGCGCGCGTGCTGGTCGAAGCGGTGAAGAAGGATTTGAAGCCGCGCGACATCATCACGAAGAAGTCGATCGAGAACGCGGTGGCCGTCATCATGGCGACGGGCGGCTCGACCAACGCCGTGCTCCACTATCTCGCGATCGCGCACGCGGCCGAGGTCGAATGGACCATCGACGACTTCGAGCGCATGCGCAAGAAAGTGCCGGTGATCTGCAACCTGAAGCCGTCGGGCGACTACGTCGCGACCGATCTGCACAAGGCCGGCGGCATTCCGCAAGTGATGAAGATCCTGCTCGACGCGGGCCTTTTGCACGGCGATTGCGTGACGATCACGGGCAAGACGATCGCCGAAGAGCTGAAGGACGTGCCAAGCCAGCCGCGTGCGGACCAGCAGGTAATCTTCCCGATCGACAAGGCGCTTTACCGGTCAGGCCATCTTGCGATCCTGAAGGGCAACCTCGCGACCGAAGGCGCCGTGGCGAAAATCACGGGCCTGAAGAACCCGGTCATCACTGGCCCGGCGCGCGTGTTCGACGACGAGCAAAGCGCGATGGAAGCGATCCTCGCCGACAAGATCAAGGCTGGGGATGTGATCGTGCTGCGCTACCTCGGTCCGAAGGGCGGCCCCGGCATGCCGGAGATGCTTGCGCCGACCTCGGCGATCATCGGCAAGGGCCTTGGCGAGTCGGTCGGCCTCATCACCGATGGCCGCTTCTCGGGCGGCACGTGGGGCATGGTGGTTGGGCACGTCGCGCCCGAAGCGTTCGAAGGCGGCGCGATCGCGCTCGTTCGGGAAGGCGATTCGATCACGATCGACGCGCACAAGCTGCTGCTGCAATTGAATGTCGACGATGCGGAGCTCGAGCGGCGGCGCGCGGCGTGGAAGCAGCCGGCGCCGCGTTACACGCGCGGCGTGCTCGCGAAGTATGCTGCGCTGGCGCGCCCGGCGAACGAGGGCGCGGTAACGGGGTGACCGCGGCAAAGCGGCTCGATTCGGCAAGGCGCGCAACGCCCTGTCTATAATGCGTCGCACCACAAGTCGAGCCATGTAGCCGACGGAGACCGGAATGAATCGATTGCCGTTTTATGCCGCGGCGTTGGCCGCGGCCTGGGCGCTCTGTGTTCCCGCAAGCGCCGAGCCCGCACCGGGACTGGCGCTTGCGCAGCAACGCAATTGCATGAGTTGTCATGCCGAGAAGCGGCCGTTGATGGGCCCGGCGTTTCGCGACGTCGCAGCGAAATACGCGTCGCGCCCCGACGCCATCGCCTACCTCACACGCAAGATCAGCGACGGCGGTGCGGGCGTCTGGGGACGCGTGCCGATGCCGGCGAACACCCAGCTGACGCCCGATGACGCGCACGCGCTTGCCACCTGGGTGTTGTCGCTGAAATAGCTCAGGGGTTGTCGGCGTGCTTCGCGATCGCTTCGCGCACCGCCTCACGGACCCAGCCGGCCACCTCCACCTCGAGCGCCAGCGCCACTTCGCGCGTGATCTGGTTGACGAGCCAGTTCGTGTGATCCTGCAATGCGTCGCGGCAGCGCGCTTCGATCAGCCCGCGCCCCTCGCCCATCAAGTAGCTCGCGAAACGCCCGCGCAAACGCTCGGCGATGAGGCCGGCGTCCAGGCCCTGCAGCTCGCCGGTGTGCTCGGCTTTGGCATGCGCCGCCGTGCGATGCGGCTTCGCACGGTGATGCGCCGCCGTCTCCTCGTGGTGCTCGTCCGCTGCCGGTTCTCGAGCGTGAGATTTCGCGTGGCTCTCCTCGCCTTCCAGATGGTCGTCTTGCGGTTCCGGCTTGGCGTGATGACTGCGTCGAGCGTGGCGATGAGGATGGGCTTCGTCTTCGACGGTCTTGCTTTCCGTCTCGTGCGCCGGTTGCGACTCCATCAAAACCGCGGCGGGACTGTCGGTCAGCACGGGGATCGAGTCGTCATGCAACGGTTGCGATACGGATTGCGCCGCAGCCGGCGTGACCACGTCGGTCAATACCGGAATCGACTCTTCATCGGATGCCGCAGCCCGCGCCGGTTCCCCGGCAGCAATCGGCGCCTGCGAGCCCGGCTTCAGCACGTCGCTCAGTACGGGAATGGAAGCGTCATCGCCGGCTGCCGCCGGATTCTTGTTCTCGTCGCCTTCCTTGTGCTCCGCCTTGGCCGGCACGAGCACGTCGGTCAGCATCGGGATCGAGGTATCGTCGTTGGGATCGCGCACGAGAGAACTCCATCGATAGTTGCCCTGACGTGAGACGCAGCAATCGTCATGCCGGATCGAAATCAGGCAAAAGGTAGACGATTGGGGAGCGATTCGGCCGTCAGGCGCCTTGCTTATAGTTGTTCAAAGCATACCCGCGGTCGCGATAGAAACGATAGCGTTCGCGTCCTGCAGCCAGCTCGTCGTGTGCGTTGCCGATCACTTCGATCAGACGTTCGAAGCGCGCGAACTGCGCAGGCACCGCCGCACCGAGATTCAAGAGGATCTGGTGATGCGGCGCGCGTTCGAGATCCGTCGCCAGCACGACCGGCGTATCGTTGGCGAGCGCGTTGTCCGCCATGCAATGGGGGATGAAGTCGAGCGGCGAGAAGGTCCAGAGCCGCTCGTCGAAGGCGCGCAGACGCGCGGGTTCGGCGAGCACCACGAGCGGCTGGCCGGCCTGGTAAGCCTTGCGCACCAGGCGGCAAGCGTACAGCAGCGAATCGCCGACATTCGTATGGAAATCGATCCGCGTCATTGCGATCCGGAGTTAGCGCTTTTAGCGCTTACTCCGGTCCCATGCAAAGCTGTCGATCCGGAGTTAGCGCTTTTAGCGCTTACTCCGGCCCCATGCAAAGCTCGGCGGCGCTCCTCACGAGCGCTGCCGACGATTCGACGGGAGGTGCCGCGATCGATCATTGCCCGGCGCGGTCGATCAGGAACTGCGCGAGCAGTGGCACCGGGCGCCCCGTCGCCCCCTTCGCCGCGCCGCTCTTCCACGCGGTGCCCGCGATGTCGAGGTGCGCCCACGGATAGGCGTCGGTAAAGCGCGACAGGAAGCACGCCGCCGTCACGCTGCCGGCCGGACGGCCGCCGATGTTCGCGAGGTCCGCGAAATTCGACTTCAGCTGCTCGTGATACTCCTCGTCGAGCGGCATGCGCCAGGCGGGGTCGGACGCTTCGCGCGAGGCGTCGAGCAGCTCGCCGGCGAGCGCATCGTCCTTCGAATAGAGGCCGCTGTTGTGGTGGCCGAGCGCGATGATGCAGGCGCCCGTGAGCGTGGCGATGTCGATCACGGCGGCCGGCTTGAAACGCTCCGCGTAGGTCAGCGCGTCGCAGAGGATCAGGCGCCCTTCGGCGTCGGTATTGAGCACTTCGATCGTGAGGCCGGACATGCTGGTGACGATGTCGCCCGGCTTCGTCGCGTTGCCGTTCGGCATGTTCTCGCAGGTCGGGATGATGCCGACCACGTTGAGCTTCAGCCCCATCTCCGCGACCGCGCGCAGCGTGCCGAGCACCGAGCCCGCGCCGCACATGTCGTACTTCATCTCATCCATGCCCTCACCGGGCTTGAGCGAAATGCCGCCGGTGTCGAACGTGATGCCCTTGCCGACCAGCACCACGGGCGCCGCCTTCGCCGCGCCGCCCTGGTACTGCAAGACGATGAACTGCGCCGGCTCGACCGAACCTTTCGTCACCGACAGGAACGAGCCCATCTTGAGCGCTTCGAGCTGCTTCTCGCCGAGCACCTCGACCTTCAGCTTCCAGTCCTTCGCGAGCTTCTTCGCGGTGTTGGCGAGGTAGGTCGGCGTGCAGACGTTGCCCGGCAGGTTGCCGAGGTCGCGCGTGAGGTCCATGCCGTTGGCAAGCGCCACGGCTTGCTTCGCGGCGACCTTGGCGGCCTTCTCGTCGGCGCTGCCGACGCTGAAGACAATCCGCTTGAGCGCCCGCGCCTGCGTGTCGGGCTTGCTCTTCATCTGCGTGAACTTGTAGGTCTCGCCGCGCAGCGCGAGGATCGCGGCGCGCACGGCCCAGTCGGCCGAGCGCTCTTGCACCGGCAGTTGCGCGAGCGTGAAGGTGACCTGGACGACCTTGGTGGACAGAAGCGCGCGCCACGCGGCGCGCACGGCCTCGCCGTAAGCCTTTTGTCCGAAGGCATCCTGCTTGCCCAGACCCACCAGCAGGACGCGCGAGGCTCCGATGCCCGACACCTCGTGCAGAAACAGCGTGGCGCCGCTCTTGCCGTCCATGTCGCCGGCCTTGATGATGCGCGTGATGAGGCCCTTGGTCGCGGCGTCGATCTCGAGCGCGGCCCCGGACAGGGTTTGCGACTCGAAGATCCCGAGCACGATACAGTCGGATTTGCCGGTCAGGAACACGCTGGTCGTGCCTTTGGTCCAATCACAGGCTTTTATGCTAAAGTCCATCGCGCTTGTCCTCGGATAAAATATCTAGGCTTAGGATGAAAGCCGCAATTATCCGCTATTTTTCCCACAGCGGAAGTTTGCGAGACGCAACCGGCGCGCCTCGCCCGCTCTCTCTCCGTCGACAATGATTTTCGAACGCTCCCTGCAGCGCGAACTCGCGTATACGGCCGGCGCCGTATTCATGGTGCTGCTCACCATCTTCCTGACGACGCTGATGATCCGCATCGTCGGCTTCGCCGCGTCCGGCGAGGTCGACCCGAAGGACGTCGTCGTGCTGATCGGCCTGCAGATCATCGGCTATCTCGCCGTGATGCTCGTCGTCACGCTGTTCGTCTCGATCCTCTTCGTGCTCACCCGCTGGTACCGCGACTCCGAAATGGTCGTGTGGCTCGCCTCCGGCGTGAGCCTCGCGCGCTTCATCAAGCCGATCGCGATGTTTTCCGCGCCGATCATCCTGCTCGTCGCGTTCTTCGCGTACGTCGGCTGGCCATGGTCCAACGCTCAGAGCAAGCTGATCCGCGAGCGCTTCCAGCAGCGCGACGAAGTCTCGCTGCTCGCGCCGGGTCAGTTCCGCGAATCGCCGACGAGCCATCGCGTGTTCTTCATCGAGAAGATGACGCCCGACCAGAGCCACGTCGAGAACGTGTTCGTGACGAGCACCGAGAACGGCAAGGTCAACGTCGTCGTGTCGAGGCGCGGACACACGGAAACGATGAAGGACGGCGACCGCTTCGTCGTGCTCGAGAACGGCCGCCGCTACGACGGCGAACCCGGCAAGCCCGACTTCCGGATCATGGAGTTCGAGCGCTACGGCGTGAAGATCACGAGCCAGCCCGTGGTGAACCAGCAGACGACGCGCGGCATGTCCACACCCGCCCTGTTCCGCCATCCGAACCCCGACAAGCTCGCCGAATTCGCGTGGCGCACGGGCCTGCCGCTGATGGCGATCAACCTGATGCTGCTGGGCATTCCGCTCGCCTACCAGAACCCGCGCCGCGGACGCACGATCAACCTCGTGATGGCCGTCCTGATCTTCTTCACGTACTCGAACCTGCTCAACATCGCCCAGTCGTACATCGAGCAGGGCAAGCTGTCGTTCGGCGTCGGTCTCGTCGGCCTGCACGTCGTCATCGCCGCGCTCGTCGTGTTCCTGTTCTGGCTGCGCGTGCGCAACCGGCCGCTGATCTCGCGCGCGATGTTCACGCGCTCGCAGGGGGCCTGACCGATGCGTATCTACGAAAAGTACTTCGCGCGCCAGGTCTACCTCGCCTTCGTCTTCATCCTGTTCGCGTTCTCGGGCCTGTTCTTCTTCTTCGACCTCATCAACGAGCTGAACACGGTCGGCCAGGGCAATTACAAGTTCGGCTATGCGGTGCTGCGCGTCGGCTTGCAGACGCCGTCACGCTTCTACGAAATCATCCCGGTCGCGGCGCTGATCAGCTCGATCTACGTGTTCGCGCAGATGGCCGCGAACTCGGAGTACACGATCTTTCGCGTCTCCGGGCTCTCGACGGGCCAGGCGCTGCGCTCGCTCCTGAAGATCGGCATTCCGCTCGTCGCGGTCACCTACTTCATCGGGGAGGTGGTCGGCCCTTACACCGATCAGCTCTCCGAGCGCGTGCGGCTCGAAGCGCTCGGCTCAGCGGTGTCGACCAATTTCGAATCGGGCGTCTGGGTGAAGGACACGCTCTCGAAGCGCGAGGACGGCGAGCAGGTCACGCGCTTCGTCAACGTCGGCAAGCTGATGCCCGATTCGACGATCAGCAACGTGCGCATCTACGAGTTCGATTCGAAGTTTCGCCTCGCGAACGTGCGCATCGCGCAGAGCGGGCGCTATGAATCGCCGGGGCACTGGCTGCTCACGGGCGTGACGGATACGCAGCTGACCGATATCGCCCCCACCGACGGCAAGCCCACCGATGCGCTCAACCCCGTCTATCGCGCGAACCAGATCGAGGTGCCCGAATACTCGCTGCGCTCCGAGCTCACGCCGCAGATCTTGTCGGTGCTGCTGGTGTCGCCGGACCGGATGTCGATCTTCAACCTGTTCCGCTATATCCAGCACTTGGTCGAGAACCACCAGGACACGCAGCGCTATGAAATCGCGATCTGGAAGAAGCTGCTCTACCCGTTCGCGGTGCTCGTCATGCTGGTGCTGTCGCTGCCGTTCGCGTACCTCCATACGCGCGCGGGCGTGGTCGGCGTGAAGGTGTTCGGCGGGATCATGCTCGGGATGAGCTTCCAGTTGATCAATACGCTCTTCTCGCACATCGGCACGCTGAACACCTGGCCTGCGCCGATTACGGCAGCGACGCCCGGGCTCATTTATCTCGTGCTGGGGCTTGTCGGCTTGAAGTGGGTGGATAGGCACTAGCGGACGGCACCATGAGCACGCACGGCATCATCCTGTTCGGCCACGGCGCACGCGATCCGCGCTGGGCAGAGCCGTTCCAGCGGCTCGCCGACAAGCTGCGCGCGGCCCGAGGCGCAACAGCAGGGCCGGTGTCGCTGGCGTTTCTCGAGCTGATGACACCCAATTTGCCAGCCGCGGTGGCCGAGCAAGCCGCGAGCGGCTGCACCCGGATCACGGTCGTGCCAGTGTTCTTCGGTCAAGGGGGACATGTCCGGCGCGATCTGCCGAACGTGATCGACGTGTGCCGGGCGGCACATCCGGGTGTGGAGATTCGTTGCGCGGTGGCGGCAGGAGAAGATGACGCCGTGCTCGATGCCGTCGTTCAATACTGCGTGCTCGAGGCGGCGCGTTAGGCTGGTCAGGCGCGGGTTGCGCGGGTTGCGCGGGTTGCGCGAGTTGCGCAAGTTGGATACGGCCCGCGGCCACTCAGCGCCGGCAGATCTGCCGTTCCTCTTCAAATGACGCCGCTGCTCAAGCGGCGTTCAGCATCCCCGCGACACTCGGAGCTTCTTCCGTCTTGACGGCGCCTTTGCGCTCGGCAAACGCATCGCCGATCATCAGCAAGCTCGGCTGCGCCGGATCGAGCCACAATTGCGCCTCGCCCATCGCGAGCGCTTCGAGCGTCAGCGTGAGCATGCGCTCGCGCGGCGTGCTGCACGCTTCCACGATGGCGACCGGCGTCGAGCCCGCGCGCCCCGCGTCGATCAGCTGCTGCGCGATATCGGGCGCGCTGTCGCGGCCCATGTAGAAGACGAGCGAATCCGCGTTGACCTGCTCGCGGATCGCTTCGGTATCGGCGGCCCGGCTGTGCGTGGCAAGCGCGACGCTGCGCGACACGCCCCGCAGCGTCAGCGAGCGCCTGAGCGTCGCCGCGCTCGCGAGCGCCGCCGTGATGCCCGGCACGACTTCGTAGCCGATGCCGGCCTCTTCGAGCGCGCGCATTTCCTCGTCGGCACGGCCGAACAGCATCGGGTCGCCGCCCTTCAGGCGCACCACCACGGCATGCTCGCGCGCCGCGTCGACGATCTGCTTGTTGATGAACTGCTGCGCGGTCGAACGCTGGCCGCAGCGCTTGCCGACCGCGATCTTGCGCGCGTGCGGTGCGTACTCGAGCATCTCGGGCTCGACGAGCGCGTCGTGGAGCACGACGTCCGCCATGCCGAGGAGGCGAGCGCCGCGCACGGTGATGAGATCCGCCGCGCCCGGCCCCGCTCCGATCAGATACACCTTGCCCATTTGCATTCGTCCGTTCCGTTGGTCTCGCTGGTCCATTAGCGGCCTAAACCCGAATTGTGCCGACGTTTGCCCATGTGCGCCAATCCGATCGTTTCAACTCGCGCTCACGCGCTGTACGAGCGGATCATCCCCGCGGCCACCGTATGATGCGTGGCCTCGTCGATCAGCACGAACGCGCCCGTGCCCGGATGCGTGTCGTACGCATCGCAGACGATCGGCTTTTGCAGCGTCAGCGCCACCCGCCCGATGTCGTTCATCTTCAGGTTGTGCGCATCGCCCGTGTGCGACAGCGTGTGCACGTCGAGCACCTCCTTGATCGCCCCGATGCGCGCGAACACCGTGTTCGTCGTCTGCTTCAGCAGGTACTTGCGCTGCGTCGAGAGCGGCTCCTCGTCGAACCAGCACAGGTCCGCGTCCAGCTTCTTCGCCGGCTGCGGCGCTTCCTCGCGCAGCACGAACGTGTCGCCGCGCGAAACGTCCACGTCCTGCGCCAGCCGGATCGTCACCGTCTGCCCCGCGAACGCGCGGTCCACCTGCGCCGTGCCGCCCGGCACCGGCGCGATGATCTCCTCGACCGTCGCCTCACGGTTGGCCGGCAGCACCACGATCGTGTCGCCCACCTTCACCTCGCCCGCTTCCACCCGCCCCATGTAGCCGCGGAAGTCGTCGGCCTGGCTGCCGTCCTGGCGCGCCACCCACTGCACCGGGAAACGCAGCGTGTGCCTCGCTGCCGGCTCCACCGGCAGCGCCTCGAGCACGTCCAGGAGCGGCTCGCCCGCGTACCACGGCATGCGCTCGCTCGCCGTCACGATGTTGTCGCCCTTCAAGGCCGACACCGGCACGAACCGCACGCCCGCGAGACCCAGCTGGTGCGCCAGCTCCACGTACGCGTCGCGGATCTCGTTGAAGCGCGCCTCGCTGTACTCCACGAGGTCCATCTTGTTGATCGCCACGATCACGTGCTGCAGCCCGAGCAGCTTGACGATCGCGCTGTGGCGCTTGGTCTGCGGCAAGAGCACCGTCGCGCCATTTTCGAACGTCACGCGCGTCGCGTCGACGAGGATGATCGCCGCGTGCGCCGTCGACGCGCCCGTCACCATGTTGCGCGTGTACTGCTCGTGGCCCGGCGTGTCGGCGATGATGAACTTGCGCTTGGCGGTGGCGAAGTAGCGGTACGCGACATCGATCGTGATGCCTTGCTCGCGCTCGGCCTCCAGCCCGTCGGTCAACAGCGACAGGTCGATCTCGTCGCCCGCGGTGCGCTTGTTCTTCGCGCGCGAGAGCGCCGAGAGTTGATCGGACAACACCGCCTTGCTGTCGTACAACAGGCGCCCGATCAGCGTGCTCTTGCCGTCGTCGACGCTGCCCGCCGTGATGAAGCGCAGCACGCCGAGGTCTTCCGGTTGATGAATGCTCATGATTGTCCTGTTCTCGTTCGTGCTCTCAGGAAAACGCCGGGCCGCCCCAAGTTTTCCTGCCCCCCTCGGGGGGCCTGGCGCGCAGCGCCAGGTTTGGGGGCATTTAAAAATAGCCTTGCTTCTTGCGCTGCTCCATCGCAGCTTCCGAGGTCTGGTCGTCCATCCGCGTGGCGCCGCGCTCGGTGATCTCGGTCACCGCCGTCTCGGCGATGATCTTCTCGACGTCGTCCGCGTCGCTCTCCACGGGGCAGGTGCAGCTGATGTCGCCCACGGTGCGAAAGCGCACGAGCGCAGTCTCGCTCGTCTCGCCCTCGCGCATCGGCGTGAGCGGCGTGACCGGCACCAACAGCCCGTTGCGGCGCACGATCTCGCGGTGGTGCGCGTAGTAGATCGAGGGCAGCTCGAGCCCTTCGCGGGCGATGTACTGCCACACGTCGAGCTCGGTCCAGTTCGAGATCGGGAACACGCGCAGGTGCTCGCCTGCGTGCAGGCGGGCGTTGTAGAGGCTCCAGAGCTCCGGGCGCTGCGCCTTCGGGTCCCATTGGCCGAACTCGTCGCGGAACGAGAAGATGCGCTCCTTGGCGCGCGCCTTCTCTTCGTCGCGGCGCGCCCCGCCGATCATCGCGGTGTAGCCGTGCGCTTCAATGGTTTCCAGCAGCGTGACCGCTTGCGCGGCGTTGCGCGAATCGGTCTCGCGGCGCAGGCGCACCGTGCCGCGCTTGATCGAGTCCTCGACGTGGCCGACCACCAGCTGCGCGCCGATCTCGGCGGCGCGGCGGTCGCGAAAATCGATCACTTCGTCGTAGTTGTGGCCCGTGTCGATGTGCACGAGCGGGAACGGCAGCGAAGTCTTGCGGTTCGCGCCGAGGCCGAAGGCTTTCAGCGCCAGGTGCAGCACCACCACCGAATCCTTGCCGCCCGAGAACAGCAGCGCAGGCTTGCTGCATTCGGCGACCAGTTCGCGCAGGATGTAGATCGACTCGGCTTCGAGCCAATCGAGGTGGTCCATCCGGTTGGCCGTGACGGAGACCGGTTGGGCGGCAGCAGTAGGTTCGAGCGTCGTGCTCATGTTCTAGGTCCTTCTTTGCGTCATGTTGCGGGCGGCGTCGCACGGTGGTGCCCGGCGCCGCGACAGGATTCGTCGTCGGGTGAAGCTATCGGGCAGCAGCGTTTTCCGAGGCGGGCACGATCGGAATCGTCGTGATGTGCAAGCCGCATTCCTTCGTGTCGCGCGACTCCCACCACCAGCGGCCGGCCCGGCTGTCCTCGCCGGGGCGGATCGCTCGCGTACAGGGCTCGCAGCCGATGCTCGGGTAGCCTCGCGCGTGCAGCGGATTGACCGGCACGTCGAACGCCTTCAGGTACGTCCACACGTCGGCCTCGGTCCAATCCGCGAGCGGATTGTATTTGGCGATCTGGCGCGCCGAGTCGGTTTCTTCCTCGTGCAGCTCCGAGCGCGTGACCGACTGCTCGCGGCGCTGGCCCGTCACCCACGCTTCTACGCCGGCGAGCGCGCGGTTGAGCGGCTCCACCTTGCGGATTTCGCAGCAGCGCTTGCGCAGCTCGACGCTCTCGTAGAAAGCGTTCAGGCCGTGCTCGGCGACGTATTGATCGATGGCATCCTGCTGCGGATGGAATTGCTCGATCTCGTAGCCATAGCGCTCGCGCACGCGGTCGATCATGCCGAGCGTTTCCGCATGCAGGCGGCCCGTGTTCAACGAGAAGATGCCGATCTTCGCGCCGCGCGACAGGATCGCGTGCGTGAGCAGCATGTCTTCCGCGGCGAGGCTGCTCGCGAGCTTCACGTTCGCGTGACGCGCGGCGATCGAATCGATCAGCGCGTTCAGGCGCTCGATCTTCGCGCTCAAGGCTGCGTCGATGGTGGGGACGGAGGTCGCGGCGCTCATGCCGAGGCCTTTTGCTCAACCGCTTCAGCCACCGCGGCACGGCGGCGGAACAGCGGATTCGGTTCGTCGAACGCGCCCTGGTAGAGCACCGAAAACTCGGTGAACGCCTTCAGCGCGTCGTGGATGTCCTTATCGGCACGCACCGCGAACGCGTCGAAGCCGCAGCGCGCGAGATGGTGCAGCTGGTCGCGCATGATGTCGCCGATCGCGCGCAGCTCGCCCTTCCAGCCGTAGCGCTCGCGCAAGAGACGCGCCGTGCTGTAGCCACGCCCGTCGCGGAACACCGGGAAATCGACGCCGATCAGCGTGATCTTGCCGAAGTCGGCGACGAAATCGGCCGGCTCGCTGTCCGGGGCCAGCCACACGCCGAGCTCGCTCTTGCTCTTGGTCGCGGCCAGCGTCTCGCGTTCGGCCTGCCACAGCGCGAGCGGCACGAGCACCTTGCCGGCCGGCAGCGCAGCGGCCGCGGGCAGCGCACCGTCTTCCGCAGCCCGCACGACGGTCCAGTCGTCGCTCACGACCGAGCGGTTCTTGATAATCGAAGTCATCTGCAAAAATCCTCTGCTCAGTCGCGAATCAGGCGTGCGCCGGTTGGCGCGAGGCGTAGACGCGTTCCTTGAACGGCGCGACGCCGATGCGGTTGTACGTGTCGATGAAGCGTTCAGCGTCGATGCGGTTCTCGACAAAGGTATCGATCACCTTCGACAAGACGTCCGGCATTTCCTCGGCCGAGAACGACGGCCCGATCACACGGCCGAGATGCGCGCCCGTGGCGCCCGTGCCCTGCTCGCCGCCGAGCGTCACCTGGTACCACTCGGAGCCGTCCTTGTCGACGCCGAGAATGCCGATGTTGCCGACGTGGTGATGGCCGCACGAGTTGATGCAGCCCGAGATGTTCAGCGACAGATCACCCAGGTCGTACACGTAGTCGAGATCGCTGAAACGGTCCTGGATCGCCTGCGCGATCGGCAGCGACTTCGCATTCGCGAGCGAGCAGAAATCGCCGCCCGGGCACGCGATGATGTCGGTCAGGAGACCGATGTTCGGCGTCGCGAAGCCCTGCTTCTTCGCCTCTTCCCACAGCGCGAAGAGGTCGCGCTTCTTGACGTCGGCGAGAATCAGGTTCTGCTCGTGCGAGACGCGGATCTCGCCGAACGAGTATTGGTCGGCCCAGTCGGCGACGGCTTCCATTTGCGCGTCCGTCGCATCGCCCGGCGCGCCGACAGCCGGCTTCAGCGACAGCGTCACGGCGGCGTAGCCCGGCACCTTGTGCGGACGCAGGTTGCGCTCGATCCAGCGAGCGAACGCCTTGTTTTCGAGCAGATGCTTCTCGAACGACGCATCGGTATCCGACAGTTTCTCGTACTGCGGCGGCTGGAAGTGCTGCGCGACGCGGTCGTATTCGGCTTGCGTGAGCGTCGACGGGCCGTCCTTCAGGTGCTGCCATTCCTCTTCGACCTGCTGCGCGAACTTCTCGGCGCCGAGCGCCTTCACGAGGATCTTGATGCGCGCCTTGTACATGTTGTCGCGGCGCCCGAAGCGGTTGTAGACGCGCAGCACCGCCTCGCAATACGTGAGCAGGTGCTGCCACGGCAGGTTCTCGCGGATCACCGAGCCGATGATCGGCGTGCGGCCAAGACCGCCGCCCGCGAGGATCGCGCAGACCACTTCGCCCGCCTCGTTCTTCGACAGATAGACGCCCAGGTCATGGATCTGCACCGCGACGCGGTCTTCCTTCGAGCCCGACACGGCGATCTTGAACTTGCGCGGCAGCCAGTTGAATTCGGGGTGGAACGTCGACCATTGGCGCAGGATCTCGGACCACGGACGCGGATCGACGATCTCGTCGGGCGCCACGCCGGCGAACTGGTCGGCGGTGATGTTGCGGATGTCGTTGCCCGAGGTCTGGATGCCGTGCATCTGCACGCTGGCGAGATCCGCGAGCAGATCGGGCGTTTCCTCGAGCTTGATCCAGTTGTACTGGATGTTGGTGCGCGTCGAGAAGTGGCCGTAGCCGCGGTCGTACTTGCTCGCGATGTGGGCGAGCATGCGCAGCTGGTCGCTGCGCAGGTTGCCGTAAGGAATCGCGATGCGGTGCATGTAGGCGTGGCGCTGCATGTACAGGCCGTTTTGCAGCCGCAGCGGGCGGAACTCATCCTCGCTCAATTCGCCGGACAGCCGGCGGCGCACCTGGTCGCGATACTGCGCGACGCGCTCGTCGACGATGGTCTGGTCGTACTGATCGTATTGGTACATTCGGGGACCCCAGTGTTATGTGCCGCGCTGCGTCCTAGCCACGCAACGCCCGAAACAGCTGTCGATTCGCAGGAGCGGCGGTAGTTTAGACCGTCTGCTCATTTGCTAATGACAAAAACAGATATCGATATTGAAAAACCTGCGGTGATCGTAATAAACTGGTCTTATATTTCAAACGACTAAAAAATTGTTTCCATATGCGGAAGGGTTATAAATGAACCTGCACCAGTTTCGCTTCGTCCGCGAGGCCGTCAGGCAGAACTTCAACCTGACCGAAGCCGCCAAAGCGCTGTATACGTCCCAGCCTGGGGTCTCCAAGGCGATCATCGAGCTCGAGGACGAGCTGGGGGTTGAAATCTTCACACGCCACGGCAAGCGCGTGCGCGCGCTGACCGAACCGGGGCGGATCATCCTGGCGTCGGTCGAGCGGATTCTTCAGGAAGTTGAAAGCCTGAAGCGCGTCGGCAAGGACTTCGCTGCGCAGGATCAAGGCAACCTCGTGATCGCCGCCACCCACACCCAGGCGCGCTACTCGCTGCCGGCCGCGATCGCCGAATTCAAGAAGCGCTATCCCAAGGTCCACCTTTCAATCCTGCAAGGCAGCCCGACGCAGGTCGCCGAGATGGTCATGCACGACCAGGCCGACCTCGCGATCGCGACCGAGGCGATCGCGGATTACAAGGATCTGGTGTCGCTGCCCTGCTTCCAGTGGCACCACCTGGCCGTGATGCCGGCCGATCACCCGCTGCTCGAGCGCAAGATGCTGTCCTTGAACGACCTCGCGCAGTATCCGCTCATCACCTACGACAACGCGTTCGCCGGACGCTCGAAGATCAACCACGCGTTCCAGCTGCGCGGCCTGTCGCCCGACATCGTGCTCGAAGCCATCGACGCCGACGTGATCAAGACCTACGTCGAGCTCGGGCTCGGCGTCGGGATCATGGCAGACATCGCCTTCAACGCGGAGCGCGACCGGCACCTTCGGGGGATGCCGGTCGGCCACCTGTTCGGCAGCAACGTGACGCGCGTCGCGTTGAAGCAAGGGGCGTATCTGCGCAGCTATGTCTATACGCTCGTCGAGCTGCTGTCGCCGACGCTCAACCGCAAGCTGATCGAGCAGGCGCTGAAGGGCGAGCACGAAAGCTACGAGCTTTGATTCCGCTTTGATTCCCCCCGCATGGAGACCCGGATGGCGTTGTCCCAAACCCTGCGCGGCGCGCTCGCGCTGGCCGCATTCGCGCTTGGCGCCGCTGCGCACGCCGACATCAAGATCGGCATCGACTTGTCCACGACCGGCCCCGCCGCCACGATCGGCATCACGAGCAAGAACGCGATGCTGATGTGGCCGCAGACGATCGCGGGCCAGAACGCGCAGTACCTCATCCTCGACGACGGCTCCGATCCAGGCGCCGCCGTGCGCAACATCCGCAAGTTCGTGAGCGAGGACAAGGTCGACGTGATCGTCGGCCCGAACATCACGCCGGCGGCGCTCGCCGCGCTCGACCCGGTGTCCGAGACCCGGACGCCGATGATCACGCTGATCGGCTCGGCCGCCGTGGTCGAGCCGCAGGAAGGCAAGCGCGTGTGGGCGTTCAAGATGGCGCAGACCGACAGCGCGATGGCGGACGTGATGACGCGCTACATGTCGAACCACGACGTGAAGACGGTCGGCTTCATCGGCTTTGCCGACAGCTACGGCGACAGCTGGTACAACGAGTTCTCGAAATTCGCCGAGCTGCGCCATATCAAGATCGTCGCGGCCGAGCGCTTCAATCGCACCGATACGAGCGTCACGGGCCAAGTGCTGAAGCTGATGGCCGCGCGGCCCGACGCGATCCTCGTTGCCGGCGCGGGCACGCCGAGCGTGCTGCCGCAGCGCACGCTCGTCGAGCGCGGCTTCAAGGGGCCGATCTACCAGACGCACGGCATCGCCACCCCCGAGTTCATCAAGCTGGGCGGCAAGGATGTCGAAGGGACGCTGTTTCCGACCCAGCCCGTGGTGGTCGCGCGCACGCTGCCGGCCGATCATCCGGCGAAGAAGGCGGCGCTTGCGTTCGTGAGCGCCTACGAGGCGAAATACGGGCCGGGGACGGTCACGCAGTTCGCGGGCGACGCGGCGGGGGTTTATCCGCGGCTTCAGGATGCGGTTGCGCGAGCGCTGAAGACGGCCCAACCGGGGACGCCCGCGTTTCGCGCTGCATTGCGCGATGAGCTCGAGCATGCGCATGAGCTCGTGGTGCCGAACGGGATCGTCAGTACGAGCGCGAAGGACCACGTCGGGCTCGATCAGCGGGCGAGCGTGATGGGCGTGATCAGGAATGGATCGTTTGTCTATCTGAGCCAGTGATGGGTTCGTGCTGCAGGGGCGGAACCGGTGAACTTGATCGTTTCGACGTTTTCCGCCATAATCGCCGTCTTCCGTCACGCGCGGCCGTAAGGACCGTAAGCGTGGCGCGTCAGTAAGCCCAGGTGGTGAAACAGGTAGACGCAGGGGACTCAAAATCCCCCGCCGCAAGGCGTGCCGGTTCGAGTCCGGCCCTGGGCACCAGTCAGATTGGTCCGAACGGTCCACGGAATCTAAAAAGCCCTGCTAGACCGTTGTTCTAGCAGGGCTTTTGTCTTTTACGGCAATAAATCGCAGCGCAGCGGCACCTCCGCCGGGAAGCAATCACGACGCGACCAGCGAATCCCCGGACACATGAACGCGTTCACCCACCTGAACCGGCGGCTGTGTCGGATAGCTGAAATTCCGGTAACTGCCATCCTGCATCCTGACCTGCACCTGGTACGAGGTCTCCTTGCGTACTGCGTGCTCGATACCGTTGCCGGCGAATCCACCGCCAACTGCACCGGCAATGGTCGCGAGCAAGCGGCCCCGCCCGTTTCCGATCTGATTTCCGATCAATCCGCCGGCGACAGCACCGCCGACCGCGCCGACACCCGTCGTCGGCTCGGGGGTCTCGACGGTATTGACGGCGACCACCTCACCGGCGTACGGGTCGGCGGTGACCGCCTGCCGCGCGGGCTGTGACGGGTTCCGCCACGCGTCCCGGTCGCCGGATCGGGCCTGCTCGACCGGCGCCGGATGGCGATGGTGGACGTATGTCTGGGGTGGCGCTTCCGTCGAGCGCGGGGCTGCGACGGCTGGCGGCGACACGGCCGGCGTGCTCGCGACCTGCGCGGCGGCAGGCTCCAATTGCGCGGCCGGCGCCTGGACTGCGTGGGAGGACGGCAGAATCCCCGTTATTGCCGCGATGCCGGTCGCACTGACCAGGATCACAGCCACAGCCGCGCTCGCGACCAAGGGATGAATACGACGGCCTTGCAAGGAATCGGAATCCGGGTAGGGGTTCATGTTCGCCTCCGTTGATGTATGCCAGCTAGAACGTCCCTGGCAAACCAGAGGTGCACAACGGACATGTGAGATCTGTAAGCAGATGTTCACGCCTCGGCGCGATGACGGGACCGCCCGCATCGCAAGCAGTGCGATTGCCGCCGTAGGTCATCGCATTCGCGCGGGAAAGCGCATTTCGTGAAAAAAAGACTTTCGCGATACGGCATTTTTCGACGGCTCCCGCAGTCTTCAAATGACAGTGATGAACCTCGAGGAGCACATCATGAAAGTCCATAGCCTGACTTGCGCACTGCTGAGCGTCGCCGCGTTCTGGGCCGGCGGCACCATGGCCGCGCAACCCGACTACGCCTACCTGACCACGGTGCGGCTATCCAGCGGCAAGACGCTGCAATGCGCCGTCAATGAGCCGCTTCCCAACGGCGAAGCGGCGGCCGCGCTCACCGGCCGCGAGCAAACGAAAGCCTACGTACTCGCGACGCAGCGCCTGCGCGTCCTGAGCGGCCCCGAATCCCCCTATCCGTCGCCCTACACGGCGCCAGCCGTGAGTTGCGCAAGCGCCGGCTAAGGGCGGGCGGTCCGCTCGACGCGTCCATCGATTCCCGGGACCTGGCAGATCTCGACTGCTCCTGCCGCTGTCAAATAGACAGGGACGTAAAACCAAGGAGGAGCACGTCATGAAAATCCGAAGCCTCACCTGCGCGCTGCTGAGCGTCGCCGCGCTCTGGGCTGCCGGCTCGATGGCCGCGCAACCCGACTACGCCTACGTGACGACGGTGCAGCTAGCCAACGGCAAGACGCTGCAATGCGCCGTCAATGAGCCGCTTCCCAACGGCGAAGTAGCGGCTGCGCTCACCCGCCGCGAGCAAACGGAAGCCGACGTGCTGGCGACACAGCGTTTGCGCGTCCTGAGCGGCCCCAAGTCTTTCTATCCGTCGCCCTATACCGCACCGGACGTGATCTGCGCGAGTGCCAACTGAGGCTGCAAACGCGTCGCATCGCGCGATGCTTGCCTGCGCGGGGCGGCAGGAAGGCAAGAGACTGCCGCCTCAGCCCGTCCAGGCCGCGCTCGCATAGGCGGCCTCGCGCGAGCGGGCGCGAGTCTCGACCGGCAAGTCGTTGTCGCGCGCGAAGCGTATGACGAAATCGAACGCGTCGGGGCAAACGCGCCGCAGTTCGCCGCAAACGATCAGACATTTGACGCCGGCCTCGACGACCGGCATCGCGAGCCGCGTCGACGCGACATGCAGCCCCGGCCGGCGCTCTCCGACGTAAAGCGTGATGACGCCCATCAGGCGCTCACCCCAGTCTCCCGGACGGAAGGTCTTGCCCTGGTGCGTGATGCCCTTGATGCAGAACGTTTCAATGCTCTCGTCTGATGTCGTCATGCGTATGCCGGCGATAGCGCGAACGCCGGGCCGTTCTGTTGCCCATCTTCCGCGGCAGCCTGGCGCAGCTGGAACACCGCCACCGCGTCATCGAGCGCACGCGCCTGCTCGTCCAGCGATGCCGCCGCCGCCGCGGCCTCTTCGACGAGCGCGGCGTTCTGCTGCGTCACGTTATCCATCTGCGACACCGCGCGATTGATCTGGTCGATGCCGCGCGACTGCTCCTCCGACGCCACGCTGATTTCGCCGACGATGCCCGTCACGCTGCGCGCGGCATCGACGATCTCAGCCATGGTCGCGCCGGCGCGCGCCGCGAGCTCGGAGCCGTTGTGCACCTTCGCGACGGATTCGCCAATGAGCTCGCGAATCTCCTTTGCCGCTGCGGCCGAGCGCTGCGCGAGCGCGCGCACCTCGCCCGCGACCACTGCGAAGCCACGCCCTTCCTCGCCGGCGCGTGCCGCTTCGACCGCTGCGTTCAAGGCGAGGATGTTGGTCTGGAATGCGATCCCTTCGATCGCGCCGATGATGTCGACGATCCGGTTCGAGCCCGACGACATGTCCTCGATCACGTCGACAACCTGGCCCACCACCTCGCCGCCGCGCGCCGCGATGCGCGCGGCGTTTTCCGCGAGCTCGCTGGCGTGCCGCGCGTTGTCCGCGTTCTGCCGGACCGTCGCGGTCAGCTCCTCCATGCTCGAGGCGGTTTCCTCGAGCGTGGCCGCCTGCTGCTCGGTGCGGGCCGACAAGTCGGCGTTGCCGCTCGCGATCTCGCGCACGCCGTGCGTGATCGCGGCCGTGCCGTGACGCACCTGCGCCACCGCGGCAACGAGGCCCGCCTGCATGCGCGCGAGCGCCGCGAGCAGCCGGCCCATTTCGTTCGTGCGCTGCGTATCGATCGTATTGGTCAAGTCGCCCGCCGCAATCCGCTCGAAATGATGAATCGCCGCATTGATCGGCTTCACGATCGATGCCGTGAGCGCGTAGCGTGCAAAGAGCCCGAGCGCGATCGCTGCCGCGCCGATCGCGCCGAACAGCCAAAGCAGCCCGTGGAAATTCTGCTGCGCGGATTCGAAGCGGGCCTTCTGATGCTGGATCTGGAAATCTTCGAGTGCGAGCGCCGCGTGCTTGTAGTCGCTGAACACGGCTTCGGGCGCTTGCCGCTCCGTCGTGCGGAACGTCATGAAATCGTCCTGGTCCAGCGCCGCGATCTCGGGCGTCAGCACGTCGTTCAATAGCTTGTCGCGCCTGGCGTGCAGCGCGTCCGCGAGCGCCTTCTCGGCGTCGCTCGAGCGGTTCAAGGCGGTGTAGCCCGCCAGCTCGCGATTGCTGTCGGCCAGCTCCGCATGCACGCGGGCCAGCACCGGGGCCGTGGGTTTGCCTTGCGCGACGAGCGTCTCGTACGCGCCGAGATCGACCCGCACTTGCAGCAGGGCTTCGCTGCTCGCGGTCAAGTGTTGCAGCGCGGCGGTCTCTTCGCTGTACATCTTTTCGAGCGCGCGGTTGGCGGTCTGCAGGCCGGCGATCGACGCTGCGATCACCAGCATCAGCGCCCCCGTAAATCCTGCGATCGTCAGCGTCAGCGCCATGCGGACGGTAGCGTTCCTGAACATGGTTGCCCTCTGATGCATCGAGCGCTGCGGGCCTGGAGCAAGTGCTAAAGCACCAACTCCAGGCAACCACAGCATGGGACCGGAGCAAGGCTCTGCATGGGACCAGAGTAAGTGCTGAAGCACTAACTCTGGTCGACACGCTGAAGCGCTGACTCAGGTCGACAGAAAAAAGCGGCGAGCGGACAAGTCCGCCGCCGCAAATCGGAGCACATTCAGTCGAGGTTTGTGCTGCGAGGAGGACGATCCTTGGATCAGAAGCGCGTGCGGATGCCCGTCGCCACTTCGAGCTGGCTGTTGTGGCCGTTCGTTCCCGCCACCGTGTAGCCGCCGTGCAGCTTCATGTAGTCGGCAGCCAGGTACAGCTCGGTGCGCTTCGACAGGTGATAGAAGGTCGACGCGTAGACCGTTTCCTTGTAGCCGTTGTTGACCGTCGTGGCCGTCGTGTCGAACGAGCCGGAGTTGGCGTTCGGGATATCGCCGCTGCTGTTGTAGGCGGCATTCTTCACGTGCATCTGCTGATAGCCGAGCTCATAGTCCAGCGGGCCCTTCGGCGCGAGCTTGAACGATACCGTCCACGCGTTGTCCACCCGGTCCGGCAGCGAGCCCTGCTTGCCCGTGTAATGGAAGTAACCGGCGTTGACACGGCCGATGCCGAAGCGATAGTCGCCACCCACCGAGTACGTCTGATCGACGAAGCCGCCGTTGTTCGTGTGATCGTAGAAGCCGCCGAAGGAGACTGGCCCAACGTTCCAGCCGAGCGCGGCCTGGTAGCCCGAGCCGTTGGCGAACTGCGTCGAGTTGCTGAACTGATAGTCAGCAGCCGCATAAATGCCGTTGCTGAAGAGCTTGCGCCACTGGATGCCGTTCTCGGTACGCGTACCCGTCGGGCCAGCCGCGTAGAAAATCAGTTGCTTGAAGTTGTTGGAGTTGGTGTAGGCGCCTTCCTTCGTCGAGAACTCCGCGCTGGTGTACGGGTCGCCGTAGAGTCCCGAGAAGTCCTTCGCAACGGTGTCCCGGAAGCCGGCCGAAAACTCGCCGAACGTGTCGTTCTGGATGCCGACCCACGAGTCACGGTCGAAGATCTGACCGGAATCTTCCATGTTGCCGTTCGCGGCAACGAATTCGCTTTCCAACGTGAAGACGATCTTCGAGCCGCCGCCGATGTCCTCGGCGCCGCGCAGGCCCCAGCGGCTGCCGCTGAACCATGGCTCGCCGTCGTGGCCCATGCCGATCACGTGGTTGCCGGCCTTGTCGGCGTTCGTCGTGTAGGCGACGGCGGACAGGTCGATGAGGCCATAGAGCTGCACGCTCGATTGCGCGTGTGCGTTGCTTGCTGCGAGTGCGCCTGCCGTGACGGCGAACGCGAGGTACTTTTGCTTCAAGATTGTCTCCTCAGGGTGCTGCGTTGAAGTTCTGATTGGTCCGCTGTCGATTACCACCGCCTGCCAAGTCATCGGCAACCACGACGTTCAACGGATGAGACGAATCCTAGTTACCTCAATCCTTCACGCTCCTTTCGTGTCTCATTCGAACAACTAAGTGATACTACTGATAGGGGCCGCCGCAACCTCAACCGCACTACGCCTCTTCCTTCGACCGCAGGATGTAGCCGAGCCCGCGCAGCGTCATGATCTGCGCGCTCGAGGCCGCGAGGTGCTTGCGCAGCCGGTGGATGTAGATGTCGATGGCGTCGGCGCTCGGCTCGTCGTCGAGGCCGAACACGCTGTCCATCAGCGTGTTCTTCGACACCGTCTTGCCCTGCCGCAGCATCAGCGTCTCGAGGATCGCGTGCTCGCGGCGGCGCAGGTTCAGCGGCACGTCGTTGTGGCGGAACTCCCGCGTATCGGAGATGTATTGCAGGTCGCCGCACATGAGCCAGCCCGATTTGTCGCTCAGCTGCCGGCGGATCAGCGCCTTGATGCGCGCCACCAGCTCACGGCCGTCGAAGGGCTTGACCACGTAGTCGTCCGCGCCGGCGCTGAAGCAATCGACCTTGTCGTCGATCGAGCCGTGCGCGGTCAGCATCAGCACCGGCACGTTGTCGCGGCGGCGGCGCAGGCGCGCGAGCACGTCCTTGCCGCTCATGCGCGGCAAGCGCATGTCGAGCAGCACGACGTCGTAGCGTTGCGTGGTCAGCACCGAATCGGCCGATTCGCCGTCGGGCACGCAATCGACGGCGAAATTCTCGGCGCGCAGCAAATTGACGATCCAATGCGACAGTTCGATGTTGTCTTCGACTAACAGCAGCTTCATTCTCTTACCTCAATCACTCCATGCAGGCAGGCGGACCGTCACGACGAGCCCGACGCGCTGCGGGCCCGGCATGATAGCAACCGTGCCGCCGTGCGCGAGCGCGATCTGGTGGACGATCGCAAGGCCGAGGCCGGAGCCCTCGACATCGGCCGATACGCGGTAGAAGCGCTCGAACACGTGCGCGCGCGCTTCGGCCGGGATGCCGGGACCATTGTCCACCACTTGCATCACCACGTCGCCGCCCTCGCGGCGGCAGATCGCGGTCACGCTCCCCCCTTCCTGCGTATAGCGGACTGCGTTGTCGACGAGATTCGTCACGAGCGCCTCGAGCAGGCTCGCGTTGCCCGCGACATGCATGCCGTCCGCCAGCTCCGCGCCGAGATCGATCTGACGCTGCTGCGCCGCAACCACGAGCTCCTCGAGCACCGCCGACACCACTGCCGCCAGATCGATCCTGGCCTGCATGCGCGGCGCCGATACCGACTCCGCCTGCGCGAGCAGCAGCAGCTGGCTCGTCACGTCGGCCATCTTCTGGCTCGTGCGGCGGATGCCGGTCAAGGCCTCGGTGAGCGACGGATCGCGCAGGTCGCACTGGCTCGCGCACTGCACCTGCGTGTCGAGCAGCGTGAGCGGCGTGCGCAATTGATGCGCCGCATCGGCGATGAATTGACGCTGGGTCGCCGCATGCACCTTGAGGCGCGCGATGCACTGGTTGATCGCATCGACGATCGGCCGCAGCTCGGAAGGCAGATGGTGCACGCGGATCGGCTGGAGCTCCATCGGCCCGCGATCGGCGACATCGTCCTTGAGCTTCATCAGCGGCCTCAGCTCCATCGTGAGCCCGAACGGCACGAGCACCACGACCAGGGCCAGCATCAGCCACTGGCGGATCAACTGCGGATGCCAGAGGTCTTCGAGCATGGCCTGCCGCGACGCCTGCGTCTTGCCGACGATCACCGTGACCTGCTGGGCCTTGCCCGAGTCATAAAGCTCCCGCTGGTAAGCCACCGCGCGGATCGGCAGCCCGCCGAGCGAGGTGTTGTAGAACACCGGGAAGCGGCGGCTGTCCGCGGGCGGCGGCAGATCGGGACTGCCGCCCAGCAGCCTGTCGTGATCGACGACCACCTTGTAGAACACCTGGTCCTGATAGGGCGATTCGAAGATCTCCAGCGCGGCGGGCGGAATGTTCGCCGTCAGCGCGCCGTTCTGCCAGTCGACGTCTTCGATGATGGTGCGAGCGGAAGAGAGCAGCGCGTTGTCTTGCAGCAGGTCGGCGGTCTGCCGGGCCGCGTCGTAGGACATCCTGCCGGTCACGAAGACGAACAGCGCGAGCGGCAGCAGCAGCCACACCAGCAGGCGCGCGCGCAAGCTAAGCAACATTGCACACTCTCCAATGCAACAACGTCCCTGCCGGCAGGCAAGGACGTTCGCGTTCGATTCCGAGCGTCAGAATGACGAAGGCCTCCATTTCAGCAGACGTTTTTCCAGTGCGGTAAGCAGATAGTCCGTCGTGAGCGCGACCACGGCCAGCACGATCATCGCCGCAAACACGCCGCTCGCGTTGAAGGCGCCCTGCGCCGTCGAAATCAAGAGACCGATACCCTGCTTCGAGCCGAGGAATTCACCGACCACCGCGCCGACCAGCGCAAAGCCGAAGCTCACGTGCAGGCTCGCGAGAATCCACGAGAGCGCCGACGGAATCACCACCGAGGTGGTCAGCTGCCGTTTCGAAGCGCCGAGGATCTGCGCGTTCGCAATCATGTAGCGGTCGGCTTCGCGCACGCCCTGGAAGGCGTTGCCGAATACCACAAAAAATACCATGACCACCGCGAGCGCGACCTTCGAAGCCATGCCGAGGCCGAGCGCGATCACGAACACCGAGCCGAGCACCACGCGCGGAATCGAGTTGGCGATCTTGATGTAGATGTCGAACACGTCGGCGAGCAGCTTGTTGCGGCCCAGCACGACGCCGCACACGATGCCGCCGGCCGAGCCGATAAGGAAGCCGAGCAGCGTCTCTTCGAGCGTGACCCACACCTGCACGAGCAGCGGGCCTTGCGAGGTGCCGTTCTGGAACCAGTCGATGATCTGCAGGAAGATCAGCGACGGCATCGAGAAAAAGAACGGGTCGATCCATTTCATGCGGCCGGAGATCTCCCAGCCGCCCAGCACGACGACCAGCACGAGGATCCGCAGGCTGATGATCAATGCGTGCCGCTGCTGCAGGCGGCGCCGGGCCATCCGCTCGATCTCGTCTGCGGAGGCGGTTTCGAGGTCCATTTTCAAAGCGCTATCACGGGATGCCATGAGTGTATTCCGTCGTACTGTCGTATTAAGCAATTTGGACTTCCTCGCGCAGATCGTGCCAGATGTCGCGCGAAATTTCGATAAAGCGCGGCTCGTAGCGGATCTCCGAGGTGATCCGCGGACGCGGCAGGTCGATCTCGTACACCTTCTTGAGCGTCGCCGGGCGCGCGGTCAGCACGAACACGCGGTCGGCGAGCGCGATCGCCTCTTCGAGGTCGTGCGTGACGAACACCACCGAGCCCGCATTCGCCGACCACAGCTGCAGCAGCTCGTCCTGCATCAGCGTGCGCGTCTGCATGTCGAGCGCGGAGAACGGCTCGTCCATCAAGAGGATTTCCGGCTTGTTGATGAAGGTCTGCGCGAGCGCGACGCGCTTCCTCATGCCGCCCGAAAGCTGATGCGGATAGTGCTTGCCGAACTTCTCGAGGCCGACGCGGCGCAGCCAGTCGTTCGCCTCGTCGTAGGCCGCCGACTTCGAGCGGCCGCGAAACAGCGGTCCGGCCGCGACGTTGTCGAGCACCGAGCGCCACGGGAACACCGCGTCCGCCTGGAACACGAAGCCGATGCGCGGATCGATGCCGTTGACGGGCGCGCCCATCACGCGCACCTCGCCCGCCGTGGGCTTCAGGAGCCCCGTGATCATGCTGAGCGTGGTGGACTTGCCGCAGCCCGTGGGGCCGACGATCGCGATGAACTCGCCCTGCGCCACCGACATGCTGAAATCGCGCAGCGCGACGGTCGGCTTGCCGTCGGGAGAAATGAAGCGGCACGACACCGAGCGGAACTCGATGGCCGGCGCGCCTTGAGAAGGAACTTGGTTCATGGGGCACATCCCTGGAAAAACCGGAGCCGCGACAGGCGGCGCCTCGAGTGCAACGAAGCCTTTCGGCGATGCCGGCCGCGCGAGCGCGGCCGGCCCGGGCCGATTTATTTCGAGCTGACGAACTCGTTCGTGTAGGTCTTGGACAGATCGACGTGCTTGCCCTTGACCGACGGATTGAACGCCGACAGCACCTTGAGCACCGTCTCCGGGCCGTCGGCCGGCATCTTGCCGTCCGCCGTGTACATCGGCAGCGAGGCCTTCAGCGCGCTCACGTAGAGCGCCTTGTCCTTCTGGTAGTCGTCGGGCATCTTCGCGGCGATTTCTTCCGCGCTGTGCGTGTGGATGAACTGCATGGTGCGCACGAACGCGTGAGCGAGCTTGGCCGCCTGGGCCTTGTGCGTGTCGGCCCACGCTGCTTGAACGTAGAGGCTCGAAGCCGGGTAGGTGCCGCCGAGCGCGGCCTTGGTGCCTTCGACCGAGCGCATGTCGACGAGCACCTTCGCGTCGCCGGATTTCTGCAGCGCGGAAACGGTGGGCTCGGTGGTCATGCCGGCGTCGATGCGGCCTTGCTTGACCGCCGCGATGAAGCTCGCGTCGGCGCCCACCGGCAGCATCGTGTATTCGGTCGACTGGATGCCGTGCTGGCCGGCGAGGAACTGCGTGAGGAAGCTCGTCGACGAGCCGAGGCCCGTCACGCCCAGCGTCTTGCCCTTGACGTCGGCCATCGACTTGATCGAGTCGGCGGCTTTGGTCGACACCATCTCGACTTCGCCCGGCACCTGCCCGAACACGACGATCGCCTTGACTTCCTTGCCCTTGGTCTGCAAGTCGATGGTGTGGTCGTAGAAGCCGACCACGCCCTGGACTGCGCCGGCCAGCAGCTCGTTTTCGGCATCGACGCCGGCCGGCTGCGACAGCAGCTCGACGTCGAGCCCTTCGTCCTTGAAATAGCCGAGTTGCTCGGTCAGGCGAGCCGGCAGATAAATCAGCTTCGTGATCCCGCCGACCATGATCGTGACCTTGCCGCCGTCGTCGGCCATCGCATGCTGCGATGCAATGCCGAACAACAGGCTGGAAGCGAGAGCGATATGGCGAAGTGCGCGGAAGGTGGGTCGCATCGATTGTCTCCGTTCTTGTCGGAGCGGCGGGATGCCACTCGTCTGGTGTCGATGGCGGGATTCTAGAGGCGGGAACCCTTCTTCATGCTTTCATGAAGATGCCGCTTCCGTACGGGATTTCCATGAGGGCGCGGCCGGCGGGACCCGGCGCCGGCGCCGGCCGCACCCGGAACATCACTTCACGGTGAACGTGTAGTGCCCTTGGGTGCGATGGCCATCGGCGGCAACGGCAACCCAGGCGACCGTGTAGACGCCCGGCGTCAACGCCGCGAGCGCGACCGACATGTGCTTCGCGTTCGACGCATCCACCGCCGATTTGCCGCTCACGACCGACTTGCCCGACGCATCCGTCACGGCAATCGAGCTGAACGCGGGTTCATCTTCCAATAATGACGTGGGTTTTGTATTTTTATCCCCTCATCGCCCTTTTGGAAATCAGACCGCGTGATCGGCGTCGGTTTTGCAACTGCAGAAACCGCCAGCGAATTCAGGCGACACTTCTATCCCATTCATCGCAAAGCTTGCGAAACGATCTACAGCGCTCCAATGCTTGTTGCAAATCGATCCGGGCCGCAAACGCAGGTTGATCAGTCGTTTCACCGTAGGTTCCACCCGACATTCGCTCTCGAAGCCACCCTTTAGCGTCTCGCGGCGACTCTGCGTCGACTTCCAAGTCAGCCGCCGCCGTAATAGAAAGGCCGCGCTGACCGTTCAATGAAGCAGCCGCCCCAATAAACCATGCTTCGAACTCGCGATTTGCCAATACCACAGAGACCGTTCGATGCGGCAATACTTGTTGTGCGCGCGCCAAAATCTCCGGGCCTCGAACGGCAGGACAGTCGTCATCAGCATCCAGCAAAATCAAAACCCAGCCGTCGTCACCACACTTGTCTCCCGCCAACGTCAGATGTCGGCTAAATTCGTCCGCTCGATTCAGGAAACGATCTCTATGCACGCGTATCGGAGTTTGAACGTCGACATGCGTATGAGGTGATCGCCAAAGAGCAATCCGCCTCAGCAAAACCGGTAACGCGGCAACCTCGCCGTGCCCTTCCACTATGCTGGATAACCGAGTCAAACTGCTCCTCCGTCAAAGAGCGAAGCTTGGCGCGTAGCCTGATCCCGAATTGCATCGGGATCTGGCTGGAGCTGGCCCAGCTTCAACAACTCGCCTGCAGAAAATAAATGCTTGCGGATAGCTTCGCGCGAAGCGGGATCAATTCGTGCAAGTTTGGACTCGCCAGCATCAGAGACCACAGCGATGATCTGATCGTCTCGGATAGACATGTCATCAAGAAGCTCCGGACTATGACTCGTGACAATGACCTGAGTCTGCGACGAAGCACGCTGCAGGGCTTCACGAAGTGCTGCGCTGGCAGCCGGATGTAAAGCTGTTTCGGGCTCTTCGATACCAATCAGCGTCGGTGCGAAATCGCGGTTGCTTTGAAAAAGCGCGGTCAACACGCCCAGAGCGCGCAACGTGCCGTCAGACATGTTCTGCGCGGCGAAGCGCCAACGGTCTTTGGCGCCCGGCACGTCCTGACGAAATTCCAACGTCTCCATCGGTCCCACTTGAACTCGCTTGACCGCATGCACCGTCGGCACCACTGTTTGTAAATATTCTTCGATTACTCGGAGGGCTTGCGCGTTGACTTTGTCCAGGTGACCAATAACGCTAGCGATGTTCTCCCCCTCCGGCTTCATGAGTCGGCCTTCCTGAGCTTTTTGTAGCTCGCGCATCAGCTTGGGGTTGAGGTTGTAAAAACCCATCCCCGTAAGGGCGTCGAAAATTGGCCTAAATGCACTCAACCCGGACAAGGCGACCAGAGCCAAACGGTCCTCAGTCAAAGCCGGCAAGGTCGGCTCACTGCTCGCTTTTACCTGACCATGCTCGATTCGATAGTACGGTCCGCTTCCTATCCCTCCGAGGCTACATTCTTCCGTCTGGACTTCGAAACCGCGATTTTTAAGTGATCCAATATTGAAAGCGTAATGCCCAACTCTTCCGCCCAAAGTGAACTCAAGGCGAATTCCAAAATGTGTCGGGTGTCCGCTGGAACGTCGTCGAACCTCGGCCAATCCACCGCGACGGCTGAGTGCTTGATCCAGAGAACTCGTCAATGCATCCGATACCAGATGCAGGGCGTCAACAAAGTTACTCTTGCCGGCGCCGTTCGCCCCAACCAAGTAAGTCAAGGGACCAAGCGAGACATCACACTGGCCGACGCTGCGGTAGTTGCGCAAAACTACGCGCGAGATAAACGGCGAGACGCTCATTGAACTCGAATCCGTAGGAAGAAACCGGATAGTACCAGCCCGTGACGCAACCAATAAGCACCTAGGGGGTCGTCATGGATTTCAGCGGGCAGACCCGTCAATCATCGATTGCCCGCCCGCTCCGCCTACGCTGCAAGCTTGCATTTTGTGCGTATCAGCGTGGGGGCGCCGGGGCCAGGGCGGTAATTCAAGCGCCCCGACGAATTACAGGTGCGCAGCGGCAGGGGCTCAAACCCGCCTGAAACGCCCACAGCCTCCGCACTGAAAAGACGCACGGGCACGCGCCCACCTCACTTCACGGTGAACGTGTAGTGCCCTTGGGTGCGATGGCCATCGGCGGCAACGGCAACCCAGGCGACCGTGTAGACGCCCGGCGTCAACGCCGCGAGCGCGACCGACATGTGCCTCGCGTTCGACGCATCCACCGCCGATTTGCCGCTCACGACCGACTTGCCCGACGCATCCGTCACGGCAATCGAGCTGAACGCGGGTTCGAGCGCGTCGTCGAAATCGATCGCGACTTCCTTTTGCGAGGTCGTCACGGCAGCGCCGGCGCCCGGCACTTGCTTGGTCGGATAGGCATGCGCGAACGCGAGCTGCGCGAGCGTCAGGGTCAGCGCGGCAGCCGCGCCGCGCATCGAAAGAGAGATCAGGGAAGTTTTCATGGTCATGTTCACGGTCAGAAGAGCGGTTTGCCCAAAGAGTTAGGGAAGATATCGTCGAAATACACGTGAGCCTGCAGCAATATTCCCGTGTGCGTGCCGGCCCTGCTGTTGACGGGAATCTGCGCCTCGACGCCGAACTGCCCGTAGCGGTTGAGCCACAGCAAGCCCGGGTTGATCGTGCCCGTCGTCTGGCCCGCGCAAGCGCCCGCCGTGCAGGTGCTCATCGGAAACTCGACGACCGGAATCAGATTCGCGAACGGCTGCGGCAGCCCGAGATCCTTCACTTGTTGCTGCAGGTACGGAATGCTGTACTGCAGCGTCACGCCCCAGCCGAGCGAGTTCGGTCCCTGGTCCGACGACGCGGTCGTCAGGTTCGGGCCGATCGTGCCCGTGATCGCGAAGGGACGCAGATAAGCGAGCGAATTCGGCAAATCGCCGAAGCCCTTGCCGAAATAGACGGTCGGCGTGAACGTCGAAAACGAATTCGCGATTGCTTTCGACCCGGTGCCGCCGAGCGTCGCGAGGAGCCCGACCGATGCCATGAATTCATGCCGAGCGTTCGCATAGACGAGATATTTCGCGCCGAGCGTGAAATTGTCCCAGCCCTTCGCGCTGCCGTCCGGCGAGTTCTGGCTCGTGTAGTTGCTCGCGATGCTGAACGCGAGGTTCTTCGTGATCAGCTTGTCCCACTCGTACGAGACGGTGTTGACGTTCATGTCGTTGCCGTTGCTGTCGGACGTCTTGATGTGGCTGAACTCCATGTTGAATTCGTCGCCGACGCCGGGATCGTCGACGGCCATCGTCGCCGGAAAAACGCGGTCGCCGACCACGGCGTGGGCGTGAGCCGCGGGAGATGCTGTCAGACACGCCGCCGCGCCGAGGGCCGCGTAGATGGCCGAGGCGAGACACGCCGGTCTCCGTTCGAGAAACGTGCGCATGAGGTTCCTTTCGAATCATATGAAGTACCGCCGCTCACGCGAGCGGCGGTACCGCAACGCCGTCAAAAAGCGTTGCGCGATTTATCGGTGGACTAAACGGATTCGAATCAGGAGACGGCAGGCGGCGCGCGCGGCTGGGCGGCCGTGAAGAAGGAAGCGGCGCGGACCTCGCTGCGCTGGGCGAAGACCGGTGCGCGCGCCGCCATCGAGGCGGCGGCGAAACTTGCGTACACGCCGGGCAACACCGGCACATGGGCCAGCAGGCCGCAATACGCGCAGGCCTGCCAATGCAGCAGTGCATGCGGCCCGGAAGCTTGCCCGTTGTCGCGCGACTCGGCGGAGGACGGCTGCGCCGTGCAGTACGCTTCGAGCGCGATGTCGACGCGATCACGCGCCGCGAGCGCCTGCGATACCGTCGGCGCGAGCGTGCTCATCAGGATTGCGAGCAATCCCAACAGGCTTCCGATCTTCTGGAGACGGCGGCGGAACATGCTGACGGCGAGCACAGGAAAAAGACGCCGGAGGGCGGCGATGGGGCTGGATTATGCCATGCGCCCTTCTCTGCGCAAGCCGCGTCGACGGATGTCGCGGATCACACGCGCTGCGGAGACGTCACGGCGCATACGGCGCCGCCACCTCGCCTTCGAGCCCATGCTCGAGCGTCGCGCGAATGATCGACAGGCCGCGCGTCAGCGCCGCGATCGAGCGCGCGCCCGTCATGCAGATGCGCACCGCGTGCGGCGCGGCATTGCGGCCGATGACGAAGCTGTCGGCGGTCTTCACGAGCACGCCCTCCTGACGGAGCGCCGCGGCGAACTCGGCCGCGCGCCAAGGCTCGGGCAACGGCAGCCACAGATGCGAGCTCGCCGCCGCATGCCGGTAGGCGACGCCCGCGAGCACCTCGCGCGCCACCGTCTGCTGGGTCTCGACATAGGCGCGCTGCAAGCCGTCGAGCCGCTCGATCTCGCCGTTCTCGATCCAGCGCGCGGCGATCTCCGAGAGCAACGGCGCGGTCATCCAGCAATCGCTGCGCACCACCGCCGCGATCTTCGAACACCATGCCTGAGGCGCCTGCACGTAGCCCACGCGCAGCCCCGGCGCCACCGATTTGGCGAGCCCCGTGATCAGGAACGACTGCTCCGGCAGGCGCGCGGCAACGGGCGCGGGCGGCGCTTCGAGCAACATGGCCGGGACGATGTCCTCGATCAGCAGCACGCCATAGCGGTCGAGGATCGACGCGACGGCGTCGCGCCGTTCACCGGACATCGTCGCCGTGGTGGGATTGTGGATCGTCGGCACGCAAAAGACCGCACGCGGATGCAGCGACTTGCACGCGAGATCGAGCGCGGCGGGCACGATCCCTTCGTGATCGACTTCGATACCGACCAGATGCAGCCGCAGCTGGCGCGCGAGCCCGATGATCCCCGGATAGCTGACGATCTCGGCGAGCACGGTGTCGCCGGGACGCGTGACCGCGCGCAGCACCGACGCGAGCGCATGCTGCGCGCCCTGCGTGACGAGCACGCGCGCGGGATTCGCGGCCGCCATGCCGGCGCGCGCGAACAGCTTCGCGCCCGCCTCCCGGTGGCGCATCAACCCGGCTTCCGGCGCGTATTGCAGCAATTCGGCGGCGAGCGCTTCGTCGCCGGCGATCTCGCGCAGCGCCCGGACGAGCACCTGCGCTTCGGCGGTCGGCTGAGGGACGTTCTGCCCGAGATCGATCAGCGTGGAGGGCGAGGACGCCGCGCCGCGCGCGATGGACGGCGCCGGTGCGGCCTCCCTGGCGCGCGCCTGGGCGACATAGGTGCCGTCGCCGACGCGCGCATTCGCGAGCCCCTGCCGCTCGAGCTCGGCGTACGCGCGGCTGATCGTGCCCGTGGTGACGCGCAGCTCGCTTGCGAGCGAGCGGTGCGGCGGCAGCTTCTCGCCCGCGGGTAGCTGGCCGTTGAGGATGGCCTGCGCAAACGCCCGCGCGATCACCTGGTATTTGGGGTCGCTTCCTGTCTCCAGTTTCGGCAGCCATGCAGTCATTGCCATGAACAGCTCTCCTTTTGTATTGACGCATTATGCGCGCGAGCCCGGACAGAATGAATGCAGTCATTTACTTCGATTGAAGCGATTGAGTTGCGGCTTTTGCACCCATAGGATGCAGTCAATACACCGAAACGGAAGCGCCGCCCCTGGCGACTTACCTAATGGAGACAGCCCAGGATGCCTAGCTCTGCCCACCGCATCACGCGGATCGACATCACGCACCATCAGCTCGAGCTCGACCCGCCGTTCCCCGCGTCCTGGGATAGCCAGCCGCGCCGCAAATTTCCCGCGACGATCGTGCGCATCACCGACGACGCCGGCCGCGTCGGCTTCGGCTCCGGCGACGCAATGTACGGCTTCGCCGACTACGAGCACCTGTTCATCGGCGCCGACCCGCTCGACCTGCCCCGCCACAGCGCCGTGCTCGACAACATCGGCTTCCACGCAGGCCGCCCCTGGCCGCTCGACATCGCGCTCTGGGACCTCGCCGGCAAGATCCGCGGCGAGCCGTGCTGGAGGATGATGGGCGGGCGCAGCCACCGCGTGCGCGCCTACGCATCGAGCGGCGTGCACCGCACGCCCGGCGAGATGGCGAAGCTGGCGCAGCACGTCGTCGAACGCGGCTTTCCGGCGCTGAAGATCCGCTTCGGCCGCACGCGCCTCGCCGGCGATCTCGACGCGCTCGCCGCCGTGCGCGATGCGGTCGGCGGCAAGCTCGAGCTGATGGTCGACTGCAATCAGGGCTGGCGCATGCCGTGGGACACCAAGGCGCCCTGGACCGTCGACGAAGCGCTTGCCGTCGCGCGCGAGCTCGAAAAGCAAAACGTCTACTGGATGGAAGAGCCGCTGCATCGCGGCGACTACGACGGCTACGCGAAGCTGCGGCAACGCACGCCGGTGCGCATCGCAGGCGGTGAGCTCACGCGCGAGCGCTACGAGTTCGACGAGCTGCTCGCACGCGAATGCCTCGACGTCGTGCAGCCGGACGTCGCCTGCACGCTCGGCATGGAAGGCCTGCGCAAGCTGGCGCAGGCCGTCGAGGCGCGCGGCAAGGTGTTCACGCCGCACACGTGGGGCAACGGCATCGGCCTCGCCGCCAACCTTCACCTGACCGCGGGCGCCGCCAATGCGCCCTTCATCGAGTTCCCGTACGACCCGCCCGAGTGGTCGATCGAGCGTCGCGACTTCATGTTGCAAGCCCCGATCGATATCGACTCCGAAGGCTGGCTGAATTTGTCCGATGCACCAGGGCTTGGCCTGGCTATCGACGAAGCCGCGCTCGACGCCACGCTCGCGAAGCGCAGCACCTACGCCTGAAAAGGCGTTTCAAATAAACGAACCAACTGGAGACGAGGATGCAAATCAAGCAATGGATGCGCGCGTCATGTATCGCCCTGGCAGCGGGCGCGCTGATGCCGGCCGCGGCGCACGCGGGCACGTGGTGCTCGAGCGGCAAGCCGGTGCGCTTCGCCGGCGTGACGTGGGAAAGCGGCTCGTTCACGACCGAGGTGCTGCGCTTCATCACCGAGAAGGGTTACGGCTGCAAGACCGACACCGTGCCCGGCAACACCGCCGCCACCGAAACCGCGCTCTCGCGCAACGACCTGCAGGTGTGGGCCGAGCAGTGGACAGGCCGTTCCGAAATCATCGCCAAGGCCATCAAGGACGGCAGTGTGAAGCTGGTCGGCGACACGCTGCCGGGCGGCACGAACGAAGGCTGGTACGTGCCCGAGTACGTCGTGAAGGGCGACCCGGGCCGCAACATCAAGCCGGTCGCGGCGAACCTCGCGTCGGTGGCCGACCTGCCGAAGTACAAGGACGTCTTCCCCGACGACGAAGAGCCGGGCAAGGGCCGCTTTTTGAACTGCCCGTCGGGCTGGGATTGCGAGCGCGTGAACACGCGGCTTCTGAAAGTGCTCAAGCTCGACGACAGCTACACGGACTTCCGTCCCGGCACCGGCGCCGCGCTCGATGCGGCGATCACCTCGGCCTACGAGCGCGGCAAGCCGATCGTCTTCTACTACTGGGAGCCGGCCGCGCTGATGGCGAAGTACAAGTTCGTCCAGCTGAAGATGCCGCCGTTCAACCAGAAGTGCTGGGAGACGCTGCGCGCGGACAGCAGCGCGTCGCAATGCGCGTCGTCGTATCTGGTGTCGCACCTGAAGGTCGGCGTGTCGACGCCGTTCTCCCAGGCCGAGCCGGACGTCGTCGCGGCCTACTCGAAAGTCAGCTTCCCGATGGACTTCCTGAACAAGACGATCCTCGAGATGACGAGCAAGAAAATCGACGGCCCGACCATGGCGCGCGAGTTCCTGAAAACGCATCCTGAGATGTGGAAGCAGTGGGTGCCGGCCGACGTCGCCCAGAAGGTGCAAGCGGCGCTTGCGGGCGCGTAAGCATGGGACCGGAGTAAGCGCTCTGCATGGGGCTGTAGTCAGTGCTGAAGCGCTAACTCCGGTCGGCACGCCCAGGAGGTAACACCATGAATTCGATCTTTCTGCACCTGTCGATTGCCGACTGGGTCAACAACGCCGTGCAGTCGTTCGTCACCGCGTACGGCGACAGCTTCCACGATTTCAGCACGTCGATCCTGCGCTACGTGCTGGTGCCGATCGAAATGGCGCTGCGTGCCGTGCCGCCGTGGCTGATCCTGGTGGCGGTCGGCCTGCTCGCGTGGAACGCGACGCGCCGCGTCGGCGTCGCCGCCTTCTTCGTGCTGCTGCTCTACGTGATCGGCTGCTTCGGGCTGTGGGACAAACTCATGCAGACGCTCGCGCTGATGCTCGTGGCCACCGTGCTCTCGGTCGCGCTCGGCGTGCCGCTCGGCATCTTCACGTCGAGAAGCGCATGGCTGCGGCGCGTGCTCTTGCCGATCCTCGACATCATGCAGACGCTGCCGAGCTTCGTGTACCTGATACCGGTGCTGATGCTGTTCGGCCTCGGCAAGGTGCCCGCGATCTTCGCGACGATCATCTATGCGCTGCCGCCGCTGATCCGCCTGACCGACCTCGGCATCCGGCACGTGGACGCCGAAGTCGTCGAAGCGGCGCGCGCGTTCGGCACCACGCGCTGGCAGCTGCTGATCAACGTGCAGCTGCCGCTCGCCCGGCCAAGCATCATGGCCGGCATCAACCAGACGACGATGATGGCGTTGTCGATGGTCGTGATCGCCTCGATGATCGGCGCGCGGGGCCTCGGCGAAGACGTGCTCGCGGGCATCCAGACGCTCGACGTCGGCCGTGGCATGCAGGCCGGCATCGCGATCGTGATCCTCGCGATCGTCATCGACCGCATCAGCCAGGGCTACGGCCAGGACCGCCGCACGCGGCGGCTGCTCGCGCTGAAGAAGCGCGCGAAAGCAGCCTCGCGCGTGCCGTATCACAACGCGGCGGCCGGCGCGGCGGTCGATGCGGCCGAAGCAAAGGCCGGCGACCAAGGCGCAGCCGATGCGCAAACCGCAGCCGGCTACACCACGAAAGCCGCCAAGTAATCGGCAAAGGAGCCCGTCATGGCAGCGATCGAAGTCAAGCACGTCTACAAGCTCTTCGGCCAGCAAAACGCCTACTCGCGCGTACTCGACCTCTTGAAGAGCGGCAAGGGCAAGGCCGAAGTGCTCGCGCAAACCGGCTGCAACGTCGGCCTGAACGACGTGAGCCTGCATATCGGCGAAGGCGAGATCTTCGTCATCATGGGCCTTTCCGGCTCCGGCAAATCGACGCTCGTGCGGCACTTCAACCGCCTCATCGAGCCGACCGCGGGCGAGATCGTGATCGACGGCAGCGACGTCATCAAGCTCGACCCGAAAGGCCTGCGCGAGCTGCGCCGCTACAAGGTCAGCATGGTGTTCCAGAACTTCGGTCTGTTGCCGCACCAGACCGTCATCGACAACACCGCCTACGCGCTGACGACGCGCGGCGAGCCGAAAGCCGAAGCGCTCGAGAAAGCGAAGCTGTGGCTCGGCAGGGTAGGGCTCGACGGCTACGGCCAGCACTATCCGGACGAGCTGTCGGGCGGCATGCGCCAGCGCGTCGGCCTGGCCCGCGCGCTCGCCGCGGATACCGACGTGCTGCTCATGGACGAGGCGTTCTCCGCGCTGGACCCGCTGATCCGCACCGAAATGCAGGACCAGTTGCTGCAGTTGCAGGCGAACCTGAACAAGACGATCGTGTTCATCACGCACGATCTCGACGAGGCGCTGCGCATCGGCGATCGCATCGCGATCCTGAAGGACGGCCTGCTCGTGCAGGTCGGCACGCCCGACGACATCGTCCACCGCCCCGCCGACGACTACGTGCGGCGCTTCGTCGAGCGGCGCGCCAGCGTGCAGTAGGCGCGCGCCTGGAGGCAAGGCGCGCGCGGCGCGCTTGGTAGAATGCGGGCCTTTCCTTCCGCATCCGCCATCTCCCGCCGCGCGCATGGATCTCGAAAGCGTTCTCTTCTCCCAGGGCTTCGGCGCGCGCCGCCAATGCCGCGCGCTCATCGCGGATGCTCGCGTCGCGGTGAACGGCGCCACTTGCACCGATCCCGGCGCCGAATTCGATGTCGCATCGCTGACCTTCGAAGTCGACGGCGCCGCATGGCGCTACCGCGAGCACGCCTACATCCTGCTCAACAAGCCCGCCGGCTACGAGTGCTCGCGCGATCCGCAGCATCACCTGAGCGTGTTCAGTCTTCTACCCCCGCCGCTCGCGACGCGCGGCGTGCAGTGCGTCGGCCGGCTCGACCAGGATACGACCGGCCTCCTGCTCCTCTCCGACGACGGCCAATTCGTGCACGCCTACACCTCGCCCAAGCGCAAGGTGCCGAAGGTCTATCTGGCGGCCACCCGCCACCCGCTCGACGACGCCCAGCTCGCCACGCTGCGCGACGGCGTGCTGCTGCACGGCGAAACGAAGCCGATCACGGCCGTCGCGGCGCGCTCGCGCGGCGAGCGGCTGCTCGAACTGACCGTGCTGGAGGGGAAATATCACCAGGTAAAGCGCATGGTCGCGGCGATCGGCAACCGCTGCGAGGCGCTGCATCGGGAACGGGTCGGCGGCCTGGCGCTGCCTGACGGGCTGGGGCCGGGGCAATGGCAGTGGCTCGAGGACGACGATTTGCAGGCCTTGCGCACCGGCTAGCACGCTCTCGAACGGCCCTAAGCGCGTATTTGGCGCTGGTGTGCGCGATCCAACACTTAAGGGTTTCACCCGCTGCGCCACAGCATGATTTGGGCCAAAAAGCGCTCTATACTGGCTTTAAGTCACTTATTACAAAATATTGCCAGGGAGACGCATCATGGTGATCAGCGATACCTTCGAGATCTCGTACCTGGTGCTCGCGTTTGCCGCTCTGGGCGCGATCATCATCGGCGCCCTGCTCACGTCCATGCACTTGAAGCGCAAATACCACCCGAATCTCATCGGGGCGTTGATCGGCGCGTTCCTGTGCTTCCTGCTGCTCGAAACGCTCCCCGCCATTACCTGACGCAAACAGCAGGTTCACGCCTGTAACCGGCGCCGCGCGCCGTTACTCGATGCCGCGGCGCCGGAAATCAATCAGCGCACCGTACTCAGAAAATCGTCGACGCTCGGATAGCGCAGCCGGATGCGCAGTTCGCGCTTGAGCCGCGCATTCGACAAGCGCCGCGACTCCCGCATGAACGACAGCAGCATCGGCTCGAGCTGCTGCTCGGCGGCTTCGCGTGTGATGCGCGGCGCACGCGGCAACGCGAATGCGTCCGCGACCCGGTCGAAGTACTCCCCCATCTTCAGCGCACTGTCGTCGGAGGCATGAATCACGCGAGCGACGCGCGCGCGCCGTGCCGCTCGCAGCAAAATGGCCGCTAGGTCGTCCGCGTGGATGTGGTTGGTGTAGACGTCGTCCTCTGCGATGAGCGCCGGGGTGCCTTTCTCCAGGCGGGCGAGCGGCAACCGGTTGCGCGCGTAGATCCCGGGAATTCGCACGATGCTCGCCGCCAGCACGCCGCGCGCACTCGCGCGCCGCAGCTGCCGCTCCGCCGAGACGCGGCGCTTCGCCCGCTCGTTGGCCGGGTTGACCGGACGCGTCTCGTCGATCAGGGCACCGCCGCAATCCCCGTAGACTCCCGTCGTGCTCGCGTAAACAAGGCGAATCGGCGCAACCGGCCGCGCAGACCAGAAAGGTGCGTCGGGTACAATACGCGCTGCTTCGCTGGCTGAAATCCCGGCGCGACGCGCACGCACGGCCGCCAGACGGCGCCCTGTCGCAGCCACGCGCGGCGAGCTGGGCCGCAGGCGGCGCGGCGCGGAAAGTGCCGCAATCAGCGCACGCGTGCGGCGATCGTCGTCGCCGGCCTTTTGCGGCGGCGCGAGATGCAGGACGGTCGATGCGATGCCGTTCAAACGCCGCAAGCTGTGCGGCGCGTCGAGATCGCCGACGATCGGCGTCACACCCGCGCCGCGCAATTCCGCCACGCGCTCAAGGTGGCTCGTGAGCGCGACGATCCGCGTGCGAGCGTAGAGACGTCGCAGACGTTCCACGCAGCGCATGCCAACATCGCCGCAGCCGACGATCAGCACCCGCGGCCGGCGCAAAATTCGTGTCGCATTCATAGTGGACGCATTGTAGCGGTGGCAGACGATGCTCACCTGTTTCCGATTCTTCGTTTCGATGGAGCTATGGCATACAACGTAACCCTCCGGCAAAGCGGCCGGCAGTTTCAGGTAGAACCCGACGAACCCATCTTGACCGCCGCCCTGCGCCAGGGCGTCGGCCTGCCGTACGGCTGCAAGAACGGCGCGTGCGGATCGTGCAAGGGCGCGATCGTCGCCGGCGAAGTCGAGCAGCGCGCGCATTCGTCGTCGGCGCTGTCGAACGATGAAAAGACGCGCGGCATGGCGCTCCTGTGCTGCGCCACCGCGAACTGCGACCTGGAGATCGACGTGCGCGAAGTCGCGGGCGTCGGCGACGTGCAGGTGAAGAAGCTGCCGTGCCGCGTGAACGCGCTCGAGCGCAAGGCCGACGACGTGATGCTCCTGAAGCTCCAGCTGCCCGCCAACGAGCGCCTCCAGTACCTCGCCGGCCAGTACGTCGAATTCATCCTGAAGGACGGCAAGCGCCGCAGCTACTCGATGGCGAGCGCGCCGCACCAGGAAGGCCCGATCGAACTGCACATCCGTCACATGCAAGGCGGCGTGTTCACCGACCACGTCTTCAACACGATGAAGGAGCGCGACATCCTGCGCTTCGAAGGCCCGCTCGGCACCTTCTTCCTGCGCGAAGACTCCGCCAAGCCCATCGTCCTGCTCGCCTCGGGCACGGGCTTCGCGCCGATCAAGGCGATCGTCGAGCACGCGCTCTTCAAGAACCTCGACCGTCCGATGACGCTCTACTGGGGCGCGCGCCGCAAGAAAGACCTCTACTTGCTCGAGCTCGCCGAGCAATGGGCGAAGGACCATCCGCACTTCAAGTTCGTGCCGGTGCTCTCCGAGCCGGACGAAAGCGACGCCTGGACCGGGCGCACGGGCTTCGTTCATCGCGCCGTCATCGAGGACCTGCCAGACTTGTCGAACTATCAGGTGTACGCCTGCGGCGCACCGGTGATGGTCGAATCGGCGCAGCGCGACTTCACGAGCCATCACTGCCTGCCGGAAGACGAGTTCTACGCGGACTCGTTCACGAGCGAGGCCGATCTCGCGAACGCGGTATAACGGGTTTACACCAGCTATCTCGTTATCGTATTCTGTCGCCCATGAACCGCATCCAAACCGAACTCCGACGCCGACGCGCGCTGCCCGCCTGGGAAGCCGTCGGCTAGTCATGGGTTCGCGCCTTGCAGCAACATCGCAGGCGCCAATCGGTCGAAACATGAAAAGCCACGGAAATCCGTGGCTTTTTTTCGTGTATTTCTTTTGCACCTCCTGGAGCCTGCCGCCATGCAATTCACCGAGTATCCGACGCAGTCACTGATGTACATCACGAATCGCCCCGAAATCGTCTTCACGCACGGCAAGGGCTCCTGGATCTACGACAACGAGGGCAAGCGCTATCTCGACTTCATCCAAGGCTGGGCCGTCAACAGCCTCGGGCATTGCAACGAAGGGATGATCGCGGCGCTCGAGCAGCAGGCGCGGCTCCTCATCAACCCGTCGCCGGCGTTCTACAACGAGCCGATGGCGAAGCTCGCCGGGCTGCTCACGCAAAACAGCGCCTTCGACAAGGTCTTCTTCGCGAACAGCGGCGCCGAGGCCAACGAAGGCGCGATCAAGCTCGCGCGCAAGTGGGGCAAGAAGTTCAAGCACGGCGCATACGAGATCATCACCTTCGACCACAGCTTCCACGGCCGCACGCTCGCGACGATGTCGGCGAGCGGCAAGGCCGGCTGGGACACGATCTACGCGCCGCAAGTGCCGGGCTTCCCGAAAGCGGACCTGAACGACATCGCCTCGGTCGAGAAGCTCATCAGCGAGAAGACGGTTGCCGTGATGCTCGAGCCGATCCAGGGCGAAGGCGGCGTGATCCCGGCCACGCGCGAGTTCATGCAGCAGCTGCGCGAGCTGACGAAGCGCCACAACGTGCTCTTGATCGTCGACGAAGTGCAAAGCGGCTGCGGCCGTGCCGGGACGCTCTTCGCCTACGAGCTGTCCGGCATCGAGCCCGACATCATGACGCTCGGCAAGGGCATCGGCGGCGGCGTGCCGCTCGCGGCGCTCTTGTCGAAGGCGGAGATCGCCGTGTTCGAAGCGGGCGACCAGGGCGGCACCTACAACGGCAATCCGCTGATGACGGCGGTGGGCCATTCGGTGATCTCGCAGCTGCTGGCACCGGGCTTTCTCGAAGGCGTGCGCGCGCGCGGCGAGTATCTCAAGGCGAAGCTGCTCGAGCTGTCGGAAGAGCGTGGCTTCGAAGGCGAGCGCGGCGAAGGCCTGTTGCGCGCGCTCCTGCTCGGCAAGGACATCGGCCCGCAGATCGTCGAGAAGGCGCGTCTCATGCAGCCGGACGGCGTGCTGCTGAACGCCGCGCGCCCCAACCTGCTGCGCTTCATGCCCGCGCTGAACGTGACCCGCGACGAGATCGACCAGATGATGGCGATGCTGCGCACCGTGCTCGACTCGCTTTGATCGGGCCCGTGACGATGACAGCACCCGCCGCCCTCTCGATCCGCCCGTTCGATGCGGCAAGCGATACCGACGCCGTGCTCGCGATCTGGCAGGACGCCTTTCCCGAGTACCGCGATCCGCAAAAGCCGCAGCGTGATCCGCGCCTGTCGATCGCGAACAAGCTCGCGGTGCAGCCGGAGCTGTTCTTCGTCGCGCTGCTCGACGGCCGCATGGCCGGCACCGTGATGGCCGGCTACGACGGACATCGCGGCTGGCTCTATTCGCTCGCCGTGACGCCCGACATGCGCGGCCGAGGCTTCGGACGCGCGCTCGTCGAGCATGCCGAGCGCGCGCTCGCGGCGCTCGGCTGCATGAAGGTGAACCTGCAGGTGCTGACGGCGAAGCGCGACGTCCAGGGCTTCTACGAGGCGATCGGCTATCGCGCCGATGCGGTCGTGAGTCTCGGCAAGCGGCTCATGGCGCCGCCTTCGGCAACAGCCGGCGATCGCTAGCCGTCGGCCTCATTACGCAATAGCGCTACTGCTCCGGCCGGACGTTTCGAAACGAAGCGTCCGGCCGGTCCTCGCATCGCCACACACCCTGCCCCCTGCCTCGATCGGCCACCCGCTTAATGAGACGGCCAAAACGACCGCCTGCATAAAATCGGCCCCCTCCCCCAACACGATCGAACAGGAGTCCCGAAATGAGACAGGCAATTCTGGCCTTGGCGCTCGCCTGCGCGGCATCCGGCGCGCTCGCGGACGACGCCACACACGCACACGCGCCGGGCAGCGCCTCCCACTGGACCTATTCGGGCACAAGCGGCCCCGAGCATTGGGCGCAGATCAGCGAGGCCTTTCACACCTGCGAATCCGGCAGGGCGGAATCGCCGATCGACATCCGCTCGACCAAGAAAGCACCGGCCGACACGCCGCGCATCCAGTTTTCGTACGAGCCGGTGCCCGTGCATCTCCTGAACACCGGCCACGCGATTCAATTCGCGGCAACGCCCGGCAAGGACTCGGTCACGCTCGGCGACACGCGCTACCAGCTGGTCCAATTCCACTTCCACTCGCCGGGCGAAGAGCGTTTCGCCAGCCGCGCCTCGCCGATGGATCTGCATCTGGTCCACGCCGACGCGAGCGGCAAGCTGCTCGTCGTCGCTGTGCAGTTCGTCGTGGGCGATACGCCGAACCCGGTGCTCGGCGCACTGCTCGACGACATCCCGATGAACCCCGGCGAAGAAAAGACCGACAATGCGCTGCTCGTCAATCCGCTCGGCCTGCTGCCGGCGACGAAATCGGGCTACTACACCTACTCCGGCTCGCTGACGACGCCGCCGTGCAGCGAGGGCGTCACCTGGATCGAACTGAAGGAACCGGTGACGATCAGCCGCGCACAATTGGAGGCGATGCGCGGGTTCTACGATCACAATCAACGTCCTGTGCAACCGCTCAACGGACGCGAAATTCTCGAAGTCGACTGAGATCGGGCCCGAAGCGACGCGCTGCCGCGGCGCCGCCCAAAAACGAAAAGGCTCTTCGCACCCATCTGCGAAGAGCCCTTTTTCATGCCTGGCCGGCGGCACGCAAACGCGCCGCCGGCTTTGCGAAGCATCGTTACATCTTCACCACGTCGAGCAGCGCCTTCTTGCCGTCCTTGTAGCCGTACAGCGAGATCACGCCGTGCTTGAGGTCGCCCTTCGAGTCGAACGTGGTTTCGCCGATCACGCCCTTGTAGTCGGTCGCCGGCATCGCCGCGACGATCTTCGCCGGATCGGTCGACTTCGCGCGCTTCATCGCGTCGACGACGATGTACACCGCGTCATACGTGTACGGCGCGTAGAGCTGGATGTGCTGGCCGAAGCGCTTCTCGTACTTCGCTTCGAACGCCGTGCCGCCGTCCATCTTCTCGAGGCCCATGCCGGCTTCCGAGCAGACGATGTTGTCGGTGCCGTTGCCCGCGAGCGCCGCGATGCTGCTCGTGCAGACGCCGTCGCCCGCCAGAATGCGCGCGCGCATGCCGAGCTGCTTCGCTTGCTTCGCGAACGGGCCGCCGGTGGCGTCCATGCCGCCGAACATGATCGCGTCGGGGTTTTCGCCCTTGATCTTCGTCAGAATCGCGCGGAAGTCGACAGCCTTGTCGTTGGTCGCGTCGTGCGACAGCACATTCAGGCCGATCGCCTTGGCGGTCTTCTCGAACTCGTTCGCGAGACCCTGGCCGTAAGCGGTCGAATCGTCGACGACGGCGACGCTCTTCACCTTCATCACCTTGGCAGCGTAGTTGGCGAGCGCGGGACCTTGCTGCGCGTCGGTCGCGACGACCCGGTAGGTCGTCTTGAAGCCTTGCAGCGTGTACGTCGGGTTGGTCGCCGATGGCGAGATCTGCACGACGCCCGCATCGCTGTAGATCTTCGAAGCCGGGATCGACGTGCCCGAGGTTTCGTGGCCGACCACCGCGACGACTTTGTCGTCGACGAGCTTCTGCGCCACTTGCGTCGCCGTGCGCGGGTCGCCGGCGTCGTCTTGCGGGTCGAGCTCGAGCGTGACCTTCTGGCCGTTGATCACGAGGCCCTTCGCGTTGATCTCCTCGATCGCGAGACGCGCGCCGTTCTCGTTATCCTTGCCCTGCTGAGCGGAGCCGCCCGTGAGCGGCGCGACGTGGCCGATCTTGACGACGGTGTCGGCCGAGGCGACGTTGCAAGCCGCAAACAATGCGAGAGCGGCAACTGCCGAATGTTTCAAAGCGCTGACTTTCACGACATGTTTCCTTGTTTAGACTAGTTGTAGTGACTACGGTTACTGCAGGTAAAACAAAACGCGGTGCTTGCGCTATTCGCGCAAGCACCGCGTTTTTCGACTACTACGCTTATTCGCCGAGATACGCCGCACGCACCTTCGGGTCGTCAAGCATCTGCTTGGCGTCGCCGGACATCGTCACCATGCCCGAGTCCATCACATAACCGCGATTCGCGGCCTGCAACGCGAGGCGCGCGTTCTGCTCGACGAGCAGCACCGTGATGCCATCCTTCGAGATCTCGCGCACCACTTCGAAGATCTTCTCGACCATGATCGGCGAGAGACCCATCGACGGCTCGTCGAGCAACAGCAGCTTCGGCTTGGAGAGGATCGCGCGCGCCATCGCCAGCATCTGCTGCTCGCCGCCCGAGAGCGTACCCGCGAACTGCGTCGCCCGTTCCTTCAGGCGCGGGAAGAAGCCGAACATGCGGTCGACGTCCTTCTTGATGCCGTCCGTGTCGTTGCGCAGGTACGCGCCCATCTGCATGTTCTCGATGATCGACATGCGCGCGAAGATCCCGCGGCCTTCCGGGACCATCGCGAGACCACGCTTCAGAAGCTCGTGCGCCGGGATGCCCTTGATCGACTGGCCCATGTACTCGATGTCGCCTGCCGAGTAGGGCTTCAGGCCCGTGATCGCCTTCATGGTCGTGGTCTTGCCCGCGCCGTTCGCACCGATCAGCGTGACGAGCTCGCCCTGCTGCACTTCCATGTCGACGCCCTTGACCGCCTGAATGCCGCCGTAATTGACCTGCAGGCCCTTGATTTTCAACATTGCCGTAGCCATCAGTGGACCCCCGCACCCAGATAAGCCTCAATCACCTTCGGGTCCCTCTGCACGTCGTGCGGCAGACCTTCGGCGATCACCTTGCCGTAATCGAGCACCGTCATACGGTTGCACAATCCCATCACGAGCTTCACGTCGTGCTCGATCAGCAGAATCGTCTTGCCGTCCGAGCGGATCTTGTCGAGCAGCTTCGTGAGCTCGACCTTTTCAGTCGCGTTCATACCGGCTGCCGGCTCGTCGAGCGCGAGCAGCTTCGGATCGGTTGCGAGCGCACGCGCGATCTCCAGACGGCGCTGGTGGCCGTACGAGAGGTTGCGCGACGTGTAGTCCGCGTATTGCAGCACGCCCACGTACTCGAGCAGCTCGAGCGCGCGCTCCTTGATCTCGCGCTCTTCCTGGCGCTCGGCCGGCGTCTGGAACACCGCGCCGAGCAGACCGTGCTTGGTGCGCACGTGGCGCCCCACCATCACGTTCTCGAGCGCGGTCATGCCGCCGAACAGGCGAATGTTCTGGAACGTACGCGCAATGCCCGCCTTCGCGACCTGATACACCGCAGTCGGCTTGTAGTCTTCGCCGTCGAGCTTGAACTCGCCCGAATCGGGCGTATAGAGGCCCGTGATGACGTTGAAGAACGTCGTCTTGCCGGCCCCGTTCGGGCCGATCAGCCCGTAGATCTGGCCTTCCTCGATCTGAAGGCCCACTTCCGACAGCGCTTGCAGGCCGCCGAAGCGTTTGTTCACGCCCTTGACGGACAAACGAATTTTGCTCATTAGAATCTCTCCTGTCCGTTAAGCACGCACCGGCTTCTTGCTCGCGCGCTTAGCCAGTTTCGCGATCTTGTCTTCATGCTTCGGCGCCGGCCACAGGCCTTCCGAGCGATACAGCATGATGATCACCATCGCCAGGCCGTAAAGCAGCTGGCGGATCACTTCGGTATCGACGATCTGATGACCGAAGATCGCGTTCTGCAGCGGACCCATCGTCGAGCGCAGGAACTCGGGGAACACGGCGAGCAGCATCGCGCCGAGAATCACGCCGGGGATGTGGCCCATGCCGCCGAGCACGACGCAGGCGAGCACCACGACCGATTCCCAGAACGTGAACGATTCCGGCGACACGAAGCCCTGGAACGAGCCGAACATCGCGCCCGACAAGCCGCCGAACGACGCGCCCATCGCGAACGCGAGCAGCTTCACGTTACGGGTGTTGATGCCCATCGCCTTGGCGGCGATTTCGTCTTCGCGGATCGCAGCCCACGCGCGGCCAATGCGCGAGTGCTGCAGGCGGGTACAGGTCCAGATCACGAGCAGTGCGCAGAGCACGAACAGGTAGTAGTAGATGTACACCGACGTCAACTGGAAGCCGAAGATCGTGTGCGCCTGCGCGAAGTTGAAGCCGAAGACCTTAACCGGCTCGACGCCCGTAATCCCCTGCGGCCCGTTGGTGATGTTGAGCGGCCGGTCCATGTTGTTCATGAAGATCCGCACGATTTCCCCGAAGCCCAGGGTCACGATGGCGAGGTAGTCGCCGCGCAGACGCAGGGTCGGCGCGCCGAGCAGCACGCCGGCGCCGGCGGCCAGCGCCATCGCGAGCGGCGCGATCAGCCAGATCGAGACATGCAGGCCGCCCGGCGCGAGGTGCGAGATCCAGGCGAACTGCGTGGACAGGTGCGGCGAGGAAAGCAGCGCGGCCGTGTAGGCGCCCACTGCATAGAACGCGATGTAGCCCAGGTCCAGCAGGCCGGCGAAGCCGACCACCACGTTCAGGCCCAGCGCGAGCATCACGTACAGCATCGCGAAGTCGAGCACGCGGACCCAGTAGTTGCCGCCGGTCGCGCCGATGATGAACGGCGCGGCGATCACGAAGATCGTGGTCAGCACGGTGACGACCGCGGTTTTCGTCGCGTTCTTCTCAGGGATGAGCGTCGTGGACGGCTCGATCGGTTGAATTGAAGTCATGTTCGTTGCTCCTTAACCCTTACGCGCGATCCGCAACACGTTCGCCCAACAGACCCGAAGGACGGAACACCAGCACGACGATCAGCACGATGAATGCGAACACGTCCTGGTAGTTGCTGCCGAACACGCCGCCCGTGAGATCGCCGATATAGCCCGCACCCAATTGCTCGATCAAGCCGAGCACGACGCCGCCCACCATCGCGCCGCCCAGGTTGCCGATGCCGCCCAGCACCGCGGCGGTGAACGCCTTCATGCCGGGGATGAAACCCATGTAGAAGTGCGCGTTGCCGTATTCCGAGGCGATCATCACGCCGGCCAGCGCCGCGAGCGCCGAGCCGATCATGAACGTCGCCGAGATCACGAAGTTCGGATTCACGCCCATCAGGCTCGCGTTATTCGGGTTCTCGGCGATCGCGCGCATCGCGCGGCCAAGCTTGGTCTTGTGCACGAGCAGGAGCAGCGCGCCCATCATCAGGAAGGCCACCACGATGATCATGATTTCAGTCATCGAGATCACGGCGCCCGGGGTCGTTTCCGTCGCCTTGATCACGTTGATCGGATCGGTCGGCAGCAATTGGGGGAACGCGAGCGGGTTGCGGCCCCAGATGATCATCGCGAAGGTCTGCAGCAGGATCGACACGCCGATCGCGGTGATCAGCGGAGCGAGACGCGGCGCCTTGCGCAGCGGCCGGTATGCGACTTTTTCGATCGTGTAGCCGACGCATGCGCACACTCCGGCCGCGATCAGCAGCCCGATGACGAGCGTCAGCACATGGCCTAAGCCGGGGAAGTGGTTCTGCAACACGGTGATCGCAGAGAGCGCCACCATCGCGCCGACCATCAGCACGTCGCCGTGGGCGAAGTTGATGATGCCCAGAATGCCGTACACCATCGTATAGCCCAGCGCGATGATGGCGTAGACACTACCAAGCACCAGACCATTGATGATCTGCTGGATGAAGATATCCATTTAAAGCTCCTTAGCCCGTGCGACTGGATTCGCGTTGCTCCCCCGCGGGTAGGCGGGCGAGTTCCGGAATCGCAACGGCACTGCGGGTACTGATATAAAAGACCGGTAAGGGTTAGCCGTCTTCCAACGGGTCGCGCCTTTGTGATGCAAAGACCGGCTCGTTAAAGGCGGATGCAAAAACGGCACCGTCGGGTGTGCGGTGCCGTCAGGTTTTGCTCCGTCACTACGCGCCCACGGCTTCGAGGACCGCGATGCCGCTGTCCTTGAAGTCGTGAACCGTAATGGCGCCTTCTTTCAAATCACCCTTGTCGTCGAATGCGACGGCGCCGACGGTTCCGTTGTGCAAACGGGCCGACGGTGTCGCAACCAGCACCTTGGGCGCATCGATAGAAACGGCGCGCCGCATCGTGCCGACAGCCTCGCGCATCACCTCATGCGCGAACGCCGCGGCAAGCTGCGTCGACGTGCGGAAGCGGTCTTCGTACTGCCCTTGGCCGTGCACTGCGAAGCCCGCATCCCTCATCCTCCGCGTCGGCGGGAGACCCGCCTTCGAAGAGATTCGGCCCACCCGTGCGTGAAGCACGAGATCCGCCACCTTGCCGACACGCACGCCGTCGCCGCCAAGGTTTGCTGCTCTGCTGAGAAGCGGCGCCTCATCGGCACGCGCCCCGTTCGTTACATTGATCCGACCGTACATGCTCACGTCCGGCTGACTATTCTTGATCTTTTTGAGGATGGCCTGGAAGACCGATGCCTTGTGAACCGGGTCCCCGCTCTCGCCGCGGCAGGCATGAAGCGCGTTTCGCGCCGCCATGCCCTGCGTGAGACCGGACCTCGATTGCCCCCCGCTTTTGCCGGCGATATCGTCCGCGTGCTTCCAGGCCGCGACCGATTCGCCGATGCTCGCCCCACCGTGGCTCCTTTCGCTGGCTGCGTCCGCTCGGGCGTTCGCGGCCGCGCTGGACACGGCGTAAGCAAACTGAAATTGCATTAAGTAGGTCTCCTGCGCCTTGCTAAAGCCATTGTCAAAAGGCGTCTGGGCCTTGAGAACGGGCGCATTGTAACTCTAATTATGGGACGACCAATATTGTGAATTCGCCAGGGTTTTCCTGCATTGCAACCTTTTTTTGAGACCCCTCATTAGGTTTGGTGCAACCAGGTTGCAATATCCTTTCTTTATTTGTATAGCAACCCGGTTTGTTATTTACAAAAACAAAAAAGCGCACTCGCGTGCGCTTTTTTGTTAATCAAGCAATTAACAATAAATCAAGCAGGCAGGCCAAGTCCGCGCGGCAGTGGAAACGCGATGCTCTCCTCGATACCCTCCAGCGCGCGCACATTGCGCACACCTAAGCCGCGCAGATGGGTGATCACCGCCTGCGCGAGCACTTCCGGCGCCGACGCGCCGGCCGTCACGCCAATGCGGCGCTTGCCTTCGAGCCACGCCGGATCGATCTGGTCAGGCGAATCCACCATGTAGGCGGGAATGCCACGCTTTTCCGCGACTTCGCGCAGCCGGTTCGAATTCGAGCTGTTCGGACTGCCGACGACGATCACCACATCGCACTGCGGCGCCATGAACTTCACAGCGTCCTGACGGTTCTGCGTCGCGTAGCAAATGTCCTGCTTCTTCGGTTCGCGGATCGCCGGGAAGCGCGCCTTCAGCGTGGCGATGATCTCGGAGGCATCGTCGACGGAAAGCGTGGTTTGCGTGACGAAGGCGACGCGCTCCGGGTCTGCGAGCGTAAGCGCGTTCACGTCCTCGATGCTTTCGACGAGATACATCCCTTCGGCCGTCTGCCCCATCGTGCCCTCGACCTCGGGGTGCCCTTTGTGGCCGATCATGACGATGTCCAAGCCTTCCTGCCGCATCTTCGCGACTTCCATGTGCACCTTGGTGACGAGCGGGCAAGTCGCATCGTAGACGCTCAGGCCGCGCACTTCCGCCTCCTCGCGCACAGCCTTCGACACGCCATGCGCACTGAAGATCACCGTGCTACCGGCGGGCACTTCGTCGAGCTGCTCGACGAAAACGGCGCCCTTCTTGCGCAGGTCCTCGACGACGTACGCGTTGTGGACGATCTCGTGCCGCACATAGATCGGCGCGCCGAACAGCTTGATCGCACGCTCGACGATCTCGATCGCGCGATCGACGCCCGCGCAAAAACCGCGCGGCTGGGCAAGCAGGATCTCCGCTTCGGCCAAGGGGGTGTCCGTGACGCTCATGTTTACAGAATCCCGATGATTTTGACTTCGAAAGTCAGCGCCTGACCCGCGAGCGGGTGATTGAAGTCGAACAGCGCGGACGTTTCACCGACTTCCTTCAGCACGCCGGCATAGCGTCCGCCGCCCGGTGCGTTGAACTCGATGAGGTCGCCCGGCGCGAACTCCTCGCCGACCATGCCGTTTTCGCGCAGGGTAGCGAGCGACACGCGCTGAATCAGGTCCGGATTGCGCGGACCGAAGGCCTGCTCCGGCTTTAGCTGAAAGGTCGAATGGTGCCCCGTCTTCATGCCCACGAGAATCTCTTCCAGAGGGGGCGCAAGCTGGCCAGCGCCGAGCAGCAACGTGGCCGGCTTGTCGCCGAAGGTGCTGACGACGTCGGAGCCATCGGCGAGCGAAAGCCGGTAGTGAAGCGTGACGTGCGAACCAGGTTTCACTTCGGAGATGTCGATGATGCTCATGAAATAACTCGTTCGGTCGGTGCGCGCGAGAGAGCGCACACGCAGAGAAAAGCGCTGTAGGCGCCGCGCGGGCGCGACCGCGCCCGTTGCAAGCGCACTATTCTAAGCCACATCAATGCAACAAGCGTAGCCAAGGTATCGCGGAAAAACGCTCGAGCCTCGCCGGCAGCCGCGTCGATCGCACTTTCTCGATCCAGCCCCGTAAGCGGTCTTTTTTGAATTTGCCGCCTAGCCTGTTTTTGCCCACGCCACTCGGAGGTACTCAGACGATGTCCGAAAGTTTCGCCTCAGCCCGCCCGGACTCACCGCTCACGGATGCCCTGTCTGCCTCTTCGGCGTCGGGGCATCTGAAGGACGCCCCGCAGCGGGCGGGCGACTGGCCCGCACGCGACATGCCGCGCGAGCGCCTGCTCGACGCCGGGCCTGCCGCGCTTTCCGATACAGAGCTCATCGCGCTTTTTCTCGGTTCGGGCCTGCCTGGATACAACGTCTTCGACGTCGCCCGCTCGCTGCTGGCGCGGTTCGGCTCGCTGCGCGCCATGCTGGACGCCACGCCCACCGACTTCAAAGGCTTGCGCGGCATCGGGCCGGCAAAGATCGCGGTGCTGCTGGCCGTCGTCGAAATGGCACGCCGGGCGCTTGCGGAGAAGGCGCGCGAACGGCCGCTCGTCGATTCACCTGGCGCCGTGGAGGACTACTTGCGGCTCCTGATCGGTGCGCGACCTCACGAGGTATTCGTCTGCCTCTTCCTGGACGCGCGTCACCGGCTGCTCCATACGGAGGAAAGCTCGCGCGGCTCTTTGACACGGATGGCCGTCTACCCGCGCGAAATCGTCCGCCGGGCGCTGACGCTGAACGCAGCGGGTCTGATCGTCGCGCACAATCATCCGTCCGGCGCCGCCAGGCCCAGCGCGAGCGACCGCCGGCTCACGCGCGTGCTGCGCGACTCGCTTGCGCTGATCGATGTGCAATTGATGGACCACATCATCGTCGGCGGCGACGCCGTGTTCTCGTTCGCCCAGGCAGGATGGATGTGAGGCCCGCCACCGGGCCGCCTGCGCTTGCTCCGTCAGCCAGATGCAAATAGAGTTTGATTTTTCTGAGCTTTTTCTGCTAGAATCGCCGTCTGCCTCTGTTTCCAACCCTGTTCAGAAGCCAAAGAAGGACTGAGGGCCTTTCCTGAAAGAAGGCTCGGGTCTCGATTGCAGCTGTGGCAGCCGCAACCGTGAGACCGACTCTTCCAGGAAGAGCAACCTTTCCGGCTCGAACCCGAATTTAAGCGTATTAGGAGTGCTCTCATATGGCACGCGTATGCCAAGTCACTGGGAAAGCGCCGATGAGCGGCAACAACGTTTCCCACGCGAACAACAAGACCAAGCGTCGTTTTCTCCCGAACCTGCAGAACCGCCGTTTCTGGGTTGAAAGCGAAAACCGTTGGGTGCGTCTGCGCGTTTCGAACGCCGGCCTGCGCCTGATCGACAAGAACGGTATCGACTCCGTGCTCGCAGATCTGCGCGCACGCGGCGAAGCCTAAGGAGTAAATCATGGCGAAAGGCGCACGCGACAAGATCAAGCTCGAGTCGACCGCAGGCACGGGTCACTTCTACACGACCACGAAGAACAAGCGCAACATGCCGGAAAAGATGGAGATCATGAAATTCGATCCCGTCGCCCGCAAGCACGTGGCGTACAAGGAAACCAAGATCAAGTAATCTGGTTCCGAGCCTGAAGACGACGAAAGCCCCGCCTCCGTGCGGGGCTTTTGCTTTTGCACCTGACCCCTCGCCCGCAACGGGGTATGCTCTTCCGTTTATCGCTGCGCGCGGTGCGCAGCTGCATCGAAAATAGACGGAAGACAGAGGGACAGCAGATGAATTTCGACGTCGTGATCGTGGGCAGCGGGCTGGCCGGTCTATCGGTCGCACTGAATCTGGCGAACACGCACCGTGTTGCGGTCATCGCCAAACGATCAATGACCGAGGGCGCGAGCGACTGGGCACAAGGCGGCATCGCCGCCGTGCTCGATTCGGCCGACAGCGTCGAAAACCACGTGCAGGACACGCTCGTCGCCGGCGGGGGCCTGTGCGACGAGACCGCGACGCGCTTCATCGTCGAGCATGGGCGCGCGGCGATCGAATGGCTGATTGACCAGGGCGTGCCTTTCACCAAAGACGATGCCGCCGAGCTCGGCTTCCACCTGACGCGCGAAGGCGGCCACAGTCACCGGCGCATCATCCACGCCGCCGACGCGACCGGGCACGCCGTGGTCGCGACGCTCAGCGAGCGCGTGCGCCAGCATCCGAACATCACGCTGCTCGAAGACCACTACGCGATCGACCTCATCACCTCGGACCGGCTCGGCCTGCCGGGCCGGCGCTGCCACGGTCTTTACGCCCTCGATCTGGCGAGTGGCCGCACAGTCACGATCCAGGCGCCACATACGGTGCTGGCGACAGGCGGCGCCGGCAAGGTCTATCTCTACACGACGAACCCCGACACTGCGACCGGCGACGGCATCGCGATGGCGTGGCGCGCGGGCTGCCGCGTAGCGAACATGGAGTTCATCCAGTTCCATCCGACCTGCCTGTTCCACCCGTACGCGAAGTCATTTTTGATTTCCGAAGCCGTGCGCGGCGAAGGCGGCCTCCTGAAACTGCCCGACGGCACGCGCTTCATGCCGAGCCACGACGAACGAGCCGAGCTCGCGCCGCGCGACATCGTCGCCCGCGCGATCGACTTCGAAATCAAGAAACGCGGGATCGATTGCGTCTACCTGGACATCAGCCATCAGCCCGAAGCCTTCCTGCGCGAGCATTTCCCGACGATCCTCGCCCGCTGCCTCGAGTTCGGCATCGACATCACGAAAGATCCGATCCCGGTCGTGCCCGCCGCGCACTATACGTGCGGCGGCGTCGTCACCGATCTCGCGGGACGCACCGACCTGTCCGGGCTCTACGCGGTCGGAGAGACCTCATGCACCGGGCTGCACGGCGCCAACCGGCTCGCGAGCAATTCACTGCTCGAATGCCTCGTGGTCGGCCGCTCGGCTGCCGCCGCCATCGAGCAGGAAGGATTCGGCGCGGCCGCCCACGCACCGCTTCCCGATTGGGACGAAAGCCGGGTATCGGATCCGGACGAAGAGGTCGTCGTCGCGCATAACTGGGACGAGTTGCGGCGCCTGATGTGGAACTACGTCGGCATCGTGCGCACCGACAAACGGCTCGCGCGCGCTAAGCACCGCATCGCCATGCTGCGCGACGAGATCCACGAGTACTACGCGAACTTCAAGGTAAGCCGCGATCTGCTCGAGTTGCGCAATCTTGTCGACGTGGCGTCGCTGATCGTCGAGAGCGCGCGGTCGCGGCGTGAAAGCCGCGGGCTGCACTACAGCCGCGACTGGCCGGCGACGCTGCCGAAAGCGCTGCCGACAGTGCTGTCGCCGGAATACGTGCGCAACCGGAACGTTTGAGGCACCCGTAGCCGATTGCGGCACGAAAGAGAAAGGCCGTCGCGTAAAGCGACGGCCTTTCTTTTGTCAAGCAACACGCCTACAGCGGCAACTCGTCGACGATACGCATGGAATAGTCGGTGGCCCGCACGTCCTTCGTCAGCGCGCCGATCGAAATGCGGTCGACACCCGTCTCCGCAATCGTGCGCACGGTACCGAAATTCACACCGCCCGACGCTTCGAGCACCGCGCGTCCCGCAGTCAGGCGAACGGCGTCGCGCATCGCGTCGAATGACAAGTTGTCGAGCAGGATCGACTCGGCCCGATGCGCCAGCGCCGCCTCGAGCTGCTCAAGCGTCTCGACTTCGATCTGGATCGGCACGCCGGCATCGAGCGCGAGCGCCGCATCCATCGCCGGCCCGACGCCGCCCGCCGCCGCGATATGGTTTTCCTTAATCAGGATCCCGTCGTACAGCGCGAGCCGCTGGTTCGCACCGCCGCCCACGCGTACCGCGTACTTTTGCGCGAGCCGCAGCCCCGGCAGCGTCTTGCGCGTATCGACGATGCGTGCGCGCGTGCCGGCGACCGCATCGACGTAGCGGCGCGTCGCGCTAGCCACACCCGATAGCAGTTGCAGGAAGTTCAGTGCATTGCGCTCGGCGGTCAGCAACGCGCGCGCCGGGCCGCGCATTTCGCACACGAGCGAATCCGCCGCCATCAGGTCGCCCTCGCGATAGCGCCATCGCACCGTGATCGCGGGGTCCACTTGGCGCATCACCTCGGTGAACCACAGCACGCCGCACAGCACCGCCTCTTCGCGCACGATGATGCGCGCATCGCGCACTTCACCGGCCGGCACCAAACGCCCCGTCTGATCCCCGCTGCCGACATCCTCGGCAAGCGCATCGGCGACGTTGCGCGCAAGCGCCGCATCGAACGCCACGCCGTATTGCGCGCGGATTTCCTCGTAAAGCGGCCACACCGCTTCGACCGGCTTCAATTCGGACGCCCCCATCACGCGGCCCCAACATTCGCGAACAACCCCGAATCGCGCGCCAGATCCCCGCTTGCCTGCACGCGCTGCTTGCGCGATGCGGCGAAATCGAGCATCCGGTCGATCGGCAGACGCGCCCGCGCGCCAATTGCCGAGGCAACGTGGATTTCGTTGTGCCCGCGCTCAAGCACGTCGGCAAGATTCGCGAGACCGTTCATCGCCATCCATGGGCAATGCGCGCAGCTCTTGCAGGTCGCGCTGTTGCCGGCTGTCGGCGCCTCGATGAACGTCTTGCCAGGTGCAGCGAGCCGCATCTTGTGCAGGATGCCGAGATCGGTCGCGACAATGAAATGGGTCGCATCGAGCTTCTTCGCCGCGTCGATCAGCTGCGAGGTCGACCCCACGACATCCGCTTGCGCGACCACGCTTTCCGGCGACTCCGGATGTACGAGCACCTTCGCATCCGGATATTCGGCGCGCAGCAGGTCGAGCTCGATACCCTTGAACTCGTCATGGACGAGACACGAACCCTGCCACAGCAACATGTCCGCACCGGTTTTCTTCTGGATGTAGCTGCCGAGGTGGCGATCCGGGGCCCACAGGATCTTTTCTCCGCGCGCGTGCAGCTCGGCGACGATTTCAAGGCCAATCGACGAGGTCACCATCCAATCGGCGCGCGCCTTCACTGCCGCGCTCGTATTCGCGTAGACAACGACCGTGCGATCGGGATGCGCGTCGCAGAAGGCGGAAAACTCGTCCACCGGACAACCGAGATCGAGCGAGCAAGTCGCATCGAGGTCCGGCATCAGGATGCGTTTGTTCGGGCTCAGAATCTTCGCGGTCTCGCCCATGAAGCGCACGCCCGCGACGACGAGCGTTTGCGCCTCGTGATCGCGCCCGAAGCGCGCCATCTCGAGCGAATCGGCGACGCAGCCGCCGGTTTCGTCGGCGAGTTCCTGAAGCTCGGGGTCGACGTAATAATGCGCGACAAGCACCGCCTTCTCACGTTCGAGCAAGGCACGAATCCGCGCCTTCAACGCGATGCGCTCCTCGGCCGAAGGCGCCGGCGCCACCTTCGCCCATGCCTGGCCAACGCCACAGGTCGCGCCCATCGCGCCCGCGGCGACGAGCGGCTTGTCGAACTCGACGGGTTTGATCGTCGATTCCATCATGATCTCCTCAGCCTTTCCTTTCCCACAGACTTCCTGACCGGTATATAGCGCGACCCGAAAGCCCGGCTCTGCATGGGACCCGAGTAAGAGCTTTGCATGGGACTTGAGTAAGTCCCAACTCGGGTCGACAAAAAGAAAAACCCCGCCAGCGCGGGGTTTTGTGACGTAGCGAAATTTTAATGGATTTCGCGATCAGGCGTAGCGCCTCAGTCGCATCGCAAATTCCTGCAACGCCTTGATGCCGCTTTGTTCGGCCCGATGACACCAATCTTGTAATTGCACGAGCAGTTGTTCGCGCGAGGCGTTGGAGCGCTCCCAGATCGCGCTCAAGTCGTTGCGCAACTCGATGAATGTACGCAGCTTCTGGCTGTTCGCGAAGATTTCGGGCAACTGGCGCTTCTGCGGCTCGTCGAGACCCGCTTCGTCCTTGTGGAACCACTTGCGCGCATTACGCATGAGCAGGTATTTCTCGCGCGCGCCCACTTCCTTCAAGCGCGCCAGTTCCTGGCGATACGCCTGCTTCACGGTCTTGCCGTAGCGCGCCATCACTTCGTAGCGATTCGACAGCACCGCTTGCAGCGTCTCCTGATCGAGCACGAGCTTGCCGGCCGTCAGACGCGGCGTAGGCGCGATCTTCTTGACCTTCGCCAGCTTCAGCGCCGACAAGATGCGGATGTACATCCAGCCGATATCGAACTCGAACCACTTGTTCGAGAGCTTCGCGGACGTCGCATACGTGTGGTGATTGTTGTGCAGTTCCTCGCCGCCGATGATGATGCCCCACGGGAAGATGTTGGTGCTGGCGTCGGCCGAGTTGAAGTTGCGATAGCCCCAGAAGTGCGCGAGGCCGTTGACCACGCCGGCGGCCCAGAACGGAATCCAGATCATCTGCACGGCCCACACAGAGAGGCCGACGATGCCGAACAGCGCGACATCGATCACCATCATCAGGCTAATGCCGAGGATCGGGTACTTCGTGTAGACATTACGCTCGATCCAGTCGTTCGGCGTGCCGTGGCTGAAGCGGCGCATCGTCTCCTCGTTCTTCGCTTCCGCGCGATAGAGCTCGGCGCCTTCCAGCAGCACCTTCCAGATACCGCGCGTTTGCGGGCTGTGCGGATCTTCTTCGGTTTCGCACTTGGCATGGTGCTTACGGTGAATCGCCGCCCACTGGCCGGTCAGCATGCCGGTCGTCATCCAGAGCCAGAAGCGGAAGAAATGGCTTGCGATCGGGTGCAGGTCGAGCGCCCGGTGCGCCTGGCACCGGTGCAGATAAACGGTGACGCCGATGATCGTGATGTGGGTGACGACAAGCGCGAACAGCACAATTTGCCACCACGTGAAGTGGAGCAGGCCATTCGAGAGGAAATCGAACAGGGAATTGAGCAAGACAGTTCTTCCGTGGATCGAAAAACGTCCGCCGGGCGGCGGACGTCAAGAAAATGAAAGCATGAAGCGAGACTGGACGGTATTTTACCTCGCCAGCCCCAAGTGTTTGTAACAAATGGAGATTTTTTTGTTTGCCGGCGCGCACTGCGTCAATACGTCGCCAAAAAGCGACAGCGCGATCCAGCCCCCAGCCTTGCAGATGCCTCACAGGCCGCGCTCCGCCCCGCTCTCCACAGGATTGGTCATTTTTGCCCAATTTGCGACGGTGTCCGGCACCCCGCCGATGAGCCGCACCTCCCGCTGCGCATACGGGATCGACACCCCACGCTCGGAGAACAGGCGCCAGATGTTACGGTTCACCTGCGAACGCACGCCCGCCGTGCCCTTGGCCGCGTCTTCGATCCAGAAACCGAGTTCGAGATTGATGCCGTCCGCACCGAAACCGACCAGGTAGGACGCCGGCGCCGGGTCCGCCAGCACGCGCTCGACGCCCTTGGCCGCCTCGGCGAGCAGCACCAGCACCTGCTCGATATCCGACTGATAGGCGACCTGCACGGCCGCCTTGGCATAGCCGCGCGTCTGGAACGACGAGTGGTTCTGGACCACGTCCGTGATCAGCTTCTCGTTCGGGATCAGCGTTTCGATGCCGTCGAGCCCGCGCACCGTCGTGTAGCGCGTGCGGATCTCGGTGACCATGCCTTGCAGGCCCGAGACGTTGATCGTGTCGCCGATCCGCAGCGACCTATCGATCAAGATGATGAAGCCCGACACATAATTGCTCGCGATCTTCTGCAGCCCGAAGCCGAGGCCGACGCCGAGCGCGCCGCCGAACACGCCGAGCACGGTGATGTCGATGCCGACGAGCGACAGGCTGATGAGCACCGCCGCGAGCACGAGCAAGGCGCGGCCGACGCGCGCGAGCACCACCTTCAGGTTCGCGTCGATCGAGCGGGCGCTCATCAGCCGGTCCTCGAGCGCCGAGCCGAGCCACATCGCGACGATTAGCGTGACACAAACCCACAGGATGCCCGTCGAGAGCGACAGGAGCGTCACGTGCGCATTACCGATATGGAAGCGCATGCTGCCCATCCAGCGCAGCACGTCGTCCTGGATGCCGAGCACGGTCAGCACCATGCCGATCCAGACGAGCACCGAGACCAGCTTTTCGGCGACGAACAGCCACGCATGCGTCTGGCCGTCGCTGCTAAACACGCGCCGCCCGACGAAGAACAGGATGTAGATCAGCGCAATGCCGAAGAGCGGCACGACCGCCAGCTCGAGCAGCGAAGTCGACATGTAGCTGTCGAGCAACGCCTCGACCGACCAGACGAGCACGCCGCCCAGCAACGGAAAGAGCGCCTTGTTGAGACTTTCGGCGCCGAAGCGCAGCGCTTCGTAGCGCGTCTGGCGACGCAGGTCGAGCTTACGGCGTACAACGCGCGTGAGCAGCCACGCCACAAGCAGCGAGCCGACCAGCGCACCCGCCTGCCAGATCATCACCGGCTGGCCGAAATCGCGGACGAGTCCGCCCAGCATGTGCGAAAAGATGCGGTTTTCTGTCAGTGCCATGGACTATCCGGCATCACCCGCGCCGCTCGAGCACGGCGGCGAAGAAGCCGTCGGTCGCGTGACGATGCGGCCACAGCGACAGGTAATCGCCCATCTCGAGCTCGATGCGCTGCTCCGCGAGCACCGTGCCGGCAGGCACGAGCGCGAACTCGGGGTGCTCGGCGAGAAACTGCGCGACGATTGCCTCGTTTTCCGCTTCGAGCAGGCTGCAAGTCGCGTAGACGAGACGTCCACCCTTCTTCACGAGCCGCGCCGCGCTCGCCAGGATCGACGCCTGCTTCGGCGTCAGCTCGGCGACCGATTCGGGCGTCTGGCGCCATTTCAGGTCGGGATTGCGGCGCAGCGTGCCAAGGCCGCTGCACGGCGCATCGACGAGCACGCGGTCGATCTTGCCCGCGAGGCGCTTGATCTTCGCGTCGTGCTCGCTGTCGATCAGCACCGGATTCACGTTCGACAAGCCGCTCCTCGCGAGGCGCGGCTTGAGCTTCGCCAGCCGCCGGTCGGACACGTCGAACGCGTAGAGGCGCCCGGTCGAACGCATCATCGCGCCGAGCGCGAGCGTCTTGCCGCCCGCGCCGGCGCAGAAGTCGACGACCATCTCGCCGCGCTTGGGCGCGACGAGCGAGCACAGCAGTTGGCTGCCCTCGTCCTGCACTTCGATCCAGCCGTCCTCGAACGCCTTCAATTTGGTGAGCGCCGGCTTGCCGGCCACGCGCACGCCGGCCGGCGCGAACGGCATCGCGCCCGCGTCGATGCCGGCCTCCTTGAGCGCGTCGAGCACCTGGTCGCGGGTCGCCTTGACCGGGTTCGCGCGCAGGTCGAGCGGCGCCGGGTAGTTCAGCGCGGCAGCGAGCTGCGCGAGCTCGTCGGCCTCGAAACGCTTGGCGAGCGCCTCGACGATCCACTCCGGCAAGTTCGTGCGCACGCGCAGCGGCAGGTTCTGCGGGTCGATCTTCGAGACGTGCTCGAGCCATCCGAGTTCGTCGGCGGAAATGAACGGCTTGAGCGCCGTGAGCCCCACCGTCTGCATCAGGCCGAGCAGCGCGAGGCGCCGCGCCGGGCTGCCGCTGCCGCTTTCGGCCAGATGTGCGAATTCCATGCGCCTGCGCAGCACCGCGAACACCGCCTCGGCAATCACGCCGCGCTCGGCGTGCCCGAGCTTCGGATGCGCACGGAAAAAGCGGCTCGTCGTGGCGTCGGCGGGGCCGGCGAATTTGAGCACCTCGGCGAGGAGCGATTCGGTTTGCCCGATCAGGAAACCGTGCACCCTGGGGCCACCGCTGCCGCCGCCGGCGGAGCCGCGGCCCGGCTGCTTGCCGTTTCCTTCAGCGCGGCGCGAACGATTGTGGCCGTTGGACCCTTTGCTTTTTTTCATTCTGCATCCCCGGTAAGTCGTTCAGAAAAGAGCCATTGCGGCTCGGGCGGCGTGAGCGTCACGCGCAGGCCGTCGAGCGCGAGCCGCCCCTCGACGAACCAGCGCACCGCCCGTGGATAGATCACGTGCTCGCAGGCGAGCACGCGCGCGGCGAGCGCCGCCGCATCGTCGCCGTCGACGACGGGCACCGCCGCCTGCACGACGACCGGCCCATGATCCAGTTGCGACGTGACGAAATGCACGGTCACGCCGTGCAGGCGCACGCCCGCGTCGAGCGCCTGCTGATGCGTATGCAGGCCAGGAAAGCTCGGCAAGAGCGACGGATGCACGTTCAGCATCCGCCCGGCGTAACGGTCGACGAAGCCCGGCGTCAGCACGCGCATGAAGCCCGCCAGCACGACGAGGTCGGCCTCGTAGCCGTCGATGGCGGCGGCGAGTGCGGCATCGAAGGATTCGCGGTCGGGATAGGCGCGATGATCGACCACTTGCGCGGCAATGCCGTGCGACGCCGCGAAGGCCAGGCCCGCGGCGTCAGGACGATTGGCAATCACGGCGGCGACCTGCGCCGGCCAGCCCTCGTGCGCGCAAGCGCGCACGAGGGCTTCCATGTTGCTGCCTCGTCCCGAAATCAGGATGACGATTTTTTTCATCCGCGAATTTTATCATTCGGAAAGGCCCAAACCGGCAGGCTCAGCCGCCGTGGGCCCCGAACGTTTATAATCTTCTGCTTTGCGGCACTCCGCCCGCCCACCCCATCCGCTATCGTGAGAGTCTTCCGCGGTCTTCCCAATGCCGAAAGCCGGGCGCCCTGCGCGCTGACGATCGGCAACTTCGACGGTGTCCACCGCGGCCACCAGGCGCTGCTCGCCCGCGTGCGCGCGGCGGCCGACGCGCGCGGCCTGCCCGTCTGCGTGATGACCTTCGAGCCGCACCCGCGGGAATTCTTCAACCCGGCGGGCGCCCCGCCGCGCATCGCGATGCTGCGCGACAAGCTCGAGGCGCTGCGGATGAACGGCGTCGACCGCGTCGTCGTCGAGCACTTCAATCACACGTTCGCGAGCCAGACGCCCGACGCGTTCGTCGAGCGGATCATCGTCAACGGGCTGCACGCGCGCTGGGTGATGATCGGAGACGATTTCCGCTACGGCGCGAAACGCGCGGGTGATTTTGCCTCGCTGCAAGCCGCGGGCGCGCAGCACGGCTTCGAAGTCGAGCAGATGGCGACCGTCGCCGATCCCTCCGGCGCGCGCATTTCCAGTTCCGGCGTGCGCGCCTCGCTGATCGCGGGCGATCTCGACGCGGCGCGCTCGGCGCTCGGCCGCGACTACGCAATCAGCGGCCATGTCGTGCATGGCCTGAAGCTCGGCCGCGACCTCGGCTTTCCGACGCTCAACCTGCCGATCGCCCACAAGCGGCCGGCGCTCTCGGGCATCTTCATCGTGCGCGTGCATGGCATAGGCCCCGAGCCGCTGCCGGGCGTCGCGAGCCTCGGCCTGCGGCCGACCGTCGACGATTCCGGCCGCGTCCTGCTCGAAGTCCATTTGCTCGACTGGCACGGCAACGCCTACGGCAAGCTCGTGCGCGTCGAATTCCTGAAGAAGCTGCGCGACGAGGAGAAATTCGTCGATCTCGAAACGCTGACGGCGGCCATCGCCCGCGACGTCGCCCATGCGCGCGAGTATTTCGCCGCGCTCGGCGTCGCCACGGGCGGCACGGACGCCGCACCCGGCAGCCGCACGACGGGTTTTTCCACCTCGGCCACCGACCGAATTAGGTAGCCGCGCAGCGGTGCGAACAGGCGTCGACGCCTGTTCGCACCCTGACGCAAACGCAGCACACACAGTACACGGCGTCGCGCCGCAACCCGGATCGGTAGACATCCGCCCCGGGACGATGCGCCGGACGCCGCGCCCGACACGACGCACCGCAGAGCGTCCACCGTTTTCCAGCGATTTCTCACCATGAGCAACAAGAAAACCGATTCGAAACCCCAGGCCAAGTATCCGGTCAACCTGCTCGACACGCCGTTCCCGATGCGTGGCGACCTGCCCAAGCGCGAACCGCAATGGGTGAAGGAATGGCAGGAGAACAAGGTCTACGAGACGATCCGCGCCGCGAGCCGCGGCCGCAAGAAGTTCATCCTGCACGATGGCCCGCCGTACGCGAACGGCGACATCCACCTCGGCCACGCGGTGAACAAGATCCTGAAGGACATGGTCGTCAAATCGCGCAACATGGCGGGTTTCGACGCCGCCTATGTGCCCGGCTGGGACTGCCACGGCATGCCGATCGAGATCCAGATCGAGAAGCAGTTCGGCAAATCGCTGCCGGCCGCCGAGGTGATGCAAAAGGCGCGCGCCTACGCGAGTGAGCAGATCGAGAAACAGAAGGCGGGCTTCCGGCGCCTCGGCGTGCTCGGCGATTGGGACAATCCGTACAAGACCATGAACTTCGCCAACGAGGCCGGTGAAATCCGCGCGCTCGCGAAGATCATCGAGAAGGGCTACGTGTTCCGCGGCCTCAAGCCGGTGAACTGGTGCTTCGACTGCGGCTCGGCGCTCGCGGAAGCGGAAGTCGAGTACACGGACAAGACCGATCCGACGATCGACGTCATGTTCCCGTTCGCGGAACCCGAGAAGACCGCGCAGGCATTCGGCCTTGCCGCCCTGCCGCGCAACGAGGGCGGCATCGTGATCTGGACCACGACGCCCTGGACCATCCCGGCCAACCAGGCGCTCAACGTGAATCCGGAGATCGTCTATGCGCTCGTCGATACGCCGCGCGGCCTCCTGATCCTCGCGCAGGAGCGCGTCGAAGCGTGCCTGCAAACGTACAAGCTCGAAGGCCGCATCGTCGCGACCGCGCCGGGCGCTGCGCTCGTGAACGTGCGCTTCCGTCACCCGCTCGCTTCCGCGCACCCCGACTACAAGCGCACGGCGCCGGTCTACCTCGGCGAGTACGTGACGACCGAGTCCGGCACGGGCATCGTCCACTCTTCGCCCGCCTACGGCGTGGAAGACTTCGAGTCGTGCAAGTCGCACGGCATGGCCGATTCCGACATCATCAACCCGGTGATGGGCGACGGCCGCTACATCGAATCGCTCGCGCTGTTCGGCGGCCTGTCGATCTGGACGGCGAACCCGAAGATCGTCGAGGCCCTCGGCGCGGCCGGCGTGCTGCTGCACACCGAGAAGTACACCCACAGCTACATGCACTGCTGGCGCCACAAGACGCCGATCGTCTATCGCGCGACCTCGCAATGGTTCGCCGGCATGGACGTGACGCCTGCGGACGGCGGCAGGACGCTGCGCGAGACGGCGCTCGCGGCCGTCGACGCCACCGCGTTCTACCCGTCGTGGGGCAAGCAGCGCCTCCACAGCATGATCGCGAACCGCCCCGACTGGACGCTCTCGCGCCAGCGCCAATGGGGCGTGCCGATGGCGTTCTTCGTCCACAAGGAAACGGGCGAGCTGCATCCGCGCACGCTGGAGCTGCTCGAAGCGGTCGCCCAGCGCGTCGAGGAAAGCGGCATCGAGGCATGGCAGACGCTCGATCCGCGCGAGCTGATCGGCGACGACGCCAACCTGTACGAGAAGAACCGCGACACGCTCGACGTCTGGTTCGATTCGGGCACGACGCACTGGCACGTGCTGCGCGGCTCGCACGCGGATCAGCTGCAATTCCCCGCTGACCTTTATCTCGAGGGCTCGGACCAGCACCGCGGCTGGTTCCATTCGTCCTTGCTGACCGCCTCGATGCTCGACGGCCGCGCGCCGTACGACGCGCTCCTCACGCACGGCTTCACCGTCGACGGCGAAGGCCGCAAGATGAGCAAGTCGCTCGGCAACGGCGTCGATCCGCATGAAGTCGCAAACCGCCTGGGCGCGGAAATCATCCGCCTGTGGATCGCATCGACCGACTATTCCGGCGAGCTCGCGATCTCCGAGGAAATCCTGAAGCGCGTGACGGAAAGCTACCGGCGCATCCGCAACACGCTGCGCTTCCTGCTCGCGAACCTGTCGGACTTCGACATCGAGAAGAACGCGCGCCCGATCGGCGAATGGCTCGAGATCGACCGCTACGCCGTCGCGCTCACCGCTTCGCTGCAGCAGGACGTGCTCGCCCACTACGAGAAGTACGAGTTCCACCCGGTCGTCGCGAAGCTGCAGACGTTCTGCTCCGAAGACCTGGGCGGCTTCTATCTCGACGTGCTGAAGGATCGCCTCTACACGAGCGCCCCCGATTCGGCCGCGCGCCGCTCGGCGCAGACCGCGCTCTATCACGTCGCGCAGGGCCTCTTGCGGATGATGGCGCCGTTCCTCTCGTTCACCGCCGAGGAAGCGTGGAAGGTGTTCCAGCCGGGCAGCGACACGATCTTCACCGAAACGTATTACGCGTTCCCTGAAGTGCCCGGCGCGGCGGCGCTGCTCGACAAGTGGTCGCTCCTGCGCGAAGTGCGCGGCAACGTGACGAAGGCGCTCGAAGAGGCGCGCGTAGCGAACCAGATCGGCTCGTCGCTGCAGGCCGAGGTCCAGATCCGTGCGAGCGGCGCGCGCTACGACGCGCTCGCGAGCCTCGCCGACGACCTCAAGTTCGTGCTGATCACCTCGGCGGCCACCGTCGTCAAGGTCCAGGCGGAAAGCGACGAAGGCGTCGAGGTCGTCACCTCGAAGTACCTGAAGTGCGAGCGCTGCTGGCACTACCGCGAAGACGTCGGCGCGAACGCCGAGCACCCCACGCTCTGCGGCCGCTGCGTGTCCAACCTGTTCGGCAGCGGCGAGACAAGGAGCGCGGCATAATGGCGAAGACCATGTCGAAGCAAGCAAGCGGAACCCTCGCGCCGTGGCTGGGCATCGCGCTGATCGTGATCCTCTTCGATCAGTTGACGAAGATCGCCGTCAAGAAGGTATTTGCGTACGCGGTGCCGTATGCGATCACGCCGTTCTTCAACTTCTTCCTGGTGTTCAACCGCGGCGCCGCGTTCAGCTTCCTCTCCGCGGCGGGCGGCTGGCAGCGCTGGGCGTTCACGCTGCTCGGCATTGCCGCCGCGCTGGTGATCTGCTACTTGATGAAGCGCCACGGCAACCAGCGGCTCTTCTGCACGTCGCTTGCGCTGATCATGGGCGGCGCGCTCGGCAACGTGATCGACCGGCTCGCCTACGGCCACGTGATCGACTTTCTCGATTTCCACGTCGGCGGCTGGCACTGGCCCGCGTTCAACCTTGCCGACAGCGCGATCTGCGTCGGCGCGGCGCTGCTTGTGCTCGACGAATTGCGGCGCGTGCGCGGCGCGCGCTAGCTGAACGCGCTTTCGGAGACGATCGTTGGCAACTTCGGAACTCGCAGGAAAACACCTCGTACTGGGCCTGACGGGCGGCATCGCCTGCTACAAGATCGCCGAGCTGACGCGGCTTCTCACCAAGGCCGGCGCGACCGTGCAGGTCGCGATGACGGAAGCCGCCACGCAGTTCATCACGCCCGTCACGATGCAGGCGCTCTCGGGGCGCCCCGTCTACACGAGCCAGTGGGATGCGCGCATCGCGAACAACATGCCGCACATCGACCTGTCGCGCGAGGCCGACGCGATCGTGATCGCCCCCGCGTCGACCGACTTCCTCGCCAAGCTCGCGCACGGCATGGCCGACGACCTGCTCTCCACGCTCTGCATTGCCCGCGATTGCCCGCTGCTCGTCGTGCCGGCGATGAACCGCCAGATGTGGCAAAACCCGGCGACGCAGCGCAACGTCGCGCAGCTGCGCGCGGACGGCGTGCTCGTGCTCGGCCCGGATTCGGGCGCGCAGGCGTGCGGCGAAGTCGGCGACGGCCGCATGCTCGAGCCCGAAGCGACCTATGAAGCGATCGCCTCGTTCTTCCAGCCGAAGGTGCTGGCCGGGCGGCGCGTCCTGATCACGGCCGGGCCGACCTTCGAGCCGCTCGACCCGGTGCGCGGCATCACCAACCGCTCGAGCGGCAAGATGGGTTTCGCGCTCGCGCGCGCCGCGCAGCAGGCAGGCGCCGACGTGCGCCTGATCGCCGGCCCGGTCGCGCTCGAGACGCCCTGGGGCGTGTACCGCGAAGACGTGCAGACGGCGCAGCAGATGCACGACGCGGTCATGCAGGCGGTCGCGGACTGCGACATCTTCATCGCCGTGGCCGCCGTCGCGGATTGGCGTGTGGATCACGTCAGCGAACATAAAATCAAGAAGACGGCCGACCGCAAGATGCCGAGCTTCACGTTCGTCGAAAACCCGGACATCCTCGCGGCGGTCGCGAAGCTGCCGCATGCGCCGTTCTGCGTCGGCTTCGCCGCGGAAAGCGGCGATCTCGACGTGCACGGCGAGGAAAAGCGCGTCCGCAAGAACGTGCCTCTTTTGATCGGCAACCTGGGGCCACAAACGTTCGGCCGCGACGATAATGAAGTCGCACTGTTCGAAGCCGGCGGCGTGACGAAGCTGCCGCGCGCGGACAAGACCACGCTCGCGCAGACGCTGGTCGGCGAAATCGCCCGCCGGCTGCCGGACACGAGCCTGATTTCGTAATCGGGGATTGGACTGGCCAGCGGACTCCGGGGACCGCCTTCGCACCCGCGGAGCGCGTCGCCGGACCTGGCCGCCGGCCACCTATCGGAACCTCGGAGCGGTACTGCCATGACGCTACTTTCCGTGCTCGATCAAACGCCCGTGATCGACGGGCACTCGGTGGCCGATGCAATCGCCGCCACGCTCGAGCTCGCGCAGCTCGCCGACGATCTCGGCTACACGCGCTACTGGTGCGCCGAGCACCATGGCCTGCGCGCTGTCTCGAACCCCTGCCCCGAAGTGATGCTGGCCCGCCTCGGCAGCCTCACCAAACGCATCCGCATCGGCTCGGGCGGCATCATGCTGCCGTACTACAGCCCGTTCAAGATCGCCGAGCAGTTCCTGATGCTCGAAGCGCTGTTCCCGAACCGCGTCGATCTCGGCGTCGGACGCGCGCCCGGCGGCGACATGCGGACTGCGCAGGCCGTCGCGGCCGGCCAATACAACCGGGGCGAGATCTTCGCGGAGCAGGTCGCCGATCTCGTCGGGCTGATGAGCGGCAAGCTGCCGCTCGACCATCTCGCGCAAGGCGTGCTGCTGCAGCCGCAGATCGTGACGCGTCCGCAACTCTGGATGCTGGGCTCGAGCGATTTCGGCGGGATGCTGGCGGCGAGGCTCGGCATGCGGTTTGCATTCGCGCACTTCATCAACGCGCATTTCGGGCACTGCGTCGGCGATGCCTACCGGGAACGCTTCACGCCCGGCCATGAAGACGAGCCTTACCTCGCCGCGTCGGTCTTCGTGATCTGCGCGGATACGGAAAAAGAGGCGGCGGACTTGGAAAAGGCCGTCGACTTGCGCCGGGTGCAAATGGCGTACGGCCTCAACGCGCCGATTCCGTCGATCGAACAGGGCCAGTTGCAGGAATTCGGCGAGCGCGACCAGCTCGTGATCGATCGCGAAAAGCCGCGCAGCATCATTGGCACGCCGGAATCGGTGACGGCGCGCCTCACCGAACTGAGAGACCAATTCGACGCCGACGAATTGATCATCCTGACCGTAGCCGGGAGCTACCGGGCCCGGCTGCGCTCGTACGAACTTCTCGCCCAGGCTTTCGAGCTCGGGCGCAACACCCAACCGCCTGACCAACACTGAACCGATCCTGCATGAAACTCGACCTGAAGATCCTCGATGCGCGCATGCGCGACCAGCTTCCCGCCTACGCGACGTCCGGCAGCGCCGGCCTCGACTTGCGCGCGTGCCTCGACACGCCACTGACGCTTCAGCCCGGAGAAACGGCCCTGGTGCCGACCGGCCTCGCGATCCACGTCGGCGACCCGGGCTACGCGGCGATGATCCTGCCGCGCTCGGGGCTCGGCCACAAGCACGGCATCGTGCTCGGCAACCTCGTCGGGCTGATCGATTCGGACTATCAAGGCCAGTTGATGATTTCGACGTGGAACCGCGGGCGAGCCGCGTTCACGTTGAATCCGATGGAGCGCCTCGCACAGCTCGTGATCGTGCCGGTGGTGCAGGCGCGCTTCAACATCGTCGACGAGTTCGAGCAAAGCGATCGCGGCGAAGGCGGGTTCGGGAGCACGGGCAAGCATTGAGGATTGCTGCAGCCGGGCATCGAGTTTCGACTCGAGCGGACGGCTGGAAATGCAAAACGGCGCGGGGATCGACCCGCGCCGTTTCGTTTCTGCTGCCTACATCGTGCCGCCGTGCATTACTCGACTTCGACCGTCTCCGGATTCGGATTGCGCGGAGCAGCGTTTTCGTCGAACGTGAGCTGCACCTTGTCGCTCTCGTCGACGTCCACCGTCACGCGGCCGCCGCTCATCAGCTTGCCGAACAGCAACTCGTCGGCCAGCGCACGCCGGATCGTATCTTGGATCAGGCGCTGCATCGGACGCGCACCCATCAGCGGATCGAAGCCGTGCTTGGCGAGGTGCTTGCGCAGCGCGTCGGTGAAGAGCGCGTCGACCTTCTTCTCGTGCAACTGATCCTCGAGCTGCATCAGGAACTTGTCGACCACGCGCATGATGATTTCTTCATCGAGCGAACGGAAGCTGATCGTCGCATCGAGCCGGTTGCGGAACTCGGGCGTGAACATACGCTTGATGTCGACCATTTCGTCGCCGGTTTCACGGCGCGCCGTGAAGCCGATCGTGCCCTTCTGCATCGACTCGGCGCCCGCATTCGTCGTCATGATGATGATGACGTTGCGGAAATCCGCCTTGCGGCCGTTGTTGTCGGTCAGCGTGCCGTGGTCCATCACCTGCAGCAGCACGTTGAAGATGTCCGGGTGCGCCTTCTCGATTTCGTCGAGCAGCAGCACGCAGTGCGGCTTCTTCGTGACGGCTTCGGTCAAAAGACCGCCCTGGTCGAACCCTACGTACCCAGGCGGCGCACCGATCAGGCGGCTCACCGCGTGACGTTCCATGTATTCGGACATGTCGAAGCGGATCAGCTCGATGCCGAGCGTGAACGCGAGCTGACGCGCGACTTCGGTCTTGCCGACACCCGTCGGACCCGAGAACAGGAACGCGCCGATCGGCTTGTCGGTCTTGCCGAGGCCCGCGCGCGCCATCTTGATCGAGGCTGCCAAGGCGTCGATGGCCGGGTCCTGCCCAAACACGACGCTCTTCAGATCGCGATCGAGCGTCTGGAGCTTGCTGCGGTCGTCCTGCGACACGCTCTGCGCCGGCACGCGCGCGATCTTCGAGATGATTTCCTCGATCTCGCCCTTGCCGATCGTCTTCTTCTGCTTCGACTTCGGAAGGATGCGCTGGGCCGCGCCGGCTTCGTCGATCACGTCGATCGCCTTGTCCGGCAGATGACGATCCGTAATGAAGCGCGCCGACAATTCAGCCGCCGCCGACAGCGCCCCCGACGAATACTTCACGCCGTGGTGCTCTTCGAAGCGCGACTTCAGGCCGCGCAGGATCGCCACTGTCTGCTCGACGGTCGGCTCGGTCACGTCGACCTTCTGGAAGCGCCGCGACAGCGCCGCATCCTTTTCGAAGATGCCGCGATATTCGGTGAAGGTGGTCGCGCCAATGCACTTGAGCGTGCCCGACGAGAGCGCCGGCTTCAGCAAGTTCGATGCATCGAGCGTACCGCCCGACGCGGCGCCCGCGCCGATCAGCGTGTGGATCTCGTCGATGAAGAGAATCGCGTGCGGACGCTCTTTCAATTCTTTCAGCACCGTCTTCAGACGCTGCTCGAAATCGCCGCGGTACTTGGTGCCCGCGAGCAGCGCGCCCATGTCGAGCGAATAGACTTGCGCGTCCGCGAGGATATCCGGCACTTCGCCGCGCGTGATGCGCCAAGCGAGGCCCTCGGCGATCGCCGTCTTGCCCACGCCCGCCTCGCCCACCAGCAGCGGATTGTTCTTGCGGCGGCGGCACAGCACCTGCACCACGCGCTCGACCTCGAGCTCGCGCCCGATCAACGGATCGATGCGGCCATCCTTCGCCATCTGGTTCAGGTTCTGCGTGAACTGCGCGAGCGGGGTTTCCTTCTGGGCGGCGGCCTCGTCGGCTTCCGCGTTCGCGTCGCTTGCCTTGGCGGCGTCGCTGCTGCTCGTCTTCGCAATACCGTGCGAGATGAAGTTGACGACGTCCAGCCGCGTCACGCCCTGCTGCTGCAGGTAGTAGACCGCGTGCGAGTCCTTCTCGCCGAAGATCGCGACCAGCACGTTCGCGCCTGTCACCTCCTTCTTGCCGTTCGAGGTCGACTGAACGTGCATGATCGCGCGCTGGATCACTCGCTGAAAGCCGAGTGTCGGCTGCGTGTCGACGTCGTCGGTGCCGGGAACGGTAGGCGTGTTGTCGTGAATGAAGTTGCGCAGGTTCTGGCGCAGATCTTCGATGTTGGCCGCGCATGCGCGCAACACCTCTGCTGCCGTCGGATTGTCCAACAAGGCCAGTAAAAGATGTTCGACCGTTATGAACTCGTGCCGCGCCTGACGTGCTTCCATGAACGCCATGTGCAAGCTCACTTCCAGTTCCTGGGCAATCATGCTTCCTCCATCACGCACTGCAGCGGATGCCCTGCCTGCCGTGCGTGGGTAACTACCTGCTCGACCTTGGTCGACGCGATGTCTCGCGTGTAGACCCCACAAACTCCCCGCCCCTCGCGATGGACCTTCAGCATGATCTGCGTCGCGGTCTCGCGGTCTTTACTGAAATATTCCTGCACGATCATCACGACAAATTCCATTGGCGTGAAATCGTCGTTCAGCAGCACCACCTTATACATGGAAGGCGGTTTCAGCTTCTTTTCCTGCCGCTCCAGTACGGTGCTGTCCTGCTTGTCCGGAATAATCGCCATACACCCATTCTAAACAACTCGGACAGGCCCGCAATCCTGTCAAAACCCGACCGCCTGGCCGGTGGCTCAACGCTGCCGCCCGACGATCCCCCGTCGCGCACGCACGCTTTTCTCGCGGCCGATCGCGGCGCCGGCCTTCGACGTCGACGCTCGCTTGCCGCGCCGCCGGCGACTCGAACCGAGTATCGCACATCACGTGCCGACAGGCTGGGAGCCGTTTCCGGCGCGGCCCTTGGCGCTATGTGGGTCGATTATGCATCTTTTTCAAGATCAAGCGCTTGCGCCAGCACACATATGAAAAGCGGGAAAAACCCCTAGAAATGCGTCCGATACAACGCCCCACACAACGTCTCAAAATTCACTTGACACTCGATTAAAGAGATCCAACAATCAAGCTGGCACTTTTTTTCAGCTGGCCGCAGCAGGTGCGTAGGTACGAAAAAATGCCGAGGTGAGCTAGTGAGGAGGGGGCGGCAGCATTCCGCAGTCGCCAAGCTTTTCGAGCGTGCTCGTGGTAGGACATGAGTTACAGGGGAAGTTGGTATGGCAACTGGTACGGTCAAATGGTTCAATGACGCAAAAGGTTTCGGATTCATCACGCCCGACGAAGGCGGCGAGGATCTGTTTGCACACTTCTCGGCGATCCAGATGAACGGGTTCAAGACCCTCAAGGAAGGCCAGAAGGTCAGCTTTGAAGTTGTGCAAGGACCGAAAGGCAAACAGGCATCGAACATTCAGGCTGCCGCCTGAGTCCGTTCGATCCGCTGTGCCCTGGAAACCCGGCTTCGTGCCGGGTTTCTTTTTTTTTGCGATCTCGAAGCGCCTGCCGCGTTGTCCGGCGCGGCAAAAAAATGCCGCGCCATCGTTCGCTTCACGTCACTTTCAGCGCGCCCATCATGCCGAGATCCTCGTGCTCGAGGATGTGGCAGTGAAACATGCGTTCGCCGCGCATCGATTGCATCGTCGCGATGCGCACGGTCTCTCCCGGCTGCACGTTCACGGTGTCGCGCCACGCGAGAAACGGCTCGGGCGTCGCTACGCCTTCCAGCTCTCGCTCGATCACCTGAAACTGCGTGCCGTGCAAATGGAACGGATGATCCATGTCGGTGCGGTTCTCGATCGACCACAGCTCGACCTCGCCGCGGCGGCTTGTCAGCGTGACGCGAGCCGGATCGTAGCTCGCACCGTTGATCATGAAGCTCATGCCGGCCGGCATCCCATGATTCGACGCGCCAGGACGGTGCATCGCAGCCATGTCCATCTTTTCGGAAAACACGACCGACTTGTGCGCTGTCGGCTCACCCAGCGAAGCCACCGTGCGCAAATGCTGCGGCAACGCGCGATGCACTTGCGTGCCTGCGCCCGGCGTATCGACGCCCGACGCGAATTCGACGTCGGCGAGCGCACACGCCGGTTCGGGCGGCAAACTGCCATGCATCATCGCCATCTTGCGACGGTCGTACACGCCGGCCGTCAGCACAGTGCGCGTCGATGCGCTGCCGTCCGCCGCGGCGCGCACGATCAGCTCCGCGCGTTCGCCGGGCGCCAGCAGCAGCTCGGTCAAATCCCGGCGCGGACGCTCGAGCAAACCGCCATCGGTCCCGACCTGCTCGAAGCGGCGGCCATCGTCGAACATCAGCCGCAGGTAACGCGCGCTGCCCGCGTTCCAGACGCGCCAGCGCTCGTCTCGCGCGACGGCGATCCGCGGCCGGCGCGCGCCGTTCACCAGCGCAAACTGCCCTTCCCGGCCGTTCATCCAGTCCATCATGTCGTTCGGCGCGATCGCGCCGTCGGCCGCCAGCTTGAGATCGGTGACGAACAGATGCCGCTCGGGCCACTCGGCGAGCGGATCGTCGGCAGCCCGCACGATGACCGGCCCGGCCAGTCCCCGGTAGACCTGCTCCGCCGTCAACATGTGCGGATGCGGGTGGTACCAGTACGTGCCGGCGCTGCCGCGCGGCAGCGTGAAGCGGTAGACCCGCGTCGCGCCAGGCTCGACCGGGTTCGACGGATTGCCGTCCTGCTCGGGCGGCACCGGCATGCCGTGCCAGTGGATCATCGACGGCTGCGGCAAGCGGTTGATGAAGACGATTTCGACCGTATCGCCTTCGCGCACGTCGATCAGCGGGCCGGCGATCGGCCCGTCGATCGGGCTGCCGGGCGCAGTCGACAGCGCATCGCCGTATAGCCAGAAAGGCGTCTGCGTTCCAGGCAGCAGCTCGAGTGCATGCGGTTGCGCGACGAGCGTCGCGCGAAAGGCGCCGCGTTCGCGGCTCTGGTTGGCGAGCTTGCGAAGCGCGGGCAATGGCGCGCCGGATGGCAGTGCGTGGACCGGCGCCAGCGCCGCGGACGGCGCAGTCTTGCCGGCCGGCATCGGCGGCATGTCAGGCATGTCGTGCATCTCCGACATGTCGTGCGCGTGCTCCTGTGCGTCCTGCGCGAATGCGCCCCGGACGACCAGCGACGCTGCGGCCACACCGAGCGTGCGAGCCAAGAATTCCCTGCGAATCATCGATGTTTCCTCATTGCACATGAGGCGCGCGAAATGCGCGCCTCACGCGTGACTGTCTTGCAGAAAACAGCCGGGAGCGGGACGCATGACGCCCACCTCAGGCCTGTCGAATTGCTTGAAGCAACAGTCATGCAATGGGCGGCCGCCACGGCGGCGCGCGCGTCGGGTTCACGGGCTCGGACGCGGCCAAGACAGCAGGCGCATCGGCAGGCGTCGCCTTCGGCACGAAATGGAATGTGGAACGGAGTGCACAGCAGTGGATACCGCACGCTATCGCGCAGCATGTCTTGCAAAGGCCATGACCAGCGAGATGCTCGCCCGAAGCGCAGTGGCTCCCATGGCTCGATGACACAAGCCCCGTCGATTGGATCACATGCTCGCCCGAGGCATCCTGAAGCGGTTGCGCAAGCGCACCCGTCATCGCAAACGATGACAGGCAGAAAAACAAAAGCACGCGCCACACCCAATGCATGGATTCGTCGATAACGAGGTTGTCGGGCCGATGAAGCACGCGGGGCAACGCCGCGTGAGGATCCGCCGAATGATAACGCACTGCGTTCCCAGGCATGCGGACATGCCGCCCATAACCCGGCGAGCCCCCGCCGAATCTTCGCGATATATCGCAGCCACGCGAAATTCAGAACAAACATCATTGACATCAGTGATTTACAGATTAAATCGATCAACCCCAAGCAGCGTCGCTCAAGAACCCGGGGAAATTGCCGTAAAACGTGACGCAGTAGAAAAAAGAAGTACTCGAGAGCCAATGGCAGATTGCTTCTCCAGCAGCCGATTCTTATAAGACGCTTTCATTTTCACTTTCGATTCAATGACTTTTACATCGTGAAAAGTCGCGTTCAAAAAAAGAAAGCGCACGACGGGCCGCACAAATCGGTTAATCGGATCGAGGAACGGTAATAACCGGCTCACCCAGACCGCCATTGGCAGATCACAACAAACATGACCTTCGAGATACGATGAAACATAAAACCAACACGGGAATCCTGGCCAAAACGAGATTAGCGCTTGCCATTGGCGGCGTATTGGCATTGTCGATCGTTGCCGGCTGCGGAGGCGGGGGCTCAAGCAGCGGTTCGACGGCCACTTCGAGCGGCACCTCCACCGCAACCGCGACCCAGCTGACCGGCACCGTGGCCGTCGGCAATGCCATCGCCAACGCGAACGTCACGGTGATCGACGTCAACGGCAATACCGCGACCACCACCAGCAACAGCAGCGGCACCTACACCGTTTCGCTGGCCGGACTGACGGCGCCGTTCGTGGTCGTCGCAGCCGACCCGACCGGCAACAACGCCACGCTCTACTCGGTTGTCTCGCAGGTGCCGACGGGCACCAGCTCGCCCGTCGTGGCCAACGTCACGACGCTCACCAGCGCCGTCGCCGCCCTGCTGACGACGAGCGGCAATCCGGTCGATCTCGCGTCGAGCAGCAGCCTGCAATCGCTCGTGACGCCGGCGACGGTCACCGCAGCGGTCACCAAGCTCGATAGCGCGCTCGCGTCGATCCTCTCGGCAAACGGCCTGAACGCCACCTTCGATCCGATCGGCACGGCCTTCACGGCGAACCAGACCGGCGCGGACGCCGTGATCGACGCAGTTCAGATCGTGCCCGGGCCGTCGGGCGGCACGCAACTGGTCTCGACGGCCAGCCCGTCGAGCGGCATCACCCTGAGCCAGTCCACGACGGTCTCGGGACCGCTCTCCGCGCCGCCCGCAACCGCCAACTATCTGGCGACGCTCTTCAGCCAGCTCAGCCAATGCCTGGCGGCATCGTCGAGCTCCTGCTCGGCGATCGACGCCAGCTACCTCGACAATGGCTTCGCCACTTTCGCCACGGCCCACCCGTCGCTCGCGGCATCGGGCGTGACGCTCGGCATGCCCCATACGATCGAGTTCTTCACCGGGACCAATGGCAAGCAGCAGGCGCTCGTCGCCTTGCCGTACACGACCAGCAGCGGCAGCGGCGAGGAAGTCACGGTCGCGCAGGACACCGGCAACGGCACCTGGGACATCATCGGCAACCAGGAGCAATACAACGTCACGATCACGTCGTACGTGAGCCGCCGCCAATACCTGGATAGCGCCGACGCATCGTTCGGGCGCTACGAAGCGGGCCTGGGCATCACCATCCCCGTGGGCGCAGCGGGTACGCCCAACCCCGCCGCTCTCGCCGCGGCATCGGTGACGGGCCCGGGGATCAGCGGCACGCTCTACCTGGTGCCGCGCAGCGCGAGCGGCAGCTCCACTCTGTCGCTGACCAGCCAGGCGCTGACCAGCGTGCCGACGGGCGGCGTCACGTCGAGCGCGAACACCAGTCTCTACCGCTGGTCGTGGACTGCGCTGCCCGGCGCGACGTCGACCTTCAGGCCGGGAACGAACAATCGGGGCTTTTACGCCGCGCAACCGATCGACGTTTCGAGCGTGCCGCAGTTCACGACCTACACGGTCACGTTCTACGACACGAGCGGCAACCAGCTCGGGACCACCAGCGTGCGCAACATCACGCCGACGATGTCGTCATCGGCGGGCGCGAACGTCGCGTGGCAGACGCTGTCGTCGAGCACGCAGAACGATGTGCTCAATCCGAGCGGCTCGCTCGCCGGCACTCAGTCGACGATCAACCTGTCGTGGTCGAACCTGGTCAACGGCCGGAATATCGCACCACCGGTCGCGAAAGCGCAGATTCAATCGGCGCCGGGCACGGGCGTGACGCCGTCGACGGAAATCGACGGCTGGTGGGTCGGCCCGGCGACGTTCGCGGCCGGCGGCCAGTACACGGAGACGGTGACGGCCGGCGTGGCGTCGAACAACGTCCAGCAATGCTCGCCTGCGTGCCAGTTCCCGGCGCTGCAGACCGGCGGAGGGCGCCTCGCGGAGTTGTATTTCCCGATCGGCAAGGTCGCGTACTACAACGATTGGAAGTACAACGACTGATGGGAAGGCTGCGTCGCCGGAGCGCCGGCGGCGCTGTTCGACCTCACTCCATCGGCCCGGCCAGCACGAACGGGCCTCCCTGGAAGCTCTGCGCAGGATCGTCGAGATCGGCCGTCGGCGCACCCACGGGGAACATCGCTTCGAATTCGATCGAGCTGTCCTGCGGACGAAAGCCGAGAAACGCCGCCTTGGTGTTGTCGACCCATTTCACGCGGTTGTCCGATACCCCATACACGATCGCGTGGCCGACGCGATTCGTGAACAGCGAGCAGCGCACGAGCTCGATGAAGTCGCGATAGCTCAGAAACGTGACCAGCATGCGCGGATTCTTCGGCGCCTCGAACGACGAGCCGATGCGCAGGCAGACCGTCTCGAGCCCGAAGCGATCGAAGTAATAGCGCGACAGCGCCTCGCCGAAGCATTTGCTCACGCCGTACAGGCAATCTGGGCGCAGCGGCGCGTCGATGCCGAGCACTTCCGTCACCGGATGAAACCCCACCGCATGATTCGAGCTCGCGTACACGATGCGCTTTACGCCCTGCTTCTGCGCGGCCGAATACACGTTGTACAAGCCGAGGATGTTGCTCTGAAGCAGGTCGTCGAACGGCGCCTCGACCGAGATGCCGCCGAGATGCACGACCGCATCCACGCCTTCGAGCAGCGCATGCACTGCCGCACGATCCGCAAGATCGACGATCGATGCTTCCTCGTGCGCCGCCACTTCGCCCAGCGGCGCGATATCGCTCACGCGCACCACGTCGGCCCACGCGGCGAGCGGGCCGCGCAACTGCCGTCCGAGATTGCCGGCCGCGCCGGTCAGGAGCAGCCGCCGGAACGGTTTGCGCGGCTGCGGTCGATCGTCGTTCATGTTGCCCTACCTTTGTAAATGCCGTGGTTGCCTGGAGTTAGCGCTTTAGCGCTTACTCCAGGCCCACGGCGGTCGTGTTGTCAGCACCACTGCGAATCAGAACGTCACGGTAATGCCTGCCATGCCGACGAACTGCTTGTTCGTCGACGACGGCGTCGAGTTTTGCGAATCGCCGACCACGGCCACGGCGTCGACGATGTTGCCCGCCCCCTTCGCACCGAGCGTCTGGCCGCTCGCATGCTGAAAGGCCTGCAGCGCATAGAGCGTGGTGCGCTTCGACAAATGGTAGGACTCGCGCAGCGAGTATTGCTGATAGCGCGCCGCGCTCGAGATGCCGTTCGACTTCGCCGCCAGCGTATAGGCGAAAGCGCCGGCGATATCGAGCGCAGGCGTGAACCGGTAGGCGGCGATCGCGCCATAGGTGTTGAACACAGCCGTGTTGGCGAACAGCGACTTGCCGCCCGCCAGGTACTCGACGTTCGTATAGTTCAAGCCGAGCGTAAGGTTGCCGAGCGTGTAGTTGCCGGCGGCCGCGACATTCTGCAGCGCGCGCGCCGACTGATAGCCCTGGTTGACCGGTGAGACGGCGAAGGACCCCGTCGCATTCGCATCGAAGCCCGATGTGAGTCCCGTGTTGTCGATGCGCAGATAGCCGGCGGCAAGACTCACGGGACCGCTCGCATAGCGAAGCGCGCCGCTGTAGGTCTGCCCTTTGCCGGGGCTGCCCGCGATGCCGCTGAACGCATACATCGCGCTCGCGCTGAGACCGTAGTAGGTGGGCGACGTATAGGTCACCGAGTTGTTGATGCGGATCGTGGTGTCGAGGCCGTCGTAGTCGCCCGGATGCGCGCCCGTCGCGCCGGTCGTCCAGCTGCTCGATGCGAGCGGCCCGACGAACAGCAGGTACGGCGTGTACTGGCGGCCCATCGTCACCGTGCCGTAGGTCTGGTTCTGCAAGCCGACATAAGACTGCCGGTTGAAGATCAGTCCCGCCGCCGACGCCGCGCCGGTATTCGCATTGAAGCCGGCTTGCAGATCGAAGATCGCGCTCGTGCCGCCGCCCAGGTCCTCGGTGCCGCGAAAGCCGAACTTGGACGCGTAGAGATTGCCCTGCGCCAGATAGACGTTCGAGGCGCCCTTCTGATTGTTGGCGTAGGCAATGGCGTCGTCGACCACGCCGTAGAGCGTCACGCTCGATTGCGCGTGGGCCGATGCAGCGCCGAGCGAGGCGCCTGCCAGCAGCAGCGCCTGGATCCTTCTTTGCTTTTTCATCCTGTCTCTTCCTGTTGTCCACGGCGTCGTTCATGCGCGGCCGAACGCGCGGAAAGCGCGGCCGCCCGGCATGCCGGCGTCAAGTTGTCTGATGACTGATATGGAAAATGCGAAACCATACTATGTTCGCAAACGAGCATCGTCAAGCCTGGCGTCAGCGGCTTCCGCACAACCCGAACGGAACGTATTCCGCGCGTACTTCAATGAAATAACCGCTAAATAAGGCGGTTGACTCGCCGAAAACCAAGCAAGCCTTTTCGAATTCGTTCGAACATCAGCGCTTGACAGCATGCGCTCGCGAACATAGCATTTTCGAACGCAACGACATCGGTCATCGCATGACTTGCGCAAAATAAGGGGCCAACGGCAAGCGGAACATTGCCGCACCCCAAACATAGGAGACAGGCTTGAAAACGGTCAAAGGCTTGCGCTGGTGGATCATCGCCCTCGTCTGCGTCGGCACGATCATGAACTACCTCGCGCGCAACTCACTCTCGGTGCTCGCGCCCGAACTGAAGCACGAACTCAGCTTCACCACCCAGCAGTACTCGTATATCGTCGCGGCCTTCCAGATCGGCTACACGGTCATGCAGCCCGTGTGCGGCATCATCGTCGACCTGCTCGGCTTGCGGCTCGGCTTCGCGCTGTTCGCGGCGCTCTGGTCGGCAGCGGGCGTCATGCACGGCTTCGCGAGCGGATGGCTCTCGCTCGGCCTCGTGCGCGGCTTTCTTGGCCTCTTCGAAGCCGCGGCCATCCCGTCGGGGATGAAGGCTGTCGCCGAGTGGTTTCCCGACCGCCAGAAGTCGGTCGCGGTCGGCTACTTCAACGCCGGCACCTCGCTCGGCGCCGTGCTCGCCCCGCCGGTCGTGATCTTCCTGTCGCTGCGCTTCGGCTGGCAGGCCGCATTCATGGTGACTGGCGCGATCGGCTTCGTCTGGGCCGCGGCGTGGTACGCGCTCTATCGCAAGCCGTCGGCCCACCCGCGCATCGGCGAGCGCGAACGCGCGCTGATTCTCGACGGCCAGAAGCTTGCCCCCGCGAGCGGCAAACGACGCGTGCGCGAAGTGATCGCGTCGCGCCGTTTCTGGGCGATCGCGCTGCCGCGCTTCTTCGCCGAGCCCGCGTGGCAGACCTTCAGCTTCTGGATCCCGCTCTATCTCGCCACCGGCCGCCACATGGATTTGAAGCAGATCGCGATCTTCGCGTGGCTGCCGTTCCTGGCCGCGGACTTGGGCGGCATACTGGGCGGCTATCTGTCGCCGTTCCTGATGAAGTATTTCCGCATGCCGCTTCTCTGGTCGCGCGTGGCCGGCGTGGTGCTCGGCGCGTTCATGATGATCGGCCCTGCCTGCATCGGCCTCGTCGCGTCGCCGTATCAGGCCATCGCGCTCTTTTGCGTCGGCGGCTTCGCGCACCAGATGATCTCCACGCTCGTGAACACGCTGTCGGCCGACGTCTTCGATCCCGGCGAAGTCGGTACGGCGAGCGGCTTCGCCGGCATGGCGGCGTGGATCGGCGGCCTCGGCTTTTCGCTGATGGTCGGCGCGCTGGCCGACACGGTCGGGTACGGGCCGCTGTTCGCCTGTCTCGGCGCGTTCGACCTGATCGGCGCCGCCTTGCTCATATGGCTGATACGCGGCCAAACGAGACAGGAACGCGCGCTGGCGCACGCTTAGGGCCGGCTCCCCCCCGATAGCGCTTTCGAATCAACAAGGAAGTTCAATGACGTCGTTATTGCATCCGCCGTCCTTCGCGTTGGCGGCGAACGAAGGAAATCATCTGCTTCTCACGAGCACGCAACGCGCAACCATCGACGTGTTCGTGCTCGAGGAAGACATCGTCCGCGTGCGCGTGCTGCCGGAAGGCGTTGCGCGCGGTCCGCGCACCTGGGCGATCGCGCCGGGGCTCGACGACGTCGCCCTCGAAGGACGCGACCGGCTCGACACGAGCGGCTTCACGCGGCCGACGTTCAAGCTCGACGCGACGCCTGCGCAGCTTCGCATCGAGACGCAGCAGGTGCGGCTCACGATCATGCTCGCGGGCGGCTATTGCGCGTGGGAAATCCGTCACGGCGACGAATGGCGCGCCGTGCTGCAGGACCGCGCGACGCAAGCCTACAACTTCGGCTGGTGGGATGAGCGCGTTTATCACTACGTGCACAGGATGCCGGGCGAGATGTACCTGGGCCTCGGCGAGCGCGCCGGCTCGCTCGACCGCGCGAACCAAAGCTACCGCATGGTCAACGTCGACGCGATGGGCTACAGCGCGAAAACGACCGATCCGCTCTACAAGCACATCCCGTTCTACCTGACGTGGCGGAAGGACGCGCAACTCGGCTACGGCCTCTTCTACGACACACTCGCCGACTGCACGTTCGACATGGGCCGCGAGCTCGACAACTATCACGGCCACTACCGGCACTTCGTGGCCGATCACGGCGACCTCGACTACTACTTCATCGCGTCGCCCGCCACGCCGCTCGCGGCGGTCAAGCGCTTCACGTGGCTGACCGGCCGGCCCGCGCTGATGCCGAAGTGGGGCCTCGGCTACTCGGGCTCGACGATGAGCTACACCGACGCCCCCGACGCGCAGCGCCGCATGGGCGAGTTCATCGAGCGCTGCCGCGAGCACGACATCCTCTGCGACTCGTTCCATTTGTCGTCGGGCTACACGTCGATCGGCCCGAAGCGCTACGTGTTCAACTGGAATCGCGACAAGTTTCCCGATGTCGACGGCTTCGTGCAGGGCTACCTCGAGCATGGCGTGAAGCTCTGCGCCAACATCAAGCCATGCCTCTTGCGCGACCATCCGGAATTCGAGCAGGCCGCGCGCGATGGCCTCCTGATCCGCTCACGCGATGGCGAACCGGCATGGGTGCAGTTCTGGGACGAGATCGGCGCGTATCTGGACTTCACGAATCCGGCCGCCGTCGACTGGTGGAAAGCCCACGTAACCGATGCGCTGCTGCGCTACGGCATCGCCTCGACTTGGAACGACAACAACGAGTTCGAGATCTGGTCGCCGGATGCGCTCGCACACGGCTTCGGCCAGCCCTACCCTGCGCGCGAGACCAAGGTGCTGCAGACGCTCCTGATGATGCGCGCGTCACGCGACGCCCAGCGCGCGCATGCGCCCGAGAAGCGCCCGTTCCTCGTGTCGCGCTCGGGCGCCGTCGGCATGCACCGCTACGTGCAGACGTGGTCCGGCGACAACTCCACCTCGTGGGAAACGCTGCGCTACAACCTGAAGATGGGACTGGGGCTCGCACTCTCGGGCGTATCCAACATCGGCCACGACATCGGCGGCTTCTCCGGGCCCGCGCCGGAGCCGGAACTCTTCATCCGCTGGGTGCAGTTCGGCGTCTGGATGCCGCGCTTCTCGATCCACTCGTGGAACGACGACGGCACCGTCAACGAGCCGTGGATGCATCCGCATCTCACGCAATGCGTGTCGTCGCTGCTCAAGCTGCGCTACCGCCTGATTCCCTATCTCTACCAGTTGCTCTGGGATTCGACGATGCGCTACGAGCCGGTGCTGCGCCCGGCGTTCGCCGAGTTTCCCGATGATCCGGGCTGCTACGCGGAAAGCGACGACATGATGATCGGCGCGTCGCTGCTGGCGGCGCCCGTCGTCGAGCCGGAGCAGACGCAGCGGCAAGTCTATCTGCCGGCCGGTGCGAACTGGGTCTGCTATTGGAGCGGCGAAGCGTTCGAAGGCGGCCGGAGCGTCACGCTTCCCGCCCCGTGGGACCAGCCGGTGATGCTGATTCGCGAAGGCAGCGTGATTCCGCTGAACGTCGCCGAGCAGCATTTCGACCAGCGTGGTGATCGGCGCGCGTTCATGGTCGTGCCGTCGCGCGGCGATGCGCGAGTAGCGGGCCGCTGCGTCGAAGACGACGGTGAGTCGGAAGCGTGGCGCCGCGGCGAATTCGGCGAATGGCTGGTATCGGCGCAAGGCGAGGCCGGAACGCTGGCGATCTGCGTCGAACGCGCGGGCAGCATGCCGCGAACCCAGTCAATAGTGGAGATCTTCGTGCCGGCAGGGGAATCGCGGCGCGTCTCGGTCAAGACGGGAAGCCTCGCCGGCGAGGAGCAAGCGGGCGGGTGGCGCAAGCTCGTCATCGATCTCGACACGAAGAAAACGTGACGTGAGCAAGCCGCGAATCCGCGGCTGCAGCCTCTCGGCAAAGAAAAACCCCGGCAGGCCTATCGGCCCCGCCGGGGTTTTCTTTTCAGCGCCGAAGGCTCCGAGGGAGCCGACGCTTACTCCATATTCTCGATCATCACCTGACCGAAGCCCGAGCAAGACACTTGCGTCGCGCCCTCCATCAAGCGCGCGAAGTCGTACGTGACGCGCTTCTGCAGGATCGACTTCTCCATCGACGAGATGATGACGTCGGCCGCCTCGGTCCAGCCGAGGTGGCGCAGCATCATTTCCGCCGAGAGGATTTCAGAGCCCGGGTTCACGTAGTCCTTGCCGGCGTACTTCGGCGCCGTGCCGTGCGTCGCTTCGAACATCGCCACCGAATCCGACAGGTTCGCGCCCGGCGCGATGCCGATGCCGCCCACCTGCGCCGCCAGGGCGTCGGAGATGTAGTCGCCGTTCAGGTTCAGCGTGGCGATCACGTCGTATTCGGCCGGACGCAGCAGGATCTGCTGCAGGAAGGCGTCGGCGATCACGTCCTTCACGACGATGTCGTTGCCCGTCCTCGGGTTCTTGAACTTCATCCACGGGCCGCCGTCGACGAGCTCCGCGCCGAACTCCTTCGCCGCGAGCGCGTAGCCGTAGTCGCGGAACGCGCCTTCCGTGAACTTCATGATGTTGCCCTTGTGGACCAGCGTGACCGTGCGGCGGTCGTTGTCGATCGCGTACTGGATCGCCTTGCGCACGAGACGCTCCGTGCCTTCGCGCGAGACCGGCTTCACGCCGATGCCCGACGATTCCGGGAAGCGGATCTTCTTCACGCCCATTTCTTCGCGCAGGAACTTGATGACCTTCTTCGCCTGCTCCGACTCGGCCGGCCACTCGATGCCGGCGTAGATGTCTTCCGAGTTCTCGCGGAAGATCACCATGTCGATCTTCTCCGGCTCGCGCACGGGCGAGGGCACGCCCTTGAAATACTGCACGGGGCGCAGGCAAACGTACAGATCGAGCTCCTGCCGCAGCGCGACATTCAGCGAGCGGATGCCGCCGCCGACCGGGGTCGTGAGCGGCCCCTTGATCGACACCACGTATTCCTTCAGCACTTCCAGCGTCTCTTCCGGCAGCCACACGTCCGGGCCGTACACCTTGGTCGCCTTCTCGCCCGCGTAGATCTCCATCCAGTGGATCTTCCGCTTGCCGCCGTAGGCCTTTTCGACCGCGGCGTCGACCACCTTGATCATCACCGGCGTGATGTCGACGCCCGTGCCGTCGCCTTCGATGTACGGAATGATCGGCTGATCGGAAACGTTGAGCGTGAAGTCCGCGTTGACGGTGATCTTGTCACCGCCGGTCGGGAGCTTGATGTGCTGATACGGCATGATCGACTCCAGTATTGGATAGCTGGTGTAGGGAGCAGGTGGGGACTGCGGAACCGGGCTTTATCTCATTGCTCGCAGCGCCGGACGCCCATGAGCGGCCAGACTGCTATTTTAGCCCACGCCGTTGCTGCGGGATGCGCCGGCCGGACAACCGCGCTCCGCGCGCGGAAAAGAACAGCCTCTTTAAGTCTTATATAAGACATAAGACCAGGCGTTCCGTATTATGCATTAATATCCCGCCATTCGCCATAGACGCCACCCTGCCCCGCAAGCGCCCGGAAGCAGGCCGGCGCCGGAGAGCTTTACGTTTGCGGAAATTCCTGAATGCGCCTGATCGCTCTCAACAAACCCTTCGGCACGATCTGCCAGTTCTCGGCGCATGACACGCGCGCGTCGCTCGCGGACTGGGTTCAGACGCCGGACGTTTATCCTGCGGGACGGCTCGACGCCGACAGCGAAGGCCTTCTGCTCCTGACCGACGACGGCGCCTTGCAGGCGCGCATTGCCGAGCCGCGTCACAAACTTGTCAAACGTTATTGGGCACAAGTGGAAGGCGCACCCGGCGGCGATGTGCTCGAGGCGCTCGCGCGCGGCGTCGATCTCGGCGATTACGTGACGCGTCCCTGCCGTGCCGGGTTCGCCGAGCCGCCCGCGACGCTCTGGGCGCGCAACCCGCCGATCCGCTATCGCGCGGCGATCCCGACGACGTGGATCGAGCTCGCGATCACCGAAGGCAAGAACCGCCAGGTGCGGCGCATGACTGCGGCGGTCGGCTTTCCGACGCTTCGGCTCGTCCGCGTCGGCATCGGCGCGCTGGACATCTTCGCGCTCGGCCTTGCGCCAGGTCAAACCACCGCGCTGCCGCCGCACTCGCCGTGGGACGGCCTCGCTTGATGTTTCACGGATGTTCCACGCGTGGCGGCAGCGCCATCGACCAGCCTAACCCGTTGTGCGGAAAGTCTTTTCCCCACCCCACCAGTTTTCTCAAAATGGTTGCGGATGCACCTATTGCCTGGGGCTCGGCGCTTCCCACTATATCGAATAAGAATTCGTAAAAATTCTCGTCAACCGACTCGCAAAGTCCCGCGTTATTCGACGCAGATGCCGCCGAAGCTATCCGGCATTAGCCTCAAGGTCGCTTGTCCCAGCCGTTACGGCGGTGTGAACAGGCGGTCCCACAGCTCGCAGACGCGTCAGCAAATTTGCTCGATGCGGCTGTCAACCGAAAGGTGGATGGCGCGTTTACCGACTTGACTCAATAACCGGGTCATTTGGTTAATTAACTAAAGCTGAGGATTTACAAAATGAACAAACTGATCGCCGCTCTGGTCGCTGGCCTCTTCGCAACGGCTGCTTTCGCACAAGCTTCGGCTCCGGCTGCTGCTTCCGCTGCTGCTCCGGCTGCTGCTTCGGCACCGGCTAAGAAGGCAACGCACAAGAAGGCGCACAAGAAGGCTGCAAAGAAGGCAGAAGCCGCTTCGGCAGCTTCGGAGTAAGTTTGTCGTAACAACGCAGTCAAGAACCAGCAGTCCTGCCGTTCTTTACGGCGTTGAAAGGCAGATCACCGCGAGGCGATCTGCCTTTTTCTTTTGTTGGATCCCCGACCGTTCGCGTAACATTCGCAGGTTCCAATATGCAAGGAGTCATGTCGTGCGATTTCCCCTGAGCTCGTTGATGGCGCGCTTTACCTTGGCCGCCGCGCTGTCGCTCGCAGCGTCGAGCACCGCGTTTGCGCAGCAAATGCCTCCTGGCGCCAAGCAGCCGGGCGACTTCCCGCGCGTGAAGCTCTCGATCGGCATGTACGCGATCGACGCCGCCGTGGCCGCGAACGATACCGACCGCGAGCAGGGCCTCATGTATCGCACGAAGCTCGAGCCCAACGAAGGGATGCTGTTCGCGTTCGACGAGAACGCCGTGCACTGCTTCTGGATGAAGAACACGCTGATCCCGCTGTCGATCGCGTTCATGCGCGCCGACGGCACGATCACCGATATCGACGAGATGCAGGCCGAGACCACCAACAACCACTGCCCGGCAAACAACGGCGTCTACGCGCTGGAAATGAGCAAGGGCTGGTTTGCGTCGAAGGGCGTCAAGCCCGGCATGAAGATCACGGGCTTACCACAGCCGCGCTGAAGCGGCGCACCCGATATCGAAGGAAGCCGGCCGCGTTGCGCGCCGGCTTTTTTTGTGCCGGCCACCGGGAATGCCGGCCACCGGGAATGCCGGCCGCCGGAGCGCCGGCCGCCGGAGCGCCGGCCGCCGGAAACGCCGGCCGCAGAAAACGTTCCCACGCGCGGCGCGCCTCCCGCTCTCCCCCGCCCCGCCGCCCTCTCCCGCCACTGGCAAGAATCCTGCAAAAGCATTCGCCAAGCGCTATTCTTGTAGTCTCACCGCATGCGCCGCAGATCGCTTCGCATGGCGCGGTCCGGCACCGCCGGCCGGCCGGTTCATCCGCGGCGCCCAACTCCAAGGAGGCTCACGTGCCCCGCAAGACCCCCATCGAGCGCTACCGGAACATCGGCATCAGCGCTCACATCGATGCCGGCAAGACCACCACCACCGAACGCATCCTCTTCTATACCGGCGTGAGCCATAAGATCGGCGAGGTTCACGACGGCGCGGCGACGATGGACTGGATGGAGCAGGAGCAGGAGCGCGGCATCACGATCACTTCCGCCGCCACCACGGCCTTCTGGAAGGGCATGGCCGGCAACTATCCGGAGCACCGCATCAACATCATCGACACCCCCGGGCACGTCGACTTCACGATCGAGGTCGAGCGCTCGATGCGCGTGCTCGACGGCGCGTGCATGGTGTACGACTCGGTCGGCGGCGTGCAGCCGCAATCGGAGACGGTGTGGCGCCAGGCGAACAAGTACAAGGTGCCGCGCATCGCGTTCGTCAACAAGATGGACCGCGTCGGCGCCGACTTCTTCCGCGTGCAGCGCCAGATCGGCGAGCGCCTGAAGGGCGTCGCGGTGCCGATCCAGATTCCGGTCGGCGCCGAAGAGCACTTCCAGGGCGTGATCGACCTCGTGAAGATGAAGGCGATCATCTGGGATGAAGAGAGCCAGGGCGTCAAGTTCGAGTACCAGGACATCCCCGAGAACCTGAAAGCGACCGCCGAGGAGTGGCGCGAGAAGATGGTCGAGGCCGCCGCCGAGGCGAGCGAGGAGCTGCTCGAGAAGTATCTCGAAGACCACCATTCGCTGACCGAAGCCGAGATCAAGACCGCGCTGCGCAAGCGCACGATCGCCAACGAGATCGTGCCGATGCTGTGCGGCAGCGCGTTCAAGAACAAGGGCGTGCAGGCGATGCTCGATGCGGTGATCGATTACCTGCCGTCGCCCGTCGACGTGCCGGCGATCCTCGGTCACGACGAGGACGACAAGGAGGCCGAACGCCATCCGAGCGACGACGAGCCGTTCTCCGCGCTCGCGTTCAAGATCATGACGGATCCGTTCGTCGGCCAGTTGATCTTCTTCCGCGTCTACTCGGGCGTCGTCAACTCGGGCGACACGGTCTACAACGCGATAAAGGAGAAGAAGGAGCGCCTCGGGCGGATCCTGCAGATGCACGCGAACGAGCGCAAGGAGATCAAGGAGGTGTATGCAGGCGACATCGCCGCGGCGGTCGGCCTGAAGGAAGCGACCACCGGCGACACGCTCTGCGACCCGAACCACATCATCATCCTCGAGAAGATGGTGTTCCCCGAGCCCGTGATCTCGCAGGCCGTCGAGCCGAAGACGAAGGCCGACCAGGAGAAGATGGGCATCGCGCTCAACCGTCTCGCGCAGGAAGACCCGTCGTTCCGCGTGCAGACCGACGAGGAATCCGGCCAGACCATCATCTCCGGCATGGGCGAGCTGCACCTCGAAATCCTCGTCGACCGGATGAAGCGCGAGTTCGGCGTCGAAGCGACGGTCGGCAAGCCGCAAGTCGCCTATCGCGAGACGATCCGCACCAGCGCCGACGATGTCGAAGGCAAGTTCGTCAAGCAGTCGGGCGGACGCGGGCAGTACGGTCACGTCGTGCTCAAGCTCGAGCCGCAGAAGCCCGGCGGCGGCTATGAATTCGTCGATGCCATCAAGGGCGGCGTCGTGCCGCGCGAATTCATTCCGGCGGTCGACAAAGGCATCCAGGAAACGCTCAAGTCGGGCGTGCTGGCGGGCTATCCGGTGGTCGACATCAAGGTGACGCTCACCTTCGGTTCGTACCACGACGTCGACTCGAACGAAAACGCCTTCCGCATGGCCGGCTCGATGGCGTTCAAGGAAGGCATGCGCCGTGCGAAGCCGGTGCTGCTCGAGCCGATGATGCACGTCGAAGTCGAGACGCCCGAGGACTTCATGGGCAACGTGATGGGCGATCTCTCGGGCCGGCGCGGCATCGTGCAGGGGATGGAGGACATCGCGGGCGGCGGCGGCAAGCTCGTGCGCGCCGAGGTGCCGCTCGCCGAGATGTTCGGCTACTCGACCTCGCTGCGCTCGCTCACGCAAGGGCGCGCCACCTACACGATGGAGTTCAAGCACTACGCGGAAACGCCGGCGAACGTGTCGGAAGGGATCGTCAATTCGAAGGCGGCCAGGTGAGCGTCGCTTGACGCGGGACGGCTTGCTCGTGAAAGCAAGCCGTCCCGCGAGTGCAACCGTCGGTCGAGCCCGCCCCGAGCCCTGCTTGAGGCGGGCTTTTTCTTCGATCGAAACCGAAACCAGGAGACATCATGAGCGATCAATCCGAGCACGCCCCCGTGGATTGGCGAGAGCACGGCGTGAAGGTGATCCGCGGCGACCAGCTCGATGCCAGCACCGCGCAAACGCCGGGCATGAACCGCGCGGCGGCCATCAACGCGGCGCGCGTGGGCGCGCAGAAGATCTGGGCCGGCACGGTCACGATTCACCCCAATGCGAAGACGGGCGCGCATCACCATGGCGCGCTGGAAAGCGTGATCTACGTCGTGCGCGGACACGCGCGCATGCGCTGGGGTGAGCACCTCGAGTTCACCGCGGAAGCCGGGCCCGGCGACTTCATCTTCGTGCCGCCCTACGTGCCGCATCAGGAGATCAACGCGAGCACCGACGAGCCGCTCGAATGCGTGGTCGTGCGCAGCGACAACGAAGCGGTCGTCGTGAACCTCGACATCGACGCCGTGGAAACGCCCGAGACCGTGTACTGGGTCGATCCGATCCACAAGCATCCTCACGATCATTGAGGCGCGCAGGGCGGGTAGGCAGCACCCGCCCGCGCTCGGGAACACCGCTTGCTCGACGCCCCGGGGACAACCCGCACGAACGCGCCGCAAACATGCCCAATCGCTTACACTAAAACCGCTTTCATCATCGCAGTACCGCTCGTCCCAAACGCGCCGCGGGCCGGCGCGCCCCTCCACGAAACGGAAAACTCATCGATGAAGACTCCCGCGGAACTCCGCCTGGCCCTCGCTCTAGAGGCCTCCCGCCGCGACGCCGGCGAATTCGGCAACCATGCGATCGACGAATACTTCGCAGGGCGCCTCACGCGCCGCGAGCTGCTGCGCCATGCGAGCACGATGGGCTTATTCGGCTTGCTGGCGGCAGCCGGCGGCGGCGCGCTGCTCGCGCCGCGCGGCGCGCACGCGCAAGGCACGGCCGGCGCGGCGAACGCGACGATCCGCGTCGCGCACCTGATGCCCGCTGGCGCCATGAACCCGCTGACCGTGGGGGATGCCGCGGGCGTCGGTCTCCTGTGCCAGACGGGCGAGTACCTGATCGACGACGACAGCGAGCGCATGGCGCTGAAACCGGCGCTCGCGCTGTCGTGGCAAGCGAACGAGAAGGGCGACGTGTGGACCTTCAAGCTGCGCCAGGGCGTCAAGTTCCACGATGGCCAGCCGTTCACCGCGAAGGACGTCGCCGCGACGTTCGACCGCCTCGCCGATCCCGCGAGCGGGTCGGCGGCGCTGTCGGTGCTGAAGGGGGTGCTGTCCAAGGGCGGCACGCAGGCCGTCGACGACCACACGGTCGCCTTCCACCTCGACGCCCCCAACGGCAACTTCCCGTACTACGTTTCCTCGGACAATTACAACGCCGTGATGCTGCCGGCGAATTTCAGCGGCAACTACGAGCAGAGCTTCATCGGCACCGGTCCGTTCAAGCTCGAGAAGTACACGCCGAAGGTGGGTGCCTCGTTCGTGCGCAACCCCGACTACTGGGGCGCCAAAGCGCTGCCGGAGCGCGTGCAGTTTTCGTTCTATGCGGACCAGCAGGCCCAGATCCTCGCGCTGCAGGGCAAGCAGGCCGACGTCATGGGCGGCTTCACGATCCAGGGCGGCGCCGGCATCCTGAACAATCCGGGCTTCAAGGTGACAGGCGTGAAATCCAGCGCGCATCGACAGATCCACATGCGCAACGACATCGCACCATTCACCGACAAGCGCGTGCGCCAGGCGCTCGCGCTCGCGCTGAATCGCGACGTGATGGTGCGCGGCCTCTTCCACGGCCGCGCGGAGATCGGCAACGACAGCCCGTTTGCACCCATATTTCCGTCGACCGATACCGCCGTCGCCCAACGCAAGCTCGATGTCGCGAAGGCCAAGCAATTGCTCGCGCAAGCAGGCCATCCGAACGGCTTCGACGTCACGCTCACCACCGAGAAGTTCATGGAGATTCCCGATCTCGCGGTCGTCGTGCAGAACGCGGCGAAGGCAATCGGCGTGAACGTTTCGCTCAAGGTCGAGAGCCAGGAGCTCTATTACGGCGCCGGCACGCCCGGCAAGTCGGACTGGCTCGACTCGCCGCTCGGCATCACCGACTACGGTCACCGCGGCGTGCCGAACGTCTTCCTGAGCGCACCGCTCACGTCGAGCGGCACGTGGAACGCGGCCCACTTCAAGAACGCGCAGTACGACTCGCTCGTCGCCCAATTCGTCGGCGCGCTCGGCGCCGCATCGCAAAAGAAGATCGCCGGGCAGATCCAGACGCTCCTGCTCGACGAGACGCCGGTCGTGATTCCGTATTTCTTCGATCAACTGATCGCGGCGCGCAAGACGCTCAACGGGCTGCGCTTCACCGCGATCCTGCAGCTGTACTTCGATCGCGCGACGCTGACCGCGTAGCGCCCGGCGTCGAAGCTGCGCGCGAGCGAGAGTCACGATAGAACGATGTCGACCACGGTCTCCTCCCCTCCCCGGCGGGCCGCCAGCGGCAGCGCGGCCCGCATCGCGCGCTTTCTCGCGACGCGGCTTGCGCTGTCGCTCGTCACGCTCTGGCTCTTGTCGGTGATCGTGTTCGCGGGCGGGCAGCTCCTGCCGGGCGACGTCGGCCGCGCGATCCTCGGGCCGCTCGCCGATGCACGCGCGGTCGCCGCGCTCGATCACCAGCTCGGCGCCGACCGGCCGCTCTTCGTGCAGTACGCCGCGTGGATCACGCATTTCGTGCAGGGCGACATGGGCATGTCGTACGCGTTTCGCGCGCCGGTCGCGCCGTTCATCGCGAGCGCGCTCGGCAACTCGGCGAAGCTCGGCGCGCTCGCGTTCATCGCCGTCGTGCCGCTCGGCATCGCGGGCGGCGTGTGGGCCGCGATGCACGCCGGGCGCTGGCTCGATCGCGCGATCAGCATCACCGGGCTGTCGGCCACCGTGGTGCCGGAGTTCGTCTCGTCGATCGCGCTGATCCTCGTGTTCGGCATCTGGCTCGAGTGGCTGCCGATCGAAGCGGACTACCCCGCGAACGCCGGCTTCTTCGAGCAGTTGCGGCATTTGATCCTGCCTGTGCTGCCGCTCGTCTTCGTGTTCTTCGGCTATATCGCGCGCATGGCGCGCGCGGGCACCGTCGAGGCGCTCGATGCCGACTACACGCGCACCGCGATCCTGAAGGGGCTGCCGCAGCGCGTCGTGATCATGCGGCACGTGCTGCGCAATGCGCTTTTGCCGACCATCACCGTCGCCGCGACGCAGCTCGGCTACATGATCGGCGGGCTCGTCGTCGTCGAGACGCTGTTTCACTACCAGGGCATCGGCTCGCTGATCTACAACGCGGCCAAGTCGAAGGACTTCCCGATGCTCGAGGCCGGCGTGCTGACGATCGGCGTCGTCTACACGGTCGCCAATCTCGCCGCCGATGCGCTCTACGTCGCGCTCAATCCGCGGCTGCGCGTAAGAGGTGCGGAATGAGCACCACCGCCGACAGCGCCGCTCGCCCGCGCCATCCGCGCCTCGATACGCTGCGCGTGTTGCTGCGCTCACCGACTTTCGTGGTCGGCGTCGTCATCGTCGCGTTCTGGGTGCTGTGCGCGATCTTCGGTCCGCATATCGTCCCGCTCGATCCGTACGCATCCGATCCGCTCAATTCACTCACGCCGCCCGATCGCGTCCACTGGTTCGGCACCGACCAGCTCGGGCGCGACGTGTTCTCGCGCGTGATCGTCGGCGCGCGCGACATCCTCACGATCGCGCCGCTTGCCACCCTCGCCGGCACGCTCGCGGGCACCGCGCTCGGGCTCTTCGTCGGCTACTTCGGCGGCTGGGTCGACAACGTCGTCGGCCGCGCGATCGATGCGCTGCTCGCGCTGCCGCTCGTGATCGTCGCGCTGCTTGCGCTCGCGGCGGTCGGCGCGAGCAACGCCACCGTGATCCTCGTGATCGGCATCACGTTCACGCCGATCACCGCTCGCACGGTGCGCGCGGCCGTGCTTGCCGAGCGCCATCTCGACTACGTCGCCGCCGCCCAATTGCGCGGCGAGAACGCGCTCTACATCATGTTCGCGGAGATCCTGCCGAACGTGCTGCCGCCGATCGCCGTCGAGGCAAACGTGCGGCTCGGCTATGCGATCTTCGCGGTCGCGACGCTCTCGTTCCTCGGCTTCGGCATCCAGCCGCCGTCGGCCGACTGGGGGCTCGCGCTCTCCGAGTCGTACACGCTGATGGCGGGCGGCGCGTGGTGGACCGTCGTGTTCGACGCGCTCGCGATCGCCACGCTCGTGGTCGGCGTGAACCTGATCGCCGACAGCGTGCAGGGAGTGCTCGACCGATGAACGGGCCGCCGCCTTCGTCCTTCCCCGCCTTCGACGTCTCGAAGAGCGAGCATGCCGACGCCCTGACCGTGGTCGGCCTGACGGTCGCCTACCGGATGCGCGGGCGCGATCGCGAGGTGCTGCAGGACGTGTCGTTCCGCGTGCGGCGCGGCGAAGCGTACGGACTCGTCGGCGAATCGGGCTGCGGCAAGTCGACCGTGGCGATGGCGGCGCTGCGCTATCTGCCGCGCAACGGCAAGGTCAAGGCCGGACGCATCTCGATCGCGGGGCAGGACATCGCCTCGCTCAACGCCGATGCATTGCGCCGCCTGCGCGCCAACGCAATCTCGATGGTCTACCAGGACCCGTCGCGCGCGCTCAATCCGTCGCTCACGATCGCGCGGCAAGTGACGGAAGCCTTCGAAGCGGCCGGCGCGACGCGCGCCGAAGCGCTCACGCGCACGCTCGAGATGCTGCAGCGCGTGCGCATCGCCGCGCCCGAGCGCGTGATGGACAGCTATCCTCATCAATTGTCGGGCGGCATGCAGCAACGCGTCGTGATCGCGATGGCGCTCGCCTCGAACCCCGCGCTGCTGATCCTCGACGAGCCGACCACCGGTCTCGACGCCACCGTCGAAGCGGAGGTGCTCGATCTCGTCGCGCAACTGCGCAGCGAGCTCGGCACCGCCGTGCTCTTCATCAGCCACAACCTCGCCGTGATCGGACGCATGTGCGACCGCGTCGGCGTGCTCTATGCAGGCAAGCTCGTAGAGGAAGGCGCGACGCGCGATGTGTTCGCGAGGCCGCGCCATCCGTATACGGTGGGCCTGTTGCGTTGCCTGCCGAGCCCGGGACGCAGCAAGGACATCGACCGGCTCGATACGATCGCGGGCAACCTGCCGCCGCCAGGCTCGGTGACGCGGGGGTGCGTGTACGCGGAGCGCTGCCGCCTAGCCGACGAGCGCTGCCGGCGCGAAGCGCCGCCGCCCTATCGCGTGAACGCCGCGCACGGCGATCAGATGTCGCGCTGCCATTACCACGAGCGGGCGATCGAGTTGCCGCGCGCGGCGAACGGCGCAGCGGCCGATGACGGCAACGGCAATGCCCATGCGAACCGCTCGCAGCCGGGAGCGAAGACGAACGGCAGCGCCATCGCCCTGCGCGCGGCGCATCTGTCGAAGACCTATCACGTGGCGGACGGCCCGCTGCGCGCCGTCGACGACGTTTCGCTCGAGCTTGCCGCGGGCGAGACGCTCGGCCTCGTCGGCGAATCGGGCAGCGGCAAGACGACGCTCGCGAAACTGCTGCTCGGCCTCGTCGCGCCCGACGAAGGCGGTGTGCTCGAACTCGACGGCGCCCCGCTGCCGCCGCGCGTGACGGGACGCAACGACGACCAGGTCAAGTCGCTGCAGATCGTGTTCCAGAACCCGGACTCGGCGCTCAATCGCGCGCATTCGGTGAAGCGCCTGATCGGCCGCGCGCTCTCGAAGCTCGGCTCGCTGTGCGGTCCCGCGCACGATGCGCGCCTCGCCGCGCTCACGGCCGCGGTGCGCCTGCCCGAGCGCTATCTCGGCGTGCGCACGCGGCAGCTGTCGGGCGGCCTCAAGCAGCGCGTCGCGATCGCGCGCGCCTTCGCGGGCGACCCGCGCGTCGTGGTCTGCGACGAGCCGACTTCGGCGCTCGACGTCTCCGTGCAGGCCGCGATCCTCAACCTGCTCGCCGACTTGCAGCGCGATCGCGGCGTGAGCTACGTGTTCATTTCGCACGACCTGCACGTCGTGCGCTATGTGTCCGACCGGATCGCCGTGCTGTACGTCGGGCGCTTGATGGAGATCGGCCCGGCCGGCGCGGTGTTCGACGGACCGCACCATCCATATACCGAAGCGCTGCTGTCGTCAGTGCCGACGCTCGACGGCGACGGCGCGAGCGTTGCTCGCATCCACCTCTCTGGCGACCTGCCGAGCCCGTCGGCGGTTCCCACGGGATGCATGTTCCAGACGCGCTGTCCGCGCAAGCTCGGCGCGATCTGCGAACAGCAGGATCCACCTTTTCTCGACGCCGGCGGCGAGCATCGGATTCGCTGCCACATCCCCGTCGAACAACTGCGCGAATTGCAGCGCGGGCCGCGGCGCGGATAGCGTCCGGCGGCTTCAACCGACGGCCCGCCCGATCAAGGATGTAACGCCGCCCTGCGCCAATTCCGGCGCTCGTTTCACGCTCGAAACGTTTTCATGAGCTTCGCCCGATGCCGCGCGATGCGCCCGTCGCCGTTTCTTTACGCGGCGCGGGTTTGCACGCAGTGGCACGCTACTCGCTTTAAACGGCGCACATAGCCGGGCCGCCGGTCGCGCCAGCAAGCGGGGTTTCGATCGATGGGCAGAACGGTCGACAACACCTCGAAGCCGGCCGTCTCCTCGGGAGAAGCGCCATGAAGAGCAGAACATTCATTCAGTATTGCCATGTAGTTTTCCGGTGTGCAGTGGTCCTGACCGCAGGCATCGCGGTCGTGCCGATGGAGAACGATGCGTACGCAGCTTCGTCCGGCGACGTGATTCCACGTTGGCTCGTCGAGGAGAACGCAGCCTCTCGGCCTGGCGCCTCGGCGCCCGTGGTCGTCGAGCCTGCTTCGAGCGGGCAGCGGATCGTGTTGGCATCGACGTACCTCGACGACGCGGATTCGGTCTTCCTGGTCCGGACTTGCCGCGACGATCCGAACCGCGGCGCATGTAATTCGCATGCGGGCGGAGGCGGTGGCAATCCGGCGGCGAACGGTACAGCGGGTTCGAGCAGCGCGGGCGCAGGCGATCCGGCCGGCACGCCGGGCAGTGCGGGCGGTTCGAGCGGCAGAGGCGGCGTCGGGAGCGCAAGCGCGAGTGGTGGTGGAAGTAGCGGTGGTGGTGGAAGTAGCGGTGGTGGTGGAAGTAGCGGTGGTGGTGGTGGCAGCAGTGGTGGCGGTGGCGGTGGCGGTGGCGGTGGCGGTAGCGGTGGTAGCGGTGGTAGCGGTGGTAGCGGTGGTAGCGGTGGTAGCGGCGGTAGCGGTGGCAGTAGCGGTAGTAGCAGTGGCGGTAGTAGCAGTGGCGGTTGCGGCTGTGGCGGCCACAGCGGCCCGAGCGGTCCAAGTGGCGGCGCGGGCGGCTTCGGAGGCGGCTTCGGAGGGGGTTTTGGCGGCGGCTTCGGTGGCGGGTTCGGCGGAGGTTTCGGCGGCGGCTCCGGCGGACACGGTTCGGGCGGCAAGGGACGCTAGATCCCGGCGACGGCATCTCGACGCCGTCGCGCCCGGCGCACGATGCGCAGCCAACTTCTTTCGGAGCGTCTTTTGGCGGTGACGCATCGATCCCCCGTCGAGCGTCACCGCCCGGGGCGCGGGACCACGGCACCCCTCGATGCCCGCCGCGCGCCGGCGCCGGCGTCTGTCTGTGCGCTGGCGAACCCTCGCACAGGAACCAAATCGTCGCGTGCTCCTCTATCGAATTCGACATTCGATTCGACCGCTGATGGCCCGGAGCAAGCGCTGAAGCGCTAACTGCGGTCGACACAGGAGAACAAGATGAAGCGAAACGTCATCACGCAGGCAAGGCGCACGGCAAACGCCCTGTTCGCCGCCGCAGCGCTCGCGACGGTTTCCCAGGCCTACGCGCAGCAACCAGTCGCCGATCAACCCCACGCCGACCCCTCTTTCTCTGCCTACTCGCTTTCCCAGCTCTGCCAGCAGAAAACCGACAACGTCGCGCAAGGCCAATGCGTGGGCGCGGTGCGCGGCATCATCCACGGCTATCAATACGGGGTGCTGTTCCTCGGCCAGCGCGCCACCGTGCCGCCCAACGCCGTGCAGCAAGTCTCCCTGTGCCTGGCCGGCACGCCGGTGGCGGCGATCGTCGACGAGTTCGTCGCCGATACGCACACAGTCAACGACGACGCGCTCAAGCGCACCCCCGCCGAAGTCGCCGTGCTCGGCTCAGTCCATATGCATCACGCGTGCAATTGACAAGCTAGCGCGCCGGGCGCCGCTCACAGCATTTCCAGCGGGTGCTTGCCGCGCGGCGGCTTGAAATAGCCGTCGATGGCCGCGAGCTCATCCGCGCTGAACCGCAGATCGAGCGCGCGACGGTTCTCGCGCACATGCTCGACGCTCCCCGCCTTCGGGATCGCGAACACGTCCGGCTGCGTCAGCACCCACGCCAGCGCGATGTGAACCACCGACACGCCGCGCGCCCGCGCGATCTCGTCGAGCGGCGTGCGGTTCGGCAAACGAGCATGATCGACCGGGCTGTAGGCCATCGCCGGCATCTTGCGCGCGGCGAGCCACGGCAGCAGGTCGAATTCCGGTCCGCGCCGCGCGACGTTGTAGAGAATCTGGTTCGTCGCGCACGCCTCGCCGCCGCGCGCGGAGACGAGCTCCTCCATATCGCCGGTGTCGAAGTTGCTCACGCCCCAATGGCGGATCTTGCCTGCGCGGCGCAACGCCTCGAAGCCTTCGATCGTCTCGGCGAGCGGCACGCCGCCGCGCCAGTGCAGCAAGTACAAGTCGAGCCGGTCGGTCTTCAGGCGCTCGAGGCTCGCCTCGCAGGCCGCGACGACGCCGCGCCGGCTCGCATTGTGCGGATAGACCTTGCTCACGAGGAACACCTGCTCGCGCAGGCCCGCGAGCGCCTCGCCGACGAGCTCCTCGGTCGCGCCGTCGCCGTACATTTCAGCGGTATCGATGACGGTCATGCCGAGCTCGATGCCTTCGCGCAGCGCGGCAATCTCCGCGGCGCGGCGCGAAGCCCGCTCGCCCATCTCCCAGGTACCCTGTCCGAGCTTGGCGATGCGCTCGCCGCCGGGCAGGCTGACATAGGCTTGATCGTTGGTCATGGCGTTTCCTTGGCGGTGTGCGCGTGCTCGATCGCGCGCAAGATTCGTGCTGCGGATGGCGCCGAGTGTAGCGCCACGCGCGCCGATCGATCGTATCGGAGGGCAAAAACCGGCTATAACGCGGCGCGCCAATGTCTTAGAATTGCCGCTTGCCCTTTGTCTCACTCCCTCCATGAACTCAAGCACGGAAGACCGCTGGCGCGATCTGCGCCCGGACCCGGACAACGACACGCCGCTCTATCTGCAACTCGCCCGCAAGCTCAGCAACGCGATCCACGAGAACCGCTGGAACGCGGGCGAGGCGCTGCCGTCCGAGCGCGTGCTGTCGGAGGCGCTCGGTGTGTCGCGCATCACGGCGCGCAAGGCGATCGCGCTGCTCGTCGAGCAGGGGCTCATCCGCCGCACGCAGGGCGCCGGCAGCTTCATCACGCCGCGCTACGACGATCCGCTCTCACGCCTCTCCAGCTTCAGCGAAATGCTGCGGCGGCGCGGCTTCACGCCAAGCTCGCAGTGGATCTCGCGCGAGATCCAGCCGGCCAATCGGGAGGAAGTGATTCAGCTGGGGCTGTCGCCGGCGGCGGCGGTCACGCGCTTGAAGCGCCTGCGCCTTGCCAACGGCATCGTAATGGCAGTCGAGAACTCGACGCTGCCGTCGTCGGTCGTCCCCGATCCGCAAGCGATCGGCGACTCGCTCTACAGCTATCTCGAGCAGCGCGGGCTCGCGATCGTGCGCGCGCTGCAGCACTTTCGCGCGGTCAATGCGAGCGAGGAAATCGCGCATCAGATGGGCATCGCGCCGCACGACGCGCTGCTCCTGATCACGCGCGTCGGCTACACCGCCGAGCAGCGCGCGATCGAGCTCACCGACACCTACTGCCGCAACGACTACTACGACTTCGTCGCGGAACTGCGCAAGTAGGAGCGATGGCGGCGGCGCGAGCGTGCAGACGCGCGCTGCCTGACGATCAGGGCGACGCACGGCGCCCCATAGACGACGCCCGCGGTCAGCCAGGCGGAGTACGACCAGAAGTGTTCGATCATGTCGGCACGCGCTGCGCCACGCTCGCTGCGCCTCGCGAAGCGAGCGTGGCGTTTGTTTCATGTCAGTGGATGATGAAGCCGTTGTACTGCGCGTTGGCCACGCCGGCGGCAAGATTCAAGCCGACATTGCCCGACACGCCCGAAAGCGCCCCTGCCCCAAGCGTGGCATTGCCGCCGCCGGTGAGATGCACGGCCGCGGCCACGGTCTGAGTCGACGAGATATCGGCGGCGGGCGTATCGATCAGCGCGATCTGATTGGCCTGCGCGTTGAGCGCGCCAGCCGCGACGTTGACGCCCACGTTGCCGCTCACCTTCTGCATCGCGTCGGCGCCGATCGACGCGTCGAGCGCGGCCCCCTGCGATGAACGGATGGTGGCCGAGCCGCCGACGCTTTGCGTCGAGGTCAGCTTGGCGGAGCCGAAGACGGTGCTCAGGTCCGGATCGGGAGAAGCGCCGTGGCCCGCCGCGAGCGCGGGCAGCACGGCGATCGCGAACGAACACACGGCGACAGCCAGAGGATGGGTTTTCATTGCGTAGCTCCTGAGGAATCAGGATGGGCCGACTAGCTCTGCATGGGACCGGAGTCAGTGCTGAAGCACTGACTTCAGTCGACAACTTTGGACAGCTACGCAGGATTACGGCGACGCTCGGCGAAAGTTGAGGAAAGGATGCCCCTCCTCCGCCATGCGCACAAAAAACGGGATCCGCCGCAATGCCTGTTGCAGCAACGTATGCGCCGGTCCCGCTGTTTTTATAAAAAAATCATACGCCGCGCGGTCGCGATAAGCATGTCCTTCACCGCCCCCGCCAGCCGCCAGAGTCTCGCCGCCTGCCGCCTTCTACGCCAGCCAGCGCGCCTCGTCGGTCCCGATCGGCACCGGCGGGCGGCCGAAGCACGACGGGGTTTCGGAAAGCCGCTCGGCGGGCGACGTCCCGAGCACCTTGCCGAACGGCGATTCGACGGTCTCCAGGCAATCGCGCACGTCGTCGAACATAACGTCCGGCACGCGCTGACCGCCCTCGATCTGCCCGAGCGATTGCAGCCAGCGCCCGGTCTGCGCGAGCGACACCCGCACATGCCAGCTGCCGCCCTCGGTGGCTCGCCGCGCGAGCGCCGCCATCGCGCCGAACGCGGCGAGATAGCCGGTGGCGTGATCGAGCGCCTGGCACGGCAGGTGCCGCGGGCTCGCTGCCTGCGCGGCCTGCGTCTCGTTCCAGGCGATGCCGCTCGCCGATTGCACGAGGCTGTCGAAGCCGCGCCGGTTGGCCCATGGCCCCGTATGTCCGTACGCGCAAATCGACACGTAGACGATGCCGGGCCGCACGCGCGCCAGCTCCTCCGGCGCGAAGCCGCGCGCCGCCAGCGCGCCCGGGCGGTAGGACTGGAGGAACACGTCGGCGCCGGCGGCGAGCGCACGCAGCGTCGCGCATCCGTCGGCGTGGCGCAGGTCGACGGTGGCCGAGCGCTTGCCGCGCCCGTTGTCGATGACGAGCGGCGCGATGTTGGGCAGATGCGGGCCGTTCACGAGCAGCACCTGCGCGCCGTGCTGCGCGAGCGCGCGCCCCGCCACCGGCCCGGCGATGATGCGCGAGAGATCCAGCACGCGCGCGCCGGAGAGCGGCCGCTCGCTGCCGCTGCCGACGGGCTCGGGCGGCGCATCGCCGATCCGCTCGATCTGGAACAGCGGCAAGCCGGCGATCGCAGCCGCCTGCTCGAGCGCGGCCCATTCGCGCGGCGCGCGGATCAGCGCCGCGCACAGCCCCGCGTCGCCGAGCGTCTGGTCGAGCGCCGCGCCGTTCCAGCCGCGGATCGCTTCGGCGACCGCCTGCCGGTCGTTCGCACAGCCGAGCACCTTGAGCACGCCATCGCGGTGATGCTCGAAATTCGTATGAAGCTGAATCCAGCGCCCGTCGCGTGTTTCGTAGAAACCGGTCAGCGGGCCGCGTAGCTCGGGCGCGGGGCCGTCGTTCACGCGCAAATAACGCTCGCTGCGAAACGCGGCGAGCGCGCGGCGCATCGAAATATCGACACGCTGCCGGCGCCCCGTGCGCGAGCGGAAGCATTCGGCGGCGGCAAGCGCCATCGCGCCGATCGTCGCCGACGCCAGCGTGCCGACGCGATAGAGGGACGGCAGGCCGGGATCGTCGCCGTCGATGGCGATCGAGTCGAGGGCGGCCGGATCGCATTCGGCAAGCGACCAGAGATGTTCGAGAGCGATAAGCGGAGTCATTTTCGGCGGAGACGTTGGCTGGGCAGGTGAGACGAGTCTAGAATCGGCACATCGCCCGATCAATCTTGATTCAAATAATCAATATATATCGATTTATTTGAATTCCCGCCCCGAACCATGCGCACGCTCGTATAAACCGCAAGGAAGCCGACCGATGTCCAGCCATCTGACCGCCGCCGAAGCCGCCGAGGCGCTCGGCATCAGCCTGCCGACGCTCTACGCCTACGTGAGCCGCGGCATGCTGCGCTCGTCGCCCGATGCGCACGGCAAGCGGCGGCTCTACGACGCCGACGAAGTGCGCCGCCTCGCCCGCCGCAAGGAGGACGGCAAGCGCGCGGGCAAGGTCGCGCAGAAAGTGCTCGACTGGGGCGTGCCGGTGCTCGAATCGCGAATCACGCTCGTCGCCGGCGGACGCCTCTTCTATCGCGGACACGATGCGATCGAGCTGGCCAGGAGCGCGACGCTCGAAGAGACCGCGGCGCTGCTCTGGGAATGCAGCCCGCGCCGGATCGCCGCGGCGCCGGCCGCGCCGATCACGGGCGCGCAATGGGCGGCGTGGCTGAAGCTGTGGGGAGAAAGCGCGCCGCTAGAGCGCGCGCTCGTGCTGCTGCCGGCGGCTGCCGCGCAGATGCCGCGCGTCTGGGCGCTCGGCCGCGACGCGCAGCTCGATGCCGCTTGCATGCTGATGCGACTGTTGGCGGCCGCGATGATTTCGGCGGCCCCGGCCAGCGAGCCGCTGCACCGCCAGCTCGCCGCCGCCTGGGGCGTGCGCAACCGGCGGCACGCCGATTTGCTGCGCGCGGCGCTCGTCGTCTGCGCCGATCACGAGCTGAACCCGTCGACCTTCACCGTCCGCTGCATCACGTCGACGGGCACGCATCTGTTCGGCGCGGTGGCGGGCGGTCTCGCCGCGCTGGCGGGACCGCGCCACGGCGGCGAGACCGCCCGCGTCACGGCGTTTTTCGAGGAGGCGGCGCGCTCCGGCGACATCGACCGCCATCTGGCCGCCCGCCTCGCCCGCGACGACGACGGCACGCACCGTCATCGCCTGTCGGGCTTCGGGCATCCGCTGTATCCGCACGGCGATCCGCGTGCACGGCTCTTGCTCGACGGCCTCGCCGAGCACGCGGGGACGCGCCCGGCGATGGCCGAGGTCGAGGCGATCGCCCGCGCCGTGCGCGACACGACGGGGCTCCCGCCCAACATCGACTTCGCGCTGGCTTCGCTCGAGCGCGTGCTGGCGTTGCCGGCCGGCGCGGCCTTCACGCTCTTCGCGCTCGGCCGCGTGACCGGCTGGATCGCGCACGCGATGGAGCAGACCACGGATGGCGGCCTGATCCGGCCGCGCGCGCGTTACGTCGGCGTGCATCCGGCGACGGACTGACGTCAGGCCAGGTTCAGCCAGCGCGGCATCCAGTTGCGCACGGCCGGTGCGACAGCGGCAGCCACGCCGCGTCCCGCGCTCGCGAACGCCAGCGAAAACCGCGCGCCGCCGCGTCCGGCGCTGACCCAGGCCCGCGCGCCTTCCGGCAGCGCGAACCGTTCGCCGGCGGCGAGCCAATAGTCCTCGGAATCGCCTTCGACCGTCAGCCAGATTTCCCCTTCGGTCACCGTGAGCACGCCCGGCCGGTCGATCTGCCAGGCGGTCGCCGGCTCGCCGTACTCGAGCTCGAAAGTTCGGATCTCGCGCATCGCAACTCTCCTTCGAAAAGCATTTTGGTTGGCTTCATTATTGGTTTACCCTAGCTAGAATCACATGCACAGTTCCGAACAGTTTCATTGAAACTGTTCAGTTGAATTACCAGACAGTGAGGTAACACCGCCATGAAGCTCGATCTCGAACTCGACCGTGAAAGCGGAGTGCCGCTCATCGACCAGATCGTTGCCGGCGTGCAGGGCTGGATTCGCGCGAAGAACGTCCACGCGGGGACGAAGCTGCCGTCGATCAGGCAGTTCGCGGCCGACTACGGCGTGAGCCGCTTCCCTGTCATCGAGGCCTACGACCGGCTCGTCTCGCTCGGCTACGTCGAATCGCGGCACGGCTCGGGCTTCTACGTGTCGAGCCGCACGCCCGCCGCCGACGACTGCCAGGGCGCCTCCGATCCTCGGCGCGCCGAAGAAGAATCGATGCACGTCCTTCAGGAGTTCAACCACCCGGGCCAGCACCTGAAGCTGGGCGGCGGCTTCATTCCGGAGGCCTGGCGCGACATCGACGGCCTCGCGCAGGCGATCCGCCAGGTCTCGCGCACCGATCCGTCGAGCATGATCGACTACGCGACACCGCTCGGCCACCCCGCCCTGCGCGAGCACCTGAGCGCGCGCAGCGCGCAGCTCGGCATCCAGGCGGGCGTCTCACAGATCCTCCTCACCTGCGGCGCGAGCCAGGCGCTCGATCTCGTGATCCGCTACATGCTGAAGGACGGCGACACGATGTTCGTCGAGGACCCCGGCTACTACAACCTGTTCGGGCTCCTGAAGCTGCACGGAGTAAACGTCGTCGGCATTCCGCGCACCGTCAACGGGCCGGATCTCGACGTGCTGCAGGCGCAGCTCAAGCGCCACCGGCCGCGCCTGTTCTTCATCAACACCGTGTTTCACAATCCGACCGGCACGACGGTCACGCCGCCCGTCGCGTTCCGTCTCCTGCAGCTCGCACGCGAACACGGCTTCACGATTGTCGAAGACGACATCTACGCCGACTTCCAGGCCGAGCCGACCGACCGGCTCGCGACGCTCGACCAGCTCGAGCAGGTGATCTATATCGGCGGGTTGTCGAAGACGATGTCGTCGTCGCTGCGGATCGGCTACATCGCGGCGCACCCCAAGGTCATCAAGGATCTCGCCGACATCAAGACGCTCACGAGCATCAGCGGCTCGCTCTTTGCGGAAAGCGTCGCGCTCGCGCTGCTCGAGCGCGGCGCCTACCGCAAGTATCTCGACCGCCTGCGCCGGCGCATCGGCGACGCGCTCGGCGCGACCGTCCAGACGCTCGAGGCGTATGGCTGGGAGCTGTTCGCGAAGCCGCTCGGAGGCAAGTTCGTGTGGGCGCGCGTGCCGCAGATCGACGATTCGCAGGAGCTCGTCGCATGCGGCGCGGCCTGCAGCGTCACCGTCGCGCCGGGCAGCTACTTCCGGCCGCACGCGGAACCCTGCCCATGGATCCGCATCAACAGCGCCTACACGAACGATCCGCGCGCCCGCGCGTTCTTCGCTGGCGCGGTGCAGCTCGAGCCAAAGCGTGACATCGCGACGGCGGACCAGGGCCTGTAATTAAGTATGAAGTGAACAGGCCCTAGAATAGCGGGCGTCGCTTTCCCCAACCGGTTCACCACGCCGCGCATCGCCCATCGCCTCCGGCTTCTCTCGATCGGCGGATACGGCGCCTCACTCATGTCCAATCCGCCGACCACCGCCGACCGCCCCGCCCGCACCTACACCAAACAGTCGCTGAACGTGCTGCTGTGGCTCGTCGCCACCGGCTTCTTCATGCAGACGCTCGACTCGACGATCGTCAACACGGCGCTGCCGTCGATGGCGCGAAGCCTCGGCGAATCGCCGCTCAGGATGCAATCGGTGGTGATCGCGTACTCACTGACGATGGCGGTGATGATCCCCGTGTCGGGCTGGCTCGCTGACAAGCTCGGCATCAAGCGCGTCTTCTTCAGCGCGATCCTGATCTTCGCGCTCGGCTCGCTCTTGTGCGCGAACGCGCACACGCTCTCGCAGCTCGTCGCATGGCGCGTGGTGCAGGGCGTGGGCGGCGCGATGCTGCTGCCGGTCGGGCGGCTCGCCGTGCTGCGGGTATTTCCGGCCGAGCGGTATCTGTCGGCATTGTCGTTCGTCGCGATTCCCGGCCTGATCGGCCCGCTCATCGGCCCCACGCTCGGCGGCTGGCTGGTCAAGATCGCATCGTGGCACTGGATCTTCCTGATCAACGTGCCGGTCGGGGTGCTCGGCTGCATTGCGACCTTCGTCTACATGCCCGACGCGAAGAATCCCGACACCGCCCGCTTCGACCTCAAGGGCTACCTGCTGCTCACGGTCGGCATGGTGGCGATCACGTTCTCGCTCGACGGCCTCGCCGACCTCGGCATGCAGCACGCGACGGTGCTCGTGCTGCTGATCCTGAGCCTCGCGTGCTTCGTCGCGTACGGGCTGCACGCCGTGCGCGCGGAGCGCCCGATCTTCCCGCTCGATCTCTTCAAGATCCACACCTTCAGCGTGGGTCTGCTCGGCAACCTGTTCGCGCGGATCGGCAGCGGCGCGATGCCGTACCTGATCCCGCTACTCCTGCAAGTGAGCCTCGGCTACAGCGCGTTCGAAGCGGGACTCATGATGCTGCCGGTCGCGGCGGCCGGCATGTTCTCGAAGCGGCTCGTCACGCGGCTCATCACGAAGCACGGCTATCGCAAGGTGCTCGTCGTGAACACCGTGCTCGTGGGCCTTGCAATGGCGAGCTTCTTGCTGACGAGCATCCATCAGCCGATGTGGCTGCGGCTCGTGCAGCTGGCGATCTTCGGCAGCGTCAACTCGATGCAGTTCACGGCGATGAACACGCTCACGCTGAAGGACCTCGGCACGGGCGGCGCGAGCAGCGGCAACAGCCTGTTCTCGCTCGTGCAGATGCTGTCGATGAGCCTCGGCGTGACGGTGGCCGGCGCGCTGCTCGCCACCTTCACCGGGCTCGTCCCGCACGCGAGCACGGCCAACCCGCTGCCGGCGTTCCATGCGACGTTCCTGTGCGTGGGGATCATCACGTCGGGCTCGGCCTGGATCTTCGCGCAACTGGCGCCGGATATCCGGACCACGGCGAAGAAGACGGATCCGTCGGAGCGGACCTGAGGCGAGCGGCGGCCGGCCGCCGCGCGGCAAGGCGCCGGATCGACCCGCGGCAGGGCACGCCCCGCACTATCGCTGTGCATTCAATCGCGCTAAAACGTGCCCTGCTCCGTCCGACTCGTTCTGTGTCCCGCGCATGCTTCTTGCGTGCCGATCCGATAAACTTTGAGCCTGCGTATCCCGAAATCGGCACTGCCTCACCCCACGACCGACCATGAGCATGATCGAACTCGATCCCCCCGGCTTCCAGCCGCCGCGCCCGATGGCCGGCGACGAAGGCGCCCGGCGCACCATCCTGTATGGCGGCTACACCGTGTTCAGCGTGTTCCAGCCGGTGTTCTCGGTGTCGCACCGGCGCGCGATCGGCTATCACGCGTCGCTGCGCGCGCACGACGAGCAGGAGCAGCACGCGCCGTCGCACGAGGTGTTCACGCAGGCGGCGCGCCGCGGCGACCTGCTGGAGCTGGGACGGCTCGCCGAATCGCTGCACCTGGGCAACTTCAATGCGTTCGACAGCCACGACGAGTGGCTCTTCCTGAGCCTGCACCCGGCCGCGCTGATGGACACGAGCTACGGCGACGCCCTGCTCGCCGGCCTCAAGGCGCTCGGCCTGCCGCCGCAGCGCGTGGTGCTGGAGGTGCCCGAGCAGGCCGGCGGCGAAACCCCGCGCTTCGCCGCGATCGTCGACGGGCTGCGCAAGTCGGGCTTTTTGATCGCGCTCGGCGGGTTCGGCGCGAAGCACTCGAACATCGACCGCGTCTGGCACCTGCACCCCGACATCGTCACGCTCGACCGCTGCATCCTCGCGCAGGCGAGCGAGCACTCGCATATCGAGCGCGTGCTGCCGGGCCTGGTGTCGCTGCTGCACGAATCCGGGCAGCTGGTGCTGATGGGCGGCCTCACGACCGAGCGCGACGCGCTGATCGCGCTCGAATGCGATGTCGACTTCGTGCAAGGCACCTTTTTCGCCGGACCGAGCGTCGACCCGGTCAAGCCGGCGGCCGCGGCGAGCGTGATGGACGAGCTCTCGGCGGCGCTGCGCAAGCGCGTCGCCGCTCGCGAGCGTTCGCAAAGCGCGAGGCTCGCGCCCTATGTCAGCGCGCTCGAAGACGCGAGCGCGCGCATCGTGGCGGGCGAGGACGTCGCGCACGCGGCGGCGCCGCTCCTCGCGCTCGCCGAGACGGCGCGCTGCTTCCTGCTCGACGCATCGGGCCGGCAGATCGGCGACAACGTCGTGCCGCCGGGACGCGTCTCGCGGCGCGCCAAGCGCTTCTCGCCGCTCCTGCACTCGGAAGGCGCGAGCTGGGAGCGCCGTCCCTACTTCATCGAGGCGATGCGCGCGCCGGGCCGCGCACATCTGACCGCGCCGTATCTGTCGATCAACGAGGCGCACCTGTGCGTGACGGCATCGATCGCGGCGCAGACCGCGCACGGCCTGCAGGTGCTCTGCGCCGACATCAACTGGGAAGCGGCCGTGCATCGCGGCTGAGCCCCCTGCCGCACGCCACCGCGGCCTGACCTGCCTCAATCGGGCGGCCTTCAAGCCGTTTACATCCGACAAATTCAGACCTGCGTCTACCTGGTCATCGCCTACCTGTTCACGCGCACGCGGCTGTTCCTGCCGTTCATGCACATCAGCGTGCGCCTGCCGCACCGCATCGCCTGCTATGTGGTGTTCTCGCTCTTCTGCATCATGGGCACCTACCTCGGGCTCGACATCGACAACTCGATCGCCAACACGCGCGCGATCGGCGCAGTGCTCGGCGGCACGCTAGGGGGCCGCTCGTCGGCTTCGCTGTCGGGCTGACGGGCGGGCTGCACCGCTACTCGATCGGCGGACCGACGGCGTTCGCGGGCATGGTGTCGACGGTCGTCGAGGGGCTGATCGGCAATCGAGCATCTTCTCGGCGCGCGCGCCGAAGGCGCGCTGCGCGGCGGCCTCGACACGGCGAACGCGACGCGCGTGGCGCGCATCGTCTATGAGGAGACCGGCGTCGGCGCGGTCACGATCACCGATCGCGGCAAAGTGCTCGCCTTCATCGGCATCGGCGACGATCACCATCTCGCGGGCACGCCGATCACCTCGCTGCAGACGATCGAGGCAAGCGTGGGGGGCGGCGTGTTGGCGAGCGTGTACTCACGATCGAGCGCCTCCCATTTGTGTGCGCCCATTTGATGGAACGGCAGGACATCGACCCGTTGAACGAGCGGGCCGAGCTCGGCAAGAAAATCGGCGAGAATCGGCGAGACGCGCGATATCGCCGGCGTCGTCGGTCAAACCCGGGACCAGCACGTAACGAATCCACATCGGCTTATCGAGGCGCACGAGACGGCGCGCAAAATCGAGCGTCGGCGCGAGCTCACAACTCGTGATCTGGCGATAGCGCTCCGGGGCGATGTGCTTGATGTCGAGCAGCACGAGATCGACGGCGTCGAACCAGCTGCTGCTGACGTTGCGGGCAAGATAGCCTTGCGTGTCGAGCGCGGTGTGAAGACCGTAGCCGTCATGCAGGCGGGAAAGCAGGGCCCCGGCGAACTCCGGCTGCATCAGCGGTTCGCCGCCGGCCTCTCTCCACAGCGCGGCTGCCGTGCACGAAGAGATTAGTTGAAAGGTTTCGAACGGCGAATGGCGTTAGCCAGAGACGTCACTCCACGTAATAGATTTGAAAGATCCGGCGTGATTTGAATCGAGAATGCGCCATGCGCGTTTCGATTTTTATTGGGCTTCCGCGTAGCTGACACGCGAGGCGCAAAATACTATCTTGTCTGGAGCAATCGCCGGAGCGTCCCACCCTGAACCGGCGGTTCGAAACCACAGCGAGGAGCGTCATGCAGCCATACAGCCAGCTCGTGCCGACCGTCATCGAACAATCGGGCCGCGGCGAGCGCGCCTTCGACATCTACTCGCGCCTATTGCGCGAGCGCATCGTGTTCCTCGTCGGGCCGGTGGAAGAAGAGACCGCGAGCCTGATCGTCGCGCAGATGCTGTTCCTGGAATCGGAGAACCCCGACAAGGACATTTACTTCTACATCAACTCGCCGGGCGGCTCGGTCTACGACGGCCTCGCGATCTACGACACGATGCAGTTCATCAAGCCCGACGTATCGACGCTATGCACGGGCTTTGCCGCGAGCATGGGCACGTTCCTGCTCGCGGCCGGCGCAAAGGGCAAGCGCTTCGCGCTGCCGAACGCGCGCATCATGATCCACCAGCCGTCGGGCGGCAGCCAGGGCACGGCCGCCGACGTCGAGATCCAGGCGAAGGAAGTGCTGTTCCTGCGCGAACGCCTGAACAAGGTGCTCGCCGAGCGCACGGGCCAGAGCGCCGAGCAGATCGCGAAGGATACCGATCGCGACAACTTCATGTCGGCCGCGGCGGCCAAGGAATATGGATTGATCGACGACGTGCTGACCGAGCGCAGCACGCTTGCCGTCACGGCGAGCCGCAACCTGCTCTGACCGGTTCCGATCCGCTCGTTCGCAAGCCAGGAAGGCGAAGCGATGATCAACCACTCGCGCAGCTTCGGCCGCGAGGTGCAGACGCTGCTGCCGCTCGACAGCGTCCGGCTGACGACCATCGAGCAAACGATGCGCGAGCTGCTGAACGCGCACGATCGAGATCGACTTGCGCGACAGCCTCGGCGATGCGCACGAGCTGAAGCCGGTGCAGGCGGAGAAAGGCGTGCTGTGGTGAAGCGTCGGCGCCACAGCCGCGTTGGAAGCGATTTCGACGCGGCACGAGATCTGTCGTGCGGGGTATCACATGACGTCATTTCCGTCGAAATAAGACGAGCATCTGTGGCATCGTTTGCGCAAACGTTTGCATAACAAAGTAATCAAGTTTTCCGCCCGACTGCCGTAAATCGACCTGAGCGAGCGCCGGGGCTTCAAGCAAATACGGTCGCAATGGCGAAAAGAATTCGGCTTTGCTCGACAACGAACCCAAGAACAGTCCTCGAGAAAAGCAGATGACAAGACTTGCAGCCACCCGCCTGCGCCAGACGACCATCGCGTCGCTGTGCCTGTTCCTCGCCGCCTGCGGCGGGAGCGACAATTCACAACAAGCCACCAGCCACACGATCAGCGGCACCCTTTCCGCGCTCGACAGCGGTCTGTCGATCAAAGTGCTCAACAACAGTGCCGATACGCTGACGCTGACGGCCAACGGCTCCTTCAGCTTCGCCACGCCGGTCGCGACCAACAACGCCTATGCCGTCACGGTGGGCACGCAGCCGCTGTGGCAGAACTGCTCGGTGACCAACGGCAGCGGCACCGCCACCGCCGACGTGACGAATGTGGCGATCTCGTGTGCTTTCCCGTCGGCGCTCGTGGTGACATGGGCGGGCTCCACCACGTCCGGCTCGACCAACGGCACCGGCACCGCTGCGTCGTTCAACAGTCCGACTCACGTGGCGCTCGACGCAAGCGGCAACGTCTACGTGGGCGATTGGGGCAACAGCCTGATTCGCAAGATCACACCGGCGGGCGTAGTGAGCACCCTGGCCGGCTCCGCCGGGGTAGCCGGCTCGGCCGACGGCACCGGCACCGCCGCGACGTTCAATAAACCGGAAGGCGTAGCGGTCGACGCGAGCGGCAACGTTTACGTGGGCGATCGATCCAACAACGAGATCCGCGTGATCACGCCGGCAGGGGTAGTCAGCACACTGGCGGGTTCCACCACGTCTGGCTCGGCCAACGGCACGGGCAGCGCCGCGTCGTTCAACACCCCGAGCGGCGTCGCGGTCGACACGAGCGGCAACGTCTACGTGGCCGATGCCTTCAACAACGAAATCCGCAAGATCACGTCGGCTGGGGTGGTCAGCACACTGGCTGGCAGCACGACGAGCGGTTCGACCGACGGCACCGGCTCCGCCGCGTCGTTCAAGACTCCGTACGGCGTGGCGGTCGATTCGAGCGGCAACGTCTACGTGGCCGATACCTTCAACAACGAAATCCGCAAGATCACGTCGGCTGGGGTGGTCAGCACGCTGGCTGGCAGCACGACGAGCGGCTCAGCCGACGGCACCGGCTCCGCCGCGTCGTTCAATCATCCGTACGACGTGGCGCTCGACGGGAGCGGCAACATCTACGTGGCCGATGGCGGCAACAACGAAATCCGCAAGATCACGCCGGCGGGAGTGGTCACCACACTGGCGGGTTCCACCACGTCTGGCTCGGCTGACGGCACGGGCACCGCCGCGTCGTTCAACTTTCCGTTCGGCGTGGCGGCCAGGTCGAACGGCTTCGTCTACGTGGGCGATGCCAGCAACAACGAGATCCGTGTGATCACGCCCGCGCCGTAAGCGGGATCTGCGATTGCGGAAATTCGAGCGAAAAAAAGCCCTCAGACGAGGGCTTTTTTGTGACGAAACAGCCGGCGCTTACGCGCCGAAATTCTTCGCAGCGAAGTCCCAGTTCACGATGTTCCAGAACGCTTCGACAAACTTCGGACGCGCATTGCGGTAGTCGATGTAGTAAGCGTGTTCCCACACGTCGATCGTGAGGAGCGGCTTCGCGTCGGTCGTGAGCGGCGTGGCGGCGTTGCTGGTCGAGACCAGGTCGAGCGAGCCGTCCGCCTTCTTCACGAGCCATGCCCAGCCCGAGCCGAACGTGCCCACTGCCGTCGCCGTGAACGCTTCCTTGAACTTGTCGTAGGAGCCCCACTTCGCGTTGATCGCATCGCCGAGCGCGCCGGCCGGTGCGCCGCCGCCTTGCGGGGAGACGCTGTTCCAGAAGAACGTGTGATTCCAGATCTGCGCGGAATTGTTGAAGATGCCGCCCGACGACTTCTTCACGATCTCTTCGAGCGACAGGTTCTCGAACTCGGTGCCCGGAATCAGCTTGTTCAGGTTGGTCACATAAGTCTGATGATGCTTGCCGTAGTGAAACTCGAGCGTCTCTTCCGACATGTGCGGGGCGAGGGCATTCTTCGCGTACGGCAGCGGCGGGAGCGTATGTTCCATGATGCTGTTCCTTCTTTCGAGTGTGGGGGATTGGCGACTGACGCTTTGGAGCACTGGATTGTAGGCGACTTGCAAAAACCCCGCAAACCAGTGGTCTTTTATGGGAAGCATTGCCCAGGAACACTGGGGATGAAGCGTAAAACATGCTCATCCAAGGCTCTCGGCAATGCAAAAAAGACGGCGTCAAAAGCTATCGGAAAGGCGCGGCTGAATGTCGGCGAGAGCGATGTCGGCCGACCCTTCTGCGAGATGGACTGTCAGGCGGCGGTTGAGTTTCAGCGCCGACGGCGAGCGCACCGCGCGGCCGTTTTGCGCGTCCAGCAGCGCCGCGTAGCCGCGCTCGAGCGTGCGCTTCGGGCTCAGCACTTCGAGCCGCGCGGCGAGCGTCGCGACGCGCGCGCCCTGCCGCTCGTGATGCCGGAGCAGCGCCGCATCGAGACGTTGCGCGAGGCCATCCATCGTCCGGCGATGCACCGCGAGATCGGGCCGCCAGCGCTGCCAGCGCAATTGCACGAGCGCGAAACGCGCACGCGCGTCGCGCACCGGACGCGCCCCCGCCGACGCCAGCCGCACCTGCAACTGCTGCAAATGCATGCGCTGCCGCTGCAGGCGCTCGGCCGGACTCACGAGCCGGCGCGCGAGCCAGTCGAGCTGCTGCGCGCGCCGCTCCATCATGCGGCCGAAGCCGCGGGCGAGCGTCGCGTGGCGATGATCGAGGTCGCGCAGCAAGAGCGCGCGCTGCGGGCTCACGAGCTCGGCGGCGCCGGTCGGCGTTGGCGCGCGCACGTCCGCGGCGAAATCGGCGATCGTGAAATCGGTCTCGTGACCGACGCCGCTCACCACCGGCAACCCGCTCGCCGCGATCGCCCGCGCGAGCCCTTCTTCGTTGAACGCCCACAAGTCCTCGATCGAGCCGCCGCCGCGGCAGACGATCAGCACATCGACCTCGCGCCGCGCGTTGGCCGTCTCGATCATCGCCGCGACTTTCTCGCTCGCGCCCGCGCCCTGCACGGGCGCCGGATAGACGATCACGGGGATATGCGGCGCACGGCGGGCGAGCGTCGTCAGCACGTCGCGCAACGCGGCGGCCTGCAGCGACGTCACCACGCCGATCGACCGCGGATGCGCGGGCAGCGCGCGCTTGCGCTCGGCGGCAAAGAGCCCTTCGGCTTCGAGCTGCGCCTTCAGCCGCAGAAACGCTTCATACAAGCGCCCCTGCCCGGTGCGCCGCACCGCCTCGACGTTCAGTTGCAACTCGCCGCGCGGCTCGTACATCGTGACGAGCGCGCGCACTTCGATCTTGTCGCCTTCGCGCGGCGTGAATTCGGCGTACTGGGCGCGGCCGCGGAACATCACGCAGCGCATCTGCGCCTGCGCATCCTTGATCGAGAAGTACCAGTGACCGCTCGCGGCCCGCGTGAAATTCGAGATTTCGCCGGCGACCCAGACGAGCGGAAACGACCGTTCGAGCATCGTGCTGATCGCGCGATTGAGCGCCGACACCGGCACGACCACGTCGCCGCCGTAGGGGCCGGCGGCGCCGCCCGCGCCCTGGCCAAGCTGAGAGAAAGGATCCGATTGCATCGAAAACGAGGAATTTTATGACCGGACAGACGATAGACCGCCCAGCCAGCCTCGTCCAGCGCGGCATGGCAAATGGTGGGAAGTTTCCACATTGGTGCGCAGTTGCAGCATGTTTGCCCGGTCAATCGCCGCAGCTAGCGTGCGCGTCATAACTTGTTGATTTAAAACGACTTGACATTTGTACGAGCAAAGCAATTGCCGATAGGAGGCTTGATTGTCCGGCCTCCCGGCCTTTTCTCGACAAAGTTTTTCACAGAGTTATCCACAGCTGTGGACAGGCGCTGGAATCAGGGCGGCGGCGTGCGGAAAGGCCGCCGCCGACTTGCCCGATCGAAGCCCGGCACGCTAGAGTGGCAGGTTCCGCTGCGGCATTGCCCGCATGCCCCCGACCCAGCTCTTCGCCCGGAGAACCGCTTGTTGCTTTCCTCGACTGCCGCGCCGCGCGGCGCTTCGGCGTCTTGCCGGCGAGCGCCATGAGCCGCCTCGCCGCGCGCTTCGAAGCGCGCATCACGCGCGAATGGCAGCGCCGCGGCGCTTTCGCCTGGGCGCTCACCCCGCTCGCGTGCGTGTTCGGCCTCGTCGCCGCGCTGCGCCGCATGAGCTTCGCGCTCGGCTGGCGGAAGCGCGTGCGCATCGGCGTGCCGGTCGTGATCGTCGGCAACGTCACCGTCGGCGGCACCGGCAAGACGCCGACCGTCATCGCGCTCGTCGAGGCCCTGCGCTCCGCCGGCTTCACGCCGGGCGTCGTGTCGCGCGGCTATCGCGCGAAAATCGCGGGGCCGGCCGCGGTCACGCCGTCATCGTCCCCCGAGCAGGCCGGCGACGAGCCGCTCCTGATCGCGCGCCGCACCGGCGCGCCGGTGTACGTCTGCCCCGACCGCGTCGCGGCGGCGCTCGCCCTGCTCGCCGCGCATCGCGACGTCAACGTGATCGTCAGCGACGACGGTCTCCAGCACTACCGTCTCGCGCGCGACGTCGAGCTCGTCGTCTTCGACCAGCGCCTGGGCGGCAACGGCTTCCTGCTGCCGGCCGGACCGCTGCGCGAGCCGCTTTCGCGCCGCCGCGACGCGACGCTCATCAACAGCCCCTACGAGCGCACGCTGCCCGCGTGGCCAAACACCTTCGCGCTGAACCTCACGCCCGGGGACGCCTGGCATCTCGCCAACCCCGGCCTGCGCCGGCCGCTCTCGCAGTTCGCCAACGAACGCGTGCTGGCGGCGGCGGGCATCGGGTCGCCCGAACGCTTCTTCGCGACGCTGCGCGCGGCGGGCTTGTCGCCGGCCACGCGCGCCCTGCCCGACCACTACGCATTCGACGACAATCCGTTCGTCGATGCCGACGCCGACGCCATCCTGGTCACCGAAAAGGATGCGGTAAAATTAGCCTCCCGGCGCGACGCGCGGATCTGGGTCGTACCCGTCGAAGCCGCGCTGGACCCTCGCCTCATCGCCCTAGTTGTGGAGAAACTCCGTGGACGCTCGCCTGCTTGAAATCCTCGTCTGCCCAATTTGCAAGGGGCCGCTCAGCTACGATCGCGCCGCGCAGGAACTCATCTGCAATGCCGACAAGCTCGCCTATCCGATCCGCGACGGCATCCCGGTGATGCTTGTCGACGAGGCGCGCCAGACGGTCGAAGGCACGCCGGTCGAGCCGCTCAATCCGTCCTCCGGCGCCTGACACCTCCCCACCGCTTTTTCGATGACCGATTCCGTCAGCTCCAACACGTTGCCGTTCGTGGCCGTCGTGCCGGCCCGCCTCGCGTCCACCCGGCTGCCCGAGAAACCGCTCGCCGACATCGCCGGCAAGCCGATGGTCGTGCGCGTCGCGGAACGCGCGCGGCTCGCGGGCGCGCAGCAGGTGCTGATCGCGACGGATGCCCCGAGCGTGCTCGACGCGGCCCGCGCGCACGGCTTCGAGGCGCTCCTCACGCGCGCCGACCACCCCTCGGGCACCGACCGTCTCGCGGAAGTCGCGACGCACTACGGCTGGAGCGACGACACGATCGTCGTCAACGTGCAGGGTGACGAGCCGCTGATCGACCCGGCGCTCGTGCGCGGCGTCGCGGCGCACCTCGCTGCCAACCCCGATTGTGCGATCGCGACGGCGGCCCACCCGATCTCCGATCCGGCTGAAGTCTTCAGCCCCAACGTCGTGAAGGCCGTGCTCGACAAGCGCGGCGTCGCGCTGTATTTCTCGCGCGCGCCGATTCCCTGGCTGCGCGACGCCTATCAGCCGCACTGGTCGAACTCCGCACCGAGCCTCGCGGCGATGCCCGCGCCGCCCGCCGATAGCGTATTCCGCCACATCGGCCTCTACGCGTATCGCGCGCGTTTCTTGCGGACCTACCCGACGCTCGAACAAGCGCCGCTCGAACATCACGAAATGCTCGAGCAACTACGCGCCATGTGGCACGGCGAGCGCATCGCGGTGCTCGTCACGCATGAAGCGCCCGCCCCCGGCGTCGACACGCCGGCCGATCTGGAACGCATAAGGTCCCTTTTTCGGTCGGAAACCTAACAAGCCGTGGCATAATCAGTCTCGATTACGCGAGCGATCCGAAACATTCGGTCACCCGGTTTCCCACTCGTCAGCCCCGCGTTTGCCCTGCTGCCCGCCTCTGAGCGCCATCCCACGGATGCGCCGCCGCTCGGCGGGCCGTCATTTTTTTGCGCAAAGGGAGCGACGGGTCTTGCGGATGCCGCTCCGCCTCGCGCCGCAGAATTCACATACGATTCGGAGATATCACCATGCGTTTGATCCTGTTGGGCGCTCCTGGCGCGGGCAAGGGCACCCAGGCAAACTTCATCAAGGAAAAATTCGGGATTCCGCAGATTTCCACCGGCGACATGCTGCGCGCCGCAGTCAAGGCGGGCACGCCGCTCGGCCTCGAGGCGAAGCGCTACATGGATGCAGGCGAACTCGTCACCGATGAGCTCATCATCAATCTCGTCAAGGAGCGCCTGAAAGCGCCCGATTGCGCCAACGGCTACCTGTTCGACGGCTTCCCGCGCACGCTGCCGCAAGCGGAAGCGATGAAGGAAGCAGGCGTGGCGATCGACTACGTGCTGGAAATCGACGTGCCGTTCGACGAGATCATCGTCCGCATGAGCGGCCGCCGCACGCACCCGGCCTCGGGCCGCACCTACCACGTCAAGTTCAACCCGCCGAAAGTCGAAGGCAAGGATGACGTGACGGGCGAGCCGCTGATCCAGCGCGACGACGACAAGGAAGAAACGGTGAAGAAGCGCCTCGACGTGTACGTCGCGCAGACCAAGCCGCTCATCGACTACTACAACCAGTGGGCGCAGCGCGGCGCCGAGAGGGGCCTCGAGGCGCCTCAATATCGCCGCATCTCGGGCCTCGGTTCGGTCGACGAGATCCGCGAGCGCGTGTTCGAAGCGTTGAAGTAAGCGCGCTTATCGGCTGCCGCACAAAAAACCCGCCCTGGAACAGGCGGGTTTTTTTATGTCCGGCGACCGATATCCAGCGACAATAGCGCTGCTCGATGCCACGCGGCGCGCACCCCAGCGCCAAAGCGTCGCGCCTGCCGGCAACCATCCTATGCCCGGGCGCAGCGAGCCTTTACAATCGGCGCTCGCGCGATAACAACGACAGCGAAAGCGACGGGACACATTCTTTACCCAAGAAAAGGAGCAGCAAGATGGAGATTCGCGGCAACGCATTTCTGGTCACGGGCGGTGCATCCGGCCTCGGCGCAGCCACCGCGCGCCTGTTGGCGGAGCACGGCGGCAAGGTCGTCGTCGCCGACCTGAACGAGAGTGCGGGCACTGCGCTGGCGAAGGAAATCGGCGGCGTGTTCGTCAAATGCGACGTGACGCGCGAAGAAGACGCGGCGCAAGCCGTCGCCGCCGCGACTGAGCTCGGAGCGCTCTCCGGGCTCGTGAACTGCGCGGGCGTGGCGCCTGCGGTCAAGACGGTCGGCAAGGACGGCCCGCACCCGCTCGACGCATTTGCAAAGACCATCTCGATCAACCTGATCGGCACCTTCAACGTGCTGCGCCTGGCCGCAGCGGCCATGGCAAAGAACGAGCCGAACGCGAACGGCGAGCGCGGCGTGATTGTCAACACGGCGTCGGTCGCTGCATTCGACGGACAGATCGGCCAGGCCGCCTATGCGGCGTCCAAGGCCGGCGTGGCGGGCATGACTCTGCCGGTCGCGCGCGACCTCTCGCGCAACGCGATCCGCGTGATGACGATCGCCCCGGGCATCTTCGAAACACCGATGCTGCTCGGCATGCCGCAGGAAGTGCAGGACGCGCTCGGCGCGATGGTGCCGTTCCCGCCGCGCCTCGGCAAGCCGGTCGAATACGCGATGCTCGTCAAGCAGATCCTCGACAATCCGATGCTGAACGGCGAAGTCATCCGCCTCGACGGCGCGATCCGGATGCAGCCGAAGTAAGCCGTCGCCCCAACCCAGCCGCGGCGCGATGAAAAACGCCCGGGGCGCGAAAGCCTGCGGTGCGCGGCAAGCGAATCGCAGGCGTTGTCGTTTCTACAGGAGCGTGATCAGTCGTCGCTCTGATGCGTGCGCTGCCGCAGCTCATGCAGCTGCGATTCGACGACGGTCGCATCATCCGCGTCCGGGCAGTCGCCCAGGTAGCGCTCGAGATCCTCGAGCGCCGGCCGCAGGTAATCGAGCCGCGCGTAAGCGAAACCACGGTCGCGCACTTCCTCGATGTTCTCGGGCAGCAGGATCACAAGGCGCTGCTGCACGGCCAAGAGCCGCTGCCAGCGCTCCGTCTGCAGATACACCGCCTTCAGGTTGCGCAGCATCCGCGCGACGATCTCGCGGCGCGTCGCCGGCTGCAGCAGCACGCGCAGCGCGCTGCCGATCGATTCGCCCGCGCGCGTGACGTAGGGCTCCAGCATCTCGACCATCTGTGCTTCCGAAAGCGATTGCCCGGTCGTCGGATCGAGCATCGCGTCGCCTTCGGGCAGGCTCACACGCAGCAGGAAATGCCCAGGGAACGACACGCCCTTCACCGGCACGCCGATTTGCTCGCCCATCTCGAGGTACAGCACCGCCAGCGAAATCGGAATGCCGCGGCGGCGCTTGAGGACGACGTTGAGATGGCTGTTGTCGGGATCGTAGTAGTCGTTGAGGTTGCAGGAAAAACCGAGCTCGCGAAAGAAGTAGCGATTCAGCGTGCTGATCTTCTCGCGCAGGTCGACGTCCTCGGGCAGGCGCTTCTTCAAGCGCACGACCAGTTCGTCGATCTCCGCGAGCGCGCCCTGGAGGTCGAGGTCCGGATATGCGTCCTGTGCGAGCGAAAGCGCCGTTTCGGTGAGCGGCAGGCTGTCGTCGTCGGCGACGAGCGTGCTGAAGTAGTCGAGAACGCGTGTCATCGTGGTCACTTCACTCGTCTTCTGAAATAGGCGTATTTGAAACCCATCAGCCACAGCATACCGAAGTACATCGCGGCAAACAGGACGAGACAAGCCCCAAGCAGCACGATCCGTTCCACCGGACGGCTATGCATACCGATCCAGTCGAAGTTCACCGCGAACCAATGCATCGTGCCGGCCAGCACGAGCGAGGCGCCCAGCAACTGCACGAAGAAATGCGCCCACCCGCTCGATGGAGTATAGATGCCGCGCTTTCTCAAGCCGAGGAACAGAAAGAGCGCATTCACACATGCGCCGAGCCCGACCGAGAGCGTGAGCCCCGCGTGCGCGAAGATCGGCACGAACACGTAGTTCGAGAGCTGCGTGACGACCAGCACGCCGACGCCGATCTTCACTGGCGTCTTGATGTCCTGCTTGGCGTAGAAGCCCGGCGCAAGGATCTTGATGAGGATGAGACCGATCAATCCGACGCCGTACGCTGCAAGCGCGCGGCCGACCATCACGACCGAGTTCGCGTCGAAGCGGCCGTAGTGGAAGAGCGTCGCCGTGAGCGGCTCGGCAAAGAAGAAGAGCGCGAGTGCGCTCGGCGCGGCGAGCAGGAAAGTGACGCGCAGGCCCCAGTCGAGCAGCGACGAATACTCGTGCGTATCGGCGTCGACGTGCGCCTTCGCCAGGCTCGGCAGCAGGATCGTGCCGAGCGCGACGCCGAGCAAAGCGGTGGGGAACTCCATCAGCCGATCGGCGTAGTTGATCCACGAGACCGCGCCCTGCCCCAGCCGCGACGCAATGTTCGTATTGATGATGAGGCTCAGCTGCGCGACCGAGACCGCAAAGGTCGCCGGCACCATCTTCACGAGCACGCGCTTGACGCCGCGGTGCGCGAGCGCGGCAAACGGATTGAGCCCGACGCGCGGCGCCATGTCGATCTTCTTCAGGCCCGGCAGCTGCACGAGGAACTGCAGCAGGCCGCCGACAATCACCGCCCACGCGAGCGCGTAGACCGGCACCTTCATATGCGGCGCGACGAACACCGCGGCCACGATGAACGAAACGTTCAGCAACACCGGCGCGAACGCAGGCAGTGAAAAGCTCTTGTAAGTGTTGAGCACGCCAGAGGCGAGCGTCGTCAGCGAGATGAAGATGATGTACGGGAACATGATCCGCGTCATCGCGACGGCGAGCGGGAATGCCTGGCCGTCGGCGCGCAGGCCGGAGGCGACCGCGAACACGACCCACGACGCCCCCGCCACGCCGATGAGCGAGAGAACCGCGAGCGACCACGCGAGCACCGTCGACATCGCGTCGACGAGCGCCTTCGTCGCGTCATGGCCTCGCTGGTTCTTGAACTCGGCGAGAATCGGCACGAACGCCTGCGAAAACGCGCCCTCGGCGGACAGCCGCCGCAGCAGGTTGGGAATTCGGAACGCGACGTAGAACGCGTCGGTATATTGGCTGGCGCCGAACGCGCGGGCGATCAGCGTCTCGCGGGCCAGTCCGGTCACGCGCGACAGCAGCGTGAAGCCGCTGACCGTCAGCAGGGCTCGGAATAGATTCATGGGGCGCTTATTATACGGGTCGATCCGCGTCGCGGCCCTGCTCGCGCCGTACGGCCATAAAGGTTGCCACGTGTCTGATTTTGTTGCTATAATCGCTGGTTTCGAAGCTCGGCTCATGCTTTTTTGAGCCACTTCGTGAGTCGACTCGGTCGACGTAATTTACCTTTTTGCGCTCCTGGGCAATCGCTTCCAGGGGTTTGATCGAATGCAGCGCTTTACCGGACGGCCCGCGGCAACCGCCTCAGGCCACCCTGCCCGGTCAGGCACTGGAAACAGGAACAGGATAAGGAACCCTCATGGCTAACTCCGCACAAGCACGCAAGCGCGCCCGCCAGGCCGCGAAGGCCAACTCGCACAACTCCGCGCTGCGCTCGAAGTACCGCACCGCAGTCAAGGCCGTTCGCAAGGCGATCGAAGCCGGCGACCAGGCCAAGGCGGCTGAAGTGTTCAAGCTGTCGACGAAGACGCTCGACATCATCGCCGACAAGAAGATCGTTCACAAGAACAAGGCCGCTCGCCACAAGAGCCGCCTCGCTGCAGCCATCAAGGGCCTGCAAGCTCCCGCGCAGTAAATCTGGTCGGCCTGCCGCACACCGGCGGGCCACCTCCTGTTTCCGCTGCGACGTAAAAAAGCCCGCGCCGGCACGGCCTTCGCGGGCTTTTCTTCGTCCATTCAATTCATCTTGCTCCGAGGACGGATGGCGTGACTCGCACACCACCCTCCGCCACTCCAGCCAGCGGCAAACCTTACTCGGCCCGCTTCTGCTGCGTGCCGTGATGCGCGGGAAGCTCACACGCCTCGGTCACCACGAGGTTGTTGTCCTTTGCAAAGTTCAAGACGAAATCGAACGCCATCGGCTCGATATCTCGCAACCGCGAATCGAGGATCACACACTTGAGATCGCCGAGCAAAGTCGGCCGTACATAGAGCGAGTACTGCAGGCGGGCATTGGGACCACGAGCACCGGGCCCGAAGCACGACATCACACCGGCGAGGCGCTCCGACCAATCGCTAGGCCGAAATTTCTTTCCGTCCTTCGTGATGCCTTGAATGAAATATTCGGTAAAGGGGGCTTCGGCCATGTAGGAATACCCAAATATCTAGCCCAGCGGCGTGCCGGCGAACGAGACCGCCTGAACACGATGAACACGAAGCATTGAGGGCGAACCGGCACCTGAAAAGGGCCGCGAGCGCAATCTGCGCGGCGTGATCGGCAGGGCTTGGAGCCAAGCCGCAACACCGGTGTCCCGCAAGCACGAAACAGGCCTGCCGGGCGTGACAAATCCGGGGAATTATACCGCAGCGAACATTTTTCCGCACTGCACATAGGACGATTCCGATCTCGTCCAAAGACCATGACGAAGGCTTGCGAACCTGGCTTGGGCAGGCCTTCAGCAGCCATTTGGCCGACTCGTCAAACCCGCGAAAATCCTTTATCCTGCCCTGAGTTACCACAACTGACGGCGGCGCCGTCCGGCTTTTTCCGCCGGGTGAGACCGCCGTATTTCGTTTCATGACCGCCAAGAAAATTCGCCACTACCTGCAGTTCAACGATTTCTCGCTGGATGAATACGAGTACGTGCTCGAACGCGCGCGCATCCTGAAACGCAAGTTCAAGAACTACGAGACCTACCACCCGCTGCACGACCGTACGCTCGCGATGATCTTCGAGAAGAACTCGACGCGCACGCGCCTGTCGTTCGAAGCCGGCATCTTCCAGCTCGGGGGCCATGCGGTCTTCATGAGCACGCGCGACACCCAACTCGGCCGAGGCGAGCCTATCGAAGACGCCGCGCAGGTGATTTCGCGGATGGTCGACATCATCATGATCCGCACGTTCGGCCAGGACATCATCCGCCGCTTCGCGGAGAACTCGCGCGTGCCGGTCATCAACGGCCTGACCAACGAATACCACCCGTGCCAGGTGTTGGCCGACATCTTCACGTATTACGAGCACCGCGGGCCCATCCGCGGCAAGACGGTCGCGTGGATCGGCGATGCGAACAACATGCTCTACACCTGGATCGAGGCCGCGCAGATCCTCGGCTTCAGGCTGAACATCTCGACGCCACCGGGCTACAAGCTCGACGACGCGCTCGTCGCCAAGGAAAGCGCTCCGTTCTACCAGGAGTTCGACGATCCGAACGAGGCCTGCGCGGACGCGGACCTCGTCACCACCGACGTCTGGACCAGCATGGGCTTCGAAGCCGAGAACGAGGCGCGCAAGGCGGCGTTCGCCAATTGGTGCGTCGATGCGAAGATGATGGCCCGCGCCAAGGCCAACGCGCTATTCATGCACTGCCTGCCCGCGCACCGGGGCGAGGAAGTGAGCGCCGAGGTGATCGACGGTCCGCAAAGCGTCGTGTGGGACGAAGCCGAGAACCGTCTGCACGTGCAGAAGGCGCTGATGGAATTCCTCATGCTCGGCAAATTGAATCACTGACGCCAACGTCGTCCTTCCGGATGCGCCGGCTCGCCCGGCGGCAAGCAAAAGCCCCGCTTTCGAGCGGGGCTTTGCGTTTCTGATCGCGTGTATCGCGCGTACCCAGACCACCACTACAAGCAAACCGGCTCTGCCTCCAGCTCAACCCCAAAGCGCTCGAGCACATCCTTCTGAATCGCCCGCGCGAGCGCCAGCACGTCCGCCCCGGAGGCGCCGCCACGATTGACGAGCACGAGCGCCTGCCGCTCATGCACGCCCGCCGCGCCCATCGCCTGGCCCCTCCAGCCGCAGCGGTCGATCAGCCAGCCCGCCGCAAGCTTGACCCGCCCATCGGGCTGCCGGTACGACACCAATTCCGGCTCCCTCGCCTTCAACGCGTCGAACTGCGCCGCATCGACGACGGGATTCTTGAAGAAACTGCCCGCGTTGCCGAGCACGAGCGGATCGGGCAGCTTGGCTCGCCGCACGGCAACGACCGCCTCGAAGATCGCTTGAGGGCTCGGCGCCGCGCCGTGCGCGGCCAGTTCGCGGGCGACATCCGCGTAGTCGGCGCGCGGCGTCCACGCTTTCGGCAGCTTGAATGTCACCGAGACGATCGCGTAACGGCCCCGCCCCTCGCGCTTGAAGTAGCTGTCGCGATAGCCGAAGCGGCACGCGGCCGCATCGAACTCGACGATTCTGCCGGTCGCGAGCTCGACCGCGCGCAGCGATGCGAAGCGCTCGCACATCTCGAGCCCGTATGCGCCGATGTTCTGGATCGGCGCGGCGCCCACCGTACCGGGAATCAGCGCGAGGTTCTCGAGGCCCGGGAAGCCCTCGGCGAGCGTCCACGCGACCAAGTCGTGCCAGTTTTCGCCGGCGGCCGCCTCGACGTACCACGCGTCGCCATCCTCCCGCGCGACGCGCTTGCCGGAGAGCGCCATCAGCAACACGAGCCCGTCGAAATCGCGCGTGAGCACGATGTTGCTGCCGCCGCCCAGCACGAGCTTGCGCAAACCGGCCGCGCGCGCATCGCGTGCGATCTCGATCAGTTGCGCTTCGCGCTCGATCCGGCACAGCAGACGTGCACGCGCATCGAGACCGAACGTGTTGTACGGACGCAGCGACGCATCGGAAACGAACGAGACGGGATCAGGCAAACCAGCGGACAAACAATCGGGCAAAGACATCGGAAATCGCTTTCATGCCGCAACGCCGCGCCACCTCAAGCAGAGGGCGGCCTTGGGCAAAAGATGAGGGGTCGGTAGAATGGCGTTCGGTTCATGATTATAGCGAGTGCCTGCCGCGCAACCGCGGCGCGCCACCAGGAGGCGCCAGGCACCGCCGCTCTACAGGGAGAATGCAATGCCATCGTTCGACGTCGTTTGCGAAGCCAACATGATCGAAGTGAAGAACGCGATCGAGCAGTCCAACAAGGAGATCTCGACGCGCTTCGACTTCAAGGGGTCCGACGCGCGCGTCGAGCAGAAGGAAGGCGAGCTGACGCTGTTCGCCGACGACGACTTCAAGCTCGGCCAAGTGAAAGACGTGCTGCTGTCGAAGATGGCGAAGCGCAACGTGGACGTGCGCTTCCTCGACTACGGCAAGATCGAGAAGATCGGCGGCGACAAGGTGAAGCAAGTCGTCACCGTGAAGAAGGGCGTGTCGGGCGATCTCGCGAAGAAGATCGTCAGGCTCGTGAAGGACAGCAAGATCAAGGTGCAGGCAAGCATCCAGGGAGACGCGGTGCGCATCTCGGGCGCGAAGCGCGACGACCTGCAAAGCGTGATCGCGATGCTGCGCAAGGACGTGACCGATACGCCGCTCGACTTCAACAACTTCCGCGATTGATTACCCGGCGCCTGGCGCGCCAAGCAAGCGGCCTGGCCATCACTACCCGGGCCGCTTGTCCTCCTCAGTGTTTGCGCGCCGCCGCCCCGCCGGCATCGCTTTTCTTCTCGCCGATCCGGCTCTCCTTCCCGGTAATCAGCTTCGAGATATTGGCGCGATGACGCCAGATGAGGAGCGCGCTCATCGCGAAGACGGCCCAGGCGATATGGTTTGCGCCGAACAGGAAGACATCGAAAAGCGGCGCGAACACCGCGGCGCAAAGCGCCGCCAGCGACGAATAGCGGAAGAAGAACGCGATGATGAGCCACGTGAGCGCAGTCGCCAGGCCAAGCACGGGGTGGATCGCGAGCAGCACGCCGGCCGCCGTGGCCACGCCCTTGCCGCCCTTGAACTTGAAGAAGACCGGGTACAGATGGCCGAGGAACACGGCGAGCGCCGCGCACGCGACGGCGACGTCGTCAAGCCCGTAATGCGGACCGAGCCGGTCGACGAGCCACACCGCGAGCCACCCTTTGAACGCATCGCCGATCAGCGTGAGAATCGCCGCTTTCTTGTTGCCGCTTCTCAGCACGTTGGTCGCGCCGGGATTCTTCGAGCCGTACGAGCGCGGGTCGGCAAGCCCCATCGCGGCGCTGACTATCACGGCAAACGACACCGATCCGATCAGGTAGGCAGCAACGGTGGCGATCAGGATTTCCATGTAAGGGACTCTTTCAACGTATCGTTAGCGAGCGGGTCCGAACGCGGACCGGCGCTCATTCTACCGAACCGCCGCTGCGCCGATGATCCTTGCTTTCCCTGTCCACGCGCAGGTTGCGCGGCGGGCCCTCGCCTTCGTCAATCGACGCTCGCGCATTGCACCGGCTTCGCGCCGAGCAGCGCCGTCAGCACGCCGGGCGCGATGCTCACGAGGTAGCCGCGCTTGCCGCCGTTCAGGTAGACCGTGTCGAACTCGAGGATGGTCGACTCGACGTAGACCGGCATCGCCTTCTTCGTGCCGAACGGCGACGTGCCGCCCACGAGATAGCCGGAATGCCGGTTCGCCACCTCGGGCTTGCACGGCTCGACGCGTTTTGCGCCGATCTGCCGCGCGAGGTTCTTGGTGGAGACCGTGCGGTCGCCGTGCATCAGCACGATCAGCGGCTTCGCTTGCTCATCCTCCATGACGAGCGTCTTGACGACGCAATGCTCGTCGAGGCCGAGCTGCCGCGCCGACTCGGACGTGCCGCCGTGCTCCACATAGTCGTAGGGATGCTCGCCGAAGCTCACCTTGTTGCGGCGGAGAAACTGAGTGGCAGGCGTTTCGGAGACGTGTTTCGATTTGCTCATCGGCGCATTCTAGCAATCCCACCCCTCAGCCCCGCGGATGGTGCGTCGCGTGCAGCGACTTCAGCCGTTCGCGCGCGACGTGCGTGTAAATCTGCGTCGTCGAGATATCGGTGTGGCCGAGCAGCAGCTGCACCACGCGCAAGTCCGCGCCGTGGTTGAGCAAGTGCGTCGCGAACGCGTGCCGCAGCGTGTGCGGCGAGAGCGGTGCCTGCACGTCGGCGGCCCGCGCATGGCGCTTGATGATGTTCCAGAACTGCTGGCGCGTCATGCCCTCGCCGCGCGCCGTGACGAATAGCGCGTCCGCCGCACGCGCGCCGAGCAGCGCCGGCCGCGCCCCGCGCAGATAGCGCTCGATCCAGCCGTGCGCCTCCTCGCCGAACGGAATCAGCCGCTCCTTCGAGCCCTTGCCCATCACGCGCACGACGCCCTCGTTGAGCCCCACCTCGACCGTCTTCAGCGTGACGAGCTCGGTCACGCGCAAGCCGCTTGCGTACATCAGCTCCAGCATCGTGCGGTCGCGCAGGCCGAGCGGCGTGTCGATGTCGGGGGCGCCGAGCAGCGCTTCGACTTGCGCTTCGGAGAGCGTCGACGGAAAGCGCGGCGGCTGCTTCGCGGAGCGTATCTTGAGCGTCGGGTCGACGGTGCTGCGATGCTCGCGCACAGCCCACGCGTAGAAGCGGCGGAATACCGACAGCCGCCGGTTCGCGGAAGTCGCCTTGTCGGCGCGGCGCGCGGCGATGTAGCCGTTCAGCTGAGCCTCGCTCGCACCGTCGATCGACGCCGCGTGCGTGGCGGCGAGCCACTCGGCGAAGAGACGCAAGTCGCGGCGATAGGCGTCGAGCGTGTTGCGCGACAGGCCGTGCTCGAGCCACAGCGCGTCGCAGAACGCGTCGATCGAGCCGGTGCTCGCCACAAGCGAAGGCGACGGCGGCGGCGCCTCGCCGGCGGCCGCCACCGCGGCAATCGCATCGTCGTTCATGCGGCTCATGCGTACTGCACCAGGCCTTCGTGCGCGAGCAGCCAGCGCTTCGCGCGGCGCAGGTAGCCCTCCCCTGCATCATGCGCGAAGCCGCCGATGCCGCCCGCCGCCACCACCCGGTGACACGGAATCACCAGCGGGAAGCGATTGTCGCCACAGGCCTGGCCGACCGCGCGCGCTACGCTGCCGATTTCCTTGGCGAGCTGCCCGTAGGTCAGCACTTCGCCTGGAGGAATCGCGCAAATGCCCTGCCAGACGCGGCGCTGAAATTCCGTGCCGATCCGGGCAAGCGGCAAATCGAAGCTCGCGCGGGGGTCCGCGAGGTAACGTCCGATCTGCTCGGCCGCGCGTGCGGCAAGCGGCGAATCCGGCTCGACGTTCGGCGCCGAATCCGGCAGATAGACGATCTCACGCACCGTCACGCCATCGGTGCGAATGCCGACTTTGCCGAACGGCGCGTCGATCACAGCGTTGAACATGGCTTTCTCCTTAGCATTCCAGACCTACGGCGCTGATTCGAAGCGGACATCATGCCGCCGCGAGCGCCCACTGCACGTGTTCGCGCACGAGCGGCGAGTCGTCGTCGGCGCGGCTCTCGAGCGCGGCGACGATCTCCGCGCGCGCGGCATCGCCGATAGACGCCGCGTCCGAGCGCAACGCGTTGCCCATCGCCACGGCGATATTGCGCAGCCATCGCTCGTAGCCGATGCGCCTGATCGCGCTGCCCTGCATCCGCGTATCGAATTCACCGGCGCTCCAGCCGAACAACTCGACGAGCGTCGCACGGTCGAGGCCATGCCGCACGTCGAAATCGTCGACAGGCGCAGCCTGAGCGAACTTGTTCCACGGACACACGAGCTGGCAATCGTCGCATCCGTAGACACGATTGCCGATCAGCGGCCGCAAGTCTTCCGGAATGCTGCCCTTCAATTCAATCGTCAGATAGGAAATGCAGCGCCGCGCATCGACGCGATAAGGCGCGACGATCGCGCCGGTCGGGCACGCATCGATGCAGCGCGTGCACTGCCCGCAATGTGCGCCCGGCGCTTCGGGGGCACGCTCGGGCGACGTCTCGGCATCCGTCGGCAACGGCACATCCACAAGGATCTCGCCGACGAAGAAGAGCGACCCCGCGTCGCGCTGCAGCAGCAACGTATGCTTGCCGCGCCAGCCGATGCCCGCCTTCTGCGCAAGCTCGATCTCGAGCACCGGCGCCGAATCCGTGAAGACGCGATAGCCGTATGCGCCGATTTCGTCCTCGATGCGCTGCGCGAGCTGTTGCAGCCGGTTGCGCATGACCTTGTGATAGTCGCGCCCGCGCGCGTAGATCGAGACGACAGCCGTCGATGGATCGGCAAGCCGCGCCATTTCCCGTGCGCGCCAGCCGCCTGACGGCTCGCTTTCATCCCGCGTCGACGCCGGCAAATAAGCCATGCGCGCCGTAATCACGCGTAGCGTGCCGGCCACAAGCTCGGCCGGACGCGCGCGTTTCACGCCATGTTTGGCCATATAATCCATCTCGCCGTGGCAGCCCGCCTCGAGCCACGCGGCCAGGCCCGCCTCGGCGTCCGTCAGGTCGATATCGCTGATACCGACCGCACCGAAACCCAACTCGCGCCCCCACTCCTTGACGCGCTGCGCGAGCGCCGCCAACGCGGCTTCGTCGAAGCGGCGCGACGCACGGCAGTCGTCATCGGACAAAGGCGTGCGGGACATGGAATGTTCCGGACATCGGTTCATCACGCTATTTTACGAGAATGCCCGTCAAGCCCGATCCCTCGATTCAGCCGTCCGCGAGCCCATTGCTCGCGCGCCGTTTCCCGCTCGCGGACGAAGCCGCCACCAATGCCTTCGGTGCGCGCTTCGGCGAGGCGATCGAGAGCGTGCGCACGGAAAACCGCGAGGACCGGCCGTTCAACGGGCTGCACGTGCAACTGATCGGCGAGCTCGGCGCGGGCAAGACCACGCTCGTACGGGCGACCTTGCGCGGGCTCGGCCATACGGGCCGCGTGCGCAGCCCGACCTACACGCTCGTCGAGCCGTACGCCCTCGAGCGGCCCGATGGGGAACTCGAGCTTTACCACTTCGATCTCTACCGTTTCACCGATCCGGCCGAATGGGCCGACGCCGGGTTTCGCGAGTATTTCAATTCGACTGCGATCTGCCTCGTCGAATGGCCGCAGCAGGCAGGGGGCTTGCTCGGCATTCCGGATCTCGTCTTCTCGCTCGAGGTAGCCGGCGACGGCCGCGCGCTCGATGCGCGCGCGTACAGCGAATCAGGAAAAGCATGTCTAGAAAGATGTTAATCAAGCCGTTCCGCTCGATCGAATCGGCCGCGACCGCTGCGCACAACTGGCGCCGCCGGCACGTGCTGCGCGCGGGCGCCTCGACGCTCGTGCTCGGGCTCGCTGCGCCGTTCATGGCGCCTCGCCTCGCGTGGGCGAGCTCGGTGCTCGGCGTGCGCGTGTGGCCCGCGCGCGACTACACGCGCGTGACGATCGAATCGGATCAGCCGCTGCAAACCACCCAGACGCTGCTCGCCGCACCGGACAGGCTCGTCGTCGACTTGAACGGTCTCGATCTCGATCAGGCGCTCAAGGATCTCGTCTCGAAGATCACGCCGAACGATCCGCAGATCAAAGCGGTGCGCGTAGGCCAATATCAGGCGCACGTGGTGCGCATGGTGTTCGACCTGAAAGGTCAGGTGAAGCCGCAGGTGTTCTCGCTGGAGCCCGTCGGCACCTACCACTACCGGCTCGTGTTCGACCTGTACCCGGCCGTCGCGCCTGACCCGCTGATGGACCTGCTCGCGCAGACCGAGCGCAAGGAGCAGCGCCTGAGCCAAGACAACCAGGCATTGGCGCCCGCGCCGCTCGCGGGCCCCGCTGCGCCGCCCGCCGCCACCGCCGACAACAGCGAGGCGTTCTTCCAGCAGTACGCGCAGAACACGCCAGGGGCCGACGTGCCGCGACCGCCGGTCCATGCGGCTCCGGCTCCGGCTCCAGCGCCTGCCCCGCGCGCGCCGGCCGTCGCGCCGCCTGCCGCCCCCCTCTCCTCGGCACAGTCTGCGCTCGCGCGCAACAACGGCGGCGATGACGCCGGCGGCAACGATGCCTACGGCTTCACCGCACCGTCGAAGCCCGGCGCCGGCAACACGATTCGCCTGCTGACCGTCGCGATCGACCCAGGCCACGGCGGCGAAGACCCCGGCGCGATCGGCAGCGCAGGCACCTACGAGAAGCACGTCGCACTCGACATTGCAAAGCGCCTGCGCGCGAAGATCGACGCCCAGCCGAACATGCGCTCGATGATGACGCGCGACGCCGACTTCTTCGTGCCGCTCAACGTGCGCGTGCAGAAGGCGCGCCGCGTCGGCGCCGATCTGTTCGTGTCGATCCACGCGGACGCCTTCACGACGCCGGAGGCGCGCGGCTCGTCGGTATTCGCGCTGTCGCAGCACGGCGCGTCGAGCGCGGCCGCGCGCTGGATGGCGAACAAGGAAAACTCGTCGGACTCGATCGGCGGCATCAACGTGAAAACGCAGGACGAATCGGTGAACCGCGCGCTCTTCGACATGTCGACGACGGCGCAGATCCGCGACTCGATGCGCTACGGCGGCTTCGTATTGAATGAGATCGGCGACATCAACAAGCTCCACAAGGGTTCGGTCGAGCAGGCCGGCTTCGCGGTGCTGAAGGCGCCCGACATCCCGTCGATCCTTGTCGAGACGGCGTTCATCAGCAACCCCGAGGAAGAGCAGAAGCTCAACGACGAGGCCTACCGCGACAAGATGGCCGACGCGATCCTGAAGGGCATCAAGCGCTATTTCGCGGCGAATCCGCCGCTAGCCAAGAATCGCATGGCGTAAGCGCGCGCGGGCATCGGCCGAATGGCCAACGCACCGGGCAGCGGCCCAACCCGCCGCCCGGTGCGCAGTAGAATGGGCGCTCCCCGTTCATCACAACGCAGCGCGTTCCGGAAATCGCCATGCCCGCCTCGATCAAAGCCATCCTCAAGCCCCACGTGCGCGACGTCGGCAGCATCGCCGTGCGCCGCGTCCTTCCCGCCATGGCCGCGCGTCTCGTCGGCCCGTTCATCTTCTTCGATCACATGGGGCCGGCCACGCTCACACCCGGCATCGGTCTCGATGTGCGCCCGCATCCGCATATCGGGCTCGCGACCGTCACCTATCTGTTCGAGGGCGCGATCATGCATCGCGACAGCATCGGTTCGGTCCAGAAGATCGTCCCCGGCGACGTGAACTGGATGGTAGCCGGACGCGGCATCGTCCATTCCGAGCGCACGCCCGACGAAGACCGCGGGCGCGGCCTGACGATGCACGGCATCCAGACCTGGATCGCGCTGCCGCTCGAGCACGAGGACGACGCGCCGTTCTTCGAGCACCACGCCGCCGCAACGCTGCCGCAGATCGAGCGCAACGGCGTGACGCTGCGCGTGATCGCGGGCACGGCGTTCGGCGAGGCCTCGCCGGTCACGACGTTCTCCGGCACGCTCTACGTGGCCGCGCATTTCACGCCCGGCAGCGCGTTCGCGCTCGAGCCCGAGCATGAGGAGCGCGGCGTCTATCTCGTGGACGGCGATCTCGCGATCGACGGCGAACCGCTCGCCGTGGCGCAAATGGCTGTGCTCACGCCGGGCGAGACCGTCACGCTCTCCAGCACGGAAGGCGCGACCGTGATGCTGCTCGGCGGCGAGAAGCTCGCGGGCGAGCGCTTCATCGAATGGAACTTCGTCGCGAGCTCGCGCGAGAAGATCGAGCGTGCAAAGGAGACCTGGATGCGGCAGGAAATGGGGAAGATCCCGGGCGAGACGGAATGGATTCCGCTGCCGGAGCGCGCGGCACGGTAAGTGCGACGCGACAAGCACGACGGGCACGGCATGACGGCGGCATCCCGGACGCAACCCGCCATTGAAAGCCGCTGTGCCGCCCCCATCTCGCAACCATGCGTCGAGCCGCCCTCGGGTTTCCTTGCGGCGCGCTCGCCAGACACTATTTGACGAGGATGCGATGGACACCACCCTGGCCACTTTCGAAAAAGACGTCATCGAGGCGTCGCTGCTTGCACCGGTGCTGGTCGACTTCTGGGCGCCCTGGTGCGGTCCCTGCAAGTCGCTCGGCCCGATGCTCGAAAAGCTGGAAAGCGAGCATGAAGGCAAGTGGCGGCTCGTGAAGGTGAACGTCGACGAGAACCAGCAGCTCGCCGCCCACTTCCAGGTGCGCAGCATTCCGCACGTCATCGCCTTCGTCGACGGGCAGGCCGTCGATCAATTCATCGGCGTGCTGCCCGAAGGGCAGTTGCGCGAGTTCATCGACCGGCTCGTGCCGGACCCGGCGCAAGCCGAACGGCGCGCCGCACAGCTCGCGCTGGCCGAAGGACAGACGGAAGAAGCGCTCGATCGCCTGCAGGCGGCGCTCGCGCTCGATCCGGGCTATGACGATGCGCGTCTTGACCTGATCGAGCTATTGCTCATGCAGAACCACGTGGAAGCAGCGCGCGCGGAAGCCACGCTGCTGTCGCCGAGAATCACGCAGGGGATCGACCCGCGCTACAACGCGCTGAAGACGCGGCTCGACGCGCTCGACGTCGCGGCCGACCTGCCTCCCACCGACGCGCTCGAAGCCCAGGTGGCCGCGAACCCGGCCGACCTCGCCGCGCGCTTCGACCTGGCCAACGCGCTGATCGCGCGGCACGACTACGACGGCGCGCTTGGGCACCTGCTCGAGATCGTCCAGCGCGATCGCTCGTATCAGGACGATGTCGGGCGCAAGACGATGCTGTCGGTGTTCGATCTCGCGGCGCACCAGCCGGAGCTGGTGTCGAAATGGCGCCGCAGGCTCAGTGCGGCACTGAATTGAACGGCCGCCCCCCGGCCGTAGGGAAGGCGGGCTTGACGAAGCCGATAACGCTTCGTCAAGCCGATGCCTTTATTCAGCCGTAGCGGCCGCCTTCGCCAGCGCGCGCAGCGCGTGCGCGGCGGCCGCAAATCCGAAGCTTGCCGTCACGCAGACGCTCGAGCCGAATCCCGCGCAGTTCAGCCCGACCGGCCCCGTATGGCCCGGCGACGTGACGACGTGCTGGACGTGCTGCGCCTCCTCGTCGATATCGCACACCGCGGCCTCGGGATAGATCAGCGGCTCGTCCGAATACACCGCGCTCACCTTGAACTTCGCCTTCGGGCCGCGCGGGAAGCCGTGGTGCTTGCGCAGTTGCGCGCGCACCTTCGACAGCAGCGGGTCCTGAATCGTCAACGCGAGGTCGTCGATACGGATGCGCGTCGGGTCGAGCTGCCCGCCCGCGCCACCCACCGTCACGAGCGGCTGCCGGCGCTCGACACACCACGCGATCAGCGCCGTCTTGGTGCGCACGCTGTCGATCGCGTCGATCACATAGTCGAAGCCGCCGCCCAGCAGGGCGTCGAAATTGTCAGGCTCGACAAAATCTTCGACCAGGCGCGCGTCGCAGGCCGGGTTGATCAGCGCGATGCGCTCGGCCATCGCCTCGACCTTGGGCTTTCCGTAGTTGCCGTCGAGCGCATGAATCTGCCGGTTCGTGTTGCTTTCGGCGACATTGTCCAGATCGATCAGCGTCAACGTGCCGATTGCATTGCGCACAAGCGCCTCGACCGCCCACGAGCCCACCCCGCCGATCCCGATCACCGCCACGTGCGAGCGCTCGAACGCGGCGAGCGCCGGTGCGCCGTAGAGCCGCGACACGCCGCCGAAGCGGCGCGCGCGATCCACGTCAAACTCGTCTGCGCGGCTGGTAGTAAGATCGGGACTCGTCGCGGTGGCGGGGGTGCTGGACATGGCGATGGGGCATAACGGGCAATTGAAGCCGATATTTTGCCTGATCGCCGGCGGCACTTGGATCGGCGCGGCGAGCTTGGCGAGGCGCCGCCGCGCAGGACTGCCTTGTACGACACTAGCAAGCGCCAACGACAAAGCTAAGCTGCGCCGAGCCAGGGGCATCGTCTTGCAAAGGCTGGATCAGGCACCTCCAGGACACGCGTGCCTTCACACAAGAAATTCGCGCCTTCGCTATACTGAATAAATTGAAGCGTTCGCATAAGAATATGAGCACACTTGCCGAACTCCGCAAAAACTACGCGCTCGGGTCACTGGATGAAGCCGACGTCGATCGCGATCCGATCAGGCAATTCGAAGCGTGGTTCAAGCAGGCAGTCGATGCCAAGCTGCCGGAACCGAACACCATGACGCTGGCCACCGTCGACGAGCGTGGGCGCCCGTCGGCACGCATCGTGCTCATCAAAGGCGTCGATGAACGGGGCTTCGTCTTCTTCACGAACTACGAAAGTCGCAAAGGCCGCGATCTCGAGCACAACCCGCACGCCAGCCTGCTGTTCTACTGGATCGAACTCGAGCGGCAAGTCCGCATCGAGGGTGCCGTCGTCAAGACGAGCGCCGAGGAAAGCGATGCGTATTTCGCGTCGCGGCCGCTCGGCTCGCGCATCGGCGCATGGGCGTCGGACCAGAGTCAGCTGATCGAAAGCCGCGCCGTGCTCGAAACGCGCGAACGCGAAATGAGCGAGCGCTACGGCGAAAACCCGCCGCGTCCGCCGCATTGGGGCGGCTACCGGCTCGTGCCCGACACGATCGAATTCTGGCAAGGGCGCCCCTCGCGCCTGCACGACCGCATCGTGTATACGCGCGACGCCGGCGGCTGGCTCATCTCGCGGCTCTCGCCCTGACGCTTTTGCCGGCCGGCCCTTCGCCGCGCCGCCCCTGCGCGCGGCGCGCATCGCCGGCCTGCACTCGGTCCCGCGGACGGCCTCACGCTGCCCGCCGCCCTGCCTGATCTTGCCGCTGCGCCGGTCTCCTGGGCGAACCTGCGTAACGGTCGAATGGTTGCTTTGCCTTTCATTTCATCGGACACGGAGGGAGAACATGTTCTGGGAGAAAAAGCTGGCGCAGTGGGTGCAGGACGTGCGGGAGAAGGCCAACATCCCCGCCCGCCTGGTGTTGTGGAACGGCCAGCAGCTGGACTTTGGCAATTTCGCGGCGCCGCAGGTCACGCTGAAGGTCAATAGCGCAGCGGCGTTGCCGCTCCTGCTCGAGCCGAGCCTCGACAATCTCGGCGAGGCCTACGTCAAGGGCAAGATCGATATCGAAGGCAAGCTCTCCGACATCATCAACATCAGCTATTCGCTCGCCCGGAGCACGGTGACGAGCGCAAGCAAGCTGGCGCGCGTGCGCCGCTACTTCAGTCACACGAAAGTGTCGGACAAGAAGGCGATCCAGTATCACTACGACGTCTCGAACGAGTTCTACAAGCTGTGGCTCGACGAGAACATGGTCTATTCGTGCGCGTACTTCGAGAACGGCGACGAGGATCTCGGCACCGCGCAAATCAATAAGATCGACCACATCCTCACCAAGATCCAGGTGCAGCCGGGCCAGCGCCTGCTCGACATCGGCTGCGGCTGGGGGGCGCTCGTGCTGCGCGCGGCGAGCAAGTTCGGCGCGCAGTGCGTCGGCGTCACGCTCTCGCAGAACCAGTTCGATCTCGCGACCGAGCGCGTGAAAGCCGCCGGCCTCTCGGACAAGATCGAGATTCGTCTGCAGGATTACCGCGACGTCCCCGGCCAGTTCGACCGCATCACGAGCGTCGGCATGTTCGAGCACGTCGGCCGCAAGAACCTGCCCGAGTACTTCCGCAAGATCCACGACCTGCTCGTCGACGACGGCGTCGCGATGAACCACGGCATCACCTCGACCGACTACAACAGCGGCGAGACGGCGCTCGGCGGCGGCGAGTTCATCGACCGCTACGTGTTCCCCGACGGCGAGCTGCCGCACATCAGCCTCGCGCTCGAAGCGATGCAGCGCGGCGGGCTCGAGGCAGTTGACGTCGAGAGCCTGCGTCGGCACTATGCGCACACCCTCGACATCTGGGCCGACAACTTCGAAGCGAAGGCCGAGGAAGCGAAGAAGCTCGTCGACGACGAGAAATTCCGCATCTGGCGCGTGTATCTGGCGGGCTGCGCCTACGCGTTCGAGCACGACGACGTGTCGCTTTACCAAGTGGTGTGCCGCAAGGCCGGGCGCAGCGCGACAACGCTGCCGTGGTCGCGGCGCTATATGTACGAAAAGCCGCTGTGATGCGTCCCGCGCGTCGCGCGGGTCAATCACAAGCGATCGATGGACGACGGCAGGCCGCGCGACTGGGCGCGACAAAGCGGTGACGAATCGGAGACCGGCGAAACCGGAGGCGAGCAATTCGACCTCTTCGGTGCGCCGGCGCCGCCCGCGGAGCCGGCCAGCCCGCCTTCGAGGCGCGGCAACGGCGTCAAGCCCGCCGCGCCTTCTTCCCCATCCACCGATGCCGAGCCGCCGCGGCGCGCGTCCGCGCGCACTGCCACGCTGTGGGGCGACGACGAACCCGATGCGGGAGACGGCGAAGCAGAACCAGGCGGCGAAGAGACGGAGGCCGCATCCGCCGAGTCCGGCGCCGCATCGCCCGCCAAACCCAAACCTAAGCGCCGCGCGCGCGAGGTGCTTCCGGCGCCGCCCTCTTCCGACGTGCTCGACGCCGCAAACGCGCTGCCGCCGCACGTGCATCTGGGCACGTCATCATGGTCGTTTCCCGGCTGGCAGGGCATCGTCTATGGCGACGAGTACAGCAACTCGAAGCTCGCGCGCGACGGCCTTGCCGCCTACGGCGCGCATCCGCTGCTGCGCACGGTGAGCATCGACCGCTCGTTTTACCAGCCGCTCACGCTGACCGACTACCTGCGCTACGCCCAGCAGGTGCCCGATCATTTCCGTTTCATCGTGAAAGCGCCGGCGTCCGTGACCGACGCGACGGTGCGCGCCGAGCGCGGCGAGCCGGTGGCGCCGAACCCGTGTTTTCTGAATGCGCGGCTTGCCGCCGACGAGTTCGTGCGGCCTTGCCTCGACGGACTCGGCGCGAAAGCCGGTGCCCTCGTCTTCCAGTTCTCGCCGCTGCCCGATCCAATCCTCGCCGAGCCGGCCGGTTTCATCGAGCGTCTCGCGCAGTTCTTTGCCGCGCTGCCGCCGCTGCCGGAGGGGCCGTGCTACGCGGTGGAGATTCGCGACGCCTGCCTGCTGACGCCGCGCTTCATCCGCATGCTGCGCGCGTGCGGCGTGCGCTACTGCGTCGGTCTGCATGCGCGCATGCCCGACCCGCTGCGGCAAGCGGCGGCGCTTGCCCTGCTGGACGGCGACGAGCCAAGCGGCCCGCTCATCGTGCGCTGGAGCCTGCACCAAGGGTTCAAGTACGAGCAGGCGAAAGCGAAGTACGACCCGTTCAACCGCCTCGTCGACGAAGACCCCAACACGCGCGCCGCGCTCGCCGAACTCGCGGCGCGCTATGCGCTGGCGGGGCAGGCGGTGCTCATCACCATCAACAACAAAGCGGAGGGTTCCGCGCCGCTGTCGTGCGTCGAACTCGGGCGCGAAATCGCGGCGGCGTGCGGGCAGATGCGCGGCGAAGGCCCGGCGCTTTAGCCAAACCGGCGCTCGATGCGCCGCGCCTTCACACCCCAGGCTTCATCCGGTGCGCGAATTTCTGGCGGAATTTCGCCACCTTCGGCGCGACGACGAACGCGCAATACCCTTGCTCGGGATGCTGTGCGAAATAGTTCTGGTGATAGGCCTCCGCAGGCCAGTAGTTGCCGTCGAGCGGCAGGACCTGCGTGACGATCTGCCCGTCGTAGAGACCCTCGGCGGCGATCTCGCGGATCACCTGGAGCGCGGTCTCGCGCTGCGCCTCCGAGTGCGTGAAGATCACCGACCGGTATTGCGTGCCGACATCGTTGCCCTGCCGGTTCAACTGCGTCGGATCGTGGATCGCAAAGAAGATCTCGAGAATGTCCTTGTAGCCGATCTTCGCCGGATCGAACTCGACCTTCACGACTTCGGCGTGGCCGGTGCGGCCGTCGCAGACGTGCTCATAGGTCGGATGCTCGACCGTGCCGCCCGCATAGCCGGATTCGACCGCGCTGACCCCGTCGACGCCCAGGTACACCGCCTCGAGACACCAGAAACAACCGCCGCCCAGCGTGGCGGTCTCGCTTGCTTGAGTCATGCCTGCTCCTCGTTGATTGCCGCGCCTCGCGTGCCTGGAGCACGCGTTCGGAAGACTGCGGGCCAAGCGTCGCGCCGATATGCCACCGGCAACGCGAGCGCCGAATGCGCCATTCCTCCGCCGCTCAGCTTAGCCTTTTTTGCGAAGGCCGGCGCAATGCCCTCGTCCAATGGCCGGCCTACCCGTCGGCACGGGAGATTCCGTTAAAATCGGGGCAACTCGCCGATCTTCTACATGACTTTCGATTCTTTCGATTCAGTTCCCCTGCTTCCCCGGCAGCGCGCCGCCCTGAAGCCCCGCTCCGGAGGCCACGCCCGATGAAGCGCGCCAGCCCGCCCAATTTCGATACCCGCGCATTCAAGCAGGCGCTCGGCCAATTCGCCACCGGCGTCACGGTCATCACGACACGCGCGTCCTCGGGCCAGTTGATCGGCATCACCGCGAGCTCGTTCAACTCGGTTTCGCTCGATCCGCCGCTCGTGCTCTGGAGCCTTTCGACCAAATCGGCGTCGATGCCGGTGTTCCAGACCAACAGCCACTATGTCGTCAACGTGCTGGCCGCGTCGCAGCTCGATCTCTGCCAACGCTTCGCCACGCTCAAGGGCGACCGCTTCGCGGGCGTCCCGCACTCGGCGGGCGATTCGGGGATGCCGGTGCTGGAGGGCGCGCTCGCCTGGTTCGAGTGCCACAACCGCAGCCGCTACGAGGAAGGGGACCACGTGATTTTTGTCGGCGAGGTCGAGCGCTGCGGGGTGCATGAAAACGCCGCCGATCTGAAGCCGCTCGTATTTCAAGGCGGCGAATTCCACGGGCTCGACCCGCTCTGACGCGGGACGCAACTGCGCGCGCCGCCCGCTACCGCTCCGTTTCCGGCGTCAGCCCGACCGGCACGCCGGTGTCTTCCTTGAGCGTCTGCAAGACGATGTTCGAGCGGATGTCCATTACCCCGGGCGCCTTGTAGAGCTTGGAAATCACGAAGTCCGAGTAGTGCTTGAGGTTGTGGGCGAGCACGCGCAGCACATAGTGGCTCTCGCCCGTCACGACGAACGCGCCGACCACCTCGGGCCATTCGCGCAGCGCGTCGGCGAAGTGCTCGTGCCAGTTCTCCTGATCGTTGCGCATCGACACCTGCACGAACGCTTCCAGCTCGTAGCCGAGCGCTTCCTTGTTCAGGCACGCCCGGTACCGCTCGATCACCCCCTGCTCTTCGAGTAGCCTCAGCCGGCGCAGGCACGCCGAAGGCGACAGCGCGATCCGTTCGGCCAGGTCGAGATTGCTGATCCGCCCCTCGCTCTGGAGGACGGTGAGGATACGGCAATCGGTGGCGTCAAGTGAGATCGCATTCATTTTTGGTCTCCCTTTTCGACTTATCTCGAATTATGTTCTAGCCGGGGCGTCTGCGGGCGACTATTTCGCAAGCACTTTCTACTCGGTCTTGCCTATCATCGAAAGCATCGAGATAACGAGATACGGAGACATGGAAACGCTCTGGGACATCACCCCCGCCATCGACACCGCCACCCCTGTCTGGCCCGGCGACACCCCGGTCGGCATCGAGCGCGTCTGGAAGATGGAGGCCGGCTCGCCCGTCAACGTGGCGCGCGTGACGCTCTCGCCGCACACCGGCGCGCATACCGACGCACCGCTTCATTACGACGCCGAGGGCGCCGCGATCGGCGCCGTGCCGCTCGACGCCTACCTCGGGCGCTGCCGCGTGATCCACTGCGTGGGCGCGGCGCCGCTCGTGACGCCCGAGCATATCGCCGCGAGCCTCGCCGCGAATCTCACCGATCTGCCGCCGCGTGTGCTGTTGCGCACTTACGCGCGCGCCCCGCTCGCCGCCTGGGACAGCGCGTTCTGCGCGGTCGCCCCCGAGACCATCGACCTGCTCGCCGCGCGCGGCGTGAAGCTCGTCGGCATCGATACGCCGTCGCTCGACCCCCAGGAGTCGAAGACGATGGACGCGCACCACCGCATCCGCGCGCATCGGATGGCGATCCTCGAAGGCATCGTGCTCGATGCGGTGGCGCCCGGCGACTACGAGCTGATCGCCCTGCCCCTCAAATTCGCGACGCTCGATGCGAGCCCGGTGCGCGCGGTGCTGCGCGCGCTGCCGGCCGCGTGAGCGGCGCGCGGCCCCAAGGCAACACGACACAACCCACTGGAAACCGGAAACGCCTCCGCCATGAAACACCGTGAAGAAGCCCTCGCGCTCGACCGCGACGATCCCCTCGCCCCTCTGCGCGGCCAGTTCGCGCTCCACCCCGGCGTCATCTATCTCGACGGCAACTCGCTCGGCGCGCCGCCCGCCGCGGCGGCGGCCCGCGCGCAAGCGGTGATCGGCAGCGAATGGGGCGAGGGCCTGATCCGCAGCTGGAACACCGCCGGCTGGTTCGCGCTGCCGCGCCGCCTCGGCAACAAGCTCGCGCCGCTGATCGGCGCGGCCGAGAACGAGGTCGTCGTCACCGATACGATCTCGATCAACCTGTTCAAGGTGCTGTCGGCGGCGCTCAAGCTCGCGCATGAACGGGATCCGAAGCGGCGCGTGATCGTCTCCGAGTGCTCGAACTTCCCGACCGATCTCTACATCGCGCAGGGCCTCATCGAGCAGCTCGACCGCGGCTACGAGCTGCGCCTCGTCGACGATCCGTCGGAGCTGCCGGAGGCGATCGGCAGCGACACGGCCGTCGCCATGATCACGCACGTGAACTACCGCACCGGCTACATGCATGACATGGCCGCGCTCACCGGGATGATCCATCAGGCGGGCGCGCTCGCGCTGTGGGATCTCGCGCACTCGGCGGGGGCGGTGCCGGTCGACCTGAACGGCGTCGGCGCCGACTACGCCGTCGGCTGCACGTACAAGTACCTGAACGGCGGACCCGGCTCGCCCGCGTTCGTCTGGGTGCCGCACCGTCACCAGAACGCGTTCGCGCAGCCGCTCTCCGGCTGGTGGGGCCATCGCACGCCGTTCGCGATGAACCCGCGCTACCAGCCCGACGACGGCATCGGCCGCTTCCTCTGCGGCACGCAGCCGATGGTGTCGATGGCGCTCGTCGAGGCCGGGCTCGACGTGTTCCTGCAGACCGACATGCAGACGATCCGCCGCAAGTCGCTCGCGCTGACCGACCTCTTCATCGAGCTCGTCGAGACGCGCTGTGCGGGCATGTCGCTCAAGCTCGTCACGCCGCGCGCGCATGTGCAGCGCGGCTCGCATGCGAGCTTCGAGCATCCGCACGGCTATGAGGTGATGCAGGCGCTGATCGCGCGCGGCGTGATCGGCGACTATCGTGAGCCGCACGTCCTGCGCTTCGGCTTCACGCCGCTCTATACGCGCTTCGTCGACGTCTGGGATGCCGTCGAGACGCTGCGCGACGTGCTCGCCACCGAGGCGTGGCGCTCGCCCGAGTTCGCCGCGCGCGGCTCGGTGACGTAAGGCGAGGAGAATTGCGATGACCGACCATATGCAATTGCCGGAAGACGCGCGAGCCGACGACGCGCAGGCCACGCCCCGGACGCCGCAAGGCGGCTGCCCCTTCGGCCACGGCAGCGAGGGCGCGGCGCACGCGGCGCCCGGCCAGCACGTCCCCGAAGCCAACGACACCGGCTGGCACGATGCGCAGCTCGATTTTTCGAAGTCGATGAGCTACGGCGACTATCTCTCGCTGGAGAAGATCTTGTCGGCACAGCATCCGCTCTCGCCCGATCACAACGAGATGCTGTTCATCATCCAGCACCAGACGAGCGAGCTCTGGATGAAGCTCGCGCTCTACGAGCTGCGCGCCGCGCTCGCCTGCGTGCATCGCGACGACCTGCCGCCCGCGTTCAAGATGCTCGCGCGCGTCTCGCGCATCCTCGAGCAGCTGGTGCAGGCGTGGAACGTGCTGGCGACGATGACGCCGTCCGAATACACGGCGATGCGGCCGTACCTGGGCGCGTCGTCGGGGTTCCAGTCGTACCAGTACCGGCAGATCGAATTTTTGCTCGGCAACAAGAACGAGCAGATGCTCAAGCCGCACGCGCATCGTCCGGAGATCTTCGCCGAGGTGAAAGCGGCGCTCGAAGCGCCGTCGTTCTACGACGAAGTCGTGCGCCTGCTCGCGCGGCGCGGCTTTCCGATCGCGCCCGCGCGGCTCGAGCGCGACTGGACGCTGCCGACGGAGCACGACGCGTCGGTCGAGGCGGCGTGGCTCGAGGTCTATCGCAATCCGACGCAACACTGGGAGCTCTACGAGATGGCCGAGGAGCTCGTCGATCTCGAGGACGCGTTCCGGCAGTGGCGGTTCAGGCACGTGACGACGGTCGAGCGGATCATCGGTTTCAAGCAAGGCACCGGCGGCACGAGCGGCGCGCCGTATCTGCGCAAGATGCTGGATGTCGTGCTGTTTCCCGAGCTTTGGCACGTGCGGACTGTGCTTTGAACCTGTTGTAGACGCCCTCGGGCGTTCGTCCATTCACATAAGAGCAGCCCGGCGGCAACGCCGGGCTGTTTTGCTTGTGCGCCGCAGCATCTGCGACGCGATCCCGCTCGGCAAGGCGCGCGTCACGCCACACCCCTTCACGCGCCGCAACGCGCCATCGAAATGCTCCCGTCACTGCCTTGACTTTCGACAACCCGAATACGATCATTCGTTCATTGTGCGAGCAAATGCTCCAATCACATCGACCAAGAAAGCGGCCCGGACCACAACGCGTCCTGAGCCGCCTATCCAGCTGGAGACACACCCCATGGACAACTCAAGCGGCGCCGGCACGAACGTGATCCTGCACATCGGCGCGGGATCGTTTCATCGCGCGCATCAGGCGTGGTATCTGCACCGGTTGAACGAGGCATCCCCGGCGAGCGAGCGCTGGTCGCTCACGGTCGGCAACATCCGCGGCGACATGAACTCCGTGCTCGACGCGCTCGCCGCGCAGGACGGCGTCTACACGCTGGAGACCGTGACGCCGCAAGGCGAGCGCGCCTACGAGACGATCCGCTCGATTCAGCGAGTCGTGCCGTGGTCGGCGTCGCTCGCTGAGCTCGTCGAGGCGGGCGCCGATCCGGCCTGCAAGATCGTGTCCTTCACCGTCACCGAAGGCGGCTACTACCTAGACGAGCACGACCGCCTCGACGCCGCCAATCCCGATCTCGCCGCCGACTTGAAAGGCGCGCGCGCCACGATTTACGGCGCGCTCGCGGCGATCCTCGAAGCCCGGATGCAGCGCGGCGTGGGACCCGTCACGCTGCAAAGCTGCGACAACCTGCGCAGCAACGGCGAGCGCTTTCACGCAGGGATGCGCGCGTTCCTCGAGCAGCGCGGACAAGCGAACCTGCTCGCGTGGTTCGGTGCGAACACCGCCTGTCCGAACTCGATGGTCGACCGCATCACGCCGCGCCCGACCGACGACGTGCGCGAACGCGTGCTCGCCGCGACGGGCTTTGCCGACGCCTGCCCGGTAATGGGCGAGGCGTTCATCCAATGGGTGATCGAAGACCGCTTCTGCGCGGGACGCCCGGCGTGGGAGCGCGTAGGCGCGGAGCTCGTCGAATCGGTGCTGCCGTACGAGGAGGCGAAGATCCGCATCCTCAACGCGACGCACAGCTGCATCGCGTGGGCCGGCACACTCGTCGGCCTGAGCTACATCCACGAAGGCACGCTCGACGCCGACATCCGCCGCTTCGCCCACGACTACGTGACCGAAGACGTGATCCCGTGTCTCACGCCGAGCCCGCTCGATCTCGCGCGCTACCGCGACGTGGTGCTCGACCGCTTCAGCAACCCGTACATCCTCGACACGAACCAGCGCGTCGCCGCGGACGGCTTCTCGAAGATCCCCGGCTTCATCGCGCCGACGCTCGCCGAATGCGTCAAGCGCGGCGTAGAGCCAGCGGCGACGGCCATGCTGCCCGCGCTGTTCTTCCGCTTTCTCGACCGCTGGCAGCAGGGCCTGCTGCCCTACGCCTACCAGGACGGCGTGATGGACGAGCCCGCGGCGCGCGCGTTCTTCGCCGCCCCGGATCCGCTTGCCGCATTCTGCGCGGATCGCCTGCTGTGGGGCGGCATGGCCCAGAGCGCGCCGCTCGAAAATGCGGTGCGCGCGGCGCTCTCACGTGTGGATGCATGGCTCGCGAAACGCGCGTGAGGTCGGCGATTCGGGGTGAGCGCCCATTGTCGTTGCATGCGCCGCGCGGCTAAAGTAGCGCATTCTCAACGACCAGCCCCCTGCCCATGTATCTCGGCATCGACCTCGGCACGTCCGAAGTGAAAGTGCTGCTGCTCGCCCCCGGCGGCAACGTGATCGGCACCGCAGGTTCGCCGTTCACGGTCTCGCGCCCGCACGCCCGCTGGGCCGAGCAGAACCCCGCCGACTGGTGGAACGGCACGCGCGCCGCGATCTCCGCATTGCGCGCGGCCCATCCCGCCGCGTTCGCGCAGATCCGCGGCATCGGCCTGTCGGGCCAGATGCACGGCGCGGTGCTGCTCGATAGCGAAGACCGCATACTGCGGCCAGCAATCCTCTGGAACGACATGCGCAGCGTCGACGAATGCGCCGAGCTGACCGAGCGTGCGCCGGACCTGCATCGCATCGCAGGCAATCTCGCGATGCCCGGCTTCACCGCGCCGAAGCTGCTGTGGGTCGCGCGCCATGAACCCGAGGTGTTCCGGCAGACCGCCTGCGTTTTGCTGCCGAAGGATTACCTGCGCCTGCAGCTGACGGGCGGCAAGGTCTCCGATCCGTCCGACGCGGCCGGCACGCTGTGGCTCGACGTCGCCAAGCGCGACTGGTCCGATGCGCTGCTCGCCGCGTGCAACATGGATCGCTCGCAGATGCCGCGGCTTGCCGAAGGCAGCGCACCCTCGGGCGTGCTGCGCGCCGAGCTCGCGCGCGAGTGGGGCCTCTCAGGCGAAGTCGTGGTCGCGGCAGGCGGCGGCGACAACGCGACGAGCGCCATCGGCATCGGCGCGACGCAGCCCGGCGACGGCTTCGTGTCGCTCGGGACGTCGGGCGTGCTGTGCGTCGTCGGCGACCGCTTCCGGCCGAATCCCGCGTCGGCCGTGCATGCGTTCTGCCACGCGATTCCGGATCGCTGGCATCAGATGAGCGTGGTGCTGTCGGCGGCGAGCTGCCTGCGCTGGGTCTGCAAGCTCACCGGCACCGACGAGCCCACGCTGCTCGCCGAAGTCGAGGCGCTCGACGGCAACGCGCTTGCGGGCGCCCCGCTGTTCCTGCCGTACCTCTCCGGCGAGCGCACGCCGCACAACGACCCCTACGCGCAAGGCGTCTTCTTCGGCATGACGCACGCCACCGATCGCGCGCTGCTCGGCTACGCGGTGCTCGAAGGCGTGACGCTCGCGCTCGCCGACGGGCTCGACTCGCTCGCCGCGGCCGGCACCGAGGTGAGCGCGCTGTCGCTGATCGGCGGTGGCGCGCGCAGCACGTACTGGGCGCAGCTCATCGCCGACGCGCTCGCCACCACGACGCGCAAGCACGGCGGCGGCGAGACGGGCGCCGCGCTCGGTGCGGCGCGCCTCGGCTGGCTCGCCGCGGGCGGCGACCCGGCGCAGGTGCTTTCCAAGCCGCCGGTCCAGGCCGAGTTCGCGCCGAACGCCGGACGTCACGCGCAACTGCGCGAGCGGCTTACCGCCTACCGCGAGCTGTACCGCCATGTGCAGCCGCTTTTCGAGCCGTCGCGCAAACGGCTCGCATAACCCTTCGATTCCAGCGACATCGTGCCCAAATCCAACGAAAAACTCGATCTCGCGACGCGCGCAGCCTGGCTCTACTACGTCGCCGGCAACACGCAGAACGAGATCGCCGAAAAGCTTCAGGTGTCGCGCCCGGTCGCACAACGGCTCGTCGCGTTCGCGGTCGAGAAGAACCTGATCCGCGTGCGCGTCGACCATCGGCTCGCCGACTGCCTGGCGCTGGCCGACCAGCTCTCGGCGCGCTACGGGCTATCGATGTGCGAAGTCGTGCCGATCGACGCCGACAGCCCCGAAGCGCTCGACCGCAAGCTCGCCGTGGCCGGCGCGCAGGTGATGGAGCGCTACCTGATCGCCGAGAAGCCGATGGTGATCGCGGTGGGCAGCGGCCGCACGCTGAAGGCGGCGGTCGACCAGATCGCGCAGCTCGACCGTCCGCAGCACCGGCTGGTATCGATGGTCGGGGCGATTGCCCAGGACGGTTCGTCGAACCGCTACGACGTCGCGCTGCATATCTCGGAGAAGACGGGCGGCAAGCACTTCCTGCTGCCGGCGCCGCTCATCGCCGATAACGAAGCGGAGCGCGCGCAGTGGTGCAGTCACCGGCTGTATCGGATCGTCGAGGCGCTCTCGGGCGAGGCTGATGTCGCGTTTGTCGGGATCGGCAATATCGGGCCGCTTTGTCCGCTGCATGAAGACGGGTTCATCACCACCGACGAGCTGAACGAGCTGATGGAGCTGGACGCGGTGGCGGAGATGCTGGGTCTGCCGATCGACGCCGACGGCAAGCGCATCGAATCGCCCACCGGGCGGCGCGTGACGAGCATCCGGCTCGGTTCGCCGCCGAAGCGGCCGACGATCGGGTTTGCGGGCGGGGAGAGAAAGCGCGGGGCGGTGATGGCTGCGCTTAAAGGCGGGTGGCTGTCGGGGCTCGTGACCGATGAGGTTTGCGCGCGGGCGGCGTTGGAGGGGGGGGCATGAACTTTACCCGCCCCGCCGCCTTCTTTGCCGTCGTCGAAACGGGCAGCGTGACGGCCGCCGCCGAACATATCCACGTGAGATGGATTGCGAAATGAGCCTGGAGGAGGCCCGCCCCTATCCTCCGGCTTCCAAAAAACGCCCGTTCACGCCACCAACGGCAACGCCACGACCCGCCGCCCGAATGCAAGCCCTTCGCTGCCGGCGTGAGCTGCGGGCTCCAGCGTAAACGCGGACGCGGCTCGCAGCAGCAGGTCCCCCTGTTCCGCCATCGATGAGGCCGCCGCTGCCGCCTGTTCGACGAGGGCTGCATTCTGTTGCGTGACCTCATCGATGTTCTCGAGGGCATGGGCGATTTCATCGATGCCGACGCTCTGCTCCCCCGACGCAAGCGAGATCCCGTTGATCATGCCGCTCACGCGCGCGACCGAGCCGGACACTTCGCCGATCGTGCCACGCGCGCCTTCGACAAGCTCCGCGCCGGCCTGCACCTGCGCGACCGAATCGCGGATCAACGCCTTGATTTCCTTTGCCGCCACGGCGCTTCGCTGCGCGAGCGTGCGCACCTCGCCCGCGACGACAGCGAAGCCCCGCCCCTCCTCTCCCGCACGGGCAGCCTCGACGGCGGCATTCAGCGCAAGGATATTGGTCTGGAATGCGATGCCCTCGATCACGCCGACGATCTCTCCCACCTTCGTCGAGCTGGCCCGGATGCCCAGCATCGTATCGACCATGCGCTGCACCTCGTCGCCGCTCGTCTGCGCCGTGGTCGTCGCGGTCTGCGCCATCGATGCCGCCTGGCCGGCGGTTTCGGCGGTCTGGTGTACCGCCGCATTGAGCTTTGCCATCGCGTCGACGGTTTGCCGCAACGAATTGGCCTGACTCTCGGTCCGTCGCGACAGGTCGAGATTGCCTTGCGCGATTTCGGCCGAGGCGACCGAGATCGACCCGCTTGCGTGCTTGACATGCGCAATCATGGACGCCAGCTGGTCGCGCATGAACGCGAGCTTCGCCATCAGGCTGTCCTCATCGCCGGGCCGGACGCGGACCGCGACCGACAGGTCGCCGGCCGCGATCCGGCCGGTCAGGTGCGCGGCAACGCGCGGCTCGCCCCCGAGCTGCCGAAGCACGCCGCGCGCAATGATCACCGAGATCGCCACGGCGAGCGCCGAGGAGCACACGATGAAAGCGAGCACGGTGGCAATGGTCTGGTGATAGTCGGACTGCGCGGCGGCGCCCTCCTTCGCCGCGGCCGCGTCGTTGTTGGCGACGATCCCGGCAAGCTCGCGATCGAGCGAGGCCCGCCCCGCGGCGGCGGCCCCCATGATCTGCTGCATGGCATCGGCCTGGTTGCCGTCGGCCAGCGCGGCGCGGATCTTGCGATCCACGTTCACATACTGCGTGAACGCATCGGACACGCGCCTCGCGGCGGCCTGCGCGTCCGGGCCTTCACGCGCCGCCAGCGTGCGAAATTCAGCCAAGGCGGCCTGGAACGCGGCCATGCCCGCGTCGATGACATCCGTGCTGTGCTTGAGATCCACAGGGGTGTTCGCGCCCGCAGCGAGAAATTCGCCGAGCGCCATCTCGCGCACGGACGAGGCCATCTGAAGGCTGCTCCGCACCGCGGGAAGCTGCGTGCCCTGCAGACTCGTCACACGGTCGTTGCCGTGCCGCATTTCGACGATCGCGATGCCGCCCAGCATCACGAGCAGCGCGACCATGGCCGCCGAGCCGGCTAGCAGCTGAGCAAAGATATTGAGTCGATCAAACGCGCGCATCGAGGCCCCCTGGCCAGTTGTCGAGTTTACCAATCGATCTACTCTGGGCCTGCCATCGCATTGGCGGCCGTGCCCCACGAATGCTCCCGTTCGAGCCCCCTCATCCTCACGCCGCCGACCGCACCTCCACGATCCGCCGATCGAACGCCTTCCCATCGCTATCGAACAGATGGCAGTGATCCGGCGTCGCGCCGAGCTTGAGCGTCGCTCCCTTGTCGTGCTGATCGAGCGGCGGAATGCGCGCGATCAACCCATCCGGCGCCACTGCCGACTCCGCATACAGATACGCGGCATCCCCCAGCGATTCCACCGTCATCGTCCGCGAAGCGATGCCGTCGTCGCCCGCGCCGGCGATATGCAGATGCTCGGGCCGGATCCCGACCGTCACCGCGTCGCCCACGCGCGCATTGCCCGGCTCGACCGCGCAGCGCTGCGTTTCGCCCGTCTCGTAGCGCACGAGCACGCCGTCGGCCGTCACCGCGTTGACGACGCCGTTCAGGAAGTTCATCTTCGGCGATCCGATGAAGCCCGCCACGAAGCGGTTCGCCGGCGCGTGATAGAGCCGGTTCGGGCTCCCCACCTGCTCGACGTTGCCCGCCGACAGCACGACGATCTTGTCCGCGAGCGTCATTGCCTCGACCTGGTCGTGCGTCACGTAGATCATCGTCGTCTTCAATTCGTCGTGCAGCCGCGCGAACTCGAGCCGCATCTTCACGCGCAGCGCCGCGTCGAGGTTCGAGAGCGGCTCGTCGAACAAAAACACCTTCGGCTTGCGCGTGATCGCGCGGCCGATCGCGACGCGCTGCCGCTGGCCGCCCGACAGCTGCTTCGGCTTGCGCTCGAGCAGGTGATCGATGTGCAGGATCTTCGCTGCGTTCTTCACTGCGGCGTCGATCTCGGGCTTCTTCGCGCCCGCGAGCTTCAGGCCGAACGCCATGTTGTCGTAGAGCGTCATGTGCGGATAGAGCGCATATGACTGAAACACCATCGCGATGCCGCGCTTGGCGGGCGGCACGTCGTTCATGCGCGTGCTGTCGATGTTGAGGTCGCCGGCGCTGATGTCTTCGAGTCCCGCGATCATCCGCATCAGCGTCGTCTTCCCGCAGCCGCTCGGGCCGACGAAGACGACGAACTCGCCGTCGTTGATGTCGAGGTTCACGTTGCGCAGCACCTCGTTGTCTTCATAGCGCTTCGCCACGTTGCGCAATGTCACGCTTGCCATGATCTGTCTCCCGTCTATTCAAGTTCCGTTCAAGCCCACGCCAACTCAGTGGACGTTCAGCGCCCCGCTTACCCGCCATTGCTCCACGAGCCGCGGCAGCTCGCTCATGTCGTCGAACACGTGCCGCGCGCCGACGCCGCGCAATGCATCCATCTGCGCGCTCGTCGCGTGGCCGCCGCCGATAAAGCCGATCACCGTCATCCCCGCGGCGGTCGCGGCGGTCACGCCCGTCACGCTGTCCTCGACGACGAGGCACGCCTCCGGCGGCGCGCCCAGCGAGCGCGCCGCCGCCAGATAGACGTCCGGCGCGGGCTTCGGCAACTCGACACTGTCCGCACAAAACAAGCGGTGGCCGAAGAAGCGCGTGAGCCCGGTGCGCGTCAGCACCGCCTCGACGTAGTCGGTATAGCTGTTGCTCGCGCACGCCTTGGTCAGGTCGATCTGCGCGAGCGCCGTCTCGATCCCGGCGACCATCGGCGCTTCTATCGCCGCCGCCTCGACCGCGCGGCGGATCGCCTCGATGTCGCCGGCCGAGAGCGTCCTGCCGAGCTGCGCCGCGGCGCCGGCCAGCACGCGCTCGATGCGCAGGCCGAGCAGCGGCATCACGACCGGCTCGACGTCGGCGTCGGGCCAGCGCGCTTCCAGCTCGCTCACGAGCATCTGCGCGGCGACGGCTTCGCTGTCGATCAGCACGCCGTCGCAATCGCAGATCAGCACCGACTTGCCGCCGTTGGCCTCGCCGCGCTTCGCGTAAGCGGTCATGGTCATTTGACCGCCCCGAACGTGAGGCCGCGCACGAGCTGCTTCTGCGACAGCCAGCCGACGATCAGGATCGGCGCCACGGCCAGCAGCGACGCGGCCGACAGCTTCGCCCAGAACAACCCTTCAGGGCTCGAGTACGACGCGATGAACACCGTGAGCGGCGCAGCGTTCGAGCTCGACAGGTTGATGCTCCAGAACGCCTCGTTCCACGACAGGATCACGAGCAGGAGCGCAGTCGATGCGAGCCCCGGCAGCGCCATCGGCATCAGCAGGTAGACGATCTCCTGCCAGGTCGCCGCGCCGTCGATGCGCCCGGCTTCGAGAATGTCCTTCGGAATCTCGTTGAAATAGGTGAACGCCATCCACACCGCGATCGGCAGGTTCATCAGCGAGTAGACGACGACGAGCCCCCAGACGGTGTCGAGCATGCCGGCGTTCTTCCACATCACGTAGATCGGCACGAGCACGCCGACCGACGGCATCATCTTCGTCGACAGCATCCACAGCAGCACTTTCTGCGTGCGCTGGTTCGGGAAGAACGCCATCGCATAGGCGCACGGCACCGCGAACACCAGGCAGATCGCCGTGACGCCGGCCGAGATCAGCACCGAGTTCCAGGCGAACGCGAAGTAGTTGCTGCGCGCGAACACCTCGCGGAAGCTCTCGAGCGTCGGGATGAAGAACAGCGACGACGCGTACGCCTGCTGCTCGGTCTTGAAAGCAGTGATCGTCATCCAGAAGATCGGGAAGAAGAGCGCCGCGGCGATCAGCCAGGCGATCACGCCCGGCAGCACCTTCTTGATCGCGCCAAGCACCGGCGACGGTGCGCGATATTGCACGGGGTTTTGCAAAGTGGGGCTGCTCATGATGCCTCCTGCCGGGCCGCCCCCGAGGGGGCATCCGCCCCCTCGGGGGGCAGCGAACGAATGTGAGCGTGGGGGTGGTTCATTTCTCGTACTCCCCTTTGAGGTTCTTCGCCAGCATGCGCACGAGGAAGAACGACACGATGTTCGCGAGCACCACGGCAAGAATGCCGCCCGCCGAAGCGAGGCCCACGTCGAACTGCTGCAGGCCGACCGCGTAGATCAGGTACGACAGGTTGGTGGTCGCGTTGCCGGGACCGCCGGCCGTCGTCGTATAGATCTCGGCGAAGATCGACAGCAGGAAAATCGTCTCCATCATCACGACGACCGCGATGGCGCGCTTCAGGTGCGGCAGCGTGATGAAGAAGAACATCGAGAACGGGCCGGCGCCGTCGATCTTGGCGGCTTCCTTCTGCTCCTGGTCGAGCGACTGGATCGCAGTGAACAGGATCAGGAACGCGAACGGCAGCCACTGCCACGCGACGATGACGACGACCGCCGTGAGCGGATAGGTGGCGAACCAGTCGATCGGCTGCAGGCCGAGCGCGCGCATCGCATCGGCGACGAGACCGTACACCGGATGCAGGATCATGTTCTTCCAGATCAGCGCGCTCACTGTCGGCATTACGAAGAACGGCGCGATCGCGAGCAGGCGCGCGATGCCCTGGCCGTAGAACTTGCGGTCGAACAGCACCGCCATCAGCACGCCGCCCACCACCGTGATGATCAGCACCGAGCCGATCAATTCGATCGTGTGCAGGATCGACGGCACGAACGACGGATCGGTGACGAGGAACCGGTAGTTGTCGAGGGCGGCAAAGCCCTTCAGGTCCGGGTTCAGCAAGTTGTAGCGCGAGAACGAATACCAGATCGTCATCGCGAGCGGAATCGCCATCCAGAGCAGCAGCACCGACACGGACGGCGCGATCAGCCAGCGCGACGAGGACGCGCGCCGCTCTTCGCGTTCGTGCTCGGTGAGCGCTGGGGCGTGGGTGAGGGGAAGATGAAGATGACGCATGTTCGGGACACCTCTCAAGAAAACGCCGGGCCGCACCAAGTTTTTCGCCCCGAAGGAAGTCCCCTTGGGTGATTGCCCCCCTCGGGGGGCCTGGCGCGTAGCGCCAGGTTTGGAAGCCCATCTGACTCGTGCGCGGGCCGCGCGAGAATGGCGGCCCGCTGTGCTGCGGAGTCCTGCGTGCGGCGCGCCGGGGAGTGCGCCTCACGCGGGACGCGTTACGTCATTTCTGATAGCCGGCCTGCTGCACCGCGCGGTTGGCGGTCGCCTGGCCCGCGGCCAGCGCCTGATCGACGGTCATCTGGCCCGCGATGGCGCCGGCGATGCTCTGCCCGACCACCGTGCCGAACGACTGGAACTCAGGGACGCCGACGAACTGCACGCCCGTGTACGGCACCGGCTTCGCGGTCGGATGGTTCGGATCGGCGGTCTGGATCGCCTTCAGCACAAAGCTCGCGAACGGCGCGGCCTGCTGGTACTCGGGGCGCGCGTAAGTCGATTCGCGCGTGCCCGGCGGCACCGACGCCCAGCCCTCATCCTTCGCGACCATCTCGATGTAGCCCTTCGAGGTCGCCCAGGTGATGAACTTCTTCGCCGAGTCCGGCTGCTTCGACGACTTCGGAATCGCGAGCGCCCACGACCACAGCCAGTGCGAGCCGTTTGGCGTGACTTCGATCGGCGCGGGGGCGAAGCCGATCTTGTCGGCGACCTGCGACTGCTGCTTGTTGTACAGCATGCCGGCCGCGACCGTCGCGTCGATCCACATCGCGCACTTGCCCGAGGACATCAGCGTCAGGTTCTCGTTGAAGCCGTTCGAGCTCGCTCCCGGAGGGCCGTCTTTCTTGAGCAGGTCCACATAGAACGTGATCGCCTTCTTCCATTCGGGCGAGGTCAGCTGGGCATGCCAGCCCTCGTCGAACCAGCGGCCGCCGAAGGTGTTCACGACCGTCGTCGAGTAGGCCATGTTCTCGCCCCAGCCCGCCTTGCCGCGCAGGCAAATGCCGTAGACGCCGTTGGCCTTGTCGTTGAGCTTGTCGGCGAACTCCGCGATCTGGGTGTAGGTCGGCTGATCCGGCATCTTCAGGCCCTTCGCCGCAAACAGGTCCTTGCGGTAGTACGTCATCGAGCTCTCGACGTAGAACGGCAGCGCATAAAGCGTGCCGTTGTACGACAAGCCATCGCGCGCGGTCTTCACGACGTCGTTCAGGTCGTAGTCGGCCGGCAGGTTGGCCATCGGCGCGAGCCAGCCGCGCTTGCCCCACTGCGGCGCTTCGTACGTGCCGATCATCATCACGTCGAACTGGCCGCTGTTGGTCGTGATGTCGGTGGTCGCGCGCTGACGCAGCACGTTTTCCTCGAGCACCACCCAGTTGAGCTTGATGTCCGGATTGGCCTGCTCGAAGGCGGGCGAGAGCTTCTTCAGCTCGATCATGTCCGGGTTGTTCAACATCGCGATCGTGATCGTCTGCGCGGCCGATGCGCCAAGCGCCGTGCACGCCAGGGCGGCGCCGCATAGCGCCTTGAGCGTGGGTCTAAACGTTCGTTTCATGCTTGTCTCCTTTCTCTTGTGCGTTATGAATCGTTATGGGATCGCTCGCCTTTTCAGGGTAGGCGGTACTGCGCGTTGTTGCGGGGGAAATCAGCTCATCCAGTTGCCACCGTCGACGTTCAGCGTCTGCGCGGTGATGTAGTCGGCATCGGCCGACGCCAGGAACAGCGCGGCGCCGGTCAGGTCGGCCGGCACGCCCATGCGGCCGAGCGGCACCGCCTCGCCGACGAGCCGCTTCTTCTCGCCGAGCGGCCGGTTCTCGTAGCGTGCGAAAAGCGCGTCGACCTGGTCCCACATCGGCGTATCGACGACGCCCGGCGCAATGCCGTTGACGTTGATCTTGTGCGGCGCGAGCGCGAGCGCCGCCGACTGCGTGTAGCTCAGCACCGCCGCCTTGGTCGCGCAGTAGTGCGAGACGAGCGCTTCGCCGCGCCGGCCCGCTTGCGACGACATGTTGATGATCTTGCCGCCGCGCCCCTGCTCGACCATGCGGCGCGCGACCGCCTGCATCAGGAAGAACATGCCCTTCACGTTGACGGCGAAGAGCTTGTCGAAGATGTCCCAGGATTCGTCGACGAGCGGGCGCATGTCGAAGAGCGCAGCGTTGTTGAAGAGGATGTCGACGCCGCCGAAGTGCTGGACGGTGACCGCGACGATCCCATCGATGTCCTCGCGGCGCGTGACGTCCGCGCTGACCGCGTGGACGCGCTCGGGGTACGTCTCAATGAGACGCTGCGCGAACTTGGCCGTCGGCTTCACGTCGACCAGCACGCACTTCGCGCCTTCGTCGAGATAGCGCAGCGCCACGGCTTCTCCGATGCCGCTAGCGGCACCCGTCAGGATCGCGACCTTGTCTTGCAGTCTCACTGCATGTCTCCGAATCGTTGTGCTTTGCTTCGCGTGGTGAGCGAACGCTCAGCGATAGAGCAATTGCTCGGTTATTGATCGAATGATCGGATACGCGTTGGGCACTGTCAAGGTGAAGCAATGGATTTCGATGGTGCGGTGCGGTAGAGCAGCGCGGAGCGCGGCGCTCCAGGAAGGAAACCGGAACGCTTTTGATTGACGCGAGGAAGCCGCTTATCGGCACAAAATCGCGATACGTTATATCATCGCCACTTCAGCGATCCCGGATTCACCGTCATGTCCGCCGACCACGTCCACTCTTCCGCCGAGCGTCTCGCGCGCGCCGACGCCTATGCCGTCGAACACGACCTGACGCTCACGCCGCTGCGCCGGCAGGTCTACGAGCTGATCGTCACGGCCGCGAAGCCGATCGGCGCCTACGACCTGCTCGCCGCGCTCGAGCCGCAGCGCGGCCGCGTGCCGCCCACCACCGTTTATCGCGCACTCGAATTCCTCGTCGAAAACGGCTTCGTGCATCGCATCGAATCGCGCAACGCGTTCGTCGCCTGCTGCGAGATCGGCAAGCCGCACCAGAGCCAGTTCCTGATTTGCGAGCGCTGCGGCGAAACCGTCGAGATTCCCGGCGAGGAGCTCGCCGAGCGGCTGTCGGCGTCGCCGCCCGCGCACGGCTTCGAGGTGCACAAGCAGGTGGTCGAGCTCACCGGCCTGTGCGGCGAATGCAAGTCGAAGTCCAAGGAAGCGGGCGCCTGAGCGCCGCGCACCACCGTTTTATGACCCCGCGCCGCCGCTCGGCCGGACACCCATGATAGGAACACAAGAATGAATGCAATCGGACCCATGCAGGGCATCGCGCGCCGCGCGCTGAAACTGTCGAAGCTCATCGCGGCGGGCGCAGCGGCGCTGGCGTTCTGCAACGCCGCGTTTGCGCAGAACGCGAAGATTCCCGTCGTCGCCGCGGAAAACTTCTACGGCGACGTCGTGCAGCAACTTGGCGGCAGCCATGTCGACGTGACGAGCATCCTCAGCAATCCGGACCAAGACCCGCACCTCTTCGAAGCGAGCCCGAAGACGGCCCGCGCGCTGCAGCACGCGAGCCTCGTCGTCTATAACGGCGCCGACTACGACCCGTGGATGACCAAGCTCCTCGACGTGTCGAAGAACGCGAAGCGCACGGTGATCATCGCCGCCGACCTCGTCGGCAAGAAGGCCGGCGACAACCCGCACCTCTGGTACGACCCGGCGACCATGCCCGCAGTCGCGCGCGCGGTCAGCGCGGCGCTCGTGACGGCCGACCCGGCGCACAAGGCCGACTACGACGCGAACCTCGCGAAGTTCCTCGATTCGCTGAAGCCCATCGACGCCAAGGTCGCCGCGCTGCGCGCGCGCTACGCGGGCGTGCCGGTGACAGCGACCGAGCCCGTGTTCGGCTACATGTCGGACGCGATCGGCCTCGCGATGCGCAACCCGAGCTTCCAGCTTGCGGTGATGAACAACACCGAGCCGAGCGCGTCGGACATCGCCGCGTTCGAGAAAGACCTGCGCGAGAAGCGCGTGCGCGTGCTGATCTACAACAGCCAGGCGACCGAGGCGCTGACCAGGCGCATGCTCAAGCTTGCCCAGCAATCGAAGGTGCCGGCGATGAGCGTCACGGAGACGGAGCCTGCGGCCAAGAACTTCCAGAAATGGATGGCCGTGCAGCTCGACGCGCTGTCGGCCGCGCTCGAAGGAAAGGGACAATGAGCGTTTCAGGCAGCAAGCCGCGGCACGCGCTCGAGCTCGAGCGCGTGACGCTCGAGCTCGGCGGACGCACGATCCTCACCGAGACGAGCCTCACCGTGAACCAGGGCGAATTCATCGGCGTGCTCGGCCCGAACGGCGCGGGCAAGACGACGCTGATGCGCGCGGTGCTCGGCCTCGTGCCCGCGGCGAGCGGCACGATCCGCGTGGCGGGCGAACCCGTTGCGCGCGGCAATCCGGCGATCGGCTACATGCCGCAGACGCGCAGCGCGCTCGCCGGCCGTCGCGTGCGCGGCCGCGACTTTGTCGCGATGGCTGCCGACGGACACCGCTGGGGCCTCCCGAGCGCCGATGCGAAGACGCGCGCGAACGTCGAGCGCGCGCTCGATCTCGTCGGCGGCCGCGCGCTCGCGGAACGGCCGCTCTCCGAGCTGTCGGGCGGCGAGCGGCAGCGCCTCTTGCTCGCGCAATGCCTGCTCGGCGAACCGCGCCTCTTGCTGCTCGACGAGCCGCTCATCAGCCTCGATCCGAATCACCAGCGCGGCGTCGTCGAGCTCGTGCGCCACGTGCAGCGCGAGCTCGGCATCACCGTGCTGTTCTCCGCGCACGAGCTCAATCCGCTCCTGAACGCGCTCGACCGCGTGCTGTATCTCGGCAGCGGCGTCGCCGCGCTCGGCACCGTCGACGAAGTCATCACGAAGCCGGTGCTCTCGCGCCTGTACGGCTCGCCGATCGACGTGATGCGCATGAACGGGCGCATCTTCGTGATGTCGGGCGACGTCGAGGTCGAAAAGCACGACCACGAGCATGAAAACGATCACGGCCATGGCGGCCATGCGCATGACCACGAGCACGGCCACGCGCACGCGGCAGGCGCGCCCCACTCCTCTCGCGACGGACACAAGCACGATGTTTGAATACGATTTCATGATCAACGCGTTCGCCGCATCGGGGATCGTCGCGGTGCTCGCGGGCATCGTCGGCTACTTCCTCGTGATGCGCGGACAGACGTTCGCCGGGCACGCGCTCTCGCATGTCGGCTTCACGGGCGCGACGGGCGCGGTGCTGATCGGCATCTCGCCGATCTGGGGGATGATCGGCTTCACGGTCGCGGCCGGCGTCGGCATGGGGGCGCTCGGCGAAAAGCTCGCAGGGCGCGATGTGGCGATCGGCGTGACCCTGTCGCTGTCGCTCGGCTTCGGGCTCCTGTTCCTGCACTTCTTCACCGCCTACGCGACGCAGGTCACCGCGCTCCTCTTCGGCAACGTGCTCGGCGTGAATACCTCGACGCTCGCGGTGCTCGCCGGCATCGGCGCCTTCAGCCTGATCGCGCTCGGTGCGATCATGCGTCCGCTCCTGTTCGCGTCGCTGCAGCCGGAGCTGGCCGAGGCGAAAGGCGTGTCGCTGCGGCTCGTGTCCGTGCTGTTCCTGACGATCGCGGCGCTGGCCGTGGCGGCCTGCACGCAGATCGTCGGCGTGCTGCTCGTGTTCACGCTGATGGTCGGGCCGGCGGCGGCGGCGCAGAACCTGTCGACGCGGCTCTCCATGGGCCTGCTGCTCGCCGCACTCTTCGCGCTCGCGCAGGCGTGGCTCGGTGTCACGCTCGCGTTCTACACCGATTGGCCCACGAGTTTCTGGATCACCGCGCTCGCAGCGGTCGTCTATGGCTTGAGCTTGCTCGCGCGACGTTGAACGCTCGGAAGCCTGCCTGACTTTTCCTAATGCAAACAGCCCCGCATTCCGGGGCTGTTTGCATTGGGCCAGGATTTCCCGCTTTTCGAGAGCAATCGAAAAATCGCCCTGGAAAAAATCAACCAATTAATCCAGCACGCCGATTTTTCTAAAAATAAATAGAAATCGCGCTCTAGAAACGGCGCTGAAATTTACCGCACCCTGCGGCTCGAACCCTCACCAGGCCAACCAAGCACGAGAAACCGGTTGACCAGAGTCAAACGCCTTTTCAAGTTATCGGCAATCGCTTACACCAGCTGCACGTCTCGGTCGGCACCGGCATCGGTACGCGCGCCGTGTTCTCGCTGGCCCTGATCCTCGGCCTGATGTCGATCGCGCGGCTCGGCGGCAAGGTGATCGTCAAGGCGATGAGCATCCTCGTCTATCCGTTCGTGTGCGCGCTGATGCTGCTCGCCGTCTACCTGATCCCGCAATGGAACGGCTCGGCCCTCGAGCAAGCCGGCAGCCTGGGCCGCGCGCGCTCGAGCGGCGCCTTCTACAAGACCCTGTGGCTCGCCATCCCGGTGATGGTGTTCTCGTTCAACCACTCGCCGATCATCTCGTCGTTCGCGGTCGACCAGCGCAAGCTGCACGGCACCGACGCCGAGAAGGTTTCCGGCCGCGTACTGATCCGCGCTCACGTGACGATGGTGCTGTCGGTGGCGTTCTTCGTGTTCAGTTGCGTGTTCAGCCTGTCTCCGGCCGATCTCGCCGCAGCCAAGGCGCAGAACCTCTCGATCCTGTCCTACCTGGCCAACCACTTCCAGAACCCGGTGATCCTGGGCATGATCGAAACGCTGGGCGGCCCGAAGGTGTCGCTCGACAAGGTGATCGCCGCCATGTACGAAACGGGCAAGGATATGGATGCCAAGTACCGCGAAACGTCGTGCGGAGGTTTAGCGTTGCAGATCACGGCGGAAAGCAAGGGCGTGGGCACCCAGGCTATTCGCTGGGTGGATGGATGCGGTGTTGGCGGCGTGATCGGACGCCACCGTTGCGGTAGCGTCCTAGTGCGCTTGCCAGGCGCATTTCACGCGCACAGCACCTTCGCGTGGTGCGCGAGGTGATCGCTCATGAACGTCGAGATGAAGTAATACCCGTGGTCGTACCCCGCGTGACGGCGCAGCGTGAGCGGCTGGCCCGCCGCGCGGCATGCGGCTTCGAAGACATCCGGGTTCAGTTGGGTCGGCAGGAACTGATCGGCAAGCCCTTGGTCGATGAGAATGCCTTCGGCGAACTTCGCGCCGCCCGAGCGCGCCACCAACTCGCTCGCGTCGTACCGCTTCCACGTTTCGCGATCCGCTCCCAGGTAGCCGGAGAACGCCTTCTCGCCCCACGGACACCGCATCGGCGCCGCAATCGGCGCAAACGCCGACACGCTGCGGTAGATCCCCGGATTGCGCAGCGCCAGCGTCAACGCGCCGTGCCCACCCATCGAATGCCCGAAGATGCCGAGCTTGCCGCCCTCGACCGGCAGCTCGGCCAACACCGTCTCGCGCAGTTCGTCGACGACGTACGAGCCCATCCGGTAGTGCTTCGACCACGGCGCCTCGGTCGCATCGACATAGAACCCGGCTCCGGCGCCGAAGTCCCACGATGCGCTCTCGCCCTCCACGCCCGCGCCGCGCGGGCTCGTATCGGGCGAGATCAGCGCGATCCCGTGCTGCGCCGCGAAGCGCTGCGCGCCCGCCTTGATCGCGAACGTCTCCTCGGTGCAAGTGAGTCCTGCGAGATAGAACAGCGCGGGTACGCGAGTGTGCGCGGCCTGCGGCGGCAGATACGCGGAGAACCGCATCGGCAAGCCGATCGCGCGCGAGTCGTGCCGGTAGATGCGCTGCACGCCGCCGTGGCACGCGTGCTCTTCGACGATGTCGAGCATGCCCCGCCTCCCGCTCAATACAGCACGACCGAGCGAATCGATTCGCCCTTCTTCATCAGCTCGAAGCCGTCGTTGATCTTCTCGAGCGGCAGCGTGTGCGTGATGAGGTCGTCGATGTTGAGCTTGCCTTCC
>NZ_SWJE01000014.1 GCF_005144415.1 Trinickia terrae | reverse complement strand
ACAAGGCGAGATCTCCCCAGGTAAGAACGCACTCCTTCATCGCACAGCCGCCGCATTTACGCCGCTTCGCCTTGGTCACGAGAGCTTTGCGGTTCGTTGCCCGCTCGCCCTGCTCGGCAGCGCCTTCTATGCAGTTCTTGTCCATCGGCTCGCGATTTACGCTCCACGCTTCCTCCCCACACTCGGTCGCCCTCATGCAGTTGCGCTTCGCTTCATTCGCCGTGACCAGCTTATGGCGGGACTTGCACCCGCAGGACTGCGCCCATGCCGGGCGCACAACGAAAAAAACCCCGATGCAAGCATCGGGGTTTTTTATCGACTGCGCTTCGCACCATCCAATCGCGAAGCGCGTCACATCAAAGCGGTTTACGCCACGGCGGCCACGGATTCCGTACCGGCCGCTTCCGCGAGGACCAGCGCCTTGTCGGTCGCTTCCCACGAGAATTCCGGCTCTTCGCGGCCAAAGTGGCCATAAGCCGCAGTCTTCTCGTAAACCGGACGCAGCAGGTCGAGCATCTGGATGATGCCCTTCGGACGCAGGTCGAAGTGCTCGCGCACGAGCTTCGTGATCGTCGCGTCGGACACGCGGCCCGTGCCGAACGTGTTGACCATCACCGAAGTCGGCTGCGCCACGCCGATCGCGTACGACACCTGAATCAGGCAACGCGACGCGAGGCCCGCGGCCACGATGTTCTTCGCGACATAGCGGCCGGCGTAAGCGGCCGAGCGGTCCACCTTCGACGGGTCCTTGCCCGAGAACGCGCCGCCGCCGTGCGGAGCCGCGCCGCCGTAGGTGTCGACGATGATCTTGCGGCCCGTCAGGCCACAGTCGCCCTGCGGGCCGCCGATCACGAACCGGCCGGTCGGATTGACGAGGAACTTGATGTCGCCCTTGATCAGCTCGGCGGGCAGGGTCGGCTTGATGACCTCTTCGATCACCGCTTCGCGCAGCGTCGAGAGCTCGATCTCGGGTGCGTGCTGCGTCGACAGCACGACGGTGTCGATCGAGTACGGCTTGCCGTCGACGTAGCGCACGGTGACCTGCGACTTCGCGTCCGGGCGCAGCCAGGGCAGGCGGCCGTCGCGGCGCAGGCTTGCCTGGCGCTCGACGAGGCGGTGCGACAGGTGGATCGGCAGCGGCATCAGCTCGGGCGTTTCGTCGCAGGCGTAGCCGAACATCAGGCCCTGGTCGCCGGCGCCTTGATCGAGGTTGTCGTCGTGCGCGCGATCGACGCCCTGGGCGATGTCCGGCGATTGCTTGTCGTAGGCGACGAGCACCGCGCAGCCCTTGTAGTCGATGCCGTAGTCGGTGTTGTCGTAGCCGATGCGCTTGATGGTGTCGCGCGCGACCTGGATGTAATCGACGTTGGCGGTCGTGGTGATTTCACCGGCGAGCACGACGAGACCCGTGTTGCACAGCGTTTCGGCGGCAACGCGGGAGTATTTGTCTTGCGTGAGGATTGCGTCGAGAATCGCGTCCGAGATTTGGTCGGCGACCTTGTCGGGATGCCCTTCGGAAACGGATTCGGACGTGAAGAGATAGTCGTTAGCCACTTTTGCAGACTCCAAGGTTACGGTGAGTTTTCACGTAGCCAACTTCGGGAGCCTGAAGCGGCGACGCTTTAGCGGATTTCCTGGACCGTCCGGACGCTCTAGGCGCCCTGGCGGCTTCGCCCCGCAAGTTGTCAGTTAACTCGGCGAAGCCCGTATTATAGCGGCTTCTCGGAATTGTCACAGGACGTGCACGCGTGCGGTATCCACATTTCGTTTCGATGTTTCTTCATCAATCCGCGTCAGGCGCGCGCGCGAATCGTGCGGCGGCCGCTCCTCGGGGAGCCGCGGCATGCTAGGGCGCCTCGGGACCAAGCTGGCCATCGGCCTGCTGAAATTTCTGGCGATCCTCCCGTACGGCTTCGTCGCGCGCTTGGGCGACGGGCTGGGCTGGCTGCTCTATCAGATCCCAAGCCGCCGCCGCCGCGTCGTCCACATCAACCTGAAGCTCTGCTTTCCCGGCTGGAGCGACGAAAAGCGCGAGGAGATCGCGCAGAAGCACTTCCGGCATGCGATCCGCAGTTACGTCGAGCGGAGCGTCCAATGGTTCGGCTCGCAGGAGAAGCTCGAAAAGCTGGTCCAGGTGGACAGCGAAGTCGACCTGACCGACCCCGACATGCCGCCGACGCTGCTGCTCGGGTTTCACTTCGTCGGCATCGAGGCCGGCTCGATCTTCATCAATCACGCGCTGCGGCGCCGTTGCGGCTCGCTCTATACGCCGATGAAGAACCCGGAGCTGGACGAAGCCGCCAAGCAAGCGCGCGGCCGTTTCGGCGCGGACATGGCGAGCCGCGCCGACAGCGCGCGCGTCGTGCTGCGCTGGCTGCGCGAGAAGAAGCCGGTGATGCTCGGCGCCGACATGGACTACGGCCTGCGCAACTCGACGTTCGTGCCCTTCTTCGGGGTTCCGGCCTGCACGCTGACCGCGGTCGGCCGCTTCGCGAAGGTGGGCAACGCGCAGATCCTGCCGTTCATCGGCGAGGTGCTGCCGAACTACAAGGGATACCGGCTCAAGGTGTTCAAGCCGTGGGAGAACTACCCGAGCGGCGACGACGATATCGACGCCCGCCGCATGAACGCGTTCCTGGAGGAGCTGATTCCGCCGATCGTCGAGCAGTATTACTGGGTGCACAAGCGCTTCAAGACGCGTCCCGAAGGCGAGCCCAGCCTCTATTGATGCGGGCGTCGCGCCCCATAGCGGCAATCGCAGGCCCTACACGCCCTTTTCCACGCCTACGCGGTTACCCGAGTCACTTACAATAGCGCCCATGAAGCTCAAATTCACCAAAATGCATGGCGCGGGCAACGACTTCGTCGTGCTCGACGGCTACACCCGGCCGCTCGCGCTGACGAGCGCCCAGGTGCGCGCGCTCGCGAACCGGCATTTCGGCGTCGGCGCCGATCAGTTGCTGCTCGTCGAGCGGCCGACGATCGACAGCGTCGATTTCAAGTACCGAATCTTCAATTGCGACGGCGGCGAGGTCGAGCACTGCGGCAACGGCGCGCGCTGCTTCGTCAAATTCGTGCGCGACACGCGCCTCACCGACAAACGCAGCGTGCGCGTGCAGGTGCAGAACGGCGTCATCACGCTGACGATGCAGGAGAACGGCGAGGTCGTCGTCGACATGGGCCAGCCGGTGTTCGAGCCGGCGCGCGTGCCGTTCGATGCGAGCGGCCTCGAAGGCCGCCGCGAGGGCAACGATACGCTCTGGCCGCTCGCGCTCCCCGGCGTGGGCGGCGAGACGCGCTGGATCTCGGTCGTCTCGATGGGCAATCCGCATGCGGTGCAAGTGGTCGACGACGTCGAGCAATATCCGGTCGGCACGGTCGGCCCCGCCGTCGAGACGCATCCGCGCTTCCCGCAGCGCGTGAACGCCGGCTTCATGCAGATCGTGTCGCGCAGCGAGATCAAGCTGCGCGTGTTCGAGCGCGGCGCCGGCGAGACGCTCGCCTGCGGCACCGGCGCCTGCGCGGCGGTGGCCGCCGGCATCCGCCGCGGCCTGCTCGATTCGCCCGTCATCGTGCACGCGCACGGCGGCCTGCTTACGATCGCCTGGGGCGGCGCGCGCGACGAAGCCGCCCCGCTGACGATGGCCGGCCCCGCGGCGACCGTCTTCGAAGGCGAGATCGAGATCGCCGACTAAAGATGAAACGCCCCCACGCTCTCTTCGTTCGCTGCCCCCCGAGGGGGCTGTCAGCACGCTTGGGGCGGCCCGGCGCGTGCTGACCCAGCCCTCATCCAACCGATTCCCTGCGCATTCCTTATTGCCTGTCGAGACCATGAACGATCGCGAAGTTGCTGAATACCTGCTCGCCAACCCCGGATTCTTCGACGAGCACGCCGAGCTGCTCGCGACGATCCGGCTGGCGAACCCACACGGCAAGGCCGCAGTGTCGTTGCAGGAGCGGCAGATGGAAATGCTGCGCGAGAAGAACAAGCATCTCGAGCGGCGTCTCGCCGAGTTGCTGCGCTACGGCCACGAGAACGACAGCATCGCGACCAAGTTCAACCGCTGGACGATGCGCGTGATGGCCGAGCGCGACGGCTATGCGCTGCCGCGCGCCGTGTCGCAAGGGCTGACCGAGGTGTTCGAGGTGCCGCAGGCGGCGCTGCGCGTCTGGGATCTGGCCGAACCGTACCGCGAAGCGGAATTCGCGCGCCACGTCGGCGAGGAAGTGCGGATCTTCGCGAACAGCCTGGCCGCGCCCTATTGCGGCGCGAACACCGGATTCGAGGCGGCGCAGTGGCTCGCCGCGCCGGGCGAGTCCGCCACGGCGGCCGGCGATCCCGCCGTTGTCCCCGCCACGGCCGACTACGCCGCAACACAATCGATCGCGCTCGTCGCGCTGCGCGACCCGCGCGCGGGCGACGAAGGCGCCGCCTTCGGCCTGCTCGTGATGGGCTCGCCGGACCCGCGCCGCTTCCACGAAGGCATGGCGACCGATTTTCTCGCCCAGATCGGCGGGCTCGCCAGCGCGGCGCTGAGCCGGCTGCTCGCGCACTGACGCGTTTGCCGCGCGCCGCCCAAACCGCTCTCATCGCCCTTTCCGGACCTCACCCCGTGACCGCGGCCGACAACGACCCGATCGCCGCCTATCTGTCGAGCCTCGAGCACGAGCGGCGGCTGTCGGCGCATACGCTGCGCGCCTACACGCACGAGCTCGACGAACTGAAGAAGCTCGCCAAAGGCCGCCCGCTCGAAAGCCTCTCTGCCACCGACATGCGCGGCGCCGTCGTTCGCGCGCATGCCGGCGGGCTGTCGGCGCGCTCGATCGGGCATCGCCTCTCGGCATGGCGCGCGTTCTATCGCTGGCTGGCGGGGCGCATCGAGCTGCCTGCGAACCCCGTCGCGGCCGTGCGCGCGCCCAAGCAGGCGAAGACGCTGCCGAAAGCGCTCTCGGTCGACGACGCCAACAGGCTGATGGAAGCGTCCGCCGCGCCGAACACCGAAGACCTGCGCGATCACGCGATGCTCGAGCTGTTCTACTCGTCGGGGCTGCGCCTGGCCGAGCTGGTCGGGCTCGATGTCGCCTTCGCCGATGCCGACGGCTACCGCTCGGCCGGCTGGCTCGACTTGCAATCGGCCGAGGTGACGGTGCTCGGCAAGGGCAACCGGCGGCGCACGGTGCCGGTCGGCAGCAAGGCGCTCGCCGCGCTCACCGCGTGGCTCGCCGCGCGCGGAGAGTTCGTGAAGCTCGATCCGCATCCGCTCTTTCTGTCGGCGCGCGGCAACCGGATGTCGCCGAACGTCGTGCGCGACCGGGTGAAGCGCGCAGCGCTTGCGGCCGGCATTCCGGCCAACGTGCATCCGCACGTGCTGCGCCATTCGTTCGCGACGCATGTGCTGCAATCGAGCGGCGACCTGCGCGCGGTGCAGGAGCTGCTCGGCCACGCGAGCATCACCGCGACGCAGGTCTATACGGCGCTCGATTTCCAGCATCTCGCGCAGGTGTACGACAAGGCGCATCCGCGGGCGAAGAAGCGCGATTGAGCGTCTTTGAACCGCCCCCGCCACGCACGATCCGCGCGGCCAAAACCTAGCTTTTGATCATTTATGAATACCGTAACGCTGAAACCGTCGAAGGAAAAATCGCTGCTGCGCCGCCATCCGTGGGTTTATGCGAACGCGATCGACCGCATCGACGGCAAACCCGCCCCGGGCGCCACCGTTGTCGTGCGCGCACACGACGGGCGTTTTCTCGCGCGCGCGGCGTACAGCCCGCAGTCGCAGATCCGCGTGCGTGTCTGGAGTTTCGACGAAGCCGAGCCGATCGATCACGCGTTCTTCAAGCGCCGCGTGCAGCGCGCGCTCGCGCACCGGCAGGCGCTCGTCCAGGGGACAGGCGCGGTGCGGCTGATCTTCGGCGAAGCGGACGGCCTGCCGGGGCTGGTCGTCGATTACTACGTCACGGACGCCGCCGAAAAACGCGGCCAGCTCGTCTGCCAGTTCATGGCGGCGGGCGTCGAGGCATGGAAGGAAGCGATCGTCGCGGCGCTGACCGGCGCGACCGGCTGCCCGAACGTCTACGAGCGCTCCGACGTGTCGATCCGCGAAAAGGAAGGCCTCGCGCAGACCACCGGCGTGCTCGCAGGCGACCCACCGCCGGATACGCTCATCACGAACGAAAACGGCGTGCGCTACCACGTCGACGTTCGCAGCGGCCACAAGACGGGTTTCTACGTCGACCAGCGCGACAACCGCGCGCTCGTCCAGGCGTACGCCGCCGGCCGCGACGTGCTCAACTGCTTCTGCTACACCGGCGGCTTTTCGCTGGCTGCGTTGAAGGGGGGCGCGAAGCGCGTCGTGTCGATCGATTCGTCGGGCGAAGCGCTCGCGCTGGCGCAGCAAAACGTCGCCGCGAACGATTTCGACGCGTCCCGCGCCGAATGGCTCGACGCCGACGCGTTCAAGACACTGCGCCGCCTCTACGACGACGGCGAGCGCTTCGACCTCGTCGTGCTCGATCCGCCGAAATTCGCGCCGTCGCGCGAGCACGTGGATCGCGCCGCGCGCGCCTACAAGGACATCAACCTGACTGGCTTCAAGCTGCTGCGCCCGGGTGGGCTGCTCTTCACCTACTCGTGCTCGGGCGCGATCGATTCCGACCTGTTTCAGAAGATCGTCGCCGGCGCGGCGGCCGATGCGCGCGTCGACGCCCGCATCCTGAAGCGGCTCGGCGCGGGCGTCGATCACCCGCTGCTGACCGCGTTTCCGGAAGGGGAATACCTGAAAGGCCTATTGTTGCAAATCGCCTGAACGCCCATAGTTGGCGGGGATCCGACAAGCCCGGCGCAACCCGTCGGCCACGCGGACTTGACAGATATGCTTCAATAGCTGGTTGTTGGACACCCGGACACCCTCCGGGCACCCGCGCGGTCGGCCGCAGGCCCGGCCGGCATCGATACCGACTCACGATTCACGTACTACAGGCGATTCCAATGATTCCCGTCACCATCCTGACCGGCTTCCTAGGCAGCGGCAAAACCACGCTGCTCAAGCGCATCCTGAACGAAAAGCACGGCATGAAGATCGCCGTGATCGAGAACGAATTCGGCGAAGAGAACATCGACAACGAGATCCTCGTGCAAGACTCGGCCGAGCAGATCGTCCAGATGAGCAACGGCTGCATCTGCTGCACGATCCGCGGCGACCTCGCGCGGGCGCTCGGCGACCTGGCGGCGAAGAAGCAGTCGGGCGAGCTCCAGTTCGACCGCGTCGTGATCGAGACCACGGGCCTCGCGAACCCGGGCCCGGTCGCGCAAACATTTTTCATCGACAGCGAAATCGCCGACGAATTCCTGCTCGACGCGATCATCACGCTCGTCGACGCCAAGCACGCCGACAATCAGCTCGACGAGCACGAAGTCGTGCAGCGCCAAGTGGGCTTCGCCGATCGCCTGTTCGTCACGAAGTCGGACCTCGTCGACGAAGCGGCGCTTTCGGACCTGCGTCACCGCCTTGTGCACATGAACCCGAAAGCGACGATCAAGGTCGTCAACTTCGGCGAGGCCGACATCAAGGAGATCTTCGACCTGCGCGGCTTCAACTTGAACGCGAAGCTCGAGATCGACCCAGACTTCCTCGCCGAGGACGAACACGACCACGCTCATCACGCCCATGACCATGGCCACGATCATGACCACGAGCATTGCGACCACGATCACGGGCACTGCGAGCACGAAGGACATCACAATCATCGCCACGCGCACCACGACGACAAGATCAAGTCGTTCGTGTACCGAAACGACCGCCCGTTCGATGCGAACAAGCTCGAGGACTTCCTCGGCGGCATCCTGCAGATCTACGGCGAGCGCCTGCTGCGCTACAAGGGCGTGCTCTATATGAAGGGCGTCGACCGCAAGGTCGTGTTCCAGGGCGTGCACCAGATGATGGGCAGCGACCTCGCCGCGAAATGGCTGCCGATCGAGAAGAAAACCAACAAGATGGTCTTCATCGGCGTCGATCTGCCGCAAGACCTGATCACCGACGGCCTCGACGCCTGCCTCGCCTGAACGCGCCTGAAAGGCCTGTTCGCAACAATCGCAGGCCCCGAGCCGCTTCTTTCCCCGCTGACAAGCCCGGTTTGTGTGCGCTACGGCACCCAGACCGGCCCGCCGCCCCCGTCGCCCGTGGTAAAACAGGTGTAAGCCCTATGAGACAAGGGGCCGGATGGTGATCGCTTTTTGGCGGCTCGCGCGCTATATTTTCGGGATGGCGCGTCGATCCGGCAGGTGGGTTTTTCCGTTGGAGAACCGAATTGTGATTCAGTTACAATACGTGCCCACTGGAGAATGACAACGATTTGCCCGCGCATTGTCTGGACATGCCGGGCGTGAAACGGCGCCGGAAAACCTCATCCGGATCATGCCGAAAAATGCCGAAGCGCCGGCTTGCACGCCGGATGGTTAGCGAGCGCGCAGTCCGGCATCGAGATGCTCGGGGGCATCCGAGGATCGGTTTCCAGAGGAGTTCGGCCCCGCATCGGCGCGATGGGCGTCACGACAGCCCACCGTCCGTGTTCGCCTGCGCTTGGATTGGCTGGTTGCGGGTAACACGAAAGTGCGGGCAATATGTAAGAGTTTTGCCTCACATTGAAGAAGCACGCAGATGACGACGAAACGACTCTTGACCGAAGCCGAAATCCTGAAGATGAGCGAGAAGGATTACATGAACGAGGACCAGCTCGCTTTCTTCAAGAACCGGCTCGAACAGCTGCAGGCGGAAATCCTCCGCAATGCCGGCCAGACGACCGAGAACCTGCGCGAAACCGTGATCGTGCCGGACCCGGCCGATCGCGCGACGATCGAAGAAGAGCACGCGCTCGAGCTGCGTACGCGCGACCGCGAACGCAAGCTGCTGAAGAAGGTGCAGCAATCGCTCGCGCGCATCGAATCGGGCGAGTACGGCTGGTGCGAGGAAACCGGCGAGCCGATCGGCATTCCGCGCCTGATCGCACGGCCCACGGCCACTCTGTCGCTCGAAGCGCAGGAGCGGCGCGAGCTGCGCCAGAAGCTGTTCGGCGACTGATTGCCGAAACCGCGCGGCCCGCTCGCCGCGCCCAACACGCTGCTTCGTCGAAGAGGCGCACGGTGAACCGCGCGCCTTTTTTCTTTTGAGGCGCGTACGTCGCGCCCCGCCGTATCCCGTTCCCCGCACACGAATCCGCCGCAGTTGCCTTCGCTTTGCGCAAAGCCGCCGATGAATCGGCGCAGCTTTTACTGCACCTTCGCGCCGTTTTTCCGTCCTATGCCTATTGGCTGACTCTTGATAAAGCGGCGCCCGCCCTAAAATAAATCGGACGCGCGTCGCACGAGGCCGCGCGCATCGCATGAAGCCGCGCCTCGTCCGCCCTCTGGCGTACGTCCGGGTGACACGCCAGCCCCGTCGGGGGCCCTCATTTCTTAAGGAACGCACATGGAGCAATTTCACGGCACGACGATCGTATCCGTGCGGCGCGGCGACAAGGTCGCGCTCGGCGGCGACGGCCAGGTGACGCTCGGCAACATCGTCATGAAAGGCGGCGCGAAGAAAGTCCGGCGCATCTACAACGGCAAGGTGCTCGTAGGCTTCGCCGGCGGCACGGCCGATGCGTTTTCGCTGCTCGACCGTTTCGAAGCCAAGCTCGAAAAGCATCAGGGCAACTTGACGCGCTCCGCCGTCGAGCTCGCGAAGGACTGGCGCACCGACCGCATGCTGCGCCGCCTCGAAGCGATGCTGATCACCGCCGACGCGCAAACCACCCTCGTCATCACCGGCAACGGCGACGTGCTCGACCCCGAAGGCGGGATCTGCGCGATCGGTTCGGGCGGCGCCTACGCGCAGGCTGCGGCCCGCGCGCTCGTCGAGAACACGGATCTTTCCGCGCGCGACATCGTCGAAAAGGCTTTGGAAATCGCCGGTGACATGTGTATCTATACCAACCATAACCGCGTCATCGAGACGATCGAGTGAGGACACGATGAGCACTATGACCCCGGCCGAGATCGTCTCGGAACTCGACAAGCACATCATCGGCCAGAAGCGCGCGAAACGCGCCGTCGCCGTCGCGCTGCGCAATCGCTGGCGCCGCCAGCAGGTCGCCGAGCCGCTGCGCCAGGAAATCACGCCGAAGAACATCCTGATGATCGGGCCGACAGGCGTCGGCAAGACCGAAATCGCGCGACGTCTCGCCAAGCTCGCCGACGCGCCGTTCATCAAGATCGAAGCGACCAAGTTCACCGAAGTCGGCTACGTGGGCCGCGACGTCGACAGCATCGTGCGCGACCTGATCGAAATCTCGGTCAAGGAAACGCGCCAGACCGAGATGCGCAAGGTCCGCACGAAGGCGCAAGACCAGGCCGAGGACCGCATTCTCGACATCCTCTTGCCGACCGCGCGCCCGGTTGGTTTCGGCTCGGCGGCGTCGAGCTCGAGCGAACATGGCGACGAAGGCAACGCCACGCGCCAGACCTTCCGCAAGCGTCTACGCGAAGGCGCGCTCGACGACAAGGAAATCGAGCTCGACGTCGAGGCGCCGCAAATCGGCATGGACATCATGGGCCCGCCGGGCATGGAAGACATGACCGAGCAGATCCGCTCGATGTTCGCGAACCTGGGCGGCGGCAAGAAGACGCGCCGCAAGCTGAAGGTCAAGGAAGCGCTGAAGCTCCTGACCGACGAAGAAGCGTCGAAAATGCTCAACGACGAGGAAGTGAAGGCGAAGGCCGTTCAGAACGTCGAGCAGAACGGCATCGTGTTTCTCGACGAAATCGACAAGATCGCCTCCCGCAGCGAAACGGGCGGCGCCGAGGTGTCGCGCCAGGGCGTGCAGCGCGACCTGCTGCCGCTCGTCGAAGGCACGACGATCAACACGAAGTACGGGACGGTGAAGACCGATCACATCCTCTTCATCGCGAGCGGCGCGTTCCATCTGTCGAAGCCCAGCGACCTGATCCCCGAGCTGCAAGGGCGCTTCCCGATCCGCGTCGAGCTCGATTCGCTGTCGGTTGAGGACTTCGAAGCAATTCTCGTCGCGACAGATGCAAGCCTGGTCAAGCAATACCAAGCCCTGCTCGCCACCGAAGACGTGCAGCTCGAGTTCGCCGCCGACGGCATCCGCCGGATGGCCGAAATCGCGTTCGCGGTCAACGAGAAGACCGAGAACATCGGTGCGCGCCGACTCTATACGGTGATCGAGAAGCTGCTGGAGGAAGTATCGTTCGCGGCCGGCAACCACTCGGGCCAAGCCGTGAAGATCGATGCGGCTTATGTCGATCAGGCGCTCGACGAAGTCGCTCAAAGCGAAGACCTGTCGCGCTACGTGCTTTGAGTCGCAACTGAAGCGCTCTGCCGATGCAAAATGGGCGGCCCGTGAGGCCGCCCATTTTGCATTCAACGCTCGTTAAAACGTCAACAAACGTTACTGCTTCACCGGCCGCTTCGAGAGCTTGCGTTGCAGCGTGCGCCGGTGCATGTTCAACGCGCGCGCCGTCGCCGAGATATTGCCGCCGTTCTCCGCCAGCGCCCGCTGGATGTGCTCCCACTCGAGCCGCGCGACCGACAGCAGCGTCGGATGCTCGATCGCCTCCTCCGCCTGCACCGCGCTCGCTTCCCGCTGCAATGCGCCCAGAATCGACTCGACGTTCGCCGGCTTCGCCAGATAGTTGTCGGCGCCGTCCTTCACGGCCTGCACCGCAGTTGCGATGCTCGCGTAGCCGGTGAGAATCAGCATGCGCGCATCCGGCTGCAACTCGCGCAGCGGCGCGACGAGGTTCAAGCCTGAATCGCCGCCCAGATGCAGGTCGACCGTGATCTGCCCGAACTTGTGCTGGTTGGCGAGCTTGATCGCCTCCTCGGCGTTCGGCGCCGTATGGACCGTGTAGCCCCGGCGCGTCAAACCGCGGGCGAGAATGCCCGAGAACACCTCGTCGTCGTCGATGACCAGGAAATTCATATCGCTCATGTGTTTTTCTCCCTCGTATCGGTGGTGGCGGAAGCGGCCTGACCAAGGCTCGTATCCCCTTTGGCGGCCGGCAGGCGGAGCACCGCCCGCGTGCCGCGCGGATTGCAGTCGGCGAGCGCGATTTCGCCGCCAAGCCGCGCCGCAGCCGTGAAAGCCAGATAGAGCCCTACGCCGTGTCCGCCCTGCGTGCTGTCTACCGGCATCGAGCCGAGCGTGCCGCGCAGCTGCGGCGGAATGCCCGGCCCCGAATCGCATACCTCGAACTCGACCTTGCCGTGCACGCTCGACGCCGCGAGCGTCACGCGATCGCGGCTCGCGCGCGCGGCGTTGTCGAGCAAGATGGTCAGAATCTGGCTGACGGCGACCGTGTCGTCAAGCCACACGCCTTGCGGCGCCGCGCCGATCTGCTCGAACTTCACGTGCGGGTGGCGCAGCCGCCACTGAGCCGCGAAGCTCTGGAGCCACTCGTCGAGCGTCTGCCGGTGCGACGGCAGCGACGCCCGGCTTCGCAAGCGCGCGAGCGCCGAGGTACAGAGCGTCATCTGCTGTTCGAACACTTCGAGATCGGCGGCATACGGCGCGAGCCCCTTGTCGCTGCGGGCGGCGTCGCGCAATTCTTCGGACAGCATCGCAATCGTGGAAAGCGGCGTGCCGATCTCGTGGGCGACCGTCGCCGCCTGCACGCCGAGCGCCACGGCCCGCTCGTCGCGCAAGAGACGCTGCTGCGCATCGGCGAGCGCCGAGTCGCGCAGGCGCAACCCGTTCGACATGCGCGCGACGAACCACGCGATCAGGCCGACGCTCACCATGAAGTTCACCCACATGCCGGCCCGGTAGTAGTCGAACAGGTTGGCGGGATTGTCCATGTTGAGCGGAATCGAATCGAAGCCGAGCGACGCATAGCAGCAGACCGCGAACGCCGCGAGCCAGATCATCAAGTGCCACGGCAGGACGGCCGCCGCGATCGCGAGCGACGGCAAATAGAGCGACACGAACGGATTGGTGGTGCCGCCGGATAGAAAGAGCAGTGCGGACAATGCGGCGAGGTCGACCCATAGCTGGCCGAGCAGCTCGAAGTTGGTCTCGGGCCGGGCGCGCGCCACGCGAATCCAGGTGAGCGCATTGAAGACCACCTCCAGTGCGATCACCATCAGCATCGCCGGCAGCGGCAGATGCACGCCGAAGAAGATCTGCACAACGGCAATGGTGACGAGCTGGCCGATGATCGCCAGGCTGCGCAACCAGAACAGATGAGCGAGATTGACGCGGCCGGTATTGGTTATTCGGTGCAGGTGCATCGCACCAGTTTAACCGCTCGACGCTTCGCGGGACACCGAGGCGATCGCTTCGGCGAGGCATTCGGGGCACAGGCAACGCATATCGGGTAACAAGCGCTCGGGCGGCAAAACCGGCATCGCCCGGCACCAGCACTCGAACGGCTCGGAAGGATCGGCGCGCCTGCCGCAGTCGAATGCGCGCCCGCAGCGCGGGCAGCGTGCGCTCGGGCTCGCTAAGGAGCCGGAGCGGCTGGCGGACGGTGAGGCAGGAGAAGTCGAAGAGCTCGAGCGGGTCATGACGCGTCGAAACAACAATCGAAACGGAAGCCGGATCACTCGGCTCGACACATGATGCCACGCCTTGCGGGGCTCGCCGCAGGCAGGCGCGAAAACCGCCGTCCTATGCCGTCTGGACGACCCGCGAAAACCGTGCTGCGCTGCGCCAGTCCTGTACAATTCGCCCTGGTTTGCCCGTCCCTCACCGTTCGTTTCGTCAGAGCTTGCCGCCATGTCCGAGCCCATCGACCTCTCGCAGATCGCCCCCACGCTGAAAGCCGAAATTCTCGCGGAAGCGCTGCCCTATATCCGTCAGTATCACGGCAAGACCGTGGTCATCAAATACGGCGGCAACGCAATGACCGAAGAGCGCCTGAAGCAAGGCTTCGCGCGCGACGTCATTCTGCTGAAGCTGGTCGGCATCAACCCGGTGATCGTGCACGGCGGCGGCCCGCAGATCGATCAGGCGCTCAAGAAAATCGGCAAGCAAGGCACGTTCATCCAGGGGATGCGCGTCACGGACGAGGAGACGATGGAAGTCGTCGAGTGGGTGCTGGGCGGCGAGGTTCAGCAGGACATCGTCACGCTCATCAATCACTTCGGCGGCCACGCGGTCGGCTTGACCGGCAAGGACGGCGGCCTGATCCACGCGCGCAAGCTGATGATGCCGGACCGCGACAACCCCGGCCAGTACGTCGACATCGGGCAGGTGGGCGAAGTCGAGGCGATCAACCCGGCGGTCGTGCGCGCGCTGCAGGACGACGCGTTCATTCCCGTGATCTCGCCGATCGGCTTCGGCGAAGACGGCCTGTCGTACAACATCAACGCGGACCTCGTCGCGGGCAAGCTCGCCGTCGTGCTGAACGCCGAGAAGCTCGTGATGATGACCAACATCCCCGGCGTGATGGACAAGGAAGGCAACCTGCTGACGGATCTGTCGGCGCGCGAGATCGACGCGCTCTTCGCCGACGGCACGATCTCCGGCGGCATGCTGCCGAAGATCGCGTCGGCGCTCGACGCAGCGAAGAGCGGCGTGCGCTCGGTGCACATCATCGACGGCCGGATCGAGCATTCGGTGCTGCTCGAGATCCTGACCGAGCAGCCGTTCGGCACGATGATCCGCTCGCATTGAGCGCATCGAGCCTGCCGGGTGCGGCGCACCGCCGCCGCGCCCCATCGCCATGACCACCTCTCGCTCCAAGCGGCGCCGGCCGCATTTCTCCGGCGGCCGCCCCGTCTGGCTGTTCGACCTCGACAACACCCTCCACCACGCCTCGCACGCCATCTTCCCGGCGATCAACCAGGCGATGACGCAGTACATCATCGATGCGCTGCAAGTCGAGCGCGACGTGGCGAACCGCCTGCGCACCGGCTATACGCAGCGCTATGGCGCGGCGCTCCTCGGGCTCGAGCGGCATCATCCGATCGACCCCCACGACTTCCTGAAAACGGTCCACACGTTCCCCGACCTGCGTTCGATGCTGCGCGCGGAGCGCGGTCTCGGCCGGCTCATCGCAGCGCTGCCGGGGCGCAAGATGGTGCTGACCAACGCGCCCGAGGCGTATGCGCGCGTTGTGCTGCGGGAGCTCGGCATCGAGCGCCTGTTCGAGCGCGTGATCGCGATCGAGCACATGCGCGACCGCCGCGCCTGGCGCGCGAAGCCCGACGCCGCGATGCTGCGCCGCCACATGCGCGACGCCCACGTGCCGCTCGCCGACGCGATCCTCGTCGAGGACACCTGCGGGCACCTGAAGCGCTACAAGCGCCTCGGAATTCGAACGGTGTGGATCGTCGGCCACCTGAGCGCGGCGGGCCCATCGGCCCGTCTGCCCGGCACCGGGCGTCCCCACTATGTCGATCGTCGCATTCGTTCGCTAAAATCGCTTCGACTGGGTACTCGCGCCTCCCGCCGGGCCGCCCCAAGGGAGGCGCCAGCCCCCTCGGCGGGCAGCGAACGATAGTGAGCGTGGGGGCGTTCAACTAGCTTTGCATGGGACCGGGGCGACAAAAATGCAGTCGACTCAAAAGCATGACGCGGGCGTAGACCAGCAAGACCACACGGAAGAGCTCAATTCAGCCGGCGCGCGGGCGCCGCGCCTGAAGCCCGGCGAGCGGCGCGTCCACATCCTCCAGACGCTGGCCGCGATGCTGGAGACCCCAAAAAGCGAAAAGATCACCACAGCGGCACTGGCCGCGCGCCTCGGCGTGTCGGAAGCCGCGCTCTACCGGCATTTCGCGAGCAAAGCGCAGATGTTCGAGGCGCTGATCGAGTTCATCGAGGAGACCTTTTTTGGCCTCGTCAACCAGATCACGGAGAAGGAGCCGAACGGCGTACTCCAGGCCCGCGCGATCGGTTTGATGCTGCTCAATTTTTCCGCGAAAAATCCCGGCATGACGCGGGTACTGACGGGCGAAGCGCTCGTCGGCGAGCACGAACGGCTCGCCGAGCGTGTCGCGCAGATGCTCGAGCGCATCGAGGCATCGCTCAAGCAGTGCCTGCGGCTCGGTCTGATGGAGTTCAACCAGAAATCCGCGGACGCGCCGGTGCCGCTGCCCGCCGATTACGATCCCGCCGTGCGCGCGAGCCTCATCATCAGCTATGTGCTCGGCCGCTGGCACCGCTACACGAAGAGCGGCTTTGCGCGCATGCCCGGCGAGCACGCCGACGCGCAACTGCGGCTGATCCTGCAATAGTCCGCGTCAGTACGCTCCGGAGCGGTCAGCCGATCGGCCGCCCCGCGGTCTCGCGGATGAACGGCAGCGCCAACAGCGACACGAGCCCGCAGCCGATCAGGTACCACGCCGGCGCGAGCGGATTGCCCGACAGCTCGATCAGCCACGTGGCAAAAAACTGCGCGAAGCCGCCGAATATCGACACGCCCAGGCAATAGACGATCGACATCCCAGTTGCCCGGATCTCGCGTGGAAACAGCTCGGGCAGCATCACGATGTTCGGCACCGCGGTGAACGCCACGAGCACGGCCAGCACGGCGACGACCGCGAGCAGCACAGGAACCGTCGGATACGCATTGATCAGCATGAAGCCTGGATAGATCACGAGCACCAGCAGCACGCGCGACACCCAGAGCACCGGCTTGCGGCCGATCCGGTCCGACAGCATGCCCGCGAACGGCGAGCAGATCACCGTCATCAAGGCCGCCGTCCACGACGCCCACAGCGCCAGCGACATCGGCATGTTCAGCATGCGGATCGCGTAGGTCGACAGATAGAACAGCACGATGTAGTTCGCCGCAGTGCCGCCGATCGTCGTCACCACGCCCGCCGCGATCGAGCCCGCATGGTGGCGGAAGATCGTGCGCGCGGGATGCACGACCAGAGCCGGTTCCGCGGCACGCTTGGCATCCTGCTTCAGCTGCGCATGACGCTCGTCCGTCTCGACACCCGGCAGGGTCTCGTCGAGATGCCGCCGGATATAGGTGCCGATCGGCCCCATCGCCATCCCGATCACGAACGGAATGCGCCAGCCCCAGCTTTCGAGCGACGGCGTCGATAGGCTCGACGCCAGCACCACGCCGAGCAGCGATCCGCACACGGTGTTGAGGCCCTGGCTCACGAACTGCCAGCTGCCGTAGAAGCCGCGCGTGCGGTCGCTGCCGTACTCGAGCAAAAGCGAGGTCGACGCGCCCACTTCGCCGCCGATCGCAAAGCCCTGGATCAGCCGCGCGAGGATGACGAGCGCGGGCGCGGCGAGGCCGATCGCCGCATAGGTCGGCGCGAACGCGATGATCGCCGAGCCGAGCGTCATGAGCCACAGCGTGAGGCTCATCGCGGCCTTGCGGCCGGCGCGGTCCGCATAGGCGCCGAGCACCACGCCGCCGATCGGCCGCATGATGAAGCCCACACCGAAGGTGCCGGCCGCGAGCATCAGTTGCGCGAGCGAGCCCTCCACCGGAAAGTACAGCTTGCCGATGATGGTCGCGAAGAAGCTGTAGATCGTGAAGTCGAAAAACTCGAGGCCGTTGCCGATCGTGATCGCGGCGATCGCCTTCGGCTGCGAGATGCGCTTGGCCGGCGCGGAAGGTGGCGCGGCGCTGGCGCTCTGCGGGCCGGTCGCCTGGGCGGTGGAGGAATCCATATCTGTCTCCGGGATATCGTGGGAGCAGCGGTCAGCCAGCTTTCGCGAGGAAGGCCTCGGTGAGCTTGACCCAATAGGCGGCGCCCGTCGCGAGACAGTCGTCGTTGAAGTCGTAACCGGGGTTGTGGACCATGCAGCCGCCCTCCCCGTCGCCGTTGCCGATGATCAGGTAGCTGCCCGCGCAGCGTTCGAGCAGGAAGGCGAAGTCCTCGCTGCCGGTCAGCGGCTCCATATCGGCGATGAGCCCGTTCTCGCCGACCCAGTCGAGCGCGACCTGGCGCGCGAAGGCGGTCATGCCGGCGTCGTTGACGAGCACCGGGTAGCGGCGCTGGTAATCGATCTCGGCGCGCGCGCCGTATACGGCGGCCTGCGCGTGGATCACTTCGGTGATGCGCTGTTCGAGCAGGTCGCGGACCTCGGGCCGCAACGCGCGCACCGACAGGCGCATTTCCGCGCTCTCCGGAATCACGTTCGGCGCCTCGCCCGCGTGAATCGCGCCGACCGTGACGATCGCCATGTCGAGCGGCGCGACGTTGCGCGAGACGATCGTCTGCAGCGCGAGCACGATCTGCGCGCACACGACGATCGGGTCGACCGCCTTGTGCGGCACCGCGCCGTGGCCGCCGCGCCCGATCACCCTGGCGATCACCGTGTCGGACGACGCCATGAACGAGCCCGGCAGAAAGCCGAACTTGGCCGTAGGATGGCCGGGCATGTTGTGCATCGCGAACACGGCATCACAGGGGAAGCGTTCGAACAGGCCGTCTTCGATCATCTTCTTCGCGCCGGCGAGCCCTTCCTCGGCCGGCTGGAAAATCAGGTTCAGCGTGCCGTCGAACGACTTCTCGCGCGCGAGGTGCTTGGCGGCCGCGAGCAGCATCGCCGTGTGGCCGTCGTGGCCGCATGCGTGCATCTTGCCGGGGATCGCGCTCGCGTACGGCAGGCCGGTCTGCTCGTGGATCGGCAGCGCGTCCATGTCGGCGCGCAAGCCGAGGCGCTTCGCGCCGCTGCCCACCTTCAGTTGCCCCACGACGCCGGTCTTGCCGAGCCCGCGATGGACCGTGTAGCCCCATTGCTCAAGCCGCTCGGCGATGAGGTCGCCGGTTGCGGCTTCCTCGTAGGCCAGCTCCGGGTGGGCGTGGATCCGGCGCCGCAAGGCGATCATTTCCTCTTCGAGATCGGCGATGCCGGCCGGGATTGCCATCGTGTTCATGCTGCTGTCTCCGTCGATGCGATATGTCGCCGCAGCATAGCCAGCGATATTTCCCCCGCACAGGGCGTAAAATCGTCGCGACAGCAACCGTTGGTTGCCACTTGGCATGCCAGGCGCCAACGGGAACGCCCGATGAAACTCCACCAGCTCACCACGCTCGCGGCCATCGCCGATACCGGCAGCATCCGCGCCGCCGCGCGCTCGCTCGGCGTCTCGCCGGCCGCGGCGACCAAGGCCGTGCGCGAGCTCGAAGCCGACCTGCGCGCGCCGCTCGTGATCCGCGGCACGAGCGGCATCACCTTCACCGAGTACGGCCGCGCGCTCGTCGTCCATGCGCGGCTCGTGCTCGGCCAGCTCGCGCGCGCCGAGGCCGAGCTCGACGCGATGCGCGGCAAGAGCGCCGGCAAGCTGTCGATCGGCGTCACGCCGTGGGTCGCGCTGACGTTCCTGCCGGGCGCCGTGCAGCGCTTCCGCCAGCGGATGCCGGAGGTCCAGCTCGAGTTCTTCGAGGGGCTGCTCGCCGTCGTCCAGCCGCGCCTGCGCGACGGCAGCCTCGATTTCTCGATCGGCCGGCCGCCGCCCGCGTCGCCGCAGTCGGAGTTCCAGGCCGTGCCGCTTTTTTCGACGCATTCGGCCGTGGTCGCGCGGCGCGGCCATCCGCTCGCCGAATGCCGCTCTCTCTTCGAGCTCGAGGACGCCGAATGGGTGCTGAACTGGGATCCGGCGAGCCGCGAGCCGATCTCGGAGAACGTGTTTCGCCGCCGCGGCATGCGCGTGCCGCAGACGATCCATCTCGCGCATTCGTTTGCGATCGTGCTCGGGCTGCTCGCACACACCGACATGTTGAGCATCTTCCCGTGGCCGCTCGTCGAGGTGGGCGTCGGCACGGAGAGCCTGCGCGCGCTGCCGCTGCGCGAGACGGTCGACGAGACGATCGTGAGCGTCGTCTCGCGGCGCGGCGCGCCGCCGAGCCCCGCCGGGGCGTGCTTCCTCGAATGCCTGCGTGAAGCGATCGACGAAGGCGCGCGCTCGGACGATCCGGAGCAGCGGCGGCTGTTCCATTCGATCGAGCTGCTGCTGTGAGCGAAGGCGGCCCGCCCCGCGTGAGGCATCGGCGCAAGCATCCGCGACGCGATCGAGGCCGCGCAAGGAATCCGTCGCCGTAATGCGGACTACGCTTGCCGCGTCCTCGCCGCGGATATTTTTCCGCTATACTTTGCCACCTGTCGTTACAGCCGCTGCGCATAGATGCAGCGGAATTCACAGCGCGCCGATTTGCTGACTCGATTGCGGGCGCGCGAACCTTCGCAGCAGAATCAATGCGCGGAGGTTCACTATAAATGCGGCTAAAGAGGTCGTCAGCCGCGCACTCCCTCCCTTCGCGCATCGCCGACACCATTTAGCCGCCCTGTCAGAAGGCGGAATGAATGGAATCGATCGGTATCGTCGCTCCACAAAAAATGCGGTTCACCGAGCCGCTCGCCATGCAGAACGGCAGCTCGCTTGCGAGCTACGAGCTGATGGTCGAAACCTACGGCACGCTCAACGCCGCGCGCTCGAACGCCGTGCTGGTCTGCCATGCGCTGAACGCGTCGCATCACGTCGCGGGCGTCTACGCGGACGAGCCCAAGAACGTCGGCTGGTGGGACAACATGGTCGGCCCCGGCAAGCCGCTCGATACGAACCGCTTCTTCGTGATCGGCGTGAACAACCTCGGCTCCTGCTTCGGCTCGACCGGGCCGATGAGCATCAATCCCGAGACGGGCAAGCCGTACGGCGCGAGCTTCCCTGTGGTGACGGTGGAGGACTGGGTGCGCGCGCAGGCGCGCGTCGCCGACGCCTTCAACATCGAGCGCTTCGCGGCCGTCATGGGCGGGAGCCTCGGCGGCATGCAGGCGCTCGCCTGGAGCCTGATGTATCCGGAGCGCCTCGGCCACTGCATCGTGGTCGCGTCGACGCCCAAGCTCTCGGCGCAAAACATCGCGTTCAATGAAGTGGCGCGCTCGGCGATCCTCTCCGACCCCGACTTCCACGGCGGCGACTACTACGCGCACGGCGTGAAGCCGAAGCGCGGCTTGCGCGTCGCACGGATGATCGGCCACATCACGTATCTCTCGGACGACGACATGGCCGCCAAGTTCGGCCGCGCGCTGCGCCGCGCGGAAGGCGCGCTCGACGAATACAACTTCAATTTCGACGTCGAGTTCGAAGTGGAGTCGTACCTGCGCTATCAGGGCGACAAGTTCGCCGACTACTTCGACGCCAACACCTACCTGCTCATCACGCGCGCACTCGACTACTTCGACCCGGCCAAGACGTTCGACGGCGACCTGACCGCCGCGCTCGCCCATACCACGGCCAAGTACCTGATCGCGAGCTTCTCGACCGACTGGCGCTTCGCGCCCGCGCGCTCGCGCGAGATCGTGAAGGCGCTGCTCGACCACAAGCGGCAGGTGACCTACGCGGAGATCGACGCGCCGCACGGCCACGACGCCTTCCTGCTCGACGACGCGCGCTATCACAACCTGATGCGCGCCTATTACGAACGCATTGCCGAGGAGGTGGGCGCATGAATCAGCAAGCCATCGACAATCTGACCGCGCGCGCTGATTTCCGCGCCATCGCCCGCTGGGTCGAGCCGCGCTCGACGGTGCTCGATCTCGGCTGCGGCGACGGGACGCTGCTGCGGCTGCTCACCGAAGAGCTCGAAGTCTCGGGCTACGGCATCGAGATCAACGACGCCGGTGTGCTCGCCAGCGCGAAGAACGGCGTGAACGTGATCCAGCAGAACCTCGAAGACGGCCTGCGTCTCTTCGAAGACGGCAGCTTCGACTTCGCGATCCTGTCGCAGACGCTGCAGACGATCCACCAGACCGCCGCGATCCTGCGCGAGACGGTGCGCGTCGGCAAAGAGTGCATCGTCTCGTTCCCGAACTTCGGCTACTGGCCTCACCGGCTGTCGGTGATACAGGGACGCATGCCGGTGTCGAAATCGCTGCCTTATCAGTGGCACAACACGCCGAACGTGCGCGTGCTGACGATCAAGGATTTCGAGGCGCTTGCGCCGGAAGTCGGCATCGAGATCCTCGACCGCGCCGTACTGCACGGCGGCCAGACCGTGCGGTGGGGCGTCAACTGGCGTGGTAGTCTTGCGGTCTATCGCGTGAAAAAAGGGTAGCCCCATCAAACGAGACATGCCCAATCAGGCACAGGAGCAGGACCAGAAGCCGCCACAGGAGCATGGCAAGCATCGCGAGCACCACGAGCCGCCCGCGCTCAGCGCCCACGAGGCGCATCCGGGCTGGCGGGCCTTCCTGAACCGGCACATGCTGATTTGCGTCTTTCTCGGCTTCACGTCGGGATTGCCGCTCTTCACGCTCGTCTATCTGGTGCAGGCGTGGCTGCGCTCCGAAGGGGTCAATCTCAAGGAGATCGGCCTCTTCGCGCTGATCCAGTTCCCGTACACCTGGAAGTTCGTCTGGGCGCCGCTGATGGACCGCTACGTCCCGCGCCTGCCCGGCTGGCGCCCGGGGCGGCGGCGCGGCTGGATGCTCGTCACGCAACTGCTCGTCGCGGGCGCGATCGCCTCGCTAGGCTTCGTCTCGCCCCGCAGCGATATCTGGACGGTGGCTGCGCTCACCGCGCTCGTCGCCTTCTTCGGCGCAAGCCAGGACATCGTGATCGACGCCTACCGGCGCGAGCTCCTGCGCGACACCGAGCAGGGCCTCGGCAACGCGGTCCACGTGAACGCGTACAAGATCGCCGCGCTGATTCCCGGCTCGCTCGCGCTGATCCTCTCCGATCACATGCCGTGGGACGTCGTGTTCGCCGTGACCGCGGCGTTCATGCTGCCGGGCATGGCGATGACGCTCCTCGTGCGCGAGCCCGAGATCCATGGCGCGCCGCCGAAGAACCTGCGCGAGGCGATCGCGTTGCCGTTCGCCGAGTTCGTCTCGCGCGACGGCTGGCGCGCCGCGCTTCTCGTGCTCGGCTTCATCTTCCTCTACAAGCTCGGCGACACCATGGCGACCACGCTGTCGACCTCGTTCTTCCTCGACATCGGCTTCGACAAGACGCAGATCGGCGTGATCGCGAAGACCACCGCGTTCTGGGCGAGCATCGCGGGCGGCATCATCGGCGGCGTGTGGCTCGTGAAGATCGGCATCGCGCGCGGGCTGTGGATTTTCGGGGTCGTGCAGATCGTCTCGACACTCGGTTTCGCGTGGCTCGCGAAGATCGGCCCGTCGCCGGCGGCGCTCGCGCTGATCTACGGCTTCGAGACGTTCTCGACCGGGCTCACGCTTGCCGCGTTCACGGCCTATATCGCGAGCACGACCGATCCACGCTACACGGCCACCCAGTTCGCGCTCTTCACGAGCCTTGCCTCGGTGCCGCGCACGCTCGCGTCGGCGTCGAGCGGCTTCATCGTCGCGAAGATCGGCTGGTTCGACTACTTCATCGTGTGCGCCGTGCTCGCGTTGCCGGGCATGCTGCTGCTGCCGATGATCGCGCCGTGGAGGGCCCGGGCGTGAAGGCTCTCGCATCGTCGGTGCTGCTATGCGCCGGCGCGCTGCTTTTGTGCGCGATGCCTGTCGCGGTCGTGGCGCAGACGGCGGCGAGCGGGTCCGCAAGCCCGTTGAATACGCCGCCCGCCGTGCCCGTTCCGATGCTGCCCGCGCCCGCCGGCCCTCCGGCGAAAGCACCCGCGGCGGCCCCCGGCTTGTCGTCGAGCGCTTCTGCCGCACTGCCGGCCGCCGTCCAGACGTATCAAACGAACCGCAATCTGCAAGTCCGGTTCGGCAACGCGACCACCTTCCGCAACCTGATTCCGTCGCCGGCGCTCGAAGAGCAGGCCGCCGACGAATACGCCGACATCCTGCACGGCGCCGCGCAAACCGGCCGCCTCCTGCCGGACTCGGACGCCCGCGTCAAACTCGCGCGCGACATCGCCGCCAAGGTGATGCCGTATGCGCTGAAGTGGAACGACCGCGTGAAGAACTGGAAGTGGGAAGTCAACGTGGTCCGCTCGTCCGAGATCCGCATGTACTGCCTGCCGGGCGGCAAGATCGTCGTCTATAGCGGGCTCTTCGATCGCGTGCATCTGAACGACGACGAGCTCGGCGTGCTGTTCGGCCACGAAATCGCCCACGCGCTGCGCGAGCACGCGCGCGAGCGGCTCGGCGAGCAGCAGTCGGCGCAGATCGGCACGGGCTCGATCCCGCAGCTCTTCGGCCTCGCCGACCTCGGCGCGACGCCGCTCGGCATCGGCTCGCAGCTGCTGGCGATGCGCTACACGCCGACCGACGAGACCGAGGCCGACGTGATCGGCAGCGACATCGCCGCGCGCGCCGGGTTCGACCCGCGCGCGGCGGTCACGCTCTGGGACAAACTCGCCGCCGCGACGCACAGCAACAAGGAGCAGGGCTTCATCTACGTGCACCCATACAGCGCGACGCGGCGGCACGACATCGTCAAGCGCCTGCCCGACATGCTCTCGCTGTATGCGAAGGCGCGGGGCGTGCCGGTCGATTCGCTGCCCGATTACGCGGGCATCAGCGCGGTCCGCAAGGGCACGGCGTCGCGCTAGCGGGGCGCGTGCTCACCCAACCTAAAAAAAGCAGGCGGCCGGAATATCGGAATCGTCTGATGGAGATCTCGAAACCGGGTCGACACAGTGGGGCTCCACCACTGACGGACGAGGTTTCAACATGGCTAGATTGCTACGCAACGACGGAACCACTATTGGAGGACAAATCACGCTGGTCGCGGGTAACCGGCTCCCGTTCAAAGTCTCCGGATTGGGGCCGAACGGCAGGCATCTCATCCTGACGAGCGACCACCACTCAGTGCGGATCTTTCCGATCAGGGCCGACCATCGGAACGTCGAGCAGCGTCTCATGCTGGAAGCGCACGGATGCGGTGTTTCGTGCAGCCAGATTGCCCACGTCGAAGCCTACGTCAGCGATGAGCGCGGCCAGCCGCTTCGCCGTGATTTCGACACCGACCGGCTCGCCGTGCAGATACTCCCGAAACTCGAACTGCCGCCCGCCGTCACCGAAACGGGGATGTTGGCGCGGATGTTGATTTCGGAAAATGCGGGACCGGAAAGTCCGGATTTCGTTAGCCTGAACGAGGCGCGAGTAGCGATGCAATGGATGGTCGTTGTGTTGAGAAATCGTCTCAAACTCGGTGCTCAACATTTTGCTTCGGGCCGACACGCGACCACCTTGGAATCGCTTATCAAGGCACCCAATCAAGTTGACGGATTTGAGAATTACCCAAGCATACGGCCTAAACAACAGCAATTAATAGACAAAGTAGCTGCGAATGCAAATGAAGGAACTCACAGACTTAATAAGCAGTATCGGGACTACCCGGAAACGGCATTAGCGGTGGCGCGTGGCGAGCTCACAAGTGCGGATCCCTGCCCAACTGGCCTCTATGCGTGGCGTACTAGTGAGGCAAAGTCACCTGGCGACAATTTCGTCCAATTCGCGACAAAAGGTGGGCAGGACTTTTATACGTTGACGAACGATTTCATATCGAAAGCGCAATCTCGGACGGAGGTGCGGCAATGAAGCAGAAACGCACCCCGAGTCTCGTTATGGCATGTGTTTCAGCTGCGCTCATCTGCGCGACGAGTTTTGCTGCTGACGATCTTCCGGAAGGCTTCAACCGAAAACCAACCTCGAGATTCGTCGTATCCGACAATCCATACTACAAAGACCCGCAGATTGCCCTGAAGAACGGGGTTGCTGCCTACCAAAAAAATCATCAAACCAATCGTTTCTGCGTCGTCGGCTACCAATGGCAGACTGGAAGCATGAATGTCTGGGTGCTCTGGAAAGAAGAAGAGGAGCTTCTTCTTTGGGATGGCGCATTGGACCCCGACAGTCGAGCAAAAAGTTTGATCGGCGTTCGCCGCGACCTGAAACTCGGCAGAGACACGGTCAAAACCGAGAACGACATCAACGGCAGCACCTACCTCGTGACGGAACAATGGTGGCACGCCGTCGCCGACGACTGCTTGAAGCACGGCGAGAAGTACGTCATCGGGCCCTTCAAGGCCAAGGCCGCCAAACCAACTGCCGATCAATCCGCCAACCCATGAAAGCCTGAGCGAAGATCCACCACGACGGGGGCAAAGCCCCCGCTTCGTCAGCTCTTGACCTTGTGGTCGTAGTCGACCGTCAGCGGCGCATGGTCGCTGAACTTGATGTCGCGGAAGATCGACGTGCCCTTCGCCTTGCCCGCGATGCCCGGCGTCGCGATCTGGTAATCGATCCGCCACCCGACGTTCTTCGCATACGCCTGTCCGCGATTGCTCCACCACGTGTACTGCTCGGGCCGCTGATCGAGCGTGCGGAACACGTCGACGTAGCCGACTTCGTCGAAGAGCTGGCTCAGCCAGGCGCGCTCTTCGGGCAGGCAGCCCGAGTTCTTCTGGTTGCTCTTCCAGTTCTTGATGTCGATTTCCTTGTGGACGATGTTGACGTCGCCGCACAGGATCACTTCGCGCTTCTTGCTCAGCTCCGCGAGGTGGGGCATGAACTCGTCCATGAAGCGGAATTTCGCCTGCTGGCGGTCGTCGCCGCTCGAACCGGACGGCACATACACCGACACCACCGACAGCTTCCCGAAGCGCGCTTCCACATAGCGCCCCTCGGGGTCGAACTCCTCGCTGCCGTAGCCGATGACGACGTCGTCGGGCTCATGGCGCGTGTAGACGCCCGCGCCGCTGTAGCCCTTTTTCTCGGCATGCTGGAAGTAGCCGGTAAAGCCGTGCGGCGCGAGGAATTCGGGCGTCATGTCGTCCTGCGAGCACTTGAGCTCCTGGACGCAGAGCACGTCGGCGTTCTGCTCGCCGAACCACTCGAAAAAGCCCTTCTTCGCAGCGGAGCGGATGCCGTTCAGGTTGGCGGTGATCACACGCAGCATAGTTTCCTGGTCCTGGTTCTTGTCGATGGATGGAGTGGGTTCGCTAGCGGTCGCTCGGCTCACTCGACCTTGATGCCCTTGAGCGCTTCCTTCGCGGGCGGGTATTCGAGCTTCATGTCCTCCAGTACGCGCAGCAGCAGCTCGGCCACCATCAGGTTGCGGTGCGACTTCGAGTCCGCCGGAATCACGTACCACGGCGCGTATTCGGTCGACGTCGCCGCCAGCGCGTCGCGGTAGGCCTCCTGATACGGCTCCCAGAGCTTGCGCGCTTCGATGTCGGAGATGTCGAACTTCCAGTGCTTGGTCGGATCGTCGATGCGGGCCTGCAGGCGGCTCTTCTGCTCGTCCTTCGAGATGTGCAGGAAGCACTTGATGATCGTCGCGCCCGCATCCGCGAGCAGCTCTTCGAATTGCCGGATGTGCCCGTAGCGGCGCTCGGTCTCGGCGGCGTCGATCTGGCCGAGCACGCGCGGCACCAGCACGTCCTCGTAGTGGCTGCGGTTGAAGACCGTCAGCTCGCCCGCGGCCGGCGCCTTCGCGTGCACGCGCCAGAGGAAGTCGTGCGCGGTCTCGATCGGCGTCGGTGCCTTGAACGGCACGATGCGCAAGCCGAGCGGATCGACTTCGTGGAACACGGCGCGCACGGTGCCGTCCTTGCCGCTCGTATCCATGCCTTGCAGCACCAGCAGCACGCGCTGGCGGCGCTGCGCGTGCAGGCGCTCCTGCAGCTCGTCGAGCCGATTGCCGAGCTCCGACAGGCGCGCGCGGTCGGCATCCTTCGATCCCATCGAAAACGGCTTCGACGCGGTGTCGAAATCGGTCAGCGAAAACTTCCCGGCTTTCTTGCCATTGCTCTTGCCGTTGCCGACGTAGGGGACGCGAAAGTCGTCCAGGCTCGGTTGCTTCGGCATGCGCGCTCCAATGTATGTGGCGGCCACGCCCGCGATGGGCCGGCACGCCATTTCAAACAAAACGGGCCGTCGCCTCGTATTCCGTCCGGCAACAGCCCGTGGTTCCATCATGCGGACTCGCACCGCGCAAGCCCGCAGTTCCGGCAAGGGACGCTCAGGATAGCTTCTTCTTCAAAAGCTCGTTGACCTGCTGCGGATTGCCCTTGCCCTTGGTCGCCTTCATCGCCTGGCCGACCAGCGCGTTGAACGCCTTTTCCTTGCCCGCGCGAAACTCCTCGACCGACTTCTGGTTCGCCGCGAGCACCTCGTCGATGATCGCTTCGAGCGCGCCGGTGTCCGAGATCTGCTTCCAGCCCTTCGCTTCGATGATGCGGTCGGCGGCGTCAACGTCCGTGGCCTTCTCTTCCCAGATCGCGAGGAACACATCCTTGGCGATCTTGTTCGAGATCGTGCCGTCGGCGATCCGCTGCAGCACCAGCGCGAGCTGGGCGGCGGAGACCGGGCACTCGGCGATCTCGAGCCCGTCGCGATTCAACTGCGACGACACTTCGCCCATCAGCCAGTTCGCCGCGGTCTTCGATTGCGCCGTTCCGGCCTTGGCGACCACCGCCTCGAAGTACGCAGCCATCGCCTTGCTCGACGTGAGCACGCCGGCGTCGTACGGCGTCAGGCCGTATTGCTCGACGAAGCGCTTCTGCATGCCGGCCGGCAGCTCGGGCATCTCGCCCTTCACGCGCTCGATCCACGCCGCGTCGATCACGAGCGGCATCAGGTCCGGATCGGGGAAGTAGCGGTAGTCGTGCGCGTCTTCCTTGCTGCGCATCGAGCGCGTTTCCCGCTTGTCCGGATCGTAGAGGCGCGTTTCCTGCACGACGGTGCCGCCGTCCTCGATCAGCTCGATCTGGCGGCGCACTTCGTACTGGATCGCCTCTTCGAGGAAGCGGAACGAGTTGAGGTTCTTGATCTCGGCGCGCGTGCCGAACTCCTTCTGCCCGACCGGACGCACCGAAACGTTCGCATCGCAGCGGAACGAGCCTTCCTGCATGTTGCCGTCGCAGATGCCGAGCCAGACGACGAGCGCATGGAGGGCCTTCGCGTACGCCACGGCCTCGGCGGCGCTGCGCATCTCCGGCTCGGTGACGATCTCGAGCAGCGGCGTGCCGGCGCGGTTCAGGTCGATGCCGGTCATGCCCGCGAAGTCTTCGTGCAGCGACTTGCCGGCGTCTTCCTCGAGGTGCGCGCGCGTGAGGTTGATGGTCTTCTCGTACGCGGCGGCGCCCGTCTTGTCGTTGGCGGGCACCTGGATCGTGACCTGGCCGCCCTGCACGACGGGGATCTCGTACTGGCTGATCTGATAGCCCTTCGGCAGATCAGGGTAGAAGTAATTCTTGCGCGCGAAGATGCTGCGCGGCGCGACCGTCGCGCCGATCGCGAGGCCGAAGCGGATCGCGCGCTCGACAGCGCCCTTGTTCATCACCGGCAGCACGCCCGGCAACGCGAGATCGACGGGGCACGCCTGCGTGTTCGGATCGGCGCCGAACTGCGTCGACGCGCCCGAGAAAATCTTCGAGGCCGTCGAGAGCTGCGAGTGCGTCTCCAGGCCGATAACGACTTCCCACTCCATATTCAGACTCCTGCCGGGGATTGCTTGTGCCAGTCGGTCGCGCGCTGGAACGCATCGGCGATCTGCAGCATCCGGGCTTCGTTGAAATAGTTGCCGACGATCTGCAAGCCGACCGGGCGCTTGGCGTTCGCGCCCGCGCCGAAGCCGCAGGGCACGCTCATGCCGGGCAGGCCGGCGAGGCTGATCGACAGCGTGTAGACGTCGGCGAGGTACATCTGCACCGGGTCGTCGCCCTTCGCGCCGATGTCCCAGGCGACGGTCGGCGCGACCGGACCCATGATGACGTCGCACGTCTTGAACGCTTCCTCAAAGTCCTGCGCGATGATGCGGCGGATCTTCTGCGCCTGCAGGTAGTACGCGTCGTAGTAGCCGTGCGACAGCACATAGGTGCCGACCAGGATCCGGCGCTTCACCTCGGGGCCGAAGCCCTCCGCGCGCGACTTCTTGTACATGTCTAGCAGATCGCGGTACTCGGCGGCGCGATGGCCGTAGCGCACGCCGTCGAAGCGCGACAGGTTCGACGACGCCTCAGCCGGCGCGATCACGTAGTAGACGGGAATCGACAGTTCCGTCTTCGGCAGCGACACCGGCACGAGCGTCGCGCCGAGCGCTTCGTATTGCTTGAGCGCGGCATCGACGGCGGCGCGCACATCGCCGGCGAGACCATCGCCGAAGTACTCCTTCGGCAAGCCGATGCGCAGGCCCGCGAGCGGTTTGTCCGCCGCGCCGCCGGTCGACCAGGTCTGGCCGAGGAAGCGCGTGTAGTCTTCGTCGTCGCGCTTCAAGCTCGTCGAGTCACGCTCGTCGAAGCCCGTCATCGCGTTGAGCAGCGCCGCGCAATCGGCGGCGGTCTGCGCCATCGGGCCGCCCTGGTCCAGCGACGACGCGAACGCGATCATCCCGTAGCGCGACACGCGGCCGTAGGTCGGCTTGATGCCGGTCACGCCCGAGAACGACGCCGGCTGGCGGATCGAGCCGCCGGTATCGGTGGCCGTGGCGGCGGGTGCGAGGCGCGCGGCCACGGCCGCCGCCGAGCCGCCCGACGAGCCGCCGGGCACCGCGGCCGTATCCCACGGGTTCTTCACCGATCCGTAGGCCGAATTCTCGTTCGACGAGCCCATCGCGAACTCGTCCATGTTGGTCTTGCCGAGCGTCACCATGCCGGCGCGCATAAAGCGCTCGACGACGGTCGCATCGAACGGGCTCACGTAGCCCTCGAGCATCTTCGAGCCGGCCGTGGAGCGCCAGCCGCGCGTGACGAAAACGTCCTTGTGCGCGATCGGCAGGCCCAGCAGCGGACCGCTCTCGCCGCGCGCGACGCGTTCGTCGGCGGCCTTCGCCTGCGCGAGCGTCAGCTCGGGATCGACCTGGATGAACGCATTGAGCGCGCTCGCGGCCTCGATTCGCTTCAGATAGTGCTGCGCCAGCTCGACGGCGGAACATTCCTTCGTCGCGACGAGCGCGCGCAGCTCGGTCAAACTCTTTGCATGCATTGGATGGGCGTTCCTAAGAAAACGCCGGGCCGCCCCAAGTCTTCTTACCCCCTTGGGGGGGCCTGGCGCGTAGCGACAGGTTTGGGGGCGCTCCGAACGGTTATTCGATCACTTTCGGCACGAGATACAGGCCGTCCTGCACCGCGGGCGCGGGACGCTGGTACGCATCGCGATCGACGGCCTCGGTGACGGCGTCGTCGCGCAGGCGCAGCGCGACGTCCTCGATGTGTTCGATGGGGTGGGCGAGCGGCGCGATGCCGGCCGTATCGACGGCCTGCATCTGCTCGACGAGCCCGAAGAAATCGTTGAGCTGGGTAAGCGTGTGCTCGGCGTCGGCGTCGGCCAATTCGAGGCGCGCCAGGTGCGCGATGCGCTTAACATCGGTCAGGGTCAAAGCCATGCTGTCACCGGAAAAGACGTGGAACTTAGCGCAGCGCGGAAAAACGATGCTGCGACAAGGAGTTAGGAAACGTCGCGGCGGCGAGATCGAGCCCTTAAAACGCAGGCCCGGTAAGGCAAAAAGTGCCGTCCGTATCCTTCAAATACGACAAAATTATAAGGTATCATTACGCGTTCGACCCAAACCCGGGCCGACTTACCTAGGCCTTTCGGCGTGTTTTCTACGGTTTTACTGAACGCTGCGCTGAGGATTCCACCTTGGTTTTTCGCACTCCCCGGTAGATTTCATTGCAGCTTCGTGCTCGTGTGGCGGCCGCTCACGCCCGAACTCGAAGCTGTTATTTTTTCCGCTGCCGCGCGGCGCCCATGAAGCGAAGCCGGCCCCCAGCGAGACAGGATTTTCATGTTCGGCTTTTTGCGCAGCTACTTCTCCAACGATCTGGCGATTGACCTCGGCACTGCCAACACGCTCATTTACATGCGCGGCAAGGGCGTCGTTCTCGACGAACCGTCAGTCGTCTCCATCCGCCAGGAAGGCGGTCCCAACGGCAAGAAAACCATTCAGGCAGTCGGCAAGGAAGCCAAGCAGATGCTCGGCAAGGTGCCCGGCAACATCGAGGCAATCCGCCCGATGAAAGACGGCGTGATCGCCGACTTCACCGTCACCGAGCAGATGATCAAGCAGTTCATCAAGATGGCGCACGAGTCGCGGATGTTCTCGCCCTCGCCGCGCATCATCATCTGCGTGCCGTGCGGCTCCACCCAGGTCGAGCGCCGCGCGATCAAGGAAGCCGCGCACGGCGCGGGCGCCTCGCAGGTCTACTTGATCGAGGAGCCGATGGCCGCCGCGATCGGCGCGGGCCTGCCGGTCTCGGAAGCCACGGGCTCGATGGTCGTCGACATCGGCGGCGGCACCACCGAAGTCGGTGTGATCTCGCTCGGCGGCATCGTCTACAAGGGTTCGGTGCGCGTCGGCGGCGACAAGTTCGACGAAGCGATCGTCAACTACATCCGCCGCAACTACGGCATGCTGATCGGCGAACAAACCGCCGAATCGATCAAGAAGGAAATCGGCTCCGCATTCCCGGGCTCCGAAGTCAAGGAAATCGAAGTCAAGGGCCGCAACCTCTCGGAAGGCATTCCGCGCAGCTTCACCATCTCCAGCAACGAAATCCTCGAAGCGCTGACCGATCCGCTGAACCAGATCGTCTCGTCGGTGAAGATCGCGCTCGAGCAGACGCCGCCGGAACTCGGCGCCGACATCGCCGAGCGCGGCATGATGCTGACGGGCGGCGGCGCGCTGCTGCGCGACCTCGACCGCCTGCTCGCCGAGGAAACCGGCCTGCCGGTGCTGGTCGCCGAAGACCCGCTGACCTGCGTCGTGCGTGGCTCGGGCATGGCGCTCGAGCGCATGGACAAGCTCGGCAGCATCTTCTCGTACGAGTGAAACCCGTGTCAGCAGACAGCGCGGCGCTCTCGGTCCCACCGGCGAGCCGCCGCGCTTGAGCGCGCCGTAGCTTCACTCACACGATCACGCCTTCGGCGCCGACCATGGAATACAGTCCGCCGCCTCTGTTCAAGCAAGGCCCGTCCGCGCTCGCGCGGCTGGTCTTCTTCGTCGTGCTCGCGCTCGCCTTGCTGATCTCCGATGCACGCTTCAGGACGCTCGAAATCGTGCGCGGCGTGCTCGGCGCAGGTCTCTATCCGCTGCAGCGCGCGGCCCTCGTGCCACGCGACGTCTTCATGGGCGCCGCCGATCTCGCCGTCACGAGCGCGACCTTGCGCACCGAAAACCAGAAGCTCACCGCCCGCAACCTCCAGCTCTCGACGCAGGCGAATCAAACCGCCACGCTCGAGGCGGAGAACGCGCATCTGCGTGCGCTTCTCGACCTGACGCAGCAGATGACGACGAAGTCCACGCCTGCCGAGATCCAATACGACACGGCCGATCCGTTCACGCAGAAGGTCGTGATCGGCGTCGGCTCGCATCAGGACGTCCAGAACGGCTCGCCTGTCGTCAACGAGAACGGCGTCGTCGGCCAGGTCACGCGCGTGTTCCCGATGCAGTCCGAAGTGACGCTCTTGACCGACAAGGATCAGGCCGTGCCCGTGCAGGTTGTCCGCACCGGGCTGCGCAGCGTGATCTACGGCACGCCCAAGGGTGACGCGCTCGAAATGCGCTTCGTGCCGATCAGCGCCGACGTGCTCGCGGGCGACGAGCTCGTGACGAGCGGCCTCGACGGCGTCTATCCGCCAGGGCTGCCGGTCGCGAAGGTGGCGCGCGTCGACAAGCTCGCCGATACGGCGTTCGCGCGCGTCGTCTGTCAGCCGGTCGCAACCGTGCGTGGCGCGAAGCAGTTCCTCGTGCTGCACTACATCAGCAATGTGCCGCCGCGTCCGGAAGAGCCCGAGTCGGCCTCAACGGCCGCGGGGAAAGACGCGAAGAACAAGAAAGCGGTGAAGGCCGCGGACAAGGATAAAGCCGCCGGCAAGACCGCTCCCGATGCGAAGGCCGGCGAGAACGCCGCAGACAAGACCGCAAAAACGCCAACCGCCGCAAAGAGCACCGAGAAGAACGCGAAAGCGCCCGCCGCCGATCACGCCGCCGCATCGGGAGCGAAGCGATGAACCGCCCGCAATACATCCTGCTGCCGGTCAATCCGTACTTCATCGCGTTCAGTCTCGCCGCCGCGTTCCTGCTGAATCTGATGCCCTGGGGGCGCCTCGTCGCCGTGCCCGATTTCGTCGCGCTCGTGCTCCTGTTCTGGAACGTGCACCAGCCGCGCAAGGTCGGCATGGGCCTCGCGTTCCTGCTCGGCATCCTGATGGACGTGCACAACGCGAGCCTGCTCGGCGAGCACGCCCTCGCCTATACGCTGCTCTCGTTCGGCGCAATCACGATCCACCGGCGCGTGCTCTGGATGACGCTCGGCGTGCAGATGTTCGCCGTCGCGCCGCTTTTGGTCGGCGCGCAGCTCGTGCCGTTCATGATCCGCCTCTTGATGGGCGCCGCGTTTCCCGGCTGGGGCTATCTGATCGACGGCTTCGTCGAAGCCGCGCTCTGGCCGGTTGCGAGCATGCTGCTCCTGATGCCTCAGCGCCGCCCGGAAGACCCGGACGACACCCGGCCGATCTGAGCCCGTTTCGAATCCGTAGCACGGTACTCGCATGACCGAATTCAAGGACACCCAGCAACAGCTCTCCCGGTTCCGTCTGCGCGTCGCGGCGGCCGGGGTGTTCGTGTTCGTCTGCTTCGGCCTCCTGGTGCTGCGCTTTCTCGACCTGCAGGTCTGGCACTACAGCAAATACTCGCTGCAGGCCGAGGAGAACCGCATCTCGGTCGCGCCGATCGTGCCGAACCGCGGCATCATCACCGATCGCAATGGCGTCGTGCTCGCCAGGAACTACTCGGCGTACACGCTCGAAGTCACGCCGTCGAAGATCGACGACACGCTCGATAACGTGATCGACAAGCTCTCCACGGTCATCTCGATCGACCAGCGCGACCGCCGCCGCTTCAAGAAGCTGCTCGAAGACTCGAAGAACTTCGAGAGCCTGCCGATCCGCACCCGCTTGACCGACGAGGAAGTCGCGAAGTTCACGGCGCAGCGTTTCCGCTTTCCCGGCGTCGACGTGCGCGCGCGCCTGTTCCGCCAATACCCGCTCGGCACGACGGCGGCGCACGTGATCGGCTATATCGGCCGGATCTCGCAGCGCGACGCGGAGCGCATCGACGCCATCAGCGACCAGAACGACAGCGACCCCGATCACTACGATCCGCGCCTCGACGCGAACAACTACAAGGGCACCGACTACATCGGCAAGATCGGCGTCGAGCAGAGCTACGAAACCGAATTGCACGGCATGACCGGCTTCGAGGAAGTCGAAGTGACGGCGGGCGGGCGCCCCGTGCGCACGCTCTCGCGCACGCAGGCGACGCCGGGCAACAACCTCGTGCTGTCGCTCGACATCGGCCTGCAGCAGGTCGCCGAGCAGGCGTTCGCGGGCAAGCGCGGCGCGCTCGTCGCGATCGAGCCCTCGACGGGGGACGTGCTCGCGTTCGTCTCGTCGCCGAGCTTCGATCCGAACTCGTTCGTCGACGGCATCGATCAGCAGACCTGGGACGAGCTCAACAACTCGGCCGACCATCCGCTCCTGAACCGGCCGCTGCACGGCACCTATCCGCCGGGCTCGACCTACAAGCCGTTCATGGCGCTCGCCGCGCTCACCCTGCACAAGCGCACGCCGAGCTGGGGCTTCCAGGACCCGGGCTCGTACACGTTCGGCGGCCACACGTTCCGCAACGACGTGCCGCAGGGCCAGGGCTGGATCGACATGAACCGCGCGATCATGGTGTCGAACGACACCTACTTCTACATGCTCGCGCACGACCTCGGCGTCAACGCGATCGCCAACTTCATGAAGCCCTGGGGCTTCGGGCAGATCACCGGCATCGACATCGCGGGCGAGGCGCGCGGCGTGCTGCCGTCGACGGACTGGAAGAAGAAGGCCTACCGCAAGCCCGAGCAGCAGCGCTGGTACGAAGGCGAGACGATCAGCCTCGGGATCGGCCAGGGCTACAACTCGTACACGATCCTGCAGCTCGGGCACGCGACGGCCACGCTCGCCAACAACGGCGTCGTCATGAAGCCGCACCTCGTGAAGGAGATCGAGAATCCGATCAGCCACGATCTGCGCCTGACCGTGCCGAAGGACAACGGCCGGATCAACGTGACGCAAGACGATATCGACGTCGTCAAGCGCGGGATGGTCAACGTGACGGCCAATCCGTCCGGCACCGCGTATCTGCTGTTCCGCAACGCGCCTTACGTGACGGCCGGCAAGACCGGGACCGCGCAGGTGTTCTCGCTGCAGGGCGCGAAGTACCACGGCCACGCGCTCGCCGAAAATCTGCGCGACCACGCGCTCTTCATCGCGTTCGCCCCCGCCGACAATCCGCAGATCGCGGTCGCGCTGGTCGTCGAAAACGGCGGCTGGGGCGCGCAGGCCGCAGCCCCGATCGCACGCCGCGTGCTCGACTTCTGGCTGCTCGAGCGCCAAAAGCCGGGCGCGGAAGCTGCGGCGGTCGCGGCTGCGGCGTCGGCGACGCAGGCGATCACCGTGCCGGTGATCGGCGCGTCCGATGCCGCGGAAGGCTCGGAGCCGCTCGTCAAGGTCGCGGCGGGGTTCACGGCGCTGCCGTCGCCAGTGCCGCCGAAACCCGCTCTGGCGGTGGGGGCGTCGGGCGCTGATGTCGCTGTGGGGGGCTTCGGCGCGGCCCCCGGGCCGGTTGTCGGCTCAGGCTCAGGCTCAGGCGCTGCCGCGGCGGCGGGCGCATCGGGCGCGGTCGCCGCGCCGGCGAAAAAGCCCGCGCCGCGCAAGCCGCGCCCCGCCAGCGAAACGCCCGACGTCGCTATCGCGCCGCCGTCGCGCGACGAGAACGCGCCGTCCGCCGCCCCCTCCACGCCGGCCCCGTCCGGCATCGACGAATAACGGAGAAAGACATGCAATTCGACAAGCGTGTCTGGCTCGAACGCGTCAAGCAGATGTTCGTGGGCTTCGATCGCCCGCTCGCGCTGACGGTGTTCCTGCTGCTGTGCGTCGGCATCGTCACGCTCTATAGCGCGACGCTCGACATGCCCGGCAAGGTCGAGGACCAGTTGCGCAACATCCTCTTCACCTTCGCCCTCATGTGGGCGCTCGCCAACTTGCCGCCCACGACGCTGATGCGCTTCGCCGTGCCGCTCTATACGGTGGGGATCGCGCTGCTCGTCGGCGTCGCGGTGTTCGGCATCACGAAGAAGGGCGCGAAGCGCTGGATCAACGTCGGCGTCGTGATCCAGCCGTCCGAGCTCCTCAAGATCGCCACGCCGCTCATGCTCGCGTGGTACTACCAGAAGCGCGAAGGCGGGCTGCGCTGGTGGGACTTTCTCGTCGGCTTCGCGATACTCGCCGTGCCGGTCGGCCTGATCGCCAAGCAGCCGGACCTCGGCACGGCGATGCTCGTGTTCGCCGCGGGCCTCTTCGTCATCTACTTCGCTGGACTGTCGTTCAAGCTGATCGCGCCGGTGCTGGCGGCCGTCGTCGTCTCGGTCGCGCTGATCGCGACGTTCCAGGACAAGATCTGCCAGCCCGAAGTGCAGTGGCCGCTCATGCACGACTACCAGAAGCACCGCGTCTGCACGCTGCTCGACCCGACCTCCGATCCGCTCGGCAAGGGCTTCCACACGATCCAGGCAGTCATCGCGATCGGCTCGGGCGGCCCGCTCGGCAAGGGCTGGATGAAGGGCACGCAGGCCCACCTCGAATTCATCCCCGAAAAACATACCGACTTCATTTTCGCCGTGTTCTCGGAGGAGTTCGGGCTCGCGGGCGGACTCGTGCTGCTCGTGCTCTACATGCTGCTGATCGCGCGCGGACTCTATGTGGCCGCCAACGGCGCGACGCTATTTGGGCGCCTCTTGGCCGGGTCGCTCACGATGGCGTTTTTCACCTACGCGTTCGTCAATGTCGGGATGGTGAGCGGGATTCTGCCGGTCGTCGGCGTGCCGCTGCCGTTCATGAGCTATGGGGGCACCGCGCTCACTACGCTCGGCGTCGCGGTCGGACTCATCATGAGCGTCGGGCGGCAGAAGCGGCTCATGAAAAGCTGAACGCCGCGCGCCGGGCTCGAGGCCCTGGCAGCGCGGCGTTTTCGGGTTCGCTTGCCGGTTCGATCGCGATTGGCGGTTACTGCGGCTTCGCCTTCTGCTGTAGCTGCGCGCTGAGCTGCTGGTACTTCAAGCGCGCTGCCGGATCGCCCTGCGCCGCCGCGGCCGCGTAGTAAGCGCGCGCCACGTTCAGGTTCTGTTCGACGCCGTCGCCGCCGAGCTCATAGAACGACCCCGTCACGTATTGCGCGGTCATGTCGCCGCCTTCGGCGGCCTTCTTGTACCAGACGAACGCCTGCTTGTTGTCGCGCGACGTGCCCCGTCCGTCGAGAAACTGATTCGCAAGCGCCAACTCCGCCTGCACGTGACCTTGCTCCGCCGCCTTCAGGAACCAGCGATGCGCCTCGGCCGGATCGCGCACGACGAAATCGCCATCGTCGTACATCTTGCCGTACACGTACTGCGCGTGCGACATGTTCGCGTCAGCAGCCTTCTTGAGCCACTTCTTGCCTTCGTCGACGTTCGCCTTCGTCCCCTCGCCGTTCAGCAGCATCATCGCGTAGTTGAATTCGGCGAGCCGGCTGCCGCGCTCGGCGGCGTCCCGGAACTCCTTGAGCGCAACGGGAAGATTGCCGGCGTTGTAATCGGCGACGGCCGTCTGCGTTTCCGCGTCGGGGGCCTCCTGCTTCACTGTCTGCGCATGGGCCGCGCCGCTCATCGCCAGCATGCCGCACAGCGCGAGGCCCACCCAGGCCGAGATGGGCTGGGCCATCGCGGCCCGAGCCGCCTTCGCCCGCGCCTTTTCTCGTTTGTTCATGACCGCACCTCCTGTAACGCTTGACGCGTTGCGCGCAGCAGCCAGACGACGTCGGCGCCGAGCGCGATGAAACGAAAGCCGGCGTCGCGATATTGGCGCGCGCCGGCGCTATCGAGCGCGAAAATGCCCGCGGCGACGCCGGCGCGCTGCGCCGCGTCCGCGATCCGCGCGATCGCTGCCTGCACGTCGGGGTGCCGCGCATCGCCAAGATGGCCCAGGCTCGCGGACAAATCGCCAGGACCGACGAACAGGCAATCGACGCCCGGCGTCGCCGCAATCGAGTCGACGTTTTCGAGCGCGCGCGCCGACTCGATCTGCACGATCGTCGCGATCTGCGCATTGGCCGTCAGCGCGTAGTCGCGGCGCATGCCGAACGCCGCTGCCCGCACCACGCCGGCGACGCCGCGCAGCCCATCGGGCGAATCCGCGTGCGGGTACTGTGTGAGGCGGACCGCGTGCGCAGCCTCGTCAGCCGTTTCGATGTTCGGGAACATGATCGTGCGCGCGCCCGCGTCGAGCACGCGCTTCACGAGCCACGGGTCCTTGGCTGGAACGCGCACGACGGGCTCGCTCGGCAAATGCGCGGCAGCGATCGCGCGCAACTGCGCCGTGACGTCGCCGGAATCGTTCGGCGCGTGCTCCATGTCGATGCAAAGCCAGTCGAAGCCGGCATGCGCAAGCGCCTCGGCCGCATTCTCGCTGCCGAGCGATAGCCAGAGCCCATACAGCGGGTCGGCTTCCTTCAGGCGTTGCTTCAGGGGATTGGTCAGGGCGCTCATTTGCGCACTCCTCGCGCGTGCGCGATGCAGCACGCAATGCGCCCGACGAGGCGGGCTTTTCGCCCGTTTGTCCCGCTTGGGACCAAGGTCTCCGGCATGTGTCGCTCCGTGGTTTTATTCATGAGCGCGCCGGGCGGACCGGCGCGCTCATGTAGGAGCGATCATACCGTGCCAAAAACGGCTCAGCCGCGGACCACGTCGGCCCAGCAATTCGGCGTTTCGTAGAGACGCACACGGTGCAGACGCAGGTTCACGCCGTAGTGCGCGTCGTAGACATTCGCAAGCACGTCGAACGCGACCGCCGCGAGGTTCTCGACAGTGGGAATGCGATCGAGCACCACGGTCTTGTGGCCTGGCATCGAATCGAGAAACTCGCGCACCTTCGTATCGCCCTCGAAGACGAGGAACGCGTGATCCCAGCGATTGACGAGATGCTCCATCGCCAGCGATTTGACGTCGGCGAAGTCCATCACCATGCCGCGGTCCGGCGCGCCTTCCGTTTCGACCACGTCGCCTTGCAGCGTGATTTCGATCACGTAGCGGTGCCCATGCAGGTTGCGGCACTGGCTGCGGTGGTCAGGAATGCGGTGGCCCGCGTCGAATTCGAGTTTTCGGGTAATCGTCAGCACGGCAGGGTCACGGAATATTCAGGTACTTGTGGGTTTGCATCGACAAACGCCATTGCGGGTGGCGCTTGCACCAGTCGATCGCGAGCTTGGTGTTGAGATCGCGCGACGGGCCGTCCATCGGCTGGACGAGGAAGTGGTCGAAATCGAGCTTCGCGTAGTCGGCGAGGCGCTGGTTCTCCTGCGGAATCACCACCTTCAACTCGTTGCCCTTGGTGACGACGAGCGGCGCATCGGCCTTCGGGCTCACGCAGATCCAGTCGATCGTCTCGAGCACCGGCAGCGAGCCATTCGTCTCGATCGCGATCTCGAAGCCGGCCGCATGCAAAGCATCGACGAACGGCGGGTCTATCTGCAGCATCGGCTCGCCGCCGGTGCAGACGACGAAGCGATGCCCCTCGCCCTCGGGCCACAGCGACGCAATCAGCGCGACCAGTTCATCCGCACTCTTGTACTTGCCGCCGTTCTCGCCGTCGGTGCCGACGAAGTCGGTATCGCAGAAGCGGCACACTGCCTCCGCACGGTCTTCCTCGCGGCCCGACCACAGATTGCAGCCGGCGAACCGGCAAAACACGGCAGGGCGGCCGGCATTGGTGCCTTCGCCCTGCAACGTGTAGAAGATTTCCTTGACTGCGTATGTCATGCTGCTCTCTGTGTCGTTCTCGACCGTGGCCGATCAAACCGGCTCGGTCACTTTCTCGCCCGCGAGAAACGCCTCGTAGCCGCGCTTGCGCAAACGGCACGCCGGACATTCGCCGCAGCCGAAACCCCAGTCGTGCAATTCGGCGCGCTCGCCGACATAGCAAGTATGCGTCTCGACGCGCACCAGCTCGACGAGCGCATCGCCGCCCAACTCCTGCGCGAGACGCCAGGTATCGGCCTTGTCGAGCCACATCAGCGGCGTTTCCAGCACGAATCGGCTGTCCATGCCGAGATTCAGCGCGACTTGCAGCGCCTTCATCGTATCGTCGCGGCAATCGGGATAGCCCGAGAAATCCGTCTCGCACATGCCGCCGACCAGCACCCGCAGTCCGCGCCGATAGGCGATCGCTGCGGCGATCGTCATGAACATCAGGTTGCGGCCCGGCACGAAGGTATTCGGCAGACCGTTCGCCGTGGCCTCGATCTGGATTTCGCGCGTCATCGCGGTATCGCTGATCGAGCCTAGCACGGACAGATCGATCATGTGATCGTCGCCGAGCCGCGCGCCCCAAGCGGGAAACGTGCGCGCGATCGCGCTGCGAAAACCTTCGCGGCATTCGAGCTCGACGCGGTGCCGCTGACCGTAATCGAAGCCGAGCGTCTCGACCGTCTCATAGCGATCGAGCGCCCATGCGAGGCAAGTGGCCGAATCCTGGCCGCCGGAAAACAACACGAGCGCGCTGTTCTTAGCGTCTGTCCGAGTCACCGTGAAACTCCAAGAGTGATGAGGGCTCGCGTCGCGCACGGCGCGGTGCGGCAACGCGTGCCGGCGGTGCCGGCTCAAGCAGTATAGGTCGCACCGTTTTGCGTCAGGCGGCGCGCCGCTTATACCGCTGATCGCCGGCTGCGACGCGACGCATCAAGCTGGCCAGGAGACGAGCACGCAGCGAAATCCGCTGCCGCAAACAAAAAAGGACTTGCGGGACACATGCGGCAAGTCCTTGTAATTGCAAGATTTTATCATGTCGTCTTGGAATGGCGCTGGCCTCTGCCTGCCGCCCGGCTCGCGCTCATCAACTGATGCGCTCGCCAGCCTTGCATGGGACCCGAGTAAGTGCTCGGCATGGGGCCGGAGTAAGTGCTGAAGCACCAACTCCGGCCGACAGCTGAAGCGTCAACTCGGGTCGACATACGAAAAACCCCAAGAACCTCGCGATTCTTGGGGTTGGATACTGCTGGTGGCCTGGGGCGGAATCGAACCACCGACACGCGGATTTTCAATCCGCTGCTCTACCAACTGAGCTACCGGGCCACGAAGAAGCGAGAGTATAGCAAGGGTTTTTGCCGTCCTCAAGCCCTTTTTCGAAGATTTATTCTCCCTTGTTCTTGCCGAGGTCGACGCCAAGCTGCTTGAGCTTGCGATACAGGTGCGTGCGCTCAAGCCCGGTTTTCTCCGCAACGCGCGTCATGCTGCCGTTCTCGCGCGCGAGGTGATATTCGAAGTACGCGCGCTCGAATGCATCGCGCGCGTCGCGCAACGGAATGTCGAACGAGATCGACGCCGTCTGGGCGGGCAGGCCGCCGCTTGCGCCATTCTCCGCGCCGGCCATCGGCAGCGCCGCCGCCGAGGCGATCGCCGCGGAGTTGACGGGCGCCGCCGGCTTGGCCGCGGCGCCGCCCACGGGCAGCGCCGCCCCGCCGCGCGCCAGCCCCTGCTCCACGGCCTTCAGCAGCTTCTGCAGCGCGATCGGCTTTTCGAGGAAATTCAGCGCGCCGATTTTCGTCGCCTCGACCGCCGTATCGATCGTCGCGTGGCCGGACATCATGATGACGGGCATCGTGAGCTGCCCCTGCCCCGCCCACTCCTTGAGCAGCGTGACGCCGTCGGTGTCGGGCATCCAGATGTCGAGCAGCACCAGATCAGGCGCCTGACGCAAACGGAAATCGCGCGCCTGCTGCGCGTTTTCCGCGACCTCCACGAGGTGTCCTTCGTCGGCGAGGATCTCCGAGAGCAATTCCCGGATGCCCATTTCATCATCTACCACCAGGATGGTTGCCATTTACGCTGCCCTTGTCTGCACTATTGCTTTTGTGTTTCCCGGCGCCCGGGCGCCGTGCGATGGCGCGTGCTCCGCACCGGGCGAAGCGCCATCGTCTGCCATCTGGAGAAACAGTATCGAGATCTGCGCCCCTTCGATCACGTCGCCCGCTTTCACGCGGTTGCGAATGTCGATGCGTGCGCCATGTTCATCGACGATCTTCTTGACCGTGGCGAGACCGAGTCCCGTCCCTTTGGCCTTCGTCGTCACGTAAGGTTCGAACGCGCGCGTCAGGATGCGCGCGGGGAAGCCCGCACCGTTGTCCGAGACGGTCAGGCGCACGGCGACGCGCACGGTGCCGTCCACGTCGGGGTCGCCATATTCTACTGTCTTGGTTTCGAGCAAAACACGCGGATTTTCGACATCGGCCACCGCGTCCTGCGCGTTTTGCAGCAAGTTGTGAATCACCTGACGAAGCTGCGTGGCATCGCCGCGAATCACGGGCAGCTCGGAAAGCTCCACGCGGATCGCGCTCTTGCCCTCCTCGATGCCGTAGAGCGTCAGCACTTCCGACACCAGCTCATTGAGCTGCAGATTCCCGAGCACCGCGGGCGGCGTGCGCGCGTATTCGCGGAAATCGTCGACCATCTGCTTCATCGCCGCGACCTGGTTCACGATGGTCGTCGCGCCACGCTTCAGGACGTCGGCGTCGGGCGGCGCGAGCTTGTCGGCGAGCTTCATCTGCAGGCGTTCGGCGGAGAGCTGGATCGGCGTGAGCGGGTTCTTGATCTCGTGCGCGAGACGACGCGCGACTTCGCCCCATGCAACCGAGCGCTGCGCCGAGATCACGTCGGAGATGTCGTCGAACACGACGACATAGCCCGCCGTCTGCACGTCCTCGATGTTCTCGGTGCTCGACACGAGCCGCGCCCCGCGCACGAGCAGTGTCAGCGGCTCGGTCTCGCCCGCGACCGGCACCGCGAACTGCTGCTGCCAGTGGCCGTCGTCGGCCATGCCGTTGGTGCTCGCCGCATCGCGGTCGGCAAACGCCTTCTTCACCAGCGCGCCGAACTCGGCCAGCACGCCGATGTGATCGAGCGAAGCGCCCAGCATCGATTGGAACGGCTGCCGGAAGATGCGCTCGGCACCGCGGTTGGCTGTCGTCAGGCGGAACTGGCGATCGAACACGAACACGCCGGCCGTCAGATTCGCGAGGATGCTCTCGAGATACGCCTTCGAATGCTCGAGCGCCACGCGGTTCTTCTCGACGGCGGCGCGCGCCTCGGAAAGCTGGCGCGTCATCGCATTGAACGACTGGGTGAGAAAGCCGAGCTCGTCGCGCGACTTGATTTCGCGCTTCGGCGTGTAGTCGCCCTCGGTCACTTCCTTGGTCCCTTGCGCGAGCAGGAACAGCGGCCGCGCGAGCTGGTTGCCGAGCGCGAGCGCCAGCATCATCGCGATGAAGGTCGCGAGAAAAAGCGCGAGCGTCAGCGTGCCGATGTACATCTTGCGCAAGCCGGTGCGGCCGAGCGCCTTCTCCTGATACTCGCGATAGGCGCGCTGCACGGCATCGGCGTTGCGCGCGAGCGTAGGCGAAACGGGCTGCGTCAATTGCAGGAAGCGTTCGGCCGGCTGCAGGAGCGACGTGCTCGAATCCGGAATGCGCTGCACGATGCGCAAGCGCAAGGCGCCTTTCGAATTCGCGTCGCCATCGACCTCGCCTTCGATCGCCGCATAACCACGGCCGCGCGCCTGGTTGAGCATTAGCTGCGTCGGCAAGTCGTCGGGCACGAGCGCGGCGTAATTGCTCGTCGCCTGAGCGACGACGTGCAGCTCCGGCGTCGCGCCCGAGACCGTGCGCACCGTTTCGACGAGCGTCGCGTCCTGCACGCCGAACTGGTCGCGCAGACGCAAGAGCGTGAGCGTCATGCTCGAAGGATCCGTGCTCGCGAGCTGCTCGGCCATCATGCGGCCCTTCGTCTGCAAGTCCGACAGCGACGCGTCGAGCATGCCCCGCCCCAGGTTCAGGCCGGATGTCAGCGCGGTCTCGACGTTGACGTCGAACCACGATTCGATGCTGCGCGACACGAACTGATACGACACGATGTAGATGATGCCGCCCGGCACCACGCCAACGAGCGCAAAGAAGATCGCGAGCTTCGCGAGCAGCCTCGTGCCGAACTTGCCCTTGCGCAAGCGCGCGACGATCATCACGACGAGCGTCACGACCACGAGCAGGAAGATCAGCGCGACCACGATGTTGGCTGCGTAGAGCCACGAGTAGTAGCGGTCGAAGAATTCGGTGTTGGCGCTCGCGGCGGCGAGCAGCACGAGGAGCAGGATCGCGGTGACGGCGACCGTCGACACGAGCAGCCGCACGACGACGCCCTTCGCTCCCACGGATCGGCGGACTCTATTTAGCACGTTCAGCCACCGTGAAGTTAAAGCGCTTCCAGTCGGAAGCGAGCGCCCAGTCGCGGTTGTTGACCGCATCGACCTGGAACGGCTTAGGCATTAGCGCGGTATCGAGCTGCATCCGTACGGACGCGTTGTAGGTGTCGCCCGGCTGCACCTGATTGCGGTCGATCACGTGCCACGACGTCACGTGCTTGATGACCGAGAGCGCCTCGTCGAGCGACGAAAAACCGAGCTGCAAGCCGCCGCTCGACACGCGGTACTCGCGCGTGAGCGGCTGGAACGACAGGCGGATGGTCTGCGACACGGACACGGGCTGCTCGTCGAACCAGTACCAGCGCGGACGGCTCAATTCGAAATCGGTCGTGAAGTAGAGCGGGATGCCTTTGTTGACGGCGTCTTCGAGGCTGCTGTTGAGCTCGAAATCGAAGCGGGCGTCGAGGTTCCAGCCGGTACCGTCCGCTTGCAGCGAGGCGCGCTGCACGGAGATCGGATCGGCGCACGCGGGCCCGGCTGCGGCGAGGCAAAGGGTCAGCGCGATCCAGAGCGCGGCCGCGAGCCGTAGCGGAAAAAAGCGTTTGATCGTCACCGTTTCTGAAAGCGCGCGTAGAAGAATCCGTCGTGGTCTATATCCGAACCCGTGCGCTGCCCGAGGCCGGCTGCACTCGGGAGTTCAGCCGCGGATCCGGCTTGTTCGCGGGCAAGAACCGGCACCAGTTGCCCCGGAGCGTCCAATCGTACCGCATCTTCATGCGCGCTTTCAAACCACCGCGCCTGCAACTCGCCCTCTTCCGGAAAGATCGAGCAGGTAACGTAAAGCAACTCGCCGCCTGGTTTCACGAGCGGCCACAACGCCGAGAGAATACGCCGCTGCTCGGCGGCGAGCGCCGCGATATCCGATTCGCGCCGCAGCCAGCGGATATCCGGATGGCGGCGGACGATGCCCGATGCCGAGCACGGCACGTCGGCGAGAATGCGGTCGAACGGCGCCCCGTCGTGCCATTGCGATGGGCTGCCGGCGTCGCCGATGCGCACGTCGGCTTCGAGCCCGAGGCGCGTCAGGTTTTCGCCGATGCGCTCCGCGCGGGACGGGTCGCTTTCGAGTGCGACGAGGTCGACGTCGGCCAGCTCGAGCACGTGCCCCGTCTTGCCGCCGGGCGCCGCGCAGGCGTCGAGCACGCGCATGCCGTCGCGCACGGCAAGCCATTGCGCGGCCAATTGCGCGCCCGCGTCCTGCACGGACACGACGCCATCGGTAAAGCCCGGAATGCGTTCGACGGGCATCGGCGTTGCCAGGCGCACTGCGTGAACGCCGGCCAGGGTCGCGTCGATTTGGTGTTCGCGCAGCGTTTCCAAATAAGCCTCGGCTGTCGCACGGCGCGCGTTGACGCGCAGCGTCAGCGGCCCTTGCCGATTGCCCGATTCGAGAATGTCCTGCCAGCGATCGGGCCAGGCGCGCTCGACAGCGTCGATCCACCATGCCGGATAGTTCCAGCGCGCGACGCGGTCCGCGCGGAACTCGTCCAGCAGTGCGTCGCGCTCACGCAGGAAGTTGCGTAGCACCGCGTTGACGAGCCCTTTCGCAAAGGCGAACTCGCGTCTTGCGCCGATTGCCTCCACGGCTTGGTCGACGACCGTAAACGGCGCATAGGCGGCGGTGCCGGCCTCGTCGGAAAGCAGCGCGAACGCGCAGCTCAGCATGTTGCCGACATGCGCCGGCGGCGCCTTGTGAACCAGTTTCGCGACAAGCCAGTCGACGCTCGCAAGACGGCGCAGCGTCCGATAAGCGATGTCCTGCACGGCACCGCGAGACAACGCGGCGTGGGCGACGCCCGTCGATGCGTGCAGCGCGGCGAGGGCTGCCGGCAGCGCGCTCCCCTCACGCACTGCGCCGACCGCCTGCGCGGCTCCGTCGAGCGCGAAGCCCAGAGAATCGGGTGCAAGATGCAGCGCCGACAGGCGCCCTTGCCGCACCGCAGCCTGTTTCTGCGCGATGGACGATTTGGAATGGCGACGTGCGGAGGATCTTTGAGTCATGGAGAAGATATGAACGTGCCGCGCGGATCATCGCATGGCGCAACCGCAATACAAGCGCGGCATTGTAGCGTGGCGCGGCATGCCATCCGTCTTACGGATGACGTCTCGCCGACGCGGCTGGCTGCGTCGATTGCGGTCTCGGCCGAGACGTTCGATCAGATCGCGCGCTCCATCAATCAAAAGGGCAGGCCTCTCGGCCCGCCCCGGCGTCTGCGGCTCGATCAGGCATCGAAAGCCTGCGCCCCGCAACAAGCTACTGCACCTCGAGCGTCAATCGAAACGCCCCGTACGAGCCATTTCCGTTAAGCGGGCAATCCGCTCCTCGGTTGCCGGGTGAGTCGAAAACAGATTCGCGATGCCGCCGCCCGACAGCGGATTCATGATCATCATCTGTGCAGTTGCCGGATGCGCTTCCGCAGCGGCGAACGGAATGCCCTGCGCGTAGCGGTGGATCTTGTCGAGCGCCGAGGCCAGCGCTTGCGGATCGCCGGAGATCTGCGCGCCGCCGCGGTCGGCTTCGAATTCTCGCGCCCGCGAAATCGCCATCTGGATCAGCGCTCCAGCGATCGGCGCGAGCAGGGCCACCGCGATGCTCGCGATCGGATTGGTTGGACGCCCTTCTTCGTCGCGCCCGCCAAAGAACATCGCGAAGTTCGCGAGCGCCGAGATGGCGCCGGCCATTGTCGCGGAGATCGTCGAGATCAGGATGTCGCGATGCTTCACGTGCGCGAGCTCGTGCGCCATCACCCCGCGCATTTCGCGCTCGGACAGCAAGCGCAGGATGCCCGTGGTGGCCGCGACCGCCGCATGCTCGGGGTTGCGGCCCGTGGCGAACGCGTTCGGCGCGTCTTCGTTGATCAAGTAAACGCGCGGCATCGGCAATTGCGCGCGCGTGGCCAACTCGCGGACCATGCGATAGAACTGCGGCGCACTCGCTTCGTCGACTTCCTGCGCGTTGTACATGCGCAGGACCATCTTGTCCGAGAACCAGTACGAGAAGAAATTCATGCCGAGCGCGACGAAGAGCGCCAGCATCATGCCGCGATGCCCGCCGATCATCCCGCCGATCACAATGAACAGGGCCGTGATCGCGGCCATCAGCGTTGCCGTTTTGACCCAATTGAACATGCTTGCTCCTAACCGTTTGCGTGCGCCACGCTTTGTTCCGCCCGATGTGGCGAGCGGATGATTGTAAGGAATATGTTGGATAAGGGCAGGCGCAAATAATTCAAATTGATTCGATCAATGCCGCGCGGTCGCGAGCTTGATGCCGAGCCCGACGAACGCGCTGCCGACGCCGCGGTCCAGCCACCGCTTCACCGCCGGCTTGCCGCCCAGCCGCTGCGTGACGCTGCCCGCGATCCACGCGACGAAGCTGTTCCACACCATGCTCATCAACACGAACACGACGCCGAGCGACAAGAAAGCGAGCGCCTTGTGCTCGCTTTCCGCAGCGACGAATTGCGGGAAGAACGAGACGAAGAACAGCACGACTTTCGGGTTCAGCACGTTGGTCCAGAACCCCTGCATGAAGAGCTGCTTGAGCGACTTCGGACCGCCCGCCGCGCGCGCCTTGCCAGCCGCCTCGGCCTGCTCCGGCTTCGCGAAGATCAGGCGCACGCCGAGATAGATCAGGTACAGCGCGCCGACAAACTTGATGACCGTAAAGGCAGTCGCCGATGCCGCGAGCAAGGCGGTCAGCCCGAACGCGCAAGCGAGCGAATGCACGCAGCAGCCGGCCGAAATGCCGAGCGCCGACATCAAGCCCGCGCCTCGTCCCTGCGCGACGCTGCGGCCGACGATGTAGGCCGTGTCCGGCCCGGGCGTCACGTTGAGCAGGAAGACGGCGGCGATAAAAAAAGCGAAGTGGACGATGCCGAACATGGCGAACCTGGGATGGCGTGGAATGACGTGGATGGAACGGGGATGCACGGAAGATTCTAACGCGCGCCGCGGACGCCGCGCGAGCTGGCCTAACGGGCAAGGCGGCGCGTCCACGCCCCGCCCGAAGCAGCGTTCATCAAGACTCAGGCAAGCCGAAGCGCTGCCCCGCCGACAGCGCCGTGCCGGCAAGAAATTCGCGCACCGGCAGGCGCTTGCCGCCCGGCTTCTGCAATTGTGTGAGACGCAGCGCGCCTTCAGCGCATGCGACGACGACACCGTCCGCGGAAACGTCGACGATCTCGCCCGGCTCGGCCGTGCCATCGCCTCGCGCGACAACAGGCTCCGCCGCCCAGATTTTCAGCGCGGTGCCGTCGCCGAGCGTGGCGACGCCGCCGGGAAACGGATCGAACGCCCGAACCTGCCGAGCCAGAACCGCGGCCGGACGGCGCCAGTCGAGCGCGGCCTCGTGCTTGCCGATCTTTTCGGCGTAAGTCACGCCGCCCTCGGGTTGCGGCGTCTCGTGCAGCGTGCCGCTCTTCTCCAGCTCGACGAGCGCGTCGGCGATCAGGCGCGCCCCAACGGCTGCAAGCTTGTCATGCAGCGTCGCGGTCGTGTCATGGGCCTCGATCGGCACGCGCCCGACCGTCAGCATCGCGCCTGTATCGAGGCCCACATCCATGCGCATCAGCGTGATGCCGGTCTCGGCGTCGCCGGACTCGAGCGCGCGATGAATCGGCGCCGCGCCGCGCCAGCGCGGCAGCAGCGAAGCGTGAATGTTGATGCAGCCGTGCCGCGGGATATCGAGCACTTCCTGCGGCAGCAGCAACCCGTAGGCCGCGACCACCATCACATCGTGCGGCGTTGCCCGCAGTTGCTCGATGGCGGCGGCGGCTTCGGCAGGAAACTTGCCGGCGCGGCGCAACGACGGCGGCTGCGCCACGGCGAGCCCATGCTCCTGCGCATAGCGCTTGACGGCGCTCGCTTGCAACTTCATGCCGCGCCCGGCCGGGCGGTCGGGCTGCGTGAGCACGAGCGGCACGGGAAAACCAGCGGAGTGAATCGCGGCTAGCGCCGCCGCGGCAAATTCCGGCGTGCCTGCAAAAACGACGCGCAACGTATGGGCCATGGGTTCGAGGTCGAATGGGAAGCGAAGGAGCGCGATGCGAGCCTAAGGTTTTACATCGCGTGCGCGAGCTTTTTCATCTTCGTCTTGATACGCGTCTGCTTGAGCGGCGACAGATACTCGACGAACACACGCCCCATCAAGTGATCCATTTCGTGCTGGATGCAGACCGCAAGCAGCCCCTCGCAATCGATCTCGAAGGTCTCGCCCTTCTCGTTGAGCGCGCGCACGCGCACCTTTTCGGCGCGCTCGACGCTGTCGTAGATGCCCGGCACCGACAAGCACCCTTCCTCGTTGATCTTGCGCTCGTCGCTCGACCAGATGATCTCCGGGTTGATGAACGCCAGCAGCTGGTCATGCGTCTCCGAGACGTCGATCACGATGACGCGCTCGTGCACGTCGACCTGCGTCGCGGCAAGCCCGACGCCAGGCGCGGCGTACATCGTCTCGGCCATGTCGGCGACCAGCTTGCGGATGCGGTCGTCGACGGCCTCGACCGGTTTCGCGATCTTGTGCAGGCGTTTGTCGGGGTAGTTGAGGATGCTGAGTAAGGCCATGGTCGTGAATGTGGTCGGATGCGGTCGCGCAAAGCAATACCGTGACGAAAAAAGCCGGATGCGGCAATAGGCCGTTCGGCCGGCTTGCGGGCCCGCGGCCGCGTCTCGAAGATAACGGCTGAATGCACGATTCAACCCACATTGCTCGGACACAGCCACGAACACCGCGTATGTGCGCGGCGCTGCATTGTATTTCGGATGATGAAAATTTTAGCATGCTGCCTGTCTGTCCGCAGGCGGCGCTGGAGGCTCGCCTTGCCATGCACGCCCTGCCGATGACCGACACCGAACTCGCCGCGTGGCTACGGCTCGCCACGGCGCGTGGCCTGACTCCAGCGGCGCTGCGCGGGCTGCTCGACGCGTTCGGCATGCCCGAGGCGGTGCTGGCTGCGCCATTTCAGGCGCTGGCCGCCGCCGCGGGCGAGGCCGCCGCGCGGGCCGCGCTGGCCGAGCCGCCAGCGGGCTTTGCGCAACGGCTCGCCGATACTGCGCGTTGGCGGGCCCAGCCGGGCAACGCCATCGTCGCCCTGAGCGACCCTGCCTATCCGCCCGCGCTCCTCACGATGCCCGATCCGCCGCCGCTGCTATATGTAAAGGGCCGTCTGGAGTTGCTGCACGCAAAGTGCGTGGCCATCGTCGGCAGCCGCAATGCGACGCCGCAGGGGCTCGAAGACGCCGCCCGTTTCGCGCAAGCCCTGTCGGACGCCGGGCTCACCGTCGTCTCGGGGCTCGCGCTCGGTATCGACGGCGCCGCGCACCAAGGCGCGCTCGCCGGGCGAGGCAGCACAGTCGCGGTGATCGGCACCGGCGCGGACCTCGTCTATCCGTCGAAGCATCACGCCCTCGCCCACCGGCTGGCCGCGGACGGCGCGATCATGTCGGAGTGGCCGCTCGGCACGCCGGCGAAATCCGCGCACTTTCCGCAGCGCAACCGGCTGATTGCGGGCCTCGCGAGCGGCGTGCTGATCGTCGAGGCCGCGCTGCGCTCGGGGTCGCTGATCACAGCGCGGCTTGCGAACGAAATGGGGCGTGATGTCTTCGCGATTCCAGGCTCGATCCATGCGCCGCTTTCGCGCGGCTGTCACAAGATCATCAAGGAAGGCGCGAAGCTCGTCGAAACACCGGAGGACATCCTGGAGGAGCTCGGTGGCGCTGTGCCGGTACGGTCGCCGCCGGACTTATCGAAGGGAACGCGTCTGGTGAGCGAGTCCGCGCCGCCCGCGACCGAGCCGGGCTCCGAATATGTCCGCTCCACACCGCCGGAAGCCGCGCCAACGAAACGAAGCGCGCCCGCCTCGCCGCCGGACCCACAGGCCCAGCGTCTGCTCGACGCCCTGGGTCACGCTCCCGCGACCCTTGAAGTCCTCGCCGCCCGGACCGAGATGAACGAAGCCGCCCTGCAAGGCACGCTGCTGCAACTGGAGCTCGCCGGGAGGCTGACGGCGCTTCCGGGCGGGCGCTTCGCGCGCATCGAACGCGGCTAGATCCAGAGCGTGCCGCTGGCGCCGGCCTCGGCGCGCCAGCGAACGCGCCGCCCCGTGAGAGGCGTGCTACAGTCGCCGCAAGCAGTTCGCACTTCGGAAAAGAACGCAAGGAAATACCATGCCAGCGCTGAATCTCGACACCGACGCAGACCGGATCGCCGAGCGCATCAACGACACCGACACCCTGCTGGTCGCCTGCCTGTGCGCGGAATGGTGCGGCACCTGCCGCGACTACCGCGCCGGCTTCGACCGCCTCGCCGACGCCCACCCGAATGTCTGCTTCGCCTGGATCGACGTCGAAACCCACGCCGACCGCTTCGAAGACCTCGACGTCGAGAACTTCCCGACGATCCTGATCGAAGACGGCATCACCACACGCTTTTTCGGCACCGTGCTGCCGCACCTGTCGATCATCGAGCGCATGCTGACCGACTTGACCGCGCTGCCGGACTCCAACGGCGCCCCCAAGCTGCGCCCGGCCCTGGCCGCAGCCTGACGCCGCAGCCGTTTCCTCCCCGCCGAACCGGCTCGCCACACCGCCCTGCAAACCGCATGCAGCGTGCCTGTCGTGTACGTGGCTTGGCCCTTTCGTTGTGTGCGTTTTTAAACAAGCGCAACGGCGTGTGCTATAAAGCGGTCGTTAAAGAGACCAACATCAGGGTTTTGACCCCGATCCACAAACCTCACAACCAGTCATGTCCAAAGCACTGATCATTGCGGAAAAGCCTTCTGTCGCGAACGACATCGCGCGTGCGCTGGGCGGCTTTACCAAGCATGACGAGTACTACGAGAGCGACGAGTACGTCCTGTCGTCGGCGGTCGGCCACCTGCTCGAGATCGCCGCTCCCGAAGAATACGAGGTCAAGCGCGGCAAATGGAGCTTCGCGCATCTTCCCGTCATCCCGCCGCATTTCGACCTCAACCCGATCGCAAAAAGCGAATCGCGGCTCAAGGCGCTCACGAAGCTGATGAAGCGCAAGGATGTCGAGCGCCTGATCAACGCATGCGACGCGGGGCGCGAGGGCGAGCTGATTTTCCGCCTGATCGCGCAGCACGCAAAATCGAAGCAGCCGGTGCAGCGCCTGTGGCTGCAATCGATGACCCCGGCGGCGATCCGCGACGGCTTCGCGAAACTGCGCACCGACGAAGAAATGCAGCCGCTCGCCGATGCGGCGCGCTGCCGCTCGGAGGCAGACTGGCTCGTCGGCATCAACGGCACGCGCGCCATGACCGCGTTCAACAGCAAGGGCGGCGGATTCTTCCTGACGACCGTCGGCCGCGTACAGACGCCGACGCTGTCGATCGTCGTCGAGCGTGAGGAGAAGATCCGCAATTTCGTGCCGCGCGACTATTGGGAAGTGCGCGCCGAGTTCGTCTGCGCGGCGGGCTTCTACGAAGGCCGCTGGTACGACCCGAAATTCAAGAAGGACGAGTTCGATCCGGAAAAGCGCGACTCGCGCCTCTGGAGCCTCGCTGCGGCGGAATCCGTGGTGGCCGCGTGCCGCGAGCAGACCGGCATGGTCACCGAGGAATCGAAGCCGTCGACCCAGCTCTCGCCGCTGCTCTTCGACCTGACGAGCCTGCAGCGCGAGGCGAACGGCCGCTTCGGCTTCTCCGCGAAGAACACGCTGGGGCTCGCGCAGGCGCTCTACGAAAAGCACAAGGTGCTCACCTACCCGCGTACCGACGCGCGCGCGCTGCCGGAGGACTACCTCGGCACCGTCAAGAGCACGCTCGACATGCTCAAGGAAAGCAACAACTATCTGCCGTTCGCGAAGCAGGTGCTCGACCGCGGCTGGGTGAAGCCGAACAAGCGCATCTTCGACAACTCGAAGATCAGCGACCACTTCGCCATCATCCCGACGCTGCAGGCGCCCAAGGCGCTGTCGGAACCCGAGCAGAAGCTCTACGACCTCGTCGTGAAGCGCTTCCTCGCCGTGTTCTTCCCGGCCGCGGAATACAAGGTTACGACGCGCATCACCGAAGTCGCCGGCCATCACTTCAAGACCGAAGGCAAGGTGCTCGTCGAGCCGGGCTGGCTGCAGGTGTACGGCCGCGAGACGAGTGGTGAAGACGCCAACCTCGTGCCGGTCCAACCGAACGAGAAGGTCAAGACCGACGAAATCGCCGCTCACACGCTCACCACCAAGCCGCCCGCGCGCTACAACGAAGCGACGCTGCTCTCGGCGATGGAAGGCGCGGGCAAGCTCGTCGAAGACGACGAGTTGCGCGAGGCGATGGCCGCGAAGGGCCTCGGCACGCCGGCGACGCGCGCCGCGATCATCGAAGGCCTGCTCGGCGAAAAGTACCTGCTGCGCGAAGGCCGCGACCTGATTCCGACGGCCAAGGCATTCCAGTTGATGACGCTGCTGCGCGGCCTCGGCGTAAAGGAGCTCACGGCGCCGGAATTGACGGGCGAATGGGAATACAAGCTCGCGCAGATGGAGCGCGGCAACCTCGCGCGCGACGCGTTCATGCTGGAGATCGCCCGCATGACGCAAACCATCGTCAAGCGCGCGAAGGAGTACGACTCCGACACGATCCCCGGCGACTACGCGACGCTCACCACGCCGTGCCCCAACTGCGGCGGCCAGGTGAAGGAAAACTATCGCCGCTTCGCCTGCACGAAGTGCGAGTTTTCGATTTCGAAGATTCCGGGCAGCCGCCAGTTCGAGATCGAGGAAGTCGAGGAATTGCTGCAAAAGAAGGAAATCGGTCCGCTGTCGGGCTTCCGCAGCAAGATGGGCCGGCCGTTCTCGGCGATCCTCAAGCTCTCGTTCGACGACGAAACGAACAACTACAAGCTCGAGTTCGATTTCGGACAGGAGCAGGGTGGCGAGGACGGTGAGGCGCCGGACTTTTCCGAGCAGCAGCCGGTCGGCGCGTGTCCGAAGTGCAAGGCGCGCGTGTTCGAGCACGGCATGAGCTACGTCTGCGAGAACTCGGTCGCGAACCCCAAGACTTGCGATTTCCGCTCGGGCAAGGTGATTCTCCAGCAGGAGATCGCCCGCGAGCAGATGGCCAAGCTGCTGGAAGAAGGCCGCACCGATTTGCTGACGAACTTCAAGTCGTCGCGCACCGGCCGCAACTTCAAGGCGTTCCTCGTCAAGCAAAGCGACGGCAAGATCGGCTTCGAGTTCGAGAAGAAGGAGCCGTCGGCCAAGACGGCTGCGAAGACCGCGTCGAAGACGGCTGCCAAAGCGGTTGCCGCAGCCGAAAGCAGCGATGCCGAGGAAGCCACGGTCACCGCCGCGCCTGCCAAGAAAGCTGCGGTGAAGACTGCAGCGAAAACGGCAAAGAGTGCGGAAAAGCCTGCAGCCAAGACGGCGGCCAGGAAAACGCCGGCGCGGAAAACCGGCTCATAAGCGACGCGGCGGGGCTGCACGCCCCAAAACAGAAGCGCAGCCTTTGCTGCGCTTCTGTCCTTTCACCGACGGTTTCTCGCCAAGCGACTCAGTGCTCGTTCGCGTAAACCGGCACCGGCCACGGCGCCGGCGTGCGCGAACGAGACGACTTCGCCACCTTCGGCGACAGCGCCTCATCGATCAGTTCGGCGCGCTCTTCCGCATCGTCGCGACGCTCGAACGCCGCCTTGGCCGCGCGCAGTTCGACGGGGGCCGGCGCCACCGGTCCGGAAGCCGGGGCCGCAGCCGGCCGCACCATCTCGCCCTTGATCCACTGCTCGCCAAGCTGGCTATTCGGCGTTTGGCTGAAGTGCTCGACGAGGTGGTCGATGAATGTGCGCACCTTCGCCGGCAAGTGCCGCCGGCTCGGATAGCCGACGTTGATTTCGACCTGCGGCAACCGGTAATCGCCCAGCAGCCGCACAAACTGGCCACGCGACATATCGCTGCCGATCAGGTAGCTCGGCAGAATCGCAATGCCCATGCCGAGCAGCGCGAACTGGCGCAGCATTTCCGTGTTGTTCGCGATGATCACGTTCGCCGGACGCACGCGCACCTCGCCTTCCGGCCCCGTGAACACGCGCTCGTCGCCCCAGTATTCCGACGGCAGGCTCAGGCACGGGTGCTCGAGTAGATGCTCCGGGCGCGTCGGCACACCGTGCTTCTCGAGGTAAGCCGGCGTCGCGCAGACGGTCAGGCAGCCGGTCGTGAGGCGACGCGTGACGATGCTCGCGCTCCTCATCTGCCGTGCGATCACGATGCCGACGTCGAAGCCTTCTTCGACCAGGTCGACTTGCCGGTCGACCAGCGTTAGGTCCGGGACGACCTTCGGATAGCGCTCCGTATAGGTCTGCAGCACGGGCGCGAGATTATGCAGCCCGAACACGACGGGCGCGACAATGCGCAGCGTGCCGACCGGCTCGTGATTGCGCGCGACGACCATTTGCTCGACGTCTTCGAGTTCGTCGAGAATCTGCCGCGCGCGCTCCAGGTACACCTGACCGGATTCGGTGAGGGACAGACTGCGCGTGGTGCGGTTGAGCAGGCGCGTGCCCAGCCGGCCTTCGAGGTCGGCGACGTGGCGCGTGGCGACTGCGTTCGAAATATCCATTGCGCTCGCGGCGCGAGCAAAACTGCCGAGATCCGCCACTTTGACGAACACGCGCATTGACTGCAGATGATCCATTGACAACTCCTGCCGCTGCTTCTGTTTCAGGAAACGAGTGAAGCACAATTGGTGATTGTCCTACGACTGGAGAATCCGCGCAGAGTTGCCCAATGGCAGAAGATTTCTCGTGAATTTTTGTTGATTATTCATTTTGGTACGTACCAGATGGGTCGATTATTCCCCTTTCAGAAACAATCAGCCTAAAAAACGCTACCGCGCACGTACCAGAAGAAATAACCAAAGATCGATTCGGGGTCAAATTGAATTTCTACAATCCCCTCTAATTTTAGAAAATCACGCCCAAAAAGGAAAAGCCGCCTTGGCGGCGGCCTTCCCGGCGAAGCAAAGACTTCCCAACCTATGCGCGCAAGCGCCCTTCGAATGCCGTCTTGGTTTGCGTCAGCGCGTCCGGCAACCGATGGCGCAAGGTCTCGAACAGCTCCCCATGCAGCACCAGCTCTTTGCGCCACGCAGCATCGTCGACCGAGATGACTTCCTCGAACTGCTCACGTGTGAAGTCGAGCCCTTGCCAATCGATGTCCTCGTAGCGCGGCGACACGCCGAACGCGTGGTCGACGCCCACCGCGCGCGCCTCGACGCGCCCGATCATCCAGCGCAGCACGCGCATGTTCTCGCCGAAACCGGGCCAGACGAACTTGCCGTCCGCGCCCTTGCGGAACCAGTTCACGCAGAAGATCTTCGGCAGCTTGGCGCCGAGCGCCTCGAGCTTGTCGCCGACGGCAAGCCAATGGCCGAAGTAATCGCTCATGTTGTAGCCGCAGAACGGCAGCATCGCGAACGGGTCGCGGCGCACGACGCCCTGCTGGCCGACCGCCGCGGCCGTCGTCTCCGAGCCCATCGTCGCGGCCATGTAGACGCCTTCGACCCAGTTGCGCGCCTCCGTCACGAGCGGCACGGTCGTGGAGCGGCGGCCGCCGAAGATGAAGGCGTCGATCGCGACGCCCGCGGGGTTCTCCCAGTCGACGTCAATCGACGGACATTGCGACGCCGGCGCCGTGAAGCGCGCGTTCGGATGCGCCGCCTTGCGGCCGGTCTCCTTCGCGATCGCGGGTGTCCAGTCCTGGCCCTGCCAGTCGATCAGGTGCGCGGGCGGCGCGTCGGTCATGCCTTCCCACCAGACGTCGCCGTCGTCGGTCAGCGCGACGTTCGTGAAGATCACGTTCTCCTTGAGCGTCGCCATCGCGTTGTAGTTGGTCTTCTCGCTCGTGCCCGGCGCGACGCCGAAGTAGCCGGCCTCCGGATTGATCGCGTAGAGACGGCCGTCCTTGCCGGGCTTGATCCACGCGATGTCGTCGCCGATCGTCGAGATCGACCAGCCGCTCATGCCCGCCGGCGGAATCAGCATCGCGAAGTTGGTCTTGCCGCAGGCCGACGGGAACGCCGCCGCGACGTGATACTTGCGCCCCTCCGGCGACGTGACGCCGAGAATCAGCATGTGCTCGGCGAGCCAGCCTTCGGCGCGGCCCATCGTCGACGCAATGCGCAGCGCGAAACATTTCTTGCCGAGCAGCGCGTTGCCGCCGTAGCCCGAGCCGAAGCTCCAGATTTCGCGCGATTCGGGGAAATGAACGATGTACTTGGTGGGATTGCACGGCCAGCTGACATCGGCCTGGCCCGCGGCGAGCGGCGCGCCGACCGAATGCACGCACGGCACGAACTCGCCGTCTTCGCCCAGCACGTCGTACACCTTGCGGCCCATGCGCGTCATGATCCGCATGTTGGTCACGACGTAGGGGCTGTCGGTCAGCTCGACGCCGATGTGCGCGATCGGCGAGCCGAGCGGCCCCATCGAGAACGGCACGACATACATCGTGCGGCCGCGCATCGAACCGTCGAAGAGACCGTCGAGCGTCGCACGCATTTCAGCAGGCTCGATCCAGTTGTTGGTCGGCCCCGCGTCCTCGCGATGCTTCGCGCAGATGAACGTGCGATCTTCGACACGCGCCACATCCGAAGGATCGGAGCAGGCGAGATACGAGTTGGGCCGCAACGCCTGATTGAGCTTTTTCAGCGTGCCGGCGGCAACCATCTGGGCGCACAGGCGGTCGTATTCCTCCTGCGAGCCGTCGCACCAGACGATGCGCTCGGGCTTCGTCAGCGCGGCGACGTGCTGAACCCAGTCGATCAGCCGGCGATGCTTGATGTAGGCAGGGGCTTCAAGTGTGACTTGGCCTCCGAAGGCGGGATGATTCATCGAGCTGTCTCCGTTTTGTGATTGTGAAAAGGGAAACGGTAGGCGCTCGCTGACGCTGCAGGCGAGAGGCGCGTTCGCACGGTATCGGGGAAACCCCTGTGCGCGCTGAGTTGCATGACGTCAGGAGCCATTCAGCTTGCCGGCGGCAGCCTTTGTTTGTCACGGCTTGCATCTTCACGCGACAAGCTGTTAAAAAGTGAGAGTCCTGTCTATCCACAGTAATGAGCATCGTGATGACTGGCGTCGCATCGCTCATGCCAGCTTGTGCTTCACACCACAGGTTGGAGCGTCAAGGATATCACTCCGTTCATTGCGCACATCGTGCGCCGCAAAACATACCTGCTTATGAAGATTGCCATTCTCGACGACTACCAGGACGCGGTACGCAAGCTCGATTGCTTTCAATTGCTTGCGGACCACGAAGTCAAAGTATTCAACAACACGGTGCGCGGCCTCGGTCAGTTGGCGAGCCGCCTCGCCGAAGTCGACGCGCTCGTGCTGATTCGCGAGCGCACACGCATCACCTCGCAACTGCTGGACAAGTGTCCGCATCTGCGCATGATCAGCCAGACCGGAAAAGTCGCGGGCCATATCGATCTCGAGGCCTGTACCGAGCGCAACATCGCGGTGCTCGAAGGCGTCGGCTCGCCGGTCGCGCCGGCCGAACTGACCTGGGCGCTTATCATGGCCGCACAGCGGCGCATTCCGCAATACGTGGCAAACCTTAAGCAAGGCGCCTGGCAGCAGTCGGGACTGAAGACGTCCGCGCTGCCGCCGAACTTCGGGCTCGGCCAGGTGCTGCGCGGACAGACGCTCGGCATCTGGGGCTACGGCAAGATCGGCCGGCTCGTCGCCGGTTACGGCAAGGCCTTCGGCATGAAGGTGATGATCTGGGGCCGCGAGCATTCGCTCGAAGCGGCGAAGGCCGATGGCTACGACGTCGCCGAGAGCCGCGAAGCGTTCTTCGAGCAGAGCGACGTGCTGACGCTGCATCTGCGCCTGCACGACGACACGCGCGGCATCGTCAAGCTCGACGACCTGCTGCGGATGAAGCCCACGTCGCTGCTCGTCAACACGAGCCGCGCCGAACTGTTCGAAGAGGGCGCGCTCTCCGCCGCGCTCGCGCGCAACCGGCCGGGGATGGTCGCCGTCGACGTCTACGAAAGCGAGCCGATCCTGCAAGGCTATGGCTTGCTGCGGCTCGAGAACGTGATCTGCACGCCGCATATCGGCTATGTCGAGCGCGAGAGCTACGAGCTGTACTTCAGAGCGGCGTTCAACAACATCCTCGCGTTCGATCGCGGCGATACGTCGAGCGTCGCGAATCCGGAAGCGATCTCGGGCGCGCGCCGCCACAACCGGCAGCGCGAGCGCGACTGACTACCAGTTCAAAGCCGATCGAGCAGGTGACGGCGGCGCCGGGCGCGGGCAGCGCTCGGCGCCGCTTTATTTCTTTGCGGGTTTCTTGCGAATTTTTTGCTGACCGGCGTGCGTGCGACGCGGCAGGTATCAAGCGTGCGCCGCAACCTCCAGCATTGCCGGCAAGCGTTGCAAAAACCGCTCGCCGTCGGCGCGGCCGAGATCGTACGCCGGACGCATCTGCGCTGGGCTCGTGTAGTCCCAGCTCGAAATCGGCACCTTGCGCGACGGCTGCACATAGATGCGCTGCTGCTCGCCATGCGCGAGCGCGAAGGTCTGGGGCCGCGGATAGAGCCGCGTCACCATCACCAGCACGCGCCCCGGCGACGCGTCGAGCGCGCCGACGGGCACGTTGTCGACCATCCCGCCGTCGAGCACCGGACGGCCGCCGCGCCGCAAAACCGGCGTGAACGGCGGCGTGCACGACGACTGCAGAATCAGGTCGGCGAGATCCTCGACTCGCGCGCAATCCTGCACGCGCACGAACTCCGGACGAAAGCCGAGCGAGCGGCCGAGCGTCGGATGCAGCGTCTTGCGCACGTGCTTTTCGATGTTGTAAGCGACGAGGCCGGCGGCCACCGCGCTGCGCGCGCCGAGCCAGCGCGGCACATGCGAGACGCCGACGCGAATCTCCGGCGCATCGGCGAGCTTCGCGAACGGCTCGCCGTAGATGTCGAGCAGTGCCTGCCGGTAGATCCGATAGTGCGGAAACACGGACTTGCCTGGGTGCAGGAGGTTTCCCCAGTAGGCGTTCTTCGTGTTGTGCCGCAGCGCGTCTTCGTAATAGCGCATGACCCACTCGGCGTCGCGCGTATAGAGCATGCAGGCGGTGGCGGCACCCGCCGAGATCGCCGTGATCACGCGAGGCGCAAGACCGATCTCCGGTTGCACCACGTCCCAGAAGCCGGCCTGCCACCAGCAGCGATTGCCGCCCCCCGCGAATACGACCTGATCGAACATGTTCTTAGTCGAAAAGCGTGTAGGTGGTCGTGGCGTGGCAGGCCGTCTTGCCGTCTTCGTCGGTCAGCTCGATTTCACCGAACACGAGATTGCGGCCCAGGCGCAGCACGCGCGCCGCCACGAGCACGTCGCCCTTGCGGACCGCGCGCATGAAGCTGATGTTCTGCGAAACGGTCGTCATCGGCTTGAAGCCGCCGAGCGCGGCCGAGATCGCGACCACCATCGCCGTATCCGCCGCCGCCATGAAGACCTGCCCGCAGATGACGCCGCCAGAATGCCGCAGCTCACCCGAAAACGGCAAGCGCAGCGTCGCGCCTTCCTCCGTGACGGACACCGGCTTTAGCCCGAGCGTGCGCACCCATGGCGCCAGCACGCGGTCGAGCAACTCGAGAACCTCGGTTTCGTCCATGATTTGTCTCCGGGCCGGCCTAGCGACGATCGCGCAGCCTGACGGTGGCGTCATCATACCGGGACCGCGGAACGTGCACCAAAGAGGGGGCGCTCGGGTCGTCGACGAGTGCCTTGCGTCGGCACCGGCAACTGGTCTACACATTTTTTAAGAAAATGACGAAAGGGGCTAGGCAAGGCTCAAAAAGTCCTGCATAATTCGCAGTCTGTTGGGGCGTTAGCTCAGTTGGTAGAGCAGCGGACTCTTAATCCGTAGGTCGAGTGTTCGAGTCACTCACGCCCCACCAAGAAATTCGAAGGCTTGCACGTTCGTGCAAGCCTTTTTGCTTTGCGCGACGCACAGCGAGCACGTAACAGCGATTCACCACTCGCACCCGCAAAATACGTCAGCCGATAGCCCCAACTGCCTGACGCACTTCCTGTCATCCCCCACCGCCAGCCCGCTTGACAGGTTTCCCCTACACGCGCCTTCCCTTCTTCCTACGGAACCGGTTTCACCCACTCAGTTAAAAATTCACTTAAGAGAATGTCGTAATAACAGACAATTTGTCTGACTTAACGCTTTAGAATCCCCTTCAGGCCGCCGTTTACGCACTCATAGAAACTGACACGTTCCCGGTGGAAGCGTGTCCTTTTTAAAAGGCGCCAGGGCCATGAACTTCTCTCACATGAAGGTTGCCATCCGTCTTGGAACCGGTTTCGCGCTGGTTTCATTGCTGCTGGTATTCGTCACACTATTCGGCTTGTATCGCATGTCGGAGCTCGAGGCATCGATGGTCGACATTACCGACGTCAACTCCGTCGAAGCCGCGCTGGCGAACCGCCTCGACCAGACCATTTCGAATCGCGCGCTCGCGCTGCGCAACCTGATCCTGCTCCAGGCCGACCAGCAGGACCAGATCGCTATCGAAGCCAAGCGCTTCGACGAAGAAGCCGCTGCGTATGAAGAAGCCCGGGCGAAGCTCGCCACGATGTTCGCGCTGCCGGGCACGACTCCGGAAGAAACAGCGCTGCTCGAGCAGATCAGGCAGCAAGGCGAGCAGGCCCAGCCGCTCATGCAGAAGGCGCGCGAAATGGTGCTGGCCGGCCAGAAAGACGAGGCCTACCACCTGTTGCGCTTCGAATTGCGCCCGGTGCAAGCGAAATGGTGGGGCTTCGTGCGTCAGCTGCGCGATCTCGAGCATCGGCAGAACGACGAGGAAACCACCGCCGCAAAAGCCTCGTACCGGAGCAGCCGCACGTTGATCCTCGTGATCGCGTCGCTGGCGCTGCTGACGAGCATCGTATCGGCGACAGTCATCACGCGCGGCTTGCTCAAGCAGCTCGGCGGCGAGCCCGGCGATGCGGTCGACGCGGCAGCCAGCGTCGCGCGAGGCGACCTGACCGTCGACGTGATCTCGAAGGACGGCGACACCTCGAGCCTCATGCATGCGATGAAGACGATGCGCGACAGTCTCGTAGCGATCGTCAGCCAGGTCCACACGAGCACCAGCACGATCGCCTCGGCCGCCAGCCAGATCGCAACCGGCAATCTCGATCTGTCGTCGCGGACTGAAGAGCAGGCAGCGTCGCTCGAAGAAACCGCGGCGTCGATGGAGGAGCTGACCGCCACCGTCAAGCGCAACTCCGAGCACGCGCGCCAGGCAAATGAGCTCGCGCTGTCGGCGTCGCAGGTGTCCGAGCGCGCCGGCACGGTGGTGTCGGGCGTCGTGCAGACGATGGGCGCGATCAGCGACGCGTCGAGCAAGATCGTCGAGATCATCGGCGTCATCGACGGCATCGCCTTCCAGACCAACATCCTCGCGCTCAACGCGGCGGTCGAAGCGGCGCGCGCCGGCGAGCAGGGCCGCGGCTTCGCCGTGGTCGCGGGCGAAGTGCGCAACCTCGCGCAGCGGGCGGCGGCCGCGGCCAAGGAAATCAAGGCGCTCATCGTCGGCTCGGCGGCGCAGGTCGACGCCGGCAACCGTCTGGTCGAAGAAGCCGGCGCGACGATGGGCGAGGTCGTCGAGAGCGTCAAACGCGTGACGGTCATCATGACCGACATCATGAGCGCGAGCGACGAGCAGGCCCAAGGCATCGAGCAGATCAACCAGGCGCTGACCCAGATGGATCAGGTGACGCAGCAGAACGCCTCGCTCGTCGAGGAGGCCGCGGCCGCAGCCGAATCGATGCGCGAACAGGCTGCCGCGCTTGTCCAGACCGTCAGCATCTTCAAGCTGAACCAGCCGGAGCCGACGATCGGCGCGGCGCGCAAGCCGGCGTACGCTTCGGCGGCGAGCCGCAAGGAATTCGTCTACGAGACGGCCGAAGCCGCCTGACGAGACGCGCGCCGCCCTGAAAGCGGCGCGCTGTTTTTTTTCGCAAAGAAGCAAACGATTGCGCGCCGCGCGGGCGCCAAGCCAGACCTGATAGAGACGCACCCTGCCGAGTTCGAGCTCGGCCCGACTTCGCTTTGGCTTGCTAATTTGTAACCCTCGAGAGGGGAAACTCATGAGTGGCAATGTGCAGGTCGTACCCGGCTTGGTCGTTCCATCTGGCGATGAGGCGCGCGCGCCCGTCAAACCTGACGCCGAGCACCACCGCCCCGGCGCGCCGTCGAACGTGTTCTGGCACGGCGGCGGCCCCGCCAGCGAGATGCGCCCTCTGCAGTTCGGCCATCCTCCGGTGTCGTTCTGGCTCACTGGCTTGAGCGGCGCCGGCAAGTCGACCATCGCCTTCGAGCTCGAGCAGCGGTTGAGGGCCGACGGGCGTCCCTGCACCGTGCTCGACGGCGACAACCTGCGCTACGGCCTGAACTGCGATCTCGGCTTCTCGGAGGACGACCGCCGCGAGAACATCCGGCGCACCGGCGAGGTCGCGCGCCTGATGAACGACGCCGGGCTGATTGTCATCGCCTCGCTGATTTCGCCTTATCGCAAAGACCGGGCCACAGCGCAGCGGATCATCGGCGAAGATCGCTTCATCGAAGTCCATGTGAGCACGCCGCTCGAGGTGTGCGTAGCGCGCGATCCGAAGGGGCTCTACAAGAAAGCGCGGCAGGGAGAGATCCGGCACTTCACGGGCGTCACGTCGCCTTACGAACCGCCGCTTGCGCCGTCGGTCGTCGTCGATACGTCGCAACTGGCGCACGGCGGCGCGGCGGCCGAGCTCCACGCGTATCTGATCGAACGCGAACGTTGCGAAGGCAAGCGCCATGCTGCCGCGAAATGAGCGTCCGGCAGCCCCGCTCGCCTACGACGTGTTCAACGGCGACGCGGACGGCATCTGCGCCCTGCATCAGCTGAGGCTCGCGTATCCGGCCGATGCGCAGTTGATCACCGGCGTGAAGCGCGACGTCGAGCTGCTGCGGCGCGTGCCTGGCGAGCCGGGAGTCGACGTCACCGTGCTCGACGTCTCGCTCGACACGAACTTTGCCGACCTGACGCGCCTCGTCGAAACCGGCGCGCGCGTCGCCTACTACGATCATCATTCCGCCAGCCGCGCGTTCGCGCATCCCGGGCTGCGGCTCTTCTGGGACGACTCGGCGGATGTCTGCACGAGCCTCATCGTCGACCGCGAGCTGGGCGGCCGATATCGCCCGTGGGCAATCGTCGCGGCGTTCGGCGACAACCTCGGCCCCTGCGCTCGCCGGCTCGCGGCGAGCGCAGGCTACCCGGAGTGCGAGACAGCGGCATTCGACGAGCTCGGCCGGCTGCTCAACTACAACGCCTATGGCGACGCCGTCGCCGATCTGCACGTCGCGCCGGATGCGCTCTATCGCGAGCTGCACACCTTTGCCGACCCGCTCGATTTCATCGCCGCCTCGCCCTGCTACGGGCTGCTCGCGGACGGCTACCGCGAAGACGTCGAGTGCGTCGCCGCGCTCGCGCCCTACCGCGCCTGGGACCGCGGCGCGATCTACGTGCTCCCCGACACATGCTGGTCGAGGCGCATATCGGGGACGTTCGCGAACCGCCTCGCGGCCGAAGACCTCGGCGCCTCGTTCGCGGTGCTGACCGCGGCCGCAGACGGGTCCTGCTGCGTCAGCGTCCGCTCCAGCGACCCGCACGCGCATCCGGCCAACGCGCTGTGCGAGCGCTTCGCGAGCGGCGGCGGAAGGCGCGCCGCAGCGGGCATCAACGTGCTGCCCGCCGACGCCTTGGGCGCGTTCATCGATGCCTTTGCCGGCCATTTCGTGCTGTCGGGCGGCGGCATCGTGCCGGCGCCTCGCCCATCGACTCCGCCCCACGACCAGGAGACCCGCCGATGAACGCCGCCATCCCGTCCGACGCACCCGCGCGCCGCCCCCGCCCGGTACTGATGATTCCGCTGCGCCGCTGCGGCAGCCACGCCCTGCGCCTGCGCCTGAATTTCAATCCCGCGTTCTATTCGCCGTACCCGCTGCATATCGTCGATTTCATGCCGATCGTGCCGCTCTACGGCGACCTCGGCGACGACCGCGCGTATTTCCGTCTGGTCTGCGACGTGATCGGATTGCAGGCGGCGAGCATGGTGAAATGGCCCGGCATCGTATTCGATCCGGTCGAGATCTTCGAGGTGATCCGGCACGAGCCGCGCAGCGTGCATCGCATCGTATGGGAGCTGCTCCTGCGCGCAAGCGAAGCGCGCGGTGCGAGCGTCGCGATGGACAAATCGCTCGACAGCGTGCATTACGGCGACGAGCTCATGCGCCTCTTCCCCGAGATGCGGTTTCTCAACGTGGTGCGCGATCCGCGCGCGCAGATCGCGTCGATGAACAAGGCGATCATTCACGACTTCGACACCTTGCTCAACGCGCAAACGTGGGTCGCCGCGCACCGCGCCGCCGACGCGCTCGTCGCCCGCTATCCCGAGCGCGTGCTGACGGTGCGCTACGAAGACTTCCTGCACGACCAGGAGGCGACGTTGCGGCGGATCTGCATGTTCTTCGGCATCGAGTTCCTGCCGCAGATGCTCGACGTCTCGCGCTCGCAGGAAGCACGGCAGATCTCGCAGATGTCCTCGCTCTGGTCGTCGAACTGCTTTGCGCCGATCGCGGCGAACATCGACAAATACAAGCATCAGTTGTCGGCAGACGAGATCGCCGTGATCGAGACGCTCACCGCCGGCTATATGCGGCGCTACGGCTACGAATTGACGACCGATGCGCAGGCGCCGGTCGACACCGCGGCGCTCGATGCCGCACGCCGACATTCCGACGCCGGCCGGACCGACGCGTGGCAGACGCTGGAACACGCCAACTTCCGCGACTTCGCGCTGCGGCGGCATCGCGCCGAGTATCTCGCGACCGTGCGCGCCCGTATGGAGCAGTTTGCCGCCGCGCACGCCGGGCAGGCTTCTACGGAACGCTACACGCTCGACGAACTGGACCCGGCATTCGAAGTGACCGACTGAGCCCCTGACCGACTCCCCGATAGGAGCGCAACATGTCGATCGCACTGTCGTGGCTGCATACGCAGATCGCCCTTGCCGGCGTGTCCGGGCTGTCGATCGGCTTTGCGCTCGGTCTCGTCGGCGGCGGCGCGGGCATGCTCGCCGTGCCGCTCTTGCTCTACTTCGTGAAAGTCGGCGACCCGCACATGGCCATCGGCACGACGGCCATCTCGATTGCGATGACCGCGCTCGTCAATCTCGTCGCGTATGCGCGTGCGGGACTCGTGCGCTGGCGCACCGCGTCGGTGTTCGCGGCGGCCGGCGTGGCGGGCGCGTTCGCCGGGTCGAGGTGGTCGCTGCACGTCGATGGCGGCGTGGTGATGCTGTTGCTTGCGGCTGTCGTCGCCGTTGTCGGCGTGATGATGTTTTCGCGCTCGCGCGCCGCTGCCCCGCGTCTCAGCGCAGCCGGAGACGCGCGGCAGGAACCGGAGTGGGCCGGTCGCGGCATCGCCACGGCCGGAGCCGGGGTTGCGATCGGCGGCGTCGCCGGATTCTTCGGCGTTAGCGGCGGCTTTCTTTCGGTGCCCGCGCTGCACTTCATCGCCCGCATTCCGATGCTCGAGGCAGTGGCCTCGTCGCTGCTGTCGGTGATCGTGTTCGGCGCGACCACCGGCGTCAACTATGCGATCGCGGGCAAGGTCAGCGTGCCGCTCTCGCTGGCGCTCGTCGCGGGCGGCGTGGTCGGCGGCAATGCCGGCATGCGCGCCGCCAAGACGCTCGCGAACAAGGGCGATACGCTGCGCCAGCTATTCGCAGCGATGCTGCTGTTGATCGCCGCCTATATCGCCTATCGCAGCGTCACGCAGTCGTGATGCAACCATCGGCGGACTTGAACCGAACAACGGAACACCACATCGAGAGCAAACATGAGCGACCTACTCGACCCGGCGCCCGCCGAGGCATCGCGCCAACCAGCAAACCGCATGGCTCACCTCGACTGGCTCGAAGCCGAGTCGATCCACATCCTGCGCGAACTGGTCGCCGAATGCAGCAAGCCTGCGCTGCTGTTCTCGGGCGGCAAGGATTCGGTGGTGGTGCTGCACCTGGCGCTGAAAGCCTTCGGCCTCGGCGCGAACCGCAAGACTTCGCTGCCGTTCCCGCTCGTGCACATCGACACGGGCCACAACTACGGCGAGGTGATCGATTTCCGCGACCGCCGCGCCGCCGAGATCGGCGCGCAGCTGGTGGTCGGCCACGTCGAGGACTCGATCAAGCGCGGCACGGTGCGCCTGCGCCGCGAGACCGATTCGCGCAACGTCGCGCAAGCGGTCACGCTGCTGGAAACCATTGAAGCGCACGGCTACACCGCGATGATCGGCGGGGCGCGCCGCGACGAAGAGAAGGCGCGCGCCAAGGAGCGCATCTTCTCGTTCCGCGACGAGTTCGGCCAATGGGACCCGAAGGCGCAGCGCCCGGAACTCTGGAGCCTCTACAACGCGCGCCTGCACGCAGGCGAGCACCTGCGCGTGTTCCCGATCTCGAATTGGACCGAGCTCGACGTGTGGCAGTACATCGCCCGCGAAGGGCTCGAGCTGCCCTCGATCTACTACGCGCACCACCGCGAGATCGTGCGCCGCAACGGGCTGTTGGTGCCGGTCACGCCGCTCACGCCGATGCGCGAGGGCGAGACGAGCGAGACGGCGCTCGTGCGCTTTCGCACCGTGGGCGACATCAGCTGCACGTGCCCCGTGGAGAGCGACGCGGACGACGTCGAGAAGATCATCGCCGAGACGGCGGTGACCGAGATCACCGAGCGCGGCGCCACGCGGATGGACGACCAGACCTCGGAAGCTGCGATGGAGCAGCGCAAGAAGCAAGGCTATTTCTGAGTGCCCCCAAGCCTGGCGCTGCGCGCCAGGCCCCCCGAGGGGGTCAATAAAACTTGGGGCGGCCCGGCGTTTTATTGAGAGCACGAACGAGGGCAGGACAATCATGAGCATTCATCAACCGGAAGACCTCGGCGATCTCGCGCGCGGACTCCACCGCCGCCGCGCGCCCTGCTCATCACTTGCGCAACAACCGCAACCCGTTCGCCACGACTATCAAGCTCGCGCCCGCATCGGCAAACACCGCCATCCACATCGTGCCCATGCCGGCCAGCGTGAGGCCGAGAAACAGCGCCTTGATGACGAGCGCGAACGCGATGTTCTGCACCAGCACCGCATGCGTCGTGCGCGACAGGCGCACGAACTCGGGAATCTTGCGCAAATCGTCGTCCATCAGCGCGACGTCGGCGGTTTCGATCGCGGTGTCCGTGCCCATCGCGCCCATCGCGAAGCCGATGCCCGCGCGCGCCAGCGCCGGGGCATCGTTGATGCCGTCGCCGACCATGCCCACCACCGCGCCGTTCGCTGACAAAGCGTCGACCGCATTGAGCTTGTCCTCCGGCAACTGATTGCCGCGCGCATCGTCGATGCCGACCTGCGCCGCGATCGCCTGCGCCGTGTGCGGGTTATCGCCCGTCAACATCGCCGTGCGGATGCCGAGCCGGTGCAGGTCCGCCACGGCGGCGCGGCTCGTCTCCTTGACGGTATCGGCGACCGCGAAGAGCGCGAGCACGCGCTCGCCGTCGATCAGCATCACCACGGTCTTGCCTTGCTGCTCGAGCGCGTCGAGCCGCGCTTCGAGTTCGGCGGAGCAGCGCCCCAGCTCCTCGACGAGCCGATGGTTGCCGAGCCAGTACGGCAAGCCGTCGATCGTGCCGCGCACGCCGCGCCCGGGAATCGCCTCGAAATCGGCGACGTCGAGCACGCTCTTGCCGATCCGGCCTGCCGCGGACGCGGCGATCGCTTGCGATACCGGGTGATCCGAGCGGCCCGCGAGGCTCGCGCCAAGATGCCGGGCGCGCTCGAGATCGATGTCCGCGCGCAGTTCGAAGTCGGTCTGCACCGGCTTGCCTTGCGTGACCGTACCGGTCTTGTCGAGCGCAAGCCACGCGAGCTTGCGGCCTTCTTCGAGGTACACGCCGCCCTTCACGAGAATCCCGCGCCGCGCGGCGGCCGCGAGGCCGCTGACGATCGTGACCGGCGTCGAGATCACGAGCGCGCACGGGCACGCGATCACGAGCAGCACCAGCGCACGGTAGATCCACTCGTGCCACAGCGCCCCGAACAAGAGCGGCGGCACGGTGGCGACGAGCAGCGCGAACGCGAACACGATCGGCGTATAGACGCGCGCGAAGCGGTCGACGAAGCGCTGCGTCGGCGCCTTCGCGCCTTGCGCTTCCTCGACGGCGTGGATGATGCGCGCGAGCGTCGTGTTGCTCGCGGCGGCGCTCACGCGGTAGTCGAACGAGCCCGACTCGTTGATCGTGCCGGCGAATACGGCGTCGCCCTCGGCCTTCTCGACGGGCAGGCTTTCGCCGGTGATCGGCGCCTGATTCACCGTCGAGCGGCCCGCGACGATCTCGCCATCCAGGCCGATGCGCTCGCCCGGCTTCACGCGCACCACGGCGCCGACCGCGACCGAGCGGGCGTCGACCGAAGCCCAGCTGCCGTCGGGCTGCTGGACCGTGGCCGTGTCGGGAGCGAGGCGCATCAGGCCCTGGATCGCGTTGCGCGCACGGTCGAGCGACTTCGCCTCGATCAGCTCCGCGAGCGTGAACAGCACCATGACCATCGCGGCTTCGGGCCATTGCCCGAGGACCATCGCGCCGGTGACGGCGATGCTCATCAGCGCGTTGATGTTCAGGTTGCCGTTGCGGAGCGCGACCCAGCCTTTCTTGTAGGTCGTCAATCCGCAGACGGCGATGGCGATGCCCGCAAGCAGCGCCGCCAGCCACGCGGGCAGGCCGAACCAGGTCGCGGCTTCCGACGCGGCAGCCGCGACGCCCGCGAGCGCCAGCGGCCACGTGCGCTTCGGCGGCGGCGCGATTGCCTCGTGCGTGCCGGCATCGGCGTCGGGGAGTTCGGGCACGAAGCCCAGCGAGCGGATTGCGTCCAGCACCGGCGCCTGCGCATCGGGCGCGTGGACCACCGTGAGGACGCGCTGCATCAGGTTGAACTCCATGGCGGAGACCGCCGGCATGTGGCCGAGCTTCTTGCGGATCAGTGCTTCTTCGGTCGGGCAGTCCATCTGCATGATGCGGATCGACGTGCGCACGCCGCCGGCGGTCACTTCCGCGGCGCGCAGCGGGGCCAGCGACGGCGCGGGAGCGCTGCAGCAGGCGCTGCCGTGCGAATCGTGCGAATGGGCGTCGTCGTGGCCGTGGCCGTGCTGATGGTCGTGATCGCGGCCACCGTCGTGCTCATGCCCGTGGTGATGTGCATGCCCCTGCTCGTGATCGTGCCCATGACCATGCCCGCACGCGTGCCCATGGCCGTGCGCCTTTCCGTGGTCATGCGCGCCGCCGCACTCCTGTGGCTGGCGGGGTGCGTTGTGCACTTCGAGCGGATTCTTGGTTTGGGTCATGACGCGCTTCCTGCATCCTTGTGTACGTTGACGTACAGTTAACACCTTGAAGCCGCTACAAGGTCAAGGCGAGGAAAAGGGGAAGCACATGAAAATCGGAGAACTGGCAAAAGCCGCGAGTTGCACGACGGAAACGATCCGCTTCTACGAAAAAGAGGGGCTGATGCCGGACGCGCAGCGCACCGATGCGAATTACCGCAGCTACTCGGCCGAGCACGTCGAGCGCCTGCGTTTCATCCGCAACTGCCGCGCACTCGACATGACACACGACGAAATCCGCGCGCTGCTGCGCCTGACCGACGACCCCGCCGAGCGCTGCGGCTCGATCAATACGCTGCTCGACGAGCACATCGGACACGTGAATGCGCGCCTCGCCGAGCTGGAGCAGCTCAAGACGCAGCTGACCGCGCTGCGCGAGCAATGCGTGGGCGAGCACACGGTCGAGGACTGCGGCATCGTGCATGGCCTGACGACGATGGAAACCGTCGCCCCTTCGGCAAAACGCACGCATGTCGGCTGACCCGAGCGGGGAAATCGGACCGCTCGCGACGCAATCGATGCCTGCCTACAAGACCTTGCCGGGATTCAGAATGCCGAGCGGATCGAGCGCCGCCTTCATGCGGCCCATCAGCTCGATCTCCGCGGCGCTGCGCGAATAGCCGAGATAGGCGCGCTTGAGGCGGCCGATCCCGTGCTCCGCCGAAATCGAGCCTCCCATCTCGCGCACGACTTCGTACACGACGCGATCGACGGCGTCTTCGCCATGCAATGGCAGGTCTTCGAGCGAGACGCCGATGTGGATGTTGCTGTCGCCGATATGCCCGAAGAAAAGGCTCACCGCATGCGGCCAGCGCTCGCCAAGCGCCGCGCGGCAACGCGCGGCGAACGCACCGATCACGCCGATCGGCAGGCTCACGTCGAAGTTGATCAGGTGCGGCAGCGTGTCGATCGCCAGGCCTTCGCGCAGCGTCCACATCTCGAGCGCCTGGCGTGTCGAGGCGGCGAGTGCCGCATCATCGAGCAAGCCGTCTTCGAAGCATGCGCCGAGGCATTGCTCGAGCGCTTCATGTGCATCCGTCGCCAACGCTGCCGCTTCGCTCGACGCGCATTCGATCAGCACGACAAACCCGTCGTCCGCGGCGAGCGGCGCGGTGACGCCGGGCGTATTCGCCGCGACGAATCGATAGAACTCCGGCCACATCGCTTCGAAGCTGATGACCGACGGCAGCGTCGCGCGCACGCGGTGCCAGAGCTTGACGACTGCGTCGTAGCCGGCGACGCGGCACAGCGCGGTCGCGGGTGGCGCGAGCTTCGGATGCAAGCGAAGCACAGCGCGCGTGATGACGCCAAGCGTCCCTTCGCTGCCGATGAAAAGCTGCTTCACATCGAAGCCCGCGTTGTTCTTCAGCATCTTGTTGAGCGAGCTCACGACGGTGCCGTCGGCCAGCACCGCCTCCAAACCGAGCACCTGCTCGCGCATCACGCCATAGCGAATCGCGCGATTGCCGCCCGCGTTCGTCGCGATGTTGCCGCCGACCTGGCACGAGCCGCGCGCGCCGAGATCGATGCCGAGCGCGAAGCCTGCTTCGTCGACGGCTTCCTGCACCGTTTGCAGCAGCGTCCCGGCACGGACCGTGACCGTGCCCGCCGCCGTGTCGATTTCCTCGAGGCCCGCGAAGCGCTCCATCGACAGCACGACCTCGCCGTCGAGCCCGACCGCGCCGCGCGCGAGCCCGGTCACGCCGCCCTGCGGCACGATGGGTTGCTTCAAGCGCGAGCAGAGCGCAAGCGCGCGCGAAACGTCATCGACCGTGCGCGGCCGGATCACCGCGCATGGCCGCACGCCGGGCGCTTCGTTATAGGCCGTGAAGTAGCGTGGATCGATGGCGCCGCCGAGCGAGACGAGGTCGCCGCCCAGCTCCTTCAGCAGCACTGCCGTGACTTCCTGCTCTCCATTGCCGCCGCTCGCCGCCATCCGCCCGCTCCTTTGCCTGGCCTCGACCGTTACTTCGCCGAGACGTCGATATTGCCGAAGTACTTCTGCGCGAGCGTCTTCACCGTGCCGTCGGCCTTCACCTTCGCGATGGCCGCGTTCAACTGGCCGCGCAATGCGTCGTCGCCCTTGCGGATGCCGAACGCAATGCCGCTGCCGAGGATCTTGTCGTCGTGCACGGGCTGGCCAACGAACGCGTAGCCCTTGCCGTCCGGCTTCGAGAGGAAGCCCGTCTGGCCCGCCGGCGCGAGCACGAGCGTCGCGTCGAGGCGGCCCGCGACGAGGTCCGAGTACACCTGGTTCTGGTCCTGGTACGGCACGACGGTCACGCCGGCCGGCTCCCAGTGCGCCTTCGCGAAGGTCTCCTGGATCGACGCCTGCAGCACGCCGACTCGCTTGCCCTTGAGCGACTCCGGCGTCGCCACGAGGCCGCTTTCGCTCTTCGCGATCAGCTGCGTCGGCACACGATAGATGACGGTCGTGAAGTCGATTGCCTGACGGCGCTTGTCGGTCGCGTTCATCGCCGAGTTGATCGCGTCGAACTTGCGGCCTTGCAGCGCCGGGATCAGGCCGTCGAACGACGTCTCGACCCACGAGCACGTCAGGTGCGCAGCCGTGCAGACGGCATTGCCGATGTCGATGTCGAAGCCTTGCAGCTGGCCGTCCGGGCCCTTGGATTCGAACGGCGGATATTGCGCTTCGAGGCCGAAGCGCATCGAAGTCGCGTCGGCGAACGCCGATACCGATGCCAATGCGCACGCGATTGCGAGCAGAACGTTGAGTCGTTTCATCGTGGATCTCCTTGCCTGGGTGTCCTTGGGTATGTTGCGGGCCGCTCAACCGGCGGCTTGGGCGCGTCATCGGCATCGATGACGCGCCAGTCAAAAAGCGGCGACCTCGGATGGCGTCGCGATGCGCTTGTGCGTGAGCACCGGCAGGCGCTCGCGCACTTCGCGCAACGAAGATGCGGTGAGCCGCGCCACCGCGATGCCCGGCTCGTCGTCACGGCGCGCGAGCACGTCGCCCCACGGTCCGACGATCATGCTGTGGCCGAACGTGCGCCAGCCGTTCACGTGGGTGCCGCACTGGCCCGCCGCAATCACGTAGGCCTGGTTCTCGACCGCGCGGGCGCGCAGCAGCAGCTCCCAGTGCGCGAGGCCCGTCGTGTGCGTGAACGCCGCGGGCACCGCGATCACGTCGGCCGCCGGCGCCGCGCGGTAGAGCTCGGGAAAGCGCAGGTCGTAGCAGACCGACAGCCGCAGCGTGCCGAACGGCCCGTGCGCCGTGCCGATGCTTTGGCCGGCCATCATCGTGTCGGCCTCGGCGTGCCGCTCGGCGCCCTGGTTGAAGCTGAACAGATGGATCTTGTCGTAGCGCGCGCTGCAGTTTCCGTCCGGATCGAACAGCAGCGCGGTGTTGCAAGCGTGCGTGCCTTCCTGCGCGCCGCCGCGTTCGGGACGGATCGGCACCGTGCCGCCGATCAGCCACACACCGGTCTCGCGCGCGAGCTGCGCGAGCGCCCGCTGGATCGGCCCCGCGCCGAACGGCTCGGCGAGCGCGACGCGTTCTCGCTCGTCGTTGCCGATCCAGCAGAAGTACTCCGGAAGACTGACGAGCGTCGCGCCTTCGCGTGCGGCCTGCTCCACCCAGCGCCGCGCTTCGCCGAGGTTTTGCGCGACGTCGGCGGTGCTGCTCATCTGCACGACGGCCGCGGTCAGCGTCTCAATCATTTCTTTGCTCATCGTGCTTCCTCAGATCGAGCAAAGACGGCGCGCGCCTTCGATCAGCGTCGCGTCGTCCTTCGAGAAGCTCAGGCGGATCACGCCCTCGTCGGTGCCGTCCGTGTAGAACGCGGAGAGCGGAATCGTCGCCACGCGCACGTCGCGAATCAGGCGCAGCACGAAGTCACCGTCACTTTCGCCGGAGAAGTGGCGAAAGCGCGCGAGCATGAAAAAGCTGCCCTCGCTCGGCAACAATTCGAAGCGCGATTCGGCAAGCGCTTGCGCAAGCAGGTCGCGCTTCTTCTGATAGAAGGCGGACAGGCCGAGATAGCTCTCCGGCTCGGCGAGCGCATCGGCGAACGCGTACTGCATCGGCGTATCGGCGGAGAACACCATGAACTGGTGGACCTTGCGGATCTCGTCCATCAGCGCAGCGGGCGCGAGACAGTAGCCGACGCGCCAGCCCGTCACGTGATACGACTTGCCGAACGACGACACGATCACGCTGCGCTCGGCCAGCTCGCCGTGCCGCGCCATGCTGTGATGGCGCGCGCCGTCGAACACGACGTGCTCGTAGACCTCGTCGGAGAGGATCACGATGCCGGTGTTGCGCGTGAGCGCTTTCAGGCGCGCGATGTCGTCGTCGCTGAAGATCGTGGCGGTCGGGTTGTGCGGCGTGTTGACGATGATCATCCGCGTCTTCGGCGTGATCGCCGCGGCGACCTCGTCCCAGTTCACGCGGAAATGCGGCTGCGAAAGCTTGATCGCGACAGGCTTCGCGCCCTGTAGGCGGACGATCGGCGCGTAGCTGTCGAACGACGGCTCGAAGTAGATGACTTCGTCGCCGGGATGCACGAGCGCGCTGATCGTCGAATAGAGGCCTTCGCTCGCGCTCGCGATCACGGTCACTTCGGTTTGCGCGTCGTAGCGCACGCCGTAGAGGCGCTCGACCTTGTCGGCGAGAGCGTCGCGCAGCGCGCCGATGCCGGCCATCGGCGCGTACTGGTTGTGCCCCGCGCGCATCGCGGCGGCGACGCCGTCGACGAGCTTCGCGTCCGGCGCGAAATTCGGCGCGCCTTGCGACAGGTTCAGGGCATCGTGCTCGGCTGCGAGCTGGCCGATCACGGTGAAAATCGTGGTGCCCACATCGGGCAGTTTCGAGCGTGGTGTCCAGGCGCTCTGCATGTTCGCTCCTCCATCCGGCGGCCTAGTGCCGCGCGGCGTACGTGCCGATGAGGCCGGCGCATGGCCGGGGCCTCGTTAGAGTATGCAGATTAGGCCCGACCGAAATGGCCGCCACAATCGAAACTTTGTCATGCGGGGCATGCGTTTACGTCATGGGGCGGCCTTCGATCTGCTCGTAGACGACGGTGCCGTCGTCGGCCTCGAAGCGCTCGACGTAGTTGCGCGCGCCGCACATCGGGCAGCGGAACAGGAGGCCTTGTCCTTCGTTCTTGATGATGACGTCGGCTTGCTCCCATTGAGCTTGGCAGGATTGGTTTCTGCAGGTGAATGTCATTGATGCTCCGGTGAAGTAAATAAGGTGAGGCGCAATCGCGCTGCCGGGAGCAAGAGTATCGCGATGCAGCTCACATACGCCAAAGATCTTGATTGCCATCAACCCTTGTTTCGTCTGTTATGCAGCCGGCATTCAACAAAAGCAATACTCGCTCATTTCGGACCAATCCTATAGACGTGTTGCCGCGCCTTCGAATATGAGTGCTCAGTTGCCCCTCATTCAATCATCGTAAGGAGCTTTTTCTATGCCGCACGTTGAAGGACAAAAGGACGCTCAGCCTGATTCGTCGATCAAAGCAACGCATCTGCTTGCGACCATCGGGTCGCTAACCGAGCGCGGCGGACGCATCACGAAAGCGACGAGTTGACGAGGGGTACATGATTCGATATTTCCTCGCAAGAGGCGACCGCGCCGGGAATGCAGTGATCATTGACGGGCTGCCGAACATCACCTGTTCGAATCCCCCTCCGCGCGTGGAGATTGCCACTCTCTACATGAAAACCTACTGCACGGCCTGCAAACGCGAAGGATTCATTGCGCCCAAGGGACCGCGTTTGCCGGGCACCGCGCCTAATGGCGAGCAGTGGGCGCTCAGCGGCGACATCAACGTTTGCGGTTGTAATCCCCCGCCGGTCTTCTATGCAGAGCGTGGCATGAAGATGACGTTCACGGCGGAACAAGTCGCGACGCTCATCGCTCCGCCGACAAGTACTCGGCCGGCCGCAACCGTCTCTCCACCACCGAGCTCCCGCATCGAATCACCACACTCCCGGTGGTTCTTCATTTCGGACAGCACGACCGGGGAGCCTTTGCCCAATCGTGACTTCATCGCGAATGTCGGAGGCGTCCGGCAGGCGGGGAAAACCGATGCCAACGGCTACGCACAAATTACGACTGACAGCGAACAGCCGGTCGAGATCCATGTTGTATTCAAGGCACCCAAACGCAAATTGAATCCTCGAGGAGCCTAACCGTGCCAGCCGACTACACCGTCGAACATTGGACAACGTCGCATACCGTAGCAGGCAGCAGCAAGCATGACGCCATCTCGATCTCGGTCAACGATCGCGCCGCGACACGGCAAGCCATCATTGAAAGGCTTAAGCAGAAAGGCTATACACTGCTCGAACGTTCCTCTTGGAACGCAAAGCCTCCTAAACACGGTCTGACGCCAACTAACTGGGACTATCGGGATATTGTGATTCACCATGCTGGCCGTAGTTATTCGTGTGCTTTGAACGGGCATGGTGCCATTGAGCAAATCCAGAAGGCTCAAGAATATGACATGCGTAAGTTCTACGATATTGGCTATCACTACGCGGTTTCGTGTGGCGGTGAACTGATTGAAGCACGTGATATCAGATTTACAGGATCTCACGTGGCGGGAGACAACAAAGGAAAAATCGGCATTGTCCTGCTCGAAAATTTGGCTGAAGCGGGTGAGGCTTGGCAACAGGAATACAGTCGGAAATCACTTTGGCAGCAACTCAAGGGAGCGCTTGATATCGCACGAGACGCAGTGGCATTCGATCATGCATTGCCGACGAAAGTGCAGATCGACGCATTGTCAGCTCTGATAGGAACACTCAAGGAGTTCTTCGACATTTCGGCATTAGGCGGACATCGCGAATATCAACTTCTCGCGCCCGGCAACGAAGGGCGGGCATGTCCGGGAAAGTATGGTATGCAAGTGGTCGACGAAATGCGTGAGAAGTTCATACTTCGATCTCCTTCAAAACGAAATAAACCAACTTAGTTGCTGATTAATAATATACGTGTGACGTTCAAACTGGCTTTGAATCAACTGGCAACGCTGCTCGTTGGGAACGCGCTCTTTTACTGGCAGTCCGGCCATTTCTTCGACTGATCCGAGCCATTCACTGCTACCAAGGTCCGGGCCATGTCCGTGACCATCCGATACATCAAAGTAGTTTCGATCTATGTATGAAAGCCATTCATTTGTGCATGGCCGAGCGTGAGGAGGACGCGGCATGCTTGTCGTGATAACAAGCCACCCGAGTACGATAACGATAAAAAAACCGGCGAGGATTTTCATTTGAGCCTTTTTAAGATCATTACTTGCCTATGGCTGCTCGCCGGCGCAGTGCTGGCTTCGGCCGGTCTGCTGTCCCGAGCGCAACCTGCGGACGTTGCGATCGTGCTAGGAAACACCGTGTATCGCGATGGTAGTCCGTCGCCGAGGCTGGCGGCAAGGCTGGATAGGGCCAGTCAGTGTTATGAGCAACGGCAATGCGGACTTATCTTCGTGAGCGGTGGTGTTGACGCGTCCGGCACGGATGAAGCCGTTGCGATGCGCGCCTATCTGATACGCCGAGGGGTTCCAGCTGGCAGGATAGTAGTCGATAGTGCAGGGGTCGACACTTGGGCTACCGCGCACAACGCAAGCACCTTCATGCGAGATCGCGGACTGTCGAGCGCGATCGTAGTAACACAATATTTTCATCTTCCGAGAGCCATGTTGGCGCTTAGGCGCTTCGGTGTGCGTGACGTTAGCGGCGCATATCCTCAGTTTTGGGAAAGTCGGGACATCTACTCCGTTGCGCGCGAAGTACCTGCCTTTGTCTGGTACGGCATCCGCACCCGCTAGCCAAGAACTGCCCAAAGTCAAATACAGATTCAAGTGAGCCGCCCACGGCAGCACGATTTTCTGGACACACAACCCGGACTACCTGAAAGCGACAGGAGGGAAAGCATGCCGATGAAAACCGCAAGCACGCTGGCGGCAGCCTTGGCTGCTATGTCGATCAATGCCGCTGCTCAGTCTTACGATAGCTATGATGCGTTCTACGCTGCCCAGCCGGATACAGTGTTCGGCGTCCCGATCAAGCAAGATATCGACCCGAATGAGCCAACCGCTCATGTGCTCCATTCCTACCCGGATAAGCCAGGTTATTTCACGGAACTACACGCCAAGCTGGAACAGAAGGCGTTGACTATTGAGCTTTGGCAAAATCGCATCGTAGTCGACGGTAAAACCTATCGTTTTGCGCGCGCTACGGCATTTCCGGGAGAGCACGCGTCGAATATCTTTCCAGAGTCAGCCGAAGTGTTCGTAGCCGCGCGAGCAAACATCCATCCGCCCCTGGTTTGCGTGGAAGGACACGGCAGCGCCTCGGGCGAAGCATCCAGCCGATATCAGCAAATCTTCCTCGTGATGAACCCGCTGGCCCGCAGGCCCGTGTTTTTGCAACTGCCCGGATTGCTTTCGTCGTGCCGGGCCGTATTGGTGACGAAAGACGGGAAGCTTGCCTTCCCGAAGAACAGCTATCTATTCGATGCTACGCAAGAATCCCGCGTTGGCCTGCTAATGTCGTACTACACCTTTGAGAACCAGCGCTTCGTCCCAGCCCTATACGAGATCAGGCTCCGATTTACGCGTCCCGAGGTACCGTTTCAATTCTCAGTTCAGGACAAGAACGAAACAGCTTCCGCCTTCGCGCCCCAAATGAAAAAAGCTCCGCGGGGATAACCCCGCGGAGCCTGACCTACCCGCGCTACACGCAAACCACGCGCGGCGCGGCGCGGCGCATCCATCAAACCAGCGATTACTTCCCGCCGATGCTCTGCAGCGGCGTCCACTTGCCGCCTTCGACCTTGTACACCGTGATGCCACCGTTCCTCAGGTCGCCCTTCGTGTCGTACGCGAGGTGCGTCGTCGTCACGGCGGGCATGTCGGTCTGCGCCAGCAACGGCAGGTACTTCGCCGGATCGGTCGAGTTCGCCTTCTTCATCGCGTTGAACATCGCCATCGCGCCGTCGTAGGCGTACGGCGAGTACGTCTGCACGTCTTCGCCGAAGCGCTTCTTGTACTTCGCGACGTAGTCCTTGCCACCCGGCATGTCGTCGAGCGGCAGGCCGGCCAGCGAAGCGATCGTGCCGTCCGCCGCGTCGCCCGCCACTTGCAGGAACGTCGGGGTGTGGACCATTTCACCGCCCATCAGCGGAGCCTTCATGCCCAGCGTCTTCATCTGCTTGACCATCGGGCCCGCTTGCGAATCCGCGCCGCCGTAGTAGATGAGATCCGGATTCGCCGCCTTCAGCTTGGTCAGGATCGCCTTGAAGTCGACAGCCTTGTCGTTCGTGAACTCGCGGTCGACGATCGTCGCGCCCGCAGCCTTCGCGGCCTTCTCGAACTGGTCGGCGAGACCCTGGCCGTAGGCCGTGCGGTCGTCGACGATCGCGATCTTCTTCATGTTCAGGCTCTTGACCGCGAACGTGCCGGCCACCGAACCCTGCTGGGTATCGGAGGTCATCATGCGGAACGTGGTCTTGAAGCCTTGTGCCGTGTACTCAGGCGCCGTCGCCATCGCGATTTCGGGGATGCCCGCGTTCGCGTAGATGCGCGAAGCCGGGATCGTCGTGCCCGAGTTGAAGTGGCCGAGCATGCCCTTGATGCCGTCGTCGACGAGCTTCTGCGCGACGGTCGTGCCCGTGCGCGGGTCGGCCTGGTCGTCGGCTGCGTCGAGCACGAACTTCACCGGCTTGCCGCCGATCACCGGCTTGGTCGCGTTCATGTCTTCGATCCCGAGCGTGATGCCGTTCTTGAAGTCCGCGCCATAGTGCGCTTGCGCGCCCGTCATCGGGCCGGCAAAGCCGATCTTCACTTCATCCGCTTGCTGCGCGTAGGCCGTCCCCGCCAGCGACAGTGCGGCAACCAACGTTGCGCCTGCCAGCTGTTTCATCGTGTGTTGCATAGCTTCTCCTAGGTACCAAGGTGGTGGTGGAGCGGCTTCGGGGTCGCCTTACCGCTTCCTTTTTGAATCGATCGATGAGGGTCGCTCAGCCGATCGTCATCAAATTCGCATTGCCGCCTGCCGCAGCCGTGTTCACGCTGACCGAGCGCTCGGTCAAGAGGCGCTCGAGCGCGTAGTCTTCGTCGCCGTTCCCGAGCGAGCCCGCCGCCACGCCCTGCACCGAGACGATCGGCCCCGGGCGCTTCGCGACTTCCTTCACGAGCGCGAGCAGCTCGTCGCTGTCGCCTTCGAACAGGACCGCGTCGAACGACGCATCCGCGCCCTTCGCCACGCTCGCGTGGGGCTTGAGTTGGGCCGGCAGCGCGGCGAACAGCTCCTCGCCCGCCGCGCCCGAGAACAGCGCGCGGTTGCCGGTGGCGAGCACCGCCGCGAACTGCGCGCGGGCGCCGCTCGCCGTCGTGGGCACGCAGGATACCGTACCGCGCGCGCCGAGCGTATACGTGTTGCGTTCGCCCGTCGGTCCCGGCAGCACGGCGGTCGCGCCGGCCAGCACGTGCGCGAGGTAGCCGTCGCAGCGCGCGGCGAGCGCCGGCTCGCGCTCGGCGATCAGCCAGTCGCGCAGCGCCGCGAGCGCGGCGGCGGGCGATGAACCGTCGGCGCTGCCGTTGCCATTGCCGTCGGCAGGCGCATCGACGATAAGCGACGCCGCCAGCGACTTCGGCAGCCCCGCCGGACGCTTCGCGAGCAGGCGCTGCAGATAGAGCGCGCCGCCCGCCTTCGGACCCGTGCCCGACAAGCCTTCGCCGCCGAACGGCTGCACGCCGACCACTGCGCCGATCACGTTGCGGTTCACATAGATGTTGCCGACGTGCGCGCGGCTGATCACATGCGCGATCGTCTCGTCGATGCGCGTATGGATGCCGAGCGTGAGGCCATAGCCGGTCGCCTTGATCTGCTCGAGCAGCTTGTCGAGGCCGCTCCTGCGATAGCGGATCACGTGCAGCACCGGGCCGAACACTTCGCGCTTGAGCTCGTCGATGCTGTCGAGCTCGATCAGCGTCGGCGGCACGAAGGTGCCTTGCGCGCAGCCCTCCGGCATCGGCAGTTGCGTGACCACGCGGCCTTTCTCGCGCAGCGCGGCGACGTGCGTATCGATCGAGCGCTTCGCTTCGGCATCGATCACGGGGCCGACGTCGATCGAAAGGCGGTCGGGGTTGCCCACCGCAAGCTCCTTCATCGCGCCCTTGAGCATCGTCAGCGTGCGGTCGGCGACGTCGTCCTGCAGGCACAGCACGCGCAGCGCGGAGCAGCGCTGGCCGGCCGAGTCGAACGACGACTGCAGCACGTCGGCGACCACCTGCTCCGCGAGCGCCGACGAATCGACGATCATCGCGTTCTGCCCGCCCGTCTCGGCGATCAGCGGAATCGGCCTGCCGTCCGCATCGAGGCGCTCGGACAAGGTCTTGTTGATGAGGCGCGCGACTTCGGTCGAGCCCGTGAACATCACGGCGCGCGTGCGATGGTCGGCGACGAGCGCGGCGCCCACGGTCTCGCCGTTGCCCGGCAAGAGCTGCACCGCGCCCGGCGGCACGCCCGCTTCGCGCAGGATGCGCACGGCTTGCGCGGCGATCAGCGGCGTCTGCTCGGCCGGCTTCGCGATCACGGTGTTGCCGGCGGCGAGCGCCGCAGCGACCTGGCCCATGAAGATCGCGAGCGGGAAGTTCCACGGGCTGATGCAGACCACCGGGCCGAGCGGGCGGTGCGTATCGTTCGAAAACTCGTCGCGGATCTGCGTCGAGTAGTAGCGCAGGAAGTCGATCGCTTCGCGGATCTCGGCCACCGCGTTCGGCAGCGACTTGCCCGCTTCGCGCACCACGAGGCCCATCAGCGTGTGCATCTGCGCTTCGAGCAGGTCGGCCGCGCGCGCGAGGCAGTCGGCGCGCGCCTCCACGGGCGTCGCCTGCCAGATCGGCGCGGCGGCCACGGCGTTCGTCAGCGCGGCGCTCACGTGCTCCGCGGTCGCTTCGACCACCGTGCCGACGAGATCGCGATGATCGGCCGGATTGCGCACAGGCCGCTCGCTTGCGGCGGCACAGGCGATCCCGTCATGCTCGAGCATCGGCGCGGCGCGCCACGGATGATGCGCACTCGCCAAGAGCGCCGACGACAGCGACGCGAGCCGATGCTCGTTCGACAGGTCGAGCCCCATCGAATTGAGGCGCTCGGCGCCGTAGAGATGGCGCGGCAGCGGGATCTTCGCGTGCGGCGCGCCGAGCGGCGAGATCTTCGACGCTTCCTCGACCGGATCGGCGACGAGATCCTTGACGGGCACGCTCTGGTCCGCGATGCGGTTCACGAACGACGTGTTCGCGCCGTTCTCGAGCAGGCGGCGCACGAGGTAGGCGAGCAGCGTCTCATGCGTGCCGACCGGCGCGTAGACGCGGCACGGACGATTCAGCTTGTCGCGGCCGGTCACTTCTTCGTAGAGCGGCTCGCCCATGCCGTGCAGGCACTGGAATTCGTACTGGCCGGGGTAGTAGTTCTGCCCGGCGAGGTGATAGATCGCCGCCAGCGTGTGCGCGTTGTGCGTCGCGAACTGCGGATAGACGGCATCGGGCGCGCCGAGCAGCTTCTTCGCGCAGGCGAGATAGGAGACGTCCGTGTAGATCTTGCGCGTGTAGACGGGATAGCCTTCGAGGCCGTCGAGCTGGGCGCGCTTGACTTCGCTATCCCAGTACGCGCCCTTCACGAGCCGCACCATCACGCGATGGCGGCTGCGGCGCGCCAGATCGATGACGTAGTCGATCACGAACGGGCAGCGCTTCTGATACGCCTGGACCACGAAGCCGATGCCGTTCCAGCCCGCCAGATCCGGATCGAAGCAGAGTGCTTCGAGCAGGTCGAGCGAGATCTCGAGGCGGTCGGCCTCTTCCGCGTCGATGTTCAGGCCGATGTCGTAGCGGCGCGCGAGGACTGCGAGCGCGCGCACGCGCGGCAGCAGCTCGCTCATCGTGCGCTCCTGCTGCGAGCGCGAGTAGCGCGCATGCAGCGCCGACAGCTTGATCGAGATGCCCGGGCCTTCGTAGATGCCGCGGCCGCCCGCCGCCTTGCCGATCGCGTGGATCGCCTGCTCGTAGGACGCGTAGTAGCGCAGCGCGTCCTCTTCCGTGGTCGCCGCTTCGCCGAGCATGTCGTACGAGTAGCGGAAGCCGCGCGCCTCGTACTTGCGGCTGTTGGCGAGCGCTTCGGAGATGTTCTCGCCGGTGACGAACTGCTCGCCCATCAGGCGCATCGCCATGTCGACGCCCTTGCGGATCAGCGGCTCGCCGCCCTTGCCGATCAAACGCGTAAGCGCCGACGAAAGGCCCGCTTCGCTATTGGTCGTGACGAGCTTGCCGGTGATCATCAAGCCCCAGGTCGCCGCGTTGACGAACAGCGACGGCGCATGGCCGACGTGCGACTTCCAGTCGCCCTTGCTGATCTTGTCGCGGATCAGCGCGTCGCGCGTCGCGCGATCGGGAATGCGCAGCAGCGCTTCGGCGAGGCACATCAGCGCGACGCCCTCCTGGCTCGACAGCGAAAACTCGTGGATCAGCCCTTCGACGCCCCCGCCGCTGCGCTTCGCGCGCAAGTTTTCGACGAGTTTGGTCGCCATGGTCTCCACGTCGGCGGCGAGATTCGCGGGCAGCCGGGCCTGGCCGATCAGGAACGGCACGCACTCGGGCTCGGGACGGCGGTACGCCGCCGTGATCGCCGCGCGCAGCACCGATTGCGGCTGCACGCTCTGAGCGAAATCGAGGAACGGATGCGGCGCGCCGTCTTCGGCGTCGCCGGTAGCACCGTCAGCCAGATCGGCCGAGCCGATGTGGCCGGAGAGCTCGGCAGGCATCTGGCCGTGCTCGATCTTCTCGAGATAGGCAAAGATCGCCTGCTTGATGAGCCAGTGCGGGGTGCGCTCGAGACGCGCTGCAGCATCCTTGAGCCGTGAGCGGAGGATGTCGTCGACTTTGACGCCTAAGGTGGTGCTAGCCATGATTCCTTCGTTTGCCGGCCGACAGTGGCGGCGAATGACCAAAAAGTTGGCGAATCGTACCCCTCCCAATAAAAAGGTGCAACCAAATATCGAGCGCGGTTGCACCCCTCGCAGAGCCTTTAACAGCAAGGCTTCCCGGGAAATGGCGTCAGCCGGGGCCGTTAGGGTTGCGCTCGGTATTTTCCCTGAGCGGAAATCGTTATCATCGCCCTCTTCGCGGGCGAAACGCTGCCGTTAACCCAGGTACGGGGTGTAGCGAACAGTGCGAAGCACGAAAGGAGTGGCAAATGGAAAAGTGGCTTGTGATTGGCAGCATCTGGACGATGTCCATGGTTTGCCTCGTTCTTTTCGTGCGCGGCGCTTCGCCCGCACACAACCGCGCCGTCGCGATGGCGCGTTCGCGCGAAGAGCGCCGCAGGAAAGAAGCGCTCGGGCGTCAGTCAGGATCGGCAGTAGAACCGGAACGGACTTAAGCAGAAAAAGCGTGGCGTGCGCCAGCCGCCGGGGAGGACTGAGCGCATGCATCGTCGGGGAACACCAGCCGGCCGTGCGAACGGCACAGGCGGCTATCGGCGACGCTCGCACCCAACCCCGACCCGAATACAGCGAGGCCCGAAATGCTTTGCTCGAAAGATTGCCGATTGTCCGCGCGGTACCGGCAGCCGCAACAACGGGGACGCAGGCCGGCACCGGCCCGCTCGAGACCGCTCATGACCCCGGCCTCAAGCTACGCCAACAGGGTGCGAACCCGTGCGCGGACGGCGCGCAGCCGGCTGCGATATTGACGGCGACGCCCGCCGTGAACGCCGGGAATTCCGAACCGACCCGATCCCTGGCTAGATGTCGAGCGGATCGACCTCGACGTTCCAGCGCAGTACGCCCTTGAGCGCGCGCAACGCCGGCTGCCACGCGCGCAACGTGCCCTGCAGCGCCGCGCGCGACGCGCTTTCGAGCAGAAGCTGCGCGCGATGGACGTTCGCGACCTTGACGATCGTCATCGGCACCGCGTCGTAGACGGTCACGCGCTCGGCCGCCGCAATTCCCGCGAGCGCAGCGGCAGCCTGCTGCAGGAAGGCCAGCGCCGCGTCGAGCGTGCGCCCCTCGGCGCGCAACAGCGCCTGGTAAACGAACGGCGGCAGACGGGCATCGCGCCGCTCCGCGAGCGTCGAATTCGCAAATCCCACGTAGTCGTGCCGACCGAGCGCGTGATAGAGCGCGTGGCGCGGATAGCGCGTCTGCACCAATACTTCGCCCGGCAGCCCGGCGCGCCCCGCGCGCCCGCTCACCTGCATCAATTGCGCAAAAAGCCGCTCGCTCGCGCGGAAATCGTGGGAGAACAAGGCGGTATCGGCATTGAGCACGCCGACGAGCGACACGCGCTGAAAATCGTGCCCCTTGGCGATCATCTGCGTGCCGACGAGAATGTCGACCTCGCCCGCGTGCACGTCCGAAAACAGCGCCTGTGCGCTGCCCTTGCGGCGCGTGCTGTCCGCATCGATACGCAGCACGCGCGCGCCCGGCACGGCGGCGGCCAGTGTCTCCTCGACGCGCTGCGTGCCGCGCCCGAGCGGGGCGATGTCGACATTGCCGCACTCCGGGCATGAACGCGGAATGCGCGCTTCCCAGCCGCAGTGATGACAGCGCAGCGCGCGTTCGGGCTTGTGCAGCACGACATAGGCGCTGCAGCGCGGACAGCCGGCCACCCAGCCGCAGGCGTCGCACGCCAGCGCCGGCGCATAGCCGCGCCGGTTCAGGAACACGAGGCTCTGCTCGCCGCGTTCCAGGCGCGCTTTCAGCGCGGCGATCAGCGGCCCTGACAGCCCCTCGACCGACGCCCGCCCACGCCGCCGCTCGTCTTCGAGATCGATCAGCCGCACCGTCGGCAGCACCGCTTCGGCGACGGCCCGGCGCGCCAGCGTCAAGCGCTGGTAGCGGCCCTGATCGGCGTGCCACCAGCTCTCGAGCGACGGCGTCGCCGAGCCCAGCACGACCGGGATGCCGAGTTGCTTCGCGCGCCAGACGGCCAGGTCGCGCGCCGAGTAGCGCAGCCCTTCCTGCTGCTTGTAGGCCGGATCGTGCTCCTCGTCGACGACGATCATTCCGAGTTTCGGCAAGGACGCCAGCACCGCGAGCCGCGTGCCGAGCACGATGCGCGCATGCCCGAGGTGCGCGGCGAACCAGTTGCGCGCGCGCTCGCCTTCGGCGAGGCCGCTGTGCAGCGTCACGATGGCATCGCCGGGCAACGCCGCAAAACGCGCGCGAAACGCGGCCTCGAACTGCGGCGTCAGGTTGATTTCGGGGACGAGCACGAGCGCCTGCGCATCGGGGCGCTCGGCAAGCAGCGCGGCGAGCGTGTGGAGATAGACCTCGGTCTTGCCGCTGCCCGTCACGCCGTGCAGCAGGAATGGTGCGAAAGCGCCGGTGGCGCCGATGGCTTCGACGGCTTGCGCCTGCTCGTCGGTGAGCGTCACGCCTCGAGCCGGGGGCGCCGCGGACGCAGAGCCATTCGCCGCGCGCGGCATATCGCGGGCAGCCGCCGGGTCGATCACCTGGTGCTCGACCCAGCCTTCCGCCTGCCACGTCGCGAGCGTGGCGACCGCTTTCGGATGGATCGCACGGGCCTCGGCAGGATCGATCGATTCGGCGGCCGCGAGCGCTTCCGCAAGCCGCCGCAAGGCGCTCGCGCGCGCCGGCAGCGCCTCGGGCAACGCCGCGCGGCCGCCGTCCGTCAGCCGGTAGCGCTCCTCCGGCGCAAACAGCCGCGCCCAGCGCGACGCGTCGCGCAGCGCCTGCGGCAACGCCGGCAGCGCCACCTCGCCGAGCCCGCGCTGGTAGTAATCCGCCGCGAACGTCGCAAGCGCGAGCCATTCGGCGGACAGCGGCGGGCACGCGCCGCAAAGTGCGCCGGTATCGCGCAGCCGCTCCGGCGGCACGTCGCTGTGAGCGGTCACTTCACAGACGAGCCCCACCACATGCCGCTTGCCAAACGGCACCTGCGCCAGCATGCCCGGAGCGGGCTGCAGCGCAGCGTCGCAGCGGTAATCGAAGAGCGTCGGCAGCGGATGATCGAGCGCGACGCGGACGAACACGCCGCTCACGCTCCCGCGCGCTCCGCCGCGCCGGCCGGCCGGCGCGAACGCCGCGTTGCGGCCCCGGCAGCGAAGTTAAAGTAAAACATCACATTCGCCGCTAAGTTTTGGATTCTCATTAAGAATTGCCCGGTTGCCGATGAGCCTGTGGATAACTTTGTTGAGAAGTCGCCCGGCAAACCGGAAGAATGGCTCTGGGACGCCATTCTGTGGGCAATCGCACACTGTTTCCGGGTGCCGTCAAACCCTTACCAGACAAGGCTGGACACTGTCAAAAGCACAATTCCCGAGATAATGCCAGCGACAAATCGCTCTGCCGCGCCGCAACGAGTGGAATGTGTATAAGTCAAGTCTTGACAATCACAAGACAGCCAAATGACGCGGCCCCCGGCGAGGGTTCACCCTTAAGGGAAGAGCCCACTTTGATGCGACGCAGCAAATATTTTGGCTGGGCGGCACTCCGCCGGAACGGCGCTCACGCACCCGCCCGGACCGCGCGGCTATGCCGGTGAACCTCGTCGACCAGTTCCGCGACATGCTCGGGCGGCGTGAACTGCGAGATGCCATGGCCGAGGTTGAAGACGTGCCCCGGATGATTGCCGAAGCTGTCGAGCACTTTGCGCGCTTCCTCGCGAATCGCCGCAGGCGGCGCGAACAGCACCGAAGGATCGATATTGCCCTGGAGCGCGACGCGCGCGCCGACGCGCTCGCGGGCCCGGCCCAGGTTCACGGTCCAGTCGAGGCCCACCGCATCGACGCCTGTCGCCGCGATCTCTTCGAGCCACAGCCCGCCGCCCTTCGTGAACGTGATCACGGGCACGCGCGCGCCGTCGTGCTCACGCTTCACGCGGCTCACCACCTGCTCGATATAGTGCAGAGAAAAGCGCTGGTAGACGCCGTCGGCGAGCGCCCCGCCCCAGGTGTCGAAGATCATGACGGCCTGCGCTCCGGCTTCGATCTGCGCGTTCAGATAGGCCGCGACCGCCTGCGCGTTCACGTCGAGAATGCGGTGCATCAGGTCGGGCCGCGCGTAGAGCATCGACTTGACCGTGCGGAAGTCGTCCGAGCCGCCGCCTTCGACCATGTAGCACGCGAGCGTCCACGGGCTCCCCGAGAAGCCGATCAGCGGCACGCGCTGGCGGCCTTGTCCGTCGGTGAGCGCACGGCGGATTTCGCGCACCGCGTCGGTCACGTACGACAGGGTCGCGCCGATATCGGGCGCCGCGAGCTTCGCGACGTCGGCCTCCGAGCGCACCGGATGGGCAAACTTCGGACCTTCGCCGGCGGCAAAGTCTAGACCGAGGCCCATCGCGTCGGGGATCGTCAGGATGTCGGAGAAGAGGATGGCGGCGTCGAGCGGGTAGCGATCGAGCGGCTGGAGCGTGACCTCGGTCGCATAGTCCGGGTTCTTCGCAAGACCGAGAAAGCTGCCGGCGCGGCTGCGCGTCGCGTTGTACTCGGGCAGATAGCGGCCCGCCTGGCGCATCAGCCAAACGGGCGTGTAGTCGGTCGGCTGGCGCAGGAGCGCGCGCAGAAAGGTGTCGTTCAGAAGGGTATGAGCCACGGTGGAGCGACCAAAGGCGTAGAGCAAACGGCAATTCTACCGGAGGCGGGCTTCCCGATCCCGCGGGATACGCGCAATGAGGCGCGGCGCACCCCGCTCGCCTGGCGCACTGCCGCGCCGCCCGGCGGCGCCCGCGCAAAACAAAGCCGCGCGGCTCATCGCCGCGCCGGCTTTCGTCCGTCGCCCAGGCGTTATTCCACCGTCAACTGACGCGTCTTGGCGGCGGCCTTCTTCGGCAGCGTCAGCGTCAGCACACCGTTTTCGAACTTGGCGCGCGCGTTCGCTTCGTCGACCTCGTTGGGCAGCGCGTAGCTGCGCGACACCGCACCGTACTGCCGCTCGCTGCGCAACACGCGGAATTTCGCGCCGGCCTCGCCGCCATTTTCAGCGCTCAGCTCGCGCTTCAATTCGGCGCGCAGCGTCACGACGTTCGCGTCGATCGACACCTGGATGTCCTCTTTCTTCACGCCGGGCAAATCCGCGAGCAGCGTGAAGCCGTTGGCGTCTTCGCGCACTTCGGTGCGCACGTCGATCGCGGCCGGCGACTCGCCCGGCACCTGGCCATGCACGGGACGAATATAGAAACCAGGCGCGAAATCGCGGAATAGTTCTTCAAACATGGAACGGCTGGTCAACGACGACATTTCGAGCTCCTTTGAATTGGACACACGCAGAAGCGCCGCGCGCAGACACGCTGCGCATCGTTCACTGGAGGCGTTCCGCCATGACACAAAGATAGGGTGTCGCAGTCGATGTTCAAGGGGCGATGCGCTCGGCTATGATCGATCCACCCATACCCACGCGAGAAGAGACCGATGAAAAGAACCACCCTTGCCCTGCTGTTGAGCGTCGCCTGCGCCGGCACGGCGCTCGCCCAGTCGAATGCGGCCGTCAGCCCGCCCGCCCAGTCACGCCTGGATCAGATCGCGGCGCGCGGCACGTTGCGCGTCTGCACGACCGGCGACTACAAGCCGTATTCCTTCTACCGCCCGGACGGCGGCTTCGAAGGCATCGATATCGACATGGCCGAGTCGCTCGCGAAGTCGCTCGGAGTGAAGACGGAATACGTGAAGACAACGTGGTCGAACCTGATGAACGACTTCATCGCGAAGTGCGATATCGCGGCGGGTGGCATATCGACCTCGCTCGAGCGGCAAAAGCGCGCGTTCTTCACAGAGCCGTACATGGTCGACGGCAAGGTTCCGATCGCGCGTTGCGGCGACGTCGACAAGTACCAGACCGTCGCACAGATCGACCAGCCGTCGACGCGCGTGATCGTCAATCCCGGCGGCACCAACGAGCGCTTCGCGAAGCAGTACCTGCCGCACGCGACGCTGACCGTCTACCCGGACAACGTTACGATCTTCAAGCAGATCCTCGCGGGCAAGGCCGACGTGATGGTCACCGACGCCTCCGAGACGCTGCTGCAGCAGAAGCTCAATCCCGGACTCTGCTCCGTGCATCCCGACAAGCCGTTTCAGTACGGCGAGAAGGCCTACCTGGTGCCGGGCGGCGACGTCGTGTTCCAGCAGTACGTCGACCAGTGGTTGCACCTCGCGCGCGCAACCGGCGAGTTCCAGTCGATCTCGGACAAGTGGCTCAAGTAGCGGCGAGCGGCGCAGCCACGCGCCGCGCCGCCATTCGCATCCCCTCGCGCGCGGCAGCCGATTCGCCTTGCAGACGGCCGAAGCCGTGGAAACAGTTCATTCGTAGACGTGGCCTGGCACCCGCGGCGACGGCGCATGCGCGCGATGCAGCGCGCCCACGATGCGCTCGTGCTCGACTTTCACGCACAGGTCCATCGCGACATCGAGCCCAGCGGCCGCGGCTCGCGCCACGGCCTCGTCGTTGACCACACCGAGCTGCAGCCACAGCGACTTCGCACCGATTGCGATCGCCTCTTCGGCCACCGGCAGCACTTCGTCCGGGCGCCGGAAGACGTTGACCATGTCGATCGACACATCGTCCACCGCGAGCGCGTTCGCCGCATCGGCCAGCGTCGCATAGCAACGTTCGCCGAGCACGCCGGCGGAATCGTTCGCATAGGCGGGATTGACCGGCACGATCCGGTAGCCGTGCGCCTGCATATATGCCGCTACCGAATAGCTGGGCCGATGCGAATGATTCGACAAACCCACTACCGCGATCACGCGATCGCGCTCCAAGATGCGCTGCAAAGTTACACGCTCAATCATCGTAACAATGTCGACGGAAAGTTAGCGTGCCGCAACTAGACGCGGCACGAGTCCAAATAGATAACAACAGGAAGGAATCGGCCGCATATTCGGCGATCTCCCACGGTGCGCGGCCACGATTCGTGGCATCGATCATCCGGTCGATGCTCCCTCGTCTGCAACGCCCTTTCCGAAATCGGTAAGAATATCTTATTAAGCGTCCGCCGACGGCAAAAAATCCCGGAGAGCCTTATCTGGCGGGCGTTACAACCTGAAACACTTTGTTACCGCGTCCGGGAAGCAATTCGCCCAAAATGCCCTTCAACGGTTTCAACACGGATGTGGCCGCGGTGCAGCGTGTGAGCGGATACGATGCACTCAAGCCGGTCGGCCTTGCGCCGAATCCCTCCCCGGGGCATCCCTGCTGGAACCGTTATCGGCGCAATGCGCCGTTCCAGCCGGTTCCTACATTGGTCTCCTCGCGCTAACCCCGTAGCGTGTGGTTTTTAGCGGGCTCTAGGCCCGCTTTTTTTTCGCCTGTTTCTTTTGCAAGCGGCTCCCAAGTTGCCCTGAACACTTAGGTGTTCCGCACATCATTGTTGCGTCACGACCAGCGCTTGGCGCGGCAGCTCTCCTCCCCTCATCGAAGTCGAGCCTTTGCCGCGCCCTGCAGCGTTTGCATGCCTTACGCCGTCGGCGGCGCCGACAGCTTCAGTTCGTCGATCATGCGTTCGCGCATGACGAACTTTTGCACCTTGCCCGTGACCGTCATCGGCATCTCGTCGACGAAGCGGATGTAGCGCGGCACCTTGTAGTGTGCGATCTGCCCTTGGCAGAAGTCCTTCACTTCGTCGGCAGTCATCGCTTCGCCGGGGCGCAGCACGATCCACGCGCAAATCTCTTCGCCGTATTTCGGATCGGGTACGCCGAATACCTGCACGCTCTGAATCTTCGGATGCCGAAACAGGAATTCCTCTATCTCGCGCGGATAGACGTTTTCACCGCCTCGAATCAACATGTCCTTCAGGCGGCCGACGATGTTGCAATAGCCATCGGCGTCGATCGTCGCCAGGTCGCCCGTGCGCATCCAGCCGTCGACGATGGCTTCGCGCGTGCGCGCATCGTCGTCCCAATAGCCCTGCATCACGGAATAGCCCTTGACCCACAATTCGCCCGTCTCGCCGACAGCGACCGTCTGCCCTGACGGATCGACGACCTTCGCCTCGAGATGCGGCTGAATCCGCCCGACCGTCGAGGTGCGTTTCTCGACCGGATCGGCTGTCGATGTCTGGAACGACACCGGGCTCGTCTCGGTCATCCCATAAGCGATCGTGATCTCCGACAGATGCATCCTCGACATCACGCGCTTCATCGTTTCGATCGGACACGGCGCGCCGGCCATGATGCCCGTGCGCAGCGAGCTCAGATCGAAGGTCGCGAAATCGGGGTGATCGAGCTCGGCGATGAACATCGTCGGCACGCCGTGCAGCGCGGTGCAGCGCTCGTCCGACACGGCGGTGAGCGCCGCGCCCGCATCGAACCCTTCGCCGGGAAACACCATCTTCGCGCCAACCGACACGCAAGCGAGAACCGCCAGCACCATGCCGAAGCAGTGGTAGAGCGGCACGGGAATGCAGAGCGCGTCGACTTCGCTCAGACGCATCGCCATCGCAATGTAGCGCCCGTTGTTGACGACGTTGTGGTGCGTGAGCGTTGCGCCCTTCGGATTGCCCGTGGTGCCGCTTGTGAACTGGATGTTGATCGGGTCGTGTGCGGAAAGCGTCGCGTCGATCGCATCGAGCTGCGTGGTTTCGAGCGCCACGCGCCCCATTTCGACGAGCTCCGAGAAACACAGCATGCCGACCGTCTCGGTATCGCAGGTCCGGATGACCGTGCGCAATTGCGGCAAGCGTGCAGCGTGAAGATCGGCCGGTGACTGCCGGGCAAGTTCCGGCGCGAGCTCCTGCAGCATTTCGACATACATCGACGTCTTGAAACGCTCCGCGCAGACGATCGCCTTGCAGCCTGACTTGTTCAGCGCGTACTCGAGCTCGGACAGCCGATAGGCGGGATTGACGTTCACCAGTACGGCGCCGATGCGCGCCGTAGCAAACTGCGTCAGCAGCCACTCCACGCGGTTCGGCGACCAGATGCCGACGCGATCCCCCCGGGCGATGCCGAGCGCCGCAAACCCGGCCGCCACGACATCGACTTCATCGGCAAACTCCTGCCAGGTCCAGCGAATGCCCTGCTCGCGAAACACGACCGCCTGCCGATCGGGAAAGCGCTTCGCGGTATCGCGCAACAACTGCCCGATCGTCGACTCGGATAGCGGGATATCGGTTGAACCGCGCACATAGGAAAAACCGTCGACCGGCACGATCAGCGCACCGTCGCTAGAAGCCTGCGTTGCCATGGTTGTCTCCGCCAGAGGTAAGCGTTTTTTGGAATAGATATCGGCCGTCATTCTGCCACCCGTGGATGACAGACCGGCATCAAGTCTTACCCGCAGCATACACGCGCCGTTCCGCTCACTTGCGCCAAGGGCGCGGCCGCAAAGCCAGCGCGACAAAAACGCAGCGCTTTGCATGGGACCCAAGTAAGCGCTAAAGCGCTAACTCGGGCCGACACGAAAAAAAAGCAGCCCGAAGGCTGCTTTCTTACGACGATAAGATCGTCTTAGCGCTGACCGCGCAGCTTGCGCAGACGCTCGATCGCCGCGAGCTGAGCCGTCGCGTACGCGAGTTCCGCTTGCGCGGTCGCGTACTCGAGGTTCGAACCCGAGTTCTGCAGCGCCTCTTCCGCACGCTTGCGAGCCTGCTCGGCCTTGGCCTGGTCGAGGTCCGCGCCGCGGATCGCCGTGTCGGCCAGCACCGTCACCGCGCCCGGCTGCACTTCGAGAATGCCGCCCGCGACGAACACGAACTCTTCCTCACCGTTCTCGGCCTCGATGCGCACCGCACCCGGACGAATCCGCGTGATGAGCGGCGTATGGCCCGGCAGAATGCCGAGCTCGCCCGCCTCGCCCGGCAGCGCGACGAATTTCGCCGGACCCGAGAAGATCTGCTCTTCCGCGCTGACGACGTCTACTTTGATGGTTGCCATATCGACTCGACTCCTGGTTGAGCGTATTACGAGGGCGCCGCGCCCGCGAAAGCTACCGTTTCAGTAGTCTTCGCGCGCGAGCTGGCGCCCGCTGCGTTACACCCGACCTTTACTGGATCTTCTTGGCCTTTTCGAAGGCTTCGTCGATCGTGCCGACCATGTAGAACGCCTGTTCCGGCAGGTGGTCGCACTCGCCGTCGACGATCATCTTGAAGCCACGGATCGTTTCCTTGAGCGGCACGTACTTGCCCGGCGAGCCCGTGAAGACTTCCGCGACGTGGAACGGCTGCGACAGGAAGCGCTGGATCTTACGCGCACGAGCCACGGAGAGCTTGTCTTCCGGCGACAGCTCGTCCATGCCCAGAATCGCGATGATGTCGCGCAGTTCCTTGTAGCGCTGCAGCGTTTGCTGCACGCCGCGCGTGATCGTGTAGTGCTCTTCGCCGATCACGTTCGGGTCGATCTGGCGCGACGTCGAATCGAGCGGGTCCACGGCGGGGTAGATACCGAGCGAAGCGATGTCACGCGACAGCACGACGGTTGCGTCCAAGTGGCCGAAGGTCGTAGCCGGCGACGGGTCGGTCAAGTCGTCCGCAGGGACGTACACAGCCTGCACCGAGGTGATCGAGCCGGTCTTGGTCGACGTGATGCGCTCTTGCAGCTTGCCCATTTCTTCAGCCAGCGTCGGCTGATAGCCCACTGCCGACGGCATACGGCCGAGCAGTGCCGACACTTCGGTACCGGCCAGCGTGAAACGGTAGATGTTGTCGACGAAGAACAGCACGTCGAGACCTTCGTCACGAAAGTGCTCGGCCATCGTCAGGCCCGTGAGCGCCACGCGCAGGCGGTTGCCCGGCGGCTCGTTCATCTGGCCGTACACGAGCGCCACTTTGTCGAGAACGTTCGAGTCCTTCATTTCGTGGTAGAAGTCGTTCCCTTCACGGGTACGCTCGCCCACGCCCGCGAACACGGAGTAGCCGCCGTGCTCCTTCGCGATGTTATTGATGAGCTCCATCATGTTGACGGTCTTGCCCACGCCTGCACCACCGAAGAGGCCAACCTTGCCGCCCTTCGCGAACGGGCAGATCAAGTCGATAACCTTGATGCCGGTTTCGAGCAGTTCCGTCGACGGCGACAGCTCGTCGAACGCCGGGGCCTTCTGGTGGATCGAGCGCATGTTGTCGCTGGCGATCGGGCCGGCTTCGTCGATCGGACGGCCGAGCACGTCCATGATGCGGCCGAGGGTCGGCTTGCCGACCGGCACGCTGATCGGCTTCGCGGTGTTCTTCACCACGACGCCACGCCGCAGGCCGTCCGACGCACCCAAACAAATCGTGCGCACGACGCCGTCGCCGAGCTGCTGCTGAACTTCGAGGGTCAGTTCCGTGCCTTCGAGAATCAGGGCATCGTAGACCTTCGGCATGCTCTCGCGCGGGAATTCCACGTCGATCACCGCGCCGATGCACTGTACGATCTTGCCTTCTACCAAAGCAGTTGTACTCATCGCTTTTCCTTTAGATACTCAATTCTTCACTCGCGCAAAGGCGCAGTCACCAAGCGTTTCGCCGTCAGGCTGATCGAAGCAATCGCCGCGATCAGACCGCCGCGGCGCCGCCGACGATTTCCGACAGTTCCTTCGTAATCGCGGCCTGGCGGCTCTTGTTGTACGACAGCTGCAGCTCGTTGATGACCGTCTTCGCGTTATCGGAAGCGGCCTTCATCGCCACCATCCGCGCCGACTGTTCCGACGCCATGTTCTCGGCCACCGCCTGATACACAAGCGCTTCGACATAGCGCACGAGCAACTCGTCCACGACTGCCTGCGCATCCGGCTCGTAGATGTAGTCCCACGCCGAGTTCGGAGTCGTCTTGTCGTCGCGCTCGAAATGCTCGGCCGACAGCGGCAGCAGTTGCTCGATCACCGGCTCCTGCTTCATCGTATTGATGAAGCGCGTGTACGCAAGGTACACCGCCGAGATCTTGCCTTCCGAGTACAGATCGAGCTGCACCTTCACCGCGCCGATCAGCTTCTCGAGGTGAGGCGTATCGCCCAGCTGCACGACGTTCGACACAACCTTTGCACGCAGGCGGTTCAGGAAGCCGAGGCCCTTGTTGCCGATCGCCGTTGCTTCGACCGTCTGGCCTTTGCCTTCCAGCTCCTTGAACTTTTGAAGCGACGCACGCATCACGTTCGTGTTCAAGCCGCCGCACAAGCCCTTGTCGGTCGTGACGAGGATGAGGCCCGCAGCCTTCGCACCCTCGTTCTCCACCATGAACGGGTGGCGATACTCGGGGTTCGCACGGCTCATGTGCGCAGCGATATCGCGGACTTTCTCGGCGTACGGACGAGCAGCGCGCATGCGCTCCTGGGCGCGGCGCATCTTCGATGCCGCCACCATCTCCATCGCTTTCGTGATCTTGCGCGTGTTTTGCACGCTCTTGATCTTGCCGCGAATTTCCTTCATTCCAGCCATTGCTTGCTCCTTGATCCTTGATCGAAGCGGCGCGGGCTGCCCCGCGCCGCTTCAGCATCCGTTATTGACTAGCGGATCACGCTGGATCAGTAAGCGCCCGACTTCTTGAAGTCCTTCAGAGCGGCATGAAGCGCGCCCTCGTCGTCCTTCGAGAGGTCCTTCGTATCTTCGATGCGCTTGATCAGGTCGGCATGGCTCGTCTTCAGGAATTCGCGCAGGCCCTTTTCGAATGCCAGGACGTCCTTCACTTCGAGGTCGTCGAGGTAGCCGTTGTTGGCCGCGAACAGCGCCACAGCCAGCTCCCACACTTGCAGCGGCTGGTACTGCGGCTGCTTGAGCAATTCCGTCACGCGGCGGCCGCGCTCGAGCTGCTTGCGGGTGGCTTCGTCGAGGTCCGATGCGAACTGCGCGAACGCGGCGAGTTCACGGTACTGCGCGAGGTCGGTACGGATACCGCCCGACAGCTTCTTCACGACCTTCGTCTGCGCCGCACCGCCCACACGCGACACCGACACGCCGGCGTTGATTGCCGGGCGGATACCTGCGTTGAAGAGGTCGGTTTCCAGGAAGATCTGGCCGTCCGTAATCGAGATCACGTTCGTCGGAACGAACGCGGTCACGTCGCCGGCTTGCGTTTCGATGACCGGCAGCGCCGTCAGCGAACCGCTCTTGCCCTTTACTTCGCCGTTCGTGAACTTCTCGACGTACTCTTCCGAGACGCGAGCCGCGCGCTCGAGCAGACGCGAGTGCAGATAGAACACGTCGCCCGGATAGGCTTCACGGCCCGGCGGACGGCGCAGCAGCAGCGAGATCTGACGGTACGCCCAAGCTTGCTTGGTCAAGTCGTCATAGATGATCAGCGCGTCTTGGCCGCGATCGCGGAAGTATTCGCCCATCGTGCAGCCGGCGTACGGCGCGAGGTATTGCATCGCAGCCGATTCCGATGCCGAAGCGGCGACGACGATCGTGTATTCCATCGCGCCCGTTTCTTCGAGCTTGCGCACCACGTTCATGATCGACGAAGCCTTCTGGCCGATCGCGACGTAGATACAGATCAGGTCCTTGCCCTTCTGGTTGATGATCGCGTCGACAGCGACTGCGGTCTTGCCGCACTGGCGGTCGCCGATGATCAGCTCGCGCTGGCCACGGCCGATCGGCACCATCGAGTCGATCGACTTCAGACCCGTTTGCACCGGCTGCGACACCGACTTACGCCAGATCACGCCCGGAGCGATCTTTTCGATCGCGTCGGTCAGCTTCGCGTTGACCGGGCCCTTGCCGTCGATCGGGTTGCCGAGCGCGTCGACCACGCGGCCGACCAGCTCCGGACCCACCGGCACTTCGAGAATGCGGCCCGTCGTCTTGACGATGTCGCCTTCCGAGATGTGCTCGTATTCACCCAGAATCACGGCGCCGACTGAGTCGCGCTCGAGGTTCAGTGCGAGGCCGAACGTGTTGCCCGGAAACTCGAGCATTTCACCTTGCATCACTTCCGACAGGCCGTGGATGCGCACGATACCGTCGGTCACGGAGATCACGGTGCCTTGGTTGCGAACGTCTGCGCTCGCTTCAAGGCCCTGGATCCGGCTCTTGATCAGCTCGCTGATCTCAGAGGGATTGAGTTGCATTATTCGCTCCTGATAGTCAATTCTGTTGCGTGCCAGCCGCGTATGCGCTTCAGGCGGTCAGTGCCGTCTGCATGCTGGCGAGCCGCGCGCGGACCGAGGTATCGAGCACTTCGTCGCCGACCGTCACGCGCACGCCGCCGATCAGCGACGCGTCGACTTCGACCGCCGCCTTCAGCTTGCGCTTGAACTTGCGCTCGAGGCTTGCGACGAGCTCGTTGAGCTGCTCGCCTTCCAGCGGGAATGCGCTGACGATCAGCGCATCGGCCGCGCCTTCTCGAGCGTTCTTCAGTTCTTCGAACTGCGTGGCGATTTCCGGCAGCAGGGCGAGCCGATGATTGTCGACCAGCATCTGCGCGAAGTTCCTTGCCTGCGGGGTGTCCTTGACCGGCGACTTGACTGCGGCGAGCAGCAGGTCGCTGACTTGAGTACGGCTCACCTTCGGGCTCGCGGCGATCGACAGCACTTCGGGCAGACGCGCAACCTGTGCCAGCTCCCGCACGAGAGAGGACCAGGCGGCGACGTCACCCCCTTCGGCCACGCGGAACAGCGCTTCTGCGTACGGACGGGCGATGGTTGCAAGTTCGGCCATGATCAGAGCTCGGCTTTCAGTTGATTCAGCAGTTCGGCGTGGGCCTTTTGATCGACTTCACGCTTCAGGATCTGCTCTGCGCCCTTCACCGCCAGCGTGGCGACTTCGCCGCGCAGCGCTTCGCGCGCCTTCACGATCTGCTGATCCGCGTCGGCTTTCGCTTGCGCGATGATGCGAGCGGCTTCGGCTTGTGCGTTCGCCTTGATTTCCTCGGCGACGGCGAGTGCGCGCTTCTCGGCATCAGCAATGCGTTGCTGGCCGTCGTTGCGTGCTTGAGCGAGTTCCTGGTCGACGCGCTTGTGCGCGGCTGCGAGTTCCGATTTGCCCTTCTCGGCGGCGGCAAGACCTTCAGCGATCTTCTTCGCACGCTCGTCGAGGGCGTTGATCAGCGGCGGCCACACGAACTTCATCGTGAACCACGCGAGGATCAGGAACACGACCATTTGCGCAAACAGGGTTGCGTTCAGATTCATGGTGTTTCCTTATATGTTGCGATGCACGGAAAGATGAAACGGCAAGGCGCTCATCGACTTGGATTCGATCAGCGCCCCAGTACCCGTTTCGCCCTGCGCCATGAAAAGGAGTTGGCGCAAACTTCCGAGGAACCTCAGCCTGCCAGCTTCGACAGGAGCGGGTTCGCGAACGCAAACAGCATTGCCACACCGACGCCGATCAGGAACGCCGCGTCAATCAGACCAGCCAAGAGGAACATCTTGGTTTGCAGCGGGTTCATCAGTTCCGGCTGACGCGCGCAAGCTTCGATGTACTTGCCGCCCATCAGACCGATACCGATACAGGCGCCGATAGCACCCAGGCCGATGATGATGCCGATACCGATGGCGGTCAGACCTTGGATGTTGGCGATGAAAGCTTGCATGATCACTCCTTTGTGAAAAGACTTTTTAGAACCAGGATTTAAGAAACGAAACGAACTTGAAACTCTTTACGCACGCTTAGTGCGTGTCATGTGCCTGGCCGATGTACACCAGCGTCAGCATCATGAAAATGAACGCCTGCAGCAGAACGATCAGGATGTGGAAGATTGCCCAGACGCTGCCCGCGATCACGTGACCGATGAAACCGAGCACCGAGGTATCCGCGCCGAACGACCACACGCTGCCGAGCAGGGCGATCAGCAGGAACAGCAGTTCGCCGGCGTACATGTTGCCGAACAGTCGCAGCGCGAGCGAAACCGTCTTCGCGACGTACTCGATGATGTTCAGTGCAAGGTTCGGAATCCACAGCAGCGGATGCGCGCCGAACGGAGCCGACAGCAGCTCGTGCGCGAAGCCACCCGGGCCCTTGATCTTGAGGCTGTAGTAGATCATCAGCACGAACACGCCAAGCGCAATGCCGAAGGTGCCGTTCAGGTCGGCCGTCGGTACGATGCGATGGTGCGGAATGACCGTCGACAGGCCCAGCCAGCCGATCACGCGGCCCGGCAGGTCGACCGGGAGGAAGTCGAGGGAGTTCATCAGCCCGACCCAGATGAACACGGTCAGCGCGAGCGGAGCGATGAAGGTGCGGTTGCCGTGAACGATCGCCTTCGATTGGTCTTCAACCATCTCGACGAGCATTTCGATCGCGCACTGGAAGCGGCCCGGCACGCCGGGCGTCGCTTTGCGCGCCGCAAGACGCAGGATGAGGATCGTCACGAGACCACAGACGATCGACCAGAACAGCGTGTCGAGATTCCAGATATGGAAATCGACGACCGACGTCTGGTGCGCCGTGGAGAGGTTCTGCAAGTGGTGCGCGATGTATTCGGACGGATCCATACCGCGCGTTCCTTCGCTAGCTGCCATATCGTTAGTGCCACCCAAATTGTCGAAAATCTTCATTGCCCGCACCCGCCGCAGGCTTGCGATCCGGGAACAGGCCAGCGCGAGTCAGGTCTTACCCTCGCTGCACGCCGCGCCGGACTAGGTCCGGCTGCATTCGGTATTCAGCGCCAGGCGAGCGCGACCCAGTACGTCTTCAGCGCGATGAGGTAGGTCACGAGCAACGGCAACCAGCGCACGTCGTGATACCAATACGCAATGGCCACGAACATCGCGACCGTCGCACCCATCTTGAGCGCTTCGCCGATCATCCAGCTCAGGATGGTTGCGCCGCCGCTCAGCTTCCGAAGACGTGCCGCGAACAATGCGCTCGGCACCCAGCAAATCGCTCCCCCCAGGAACGCCGACAGCGCAGCAGCGCCCGGCGGCTTATAGAACAGCCACCAAACCAGCGTAGCAACCAGGGACAAAACCATTTGCGCAGCCACGACCCTGAAAGGCGTGACGCGCGATGGACGACTCACATCCGGGCCAAACAGTTTCTCTGCTTCAGCCCGCGAGAGCGGAACGATGTTGTTATCTTGCTGCTCGGCATCCCACGCATCGTCGGTCCATTCCTGCCGACCGTCGGCCGCTTCGGAAGCGGTGCGTTGCGCGTGTTCTTCGTGCCTGTCATTCGGCGCTCGACCCGCCATCGCAGTGTTCCGCAAAGTCCATTCGGCCCGTGTCTTTCGTGACGCTTACGGGGTTGCCTAGCTAATAAATCCGGGCGATTGTAAGCGATAGTTGCAGGCGATTCAAGACTTTACCTGCGTCAAAAACCGGCGCGAAAGGCGCGCCCGCCAAGCGGCGACCGCCCTATTTCCAGGGGCCGGAGCGTGGAATGTAAGGCGGCCCCGCTATACCGGGGTCTAGCGCTGGACAAGGCGATCCATCCGCGTGGCGACAGATCTCCAAATGACAATTTCAGCGTGTCAAAAATGAGACACAAACCACGTCCCGAGTGCACCGGCAACGACCCAGAACGGAATCGAAAAGCAGTGGAATTGCAGCCACATCCCTCGCTGCTTCGCGAGCCGAACGGCGATCAGATTCGCAAGCGAACCGATCGCCACGCCAAAGCCACCGACACTCACGCCGAACGCGAGCGCGCGCCAGTTCTTCGTGAATTCGGCAAGCATGATCGCGGCCGGCACGTTGCTGATGCCCTGTGACAGCAGCATCCCCGCCGCGTATGCGCGTAACGGAGTGTCCAAGCCCGCGCGCCCGATCGTTTCGTGTACCCACGGCAAGGCGGCGACGCTGCGCAGAACGATGAACATCAGCACGAAGATCAACAGCAGGAGCCAGTCGATTTTCAAGACGGCGTCGCGACGCCAGATCAGAAAACCGCACGCGACGCCGATGAGCCCTATGCCCGCATGGTGCGAATCCGCGAGCAGAACGAACGCAGCAAAGAGAAAGGCCGCGACGCCGGCAAACGCGCGATCGACGGGTTGAACCGCCGTGTCTCGCGAGAGATCGAGCGGCCGAGCTTTGAACGACGCCATCGTCAAAACGTACAGCATCGCCATCGACACTGCGCATAACGGCGCAAGCGCCAACACGAAGCGGCCGAACGAGACTCCGCTTACCTGCCAGAGAAAAAGGTTTTGCGGATTTCCAAGCGGCGTCAGGATCGAGCCAGCGTTCACAGCAAGCGCGACGAAGATCACGAGGCGCTTCAGCGGCAATGGCGTCAGCTTATTGAGCGACAGCACGAGCGGCACGACGACGAAGAGCGCGACGTCGTTGGTCAGGATCGTCGATAGCGCGGCGGCCAAGGTCACGAGCAAGGCAGCGAGCGCCCGCTCGGAATGGATGTGGTGGACGACGCGATGCGATAGCCAGCTTAGGGATCCTGATAATTCGAGCGCCTTGGTCAAGATCAGGAGTCCTGCCAGCGTAAGCACCGTCTGCCAGTCAACGAGCCTCGGAAGCGATGCCCAGGAAGTGCGATGGAACACCTGGAGCAAAGCGAACGCGACCAACAGCAGCACCAGCACCGGCTCCTTCGCGACGACCGAAAGGAGCCTGCGGGGCCAGCTTGTGCGCAAAATTTGAGCTTCGTCGGCTAACGGCACGGGCAAGTCGCGATGCTCGAATCGATCAGGCCGCAGGACCGCCGCGCAGGCGCGCGAGTATGCCCTCGAGCGCGTCGAGGTCACCGAAATCGATCTGCAGCTGGCCTCGTCCGCGACGGCCCAGTTTGATCTTCACGTTGGCGACCAGAAGGTCGGACAGCTCTTCTTCGAGGCGGCGCGTGTCGCGGCCACCATCCTGATTGGCGCGCGCCTTCACCGCCGGACTCGCCTTGGTCGTCGCTGTCACAAGCTTTTCGGTTTCGCGCACCGACATCCGTTTGTTGACGACCTGATTCGCGAGCGTGATTTGCGTCGCCGCATCGACGGCGAGCAGCGCGCGAGCATGGCCCATGTCGAGGTCGCCCGCGAGCAGCATCGTCTGCACCGGTGTCGCGAGATTCAGGAGACGCAGCAAGTTCGACACTGCGCTGCGCGAACGTCCGACGGACTCCGCCGCCTGCTCGTGCGTGAAGTTGAAGTCGTCGAGCAAGCGCTGGATGCCATGCGCCTCTTCGAGCGGATTCAAGTCTTCGCGCTGGATGTTCTCGATCAGCGCCATCGCAGCAGCAGCCTGGTCCGGCACGTCCTTGACGAGCACAGGCACTTCGTCGAGCCCGGCCAGATGCGCCGCGCGGAAACGCCGCTCGCCAGCGATGATTTCGTATTTCTCCGCGGATACCGGGCGCACCAGGATCGGCTGCATCAAACCCTGCGCGCGGATGCTCGCGGCCAGCTCCTGCAGCGCGCCCTCGTCCATGCGCGTGCGCGGCTGGTATTTGCCCGCCTGCAGCTTGCCGAGCGGCAAGACGTGCGGCACGCCGTCGCTGCGGACCGCCGCGGCGATCTCCGGGCTTCCGCCGAGCAACGCTTCCAGGCCGCGGCCCAGTCCCTTCTTCTTTGCTACTGCATTCATCGTGCTTCCTCGATCCTCAGAGTGCGCGCACTCGTTCAATCATCTCGGCGCCGAACTGGACGTAGGCCTGCGCACCACGCGACGCCCGGTCGAACACGACGCCCGGCAAGCCGTAGCTCGGCGCCTCCGCGAGACGCACGTTGCGCGGAATCACAGCGTCGAACACCTTGTCGCCAAAGTGCTCCTTCAATTGATCGGAAACTTGCTGCTGGAGCGTGATGCGCGGATCGAACATGACGCGCAACAGGCCGATGACCTTGAGATCGCGATTCAGGTTGGCGTGCACCTGCTTGATCGTGTTGACCAGGTCGGAGAGACCCTCGAGCGCGAAGTACTCGCATTGCATCGGGATCACGACGCCATGCGCAGCACACAAGCCGTTCAGCGTCAGCAGCGAGAGCGCAGGCGGGCAATCGATCAACACGAAGTCGTATTCTTGCGAGACGAGCTCCAGCGCATCCTTCAACTGGCGCTCGCGATTTTGGACGCTGACTAGCTCCACTTCCGCACCGGCCAGTTCGCGGTTGGCCGGCAGCACGTCATATGACACGGCCTCCGGCTTGATGCGCGCGTCCGCGACCGAAACGCCATCGACCAGCACTTCATAGACAGTGTTTTCGCACGCGGCTTTGTCGATGCCGCTGCCCATGGTGGCGTTGCCCTGCGGATCCAGATCGATCAGGAGGACGCGCTGCCCCTGCGATGCGAGACTCTCGGCGAGATTGACCGTTGTCGTCGTTTTGCCGACGCCGCCTTTCTGGTTCGCAACGCAGAAAATTTTTGCCATCGTTGGTAGATCCCTTTGTACTGCATCAAACCGAATGTTCCGAGCTTTGCTCGCCTGTGCTGCCGTCGACCGAAACCTGAACCAGATGACGCTCCGCGTCCAGCGACGGCACGTTGAGCCGAATCACCTGCATCGCTTTGGAACCGGCCGGCAGGCGCTCGATTTCGCCGTCCGGGCGCACGCCCTTCATCGCCCAGATCGAGCCGTGCTCGGCAACCAGATGCCGCGCCAGTGTAACGAAATCGGCGAGCTCTGCGAATGCGCGCGACACGATGACGTCGAATTTTCCCGGCACTTCGGCGCCTGGGCGCAGTGATTCGACTCGTCCGGTCACGACGGAAAGGTTGGCGAGCTTCAACTCCGCCTTCGCCTGGGACTGAAATGCCGTCTTTTTATGGACGATATCGTTCAGCGTCACTGTCCATTCGGGTAATGCGATCGCCAGCACGATGCCCGGCAAGCCGCCGCCAGAGCCGACATCCAGCACCGACGACGCCACTCGCCCGGCCAGATGCGGGACGATCGAAAGCGAGTCGAGGATGTGTTGAATCAGCATCTGCCGCGGATCGCGGATGGCGGTCAGATTGTAGACCGCATTCCATTTCGCGAGCAGCGCGACATAGTCGAGCAACTTGCTTTCCTGCGCGTCGGTAAGATCGACGCCCAGTTCTTCGACACCTGATCGCAGCAGCGCAGCCAGCGACTCACGGCTAGATGCTTCTCTTGAGCGCGACGTCATTGGACTGCCGGCGTGCTATCGGCGCTGCCGGCTTCCCCGGCAGCCGCACTCGCCGCACCTCGACGGCCCAGCCCGCGCTTCAGGTGCACCATCAGCAGCGAAATCGCCGCGGGGGTGATGCCGGAGATTCGCGAGGCCTGACCGATCGTCTCGGGACGGAACTGTGTAAGTTTCTGACGCGCTTCGAACGACAAACCACGCACTTCCGAGTAGTCCAGCGCCTCCGGCAAGCGCGTGTTCTCGTTAGCCTCGTTCCTCTCAATTTCACCGGCCTGGCGCTCGATGTAGCCCTGGTATTTGATCCCGATTTCGATCTGCTCCTTGATCTGAGCGAGCAACACTGAATCGTCGGCCAACGGCTCCGCCGGCCCGCACGTCCCTTCGAGCAAACCGCAGACGCCCTCGTAGCTGACGCCGGGGCGACGCAGCAGATCGGCCAAGCTGTATTCGTGATCGATCGGCTTGCCGAGCAGCGCGGTCGCTTCGTCTGACGAAAGCGTCTTCGGATTGACCCACGTAGCCCGCAAGCGCTCTGTTTCACGTGAAACAGCGTCGCGCTTACGGCAGAACGCCTCCCAGCGGATATCGTCGACGACGCCCAGCTCACGGCCGATCTCCGTCAGCCGCATATCGGCGTTGTCTTCACGCAGACTCAAGCGATATTCGGCACGACTAGTGAACATCCGGTACGGCTCGGAGACACCGCGCGTAACAAGATCGTCGACAAGCACACCCAGATAGGCCTGGTCGCGACGCGGGCACCATGCGTCCTTCCCCTGCACCTGCAACCCGGCGTTGATCCCGGCGAGCAACCCTTGTGCGGCCGCTTCCTCGTAGCCGGTCGTACCGTTGATCTGGCCCGCGAAGAAAAGCCCATGAATCACTTTAGTTTCCAGCGAGGCCTTCAGCCCGCGCGGATCGAAATAATCGTACTCGATCGCATAGCCGGGACGCAGGATATGCGCGTTCTCGAGACCGCGCATCGAATGCACCAACTCGAGCTGTACGTCGAATGGCAGGCTGGTCGAGATTCCGTTTGGATAGAACTCGTTGGTCGTCAGGCCTTCCGGCTCAAGAAAGATCTGATGCGATTCCTTCGATGCGAACCGGTGGATCTTGTCTTCAATCGACGGACAATAGCGCGGCCCCACCCCTTCGATAACGCCCGTGTACATCGGCGAGCGATCGAGACCGCTACGAATGATGTCGTGCGTCCGCTCATTCGTGTGCGTCACCCAACACGGCATTTGCCGCGGATGCTGCTCGGCGCGCCCGAGGAACGAGAACACCGGCACCGGATCGAGATCGCCCGGCTGCTCTTCGAGAACGGAAAAGTCGATCGTCCGGCCGTCGATGCGCGGAGGCGTACCGGTCTTCAGGCGCCCCTGCGGCAGCTTCAATTCCTTCAAGCGAGCGGAAAGCGAAACCGCCGCTGGATCGCCAGCCCGGCCACCGGTGTAATTGTTCAGGCCAACGTGAATCTTCCCATCCAGGAAGGTGCCGGCCGTCAGCACGACAGCACGTGCCCGGAAGCGGATTCCCACCTGCGTCACCGCACCGACGACGCGGTCGCCCTCCACCATCAAGTCGTCGACGGCCTGCTGGAACAGCCACAAATTCGGCTGATTCTCGAGCCGCCGGCGAATCGCCTGCTTATACAGCAAGCGGTCCGCCTGGGCGCGCGTCGCCCGGACCGCCGGCCCTTTCGACGAATTGAGGATGCGGAACTGAATACCGCCCTCGTCGGTAGCCGCAGCCATCGCTCCACCCAGCGCGTCGACTTCCTTGACCAGGTGACCTTTGCCGATGCCGCCGATGGACGGATTGCAGCTCATCTGACCGAGCGTTTCGATGTTGTGCGTAAGCAGCAGCGTTTTCACGCCCATGCGGGCGGACGCCAAAGCGGCTTCCGTGCCGGCGTGACCGCCGCCGACAACGATGACGTCAAATTCTGTAGGAAAAAGCATTGCAGACCTCGCGCAGTGATGTGCACGAGCCTTTCTGAGAAAAAGTATGGGCGAATTATAGCGGGTTCGCTTTTGGCCCGAATTTCGTCCGGATAGCCAACCCGAAGAACGGACCGCTGTGGGCCTGGAGCATGGGATCCAAGTAAGCGCTAAAGCGCTAACTCGGATCGACACAAAAAAGCGGCGTGTTTCACGTGAAACACGCCGCTCATCGAATTGACCAAACCGCCTTCGCGGCCGCGGTCATCATCACTAGGCGGTTTTCTTCGTCAATCCAAGATACGTTTCGATAACTCGCGGATTGTGGGCAAGCTCGTCAGCCACCCCCTCCATCGCCAGCTCCCCAGTTTCCAAAACGTAGCCGTAGTCCGATATCTGCAGCGCCGCACGCGCGTTCTGCTCGATCAACAGCGTCGCAACGCCGGTTCCCTTGAGCCTGGCGATAATGTGAAATATCTCCTTCACGATAAGCGGCGCCAGTCCGAGGCTAGGCTCGTCGAGCATCAGCAAATCGGGCTTGCCCATCAGCGCCCGGCCCACCGCGAGCATCTGCCGCTCGCCGCCCGACAACGTCCCCGCTGCCTGCTTGCGACGCTCCTTCAGCCTAGGGAAAAGGTCGAACACGGGTTCGAGCTGGTCGAGGTAATTGCGTTCCCCTGCGCGCTTGCGGCGGTACGCGCCGAGCAAGAGGTTATCCTCGACGGTCATCGTAGCGAATAGCTCCCGCTTTTCCGGCACAAGGCACATGCCGCGCGCAACACGCTTCTCGACCGGCAAAGCCCCGACCTCCTCGCCACGATAACGAACGCTGCCCCTCGCGTGCCCGGTCACGGGCAGCGCGCCCATCACCGCATTTAGCAGCGTCGATTTCCCTGCTCCATTCGGTCCGATGACGCTGACGATCTGACCCGGCGCCACCTTGAGCGCCGCGCCGTGCAGCGCCTCAACCTTGCCGTAGCGCACCGACAGTCCCGTCACTTCCAGAATCGGCATGGTTTTCGTCTGATTCATGTCATTCCACTCCGCCGAGATACGCTTCCAGCACCGCCGGGTCTTTCTGCACGTCCTGCGGCAAGCCCTCCGCGATCCGCGTGCCGAACTCCATCACGACCAGCCGATCAGTCAGGTTCATCACGAAATCCATGTCGTGCTCGACCAGCAGCACGCTCATCCCCTCCGCTTTCAACTTGCGCAGCAACTCGGCGAGCTGCTGCTTCTCCTGGTAGCGTAAGCCCGCCGCCGGTTCGTCCAGCAGCAGCAACGTCGGATCGCAGCACAGCGCACGCGCAATTTCCAGAATCCGCTGCTGACCCAGCGCCAGGCTGCCCGCCTCTTCATACATATGCGACGCCAGTCCGACGCGCTGGATCTGTCTCGCGGCCTCCGCCATCAGGCGTGCCTCCTCCGCGGCATTCAGCCGGACGACGCTGCGCCAGACGCCCGCTGCCCCCCGCAAATGCGCTCCCAGCGCAACGTTCTCGAGCACCGTCATGCCCGGCAGCAGCTTCACGTGCTGGAACGTGCGCCCGATTCCGCGTTTGACAATTTCACGTGAATTGAGCGCATCGATCCGCTCGCCGCGAAAGCTGATGGCGCCACGCGTCGCTTGCAGCACACCGGTGACAAGATTGAACGTGGTCGACTTGCCCGCGCCGTTCGGCCCGATCAAGCCGACGATCTGCCCCGCCTTGACCTCGAAGCTCACGTCGTTGACGGCCACCAGGCCGCCGAACTGCTTGCGCGCGTTATCCACGACCAGGAGCGTTTCGCCTGCAGTCGGCTTAGCGCGCTGCGGCAGCGGTTCCGCATGCTCGGGCACATGCGCGCTCGGTCCACGCGGGAACAAGCGCGCCACGAAAGGCCACACGCCCTGTCGCGCGTATTGCAGCAGCAGCACCATGAGCACGCCGAACACGATCACTTCGAAGTTGCCGGTCTGGCCAAGCAGCATCGGAAGCAGGGTCTGCAGGTAGTCCTGCAGGATCGTAAGAATCGCCGCGCCAAGCACCGCGCCCCACACGTGCGAAACACCGCCCACCACCGCCATGAACAGGAATTCGATGCCGTGGTTCAGGCCAAACGGCGTCGGGTTCACGGCGCGCTGCAAGTGCGCGTACAGAAAGCCCGATATCGCCGCGAGCACCGCCGCATAAATGAAGATCACGACGCGCATCCACGCCGTGTTCACGCCCATCGCTTCGGCCATCACGCCCGCCCCGCGCAGCGCGCGAATCGCACGCCCCGGCCGGCTATTAAGCAGATTTTGAACAGAGACGACCGCACCCAGTACGACGATCCATATCAGGTAGTAGATGCTGCGCCCGGATGCCAGCGAAATGCCGAGCACGTCCAACGCAGGAATACCGTTGATGCCATCGTACTTGCCGAGCAGCTCCATGTTGCCGAACAGGTAGTACAGCGAGAGCCCCCACGCGATCGTGCCGAGCGGCAGGAAGTGGCCGGAGAGCCGCATCGTGACCGCGCCAAGAATCAGCGCCACCAGCGCCGTCAACACGACGCCCACGATCAGCGCAAGCCACGGCGAGACGCCGTATTGCGTCGTCAGATAAGCAGTCGCATACGCGCCAACGCCGACGAATGCGGCCTGCCCGAAGCTCGTCATGCCACCGATGCCCGTGAGCAGCACGAGCCCGATCGCCACGATCGCATAGAGCCCGATGTAATTGAGCAGCGTGACCCAATACTCGGGCACGTGAACCGGCTGCGGCAGCACCGGAATTGCAAAGATCACGACGAGGAAGAGCCAGAAGAACCTGTTTCGAATCACGCGTTTCATCGGCTTACTCCTGTTCCTCTTCGACGTGCGGGCTCGCGAAACTCCGCCAGAGCAGCACCGGAATGATCAACGTGAAAACGATCACCTCCTTATAGGCGCTTGCCCAGAACGACGAATACGACTCGAGCAGCCCGACGAGCACCGAGCCGGCCGCCGCGAGCGGATAGCTGACGAGGCCGCCGATGATCGCGCCGACAAAGCCCTTCAAGCCGATCAAAAAGCCCGAGTCGTAGTAGATCGTGGTGAGCGGCGCGACGAGGATGCCGCAGAGCGCCCCGAGGCCGGCGGCCAGCGTGAACGCGAGCCGCCCGGCCTGGGTCGTGCCGATACCGACGAGCCGCGCGCCGAGCCGGTTCACCGAGGTCGCACGCAACGCCTTGCCGGAGATCGTCCGATCGAAATACAAATAGAGCGCGACGATCAGCACGGCCGCCGTGCCGACCACCCACAGGCTCTGCCCGGACACGGCCAGGCTGCCGGCGTTGAACGTGGCATCGGAAAACGGCGTCGTGCGCGAGCCTTCCGCGCCGAACATCACAAGGCCAAGACCAACCATTGCAAAGTGCACGGCCACCGCAACGATCAGGAGCAAGAGCGTCGTCGCCTCGGCGATCGGCTCATAGGCTAGCCGGTACACGAATGGACCCATCGGCACGACGATCAACAGCGTGAGCGCGATCTGCACGATCATCGGCATCGGCTGCATGAAGATGCCGCGCGTTACCGCGTAGACGGCGACCGGAAACAGCAGGTACTTGCCGGCCAGCATCGCGAGCGTGCGCGGCGCATGACGCCGCCGCTCGGGATGCCGCACGAGGCTCGCCGTCTCGACGACGAAACATGCCACGCCCATCGTGATCAGCAGCCAGCAGGTGGCGGGAAATTTCTGCGACTGGAGCGCGGCGAGCGTCAGCGCGCCATACGAAACGAACTCGCCCTGCGGAATGAAGATCACCCGCGTGACGGAGAACACCAGCACCAGCGCCAGCGCCAACAATGCGTAGATCGCGCCCGTGGTGATGCCGTCTTGCGCGAGAATCGCCGCAATCGATAGATCCATGCTTCCTCTTTTTTCAAGCTTCGAATGGGAAATCGGGGAATGCCGGCGCGCCGACATCGAAACACGCCCGCCGGGCCGCCATGCGGCGCGACGGGCGTCTGTCCATTGCTTCGATCGGCGCGGACCGCGACGGCGGCATCGAGCCCCGCCCCCGGTCGAACACTTCAGTCGTTCTGAAGCTTCCACTTGCCGTCGACGATCTGTACCATCACGCGTGCGCGGTCGTCGAGGCCGTTGTGGTTTGCCGGCGTCGTATTCATCACGCCATGCGCGAGCGGCAGATCCTTGATGTTTTCGAGCGCTGCGCGCAGCCCCTCGCGGAACGCCTCGGTGCCCGGCTCGCCCTTCTTCAACGCTTCGGGAATCGCACGCTGCAGCATCTGCCCAGCGTCCCACGCATGGCCGCCGAATGTCGCCACCGTCCCGACGCCATATGCCTTCTCATAGGCCGTCTTGTACGCCTGCGACGATTGCTTGACCGGGTTCGAGTCCGGCAACTGGTCGGTGACAAGAATCGGGCCCGCGGGCAACAGCTCGCCGTCGCAGACCTTCCCGCACACGCGCAGGAAGTCGTTGTTCGCGACACCGTGCGTCTGGTAGATCTTGCCCGCATAGCCACGCTCCTTGAGCGCCGTCGCCGGCAGCGCGGCCGGCGTGCCCGAGCCGCCGATCAGCACGGCGTCGGGATGCGCACTCATCAGCTTCAGCACTTGCCCCGTCACCGAAGCGTCCGCGCGGTTGTAGCGCTCATTGCCGACGATCTTCAGGTGATGCGCCTCCGCAGCCTTACTGAACACGGTGTACCAGCTCTCGCCATACGCATCCGAGAAGCCGATGAAGCCAACCGTCTTCACGCCGTGCTTTTCCATGTAACCCGCAATCGCTTCGGCCATCAGGCTGTCGTTCTGCGGCGTCTTGAAGGCCCAGGCGCGCTTCGCGTCCATCGGCTGGACGATCTGGGCAGAAGCCGCGAGCGAGATCATCGGCGTCTTGCCTTGCGACACGGGGTCGAGCATCGCCAGCGAGTTAGGCGTCACCGTCGAGCCGACGATCGCGTCGACATGGTCCTCGTCGATCAGCTTGCGCGTGTTCTGCACGGCGCGGCTCGTGTCCGAACCATCGTCGAGCACGATGTACTGCACGCTCTTGCCGGCGATCTCCTTCGGCAGCAGCGCAATTGTGTTCTTCTCCGGAATGCCAAGCGACGCGGCCGGGCCAGTGGTCGAGAGCGTCACGCCGATCTTCACCTGCGCGAAGACCGCGCTCGCGCTGCATACCAATACCGCCGCAACGCCTGCCTGCATCCACCGTTTCGTTTTTTTCATCGATCGTCTCCAAGCGCCTTCAATAAGCGAGTATTCGTTGCCGGCAACGAGGCCGGACACCCGAATCTAGTTATCGCGCCACGGCGTGCCAAGCATGGTTTTCCCGCGCAATACGAATAAAAAAGGCGCGTCGGACAACACGCGCCTTTTGCCTCGATCGGCTCGATCACTTCACGATCAATCGCCAATCAGCTTCCACTTGCCGCCGGTGATCTGCACCATCACGCGCGCGCGCTGGTCGAGCCCCGAGTGATCCTTGGCGCTCATGGTGAAGACGCCGTGTGAAGCGGGCATGTCCCTGGTGTTTTCGAGCGCGGCGCGCAACGCCTCGCGAAACGCCTTGGTGCCCGGCTGTCCCGCTTTCAATGCGACGGGAATCGCGCGCTGAAGCAACAGCCCCGCATCCCATGCGTGCCCCCCGAAGGTCGATGCCGACCCCGCGCCGTAAGCTGCTTCATACGCGGCTTTGCATGCGAGCGCCTGCTTCTTGGCCGGATTCGCGTCCGGCAGTTGATCGGCGACGAGCAGCGGCCCGGCAGGCAGGTACGTGCCTTCGCAATCCTTGCCGCACACGCGCAGGAAATCACTGTTCGCAACGCCGTGCGTCTGGTAGATCTTGCCCTTGTAGCCGCGCTCCTTGAGCGTCTTTTGCGGCAGCGCCGCCGGCGTGCCCGAGCCCGCGATCAGCACTGCATCCGGGTTCGACACCATCAGCTTGAGCACCTGCCCCGTCACCGATGTATCGTTGCGTGCGAAACGCTCGCTCGCGACGACCTTGATGCCCGCGAGATACGCGGCCTTGCCGAACTCCTTGATCCAGCTCTCGCCGTAGGTGTCGGAAAAGCCGATGAACGCGACCGTCTTCACGCCGTGCGCCGCCATGTGCTGCGCGATGGCCGTCGCCATCAAGGTATCGTTCTGCGGCGTCTTGAAGACCCACGCGCGCTTCTCGTCCATCGGCGCGACGATCGACGCGTTCGCCGCCATCGAGATCATCGGCGTCGACGACTCCGATGCAATGTCGATCATTGCGAGCGAGCCCGGCGCCGCGGTTGAACCGATGATCGCATCGACCTGGTCCTCGCTCGTCAGCTTGCGTGCATTCTTGACGGCCTGCGTGGAATCGGTGGCGTCGTCGAGCACGATGTAGTCGACTTTCTGGCCGGCGATTTCCTTCGGCAGCAGCGCGATCGTGTTCTTCTCGGGAATGCCGAGCGATGCGGCAGGACCGGTCGCCGATACCGTCACGCCGATCTTGATATCCGCCTGCGCATGGCCGCTCCACCCCGCTGCCATACTTGCTGCGGCCAGCGCCGCCCCTATCCAACGCAACCTGAACATCACGACTTTCCTTACCCCGCACCGATGTTTCGTTTGAATTTGACGATTGAAACGCGACCAGAGGAAAGAGGCCCCTGCTCCGAAAGACGGCGAGTGTAAGGGAGGCAAGCGAAGCACAGCAAGGCATCGCACGAAGAATCAGAAGATTCCTAAACGCGTGGGATGGGCTGAAAGACTGAAAAGGCGTGAGCGCAAAATGGCGCGCCAAAAGAGAGGAACGTCGGAAGCTCGATCAACAAGGCCACAACGGGCCATGCTTTGCATGGGACCCAAATAAAAAGCGCTGTTGGATCAACTCCAACAGCGCTTTCGTCCGGGCACTGAGTGCCTCGATTGTCTCCTCGTTCTCCACCTGCAAATTCGGGTGCATCAGAACTAAGCGAGAGATTAAACAACCCTGCCCCATGCCACAACCTAGCATTTACCCTAGTGGTGCAAGATTGCACTTCTCTGGGGCGGCCTGCGGTGCAAAAAAACGCGCCCATCAAGGCGTATTTCAACAATCCATTTAGATCGGAATCCGAATTATCTGCGCAACCACCTCTGCCGACCGAATCATGTCCGCAGCAGCCGCACGCGTGCGACGATCTCACCGACAATCCCCCGCCTGAACGCAAGCACACAGGTGATGAAGATCAGGCCGATGACGATCGTCGTCGATTCGCCGAGCGAGCGGAACCAATCGATGCCCGTCGCCGATGCGATCACGGCGCCGATATCGCCCATCCGGTCCTCGAGCGAGACGATCAGCGCCGCGCCGACGAGCGGCCCGAACAGCGTGCCCATGCCGCCCACGAGCGTCATCAGGATGACGAGGCCCGACATCGTCCAGTAGGCGTCGCTGAGCGTCTCGAAGCCGAGCACGAGCACCTTGAGCGCGCCGGCGAAGCCCGCGATCCCCGCAGACAGCACGAACGCCAGCAGCTTGAAGCGGTCGGTGTCATAGCCGAGCGAGATGGCGCGCGGCTCGTTCTCCTTGATCGCGGTGAGCACTTGCCCGAATGGCGAGTGCACGACGCGCACGATCAAGAGGAACGCCAGCACCACCAGCACGAGCAGCACGTAGTAGAGCGCGAGGTCGGACGACAGGTTCAGGAAGCCGAAGAGCTTGCCGCGCGCCACGCCCTGCAGGCCGTCCTCGCCGTGCGTGAAAGGCGCCTGCAGATAGACGAAGTAGACCATCTGTGCGAGCGCGAGCGTCACCATCGCGAAGTAAATGCCTTGCCGCCGGATCGCAAACAGGCCGACGATCAAGCCGAGCAGCGTCGCCGCTGCCGTGCCGGTGATCACGCCGAGCTCAGGCGAAAGCGACAGCGATTGAATCGCGTAGCCGGTGGCATAGCCCGCACTCGACAGGAACATCGCATGACCGAACGACAGCAGCCCTGTATAGCCGATCAGCAGGTTGAACGCTGCCGCGAAGAGCGCGAAGCACAGCACCTTCATCACGAACACGGGATACGCGCCGAGCCACGGAGCGGCAATCAGGCCGATCAGCAACAGGCCGTAGAGCGCTTTTCTGTGCATCATCTTTCCTTGCCGAAGAGACCCGCGGGACGCACCAGCAGCACCAGCGCCATGATGACGAAGACGACGGTCGCCGACGCCTGCGGATAGAACACGCGCGTGAGCCCTTCGATTACGCCGAGCAGGAGCCCCGTCACGATCGAGCCCATGATCGAGCCCATGCCGCCGATCACGACTACCGCGAACACGGTGATGATCATCGATTGCCCCATCAGCGGCGAGACCTGGATGACAGGCGCCGCAAGCACGCCCGCGAATGCCGCGAGCGCGACGCCGAAGCCATAGGTGAGCGTGACCATCAGCGGTACGTTGACGCCGAACGCTTCGACGAGCTTCGGGTTCTCGGTGCCGGCGCGCAGGTACGCGCCAAGCCGCGTCTTCTCGATTACGAACCAGGTCACGAAGCAGACCACGAGCGACGCCACCACCACCCACGCGCGGTAGTTCGGCAAATACATGAAGCCGAGATTGGTGGCGCCGGCGAGCGCGTCGGGCACGTCGTACGGCTGCCCCGACGAGCCGTAGATCGAGCGGAACACGCCTTCGATCACCAGCGTGAGCCCGAAGGTCAGCAGCAGGCCATAGAGATGATCGAGCTTGTAGAGCCAGCGCAGCATCGAGCGCTCGATGACCATCCCGAAGATGCCGACGACGATCGGGGCGATCACGAGCATCGCCCAGTACGGCAGATTGAAGTACGACAAGCCCATCCACGCGAGCATCGCCCCCAGCATGAACAGCGCGCCGTGGGCGAAGTTGATCACGTTGAGCAAGCCGAAGATGACGGCGAGCCCCAAGCTCAGAATCGCGTAGAACGAGCCGTTGACGAGGCCGAGCAGCAACTGGCTCAGCATCGCGGGCAGCGGAACGCCAAAGATATCCATCGATGAACCTGATGTCAGAGTCGGAACGGTGCGCCGCGCGGATCGGAATCAGCGCGTCGGCGCCGACTCCAATTCCATGCGGCGCGCCGCATCACTTCCACAGATCGCACTGCGATTCGGCCTTGGTCCCGAACGCCTGGTCGCCAGGGATCGTCGCCTTGAGCGCGTAGTAGTCCCACGGCTTCTTCGATTCGGCCGGCGTCTTCACCTCGTACAGGTACATGTCGTGGATCATGACGCCGTCCGCCCGGATGGAGCCCTTGGCATAGAAGTCGTCGACGTTCTGCTTCCTGACTTGCGCCATCACCTTGTCCGCATCGGTCGTGCCGACGGCCTTCACCGCATTCAGGTAATCCATCGTCGCCGAATAGTCGGCTGCCTGAAGGCTCGACGGCATCTTCCCGGTCTTCGCGAAGTAGCGCTGCGACCATTTGCGCGCGGCATCGTTCTGATCCCAGTACCAGCTGTCCGTGAGCAGCAAGCCCTGCGCCGTCGGCAAGCCGACGCTGTGCACGTCGTCGATGAACATCAGCAGCGCGGCGATCTTCATCGTCTTGCCGATGCCGAACTCCTTCGCCGCCTTGAGCGAATTCACGGTGTCGCCGCCCGCGTTTGCGAGGCCGAGCACCTGCGCCTTCGATGCCTGCGCCTGAAGCAGGAACGAAGAGAAATCCGAAGCCGACAGCGGATGGAACGCGTGGCCGAGCACCTTCCCGCCGCCCGTCTCGACGACCTTGGTCGTGTTGGCATCGAGCGACTTGCCGAATGCGTAGTCGGCCGTGAGGAAGTACCAGTTCTTGAGCCCCTGCTTCACGATCGCGGAACCGGTGCCCTTCGCGAGCGCGGTCGTGTCATAGGCGTAGTGAATGGTATAAGGCGTGCACTGCTTGTTCGTCAGCGCGTCGGTACCCGCACCGATGACGAAGAACGGCCGCCTCTTCTCCTTGATAACGTCGTTCGTCGACAGGGCCGTCGCCGAATTCGTCCCCCCGACGAGCATGTCGAGGCCTTCGGTGTCGATCCATTTGCGCGCGGTCGTCGCAGCAATGTCGGCCTTGTTCTGGTGATCGGCGTAGAGCACCTTGATCGGCTTGCCGTTGACCTTGCCGCCGAAGTCGTCGACCGCCATCTGGATGGCCGTCAGGCCGCCCTTGCCGTCGATGTCCGCGTACAGACCCGACAAGTCCGTGATGAAGCCGATCGTGACCTGGTTTTCGTCGGCCATGGCCTGCTGCATCGGCGCAGCGGCGAGCCATGCGGCCGTCGTCAGAGCGAGAGATCCTGCAACGCGTGCGAGCAACTTCTTCTTCATTGGTCTATCTCCTTCGTTGCGTTCTGGTTTTACGTAAAACGTCGGGCACACGGGTCTTGCCGGGACGCGAGCGCATCAGGCAGGCCCCGCGCATCGAACAAGCTTCACACGCCGAGCAGGTCGTGCAGCACCGGCATCTTGCTTTCGAGTTCGCGAGCGCTGAAATGCTCGACGATGCGGCCGTGCTCCATCACATAGAAGCGGTCCGCGAGCGGCGCGGCAAAACGGAAATTCTGCTCGACCATCACGACCGTATAGCCGCGCTGCTTGAGCATCAGGATCATGCGCGCGAGCGCCTGCACGATAACGGGCGCGAGGCCTTCCGAGATCTCGTCGAGCAGCAGCAGGTTCGCGCCCGTGCGCAGGATGCGCGCGACGGCGAGCATCTGCTGCTCACCGCCCGACAGGCGCGTGCCCTGGCTCATCCGGCGCTCCTTGAGGTTCGGGAACATCTCGTAGATCTCGTCGAGCGACATGGCGTCCTTGGCCGCGCCGACCATGGGCGGCAGGATCAGGTTCTCCTCGCACGACAGGCTCGAAAAGATCCCGCGCTCTTCCGGGCAGTACCCGATCCCGCAATGCGCGATCTTGTGCGTCTGCAGATCGATGGTCTCGCGCTCGCCGATGCGGATCGAGCCCGTGCGCCGTCCCGTGAGTCCCATGATCGCGCGCAAGGTCGTGGTGCGCCCCGCGCCGTTGCGGCCGAGCAGCGTGACGACTTCACCGCGGTTCACGGTCAGATCGACGCCATGCAGAATGTGCGATTCGCCATACCAGGCTTGCAGGCCTGCGATGGTCAATGCAGGCGTGCCGTTCGCGGCCTCGATCACTTCGATGTTTTCGCTCTCGGCCTGGCTCATGCGTGCGTTCCCGTGAGTGCGGCATCCGCGCTGCCCATGTAGGCCTGCATCACGAGCGCGTTCTTCGAGACTTCCGCGTAAGTGCCTTCAGCGAGCACTTCGCCGCGCTGCAGGACGGTGATCGTGTCGGAGATACCCGCGATCACGTTCATGTTGTGCTCGACCATCAGGATCGTGCGGCCGCTCGACACTTTCTTGATGAGCGCCGTCACACGGTCGACATCTTCGTGGCCCATGCCCTGCGTCGGCTCGTCGAGCAGCATCAGCTCGGGCTCCATTGCGAGCGTCGTCGCGATCTCGAGCGCGCGCTTGCGGCCGTACGACAACTCGACAGTGAGCGTATCGGCGAAATCGGTCAGGCCGACTTGCGTGAGCAGGTCGAGCGCTTCTTCGTCGAGCTGCTTGAGCGTGCGCTCGCTCTTCCAGAAATGAAAGGCGGTGCCGAGCGAACGCTGCAACGCGACGCGCACGTTCTGCAATACCGTCATGTGCGGAAAGACCGCCGAAATCTGAAACGAGCGGATGATGCCGCGCCGCGCGATCTGCGCGGGACGCTCGCCGGTAATGTCCACGCCGTTGAAGACGATCTGTCCGGCCGTGGGCCTGAGAAACTTGGTGAGCAGATTGAAGCAGGTGGTCTTGCCTGCGCCGTTCGGCCCGATCAACGCATGAATCGAGCCGCGGCGCACGCGCAGATTGACACCGTTGACAGCGGTGAAACCTTTGAATTCTTTAGTCAGCCCGCGCGTTTCTAGAATCGTGTCGCCGAGAATCATGTCCCCTTCCGTGCGAAGTCAGGCGATGCACTGCTTGGTTTGCGCGCCGACCGCGCCGCACCACGCCGCAGCTAGCGTCAGTCGCGCCACCGCTTGTTATGACGTGGTGCACCAATACGGACAACCGCCCCTACCGCACCACGCGGCACCGCGCCATTGTCTCGCCAATGATGCACCGCATTCATTGGGATTTGCACTAGGGTCTATTCACCTATGAATGATCTACGAACGACGAAGCGGTCTGCTGTTCGGCTCCGATATGGACTTGCCGCGAGCGCGCTTTCCGATCTGCGCGAATCATGTCGCTGGCTCGTTCGGCGATCATCAGCGTCGGCGAATTCGTATTGCCCGATGTAATCACCGGCATGATCGACGCATCGACGACCCGCAATCCTTCCAATCCGATGACACGCAAGCGCGAATCGACGACGGCTGACGGATCGTTGCCCGCGCCCATGCGGCAGGTGCCGACCGGATGAAAGATCGTGGTGCCCACTTCGCCCGCAGCCTTGACGAGCTCGTCTTCGGTCTGGAACTGCAGCCCCGGGAGGATTTCCTTCGGCGCGTAGCGCGCGAGCGCGGGCGCGGCCGCGATGCGCCGCGTGAGACGCAGCGCGTTTGCCGCGACGTGACGGTCGCGATCGGTCGACAGATAGTTCGGCGCGATCAAAGGCGGCTTGCGCGGATCGGCGGAATCGATATGGACCGTGCCGCGCGAAGCGGGACGCAGATTGCATGCGGACGCCGTAAAGGCGTTGAAGCGATGCAGCGGCTCGCCGAAGCGATCGAGCGAAAGCGGCTGCACGTGGTACTCGATATCGGGGCGCGTGATCGACGGATCGCCGGGATCGGACTTCGCGAACGCGCCGAGCTGCGACGGCGCCATCGACATCGGCCCGCTTTGCGTGAGCGCATATTGCATGCCGATCATCAGCTTGCCCCACCAGTGCGCCGACATCGTGTTGAGCGTACGCACGCCGCTCACCTGGAACGCCGTGCGCAGCTGCAGATGATCTTGCAGGTTTTCGCCGACGCCACGCAGGTCCTGCACCACGCCGATGCCGAGCTTTTGAAGGCGCGCGCCGTCGCCGATGCCAGACAGCTCGAGCAGTTGCGGCGAATTCACCGCGCCCGCGCTCAACAGCACCTCGCAGCGCGCTTTCGCAGCGAAATCGATATCACCCGCCACGCCGCCGCGATACTCGACGCCGATACAACGCTTGCCTTCGAACACTAGACGTTGCGTGAGCGCGCCCGTGATGATCGTGAGATTGCCGCGCTGCAGGGCCGGACGCAAAAACGCCTTCGACGCGTTCCAGCGAATGCCGCGCTTCTGGTTGACGTCGAAGTAGCCGACGCCGGTGTTGTCGCCGCGATTGAAATCATCGGTGGCGGGAATGCCCGCTTGCTGTGCGGCCTCGGCGAACGATTCAAGGATCTGCCACTTCAGCCGCTGCTTCTCGACGCGCCACGGGCCGCCCGCGCCATGCCACTGATTCGCGCCGCCGTGATGGTCCTCGCTGCGCCTGAAGACCGGCAGCACCGCATCCCAGCTCCACGACGAATCGCCCGTGATGCGCGCCCACTCGTCGTAGTCTTCGCGCTGGCCGCGCATGTAGATCATGCCGTTGATCGACGACGAGCCGCCGAGCACGCGTCCGCGCGGATACGACAGCGCGCGCCCGTTCAGCCCTGCTTCGGCTTGCGTCTTGTAGAGCCAGTCCGTGCGCGGATTACCGATGCAATACAAATAGCCGACGGGAATGTGAATCCAGTGATAGTCGTCCTTGCCGCCGGCTTCGAGCAGCAGCACGCTGACGTCCGGGTCTTCGGTGAGGCGGTTCGCGAGCACGCATCCGGCCGTGCCCGCGCCGATGACGATGTAGTCGAACTCGCCTTCGAAAGTGGTCTCTTTGCTCATCTGTGCACCCGTTGTCATCGGCCTTGCCTTACTTCGCAACCGGCATCGTAAACTCCGCGCCCTTCGCGATGCTGTCCGGCCAGCGTTGCATGATGCTCTTGTAGCGCGTGTAGAAGCGCACGCCTTCCTCGCCGTACGCATGGTGATCGCCGAACAGCGACTTCTTCCAGCCGCCGAACGAATGCCACGCCATCGGTACCGGAATCGGCACGTTGATGCCAACCATGCCGATCTGGATCTGCCGCGAGAACGCGCGCGCGATGCCGCCGTCGGTCGTGTAGCACGAGACGCCGTTCGCGAACTCGTTGGCGTTGATCAGTTCCACCGCCGACGCGAAATCGGGCACGCGCACGACGCACAGCACGGGCCCGAAGATCTCCTCGCGGTAGATCGTCATGTCGGTCTTCACGTCGTCGAAAAGCGTGCCGCCGAGGAAGAAGCCTTGCTCGTGTCCCGGCACCTCATGGCCGCGGCCATCGACCACGAGCTTCGCGCCCGCGTCCACGCCCGCATCGATATAGCCCGACACCTTCGCGCGATGCGCGGCCGTCACGAGCGGCCCCATCTCGGCATCGGCCTCCATGCCGTTCTTGATCTTCAGCGCCTTCACGCGCGGCGTGAGCTTGTCGACGAGCTCGTCGGCGATATGGCCGACGGCAACCGCCACCGAGATCGCCATGCAGCGCTCACCCGCCGATCCGTAGGCGGCGCCGATCAGCGCGTCGACGGCCTGGTCGAGATCCGCATCGGGCATCACCACGAGATGGTTCTTCGCGCCGCCGAGCGCCTGCACGCGCTTGCCATGCTTGGTGCCTTCGGTGTGGATGTAATGCGCGATCGGCGTCGAGCCGACAAACGAAAGCGCCTCGACATCGGGATGCTCGAGCAACGCGTCGACCGCCGCCTTGTCGCCGTGCACGACGTTGAACACGCCGCCGGGCAGGCCCGCTTCCTTCAGCAGTTCGGCGAGGCGGATCGACGCCGACGGATCGCGCTCCGAAGGCTTCAGCACGAACGTGTTGCCGCATGCGATCGCGATCGGGAACATCCAGCACGGCACCATCATCGGGAAGTTGAACGGCGTGATGCCGGCGACGACGCCAAGCGGCTGGCGCAGGTTCCAGTTGTCGATGCCGCCGCCGATCTGGTCGGTGAAATCGGTCTTCAGCAGGTTCGGAATCCCGCAGGCGAACTCGACGATCTCGATGCCGCGCATCACCTCGCCCTGCGCATCGGAGAACACCTTGCCGTGTTCCTTCGTGATCAGCTCGGCGAGCTCGTCGTGATGCTCGTCGAGCAGCTGCTTGAACTTGAACATCACGCGCGCACGCTTGATCGGCGCGGTCTCGCTCCACTGCGGAAACGCCGCCTTCGCGGCGGCAACCGCGGCGCCCACCTCGTCCGCGCCCGCCAGCGGCACGCGCGCTGCCAGGCAGCCGAGCGCCGGATTGAACACATCGCCGAAACGGCCGCTCTTGCCGGCCACCGTGCCGCCGCCGATGAAATGAGTCAACTCGCGCACGCGTGCGCCTCGATCTGCCTCGCTCATGTGTCTCCTCACTCTCGCTGGGTGAATGGAAAGAAATCGCCGGCAGGCATTCGCGGCCCGCTTTGCCGCGCCACCGAAGCCCGCCGGACGGATGCGCCTGCTTCGAAGCGTACGCGGCATCGCGCCGCCAAATCCAATGAGTAATGCTCAACTGCGTTATAAGCCGCGCTAATATCAGCGGATGGACCTGATCCTGCTCCGTGCCTTCGTGACAGTGGCGCGCGTCGGCAACCTGACGCGCGCCGCCGCGCAGCTGCACCTGACCCAGCCCGCCGTCAGCCTGCAAATCAAGAACCTGCAGGAGACGCTGGGCGTGACGCTGTTCACGCGCACCTCACACGGGCTCACGCTCACGCGCGACGGCCAGTCGCTCCTGCCGCACGCCGAGCGCGCGCTCGCCGCGGCCGGCGACGTCGAGCGCGCGGCGGCGACGCTGCGCCAGGAGGTGCACGGGCGGCTGCGCATCGGCACGATCCTCGATCCCGAGTTCCTGCGGCTCGGCGGTTTCCTCAGGCAGCTCGTCGAAACCTATCCACGGATCGAGACCGCCTTGCGGCACGGCATGTCGGGCTGGGTGCTCGAACAGATCCGCTCGCGCGAGCTGGATGTCGGCTACTACATCGGCGACCCCGCCGAAGACGACCCGCGCGAGCGCGGCCTCTTCCGCGCCGCCACGCTCACCCGCTTCCAATATCGCGTGCTCGCGCCGGCCGGCTGGAAGGACCGCGTGAGCCGGGCGCGCGACTGGCGGGCGCTGGCCGCGCTGCCGTGGATCTGGACGCCGCCGGCGTCCGCGCATCACCGGTTGCTGTCGCGGCGCTTCGCCGAGGCGGGCGTGACGCCGGTGAAAGTCGCCGAGGTCGACCAGGAGCCGTCGATGCTGGATCTCGTCAAATCGGGGGTCGGGCTCACGCTCGCGCGCGATTCGATTGCCATTGCGGAGGCGCACACCCATGCGCTGACGATCGTCGAAGGCGTCACGGTGCCGACTCAGCTGGCGTTCGTCACGCTTGCCGAGCGCCAGGACGAACCGGCAATCGCGGCGGCGTTCAAGCTGATCGAGCGCCAGTGGGCGATATGAGCGGCGCTGATGAGGCGGCTTTCGCGGACGGCGCCCGAGTCACGACAGTGATCGGCAAATTTTGCTAGATTCGTGGTTCGGTTCGCGCTTCGCGCGCACCCCTCCGCGCTGTTCCTTGCCCCATTCTTCTTCTAGACAGGAGCCTCAAGATGGCACGCAACATCGAAATCAAAGCCCGCGCCCAGCAGTTCGAGCAACTGCGCGAACGCGCCGCCGAACTTTCGTCCGAGGCTCCGCTGATCTTCCGGCAACAGGACTTTTTCTACGACGTCCCGCGCGGCCGCCTGAAGCTGCGTCAATTCGACGACGGCACGCCCGCCGAGTTGATCTTCTATCAGCGCGACGACCGGGACGGCCCGAAGGCGTCGTACTACACGCGCAGCCCCGTGACCAACCCCGAAGCCATGCATGCGCTGCTCGCCACCGCGCTCACGACGCGCGGCATCGTCACCAAGGAGCGTCACGTCTACCTCGTGGGACGCACGCGCATCCACCTGGATCGCGTCGACGGGCTGGGCGATTTCGTCGAGCTGGAAGTCGTGCTCGCGCCCGAGGACGACGAGGCAGGCGGCGAAGCCGAGGCGCACGCGATGTTCGCCAAGCTTGGCGTGCCGCAATCGGATCTCGTGGCGGTCGCTTACGTCGACATGCTCAATCCTGCGAAGGAGCAGGAGGCGGCCTGAGCAAACGTCTGGATCGAGGTACGCCGACGGCCGCAGGCAGCGGCGCGCCGTCAGCGCATCGAACTAGGCCGCCCCTGCCCCGGGCGACAAATGCCCGAGCGGCAACGGCCCATTGCGCTTGAACGTCGTGAGCACGATATTCGAGCGCACGCTGTCGACGCCCGGCACCCGCATCAGCTTCTTCATCACGAACGACGACAGCGCGTTCAGATCCGGCGCCACGATCCGCAGCAGATAGTCAGCATCGCCTACCACCGCATGGCATTCGAGCACTTCCGGCAGCATGTCGATCTGCTGCTGGAACTGCTCGATGATCGAATCGCCGTGATGCTTGAGCTTCAGGCTCGTGAACGCGGTCACGCCGAGCCCGAGCTTTTCGGGCCGCAGGACGACGCGATAGCCGTCGATCACCCCTGACGCTTCGAGCCGCTGCAAGCGCCGCCCGATTTGCGACGGCGACAGCGGCACCTGCTCGCCGAGCTGCTGATGCGTGGCGCGTCCGAAGCGCTGCAGCACCTCCAGCAGCGCCAAATCGAAGTGATCGAGTTCCAGCATGAGAATTTCCCGCATAAATTTAAAATTAATGCGTGATTATTTCATATTTGATCAATATCACGCGCTGATTACGCCTATTCCGCAGAATACTCGCACTGCACTCGCATGAACTCGATTTCGCGAACGCAATTCGCCGCCGGGCCATGTCCTCTGCCGTCACCGCCAAACTGAAGGAACAATTCGAAACTGGCCTGGAGACCCGCGCCGACTTCACCATCGATCGCGTGATCACGCGCGGCACCCAGGAAGGCTGGCAAGCCGGCGGCGACGTCTGACGCTTGCCTCTTGACGCCTTCTGCAAGCGCCTGCCGTCTGTGAAAAAATGGCTACGCGGATGAAACCCGAGAGATCCGCGCATCAACGAAGTCCATAGAGGTGACACGATGATCCACAAGCTGACTTCCGAAGAACGCGCTACGCAACTTGCCCAGCTGCATGGCTGGCAGGCCGTGGCGGGCCGCGACGCGATCCACCGTCAATTCAAGTTCGCGGATTTCAACGAGGCGTTCGGCTTCATGACGCGCGTGGCGATCAAAGCGCAGGAGATGAATCACCACCCGGAATGGTTCAACGTCTATCACACGGTGGAGATCACGCTATCGACGCACGACGCGGACGGCCTCACCGAACGCGACATAGCGCTTGCACGCTTCATCGACGAGGTCGCAAAGTCGATGCAGCACAAGTGATCGCGAGGCACGGCAGAAGCGCGCCGTGAAAGCGTTTTGCAGGTAAAACGGGGCCGAATCTTCGCTTTCTACAGGCCGTTTTTAAGGCGCACGTAAGATTCCCAGGCCTCGCGTGCAATCGGTTCCAAACCTTCCGGCGATAGACTGGTCCGACGCTGTACAATCATCAGCGCATACGGCTTGGAGAGCGCGCTTGCCTCTTTGCATAAGCTGAGCTCGTCGCCGCTCGAGGGCGAACGGTTGCGCCAGAAATTGATCGCGGCTTCTAGTTCGTTGATCGTAATATTGGACATGTTCTCGTGATCGTTCCTTGGCCGCCTGCTCGAACCCGACGTGCAGCGGCATGCACACCGGCAGAGACGGCGCACCGGCGAACCGCGTGCTTCAAACGCCTAACCCATTGTACTTGAGCGAAACCCATGCGACTCCTTCTGATCGAAGATGACCGCCCCATCGCGCGCGGCATCCAAAGCAGCCTCGAACAAGCCGGCTTCACCGTCGACATGGTCCACGACGGCATCTTTGCTGAACAAGCCCTCACGCAGAACCGCCACGAACTCGTGATTCTCGACCTCGGCCTGCCCGGCATCGACGGCATGACGCTCCTGTCGCGTTTCCGCCAGAGCAATCGCCATACGCCCGTCATCGTGCTGACCGCGCGCGACGAGCTCAACGACCGCGTCCAGGGCCTCAATTCGGGCGCCGACGACTACATGCTCAAGCCGTTCGAGCCCGCCGAGCTCGAGGCGCGCATTCGCGCCGTAATGCGCCGCAGCGGCCCGCACAGCGACATGCCGCGTCCCGAAGTCTCGCTCGGCGGCGTGCGCCTTTCGGGCGTCGATCGCCGCATCTTCAACGACGACAAGCCGCTCGAGCTGTCGCCGCGCGAATTCGCGGTGCTCGAGATGCTGCTGCTGCGCCACGGCCGCGTCGTCAGCAAGGCCCAGTTGCAGGATCACCTGACGCACTTCGGCGGCGATCTCGGCGACACCGCGATCGAAGTCTACGTGCACCGCGTGCGCAAGAAACTCGAGAACTGCCGCGTCGAGATCGTCACGGTGCGCGGCTTCGGCTATCTGCTGCAGGAAATCCGCCAGGCTTCGTAAGCCGGCTCATCGCTATCGCCCCGGGTCGAGCCGTCTCTTCCGCAACTTGCGCCGCGCCTCCCGTGCGCAGCGCCCCAACGGATAGCACGGCGCCCCGGGGCTTTTCCATCTCGCACGTCCGACCATGCCTCCCGCCGCCGCGAATAGCCTGCGCCGCTCGCTGCTGCGGCGCCTCGCCGCACCGCTGTCCCTGCTCGCGCTGATGAGCGGCCTGATCGCGTATTGGCTCGCATGGCAGTACACACAGCACGTCATCGACCGCTCGCTCGCCGACCTGGCGACTGCCATCTCCAAGCAGATCCAGATCGCCGGCCCTGACGCGCCGATCACCGTCCCGCCGCTCGCGCAGGCGATGTTCTCCGACCCCACCGAGAACCTGATCTACCGGATCAGCGACGGCGAAAACGAAATCGCCGGCGACCCGAAGCTGCCGCTGTTCGGCTCGAACGTGCGCCGCATGCACTATGCCTACGCGTTTGAAGCGCAGCATCAGGGTGTGAGCGTGCGGGTTGCGCAGGTTCGCGTGAACCAGGCGGGCGGCAATCCGATGATCGTCGAAGTTGCCCAGCCGGTCCGGCATCGTTTCCGCATCGCCGCCGAGTTCCTGGTCGCGATCATGATGCCGCTCCTGCTGCTGCTGCTCGCGGGCTGGGTGATCGTGTGGCGCGTCGTCAACCAGCAGCTCAATCCGCTGACGGATCTCGCCGATTCGCTCAACCGGCAGACGCACACCTCCCTCGAGCCCGTCGACGAAACCTATGTGCCCGTCGAGATCCGGCCGCTCACGAGCGCGCTGAACGCGCTGCTCGAACGCCTGAAGACCGCGCTCGACGCGCAGCGCAAGTTCATCGCCGACGCCGCACACCAGTTGCGCACGCCGCTGACGGCCGTGAAGCTTCACGCCGAGCAGGCAGCCAATGCGCGCGACCCCGCCCAGACGTTCGCCGCCGTTGCCGAGCTGCGCGCCGCCGCCGACCGTGCAGTGAGATTGTCGAACCAGCTGCTTTCGCTCGCGCGCGCGGAGCCGGGCGCGCAGGCCGCGCGCTTCGTCGAGTTGGACCTCGCCGCCCTCGCCTTCGAGACCGGCGCGGAATGGGTGCCGCGCGCGCTCGCGGCGCATGTCGACCTTGGCTTCCAGCGCCTCGACGATCCGGCGAACGACAGCGCCCTCGTCGTGCGCGGCAATCCCGTCTTGCTGCGCGAAGTGATCGCCAATCTGCTCGACAACGCGTTGAAGTATGTTCCGCCGGCGCGCCTCGACGGCGGCAGAATCACCGTCGGCGTCGCCCAAGTGACGATCGACGGCAGCGCGTTCGCCGAGATCATCGTCGAAGACAACGGCCCCGGTGTGCCCCTCAATCAGCAGGCCGATCTCTTCAAGCGCTTTTTCCGCGGCGACGGGCAAAACGTGGCAGGGACCGGCGTCGACGGCGGCGCGGGCCTCGGGCTCGCGATCGTCCACGACATCATGGTGCTGCACGGCGGCAGCGTGCAGTACGCCGACGCACCCGAAGGCGGCGCCCGCTTCATCCTGCGCGTGCCGCTCGGCGCCGCAACGCATGCCGACGATTCGACGCAAGCCAAAAAAAAATCGGCGCAACATGCGCCGATCGATCTGTGAAGAAGCCAGCTAGTCTTTTTTCTTGCGCTTCTTCTCTTTCTCTCTGTCCTTCGCCGGCGCAAGCATGGTGCCGCGGCACTTGCGCGCTCCGCAACGGCACTCGTACTCGCGCTTGAGCTTTTTCGTTTGACGCGCATCGATGACGAGACCGTAGTCGTAGAACAACTCCTCGTCGGCTTCGATATTCCGCAGGGCGTGGACGAACACGCGCCCATCCACCTCTTCCGCTTCGCAATTCGGCGCGCACGAATGGTTGATCCACCGTGCACTGTTACCGTTCACCTTGCCGTCGATCACGCGGCCGTCTTCGAGCGCGAAGTAAAACGTGTGATTCGGCTCATCGGGGTTGTGCGGATGCCGTCGCAGCGCCTCTTTCCACGAGATCCGTTCACCCTTGTATTCCAGCAGACGCTCGCCGGCCTTGATCGGCTCCACGGCGAACACGCCCTTGCCGTGCACACCCGATTGGCGCACGGCCGTCCTGCGTGAACTCATCGACGAATCCTTTTAAAACTGCAAGCGGCCAACGCTGGCCGACAGGCGCCGCGCGCTTCACGCGCGCGTGGGGCATTTTCAATCTTGGCGCGTTGCATGGGATCCGAGTAAGTGCTGAAGCGCTAACTCGGATCGACATAGAAAACGCGGCGCCCAGCGGGCGCCGCGTCAACGTGCGACGCGAACGCGTCACAACCGGCATCGTACACGTTCAAGATGGCTCAATTCAACCTCATGCGCTGCTTCGTGTGCGCGGTCCGGCTGAGCACCTCGCTCAACGCTGTCCGAACGAAATGTCGCCGAACAGCGCCTTCTGCTCGCGCGGCTGCGAGCGCCAATATTGCGGCGGCGCCTCGACTGCCGCGCCGAGCTGCGCCGCGGCATGCCACGGCCAGCGCGGATCGTAGAGCATCGCGCGCGCCATCGCGATGCAATCGGCCTTGCCCGTTTCGACCAGCTCGTTCGCGTGCACCGGATCGGTGATGAGGCCGACGGCGATCGTCGTGATGCCAGTCTGCTCTTTGACGGCTTCGGCGAACGGCACCTGATAGCCCGGGCTCAGTGGAATCTTCTGCAGCGGCGACACGCCGCCTGAAGACGTATCGACCCAGTCGCAGCCGCGCTTCTTCAGCTCGTGCGCGAAAGCGATCGTGTCGTCGAGACTCCAGCCGCCGTCGACCCAATCGGTTGCAGACACGCGCACGCCGACAGGTTTGTCGGCAGGAAACGCCGCACGTACGATCTCGAAGATCTCGAGCGGAAAGCGCATGCGGTTTTCGCGCGAGCCGCCATATTCGTCGGTGCGCCGATTCGCCAGCGGCGACAGAAATTGATGCAGCAAATAGCCGTGCGCGCCATGCACTTCGAGCGCGTCGATGCCGAGCCGCGCGGCGCGGCGCGCCGTGGCGGCGAAGGCTTCGCGAATGCGGTTGAGTCCTGCAGTATCGAGTGCGAGCGGCGGATCTTCTTCAGCCTTGTGGGGAATCGCAGAGGGCGCGTGCGTCATCCAGCCACCGCCGGCCACGGGGATTAGCTGGCCGCCCTCCCAAGGCACACGACTCGACGCCTTGCGGCCGGCATGCGAGAGCTGCATCGCGACGGGGATGTTCGAATGCCGGCGGATCGCCGCGAGCACCGGCACGAGTGCGCGCTCGGTCACGTCATCCCACAGGCCGAGACAGCCGGGCGTGATGCGCCCGTCCGGCTCGACGGCCGTGGCTTCGATGCACAGCATGCCCGCACCGGACAGCGCGAGATGACCGAGATGGATCATGTGCCACGCGGTCGCTTCGCCGCGCTCGGCGGAGTATTGGCACATCGGGGAGACAACGATGCGATTCGGGAGCGTCACGCTGCGCAGCGTGAGCGGAGAAAAGAGCGCGGCCATGGAAGTCTCCTTCTACGCGGGATTCGCCCGATGCGGCAAAGAAGCGCCCGAGCATAGCACGTGAGATTTTTTCTTGCGGACGCCCGCCTCGGCGGCGCCGACGCTCAGCGCCGGGCGACTCCCGCGGCGTCGAACCACTCGTCGAAAGTCTCGCGCGCGGCCGCTTCGAGCGCCGGGCCGAGACGCGCGGTATCGGCGCGCAACCGCTGGGCATCGACACCCGGCATCGCCCCGATTTCTCCAGCATGACCGATGAGCCAAGGCTCGAACCGTTCGGCGCGAATCTCCGGATGGCATTGAAAGCCGAGCACGTGGCTTCCCCATGAAAACGCCTGGTTTTCGCAATCGGGCGTGCGGGCAAGATGCACGGCGCCGGCCGGCAGATCGAAGGTATCGCCGTGCCAATGGAGCATCGAGGTGTGCGCGCCATCGAGATGCCGCAACGGCGATGCCTGCCCTGCCGCCGTCAACGTGAGCGGGCTCCACCCGAGTTCCTTCTTCGCCGCGGGATAGACGCGCGAGCCGAGCACGCGAGCGATCAACTGCGCGCCGAGACAAATGCCGAGAGTCGGAAAACCAGCGGCGATGCGCTTTTCGAGCAGGGAAAGGAGTGGCTTGAGCGTGGGATAAGCGGCATCGTCATACGCGCTGATCGGCCCGCCGAGGACCAGCGTCAGCACGGCTGCGGCAGGATCCGGCGCATCGAGGCGCGCGAGGCCGACGTCGAGGTAGCGTATCGTCAGGCCTCGCTCGCCGAAAACACGCTCGAGACTGCCTGCATCCTCGAAAGACACATGGCGGATGGCCAACACTTCGCGATTCGTCAAAGCCGGCCCCCCGCGACGGGATCGAACGACAATTCGGCAAGCCAGACAGCCGGCGCGCGGCCGGCCGCCTTTCCGAGAACGATTTCAGCCTTACGCCGCGAAAATCTTCCAGGTCTTCTTCTGCGTGGCGACGTCGGCTTCTTCGTGGACCGAACAATCCAGACGCAAGTCCGTGTCCGCAAACGACAGCTCGAGCAGCTTGCAGCGATGCGGCGTCTTCTTCGGGTTCTTGCTCGGCTCGAAGTGCGAGCAGGTCAGGCACATCCGGTGCTGCGGGATGTCGCCCTGCTCTTCCAGCTGGCGGATCATCTTCAGGAGCGTGCGGTAAAACACCGCCTGCTCTTCGTCGCGCAGCGTGCCGACTGCCTCGGACAGGAAATCCGGCCACTGCAGCGCGCGCTTGGCCGCGGTGCGGCCGCGAGCCGTCAGGCGCACCGCCAGGGCGCGGCCATCGTCGAGCGCGCGGCGCTTTTCAACGAGACCCTTGGTTTCGAGCGTGCTGACGGCGTCGCTCGTGGTCGCCGCCGTCAACGCCGTCTCGCGTGCGATCTCGCCGAGACGCATTGGGCCCTTGCGCTGCATCAGCAGGACGAGGATCTCTCCCTGGGTCGGCGTCAGGCCCGCGCCTTCGGCCCATTCCCATGCCTGACTGCGCATCGCCGTGCTCAGCCGCAACAGGCTGTGCGTCACGCGTCCGGTGGCCTGTTCTCCGTATACACCTTCGCTCATAGTCTTTCGTTCGCTATTGACAGCATGCTGCTGTTTAGTCGACCGTCCGGCGTCTTGCGCCGGCGGCCTGCCGTGGGGTGGCTCGCGGCCGTATTTTCACGGGCGAGCCATTCTACTATCTCAAAAATTTCGCGTTGTTCAAGACTCAAAACCCGCTTGTGGTGACTTGCGCCGCGCGGTTTTGCGGCGATGCGCCTCGCGTTATACCCGATCGCCGAGTCATCCGCATGACTTCACGCCGCAGCAAGATCGACATTCTATTCGAGAGCGGAGAATCGCACAGCTAAGTTATTCAGTGAATGTTGTGGATAACCTTGGGACAACTGCAGGGACTGATTGTGCGTGATTTTTTGATAACGTAAAAGTGCGACATGAGCGCCGACGAAGTTATCCCGCTTCCCCACCCGAATCGCATGCACTGCCCACGCGGTTATCGTTTACGCATGCCGTTGAGTTTACGTCGAAATTTCCGGTTTTCCACAGGTGGAGGCGGCCTTTGTTAACTATTACTACGTTTGTATACGTAAACTTTAAGAAAACCTAAAGGACCTTTCATCGGCGTACGGATAGAAAAAACCCTGATGCGGCTTCACCCGCCTACCCGCGCCACTGCAGGCACTGCTGCCGGACGGCCTCGTGCAGCGACTTCTCCTTGTCGAATACGCCGCGCAGCCAGGTGGCGTCATTGACCTGGCCGCGCGCGATCGCGGCGACCTCGGCCAGCGCCGCCTTCGACCCGAGCGCATCGGCGTGCGGAGCGATCGCGTCGAGCGTCTCGAGGATGTCATCGGAAATCGAGCGCCGCTCGCCCGTCTGCGGATTGATGCAGACGCCGGCCAGACCGAAGCGGCACGCCTCGAAGCGGTTGAACGTGTAGACGAGGTAGTCGTCTTCCTTGGGCGTGAGCGGCTTGTCGAGCAGCAGATGGCGCGCGAGCGTCTGGATGTAGCAGGCGATCGCCGCAGCGCGATCGACCGACAACGGCGTGTCCATCACGCGCACTTCGATCGTCCCGAAGCCGGGCTTCGGGCGGATGTCCCAGTAGAAATCCTTCATGCTGTTGACGACGCCCGTATTGACCATCTTCGAGAAATACTCCTCGAAGCTGCCCCAGGTCAGCACGAACGGCGCACGGCCCGAGAGCGGAAACGCGAACACGGAATTCAGGCGTGCCGAATGAAAACCGGTGTCGACGCCCTGCACGTACGGCGATGAAGCCGACAAAGCGATGAAGTGCGGAATGAAGCGCGACATCGAGTGCAGCATGAAGAGCGCGCTGTCCGGATCCGGGCAGCCGATGTGCACGTGCTGGCCGAACACCGTGAACTGCTTGGCCAGATACCCGTAGAGCTCGGAAAGATACTGGAAGCGCGGCGTGTCGAAGATCTGCCGCTCGCTCCATTGCTGGAACGCGTGCGTGCCGCCGCCGCACAGGCCGACATTCAGATGGTCGGCGGCCGCGACGAGCGTATCGCGGATCTTGCGCAGATCGGTCACCGCCTGCTCGTACGACGTGCAGATGCCGGTCGACAGCTCGATCATGCTTTCGGTGATCTCGGGCGTGATGTTGCCCGGGATCTTCTCGTCCTTGACGAGCCGCATCAGGTCGGAGGCGGCTTTGGTCAGATCATAGTCGTGCGTGTTGACGACCTGGATCTCGAGCTCCACGCCGAACGTGAAAGGCTTGGAATTGATGAAGGCTTCGAGCGACATAGCGTCCTCTTTGGTACGTGACCGGTAAATCGCTGGCGAGCTGCGTCAATCGTCGCGGCGCTCGCCGACGAGCATCAGGCTGCGGTAGACGAGCCACGGCCCGACGATCTGCAGCACCACGATAGAGCACATGACGACGGCGCTCAGCATCGGATCGAACTTCGGATACAGGTCGTAGGTGTCCTCGACGAGCAGGTACGCGAGCGCCGACATCGGCGACAGCGACAAGCCGAGCGCCACGCCCTGCTTCATGTCGAGACCGCTCGGCTTCGCGAACGCCAGCACGCCGACGAGCTTCGCGACGAAGCGCGCGACGATCAGCGCGAGCGCCGCGGCGCCGCCGAGCGCGATGTCCTTCCATTCGAACGACGTGAGCGTCAACACGAACAGAATGACGGTCAAGAGCCACCCGGCCGTGCCGAAATGCTGCGGCCACAGTTGCGGCTTCGCTTCGAGATTCTTCACGATGATGCCCGCCGCGAGCAGGCTCAGGATCGTCGACAGCTTGAACAGATGTGCAATTGCGATCGCAAGCAGCACGAGGCCGAACAGCGCGACGAACGAATGCTCGTCCTGCAGGTTGAAGCGCCGGTACAGGAAAGTGCAGGCGCGCGCGAGCGCAAACGCCAGGATCAGCGAGCCGACGAGCAGGTAGAGCGGCTGCACGATCGTCGCGAACACGTTGCCGTAGGTTTCCTGGTGCACCCAGCCCGACGCGAGCTTTTCGATGATGACCGCATACATGCTGTTGAGCGCCGTCAGCGTGAGCAGGCGCTGCGTGACCTGGCCTTCGGCGCGCAGTTCGGTCTTCAGCTGGATCACCATGGCCGGCGAGGTCGCCATCGCGATCGACGCCAGCACGACCGAGACGATCACCGGCACGCGCAGGAACATCAGCGCGCCGAACACGAGGATGAAAGTCAGCGTCGCTTCCGCGATGCTCGAGGCGATCAGCCACGGATTGCGCCGTATCCAGCGCAAATCGAGCCGGCCGCCAAGCTCGAACAGCAGCAGCCCCAGGGCAACGTTGAGCAGGAGGCGCGAAGTGCCGCCGGTGCTGGCGTCGATCACGCCGAAGCCCGCCGCCCCGGCGATGAGGCCGATCACGCCATAGCCTGAAATGCGCGGCAAGTGCCAGGCCCGGTAGCAGAGCTCTCCGCACAAGCCGGCGGCGACCATCGCGAGGCCTGCCCAAAAGATCGCGTCAGGCGCGAGCGGCCAACCGGGGAAGAATGAAAACGCTGATTTCATCGTTATGGCTTCTCCTTTGCAAACAGCCGCCGGCGGCAAAGCGGCAGTTGGCCACATCACGACCAGCCGGCCTGCGAAGCCCCATGGCTGCTGCGCTCTGACTCGCAACGCGAGTGTTCGATGATCGAATGAAAGCTGAAACGGATGCGCCGGCACGCGCGGGTGCGTTTGACGGAGCCTGGCACGCAGCCAGTGTGCAAAGTGTTGCGTTCGGCAAGACGCGTCGAACGGCTGCAGTCTTGGTGATGAATCAGATTCCGAAGCGAGCGCACCGTTCCGTCGAGGCATCGGTGCGCGGTTCGCCACCGATACGGGAAGAAGCCGGATTGTGCCACAGTCGGCGTTCTTTCGGCAGGAATCGACGTTAATTCGCTTCTATCTCGGTAAAAACCGGCGGTAACTTCAGACAACATGGAAGAATCGACCGATTCGCCCGGAGCGGATCGCGAGTTTTCGCCGATTGTGGCGAGCCGTTTTACGAAACGAACGTATACGCAGTTCAGGTGGGCCAGTGGTTTTGGTTTACTGGTTTACCGTATGTATACGTAGTAGCAGTTAACAAAGGCATCACTTTTCTGTGGATAACCCTTCTTTCCCAATCCAAATCAAACAGTTACCGAACGCATAACCGAATGGGCAGGGTGTGCGCCGGCCATGGTCACATTTGAACAACTTTTCGACCGGCTCGCTATGTATACGACTTACCCCGTATACATGCACATCGCGTCCACACGAACTTCGCGTGACTTTCGATAGGTTGTCCACAGCATCGGGTGGATAACTTTATCGCTCAGCCCAACTCGCCATGGCGCAGCGCGCGCAGCAGATAGCGCGCCGGATCGATGCTGTCCGCCAGATCGCGCTCGAGTGGACAAGGTTCGCCTTCGATCTGCGAGGCGATCAGCTCGGCCGCGAGCGATGCCCAGACAAGACCGCGCGAGCCATAGGAGAAGGCGCCGTAGAGACCTTCGCTGCGCGGCAAGTCGAGTAGCTGGGCGCCGCGCAGTGCCGTAGCGTCGCGCGCGGCCGTGGCTTCGTCGGCGAGCGCGCCGGCCATCGGCAAGCGATCGCTCGTCACACAGCGGAATGCGACGCGGCCGTCGAGCGCGCTCGCGTCCAGGGTTTCGAGCGAGGGCTCGATAGCGGGCATCATCCGCGCGAGCCGCTGCAGGTTTTCGGTGTGGCCTGCTGCGCGCAGCGAGGGATCGGCATCGTCGAGCTCGTAGGTCGCGCCGGTCAGCGTGATGTCGTCGTCGATCGGCACCGCATAGCCGTCGCCGATCAATGGCACGCGCAATCCGCATGCGATTCGAGCAGGCAATAGCGTGAGCTGGCCGCGGATGATGCGTGTCGGCGCGTGCTGAAGGCCTGCGATGCGCGCTGCATCGCAGGCGTTCGCAACGATGACAACCGGTGCGGACGCAATCGATCGCCCGGCCGTGTCGAAGACGTGCCATCGATTCCCCGCGCGTTCGATGCGCGATGCCTGCATGCCGAAGTGCCGGGTCAGCAGATCGCCCGCGGCTTCGCATTGCGCCGCGCATAGCGCGGCGGGATCGAGCGAGCCGCCGTGCGGATAGAACCATCCGCCGTTCGCGAGCGGCGCGTGCGCCAGGGCTTGGGCGTCGGCGAGCGAAGCGGGCGTCACGAATTCCGCCGGATAGCCGAGTGAGGCGATTGCGCCGGTGAGTGCGCTGGCCTCGTCGTCATCGACAGCAAGATGCAGCAGTCCGTCCGTGCTGCGCGCAAACGAATGGCCGAGCTGTTCGAGCGCGCTCCAGCGCCGCAACGCATAGAGAAAGCCGGCACGCGTGATGCGCGATGCGACGCTGTCGTCGCGTGAGATCAGCGGGTGAAAAACGCCGGCTGGATTGCCCGACGCCTCGCGCGCCGCAGCCTCGTTTCGATCGATCAGGCTGATGCGCCAACCGCGCGCGGCGAGCCGCTCGGTCAGTGCGCAACCGGCCAGCCCGGCGCCGATCACGATCGCGTGACGCTCACTGACCGCAAGCGGCGAGGGCGGTTCGTGACGGCGCACGCGCCAGCGAGGTGCGAATTCTCCGGCAAGCATCTCCCGCTTCCAGCCGAAGCCGTCCACTTTGCGCCAGTTGAATCCCGCCTGCTCGAGCGAGCGTTTGACGTGGCCCGCGCACGTGTAAGTGGCAAAAGTCGCACCGTCGCTGGCCAGGCGCGCTAGCGACTTGAAGACGGGCAGTGACCACAGGTCGGGGTTCTTGGCCGGCGAGAAACCGTCCAGATAGAACGCGTCGGCGCGCAGCCACAGCTTCGGCAGCAGCTCGGACGCGTCGCCAAAGGCAAGCGTCAGCGTGACGCGCCCGCCTTCGAATTCGAGCCGATGCATGCCCGGCACGAGCATCGGCCAGGCATCGGCCAGTTGCCGCGCGAGCGGCGCGATCGTTGCATCAGCAACGATCCGCGCGTGGACTGCCTTCAGATCCTGCTGCGCGAACGGATGTTTTTCGGTGGAGACGAAGTGCAGCCGCTCGGGACGCGCCGGGTCGTCGCGCCATGCCGCCCAGGTCGCGAGAAAGTTGCCGCCGATGCCGAAGCCGGTCTCGACGATCGTGAACGTGCGCCGCTCGCGCCAGCGCCGCGGCAAACCGTTGCCGGCGACGAACACGTAATGTGCCTGCGCGAGCGCGCCCACGGCGCTGTGATAGATGTCGTCGTAGGCGGGGGAGAACGGCGTTCCGTCGTCGCGAAACGCAAGCGTGGCGGGGATGAGCGGGTCGGTCATGCGTAGGTCGGAAGGCGGCTGCGGGTCGGGGAATGACGCTGGGCGCTCGAAATATGCCGCGTATTTTCGACGCACTCGCGGCCGCGCCGATGCGGCCGGGTCATCCGGAAGATGTCTCGCGAGCTCGGTGAAAACGGCGCAAAGCCCCGTCTGGCGGGCGTTTGCGGAGCGTTGGCAAAAACCAACGCCCCTATGCGGCAACCCGTCAACTCGCTTAGCATGCTCGGTTAGCGCGGGCTCGAAACGCGTGAAACCCAGCAGCGACAAGGCATTGGGAGGCTAAATTCTTTGAAAGCCTTGCCGTTATTGGGTTTGCGCTGCGCTATCATAGCAAGCGCCGCAGGGCAAAGCCGAAGCAAGGCCGTCACGGGATGACGCCGGGCGCGGCAGCAACCGGCGCGCGCTTGGCCACTAGGGCTCGACGGCATGGCCCGCGCATTTATAATCGGCGCGTTCGCGCTGTCTGTATCACCTTAACCTGAGAAAGGAACCTTAATGAACAAACAGGAACTGATCGACGCCGTCGCTGCTCAGACGGGCGCCAGCAAGGCTCAAACCGGCGAAACGCTGGACACGCTGCTCGAAGTGATCAAGAAGGCAGTGTCGAAGGGCGACGCGGTTCAACTGATTGGCTTTGGCAGCTTCGGCTCGGGCAAGCGCGCAGCACGCACCGGCCGCAACCCGAAGACCGGCGAGACCATCAAGATCCCGGCAGCGAAGACGGTCAAGTTCACGGCCGGCAAGGCGTTCAAGGACGCAGTCAACAAGCGCTGAGCATTCAGCTGCCTGATTGTTGACACCCGCCCATGGCGGGTTTTTTTTCGCCTGTTTTTTGCCTGTTCATCTTGCGCGGGCGCATCTTGCCTGCCGCCGATGGGTTCGGCTTGGCGCCCGCCGGGTGCATACCGGCGGGTTTATACCGAAGATGGATGGTTCGCCGGCAAGGCGTCAATGACGGTGCACGATTTCCGCGTCGCCGGTTTCGTCGTCGTCATGGGCGTCGAGATCCCATGCCGGGAACGGGTCGGCGAAATCCGCCCAGGCCTGCGGAGCTTGCGCGAACTCGCCGTCGGTCAAAAGACAGGCGTCGAGCTTCGCGCGCCAGGCGGCCGCATCGAGCCCGATGCCGATCATCACCAGCTCCTGGCGGCGGTCGCCGATCGTCGTGTCGTCGGGGTCGCCGTGCCAATCGGCGGCGATTTCCGCGGCGAGCTCATCGTCCTGCGGCCACTCGCTCTTATCCTGCGCCGCCCACCAGTAGCCCGCTGGGCCATGCCGACAAGCGCCGCCCGCCTGCGACAGCGAGCCGGCCACGTCGTTGCGCGTCGCGAGCCAGAAAAAGCCCTTGCTGCGCAGCACGCCTTGCCATTCTTCATGTAGCAGCGCCCACAGACGCTCGGGATGGAATGGCCGCCGCGCGCGATAGACGAAGTTGCCGATGCCGTATTCGTCGGCCTCGCCGCTGTGGTCGTGCTCGAGCGACTGAAGCCAGCCCGGCGCGTTCGACGCCTCGTCGAAATCGAAGCGCTTCGTGTTCAGCACGGCATCGAGCGGCACGTCGCCGAAACGGCTGACCACCTGGTCCGCGCGCGGGTTGATGCGCGCGAGGATCCGCTGCAGGCGCGCAAGCTCGTCCGTGCTGACGAGGTCGGCCTTGTTCACGACGAGCACGTCGCAGAACTCGATCTGCTCGATCAGCAGCTCGACGAGCGTGCGGTCGTCCTCGTCGGTCGCGGCGATGCCGCGCTCGGCGAGCGCATCGGCGCACGCGTAGTCGCGCAGGAAATTGAACGCGTCGACGACCGTTACCATCGTGTCGAGCCGCGCGACGTCGGAGAGCGACACGCCGTCGTCGTCGACGAACGTGAAGGTTTCGGCGATCGGCATCGGCTCGGCGATGCCCGTCGATTCGATCAGGATTGCATCGAAACGCTGCTCGCCCGCGAGGCGGCGGATTTCGGTCAGCAGGTCGTCGCGCAGCGTGCAGCAGATGCAGCCGTTCGACATCTCGACGAGCTGCTCCTCGACGTGCGAGAGCGCAGCGGCGTCGCGCACGAGCGTCGCGTCGATGTTGACCGAGGCGAGGTCGTTGACGATCACCGCGACCCGCAGGCCTGCGCGATTCGCGAGGATGTGGTTCAGGAGCGTGGTTTTGCCCGCGCCGAGAAAACCGGACAGCACGGTGACGGGCAGTGTCGGCTGGTTCATCGCATTTGAGACGTGATAAGAGAGGGGCGGCGCGCCTAACCGACGCGCGATGCCCGCATTGTGCATCAAACGCAGGGCGTTCGCCGGATTTCGCGGGACAGGGAGAGGCCGTGACTAAAGAATGCGCCGCATGCGGGCGCGTGCCGAACAGCGAGGGGACGGCCGAGCGTCAGCGCTGGGCTTGCAGCAGCTTCCACTGCGTGAGGATGTCGGCGATCTGGCGCGCGTACTTGTCGCGCAGCGACGGCGTTTCGGAATGATAGGCGCCTACCGCCTGCCACGTGTTGCCGTACTTGTTCATCTTCTGGCGCAGGTGCCACGCGGCGATGTAGACGTTCTTGCAAGGCTCCATCAGCGTGCCGGTAGAGATCCCGTACTGCGCGAGCGTCGGCAGATGGATCGAGTTGATCTGCATGAGGCCGTAGTCGGTCGAGCCGTTGGCGTTCTTGTGCAAGGCGTCGGGCTGATTGTGGGATTCCTGCCAGGCGATCGCGCGCAGGATCAGCGGGTTCACTTTCTGATACTTGGCTGCCTCGTCGAAGCAGTCCGCGCGCGCCGGCGCGCTTGCAAGGCAAGCTCCCAGTGCTGCGGCAAGAATCAGGAAGGCGGATCTCATCGGTTAAGTTATCTAAATAACGGAAGTCAAATTATCGGTTGAATTCAATATAGCTGGCGTCACCGGGAATATCGGTACACCCGCAATATCGGGAAAACCCCGTCTTGCAAATAACTTTCGTTTATCGGGGTGCCCGTATGATACTGGCACTTTCGCATCAGTCAAAGTTGGCTGACGGACATAAACCAGCTGCATACGGACAAGTTGCAGGCCCTGTTTCGGAATAGATGGGCCGCGTCAAAACTTTCTAACACTTACAAGAACGTGAAATTTTTTTGGGAAAGCGAGGCCAAGCGCCATGTTTTGTGACGAATCAGACACGAAAAGCTGCTAATGTTCCGGTCTCAGGATTGGCGGGTGGATGTCCTGCTTACCGGGCCTTCCAAGACGCGTGTGGCTTCGCGGGCATCCCGTTGCCGCGAACGCGCCCGCTGTGCAAGACCGCCGGGCGTCGCCGCTCCCGGCATCGACCTCACATTCCATGACTAGAAATCGTATCGCATTGCGCCGTGTGACCACCGCGCTGTTGGTTGCTGGACTCGTAACCGCACGCCTCGCGTACGCGCAGGTGACGCTCAACTTCGTCAACGCCGATATCGACCAGGTGGCGAAGGCGATCGGCGCGGCGACGGGGAAAACAATCATCGTCGATCCGCGAGTGAAGGGCCAGCTCAATCTCGTCTCGGAAAATCCGGTGCCGGAGGACCAGGCGTTGAAGACCCTGCAGTCGGCGTTGCGCATGCAGGGCTTCGCGCTTGTGCAGGACCACGGCGTCCTGAAAGTCGTGCCCGAGGCCGACGCGAAGCTGCAGGGCGTGCCGACCTACGTCGGCAACGCGCCGCAGGCGCGCGGCGACCAGATCATCACGCAGGTGTTCGAGCTACATAACGAGTCGGCCAACAACCTGCTTCCGGTGCTGCGGCCGCTGATCTCTCCGAACAACACGATTGCGGCCTATCCGGCCAACAACACGCTCGTCGTCACCGATTACGCCGACAATGTGCGGCGCATTGCGGCGATCATCGCGGGCGTCGACAGCGCCGCGGGCCGGCAGGTCGCCGTGGTCCCGCTCAAGAACGCGAATGCGATCGATCTGGCGCAGCAGCTCTCGAAGCTCCTCGACCCGGGCGCGATCGGCAGCACCGATGCAACGCTCAAGGTTTCGGTGACGCCCGATGCGCGTACCAATTCGCTGCTGCTCCGCGCGACGAGCTCGGCGCGCCTCGCCGCCGCGAAGACGATCGCCCAGCAGCTCGACGCGCCGACCGGCGTACCCGGCAACATGCACGTTGTGCCGTTGCGCAACGCCAATGCCGTGCAGCTCGCAAAAACGCTGCGCGGGATGATGGGCAAGGGCGGCGGCGAGGGCTCGTCGAGCGAGACGAATAGCGCGAATGCATTCAACCAGAGCAGCACGTCGTCCAGCGGCTCGCTGTCGACCGGAACATCGGGCACGCCGCCGCTGCCGAGCTCGCTGAGCAGCAGCAGTTTATCGGGGGGCTCCTCTTACGGGCAGGGAGGCAGCTCGAGCGGCGGCTTCCTGGGTGAGAAGCAAGGCGGGAGCGAAACCAGCAGCTCGACGGAGAACAACCCCGCAGGCGGGATGATCCAGGCCGATGCGGCAACCAACTCGCTGATCATCACCGCGCCCGATCCTGTCTACCGCAACTTGCGCGCCGTGATCGACCAGCTCGACGCGCGCCGCGCGCAGGTCTATATCGAAGCGCTGATCGTCGAGCTGAACTCGACGACGGCGGGCAACCTCGGCATCCAGTGGCAGGTGGCGAGCGGCAACTTCCTCGGGGGCACCAACCTCTCGAGCAGCGCCGGCAACGTGTCCGGCTCCAACATCCTCGGTGTGTCGGCGGGGCTGGCCGCGGGCGGCGCGCAAGGGGCGGCGTCGCTGGCGAACAACCTCACCCAGGGCCTGAACATCGGCTGGCTGCACAACCTGTTCGGCGTGCAGGGCCTCGGCGGGCTGCTGCAGTACTTCGCTGGCGTCAGCGACGCGAACGTGCTGTCGACGCCTAACCTGATCACGCTCGACAACGAGGAGGCGAAGATCGTCGTCGGCCAGAACGTGCCGATCGCGACGGGCTCGTACTCGAACCTGACGAGCAGCACGGCGACCACCGCGTTCAACACGTACGACCGGCGCGACGTCGGCCTGACGCTGCACGTGAAGCCGCAGATCACCGACGGCGGGATCCTGAAGCTGCAGCTCTATACCGAAGACTCGTCGGTCGTCAGCGGCACGACGAACACGGCGACGAACCCGGCGGGCCCGACCTTCAATCTGCGCTCGATCCAGTCGACGGTCCTCGCGGACAACGGCGAGATCATCGTGCTGGGCGGCTTGATGCAGGACAACTATCAGGTGTCGAACAGCAAGGTGCCGCTGCTCGGCGACATTCCCTGGGTCGGCCAGCTGTTTCGCTCGGAAACCAAGCAGCGCCAGAAGACCAACCTGATGGTGTTCCTGCGTCCGGTGATCATCAGCGACCGCGATACCGCGCAGGCGGTCACGGCGAATCGCTACGACTACATCCAGGGTGTGACGGGCGCGTATCGCTCCGACAACAACGTGATTCGCGACAAGGACGATCCGGTTGTTCCGCCTATGCCGCAGGGCCCGGCCGAGGGCGGCTCGGCGGCGGCGAATCTGTTCGACCTCCGGCAAATGACCCGCCAGCAGGAAAGCCCACAGGCACCTGCGCCTCAGCAGCTCCCGGCCGCGCAGCCGCAGAGCGTCCCGCAGCAGCCGCAGCCGGCCACGCCGGGAGCGTCGCAGTGAACGACGTGCTTGCGTCCGCTCATGAAGGCGCGCCGGGTGAACGCCAGCCGCCTTCGCCGCTTGCTGCGCGGTTGTTGCCCTATGGCTTCGCGAAGAGCGGCCAGATCCTCGTTGCGCATCAGCACGCGGACGGTCTCGAAGTCTGGATCGGCGAGCGCACAAACGATGCGGCGCTCGCCGAAGTCGCGCGCAACTTCGGCGCGCTGACGGTGGTGCGGCTGCCCGCCGATGAACTCTCGCAAGCGATCAATAAAGCGTATGAGCGCAGCGACGGCAGCGCCGCGCAGGTGGTCGGCGAAGTGGAAGGCGAAGTCGATCTGTCGCGGCTGATGCAGGACATCCCGGAAGTCGAGGACCTGCTCGAATCCGAAGACGACGCGCCGATCATCCGCATGATCAACGCGCTGCTCACACAGGCGGCGCGCGAGCAGGCCTCGGATATCCACATCGAGCCGTTCGAGAATGCGTCGGTCGTGCGCTTTCGTGTCGACGGCACGCTGCGCGACGTGGTGCGGCCGAAGAAGGCGCTGCACGGCGCGCTGATCTCGCGGATCAAGATCATGGCGCAGCTCGACATCGCCGAAAAACGCTTGCCGCAGGACGGACGCATCACGCTGCGCGTGGGCGGGCGGCCCGTCGACGTGCGGGTCTCGACGCTGCCGACCGGCCACGGCGAGCGCGCGGTCCTGCGTCTGCTCGAAAAGGATTCGCAGCGCCTGAACCTCGAGGCGCTCGGCATGGCGCCCGACACCCTCGCGCAATTCGACAAGCTGATCTCGCGCCCGCACGGCATCGTGCTCGTCACTGGGCCCACGGGCTCGGGCAAGACGACGACGCTTTACGCGTCGATGTCGCGGCTCGAGACGGCGACGACCAACATCATGACGGTCGAGGACCCGATCGAGTACGACCTCGCCGGCATCGGCCAGACGCAGGTCAACGAGCGCATCGGCATGAGCTTCGCGCGCGCGCTGCGCTCGATCCTGCGGCAGGACCCGGACATCATCATGATCGGCGAGATTCGCGATCTCGAGACCGCGCAGATCGCCGTGCAGGCGTCGCTCACGGGCCACCTCGTGCTCGCGACGCTGCACACGAACGATGCGGCGTCGGCGGTCACGCGTCTCACCGACATGGGCGTCGAGCCGTATCTGCTCGCGTCGTCGCTGCTTGGCGTGCTCGCGCAGCGGCTCGTGCGGCGGCTGTGCCCGGTCTGCAAGGAGGAGCGTGTCGAAGAAGGGCGCACGCACTGGCATCCGGTCGGCTGCGACAAGTGCGGGCAATCGGGCTATGCGGGGCGGCGCGGTGTCTACGAGCTGCTGCTGATCGACGACACGATCCGCGCGATGATTCACCGCAATGCGGCGGATGCCGACATTCTCACCGCCGGCTGCGCGCAGGGCATGCGCACGCTGCGCGAGGACGGCGAGCGCTGGCTCTCGTCCGGCCTCACGTCGCTCGAAGAAGTGATCCGCGTGACAGGCGGGGCCTGACGCAATGCCGGCATTCCGTTTCGAAGCGATCGACGCCGCGGGCAAGGCGCAAACAGGCGTCCTCGAGGCCGACACCGCGCGCGCCGCGCGCGGCCAGTTGCGCACGCAGGGCCTGACGCCGCTCGTCGTCGAGCCGGCCGCGACGCGCACGCGCGGCGAGCGCAGCCAGCGCCTGTCGCTCGGCCGCAAGCTCTCGCAGCGCGAGCAGGCGATCCTCACGCGGCAGCTCGCGAGCCTCCTGGTGGCCGGTTTGCCGCTCGACGAAGCGCTCTCGGTGCTGACCGACCAGGCCGAGCGCGACTACATCCGCGAGCTGATGGCCGCGATCCGCGCGGAAGTGCTCGGCGGCCATTCGCTCGCGAACGCGCTTGCACAGCATCCGAAGGACTTTCCCGAGATCTACCGCGCGATCGTCGCAGCGGGCGAGCATACCGGCAAGCTCGGCCTCGTGCTGTCGCGCCTCGCCGACTACATCGAGCAGCGCAACGCGCTCAAGCAGAAGATCGTCCTCGCGTTCACCTACCCGACGATCGTCACGATCATCGCGTTCGGCATCGTGACTTTCCTCCTGAGCTACGTGGTGCCGCAGGTCGTGAGCGTGTTCGCCAGCACCAAGCAGAAGCTGCCGATCCTCACGATCATGATGATGGCGCTCTCCGATTTCGTGCGGCACTGGTGGTGGGCGGTCCTGATCGCCGTGGCGGTGACGGCCTACGTGGTGCGCGGGCTGCTCAAGCAGCCCGGGCCGCGCCTCGCGTTCGACCGCTGGCTCCTCACCGCGCCGCTCGCCGGCAAGCTCGTGCGCGGCTACAACACGGTGCGCTTCGCGAGCACGCTCGGCATCCTGACGGCGGCCGGCGTGCCGATCCTGCGCGCACTGCAGGCGGCCGGCGAAACGCTCAGCAACCGCGCGATGCGCGGCAATATCGACGACGCGATCGTGCGCGTGCGCGAAGGCACGTCGCTGTCGCGCGCGCTCGGCCATACGAAAACGTTTCCGCCCGTGCTCGTGCACCTGATCCGCTCGGGCGAGGCGACCGGCGACGTGACGACGATGCTCGACCGCGCCGCCGACGGCGAAGCGCGCGAGCTCGAGCGGCGCACGATGTTCCTCACGAGCTTGCTCGAGCCGCTCCTGATCCTGGCGATGGGGGGCGTGGTGCTCGTGATCGTGCTGGCGGTCATGCTGCCGATCATCGAGCTGAACAATATGGTGCAGTAGCGGACTTCAGCGCACGTAGATCGTCGGGCCGGCCGGATTCGCCGGCAGGAAGATCTCGGAACGCGCGCCGTTGCGCTCGACGATGATCGAGCGGGGCTTGACCTCGTCGAGCTTCACGCCCTGCATGATCGGGCTGCCGAGCGAGACGGCGCGCGGCGGGTCGTCGCCGGCGCTGACGATGGCCGAGGCGCCTTCGCCGAGCGCGAGGATGCCGAACAGCTTAATGCTGCGGTTCACGTCGCGCGTGAGCTGCCCGCCGAAGATCGTCGCGGCGTCCTCGACCGCGACGGGCGGGCGCACCGAGGCGGCCTGCATCGGCGGCGCCGGATGCGAGGTCAGCGTGATCACCCAATAGGTGAGCGTCGCGCAGAACACGGCGAACAGCGCGAGCGACAGAAGGCGGACTTGGAGAGCGTTCATGTGCGCCATTGTACGGACTAATGTGAATATTGCGATGTGTCGAAACCCTCGGACGGCATGACATTACAATGAGCGGCCCGAGCGCCCTGTGGCGCAACCGGCATTCATCTTGAAAGAGGTAGTTGGAAATGCAAATGTGGATTTCTCGCCGTAAGGAAGCCATCGCCCTGCGCGAACGCCGTCAACGCGGGTTCACGCTGATCGAAGTCATGGTGGTGATCGCGATTCTCGGCATTCTTGCCGCGCTGATCGTGCCGAAGATCATGAGCCGTCCCGACGAAGCGCGGCGTGTGGCGGCCAAGCAGGACATCGGCACGGTCATGCAGGCGTTGAAGCTCTATCGCCTCGACAACGGCCGCTATCCGACCCAGGAGCAGGGCCTGCGCGCGTTGATCGAAAAGCCGGCGACGGACCCGGTTCCGAACAACTGGAAGGACGGCGGCTATCTGGAGCGTCTGCCCAACGATCCGTGGGGCAACCCTTACCAATACCTGAACCCCGGCGTGCACGGCGAAATCGACGTGTTCAGCTACGGCGCCGACGGCAAGCCCGGCGGCGAAGGCAACGACGCCGACATCGGGTCGTGGCAATAGGTCGTACCCAACACGTATAGGCTTCGTCTCGTTCGGCATCGGCTTCGATCATGCGAAGGCTCGCAGGCACATTCTCCAATAGCGGCAGCGGCGCTGCCGGCCGGCCGGCCTCGGGCTTCACGCTGCTCGAGATGCTGGTCGTGCTCGTGATCGCCGGGCTCCTGGTCTCGCTCGCGGCTGTGTCCATTTCGCGCAATCCGCGCACCGACTTGAACGAAGAGGCGCAGCGTCTTGCCCTCCTTTTCGAATCCGCCGGCGACGAGGCGCAGGTGCGCGCGCGGCCCATCGCCTGGCAGCCCGTCAACGGTGGCTATCGCTTCGACGTCCGCACCGAGGACGGCTGGCGCCCGCTGCGCGACGACCTGTTCACGCAGCGTCGCTGGGAGGGCGGCGTGACCGACGTGTCGATCGACTACCCCGGCTCGGACCTGCGCGCGAATCGCGTCGTGTTCGGCGTCGAGAGCATCGACGCGCCGGTGACCGTCACGCTCTACTCGGCCGTCGGCCGCGCGACGATCGTCGGCACCGGCAACGGCCGCTACGAGGTGCGTTGATGAGGAAGCGCCTGCCACGCTCGCTATGTTCTCTTGCTTCGCATGGGACCGGAGTAAGCGCTGAAAGCGCTAACTCCGGATCGACACTTGGCTTCACGATGATCGAAGTGCTCGTCGCGCTCGCGATCATCGCGGTGGCGCTGGCGGCGTCGCTGCGCGCGGTCGGCGCGCTCGCGGCGAGCGAGGCGGACCTGCATCAGCGGCTCCTCGCCAGCTGGAGCGCCGACAACGCCCTCGCTCAGTTGCATCTCGCGCACACGTGGCCGGAAATCGGCACGCAGACGTTCGATTGCTCGCAAGGCAACCTGACGCTCACTTGCACCGAACGCGTCAGCGCGACGCCGAATCCGGTGTTCCGGCGCGTCGAGGTGTCGGTGACGATGCCCGGACGCGACGGCAATCTCGCCCAACTGGTCACGGTGCTCCCGAATGAAACCAACCGTGCGCTCTGAACGGCGAGCCGGGCGCCGCGAACGCGGTGAGCCGCGCACCATCGCCGGCTTTACCCTGATCGAGCTGATGGTGGCGATTGCGATTCTCGCCGTGATCGCGGTGCTGTCGTGGCGTGGGCTCGACCAGATCATCCGCGGCCGGCAGACCATTTCGAGCGCGATGGAAGACGAGCGCGTGTTCGCGCAACTGTTCGACCAGCTGCGCGTCGATACGCGCCAGGCCGCCACCGACGACGAAGCCGGCCAGCCCGCCGTCTCGGTCGGCGGCACGACGCTGCAGATCGTGCGCAACTTCGGCGTGCCGGGCGATCCGCCGCGCCTGCAGGTCGTCCGCTACGGCATCTCCGAGGGCCGCTTGACGCGCTACGCGTCGCCGCCGATCGGCAATGCCGGCGAGCTGCGGCGCGCGCTGCGCGGCGACGTCGGCGACTGGAGCGCCGTGCAGCTGATCGGCGGCGTCGGCTCGATCACGGCGCGCATGTACGTGCCGAAGCTCGGCTGGACGGCGCAGATGAGCGACGTGGAAGCCGAGATCCGCCGCAACGACAACAACCTCAAGGTGCCGCAGCTCGGCAATGCGCCGCTGCCACGTTCGGTGACGGGGCTCGAAGTGAGCATCGGCGCGACGTCGCTGCACGCGCCGGTCACGCGCGTGTTCCTGGTCGGGGAATGACGATGAGCGCACGTCGATCACCAGCTGTGCATGGGACCGGAGTCAGTGCCAAAGGCGCTAACTCTGGATCGACAGAGGCCGGGGCCGCGATCATCACCGCGCTGTTGGTCGTCGCACTGTCGGCGATCCTGGTGTCGGGCATCCTGTGGCGGCAGCAGGTGCAGATCCGGCGCATCGAGAATCAGCGTCTTGCCGCGCAGGCGCGCTGGGTGGCGCGCGGCGCGCTCGATTGGACGCGCCTGATCCTGCGCTCCGAGGCCGACACCTCGGCGGGCGTGACCTATCTCGGCGGCGTCTGGGACGTGCCCATCGCGAAGACGCGTCTGTCCGACTTTCTCGGCCAGATCGGCGAAGTCCGTGCGGAGCAGGGCTCGCAGACTTATTTGTCGGGCTCGATCGAAGATGTGCAGGCGAAGTTCAACCTGCGCAATCTCGTGTCGATCCCCGCGCCGGGCGCGCTCCAGCTGAACGTCGAGCAGATTCAAGCGTTCAAGCGGCTGCTCTCGCTGCTGGGGTTGAACGGCGAGCTTGCGAAGACCGTTGCCGTGCAAGTGCGCGACGGGCTTCGGCAGTCGGCAACGCGTTTCCAGATGTCGAACACCGGCGCGCCGGCGCCGGCGCCTGCACCGGGCGTCGAGGCGCCGCAGATCGCCGGCGCAGTCGGCGGCAACAATTTCACCGGCCAGCCCGGCCTTGCCGACACCGACGACAACGCCAACGTCGCGCCGCTGCAGATGACGAGCGTCGATTCGCTGCTGAACGTGCCCGGCTTCACGCCGGAGATGGTGGCGCGGCTGCGCCCGTTCGTGACCGTGCTGCCGACACAGACCGCGATCAACATGAACACGGCGAGCGCCGAAGTGATCGCGGCCGTGGTGCCGGGGATGAGCCTGTCGAGCGCGCAGGCGCTCGTGGCGCGGCGCGAGACGGTGTTTTTCCGCAACGTCGGCGATGTGACGCTCGCGCTGAGCGCGGCGGGCGTCCCGTCGGCGGGAGTCGATACGAGCCTGATGGACGTGACGACGAGCTATTTTCTGATCCACGGCCGCGTGGAGCACGAACGTGCGGAGCTGGACCGCACGACGCTCGTCTATCGCGATACGCTCACGCATACGACCCGCGTCGTGCGCGTGAGCGATCAGTTATGAACGGGAACATGCACGCCCCCGGACTTGCCGCCTTGTACGAGTGCGAGGCTCGGCGGCGGGGCCAGAAAAACACGGGGCAGCGCTGCGTTTTCCGAAACGCCCCCAGACCAGGAGAGAGTGGCCTTTGAGCACCTTGATCGTCTTTCTGCCGCCGCGGGACCCCGTGGCGCCGTCGCAGGAATGGCTGCTGCCTGAGATGGCGTTCCTGCTTCTCGACAAGGGCGGCCGCACCCAGCGCGCCGGCCGCGCCGCGCTCGCGCTCTTGCCGCGCGCGTCGTCGACGGTGCTGGTCATGGCCGCGCGCGACGTGCTGATGCTGCGGGCCGCCGTGCCGCCGCTGAAGGGGCCGCGCCTGCGCCAGGCGTTGCCGAACGTGGTCGAGGATCAATTGATCCAAGATCCGCAGACCTGCCATATCGCACTCGATCCGCAGGCGCTCGCCGACGGCGAGCGCGTCCTCGCAGTGATCGATCGTGGCTGGTTCCGGTTCGTCGTCGAGGCGTTCGGATCGGCCGGGCACCGAAACCTGCGCGCCGTGCCGGTCACGCGCTGCTTGCCGACGCCGGCCCCGGCTGGCGGTGCAGCCGGAGCCGAGACTGCCGCGGAGCCGGCCGCAGCCGCCGAGGCGCACGCGACGGCGCCGATCGTCGCCGCCGTGCTCGGCATGGTCGTCCAAAGCACGGCTGCGCTGTTCGCCGAGGCGACGGAGGCGTCCGGCGTGCCGGTGCCGTCGATCGAAGCGCACGAGCCCCGCGTCGAGTTCGCGCTCGCGCGCGGCGCGCATGGCGAGGGGCTCGCGGTGCCCGCCTCGGCGGTCGGCGCGACGTTGGCCGCGTTGGCCGGCGGTGCCCCCGTCACGCTCTACGAACTCACCGACGTGCCCGGCAGCGAGCCGCGTCTTGCTTCAATCGCGCCGGCGCCGCAGGCCGGCACGGGCTTGCCGAAGGCGCTGCCGCTGCCGTTCGAAACGCTTGCGCGCCGGGCGCTCGAATGCCGCCTCGACCTCTGCCAGTTCGAGTTCGAGGCGCGTCCGTGGCGGCTCGATCGCGCGACGCTGCGCCGCCTGCGCTTGCCTGTGATGCTCGCGGTCGCGTCGGTCGCCGTCGCGGTGGTCGGCATGAACGTGCAATGGCTGATGCTCGCGCGGCAGCGCGATGCTCTCAACACGCAAATGACCGAGCTGCTGCTCAACGCCTTCCCGAAGACGACGGTCGTGCTCGACGCCCCCGAGCAGATGACGCGCCAGCTCGATCAGCTGCGCATCGCGGCCGGCGAACTGTCGCCGAACGATTTCCTCTCGCTGGCCGCAGGTCTTGCGCATTCGCTCGGACCGGTGCCCGTCAACGGCGTCGCGGCGCTCGACTACCACGACCGCCGGCTCGACGTGACGTTCAAGCCTGAAACCAAGGTCGATCCCGATTTCACCCAGCGTCTCGCACGCAACGGCCTGACAGGCGCCATCGACAGCAACACCGGCAAATGGACGATCAGGAACGGACAATGAAGACAGCATTGGCGAATAGCTGGGCAAGCTTTTGGGATGCGCGCAACGCGCGCGAAAAGACGCTGATCACGTGGGGCGGCGTGGTGCTAGGCGTCGCCATCGCGTACTCGGTGCTGTGGGCGCCTGCCCAGGCCGGGCGCGCGCAATTGCGCGAGACGCTGCCGCAGATGCAGCGCAAGCTGGCCGCGATGACCGCGCAGTCCGACGAGGCGCGCAAGCTCGCTCTCGCGGCGCAAGGCGTCGCGCCGACGGGCATTGCGCTGAAGAATGCGCTTGCCGCGTCGCTCACCGATCATGGCTTGAGCGCCGCGCAGGTCGAGGTGGCCGGCAACGCGGTCGAGATCCAGTTGAAGAACGCGTCGTTCCCGACCTGGACGATGTGGGTCGACGACGTGCGCAAGCAGTTCAAGGTGCAGGTGTCCGAGGCGCATATCACGGCGCTGAAGACCGATGGGCAAGTGGACCTCAATGCGTCGCTGCAGCCGGCCGCCAGTGCCGGCGCGTCCCGATGAAGTTATGGATGTGGCGCCTGAAGGCCTTCGCGCCCTGGCTCGCCGTGGCCGTCGTGTCGATCGGGATCACGCTCGTCGCCATGTTGCCGGCGGCATGGATCACGCCGCAAATCGCGCAGCAGACACAAGGCCACGTGAATTTGATCGAGCCGTCCGGTTCGATCTGGCACGGCTCGGCCGCCTTGATGCTGGCGGCAGGCTCCGATTCGAGCACGGCGACGCTGCTGCCCGGGCGTATCGAATGGCATACGGCGTTCTGGCCGCTGCTGACGGGGCGTTTGCAGATGCGGATGCTACAGTCCGACGCCATGCCCGACCCCGTGACGCTGAACGCGACGGCCACGGGCGCGACGCTGTCGGCGGGCAGTCTCGGCGTGCCGGCGGCGCTGCTCGCCGGACTCGGCGCACCCTTCAACACGCTTGACCTGCAAGGCGACGTGCGCATTGCCTGGAGCGACTGGCGGGTCCTCGAGCACAAGCCGTTCGGACAGCTGACCGTGACGCTCACCGACATGGCTTCGCGCGTATCGCGTGTGAAGCCGCTCGGGTCATACCGGGTGGTGTTTCAGGCCGAAGGGGGGCAGTCGACGCTCGATCTGTTGACGCTCAAAGGCGCGCTGCAGTTGACCGGCCACGGCACCATCACGGGCGGCCTAACCGTGTTTCAGGGCGCGGCGAGCGCCGCGCCCGAGCAGCGCGACAACCTCGCCGGCTTGCTCAACCTGCTCGGGCGACCGACGGGCACGGGAAGCGTCGCGCTGAGTTTCATGCACTGAGATGAAACGACCCCCCAGGCTCACTCCGGTCCCACGCAGAGCTCCCCCCAAGGGGGCGGCCCGGCGCGCACTGAGCTACTTCTGCGCGACCGGCGCCGGCGCCGCTGCATCGCCGGTCTCGCGATCCATCTGCGTGGCGTCCCAGCCTCCGCCGAGCGCCTTCACGAGCTCGACCGACGACACCATCCGCTGCCCCGCCAGCGTCGCGAGCTTTTGCTCCGCGGAGAACGCGGTCGTCTGCGCGGTCAGCACGCTGACGTAGGCGACTGTGCCGGCCTTGTATTCGTTGGTCGTGATCGCGAGCGCCTGCTGCGCCGAGTCGACCGCCTGCTTCTGTACCACGATCTCCCGCGCGAGAATCCGCTGCGACGCGAGGTTGTCCTCGACGTTCTGGAACGCGGCGAGCACCGTCTGCCGGTAGACGGCCACCTGCTGGTCGTAGGCGGCGCGGGCGGCTTCGGTCTGCGCGCTACGCAGGCCAGCGTCGAAGAGCGTCGCCGCCAGCGATGGCCCGACAGTCCAGAAGCGCGACGGCAGCGTGAGCAGCTGCGACCACGCCGAGCTTTCGAAGCCACCTTGGGCGGACAGGGTTAGCGTCGGGAAGAATGCCGCGATGGCGATACCGATCTGTTCGTTCGCCTCGGCGGCCTTGCGCTCGGCCGACGCGATGTCAGGCCGCCGCTCGAGCAGCGCCGACGGCAGCTGCATCGGCACCTCGGGCGGCACGGCGGTGAGCGGTGAGGGCGGAATCGAGAACGTCGACGCCGGCTCGCCGACCAGCACTGCGATCGCGTGCTCGTCCTGCGCGCGCGCGACACCGTTGTCGATCGCAGCGGCCTGCGCCGATTGCAGCTGCGTCTGCGCCGTGATCACGTCGGAGCGCGCGGCCACGCCGACAGCGTATTGGTTCTGCGTGAGCTTGAGCGCTTGCTCGTATGAAGCGGCGGTGTCGTCGAGGAGCTTCTGCAGCGAGTCGAGCTCGCGCAGCGAGAAGTAGGTTTGCGCGAGCGTCGCCTGCGCCGACAGGCGCGCGTTCGCGAGATCGGCCGCAGCGCTCTGCTGCCCGGCCTTTTGCGCGCCGACCTGGCGGCTCACCTTGCCCCACAGGTCGGGCTCCCAGCTGGCGTCGAGCGAGACACTGTAGCTGTTGGAGATCGTGGACGACGTGCTGCTGGACTGCGTGCTGCTCTGGCGCTGGCCGGAGCGTGTCCCGCTCGCGGCGAGGCCGACGGTCGGGAAGTACGCGGCGCGCGCTTCCGAGACGAGCGCGCGCGCCTGCCGGTAGGCCGCCGCGTATTGGGCGACGGTCTGGTTGGCCTGGTTGAGCTTGTCGATCAGCGCATTGAGCTGGGGATCGTCATAGATCTTCCACCACTCGCCGCGATCGGCTTGGTCGGACGGCTGGGCAACCTTCCAGCCCTCGGGCGTTTCCTTGTATGAAGCAGGGACGGTGGCGGCCGGACGCTGATAGTTCGGTCCGACGGCGCAGCCCGCGAACGCGATTGCCGCTGCCGCCGCGACGGCGGCGGTCAGGACACGCGGGATGCCCGCGCGCGGGTTTCGATGACGCTGCATGCAATGGATTCCTGTCGGTTCGATCGCCGCTCGATGGGCGCTTTTCAGGCAGCGCGGATGAGCGGCGATGGCTGCCGCCGTGGTTTCCGGCGCCCGTGCATGGACGGGGTGAAGGCGGCGAGGGACGGCGAAGCCCGAATGGTAGCGCACGGTGCGTGCGGCGCCGTGCGCTACGTCAGATTTGCGAAGCCTAAAGGATAAAGTGAGCGCCGCGCGCGATGTGTTACGGAGGGGTTACGGGCCTGCGAGGCTGATTACGAGACGTTACGGGCGAGACGGAGCTCGCGCGGCGGCCGCGTACGGGCCGCCGTCTCCTCGCGCTGATGGCGCCGGTGATCGAACCACGCGACGAGCGCAATCGCGACCGAGCCGCCCGGCAGCACGAACATCGCGGCGAAGAACGCGAGCTTCCACCAGCGGTGCGGGCCCTGGAAAGCGTGGAGTGCCGAATCGTGGAGGTGGCGGCCGAGGCTGCTCAGTGCGTTCTTCAGGTACTGCATGGGAAATCCTTGTGTGCGCGGGCGCAAAGCGCTGCGCGGTGGTGCGGTTAGAACATTGCGTCTGCGGCGCGGTGTCGCGCGTAACTGATTGCATAGAATAATATTGACTATGCAAGTAAATCTCAAGATACTTCGCAAATCGCATGGACGGACTGTTGTTTGGAGGCACGCGAAAGCCGTGCAATTTACTGTCTAGGCAGATAAAATCGGCCCCGCTTTCCTGGCCGCTTGTAATCCCGTTCCATGAGTGATGACCTCTACGATCCCGACGCGATCCAGCTCGAATCGAGTCTCGGCTACTACCTGACGAAGGCGCGCAACGTGCTGATGGATCGGATGGACCGCGCGCTCGCGCCGCTCGATCTGACCTCGCAGCAGATCGGCGTAGTGCTCCTGCTCGCGAACGGCCGGGCGCGGACGTCGCAGGAGCTGTCGCGCGCGCTGGCGTACGACAGCGGATCGATGACGCGAATGCTCGATCGTCTCGAGAAGAAGGGGCTGATCGTGCGCAGCCGCAGCGCCGATGACCGGCGTGTCGTATGCCTGGCGCTCACGGAGCTGGGGCTTGCCGCGTCGAAGAAGCTGCCGCGCTTGGGCGCGGCGGTGCTGAACGAGCAGTTGCGCGGTTTTTCGGCCGACGAGCTCGCGACGCTGACAAGCCTGCTCGGGCGTTTCATCGCGAACGGGCCGGATGGCGCGGGGCTTTCGTGTTTGAGCGACGAGGCCGCGCCGAGCAAAACGCAGCCGCTCGACGATCGATATACGACCGGCAACTGACGCAGTATCGTCTGAATTATTGATAACGACTACGCATTTGACTGTCTGGGCAGACAATGCGGCGACATGAACTTTGAGTCAGTAGGGTTCGAAAAATAGGTGCAAGGACAAGGTTTTCTTGCCCGGACGGAGGTAACAAGCATGACAAGCACGGCAACTCCCGCCGCATCGGCCGGCGCGACGGCCAGCCCCGCGCCCCTGCAAGGCGGCGCGCTCGCCCTGCTGACGGTCGGGCTCGCGCTCGGCACGTTCATGGAGGTGCTCGATACGTCGATCGCCAACGTCGCGGTGCCGACCATCTCGGGCAGCCTGGGCGTAGCGTCCAGCCAGGGCACCTGGGTGATCTCGTCGTACTCGGTCGCCTCGGCCATCGCTGTGCCGCTGACCGGCTGGCTCGCGCGCCGCGTGGGCGAAGTGCGGCTCTTCACGCTATCGGTGCTGCTGTTCACGATCGCCTCGGCGCTGTGCGGGTTCGCGCAGAACTTCGAATCGCTGATCGCTTTCCGGCTGCTCCAGGGGCTCGTGTCGGGTCCGATGGTGCCGCTCTCGCAGACGATCCTGATGCGCAGCTATCCGCCGCAAAAGCGCGGCCTCGCGCTGGGGTTGTGGGCGATGACGGTGATCGTCGCGCCGATCTTCGGGCCGGTCATGGGCGGCTGGATCACCGACAACTACACGTGGCCATGGATCTTCTACATCAACGTGCCGATCGGCCTGTTCTCGGCCGTCTGCGCGTTCTTCCTGCTGCGCGGCCGCGAGACGAAAATCACCAAGCAGCGCATCGACGCGATCGGCCTCGCGCTGCTCGTGATCGGCGTGTCGTGCCTGCAGATGATGCTCGACCTCGGCAAGGACCGCGACTGGTTCAACTCGCGCTTCATCCTCGCGCTCGCGATCATCGCGGCGATATCGCTCGCGTTCATGCTCGCGTGGGAGGCCACGGAGAAAGAGCCGGTCGTCGACCTGTCGCTGTTCAAGGACCGCAACTTCGCGCTCGGCGCGATGATCATCTCGTTCGGCTTCATGGCGTTCTTCGGCTCGGTCGTGATCTTTCCGCTCTGGCTGCAGACGGTGATGGGCTACACGGCCGGGCTCGCCGGTCTCGCGACGGCGCCGGTCGGCCTGCTTGCGCTCGTGCTCTCGCCGATGATCGGACGCAACATGCACCGGCTCGATCTGCGCATGGTGGCGAGCTTCGCGTTCGTCGTGTTCGCCGTCGTCTCGTACTGGAATTCGACGTTCACGCTCGACGTGCCCTTCAATCACGTGATCCTGCCGCGGCTCATGCAGGGGATCGGCGTCGCGTGCTTCTTCGTGCCGATGACGACGATCACGCTCTCGAGCATTTCGGACGAGCGGCTGGCGAGCGCGTCGGGCTTGTCGAATTTCCTGCGGACGCTTTCGGGGGCGATCGGCACCGCGGCCAGCACGACCTACTGGGAAAACGACGCGATCTATCACCACGCCGTGCTGGCCGAATCGGTGAGCAACTATTCGCAGAACACGACCGACTACAGCGGCGCGCTCTCGAGCCTCGGCCTCGTCGGCGACGGCCTCACCGCGCAACTCAACCAGATCGTGACGACGCAGGGCTACATGATGGCGACCAACGATTTCTTCCGGATTTCGTGCGTCGGGTTCGTCGCGCTCGCGTTGCTGGTGTGGGTCACGAAGCCGCGCAAGGGCGCCGGTCCGGCGATGGGACACTGAGCGAAGGCCGCGGCGCCGCTGACTGCTGTGATATGCCTGTGCGCAGCCGCGGCGGCGCGAAGCTTCCAGGGGCGGCCGGCGCGCGCGCCGGGGCGGCCGATCCCGACCTCACGTACAGCTTGAAGTCCGCGCCCGCCTGCCACGGATTCGGATTGCAGCCGAACGCGCTGTCGCAATGCGCGGCGAAGCCGATCGTCGCCGTGCCGTCGTGGTTCAGCGTCAGTGTGATCTGGTAAGCCAGCGCCCGGCTTCCGCCGGCCGGCCCCGCGGTCTGGATCAGGGAATCGGTGGAGGCCTGCATCGCGTAATTGGCGTGACGCGCTACCCATTCCCGCGCCCGCGTCCACCATTGGGCGCATTCCGACGGAACCTGGCACGTGAGCGGCTCGGTCGCGGTCTGCATCGTGTCCGGGCTGATCTCGCCGCTCGACGAACAGCCGACAAGCCACGCCGGCAGCAGCATGATCAAAAGCACGCGTTTCATCGGATCTGCCCTCCTTTTGTCCTGCAAATAGCGGACAAATCGCGTCAGCGCGGGCGCGGCGATTGCGTCGGCGCTTTAGCAACGACACAAAGTTGGACCGTCCGAAGGCGAACGCGTTTCGCAAGCGTTCGTGAGGGCTGCTGAATGGCGGAAGGACATCGAGGCGCGGCGCGGCAGCGCGCTTCGATGCCTTCTTCGGCCTGACTCAAACGCTGAAGCGGTTCAACGTGTACGCCCGATAGGCGGCGACGAACGCGTCGAACGAGCCGACCTCGTTGCGCTCGAGCTGCGCCTGCTCGTCGAGCGATTGCGCCGCGAGCGCGGCGGCTTCGCGGGCGGCGTCCGCACGCAGCGGGCGCGCGCGGAACCAGGCGGCATGCGCTTCGCTCTGTGCGCGGCCGAAGGCGAGGAAGCTCTGCTGCTTGTCGCGCATCGTCTGCAGCACGCGGGCCGAGGGCGTCAGCGAGGCGTCGGCTAACTTCGAGCGTTGCGCCGCGACGGCGCGCGTGTGGGCGTCGTTGCCGTGCAGCGCGTCGAGTGCCTGGGCAGTGAGGTCGATCTTCGACAGCAATTCCGCTGCCCAATCCTGCATCGCCACCGGCTGCCCGTCGCGCGCGAGCTCAAGGCCGGGCTTGCGTCCTTCGAGCGTGACGCGGCCGAAGTTTGCATTCGCCTCGGCGTAGGCATCGGGCGGCAGGAGCGGGCTGTCGTCGAGCGCGCAGGCGAGCAGGTAGGCATCGAGAAAACGCGCCGTTTCAAGCGCGATGCCGGTCGGCTCGAACGGGTCGATGTCGAGGCAGCGCACTTCGACGTACTGCACGCCGCGCGCAGCCAGCGCATGCAGCGGCCGCTCGCCCGGATGGGTGACGCGCTTGGGCCGGATCGTCGAGTAGAACTCGTTTTCGATCTGCAGCACGTTCGTGTTGATCTGCACCCACTGGCCGTCGCGATGCGTGCCGATCGCCTCGTACGGCGGATACGGCTGGCTTACCGCCTTCGCCAGCGCGTCGAGATAGCCGGGCAGCGTGTCGTAGTCGGCCTGTAGCGCGGCTTGCGCCGTCGTGTTCGAGTAGCCGAGGTCGCTCATCCGCAGGCTCGTCGCGTATGGGCGATAGAGCGTGTCGGCATCGAACGTTTCGAGCTTGTGCGGCTTGCCGCGCAGGAACTCGCGATCGAGCGCGGGCGATGCGCCGAACAGGTACATCAGCAGCCAGTTCGTGCGCCGGAAATTGCGGATCAGCGCCAAGTATCGTTCGGACTGGAAATCAACGGCGCTTGCGGTCGAGTTCTGCTCCGTGTGCAGCAGGCGCCACACTTCGTCGGCGAGCGAGTAGTTGTAGTGGATGCCGGCGATGCATTGCATCGTGCGGCCATAGCGCAGCGCGAGGCCGTGCCGGTAGACGGTCTTCAGCCTGCCGATGTTCGACGTGCCGTATTGGGCGATCGGGATCTCGTCGTCGGCGGGCAGCTGGCCGGGCATCGAGAGGTTCCACAGCAGCTCGTCGCCGAGCTGCGAGTAGACAAAGCGATGCAGCTCCTCGAGCCGCTCGAGCGTCACCGCGGGATCGTGCTCGGCCGGCGTGATCAGCTCGATCAGCGCTTCCGAGTAGTCGGTCGTGAGCGACGGGTGTGTGAGCGCGGAACCGAGCGCGCGCGGATGCGGCGTCATCGCCAGCGCACCGTCGCGCGTCACGCGCAAGCTCTCCTTTTCGATACCGCGCAGGCCTTGCGCCAGCACGTCGCGCGCCGCGCCGGAAGTCAGCACAGACAAACGGCGCTCGAGCGCCGCGGAGTGTTGAGATGGTTGGGTGTTGGGCATCGACGGGAACCAGACGCAAAGGACGCCGTGCCGCGAAGCACGGCGTCCTACTGAAATTTTTGGGTAGCGGGCACTTTAACATTTACCCGACTAGCTCGCTTGAACCCAATGCCGGCGAGGGTTTGCGGGCAATTCCGCGGTTTTGCGCGGCCCTTGCCCGGGGGCCTTTGCAAGCGTCGGTCAGCCGCCGCGGGCGCCGTTTGCACGGTCCGTCACTTCGTTCCAGAGATGCATCGCCGCGTATGCGCGCCACGGGCGCCATGCTTCGGTGCGTGCGCGCTGCGCGGCAGGCCGCGTGAGCGCCGCGTCGCGCGCGATGATCGATTGCATCAGGACGAGGTCTTTGTCCGGCCAGGCGTCGGCGTCGCGCCACGCGCGCATGGCGACATATTCGACGGTCCACGGGCCGATGCCGGGCAGCGCCAGGAGCGTCGCGCGCAACGCGGCTGGATCGGCGGGCGCGGCGCTCGCGGCGTCGAGCGGCACGGCGCCCGAGGCGACGGCTCGCGCGAAGCCCTGGAGCGCGGCGACGCGCTTGCCCGGCATGCCGATCTGCGCGAGGTCGGCGCTCGCGAGCGTGGCGGGCGTCGGGAAGCGCCATGCGGTGCCTTCGTGCGGATGGTCGTCGATGCGCTGCCCGGCGCGCGTGACGAGCCGGCCGACGATCGTCGTCGCGGCCTTCACGCTCACCTGCTGGCCGACGATGGCCCGCACCACGAGCTCGAAGCCCGACCACGCGCCGGGCACGCGCAAGCCCGGCACGGCTTCGACGAGCGGCTTGAGCCATGGATCGCGGGCGAGATGTCCGCCGATCTCAGCGGGGTTCGCGCCGAGATCGAACATCCTGGCGAGATGCGGGGCGAGCGTGTCGGCATGTTGGCTCGCTGCGCCTTCGATCGTCGCCACGAGACAGTGCTTGCGCGCGTGGCGCTTGACGATCAGCGTGCCGGCCGCGCCCTGCCATTCGACCGCGCGGCGATAGGCGCCGTCTTCGATGGCTTCGACGCCGGGGCTCGCGCGTCCGGCGAAAAACCGCAGGACGCGCGGCCAGTCATACGGCGCCTTGAACGGCAGTTCGAGCGTGACGACACGGGCGGCGGCGCTCAAGCGGCGTCGTCCACTGTTTGCGGCTTGCTTGCCTCATGCGCGTGCTGCGCTTCGGCCTCGAGCAAGGCCGCCTTGCGCGGCAGGCCCCAGCGATAGCCCGCGAGCGCGCCGCCCTTCTGGATGACGCGATGGCACGGAATCGCCAGCGCGACCGGGTTCGATGCGCACGCGCTCGCCACGGCTCGCACGGCGTTGGGCAAGCCGAGCGACTCGGCGATCTGCGTGTAGCTGCGCGTCTGGCCGTACGGGATGCGCTGCAACGCGTCCCAGACGCGCTGCCGGAATGCCGTCGACGCGACGTCGAGCGGCAGGTCGAACGCTTGCCGCGTGCCCTGCAGATAGGCCTCGATCTGCGCGATGAACGGCGCGATGCGCGCGCGGTCTTCGATCAGCTCGGCGTTCGCGAAGGCTTCGCGCAGCTCGCCGGTCAGCGCGCCGGTGTCGTCGCCGAAGGCGATCCGGCAGATGCCTTTGCCGGTCGCGGCGACCAGCACGAAGCCGAGCGTCGTCTGCGCGCTGGCGTAGTGGACGCGCAGGCCCGCGCCCTTGCGCCGGTACGTCGAAGGCGACATCCCGAGCTCGCTTGCCGCGGTTTCGTAGAGACGCGACGCCGAGCTGTAGCCGGCGTCGGCGGCCGCCCGGGTGACGCCGTCGCCGCGCTGCAAGGCGTCGCGCAGTGCCGCGCCGCGCCGCGCCGCCTGATACTGCCGCGGGGACACGCCGACTACGCGCTTGAACAGGCGCTGCAGGTGGAACGGGCTGACGTGGACCGCGTCGCTCAGCTGTGCGAGCGTGAGGCGCTGCTGCGGATCGGCGTCGAGCGCGGCGCAGGCGCGGTTCACGATCGCCAGCTCGCGCGGCAGGCCGCCAGGCTGGCAGCGCTTGCAATCGCGATAGCCGGCGGCACGCGCTTCGTCCGCCGTGGCGAAGAAATCGACGTTTTCACGCCGCGGCTGGCGCGACGCGCACGACGGGCGGCAGAACACGCCTGTGGTTTTCACGGCGTAGAAGAATTCGCCGTCGGCTTGCGTGTCGCGCCCGGCGACAGCGGTCCAGCGTTCGGCATCGGTCGGATAAGTGGTTTTCATCTCGTCCTCGGATCACAAGTAGACGATTTGACTGTAGGCCTCATCCCGGAACACTACGCCCCGGATCTTGCGCTGTCATTCGGCGCACTATATGACGGCTGTATGACGAAGTTGCGCGGTGCTAAAGCGCGACAGTTTGTTCATTTAACAACTTTTGATACAAAGGATATTGCGTCGCACCATCCGGTTGTGTATAGTGGTTCCTGTCTCCTCCATGTCTCCTCCTGATATGGATTAAGCCCGTTCCTTGTGAGCGGGCTTTTTTTCGTCCGTTGTCCGTCCATCCGCTCCCCCGCTTTCCTCGCGCTGGGCGCTCATAAGAGCGTCGCACGCCGGAGGTAAACTTACGCTGCAATCTTCGGTCCCATCAGGCGGATAGCCGTTGGTTCACAGCTTTGAACTCCGGCCGACACAGGAGGCACCCGAAATGAACTTCACGATTCGCGAGATCGATCACGTCGTGATTCGCGTCGCCGATCTCGAGGCGATGACGCGCTTCTATTGCAATGTGCTCGGCTGCAATGTCGAAAAAGAGCAGCGCGACATCGGCCTGATCCAGCTTCGCGCAGGCCGTTCGCTGATCGACTTGCTCGCGACCGGCGGGCCGATCGATCGTCCCGACAGCGGCGTCCCCGGCGCGGGCCGCAACATGGATCACCTTTGCCTGCGCGTCGATCCGTTCGATGCCGAAGCGCTGCTCGCCCATCTTGGCGGGCTCGGCGTCGAGCTCGGCGAAGTCGGCCGGCGCTACGGCGCCGATGGCTACGGTCCGTCGCTCTATTTGTTCGACCCGGAGCACAACATGGTCGAGCTGAAGGGGCCGCCCGAAGCGGCGCCCGCGCCGTCGCGCTGAAAGCCAAAAGCGCGGCGCGCCGTGGTGCGATGCCGCGCTTTTTGCGTTTCCCTTTCCATGCCAGGTCACGCTTGCTCGGGCGCCTTCAACACCGTCCATTCGATCGCGACCGGATCGGCATCGGCGCTGCCGAGCCACGCCGCGCCGTCCTGTACGGTCATCTGAAGGCGCATCGTCCGCTCCGCAAGGCCGCCGAGCGCATCGGCGACACCTTCGCCCAGCGACCACACGGTCACGTTCGACAAACGCTCGACCTTGCTGCGCACGCCCTGCCACCAGATGTCCGAAGTCCGCCCGCCGTACGCGATCACGACGACTTCGTTGGAGCGCCCGCTCGCCTTCGCGATGCGCCGCTCGTCGGGCTGGCCGACCTCGATCCACGTCTCGATGGCGCCCGTCAGGTCCTTTTGCCAGAGGTCGGGCTCGTCGGTGTCGGACAGGCCCTTGCAGAATTCGAGCCGTTCGTGCGCGAAGAGCGCGAACGCGGCAACGCGCACCATCATCCGCTCGTCGGTTTCCGACGGGTGGCGCGCGATCGTCAGCGCGTGATCGCCGTAGTAGTGCCGGTCCATGTCGGCAATTTGCAGTTCCGCTTTGTAGATCGTCGATTTGAGAGCCATGCAGCACCAGATGTGACCCGCGGTTGGCGAGTCATGGGAATGGGGGCAGGGTTTCGAGTGACGCATGCAGCGCGCCGACCCGACTGGTTGGCGCGTGATGATACCGAATGAGCGGATTCGGCGCGGGAAATTGTACGGAAGGGTATGACGCCGGCGTGGCGTCGTGCCAAAAAACACAGATGGCGGCTTGGCGTGAACCAAGCCGCCTGCGTCGCTATGCGCGACAATGCCGCCGACGTTGCGCGGTCGGCGCGCCGGTGTTCAGTGCTTCAGCCGCGAGGCGGCTTCAGAGGTCATTGCTTGATGAAGCGGTCGCTCGTCCAGAGTCCTTCAGTATCGCCGTTGCCTGCGTTCACGAATTCGACATCGTGACCGACCACGCGCACGACGCGGAAGTCCGCGTGCTCAGGCGTCGACAGGCATTGATAGCCTGAGAAGTACTCCTGCATTTGCTGCTGCTCGCCAGCTTGCGCATGTTGGTAGGCGGAGTCGAGTTTGTCCTTCGACAAGCACCCGTAGGAGTTCGCTACGAACTGGAAGGTTTGCTGCGGCTTGAGCGCATCCTGCGCCTGCGCTACCGACGCCGCTGCAAACAAGCCAACGACGGTGAAGAGAATCCCTGCACGCTTCATCATGGTCTACCTCCATGCGGGTTGTTACTCAGGTTAGCTATGTATTTAAAGGCAATCGAGAACCCGCAACTCTTATCCTAGATCAAGCTTTTCGAACAACAAGCACATCTTGTGTGCGCTCGCAATAGTGGCGAATTGCCGCACCTTCCGAGCCGGTCCTTAGTGGGTTTCGAACTGCCAGATTCTGTCGACACGGCTTCGTCTGTGGATGGGTCCGCGTTAAGCCAGATAAGGCTCTTCGAGATGACGTTGCAAGCGTCGATCAACAATTAAGCTGCTAACTAATTCGAAAACGCCTTTGATGCGCTGCACATAAAGTCGTTTCCAATGCTCGCTTGCCAGCGCGACATATGGGACTGAATACAGAATAAAAAGAATGCCTGCTTGTGCGATGGCTTTCGTCATGCAGGGAGTTATAGAGGCTATTACGCACGAAACGTGCCCCTTCAAGAGCGATTTATGCATATGAATAATCGTGGGCAGGCGGTGGGCCGCACGAACGCGTGGCGCATCTTCATCTTCAAGAGAAAAGTCGCCTTGCGCGGCACGCCGGTTCATGGATAAATCAGGCTATTCCGTGGAGAAACTCATGACCCTCGCTCACTGGCTGCCGTTTGCGATTGCATCGGCGATTCTCGTCGCCATTCCCGGCCCTACCGTGCTGCTCGTCGTTTCGTATGCACTCGGCCACGGGCGCCGTTACGCGTTCGCCACCACTGCGGGCGTCGCGCTCGGCGACCTGACGGCGATGACCGCTTCGATGCTCGGACTCGGCGTGCTGCTCGCCGCGTCAGCGGCCTGGTTTGCCGCGCTCAAGTGGGCCGGCGCCGCCTATCTGGTCTACCTGGGCATCAAGCTCTGGCGGGCGCCTGTCGGCGATCCCGGTGCGGCTGACATCTCCGAGACGCGCACAGGCCGCATCTTCGCGCACGCCTACGCGGTGACGACGCTCAATCCCAAGAGCATCATCTTCTTCGTCGCCTTCGTGCCGCAGTTCATCGACACGCATGCGCCCATCTGGCCGCAAATCGCGATTTTCGAAGCGACCTTCATCGTGCTCGCGTCGCTCAATGCGTTCGGCTATGCAATGCTCGCATCGGGCGCGCGGCGTGCGATTCGCAGCACCAACGTGCAACGCGCGGTGAACCGCGGCGGCGGGGCGCTGCTGATTTGCGCTGCGGTGTTTGCTGCGGCTTGGAAGAAGGCGGCAGCATAATCGGCGGCGCCCTCATTCGCCGAGTTTCGTATCGGCGGCCGCCGCCGTGCCCCGCCGTTTCGCGGGCCCTGAAACGGGGCATAAACGGAAGTGAGGGCGAGACCACGCGCTCATAGCGGATTCGCAAACTACCGGCGCCGGACCAAGCCTAAAATGAGACGACGTTGTTTGAAGTCCGGCGATGCGGAGGCCATCGTGATCGAGCACCTGATACTTGGCGCATTTCTCGTCCTGCCCTTATTAATTGTCGCATTCCTGTTTTCGGACGAGTTGTGGCAGGAGCACCGACAGCAGGTGCAAAGCGAGGATGCGCGGCGAATCGACTGGCGTCATCCGCTGCGCAGCTTGCTGCATCGGCACTGAGAATCGGCTGCCATGGCGATCGCGGGTTTTCGAGCCGTGCGATGTTTGCCGGATGGTCGCTCATCGCACATTCGCTTTTGTCGGACGCGAGCACGATGCATCCATGCGCGAGGCCGGCCCTCGGTCCGCGCATGTGGGAGGACCGATTAGCCCGCTTTTGCGGGCTTCTTTTTGCCCCTCGGCAACAGACCCTTTCTGCTAAAGCGTGATAGCAAATATTGACGCTGGTAAACCCTGTCAGTATGCGTCCGGACGAAGTATTCTCATGCGCATGGCATGACTTCGCGAGGATGCAACCATGGACGAGACATTGGTCGGCATGGCGATAGGAATCTCGGTCTTGGTATTTGCGAGTATTTTGATTGCCGGTCACTACCGCCGGGAGCGACTGCGCAGTCGTATCGTCAATAGCTTGCACGGGCACCGTCTTTATGACTTCACTCGGCCGAAGCGCTGATGCGTTATCTGCCGAGCTCGTAACCGACGATACCGCCTGCCACTGCGCCGCCTATCGTGCCTGCGGTGCTGTGGTGCGTGACCTCATTGCCGACGACGCCACCCACGGCCGCCCCGCCGAGCGTGCAGCCGCTCAGAAGCAACAGCGCCGATAGCGTTCCGATGACGCCAAATATTGCGGTTCGTTTGAGTCGCAGCATGACTGTTCCCCCTTTTGTCCAAAGCCTACGAACAACGGTAGCCGCGCAAGCGGCATACCCGCCGACGAAGCGATCGCACATGCATCGACGTCCCGGGTTCGCGGGATCGGGGCGAAATGGAAAGGCCGAGAAGCTTTGAGCAGCCGTCAAGCCGTCTTCTCGAATGCGCCAGCTTGCGTGGCGTTTGTCGCTTGGTGCGCAGCAAAACGGAAAGTCGCTTCTTCACCAAGGGGTTGGCGAAGGGCTCCCGAGGTTATCCACAACTGTGCGCACGGATTTTGTGGATAACCGGGGCTTTGCGCACAGGCCAAGCCGGGCTCGGGTTTCAGCTCTGAAACGCTCGGCGGACATCTTCCCGCGCGCTCGCTTCTTAGGCGTGCCGCTCGAAAACGCTAAAGCTTCACCCCTCGCCTGCCGACAACCGTAGTATGGAAAGCGAAAACGAACCTCTGCTTGCATGGGATCACGTGCTGTACCGCAAGGCGCGGGCAGTGGCGACGAGCGTCAGGGCCATCCGCAAAGCGCAGGGCAAGCCGTGCCACGAAGATCTCGATCCCGATTCGCCGGAGTTCCTTGCTGCGGAGGAGTCGCTCGTGTGCGATTTGTTGAACGCGATCGCGGCGCTTCCGGATTAGCCTGCCGCTGAGAGGCCGCCGGTACGAATGGAACAAATCAGGCCCGCGCTCCTAAGAGTCACGGGCCTGATTTTTTCGGCTTACCTATGGGCGGCTACCGCCCAAGCCGGCATCACGTCGAGCGACACCGCACTAGTCGATCAACGACCAACATACACCGGTGCGGAATACGAGGTCGCCGTCACTTCATTCACCGCGCTGCCCCGACTGGGACGAATCGCGACTAACCGAACCGTAACCTGAAGTGTCCGCCGCTGCGCCTTTTTGCGCCGCGACGCGGGCTTCAGCGGCCTGAATGTTATCCGGATAGTGCATCCAATCGAGCGGGCTATATCCGGCCTTTTCGACCTGCACGAGATCCGCACGGACCTGCTCGCGTGTAAGCGGCTGGTTCGACTGCGCGAACGATGCGACCGGTGCGGCGAGAACGAGAGCAACAGCAATGGCTTTGATCAGCGATTTCATGACGATTACCTCAGAGGATTGTTGTGTGAGGAGCTACAAACACGGTTGTTCGTAGCTGATGACAACAGTCTAGAGGGACAATCGACTAGGGTGAATACCTAGGTTCTGAATTCACTGTTATCCAAATCAGGACAATCGGAAAACTGCCTGCGCCGGCTGGTTGTTCGCATGCCGTCTCTGCTATCCCCGCTGCCCCCGCATATCGTCGACGAGCGGCACCGCCGCCAACGCAAGCAGCACGACCGCGAGCGGCAGTGTCGAAACATAGCCCAGGTGCTTGAAGCCGATTGCGCCCGCCAGGCCCCCGAGAGAAACGAAACCAGCAGCGAACCGAGCAGCGCGAGCTTCTGCCGGTCGGCACGGACGAAGTCCGCATCGGCGGACGGCCGCGGGGCGGACCCGTTCCAGTAGAACAGCTTGCCGAGCTCGATTCCGATGTCCGTGACGAGGCCCGTCACGTGTGTTGTGCGGATCTCCGAGCGCGAAATCTTGGTGATCATCGCGTTCTGCAACCCCATGACAAAACACAGCAGGCAGACCGTCGCCGGCAGGAAAAGCAGCCGGTGCTGCTCGAGTTGCGACCCGATCAGGCCGAAGCAAAGCAGCAGCGCCGCCTCGATCACGAGCGGCGTCGCATACACGCCGCGCAAACGATGCCGGCGGCCCCAGTTGATCAGGATCGCGGAGGTCGCCGCCCCGCAGAGGAACGACAGCAGCGAACTCAGCCCCGCGACGACGAGATTCAACTCCCCGAGCGCAAGGTTGTCGGCCAGCGACGACACGATCCCCGACATGTGAGAGGTGTACTGCCCGACCGCGAGAAACCCGCCAGCATTGGCGGCTCCGGCGACGAAGGCGAGCGAGCGCCCCAGGCGGCGATTGGTGGCGTCGGTGCGCTCGGGCGTGGTGAATCCGCGAAGGTAGTTGATCGGCATGCTGCGGCTCGGCTCAGTGGATGGGTACCGATAAGATCAGGCGGAACAGCCGATCAGTGTAATCGCAATGCGTACACTGCAAATCGCCGAAGTTGTGCGGATTTGACCTTATTTGCCGATGCAGAAGCGGCTGAAAATCACGCCGAGCAAGTCATCCGACGTGAACTCCCCGGTGATCGAATTCAACTGCTCCTGCGCGAGCCGCAGTTCTTCGGCGAACAAATCGAGCGCCTGCGCGTTCTGATTCGCGTGGTCGGCCGCGAGCGCGAGGTGATCCTGCGCTGCGCGCAGCGCAATCAGATGCCGCTCGCGTGCGAGGTAAACGCTCTCCGCCCCTGCCTGCCATCCCGCGATCCGCAGCAATTGCGCGCGCAACAAATCGATGCCTTCGCCTTTCTTCGCCGACAGCCGCACTTCAGAGACATCGGCGTCGCTTTCACCGCCAAGCCGTGCGACCGACGTCGCAAGCCCCGTCAGATCCGTCTTGTTCAACACGCGCACGACGGGCACGCCCGCCGGGAAGCGCGCGGCGATCGCATGATCCTCGCCGGTCGACCCGACGCGCGCATCGAGCAGATGCAGCACGACATCCGCGCGCTCGATCTCGTTCCACGTACGCGCGATGCCGATCTTCTCGACTTCGTCCTCCGTTTCGCGCAGCCCGGCCGTATCGATCACGTGCAGCGGGATGCCTTCGATCTGGATGGTTTGCGAAACCTTGTCGCGTGTGGTGCCGGCGATCGGCGTGACGATCGCGAGTTCGGCGCCGGCGAGCGCATTCAGGAGCGACGACTTGCCGACGTTCGGCTGTCCCGCCAGCACCACCGACAACCCTTCGCGCAGCAGCGCCCCCTGTCGTGCATCGGCGAGCACCTGCGCGAGACGCTCGCGGATATGCGCGAGCTTGCCCCGTGCGTCGGCGGCTTCGAGAAAGTCGATCTCCTCTTCGGGGAAATCGAGCGTTGCTTCGACGAGCATGCGCAGCGTGATGACGTCCTCGACGAGCGTATGGATGTCGCGCGAAAACGCGCCTTCGAGCGAACGCCCTGCTGAGCGCGCGGCGGCCTCGGTGCTCGCTTCGATCAAATCGGCGACGGCTTCGGCCTGCGCCAGGTCGAGCTTGTCGTTCAAGAACGCGCGGCGCGTGAATTCGCCGGGCTCCGCGAGCCGCAGCGCGAAGGCTCGGCCCGCATCGATGCAGCGTTGCAGCAGCAGTTGCATCACGATCGGCCCGCCGTGGCCCTGCAGTTCGAGCACGTGCTCGCCCGTGTACGAATGCGGCGCAGGGAAGTACAGCGCGATGCCGCGGTCGAGCGCATTGCCGCTTTGGTCGAGGAACGGCACGTAGCTCGCATGACGCGGCGCGAGCGGCTGGCCGCACAGCGCCTGCATCAGCGCGCGCGCGGCGGCTTCCCCGGCGCGTCCGAACGACACCCGCACGACCCCGATGCCTCCCCGGCCAGGAGCGGTGGCAATGGCGACGATCGGATCGGAGTCAGTGGCGAGCATGGCGGAGCAGCGCTGGAGTAATCGAGAAGAAGCCGGGAGCTAGCGTGCGCGCACGCTTGCCGAAAACGCAGCGCATTGTAGCGCGCGGGTCGCTTGGCTTCGACGACCGTGGCGAAGCCTGAGCAGCCATGTACAGAACAGGTGATTTATCTCAAATGAGATAAGAAATTTCCTAATAATATCTTCTATCATTGAGACCGAAGTCGCCGAATATGCTTGATGGGTAAGGGCTCGTGCGATGTACCGGCAATCGCATATTTCTGCTTTTCGCCGCGTATCCCAGCTAAAACCGTGCCGATATCGGCTAAATGTAGCTTGATTGGTTGTCTTCTTCACGCTGGCTGAACTGCACAATTTTGTGATGCCAACCGTCGAAGAAAAAATGGCGTTCTCCGAGCGCCTCAAGTTCGCGCTGCTGCGCAGCCCCGAGAAAATTTCGGGCGGGACCGAGCTTGCCCTGCACTTCAATCTGCGCCATCACGGCGAGAATTCGATTTCGCCGCAGACCGCACACAAGTGGCTGACCGGCCGCACGATTCCCACGTCCGACAAGCTCGCGACGCTCGCCGACTGGTTGCGCGTCGATCTCCACTGGCTGCACTACGGGCCGCCGCCGAGCGCGGCCGCCCGCTCGACGCCCAGGCCACTGCCACGCGACGAGAAATATCCGCTGACGCCGGAGACGATCGAGCTGGCGTCGAAGATCGAGGCGCTGTCGCCTCATCATCGGTATTTGGTGCAGGAGCTGATCGAGCAGTTCTATGGAGACGGGGCCGAGCGTTAGCGCAGCTGAAGCCCTTGCCGGCCATCGGCTCGAGACATTCCAGAAATCGCTCATCCAAACAAAAAGCCGCCCGGCGCAAACCGGGCGGCTTTTTCGTGACTGCGCCAGACCGTCACAGCAAGCGGATGGCAATCCATCCGCGTCGCATCAGGCCGGCTTCTTCTTCGCCGTGCCCATCATCCGCGTGATGTAGTACTGCTGCGCGATCGACAGCACGTTGTTCACGACGTAATACAGCACGAGACCGGCCGGGAAGAAGAAGAACATGACCGAGAACGCGATCGGCATGAACATCATCATCTTGGCTTGCACGGGGTCCGGCGGCGTCGGGTTCAGCCTGGTCTGCACGAACATCGACACGGCCATCAGCACCGGCAGGATGAAGAACGGGTCTTGCTGCGAGAGGTCGTGAATCCACAGAATCCACGGCGCGCCGCGCATTTCCACCGACGACAGCAGCACCCAGTACAGCGAGATGAACACCGGAATCTGCACGACCACCGGCAGGCAGCCGCCGAACGGATTGACCTTCTCGGTCTTGTAGAGCTCCATCAGCGCCGCGTTCATCTTTTGCGGGTCGCTCTTGAAGCGCTCGCGCAGCGCCTGCATGCGCGGCGTGATTTCCTTCATGCGCGCCATCGACTTGTAGCTCGCCGCCGACAGCGGGAAGAACACAGCCTTGATCAAGAGCGTCAGCAGCACGATCGACCAGCCCCAGTTGCCGACGTACGTATGGATCTTCTCGAGCAGCCAGAAGAGTGGCTTGGCGATGATCGTGACCCAGCCGTAGTCCTTCACGAGCTCGAGGCCCGGCGCGACGCCTTCGAGCATGCGCTCTTCTTCAGGACCAGCGAAGAGGCGCGCGTTGACGTCTTCCGATTGTCCCGGCGCGATCGTCTTGAGCGGCTGCTGCACGCCGACGCGGTACAGGTTCGGATCGATCCTCTGCACGTAGATGCTGCGCTGAACGCCTTCCTGCGGAATCCACGCCGACGCGAAGTAGTGCTGCACCATCGCGATCCAGCCGTTGTTGGCGGAGCTCGCGTAGTCCTGCTTGTTCTTGTCGATGTCGCTGAAGGTGATCTTCTGGAAGTGGTGCTCGCTCGTGTAGACCGCCGGCCCGATGAACGTGTGCGAGAAGCGCGGCGTCTCGACCGGCTGGCTGTCGCGCACGAGCTCCATGTAGGCGGTCGGCGTGACGGGCGCCGTGCCGACGTTCTCGATCTTCGTGTCCACGCCGATCACGTAGCTGCCGCGCGTGAACGTGTAGGTCTTCACGACCTTAACGCCGCCCTTGGCCGGCGACTCAAAGCTCAGCGCGAGCGTCTTCTGGTCGTCGGTCAGCGAGCGCGGGCCGGCGGCCGGCGTGAAGATGTCGTCGTGATTCGGGAAATCGCCGCCGACCAGGCCGGTGCGAGCCAGATACGTGTGGTCTGCCGTGCGGTCGAAGAGCGTGACGTTCAGATCGGGCTGGTTCGTGGCGCCGTGCTTGGTCAGCGTGAGCTTCGAGAGCGTGCCGCCGCGCGTGTCGATGTTGCCTTCATAGACGTCGGTGCTGAAGTGCACCAGCTGGGCTTGGGCCGCCTGCGGCGCTTGCGGCGCCGTTGCGCCTGGTGCGGCAGCTGCCGCGCCCGGGGTGCTCGCCGTCGGCAGGTCGGACGCCTGTGTGCCGGATGCGGTCGTGCCCGGCGCGGTCTGCGTATGCGTCGCGCTCGGGAAGAACATCGACGGGCGTCCATGGTCGCGTTGCCAGTTGTCGAACAACATGACCGCTGACATGAAGAAGATCACCCATAGGACGGTGCGTTTGATATCCATGCGTTGTCTCAGTGTCGATGGAACGGCGCCTCAGCGCTTTTCAGAGGTAGGGGGCGGCACGAGATCGATCCCGCCCGCGGAAAACGGGTGGCAGCGGCAAAGGCGCCGGGCGGCGAGGTAAGTCCCGCGCGCGGCGCCATGATACTGGATTGCTTCGCGCGCGTAATCAGAACAAGACGGGTAAAAGCGGCACCGGTTGCCGAGCATGGGGCTCACGGCAATCTTGTAGAAGCGCAGTAACGCTAGCAGTACCGTTTGCATGGCATTGGCGGCGTAGCGCGCCGCCCCTCGGCAACAAGCAATCGAGCCGGCTTCGACATGCCGGCGTATTCCGGCGCCGGGCGCATCCGGGCCATCGGCGAATGCGGCGGCGCTGTCAATCCGTGGCGGGAGAACCCGTGCTCGCGCCGACAGGCGGCAAAGCCTGGCGCCTGGCGATCTCGCGCGCCGCCTTGCTGAGCAGCTCGTCGATCTCGCTGCGGCACAACATCTTCAGCGGCGCCGACGCGGCGCTCGGCAGCGCCTTCTTGTCGAAGCGCGTATGCAGGCGCAGCAGGATGTCCCAGCCGCCGAAATCGGCGCGGCGCACGCGAAACGCTTCGCGCGCGATGCGCCGCACCAGGTTGCGCGTTGCCGCGCGCGGCGCGAACTTCTTGCCGATCACGAGCCCAAGGCGCGCATCGTTGCCCGTCGGCCGGGCGTAGACCACGAAGTGCGCCGACCGGCGCCAGGGGCGCAAACGAAAAACGGATGAAAATTCATCCGTTTTCAGTAGCCTCGCGGCTTTGGGGAAGGCGGCTTGCGCTCGCAACGGAACCGAGCCCTGCGGCGCATTGCCGGCCCCCGCGTTGCCGCAGGCGGCGGACACGGCGCGCAGCCTGCCTTAGATGGCGAGGCGCTTGCGGCCCTTCGCGCGGCGAGCGTTGATCACTTTGCGGCCGCCGGCGGTCTTCATGCGAACGCGGAAGCCATGGGTGCGCTTGCGGCGCGTCACGGAAGGTTGGTAAGTACGTTTCATGTTGCTCTCACTTGATTGAGATGGTCCGCACGCGCACTGCCAAGTGCAATGGCCCGGGGTTCAAAATTCGTTTTCGCTTTCGCGGAACCCGTTATTTAAACTGGTTTTCTCTTGGCCGTCAATACTTTAGGGCAGCGATCCACAGGGGCGGACGGCTTGCGAAAGGCTGTAACAGGGCTGATCCGGCCCTGTGGATAACTTACTTGCCGGTCGCGTTTGGCGTTAGAATCTCGCCTTATCCAAAGAATCCAGCACGCCGCTTCGGCCCGCTTGTTCGCCGCAAACCCTTGCCGCACAGGCCGCCGGAGCGTGCTCGCATTGCCGTTCAGGGTCCTGTTGCGCGTGCGCGACAGTAACGGCTGCGGGCAGTCGTGCCCTAAAAAACGATTGCATCTTGATGAACGAATTCTGGCAACACTGTTCCGCACTGCTGGAGCGTGAGCTGACGCCCCAGCAGTATGTGACGTGGATCAAACCGTTGGCCCCGGTCGCCTTCGACGCCGACGCGAACACGCTTTCCATCGCTGCGCCGAACCGTTTCAAGCTCGACTGGGTCAAGAGCCAGTTTTCCGGCCGCATCTCCGATCTCGCCCGCGATTTCTGGCAGGCGCCCGTCGAAGTCCAGTTCGTGCTCGATCCGAAGGCCGGCATGCGTGCGCCGATGGGCGGGCAGGCGGCATCCGCCGGGGCGCTGCGCTCGCCTGCGTCCACGATGGTGAGCCGCACGGGCGCGGCGGCGGTGGAGGCCGCAGTCGGCGCGGTGCAGGCCGCCCAGGCGCAAAAGGCCGGCGGTCCGTCAGGCGGCGCGAGCGCCGCCGACGATGCCGCCGACCTCGACCTCCCGAGCCTCGACGCGAACGAAGCCGCCGCCGCGCGCCGTACCTGGCGCCCCGGCGCGGGCGCAGCGCCCGGCAGCCCCGAATCCGACTCGATGTACGAGCGCTCGAAGCTGAACCCGGTGCTGACGTTCGACAACTTCGTCACCGGCAAGGCGAACCAGCTCGCGCGCGCGGCGGCGATCCAGGTCGCGGACAACCCGGGCGTCTCGTACAACCCGCTCTTCCTGTACGGCGGCGTGGGCCTCGGCAAGACCCACTTGATCCATGCGATCGGCAACCAGTTGCTGATGGACAAGGCCGGCGCGCGGATTCGCTACATCCACGCGGAGCAGTACGTGTCCGACGTCGTGAAGGCGTACCAGCGCAAGGCGTTCGACGATTTCAAGCGCTACTACCACTCGCTCGACCTGCTGCTCATCGACGACATCCAGTTCTTCTCCGGCAAGTCGCGCACGCAAGAGGAATTCTTCTACGCGTTCGAGGCCCTTGTCGCGAACAAGGCGCAGGTGATCATCACGAGCGATACCTACCCGAAGGAAATCTCGGGCATCGACGATCGCCTGATCTCGCGCTTCGACTCCGGCTTGACGGTCGCGATCGAGCCGCCCGAGCTCGAGATGCGCGTGGCGATCCTGATGCGCAAGGCGGCGTCGGAGGGCGTGAGCCTGTCGGAGGATGTCGCGTTCTTCGTCGCCAAGCACCTGCGCTCGAACGTGCGCGAGCTCGAAGGCGCGCTGCGCAAGATTCTCGCGTACTCGAAGTTCCACGGCCGCGAGATCTCGATCGAGCTGACGAAGGAAGCGCTGAAAGACCTGCTGACGGTGCAGAACCGCCAGATCTCGGTCGAGAACATTCAGAAGACGGTCGCCGACTTTTACAACATCAAGGTCGCCGACATGTATTCGAAGAAGCGTCCGGCGAACATCGCGCGGCCGAGGCAGATCGCGATGTATCTCGCCAAGGAGCTGACGCAGAAGAGCTTGCCGGAGATCGGCGAGCTGTTCGGCGGGCGCGATCACACCACGGTGCTGCACGCGGTGCGCAAGATCGCCGACGAACGCAGCAAGGACGCGCAGTTGAATCACGAATTGCACGTGCTGGAGCAAACATTGAAGGGCTAATCGCTCGATGCCCGCAAAGAGGCATTTGGACGCCTGTTTATTTCGCAAAACGACCCGATCTTAAGGGGGCGGTTCCGTTTTCAGGCACAATATAGGTTTAACCGCCCGGCGGCTGCGGGCGGGTTTCGGGATTCTCCAGACAAAATCAGGACGGGCCCGGAGTGAAAGCGGCGAGATGCCGGCGGTGCTTGGGCGGGGCGCCGGCGCCGCACGCAAATAGGCCAAGAAGGACCCAGCGGGAAGTAACCAAAGCTGCCGAGCGAGGCGCGCAGGCCGTCACATCAACGAAGGAACCCTATGCAACTGGTCAAGACCGAACGAGATAACCTCCTTAGGCCGCTGCAAACCGTGAGCGGCATAGTCGAACGCCGCCACACGTTGCCGATCCTCGCCAATCTGCTGATCACCAAGAACGGCCCGGACGTGTCGTTCCTGTCCACCGACCTCGAACTCCAGATCACCACGCGCGCCGATTTCGGCGTCGGCGGTGAATCGGTCGCCACGACGGTGGCGGCGCGCAAGCTGCTCGACATCCTGCGCGCGATGCCCGACGGCCAGGTGAGCCTGACCCTCTCCGACAAGCGCTTGACCGTGCAATCCGGCAAGAGCCGTTTCGCCCTCCAGACACTTGCCGCAGATGAGTTCCCGACCGTCGCGCAGGCCAAGGATTTCGGCGCGAATCTGTCGGTGCCGCAGAAGACCTTCCGCCAGTTGCTCGGCATGGTTCACTTCGCGATGGCGCAGCAGGACATCCGCTATTACCTGAACGGCATGCTGCTCGTCGTGGACGGCAGCACTCTGATGGCGGTCGCGACCGACGGCCACCGCCTCGCGTACTCGTCGATGAAGATCGAGGGCGAGTTCGCGCGCCAGGAAGTGATCATCCCGCGCAAGACGATTCTCGAGCTGCAGCGCCTGCTCGAAGACATCGACGACACCCTCAAGATCGACATCGCGCCGACGCAAGTGAAGTTCACGTTCGGCCAGGTCGAGCTGGTGTCGAAGCTCGTCGAAGGCAAGTTCCCCGACTTCCAGCGGGTGATTCCGAAGTCACACAAGAACCAGTTCCTGATCGGCCGCGACGAGCTGCAGCGCTCGCTCCAGCGCGCGGCGATCCTGACTTCCGACAAGTTCAAGGGCGTGCGCTGCATCATCGAGCCGGGCCAGCTCAAGATCATGTCGACCAACGCCGACCAGGAAGAGGCGCAGGAAGAACTGGAAATCGCCTATCAGGGCGACACCATCGACATGGGGTTCAACGTCACGTATCTGCTCGACGTGCTCGCGAACCTGAAGGTCGACATGCTGCAAGTGAGCGTCGGCGACGCGAGCTCCAGCGCCCTCATCACCATTCCCGAGAACGAAGAGTTCAAGTATGTGGTGATGCCAATGCGCATCTGACGCGGCCAACAATAAGAACACACCAAGGGGCGCAGCGCCCCTTTGGCGTTTTTATGGCGAATCGAGTAGGCCGCGAGCGAGTCTCCCAAGGGCCTTCGCGAAGTCCCGAGCAGTAACGCAGCAGTGAATGCAGAACCGGAAAAATCCCATGAGTGAACAGCAAAATACGCAACCCGACAACAGCTACGGCGCCTCGTCCATTCAGATCCTCGAAGGTCTGGAGGCCGTGCGCAAGCGGCCGGGGATGTACATCGGCGACACGTCTGACGGCACCGGCCTGCATCACCTCGTATTCGAAGTGCTCGACAACTCCATCGACGAAGCGCTCGCCGGGCACTGCAACGACATCCACGTGATCATCCACGCGGACAACTCCATCTCCGTCGCCGACAACGGCCGCGGCATCCCGACCGACGTCAAGACCGACGACAAGCACGACCCCAAGCGCAGCGCCGCCGAGATCGTGATGACCGAGCTGCACGCGGGCGGCAAGTTCGACCAGAACAGCTACAAGGTGTCGGGCGGGCTGCACGGCGTGGGCGTGTCGTGCGTGAACGCGCTGTCGAGCTGGCTGCGCCTCACGGTGCGCCGCAACGGCAAGAAGCACTTCATGGAGTTCCACCGCGGCGTCGCGCAGAACCGCGTGATCGAGGAAGTGAACGGCGAGACCGTCTCGCCGATGCTGGTGGTTGGCGACACGGAAAACCGTGGCACCGAAGTGCATTTCATGGCGGACCAGACCATCTTCGGAACCGTCGAATACCACTACGACATTCTCGCCAAGCGGATTCGGGAGCTGTCGTTCCTCAATAACGGCGTGCGCATCCGCCTGACCGACCAGCGCTCGGGCAAGGAAGACGATTTCGCGTTCGTCGGCGGCGTGAAGGGGTTCGTCGAGTACATCAACAAGACGAAGACCGTGCTGCATCCGACGATTTTTCACATCGTCGGCGAGAAGGAGGGCGTGGGCGTCGAAGTGGCGATGCAGTGGAACGACAGCTACAACGAGAACGTGCTGTGCTTCACGAACAACATCCCGCAGCGCGACGGCGGCACGCACCTGACCGGCCTGCGCGCCGCGATGACGCGCGTCATCAACAAGTACATTGCCGATCACGAGATCGCCAAGAAGGCGAAGGTCGAGACCTCCGGCGACGACATGCGCGAAGGGCTCTCGTGCGTGCTGTCCGTGAAGGTGCCCGAGCCGAAGTTCAGCTCGCAGACGAAGGACAAGCTGGTGTCGTCGGAAGTGCGCGCGCCGGTGGAGGAAGTGGTCGCGAAGGCGCTCGAGGAGTTCCTGCTCGAAACTCCCAACGACGCGAAGATCATCTGCGGCAAGATCGTCGACGCGGCGCGCGCGCGCGACGCCGCGCGCAAGGCGCGCGAGATGACGCGGCGCAAGGGCGTGCTCGATGGCGTCGGCTTGCCCGGCAAGCTGGCGGATTGCCAGGAGAAGGATCCGGCGAAGTCGGAGATCTACATCGTCGAGGGTGATTCGGCAGGCGGCTCGGCCAAGCAAGGACGCGACCGCAAGTTCCAGGCGATTTTGCCGCTGCGCGGCAAGGTGCTGAACGTCGAGAAGGCGCGCTATGACAAGCTGCTGTCGTCCGAGCAGATCGTGACGCTGATCACTGCGCTTGGCTGCGGCATCGGCAAGGAAGACTACAACCTCGACAAGCTGCGCTATCACCGCATCATCATCATGACCGACGCGGACGTCGACGGCGCGCACATCCGCACGCTGCTGCTCACGTTCTTCTACCGGCAGATGCCGGAGATGATCGAGCGCGGCTACATCTATATCGCGCAGCCTCCGCTCTTCAAGGTCAAGGCGGGCAAGGACGAACGGTATCTGAAGGACTCCGCGGAGCTGAACGCGCATATGCTGCGGCTCGCGCTGCAGGGCTCGGAGCTGGTGGCGAGCGAAGGCGCGGCGCCGATCGCGGGGGATGCGCTTGGCGAGCTCGCCAAGTCGTATTTGCTCGCACGGGCCGTGGTCGAGCGCTTGAGCCGGCTGTATGACGAGAACGCACTGGAAGCTGTGATGGATGGGGTGTCGATCGATTTGTCGAGCGAGGCTTCCACGGAGGCTTCGGCTCGGGCGCTTGAGGCTGCGTTGCGCAATGATCCGCTGAAGCCAGAGATCAGCGTGCATCCGATGTACGACCAGGTGCGTGAGCTCCGGTCGCTGCGGATCGAGCGGTGGCATCACGGGAATGTGAAGGTTTCTGTTCTCGATGAAGAGTTTTTGTTGACCGCGGATTATCAGCAGCTTTTGAATACGGCCAATACGTTCAAGGGGTTGATTGGTAATGGCGCGCTCATCAAGCGCGGCGAGCGGAGCATGGCCGTCAGCGACTTCAAGAGCGCAATGAAGTGGTTGATTGCCGATGCGGAACGGAATGTCTCGAAGCAGCGGTATAAGGGGCTCGGGGAGATGAATCCCGAGCAGCTTTGGGAGACGACGATGGATCCGAGTGTGCGGCGTCTCCTTCGCGTGCAGATCGAGGATGCGATCGCGGCGGATGGGATCTTTACCACGCTCATGGGCGATGAGGTGGAGCCGCGTAGGGCGTTTATCGAGTCGAATGCGTTGAGGGCGGGGAATATTGATGTTTGAGGTTGTTAGCGTCTGCTAATTCATGACGTAAAAGGGCATGCAACCTGAGTCCGCTGGGCCTGTAAGTCGAGATACTTACAGGCCTTTTCTTTACCAGCCCGCACTTGCTGCCCAGGTCCCGTCAAAGCTCGGCACCATCTTTGCAGCGCGGCCCATTCGAGCCGGGCCTGCACCACGCCCCGGGAGCGATGCGCTGTTGAATGTGGGTATCTCAAGGGCGCATTTCGCGTCGACCTCGCGCGACGGAAACACCTTGACGGGCGATAGTGCGTACAGGACGCCAGGGTAACTGCCTGTTACCACTCTCGCATAACCGTTGCACCTGTTCCAGGTTTGCATGCGTAAAGTCATGGCCATATTCACGACGAAATGCACGTAACGTGCAAGGAGTAGCGGAATGAACAAGACGATTCTCTACGCGGTACTTGGGGCAGCGGCACTGGCCGCATCGACCGCGGCATCGGCCCATGTTGACGTAGCCATTGGCGTTGGCTTGCCTGGCGCCGTTTATGCTCCGCCACAACCGGTCTACGTCGCTCCTCCCCCTGTCGCGTATGCGCCTGCTCCCGTCGCGGTTAGCTATGGCGGCTACGACGGTTGGCGTGCGCGGGAACGGCCGGAGCACGAGTGGCGCCGTCGAGAATGGCGGGAGCATGAATGGCACGACCGCGGTCGCTGGGACCGCGACTGATTGAAGGGCAGGCACCCTTACGCTCAGGGAGTGCAACAAAAGGACATCACAAAATGAGAAAAAACAGAGTCAGGCTTATCGCGTTGACCGCCGCGCTGGTCTCCGCAAGCATAGGAACCGCCAATGCGGCCGGCTGCCTCAAGGGCGCAGTCGTTGGTGGTGTGGCCGGTCACTACGCCGGCCACCATGCGGTTGCCGGAGCCGTTGGTGGTTGCATCGTGGGGCATCACTTGGCAAAGAAGCATGCCGAGGAGAAGGCGGCGCAGCGTCAGGCCGCGCACACTTAGGAAGGGTTGAAGGGGCGGCCGGCGCTACCTGTCGGCCGCCCCCATTGCACTACGATATGCACACCTTGGTGTTTAGAGATTGAACCGCTTCTTTATTTTGCGTTACCTATCGACGACACTAAAACGTATTAAAACGCATCTCTGCGTATCAAAACGCACGATCTCCGCACCCGCCCAAACGCCCGAAATCCCGCGCCACAAGGGCCTGAGCGCCGAGTGGCCTGACGCACGAAAACCACCCACCCAAGCAAAGCCCGCAGGCGGGGAGGGAACCGCGCGCCTGCCGCTGCGGCGTGGGTGTGGGTCGCCCCCCTGATCTCAGACGCACCGCCCCGGTAGCACAGCAGCCTCACCACGCCGCTCGCCACGCTCATCCGCCCCTTCATCCTGCCACGAGCGCCAGCGGCTCACAGGCGCGGAAATTCCGCCGGCCTACATGCACCCGTGATAGCACTTTTTGCTATCATGCGCGCATGAAATCGAAACACGCCCGCACCCGCGCTGCGATCTTCACGAAACCGACCTTGGGCGGCATCGTGTTTTCAGAAATCGAATCGCTCGTCGTCGACTTGGGCGGCGCACTCCACGAAGGCGCAGGGTCGCGCATCGCCTTCGAATTGAACGGCAAGCGCCGCTATCACCACCGCCCACATCCGGGCAAAGAGGCGAAGCGGTACCAGGTAGAGGATTTGCGCGACTGGTTTATCGAAATGGGGATCAAGCCATGACCAACGCTATGACCTACAAGGGATATTTCGCCCGCATCGATTTCGACGGGCGAGACAACATTTTTGTCGGCCACGTGCTCGGCGTGGACGACAAGATCAGCTTTCACGGTGAAACCGTGGCTGAACTGACCGATGATTTCCATGCGGCCGTGGATCACTATCTGAGCGACTGCGAACAGGCTGGACGCAAGCCGCAAAAGCCGGCGTCAGGGAAACTGATGTTGCGCATCGATCCGGACGTGCATGCGCGCGTCGGCATCGCCGCCGCTGTGTCCGGCGAAAGCGTCAATCAGTGGTCGGAAGAAGTGTTAGGGCGTGCGGCTCGCGAAGTGTTGGAACGAGCCGCGCACGCGTAAGGGCCATCCTGCGCGGCCCTGCCGCACGAATCCGAATCGCCGCGTGCACTACGTCACAACCGGCGCCGGCGAAATCTCGTAGTTGTCGAACTGCACCACCTCCTCCCCAAGCCAGTCGTTCAGCTCGGCGAACCAGATCGCCGAGCTGGCCGAATTCGCCGGTCTGCCGGTATTCGAGACGCTTGCAGCAATCGAAACGGCGCTCGAAGCCGAGCGTTCGTCCGAATGGGTACGTGCTTTGGGAAACTTGCGAGCAGCTGGAATCGCCGCAGGGGTAGTGATGGGAACAACGGGAGTGGTTGCGAGCGTCGCACCGCAAAAGGTGCAATCCGCTGAACATGAAGTGCCCGGCTGGGATCGAACCAGCAACCCCTGCCTTCGGAGTTTTGCGGACGTATCGCGTCCCTTTATAAATTAATGCCTTGCGCAACTCGCAAATTGCAAAACCGAGGCTAATCAAGGTCGATCAGGGGCGGGCCAGACTGGCAAAGGTGTACTTGAGCTACACCACAGTGACTTCAATGCACTGCGCTCAAGGCAACTACAGCGTTGCTCGGCAGATGCGTACAAATCCCCTGAAGCATCAATGACGCTTGGCACTATATAATCAGATCAAATGGCGCGATGGGGTGTCGATTTGGATCCATCTCCATATCGGACGACACCTGTGTGCGCCGAGTTCGCCGAAATCGCTCGGGATACCGGCCAGTTCTTTGGATCACGACCATGATCCGATAGAAACAGAAAGCTCGCAGCGTGACAGAGACCATCACGATCAAAGAGAGAGGGCAAAATGTCCACCTCAGCGGCAGCAACTCAAGAAAACACTACGCAGGATGAACCCGTTAAGACTACCTTGGAAAGGAGAGCGTCCAGGGAGATCGTCGTTGCTTTCATGGGCGCGGTGGGTTGTGGCCTTCCCCGGGTGATTACAGAATGTCAGCATCAACTCGAACAATTGGGTTACCGAGTCGAGCGAATCAAGTTAAGCAAATTCATCAAAGATCACCGAGAGTATTGGAAGGGAGAGTTGGCGCAAGAAGATGTTGGCAATGCTTACCTTGAAAATCAAACCGGCGGGAATTTTTTTCGCAAGACGCGTAGCTACGACATCCTGGCTCAATACGCCATTAATCATATTGCTCGCTTTAAATTTGCGACAAACCCCACCGCCGGAGATACCTCGGTAGAGTTACCGCAGGTCGCATATCTCATAGATCAAATAAAACATCCCGAAGAGGAAAACCTTCTTCGCCTAACATATAGAAATCTTTTCTATTTAATCGGAGTTCTCAGCACGCAAGATCACAGACTCGCCCGCCTAAAGGATCAGGGATTACCCGAGAATATCGCAAACCGCATAATGGAGCGCGATCGAAAAGAAGAGCAGAAATACGGTCAGCATCTTGAAAAAGCATTTAAGCTCGCTGATTATTTTATACAACACCCGCTTGGCCTGGAGGAAGCAATTCCACGGCAGATAGAGCGCCTGCTTAAGCTGGTGCACGGAAGCAACTCCATTACACCCACACGCCATGAACATGCAATGTACGTGGCACATGCCAGCGGAATGAAGTCTGCATGCTTTTCGAGGCAGGTGGGTGCCGCAATATTGGATGCGAATGGAAAATTGATAGCGGTCGGTTGTAACGACGTTCCACAATATGGCGGCGGACTTTATTCTGCAGAGAGTCAAAATGATCAACGGTGTGCAAGCAGAAGTAGCAAGATTTGCGAAAACGATCGACAAAAGAAGATACGTAAAGAGAAAATCAGAGCCGGTCTCACCAGTGAAATTGCTTCGCTTTTTAAAGATGCGAGGACAAGGTTGACGGTTTTATCAAAAATTGATTCCGTCATAGATCTGGCATATCAACACTCAGGCATCCCGGATTTAATCGAGTTTTCACGGGCTGTTCATGCAGAAATGGACGCAATTGTATCCGTTGCGCGCGAGGGAAGTGCAGCCGTTATAGGCGGTACGCTATATACCACGACATTCCCCTGCCACAACTGCGCGCGTCATATCGTCGCCGCCGGTATCGATAAGGTGTATTACATTGAACCTTACGAAAAGAGCCTCGCTCTCGAGTCTCATAGTGACTCAATTATTGTCCTTGATCACGATATTGCGGATATTTCCAATGTCGACGGTAAGCCAACGCGTATTGACAAGGTCAAATTCATTCACTTCTCAGGTGCGGCTCCCAGGGTATACCCTAAATTCTTCCACCGAGATAAGAGAAAGGACGATGACGGGGCGTTTATTGAGTGGAGTGGAGACAACAAGCCGTCCAAGATAATGGTCGAATTCCTCGACTCTTATCGCGACTTCGAAGCGAAGGTCTCACGGCGCTTCGAGGAGGCGTTTCCGTTGGAGCGAAGCAACAAGGGTTGACACTGCCTTGCTGCGCTGCATCGCGTGTCCTATATTGGCGCCAGGTAGGCTGTGGTATCATCCCGCGCTGCAAAACGAGGAGAGCCATGAGAAAAAATGACCACGAGGCTGGCCAAATGTCTCTGGATTTCACTCCGCCGGCTGACAAGCAAGAGAAAAACGACTATGAAATGGCCCGAAGGCCGGTGCTGACCATAGTCGTCTCGAACACAGCCTGCGATGTACCGCCGTGCTCTATGCCCTTGCGGAAGCTGCAGGAGAAAGCGGAGCGGGACATCTACTCCCAAGAAGTGACAAATGCCCTTCATGCGTTTGCCGATAGGCTCCGCTGGTAATTCATAGTTTCGATCAAGTCATCCAGCATAGCCGGGTGCTCGACGAGTTCGCCGTCGGCATAAACCTTCCAATGCCTTTCTTTTTGGTGCCCGCAGCATTTGCTCGATAGGTCGCGTAAAAATACCTCTCTAGCGAGCGCCATACGCATCACTGTGCCTGGCTGCTGCCGGGGATGATTTTAGCGGCGCGCTGATTCGTGTCGGCTATGCATCAAGGCGCACGATTTTCCTTAGGGTCCCAGCGTCGGGGCGCAAGCGTCACGGTGGCCGCGACGCGGGCTCGTCGGTGTATTGAAGCTGAGCTCTAGGCTCGGAAGAAACTGCGCAGCGAGCACGGCAGTTGCTCCCCCTGCGGATGGACTTTGGAGCGCTTGCGCCTGACAAATCTACCGGTACGGCCGGTGCGAGTGCCATGCGAAAATTAAGTCCTATTAGCTCGATGAACGTTTGGCTACCAGATATTTCATCCGAAAGGGCGACAAAACAACCGTAGGCGGAACAGTTTTATCAGGTGCCGCGACAATGGGCGGCTTCGGGGCTGACATTGCGCACGAAGGCGACCCTGTCAGTTGCCCCGCCTGCCACAGCACTGGCGTCATCATGGCCGTTGGCAGCCGCCTCCCTCTCACGGGCACCAATTCACGCCGTATCGCGCTGAGTGGCGATGTCTGTTCATGCCGCTGCTATCCGCCCCCTGAGCTCATTGAAAGCCAGACTTTCATGCAGACGACCGTCGATGACAGTCCTGCTAGCAGGTTCTCACTGGCTGGCGGCACTACCTCGGCGCCGGCCGGAAGCGCAACGGCGTCAGCGGCATACTCCGCCACCAGCAGTTCCGCGTCCACCTCCCTTGCCAACGCGGCTCCATTCTCGCTCGACCGCGCCGCGGCAGAGTCGGCCCCAAACGCGAACACCCTTGCAGCCAGTGGTATCAGCGAAGAAGATGAAGCCGAGTGCTTTAATCAATACGAGGCGGACATGGCCCAGTGCAAGGCGCTGCGAAGCGCGATGGGTGGCAGCCGATGGATGGACATGTGCTCCCAAAAGGCATTTACCCGTTACCAACAGTGCAGAGGCTATTGATGTCGATCGACAACCCGCAAAACTGCGTCATCGTGCGCTGGAACGCTGAGACGCAAGCCGTCACGTTCTGCACCGTCGACGCCAGAAAAGTTCAGGACGTAGCCGCAAAGGCCTTCAACATCGATCTACCGCTCGACGAGTTCGGTGGGGTTGTCACCGACGAACTCGCGCGAAAGCTCGGCGCCGGCATGGTGAATCTTCTCTCGCTCACCAATCCCGACCTCAAGACGCTCAACAAGACCACTCAGGCCGAGGAATAACTCGGCCTCGTGTTACTTTTGCCCGCCGTGCATGCATTCGCATTGTCGTGCATCAAAACGCACGATATCCGCACGGCTCCAAACGCCCGAGATCCCGCGCCGCAAGGGCCGGAACGCCTGGTGACCTGATGCACGAAAACCACCCACCTAAGCAAAGCACGCAGGCGGGGAGGGGACTCCGCGGCGGCCGGAGCCGCGCCCCTGCACACGCCGGCCGCCATCCTCCGGATACCCCGATTCCGCTGCACGGCAGCCACGTCACGCCACGCGCGACGCCAAAACCACACCCCGCACACGCCAACCCGCTGTAGCGGCTTTATTCGCGCTGTCGCCAAACGCAAAAAGAGCCGCGCCGGTTTCCCGACCGCGGCCTTATCGCGTGAATCTGTCTCGGCCCATGCACGGTGCGGCCAACGCGCACAGTTCAGAATCCTCATCCGAGCCACAATTCACCACCCTGGATTGTCCCCTATAGATTACAATGTCGACATGAATACGATTCTGCGCACTCCCCAATTTGATGAATGGCTCGACAAGCTGCGTGACCCGGTTGCGAGCGCCGCGATCAACATCCGAATCGAGCGCGCACGGCTCGGCAATCTCGGAAATTGGAAGGCAGTCGGGGACGGCGTTTGTGAGATGACGGTCGACGTGGGGCAGGGATACCGCGCCTACTTCGTGCAGCGCGGCAAGATCATCATCGTCCTGCTGTGCGGCGGCAACAAATCAACGCAGCAGAAGGACATCAAGTTGGCGAAGCAGCTCGCCGGCGAACTCGAGGACTGATTTATGAAGCTCAGCGAACTGAAGGAATACGACGGGTCGAAGTATCTGAAAGACGAAGAAACGATCCGCCACTATCTAGCGGAAGCGTTCGAAGATGGCGACCCGCGCTTGATCCAGGCCGCGCTCGGGACCGTTGCGAAGGCGCGCGGTATGTCGGCGCTCGCGCGCGATTCAGGCGTCAAACGTGAAGCGCTCTACCGCGCGCTGTCGGACGGCGGAAACGCCGAATTCGCCACGATCATGAAGGTTATGCGCGCGTTAGGCTTGCACCTGACGATCGCCGAACCAGAGCCTGCCCCCAAGGACAAGGCCGCGCGCAAGGCTGCTCCTAAATCCGCTCGTACGCCCGCGCGCGAGCCGGCGCACACGTAAAGACTGCGGCTTACTGACTGCACCGGAGCACGCGTCGCCCCGCGCGCGACGCTGCCCGCACGACGCCGAATCGGGCGGTGCGTTACGCCTGCGCCGCCCCACTCGGAATTTCGTATTTGTCGAACGTCACGACTTCCTCGCTGAGCCAGTCGTTCAACTCGGCGAAGCGCGCTTGCAACGGCTGGATTTCATTGCGGCCGAACACGCGCGCCGCTGTATCCGGCGTGCCGAACCCGCCCGAATTGCTCGGCACGATGCCGAGCAGTTGCGGCGGCACGCGATGCGCGGCGAGCAGGTCGTCGCGCGTGACGTTCTTGATGTTGAAGAACTCATCCTTCGCGGCGACCTCGGAAACCGGAATGAGCTGGATGCCGTCCTTCTTGCCGCCTGGTGCGTACATGAAGACGTTGCGGAAGTTGCCCGGCCCCTTCGCACTCTTCAGCGCCTCGCGCATGTTGTCGACGTCGTCCTGCTTCTGTGCGGCGTCGGTCATGTACAGAATGAAGCCGGCGTGGCTGCCGTTCTCATAGTATTTCCGCCGAAACAGTGTCGACGATTCGTTCAGCCAGGCCGAATGCAGCGAACTGAGGTACTCGGGCAGGCCATACACCTCCTGGTTGATATCCGGCCGCATGAGCTGGAACACGCTGCCGGGCTCGAACTCGTGCCGGTCCTGCCAGCCGTTCACGTACACGAAGCCGCTGAAATCGGCCTTGCGCCGCGTGTACTTCGCCAGGGCGGGCTCGAGGCGCAGCGTGCCGCCGAGCTGATTCCGCCGGCGCTCGAGGTAGCCATTGCCGAAGGTCAGGAAGTCCAACGCCCACCGCTCGAAGGCTTGGCGTGACAGCCACTTGTGCGGCCGAAACGTCGACGCCAGCACGTTCGCCTTGAAGTACAGCGCCGAGCTGTGGTGCGTGCTCGCGCGAAATGATTTCGCCAGGCCGGCAAAGCTCACCGGCGGCTCGAACCATTCGCCGTTCGACCAGCACTCGACGTAGTCGAGAATTTCGGCCCGGTTCATCACCGGCGTGGGGGCGTCGAAGGTGAACACCTCGGCGCGCGACGGCGCGGCGCCGCCGGCGCTCGAGCTAGGCGCAGCCGCGAACGTGCGCGGCGCGCCCGATCGGCGCTTGCTCATGAATAGAACTCCGTGAAAGAGGAAGAATTGATGTCGCCGCCGGCGAGCGGCTCGCGGTCGATGGCGTGCAGGCAGGCCCACGCGAGGTCAGCATGGCCCGTCTCGTTGTTCCGGCCGGCCGTGTAGGTCGCTTGCCGGCCGCTCGCCGTCATGGTCTGTTTGATCGCCATGAACGCCGCGGCCAGGTCGGTCCAGCTCGCGTCGAATTGCAGGCGAGCGTTGCGGATAACGGATTGCCCCTTCAGCACGAGGCGGGTTTTCACCTCGGGCGAGTAGTTCAAGGCGACCGCGGCAGGGTAGAACTTGCGCACGAGCTGGTAGACGCCCTGCCCCATGCCGGTCGTGTCGATTGCGATGTAGCCGACGCTATAGCGCTGCGTGATCTGCTCAATTGCGGCGGCCTGCTCCTCGAAGTCGTTGCCGCGGAACTGGTGACGCTCGAGCACGCGAAACGCCCCGCCCTCCACGCGCGGCGGCGCCACGACGACCAGGCCCGCCGAATCGCCGGTCAGCGCCGGGTCGTAGCCGACCCACACCTCGCGATAGCCGAACGGTCGCAGCAGCAGCGGTGAGAAATCGTCAGCCCATTCCTCCCACGAATCGACCATGCAGCGCTGCAACTCGGACAGCTTGAACACCGACAGCGAATCGTCAATGAACTGGCACATCAGTAGGTTCGCGAATTCCTCGGCGCTGTACTCGCGGCGCAGCTCGTCGATGTCGAACAGGTCACAGCCGCCCGCCATCGCGTCGAGGATCGTCACGATCTGGCGCCACTGCGCATCCTCGCCAAGCATGCCGCGCCCGAGCGCTTCGTGGCTTGTGTCGATCTCGATTCGATCGCCGGCCGCGCGGCCGCGGTTCGCGTGCGCGCCGCTCCAGAACACGTACGCCTCGTGGGTGATGCTCGACGGCGTGCTGAAGTAGGTCTTGCGCCAGCGCTTGTGCATCGCCATGCCCGACGCGACCTTGTTCAGCTCGCGGAACCGTGGCACCCAAAAATACTCGTCGAAGTAGAAGTTGCCGTGGTACGACTGCGCGGTGCGCGCGTTCGTCCCTAGGAAGTACAGAATCGCGCCGTTCGGCAGAATGATCGGATCGCCCGTCAGTTCAACGTCCGCCGCCTCGCGCGCGAACTGCGCGATGTACTGCTTGAAGACGTGCGCCTGTGCCTTGCTGGCCGACAGGAAGATCTGATTGCGTCCGGTTTCGAGCGCGTCGACGAACGCCTCGCGCGCGAAATACCAGGTCGCACCAATCTGCCGTGACTTGAGGATGTTGCGCGTGCGCTGATCGCCGTTGCGATACCAGACCTTCTGATAGTCGAAGAGCGATTCGCGAAACGCCTTCACGATCCGCTCGTGCTGCTCCTCGCTGATTTCATTGCGTGGCGGCCGGCGCTTCGACCCCACGCTGCGCGCGGCGATGTTCGGGTTCAGGTCGCCTTCCCTCCCGGTTTCCCCGTACTTGCGCACGCGCGCAAGCCGCTCGACCTGCCGGCCAAGCAGGTCGATTTCCTTGTAGTCCGCGCCGTCCTTCTTGCCCTTCGCAATCAGGACCATCAAGCGCGTTTCGAGCGATGCCTCGATCCGCTCGATCGCGCTCGCGTCCTTCCACTTGTCGCGGCGGCACCATGACGCCACCGTCGCAGGCTTCAGCTCAAGATGCCGGGCGATTGACGAGATGCGCCAGCCTTGCCAGTAGAGCGAACGCGCAATCTTGCGCACGTCCGTTTCGCGTTGATCCGGTTCCGTAGTGTCGAGCATGCGGCAAGCGTAGGGCTCCGCGCACGCGCGAGCACGTGCCGCACTGCGTATCCGTGCGGGTCACATACGCCGATCGTTGAGCCGTGGCGCGCGAAGTTCGAACATGGGAACCACATTCACTGACCCACGGTTCGACCGCTCTCTATGGCAACCAACAAAACCAAGTTTTTCCGCGTCGCAGTCGAAGGCGCGACCGTCGACGGTCGCGAGATCAAGCGCGAATGGCTCACGCAGATGGCGAGGAACTACAACCCGGAGATGTACGGCGCGCGCTTGAACGTCGAGCACATCAAGGGGTATGCGCCGCTGTCGGCGAACTACCCGTTCGGCGCGTACGGCGACGTGGTCGCGCTGAAGGCAAGCGAAATCGCAGACGGCCCGTTGGAGGGCAAGATGGCGCTCTACGCGCAAATCAATCCGACCGACAACCTCATCGCGCTATCGAAGAACCGCCAGAAGATCTACACCTCGATCGAGGTCAACCCGTCGTTTGCCGACATCGGCGAAGCCTATCTGGTCGGCTTGGCCGCCACCGACGATCCCGCAAGCCTCGGCACCGAGGCCCTGCAATTCGCCACGAAACGCTCGAACAACGTGTTCAGCGCTGCGTGCGAAACGTCGATCGAGATCGATGGCGCGCCCGAATCGCCCAGCCTGCTCTCGATCGTGAAAGGCATGTTCGCGCGCTCGAGGGTGTCCGATGACCAGCGTCACGACGACGTGTACCGCGCCGTCGAAGCAATTGCCGACTACGCCAGTAAACAGGGGCGTGACGTGGCCGCGCTGCGGGTCGACCTCACCGTCGCGCAGCAAAGCGCCTCCGACGCGAATAAGCGCGCCGACGAGGCGGTGACCGCCGTCGAAGCGTTGACCGCGAAGCTTTCGAACACCGACAACGGCACACCGCGGCGTCAGCCGTCGACCGGCTCCACCGGCGAACCCACGACCGACTGCTGACGCCCTCACCCCGGAGAAACACCACATGAACAAAGAAACGCGCCAGGCGTACGACAAGTACGCCGCGCAAATCGCCAAGCTGAACAACACCGTCGACGTGTCCACGAAATTCGCGGTCGAGCCGTCGGTACAACAAACGCTTGAGACCAGAATCCAAGAATCGAGCGCGTTCCTCAACAGCATCAACATCCTGCCCGTGACCGAGCTGGAAGGCGAACGACTCGGCCTTTCCGTGTCCGGTCCGATCGCGAGCCGCACCGACACCACGAAAGCTCCGCGCCAGCCGGTCGACCCGACAGCGCTCGACAGCAACCGCTACCGGTGCGAGAAGACCGACTACGACACGGCCATCGCATACCGCAAGCTCGACGCCTGGGCGAAGTTCCCCGATTTCCAACAGCGTATCCGCGACGTGATCGTCACACAGGCCGCGCTCGACCGGATCATGATCGGCTGGAACGGCGTGAAGGCTGCGCCGACGACGGACAAGACGGCCAACCCGCTGTTGCAGGACGTCAATATCGGATGGCTGCAACAGTACCGCGCTCACGCCGAACAACGCGTGCTCCGCGAAGGAGAGAAGCAAGCCGGCAAGGTGCTCGTCGGCAAGGACGGCGACTACGCGAACCTCGACGCGCTCGTCATGGACATCGTGTCGTCGATGATCGATCCGTGGTTCCAGGAAGACACGGGCCTGGTCGTGATCTGCGGCCGCGAGCTGCTGCACGACAAGTATTTCCCGATCGTCAACACGACGCAGGCACCGACCGAGCAGCTCGCGACTGATCTGATCGTCAGCCAGAAGCGCATCGGAAACCTGCCGGCGGTGCGTGTGCCCTTCTTCCCCAAGCACGCACTGATGGTGACGAAGCTCAAAAACCTGTCGATCTACTACCAGGAAGGCGCGCGCCGGCGCACGCTCAAGGAAGTTCCGGAACGCGACCGCATCGAGAACTACGAATCGTCGAACGACGCGTATGTCGTCGAAAACTTCGGCTGCGGCTGCGTCGCGGAAAACATCGAACTGGTGGCGGCATGACGATCAACACGCCTGCCCGCGCACACTTTGCCCGCGCGACGGCCGCCCGAGCCGCAGCCGCGGCAGAGCCCGGCCAGACGATGGTCGGCGCGACGCCGTATGAGCTGATGCTCGCGAAGCTCGCGGCCGACCGCCGCGCGCTCAAGGGCGTGCAGTCGGTCGCCCGAAAGATCGACCTGAAACGGAAGCTGCTTCCAGAGTACGCCGACTACGTGGCCGGCGTGTTGATCGGTGGTCGCGGCGCGCAGGACGACGTGCTCGTGACGGTGATGGTCTGGCGCATCGATGCCGGCGACTTCAGCGGCGCGCTTGCTATCGCCGCATATGCGTTCGAGCACGGCCTGACGTTGCCCGACCAGTTCGAGCGCTCGCTCGCGTCGCTCGTCGCCGAACAGTTTGCGGACGCGGCACTGTCCGCCTTCATGGATGGCGGCACGTTCGACGCGGCGAATCTCGAGCGCGTCGACGAGCTGACGCGCGACGCCGACATGCACGACCAGGTGCGCGCAAAGCTGTACAAGGCGCTCGGCTATGCGGTCCAGGATGTCGACCCGCCGCGCGCGCTCGACTATCTGCACCGCGCGGTGTCGTTGAACGACCGCGCCGGTGTGAAAAAAGACATCGATCGACTCTCGAAGCTGATCGAAGCCGCGGGCCGTCCGGGCGATGGCGCCGCCGGCCCGTAAAGAGCCCACCCCGGCATGGCGGCACCGGCGCCCAGGCCCAACGCCTGACGGTCACGGGCCTTGTGCGCCGGTCCACCGCCATCTATTCACCCTATCGACACCATGAGCAGCTTCATTGCGACCGCTGAACCCGGTGTGCCGACCTCGCCGACCGATGCCGCGACCGTTACGAACAACGGCTGGTTTCCCGACATCGATCTGAACGAGTTGCGCGACGCGATGCGCCTCGACGGCACCGTAACGCACGACCGGCTGCGCCTTGCAGCAATCGATGCGATCGCGAGCATCAACGATGAGTTGCAGGCGTGGCAAACCGGCCAACGCGCGGCAGGCCATGCGGATCTCGCAAGCGTGCCGGCGCCGGAACTCGGCGGTGTCAGCACGCACGTGCTTCGCTATCGCCGTGCCGTCTACAACCTCGCCCGCGCTGACCTGACCGAGCAATACCGCACCTATGACGCCACGAAAACCGGCAGCCAGCATGCGGACGAGCTCGAGGCGACGATCTGCGAATCACGCCGGAACGTCCGATGGGCGTTGAACGACCTGCGCGGCATTGCCCGCTCGACCATCGAGCTGATCTGACCATGATCGTGCGCGCACTACAGGGCGATACCGTCGACGCGCTGTGCTGGCGTCACTACGGCCGCGCGAATGGAACCGTCGAGGCCGTGCTCGAGGCCAACGCCGGCCTCGCCGAGCTCGGCGTCGTGCTGCCGGTCGGCACACCCGTCTACCTACCGTCGCTCGGGACCGTGGCGAGCACGAAGCCGCTGTTGCAACTGTTTGACTGACCTGGGAGCCGCCTGAATGGCCGAACCGAACACCACCACCGCCGCGGTGCTGTCAGCTGCGGTCGGGCTCGCAGGCCTCGCGCCCGGCATCGACGGAAACGCGCTGATTGGCGCGTTCACCGGTGCGGCGCTCGTCGTTGTCACGTCGAAGGACATCGGCATCGGCCGGCGCGCGGCCTACCTGCTGATTTCGCTCGTGATGGGCTATCTCGCCGCGCCCGAGATCGTCAGCGTCACGCCAATCCATTCGACAGGCGTCGCAGCCTTCTTCGCTGCTGCGCTCGTAATCACGCTAACGCTGCAACTGATCGAGCGGGTCAAGACCTTCGATTTGCTCTCGATTTTCCGCAAGGGGGAATGACATGCACATCTCCTTTGCGCTGATCGCGTTCGCCGCACATCTCGCGGCGCTCGTGCGCGTGCTTACCTACCGGCGCAACGGCGCACCACATCGGCTTCCCGTGTCGTGGTTCGCGTGGGCGCTCGCTGCGGTGATGGGTGGCGCGTCGATCGAGCTGGTGCTGCACGTCGAACAGGTCGGCTTTTTTGAGGCGGCCACAGCGGTGTTGCTGGCCGTGTTTGTGTACGGTGTGCGCGGCAACGTTGCGCGCCTTTTGTGGAGTGAATGAACCATGAAAACACACCGCCACGGCGACTATGGCGATGATGTCGGCCTGCTGCAGCGCCGGCTCGCCCGGGCAGGGTTTGAGCTCGAAGCGACGCACCTATACGACGATGCGACCGAAGCCGTCGTCATCGCTTTCCAGCGCAAAACCGGCCTCGTCGACGACGGGATCGCCGGAACGAAGACCTACGCCGCGCTCGCCACGGGTAGGCGCGAACCGAAACACCTGAGCGCTGCCGACCTCGAGCGGGCGGCGCACAGGCTCGATGTGCCCGTTGCGTGCGTGCGCGCCGTGAACGAAGTGGAGTCCCGCGGCTCGGGCTTCCTGCCTGACGGGCGCCCCGTCATCCTGTTCGAGCGGCACGTTTTCTGGAAACGCCTCGAGGCACGCGGCATCGATCCTGCGCCTTTCGCGGCGAAGAATCCGAACATCGTGGCGCAGGTGCGCGGCGGCTACCAAGGCCACGCCGCGGAATACACGCGCCTGGCCGCCGCCGAACTGATCGACGCCGGCGCCGCCTGGGAGTCAGCGAGCTGGGGCGCGTTTCAGGTCATGGGCTACCACTGGGGGCGCCTTTCCTACTCAAGCATCGACGATTTCGTGGCGCGCATGGAGACCGGCGAAGCCGAGCAGCTCGACGCCTTCGTGCGGTACGTAGCGGCCGACACGGCGCTCGTCGCGGCGCTCAAGGCCCGGAAGTGGGCTACGTTCGCGAAGGGCTACAACGGCCCGAATTACGCCGCCAACCTGTACGACGTCAAGCTCGCGCGCGCCTACGATCGCTACGCCGCGCGCGATACGCAAACGGCGTCGGCCGACGCCGCGGCGGACGTATGAGCGGACTCGCCGTGAAGCCCGGGGCCAGGGTACAGGCGCCCGACGTAGGGTTGGCTCTTTCATGATCAAGCCAGCCAGCCTACGGCGCGCGCTCGTCGCCGCAATCCCGTCCCTCGAAGCAGACCCGGACAAACTGGCGGTATTCATCGATGAGGGCTCGATCGCCGCTACCGGAACTCGCTCGCTGTCGTTCGAATACCGGTATACCCTGCACGCGCTCGTGATGGATTTCGCGGGCGACGCGGATTCGGTGTTCGTCGCGCTCGTCGAATGGGTACGCACGAACCAACCGGACCTCGTGACGAACCTAGGTGAGCGCGATCACGGCATCACGTTCGAAGTGGATATCCTCAGCCACGCGACTGCCGACCTTTCGATCAAGTTGCGGCTCACCGAAAGCGTTGCCGTGTCGGCCGGGCCGGATGGAAAGCACGTCATCAAGCACGTCGACGACGCGGCCAACGATGCGGCCCACACGCACACATGGGGTATGCCGTTGTGGACGAGCTGAACGCCGTCGAAGCGTGGGCCAACGCCTTGCTGGCTCAGTTATCACCCGCCGCGCGGCGGGCCGCGACGCGCGACATCGCGCGCAAACTGCGCATCACTCAACAGATGCGCATCGCCGCACAGCAGAATCCGGACGGCAGCGCATACGAACCGCGCAAGGCAAAGGCAGGTGACAAGCGGTTGCGAGAGAAGCGCGGCCGGATCAAACGCGCTGCGATGTTCGCGAAGCTGCGCACCACGCGTTGGCTAAAAGTCGAGGCGGACGCAAACGGCCTTGCGATCGGCTTTGCCGGCCGTGTGGCTCGCTTGGCGCGTATTCACCAGCTTGGCGAGAAAGCGCCCGTCACGCCGGGCGGTCCTGCGTACCGGTATCCGGCTCGCGTGCTGCTAGGCTTCACCGATATGGATCGAGCGGTGATCTGCAATACGTTGCTTCGACACATCACAAACTGACGAAATTTCTTATAGGTCTGTTCAAGCAGACCGCGCGACAAGCCCTTAAGCGGGAGTCCCGAATCTGCCTGCTGTATCACTGAAATGTTCGACGGTCACTTTCACGCACGAGTCCCTAAAACGTACAAGAACGTATTGAGGGTGACGCTGGCGTCCACGAAGCGGCGCATGCGTCAATTTCGATGATCCGTGCAACCCTGGACTTTCAAGGAGAACATTCCATGCCGTGGGATATGACTAAATGCAAGTGGGGAACGCCACCGGGCTTCAGTGACACCGACGCGACCGATGCCGTGACTAACGCCGACTTTACAAACGCCGTATTCGTCCAGACCTCCGAGATAGACAAAGTGACGAAAAAAGCATTCACCTACTATGAGGTGAGCGGGTATCGAATTTGCGTAGTGGGCGACGTTCACACGGACACGACTGGCAAATGGACGATTGCCGGGAACAGCTACATTCCGGGCTGGAAGGATTGGGCAATGCAGACGCCAGTCGGACAGGTCGCTGTGATTGGGCCGTTAAAGGACGGTGGAACATTTCCCGACAAAGAACGATACCCGCATCCCATTAAATAACGATTAGGAAATCAGTTAGGGGCGTCGGCAGTTGAATTTTTTGTGCGGGAACTTTTTTTTGCGTCGAGTGTGTATATGAGCCGCCCGAAACCGCCCCTAGCATCTCGGCCTGAGTGACCGCAAATACCGTTGTACAGCAAGCATATTTCGACTCATCGAGAGCGTTGCCGGTATGTATAGTATTCTCCGCCGCCTCGATGACATTCAAGTCGTACGGAACGTCACTTTGCAAGCCGTCCCTCCGCAACCTCGTGATAGTAAGCATTGGCTTCGCACCCCGTCCATCGTAATCCAGCCTCTCTTGCCGCGACCAGGAACGTCCCGCTCCCGGCAAACAGATCGCATACCACGCCATTTTCAGGCACCAGACGCACCACCTCTCGCGCGAGACCGATGGGCTTCTCTGTCAGGTGCTTCTTCGGCATGTCCAGCGAGCACGGGAAAACACCCGGCAGGTACACGTCACGTTGTTGCATAGTGCCTTTGCTCGCCCACACGATGAATTCCGCCTGCTGCTTGAAGCCACCGCGGCGCGGACGCGCACGGCGCGCCGTTTTATCCCATACGGCAATGCCGCGCTGAATAAAACCAGCCGCTTGAATCACGTCAGTCAGCGTCGGCAACTGCCGCCAGTCGATGAAGCACACGAGCAGCCCGCCTGGCTTTAACGCTCGGCGGGCTTCTGTGAGCCACCCGTGGCACCAGAACGCCCACGACCGCTGATCCATGTTGTCCGATTCGAAATCTTCGTAGACGGTCTTCGTACTCGTCTGAATGTATTTCTGCGTCGTCGACTGCGCGCGCGTGCCGACGTGTAGTCCACCCGATGAGTACGGTGGATCGGTAAAGAGCATATCGATCGATTGATCGGGCAGCGTCCGCGCAAATTGCAGCGCGTCGGTTCGATGCAGGCGATTGAGCAACGGCGCGATGTCGGACGTTGGTCCATTCGTGCAAATCGTTTTGGTCATCTCGTCAATGCGTTTTGAGTGAAAAGGCTGCGATTGTCTGCTCGCTGCTCCGTGCTTCGCATGCTTGCGGTGATGTCCCCCACGCCCATACGCACGCAATCGCTCGCACCGCGCGCGTGCGGTCGGCACCATTGCCGGTATGGATGCGAACGAAATTCAACGGCTGATTCGAAACCTGATCCGCAAAGGGCGGGTGATCGATGTCGACTTCGACAGTAAGCCGCCGAAGTGCAGAGTCGCCGTTGGCGAGGCTGACGATGACGGCCTGCAAACGAACTGGATCCCTTGGGTCTCACTGGCCGCCGGCGAAACGCGCGAATGGCTCCCGCTTTCCAAGGGTGAGCAGGTGGTGCTGTTCGGCCCGATGGGCGACTTCGCGCAAGGTGTCGCGGTGCGCGGCTTCTTTTCCGATGAGTTCCCCGCACCGGACCACAGCCCGAACACGCACACGCGCACCTATGGCGACGGCGCGCGGATTTCATACGATTACGCGACGCACGCGCTCACCGCAGACCTACCCGCCGACGCAACCGTGCGCATCGTCGCGCCGGGCGCCGTCACAGTGCAGACGCAGGCCGCAACCGTCAAAGCCGATGACGTCACGCTCGACGCCAAACAGACCACCTGTACGGGCGGCCTGCTCGTCAAAGGACCGTTCGCGTTCGAATCCGGCATGACCGGCAAAGGTGGCAAAGATGGCGCCACGATGAAGATCGACGGCGGCGCCGATTTCTCGCGGGACGTGATCGCCGCCGGCGTGAGCGTATCCAACCACCCGCACCAGGCTCAAGGCGCCGACGCTCTCACGAGCAAGCCAATCGCGAGCGGCGCATGAAAGGCATGAACGCGAACACGGGCCGCACGATCAGCGGCCTCGATCACCTCTACCAGTCGATCGATAAGATCGTGACGACGCCCCTCGCATCGTGCGTCCAACGCCGCGCGTTCGGCTCCGAACTGCCCGACCTGATCGACTCGCCCAGCAACGGTGCCGCCTGCACGCGCCTGTATGCCGCCGTCGCGACGGCGCTCATGCGCTGGGAACCGCGCCTGACGCTCACGCGCGTCTTGCTCACGGCTGACAACGCCGCGGACGGCGCACTGTATCTCGACATCGAAGGCTGGACGAGCGAGAGCGGCGATACCGTTCAGACGCGCATTGACCTGGTCGCACGAGGTGCCACATGACGGCTTCCGCCCTCATCGATCTGTCGAGCCTGCCTGTGCCTGACGCGCTCGAGGTGCTCGACTTCGAGACGATCTACGCCAGTCGAAAGGCTGCGATGATCGCGCTCTGGCCCGAAGACGAGCAGACGGAAATCGCTGCGACGCTCGAGCTCGAATCTGAACCGCTTGCGCGTCTGTTGCAGGAAAACGCCTACCGCGAGCTCGTCTGGCGCCAGCGCGTCAATGACGCCATGCGCGCCGTGATGCTGGCATTCGCAAAGGGCAACGACCTCGCACAACGCGCGGCCCTGTTCGGCCTCGAGCGCCTCCTCGTCTCGGCCGCCGACTTCGACAACAATATCGCAGCGGTCTACGAAGACGATGAAGATCTGCGCCGCCGCGTGCAGCTCGCGCCACATGGGTTCAGCGTGGCCGGGCCGGGCGCCGCCTACGTATCGAAGGCGCTCACCGTCGACGGGCGTCTCCTGGACGCGCGCAGCTCGCGCCCGCGGCCCGGCGACGTGCTCGTCACGCTGCTGTCGCGCGAGGGTGACGGAGCGGTTGGCGAGGACCTATGCGGTGCCGTCAAAACGGCATTAAGCGCCGAAGACGAGCGACCGCTAAACGATATGGTCGAGGTCTCATCCGCTGAAATCGTCCGGTATCGGATTCACGCGAAGGGCTACACGCGCTCGGCCGTCGGCGCCGAGGTGTTGCTCGCGCAAGCGAAAAAGAATGCCCAGGCGTATGCCGCGAGCGCGCGTCGTATCGGCGTGGGCGTCGCCGAATCCGCCATCAAGGGCGTTTGCCAGGCTGCCGGCCTCTCGAAAACCGAGTTGATCGAGCCGGTGGGCGACCTCGCGATCGGCCCGACCCAGGCTTCGTACTGCGCGGAAGTGATCGTCGAATACGGAGGCACCTATGCGTGATCTGCTGCCTCCGAACGCGACGCTGCTCGAACGTCGCACAGCCGCAGCGCTCGCGGCAGTGGACACGCTGCCGATTCCGATCCGCGACTACTGGAACCCGGACGCCTGCCCCGCGGCGCTGCTGCCGTATCTCGCGGCTGAGGTGTCCGTCGACGGCTGGGAACTGGCCGAGTCGGACGAAGCACGCCGTGCGCTCATCAAGGGCGCCATTCGCCTGCACGAGAAGCGCGGCACGCCGTGGGCGATCCGCGAAGTGATTCGGCGCCTGGGATTCGGCGAGGTGGAGCTGACCGAAGGCCGCAACGTGCGCCGGCGCGATGGCACCGCGCGCTACAGCGGTGAGTGGGTACACGGCAACGAGCACGGCGAGTGGGCGCAGTACATCGTGCGCCTGAAACGCCCCATCACCCGCGACCAGGCCGACAACATGAAAACCATGCTCGAGCGCTACGCGCCGCAGCGCTCCGAGCTCTACCGGCTCGACTACACCGCCGCGCCCGTGCGCCGCAACGGAACGGGCCGATACGACAGCCAATACACGAGAGGGAGTATCGACGCATGAGCAACCTCCCTGAAACCACTGAGTGGGCGGAGGGCATTTACCAGTTCGAGACCTCGGACCCCGTTCAGGGTGGACCGGACGGAATCGACAACGTGCCCACGCGTCAGCTCGCCAACCGCACGAGCTGGCTGCGCCGCGTACTCCAGTTCGGCCGCACGACATACGCGGTCGACACCGGTACAAAGAACGCCATCGTCGCGAACCTGTCGCCGGCCGTGACCGAGCTCGCGGACGGCATGGAGGCCAATTTCCGGGTGGCGGTCGCGAATGACGGCCCGTGCACGTTCACGCCAAACGGAGCCAAGGACAGCGGAATTCCGAAACTACCGCTGTACGGGGGCGACTACGGAGAGCTGTCGCCGGGCGACCTGCCGGCCGGCGCACAGGTGCGCGCGCGACTCAACAAGGCGTTGAATGTCGCGAACGGCGGCGCATGGGTCATCAAGTCCATCTCGGGCGGCATGGCGCGCACCGCGACGCCGCCCGTCGGCGATATGTCGACGCGGGTCGCGAACATGACCGCACTCTTTGCCGCGACCGATGGCTTTCAGGCAGTGGACGTGTCGGGCAAGGACGATACGCTCCTGACCAGCGCGCAATACGGCGTCGCGATGCTGCGCCTCACGGGAGAGCTCAAAGGCTCCAAGTCGATTTTGATGCCGGCACAGCCGGGCCAGTGGATTGTCGAGCACACCGCTACCGGCAATTACAACCTCACTGCGAAAGTGACCGGTGACGCGGGCTCCAGCGTCGTGCTGCCGGTCGGCTCGCCGGTGATCCTGTGCAGCGACGGCAAGAGCGTCAAGTTCGCGAGTGCGGGCGGCCAGGCCGGGTTTCGGGCGATTCCGGCAAGCGGTGTCAATGGCAAAAGCATCGCCGTGATCGGCGGCTACACGCCGGGCGCGCTCCTGATCGAGAAGAACGGCGCAATGCTCCAGCCAGGCACGGCAGCATCGCCCGACTTCCTCGCCACCGATGGCGTGAACATCCAATTCACGCAGGCGCTAGTGGCGGACGACGCCCTGACCATCTATACATTCTCGACGTTCAATGTCGCCAACGCCGTGCAGAAGTCCGGCGACGCGATGGGCGGGCCGCTCGCACTGTATGCAGGCTCCACGGTGCCGGCACCGGCCGCGGGCGATGACAGCCAGAACGTCATCAGTTCGGCCTGGTTCAAATCCGAGCGGGCGAGCGAAACGAATGCGGGTACGGCGAGGGTCGCCAGCCAGGCGCAGACGAACGCAGGCACCGACGACACCGCTATCGTCACGCCGAAGAAGTTGCGCGCAGGCTTTGCCTTCTCCTTCGCTCAGACCGGCTATCTTGCGTTCCCTACTTGGCTGGGCGGCCTGATCGTCCAGTGGGGGGCAATGACTACGTCGTCATCCGGCTATACCGGCGTCACGTATCCGTTGGCGTTTCCGAATCAGTGCTTTTGCATGCTGGCTAACGGTCTGGCGTCGGCCGCCATTGCAGCCAATGCGACATTTGCAAATAGCGGCCCAGCGCCCAAAGCGTCCTTCAACGTGGCAACACTCAACGGTAGTGGTTCCTACGTTTCCCAATCGACGATCTGGCTTGCGGCCGGGTATTGAACTATTGAAGGAGATTTTGAAATGGGCCAGAAATACGCCGCCTATGACACCACCGGCGCAATTGCCGGCTTCTACGACGACGGGATCAGCCCGCCTCCGAATGGCGCCCTGGTCGCTCGCATTACCTCGGACCAGCACAAGGTGCTGCTCGAAGGACAGGCTAAGGGGAAGCGCCTCGCTATCAACGCGCAGGGCGAACCGGTCTTGCTCGATCCGTTGCCGGCCTCGGCCGACGAGCTCGCCAACGTCAAACGTGCGGAACGCGATGCCGCCCTCGTAGCTACCGACTGGCTGATTGCCCGCCATCAAGACGAGACGTTCGCGCGCGGCGATACCACGCTCACGCAACCGCGGCTCGACGCACTGCTCGCGTACCGGAAAGCGCTGCGTGATCTGCCGAATGCGCCCGCTTGGCCCGAGGTCGAGCTGCCGGCCGCACCCGATTTCATGACGGCAGGCGCCTAAGCGTCCCCCCGTTTCCTCTCACCTCGGAGTTACCGAACATGCCCCAGGATTACCACCACGGCGTACGCGTCTTGGAAATCAACGAAGGCACCCGCCCGATTCGCACCGTCTCGACGGCAGTCGTCGGCGTCGTGTGCACGGCCGACGATGCCGACGCTGCGGCGTTTCCGCTCGACACCCCCGTGCTTGTGACGAACGTGATCGCCGCGCTCGGCAAGGCCGGCACGAAAGGCACGCTATATCGCACGCTCGATGCGATCGGCCGACAGACGAAGCCCGTGACGATCGTTGTGCGTGTGGCCGAAGGCAAAGACACAGCCGAGACGACGTCGAACGTGATCGGCACCGTCACGGCCGAAGGCAAATACACGGGCATGAAGGCGCTGTTGACGGCCCAGGCGCGCTTCGGCGTGAAGCCGCGCATTCTTGCCGCACCGAGCCTCGACACGCAGCCGGTCGCCGCCGCGTTCGGCACCATCGCGCAATCGCTGCGGGCATTCGCCTACGTGTCGGCGTGGGGCTGCAAGACGAAGGAAGAAGCCGCCGCCTACCGCCGCCAGTTCGGTCAGCGCGAAATCATGGTGATCTGGCCGGATTTCCTCGCATGGGACGACGTCACCAGCTCGACCATCGTTATGCCGGCGCCCGCCTTCGCCGCAGGCCTGCGCGCGAAGATCGACAACGACACGGGTTGGCACAAGACGCTCTCCAACGTGGCGGTGAACGGCGTGACGGGCATCAGCGCCGACGTGTCCTGGGACCTTCAGGACCCGGCAACCGATGCCGGCTATCTCAACGAGCAGGACGTCACCACGCTCGTGAATCGCAACGGCTTCCGCTTCTGGGGCTCGCGCACGTGCTCGGACGATTCGCTGTTCGCCTTCGAGAACTACACGCGCACCGCGCACGTCATCGCGGATTCGATCGCCGAAGCCCAGATGACGGTCGTCGACGGGCCGCTCAATCCGTCGCTGCCGCGCGACATCATCGAAAGCATCAACGGCAAGTTCCGCGAATGGACGTCCCTGGGCTACCTGATCGGCGGCTCGTCGTGGTACGACCCGGAGCCGAACACCACCGACGTGCTGAAGTCGGGCAAGTCGTACATCGACTACGACTACACGCCGACCCCGCCGCTCGAGAACCTGATGCTGCGTCAGCGCATCACCGACCGCTATCTCGCCGATTTCGCCGCGCGCGTGAACGCGTAACGGCACCACCAGGAGTCGAACACAATGGGCATGCCCCGCAAACTCAAGGGATTCAACCTGTTCCAGAACGGCGAAAACTTCGCCGGCCAGGTCGCAGAAGTCACGCTGCCGAAGCTCACGCGCAAGATGGAGGACTACCAGGGCGGCGGCATGAGCGGCCCGATCAAGGTCGACTTCGGGCAGGAGGGCATCCAGCTCGAATGGACCTGTGGCGGTTTCATGCGCTCGGTGCTCGCGCAGTACGGCATCACGAAGCACGACGGCGTGCTGCTGCGCTTCGCCGGCGGCTACCAGTCCGAAGACTCGACGAGCGTCGACTCGATCGAGATCGTCGTCAAGGGCCGGCATATGGAGATCGATCCCGGCACCGCCAAGGCGAAGGAAGACACCGCCTTCAAGGTAACGACCGTCGCGAGCTACTACAAGCTGTCCGTGAACAGCGAAGACGTCATCGAGATCGACTTCATCAACATGATCGAGAAGATCAACGGTAGCGACCTGCTCGCCGCGCTGCGCACGGCGATCGGCCTGTAACACATGCCCTGGCCGGGCAGTCATTCACTCATCATCCGACAGGACCAACATGAGCAGGAAAAGAAACCTCGACGACGTAACCGATGTAACTGCAACCGACGTAACGGACGCGCCAGCGCAGGACGATCCGAACACCGTCACGCTCGACACGCCGCTCGTGCGCGGCAACCAAACAATCGAGAGGATCGCCCTGCGCAAGCCCCGGTCGGGCGAGCTGCGCGGCGTATCGCTCTCCGACCTCGTGAGCCTCGACGTCGTCGCGCTCACGAAGGTGCTCCCGCGCATCAGCTCGCCGACATTGACCGAAGCCGACGTCGCCAACATCGACCCGGCCGACCTCGTGCAATTGGGAGGCCTGTTCGCGGGTTTTTTGATGCCGAAGGCCGTGAAGTCGAAACTGGACTCCCTGACCGCGTAGAAGACCCAATGGCCGACATCGCGGCGGTGTTCGGCTGGACGCCGGCAACGATGGACGCCTTCAGCCTCGCCGAGCTGATGGACTGGCGCGAGCGGGCGCGTGTGCGCGTCGGCGCTGAATGAACGAAACAACGAACGATGGACAACACGCTCAAGCTGCGCGTCATGTTCGACGTGATCGACAACCTGACGAAGCCGCTCAAAAACCTGCTGGCCGGTAACAAAGGGCTCGCTACATCGCTGAAAGAAACGCGCCGCGAGCTGGCAGAGATGGGCAAGACGCAGAAGCGCATCGCCGAGTTTCGCGAGATGCGTGGCGGCCTGGCCGCGACCGCCTCACAGCTTTCCGCGGCGCGCGCCCGCGTCACGGAGCTCGCCGGGTCGCTGCGCGCCGTCGGGCCGCCGTCGCGCCGCCGTCGCGCCAGATGATCGCCGAGTTCGAGAAGACCAAGCAGAGCGCCGCACGCCTGGCTGTCGAACACGAGAAGCAGTCGGGCCGCGTGCGCGTGCTGCGCGACCAACTTGCCGGCGCGGGCATCAACACGCGCAACCTTTCCCAGCACGAGCGCGAGCTGCGCGCGAGCATCACGTCGACCACCTCGGCGATGAACGACCAGGTGCGCCAGCTCGAGGCGCTCGGTGAGCGCGAGAAGCGTGTCGCGGCTGCTCGCACGAAGATGCACGCTATGCAGGGCGTAGCCGCTGGGATGGCGGTCGGCGGCTACGCGGCGAAGAGCACGGGCGTACACATGCTCGGCGACCTGCGCGAGACGCTCGACGAGTCGAAGAAGGCCGAGAACGAAGGCATGCGTATCAAGGCCCTGGGGCTGGGCGATCACGCGACCGCCGACGCGGTGAAGTACGCCCGCGCGATGAAGATGTATGGCGTGGCGACCACCGACAACCTGACCATGATGCGCGACTCGCTGACGATCTTCGCCGACGAGCATCACGCGCAAATGGTGATGCCGACGCTCGCGAAAATGAAGTTCGCCAACGAAGCCATGTTCGGCGCGGACGACGCGCACGGGAACGAAGAGAAGTTCTTGAACATGCTGAAGGTGATCGAGCTGCGCGGCGGCACCAAGGACGAAGCGACGTTCAAGGATGAAGCGAACATGGTGCAGAAGGTGCTCACCGCGACCGGCGGCCGGGTCGGAGGAGACGAGTGGCGTAACTTCATCCAGACCGGTGGCGTAGCCGCCAAGCAACTGCGCAAGGACGCGTTCTACTACCAGATGGAGCCGCTCATCCAGGAAATGGGAGGGCACGCTGTCGGCACGGGCCTCATGTCCGCGTACAGCAACGTCTACCAGGGCAAGACCACCGTGCGCGCCGCAAAACAGATGATGTCACTTGGCCTGCTGGACCCGAAGATGGTCGAGTACAACAAGATCGGCATGATTAAGCAGATCAAGCCGGGGGCGCTGAAGGGCGGCGACATGCTGAAGGCCTCGCCGCTCGAATGGCTCGAAAAGGTGCTGCTACCGAAGCTGGCCGCGAAGGGCATCACCGACCCGGACAGGGTGAAGGACATGATTTCGACGATCTTCACAAATCGCACCGCGGCGAACCTGTTCTCGACCATGTACATGCAGCGCGAGCAGGTCCACAAAAACGAGCGACTCAACGCCGGCGCCGACGGCATCGACGAGCTGCACGCGAAGGGCCAACAAATCACGCAAGGTCGTGAAATTGCGGCGCTCGCTCAATTGCGGGATCTGAAGCTCGAGCTCGGCGAGAAGGTGTCACCGCTCTATAACGCGGCGTTGCAGGCAACCGCCACCGCGACCGAGAAGGTCGTGGGCTTCATGCGCGAGCACAGCACCGCCGCAAAGGTCATTGTCACGGTGCTGACGGTGCTCGCATCACTGCTCGTCGTCGCCGGAACACTGACGATCGCGCTTGCGGGCGTGCTCGGGCCGATGGCGATTCTCCGCTTCAGCATGACAACTCTCGGCATGCAGGGCGGCATCCTCGCGCGCGGGCTCGGCATGGGCGCGGGCGCGTTCAGGCTGCTCGGCAGCGCCGTCATGTTCGTCGGGCGGGCGATGCTGATGAACCCGATCGGCTTGGCGATCACGGGCATCGCGCTCGCCGCGCTTCTGCTCTATCGGTACTGGGAGCCAATCAAGGGCTTCTTCGGTGGCCTGTGGGGCTCCGTGCGCGAGGCGTTCGCCGGCGGGCTATCGGGCATCGGCGCGCTCGTCGTCAACTGGTCGCCGCTCGGCCTCTTCTATCGAGCGTTCGCCGCGGTGCTGTCGTGGTTCGGCGTCGAGCTGCCGGCGAGGTTTTCGACGTTCGGCTCGAACCTCCTTGCAGGCCTCGTCAACGGCATCACGAGCGGGCTGGGCGCGGTCAAGGACGCGATCACGAACGTTGCCGATTCGACCGTCGCGTGGTTCAAGGAAAAGCTCGGCATCCACAGCCCGAGCCGCGTATTCGGCGAGCTGGGCGGCTTCATTAGCCAGGGCGCGGCGATCGGCATGGAAGGCGAACATGGGCGCGTTGCACGAGCCGCCGCGGCGCTCGCGACCGTCGCGGCTACCTCGTTCGGTGCGCCGGCCATCGCCGCCGGCACGCAGCTCTCACAGGCCGTGCCGCTTGTGCGTCCGTCCGTGCCAATTGACCGGCACCCGCCGATCGCCGCCGCGCTGGCGGCGCCGAGCATCACCACCGCAGCCGCGCCGATCACCATCAACATCTACCCGCCGGCCGGCGTCGACGCGACGGAAATCGGCCGCATGGTGCGCGCCGAGCTCGAGCGGGCAGAGCGCGCGAAGTTGTCGCGTCTCGGTTCTCGCCTGTCCGATTGACCGTCCGCAGAAGGAAAAATACCCATGATGATGTCGCTCGATCAGTTCGTGTTCAGCCTCGCGACCACGCCCTACAAGGAACTTCAGCGCCGGCGCAACTGGAAGCACCGCACGAGCTCGCGAGTGGGCACGCGCGACGCCAGCCAGTTCACCGGCGCCGGCGACGACACGATCACCCTCAACGGCATGGTGGCACCCGATAACGGAATTGGCACGATCGCCTCGATCGACGAGCTCGCGCGCATGGGTGACGCCGGCGACGCCTACGTGCTCGTCGACGGGATCGGCAACGTCTACGGCGCGTACGTGATCGACAGCCTGGACGAAACCGCGACGTACCACACGAAAGAAGGTATCCCGCGCAAGATTGAGTTTAATCTCACGCTCAAGCGCGTCGACGACAGTCAGCTATCGGCCAAGCCACAGCAGGACAAGGCGGCAACCGCATGACCGCGCAGGACGCCCAGGCCACGGACAAGCGAGCACGTGCCGGTCGCGTGCAGCCGCGAGCCGACTATCGCATCACGCTCGACGGCCGCGATCTGTCGAACCTGATCGCGCCCAGTCTCATCAGCCTGTCGCTCTCCGAGTCCCGAGCCGACGAATCCGACATGCTCGACCTGGTGCTCGACGATTCACGCAACACCTTCGCCATCCCGAAGCGCGGCGCGAATATCAAGCTGTCGATCGGATGGGTCGGCGAGCCGCTCGTCGATAAGGGGACGTTCACTGTCGACGAGGTGGAACACAGCGGGGCACCGGACATCATCACGATTCGCGCGCGTTCGGCTTCGATGACGGACGGGATGCACGAGCGCCGCGAAAGGAGCTGGCACCGGCAGACGATCGGCGCGATCGTGCGCACGATCGCGGGCCGCCACAAGCTGACGCCCGCCGTCGGCGACAGGTTGGCGAAGATTCTCATCGACCATATCGACCAGACGCACGAGTCCGATATGTCGTTTCTCACGCGCCTGGCGAAGCGCTACGACGCCGTGATGAACGTGAAGGATCTGCGCTTGCTCTTCATGCCGATCGGCACCGGCAAGACCGTGAGCGGCAAGGCGTTGGACGTGCTGAACCTCACCCGTTCGAGCGGCGACCAGCACCGCTACCACATCGCGCAGCGCGAGAGCTATTCGGCCGTGCGCGCGCACTACCATTCAAACGGCAAGGCGAAGCGCAAATCGGTGATCGTCGGCGGAGAGAACAACAAGAACGTGAAGGTGCTGCCGGAAGACTATGCGACCGAAGCCGAAGCGCGAGCCGCGGCGCAGGCCGAATACGCGCGCACCCAGCGCAGCCAGGCCACCATGAGCTACACGCTCGCGCTCGGCCGCGCCGAGCTCTTTCCGGAAATGCCGGTGACCGTGGCGGGCTTCAAGCCGGAAATCGATGAGACGCCGTGGCTCGTGAAGAAGGCGACACATACGATCGGCGAAAGCGGATTCACGACGGCGCTCGAGCTCGAAATGCGCGACGATCCGACGACCGACCGGCATCGGACGCATTTCAGGCGCGGCCGATAACGCCCCAAATCATTCCGCCATCGTGCCCTTGTTCCAGCACGTTACGTTATGCCGCCGCAGAAAATCCGAATATCGAAGCGCATTCGAAGTAAAGAACGGGCTTCGCGCGATCAGTTTGTCTCCCCGACGCTCAAACAGAATCTGCAGTTCTATCGGCTCGCCTGTATCAGCGCGCCGTAGTGTCGGGAAGTACTGCAAGTCGAAATATGGTGCCTTCATTTTCTCGTCGTAACCAACCTCAGCGGCATCGAGTGCTGTGAAACCACGGCTGCACGAGCGCATGAAATCGTACAGACTCTGCCCGTTCGCAAGCTGGATTTGCTTCGAAAAATAGAGACTCTGGAAGAAGTTCTCTTTCCTGTTCGACACAAGCTCGCTGTCGCTTGCATCCTCCAGCAGCGGGTGATACTGGACGCGAGCGAGACCCGGATAGCGTTTGAAAATGTAGCGCTGGAATCGCTTCGGGCCGTAGCATTCGGATTCGTCGAGGCAAACATAGTCGGCCATGTAGCGCTTTTCGTCCTCGCTCACAGGTAGCACGATTGTCACCGACTTCGGCCAATTTTCCGCCGTTACGGCTCCTTCGCTCGCCGCTCCAGTAAAAGCGACGGGCATGTCGGGCTCAACCTTCGCCCCCGCCTGTGGAACGTTGCTCCCGCTTTCATTTTTTTGCGCTGCCTGCACCACCGCCGCTTTCGGCGCTGACGCGTCAACGGAAGACTTCCCGTCGCCCGGTGCGCTTTTGCCCGACAGCTCCGCGATGAAAAGGATTGAGCAAACCACGAACCCCGACACCCCAGCAGACATGTGTGCGAGCAGCGCGCCATGTCCCTTACGCTTCCAATATTTTGCTAGCACAGTCCAAACAAGCACCCAGACCGCAATCGCAGCGGTCAGCAAAACGAATTCTTTCATTGGTCCCCCATTGAGTTAATTGCGTCCCTTGCTTCGCCGTGGTTCAGCGCAGACCGCACCGTCCGAAGTTCAGTCATCGCCTGTGATGCGCATTCAAGCGCGACTGCAAGCTGGCCTATTGCCCAGTCAACGGCTTTCAGAACAACGTCCTGATCATGTTCAGCAGCGCACCGATTCTTAACGCTTGCCGGCATCTCCATACATTCAATCTTATCGCAGTGCTTATTATCTGCTCTACCACTTCCGCTATTCATTTTGAGTTTCTTCCCCCTCTACTGTCCCTACGCGATGTCACGTGAGACCGGATTCCGCGACATGAAGCGTTCGCGGAAAACAGTCCACGACCAGCATTACGTCAGAAACGAACGGATTTTGGAATGAAACCCACAGGGAACGCTAAAGGTGCTTGTAAAGTTACACTCTTATGCTTATTGATTAACGAGAAAACTTAAGCCCTTGCAAGTTCGTGCCTTTGCGGGGCGTGGCAAGCGGAGAGCCTTTAGCGATGGTCGGACCAAGGCACGACGGGTTGAATTGGAATCTTCTGCGCGATTTTTTTGAAATAGCGCGCCACGAGTCTTTTACCGACGCAGCCAATGCAATGGGCATACATAGGCCCGCCGTCAGCAAGCGGATCGCCGAATTAGAGGAATTCCTCGGTTTCTCATTGCTGAACAGGAAAGTTGGCCTGCGCGACTTGTACCTTACAGAACGCGGCGAATACCTGCATGCCGCCATCGGCGTATTTGCGCAAAGCTTGTCCGGTCTATCGGACAAGCCACAACGCGCCGACTCTGCCCCGCCAGAAGTTGACGCGTTGGCAAGCGCGGAAGATGCGCTCGCGGCAATAAGTCACGTAGTCCGGGCGTTGCGCCGCGAGCGGCGTGACGCGGAACAGTAGCGATTATTTGCCAGGCCCTTTCTTCGATCGTGCCGATCGTTCTGCGCGCTCGGCCGCAACCAGTTGCATCGCGCGCTCGACGTTTTCTGCCGCTCGAGCATCAAGCGCCGCACGCCGGTTTTCAGACAGACGCTTGACGCGACGTTCAGGCGCTGGCGGCTGGCCCGTCTGCGTCAGCGCACCGGTATTCACCCAAGTCTCCAGCATCGCTTGCATGGTGGCTTTTCCGGCTTCGTTGAGCTGGTTGTAGGCATCGAGAATTTCGCGCTCGTCTTGCGTCAGTTCGCTGCCTGACGTCTGCGCTTCCTTGCCCAAACGGCAGCGCTTCACCAGCTCGCTCTCTTCCGAGGTGAGCGAATCCACCAACGTCTGGCCGGTCAGCACGTACCAGACGTCAACGCCAATACCTCGAAGAGCCAACAGGAAATTCGTGTCGGGCGCCCTTTCGTCGGACTCGTAGAGCCCCAGAGACTTTCGCCCGAGCCCGCCGATAGCCGCGAACTCATCCTGACTAAGGCCAACCCGTAAGCGCTCTTCACGCAAACGCTTCCCCACCGTATCCATTTAAGCCCAATTTTATTGACGGGTACTTTCGAACCCAATACACTATCCTTACGTAACGAAAGGCTATCCAGGAAAGTATACCCGCCATGACTAAGCCCAAAGGCCCGAGCCGCCAGCCTCGCGGCGTGCTATCGCCCAAACCTGTTTATGTGCGCCTCATGCCCGAAGAACGGCGCGCGCTCGAATACCTCTCGTGCCAAGAGAAACGTTCGATGTCCCAAATCACGAGAGCCGTGTTCCTCGAAGGAATCGAACGATACAAGGCAAAGCTTAGGCGCTCGGCCACCCAGCCGCACTCAACCAACGTTGCAGGACATTGAGCCATGCGAAACCCCGCCCTGATTGAGCCCGCGCTGCGCCAAGCACTACACGGCCCGAAGCGCCAAGACGTGCAAACAGCCCTTGGCTGGGACGATTCCCAGGTCAGCCGCTTCCTGAGCGGCGGGCAAGGCGTCGTCATCGACAAGATCGACACGCTCGTCGCATCCGTGGGTTTCGTGCTCGTCACCCGCAAATACCTCGATGCCGTCGCCACGCTCGGCGAAGTCGGCGTGCATTGCGAATGCGCCCGCCGCGGTTACGGCGAGTGCCGTCCAGGGAAGCTCTCATGAGAATCCTGAATCGCTGCCCCCATTGCCGCACACGCGCCACCGCGCGCAGCAGCCGGGATATGTCCCTGACCTTCCGGGAGGTGACGTTCATGTGCAACAACCCGGAGTGCGGCCACACCTACGTCGTGAACATGGAGTTCGCCCGCACGCTCTCGCCGTCGGCGACCCCGAATCTCTCGCTCAATCTGCCGCTCTCGCCTCATGTGCGTGAGCGCATCGCGCAACAGCTAGAGCTGCCCGTCTAGCGCCACAAACCGATCCCCAGTTGTCCCCTCGCATCGTGCCTAAACGGCGCGAGGGGATTTTTTTGCCCGCAAAAAGGAGAAACACATGCAGCAAGCGTCTTCAACCGCCGTTCTTGTGTTTGAAAGCGTCGAGTTCGACGTGGTCGATATTCATGGTGTGCCGTGGCTAAGGGCACCTCAGATTGAGGCAGCCTTGGACTACGAAAAGCGTGGTTCCATCAACACGCTGCACGACCGCAACGCCGACGAATTCACCGACGAGATGACCCAACTCGTCGAGCTCGACACCGCCGGCGGCCGCCAGCAGGTTTGCATCTTCAGCCCGCGCGGCTGCTACCTGCTCGGCATGCTCGCGCGCACCGAGCGCGCCAAGGCCTTCCGCGCCTGGGTGCTCGACGTGCTCGAAGGCCGGCTCGTGCCGCAAAGCATCGGCCGCCTGACCGTCTCCCAACGCCTCACCGCGCTTCGCTATCGCGGCACGCTCGCGAAAGAAATCGCCAAGTCCACCGAGCGCGGCGTTGCCGCCGAGCTGTACGCCAATCTGCGCGATGTCTCGCGCTTGCTCGGCATGCCGGTATCCCCGCTCGAGGCGATCGCCCCCGCCCTCAAGCAGCAACTGCTCATCAACTGAACGAGGAGACCGCTATGGCTCGTGCTGCCTCTGCTCCGCTGATCCTCTTCCCAGCCCCTTACGGCCTTCTGCGCTCGATGGAGCGCCGCCGCGCCTATCTGCGCGACCTGTGGGAAGCCGACGTCGACCCGTTGGTCTTTCGCGACGCCGCTCGCCGGCTCGGCTACGTCGTGCGCTGCCAGTGGGACGGCGGCGCCGGCATGCCGGTACTCAAACCGATGTTGGCGCTCCTGCACTGATCGCCATGCAAGCGCCGCTCACCGACGCTGATCTGCGCGCCGCATGGCAGCGGCTGCGCATGGTCGGCGACTTCGATACCTCGATGCGTCACCGCGCCGTGCGGATCGTCGTGGAAAGTGCGGCACGCGCCCTGCAGCAGCGCGACCACAGACGGTTCCTTCGCCTCGACGCAAAACGCCTGGCCGCCGGCGACTTCGACGATTGACACCAACCGCGCCGGACGCCGGCGCCCTTACCCGAGACCCATCAAATGAAAGACTACGTTTTCGGCATCGGCGTGCTGCTGATGCTCTCCTTCTCCTTCGCCGGTCTGAGCTTCGCCGCCGCCGGCGTATTGCGCCGCTTCGAACAACTGCGGCACGGGTCGCTGCTGTCGCTTGCGGTCGCCGCAAGCGCCCTGGTCGCGCTGATTGTTGCGCTGGCTTGGTCCGTTCCGCCGCGGGGGTAACACGATGACCCTCACCGAATTTATCGCCGAGATCGGCGACGACAACATGGCGTTTCAACTTCTCAGTCACTGCATGACCAATATCAAGAGGTTGCGGGATGGCTCGCGCATCACGATCGAGACAGAGGCGCTCACGCCTAACGACGTACTCCTTGATACCGGGAAAGTAGGGATCGTGGTGTGGGCTGATCGCAACGCATTCAATCGCACTGTCGAGCGGATGAAGGAGAGAGATTGATGACATTCACGATCCGCTACGCGCTGCCTTTGTGTATCGGCCTGCGCACCTTTGCTGGCGCGCTCGTTGACCTGTTGACTGCGTCAGCCTGGTCTGTGTTGCCGAGGGGTGAACGATGAACTCGCTGAAAGATATCAATCGACGCTGGTTGCTCGAAATGATCGTCGAACTGCCGAGCACCACGCGCGGCACCTGGGCCGACACCCTCCTGCAATTGGAAATCAAGAGTCTCCTGTATCGGCTAGGCGGCCTGGCGGGGGAGTGGTGAGCCATGAGCTATTCCTCCTCAAACCTCGACGATGCACTGCTCGCCGCCCTCATTCAGCGCGCCGCACACAACCTGCCCTTCAACAACCGCGCCGGCAGTGAAGCACGCGCCCGCACGCTGTCGCTGCTGCTTGCGACCGTCTCCGGAAGTCTGTCCGTTCTCGGATTCAGCCAGTCCGCTCGCGCAATCGAAATCGTGCTGTTCGATCCGCCGTCGATCGGCAGTCCTTTCGCAGATTCGTAACTCACATCAAGGGAGATCAACATGAATAACAACAGCCTTTATCCGCGATCCCGCAATCCTTACCAGCCGCTCGCCTTGCGCACTTCGACACCGCTCACGCTTGGCCGCCACACCGTGCAGCGCATCCACGTCCACAGCGAGATCTACACGCGCTACGAACTGCGATACCGAGGCGTCGTCGTGCTGAGTCAAATCAGCCCGCCAAGCGCCGACGACTGCACCAATGCCATCCGCGCCCACCAGCGCAGCCAGCGCCGTTTCGTCTCGCACAACTGGTCGCGCGAATCGATCGCAGCCGCTTCGGAAGGAACAGGGCAAGCGTAACGATGGCTTCGATTAACGAACTGAAACAACGCATCGACTTGCACGACCTCGCCAACCGCCTCGGCCTCAAACGCGGCCGAGGCGGCGACAATGCGCTCTACCACTCGCCGCAGCACGAGGACAAGAGCCCATCCCTGTCGATCTACGTCAAGCACCCGAAGCACGGCACAGGTTGGCGCGACCATAGCGCCAACGTCGGCGGCTCGTGTGTCGACCTGGTGATGCACGCGCGCGGCGGCACCGTCGCCGATGCAATCCGCTACCTGCACGAAGCCTTTGCGATTCCATTCGACCAGCCGGTGCCGGCCGAGCACCGCGAGAAATCGACCGTCGAATTCATCGCCGATCGATGCTTCGCGGAACGCAATCGCGTCCGGGAGTACCTCGTCGGCCGCAGCATTTCCGATGTCGTGATCGACGCGGCGCTCAACGCAAAAACGCTCGGCTTCAACGACTGGACGAGCTCGAGGGTGTCGCCCGGCGAAGTCGGTCATGGCGGCTCCGCTGCTGCGTTTGCCGTGCGCGCGCCCGCTGACGGTCGCATCGTTGCCGTCGACATGCGCTATCTCGATCCAACACTCAACGGCGGCGTCAAGACGCAAACCCAAGGTGAGAAGTCCGGCTACTTCTGGACTGCCGTCCCTCGCAAGCTCGACCAAGCGAAGCGCGTAATCGTGGTCGAAAGCGCAATCAACGCGCTGTCGGTCGACACGTGCGCGCTTCCGGGCACCGCGGCGCTCGCGTTGCGCGGCCTGGCGAACGTCGACGCGATCGACTTCTCGTTCCTGCGTGGCAAGCAAGTCGTGATCTGCCTCGACAATGACGAACCGTTCCCGGACGGCCACCCACGCGCCGGCCATCGCCCCGGCCCAGAAGGCATGTGGGCACTGTACGAGCGACTGACGAGCCTCAACATCAGCGCCGTGCTCGTCGACCAGGCCGAGTGGCTCGCCGAGCTCGCAGAAGGCGAGTCAGCGCGAAAACCAATCAACGACGTCAACGACTACCTGCAACTGCTCGGCGCGCCCGAGCTGGCACGCGCGCTCGAACAGTACGAGCCGTGGCTGATCGCTGGCATGGCCGGCGACGCCACACGCCGCGGCCGGCCGCGCATCTACCTGCCGTCGCACGACTTCGCGCAATACTGGCGCTTCCGCGCGCGGCTCGACTTCATGAGCTACATCACGAAGATGGAGCGCAACGACGAAAGCGGCGTCGAGACGCCTGTCACGACGGATCTGTGCGGCTTTCGCATCGCCTCGATCAGCCGTGTCTCGGTCGCGAGCGCAACGTCGACGATGACCGGCGACGCCGACCAGGCACCCACCGTCTACTTCGCGGTGTCTGTGCAGGCGCCGCGGCACGGTGCGCAGCTCATCCGTCGCGTGATGCTCGATGACCAGCTCCACAACGTCGATCAGTGGGGCAAGTTCGGCCCGATTTGGGCGCCGGCACCGTTCAAGCGGATGGTGAACATCCTCGAGCGTGGCGCCGATCTTGGCGCGCGCCAGGCGGCGAACTTCGTCGGGCTCGCCTGGCGCGACGGCCGCCTGATCGTCAACGAAGGCCCGGACTGCTACTTCACCGAAGCGGACAAGCAGTGCCCGTACCACAACCTGACGTTTCCGAACGGCCCGATCGGCGACGCGCGCCGCGTCATCGCGGCCTACCAGACAACGTTCAAGCAGAACGCCGCAACCATCGCGCTCGTATGGGCGCTCGGCGGCCACCTGAAGGCGTTGCTCGGCTTCTGGCCGCACATCACGATCCAGGCGAACAAGGGCGCGGGTAAGTCGACGCTCATCAAGCGCCTCGAGCGCTCGCTTGCCTTCACGATGTTCTCCGGGCAGTCGCTGCAAACGGAGTTTCGGCTGCTAACGAGCATCAGCCACACGAGCCACCCGGTCGGATGGGAAGAACTGTCCGCGCGCCGGCAGGACGTGATCGACAAGGCCGTCGGGCTGCTGCAGGAGAACTACCAGTACACGGTCACGCGCCGCGGCTCCGACATGACCGAATACCTTCTGTGCGCGCCCGTCATGCTGGCCGGCGAGGACGTGCCAGTGCGCAGCCTGCTCGGCAAGCTCGTGCGAACGACGCTGACGGGCAAGCGCGGGCCGCTTTTGCCTGACGACCTGCCTCGCTTCCCGGTTCGACCGTGGCTCGAGTTCCTCGCCGGCCTGGACAAGCGCGCCGTGCTCGACCAATACGCTGCGATGCGCGACAAGGCACTCGCCAACTGCCGTGCGAGCGGCCACGACGATGGCGCGACACGCATGGCCGGCAATTACGCCGCCGTCGCGCTGGCCTGGCGCTACCTGTGCGAGTTCGCCGGCATGGACCCGAGCGAAGGCGACTTCCCGCGCGACCTGGTCGCCGAGATGAACGGCCACATCGCCGAAACCAGCGCCGATCGCGAGCCGTGGGTCTGGATCATGGAAACGGCGCTGTCGGAGATCGACGGCGGCAACTACAAGCACCCCTACACCTTCGATACCGTCGACGGCGAGTTCTGCCTCCTGCTGCGCACAGGTCACGTGATGGACCACATCGCCCACACGAGCGCGCTGCGCGACAAATGGAACGGCCTTCCCGTGAAGTCCGACCGCGTGTTCAAGGCGCAGCTCAAGCACGCCGGCGTTGTCGTGGGTGAGAAGGAGGTCGAGCGACGCATTTACACCCGCCGGGTGCCTTACCTCACGCCGGTTTCGCTCGAGCGCCTTGCCGCGTTCGGACTGCACGTCGCCGTGCGCGAGGACCTTGCCACCGATGCACTGCAAGGGAGTCACGCATGACGCCCTCTCAGCCGATCTGGCCGCCGCGCGGCCGTGCCCCTTGCCTCTTTCATGCTGGCCGCGCAGCTGCCCTGAAATCGGGTTTCCAACGCCTGTGCAAATGCGCGCAGCGATCGGCGCACGTCGTCATGCGGCCGCCGTGCTGTTCGCGTCCCCCCGTACCCCCCGCGAGTCGAAATGGCCGGGCAACGGCACGAGCCGAGAGGACGCGGGGCCATGCGGACGGGTTTTGCCGTTGGGAACGGGCAGGCAATGCACAGAACCCGTGGTTTTCGGAGGTGTCCGCTCGTAAGTCGTTGATTATTGAGAGGACTACCGCCACGAGTCACGACGAATTTGCCATGAGTCGGGCCGCTTTTGCCACGTGTCCGGTTTTTGCGCCGGCCGCCATCGCTCCTTCCTCTTCTCTCTTTAATTCATTGAAAAAGAAGAAGAAAGAAAGCGAAGAATGGCGAGGAATCGGCCCAAACGTGACACCACGAGTCGGGGTTGATTTGCCATCAATTTGGCATGCTGCCTATTTTTTAGGCCATGAGTTACACGAGCCGGAAACGCCCGAATGGTGGCAATTGATGGCGCGCGAGGCATTAAAAATCAAGGGCTTAGATAGCATCACCATGCAAACCACGTGTCCACGTGTTGCGCTGCCTGTGCTCCCTCCACGCCACACGCAGGAGCGCAGCCGATGAAAACCATCGACCTGATCGAAGCCGCTGCGCTGCTAGGCGCACACCCCGAGACGGTGCGTCTGAAGGCGAAGGCCGGCACGCTCCCTGGCCGCAAAGTCGGCAAGCGCTGGATGTTCTCGACGGTTGCCTTGCAGCGCTACCTCGCTGGAGAATGGACTCCGCGAGTTGTGCAGGGCGATCTGCTGGAGGAAGTAGAAAAATGTCGCTCTACAAACGAGAGAGAAGTTCGAACTGGTATTACAAGCTGTACCCACCTGGAGGCGGATCGCCGTTACAGGGCAGCACTGGCACCAGCGACAAAGCCAAAGCGCAGGAATTCCATGACCGCCTGAAGGCGAGCCTTTGGGATCAGGCGAAACTCGGCCACAAGCCGCAATACACCTGGAATGACGCCGTCATCGAGTACCTGAGCGATCGCGAAGGCATTGCAAGCCTCGACACGACGAAAACGCACCTGCGTTGGCTGGACAAACACTTGTCGGGCGTGTTGCTGGATGACATCGACCGAGAGCGAATCGACACGATTGTGCGTGCGAAGCGCCAAGAGCCGATCATCGTCCGTACGCGCACCGGCCCGCAGCTGGTCGGCCGGACGGTGAGCGAAGGCACGGTGCGCCGTGTCGTTGGTGTCATCGTTGCGGTCCTGAACGCGGCGGTCGAGCGCGGCTGGCTTGTTCGGGCGCCGGTCCGCAAACCGTCGAAGGCAGTCGCGAAGCGCATTCGGTGGCTCAGCCGGGCCGAGGCTGACCGCCTGCTGTCCGAGCTGCCGGACCACCTCGCGGCGATGGCGCAGTTCAGCCTCGAAACAAGGCTGCGCCGCGCCAATGTAACGGGCCTGCAGTGGTCGCAAGTCGACCTGGTGCGCCGCGTGGCCTGGATTCATCCGGATCAGGCGAAGGCGCGCAAGGCGATCACGGTTCCGCTGTCGGAAACGGCGATTGCGGTATTGCGCCGGCAACTGGCGAAAAGGCGGAAGCCCGAGTACGTCGAGAGCGTGTTCGTGTACCGCGGCGCGCCGGTTCACCAGACAACGACAGCAGCATGGAGCAAGGCGTTGAAGCGGGCCCACATTCGGAGCTTCCGATGGCACGACCTGCGGCACACGTGGGCGAGCTGGCATGTCCAGCGCGGCACGCCGCTACAGGTGCTCAAGGAGCTCGGGGGATGGGAAACGATGGAGATGGTGCAGCGGTACGCCCACCTGTCGGCTGACCATTTGGCGCAGTGGGTTGCATCACACACGGAGGTGGCGCAGGTCGTCGAGTTGCCGGCGACAGGCGCTCCGACGCAGATGGTAGGTGTACTTTAGCTACACCTAGTGGCAACGACGGGGGGAGGGAACCGCTGAAAGCCTTGCTAGATTTGGCGCGCCCGGCTGGGATCGAACCAGCAACCCCTGCCTTCGGAGGGCAGTATGCCTCAACAGTAGCACGCTACCTATCATCACTTTGGTCTGCCCTACGTCACCTATCGACTAGCCTCGCGACACTTCGGCCAATCCATAGCGTCGTCCTTTCAGTAACTTCATGACGTAGTAAAGCTCCCCGCCGGGAGTGGCACATCAGCCGCGCTGAGGCTCCTCTTCACGTGCTACGTTTTCGTGAAAGCGACAGAAGTGCACGGAGAGCTTAAACAAGAATAAGTAAAAGCCCACCGTGTCAAGGGTGAACAGCTTCTTCCGATCCTTGTCTGAAGTAAAACGATCCAACGGCACGGTGTGTAAGTTATCGAGCAGCGCGATACATTCTTCCGTCAATGCGCTACCTTTCGGTAAGTAAAATATTGACGTTACGCTTTGCTCGCGAATGGCTTGCAATTTGTTTTCTATAGAACCAGCCTCAATCCCCGCTCCCCTCAGACTTTCAACGTACCGATCCAGTGATACCAGTGGAGCAAACACGAGACGAGGAGGGATAGCGCGATCATTCCCAACATCAATATCGCAACTGTTTGATAATACGATCCCTTTGACTTTTTTCCGATCGCCGCTTTCAAGGTTAACAACGTCAAGCCCAGCCCAGCCGTCACCTTGCAAAAGCTCATCCCAGTAGCGATTCAAATAATAACCAATCGCCCTGGGAAAATCAGCCAATGCCTTAGCCAATCCCTCTTTCGCTTGCTTTGTCAGATATGGCGGGATGTGATCCTCAAGCCTCTCAAAGCTGATGGACATGATCAGTCAGCGTAAAGATCCCAAAGATTCTCCGTTAGCACCGCTTGAAACTCTTCCCCCAATGGGCGCTGAGCGCTTAGCAGGCGACTATAAAACGAAGCCATTTCAGCTTCAAATGACCGCTCTGGAATAGAAACGATAATCTGCCCACCTACAGCGGCCGTATCGGACCATTGGACAGCCGTATATGGCACGTTACGACCAACGTTCTCCTGCGCCAACTCGGCCAACCCACCAAGGCGGATCGGCGCATGAATCATTCCCGTAGCAAGAACCCCAGCCGCAAAAAGCGACGGGATGCGATAGCTTTGGCCGTTGCCGGTCAGTGTGAAATTATTCATACTCGGCCCCCAAGGATTCGATAGTTTTGCTTTTCAAGCATTGAAAGAATAATGTTTTATTTGCTTCATGTATTTCTTTTGCCAAATCGGACGACTGTGCTAGGAATTCGCCAAATGGTATCTCTGACTCACAGTTGAAAATAGTATCAATGTCAATAATTGTTCCGCTTTTTGAAATGCTGGTATCCGCTAGCTGCGCATTCGCACTGGCTATCGCATGCACAACAGATATGAATTTATTGTGTGCTAACTCTACTCGTAATTGAAAATTTATATTTTCTTGGCTGCCATCGCCAACCTTTATCTCTAAATTCAGCTTCGACAAAGCGTCGGCAGAGTTATCGGTTTCGAGAAGGTTAATATATTTTATCGAATAGCGGCTCACCGCCTCGATCAGATTTGTATCCGCAACAGCCGTCAAGACGTCACCAATGGCGGCCCCGAACTTAGTCCAACCTGGGTAAGGTAACTTGCAGCCAATCGCCAACGACTCGTCGCCGATCAAGATGAAGAACGTGTCCCAATGGACCTTCTGAACAGCCAGCACCCGAAATATCGGATCAGCTTGCCGCGACAACTCCGGAAGGTTAGCAGCTGGCAGTTGTTCGACGCGCTCGGCTTTCAATTTCGTAAACAATACGCCAGGCAAGATGCTCGCCACCGGCGTCCTTGCGCGGAACCGGATTTCAAATATCGCTTCGAGTACAGGCTCGCTTGTGAGCCGCTTCGGTAATTTCATGCTCGTCCGAAAATGTTTGCGGCCGATGCTAACGCCAGCACCGCAGTAAAAGTATCACTATGATACAGCCACATCAATGCTGCGACGCAGTATGTTCGACGTGTTCTAACGTAAGGTAGACCTAGGACATATTTCGGCCAATCCTCGCTAACCTTTAGGCGGCAACCGCTCCTGCGATCCACCGCGTGCTACCTACTCCCCCGACTTGCCCCTCTGCTGATGACGTCATAGATCGAGCATCCCGCCTCTCGGCCATCAACGCCGCATACGACATACCGGCGGTCAGGACCTCCCGGTGAACGTCGGAAGCACTCTCTTTTTCAGCTCGTAAGGAAATACAGGGCGAGCCGTATCACCGACATCAAAAGCACAGCAATCGCTGCACGGCGGCCCGGCCCTGATGCGGAGAAAGGTGCGCGTAGCGTTCCGTGACAGTGACCGACGAGTGTCCAAGCAAATCCCGCACGACGTACAACGACTCACCCGACATCACCAACCATGACGCAAACGTATGTCGCAAATCATGTATCCGGAAATCGTTAATTCCAGCTCGACGGCACGCCGACTCAAAACCCTTCTGAATAGTAGTAATCCGCGCCCCGGTTTCAACGGAAAAAACCCACCGTGCGCCCGGAACGTTCTCCGCCAGCCAAACACGCTGATCGTGCAACGCTGAGATGGCTTCCGCATTCAACGGCAAAGCCCTACGTTTATTGTTTTTCGTATGTTCAGGTTCCAACTGAATTAGCGAACGCTCAAAATCAACCCTTGTCCACTCCAATTTTAATAGCTCGTTTTTCCGACAACCCGTATGCAGCGCCAATCGAATGAAATTGCGTAAATGAGGTCGGCGCGCAAATTCAGATGCGGCTTCAATAAGTAAATCGGCCTCCTTCCGCGTAACCCACCGAACCCGGGTATCAGCATTTTGCAAACCAAGCCGAAGGGTAGGGTTGGGTAAATCTGTCATATCGTGCTCAACGCGCACGAAATTAACAGCCGCCGAAAAAAGCTTTAGTTCACGTTTAATCGTTGACTCGCTTACGCCTTCCGCCAGACGAGCAGAAACATAACTGCGAACATCAGCGCGCTTTAACGACGAAATGCGCCGACCGCCAAAATGCGGTTGCAACCGCTTGAGCGAATATAAATCGCGCTGTTTGCTCCGGTGGCTTTTTGCAGCCAGATAGATCCCCACCACTTCCTCGAACAGCATGTATGACGCCTCGCACGTAGGATCCACTACGCATATATCGTCAGACTAATGCGGGGACTTTAAGCGTTCGCTTAGTGTAAGCATTCACCCCGTATTGCCCGTCGCCATCCAGAAAACGCCTATGCCCTGGTTCCAATAGAACTGAGCGCCGTCACACGTTGCGCCGTTCCCCAGCACGCACCGATGCGCCGCCACCACAGCATCCCGCGCCTGATACTCGGGGCCGAGGTGCGCGTACGTCGTCACTTCCGGCACCACGATGCCCCGGCTTGTCCAATACCGTTTCTTGTTGAACGTCGACACGTCAGAGTCTTTGCCGACGTACTTGGCGATATACGTGGCGATCCGGTGTCGCATCGCACGACCCTTGCCGCCTATCTTCCTCATGAGCGCCTGAAGCTTTCGGTTACCAGAACTATCGTTCACCGCGCCATCCGTGCCGAGCTTGCTAATAACCGACAGCCAAATCGAGCGCAGCAGCTTCCAGTTCTGCCGACCGCTCACCGCCACGTGCATATGCCATCCGCCGCGTTCATGCCGCTCAGGCACCGCCACATAATGAAAATCCTGCAACCGATTCAGCCGCCGCCTGAATTCGTCCCAGGCCTTCGCCCATACCTCAATCGACGCCTCATTGCGCCGCATTGTTAGCGTCAGCATGCGATCCGCTCGGATCGACTTGCAGCGCTTGCGAATCATGCGCCTGGACCGCTCTATCGACGTTTTGAGCGACTTCGCCGCCTTCTCCGACACATCGTCGTCAGTCTCACTTTCCAGCTTCTCGCGCTTGCCACGCATCCCCCGAGGCCGCAGCCGCAGTTCGTGAAAGCGGCGCTGCACAGCCACGCTGAACGCCACGACCTCTTGCTGACCGTCTTCGAACCGTTGCGAACGAATGATGTACTCATCGCTAAACGGCCCCTCAGACTCGTATACGGGAATCGGCTCGCCGCGCAGCGCTGCTGCGTTCAATGCTTGGGGAGAACCGTACTCATTCAGAACGCTTTGATAAGACAGCGTTTTTTGACCTACAATGCTGTTACTCACGTTGGATAGCCCTTTATCCGATGTCTGTCACCGCCCGGGATCGCGCCAACGATCGCCGGGTTTTTCTTTTGCCGCTCCACCTGCTATCTTTCCCATCCGGCGGGAAACCCCAGGCTGGTGTTTTCTCAACTGGTCCACCAGCCGTCCGCCGTCTTGTCGTCCCGGGCATCCACCCCACGCATGGATACCCGGGATTTTTTTCGTCTGAGCCCTTCTCTACCTCCTGATAGAGCCTGGCTTCGTCTGCATTTCCGTTAAGTGTTAGAGGTACAAGTTTAGGCGCGCTTCGCGCGCCGGCCTCTGCGGCCTGCGGCTCGCCGTAGGCCTGCGCACCCGCGCGCCCCGCTCACACCCCACCGCATCACCGGCAAGCCCGCCAGCGCGCCATACGTCGGCCCCATCGCACCGAGCGCGCCCAACAAACCGGCTTGGCAGTGAGGGGTCGCCGCGTTCCGGCGCCGCGCCTACGTTCGGCGTGGTTGCCGATACCCGCTACTCGGTCCCGCAGGCCGCGCTCAGCCGCGCGACAATCGCCACACTCCGCAGGTCCGCTGTCGCTCTCCCTCGCTTCGGCCACGGCGGGACACTCCTCACGCTAGACGCTGACACCTCAGCCCCACGCGGCGCACCGGCTAAAATGGGCGCAAACACCCACAGAGGCCAACCACAATGAGCATCCACGACCGCGACTGGTATCGAGAGGAAACAAAGCGTCGACTCACCCGCGAGTACAGGCAACTACCGCCCACGCCGCGCGTACGCAGCACACCACGCAGGCACCTACACAAGCCTCTCTCCCACCAGCTACACGAATTTGCCGAACCAGCCATCCTGTGGTCACTCATTTTCACGGCGACGTACTTGGTAATCGACCGCCTCATTCACACCAACAACTTCTGGACCTGACTACAGGCCGGAACGCAATTCATCCACACGCCGACGCAGACGCTTCACCTTCCGTCCGAGGTCGAGATAGGCGGAGCGAATGAAAAACGCCGTCAGTACCGCAATCAAGACCATCGCAAAGATCAGCCCGCAACACACGGCGACAAGTCCATCCATCGGCAACGCACCAAACGAGGAAATCGGTGCTCCCTTCGCATGCTCGCCAGCCGACTCGAACAACTCAAAGACCGACCACGCAAACACCAGCATCGTCACAAACCACACACCCGACCTCAAAGCATCAAGCGCCAACTCACGAGCAACCGCATCCGCCTTAATCCGCTCCCGCTCCATAACGCCCCCCTAGACTTTCTGAACCTGCAACACCAGCACGACCTCAGTACGCCCTTTCGACCGCGTATGACCGCCCAGGAACGCCGGTAAGAACCGCTCACGGCTATGAGTCTCGCTGTCGCTGTCTTGAATCAACCCGCCCAGCACAATCACTTCGCCATCCTTGAGCGCCGCGACCGTTTGCAATGACCTGGTGCTTTTCGTCGGCGAGTTATTCACGCCGGTTGTCGTCGCTTCGAAGCTCGATATCTCCTCATCGATTGCGAGCTGGATAGCGTCCTGCAATACCGTTGGCGTGACGTTGAAGATGACGCCCGCGTCTTGATACTCGACCGATTGAACCGGCGTGCCGCTGGTCCCCTGGTAACTCACGCTTGACACCGTAGGCACCCGTTGCCCCACATTGAGCTTCACTTGCTGGCCCGACACGCAGCGCACGTTCGGCGAGCTGACCTCATGAAAGCGTGAGTCAGACGCAAGCGCCGATATCGTGAAGCCCAACCGGCCCGCTCCAAACTGCAACGCCGTCGAATCCGCCTGAGTCGTGCCGCTGCCGAGCTGGACACCGACGCCGAGCAGTTTGGACACGATGCTGAAACCCGTATTACCGCCATCCGTGTCGTCAACCTCATAGGCCCAGCCGCGCACGACGACCTCGCCCACCGCCGTATCCAGTTGCGGCAACAAGGCTTTGAGTTGCTTCACGTCGCTCGCAGGCCCCGAGAACACCAACTGATCCGCAGCAGAGACCGTCGGCCCTTGGCTAACCTGCATCGCATCCGATGCCGCAGTCGGAATGCCTGCCGCAGCACCGGACGCAGGATTCCTCGTGGTTGACGGCACCGGCATTTGCGCCATGCTCGACACACGATCGCCGAACAGCGGTTGCACGAGCTTCAGCAGGTAATCAGCGCTGCGATAGCGCGGCGTATACACGTAGGTCTCGCGATCGACGGGCGTAGCACCGCTTTTCTTCGAGACGAAATCGACGCCGTTTCGCGTGTTGACCTCAAACCCCTGCGAATCCAGGAACACCTTCACGAACGCGCGCAGATCGCCCGCCTTCCCGTCGTACTGAAACGACACCTGACGCGTGTCCTGCAACACCTCCGAGCTGATGACGTGCGGTACATGCATCGCCTCGCCGTACAGCAGATCCACCAGTTGCCCAACGTTCACGAACCGCAGATCGAACGCCCCACCATTGACTCGCGGAAGCGGCCGCAAAGGCACTGACGGCAACTGCTCGGAAACGACACCCGACGCCGACGGCACCGGCAACGTTGGAATCGGCGGCACAGCCTCCACCGCAAACACTGACCACGACAACAACAGCCCGCACACCACCCATGCCACGCGCTTCATTTTTGCCCTCCGACCGCGTTATCGTTCGCAGCACCGCCGCCCGTCCACACCGCCACCCGCTCGCCGTCGACCATCCCCGTCACGCCAAGAGTTTGACCCTTGAAATCCTCCACCGACTCACGCCGGAAACGCCCTCTGTTGTCAGCAAGCAGCACATACCCTTGCCCGTCAACCGCGTACCGTCCCGCGATCCGCCACTGTTCCGAGGCCTGCCCTCGCGACCCCGACGACACAGCAACCGGCACAGACGCGCCGAACGCACCGCCCGCACCGAACAACCCGCCACCCGACTCCGCACCCTTCGGCTTGCCGATCGCGGAGACGCCCATGAAGCCCTTCCACGCAAACACCACGGCGAAGATCAGCGCCACTGGCAGCACGAACAGCGCTTTCGGAATCACCGCCTTCGGCTTCGTGTGGAGCTCCGCGCTCGTGTACAGCTCGAAGACCTTCTTCGGATAGAACCACGGCATCTTCACCGCGTCTTTCAAGCCGCTGTTCGGGTTGTGCGTATGGTCCCACTCGTACAGCATCGCCTTGTGCCCGCCGAACAAGCGCTTGACGTGCACATGTCGCCCGACCAAGTCACGAATCGTCTTGTTCATGCGATTCGGATGCTGCGTGATCAACACGATGTCCACGCCGAAATGCCGATGCACGTGCAGCTTCTCGATGTCCTCCGTGGCTTTCACCGATGCCGACACGGGGGGCCAAATCCGCTGCACCTCATCGATCACGATCACGTCGTTCGGCTTACAGTGCTTGTGCCACTCGCGCACCATATCGTCGTCCCACAGCTCATGATCAATCGCCAGATCGCGAATACCGTTCACCACGATACGACGCCCCGCCTTGATCTCCTTCGGCAGCCGCGAGACCGCTAACAAAGTCTTCCCGGAGCCCGGCACCCCCGTAACAAGCTCGATCGCCATCTAGCGTGCGCTCCCATGAACGACGAGGCCCTTCTCCAGCGTCACTCGAAGCCCGTCGAGCACCAACAGCCCAGCATGCGACAAACACGCCCGCACCAGCTCCATCTCCTGCACCGCCGCTTGCACGCTCCGCAGCAGCTCCGGGAACATCTCGCACTCGGCCACCATGTCTTTCTCCCACTGCGCCGCCATCCCCGACCTCACTTGATGAAAAACTTCTTCATGCTCGACACCCCGGCCATCGTCACCCGCGCACTGATCGCACCGCCGATATACCCGAAGCCCTGAAAAACGCCCCCCATCGCGAGCACGTTCACCAGATCAGACGCAAAGCCACCGACCGAAGACGTCAGCCAGGACATCGCCGTGTTGACCGCCAGATCAATGCCGGTCACGGTCAGCACGCCCACCCCCAACGCCACCAGCGCATTGAAGATGATCGGCTGAACCAAGCTCAACAGAAACGTTGCCCACGTCATCGCCACCACCCCCTCCAGTGCCCGAACCGATACACCCAGACCGCTCCAATCGAACCGGACAGCACGAATAGCAGCGCCAACACGAACAGCACCAAGCGCTCACGCCGCGTCAAACGCCGCCCCTTCATTTCACGACCCTCGCCACGAGCTGGTCGACTGCATCTGTCGCTTTCTCCGTCTGATGGACCATCGAAGAAATCATGTAGACGAAAAACGCGAACATCACCGCGCCACACACCACGAGGACCTTCATGCCTTCACCCCCATTGCAACGATAAGAGCCGCCGCCAGCGCACACAGCGCCAGCACAAGCGGACGGAGTTTCTGCACAGCCGTGCAGAGCGGGTCATACGCAAACGCGTACGAAGAACCAAGGATCGAGACAGACAACGGAGCCGGACACGCCCCGTCAGGCGGTCCGATATTCCACGGCGACATAGACACACTGGCCGAGCTCGTAGGCAAAGCCGGAGCAGCCGGAGGCGTCCCAAGAGACGCACACGCCGACGCATTCGAGTCGATCGCACACGGATCACTTGCGCTTGTCGCAGACGTCGCCGAGGCAGAAGAGGAGCCCGTGCTGGTGCTAGTGCCAGTGCTGGTACTCGTACCGGTGCTGGTGCTCGTACCTGTACTCGTGCCGGTGCTAGTCGTCGGATCACTAGACCCAGGAGTCCCGGAGATAGGCAGCGACCCAAGAGACCCCCCGGCACTCGTGCCCTGCGTACCAGCGCCCGACCCCGTGCCAACCGCATCACCGACCGTTGGCGTGTAGCTCGGATTCGCGCTCTGCCACGCCGTCGCATCCGCCGTCGTGATCGGATTAGTCGCGTCGTACGGCAGGCCGGTGTACCCAGGCATTTGCGACGCTTGCTGCCATAACGCATTCGTCGCATCCGCAGCGAGCTCGGGGTTGATTTGCTGCGCCAGCTCCGAAGCGGGTATGCCGCCGACTGCCGTCGCAATATCCGTCGTTGTCGTCGTCGTGCTCGAGACAGCCGTGTAGCCCGCAAGCGGTGCCACCACCGTGTAGCCCTGCGCACTCACGTCAGACGCCTGATCCTCCGTGAACGTCACCGTGGCCTGCCCCGTGTTGCCGTTGAACGTGAACGAATAGGTCGCCGCGCCCTGCGCGACACCCGCCGCATTGCTCTCCGTCAGCGACACCGCCGAAAAGGTCGAAGTAGACATCCCCTCATACGCGGCGTAGACGTTGTTAAGCGACGCTACATACGCCTGAGCAAGCGCATTCGGATCGACGCTGCAATCTGTTCCCGTCGTCAAAGCGCCCGAGCTATTGAGCTTCCAGACATTGCTGAAGCACCACATCCACGTCGTCGTACTGGCAACCGTACCCGTCGACGTCACGCTATCGCCCGAACCAAACAGCCAGGTCAACAACTTATCGACGCCAAGCGCGACAGCAAACTGCAACACAGCACCAATAACGACACCGAGGAAGCCGCCACCGTACCCAGCCCTCGCACCGTTCCCAGCTGCAACCGTCACGCTCTCGACTTTCTCAATCGTCGCCAACGACTCCGTAGCCGTGGGCGATAGCCCGGCCTGCCCGAGCTTCTTATACAAAAGCCCTGAGGTCTCGATCTGCGTCTTACCGAAGTTATAGGGTGTCGTCGGATCAGCCCGAGCGGTTACGATCCCATTGGAATCGAATGACAGGATGTTCCCTGCTTCCGCCCGACAACAGATACCGACCATCACCAAGCAACACATGACCTGACTCGCACGCATATCAGCCCCCAAGCTGCGAAAAAATCAGTCACCCGAAGATGATGTAACCGGCAACCAAACAGGTCGCCACCACAACGCCGAACGACTCGTAGAACCACGTCATCGCTAACCCTCGCACGTCGAATTCAAGAAATCGCGTAGAGCACGCACGCACCACG
>NZ_SWJE01000013.1 GCF_005144415.1 Trinickia terrae | reverse complement strand
ACCGAAGCCAAGGTGCTGTAAGAGACGACGCGAAGAGGAAAGAGATGACGATTCTGGTAATTGCCGAGCATGACAACGCGTCGATCAAGGGCGCGACGCTGAACACGGTGGCGGCCGCGCAAAAGATCGGTGGCGACATTCACGTGCTGGTGGCGGGCCACAACGCGCAAGCCGCGGCGGATGCCGCTGCGAAGATCGCGGGCGTAGCCAAGGTGCTGCTGGCCGACGCCCCGCAACTGGCCGAAGGCCTGGCGGAAAACGTCGAAGCGACGGTGCTGACGCTGGTGCAAGACCCGGCGAAGGACTACACGCACATCCTCGCTCCGGCCACGCCCTACGGCAAGAACATCGCGCCGCGCGTGGCGGCCAAGCTCGACGTGGCGCAGATCAGCGAGATCACGGCGGTCGATGCGCCGGATACGTTCGAGCGCCCGATCTACGCGGGCAACGCGATCGCGACGGTGCAGTCGAGCGATCCGATCAAGGTGATCACGGTGCGCGCGACGGGCTTCGACGCGGTGGCGGCCGTTGGCGGCAGCGCGGCAGTCGAAACGATCGCGGCCGCAGCCGACGCAGGCGTTTCGCAGTTCGTGAACCGCGAGGTGACGAAACTGGATCGGCCTGAGCTGACGAGCGCGCACATCGTCGTGTCGGGCGGACGCGGCTTGGGCAGCGGCGAGAACTTCGCGTTGGTGCTGGAGCCGTTGGCGGACAAGCTGAACGCGGCGCTGGGCGCGTCGCGCGCGGCGGTGGACGCGGGCTACGTGCCGAACGACTACCAGGTGGGGCAGACGGGCAAGATCGTCGCGCCGCAACTGTACGTGGCGGTGGGCATCTCGGGCGCGATCCAGCACTTGGCGGGCATGAAGGACTCGAAGGTGATCGTGGCGATCAACAAGGACCCGGAAGCGCCGATCTTCAGCGTCGCCGATTACGGCCTCGTCGGCGACCTGTTCACCGTCGTGCCGGAACTCGTGAGCGCACTCGGCTGACCGAAGCCGTTGCCGCAACAGGCGGCGTCTGGCAAAGCCGGGCAGCAAGGCAAACAAAGGGGCGCAGCAAGCGCCCCTTTTTCATACTCAGTGGAGAAGACAATGAGCTATACCGCGCCTATCAAGGACATGCTGTTCGCGATGAAGGAACTGGCCGGCCTCGATGATGTCGCCGCGCTGCCTGGTTTCGAGGATGCCACCGCCGAGACGGCCCAGGCCGTGCTGGAGGAATCTGCCAAGCTGTGCGGCGAAGTGCTGGCGCCGCTGAACGTCGAGGGCGACCGCAATCCGAGCAGCTGGCGCGACGGCGTGGTGACGGCGACGCCCGGCTTCAAGGACGCGTTCCGCCAGTTCGCCGAAGGCGGCTGGCAGGGCTTGCAGCATCCGGCCGACTATGACGGCCAGGGGTTGCCCAAGCTGATCGCCACGCCGTGCATTGAAATGCTCAACGCGTCGAACCTGTCGTTCGCGCTGTGTCCATTGCTGACCGATGGCGCGATCGAAGCGATCCTGACCGCAGGCTCCGAAGAACAGAAGCAGCGCTACGTGCCGAAGCTGATTTCCGGCGAATGGACCGGCACGATGAACCTCACCGAGCCGCAGGCCGGCTCCGATCTTGCGCTCGTGCGCACGCGCGCGGAGCCGCAGGGCGACGGCACGTACAAGATCTCCGGCACGAAGATCTTCATCACGTGGGGCGAGCACGACATGGCGGACAACATCGTGCATCTCGTGCTGGCCCGCACGCCTGACGCACCGGAAGGCGTGAAGGGCATTTCGCTCTTCATCGTCCCGAAGTTCATGATCAACGACGACGGCACGCTCGGCGCACGCAACGACGTGCACTGCGTCTCGATCGAACACAAGCTCGGCATCAAGGCGAGCCCGACCGCGGTGCTGCAATTCGGCGATCACGGCGGCGCGATCGGCTATCTCGTCGGCGAAGCGAACCGCGGCCTCGAGTACATGTTCATCATGATGAACGCTGCGCGCTTCGCGGTCGGCATGCAGGGCATCGGCGTCGCGGACTGCGCCTATCAGAAGGCGGCGGCGTATGCGAAGGAGCGCGTGCAAAGCCGCCCGGTCGACGGTTCCGCGAAGCAGTCGGTGACGATCATTCACCACCCCGACGTGCGCCGCATGCTGGCATCCATGCGCGCGATGACCGAGGGTGCGCGCGCGCTCGCCTATGTGGCCGCCGCGCATTGCGATATCGCGCACAACCACGCCGATGCCGCGGTGCGCGCCGAGCATCAAGCGATCTACGAATACCTCGTGCCGGTCGTGAAGGGCTGGAGCACGGAGATGTCGATCGACGTCGCGAGCCTCGGCGTGCAGGTGCACGGCGGGATGGGTTTCATCGAAGAGACGGGCGCGGCGCAGTTCTATCGCGATGCGCGCATCCTGACGATCTACGAAGGCACGACCGCAATCCAGGCCAACGACCTCATCGGCCGCAAGACTTTGCGCGATGGAGGCGCGGTCGCGAAGACGCTCATCGCCGGTGTCGCGCAGACTCTCGACGCGCTGGCTGCCCACGAAGGCACGGCCTTCGCTTCGATGCGCGCGCGCCTCGCCGATGGGCATCGATCGCTCGCGGCCGTCGTCGATTTCGTTCTGGCCAATGCGAAGCAAGACCCGAACGCCGTGTTTGCAGGCGGCGTGCCGTATCTGAAGCTCGCCGGGATCGTGCTGTGCGGCTGGCAGATGGCGCGCGCCATGCTGGCGTCAGCGGCCAACGAAGCGGGCGACCCGTCGTTCTGCGGCGCGAAGATTGCGACTGCGCGTTTCTACGCCGAGCATGTCCTGCCGCAGGCGGCGGCGCTCGAAGCGTCGATCGTCAGCGCGAGGGGTGGGGAGGGGGTGTTCGCGCTCACCGAGGATCAGTTCTGACGGGGGGGCGAGCAAGCGCGGCCGTTTGGGCGGGCACAAAGCAAAGGGCGCCTGATTATGGATCAGGCGCCCTTTGTGTTTGGCGAGTCGTCGAACTGCGCCACGCGACCGCGTCAAGCGTAAGCCGGACGCCCCGTGCCGCTGGTATCGCCGAGATAGCGATGCACCGACAGATCGCCCGATTGGATTGCCGGTTGCTTGCCCGAGATCAGGTCGGCGAGCAGTTGGCCCGAGCCGCACGACATCGTCCAGCCGAGCGTGCCGTGTCCCGTGTTCAGGAACAGGTTGGAGACCGGCGTGCGGCCGACGATCGGGGTGCCGTCCGGTGTCATCGGACGCAGGCCGGTCCAGAACGTCGCCTTCGGCGTATTGCCGCCGCCCGGGAACAAATCGTTGACGCACATTTCGAGCGTTTCGCGGCGCGCGCCGCGCAGCTTCTTGTCGAAGCCGACGATCTCCGCCATGCCGCCCACGCGAATGCGGTCGTCGAAGCGCGTGATCGCGATCTTGTACGTTTCGTCGAGCACCGTCGACACCGGCGCCTTGGACGCATCGACGATCGGCGCCGTGATCGAGTAGCCCTTGAGCGGATACACCGGGATCTTCACGATACCGGACAGGAATTGCGTCGAGTACGAGCCGAGCGCGACGACATAGGCATCGGCGCGAATCGTTTCGGTGCCGCACTGCACGCCGGAGATTCGGCCGCCGGTCATCGCCAGCGCGTCGATCGGCGTGTTGAAGCGGAACTTCACGCCGAACTGTTCGGCGAGCGCGGCGAGGCGTGTCGTGAAGAGTTGGCAGTCGCCGGTTTCGTCACCGGGCAGGCGCAGGCCGCCAGTCAGCTTGTGCGACGTGGCCGCAAGCGCGGGTTCAGCGCGCGCCAGTTCGCTCGGGCTCAACAGTTCGAACGGGACGTTCGCGTCCTTGAGCACCGCGATGTCCTTCGCGGCGCCGTCGAGTTGCTGCTGCGTGCGGAACAGCTGGAGCGTGCCGCCCGTGCGGCCTTCGTACTGGATGCCGGTGTCGGCGCGCAGCGCCTGCAGGCAGTCGCGGCTGTATTCCGCGAGACGCACCATGCGGCCCTTGTTGACGGCGTAGCGCTCGGCCGTGCAGTTCTGCAGCATTTGCCACATCCAGCGCAGCTGGAAGTGCGAGCCGTCGAGACGGATGGCGAGCGGCGCATGCTTCTGGAACATCCACTTGACGGCCTTCAGCGGCACTCCCGGCGCCGCCCATGGCGCGGCGTAGCCGGGCGAGATCTGGCCGGCATTGGCAAAGCTGGTTTCGAGCGCCGGGCCGGCTTCGCGGTCGATCACGGTGACTTCGTGGCCCGCACGCGCCAGATAATAAGCAGTCGTCGTCCCGACGACACCGCTACCCAAAACGACGACTCGCATAGTGGCTCCCAGTAGGTTTTTCTGCTGTTCGGTTGGGTGCGTTCAATACGCCTCCAATACCCTGCTTATCTAGTGTTAGCCGCTATACTATTGAGGTAAATCTAGTTTTTGTTATCGTATTTTTTACGATTTTGGTAAAAAGACATGAGAACACAACGTCAGCCCGTCCGTGCCCTCGATAAGCTCGATCACAAGATCCTGAAATTGCTTCAGGAGGACGGCCGCATCGCCATGAAAGATCTGGCTGAGCGGGTCGGCCTGACAGTGACGCCGTGCATCGAGCGGGTGAAGCGCATGGAGCGCGACGGCGTGATCCTGGGCTACTACGCGCGCGTCAACCCGGCAGAACTGGGGGCGGCGTTGCTGGTCTTCGTCGAGATCACGCTCGATCACAAGAGCGGCAACATGTTCGACCAGTTCCGCCGCGAGGTGCAGAAGATTCCAGAGGTGCTCGAGTGCCACCTCGTGTCGGGCGATTTCGACTACCTGATCAAGGCGCGCATCGGCGAAATGGCGGATTATCGAAAGCTGCTCGGCGACATCCTGCTGCAGTTGCCGGGCGCAGTGCAATCGAAGAGCTATGTGGTGATGGAGGAGATCAAGGAGTCGCTGACGATCTCCGTGGGCGAATAGCGGCGCGGATAGGGCCGTCGGACGCGGCCGGCCCACTCCGGCGAGCAGCTTGGCATGATGCGAGGCGATACTGTATATTTATACAGTATTTCCGCTGCCTTGTTCGAGCTATGGACGATTCCGAGTATCCGATTGCCTTGCCCGTGCCTCGCAAGGGGCGAGGAGCCGTCACCAACCTGCAGGGGCGCTACGAAGTCGATCAGCGGGAAACCGTCGATGACGGCTGGGGCGGGGCCGACACCGAAGACAGCGAAGCGTCCCCGCTGCGCACGCAGGTCTTCGAGGAGCGGGCGAAGAGCATCCTGACGCGCAACGCGTCGCCGGATATTCCGTTCTCGGTGTCGCTGAATCCCTATCGGGGGTGCGAGCACGGCTGCATCTACTGCTTTGCGCGGCCGACGCACAGCTATCTCGGTTTGTCGCCGGGGCTCGATTTCGAGAGCCGGATCTACGCCAAGGTCAATGCAGCAGAATTGCTCGAACGGGAGCTGTCGAAGAATAGCTACGTGCCGGAGCCGATCGCGCTGGGCGTCAGCACCGATGCTTATCAGCCTGCGGAGCGCGAATTGCTCATTACCAGGCGCGTGATCGAGGTCCTGCATGCGCATCATCATCCGTTCGCGGCCATCACGAAGTCGTCACTGATAGAGCGTGATATCGATCTGCTCGCGCCGATGGCGTCGCGCAATCAAGTGATGGTGGCGGTCACCGTGACGACGCTCGACGCCGGGATCGCACGCACGCTCGAGCCGCGCGCCGCTACGCCTTCGCGCCGGCTGCGCATGATTCGTACACTGAGCGAGGCGGGGATTCCGGTTGGTGTCAGCGTTGCGCCCGTCATCCCGTTCGTCACGGAGCCGGACATCGAGCGGGTGCTCGAAGCGTGCGCCGAGGCGGGCGCGACGAGCGCAAGCTACATCGTGCTGCGCTTGCCGTGGGAAGTGGCGCCGCTCTTCAAGGATTGGCTCGCCGCGCATTTTCCCGACCGGGCCGAGCGCGTGATGGCCCGGGTGCGCGACATGCGAGGGGGCAAGGACTACGATTCGTCGTTTGCGACGCGCATGAAAGGCGAGGGCCTGTGGGCCGAGCTGCTCAAGCAGCGCTTTCACAACGCGGTGCGCCGCCTTGGGCTCAACGAGCGGAGGCGAGGGATCCTCGACATTTCGCAGTTCCGTCCGCAGTTTTCTGCGCGGCGGGCACCTGAGCCGGCTTCGGACAATCCGCAGTTGAGTCTTTTCTAACTAGCCGGCGAATTTGACCGCCCTGGAACGCCGTCATTGCGAAAGCGATTTTGCCGCGTCGACTTGCGATTCGAAGTAGGTCTGGAACGACAGTGCGAGCCCGGTCATCAAGAGAAACGCACCGAAAAACAGCGAAAAGATCACGACGAAGATGGCGGTCCAGCCCGAGTGGCTCTGCTTGCCGGTTTGGGCGTTGAATTGCGCGTCCCATTTCTGATCGGGGCGCAGGCCGTAGACGATCGCAGCCAGAAAAGCTGCAAAAAGCGAGACAGCGCCGGGAATCGCCAGCCACCAGCCGAGCGAGGCGCTGCGCTGGGTCGCGACGAGCAGGAGCACCCCGGGAATGCCGATAAGGGTGCCGATCACGTGCGCCCAGCCAAACACGTCGCGCAATCCATACAGATAGAAGCGATGCGCGCCGACGCTGCCAAAGAAGAACGCGAGCGCGGCGGTGAGGGTTTTCGAGCGAAAGCGGGGCGAGGCCGATGAAACGTTTGTGGACATAGGGCGTCTTGTCTTGCGAGGAGGCGGTCGGGTGAGTCGCGGCGCGAGCGGGGCGCGTACCGATGCCGACCGCGCATTCTACGCCGAGCATGCTTCCGTGAGCAGGCGGAAAGGCGTGGCGGGGGCGGTCTGCGAGCGACGTTCGAGCCTTTCCGCCCAGGCCAAGTGTCGGCATTGCGCTACCCGGTTTGCCGGTTTTCTCGGTAAGTGTTTGTTATGGCTTCGGTTTCGGGCTATAATCGCGTGTTTCAGTGGTTCCGAACCCCGGTTTTCAAGGATTTTAAGTATGGTCATCATCCGCTTGGCTCGTGGCGGCTCGAAGAAGCGCCCGTTTTACAACATCGTCGCAACCGATTCGCGCAACCGTCGTGACGGCCGCTTCATCGAGCGCGTCGGCTTCTACAACCCGGTCGCGACGAAGGGCGAATCGCTGCGCATCGCTCAGGACCGCCTCACGTATTGGCAAGGCGTTGGCGCGCAACTGTCGCCGACCGTCGAGCGCCTCGTGAAGCAAGCGCAACAGGCGCAACCGGCTGCTTGATGGTAGTTGGGGCCGCAAGGCCTGCGTTCGGCTTCGGCTACTCGATGGGCGCATCTGCCATGCGTCTGAGCGAATCGCTCGGCATGCCAGATGCGCTGCTTTCGTTTGAGCGGGTCGCCGGCGCCAGCCGCAAGGCCGACTGCGAGGTGGATTGTGTCCGAGCGTGAATCTGGCGGCGCGAGCCGCGCAAAACGCCCGGCTCGCGCAGAAGCGTCGTTTGGCGCATTCGTCCGCAAGCCGGTTGCACGCGATGAGCGCGGTATGGCGGGCGCCGAGTCCGAGGCGCAGCAGGTTCACGTCGAGTCGGCGGAAACTTGGCCTGACGACGCGATCGAAGTCGGCGCCATCGTCGATGCGTATGGCCTGAAAGGCTGGGTGAAGGTTGCGGCGCATGCCGATGCAGGGCACGGCGGCGACGCGCTCTTGGGCGCGAAGCGCTGGTGGCTGATGAAAGGCCGTGAACGCAAGTCCGTCACGGTGCTGCAAGCGAAGACGCACAGCGACAGCATCGTCGCCCATCTGGGCAGCCTGGCGGATCGCGACGCCGCGCTCGCGTTGCGCGGCTGGCGCGTGCATGTGCGGCGCAGTGATTTTCCGGTGCTCGGCGACGACGAATATTACTGGGTCGACTTGCTCGGCCTGGATGTCGTCAACGAGGCTGGCGTCACACTCGGTCAGGTCGTCGACATGATCGACAACGGCGCGCACTCGGTATTGCGCATCGAGTATCCGGCGACGGCCAAGGACGGCCGGGCGGTAAAGGGCGAGCGCCTGATTCCGTTCGTCGGTGTGTACGTCAAGACGGTGGACCGGGCGGCGAAGCAGATCGTCGTCGATTGGGAAGCCGATTACTGAACATGATTGAACCAACGGAGAGAGCGGTGCAGTTCGATGTCGTCACGCTCTTTCCCGAGATGTTTCGCGCGCTGACCGACTGGGGTATCACGAGCCGCGCTGCGAAGCAGGGGCGCTTCGGTTTGCGCACGTGGAATCCGCGCGATTTCACAACCGACAACTACCGTACCGTCGACGATCGCCCGTATGGCGGCGGCCCAGGCATGGTGATGCTGGCCAAGCCGCTCGAGGCGGCGATCGGCGCGGCGAAGGCGGCCCAGGCCGAGCAGGGCATTGCGCAGACTCGCGTGGTGATGATGTCCCCGCAAGGTGCGCCGCTCGATCACGGGCGGGTCATGCGTTTGGCCGTTGAGCCCGGCCTCTTGCTGTTGTGCGGCCGGTATGAAGCGATCGATCAGCGTCTGCTCGATCGTTGCGTCGACGAAGAGGTCAGCCTTGGGGACTTCGTGCTGTCGGGCGGCGAGTTGCCGGCGATGGCGCTGATGGATGCCGTCGTCAGGCAGTTGCCGGGCGTGCTGAACGATGCGCAGTCGGCGGTGCAGGATAGCTTCGTCGACGGCTTGCTCGACTGTCCGCATTACACGCGGCCCGAGGAATATGAAGGCATGCGGGTGCCGGATGTGCTGCTCGGCGGCCATCATGCGGAGATCGAGCAGTGGCGCCGGCGCGAGGCGCTCAGGAATACGCTTGCCAAGCGGCCCGATCTGATCGAGCGCGCGAGGCGCAACAAGATGTTGAGCCGTGCCGATGAGGCATGGCTCGCAGGTCTGGCGAAAGAGGCGTCGAAGGCTTGACCCCTTCGGCATTCGTTCGCAAGACATAGGCGGTGCCGTGCATGCGTGCGCGGCGCCAGATGTGAACCCATCCTCTATCGGGGCCGTGCCGCGCGCTGGCCACATTGGCGCAAGGCAGGTACGAACGCCGACAAGATGGCTTTAGGAGTCAGTGATGAATCTGATTGCAAAACTCGAGCAGGAAGAAATCGAGCGTTCGCTCGCAGGCAAGACCATCCCCGAATTCGCCCCTGGCGATACGGTGATCGTGAACGTGAACGTGGTTGAAGGTACCCGCAAGCGCGTTCAGGCCTACGAAGGCGTCGTGATCGCGAAGCGCAACCGTGGCCTCAACTCGTCGTTCATCGTCCGCAAGATTTCGTCGGGCGAAGGCGTCGAGCGTACCTTCCAGACCTACTCGCCGCTGTTGGCGAGCATCGTCGTGAAGCGCCGCGGCGACGTGCGTCGCGCGAAGCTGTACTACCTGCGCGAGCGTTCGGGCAAGTCGGCTCGGATCAAGGAAAAGCTGGTGGCGAAAGACCGCGAAGCGTCCTGAGCGTAAAAGCTGTAAGAAAAAGCACCCTTCCCGGGTGCTTTTTTTGTTGGTGGGTCAAAATAGCAACCATCCCGTATCGATCGTCTCGAGACTTCCGTTGAATCGCTCGCGCCCCAAAATCCCAAACCCCGAAGCGCTGTCCGTCGAATCCACTGGCGCCGAATTGCCGGCTGTCTCGTCGGAGCGCCTGACGGCGGATGGGCTGCGAGCACGCTTCAAGCTCCAGCTCGACTGGCGCCCGGAGCCGAGGGAGGCGCGCTGGCTGCCGCCAAGCGGTGATACGCGCGTTGCCGCGGTGCTTGTTCCGCTCGTCGTGCGTGAAGGCGGCGTTACTGTTCTGCTTACGCAGCGCACCGACCATCTGAACGATCACGCGGGACAAGTGAGTTTTCCCGGTGGGAGCCGGGAGCCGTCCGATAGCAGCGCTGTTGCGACCGCGTTGCGCGAGGCGCAGGAAGAGGTCGGGCTGGCACCCGGGCGCGTCGAGGTGCTGGGTACGCTGCCCGACTACCTGACCGGCACAGGGTTTAGTGTGACGCCCGTCGTTGGCCTCGTTCATACACCTTTCACTTTGCATGCCGACACGTACGAAGTGGCCGAGATCTTCGAGGTGCCGCTTGCGTTTCTGATGAACCCGGTGCATCACCAGGTGCGTGTGCTGCGCTGGGAAGACGGCGAGCGTCGTTTTTTTGCAATGCCTTATCCGCGAACGGGCGTGGGCGGCGATTATTTCATCTGGGGAGCAACTGCCGGCATGTTGCGTAATTTCTATCGCTTTCTCGCGGCGTGAGTCGGCTCGCTTCGAACGGACATGCCGGCGCATGCGCAGTGGCGCGAGGCGGTGTGCGCTCCAATGCTCTGACCCTGTGATATCGTTATGCGACAACCGCAAAAAACCGAATTAGCACGGCGCTTCGCATGACTTTCTTCTCCGTATTGCTGGCTCTCATGATCGAACAGCTGCGCGCGCTGTCGCCGAATAATCCGGTGTTCGCGCTGCTTCAATATCATGCGGAGTCCGCCGCGCACGGCTTCGATGCCGGCAAGAAGAAGCATGGGATTCTGGCGTGGCTCGTCGTCGTGCTGCCTTGGACGCTGGCTGTCGCGCTCATCTATTACGTCCTTTATCGGATCAATTTCGTTCTGGCGTTTCTCTGGAACGTCGTGATCGTTTATTTCACGCTCGGGTTTCGGCAATTCAGCCATTACTTCACTGATATTCATCTCGCGTTAAATAACGACGACGTGCCGCGCGCACGCGAAATTCTCAACGAGTGGACGGGCATCGACACGGTCGACATGCCTGTCGGCGAAATCGTTCGGCATACGCTGATCCATGCGGTCGTGGCATCGCACCGTCACGTGTTCGGTGTGTTCTTCTGGTTCCTCGTGCCGATCGGGCCGGCCGGCGCGGTGCTGTACCGGATCGCCGAGTATCTTGCGCGCTCGTGGTCGGCGCCCGCCGATGAGCGCACCGCTGCGTTTTCCAACTTTGCACAGCGCGCGTTCTTCGTAATCGACTGGGTGCCGGCGCGGCTGACGGCGCTCGGCTTTGCGATCGTCGGCAATTTCGAGGATGCGATTTACGCGTGGCGCAATCACTCGCGCCAATGGCCGGACGTCAACGACGGCGTGTTGCTGGCTGCCGGCAGCGGGGCCTTGGGAGCCCGGCTGGCCGGGCCGCTCGCGGAGCCGTCGAGTCTCGATGCGCTGTCGGTCGGCGACGGGGGGCCTATATCGGTCGGTGACGATTGCACGCCGCGCACGTTGCAATCGGCTGTCGGGCTAGTCTGGCGCGCAGTCATCCTGTGGATGATTCTGCTGCTGATGCTGACGATCGCCGTCTGGGTGTCGTAAGCCGGCGTTGCCGCTTCCTGATGACGTGCCCGATCGTGCGGCACGTCATCTGTCACGGCTCAAGCCTCATTCATCGCGCGGATCGCGTGTCGCGCCGCACCGCCAGCATTGCGTGAATTGCGCTTCGAGCGTCTCTCCGCAGGCATGGCACCGCCAAGTCGCCGCACCATCGGGCGGTCCCTTCGATGCGGCTTCAATCAACCTCCTTGCAAGCGCTTCGTCGCGTTCGTCGACGAGCCATAGTTCGGGTGCGCACTGATCCGCCGGGATCTCGCCGAGCGCACCGTTCAAATAACGATTGTGCAGTTCACAGGCAACCCCGGCCGCCGCCAGCACGTTGATCCAGTGCTGGGCGATGATCACGTTGGGAGCGTGCATCAATCGAAGCATAAGCGGCTGTAAGGCGAGCGAATCAGGGTGCCCATCAGCGGACGACTTGGTCCGTCTCGTGCACCAGTTGGGCATAAAGCGCATGGCGTTCCGGCGCAACGCGGCCTTCCGCCACGGCTTCCAGTATCGCGCAGCCCGGCTCGTGCAGGTGATGGCAGTTGTAGAAGCGGCAATGCGCAAGCAGCGGCCGGAACTCGGGGAAAGCGCGCTCGAGCCGGCCTTCGGTCAAGTGGTGCAGCCCGAACTCCTGAAAGCCCGGTGAATCGATCAGCGCGCCGCCGACAGGCAGCGGATAGAGGCGCGTGAACGTCGTCGTGTGGCGGCCGCTGTTGAGCGCCGTCGAGATTTCGCGCGTCGCCGCAGCGGCGTCGGGGACGAGCAGGTTCACGAGCGTCGACTTGCCCATCCCCGATTGGCCGAGCAGCAGCGTCGCGTGGCCGTGCAGATGGTCGACGAGCGCCTCGCGCGCGGCGTCGGGGCGCGTCTTGATCGACAACTCCAGCACTTCGTAGCCGAGCTCGCGATACGGCTCGAGCCGCGTGCGCGCCGCCGGCAGCGCGGCCTCGACGTCGGTCTTGTTGAGCACGATCAGCGGCTTGAGCGCATTGGCTTCGGCGGCGATCAGCGCGCGGCCGAGCAAGTCCTCGCTGAAGTGCGGCTCGGTGGCGAGCACGATCAGGAGCTGGTCGAGATTCGCGGCGAAGAGCTTGGACTTGTACTGGTCCGAGCGATACAGCAGATTGCGGCGCTCGCCGATCTCTACGATCACGCCCTGGTCCGCCGAGGTGGTCTCGAAGACGACGCGATCGCCCACCGCCACTTCGCTCTTCTTGCCGCGGGGAAAGCATTGCAGCAGCGCATCGGCGCCGTCGGGCGCGACCACGTAGTGACGTCCGTGCGCGGCAATGACGAGTCCTTCGGTGCGCGCCGCCGCATTCGTGCGGCGCGCCGTCTTGGCGGGGCGGCCGCTCATGCGTGCCGCAGCAGACGGTCGATCCGCTGCGACGCCGGCGGATGCGAGTAGTAGAACGCGGTGTAGAGCGGGTCGGGCGTGAGCGTCGAGGCGTTGTCTTCGTAGAGCTTGACGAGCGCGCTGACAAGGTCTCGTGCGCCCGTCTGGCTCGCGGCGAACGCGTCGGCTTCGAATTCGTGCTTGCGCGAGGTCAGGCTGCCGAGCGGCGACACAAAGAACAGGAACACGGGCAGGGCGAGCAGGAACAGCACGAGGGCGAGGCCGTTGTTGCTGCCCGTCATGGACGGGCGCACGCCGAGCCCTTCGTAGAACCAGACGCATTGCGTGAGCCAGCCGAGCAGCGCGAGCAACGCGAGGCTGATCGCGAAGCTGACGATCAGGCCCTTCATGATGTGGCGGCGCTTGAAATGACCGAGCTCGTGAGCGAGCACGGCTTCGATCTCGCTGCCCGACAGACGCGAGATCAGCGTATCGAAGAAAACGATGCGCTTGGCGGCGCCAAAGCCCGTGAAGTACGCGTTGCCGTGCGCGGAACGACGGCTGCCGTCCATCACGAAGAGCCCCCTGGCGGTGAAGCCGCAGCGCTTCAACAAGGTTTCGATGCGGTGCTTCAGGGCGTCGTCCGTGAGCGGCTCGAACTTGTTGAAAAGCGGCGCAATGAAGGTCGGATAGATCTTGATCACGAACAATTGATAAGGGATGAGCACGGCCCACGTCCACAGCCACCAGAGGCTGCCGGCCTTGTCCATCAGCCACAGCACGACGAACAGGAACGGCAGTCCGAGCGCCGCGCCGATCAGGACGTTCCTGACGAGATCGGTGAAGAAGAGGCGCTTGGTCATGCGGTTGAAGCCGAAGCGCTCTTCGATGACGAACTGCCGGTAGTAGTCGAACGGCAGGTCGATGAGGCCCGTGATCGCCATGACGGCCGCGACGAGCGCGATCTGCCCAAGGTAGCCGTCGCCGAGCCCGCCGGAGATCGCGACGTTCAGCGCCTCCACGCCGCCGAGCAGCGTCAGCCCGATCAACACGGCGGCGCTGACCACGACTTCGAGCATCGTGAGCCGCGTGCGTTCGATCGTGTAGTCGGCAGCGCGCTGGTGCGCGGCGAGTGCAACCTTGCTGGCGAATTGCTCGGGGACCTGGCCGCGATGCGCCGCGACGAAGCGGATCTGGCGCGACGCGAGCCAGAGCTTCGTGCCGACCATGGCGAGCACGGCGGCCGCGAACAGGATAGTGAAGTGGAGAGTGGACATCGAGGGAACCCGTTGTATCTATGCGAGAATTATAGGGGCTCGCCGATCCGGCGAGCTTTTTTGCGCCCTGGGCCATGTGCGCGAACCGGTCCTGGCCGCCGCTGGCCGGCGGCTGGCGGGCACCGCCCGGCGCCTCGGCGGCGCTTCATCCAACCAAGGTTGACATTCATGACTGACATTCTCGAACCCGTCGGCGAGCCGACGCTCGCGCGCAGCGAGATGAACCTCGTCTGGCTCGATATGGAAATGACGGGTCTCGAGCCCGACACCGATCGCATCATCGAGATCGCCGTGGTCGTGACCAATTCGACGCTCGACGTGGCCATCGAGGGCCCGGTGCTCGCCATTCACCAGAGCGACGAAACGCTCGACAAGATGGACGAGTGGAACAAGAACACGCACGGCCGCTCGGGGCTGATCGAGCGTGTGCGCGCCTCGACGGTGACCGAGGAGGCTGCCGCCGAGGAGATCCGCGCGTTTCTCGGCGCCTACGTGCCGCCCGGCAAGTCGCCGATGTGCGGCAATTCGATCTGCCAGGACCGCCGCTTCATGGCCCGCTGGATGCCGGAGCTCGAGCGCTTTTTCCATTACCGCAATCTCGACGTGAGCACGCTCAAGGAGTTGTGCCGCCGCTGGCAGCCCGCGATCTACAAGGGCTTCCAGAAGCGGGCGATGCATACGGCGTTGGCCGATATCCATGAGTCGATCGACGAGCTCAAGTACTACCGTGAGCATTTCCTGATTCCGGCGGCCGGTGCGCAGAGCGCGCCGGAGCAGGGGGCGTAGCGGGCGGCGTTGCCGTTGCCATTCCGGTGAGGGCGGGCCGCAACGGCCCGTTCGTCATTTCGTCTCGCGCCGCGCGCTTTTCGGCCGGAACGCGGCCACGACATCGTCGTTCGTTTCGATGTACGGGCCGCCGATCAAATCGATGCAATAGGGCACCGCGGCGAAAATGCCCGGCACCTTCACCGCGCCCGACGCGTCGCGCAAGCCTTCCAGCGTCTCCTGAATCGATTTCGGCTGGCCGGGCAGGTTCACGATCAGCGCCGCGTGATCGGGCGCCTCGCGAATCACCGCGACTTGCCGCGAGAGGATCGCCGTCGGCACGAAATTCAGGCTGATCTGCCGCATTTGCTCGCCGAAGCCGGGCATCTCCTTCGTACCCGCCGCGAGCGTCGCCTCGGGCGTCACGTCGCGACGCGCCGGACCGGTGCCGCCCGTCGTCAGCACGAGATCGCAGCCGGCCTCGTCGACGAGCTCGACGAGGGTGGCGGTGATCGTCGCGGCGTCGTCCTGGATCAGGCGTGTCTCGGCGCGCCATGGCGACTTCAGCGCCCCGGCGAGCCACGTTTGCAAGGACGGAATGCCCTTGTCTTCATAGACGCCGCTGCTCGCGCGGTCGCTGATCGACACGAGGCCGATCAGGATTTCATCGGGATGATTACGCGTTGGAGTCGTCATCGTCGTCTTCGGCGGGGGCGTCGTGTTCTTTGTCCGTGGAATCCGCGGCGCTGACCGTCTTGATCCACTGGAACAGCTCGCGGAAGTAGCGCGGCGGCTTGCCTTGCTGCGCCTCCTTGCGCGCGTTGCGGATCAGCGTACGGCCTTCCTGCGCGTCGGCGGCCGGGTGCTGGCGCAGGAACGCGGTGAGAGCCTCGTCGTCGGCGATGAGCGCGTCGCGGGTGCGCTCGATCCAGTGCAGCTTCGCCGTCTCGGCCTTGTTGACGCCGTTGTAGGTGTCGAGCGCCTGGCGCAGCGCGGCGGTTTCCTCGTCGGTCAGCGAGCGCATCACGCGGCCCACATACTGGATCTGCCGGCGCTTGCCTTCGTGATCGGTGATGCGGCGCGCTTCCTGCACGGCGTCGGCGAGGTCTTCCGGCATCGGCATGCGCTTGAGCGCGTCCTTGGGCAGCTCGACGAGCGTCAAGCCCAACTCCTGCAGCGCGTGCATTTCGCGCTTGAGCTGGGATTTGCTGGGACGGTCGTAGCCGTTTTCGTCGACATCGCCGGAGTCGGCGGACGACATGGGTTGAATGCGGGTTTTGCGTGTCATCCCGGCATTGTAGCGTGCCGGCAGGCGTCTTTCGCCCGGCCGGGGGCGGGGGAACGTCCTCATAGTCTGTTCGGATGCGCACGCTTGCGCGGCCGCGAACCGGGTTTATCGCCGCGTGGAATCGCAGGTGAACCGGCCCGGACCTTGCTATGATCGCGGGATGCGTGATCGGCATCACGACGCAACACGGATGGGCGCAGCAAGACCGCCTCCCGCTGGGCCCGCGGCGCACGGCCCCCACGAAACAGCTCAATACCGGACGGCTACAACGATGGCAGCAGACATGGAAGCCAAGCAGCGGTTTTTTCCGCACACGCAGAACGAACTGAAAGAGATCGCGTCAGACATTCTCCGTCACGCGAAATCGCTCGGCGCGACCGACGCCGCGACCGAAATCTCCGAAGGCGACGGTCTGTCGGTGTCGGTGCGGCGCGGCGAGGTCGAGACGATCGAGCACAACCGCGACAAGATGGTCGGCGTGACCGTCTTCATCGGCGCGAAGCGAGGCAACGCGAGCACGTCCGACTTCTCTCCGCAGGCGCTGCGCGACACCGTCGCCGCAGCCTACAACATCGCGCGCTTCACGGCCGAGGACAATTGCGCCGGCCTCGCCGAAACCGAGCTTCTGGAAACGGCGCCGCGCGATCTCGACCTCTATCACCCGTGGGACCTGACCGCCGACGAAGCGGTCGAGCTGGCCCGCCGCGCCGAAGACGCCGCGTTCGCGACCGATCCGCAGATCCGCAACTCCGAAGGCGCGAGCGTCTCCGCCCAGCATTCGCAGTTCGTGCTCGCGACGACGCGCGGCTTCCTGCACGGCTATCCGTACTCGCGCCACTACGTGGCGTGCGCGCCGATCGCGGGCAGCGGGCGCAACATGCAGCGCGACGACTGGTATTCGTCCAAGCGCAGCGCCGCCGAGCTCGCGGCGCCCGAAGCGGTGGGGCGCTATGCGGCCGAGCGCGCGCTTGCGCGGATGAGCGCGAAGGGGCTCGATACGCGCAAGGTGCCGGTGCTGTTCGAAGCGCCGCTCGCGGCCGGCCTGCTCGGCGCGTTCGTGCAGGCGACGAGCGGCGGCGCGCTCTACCGCAAGACCTCGTTCCTCGTCGACAGCCTCGGCAAGCCGGTGTTCGCGCCGCACGTGCAGATCACCGAAGACCCGCACGTGGCGCGCGCGATGGGCAGCTCGCCGTTCGACGAAGAGGGCGTTCGCACGAAGCAGCGCGCGGTGGTGAAGGACGGCGTGGTCGAAGGCTATTTCCTGTCGACGTATTCCGCGCGCAAGCTCGGCATGCAGACGACGGGCAACGCGGGCGGCTCGCACAACCTGTCGCTGACGAGCTCCGCGACGCGTCCCGAGGACGACTTCGAGGCGATGCTGAAGAAGCTCGGCACGGGCCTGTTGCTGACCGAGCTGATGGGGCAGGGCGTGAACTATGTCACGGGCGATTATTCGCGCGGCGCGTCGGGCTTCTGGGTCGAGAACGGCAAGATCCAGTATCCGGTCGAGGAGATCACGGTCGCGAGCACGCTCCAGGAGATGTTCCGGCACATCGTCGCGATCGGCGCCGATACGATCGTGCGCGGCACCAAGCAGACGGGCTCGGTGCTGATCGAACGGATGACGGTGGCGGGACAGTAAGGCAATGGGCGCTGCCGCGTTACGAATGCCGAGCCCATTCAGATCGCGGATAGTCCGGGCAAGCGCGCGCTTGCCCGGACACGCAAAACGGCCAAAGCTTGGGGGCGACCACGACGGTCGACGTACCGTTGATCTGCGAGAAGCCGGCGCCGTGGCTGGCATGCAGTGAGGAAATTCGCTTGAGTCAATCCGGCCGGCACCATCGTATCGGTCGCAGCTTGACCTAGCTAGGTAACGCCCGGAGATCAGCGTTCCGCTCAGCAAGACGGCCTGATTACCGTTTGCGAAATTGACCGTGACGTTATAACTGAAGGCGCTCGTTTCACCATCCGACCATAGGTACGTGATTTGACCGGGGCCTCCGGCAAGCAGGTCGGTGCAGGAAATTGTCCGCGTGACGGAGTAGTTGGCGGACGCACTTCTTATGCCGGACCCGTCCTAAGAGCGTGCCGCAGGACACTACAATTTTGGCGCGATCACAAGCGTTGCTGTGCCCCTGAGCTGATTGATGCCGGGGCCGGCACAGGCACTGAGGGCATTCGCCTGGCTTAGTCCGCTGCTGATAACGAAAGTGGTGATGGCCGTTTGACCGAGGTAACGCCCCGCCGTGATCGTTCCGCTGAATAAAATGACGGCGTTGCCCGCTGCGAAATTATCCGAAACGGTGTAACTGTACGCACTGGTCTCGCCGTCCGACCACTGAATCACATGCATTCCCGGGCCGCCGGTAACGTCCGTGCAAGCGAGATTCCGTGTTACCGAGTAATTGGCGGAGGCGCCGGTAATGCCGGAGCCATCCAGTACCTCGCACTTTGAATATTGTTCCGATACTTGAATTTGCTCCGATTGCTCGGTATTGATCAGCGGTGGGGAATAGGTTGCTAAATCCGTTCCGTTGCATACCACGGGATTTAGCGTAATTTGTGCGAGTGCCGGCGTCGTGAGGCTTGCGAGGCCAAGCAAAAGCAACGGGACGCATAACACTGCAGCAGTGGCCTTTACAATCCGCATGCATAGGGTGCTCATCAGCATGATCGACTCCTGAGTAAGGCTGAGGCATTAAGCTGATTTCGGTCTCGGCATTAGGCGGCGCAACTGCGGATGTGACAACCAAGGATTCTCCGTCAGCCGCGCCGTGCTCGTTCATGACGCAAAGCGAATCAATTCTCCCGGCTTCGAGCGTCCAATCGATAAGTAAATGCTCGTTAAAATCTCTTCGGATGAAAAGCCGAAATGAAATGCTTGATGGTAAATTGAAATGTGAAAAGACGTGTTTGTATCGTTGAGGTTGCGGCTATTTGGCGAGGTTTGTAAGCGCGTAGTGCTGGTTGCGGACGAGTCGAAATATAGCAGGTAATTTATCGAAGTAAAGATAAAGCTCGCCGATTTAATTCGCGTCGGCGAGCGGAAGTGATTGTTGCGTAAAATTGGATTGATGGTGAATTTGATGCGGCGGGTGAAACGACCGGTTGGCAAGCCGTCTTTGCCGCCTGACGTTCAATAGCTGCGGCGCTTGCGCCGATAAACCACGAACGCGTAATCGAAGTTATTCGGCGCGTGCGCGTGATGCGCCTCGCGCGACACCTCTTCCCATTCGTCAGGGTCCGGCGACGGAAACGTCGCGTCGCCGTCGAAGTCTTCGAGGATCTCGGTGATGATCATCTTGTCCGCCAGCGCCGCGCCTTCGGCGTAGAGCTGCGCGCCGCCGATCAGGAACGCCTCGGGCGCCTGGTCCTCGGCCGCGAGCGCCAGCGCCGCGCGCAGATCGGTGACCGTATCGCAGCCGTTGAAGCGCCGCGCCGCATCGCGCGTCACGACGACGTTGCGCCGTCCCGGCAGCGGCCGGCCGATCGATTCGTGCGTCTTGCGTCCCATGATGATGGGCGCGCCCATCGTCGTGCGCTTGAAGTGCCTGAGGTCTTCAGGCAAGTGCCAGGGCAGCTGGTTGTCGCGGCCGATCACGCCGTTGCTGGCGCGAGCGACGATCAGGGTCAGTGTCGTCATCGAGAAAATAGGGAGCCGTAATCCTGACGATTCTACCCGAGCCGATGAGCGCGCCCGGCGCTCGCCCGGCCGCGCCCGCCTTCGCACCGATTTGCGTCACTTGTGGGCGTCGCCATCCCCGTCGCCCGCGGCGGGCGGTTTGTCTTCCGAGGCCGTCGCGTCGCGCAGCCCGTGCGCGCCCATCAGCCGGTACAGCGTGACCCGCGAGATCCCGAGGTCCTGCGCCGCCTCGTTGAGCCGGTGCCGGTGCCGCAAGAGCGCCGATTCGATCGCGCGCTTCTCGGCGGCCTCGCGCGCCTGCGCGAGCGTCATCGCTTCCTGCCCGCTGTACTGCTCGAGGTCGAGGTCTTCGGCCGAGATCAGCTTGCTTTCCGCCATCACGATCGCGCGCCGCACACGGTTGATCAGCTCGCGCACGTTGCCGGGCCAGCCGTAGTTGTGCAGCGCCTCGATCGCCGATGGCGCGAAGCCGCGGATCTTGCGCGAGCTGTCGGTCTTGAACTTGTGCAGGATGTGGTGCGCGAGGATTTCGATGTCCTTGCCGCGCGCGCGCAGCGGCGGCTCGTCGACGCGCAGCACGCACAGGCGATGGAACAGGTCCGCGCGAAAGCGTCCGTCGCGCATCGCGGCGTCGAGGTCGACGTGCGTCGCCGAGATCACGCGCACGTCCACCGGAATCGATTCGTGGCCGCCGAGCCGCTCGATCTTGCCTTCCTGCAGGAAGCGCAACAGGCTCGCCTGGCTTTCGAGCGGCAGGTCGCCGATCTCGTCGAGAAAGAGCGTGCCGCCGTTGGCCGCCTCGACGCGGCCGATCTTGCGCTGGTTCGCGCCGGTGAACGCGCCGCGCTCGTAGCCGAACAGCTCCGATTGCAAGAGATGGTGCGGGATCGCGCCGCAGTTGATCGCGACGAACGGCGCCTTGCGCCGCGGCGAGCGCTCGTGGATCGCGACCGCGGTCAGCTCCTTGCCCGTGCCCGACTCGCCGGAGATGAAGACGGTCGCGTCGGTGTTCGCGACCTTGCGGATCGTGCGAAAGAGCTGCTGCATCGCGTCGCAGGTGCCGACCATCTCGTCGTCGCCGGCGCTCGCCACGCCGGCGACGAAGTCGAGGTCGCAGAGCGTCACCATGCCGTACGCGTGGCCGACGAGATAGTCGATCGTCGGGCTCGCAGCCGGCAGCTTCACGAAGTCGAAGCAGTAGTGACGGATGATGCGGCGCACCTCGCCGTCTTCGAGCTGCCCGGGGTCCGCGAGCGCGATCCAGCCGACCTGCTGCTGGCGCAGGCTCCCTTCGAGGCACGTCAGCTCGCGCGTGGTCATGCGCGTGACGTCGACGATCCCCGCATACGGCGCATCCGGCCGGATGGCGCGGGCGGCATCGGCGGCCGAGCGGGCCACCGACACGTGCCAGCCGCGCGAGCGCAGATGCTCGAGCAGCGCATCGTCGGGCACGCGCGCCACGTAGATCAGTGCTCGTTCGGCTTGCCCATTCACGTTCCGGACTTCCTTGGGATGCGCGATCGACAGGTGGGAAGGTGCCCCCGCGAACGGCGCTGCCGATGTCAAATGTGGTGATTCACGCACGATGACCCCGTTGTCGTCAGACATCAAAAAGTGTAGGGAAACCGCACGCCGACCACGAAGTTCGGCGCGTCGGGCGTGAGGCCGATCGACACCGATCCTTCGATGGTCAGGTGCTTGTTGACCACATGGTTCAAGCCGAAATTCAGGGCCGAGGCGACGGTCTCGCTGCCCGGCACCTTCTGCCATCCTTGCCCGGGCGCCTGCGTCTCGCTCTCGGGCTCGATCGCCATGGTGTAGGAGATGCTGGCCGAGTCCTTGTCGGAGAACGCGATGGCGACGCCGCTGCCCCACTGGATGATGTCGCCCAGCTTCACCTTCGCGGGCTCGACCTGGCCTTGCACCGCCGAGATGTCGGAGAACGAGCGCGCGACGTTGTACGTGTACGAGAGACTGCCGAACAGCACGACCGGATCGTAGGTCTTCAGCAGCGATACGCCCGCCGTGATGTTCCAGAAGCCGGTGCCCGTGGGCAGCTTGGAGGGCGCGACGAGGCTCGTGTTGTTCGGGTCGACCTGCTCGAGCTTGATGCCGAACGGCGACGTGCCCGTCGGCGCCTTCACGCGCAGGCTGCCGACCACGTCGGGCAGGTTGTTGGTCTCTTTCAGGAACTGGTAGTAGATCCCGAAGTTGACGTCGCCGAGGTTGCTCGATGTCGCGGACGCGTCGGACAACTGGCTCGCCGCGCCGCCCGCGCCGCCGACGATGAAGTTGCTGTGCCGGTAGACATAGGGCACGTCGACGTCGACGCTCAAGCGGTCGGTCAGGCCGTAGCGCGTGTCGACATCGGCCATCAGCTGGTGCGACTTCGTCTCGCCGAGGTTGATGTTGCCGAGGAAGATCGCATCGAGCGCGAGGAAGCCCGACAGCTGCAATTGGCGGCGGTCGTAGTAGGTGTCGCTGATCCCCCAGTCCACCGTGAGCTTGTGATCGAAGAGCGGTGCATGCTCGCGCTGCACGACGGCGTTTTCCGCCTCGGTGCGCTGCGGCTCCGCGGCCTTCTGCGTGGTGCCGATGGTGCCGTCGGAGGGAGCCGCCGCCGCGCTGCCGCCCGATTGCGGCACGGGCGGGTTGGCTTGCACGCCGGTCGCCGTGCTGGTGCCGCCGCTCGGCCCGGGTGCGCCGGGTGCGACCTGCGCGATTTGCGCGAGCGGCGGCAGCGGCGCCGGCAAGCCGTCCTCGCCGGGAGGCGCGGCGACTGCGGCGTTTTCGTCGGCCGCGCCGCCAGTCAATCCGCGTCCGCGCTGTGACATCTCCAGATTGGTCACCTGGCGCTCGAGCACCTGGATCTGCCGCTGCTGCTCGTCGACGACGCGCATCAGCGTGTCGAGCCTGTCCTCCAGCGATTGATTGCCGAGTGCCTGCGCGTGCGCGCCCTGCGAGAGCGCGAACAGCAGCACCGCTGCTGGTATTGCCGCCAGCGCGCTTGACGGCGCGCGCCTTGCTGACATCTTGGTCATTGTGTTCCCCCCGGTGGGCCGGCGGCTCGCCGTCAGGTCTCCTCTCGTGCGCGCCGCCGCCATTGACTTTTTGTTGCCGTACTACCCGGTCCTGCCATCGGTCCTTCCTGCTGCCCGGTCCTTAGTGCCATTGGCGGGTTGCGGCCCGCCGAGCGTGGTCATCTCCCCGGCATCGAGCGGTTCTGCAGTGCCTGCATCACGCCGAGTTGCCGCAGCAGGTTGCCCGACATCTGCTGGGTCTGCAGGTGCAGTTGCAGCGCATTGCTGACGGCCTGGTTGTTGCCCGCGATCTGCAGCAACTGCGCGACCGCCCCGGCTTGTTGTGTGTTGTTGGGGGCGACGCTCTGTGCGGCGAGGCCGGCCGGCGTCTTTAGCGCAACCGTCACGCCGCCGCTGTCGAACGCGATGCTGGCCTTGATGCTGCCGGATGCGTTGCTGGCGTTGGCGCTAGGCGAGTTCGCGCCGCCCGGTATCGACGGAATCGATGCGTTACTGAAATCGATGGTCGTCGAGTTCGAGCCGACGTTGCCGTTGCCTGCCACTTGAGTCACTTGCGAGACGCCGTTGACCGAGATGTTCTGGCCGCCGGTCGCGATCGCATGCGGGTTGGCGCCGTTCGAGCCGGCGTTCGTACGGTCATGCACGTGCGCCGACGTGCGCACTTGCGCCGACATCTGGTCGTCGGCGTTGGCGGTCACGGCAAGCGAACCTTGCGCGACTGCCGTCGCGCCGTCTGGCAAATGCCATTGAGAAAGCAGGTTCAGGACGAACCCGGAAATCATGGATGAGCCGGCGTATTTGCCGGTCTGGCTGGCGAGCACGTCGTCGTCGACCGCCTGCCATTTGACGGCTTGCGATGCAGCTCCGGTCGACAGGAATCCGGGCGACGCCATCGCGGTGTTCTCCGATGCCGACACACCGCTTGCGACGCTGCACGCCGAGAGGCAAAGCGCGAGGCCGAGAGGCGAAAATGGGTGCTTCATGGTGGTTCAGAACCAGTCTGCCTTGGACAATCCGTAATCGACGAAAGGCGTCGCGGCCGAGCTGGTCGCCAGTGCGCTTTCGCGCAGCTTCAGGGCCAGCGACACGTTGTCCTGCAACAGCGGGGAATCCTCCCTGAACGGTTTGCCGAGGACCGCGAAGACGAGTCCGTTCCAGGTCTTCACGAAGTCCTCTTCCAATACGACGCGATTGCCGAGCGCCGGGTCGGCGATGAAGATGCGGCCTTCCTCGGCATGCTTGACGATGACGAAGTGCTCGTAGCCGTTGATGTCCATCAGCACCATGACGGGAATCTGCAGGTGATACAGCGCATCGGCGTTGACCCGGAAGCCGCGTCCGCGCAGCCCGATCGTCTCGACGAACTTCTTCATGTCGAGCATCGAGAAGCCGTTCTTCACGACGACTTCGGGCGTGGAGAACGCCATCATGCGGTGAATCAGTTCGGTTTCCGGAATATCGATGCCGTAGCCGTACTTGAGGAGCGTCGCCAGGGCGGCCGCACCGCAGCTGTAGTCGAACTGCTGGCTGACGATGTGGCCATAGCGGATGTCTCGCATCGAGCGCACCGTTTTCGTGAGAGGCACGCCTGCAAGATTAGTCGTATCGATGGTCGACTGTGAGTGGCTTGCCGCACACATCAAGCTGCAAGCCATCCCCACAGCGAGCCGCCATGCCGAGAACCGGTCAAGCCCGGACATGCTGGTCTCCATACTCTGGTCCCATGCAACGCTGTCTTCTGTGCGCCGGCCCTCGTAACGAAGGCCGGCGCGAACTCCCGACCGCTTAGGTCACAGCTGCGCTACCGCTGACGCGGTGCCGATCGACTGGCTCAGTGGCTCATGCTCGTCGAAGCGATGGCAAGCCCGTTGTGCTGGACGTTGCCCGCGCCGCCGGCGATGTTGATGCCGATGTTGCCTTGCGCGCCTTGCAGCGAGCTGGCGCCGAGCCTGGCCGTGCCGCCCATCGAGCCGGAGAAGTCCATGCCGGCCTTCTGGTCGTTGTCGTCGGTGGCGACCATCGCGACGGCCGAAGCGCTACCCGGCGACACCATCGAGGTCGACGCGGCAAGGCTGTTGTTCTGCGCGTTGCCGACACCCGAAGCCACGTTCACGCCAACGTTGCCGGACACTTGACCGAGCGAGTTGTCGCCGATCGACGCGTTGAACACGTATTTATCCACATGTGCTTTGCCACCGGTGCTCTGATTGCTGAAGATCTGCGCGTTGCCGAACACATCGCCGACATCGACTGCGGCGAGCGACACGTCGTTGCTTTGCGCGTTGTCGACGCCTTCCGTGATGTTGAGGCCGAGGTTGCCCGATATGCCGCTGCCCGCGTTATCGCCCGTGGTTGCCGTCAGCGTGGTCGGGTCGCGCGTGTCGATGTAGGTCGTGACACTGCCGGAGACGGAGACGCTCGACTCATCGATGTTCTTGCTGAAGCTCCAGGACTTGCCTTCGCTCTCACGCGACTTCATGGATTCGACTTCATAGCCCGACGACTTCTCGGAGTACGATTGGCTGCCCGAGCCCGACTCGTTCTCGTAGCTCCAGCTGTTGCGCTCGCCAGAGCCTTCCGCGGCGTTGAACTTGCCATGGATGCCCGACTCGTTCTCATAGCTCGATGCCTTGTAGCCGGCCGAGAAGCCGCCTTGCGCATGGAAGCCATTGACGGTATGGCCCGGATCGTTGTCGGAGAAGGTCGTCACGACGCCGCCCGCCTTGCCGCCCGCCGAAATGTGCGCGCCCGAGCTTTCCTTCTCCTTGCTGAACCAGCCGCCGATCGACGCGTTCTGCTCGCTGTAGTTGTACCCGCCGCCCGAGGCTTCCTTGCTCTTTTCCGAATAGGAGTAGGACGACGACTTCGAATAGCCCGAGGCTTCCTTCGATGCGTAGAAGCTGTTGCTCCATTCCGTGCTGGACTTGGAGCCGCTGCCGCTGACCGAGGAATGGCTGACGTCGAACGTGGTCGTGACCGAACCCTTCGTGTAGGAGCCCGACAGCGGGTCGAGGTCGACATTGGCCCAGACGCTCTGGTTGTTCTGGATCACGGCGCCCGCGGTGCTCGACACGTTCACGCAGCCGAACAGCGCGACCCAGCCTTCGATGCCGACCCTTTCGCCGACCGCGGTGTAGTTGAAGATGAACGAGTCTTTGTCACGGTCATGCGCAAACGCGCTGCTCGTGGCGATCGCGAGGACTGCTGCTGCAATAAGAGTGCGCTTCATGATGACGCTCCGATACGACTAAGTTAAAAAAAAGTGCCCGCCGGGGGACGGAGCACAAAACTATTTGCCGTGGCATTACCGGCGCCGGCCGTCTGGTTGATTTGCGCGACTCCGTTGACGTTCTTGAAGGCGTCGTTGCTGATGATCGCCTCGCGTGCGTCGTGGGCTCCCGCTCGTGGCCCCAGACCTCCTTGCTTGGGGGCCGTCGCGGACAGCTCGCTGTCCGAGACGGTCTCCATCCCTGACACTGCAGCGCCAAGGCCGACGCTGTTGCGCTGGAGATTTGCTGCGCCCGCAGACTGGTTCACCATCACCGCTCCGGACGTATTCGAAAATGCGTTGCCTTCTATGCTTGCGTGCGCGCTTGTCACGCGCGCCGCCGCGCTCGCGCTTTGCGAGCCGCCGTTGTAGACGCCGCCGTTGGGCGTGCCGCTGACGATCGCCAGTTGATTGCTTTGCGCGTTGTTCAGGCCGGCGGTCTCGTTGACCGTGAGCGCGCCGTTTGCGCCGTTCAGCGCGCCCGGCGCAATCGACGCGTCGCCGGTGACCACGGCGGCTTGCGCGAGGGCGTGATGGGGCGCGGCGAAGGTGAGGGCGGCAACGCCCGCAAGGCAGGTCAGCGCGCAGTTGGCGAGCCGGCGGCGCTCGGTGGTGAGCGGTGCTTTCATTTCAACGCTCCCAGCGCGGCGCCGAGCGGCGCGAGCGCGCCCGTCACCGACATCGAAATCTGTCCACCCACGCCCACGCTCGGCTGCGGCAGCGCATTGGCGCCCACCGCGACATTGCTGCCCGTCGCCGAGCCGGACAAGAGCTTGGTGATCCCCTGCAGGCCGGCTTCGCTGCCGTTCAGGTTGCCGGCCGACACGCCGTTCGAGCCGTGCGCGTTGGTCAGGTCGAGATCGGAGACGACCGAGGCCATCATCGGATTGAAGGTCGTGGCCGGGAACGTCGTGGCCCTGACCGCGACCGGGTCCTGGTTTCTCGGCACCGGAGCAAACGCGTCGCGCGGCGTGACAGTGCGCTCGACGATGATGTCGCCGGGATTGCCGCTTTGCTGGGCGTCGGCGCTCTGTGCCGCGCCGGCGAGTGCGGTGACGAGCGTGGTGACAAGCGCGAGTGCACGAGGCGCGCGCTTGGGAAAGCGTGAGGCGGTCATGTCGTATTCCCCCGCAACGGCCGAACGTGTCGGTTTCTTGTTGCTGTTGAAAAATCGGTCCCGCGAGTTCGTCTGGTTACTTTCCGTTCCTTGCTTGTTGCTGCTCGTTGCCGCGCCTACTTGCGCGTGTAGCTCGCGACGTTGCCTTGCGCGGAGCGTCCCTGGTCGACGGGAACGGGCAGCGGGGCGGGCGGGGCGATTTCGTCCCACAGCGTTACGGCGTTGGCGCCGTGCATCAGCTGCGGCGTCGCGGCGATCATCACCATGCCGACTCGTCCGCCGCGCTGCCGCGACAGCACTTGGTCGTCGAGCTGCGGCGTGTCGAGCGGCACGGCGCTGCCGTTGTCGGCGCCGGCTTCGAGCGCGTCGCCGTCTTCGGTCATGGCCGGTGCGGCGTCGAACTCCAGCACTGCGGGCGTCGCGGCCAGGCTGTGCGGCAGAGGCGCCAGCATCGGCCAGGCGCTCGCGACGGCGAGGCTCGCGGCCTGCACCGAACTCGCATCGGCGGCTTCCTGTGCGCCGGCCGCGAGCGGCAACGCAAACGGGACGAGCGCGGCGAGGAGTCTTGCCAGGGCGAGACGCTTACGCAGAGAAAGGAAGGAAACGATGGACATGGCGTTGTCTCCGGTGTGCCGGATATTTAGCGAGAGCCATGCCATCGGCCGCAAACCGTTGCCGCAATTGACGGCCCGAAAAATGCCGCAATGCGGAATGCAGGAAAATCAGGGAAAGTGTTTCAGCGCTGAAACGGGGACAAATTGCACTGCAATTTCATATTGGCGAGTGCTTACAAAATCACTTCGAGCCGTTCCGGGATTTCGGGGAAAAATGCATTTATTAGTTGTATGAAGAATGATGGATTTATAGCGGAGACGCTTATGGGCAGGGCCTTTTCGAATAATTTCTTCGCATAATTGTGTTCGTGGACTCGGCGGTATAGTAAGCTCTCAAAACAGCTTCAGCCTTCTAAATAAGACCATTTCGATGGTCATCAGCGTTACACACGCCGCTTACGGGGATCCGCTTTCCACACGGAATGGAATGGAAAGGCCGTTCGGTATTCGTATTCATATACGAATACCGAGGAGTTTCAGCGGGCTCGCGCCAGGTGATTCGAGCGCGTCGTCATCCTTGGCGTTTGTCGACGAGAGGATCTGAAGAATGGAATCCGCAATGCGGCAACTGATTTATGTGACTCGGGACCCCAGCGCACGGCTGAATTTGGAGTTCCACCAGCGCGGCTGGCATGTGGATGTCGCCGGCAGCGCGCGCGATGTGCGTCGCGCTGTGCGCAGCGACATGGCGGCAGGAGGCCTGCTGGATCTTTCGAGCCGCTTTCAGCAGCACGAAATCGTCGCGTTCGAGTCGTGCCTGACGATGCCCAACGTCGGCTGGGTCGCGACCACTTCGCCCGGCCAACTGCAGGACGCCGCGGTGCGGCGCTTGATACGCGACTACTGTTTCGATTACGTGACCATGCCGTACGCCGAGGATCGCATCGTCGATTCGGTGGGGCACGCATATGGGATGGTGTCGCTCGACGAGGCTCCGGCGTCGAACGATGCGGCGCGTGTCGGCGAAGGCGAGATGGTCGGCTCGTGCGACGCGATGATGGCGCTGTTCCGCTCGATCCGCAAAGTCGCGTTGACCGATGCGCCCGTGTTCATCTCGGGTGAATCGGGCACCGGCAAGGAGCTGACGGCGGTCGCGATCCACGAGCGCTCGTCGCGGCGCGCCGCACCGTTCGTCGCGATCAACTGCGGCGCGATTCCTCCTCACTTGCTGCAATCGGAGCTGTTCGGCTACGAGCGCGGCGCGTTCACGGGCGCGAACCAGCGCAAGATCGGCCGCGTCGAGGCGGCCAACGGCGGCACGCTTTTTCTCGACGAGATCGGCGACCTGCCGCTCGAAAGCCAGGCGAGCCTGTTGCGCTTCCTGCAGGAAGGCAAGATCGAGCGGCTCGGCGGGCATGCGTCGGTGCCGGTGGACGTGCGCATCATCTCGGCGACGCACGTCGACATGCATCAGGCGATGCTCGAAGGGCGTTTTCGCGCGGACCTCTATCACCGCCTGTGCGTGCTGCAGATCGACGAGCCGCCGCTGCGCGCGCGCGGCAAGGACATCGAGCTGCTTGCGCGGCACATGCTCGAGCGCTTCAAGAAGGACGCGAGCCGGCGCTTGCGCGGCTTCTCGCCCGACGCGATCGCCGCGCTCCACAACTACGGCTGGCCCGGCAACGTGCGCGAGCTGATCAATCGCGTGCGGCGCGCGATCGTGATGTCGGAGGGACGCTCGATCACGGCGCACGACCTCGAGTTGTCCGAGTATGTGGAGATCGTGCCGGTGTCGCTCGCGCAGGCGCGCGAGGCGGCCGAGCGGCAGGCGATCGAGCTGGCGCTCCTGCGCCATCGCGGACGCCTGGGCGACGCCGCCCAGGAGCTCGGCATCTCGCGCGTGACGCTGTATCGCCTGCTGTGCGCGCACGGGATGCGGCATATGGAGGAGGAATCGGTGTCGGGCCGATGAGGCTTCGGTGACGTGTCGATGCGGCGCGTGCGGCGCTGTTCACCCGCTCGCGTGCGGTGAGCGTTGCCGCGCCGCTTGTTAGAATCGGGGCTATCGCTAAAAAAGCCGTGGCCGCCTCGCGCCGCGGACCGCCTGCGCGGCCTCGCGCGCCGCGCCGAAGGAAACCCCGAATGAAACAGTACCTGGACCTCGTCCGCACGATTCTCGACACCGGCACCTGGCAGGAAAACCGCACCGGCATCCGCACGATCAGCATCCCCGGCGCGATGATGCGCTTCGATCTGCAGCAGGGCTTTCCGGCTGTCACGACGAAGAAGCTCGCGTTCAAGTCGGCGATCGGCGAGATGATCGGCTTCCTGCGCGCATCGCGCAGCGCCGCCGATTTCCGCGATCTCGGCTGCAAAGTATGGGACGCGAACGCGAACGACAATCCGCAGTGGCTGGCCAATCCCTATCGCGAAGGCCCCGACGACCTTGGCGACGTCTACGGCGTGCAATGGCGCCGGTGGCCGGCCTACAAGCTGCTGAACGCGGATGCCGCCGCGCAGATCGCCGACGCGACCGCGCGCGGCTATCGCATCGTCACGCAGTTCGACGAGGACGGGCAGGGCAAGGTGCTGCTCTACAAGGCCGTCGACCAGTTGCGCCAATGTCTCGACACGATCATGCAGAACCCGGGCGACCGGCGCATTTTGTTTCACGGCTGGAATCCCGCGCTGCTCGACCAGATCGCGCTGCCGGCGTGTCATCTGCTCTACCAGTTCCTGCCGAACGCCGCGCGCCGCGAGATTTCGCTGTGCCTGTACATCCGCAGCAACGACGTCGGCCTGGGCACGCCGTTCAACCTGACCGAAGGCGCGGCGCTGCTGTCGCTCGTCGGACGCTTGACGGGCTATGCGCCGCGCTGGTTCAGCTATTTCATCGGCGACGCGCATATCTATGAAAACCAGCTCGACATGCTCAGGCGCCAGCTCGAGCGCGAGCCGTACGAAAGCCCGAAGCTCGCGATTTCGGAGCGTGTGCCGAGCTACGCCGAGACGGGCGTCTACGAGCCCGAGTGGCTCGAGAAGGTCGAGCCGGCGGATTTTTCGCTGGTCGGCTACCGGCACCATGAACCGTTGACGGCGCCGATGGCGGTGTGATGCCGGCGATCGGCTTGGAATAAGCCGCGATGTAGCGGCAGCAAGATGCAAAAAGCCCGCGGACGGTGCCGCGGGCTTTTTGCTGTTTACAACGCGCGGGTCACTGTTGCTTGTGCTCGTCGCGACCGCCGGCGGCGTGCTGCTCCGGATGCGGCTGGGGCTGCGGGCGCGGTTCGGCGTGCGCCTGCGGCTGGGGCTGCGGACGCGGCTCGGCGTGTACCTGCGGTTGAGGCTGGGGCTGCGGACGCGGCTCGGCATGCACTTGCGGTTGAGGCTGGGGCTGCGGACGCGGCTCGGCATGCACTTGCGGTTGAGGTTGGGGTTGCGGACGCGGCTCGGCATGTACCTGCGGTTGAGGCTGGGGCTGCGGACGCGGCTCGGCATGCGCCTGCGGTTGAGGCTGCAGTTGCGGTTGCGGACGCGGTTCCGGGCGAGCCTGCGGCTGCTGCTCGGCGTGCTGCTGGACCTCCGGACGCGGCGGTTGCGGCTGTTCCACACGCTGTTGCTGCTGGAACTGCGGCCGCGGCTCGCCGCCCTGCGGCGCGCGCGCTTCCTGACGAGGCACGCCGCCCTGCGGCGCCTGCGCACCCGGATGCGGCACCTGCTGCTGCGCCTCGCGACCCGGCATGGCGCCAGGCTCGCCGCGCTGCTGCGCCATCGGCGCGTGCGGCTCCTGTGCGCCCGGCACGTGGGGACCTTCGTGCGGCGCGCCGTTCACGTTCCCCATCATTTGTTGCTGCGGCGGGCGCGGCACGCCGTTGTTGCCCGGCTGGCCGTGCTCGACCGCCATCGGCGTGTGCGGCAAGGCCTGGCCGAGTTCGGGGCGCGGCGCGTTCGGCGCAGCGTTGCCCGGCTGGCCGTGCTCGACGGCCATCGGCGTGTGCGGCAAGGCTTGGCCGAGTTCGGGGCGCGGCGCGTTCGGCGCAGCGTTGCCCGGCTGGCCGTGCTCGACGGCCATCGGCGAATGCGGCGCGGCTTGTCCGAGTTCCGGACGCTGGGCGTTCGGCATGCCCGGCGCCGGACGCTCGCTCGCCTGCGCCGGACCATGCATCGGCGCCACGACCGGCGAATGCATGTTGACGAGCCGCACGTCGCGCGCCGGCGCCGCGCCAGGCGCTCCCGGCGCGCCATGCGCCTGTTGACCGGCGAAGCCCGCCGGCGGCGCGGTGCGCACGACCGGGGCGCCGGCGCCCGGCACCTGGCCGCCGCCTTGCGCGAAGCGCTGTGCGAGGTGGTCGTGGAACGCCGCCGGCACGACCGGGTTGCGCGTCGCGACGATCTGACGCGCCATCGCGGTTTCCGGCGGGCGATAGTTCGCCTGGCGCAGCCCCGATCCGAAGCTCTGGCTGACCGGTGCGATGCCCGGCGCGCCCGCGCTGATCCGCGCGTTGCGCAATTGCTGCGGATCGACCTTCTGGGCGAAGCGCATGACCGGCTGACCGTGCACGAACGCCGTCGCAGGCACCGCCGTCACCGCGCCCGGCACGCGGTAGTTGACGTACGTGTTGTGGATGTTGTTGATGTTCGTGATGTTGGTGACGTTCACGTTGTTGTTGACGATCACCGTCTGGTTCACGCGCTCGTAGTAGCGCGGGCTCCAGCCGCCCCAGCTCGGGTGCCAGACTTCGCCCGGGCCGAGCGGGAACCACGCGCAACCCGCTGCTGCCGCGCCGCCGATCGTGAGGCTGACGCTCCAGTCCACGCCGCCGCCCCCGCCGCCGACGAACGCGACGAGCGCCGGCGCATAGACGGGCGGCTCGCTGACGACGACCGGCCCCGGCACCCAGCCCCAGCGGTCGCCGACGTACGCCCAGCGGCCGTAGTGATAGGGCGCGAAGCCCCACGGCGCGTCGTCGACCCAGGTCCAGCCCCACGGCGCCTGCCAGACCCAGTGGCCTTCGTGATACGGCGCCCAGCCTGCGGGCACCGAGTTCGGCACCCAGACCGCGCCGTACTGAGGATCGTTGTTCCAGGTGCCGTTCGCGTCGAGGTCTTGGTAGCCGGGAATGTCGCGCGACACGTAGCGTGCGGAAATCGAGCGGTTTTCGGCGGCGTTGCGGTTTTCGGCCCATTGATCGAACGCGTCGGGCGGCGGCACGTCGTTGTTCGCCACTTGCTGCAGATTGGTGCCGGCGAACGTGACCTGCTGGCCGCCCTGCATCGGGATCTGGCCGCCGTCGCCGTACACGGTGACCGAGCCGTCGCGGACCGTCACCGTCGTCGAGCTGCCGTCGGGCGCGACGTCGACGCGATAGTCGCCGGGGCCGGTCACGCCGACTGCGACGTTCGGCGTATCGATCTCATACGAGGAACCGGGCTGCAATTGGCGCACGTGCGTCGACAGCGTGCCTTGCGCGACCTTGAGTTGCGCGCTGGTGTCGTCGAGGTTGAGGATGTCGAGGCTCGTCGAGTTGGACAGGCGCACCGCCGTCGAGCCGATGTGCAGCTCCGAGCGCGCGTTGGTGTCGTTCCAGAGCTGGTCGCCCGTGGTGAGCGGCCGGTTGAGCGTGGCGTAGGACCAGTCGGTCGCGCCGGCGGGTTCGGTCGTCACGGCGCCCGCCATGTAGTTCAGGCGCGCGACGCGGCTCGGCGGATCGACGCTCTGGGTGGCCGGCGCGGTTTGCGGCGGCATGTCCTGCGGTGGCTCGGTCTGGGCGAACGCCGCGTGCGAGGCGAGCGCGAACGGCGCGGTGGCGAGCAGCACGTAACCCGTCAGGCGACGGAGGGTCAATCGAGGCGATGTGGTTATTGGCGTTTTCATGATGGTCCGGTTTCCGAGACGGGTGGATGCTACGGGATTCCGTGACTTCACTCTAGCCTTTGCCCATATTTCAAAGCGCTCTGTTTTGTAAGTCTCCTGTCGCCTTCTGTAACAAAGATTGTCCAGTCCCCAAATGCGTAATTCGGCTCGAAGCGCCCCGTAATACAAGGGCTTTCAGGCGGTAAGGATGGCGTCGAACTGGCGATGTCCGGCCGGCGTGATGCGCAGTACGCGCGGCTTTTCGGCGCGCTCGATCCAGCCTTGCTCCGACCAGCTCGCGAGCAGTGCCGCGCCGAGCGCGCCGCCAAGGTGGGCGCGCCGCTCGCTCCAGTCTAGGCAGGTGCAGGCGAAGCGCCGGCGCTTGCCGCGCTCGCGACCGATGTCGACGCCCAGGCGCGCGAGCCGGCCGGCGCCGCATTCGGTCGCCTCGATCGCGTCGCCGTCCTGGACCAGCCAGCCGTCGCCGAGCATCTTCTCGAAGACGCGCACCGCGAGCTCGCCCGCCATGTGGTCGTAGCAGGTGCGCGCGTAGCGCATCTCGAGCGGCACCGTGCGGGCGGGGCGCGGCGTCGCGCGCTGTGACGCGCTCGCCTGCGCGAGGTTGGCGAGCGCCTCGATCGACGCGGCGACGTCGGGCGTCGCGATCCGGTAGTAGCGATGCCGCCCGCGCACTTCGAGCGCGAGCAGACCGCCTTCGCTGAGCCGCGCGAGATGGCCGCTCGCCGCCGACGGCGAGAGCCCCGCGATCAGCGTCAGCTCGCCGGCGGGGCGGGCGCTGCCATCCATCAGCGCCCAGAGCATCGCGGCTCGGCCAGGATCGGCGAGCAGCGCGCCGATGCGGCTCAAGCCGGGAAAATGGCCTTCGTCGTGGTCTGGGAGGGGGGCGGGCATGGTGGTCTCCGGATTGGCGATGCCGGCTACGGCAGGGTGGTTCATGCCGATACTCTAGCGTCGTCGTGCATTCGATGTTTCAGCTTGGCGCGAAATGTGGGATGCGCCCCGCTGGGGGCGATGGCGGGGAGATTCGACCGGCGATAAGCGGCAGGCGCCGCCAGCCGGACGCGAATCTGAGCCGGTATACCCCGCTGCGCTAGAATCGATTTCTTCCTTCGCGCAAGGCGACGAACAAGGTCTCGGTCATGAAAGCGTTTCTGGCGGCGTTATTGTTGCTCTCGGCCGTTCTGCTGTGCGGCGCGTGCGCGCAAGGCGGCAGCCCGGCGTCCGGCGCCGGATCGGGCAGCATCACGATGTACGGCACGATCGACGAGGGCATCACGTTCCACAAGTAGCCGGGCTGCGGTCAAGCGGGGCTCATCGGCCCCTCATCGGCCCCTCATCGGCCCCTCATCGGCCCCTCATCGGCCCATCTCCCGCCCCGGCTGCCGCACGGGCACGCGCACATTGATCACCGTGCCCGCGCCGCGCGAGCTGGCGACCGTGATCTTCCCGCCCAGCATCATCACGCGCTCCTTCATCCCCGCGAGCCCGAACGAATTCCGGCGGATCGCGTCCGGATCGAATCCCCGGCCGTCGTCGCGCACTTCCAGCACGCAATCGTCGCCTGCCTGCCGCAGCCCGATCACCACTTCGCTGGCGCCAGCGTGCCGGGCCACGTTGGTCAGCGCCTCCTGAACGATCCGAAAGAGCGCGATGGCCCGGTCCTCGTCGAGCGGGATGCCTTCTTCCGGTATGAGCAGGCGGCATTGCGCGCCGCCGTCGCGCGAAAACTCCGCGGCCAGCCACTCGAGCGCCGCGACGATGCCGGCATCCATCGCCGTCGGGCGCAGCGAGGTCACGACTTCGCGCAGCACCTCGATGGTCCGGTCGTTGACCGCGAGGAGCTTCTGAATGTGCTCAGCCAGCGCCGGGTTGTCGCGCGCGAACACGATGCGCAGCGTCGACACCCCCATGCGCAAGCCCGTGAGCTGCTGTCCGAGCTCGTCGTGCAATTCGCGGGCGATGCGCGTGCGCTCCTCTTCGCGAGCGGTTTCCCGGCGCGAAGTCAGCTCCCGCAGCATCTCGTACGATTCGCGCAGGCGACGCTCCGCCTCTTTGTGCGCCGTGATGTCGTGCCACACCGTCAGCACGCTCTGGATCGCGCCGTCGGCGCCGAATTCGGGCACTGCCTGGATGTACCAGCAGCGCTCCTTGACGCCGTCGTCCCAGACCAGCTCGAACTTGGTCGTCACGCCGGATTGCATGATCTCGTGCAGCATCGCCTTGAGCCGCTCCGCGACTTGCGGCGAACCGCGCCCTTCGCCCGCCGGCTTGCCGAGCAGCAGGCTCGCGTCGAGGCCGGCCAAGCGCTCGAACTCCGGATTCACGTAGGTGCGCAGGCACGCCCGGTCATAGCGGACGATCGGGTCGGGCGCGTTTTCCGCGAGCGTGCGGAACGCCCGCTCGCTGTCGCGCAGCGCCTGCTCGGTCGCTCTCAGCCGCGTGATGTCGCGTGCCACGCCGAGCACGCTGACGACCCGGCCTTCGGGCGTCATCTCCGGAATGTGCCGGACCTCGAATATGCGTTCGCCCTCGAGCGTGATCCAGGTCACTTCCTGGCAATTCTCCTTGCCCTCGGAAAACGCGCGCCGGATTGCCGCTTCGAGCAGTCTGTTCTTGTCGACGTCGCCAGGCGATGCCATATCGCTGGGCTGCTTACCGATGAAGCGCTCGAGCGGAGTGCCCATCACCCGGATGACGGCCGGATTGACATAGGTGAAGCGGCACTCGCGGTCGAACCGGCAGATGAAGTCGGGAAAATTTTCGGCGAGCGCGCGGAACAGCTGTTCGTTGCGCTTGAGCTCGTCGACGTCGCGATAGATCGCGAGCATGCTCGCGACCTTGCCGTCGGACCCGAACTCCGGAACGACGCGCATGTGGCCCCAGTGAAAGGCGCCGCTCGTATCCTTGAGCAGCATCTCCCCGACGGCCTGGGTCCCGGTCTCGACGACGCGGCGCAGCAACGCCATGTAGTGGGCCCGGTCGACGAAAAGCGACACCTCGGCCGGAGTCTTGCCGAGCAGTTCGCCCGCGCTGCACTCCATCAGCGAGAGCAGCGCCGGGTTCGCGTAGATGCGGCGATAGTCGAGGTCGTAGCGGGCGATGTAGTCGGGTGAGTGCTCGACCACGGCGCGAAAGGTTTGCTCGTTCGCGTGCGGCCGCTCCTCGGCGTGCTTGTGCGCGGTGATGTCGCGCGCGATGCCCGCGATGCGCAGCACGTTGCCGGACGCGTCGAGCTCCGGCATCAATGTCGAGCGGCAATGCAGCTGGCCGCGCGGCAGGTCGAGCGTGAGCTCCTCGTCGCGCTTCGCCGCCGCCGACGCGCAGCGCCGGTACGCATCGCAGAGCACGCTCGCCGCCTTCGACGGCAGCGCTTCGTCGACGAAGCTCCCGAGCAGCGCCTCGCGCGGCGCGCCGAACAGCCTCTCGCAGGCCGGATTGACTTCGAGCATGCGAAAGCGCCCCTCAGGGGCCGCCTCGACCACATAGAGCGCGTCCGACACGTTCTCGAAGATCTGCCGATAGCGCGCCTCGCTTTCGCGCAGGGCTTGCTGCGCTCGCTGGGTGCTGACGGCTGTCTCGTCGCGCTGTGACTCGCTCATGTTCCACCTGCAGTGATGCCGGGAGGGCGCCGCCTGTCTCCCCGCAACGCCGTGGCGACACCAGCGCCAGTGTAAGCGTGGCCCGCTGTATTGTCTGCATGGGGTTGACGCTCGCGCCGGCCCGGTGTCCGGGGGGCCGGCCACCATCTCGCCGCTGGCAGAAATTGATGCATCATTGGCGCAACTGCCAACCGCGAGCGTGGGATGATCCCGCCATCGCCACCGAGGGTTCGCCATGCCTGATGTGCCGCCGGATGAAGTCCGCCATGTCGTCTTCGCCGTCGCGCCCGATCTCGTGCTGCTCGACGCGGCCGGTCCGCTCGAGGCGTTCTGGCGCGCCGAGCTGACCGCGCGCGCGAGCGGCCAGGGCAAGCACGGCGCGCCGGCCGCGTACCGGACGACGGTGGCTTCGATCGACGGCGGCGCGCTCGAGACCTACCCCGGGCTGCCGATCGTCACCGAACGGCTCGACGCGTTCGACGAGACGCCGATCGATACGCTGATCGTCCCAGGCGTTCCCGCCGACGAAGGCCTCGTGCTGCAACCGGCGCTCGTCGACTGGATCGCGCGCCGCGCGCCGCGGATCCGGCGCGTCTGCTCGGTCTGCACCGGCGCGTTCTACCTTGCGGCGGCGGGCGTGCTCGACGGCCGCCGCGCGACGACCCACTGGCGCAGCGCCGAGCGTCTCGCGCGGCGCTTCCCGGCCGTGCAGGTGGACGCCGACCCGATCTTCATCCGCGACGTGCGCGACGGCCGCGCCGTCTGGACCTCGGCGGGCGTCACGGCGGGTATCGACCTGTCGCTCGCGCTGATCGAAGAAGATCTCGGCCACGACGTCGCGATGCAGGCTGCGCGGCGGCTCGTCGTGTTCATGAAGCGGCCCGGCGGCCAGTCGCAATTCAGCGCGGCGCTCAACGCGCAGGCGTCCGCGGGCGGCGCGTTCGACGCGCTTCACAGCTGGATGACGGAGAACCTGCACGACGACCTGTCGGTGGAGCGGCTCGCCGAAGAGGCGCGGATGAGCCCGCGGACCTTCGCGCGGCGCTATGTCGACGAAGTCGGGCGCACGCCGGCCAAGACCGTGGCGGCGCTGCGCCTGGAGGCGGCCTCGCGCGCGCTCGCGCAATCGGCGCGGCCGCTCAAGCGCATCGCGCTCGAGTGCGGCTTCGGCAGCGAGCAGAATCTGCGGCGCGCTTTCGTGCGCTGCTTCGGCGTGCTGCCGCTCGATTACCGCGAGCGTTTTGCATCGCCGCATTCGGGTTGATGCCCTCGAGCGCGCGACATTTTGCCCCTTTATAATCGGCTCCTTTCGATCCTTGCCTGACCGGAGTCACGATGAGCACGCCCGCCGCTTCACTGGACCGTTCCGAAACCACCTTTCGCTTTCTCGCGGAACCGACGTCCGTCAATTTCGGCGGCAAGGTGCACGGCGGCGCGCTGATGAAGTGGATCGACGAGACCGCCTACGCGTGCGCAGCCGTCTGGTCAGGCCGCTACTGCGTGACGGTGAGCGTCGGCAACATCCGCTTTCGCCGGCCGATCCTGGTCGGCAACCTGGTCGAGCTGCGTGCGCGCGTCGTCGCGACGGGGCGCACCAGCATGCACATCCACGTCTCGGTTCATGCCGGCGACCCGAAGAGCGGCCAACTGCGCTTGACGACCGATTGCCTGATCGTCTTCGTCGCCGTCGACGAGACCGGCACGCCGATCCCGGTGCCGACCTTCGTGCCCGAGACCGACGAGCAGAAGCGCGTCGCGAAGTACGCGATGGATGTGAAGGCGGCGCTCGACGCGATCGTCGAGTTGAAGCCTGACGAAATCGCCAAAGGGAAGATCTGATGGCAGGCGTGGTTCAGGCCACGCCCGCTGATTCGTGCCGGTTTGAATTCGCGCGCCGCGATGGTCCATGACTGCCGCGGCGCGCTTGCTTTCGCTTGCGCCGCTATTGCTGCGCGTTTCCCACCATGTCCTGGGGGCGCACCCAATCGTCGAACTGCTGCTCGGTGACATAGCCGAGCGCCAGCGCCGACGCCTTCAGCGTCGTGCCTTCCTTGTGCGCCTTCTTCGCGATCTGCGCGGCCTTGTCGTAGCCGATGTGCGGATTGAGCGCCGTCACGAGCATCAGCGATTCGTTCAAGAGCGTATCGATGCGCTCGCGATTCGGCTCGATGCCGACCGCGCAATGATCGTTGAAGCTCTGCGCGCCGTCGGCGAGCAGCCGGATCGATTGCAGCACGTTGTGCGCAATCATGGGACGGAACACGTTCAGCTCGAAGTTGCCGCTCGCGCCGCCGATGTTGATCGCGACGTCGTTGCCGAACACTTGGCAGCACAGCATCGTCAGCGCCTCGGACTGCGTCGGGTTGACCTTGCCCGGCATGATCGAGCTGCCCGGCTCGTTTTCCGGAATCGACAGCTCGCCGAGGCCGCAGCGCGGCCCGCTCGCGAGCCAGCGGATGTCGTTGGCGATCTTCATGAGGCTTGCCGCGACGGTCTTGAGCGCGCCGTGGGCGAACACGAGCGCGTCGGCGGCCGCCATCACCTCGAACTTGTTGGGCGCGGTCACGAACGGCAGGCCCGTGAGCTTGCCGATCGTCTGCGCGACGCTGTGCGCGAACTGCGGATGCGCATTGAGCCCCGTGCCGACCGCCGTGCCGCCCTGCGCCAGCTCGCAGAGGTGCGGCAGCGCCGATTCGACGTGCCGGATGCCCTGGTCGAGCTGCGCGACGTAGCCGGAGAACTCTTGGCCGAGCGTGAGCGGCGTCGCGTCCTGCAGGTGTGTGCGGCCGATCTTCACGATCTCGGCGAAGGCGCGCGACTTGGCGTCGAGCGTCGCGCGCAGCGTCTTCAGCGCGGGCAGCAGGTGCTTGACGATGCCGTACGCCGCGGCGACGTGCATCGCCGTCGGAAACACGTCGTTCGACGATTGCCCCCGGTTCACGTCGTCGTTCGGATGGACCTTGCGCGCCTCGCCGCGCTCGCCGCCGAGCAGTTCGCTTGCGCGGTTCGCGATCACCTCGTTGAGGTTCATGTTGGTCTGGGTGCCGGAGCCCGTCTGCCAGACGGCAAGCGGGAATTCGCCCGGATGCTTGCCGGCGATGATCTCGTCGGCGGCCTGCATGATCGCGCGCGCCTTCTCTTCGGGCAGCACGCTTAAGCCCAGATTCACCTCGGCCGCCGCGCGCTTGATGACGGCCAGCGCGTTGATCAGCTCGGGCGACTGTTTTTCCGTCGAGATCTTGAAGTTCTGCAGCGAGCGCTGGGTTTGCGCGCCCCATAGCTGCGCGTTCGGCACGGCGATCTCGCCGAAGGTGTCGCGTTCCATGCGTACGTCTTCAGTCATCTTTGACTCCAGTGTCCAATCAACAGAGGGTTGGGATTCGGCGCGCTGCGAGCAAGACGTCACAGATCCGAATGACAGGCAACAACAAGAATAGACCCGCCAGCGTGTTCCGGTAGAGACCGGCTTCGGGGTCGAGGGTCCAGGATTTCAGGTACGGGCCGGCATTGCCGGAGCGCCGCGTGTGCGGCCGCTGGGGCGGCGGGGCGGAGGGGCGGAGGCGGCCGGACGCAGGCCGCAGCGAAGACCAAAACCGCCGCGCAAAAAAGAAGGCCCGCTAGCAGCGCGGGCCAAACACCCTGTCAGAGGAGTCGGTTTCATCCTACGCGGCGATGCGCCGCGCGCCAACCAAGAAAGGATGCTTTGCTTATGCCTCTTCGCCGCCCGGTCGATGCAGGCTCTTGCGGTGGAAGCGCAGCGTCAGCAGCACCGCGACGCTCGCGAGCCCGGCCGCGAGCCCCCACCACAAGCCGCGCGCGCCGAGGCCGAAGTGGAACGCGAGCGTATAGCCGGTCGGAAAGCCGACCCCCCAATACCCGAAGGCCGCCGCGATCATCGGAACGCGTGTGTCCTTGAGGCCGCGCAGGCATCCGGCGGCGACTGTCTGCATGCCGTCGACGATCTGGAACACGGCGGCCACGCCGAGCAGCGACGCCGCGAGCGTGACGGTCGGCGCCGCGGACGGATCGTCGAGATGCAGGTAGAGCCCGACGATCCAGTGCGGCGCGACGATCAGCACGAGGCCCGACAGCGACATGAACGCGACGCCGAGCCCGAGCGCGACGAAACCCGCGTGCCGCGCCGCGAGCGGCTGCCCGGCGCCCTCCCAGTAGCCGACGCGCACGTTGGCGGCCTGGCCGATCGCGAGCGGCACCATGAACGCCACCGACGCGACGTTCAGCGCGATCTGGTGCGCGGCGAGCTGCGCCTGCCCGAGCAGGCCGACCATCAGGCCGGTGGCGAGGAAGAGCGTCGACTCGACGCCGTAGGTGATCGCGACGGGCCAGCCGATGCCGAACAGCTCGCCCATCAGCGGCACGTTCGGGCGCGCCGCGGTGACGAAGCGCCGGTAGCGCTCGCGGCCGTGCAGCAGGATCACGAGCGCGATCGCGGTGAGCCAGATGGTGCAGGTGGTCGCCACCGCCGAGCCGAGGAAGCCGAGCCGCGGCAGGCCGTAGGCGCCGTGAATGAGGCCGTAGTTGAGCACCGCGTTCACGACGACGCCCGCGAGCGACACCCACAAGAGACGCTTGGCCGCGCCGATGGCGGGCAGGAACGAGCGCATCATGCCGATCCCGATCATGCTGCCCAGCGCGGCCCAGCGCAGGATGTTCGCGTATTCGCCGACGTCGCGCGCCAGCGTGGCGGGCTCGCCGAAGGCGAGCAGGATCGGATGCGCGAACGAGAGCAGCACGAACGCGGGCACGGCGAGGAGGAACGAGAGCGCGAGGCCCGTCCAATAGATGTGCGGCACGCGATGCTCGGCCTTCGCGCCGCGCGCATGGGCGACGCTGACGGAGACCGAGGTCAGCACGCCTTGCAGCAGCGTCACGACGACGAAGAAGAGCGTCGCGCCAAGGCCGCCGGCGGCGAGCGCGTCGGGGCCGAGAGAGCCGAGCAGGATGGTATCGGTGACGCCCATCGCCATCTGCGAAAGCTGCGCGATGGCGAGCGGCGCGGCGAGACGGGCGGTGTCGGCGGCGTGGCGGGTGAGGCTCGGCGGCGCAACGGCCGGGCGCGAGAGAGGGGAGTGAGACATAGGGGCCTGGAGGGACCTGCGGGCGCGAACCTTGCGCGCACCTTTCTTGTGGCAAAGATTGACAGGATATTGCGCGGGCTGGCGGCTGTCGATGGGACGAGCGGTTTAGCGAGCCGCGGCGAGCCGCTAAGGCGCTTCGTGCACCGCGATGCGCGTGTCGCCGAGCATGACGACCTGCCCTGCGCGGATCTTGCAGGTCTTGCGCAGTTCGACCTGGCCGTCGACCGTGACCGCGCCCGAGGCGACGAGCGCCTTCGCCGAGCCGCCGCTATCCGCGAGGCCCGTGAGCTTCAGCAGGTTGTTCAGTTCGACGAAGTCGCCCGTGAGCGTGAAGTTGAGATTGGCCATGACGGGAACATCGAAAAGAGGAGAAGGGCCCGCATCATAAGCCATTCGCCGCATCGGGCCTTGCATCGGGGTGAATGGCGCCTAGGACTCCTGCCGCGCATGGACGCTCTCGTCGGCCTCGACCACGGCCAGCGCTTCATGCAGCGTGGCGAAGATGCGCGTCTCGCCGATCACCCCGGCGATGCCGTGGCGGACCATGTCGGAACGCAGGTACTGATTGACGCGCGCGAACACGATCTGCACCCGGCGCTGCGTCAACGCCTCGCAGAGCTCGGCCACCGAGCGCGCCGCCGAGTAGTCGAGATCGGTGATCGCGCCCGCATCGACCACGAACCAGCGCACGGGGCTCGGTGCGCGGTCGACGAGCTGCCGGACCTCGTCGACGAAGAAGTGATCGTTCGCGTAGAAGAGATCGGAGCCGAAGCGATAGACGATGAGCCCCGGCGCGGTCTCGGCGCCGGGCGTCGCGGGTGCGGGCAGCCAGCGCGAGTCGGGGCCGGGCTCGAGCATCGTCGTGTGCGGGCGATAGCTATGGCGCACGTGCCGCAGGAGCGACAGCGCGACCGCGAGCAGGATGCCCTGCTCGACACCGATCAGCACCACCGAGGCCGCCGTGAAGAGCGCGAGCGTGAATTCGCCCGGACTCTCGCTGCGGATCGCCTGGAGGCTCTGCACGTTGATGAGCCCGATCGCGATCGTAAACACGATGCCCGCGAGCACGCAGTGCGGCAGGTACTGGAGCGTGCCGGAGAGGAACAGCAGCACCGCGATCACCACGGCCGCGAACGTCAGTTGCGCGAGCTGGCTGCGCGCGCCGGCGCGCTCGGCCATCGCGGTTTGCGTCGGGCTGCCGTTGACGACGAACGCGCCCGTCACCGCCGCGGCCGCATTGGCGGCGGCGAGGCCGAGGATGTCGGAATCGGTGTCGACGGGCTCGTGATAGCGCTGTGCGAACGCGCGGCTCGCCGCGGCGCTCTGCGCGATGATCATCGCGAAGCACGAGGCGGACGTGGGCAAAAGCTCGAGCGACTCGCGCCAGCCGACGAGCGGCCAGGTGAGCGACGGCAGGCCGCCCGCAACCGGCCCGATCACCGAGATGCCGTGACCGGCGAAGTCGTACGCCTTGCTCGCGGCGATCGAGGCCACCACGGCGACGAGCGCGACGGGCAGCCTCGGCACGACCTGCTTGAAGCCGAGGATGCAGGCGACCACGAGCGCCGAGATCGCGAGCGTGGGGACCTGGGCGTGCGGCAGGTGGTCCAGCACGATGCCCAGCTGCTCGACCGAATGCCGCGACGACACGGCGATGCCGAGCATGTCGCCGAGCATCGCTATGCTGACCTGCACGCCGACGCCCGCCAGGAAGCCGACCAGCACCGTGCGCGACAGAAAATCGGCGAGAAAGCCGAGCTTGAAGATGCGCGCGATCAGGAGCAGCACGGCCGTCTGCATCGCCACGACGCCGGCAAGCGCGGCGTACTTGGCGCTCGCGACGGGCGCCATGGTCGCGAGGCGGCTGGCGAAGATGGTGGCGGTGGCCGAGTCGGCGGCGACGACGAGGTGGCGCGACGCGCCGAAGACCGCGAACGCCACGAGCGGCAGGAGGACGGTGTAGAGCCCCGTCACGGCGGGCATCCCGGCGATGCGCGCATAGCCGAGCACCTGGGGGATGTTCATGGAGGCGAGCGTCGCGCCCGCCAGCGCGTCGCGCAGGGCGGCAGCCCGCTCGAGCGGCAGGATTCCCTTCAAGAGACTCAGTCGCATTACCGGCTTTCCAATAGAGATGTCGCAGGCGCAAGAGGCGCGGAAACAGTATGAACGTTCCGCGTATCGTGCCGCGATTCGCACTGGAAAAGCAAGGCAGAGGGCGAATCGAGGCGAACGGCCGTTTGCAAAATTCCGCTTGACGACCTTTTTTGGCCGGGTACTATCTGTTTCAACAACAAATGTTGTTGAAATCGTAAATTAAACAGCGTGTGTTGATGTTTGCGCGCCGTATCGTCATTGCCTGCTTGGCCGACGCGGACGGTGTCGGAAAAGCGTCGCCCACACCAATGGAGGTTGTCCGCATGAAACGTCGTGCTTTCTTTCTTTCGCTGCTCGCGGCAGCGGTTCTGGGGGCAGGTGCAGCCCATGCCGAGGACAAGACGCTCGTCGTCGGCACCGATACATCGTTCATGCCGTTCGAGTTCAAGCAGGGCGATAAATATGTGGGATTCGATCTCGACCTGTGGGCCGAGATCGCGAAAGACCTGAAGCTCAAGTACACGATCCAGCCCATGGACTTCGCCGGCCTGATTCCGGCGCTGCAGACCAGCAACATCGACGTGGCGCTCTCGGGCATGACGATCAAGGAAGAACGCAAGAAAGTCATCGATTTCTCCGACCCGTACTACGACAGCGGCCTGGCGGCGATGGTCCGCACCGACAACACGACGATTCATTCGATCGACGACCTGAACGGCAAAGTCGTCGCCGCGAAGACGGGCACCGCGACCATCGACTGGATCAAGGCGCATCTGAAGCCGGCGGAGATCCGCCAGTTCCCGAATACCGACGAGGCCTATATGGCCCTCGAAGCCGGACGCGTCGATGCCGCCATGCACGACACGCCGAATGTTCAGTTCTTCGTGAACACGGCGGGCAAGGGCAAAGTGAAGGTGGCGGGTACGCCGGTGAGCGGGGACAAGTACGGCATCGGTTTCCCGAAAGGCAGCCCGCTCGTCCCGCAAGTCAACGCGGAATTGGCGCGCATGAAGGCGGACGGGCGCTACGCGCAGCTGTACCGGAAATGGTTTGGCTCGGAGCCGCCGAAATCCTAAGCGCTATTGGCAGGGATGCGCGAAGGCGGCGGGCGCTTGAGGCGCCGCCGCCTCGCGCAGCATTCAGTCATCGAGAAGGAGCCTGGTTGTGGATTTCGATTGGTCGGTCATCGCGAGCGCGCTGCCGGATTTGCTGGACGGCGTGAAGCTGACGGTGATCATTGCCGCGCTGGGATTGTTGGGAGGGTCGCTGATCGGGCTGGTTGCGGGGCTGTGCCGCGCATACGGCCCGGTGGCGTTGAACGTTGCCGCGCAGGTCTATATCGAGCTGATTCGCGGCACGCCTATCGTCGTGCAGGTGATGTTCCTCTATTTCGCGCTGCCTCTCCTCGCGCATATCCGGATCGACGGCATGACGGCGGCTGTCGTTTCGATCGCGGTGAATTCAGGTGCTTATCTGGGCGAGGTCGTGCGAGGCGCGTTTCTTTCGATTCCCAAGGGGCTGGCCGAGGCCGGTCTCGCGATGGGGCTGTCGATGCCGCGCGTGCTGTTGAAGATCGTCGGCCCGCTGGCATTCCGCCGTCTCATCCCGCCGTTCGGGAACCAGTGCATCGTGAGCCTGAAGGACACGTCGCTGTTCATCGTGATCGGCGTGGGCGAGCTGACGCGCAAGGGGCAGGAAATCATCGCCGGCAACTTCCGGGCCGTCGAAATATGGACTGCTGTGGCCTGCATTTACCTGGTTCTCACCGGAATCATGACGCTGTCGCTGCGTGTCGTCGAAAAGAGGATGCGAATCCTATGAGCATGGTCGAATTCAAGTCGGTCACGAAGAGCTACGGTTCGGTCAACGTGTTGCGCGACATCGATCTGAAGATCGATGCGGGCGAGGTCGTGGTGGTGGTCGGCCCGTCGGGATCCGGAAAATCGACGATGCTTCGCTGCATCAACGCGCTCGAAAAAATCTCCGGCGGTGATCTGATCGTCGACGGATTGAGCGTGAAAGGCAAGACGTCCGACATTCATCAGATCCGGCTCGAGGCGGGCATGGTGTTTCAGCAGTTCAATCTGTTCCCGCAGATGACCGCGCTGGAAAACGTGATGTTCGGCCCGTTGCAGGTGCGCAATGCGACGCGCGCCGAGGCGCGCGACCTGGCGCTCGGGCTGCTGGCGAAGGTCGGCTTGAGCGAGCGTGCGAACCACTATCCGTCGGAGCTGTCGGGCGGGCAGCAGCAGCGCGTGGCGATTGCGCGTGCGCTCGCGATCAAGCCCAAGCTGATGCTGTTCGACGAGCCGACCTCGGCGCTCGATCCGGAGCTGCGTCACGAAGTGCTGAAGGTCATGCAGGATCTGGCGGCGGAGGGCATGACGATGATCGTGGTCACGCACGAGATCGGCTTTGCGCGCCGCGTCGGCACGCGGCTGCTGTTCATGGACAACGGCGGCATCGCGCACGACGGTCAGCCTGCCGAGTTGATCGATAGTCCGCCGAGTGCGCGTTTGCAGGACTTTCTGAAGCACGTCGCCTGAACCTTGCCGAAGAGGGCGCGTGACGCGTGACCTCCCGCGGACCCGCCGGGCGGTTTACGGAAACGCCGGTATCGTCGGGTCCGTGCCTTCGATATCCGCTTCCGGATGATGGCTTTTGACCAGCGCTTCGATCTCTTCGACGCGGGCCTTCGGGACGTCCACCATCATCAGCAGTTCACCTTTCTCGATCGCGGCCTCGAAGCGTTTGAGGCGCGTGTTCGGCACGTCGACGCCGATCATCGACGCCGCCCACGCCCCGAAGCCCGCGCTCGCGAGCGTCATCAGCACTACGACGCCGCCCGCGATCGTGAGCCCCGCCGGCGGAAACGCCATCGCGACAAGACCCGCGAGCGCGCCCGTGGCGCCGCCGGCGGCCGTGCCTCGCGCGAGCGCGGGCAAGAGGTCGCTGCGTTGCGCGAGCGTGCATTCGGGCAGGTCTTCGAGCGGAATGCCGGGACGGGCGAGCACGTGGATATGCCGCCATTCGACGCGCTTGATCAACAGCTCGTCGATGATGCTCTTCGCGCTTGGCACGCTGGGCAGGAGGAAGTAGATGCGGCGCATGATGGGCCTCCTTCGGGATTCCTTGGAGGGAATACCCGCAAGCCCCGCACCCGGCTTCGGCCGACAGCTTTGCATGGGACGGGAGTAGGCGCTGAAGCGCCAACTCCAGTCGACAGCTTTGCATGGGACTGGAGTAGGCGCTGAAGCGCCAACTCCAGTCGACAGCGACAGGGCCTTATCGACCAATATAGTCGCTATCGCGGGAAAGCACCTGCGGCATGGTCGAAGACGCTCGAGGTCACGCGCCGCGCGTGGGCGCTCGCGGCTTGACGCGGCACTCGCGAGCATGACCTGCGGGCTCATGACGCCGTGGCTGCAAGCCGACGCTCGGGGCGTTGCGGCGGCCCGCAGCTCTTGCCGCAGGCCGCGGCTGCCTGCAACGCGCGCTCAGGCGCCGCTGCCGCCCACTGTGCGCTGACTCTTCCATTGCCCCTGCTGGACTTCGAACAGCGTGTACGGCGGCTTGATGAGGTCGCCGTTCGGATCGAACGCGATCTTGCCCGTCACGCCCGAGACCATCACCTTCGGGAACGCCGCGACGACCTTCGCGCGATCGAGCGAGTCGGCGTCGTGGATGGCCTTGAGCATGGCGAGCGCGGCGTCATAGGCGAACGGCGCATAGAGCTCGACGTCCTGGTTGAAATGCGCCTTGTAGCGCTTGGCGAAATCCTGCGCCGCGGGCAGCTTGTCGAGCGCCGGACCCGGCTCGAGATCCTGCGTCCCTTCGCCCGCGGTGCCCGCGATCTGCAGGAACGCGTTGCTCTTCAGCGCGCCCGCGCCGAACAAGAGCGACGGCATGCCGAGCGAGCGCATCTGCTTGACGAGCATCGCACCTTGCTCATCGAGCCCGCCGAAGAAGATCACGTCGACGTTCTTTTCCTTCAGCGTGGTCAGGATCGCGCGGAAGTCGACGGCCTTGTCGTTGGTGAACTCGCGATCGACGACGTTGCCGTTCGCCTGCTTCGCGCCTTTCTCGAACGCATCGGCGAGTCCCTGGCCGAACGCGGTGCGGTCGTCGATGATGCCGATGCGCTTCGCTTTCAGCTGCTGCACCGCGAACTGCCCGGCGATGACGCCGCCGATGCCGTCGTGACCCATCGTGCGGAACACGTTCGCGAAGCCCTGATGCGTGAGCGCCGGATTGGTCGAGCCCGGCGTGATCATCGCGATGTTCGCCGTGTGGTAGACGGCCGACGCCGGAATGCTGCAGCCCGAGTTGTAGTGGCCGATCACGCCGACCACGCCGTCGTCCGCCATCTTCTGCGCGACCTGGATCGCCGTGCGCGGGTCGGCCTGGTCGTCCTGCACGTCGAGCACGAACTTGACGGGCTTGCCGCCGATCGTCGGGTTCTTCGCGTTTTCTTCATCGAGCGCGAGCTGCGCGCCGTTTTCCAGATCCTTGCCGACGCGGGCGACCGGGCCCGTCAGCGGCGCTGCAAAACCGATCTTGACGATCTGGGGCTCCGCGCCGTACGACGGCGCATGCGCGCACAGGACCCCAAGTGCGAGTGCGATTACCAGGTTTCGGCGTTTCATGATGTCCGTCCTCTTTTGTGCAGACAGTTGCGGTGGTTGAAGGCGATGCTAAAAACGGCGCGGGCTGTAAGGCTCGAGATCGAGCGGGCAGGCGCGGCCGGCGACGAGATCGGCGACGACGCTGCCCGTCACGCCGCCCAGCGTGACGCCCAGGTGCTGGTGCCCGAACGCGTAGACGGCACGCGGCGAGGCGCTCGAGCGCCCGACGACCGGCAGGCCGTCGGGCAGGCTCGGCCGGAAGCCGAGCCAGGTGCTGTCCGGCTGTTGCAGCGCCGGCAGCGCTTCTTGTGCGGAAGTGGTGATGAGGTTCAGCAGCGCGGGGTTCTTGCGCGGCCCGTAGCCGCCTAGCTCGACTGTGCCCGCGGCGCGGATGCCGCCGTCCATCGGCACCATGTAGAAGCCGCGTTCGGCCCAGCCGCAAGGACGCGAGATCAGCGGCGCGGTGCCGGGAAAGCGCACGTGATAGCCGCGCTCGGTATCGAGCGGCACGCGATCGCCGCATTGCTGCGCGAAGCGGCGCGACGATGCGCCCGTGCAGATGATCGCGTGCCCGGCGTCGTGCATGCGGCCGGATTCGTCGACGAGGCGCACGCTGCCCGAACGCGGCTCGAGCGAGCGGATCGCGATGCGCTCGTGCCGCAGGCCTTGGCTCATCATCGAGGCATGGAGCATTTGCAGAAAGCCGCGCGGATCGCTCAGGAACCAGCTGTCGCCGAACAGCGTGCCGTTGGCGAAGATCGGCGCGAGATTCGGTTCGAGCGCTTGAATGCCGTCGCGCTCGATGTTCTGGAAACGCACGCCGAGCGAGCGCCGCAGCGCGAGCGAGCGCTGCGCTGCCTGGAACGAGGCGGCGTTCGAGTAGAGGTACAGGCATTCGCGTTGCCGCACGAAGCTCGACAGGCCATCGACGGCGAGCATCTCCCGGTATCCCTCGAAGGCGCGCGAGAGCAGGCTCGCCAGTGCCCTGGCGCTCGCTTCGCAGCGCTTGGGCGTCGCCGCGAGCAAAAAGCGCGCAAGCCACGGCGCGAGGTGCGGCACGTATCCCCAGCGGATCCTGAACGGGCTCGTGGCCGAGAACAGCAGGTTCGGCAGGTTGCGGAACACGTCCGGATTGTTGACGGGGATGCATCCGTAGTTCGCGAACGTGCCTGCGTTGCCGTAGGACGCGGCTTCGCCGGGGCCGAGCGGATCGAACAGCGTCACGCGGTGCCCGTCGCGCAATAGCCAATAAGCGCTCGAGAGGCCGATGAAGCCGGCGCCGAGGACAGCGACTTCGGCCATCATGCCCCCCGCGTGGCCACGAACGTGCGAGGCGATTGCTGCGGCGTGGTGGGCTGCTCGTGGGTCACAAGCGTCTCCGGCTGTACTACAGTTCGGGATCGTGCCGTTGATCTGGCATCGTACAAAGCTTGAATTCATACTCACACAAAGTTTTTTTGTGTGCAAATGATTTGTCTTTGTGTGGACTTAGGTATTTTCCCCGAGCTTACAACGCTGGTCTTGGTGGACGATCAATAAGTGCTTGCTGTGCATCCCCGTAAAAGGTTTAGTATCTGATCCGTGCAGATGCCCAGTGCATCGTCCGGTGAGGTGTCTGCGGTCGAACGCGTTTTTGTATGGAGTTTTTGCCTGAATGAAGACCGAGATAAACCACACAAATGGCGAAGAGTCTCTCCAGACAAAGGGGCGTCAAGCCACTTATCTCGAGGTGTCGCGCAGTCTCGAGGAGAAAGTGCGCAGCGGGCTCTACCCGCCCGGCAGCCGCTTGCCTCCGCAGCGTGACTTGGCCTCGGAGCTCGGCATCAACGTGTCGACCGTGTCGCGGGCGTACAAGGAGCTGCAGGCGCGCGGTCTGATCGTCGCGAGCAAGCGGCGCGGCTCGATCGTCACCGGGGGCGCGATGCCGGCGGTGCACGCCCGGACGGAGAGCGCGGCGAGCGTGGCCAGTCCGAATGCGGTGATCGACCTGACCGTCAACCGGCCTGCGACCGGCGAATTTCTCGCGCAGCTCGCGCGCACGATGGCGGTCATCGCGCGCGATCCGCGCTATCCGGAGACCCAGGAATATCAGCCGCCGCAAGGTCCGGAGTGGGCGCGCGCGGCGGGCGCGCAATGGATCGCCGCGCCGGGATTCGCGCCGGCGGCTGATAACGTCGTCGTCACGAGCGGTGCGCAGCACGGTCTCTATGCGGTGCTGAGCAGCCTGATGGGGCACGAGGGCGTGATCCTCTCGGACCAGTTGACCTACTACGGCCTGAAAGCGCTCGCGCCGGTGTTCCAGTTCGAGCTGGCCGGCATCCCGAGCGACGCCGAAGGGCTGCTGCCGGAGCGGCTCGAAGACGCCTGCAAGCGCATGCGCGTGAAAGCGATCTTCACCGTGCCGAACCTGCAGAATCCGACCGTCGTCACGATGAGCCTCGCGCGCCGCGCGGCGCTCGTCGATATCGCACGGCGCCATCACATCGCGATCATCGAGGACGATGTCTACGGTCCGCTGGTGCGCTCGCGTCTGCCGACGATCGCGAGCCTGTGTCCGGAGCTGACGTTCCACGTCACGTCGACGTCGAAGATCCTGGCGCCCGGACTGCGTATCGGCTATCTGCTGACGCCGCCGCACGGCGCCGCGCTCGCCGCCGAGGCCGTGCGCACGACTGCCTGGATGCCCGCGCCGCTGTCGACGCTGATCGCCACGCGCTGGATCGAGGACGGCACCGCGCAAACGATCCTCGAGGCGCAGCGCACGGAGCTCCAGGCCCGCCAGGCGCTCGCGCGCGAGCTGCTGCCGGCCGAGCACCTGCAAAGCGATCCGGCATGCATGTTCGTCTGGCTGAGGGTGCCGCCGCCGTGGCGCTCCGACGACTACGCGGCGAACGCTCTGGCGCGCGGTGTCAACACGATGCCGGCGTCGGCGTTTGCCGTCGACCGTTCGACGGTCGAGCATGGCGTGCGGATCAATCTCGCGTGCGCGGCGTCGCGCGAGCAGCTCACGCGCGCGCTGCAGATCCTCGCGCACACGCTGCGGGACCGGCCGCGGGCGTTGTTCGGGACGATTTAGGTTCAGGGCCTGTCATCGGCATGAGCAGGCCCCAAGGGGAGGGTGTGGATGCGCTTCAGCGCGTCCGGCGCTGTTCGGCCTGCTGCGGCTGGCGCGGCGCCATGAAGAAATTGCGCAGCCAGCTGGCCATGCGCGAAAAGATGTCGTCGGGCTCTTCGACGAAGATCTCCGGCTTGAGCAGCCGCAGGAATTCCATCATCTGCTGCGCCTCCTGCTTCTGGAACGAGCCGTGCGCGAGGCCGAGCTTGAGCAGCCCGCGCAGTTCCCCGAGCTTCTCGCGCGCGGTGCTGCCCGTGCTCATCTCGCAGGCGATCTTCGCTTCATAGACGCGCTGCCGCAGCGATTCCGCCAGCCGCCATGCGGGCGTCTGCATCATTTCCTCGAGCGTCTGGATGTCCTGCGCGGCGGCCTTGATCTGCGCCGAGAGCGGGTCGATCAGCGCCTGGTCGCCGCCCGCCTCGTTGACGATCGCCGACGCCCACTCGCGGCAGGCCTTGGCGAGCTCGTCGGGTGTCCACTCCGAGCGCACCGCGAAGCCGAAGCCGAATTCGGTGGCCTGCCGCATCAGGATCGCCACGACGTCGGGAAACTCCTTGTCGAGCGTGCGCTTGGCCCAGGCATACTGGCCGCCTTGCAGCATCCGCGACACGGCGTTCTCGGTCAACGGCACCATGTTGTCGAGCAGCTTGGCGCGCAGGAAGTCCTCGAACGACGGCGTCGCGAATTGCGGGTCGAGCTTCAGCGACACGCGCACGAAGGCCTCGAAGTCCTTGCGCAGCGACGTGATGGTGTCGTCCTTCAGTGTGAGGGTGATCTGACCCATGTGTAGTCCCGATGGCGCGTCGTGCGCGGGATTCCTGCCGCCTCGCGCGAACTTCGGCGCGGCGGCGCGGATTCCCGATGCGCGTCCGGCTGTCAGCCTCCCCGTGCCGAACGGCGTTGCGCGTGCGGCGCCCGTAATCCATTGCGGATCGCGTTTTGCGGCGGCGCGGCAAAGCCGGTGTCCGCCGATAAACGCATCTCGTCTATTTATCGGCGGACCGGGGCGGAACTTGAGGCAAATTAATCGTATGTAACGGCCCTAGCGCAGCACGACGCCTTGCCAGAGGAAGAACACCGCCAGACCGGCGGCGATCGTCACGAGCGGCCGGCGCGTCGCGATGCAGACCGCGCACGACGCCAGCGCGCCGACGAGCTGCGGATTGCGCCAGGTCAGCTCGGGGCTGCCGCCGTGCGGCGAGACGGCCATCGGCACGATGATCGCGGTCAGCACGGTGACCGGCACGAAGCTGAGCGCGGTGCGCACGAGGGGCGGGAAGGCGATGCGGTCGCCGAGCACGAACACCGTCGAGCGGATCACATAGGTGATCAGCGTCATCCCGAGAATCAGGAAAACGTAGCTCATTGCGCTACTCCCGCAGCGCGCGAGCGCACCAGACTCGCGTGTGACAGCACGACGCCGGCCGCGACGCCCGCGGCCACGGCGGCGAGCAGGCCGAGCTTGTACGGCCAGTCCTGAAACACGCAGGCGAGGACGCCCGCGGTCGCCGCCGCCGCGATGAAGCGCAGCGCGACGAGTTGCGGGATCACGATGGCGATGAAGGTCGTGACCATCGCGAAATCGAGCCCGAGCGACTGCAGCCGGGGGAAGGCGGCGCCGAACAGCAGGCCGGCTAGCGTCCAGGCTTGCCAGTTCAGGTACATGGCGACGCCCGCGCCGAGGAAGTAGTGCGGGCCGGTCGCGCCGGGCGGCTTGTGCCGGTAGTGCGCGTAGGCGACGGCGAAGACCTCGTCGGTGAGCAGCGCGCCGAGCGTCCAGCGCCAGCGCGCGGGCAGATGGGCGACGTAGGGCGCGAGCGTCGCGCTGTAGAGCACGTGCCGCAGGTTGACGATCAGCGTCGTGGCGAGCACGACCGCGAAGCTCGCGTGGCTCGCGATCAGACCGAGCGCGATGAACTGGGCAGAGCCGGCAAACACCGACAGCGACATCAACTGGCCGTGCCACGGCGAGAGCGGGCCGGACGTGACGAGCGTGCCGAAAATCACGCCGAACGGCGCTGCGCCGACCATCATCGGGATGATGTCGCGCGCGCCGTCGGCGAATTCGTTCAATGGGCGGGGTTGATCCAAGATGTCCTCCTCGAGCGAGGGAGGATAGCGGGGGCGCCCGAGCGGGTCTTGTACGTTCTTGCGCTTGGCGCTGCCGTTATGGCGATTGCCAGCGCCCCGGCGGCACGCCGAACATGCGGCGGAAATGACGCGTGAAGTGGCTCTGGTCGGTAAAGCCGCTCGCCGCGGCGACCTCCGCCACCGAGACGCCCGCGCGCAGCGGGCCGAGCGCGCGCTGCAGGCGGACCTGGTTGCGCCATGCGTGGGGCGCAAGGCCAGTCGCGCGCGTGAAGAGCCGCGCGGCGTGGAAGGCCGACAGGTCCACCGCCTGGGCCAGTTCGGTCAGCGTGAGGGGCTCGGCGAGATCGGCGGTAAGCCGTGCCTTCATGGTCTCGATGCGCGGATTGTCCGCCGCGAGCCGCGCTGGTTGCGGGTCGGTGGAGGCGTGGCGGACGATCAGCGTCGAGATCGCGTCGATCAGGGCGGCTTCGGCGGCAAGCGGATCGCCGCCCCGCGGATCGCCGCCCGGCGGATGGCCGCCCCGCGGATCGCCGCCGGCTTCGAGCAGCCGGTGCGCACGCAGGACACGGCGCGCCAGATCGGGGTCGCGGATGGTCTCGGCCGGAAACCACGGCAGCGGCTGCGGTCGTCCGGCGATGTCATCGGCGAGCCGCTGCACGAAATCGACCGGCACATAGCCGACGCGATACCGCCACCCGTCCTCGGTGGCGCGCGAGCCCGTATGCAGCTCGCCCGGGTTGATGACCGGCACCGTGCCGGTCTCGGCGACGTGCAGCGAGCCCCGGTAGTCGTACATCTCCGCGCCCGCTTCGATGACGGGGATCGTGTACGCGTCGTGCCAGTGCGGCGCGAATTCGTGATCGAGGTATTCGGCCGTCACCATGTCGGCGCCCGGCAGGAGCGGGGTGCGCCAGTAGCGGACGGAATTGCGAAAGCGTGTGTTCATGGCGTCGACGCGGATCGGTTCATTCGTCGCTCATTCGTCGTTAATGGGCTGAAGCGCCTGCCACTCCGGCGTCGACACATGCAGCACCTCGTAGCGTGCGGCCGTGGCGGAGTGGGCGATATCGGCGCCGGCCCACAGCTCGGTGCGCACTGCCGTCCAGGTGCCGGCCTCGAGCGACACGGCTCGCGCCAGCAGTCCGGCTTCGTCGATGCGTGCGAGATGGAGCTCGGTTTCGTCGGCGGCCCATCCCGCGAGGTCGATGCCGGGCCGCAGCGCAATCCGCTCGACGGTCATGCTGCGCGCCGCGCGAAACACGCTCTCGTCGGCCGTCAGGTGCAGGGCGGTGACGATCCCCTGGAACACGGCGGGGCGTCCGAACGACTGCACGACGCCGTCGAACTTCGGGCCCAGCAGGAAATCGCGCGTGGCGAACGGCTGCGTCCAGATGTAGAACGGCGCGTATTCGTTGACGTGCGCGCCCGACTCGCGCTCGCGGATGAGAAACGCCTTGAAGCCAAGCCCCGCCAGCGTGTCGAACGGCGCGTGCCGTTCGGCGACGCGGTGCCGGATGATCGACATGTCGTAGTCCGCCGGAAGCGTGATCGGATAGTGCAGCGTGAGCATGGGTGGCCCTCCGGTTGCTTGGTCGTCCAGTGTAGAGCAGAGGGCGCGTCGTTGCTGAGGGTAGGCCGGCCTACCTGACGGGGATCGTCACGCCGGCCGGCATCGGCACTGCGGTGACGCTGTTTTTCGCGCTGCCGGACACGACCCGGTCGCTGTAGGTCAGATAGACGAGCGTATTGCGTTTCGCGTCGACGATCCGCACCACATGCAGGGTCTTGAAGATCAGCGACATGCGCTCGGTGAACACGTCGGTCTGCTGCTTGAGCGGCTGGGCGATCGTGACCGGGCCGACCTGGCGGCAGGCGATCGACGCCTCGGTCGGGTCTTCGGCCACGCCGAGCGTGCCCTTGATCCCGCCCGTGCGTGCGCGCGACACATAGCAGGTGACGCCGGCGACGAGCGGATCGTCGTACGCCTCGACGACGACGCGGTCGGACCCGGTGATGCGAAAGTTCGTGTTGACGCTCGCGACTTCCTCGCTGTGCGCGAAAGGGATGGCGAGCATCAAGGCGAGGGCGCTGCTGATGGACGGCAAGAGCAAGTGGCGTTTCATGAGGGAATCTGTGAGGAGAGCGGAGGCGTGATGCGCGCCACAGTACCACACCGGGTAACTCGGAATGGGAGGGCAAGCGAGGCGCACTGCGCGCGCCGCAAATGCAAAAAGGCCCGTCATTGCTGACGGGCCTTTTTATGCTCTTGGCTCCCCGACCTGGGCTCGAACCAGGGACCTACGGATTAACAGTCCGGCGCTCTACCGACTGAGCTATCGGGGAACAGCTGCTACTCACACTTTACGTAAAAAGGCCCGTCATCGATAACGGGCCTTCAGGCATCCTGCTCTGCAATGTATTTGGCTCCCCGACCTGGGCTCGAACCAGGGACCTACGGATTAACAGTCCGGCGCTCTACCGACTGAGCTATCGGGGAACAACAACAGCAGAGAAGCGAGATTCTATGGGCTGCGGCCCAACCTGTCAACACCCAACGATCATCTCATTGATAAGGGCGGGGCTGGCAGGGTCTGCGGGCTTAGCGCTCGAGCAGGTTGAGCTTGTCCTTCACGTCTTTCCACTCGTCGGCTTCCGGCAGCGGAGCCTTGGTCTTGGTGATGCTCGGCCAACCCTTTGCGAGTTCCGCATTGAGCGCCGTGAAATGCTGTTGATCACCGGGGACGTCTTCCTCGGCGTAGATCGCGTTCACCGGGCATTCGGCGACGCAGACGGCGCAGTCGATGCATTCATCGGGGTCGATCGCGAGGAAGTTGGGACCTTCGCGAAAGCAGTCCACCGGGCATACGTCGACGCAATCGGTGTAGCGGCATTTGATGCAGCTTTCGGTCACAACGTGAGTCATTCAAGCTCCTGCACTCAGGGGAGAGATATTGGTGGGGAGGCGGATTGCCAAAAAAGCTATTGTAGCGTAACGGCTAAAACCACATGCAATTGCGTTCCCCGGGTCTTTTATACCGATTGGTGATTAGTTTATGTGACGGTTTGCGCAGTCGGGGCGGACCGGCAGGGACGCCGGGTTGCGCCGTGCTCCGGCCCGCATTCGGGTAACATGGCTGGAAAGCCGGGTCGCGGGCGGCGCTCGAAGAGGAAGAGGCGCCGAGCCGGGCAATCTGGTCCGAACGTTCGCAGTCCGGTTGAAATCATGATCATTACTTCGCTGCTCGACACCGATCTGTACAAGTTCACGATGATGCAGGTCGTGCTGCATCATTTTCCCGCCGCCAACGTGGAGTACCGGTTCCGGTGCCGCACGCCGGGGGTGAATCTCGTGCCGTATATCGACGAGATCCACGGCGAGATCAAGAAGCTCTGCGAACTGCGCTTCGCCGGCGACGAGCTCGACTACCTGCGCCGGATGCGCTTCATCAAGAGCGATTTCGTCGATTTCCTCGCGCTCTTTCACCTGAACGAAAAGTACATCTCCATCAAGCCGTCGGAGAAGGGCAACGGCGAGATCGACATTGAGATCAAGGGTCCGTGGCTGCACACGATCCTGTTCGAGATTCCCGTGCTCGCGATCGTCAACGAGGTGTACTTCCGCAATACGCAAAAGCATCCCGACTACGCGAGCGGCCGCGAGCGGCTGCGCGACAAGATCGTGCTGCTCGGCGCGCGCCCCGAGTTCGCGGACTGCAAGATCGCCGACTACGGCACGCGCCGGCGCTTCTCGAAGACGTGGCACGAAGAGGTGATCCTCACGCTGAAGGAAGGCATTCCCGATCAGTTTACCGGCACGAGCAACGTCTTCTACGCGAGGAAGCACGGCCTGACGCCGCTCGGCACGATGGCGCACGAGTACCTGCAGGCGTGCCAGGCGCTCGGCCCGCGCCTGCGCGACTCGCAGATCTACGGCTTCGAGATGTGGGCGAAGGAGTATCGCGGCGACCTCGGCATCGCGCTCTCCGATGTCTATGGTATGCAGGCGTTCCTGCGCGATTTCGACATGTATTTCTGCAAGCTTTTCGACGGCGCGCGCCACGACTCGGGCGATCCGTTCGACTGGGGCGAGCGCCTGCTGCGCCACTACGAAGAAAACCGGTGCGACCCGCGCACCAAGGTGCTCGTGTTCTCCGACGCGCTCGATATTCCCAAGGTGCTGCAGCTCTACGAGCGTTTTCGCGGGCGCTGCCGGCTCGCGTTCGGCGTCGGCACGAATCTCACCAACGATCTCGGCTACGACCCGTTGCAGATCGTCATCAAGATGGTCCGCTGCAACGGCCAGCCGGTCGCGAAGCTGTCCGATTCGCCGGGCAAGAACATGTGCGACGACAAGGCCTATCTCGCCTATCTGCGCCAGGTGTTCGGCATCGAAACGCCGGCCGAGGACGACTGCGGGAAGTAAGCCGCGCGGCGCGCCCGCATCGGCATCCGGCCGATGCGAAACCGGCGCCGAAGCGGCGCTCGGGCCGAGAGGCGCTCGGTATAATCGCGTCTGTCACGAACGGCATCGTCAAAAGGATCGCACATGGATACATCGGCCGCCCGCCGCAATATCCTGGCGCGCATACGCGCTGCCCAGGGCCGACCGGCGCAACCCGACGCTGCCGAACGCGAAGCGGCGGCCGACTATCTCGCGCGGCATCCCGAAGGGCCGCGTCCGCCGATGCCGGACGATCTCGTCGCGCGCTTCATCGCAGAGGCCCGGCAGCTGTCGACCACGATCGATGAAGTCGCGTCGATCGACGAGGCGCCTGCGGCGGCGCATCGCTATCTGTCCGAGCATGGCCTGCCGGCCACGGCCATCGCCTGGCAGACGCTCGAAGGCTTGCCCTGGGGCGCAGCGGGCCTCGCGGTCGAGTTCCGCAAGCCGCAAGACGCCGATCTCGTCGGCATCACCGGCTGCTTCTGCGCGACGGCGGAGACGGGCTCGCTCGTGCTGCTGTCGGGGCCGCAAACCTACGCCTCGGCGGGCCTTCTGCCGGAGACGCATATCGCGATCGTGCCGGCGTCGCGCATCGTCGCGGGCCACGAAGAGGCGTTCGCGCTGATCCGCGCCGAACGCGGCGAGCTGCCGCGCGCGGTCAATTTCGTGTCGGGGCCGTCGCGCACCGGCGACATCGAACAGACCATCGTCCTTGGCGCGCATGGGCCGTACCGCGTGCACGTGATCATCGTGCGCGGCGCTTGAGCCGGTCCGATGTCGCTGGATGAAACCAACCGGCCGGTCTCCAAGGCCATCCTCAAGATCAAGAGTGGAAACATGAAACGGCTTGCCGCATCGGCGTGCATGGCGCTGGTTGTGCTGTCGGGTGTCTGGCCCGCCGTCGCAGCGGCCGCGACTGTCGACGGCGCCACGCTGTCGGCGCTCTGGAGTGTCCCGTTCGCGGGCATCCTGCTGTCGATCGCGATTTTTCCGCTCGTCGCGCCGATCTTTTGGCACGACCACTTCGGCAAGATCGCCGCCGCGTGGGGCGCGCTGTTCCTCGTGCCGTTCGGCTTCGCCTTTGGCTCGGGCGCCGCGCTCGGCACGCTCGCGCACGCGCTGCTCGAGGAATACGTGCCGTTCATCGTGCTCTTGACCGCGCTCTATACGATCGCCGGCGGCATCTGCGTGCGCGGCAACCTGCACGGCTCGCCGAAGCTCAACACGGCCATTCTCGCGCTCGGCACCGTGCTTGCGAGCATCATGGGCACGACGGGTGCGGCGATGCTGCTGATCCGGCCGCTTCTGCGCGCGAACGACAATCGCAAGCATGTCGTGCATGTCGTCGTGTTCTTCATCTTTCTCGTGGCTAACGCGGGTGGCTCGCTGTCGCCGCTTGGCGATCCGCCGCTCTTCCTCGGCTTTCTCAACGGCGTGAGCTTCTTCTGGACGACGCAGCATCTCGCGCTGCCGATGCTGTTCATCTGTGTCGTGCTGCTCGCGCTGTTCTATGCGCTCGACGCGTATTACTTCCATTGCCAAAGCGAAGAGCGCTCGCCGTTTCTCGATCCGACGCCCGATACGCACGGCATGTCGATCGAGGGCAAGATCAACTTCGTGCTGCTGGCCATGGTGATCGGACTCGTGCTGATGAGCGGCATGTGGAAGCCGGGCATCGATTTCAACGTGCTCGGCACGCACGTCGCGCTGCAGAATGCGGTGCGCGACGCGGCGCTGATCGTGCTGACGCTGGGGTCGCTCGCGTTGACGCCGCGCGCCGCGCGCGCGGGCAACGCCTTCAACTGGGCGCCGATCGAAGAGGTGGCGAAGCTCTTCGCGGGCATCTTCGTGACGATCGCGCCCGTCATCATGATTCTGCGCGCCGGACCTGACGGCGCGTTCGCGCGCGTGACGAGCCTCGTCACCGATGCGCACGGCCAGCCGATCGACGCGATGTACTTTTGGGCGACGGGTCTTTTATCGTCGTTCCTCGACAACGCGCCGACCTATCTCGTGTTTTTCAACCTCGCGGGCGGCCATGCGCCGACGCTCATGACCACCGGCGCGACCACGCTCGCCGCGATTTCCGCCGGCGCGGTCTTCATGGGCGCGAACAGCTACATCGGCAACGCGCCGAACTTCATGGTGAAGGCGATCGCCGAATCGCGCGGCGTGCGGATGCCAGGTTTCTTCGCCTACCTGTTGTGGTCGGGCGCGGTGCTGGTGCCCGTGTTCCTGGTGACGACGTGGCTATTTTTTTGACGTGACGTGCGGTGTTCCGGCCCTGGTGGCCCGACGGCCCGGCGGCGCGGTTTGGGTTGATCGCGCGCGGCGCTTTCATGGCGCGGCGCGCTCATCGGAGACAAGCAATGCAGAAGATCCTGGTCGCGCGTCCGATTTTTCCGGACGTGATCGAGCGGCTCAAGCAGCATTTCGACGTGGACTGGAATCAGGGCGAGGTGCTGTCGGCCACCGAGCTGGCGCAGCGTCTCGCCGACAAGGACGGCGCACTGACCGCGGGCGACCCGGTCGGCGCGGCGGCTATCGCGGCGGCACCGCGCCTGCGCGTGGTGTCGAACATGGCGGTCGGCTTCAACAACTTCGACATGGCGGCGTTCAACGCGGCGAACGTGCTCGGCACCAACACGCCGGAGGTGCTCAACGAATCGACGGCCGATTTCGGCTGGGCGCTGATGATGGCGGCGGCGCGCCGCGTGACCGAATCGGAGCATTGGCTGCGTGCCGGCAAGTGGCAGAAGTGGGCGTACGACGGCTTCCTCGGCAGCGACATCCATGGCTCGACGCTTGGCATCATCGGCATGGGCCGCATCGGTCAGGCGCTCGCGCGCCGCGCGCGCGGCTTCAACATGCGCGTGATCTACCACAACCGCTCACGCGTGGCGCCGCAGATCGAGGCGGAGCTGGATGCCGAGTATGTCTCGAAGGAGCAGCTGTTGAAGCGCGCCGATCACGTCGTCCTGGTGCTTCCGTACACGGCCGAGAACCACCACACGATCGGCGCGGCCGAGCTCGCGCTGATGAAGCCGGCCGCGACGCTCACCAACATCGCGCGCGGCGGCATCGTCGACGACGCGGCGCTCGCCGAAGCCTTGCGCGCGAAGCGCATCGGCGCGGCCGGCCTCGACGTGTACGAAGGCGAGCCGCGCGTCAATCCCGCGTTGCTCTCGGTGCCGAACGTCGTGCTGACGCCGCATATCGCGAGCGCGACCGAAGCGACGCGCCGCGCGATGGCGAACCTCGCCGCGGACAACCTGATCGCCGCATTGGGCGAGGGGCCGCGCGCGGGTAATCCGCCGAATCCGATCAATCCCGAAGTCATCGGCAGGGCGCGCGCATGACGACGATTCTGGTGATCGCCGTCGCGGTTCTCGCGGTGGCGCTGGCGATCGCGCTCGCAATGCTGATGAAGGGCGCGGGCCGGGCGAACGGGCACGCGCTCGCGGAGCTCGGCGAGCAGATGTCCGAAGGGGCCGAGAAGCAGGCGCGCGCGTACGAGCGTCTCGAGCGCGAAGTGCGCGGCGAGATTGCCGAGAGCGCTCGCCAGTCGCGCACCGAGCTGGGCACGCGTTTCGCCGAGATTCAGCAACTGCTTGCCGCGCAGCTCACGAGCATGGCGACGGTGCAGAACAACAAGATCGAGGACTTCGCCTTGCGCCTTGGTCAACTGACCGAAAGCAATGGCAAGCAGCTCGACGCGGTGCGCGAGAGTCTGCAACAGCAGGCGCAGCAGGCGCGCGAAGAGCAGGGCGTCACGCTCAAGCGCTTCGGCGAAACGCTCTCGACACAGCTCGTCCAACTCACCGAATCGAACGACAAGCGCTTTGCCGAAGTGCGCGCGACGATCGAGCAGCGCCTGAAGGACATCGAAGCCAACAACGCGACCAAGCTCGAAGAGATGCGCCGCACCGTCGACGAGAAGCTGCATGCGACGCTCGAGCAGCGCCTCGGCGAGTCGTTCAAGCTCGTCTCGGACCGGCTCGAGCAGGTGCATCGCGGGCTCGGCGAGATGCAGACGCTGGCGGCCGGCGTCGGCGACTTGAAGAAGGTGCTGACCAACGTGAAGACGCGCGGCACCTGGGGCGAAGTGCAGCTCGAAGCGCTGCTCGAGCAGATGCTGACGCCGGACCAGTACGCGAAGAACGTCGCGACGGTGCCCAAGAGCAGCGAGCGCGTCGAGTTCGCGATCAAGCTGCCGGGGCGCGAGGAGAGCGCGGACGGGAAGGGCGCGACGGCGCCGGTCTGGCTGCCGATCGACGCCAAGTTTCCGCGCGAGGACTACGAACGCCTGGTCGATGCGCAGGACCGCGCCGATCCGGTCGCGGTCGAAGAAGCCTCGCGCGCGCTCGAGACGCGCGTGCGCAACGAGGCGCGCACGATCGCCGAGAAATACATTGCGCCGCCGCACACGACCGATTTCGCGCTGCTGTTCCTGCCGACCGAAGGTCTCTACGCGGAGATCCTGCGCCGCCCCGGCCTGACCGACCTGCTGCAGCGCGACTACCGCGTGACGATCGCCGGGCCGACGACGCTCACTGCCTTGCTCAACAGTCTGCAGATGGGCTTCAGGACGCTCGCGATCGAGAAGCGCTCGAGCGAAGTCTGGCAGGTGCTCGGCGCGGTGAAGACGGAGTTCGGCAAGTTCGGCGACGTGCTGGCGAAGACGAAGTCGCAGCTCGAGACGGTCACGCGCTCGATCGAGCAGGCGGAAGTGCGCACGCGCGCGATGAACCGCAAGCTGCGCGACGTCGAGGCGCTGCCCGGGGAGCAGGCAAGCGGCCTGCTGGGCGATGCATATTCGAATGCGGAAACCGAAGAGCCCTGAAACGCCAGGGCAATCGCGGATAGTGACAGGCCGGGCGCTCCCCCGGCCTTTTTTTGTCGACCCGAGTTGGCGCTTTAGCGCTTACTCGGGTCCCATGCTACGCGATGCCTCGCCGCTGGCGAGTTGGGCAAGCGCGTCGCCTGTCATGCGGACGATGCGCCAATCGGGCAGCACGGTCGCGCCCATCTTCTCGTAGAAATCGATCGCGTTCTGATTCCAGTCGAGCACCGTCCACTCGAAGCGGCCGCATTGACGCTCGATCGCCATGGCCGCGAGCCGCTGCAGCATCGCGCGGCCGAGACCGCTGCCGCGCTGCGACGGCTGCACGTACAGGTCTTCGAGATACAAGCCGCGTCGGCCAAGAAAGGTCGAGAAATTGTGGAAGAAGAGCGCATAGCCGACGATCTTGCCGCCGGCTTCCGCCACCAGCGCCTCCGCAGCGGGCCGCTCGCCGAACAGTGCATCGCGCACGCCGGCCTCGGTCGCGACGAACAGGTGCGTGAGCTTTTCGAATTCGGCCAGCTCCAGCATCAGCGCGAAGATCGAGCCGACGTCGGCAGGCGTCGCGGGACGGATCACCGCGCTCATCAGGCTTCCTCGGGCACGTCGGAGAGCACGATCTCGATGCCGCCGAAGCGCGACGCCACCCAGTTGTAGGCATGGCAGGCAATCCACAGCAGCACGAAACCGAGGATCGCGTTCAGGATCAGCGCGCTGAAGATCGTGCTCAGCTCCACCGAGCCGAAGCGGATGAACGCCACGAGAATGCCGAGCAGCACGATCGGCACGCTGAACGTCAGGTAGACGAGGATGAGCGCTTTGGCGGTCTGCCCGGCCGCGATCGACGAGATTTGTTTTTTCATTGCGTGAAGCCCCGTAAAAATGGTGATTCTAAAGTCGATGATTCAGATGAGCCCGTCAAAGGGCATGATGTCGACGGCTTCCCCTGTGTCGACGTCGGTTCGATCGTGTGCCAGCACGATAAAGCAATTGGCTTCGCTCATCGAGCTCAAGACCCCTGAGCTCTGCGAGCGGGTCGGCGCAACGCGCCAGCGGCCGTCCGGGCCGCGCGTGGCGACGCCGCGCAGGAACTCGGTGCGGCCTGCGCGTTTCCCGAGCGGCTGCGTGCTCGAGGCGGCAATCAAAAGCGGCGCTTGGGATTCGGCCCCCGACATCGCGACGAGCGCTTCGCGCACGATCTGGTAGAACGTGACCATCACCGCCACCGGGTTGCCCGGCAAGCCGAAAAAGAGCGCCGGGCGCCCTTCGCCGGAACGTCCGCCGGACCAGATGCGGCCGAACGCGAGCGGGCGGCCGGGGCGCATCGCGAGACTCCAGAACGCGACATCGCCGAACGTCTGCAGCATCTTGCGCGTGAAATCCGCCTCGCCGACCGACACGCCGCCCGAGGTCAGCACCACGTCGGCGCTTTCCGCCGCCGATCGCAGCGCCGCTTCGAGCGCGGCGGGCTCGTCGCGGACCACGCCGAGATCGAGCGTGTCGACGTTCAGGCGCTCGAGCATCGCGAAGAGCGTATAGCGATTGCTGTCGTAGACGCAGCCCGTGGGCAGAGGCTCGCCGATCGAGCGCAGCTCGTCGCCGGTCGACATGAACGCGACGCGCAGACGCCGCCGCACCGTCACTTCGCCGATGCCGAGCGACGCCAGCAACCCGAGGTCCGACGCGCGCAGCACGCGGCCTGTCTGCAGCGCGGACTGCCCTTTGGCAAGATCCTCGCCAGCATGGCGGCAATTCGCGCCGCGCGCGAAGCGCTGGGCCTCGAAGCTAATACGTTCGTTTTGCCCGCGTGTGACGAATTCTTGAGGAACGACGGTGTCGCAGCCCGAGGGCATCGCCGCGCCCGTCATGATGCGTACGCATTCGCCAGCGGCGATTGCATGCTCGAACGGGTGGCCGGCGAACGCCTGGCCTGCGACGCGCAGCGTCAGTAGCGGCTCGCCCTCTGGCGGAGCATTGCCGGCGAGGGTGGCAAGCACTGCGCCGTCGAACGCGTAGCCGTCCATGGCGGAGTTGTCGTGCGCGGGAACGTCGATCGGGGAGGCGATGTTCTCCGCCAGCACCCGGTTCAGCGCGGAGCGCAGCGCGACCCGCTCGGTCGTTGCGACCGGCGTCGCCCATTGGCGCACGATCGCCTGCGCGCCGTGAACCGGCATCGCGTTGGGATCGAATTGGGCGATACAGCTGGAAAGATCGTTGAGCGTGGTCATCGGTGGTGAGGCGCCGCTTGCGGCTTTGCTTTCATGCCGCGTCTGCGGCGGCGCCGGGCGCTGGCGGTGCGAATCGGATCGGGGGCGCACGGCGGAGCATGGCGGCGGGCGAACACTTCACGCGCGCTCTAGGTCGGCGAGTTCCTGCAAAGAGTTGACATTGTAAAACGCACCCTCATTGCTAAAACCCACTTCGACTGTCATGTGGCGCGCGTACCACGCGCGAACCTTGCGTCCGCCGCCATCCAGGTAGGCGGCGAGGTCGTCGGCGAGTGACGTGCGCAGGAGCGCGAAAACGGGGTGAATCGACGGCTCGCTCCGATCGCCGCCCGTCGTGACGGTCGCGATGTCGGCCCGGTTTGCGTCAAGGGGGGCGGCCAGGCAGGTCGCGAGATCCGCTGGGAGATACGGCGAATCGCACGGCGCGCAGAGCACGAGTTCGGTGCACGCGGCGCGCAGCCCCGCGAGGATGCCGGCCAGCGGCCCGGAAAAGTCGCTCGACGCATCGGCGACGACCGTCGCGCCAAACGGCGCGCCGAGCGCCTGATAGGCGTCGAGATGGCGGTTTGCGCTGATGACGAGGTCGCTCGTCTGCAAAGCGATGCGTCTCGCCACGTGCAGCGCGAGCGGTTCGCCGTGCAGCAGCTGCAATCCCTTGTCGACGCCGCCCATGCGCATGCCGCGTCCGCCTGCGAGGATCAGGCCGGTGATGCGGCGGGTGTCGGGGGAGGTCATCGGGCGGTGTCGCGCGGTGTGCCCTAGCCGCCGATGTACGACATCTCGACGCGATGCGCGCCCAGCTCTTGCGCCGCAGCGCTGCCGCGCAGCTGCGAGTAGCGGTCGTCGCGCGCCTGCCAGATATGGGCGATCGCGGAGGCAATATCGGCATCGGTGGCGCCGCTGCGCAGCATCGCGCGCAGATCGTGGCCCGCCGACGCGAACAGGCACAAGTACAGCTTGCCTTCGGTCGACAGCCGCGCGCGCGTGCAAGCGCCGCAAAAAGCACGCGTGACGCTCGAAATGACGCCGATCTCGCCGCCGCCGTCCGCGTATCCCCAGCGCTGCGCGGTTTCCGCCGCGCTGTGCGCCTCGAGCGGCACGAGCGGGAAATGCTCGGCGACGCGCGCGACGACTTCGGCCGACGGCAGCACTTCCGCCATGTTCCAGCCGTTCGAGGTGCCGACGTCCATGTATTCGATGAAGCGCAGCACGACGCCCGAGCCCTTGAAGTGCCGCGCCATCGGCAGGATCTCGCCGTCGTTGGTGCCGCGCTTGACGACCATGTTCACCTTGAGCGGCGCGAGCCCCGCTGCCTGCGCCGCGGCGATGCCGTCGAGCACGTTGGAAGCCGAATAGCCGGCGTCGTTCATGCGCTGGAAGAGGGCGTCGTCGAGGGCGTCGAGGCTGACGGTGACGCGCGTGAGGCCGGCGTCCTTGAGCGCGCGGGCTTTGCGCTCGAGCAGCGAGCCGTTGGTCGTGAGCGTCAGGTCGAGGGGACGTCCGTCCGGCGTGGTCAGCGTCGCGAGCCGTTCGATCAGGTGCTCGAGGTTCTTGCGCAGCAGCGGCTCGCCGCCCGTGAGCCGGATCTTCTCGACGCCGTGCGCGACGAAAAGCCGCGCCAGCCGCTCGATTTCCTCGAAGCTCAGGAGGGCGGCGTGCGGCAGGAACGGGTAGTCCTTGTCGAAGACCGCGCGCGGCATGCAGTAGACGCAGCGGAAGTTGCAGCGGTCCGTCACCGAAATGCGCAGGTCGCGCAGGGGCCGCGCCAGCGTATCGGCGAGCGCGCCGGTCGGCGCGAGCGTGACCGCCGGAACGGCGGGCATGGCGCTGACCTCGGCAACAGGGATGATGCGTCGCTGCATGATGATCGATGGGGACGTTAGACCATCATTTTAGCGGATGGGGCGTCGCCCGGCCGGTCGGGCAGCTGGGCTTGGCGGCCATATTCGGGATAACACTCAGAGGGTGCGCGGGCAAGAAAAAGCCCGCCTTGGCGGGGCGGGCTTTTTCGGTACGGCCGAACGGCAGTGCTTAATCGTGCTTGGCCGTTTCCACTTGCTGCATCGGCGCGGTGTCCGCCGGCGGTAGCGGCTTGCGCTCACGCGGCACGCGGGCCGGTTTCACCGCCTGCGCGGCGGCTTCCTGTGCTGCGCGCAGCTTGTCGGCGTTGGTGTTGACCCAGACCAGGCCGGCCGATTCCAGCATCGGCTGCAAGTCCGTCGCCGCCAAGCCGTTCTTGTGTTGCGCTGGAGCATGCGCCACGGCGGGTTCGAGCGGGGCCGGGGCTTCCGTTTGCGTCTCGACAGCGACCGGCGCTGCCTGGGTGACTTCCGCAACCGTTTCGGCTTCGGCCGGCTGAGCGGTGCTTGCCGGCTGCGTTTCCACGGCGGGCGCCGTGAAGTCGTCGGCGGATGCCGGCACGGCGGCTTCGACTGGCGCGGCCGGCATGGCCGGTGCAGGCGCCGGAGCGGCTTCAGCGGCGGGGTGTTGCGGTTCGACGGCAGCTGCTGCCGGGACCGGCTCGGCTTGAACGGCTTCGGCAACCGCTTCGCGCACGGCGTGCGGTGCGGGGGCCTCGGTCAATTCGGTGGCGACCGGTGCCGGGGTCTCGACTGGCGTCACCACCGCCTCGGTTTGCGCGACGGTTTCAACCGGGGCCGGCACTTCGCGCGGTGTAACCACCGGCTCGATGGCATGCGCGTGCTCGGGAGCCGCTGCCGGAACGGCAGCGACTGCGCCCTCGGCTTCGGCGATATCGGCCGCGTGCGTCACGTTCACACCTTCGTCCTCGCGCTCGCGACGGCCGCCACGACGACCGCGGCGGCGGCGGCGGCGTTCTTCACCATCCCGCGCGGCGCCTTCCTGCTCGAACGGTGCGTCGGCTTGGCCAGCGGCGGCGGACGCCGCCGCTGCCTCGTCGGCCGCGAGCGCTTCGCTGCGGGCAGCAGCTTCGGCGGCGACTTCCGGCTGCGGCTTGCGGCGCTCACCGCGTTCCACACGCTCGACGCGTTCGCCGCGCTCGCGACGCTCGCCGCGGTCCTGGCGCTCGCCGCGCGTCGCGGCTTCGGTCTCGCCACGCTCGGCGCGTTCCACACGTTCGCCGCGCTCCTGCTGACGTTCACGGCTCTCGCGGCCTTCGCGCGGCTCGCGACCCTCACGCGGTTCACGGCCTTCGCGTTGCTGCTCGCGCTGATCGCGGCCGCCACGGGCTTCGCGCTGCTCCTTCTGCTCGTCGCGGCGCTGCGACGGCTGGGCCTGACGGCCGCCGATCGCGGTTTCGCCGCGCGCTGCCGCGCCTTCGCGGCCTGCGCCGCCGCGGCGATTGCGATTGCGGTCGCCGCCGCGCTCGCCGGTGCGCTCAGCACGCGCCGGACGCACAGGCTCTTCGATCACAGGCGCCGGAGCGGGCGCTGCAGGCGCCATGCCGAACAGGTTCTTCAGCCAGCCGATGAATCCGCCGCCCGCCGGCGTAACCGCGACAGGCGCGGGCGTGGCGGCGGGAGCCGGCTTCACGGGCGCGCTCGGCGCCGGCTTCTCGGGCGTGATGCCCTTGACCGCCGCTTCCTGCTTCGGCTTCACCTCTTCGGTACGCTTGCTATAGCCGGTTTCCGACTCGAGCTCGCGGGCCGCTTCCTCGGCCATCTTCCAGGATGCGCGCGGGTCGTCGAGGCGCGCGTCGTCGTGACGCAGGCGCTCGAGCTTGTAGTGCGGGGTATCGAGGTGCTTGTTCGGGATCAACACGACGTTGACCTTGAAGCGCGACTCGATCTTGTTGATTTCCTGACGCTTTTCGTTGAGCAGGAAGGCGGTCACCTCGACCGGCACCTGGCAGTGGATCGCCGCGGTGTTTTCCTTCATCGCTTCTTCCTGAATGATCCGCAGCACTTGCAGCGCGGACGATTCGGTGTCGCGGATATGGCCGGTGCCGTTGCAGCGCGGGCAGGTGACGTGGCTGCCCTCGGAGAGCGCCGGACGCAGGCGCTGGCGCGACAGCTCCATCAGGCCGAAGCGCGAGATCTTGCCCATCTGCACGCGCGCGCGGTCGTGCTTGAGCGCATCCTTCAGGCGCTGCTCGACTTCGCGCTGGCTCTTGGCCGATTCCATGTCGATGAAGTCGATCACGATCAGGCCGCCCAGATCGCGCAGGCGCAGCTGGCGGGCGACTTCGTCGGCGGCTTCGAGGTTCGTGCGCGCGGCTGTTTCCTCGATGTCGGCGCCCTTGGTGGCGCGCGCCGAGTTCACGTCGATCGCGACGAGCGCCTCGGTGTGGTCGATCACGATCGCGCCGCCCGACGGCAGCGGCACCGTGCGCGAGTACGCAGTCTCGATCTGGTGCTCGATCTGGAAGCGCGAGAAGAGGGGGACGTCGTCGTGGTAACGCTTGACCTTGTTGACATTGTCCGGCATCACGATATCCATGAAGGCGCGCGCCTGGTCATGGATTTCCGTGGTGTCGATGAGGATTTCGCCGATATCGGGCTGGAAGTAGTCGCGAATCGCGCGGATCACGAGGCTCGATTCGAGATAGATCAGCATCGGCTGGCCGGCCGTGCCGTTTTGCGAGGCGGCTTCGATAGCGCGCCACAGCTGCATCAGGTAGTTCAGGTCCCACTGCAGCTCTTCGGCGGAGCGGCCGATGCCGGCCGTGCGCGCGATGATGCTCATGCCGTCCGGCAATTGCAGTTGCGACATCGTCTCGCGCAGCTCCTGGCGCTCGTCGCCCTCGATCCGGCGCGACACGCCGCCGCCGCGCGGGTTGTTCGGCATCAGCACGAGGTAGCGGCCGGCGAGCGAGATGAACGTGGTGAGGGCGGCGCCCTTGTTGCCGCGCTCTTCCTTCTCGACCTGGACGATCAGCTCCTGGCCTTCGCGCAGCGCGTCCTGGATGCGCGCGGAGCGCATGTCGACGCCTTCCCTGAAGTACTGGCGGGCGACTTCCTTGAACGGCAGGAAGCCGTGGCGGTCTTCGCCGTAGTTGACGAAGCACGCCTCGAGCGACGGCTCGATGCGGGTGACGATCCCTTTGTAGATGTTGCCTTTGCGCTGTTCGCGGCCGGCAGTCTCGATATCGATGTCGATGAGCTTTTGCCCATCGACGATGGCGACGCGCAGTTCTTCCTGCTGCGTCGCATTGAACAGCATGCGTTTCATTGAACGGCTCCAGAGCGGCTGGATACCGGCCGTCGCCGCGCGGTTGCCAGCCGCGCGGCTGCAGGCGGTACGCCGCATCCTTATTGTGTTGTCACGAGCACGCTGGAGCAGGAATGATGGCGGGGAGAATTGCCTGAAGGGGCTGGGCCCTAAACATGGACCGCAAGCCGCAAGGGCGCTGCGAACACGGCTTCAAAAAACGGCAGCGACACGCCGTGCGCCTCGAGCCGCTCGGCGCATGAACGCCGCGACTGGCGTCGCACAATGCTTGCGCGATTGTCGGCCGGGTGTGCGCTGCGCGGTAGCGCCGCAGAAACCCGACCAACGCTCGAAGGCCGCGCAGGGTGTCTCGCTCGTTTTGACGTCGCCAAGTCCCGCGCTCTCTGCGGGACACATCCGGGCGCACGCCGTTTTTTCGCAATGGGGAGCCTCGTGTTGCTGATATCGCTTGATCCCGAGGCTCGCCAGATAAATTCTTTTTTACCAAAATTCCGTTACCGTCGGAGCCGATCCTGACCGAACGCGCCTGTGGGCGCCGTCCCTGCCGGGCGCAGGTTCCGTGCGTGCAACTCGTTGCTTCTCGTTTTTTAAGGGCGAGCAACCAGCCCTCGGTGCAAGTAAGCAAGTAAAATAACGATTTCCCGCTTGCACCTCTTGCAATCCGCCCGGTTTCCGGCAAACGCGCCGTCCACCGCAGACTGCTGGGCAAATTATATTCAGAATGAATGAGTTAGGCAAAACATCCCAGAATTCAGTCGCAAGCGACCAAGTCTCGATGATACATATCGACGACGGTTCCGCGGGGCAGCGTATCGATAATTTTTTGCTGCGCATCTGCAAGGGTGTGCCGAAAAGTCATATTTACCGCATCCTGCGCAGCGGCGAAGTGCGCGTGAACAAGGGACGGGTCGACGCGAAATACCGGCTGGCGTACGGCGACGTCGTGCGCGTGCCGCCGGTGCGCGTCGCGCGCGATTTTTCGGAAGACTTCGCGGCGCCAGTGCCGGCTGCCCATTTCGACATCTTGTTCGAGGACGAGCACCTGCTCGTGATCGACAAGCCGGCCGGCGTCGCGGTACACGGCGGCAGCGGGGTCGCCTTCGGCGTGATCGAGCAGATGCGCGAGGCGCGGCCGCAGGGCAAGTTCCTCGAGCTGGTGCATCGGCTGGATCGCGAGACCTCGGGGGTCCTGATGCTCGCCAAGAAGCGCGCAGCGCTCGTCGGTCTGCACGAGCAGATCCGCGACAGCCAAATGGACAAACGCTACTACGCCTGCGTGCATGGCGAGTGGTCGAGCGACTGGGGGCGGCGGCGCGCGGTCAAGGAGCCGCTTCACAAGTATTCGACCCCCGACGGCGAGCGGCGCGTGCGCGTCCAGGCTGACGGCCTGCCTTCGCATACGGTGTTCAACCTCATTGACCGCTGGCCCGGGTACGCGCTGCTCGAAGCGGAACTGAAGACGGGGCGTACCCATCAGATTCGCGTGCACCTGGCGCATCTTGGCTTGCCGATCGTCGGCGATGCGAAGTACGGCGATTTCGCGCTAAACAAGGCGCTGGCCCGGGCGAACGCCCGGCCGGGGATCAAGCGGATGTTCCTGCACGCGCACCGGCTGCGCCTCGTGCATCCGGTCACCGGCGAGCCGCTGCAGTTCGAGGCGCCGCTGCCCGCCGACTGCCGCAGCTTCATCGACCAGTTGACTGAGCTGCGCGGCGCACACTGAACCGTAAGAAAAAAGGGACGAGGACCGACACGCATGGCCCGACAGCAATTTGACCTGATCGTCTTCGACTGGGACGGCACGCTGATGAATTCGACTGCGCACATCACGCGCAGCATTCAGGCTGCGTGCCGCGATCTCGGCCTGCCGGTACCCGCCGACGAGGCGGCGAGCTACGTGATCGGCCTGGGCTTGCGCGACGCGCTGCAGATCGCCGCGCCGACGCTCGATCCGTCGGAATATCCGCGCCTCGCCGAGCGCTATCGCTACCACTATCTTGCGAAGGACCAGTACCAGGAGCTGTTCGTGGGCGTGCGCGAGATGCTTCAGGAGCTGCGCGACGTCGGCTATCTGCTGGGCGTCGCGACTGGCAAGAGTCGCGTTGGGTTGAATCGTGCGCTCGACCAGATGCACCTGACGAGCCTCTTCGACGGCACCCGCTGTGCGGACGAAACGTTCTCGAAGCCGCATCCGGCCATGCTTCAGGAGCTGACCCGCGAATTGGGGCAGGATCTCGATCGCACGGTGATGATCGGCGACACGACTCACGATCTGCAGATGGCGACCAACGCAGGCGCGGCGAGCGTGGCCGTGACCTACGGCGCTCATCCCGCCGAGGCGCTGGCTGCGCTCGAGCCGCGTTTCGTCGCCGATTCCGTCACGTCGCTCGCGGCGTGGCTCAGGGAGTACGCATGAGCGAGGCGGCGGTGGAGCCGGTGCGCGTCTGCCCGTCCGACGAACTCGTCGACGGCGGGGCGGGCGTGCGCCTGACGGCTTCCTATCTGGGTGGCGAGGCGGTCGTGTTCTTCGTGCGCTACGACGGCCAGGCCTACGGTTACCTGAACCGCTGCGCCCATGTGCCGATGGAGCTCGACTGGGTGGAAGGGCAGTTCTTCGAATCGTCAGGGTTATACTTGATGTGCGCCACTCACGGCGCGATCTACGCGCCGGACACGGGGCGCTGCATCGGCGGCCCGTGCCGTGGCGGCAGGCTGCGTCCCGTTCGGGTCGACGAGCGGGATACGCCGGAAGGCCGCGCTGTATTCTGGCTGCCCGACGGCGACTTGCGTCCGGCCACCCATCGAATTCCAGATTGACCGAGCATGGCCGACAACCTCCATCCCGACTCAAGCGAATCTTCCGGTCCCCCCTCGGCGCCTGATAACAGCGGTGCGCGCGCCAAAGAGCGCGAGCCGAACTGGGAGCGCGCGGCGCTCGAGCGCATCGCGCTGGCCGCGATCAACGAGCAGCGCGCGGCGCGCCGCTGGAAGATCTTTTTCCGGTTTGCCTTCCTCGCGGTGCTGATGATCGTTGCATGGGGGCTCGTGGATTTCTCCGGCGACAAGGTCTCGACGACCGGCCGCCACACCGCGCTCGTCTCGCTCGACGGCGAGATTTCGTCGGGTACCAACGCGAACGCCGAAGACATCAACACGGCGCTGGACAACGCTTTCGACGACGACGGCACGGTCGGCGTGATCCTGCGCATCAACAGCCCTGGCGGCAGTCCGGTGCAGGCGGGCATCATCAACCGCGAGATCCGCCGGCTGCGCGCCAAGTACCCGGGCAAGCCGTTCTACGTGGTGGTCGGCGACATGTGCGCGTCGGGCGGCTATTACGTGGCCGCCGCGGCCGACAAGATCTATGTCGACAAGGCGAGCATCGTCGGCTCGATCGGCGTGCTGATGGACGGCTTCGGGTTCACGGGCCTGATGGACAAGCTCGGCATCCAGCGGCGCCTGCGCACGTCGGGAGAAAACAAGGGGTTCTACGACCCGTTCTCGCCCGATACCCCGGCGATGGACGCGCACGCGCAAGCCATGCTCGACCAGATCCACCAGCAATTCATCGACGCGGTGCGCGAGGGGCGCGGCAAGCGCCTGCGCGAGACGCCCGAAATCTTCTCCGGGCTGTTCTGGACTGGAGAGAAGAGCGTCGAGCTGGGCTTGGCCGACGGCTTCGGCGATACCGACTATGTCGCACGCGAAGTCATCAAGGCGCCGGATCTCGTCGATTACACGGTGAAGGAAAGCATTACCGATCGCGTCGCGCGGAAGTTCGGCGCTTCCGTTGGCAATGCCGCCGTGCATGCGTTGCTGCTCGGCGGGAAATTGCAATTGCGCTGAGGCGCATCGCCGGGCCTTGCGGGCGGCCCGGCGTAGGCTGTTGTCAAGCTGCCAGCAGCAGGAAGATCGCCGGCCGCTTGTGCAAGTCGAGCGTCGGCGCTTTTTTCCACTCGGCAGCCGGGCGGCTCGCGATCGTCTCCGTTTCCAGCGTCAGGTCTGCTGCTACGCAAATGAGCGTCGACGGCGCGCACGTTGCGATCAGCGTATCGAGGAGCGCACGGTTGCGGTAGGGTGTTTCGATGAAAATCTGCGTTTGCTTTGCCTTGCGCGACTGCTGCTCCAAATCTCGCAGGCGCTTTGCCCGCTCCGCCGGATCGACCGGCAAATAGCCATGGAACGCAAAGCTCTGGCCGTTCAGGCCCGAGGCCATCAGCGCAAGCAGGATCGAGCTCGGGCCGACGAGCGGCACGACTTTGACGCCGCGCTCGTGGGCGCGCCGTACGAGCAAGGCGCCGGGATCGGCGACGGCCGGGCAGCCGGCTTCCGAGACCAGCCCCGCATCGGCTCCGGCCAGGACCGGTGCGAGCAGGCGGTCGATTTCGCCCGCGGGGGTGTTGACGTTCAATTCGCGAATTTCGATTTCCTGGATCGGCTTTTCCGTGCCGACTTTCTTGAGAAACGCGCGGGTAGTCTTCGCGTTTTCGCCGATGTAGTAGCCGAGCGTGGCGGCGCGCGATCGCACGGCTGCTGGCAGGACGGCGGCGAGCGCGTCGGCGTCGCCTTCGCCGAGCGTATTCGGGATCAGATAGAGGACGCCGCTCATTGCGCACCCCGCAACAGGGGATAGCCTGCCGTACGCAGCATGCGGGTCAGCGCGATCAGTGGCAGGCCGACGAGCGCGGTCGGGTCGCTGGAGTCGATCGCGTCGAGAAGCGCGATGCCGAGTCCTTCGGACTTGGCGCTGCCGGCGACGTCGTATGGCGTCTCGGCGCGCAGATAGGCATCGAGCTCGGCGTCGGAAAGATCGCGAAACCGGACCCGCGTGATCACATCTTCGACCTGCGTGGAACCGTCGCGGCTATTTAGCAGGCACAGGGCGCTATGGAATTCGACTTCGCGTCCGCGCATGGTTCGCAATTGAGCGAGCGCTTTTTCGTGCGTGCCGGGCTTGCCGATCTGGTTGCCGCCGAACGTGGCGACCTGGTCCGAGCCGATCACCAGCGCGTGGTCCCCGGCGCCTGCCGCGACGGCGCGCGCCTTCGCTTCGGCGAGCCGCAGCGCGGTGGTGGCTGGCGTTTCGCCGACAAGCGGGGTTTCGTCGATGGCGGGCACGGCCATTTCATAAGGGAGGCGAAGGCGTTCGAGCAGTTCGCGGCGATAGCGGGAGCTGGAAGCGAGGATCAGCCGAGGAGGGTGTTCGAGGGAATCCGGCATGGTCTGAAGGCGATTGGGATGACAGGCGAAAGCAGCGCGCGCAGTGTGCCCTTAAGTATTTGACTCGTAAAGGTAAAGCGGATATGATGCTGGGCTTTTCATCGATGTGCTATGCGCGCGTGAATGCAATTTCCTTACCGGATTGCCCTTTGGCGCTCGTCAGCATGCCGATAAATCTGGTTTAACCCGCCGGCCGAGAGGTTTGAGTCTGGCTCGAAGCGAGACAGGAGCGCACATGACCGAACATCCTGGCAAACCTGTTGGCGCCGTCGACCCGCGTGAATTCGATGTATTCGAGTTCGCTCGCAGTGGGCGGCAGGCTGCGGGTGCCGTGCGCGTGTCGCAACTGCCGCGCATGTTAAACGAAGTCCCTGAGGAAGCGCCAGATCGCGACACTGTGTTCACCTGGCAAGCCGAAGGTTCGACGCAGCCGGAATTGCAGGACGACGGCACCGAAGGGCAGCAGCCTTATCTGCGGCTCGCCGTGCACGGGTCCGCGTGGCTCGAATGTCAGCGCTGCCTCTCGCCATACGAGCAGGCGTTCGATATCGACGCGACTTACCGGCTCGCGGCCACCGAGGCGGAAGTGGAGGAGTTTCCGCTCGACGACGATGAAGTCGATGTGATCGTAGGCTCGCGCCAGTTCGATCTCGTCGACTTGATCGAAGAGGATCTGCTGCTTGCTCTTCCGCTGGTGCCGAAGCACGAGGTGTGTCCGCAGGTGCACGAGAGTCTCGTCTCGGGCGTCGGCGGAGCCGACGAGGACGAGGATGCCGAAGAATCATCGGATGAGCCCGATGGCGAATCCGACAAGCCGAATCCGTTCGCTGCGCTCGAAGCGCTAAAGCGCGGCGGCCCCGATGGTCAAAAGCATTGAAGGCATCAAAGAGTTGCAGGAGTAGCGCGATTGGGCGCCCTGGCCATCCGGCCAGTGGCTATGCCCCAGTCGGGCTGTGTTAGAATTCGGAAAATTTTTAGGAGTTACCATGGCAGTCCAACAAAACAAGAAGTCGCCGTCGAAGCGCGGCATGCACCGCTCGCACGATTTTCTGAGCGCTGCGCCTCTGGCCGTCGAGCCGAGCACCGGTGAAGTGCATCTGCGTCACCACGTCAGCCCGAATGGCTACTACCGCGGCAAGAAAGTCGTCAAGACGAAGAACGACTAATCGTTTCAGCGCGCGGCATCCGCTGTATTCATCAGTGGTTTCGCGCGCGGCGATCGGCTCGCTTGACATTTTCCCGGCTCGGCAAAAAGGCGGCATTCAATTGCCGCTTTTTTGTGTCGATCGGAGTTGTTGGTGCTTCAGTACTTACTCCGGTCCGATGCATCGCAGTTAGCGCTTTAGCGGTTACTGCGATCCCATGCAGAGCGCCTGAAATTCGTCGCACTCCATGACCATAAAGCTCACGATTGATTGCATGGGAGGCGACCACGGCCCATCCGTGACCGTTCCCGCGGCCGTCAATTTCGTTCGTTCGCATCCCGATGCGCAGCTCATGCTCGTCGGCATCGAAACGGCGATTCGTGCCCAACTCAAGAAGTGTAAAGCACTGGATGAAGCGGCGCTGATCGTTGTTCCGGCCTCCGAAGTGGTCGAGATGGACGATCCTGTGGAAGTCGCGCTGCGCAAGAAAAAAGACTCGTCGATGCGCGTCGCGCTCAACCGCGTCAAGGAAGAAGAAGCGCAGGCCTGCATCTCAGCCGGCAACACTGGGGCGCTGATGGCCGTTTCCCGCTATGTGCTGAAAACGCTGCCCGGCATCGAGCGCCCGGCGATTGCATCCGCGCTGCCGAATCTGGCCGGCTACACAACGATGCTGGATCTCGGCGCCAACGTCGATTGCGAGCCTCAGCACCTGCTGCAGTTTGCCGAGATGGGGCATGCGCTCGTGTCCGCGCTCGAAGGCAAGGAGCGGCCGACGATCGGTCTCCTCAACATCGGCGAAGAAGTCATCAAGGGCAACGACACGATCAAGCGTGCGGGCGAGTTGCTGCGTACGAGCACGCTGAACTTCCGCGGCAACGTCGAAGGCAACGATATCTACAAAGGCACGGTCGACGTCATCGTTTGCGACGGTTTCGTCGGCAACGTCGCGCTGAAGACGTCGGAAGGCCTCGCGCAGATGCTCGCCGGGATCATTCGCGAGGAATTCGGCCGCTCACTGCTCTCCAAGCTGATGGCGCTCATCGCGATGCCGGTATTGATGCGCTTCAAGAAACGCGTCGACCCCCGGCGGTACAACGGCGCGGCGCTCCTCGGCCTGCGCGGCCTCGTCATCAAGAGTCACGGCTCCGCGGATGCTTACTCGTTTGAGCGAGCTATCAAACGCGGGTATGATGCCGTCAAAAACGGCGTGCTGGAGCGCCTCGTGCGCGCGATGGAGGAGAACGCGTCCCCCCTCGAGCAGGCGGCGCGCGACGCAAACGGTGCGGGTTACGCAAGCCCTGCCGCCGGCCAGCCAGCCGAGCCCTACGCAGCGCAATCCTCGAAGGCATAATGGCTCAATCGAAAATTTATTCCCGCGTGCTCGGCACGGGCAGCTATCTGCCGCCTGGCCGCGTCACGAATCAGGAGTTGGCGGATCGTCTCGCCAAGAACGGCATCGAGACGAGTGACGAATGGATCGTTGCCCGGACGGGCATCCATGCGCGTCATTTCGCCGAACCCCATGTGACTACGAGCGATCTCGCGCTGATCGCCTCGCAACGCGCGATCGAAGCGGCGGACATCGATCCGCAGTCCATCGACCTCATCATCGTCGCCACGTCCACGCCCGATTTCGTGTTTCCGAGTTCGGCGTGCCTGTTGCAGAACAAGCTCGGCATCAAGAACAACGGCGCCGCCTTCGACGTGCAGGCAGTCTGCTCGGGCTTCGCGTATGCGCTCTCGACGGCCGACAACTTCATCAAGAGCGGGCAGCACCGCACGGCGCTCGTCGTCGGCGCGGAAACGTTCTCGCGAATTCTCGACTTCAACGACCGCACGACTTGCGTGCTGTTCGGCGACGGCGCCGGCGCCGTGCTGCTGCAGGCGTCGGATGAGCCGGGCGTGCTCGCGAGTGCGCTGCATGCCGACGGTAGCCATTCGGACATTCTCTGCACGCCGGGTCACGTGAACGGCGGCGTCGTTGCGGGTAGCGCATTCCTGCATATGGACGGCCAGGCGGTGTTCAAGCTCGCCGTCAACGTGCTCGAGAAGGTCGCGATCGAGGCCTTGAACAAGGCCGATCTGGCTCCGGAACAGGTCGATTGGCTGATTCCGCACCAGGCCAATATCCGTATCATGACCAGTACCTGCCGCAAGCTCGGCTTGCCGCAGGAGCGGATGGTCGTCACGGTGGGCGAGCACGGTAATACCTCGGCCGCGTCCATCCCGCTCGCGCTCGACGTCGCGGTTCGCGACGGGCGCATCAAGCGCGGTCAGAACGTGCTGATCGAAGGCGTCGGTGGCGGCTTTACCTGGGGTGCATCCGTCCTTCGCTACTGATGGCGGTCGCGCGCGCCCGCAGCGGCGCCGCTGCGCGTACGCTTGACTCACCGAATTCACAAATTGGGGACGATATGAAATTTGCGTTCGTTTTTCCTGGGCAGGGCTCGCAGTCGGTCGGCATGCTCAACGCATTCGCCGATCTCGCCATCGTGCGCGAGACCGTTCAGGAAGCGTCCGACGCACTCGGCCAGGATCTCGGCAAGCTGATCGCCGAAGGCCCGGCCGACGATCTGAATCTCACGACGAATACCCAGCCCGTCATGCTGACCGCCGCTTACGCGTGCCATCGCGCGTGGCAGCAGGCCGGCGGCCCGGCACCGTTGATCGTTGCGGGGCACAGCCTCGGCGAATATACGGCGCTGGTTGCGGCGGGCGCGCTCAAGTTTCGAGATGCGGTGCCGCTCGTGCGCTTTCGTGCGCAAGCGATGCAGACGGCGGTGCCGGTTGGTGTCGGCGGCATGGCGGCGATCCTCGGCCTTGATGACGACACCGTGCGCGCGGCATGTGCCGAAGCGTCGGGCGAGGGCGTCGTCGAAGCGGTCAATTTCAATGCGCCGGCGCAGGTCGTGATCGCTGGGAACAAGACCGCGGTCGAGAAAGCGTGCGAAATCGCCAAGGCCAAGGGTGCGAAACGCGCGCTGCCGCTGCCGGTCTCGGCGCCGTTCCACTCGTCGCTGCTCAAGCCGGCTTCGGACCAGTTGCGCGAATACCTGGCCGGCGTCGAAGTCAACGTGCCGCAGATCCCGGTCGTGAACAACGTGGACGTTGCGCAGGTCGTCGAGCCGGCTGCAATCAAGGACGCGCTGGTGCGTCAGGCTGCGGGCCCGGTGCGCTGGGTCGAATGCGTGCACGCGATCGCCAAGCAAGGCGCGACGCACGTGATCGAGTGCGGTCCGGGCAAGGTGCTCGCAGGGCTGACGAAGCGCATCGACGGCGCCCTGGTTGGCGGTGCGATCACCGATCCGGCATCGCTCGACGAAATGCTGAGGCTGGTTTCGGCTTGAGTTGCATCAAGCAATATCGACAATCGCCGGGGCGGAGTCCAATTCGCCCGCAGGCAGGCAATCCGGATGAACATGGCAAAGACTCTCGATAAACAGATCGCAATCGTGACGGGCGCATCGCGCGGCATTGGCCGCGCCATCGCGCTGGAGCTGGCGCGTCAAGGCGCGACCGTGATTGGCACCGCGACGAGCGAGTCCGGCGCGAGCGGCATCAGCGAAGCGTTCGCGAGCGAAGATCTCGCGGGCCGCGGTGCGGTGTTGAACGTCAACGATGCGGCTGCGGTGGAAGCGCTCATCGAGGCGACGGTGAAGGAGTTCGGCGCGCTGAACGTACTCGTCAACAACGCGGGCATCACCCAGGATCAACTTGCGATGCGCATGAAGGACGAAGACTGGGACGCGGTGATCGACACTAACCTGAAGGCTGTCTTCCGCTTGTCGCGCGCGGTGCTGCGCCCAATGATGAAGGCGCGCGGAGGCCGGATCATCAACATCACTTCGGTGGTCGGCTCCGCCGGCAATCCGGGGCAAGTCAACTATGCGGCGGCCAAGGCCGGTGTCGCGGGAATGACGCGCGCGCTGGCGCGCGAAATCGGCAGCCGCAACATCACCGTGAATTGCGTCGCACCGGGTTTCATCGACACCGACATGACGAAGGTCCTGCCGGAAGAGCAGCAAACCGCGCTGAAGGCGCAAATTCCGCTGGGCCGTCTGGGCAGCCCGGATGACATCGCGCACGCCGTCGCTTTCCTAGCATCGCCGCAGGCCGGATACATCACCGGCACGACGTTGCACGTGAACGGCGGCATGTTCATGTCGTAACGAAATTCGTTTATTATCCGCGCCTTGGTACGTTCGCAAGAACACTTGGCGCCAGCCTTACCACGCACCTTGTGCGCGCTTTTTTGCTTGAGCAAACCTGATAAAATGCGCGCACTCGTATTTTTGAACTACTTTCCCTCGGAGGGGTGATGGACAATATCGAACAGCGCGTCAAGAAGATCGTCGCAGAACAACTGGGCGTCGCCGAAGCTGAGATCAAGAACGAAGCGTCGTTCGTGAATGACCTCGGCGCAGACTCGCTGGACACGGTCGAGCTCGTGATGGCGCTGGAAGACGAATTCGGCATGGAAATTCCGGATGAGGAAGCCGAGAAGATCACGACCGTCCAGCAAGCGATCGACTACGCTCGCGCCAACGTCAAGGCGTAACGTCCGCTGCACGGCAAGTTACGCGCTCGTTGCCACGTTGGCTGCGCTTGACGCGTTGACACGTCGGCTGCCGCACAGGTGCCGCGTGGGTACCGAACTAACAGCCACAGGGCTTACAGGGCAACATCCTGTGGCCGCTGTGGCTTTTGTTTTTGTCATTCTATGGAAAAGGGGTTACCGTGAGCCGCCGTCGTGTTGTTGTTACTGGCCTCGGGCTGATTTCGCCTATTGGCAATAATGTTGCCGACGGCTGGGCCAATCTGGTGGCCGGCAAGTCCGGCATCGCCAACATCACGAAGTTCGACGCAACGAACTTCTCGACCCGTTTCGCTGGCGAGGTCAAGGGCTTCAATATCGAAGACTACATCCCGGCAAAAGAAGCACGCCACATGGATACCTTCATCCATTACGGCGTGGCCGCAGGCATCCAGGCGATGCAGGACAGCGGCTTCGAAGTCACCGAGGAGAATGCGGAACGTGTCGGCGTCGTCGTCGGCTCGGGCATCGGCGGCCTGCCTATGATCGAGGCCACGCAGACGGAGTTGCTCAATCGCGGTCCGCGCCGGATTTCCCCGTTCTTCGTGCCGGCTTCGATCATCAACATGATCTCCGGCCATCTGTCGATCAAGTTCGGCTTCAAGGGCCCGAATCTTTCGATCGTCACGGCCTGCACCACCGGGCTGCATTGCATCGGCGAAGCGTCGCGGCTGATCGAGTACGGCGATGCCGACGTGATGATCGCGGGTGGAGCCGAGTCGACCGTGTCGCCTCTCGGCATCGGCGGCTTCGCGGCGGCGCGGGCGCTGTCGCAGCGCAACGACGATCCGGCCACGGCGAGCCGTCCCTGGGACAAGGACCGCGACGGCTTCGTGCTCGGCGAGGGCGCCGGCGTGATGGTGCTCGAGGAATACGAGCATGCTAAGGCGCGCGGCGCGAAGATCTACGCGGAAATCGGCGGCTACGGGATGAGCGGCGACGCCTATCACATGACCGCCCCGCTGGAAGACGGCGACGGCGCGCGCCGCTGCATGTTGGCCGCGATGAAGAACGCAGGCGTCAACGGCGACCAGGTGAACTACCTCAATGCGCACGGCACGTCGACGCCGCTCGGTGACCTGGCCGAGACGACCGGCATCAAGCGCGCGTTCGGCGATCATGCGAAGAAGCTGGTCGTGAACTCGACAAAGTCGATGACCGGGCACCTGCTCGGCGGCGCGGGCGGCCTGGAATCGGTGTATACCGTGCTGGCCGTGCACAATCAGGTGTCGCCGCCGACCATCAACATCCTCAACCAGGACCCGGAATGCGATCTCGACTACTGCGCGAACACGGCGCGGGAGATGAAGATCGACGTTGCGCTGAAGAACTCGTTCGGGTTCGGCGGCACGAACGGCACGCTGGTGATCAAGCGCGTCTGAGTCCTTGACTGGCGATCCGCACGTTGAGTCCCATGCCGGATCGCCGCAGCCCATTATGCTGCGGCGATCCACCGCGCTGCGCGTGGCGATGGCCGCGTTTGCACTTCTCGTTTCCTGCGCGGTCTGCGGGGCAGCCGCACCACACTGCGGCATCTTGCAAGCAGTGGGGTTTGCGGTCGCAACGCTCGCGATCCTGATGTTGGGCATGCTCGCCTACGAGCGCCGGCAACCCTTCGTTCTTAAAATCGGGCCGGATGGTGTTGCGGCTTTCAGTCGCGCTGGTGAGGCGTTGCTCGCGGGGCACATCGTGGGCTTTTCGCAGTGGCCCCATCTCTTTCTCGTCATGGCGATTGCCGGCTGCGACGGAAAAGGGCGAGTCCACCCGCTTCTGATTCCGGCCGATTCCCTGTCTCCCGATTCATTTCGCGAGCTGGCTGTGAAGGCCCGTCGCGGCGCGCGCTGAGCTGTAACGACTGTAACGCCTGTAACGCGCGTAACGCCGGGCAATCTTGGGGACGCTACAATAGCGCTCCGCGGGGCACTCCACAGTGAACGGATTTATCAGGTGAGCGAAAAAGAAATTGATCAGGTCTTGGTCGAGCGCGTCCAGAAGGGCGACAAGGCGGCGTTCGAACTGCTGGTCACCAAATACCACCGCAAGATCATTCGGCTGATCTCGCGCCTCGTCCGGGATCCGGCCGAGGTCGAGGACGTGGCCCAGGATGCCTTCATCAAGGCGTATCGCGCACTGCCTCAGTTTCGCGGCGAATCGGCGTTCTATACGTGGTTGTACCGGATTGCGGTCAATACCGCCAAGAATTACCTTGCGACCCAGGGTCGGCGGGCGCCCACTTCGACTGAAGCGGATGCCGAGGAAGCTGAAACTTTCTCGGATGCCGACCAACTAAGGGATATCAACACGCCCGAGTCGATGTTGATGAGCAAGCAGATCGCACAGACGGTCAATGCTGCGATGGCGGTTTTACCGGAAGAGCTGCGCACCGCCATTACTCTTCGTGAAATTGAAGGTCTGAGCTACGAAGAAATCGCCGAAATGATGGGGTGCCCGATCGGCACCGTCAGGTCGCGTATTTTTCGTGCTCGCGAAGCCATTGCGGCGAAATTGCGTCCCTTGCTGGACACACCCGAGGGCAAACGCTGGTAGAGCGAGGCTGACCGGCGGTGCTGACAGGGGCAGGGCGCAAGTAACTGGGTTAGGTGGTGTCACTACGGGGTGTCGTAAGAATGGGGAGCATCATGGGGTCGGTCTCGATGCAATCGCAAGCGTGCTCGCGAAGCGAGCACCTGTCCGCTTTTGTCGACGGTGAGTCGCTGGGCGAAATCGAGGGTTTGGGTCATTTCCTTTCCGAATTGAATAGCGAAGATCGCGCCGCATGGTCGAGCTACCACCTGATCGGCGACGCGCTGCGTTCCGACGACTTGGCGGTGAGTCCGGCAACGAGCAGCGCGTTTCTCGCAGGATTTGCGTTGCGCCTCGAAGCCGAGCCACACGTGCTCGCGCCGGCCGCGCTGCCGGCGTCGAAGAAACGGCTATCGGCACTGCGCCGCCGCGTGGTGCCCGTGTTCGCCGTGGCGGCTGCCGCGGCGACGTTGACGTGGATTGTCGTGCCGCAACTGCAGCGTGTGGATGGCGCGTCCGCTGGCGTGCAGATGGCGTCGGTGGGATCGGACGCCGTGCAGCGCGTCGCGATGGCGCCCGTGCCGACGGGCACGGAGCGTCCCGCGCAAGACACGAACATCATCCGCGATGCGAGCCTCGACCAATATCTGGAAGCGCATCAGCAATTCGCCCAGCAACCGGTCGTGCCGGGCTCGATGCCGCTGATCCGTGCGGCTGCTGTCACTACGCAGGGCCAATAGACTGATGCGGAACCTGCGGTTGAACAAAACCATTGCTTGGGGGCGGCTGCCGGTATTTCTGTTCTGTGCAGCCGCTTTGTTGTCCGTTACGCCGCGGGTTTTCGCGCAAGCCAGCGATTCGCTTGCCGCTCGCAAGGGCGCCGCGGAGTGGCTCGATCGAATCCACCAGGCCGCGCAGCAGCAGAACTACGAAGGCACCTTCGTTTATCAGCGCGGCCCGTTCGTGCAGTCGTCGCGCATCTCGCACTATGCGACGCACAACGACGGCGAATTCGAGCAGCTCGAAAGTCTCGACGGCCAGCCGCGCAAACTGCTTCGCCATAACGACGAGCTCTACACGTTCGTCCCGGAGCGGCGCCTGTGCGTCATTGAAAAGCGGCAGAACAAGGATTCCTTTCCCGCCTTGCTCAGTACGAGCGCCGATCAGGTCCTGACCGTCTACGATCCGAAGCTGCTCGGCCCTGACCGCGTGGCGGGCATCGACGCGACGGTCATGGAGCTCGATCCGAAGGATAGCTACCGCTTTGCCTACAAGTTCTGGGCCGACGCCAAGACGGGCCTGTTGCTGCGCGCCCAGACGCTCGATACAAGCGGGCAGGTACTCGAGCAGATCTCGTTTACGCAATTGCGCATCGGTGGCCCGGCGGAGAAGGCTTCGATCGCTGCCGGGATTCGCAACACCGCCGGCTGGACGCTCGTGCGGCCGCCGGTCGAGCCGGTCGACATGGAAGCGCAAGGCTGGCAGATGACGCCGAGCGTGCCTGGCTTCAAAAAGATCCGTGAATTGCGTCGGCCGATGGCCGCGCGCGATGCCGGCGACCCGCCGATCCCGGTCGATCAAGCCGTGTTTTCGGATGGCCTCTCGGCCGTCTCCGTCTTCATCGAACCCGCCGAAAAGAATTCGCGCAAGGAAGGGACGGGCAACAGCGGCGCGACGCATGTCCTCGTCAAGCGGTATGGCGGCTTCTGGATCACGCTGCTCGGCGAAGTTCCACAAACGACCTTGCAGCAGTTCGCGTCTGCCATAGAATACAAGGCTCCCAAGTAAATTCCCCGGTTTTCCTCCTTATGACGAATCTCTCGGTGCGCAAATTTTTCGCGGCCGCGTTGGTGGCAGTCTGCTTGCCGCTCGTGCCCCATTCGGCGTCGGCGATGCCGGCAGCCAATCTGCCCGATTTCACGGATCTCGTCGACAAGGTAGGGCCGGCCGTCGTCAACATCCGCACGACGACGCGTGTGACGAGCGACAATAGCGGCTCGCGCGCCTTGCCGCCGGGTATGGACGACGGCGATATGTCGGAGTTCTTCCGCCGCTTCTTCGGCATTCCGCTGCCGCAGCCGGGCACGCCCCGCGGCGGGAACGGCGGCGGCAGTGGAAACAACGACAACGGCGGCAGTTCGGATGCACCGGACAACGCCGACGCCGAGCAGAACAGCGGGGTCGGCTCCGGCTTCATTCTGTCATCGGATGGCTACGTGATGACGAACGCCCACGTGGTCGACGACGCCGACAACATCTACGTCACGCTGACCGACAAGCGCGAATTCAAGGCGAAGCTGATCGGCGTCGACGACCGGACGGACGTCGCGGTCGTCAAGATCACTGCCAGCAGCCTGCCGACCGTTACGATCGGCGACTCGAACAAGGTGCGCGTCGGCGAGTGGGTTGTCGCGATCGGCTCGCCGTTCGGGCTCGACAATACCGTGACGGCGGGCATCGTCAGCGCGAAGGGGCGCGACACCGGCGATTACCTGCCGTTCATCCAGACAGACGTCGCGGTGAATCCCGGCAACTCGGGCGGTCCGCTGATCAACATGCAGGGCGAGGTGATCGGCATCAACTCGCAGATATACAGCCGTACCGGCGGCTTCATGGGTATTTCCTTCGCGATTCCGATCGACGAGGCGATGCGCGTCGCCGACCAGCTGAAAGCGACCGGCAAGGTGACGCGGGGGCGGATCGCGGTGGCGATCGGCGAGGTGACCAAGGACGTCGCCGATTCGCTCGGCCTGCCGAAATCGCAGGGCGCGCTCGTCAGCAGCGTCGAGCCGGGCGGTCCGGCGGACAAGGCGGGCATTCAGCCGGGCGACATCATCCTCAAGTTCAACGGGCAGCCGGTCGATATGGCTACCGACTTGCCGCGGATGGTCGGCGATACGAAGCCGGGCACGAAGGCGACCGTCACGGTCTGGCGCAAGGGGCAGGTGCGTGACCTGCCTATTACGGTCGCCGAGATGCAGCCGGAAAAAGTCGCCAAGACCGACCAGCGCAAGACGCCGTCGCCGAAGCAGCGGGCGAACAACGTGCTTGGCATCGCAGTCGTCGATATTCCCGCAGATCAGCAAAAGACGCTGAAGCTGCGCAACGGCGGCGTGCAGGTCGACGTCGTCGATGGGCCTGCTGCGCGCGTCGGGCTGCAGCGGGGCGACATCATTCTGCGCGTCGGCGATACCGACATCTCGAGCGCCAAGCAATTCGACGACGTCACGGCTCACCTCGATCCACAGAAGATGGTCGCGGTGCTCGTGCGGCGTGGCGAAAACACGCAGTTCGTGCCGATCCGGCCGCGCGCTCCGGCGCAGAAGTAATGGCCGCGTCGCACGCACCACGGCTGACGTTGTATGGGCGCGCGTGGTGTCATCTGTGCGACGAGATGCGGGCCGAGCTCGAGCCGCTCCTGGCTGAGTTCGGCGCGCAGGTGACCGTGGTCGACGTCGATACTGACCCGGTGCTCGTGGCGCTCTACGACGAGTTGGTTCCGGTGCTGGTGTGCGATGGCGTCGAGCTGTGCCATTACCGGTTCGACGCGGCGCGGGTGCGCGCCGCTCTCGCAATCCGGGCGGCGCGGATTTGAACCGTTTTCCGTTGCGCGTGTGCGGATCAGCGTCGCGAGCGGCTTGCCGCTCGGCAGTCGAGGCGCCACGCGCTACGCTCGCCGCCTGCCAAAATCCGCCGTCAGGATGCCTTTTCGGCTAAAATAGACAAGTTTTTCATTTACTTACAAGGCGTGCTCCGCAGTCGTCCGAGCGCGCCTTTTTCGCTTGATCGGCACTGAATGGATCATATTCGTAACTTTTCGATCATTGCGCACATCGACCATGGCAAGTCGACGCTCGCCGATCGCATCATCCAGATTTGCGGCGGTCTCTCCGATCGCGAAATGGAATCGCAGGTGCTCGATTCGATGGACCTCGAACGCGAGCGCGGCATCACGATCAAGGCGCAGACTGCGGCGCTTTCCTATCGCGCGCGCGATGGGAAGGTCTACAACCTGAACCTGATCGACACGCCGGGGCACGTCGATTTCTCGTATGAAGTCAGCCGATCGCTGTCGGCATGCGAAGGCGCGCTGCTCGTCGTCGATGCGAGCCAGGGCGTCGAGGCGCAGACCGTCGCGAACTGCTACACGGCAATCGAGCTGGGCGTCGAAGTGGTGCCCGTGCTGAACAAGATCGACTTGCCCGCGGCCAATCCGGAAAACGCGATCGCCGAGATCGAGGACGTGATCGGCATCGATGCCGGCGACGCCACGCATTGCAGCGCGAAAACGGGGCAGGGCGTTGAGGACGTGCTCGAAGCGCTGATCGCCAGGGTGCCGCCGCCGAAGGGCGATCCCGACGCGCCGCTGCAGGCGCTCATCATCGATTCGTGGTTCGACAACTATGTCGGCGTCGTGATGCTCGTGCGCATTGTCAACGGCACGCTGCGCCCGAAGGACAAGATCAAGATGATGGCGACCGGCGCGCAATACCCGGTCGAGCATATCGGCGTGTTCACGCCGAAGTCGAAGAATCTAGAGGAGCTTGCGGCCGGGCAGGTGGGCTTCATCATCGCCGGCATCAAGGAGCTGACTGCGGCGAAGGTCGGCGATACGGTCACGCTCGCGAACAAGCCGGCGCCGGAGCCGCTGCCCGGTTTCAAGGAAGTGAAGCCGCAGGTGTTCGCGGGCCTCTATCCGGTCGAGGCGAACCAGTACGACGCGCTGCGCGAATCGCTCGAAAAGCTGAAGCTCAACGACGCTTCGCTGCAATACGAGCCGGAAGTCTCGCAGGCGCTGGGCTTCGGTTTCCGCTGCGGCTTCCTCGGCCTCCTGCACATGGAGATCGTGCAGGAGCGGCTCGAGCGCGAGTTCGACATGGACCTCATCACCACTGCGCCGACGGTGGTCTATGAGGTCGTGCAGCGCGACGGCTCGATCATCAAGGTCGAGAACCCGGCCAAGATGCCGGAGCCGTCGAAGATCGAGGAGGTCCGCGAGCCGATCGTCATCGTGAACCTGTACATGCCGCAGGATTACGTCGGCTCGGTCATCACGCTTTGTACGCAAAAGCGCGGCTCGCAGATCAACATGCAGTACCACGGCCGTCAGGTGCAGCTGACCTACGAAATCCCGATGGCGGAGATCGTGCTCGACTTCTTCGACCGCTTGAAGTCGGTGTCGCGCGGCTATGCGTCGATGGACTACGAGTTCAAGGAGTACCGCGCGTCGGACGTCGTCAAGGTCGACATGCTGATCAACGGCGACAAGGTCGATGCGTTGTCGGTGATCGTTCACCGTTCGCAGTCGCAGTATCGCGGCCGCGAAGTGGCAGCGAAGATGCGCGAGATCATCCCGCGCCAGATGTACGACGTGGCGATCCAGGCGACGATCGGCGCGCACATCATCGCGCGCGAGAACATCAAGGCGCTGCGCAAGAACGTGCTCGCGAAGTGCTACGGCGGCGACATCACGCGGAAGAAGAAGCTGCTGGAGAAACAAAAAGAAGGCAAGAAGCGAATGAAGCAGGTCGGGTCCGTGGAGATCCCGCAGGAGGCTTTCCTCGCAATCTTGCGCGTCGAAGACAAATAACGGGATCTCTCTAACAATATGAATTTTGCGCTGATTCTTTTTGTGCTCGTCATTTTGACGGGTATCGCGTGGGTAGCAGACAAACTCGTTTTTCAGCCACAACGGCGCCGTGCCGCGGATGCCGCAGTCGCGGAGTTCGACCGGCAGCAGCAGCGCGTCGGCGAGCGCTTCGCCGACGAAAACGCGCCGCAGACGCGCGCCCGCATCCGTGACGAGAAGCTGCGCCAGCCCTGGTGGCTCGAGTACACGGCAAGCTTCTTCCCGGTGATCCTGGTGGTGTTCGTGGTGCGCTCGTTCATCGTCGAGCCGTTCAAGATTCCGTCGGGCTCGATGGTGCCGACGCTGCTCGTCGGTGACTTCATCCTCGTCAACAAGTTCGACTATGGCCTGCGCCTGCCGATCACCAATACAAAGGTCACACGGGGCCGTCCGCTCGAACGCGGCGACGTCGTCGTGTTCCGCTACCCGAAGGACGAGTCGGTCGACTACATCAAGCGCGTGATCGGCTTGCCCGGCGATGTGATCGCTTATCAGGACAAGAAGCTGACGATCAACGGCAAGCCCGTGCCGGAAACGTCGCTGCCTGATTACTTCGATGAAGAGCGCATCGGCTATGCGAAGCAGTTCGAAGAGGACCTCAACGGCCGCAAGAACGCTGTCCTGAACAATCCGGCCGTGCCGCCGTTCGTGGTCGGCGCCGACGATTACCCGTTTCGCGACAACTGCCAATACAACAGCGAAGGCGTGATCTGCAAGGTGCCGCCGGGCAGCTACTTCATGATGGGCGACAATCGCGACAACAGCGCGGACAGCCGCTATTGGGGCTTCGTGCCGGACCAAAACATCGTTGGCCGCGCGTTCTTCATCTGGATGAACTTCAGCAATCTGAAGCGCATCGGCTCGTTCAACTGATCGCCGGTCCAGATATCCAGCGTGTCGCGTCGATCGAATGCGGCGCGCTTGCCACGCTACTTTAAGAAAGTGCGGTAACGCTGTTTCGCCGCGCTTTTTTCGTGTCCGGTCTCACCAGTTCGACGGGTCTGGCGCCCGCGTTATACTTTGCACATGCCCCTCTCTCCGCTGGAAAGCCGGTTGCGCTACGAATTTCGCAATGCGGAATTGTTGCGCCAGGCTTTGACCCACCGCAGTCACAGTGCCACGCACAACGAACGGCTCGAATTTCTCGGCGATTCCGTTCTCAATTGCGCGGTGGCCGCCCTATTGTTCCAGCGGTTCGGCAAGCTGGACGAGGGCGATTTGTCCCGAGTGCGGGCCAATCTGGTCAAGCAGCAGTCGCTGTACGAAATCGCTCAGGCCCTGAATATCTCCGAAGGGCTGCGCCTCGGCGAGGGCGAGTTGCGCAGCGGCGGCTTCCGGCGCCCGTCCATCCTGGCCGACACGCTCGAGGCGATCCTCGGCGCGATCTTCCTGGATGGCGGCTTCGAGGCTGCGCAGACGGTCATCAAGCGGCTTTATGTGCCGATTCTCGACCATATCGATCCGCGCACGCTCGGCAAGGACTCCAAGACGCTCCTCCAGGAATACCTGCAAGGCCACAAGATTGCCTTGCCGACCTATACGGTCATCGCCACGCATGGTGCGGCGCACAATCAGCAATTCGAAGTCGAATGCACGGTGCCGAAGCTGGACATCAAGGTGTCCGGCTCGGGAGCGAGCCGCCGGGCGGCCGAGCAGGCCGCGGCGAAAAAGGCGCTCGACGAGGTGATGGCCGTCGCGCCGGCGCTGGCCGCCAAGCCGAAGCGTTCGAAAGGCGCACGCACCGCCAAGCATGTCGAGCCGGAAATCGTGCCGGGCGTGACCGGCGTGCAGGCAGCGCTCGATTTGCGCTCGCCAGAGCCGAAGCGGGAGCGGGACCGGGCGGCTCGCTCGGAGCTGAAGCCGGCGCATCCCGAGGCGGTGGCCGAGCGTGCCGTGACAGGGCCGGTCGCCGTGATTCGCGCGTCGCATGTCGAGCACAGCCAAGATCGCGCGGAGCGCGCCGAGAAGACGGAGAAGGGCGAGCGAAACGACAAGGCGGATCGTCTCGACAAGCCGTCGCCGGACAAGGCCGCCGCGAAGGCGGCTGAGAAGCCGGTCGCGCTCGACAAGGCCGGCGAGAAGCCTGGCGAAGCCGCTGCCGCAAAGACACCTGACGAAGGCGCGATCGCAAAGGCTCAAGCCAACGGAATCGAGAAAGACGCCGAACCCGCAGAACCCTTTGGGCACGCGTCCGAAATACCCGTGCCGCCTCGCGACACGCCCGCCGACAACGCCGTGGCAGCCGCGATCGAGCCCGGCGCCGCCGGCCCCGGTCATCCATGAACTGAACGCGTCCGCGGAATCCGCGCCTGCTCCCGGCGATCCGCTGTACGTCTCGCTCTGCATTTCATCTGATATGCCGCAGCCCACTATGAACAATTCCTCCTCCACCGGTTTTCGCTGCGGCACAGTTGCGATCATCGGCCGACCGAACGTCGGGAAATCGACGCTGATGAACGCGCTGGTTGGCCAAAAGGTCAGCATCACCTCGCGCAAGGCGCAGACGACGCGCCATCGCATCACCGGCATCCACACCTTCGACGACGCGCAATACATCTTCGTCGATACGCCGGGCTTCCAGACGCGCCACAGCGGCGCGCTGAACCGCTCGCTCAATCGCGCCGTGACGTCGACGCTGACCGCGGTCGACGCGATCCTCTTCGTCATCGAGGCGGGGCGCTTCGGTCCCGACGACCAGAAGGTGCTCGACCTGATCCCGCCGTCGGCGCCGACGCTCTTGGTCGCCAACAAGCTCGATCGCGTGTCGGACAAGGACACGCTCTTTCCCTTCATGCAGCAGATGAGTGCGCTGCGCGAGTTCAAGGAGATCGTGCCGCTGTCGGCGAAGAACCCCGACGACATCAAGCGGCTCCTCTCGACGGTCAAGCCGTATCTGCCGGAAGGCGAGCCGATCTACGGCGAGGACGACCTGACGGACCGCAGCGAGCGCTTCCTTGCGGCGGAGATCCTGCGCGAGAAGGTGTTCCGCTGGACCGGCGACGAGCTGCCGTACACAAGCACGGTGCTGATCGACAAGTTCGAGCAGGAGGGGCGTCTGCGGCGCGTGTTCGCGACGATTCTCGTCGAGCGCGACACGCACAAGGCGATGATCATCGGCCAGAAGGGCGCGAAGCTGAAGCAGATCAGCACCGAAGCGCGCCTTGACATGGAAAAGCTGTTCGACGGCCCGGTGTACCTGGAAACCTTCATCAAGGTGAAGAGCGGTTGGGCCGACAACGAAGCCGGACTGCGTGCCTATGGGTACGAATGACGCGTGGGTGACGCAACACGCCGACGACACGGCCGACGCTGACGCCATCTCGCCGTCCGAGCCGCGCAAGGCGGCAAGCCCGAAACCGAAGCGCGCAGCGCGCAGCTCGGAGTTCCGTATCTCCGAGCAGCCGGCATTCGTGCTGCACAGCTATCCCTATCGCGAGACGAGCCTCATCATCGACGTCCTGTCGCGCGACCACGGCCGGCTTGCGCTCGTCGCAAAAGGCGCGAAGCGCCCGCATTCCGCGCTGCGCGGCGTGCTCCAGACGTTCCAGCCGCTCGCGATGTCGTGGTCCGGCAAGTCGGAGATGCGCACGCTGACGGGCGCCGAGTGGGTCGGCGGAATGCTGCCGCTCGCGGGCGATGCGCTCCTCTGTGGTTTCTACGTCAACGAGTTGCTCGTCAAATTCTGCGCGCGCGAAGATCCGCATCCTCAACTGTTCCATCATTATGTCGTCACGCTGACGCGGCTCGCGCACGACGAGCCGCCCGTGCAGGTGCTGCGCTCGTTCGAGCGCGTGCTGCTGCGCGAGACCGGCTATGCGATGTCGCTCGATCGCACGGTCGCGCGCAAGGCCGTTGCGCCCGACGGCAAGTACGTGTTCGATCCGGAGCGCGGCGTGCGCGACGCATCCGGCGAGCTCGCGCTGCAATGGCCCTCGCATTGGCCGGTGGTCTCGGGCCAGACGTTGCTCGACATGGAGCAGGACGATTACCATCGTGCGCAGACCGTCTCGCAAAGCAAGACGCTGATGCGCTTTTTGCTCAACACCTATCTTGGCGGCGCGCCGCTCGCGACACGCCAGATCCTGATCGACCTGCAGAACCTATGAGCTTCTTTCTTACCTCGCCGAACGTCATCGACCTCGGCGTGAACATCGACCACGTCGCCACGCTGCGCAATGCGCGCGGCACGTCATATCCCGATCCGATCCGCGCGGCGCTGATGGCCGAAGAAGCGGGCGCCGACGCGATCACGCTGCATCTGCGCGAGGACCGCCGGCATATCGTGGATGCCGACGTCCGATCGTTGCGCACGCAACTGAAGACGCGCATGAACCTCGAATGCGCGATCACGCAGGAGATGCTCGATATCGCCTGCGAGGTGCGTCCGCACGATGTCTGTCTCGTGCCCGAGAAGCGCCAGGAGCTGACGACCGAAGGCGGTCTCGACGTCGCCGGGCATTTCGAATCGGTGCGCGCGGCCTGCCGCCAGCTCGCCGACGCGGGCTCGCGCGTGTCGCTCTTCATCGACCCCGACGAAGCGCAGATCCGCGCCGCGCACGAGGCGGGCGCGCCGGTCATCGAGCTGCACACCGGCCGCTATGCCGAGGCTCACGATCAAGCGGAGCAGCAGCGTGAATACGAGCGCATCGTGCGCGGTGTCGAATTCGGTGTGTCGCTCGGGCTCAAGGTCAACGCGGGGCACGGCCTGCACTACACCAACGTGCAGCAGATCGCCGCTATCGAAGGCATCGTCGAGCTGAACATCGGCCACGCGATCGTTGCGCACGCCATCTTTGCCGGCTGGGACAATGCCGTGCGCGAGATGAAGGCGATCATGGTCGCGGCGCGTCTCGCCGCCATGCACTGAGCGGCGAGCATGGCGATCTACGGCATCGGCACCGATATTGTTCAAGTGAGCCGCGTGGCGGCGGTGATGGAGCGCACGCAGGGACGCTTTGCCGAGAAGGTGCTCGGCCCCGACGAGCTGCGCGTCTACCAGGCGCGCGCCGCGCGCTCGCAAGTGCGCGGCCTCGCGTTTCTCGCGACGCGCTTTTCCGCGAAGGAAGCGTTTTCGAAAGCGATCGGCCTCGGCATGCGCTGGCCGATGACCTGGCGCGCGCTGCAGACGCTCAACGAGCCGAGCGGCAAGCCGGTTGTCGTGGCATCGGGCGAACTCGCGGACTGGCTCGCCGAGCGCAAGATCACCGCGCGCGTGACGGTCAGCGACGAGCGCGACTACGCGGTTTCCTTCGTGATCGCCGAAACGGCCGATTCCGCCGGATGATGGCGAAATCGCCTGCCTTGGCCTTCCCGATCATTGTCTTGGGCCGGCCGCGGTAGTATTGCCGCGGCTCGAGCCGTCTCTCTTGTTCCTACCTCGATCCCATGAAAAACACCCTCGGACCGGTGATGCTCGACGTGCTCGGCACGACCCTCACCGCAGACGACATGCGCCGCCTCGCGCATCCGATGACGGGCGGCGTGATCCTGTTCTCACGCCACTATGAGAACCGCGCGCAGCTCGTCGCGCTGACCGACGCCATCCGCGACGTGCGCGAGGACATCCTGATCGCCGTCGATCACGAAGGCGGCCGCGTGCAGCGCTTCCGCACGGGCGGCTTTACGGTGCTGCCGGCGATGGGCAGGCTCGGCGAGCTGTGGGACAAGGACGTGCTCTACGCGACCAAGGTGGCGACGGCGGCGGGGTACATCCTCGCGTCGGAGCTGCGCGCGTGCGGCATCGACATGAGTTTCACGCCGGTGCTCGATTTGAACCACGGCCACTCGAAGGTGATCGGCGACCGTGCCTTCCATCGCGATCCGCGCGTGGTCACGATGCTGGCGAAGAACCTGAATCACGGGCTCGCGCTCGCGGGGATGGCCAATTGCGGCAAGCATTTCCCGGGACACGGCTTTGCGGCGGCGGATTCGCACGTTGCGCTGCCCACCGACGACCGTCCGCTCGAGGAGATCCTGCGCGACGACGTGGCGCCGTACGACTGGCTCGGGATGGCGCTTACGTCGGTGATCCCGGCGCACGTGATCTACACGCAGGTCGACGCCAAGCCCGCCGGCTTTTCACGCGTGTGGCTGCAGGAGATCCTGCGCGGCAAGCTGCGCTTCACGGGCGCGATCTTCAGCGACGATCTGTCGATGGAGGCCGCGCGCGAAGGCGGGACGCTGACCGAAGCGGCTACCGCCGCGCTCGCGGCCGGCTGCGACATGGTGCTCGTCTGCAATCAGCCGAATGCGGCGGAGCAGGTGCTGGGCGAGCTGCGCTATGCGCAGTCGAAGGAGTCGCAGCGGCGCCTCAAGCGGATGCGGCCGCGCGGCAAGGCGCTCAGCTGGGACAAGCTCGTCGCGCAGCCAGAGTACCTGCAGGCGCAGGCGCTGCTGCGCAACGCGTTTGCGTGAGGGGAGCGGGGAACGGGCAAGCCGCGGGCCTGCGGTCGGCGTGACCAGGCAGGCCTCGCGGCTGGAACATCAGGAAAGCTTCATCCGCTGCAGCTTGTTGTAGAGCGTCTTCGGACTGATTCCGAGCAGCGTGGCGGCGCGATGCCGCGTGCCGCCCACGGCGTCGAGCGTCGCGCGGATCAGCAAATCCTCCACGTCGGCGAGCGGCGTGCCCACCGCTACCTGCACACTGCCGCCGTTCAGCCGGCGGCCGCCTGCCGTGCCCGCTTCGTCGGCGCGCAGCGTCTCGATCACTTCGCCCGATGCGTTATACGCGCGCCGCACGCGCTCGTGCAGCTCGCGGACGTTGCCTGGCCAGTCGTATGAGAGGCATTCGCGGATCAGGTTCGGCCCGATGCGCTTGTTCACTGTCGCAAAGCCGCTTGCGTTGACTTCGCGATTGAGGTCGTCGACGAGGCTTTCGGCGAACAGCACCGCATCCTCGCCGCGCTCGCGCAGCGGCGGCAGCATGATCGACGCCGCGTCGAGCCGCAGCCACAGGTCCTCGCGCAGCGTGCCGTCGGCCACCGCTTCGCGCACCGGCTTGCGCGTGGCCGCGATGAGCCGGAAATCCGTGACCACCTGATTCGTACCGCCGACGCGCATGAACGTCTGCGAGTCGAGCGCGCGCAATAGCGACTCCTGCTGCGCAAGCGGCAACTCGGTGATTTCGTCGAGGAAGAGCGTGCCGCTGCCCGCCTGCTCGAAGAGGCCCGGCTCGCGGCGCTCGGCGCCGGCGAACGCGCTGTGCTCGTGGCCGAAGAGGACGCCGTCGGCCGCGTGGCTCGCGCTTGCCTCGTGGGCAAACAGGCGGCAATCGAACGAGACGAACGGGCCCTTGCGGCGGCGGCTCATCTCGTGCAGCGTGCGCGCCGCGACCTCCTTGCCCGCGCCCGCTTCGCCGCAGACCAGCACGGCCGTTTCCGTCGGCGCGATCTGCTCGATGCGGTCGTAGATGTGCTGGATTGCGTCGCTGCGGCCGATCATCGGACCGAAGTGGCCCAGCCGGCGCAGCGCCGCGCGTAGCGTCTGCACTTCCTCGGTTAGCTCGTAGGGCCGGGGAATGCGCGCGAGCAGGCTGCGCAGGCGCGGAATGTTGACCGGCTTGAGCAAATAGTCCCAGATCCCGTGGCGCAGGCCCTCGATCGCGCTCTCCACCGTTGCGTTGCCGGTCATGACGATGACGGGCAGGGTGCCGTCGGGCGGCTGCGAAGGCAGGTTATGCAGCAAGTCCAGGCCGCCGCCGTCCGGCAGATTCAGGTCGACGAGCACGACATCGGGAATGAAGCGCGTCAGTGCAGCCCTGGCTTCGGCGAGCGACGTCGCGGTATCGACGGAAAAGCCGTCGGCGGCGACGATCGCGGAGAGGCCTGACAGGCTATTGGGATCGTCTTCGACAATCAGGGCGTGTGGCATGGCTGGCGCAATCAATCAAATGGTCGAAAACCCGCTGACGGCCAGTCGGCCGATGCGTCTCGCGGGAGTCATATTCAGCCGTGCGGCGCGTGCAAACGCGGTCGGCCATCCTATTTTGAGATTAGTGAGACGGCAAAATTCAGGTCAGCATATAGCGTGCCATAGGGAAATAACTATATAAAACAATGATTTGTTTCCGAATGTTGCGTCGACGGCACGATCGGAAAGGAAATTTTGAGAGGGTGGCCCGGTAAAGTTTTCTTAGAACATACACGACTCGCACCAAAAAGAAAAAGCGCCCCGAGGGGCGCTTTCCGTATCAGGTGCCGCGATCCGCGGCCTGACTGCCTGCCGTGGGCCCGTGCGGAGCTTAGGCGCGGCTGCGGTATTCGTGCGTGCGCGTGTCGATTTCGATCTTGTCGCCGATGTTGCAGAAAAGCGGCACTTGCAGTTCGAAGCCGGTGTTGATCTTGGCGTTCTTGAGCACCTTGCCCGACGACGTGTCGCCCTTCACTGCCGGTTCCGTGTAGATGATTTCGCGCACGAGGGTAGTGGGCAGCTCGACCGAGATCGCCTTCTCGTTGTAGAACACGACTTCGCACGCCATGCCGTCTTCGAGGTAGTGCAGGGCGTCGCCCATCATCTCGCCTTCGACTTCGTACTGGTTGTAGTCGGCGTCCATGAACACGTACATTGGGTCGGCGAAGTACGAGTAGCTCACTTCCTTGCGGTCGAGCACGACCACGTCGAACTTGTCGTCGGCCTTGTACACCGTTTCCATGCCTGCGCCCGTCAGCAGGTTCTTGAACTTCATCTTGACGACGGCGGCGTTGCGGCCCGATTTGTTGTATTCGGCCTTCTGCACGACCATCGCGTCGTTGCCGATCATCACGACGTTACCGGTGCGGAGTTCCTGTGCGATCTTCATAAAACTTGTCCTGTGCGAATTGAAATAGCAATGTTGCTCAACGGCATCGATGCGCAGCAGGGCGTGAGCCGTTGGATAACCGCTTATTTTAACTGAGTTTTTGAGAATTTCGCCAGATTTCCGGCGAGGTCGCCGACCAGGATCAATTCCTCTGCCCAAGCAGCTGCGCGTGCCTGGAAGGCGGCACGATGCCGCCAATAATCGGACCAATCCGGTTGCCTGCCGCCGTTCCAGGCGTGCCAGAAGCGTTCCATTGCGGCGCGCTCGGCAGCGGGGAGCTTGACGGCGTAGTGGGCCAGGGCGGCGTCGAGCTTTTGCAGATGGACGTTGTCGGCCTGCGGGTAGATCTGCCAGACGAACGGCCGCTGTGCCCATTGCGCGCGCACGAACGAGTCCTCTCCGCGCACGAAGTTGACGTGGCTCGCCCACAGGAGGGCGTCGTAGGCCGGCTGCTCGGTAAAGGCGAGCGCGTGGGCGCGAAGGCTGCCGCGTTCGGCTCGAGCGCCGGCTGCAAACGACGGCAAGCCGAAGAAGCGCGCGACAGCGCGCGAGATCCGGCCTTCGGGGACGAGCAGAATCGTCTGCTCCGCCTGGTCCCGCCACTGCTCGAGCAAGGCGTCGACGGCCGGATTTTCATAGGCGAACAGCGAGACGACGGTCGCCCCCGAATCCGGCGGAGGTCCGCCCGTCGCATGGCGCCACCAGGCGTCACGCGCTTGCGGCGACGCTTCGAACGCGTGCCGCGCCGCATCGAGCCCCCGTTCCTTCAGCACGCCGCCCGTGCCTTTGCCCAAGCCGGGAAAGAAGAAGGTCTTGAGCAGCGGATAGCGCGGGTGCGGCGAGGGGCGCAAGTGGAAATCCGCGACCCAGTCCTCGCCGCTGAGGTACTCGAGGTTGATCCAGACCGGCGCCCGCTCGCGCCGCGCCATTGCGGCGATATAGGCGGGCGGCAGCTCGCAGGCGAACGCCTCGATGACGATGTCCGCGACTTCAAGCGTATCGCCCGCGTGCGCCGGTTCGCGCCAGTGCTCGATCGCGATGCCTTCCACGGTCTGTCGCGCGAGGTTCACGTCGATCGCGCGGCACAGGCGCTGGAACGAGTGCAAGTCGTCGACTATCAGGCGCACCTGCCAGCCGTGCTCGGCCGCGAGCTGCCGTGCGAGACGCCAGCACACGCCGATATCGCCGAAATTGTCGACGACCGCGCAGAAGAGGTCGCAGGCGATGCGGTCTTCGGCAGCGGCCGCGGCGCGCGCGGAGTCAGGCCGGGGATGGGATGAGCGGGAATGAGTGGGCATGGCGGAGGCGGCCGAGCGAGGGCGGCTCGGCCGCATGCGGAATGTTCTAAACTGGCGATTTTAAAGCACATGCTCGGCGAATCCGCGTGCCGGAGGGCTTTCGAGGCCCGGCCCTCTTGCTCTCGCGCGACGCACCGTCCGAATTCTGCCCGACCCTTTGCATGACCGATAACGACGCTCTCGAACCCGTCTTCGAACCGAAAAAAATCCTCGCGCAGCTGCCGCACCTGCCCGGCGTCTATCGCTACTACGATGCGCACGGGGCCGTGCTGTACGTCGGCAAGGCGCGCGATTTGAAGAAGCGCGTGTCGAGCTATTTCACGAAGACGCAGTTGTCGCCGCGCATCGCGATGATGGTGACGCGCATCGCGCGCATCGAGACGACGGTGACGCGCTCGGAAGCCGAGGCGCTGCTGCTCGAGAACAACCTGATCAAGGCGCTCACGCCGCGCTACAACATCCTGTTTCGCGACGACAAGTCGTATCCGTACCTGAAGCTGACGGCGCATGCGTTCCCGCGCATGGCGTACTACCGCGGCGCCGTCGACAAGAAGAACCAGTACTTCGGACCGTTCCCGAGTGCCTGGGCCGTGCGCGAGAGCATTCAGATCCTGCAGCGCGTGTTTCAGCTGCGCACCTGCGAAGACTCGGTGTTCAACAACCGCACGCGGCCGTGCCTGCTGCATCAGATCGGGCGCTGCACGGCGCCGTGCGTCGGCGCGATCGGCGAGGAGGACTATGCGCGCGACGTGTCGAACGCGTCGCGTTTCCTGCTGGGCCGGCAGACCGAAGTGATGAAGGAGCTCGAAGAGAAGATGCACGCGTTCGCCGCCGAGCTGAAGTTCGAGCAGGCGGCCGCGGTGCGCAATCAGATGAGCTCGCTGTCGACGGTGCTGCATCAGCAGGCGATCGAAGTGGGCGGCGACAGCGATGCCGACATCCTTGCGGTGGTCGCGCTCGGTGGGCGCGTCTGCGTGAATCTCGCCATGGTGCGCGGCGGCCGGCATCTCGGCGACAAGGCGTATTTCCCGGCGCATGTCGAAAGCGGGCTGACGATCGACGAAGGCGGGGAGGGCGAAGCGGGCAGCGCGGAGGCCGCCGAAGGCGTGGCCGGGCGCGACTCGTCGAATGTCGTTGATACTCGCGGCGTTGCAACCGGTTCGGATTCGGGCGACGCGAGCGGCGAGCCCGACCCGCTCGCCGTCGCGCAAGAGATGCCGTCCGAGGCCGAAGCCGACGATGACGGCGCGACCGAATCCGCCGCGCGTTCACGCAAGGTCGGCATCGAAAGCGAAGTGCTCGATGCGTTCATCGCGCAGCACTATCTCGGCAACCGCGTGCCGCCGGTGCTGGTCGTGAGCCACGCGCCGGCGAATCGCGAGCTGGTCGAGCTGCTGACGGAGCAGGCGGGGCACAAGGTCACCGTTCTGCGTCAGCCGCAGGGGCAGAAGCGCGTGTGGCTCGGCATGGCCGAGCAGAACGCGCGGCTCGCGCTCGCGCGCCTGCTCTCCGAGCAGGGTTCGCAGCAGTCCCGCACGCGTGTTCTCGCCGATACGCTCAGTCTCGAATTCGAAGATCTCACGCACTTGCGCATCGAGTGCTTCGACATCAGTCACACGATGGGCGAGGCCACGCAGGCGTCATGCGTCGTCTATCACCATCACAAGATGCAGTCGGGCGAATACCGCCGCTACAACATCACGGACATCACGCCCGGCGACGACTATGCGGCGATGCGCCAGGTCCTCACGCGGCGCTACGAGAAGATGGTCGAGCAGGCCGCGCAGAATGCGGCCGATGAGGCGGCGTCGATGCAAGCCGATGCCGCCGCCGATCCGAACGCGGCTGCGGATGCTGCCGAGCCCGTCGCGGCTGGCGGCTTGCTGCCGAACATCGTGCTGATCGACGGCGGCAAAGGCCAGGTCGAGATCGCGCGCCAGGTCTTCACGGAGCTCGGTCTCGATTGCGGGATGCTGGTGGGCGTCGCGAAGGGCGAGGGCCGCAAGGTCGGCCTGGAGACGCTGATCTTCGCGGACGGCCGCGCGCCGCTCGAGCTCGGCAAGGAGAGCGCCGCGCTGATGCTCGTCGCGCAGATCCGCGACGAAGCGCACCGCTTCGCGATCACGGGGATGCGGGCCAAGCGCGCGAAGACGCGGCAGACGTCGCGTCTCGAAGAGCTGGAGGGCGTCGGCGCGAAGCGGCGTCAACGGCTGCTCGCGCGCTTCGGCGGATTGCGAGGCGTGGTGGCGGCGAGCGTCGACGACCTCGCGAGCGTCGAAGGCATCTCGCGCGCGCTGGCCGAGCAGATTTACCGGCAGCTCCATTGAACCCGTCGGCCGTGCCGTACCGCCCTGTATGGCGCCGCGAGTCGCTTCGCTTGTGGCGCCTCTGGCGACACGGCACAATGGCATCTCCTTGTCCCCCAATAATTCGCAGCGCCTGCCCATGCCGTTCAACATCCCGATTTTCCTGACGTGGCTGCGGATCGTGCTGATTCCGCTCATCGTCGGCGTGTTTTATCTGCCGGACATCATGATGAGCCCCATGCACCGCAATATCGCGGCGACGACGATCTTCGTGCTCGCGGCATTGACCGACTGGTTCGATGGCTTTCTCGCGCGCAAATGGAATCAGACGTCGGCATTCGGCGCGTTCCTCGACCCGGTCGCCGACAAGCTGATGGTGACGGCGGCGCTGCTCGTGCTCGTGCAGCTTGCGCGGATCGATTCGGCGATCGCGCTCGTGATTGTCGGCCGCGAGATCGCGATCTCGGCGCTGCGCGAATGGATGGCGCAGATCGGCGCATCGAAGAGCGTTGCCGTGAATCAGCTCGGCAAGTTCAAGACGGCCTGCCAGATGGTGGCGATCCCGATGCTGCTCTACTACGGGCCGCTGCCGCTAGGCGGGGTCGTGATGGATACACGCGTGTGGGGCTTGTGGCTCATCTATCTTGCCGCAGTGCTGACGATCTGGTCGATGCTCTACTACATGAAACTCGCATGGCCGCAGATTCGTGAGCGCGGCGGCATCGTGTGATGACGTCATGCGCCGCGCGCAAATTTGTTCGGCAGAAGGGGTTGACACGATTCTGCTGCTTATACATAATCTCGTTTCTCCGATGCACGCAGGTGCTCGGTGAGCAGCAAAACGCGGGAGTAGCTCAGTTGGTAGAGCGCAACCTTGCCAAGGTTGAGGTCGCGAGTTCGAGACTCGTCTCCCGCTCCAAGTTTCAAGCGGCGTTTTGTTGAAGCGTTGTCGGTAAGGCAATGCGCTGCACATGCAGGACCATGCGGGAGTAGCTCAGTTGGTAGAGCGCAACCTTGCCAAGGTTGAGGTCGCGAGTTCGAGACTCGTCTCCCGCTCCAGACATACGGGGAAGCAACGCTTCCCTTTTTGTTTGGTCGGCCAGCCGGCCAAACAAATCAATCTGCGAATCGTTGCGACGTCTGACGGACGGCGACGGTTAGGCAGTCCGCTTGTGGCGCGATAGCAAAGCGGTTATGCAGCGGCCTGCAAAGCCGTGTAGGCCGGTTCGACTCCGGCTCGCGCCTCCAGATAAAGCCCTGATTCGTCAGGGCTTTTCTTTTTCTCAATTCCCTTTCATCCTTGTAAGACTGTCGTCTAAAGTGGTAAAAAGTCGCCTCTAACCGACTAAAAAACACCGCCAACCACCCCTACACCGGCTAATTGGCAATCGAGGCGAGTTGACTGCGTATGGCGAACAAACGACTGCGGCCGTCAGGCACGTGGGAATACACAATCAAGCGAGCAAAGCTTTTACCAAAGCCACTTTCGCTAACGTTCCAAACCGAAGAAGAGGGCGATGCGTACGTCGCACGTCTTGAGCAACTGCTGGACGCCGGCATTGTGCCGCAGGATGTCGTAGAGCAGCGCGATGGGATCGCGACCACGTCGGACGCAATTCGCGCTTATTTGCGACGAGTGTCTGTGCCTGATTCCGATGTGCAAGTCCTAAACGCGTTGCTTGGCCGGTTAAAAGAGAAGGCACTCACGGCGATCGATTACGCATGGGCCGAGCGATGGGTAGCGGGTATGAAGCGCCAGGACCACCTATCGCCGTCGACGATTCGCCACTATGTCGGAGCGCTCGCGCGTTGCTTCGACTGGGTCGTCAGGTCGGGCACTCCGATGCTCGCTGTCAATCCGCTGCGGTTGTTGCCGAAGCGGTATGCAACCTACACGGGCGAGGATCGCATCGCGGTCGAGGCGCAAGACGTCGAGGCGCGAGAAGATGTCCACCGTGACCGGCGGCCGGATGTGGCCGAAGAGGCGGAGATCCGTCGCATTATGGCAGGAGGGAAGCCTACGGGACGTGAGCGAGCCTTCGAACTGCCGTACCGGCCGGCGCTGGTGTTTCTCTTTGAACTGGCGATAGAGTCCGCGATGCGGATGCGGGAAATGTACACCCTCGATGTCGACCAGTTCGACGTCGGTCGCCGGACGGCAGGGCTTGAGCGAACGAAGAACGGTAGCAAGCGCTCGGTGCCGTTGACGAGTGTGGCGGTCGCTGCGTATGAGCGTTATGTCGATGCCGTAACCGGTCTAGACCCGGAGATGCACGGGTTTTCGTTCGATTGTGGCCGGTTGTTCCCGTGGGTCGACGATATGGAAGCTTCGATGCGGGCCGAAAACATGCCACTTCTCAGGCAGAAGGTGCTTGCGCGCGTCACGTCGAGGTTGTCGGGGCAGTTCGGTCGGATATTCTCGGCAGCTGGCTGCTCAGATCTAGTATTTCATGATCTGCGGCATGAAGCGACATCACGCTTCTTCGAGCGGACCACGTTGAGCGATATCCAGATCGCGAAGATCACGGGCCACACTGACCCGAAAGTGCTGATGCGCTACGCGAATCTTCGTGGAAGCGATTTGGCCGCAAGGCTTTGGTAGGCCCGCCCGTCAGTGGGCGGGCAGAGATGTCACGCGGCCTGCGCGGCCGGTGTGTTGGCGGGAAGGTCTGGCAGGCGGGGTAGTGCGCGGGCGGTACGGCCGGGCTTGCGCGTCGTAGCCGGCTGGAGTTGGCGCTGAATCGCGGCATGAGTGCGGCGGTCCGTTTCCTCGTGGTCGGGGTTCGTGCGTCCCTCAAGGCGCTCAAGTGTCTGTTTCTGCGCCTGCTCACGCAGGAAGGCGACGACGTCATCCTCGAGGAACACCCAGGCGCGGCCAATGCGTGCGCCGACAATATCCCCCTGCTGCGCCAGCTTCATCGCTGTCGTCCGATCCACCTTCAGGAAGTCTGCGCACTCTTGTAAGTCGAACGTTCTCATGGTCATTCTTGATCCGGGTCTTCGTAATCAGGACAGCCTGCGGCGACGTACCAGGACGCCTTCTCGATCTTTTTGCGTGCCTCGCGGATGATGCGTTGGTTGATGTTCCACGCACCTTGGTCGATCACAGCTTCGATGTGGGTCGAGACCAATTCGTCGAGATACTGAGGCGGGAGTGCGTCCAACTCCCAGCTTGACTCTCCGAATTCGCGCAAATATGCGCTGAAGCGGGAGTCGGTGGACTTTGCCGGGTTCTCGGGCGGCTTCAGCTCCTCGACCTGCTGAATATTCAGCGCGATCCGCTTCAGGTCGAACGTATGGCCCCCGAACATCCTCAATCGCTCGACCAGGTCGCGAGTCATATCGATGCCGCTCGGGTCGTGATCGCCCAAATGCAGGACTAGACCGCTTTGCCCCTCGCGCATTGCTGGCAGAACGTCGTCGATCGCGAACTCGCGCAGAACCGTCGACGAGGGATAGCCGCGCGCGGCGAGGAGCGGCGTGTCGTATCGATGACATACACGCTCCAGCACGCCGACCAACGCTTCCTTCTCGACGATCACGAATACGCGGCGCGATTGTCCAATCCACATGTCTTGGTGGTATTGCTCGGCACACGCATCGATGATCGACGTCGGCGATGTCCAGCGACTGCGCCGGATGAAAGAGCGTGTGCGATCTTCAAGCATGTCCCAGTCGACCAGTCCTGCAAGCTTGGCGTCGTTGATAATCGCGGCTGCTCGCTTGTACTCCTGTAGGTTGTTCGGGATGATGTCGCGCGCGACGAGCTGGTAGTACAGCTGGCGTGTGGTCAGCACGTATCCCTGCGTCTCGTATTCGTCGACGATCTCATTGATCGTTTCGATGAGTGCAAGCGTGTCGGCGCGAAAACGCTTCTCTTGATAGCACTGCTTGGTCATGACTGTTCCCCGGTGATGTTTGCGCATAGCGCACGGCCGAGTTGCATCAGGCCTGTCTCTAGCGTGATGCCGGCGGTTGCAGCCCAAGTGCGTGCATCCTGCGCGGCTTTGTGGCGAGCGAATGAGCCGATCTCGTCGGCCATCAGGTCAAGCAGTTCGATGTCGGCCGCGTGCGAAACGTCTGCGATCAGTGCGCTGATCTCGATGCGAAGGGCATCAAGTCGCGCGAGCTTGCCTCGGCGGGCATCCGCCGAGGCTTCGTTCTTGCGCCGCGTGAGCGGCGCTTCGTCTCTCTGGACCGTTTTTGCAGGCGTTAGCCCGCCATAGTCCGACTGCATCGAAGTACCGTTGATGCTTGCCAGTGCGGTAGCCGCGCGCTTCTTCGCGTGTTCCCGCTTTCGCGGCAGCGGACGTGGGGTAGAAGAGGCCGGGCGCGAGGTCAATTTGCGGCTCCTTTCGGGAACGGCCATGCGGGGGCTAGGTGCAGGCCGGGCTTTGCTGATGGCGTCGGAAATGCGGAATCCAGCAAAGCGCGGCTCGACGCGATTCGACGCTTGTCCTCGATGGACGCCAACACGCCGGTCAGGTCGGGGCGCTGCCCTTGGGTCGTGGCTGTTGCAAATTCGGGTGTCCAGTCCGGGTCGGGCATGTCGCAGATCTCATTCGCCCAAGCGAGAATCCGCTGGAAGGAGGCCTGTTCCGATTTCGTCCTGCCGAGGCCGGGGCGTTCGATCGTTTTGATGAGTCGCGCGGCGCCCGAGCGAATGGCTTGAACGCGCGTCCATACTGCAAGCGTTTGCGGTGATACTTTCAGAGCGTCGCTCGCAAAGCTGGTGCCGGTGTTGTACTCGATTGAATAAATCCACGCGCCGGGAGCAGGTTGTGCGATGCGAATGTATGCCAGCGGTCCCTTGATCTTGCCAGCCCGCGCAGGGCCGTGCAGGATCTCGACCGGCTCGCACACACCGTTTTCGTTCGGCTCCGTGATGGACCAGACCTTTCCGGCGGGCGTGCCGTCAAGCAGATCGGTAAGGGGCATTAGCGCACTGTGAACCGCCTCGATGGTGGGTCGAGACAGATACCCGAAACCGCCGTCGTGCAGAACGGCCTGCAGCGCCTGCAAAAGTTGCTTTGCCTGCTTCTCGCTGATCTTGGCGGGCGAGGGTGCAATTGTGCGCGTAGGCGCTTGCGCTGGTGCCAGTGCCTCCACAGCAGCGTCCGCGGCCGTCGATGGTGCGGGTGCTGCATCGAGGTGCTTCTTCGTCACGCGGGCTTTGCCGGCCGCTGCGGCCTTTGCGGCGCCTTTCTGCAATCGATCGAGTGCCTTATCTGACCCGTGCTCGCGGATCTGTTCGATTGCGAGCGTGCCGGCGACCGCGCCGTCGCGAACCATCTGATGCAGTTCCGCCGGTGCGCGTTCAAGCAGACCGACGTCGCGAACGGTTTGGTCCGTGACGTTCAGGCGCTTGCAGATCGCCGCGATTGTCATGCCGTGAATGTCCCGCAGTTCGGCAATGACGGCGGCCAGCTCAAGCGGTGACGACCGTTTGCTTTCGTTGCTGAGGTAGCCGTCGATCACCATATCGGCACGGTTGACCTTCTTGGCGTCGAGTACGACGCACGGGATCTTGCCGAGATTCTTTTCCGCCTCGATCGCGTTACCGGCAGCGAGGTAGCGGTGCTGACCCTTGTAGACGTAGATGAGATCTTTCCCGCCGACCTTGCGGATATAGCAGTGCAGCGGCTGGCTTTTGTCGTAGCCGTTCGCGAGCATCAGGCCGGTGAGGTGTGTCACCCATTCGGGATCGACCGGCCGGATGTTGTCTCGCGGGTCATAGTGGAGCTGGTCATACGGCACCATCCACAAGTCAGCGGATGTTGCGCCCGCTGCGGCTGCGGCTGCCTTCGTATTCCCTGTCGGGATCGGTGCGGTCAGGTCGAGCGGTTGCGTGAAGTCGTCCATTACGCGGCCTCCTGCGGTTGCAAACCTCGGGCGAGTTCAGTCGAGCAGTCGAGCAGCAAACGAGACTGCGTTTTCGGACGGCGCAGCAGGAGGTTCGCGTGCCGTTGTGCAGGATCGATGCGCTCAGCGATCCAGCCGAGGGCCAGAAGCACGCGAACGGCGCGATCGGACGTTTCGCTGAAAATCCCGGTGTCAAGGCGAAGAGCCCATTTCGCCCGGCCGTACGGCCCATATTGGTCGGGGGCGCGGCAATCTTGGAGCCGCATCGAGAATTCTCCGACTGCGACGAACAAACCTTTCTCTGCGAGCAGCGCAAGGTCGCGCTCGATTGCGCGAATATGCTTTTCGGCGCGTTTCAGTTCGGCGAGACGGCGGGCGTGGGCTTCGTTCGCGTATGTGACGATCTCGTTGTAGGACGTCGGGTGCTTGTATGGCCTCAGGCGCTTCATACGGTCCTCCTGCGCTGGGTCAGTTGTTCTAGGCGAGCGACTTCGAGGTCGATGCTCTGCCGGTACAGGCGCAGGAATCGCAGCGTGCGAACGGCGGATTCCTGCAGGCAATCGGGCGTTATCTCCAGCGGATAAAGGTGCGGGAACGAGACGGCGACGTGACTGGCTCCGGATTGGGTCACAAGCGGATGGAACTCAGGACGCGTTTGCATTGAACCGGCTGCGGCCACTGTGCGTGACGATCGGCGTGGCAAGAACACGTTTTCGGTTGCGCTGGTGTACGAGCCATCCGCTTGCTTGCACGGAATCGGCAGTGGCGGAGCCGAGTCCGATCCTGGCAACCAGTACACGAAGCGGAGGTCGTGCGGGCGGGGCTGTCGGCGGAGCAATCCTCCACGGGCGAGCTTATCGATGTGCTGCGCCGCCGAGTCCGGCATGTCAGGAAAGTGCGCTTTGCATATCTCGTCGGAAGTCATCGCGTGCGTGGCGCAGCGGAACACGTCAAGGATGCGCATCGCTAGGTCTGCGCGCTGGCTGGCGGTCAGATCGACGAACGGATTGAACGGCCGCTGTGCGTTGGAACTGGTCGGCGTCATGCAGCCTCCCGAATGGTCAGTGCGCGGCGCTGGCGCGGTTTCTTCGCATTGACGATTGCCTTGGTTGCGGCCGCTTCGGCCGCATTTTTGGCGTTGTGCAGGCGCTTGATCGCATCGGCACAGTCGGCTTCGCTCGGATACGAGATTTGAGCGCCGGCAATCTCGGCGCCGTCGAAGATCAGATAGAGCGTGTGAACGCTATTTGCGAGAGGTCGTCGCGCAACGGTGTGCTTGCCGACGATCACGGGAGTAATAGGACGTCTAGCATCCCGGTCGTATCGGATGATTGTCCGCAGGTGAAGGGTGTGGCGATGTTTCATTTCGGTATGCGAAATTTCGTAGATTTGGAGCATGTTGCTTACTCGGTATCCTTAGCCGCGAGATGGTCGCAGTCCGGGATGGGGGGCGGTAAGCGGGCAACGTTTCTTCCTGGTCTCCACTCGGTTGGTCACATAAACGCGAAGAGCGGGAAGAACTGCGACCGTACGCCCGCCGATCTTGCGCATGCGGCATTCTTGAGCAAGCTCGAACTCAGTAACTTGGATGCGTTTGGTCATTGGTTGCCCGGACGATTGATCGATCAGGCGGTGATGTGTCTCCGAGCTGGCTCGGGGAGCGGTCGCTCATCGAGGACGTTTGCCACGATGACGATCAAGGCTGCGGCGAGCACGCTCTTGAAGAGAAGGGAGCGCTCAAAGTTACTTTGATAGGGTTTGGGCACGCTCGATGGCCGTTGTTGTTCGCGAAGCCATTCGTGGCGTGCCTCCGCATTTGCGTCGATATTTCGCGCCGGAATCTTCGGCTGTGGCATGAAGTCGACGGTATCGCCGTTTGCCTTGGTCCGAGATGCCTCGACTGCGTCGGTGCGGGTTACATATTCGCGGCGCAAAGAGTTATCGACCGATTGCGCGGCATGCGAACGTAAAGCGAGATGCCTATCCATAGCTACTCCTGTCATGTCGCGGCCCCTTGGGCGGGCTTGCATCAGGAGTCGCGACAGACCGAATTTAGGCAATGCCTACGGTGTTGTCAAGGCATTGCCTAAAATTAAGTAGGCAACCTCTATGAAGTGCTTATCCCGGTAAGACGCGGGCACATAGTTCGGCGAGGGTGTGAGCAAGAGCCCGTAGGGCTCGATATGGGTAGATGGCGTAGAGTCCCGATATGTCGACGTGGTCGGTGCCATCGGCGCAAGAGCGGATCGAGATGTCACCTCGGGGCGCGCTTGCTAACAGCTGGGTTGTTCGTCGTCCACGCGTTGCGTTGGCGTTGAGCGATGTAGGCAACTTTCGGTACGAATCCAAGCAAACGACATTTACCGCGTGACCGGTCTCCGCGAGTTTGTCTGGGGCACCCGATGTTTGGCTTTCCGTGCCCGGCTGATCGGGGGCTTGTGCGTTATCAGCATTGCGCAAGTCAAGTTCCTTTCTCCTCAATGTATTTTCCTCCCTGCTACGTGGTGTGACGCGGTAGGCCGCGTTGCGGCCTTCCTCCGAAGACGGGAGCGCTTAGTGCACCGTCCGGTTTAATTTCTCAAAGATTTTTGGACCTGGGAATGCAGGAGTTGGCGGTCTAGTGCGTGTCAGTAGCCGACGTTTTTGAGATATTCGAACCGCATTAAGCAAGATAAGATTGTTCTTAATTTCATTCCAAATGGATGAAAAATTTAAGACTTTCGGGAATGCGCGTTCATGATTGGATCGGCAGGGCGGAAGAGGGTGGGGCAAAAGGTCGCGTCCCCAGACGAGTTAAATTGGGACCTGCTTAGACGGTATGGGCAGGTCACGAGGCATCGGAGCTATAGCGAAGCCGCACGAGCGATTGGTGTGCAGCGGTCGACGGTCGGGCAGTGGGTGTTGGAACTCGAAGCCGAGTTCGGATGTAAATTGATTCATCGACATCCAGGTGGCCCCGAATTCGCCCTTACCCCGGACGGCGCGGCGTTGCGCCGCTGGCTGGTCGTCGCAGAGGCGCACTTGTCAAGATTACTTGGGGGGCAATCCGAAAACGATATCAAGCAGGACGACTGGCGTTACGTCGAGGATGCGCTTGTCTTGTTGAGTCACGCAAATAGGCGACGTCAGCGATAGCTAATAGGACAGGCACCTCGCGGCATGTCAAGTTTTGCGCTTGACATCATGCGGCGACGGCGTACCTACCGTGAAACTAATTTTTGTCTGGGATGCGTGCTTGGGTTGAGTGCTACCGAGTAGCAGTTCAAGCGCTTGCGCAATCCGTTCGATCTCGTCGTCGCTGCGCCCCTCCAGAATGCTTGCGATGCGCACGAGATGCCGTGGCAAACCCGGCTGCTCGATTGAGGTATCAGGTTCTTCGCCTGTTAACCACCAATTGACTGAGTGTCCAAAAACTTCAACGAGTCGTGGCAGATGTTTCTTCGCGACTCGCCCGAAATTCATCCAGTCATAGACCGACGGTGCCTTTACACCGAACAGTGCCGCTACGTCGCCAGCGCTCATGTTGCGCGTCTCCATCTCCGCGCGGAGCCGGTCGCCGATATGTTGACTTATGTGGGGGGTGTGTTGCATCGGGGCATTAGGCAACGCCGAATAATTTTCGGCAATGCCTTTACAAATCCATAGGCTTTGCCTAATATTCGCCATATGGAACATTTCCCTCCGATCAAAAAAGCATGCGAGCTGGCGGGCGGTGTCACTCACTTCGCTAAGGCTATTGGTGTCAGGCCGTCAACAGCTCATGAGTGGCTGACTGGGCGACGGCCTGTTCCGACGCGGCGTTGCGTCCAGATCGAGGCCAAGTACTGCTCGCCCGAGGTTACGCGACGCACGCTTCGCCCGTCAGACTGGTTTGAGCACTGGCCCGAACTGATTTTCTCTTCAAGCTCGATTTGCCAATCCGATCTTGGATCTCAGCCTAAAAAGGGGGGCGCATGACAAGGTCTCAATCCCGGAATCGGCTACACATCGCGTCGTGCATCTCGCGAATCTCGTCCACCTGCACATCCGCACCGTCGGTCCCGTCCGCCGTAGCTCCAATGAGCGAGGCGCACTCCGTTCGGAAATATTGAAGCGCATCTTCCCGCGTGTCGGTAGGTAGCGCACGCAACAGTGCCGAACACAGACCGAAGAGGGTGTTGATCTGCGCTTCTTGCTGCGCGATTCGGTGTTCGAGTAGCACGATTTCATCCACGGATACGTCCTCACATGTACGGGTCACAAACGTTTTGTCGGAGTTTGCATTGTGTAAATAGATTAGTTCTACATCTCATTAACAGCATAACTATTGGGGAAATTCTAATCGCAAAAAGTGTTTCGCTACAGGATGAAAACTACCGCCACCCAAAAGCCCGATATGACCAGCGAAGACGCTAGGTCGTGAGGCGTTGCTGTGACTGTCGACTCTGGCGAGCACTGATTGAGTTCAAGTTACTTTGGGGAGACTTAATGACCTGCCGATATAACAGTACCGAATGGCTGGACGTGCTCTATACGTCCGTCCGCAACACGCCGGGCGGCGTTGCCGATGCAGCTAACTATCTGACGGTCCGGAGAGACAAGCAAATTACACCGGAGTCTCTGCGATTGCGGTTGCGCGGCGTGGGCGACAGCAGGTTATCGATGGAGATGTTCGAGCTGTTGATCGAATGGATGCAGGAAAAGATCGATAGCGAGAGCTACGCGCTTGACGCATTACACGCGTTGAACGCTCGGTTCGGGCTGGTGGCGGAGCTCATTGATGATCGCGCCGAGGATGAGTTGCACGAACCCGGGGCGATGAGGCTTATATCGACGACGCTCAAACTTCAGACGCACGTCGGCATCGTTGCTGATGACGTGACGCGCGCGTTGGATGATTCGCGAATCGATGACCAGGAGGCGGAGCGCATCATCGCGACCGGGCGCAAGGGGCAGCGGCTGTTCCAGCGCTTGATTCACGCGGCCCGGAATCTCGCAACGCGCCGGCGTCGCTGACATGCTGAGGTTCAAGACCGTCATGAGATGTTGCCGTACGGAGCGCGAAGCGGTTGGTCTTTGCTGTTCGTACGAGCAACGGCTCGCGTGCGCAACAACAGCACTTGCATACCGTCTTGAGCACGCACCTGGCGACGTTGGGCGCTTTCTGTCCGATCTCATTTCCGCTTTTCCTGATCGCCTTGCCTTGCTGCTCGCAGAAGCGATGCGAGCGGAGCGGACGCGTTTGTTTGTCGAGCGTGCTGCGCGGTTGTGTGCAGCGCTTTCGACGAAAGCGGAGCGACATGCATTTCGCGATCAATTTTCCGACCAACTTTGCGCGGACGATCTTGCCGCATTCGACGATCTCATGGCGTCCGAGTGGCGGCGTCTGCGTGGGAAATAACGGGAGACCAAAGTGACTTTAACGAGCGTAAGTACCGCGTTGAGACGCCGTCATTCGACGGTGCGTCGATTGACGGTTGGGCTCAATGTGTACGGAGCTGGCCGTGCTGCGTGGCGTTCGATCCTGCGCAAGCGTGACCTCGAAAGGAGAATGGCCGCATGTCAACGCTAGACCAGATTCGCGCGCAGCTCGTGGCAGCGGGGCATCCGGAGTTGCCCGCTGGACATCCTCGCCCGAATGGCAAGCATCACCGCTATGGGCCGCGCAAGAAATACTGGTATCAGCTGCGCGAGATTTTTAGCAAAGGCGTAGTCATCGGCTACACGGGCACGTATGGGCATTTCTCGGGGGATGACCCCGGCACTGAGCGGTTCCAGTGGAATGGTGAACGTCCAAGCGATGACGTGCTCGCCGAGACGCTACGTCGTCAGGAAGCGGCGGAGCGCGAGGAGGCAGAGCGGGCCGCACGTGCAGCTCGAATGGCGGCTAATCGTGCGCGGGGTCAATGGGGAAGCGCGAGCGAGCAGGGCACGTCGGAATACCTGGAGCGTAAGCAGATCACGCCGGAGGGTGTCCGGTTCGAGGCGGACGGAACGATGTTCGTTCCAATGTTCCAGTACTGCGATGGCGCTCGCCTCGTCGGCCTGCAGAAGATCACACCCGATGGCGCGAAGCGTTTCAACAAAGGCATGGAGAAGAAGGGCGCAGCGTATCTGCTCGGTGATGTCGGCTCAGATGACCAAGTCGTGCTTGTCGGTGAAGGCTACGCGACCGGACGATCGATCCGGATGGGTACGAGCGAAGCGTTTGCATTTGGCGTCTGTTTTGACGCCAGCGGTATCTTGCCGATGGTGCGCTATCTGCGCTCCGCATATCCCGATGTTCATGTGCTGATATGTGCCGACGATGACTGGAAGATTGAGCCGCGCATGCGCGACTGGCTCGCCGAGGAGTTCGCATTCAAGGGCGATCTGGTCTATGAAGCACCGCCCGTCCGGATCGAGGCGAAGAACACGTGGTACATGGTCGCAGCGCACAAGCGTATCGACGAGAACGGCGTCGTGTACGTCGAGGTGACGTACGGCAATGACGTGATGCCGCAGCGCCGGAAGCGATTCGAGAACACGGGGCTGAAACGGGCGCACGAAGCGGCAGCAGTCGTCGACGGAGTCAGCGTCGTGCATCCGATGTTCGCGAATCGCGGGGAGCGCAAGCTGACCGACTTCAACGACCTGCACGTCGAGGAGGGGATTGCAGCCGTCGAGCGACAGATCCAGTCGGCAATCTTGGCTGTCCTCGCGCCAGCGAGCGAGGAAATCCGGCCGGCTGCGATCGACGTTCCTGCCGAGCGGCCCGCGCCGGCCGCAACGTCCGCTGCCGCAGGAGATGATCCGTGGCACGGCCACGAAGCGGAGAACGGTGCGTACACGTGGGAGCGGGATCTCGCGCGGTCCGACAAGGGTACGCTGCTGCCGACGCTCGGCAACGTCCACCTGATCCTGTCGAATCACAAGGCTTGGCGGGGCATCATCGCGCAGGACGACTTCGCGGGGCGCGTCGTCAAGCGTAAGGCGCCGCCGTTCCCGCAGGGTGCCGCGGGCGAATGGACGGACATGGACGACTATCGCTGCACGCTCTGGTTATCGCAGAAGTATGCGGTCTCGGTGCGGCCGGACATTGTCATGAGCGCCGTGCTGCTTGTTGCCGACGCGACCCACTTTCACGACGTGCGGGAGTATCTGAACGGTCTCGAATGGGACGGCGTCGAGCGCGTACGGATGATGCCATGGACATACCTGCACGTCGACGACAGCGAGTATGTACAACTCGCCTTCATGAAGTGGATGATCGCGGCCGTCGCGCGCGTCGTCGAGCCGGGCTGCAAGGTCGACAACGTGCTGATCCTCGAAGGCCGGCAGGGCTGGCGGAAATCGACCGCGCTGAAGGTTCTCGCGGGCAAGCAATGGTTCACCGACACGCCGATCCAGATCGGCAACAAAGACACGTACGCGGTCATGGCCGGGAAGTGGATCATCGAGCTGGCCGAACTGGACTCGCTTAACAAGACCGACTCGTCTGCCGCGAAGAGCTTCTTCGCAACCGAGACGGATCGATTCCGAAACTTCTACGGCAAGCGTGCGACGGACGTCCATCGTCAATGCGTGTTCGCCGGCTCGGTCAACTTCGATGCTTACCTGAAAGACGAATCGGGCAACCGACGTTACTGGCCGTTGCGCTGCGGCGGGCTTGTTGACATTGACGGCATCGCGCGCGTGCGGGATCAGCTTTGGGCTGAGGCCGTGCACCTGTACCGCGAGGGTGTCGTATGGCACGTAACCGAGGCCGAGCGGCCGTTGTTTGAGGTTGAGCAGGCCGAGCGCTACGAAGGCGATGTGTACGAGGATGTGATCGGGAAGGCGCTCGACTACGCGCACCGGACGACGATGGAGGAGATCCTGCGCGATGTCCTGAAGCTCGATTCGTCGAAATGGACGCTGCCCGAGCAACGCCGCATCGGCAAGGCTTTGAAGTCCCTCGGTTGGGTGCGCAAGCGGGAGTCGACCGGTTCTCGCGGCTGGTACTACATGCGCGAGGAGCGGGAGCCGGAAGCTGAGCGCGTACTGGTTGCGGCGGGGGATGACGATAGTCCGCTGTGATGTATTGGCGCGCTGTGTCGGCATTTTCGGCGCGCTGCTGCGCCAGCCTTGGCGCGCTGCGGACGTCCCAATGTCCCAACGTCTCAAGGCGCCGCTTCGTGTGCGGGTGCGAGCGCGCGACATGCGCGACGTGAGCGGCGCATGTCGCAGGCGCGCGCGCCTGCAAGCCTTTTCCTTTGGGACATTGGGACATTAGGACGTTAAGGAGAGAGTCATGATCGATTTGATGGAGCGGGCAGGAGTTGCAATGAACGTTCGCGGTCAGTTCGCCGACCCGATTGCCGATCCGAAAGTTACTTTGGGCGCACTGGCCTTTGCAAACGATCTCGGTCGGTTGCTGGTCCGGATCAAGGCGGGGCAGGACGCCACGCGAGCGACGATTCACCGGGCTACGTTGCTGTTGGCGCAGATGATCCGGACGTCAGGCCGGTTCAAGCGTGGTCGATTCACGGGCTTGAAGCGCGACGAACGCCGAGATCAGCGCGCGGGATACGAAATCGAGCGCGCGAAGGTCGACATCGTCGAGCGCTTCGCGTTCGTCTTGCTGGACGAGTGGATCAACGATCAATGTGTGCGTTGCGAAGGGCGCGGTGTCGTGCGTCGGGATGGTCGATACATCTGCCCGGATTGCTCTGGCTCGGGTAAGCGTCCGATTGACGAAGCAGTACGTGCGCATGCGCTCGGCATTCCGCTCGTCGAATATCGACGGCACTGGGTGCGTCGTTACCACGATATGCACGCGCTGCTCGATCATGTGAATGGATCGGTGTCCGATACAATGCGCCGACAGTTAAGAGAATGAAATGACTTCCATTCCAATAGCGGATCGCTTAAACTGCTCACATCCTTTACCGTATCACTGGATATTCGCTGGCACCGCGCGTTAGTCGTGCAAACCTCTCGGGACATAAGAATACATAGTGGAGCCCGTTAGGTCGTGTGGGGGTGTTCGTCCCTACAAAATAAATTCGAAGCCCTGGGTGCGGAAGCTCTCAGGGCTTTTTGCATTGGGGTGATTTAAAAGGCAGAGGCTCTTGTCACGATCGGTTGCGATGTTGAGCCGAGCTACACGGTTTCATCTCCAATGCGCCTTTGTAACAAGTCGCCACTGAATAGGTCCGAGCCCTGGGTTGTGTGGATGATGACCCTGTGGAGGAAGTGGGTTGCCAAGGGTTGACACGACGCTACCGCCGCATACTTCGCACCGATATATCCCTGAGTGCGGGGTTTGGGCGCCTGGGTGATGAATTGTGTCGAATTCTTGACCTTGCTCCTGGGTCAGGAAATTCCCGTACTTGTAGTAGGCCATAGTGGTCTCCTTAACGACTTAATTCGTTCGATGCTCGTAACTGAGGAAACGACACGTCGTTTATGCAACGACAATACATCTTAGGAATACGTTGTCCTCGTTTCAATGTCATTTGCAGGAAGCACGCGCATTTCGGAAGCAAATCGCATTCGGCATGATTCGCATGCATCGGGCGTTGCCAATTCGATCGGCTGGGGACCCTACAGCCGGCCCGACGCGCGGGGGCTCGTACCCGCGTCTTTTCTCTACTGGCGAGCGACCATAGGGGGTCATATTCATGCCCACTCAACAACAGATCGCCGAGCATCTCGACCTTGACCAGTCCGCCGTTTCGCGGTTCGTAGACAAGGTTCGGCTCGACTACAAAGCGGTGTCGATGGACGAGGTGCGTATCGAGTACATCCGGCACTTGCGCGAGATCGCGGCGGGCCGCGCGAGCGAGACCGGCATCGATCTCGTTGCCGAGCGTGCGATGACCGAACGCGTCGATCGCGAAATCAAGCTGCTGACGTTGGCCGAGAGGAAGGGGCAGCTCGTCAACGCAGCGCAACTCGAACAGGCGTACGGCCAGATGGTCGGCGCATTTCAAACGGAATTGCTAGCGCTGCCCGACAAGCTGGTGCAGGAGCTACGCACGCTATACGGCGTCGAGGTCGACGTCGAATGGTTGAACGAGCATGTCTATGGATGCCTTCAGCAGCTTTCTGAATACGACGCAGACGGTCCGGGCGGTGATTCACCGGATCGCGCAGCTTCTGCATCCGCCCGAGCGGATCGGGACGACGGAATGGGCGCGCAAGCATCGGCGGATGAGCGCGAAGGCGACGGCGGCGCCGGGCCGCTATAACCCGAACATCACGCCGTGGGTGTTCGGCATGCACGATGCGCTCGACGATCCGACCGTGCAGAAGGTCGTGTGTATGAAGTCGGCGCAGGTCGCGTGGACGGACGGCGTGCTGCTGAACTACATCGGCAAGCGGATCGACGTCGACCCGTGTCCGATGATCGTCATGTTCGCGAAAGAGAAGTCGGCGAAGAAGTTCAACATCGAGAAATTCGAGCCAATGGTCGAGGTAACGCCTCGCCTGTCGGCGATATTGCCCGTGCATGCTGCGCGCGACAAGAACAACCTGTGGGATCACAAAACGTTCCCGCGCGGCTTTCTGAAGTTCATCACGTCGAACGCACCGGACGACGTGAAGTCGACACCGGCCCCGGTCGTCGCGGTCGAAGAGCCGGATGACGCGAACACGAACGTGCGCGAGCAGGGCGATTCGATCACGCTGCTGGAGGAGCGGAACAAGAGCTATTCGGACAGCCGGCGCAAAGTCATTTTCGGGGGCACGCCGACCGTCGATGGTTTCTCGCGCATTCAGCAGGCGTACCTGACATCGGATCAGCGTATCTATCTGGTTCCGTGCCCCGATTGTGCCGACGAGCATGAGCTGGCGTGGGAGAACGTGACCTGGAGCGAGGACGCAGAGGTTGCGCACGAGGTGTTCGGCCGGGCGCGGCCGGATTCGGCCCGCTATACGTGCCCACATTGCGGCTCGTTGTGGGACGACTCGGCGCGCGTGCGTGCGGTCCGGCACGGTCGATGGGTTGCGACGGCGTCGTTTCACGGCGTCGCCGGCTTCCGGTTGAATGAGCTGGTGTCGCCGTTCCCCGGCTCGCGCATGGCGGAGCTGGTCAAGAAGTGGCTGACAGCCGAGAAGGCGCTGCGCGAGGGCGACGACACGAAGATGCGTTCGTTCGTGAACAACTCGCAGGGGCGGCCGTACAAGTACAAGAGCGATCTGCCTGAACTGGACGTGCTGGCCGAACGTGCGATGCCGTATGCCGCGTTCATGGTGCCGGCCGGCGGTTTGTTGCTGACGCTCGGTGTCGACGTGCAGCACGACCGGCTCGCGATCATCCTGCGTGCGTGGGGACGCGGCGAGGAAAGCTGGCTCGTTGCGTGGGACGAGATCCACGGCAATGTGCTGCATCAGGAGGCCGACGCGCTGTCGGGCGGCGTATGGGGCGCGTTGACCGCGTTGGTGACACATGGCTACCGGCACGAGACCGGCGGCATGTTGCGTGTTCGGGCGACGTCGATCGACTCGTCGGACGGCTCGACGTCGGACGCCGTATACAAATATGTGCGGGCTGCGCAGCGGGCCGGGCTGAACGTGCTGGCGATCAAGGGCAGCACGGAGGTCAATGCGGAGATTTTCAGCGTACCGAAGGCGTCGGTCGATTCGACGCGCAACAACAGCAAGGCAGCAAAGTACGGTCTGCGCCCGTACATGGTTGGGGTCAGCAAGGCAAAAGACCTGATCCTCGACAACCGGCTCAAGCTCGACGGCGACGGACCGGGGCGCATGCACTGGTACGTCGGTGTGCGTTCCGACTATCTCGCGCAGGTGACGGCGGAGGTCAAGGTGCCGGGCCGGATTGGCACGAAACGCGTCTGGCAGAAGAAGGCGGGCGGCCGTAACGAAGCGCTCGACTGCGAGGTCTACGCGCTGCACGCGGCGCGTAGCGTCAAAACGCACTTGATGACCGAGGCGCACTGGCGCGTCGAGCAGGTGCGCGTGTCGCAGGCGTCGCTGTTCGAAGCTGTCCCGATACTCGAAGCGCTGCCGTTAGCGTTGCCGGTCGACACGTTGCCGGCTGTGCAGACGGATGTCGATCCACCGCCGACGACCGAGCCGGTGCAGCCGGGCGCGAAACCAATTGGAACCCCGCCCCCGAGCGGGGTTTCGCGCATTCAGGGCCGGCGAGTCGGACGCTCGACGTACCTGAAGCGCCGCTAAACGAGGGAATCGCATGGCATACACAAAACAGGATCTGGAGCGCATCCAGTCGGCGATCGCGAAGGGCGAGATGGAGGTGCAGTACGCCGATCGTCGCGTGCGGTATCGCTCGATCGACGAACTGCGGGCGGCGCAGACTGAGGTCATTCGTGCGCTCGACGGCGCGAGCGGCCGTTCGCGCATGGTGCGCTTGCGACATGCAGGAAAGGGAATGCGATGAGCCGAACCTATCCGATGCTGTCGCAGCGCGGCTTCGTCGTGCCGACGCGGCTGAAAGCAGCGGCATACGAGTCGGCGAGCACCGGCGGGGCGCGGGCGAAATCGTGGAAAGTGTCGGGCGCGGGGCCGAATACAGCGGCGGTGCAGAACCTGCCGCTGCTTCGGCACCGTGCGCGCGATGCGATCCGGAACGACCCGTGGGCGAAGACCGCGATCGCGCGACTCGTCTCCAACACGATCGGCTCGGGCATTCAGGCGCATCCGCAGCATCCCGAAGACGCAACGCGTAAGCGCCAAAAGCAACTTTGGGACGAAAGCGGCGAGGAGATCGACGCGGACGGCCTGTTCGACCTGGCCGGACTTCAAACGCTGGCCGCGCGGGCGTTTTTCAGCGACGGCGAAGTGCTGGTGCGGCGTCGACTGCGCGGCCGACGTGATGGCCTGGCCGTGCCGATGCAGGTGCAGCTCCTCGAAGGCGATCTGTTGCCGGTCTGTAAGAACGGGCCGGTGCCCGGTGGCGAGATCGTCAACGGCGTTGAATTCGACGACAAGGGCCGGCGCGTTGCGTATCACCTGCTGCGTCGACATCCGGGCGAGTACAACCGCGCGGGCGTTGACAGCACGCAGACGGTGCGCGTGCCCGCCGACGAGATCGCGCACGTGTTTCTTGCGCTGCGGCCCGGTCAGGTGCGCGGCGTCCCGGAGCTGTCGACCGTGCTGCTGCGGCTGCATTCGCTCGACAACTTCGACGATGCCGTGCTGTTCCGGCAGGAGGTCAGCAACCTGTTTGCGGGATTCATCGTGAAGCCTCACGCCGAGCTGGGGCCGCTCGGCGATCCGGTCACGGGCGGGCCGATCGAGACCGATGTCGACGGCTTCTCGCCGGTCGTGTCACTCGAACCCGGCGGCATGCAGGAGCTGGCGCCGGGCGAAGACGTGAGGTTCGCTGCCCCGCCGGGCGCGGGGAACGACTATGCGCCGTTTATGCGGCAGCAACTGATGGCGGCAGCGGCTTCGGTCGGCATGCCGTACGAAGTGTTGACCGGCGACCTGCGTGATGTCAGCGACCGCGTGCTGCGCGTGATCCTGAACGAATTTCGCCGCTCGGTCGAGCAGCTGCAGTGGAACGTGTTCATCCATCAGTTCTGCCGTCCGGTATGGCGCTGGTGGGTCGACGCCTGCGTGCTGTCGGGTGCGATGCCAATGCCGAATTACTACCGAACGCGTCGTGACTACCTGCGGGTTCGGTGGGTGCCACAGGGCTGGCCGTACATCCATCCGGTGCAGGACGTTACGGCGAAACGGATGGAGATCCGGGCAGGGCTGGCGAGCCGCACGGGTGCGGTGCTGGCCCGAGGCGACGATCCGGAACAGGTGGACGCCGAGAGTGCGGCGGATCAAGCGCGCGAGCAGCGGCTCGGGCTTCGCTATGACACACAGGTGCCGGCCGACAGCGGGCCGGATACGACGGGAGGGCAAAGTGAAACGTAATCGAAAGTGGTGGGATATCCGTGCGCAGGAGAACGCGGAGGGGGGCAAGGTGGCCGAGATCCGGATTTACAGCGAGATCGGCTTTTGGGGCGTCGACGCCGAGCGATTCATTGCGCAGCTCGACGCGGCGGCGGCTGATGCGTCGTCGATCGTCGTCGCGATCAACTCGATGGGCGGCGACGTGTTCGACGCCTTCACCATCTACAACGCGCTGCGGCGTTATAAAGGCAAGGTGAAGGGGCGTGTCGACGGGATTGCGGCGTCGGCCGCGTCGCTGGTGCTGATGGCATGCGACGAGATCGAGATGCCGGAAAACGCGATGCTGATGATCCACCATCCGCACACGATCGCGGCGGGCGAGGCCGACGACTTCCGGCGCATCGCGGACCTGCTCGACAACGCCAGTGCCGGCATTCTCGCGGCGTACGTCAATCGCAGCGGCCTGTCGGAAGACGAGGTGCGCGCGATGATGGACTCGGAAACGTGGCTGACGGCGGCGCAGGCGAAGGAGAAGGGCTTCTGCGACACGATCGAGGCAGCCGTAAAGCTCGCCGCGTCGGCGGGCGCAGCGCCGCTGCTCGCGCGCTTCTCGTCCGTGCCCGATGTTGTCCAGGCGGCGATCGATGCGGCCGGCGATGCGCCGCCGGAGCCCGAGCTGCCGGCTTCGCCCCCCGAACCGTCGACGCCGCCCGCGCCCATTGTGCCCGACGTCGGGGCGCTCGCTACGCACGTGTTCAACACGTTGCGCGAAGCAAACCTGAGCGACTGCGCCGAGGGTGTCATTGCCGTGACGGGCCTGCGTGATCGCGACACGGTTGACCGCGCGATCCAGAGTGCGACGGACATCGCGGGGATCTGCCTCGCGGCGAATCAGATGGATCTGGCCGCGCAGTTCGTGGCGAGCGGCTTGGCGCCGGATCAAGTGCGTGCACGGCTGTTCGACCGCCTGGCGGCGTCACAGCAGCCCGTGAACGGCCGGCCGGACCCGAAATCGACGCCGATTTTGCAGGCGAGTGGTCGCACGGTGCGGTCCTCGGACATCTACGCGGCCCGCCGCGTGGTCAATTCAACTTCTCAACGCTGAAAGGAGCGCTGAATGTCGAATATCAAGACGATGGGCACCTTGCCCGGCGAATTTCTGATTTCCGAAGGGCCGGGCGCGATCTCGCGCGATGCGGTCACGGTGGCGGCCGGCCCCGCACTAGTGGCTGGCACGCTGCTCGGCGCGACCGCGACGGGCGAGTACGCGCCGTACGACAACGCTGGCGAGGATGGCGCAGAGATCGCGGTCGGCATCCTGTACTCGTGGCTGCCCGAATCGGGTGTCGCGCGTCGCGGTGTTGCGATCATGCGTCTGGCCGAGGTCGACGGGCGATTGCTGACCGGGCTGGATGCCGCCGGTCGCGACGATCTCGCATCGCATCACATCGTCATCCGCTGATCGAAGCGGCCCCCCCCTTAATCCGAAGGCCGCGCCGAGATGCGCGGCCTTTTGCATTTCAGGAACAAAAATGGCAGACATCAACCTTTTCAACGACGACGCTTTCTCGCTGTCGTCGATGACCGCGGCGATCAACGAACAGGAATACGTGCCCGGCCGCATCAGCTCGACGGGAATGTTCGACGAGGAAGGCATCACGACGACGGTTGTGCAGATCGAGCGCGACGGCGACAAGCTGGCGCTCGTTGCAGCGGGGGAGCGCGGCACGCCTGCGCCGAACGTGGCTGGCAGCAAGCCGAACCTGATCCCGTTCAACACGGTGCACCTGCCGCAGCGCGCGTCGATCAAGGCCGACGAGATCCAGAATCTGCGCGCGTTCGGTTCGGATGGTGAGCTGGAAACGCTGCAGAACTATGTCAACCGTCGCCTGGCGAAGATGCGGCGCATGCTCGACGCCACGCACGAATATCACCGTCTCGGCGCGATTCGCGGCGTGATTTTCGATGCGGACGGCAAGCGCGTCGTCGCGAACCTGCGCGACAGCTTCGGCATCGAGCAGCAGGTCGTCGAATACGAGCTTTCGGGCGCGAAGACCGAGATTCGGATCAAGAACGAAGACACGCTCGAAGCGATCGAAGACGCGCTCGGCAATGTCCCTTTCACGGGTGCCCGCGCGTTTTGCGGCAGCAATTTCTGGCGCAAGCTGCTGACACTGCCGACCGTCAAGGAAACGTTCCTGAACACGGCGGCCGCCGCTGCGCTGCGCGGCGATCCGCGCGGTTCGATCGAACTGGACGGCATCGTGTTCGAGCGGTATCGCGGTGCAGTCGGCGGCGTCCCGTTCGTCGGTCCCGATGAGGCGTATGCGGTGCCAGAGGGCGTGCCGGATCTGTTCATTTCGCGCTTCGCACCGGGCGACTACACCGACGCCGTCAACACGATCGGCCTGCCGTACTATGCGCGGCAGGAACTGATGCCGTTCAACAAGGGCGTCGAGATCGAGGCGCAGTCGAATCCGATCCACCTCTGCACGCGTCCGCGCGCGTGCATCCGTCTGAAGGCGTGACATGGCTTTCCGGGATCTGATCGCGGACGTCGACGCTGCGGTGCTGCGCGACCTTGGCGACACGGGCACCACGATCGACGGCAAGCCTGTCGACGGGATGTTCGCGGCGCCTTGGCTCGGGCCGGATCTTGGCAGTCAGCGCACGCAGCTGGTAGCGCCCGTGTTTCATCTTCGCGACGGCGATGCGGGCGTCGTGCGGCAGGGCAGCATCCTGATCGCGAACGGCGAACGGTATCGCGTGCTTGAGGCGCATCCGGACGGGACAGGCTGGACGGTTCTCATTCTCCAGTAGGCCATATGGACAACATGCAGATCGAGATCGACATCAAGGAGGCGACTGCCGTTCTGCACGGGCTGCCGCCTTCCGCGATGCAGGCTGCGTGGCGGCGGACGTTGCGCAAGACGTCAGCGTGGATCAAGAGCCAGACCGCTAAAGAGGTCGGAGCGGCGACGAAAATCCCGCAGAAGGTGATTCGTCACCGCATTTATTTTTTCCTGCGCTCGTCAGATACCGGCAAGGTGTGGCTCGGCCTGAACCCGATCGAGGCGCATCGCCTCGGTAACGCGACCAGGACGCGCAAGGGGATGCGAGTCGGCCGCCAGTCGTTCGAGGGCGCGTGGCGGCAGTCGAAGCGAAATCCGCGCGGGCCGATCTACGAGCGTGTCGGCAAGGAACGCATGCCGTACCGGCTGGTGACGGTCGCATGGCAGCAGGCGGGCGACCCGGCATTCAGACGCGCTGCGAAGGCGTGCGAGGCCCGGCTGATGGTCATTCTCCGCCAGGAAGTGAACTACGAACTGCAGAAGGTGATGCGTCGTGCTTGAGAACCTGAAAGAGTTGCACGCCGCGATCGAGTGCGGGATGCGGGCGAAGCTGCCGAAGATGAGGCGGATCGAGGCATACCCGCGCCTGGGCCAGAAGATCGAGACGCCCCTGATCGCGATCGAACTGAGCGAGTTCGAACCCGGTCAAGACGATGGGACCGGCGGCGTTGCGCTGATCGCGCGCATGCAGGCGCGTGTCGTATTCGACCCGATCGACGAGGGGGCCGAGCTGGCCGTGCGCGAGGTCGCGGCGCGTGTCGCGATGGTGGTACACGCGAATACATGGGGGTTGCCGATTACGCCCGGCAAGGTTGTGCAGGTTGCGGAAGATCCGTTCCGGCCGCAGTTCGACACGTATTGCGTCTGGCTTGTCGAATGGACGCACGAATTCGGACTTGGGATCGAGCTGGACGAGATTCCGGACGGGCGGACGATCCTGTGGGGAGTCGCCCCGGACACCGGCCCCGGAAACGAGGGGCAGTATTGGGACTCGACGGATGCCGGGGGGGCAGAGGCATGATCGATTACGAGCTGGGCGAGATCGATCGCCGCATGGCTTGCCTGACGCAATCGGCAGTCGTCGAGGCGATCACGTACGACCCGCCGCGCGTGAAGGTGCGCGTGGGCGATTGGGTGAGTGATTGGTTCAAATGGCAGGCCGGCGCGGCCGGCAAGGTCAGGGTCTGGCGTCCGCCGTCGATCGACGAGGAAGTCGCGGTATGGGCTCCGTCCGGCGATCTCGCGAGCGCGTTCGTTGCACCGGGCTACTACACCGATCAACACGGTGGGGCCGGCCGGTCGAGTCCCGACGAGACGGCGACCGATTACCCAGATGGTGCGTCCGAAGTCTACGACCATGAGCGACACGAGTATCGCGTCGACGTTCCGGCCGGTGGCCGAATCCTGTTTCGGATTGGAGACACCGAGCTGGAACTGCGTGCGGACGGCGTGACCCTGCGCACGCAGCAACTGCTCGGGGACATCCCGGATTCGACTTTCACGGGCAACACGACGACCGAGAAGCGGTTGACGTTCAATGGCGGGATGCAGGGCAAGGGGGGCGACGGCGGTCCCGCTGTCCAGGTGGAAGGCGGCGCGCGTTACACGGACGACATCGAGATTGGCGGCAAGTCGTTCATCAAGCACTCGCACATGGAGCAGGGTGACGGTGCGCCCGTGTCCCCGCCGCTGTAATGCGCACATTCGCAAAGTTGCTTTGCCCCGCTTCGGCGGGGTTTTGTTTTTGAGGGAGTCACCATGACAAAAGACACTCCGCAGACCGTTAGCCGGCCCGCCCCGGCCCGTGCGACGTTTCTCGATACGCGGTTTCGTAGCCGCGTGATCGTGTTCCCGAGCGGCGACGTTCTGCACGTCCAGTCTGGCGAAGCGGTCGCGACGACCGCCGCGCAAATCGAATATCTCGATGCGCATCCGGACTTCAAGCGGCTCAAGGAGCGCGGATGAGCCGGTCCGGGACGCTCGTCGGCATGGACCGATGGACAGGTGCCCCGATCAGCGGCGTTGCCCATCTGAAACAAAGTCTCGGTGACATTCTCGGCACGCGCAAGGGTAGTCGCCGCGAGCTGCCCGAGTACGGTTCGGATCTTCCGCTGATGGTAGACCTTCCGATTACGCGAGGCTGGATATCAGCGGCCCAGGCGGAGGCCGCCCGCGCGATCGGCCGATGGGAGCCGCGAATCAAACTTGCTCAGGTCAAGGTGCTGTCGGTCATCGACGGTAGGGCAACGTTCGCGATTCGCGGGGAATACGACGGCACTGCCGTTGAAATCGAGGTGCCAACATGACGATCATCGATCTCGCTTCACTGGATCCTCCCGATCTCGTCGACGTGCTCGACTTCGAGGCTACGTTCCAGATGAAGCTGGAATTTTTCAAATCGATCTATCCCGATTGGACGGCGGCGCTGAAGTCGGATCCTGTGGTCAAGCTGATTGAGCTGGCGGCCTATGACGAGATCCGCGCTGCTGCGCGCGTCAACGATGCGGCCCGCGCAGTCATGCTCGCGTTCTCGACCGGGGCGGACCTGGAGCATCTGGCGGCGTTGCTGGACACTGAGCGCGCAGTGGTCGACCCTGGCGATCCGGAAGCCAATCCACCAGTCGAACGCCAGATGGAATCGGACGACCGGCTGAAGCTTCGGTCGCAGATGTCGATGGAGCGCGCGACTGTTGCGGGACCGTTCGCGGCATATCGCGCGTTGGCGATGGATGCGTCGGCCGACGTGCTCGATGTCGCCGTTGATCGACCCGAGGCGGGCACGGTGCGGCTCACGGTCATGTCTGCGAGAAACGATGGTGTCCCGGATCAGGCGCTGCTGGACGTTGTTCGCGTCAAGGTCTCGCCGGAGACGGTTCGTCCGCTCAACGATACGGTCTTGGTCGAGCCAGCAATCAAGGTCGAGTATGCGATCGACGCGCAGATCTATGTCGGAGGCGGGCCGGATCCGAGCATCGTGCTCGACGCTCGGCGAAAGGTGCTCGGCGGGGTGGTCGCGAAGTCTCGACGGCTTCGTGCAGGCATGCCGCGATCAGCTATCGAAGGGGCGCTGCACGCACCGGATAGCGGAGTCACGCGCATCGAGTTGCGTGTCCCTGTCGACAACATCGTTTGCGGCACGCGCGAGTTCGCGCACTGCACGGGCATCAATCTGGAGGTGAAGGTCGATGATGCATGAACCACTTCTACCGTCTAACCAGACACAACTAGAGGCGGCGCTCGCGCGCGTGATGCGACCGAGCGTCGGTCCCGAGATCTTGCGCGTGCTGTGGGACGCCGATCGATGCCCGACCGCATGGTTGCCGTGGCTCGCGTGGGCGTTCGCCGTCGATGGGTGGGAGCTGGCGGAATCCGAGGACGCGCGGCGTGCGCTGGTGAAGGGCTCGATGGCGCTTCACCGGAAGAAGGGTACGCCGTGGGCAGTGCGTGAGGTCATTCGCCGGTTGGGCTTTGGCGAGGTCACGATCATCGAAGGTCGCAGCGGTCGTCGACGTGATGGCTCGATCCTGCGCAACGGTGAACAACTGCACGGCAAGGCGAGTGCGTGGGCGGAATACATCGTGAAGCTTGGTGTGCCGATTACGCGCGATCAGGCAGACAAGCTCTGGCAGGCAATCGAGCGCTACGCGCCTGCGCGCAGCAAGTTGGCCGCACTCGACTATGCGGCCGTTCCGATTCGCCATAACCGCGTTGCGCGTCGAGACGGGCAATACACCAGAGGGAGCATTACAGTATGACGAACCTGATAGAGGCTGAGCGATGGGAAGACGGGGTCTATCAGCTTGAAACGTCGGACCCGGTAGTGGGTGGTCCGGACGGTATCGACAACCTGCAGGCGAAGCAACTCGCAAACCGCACGCGCTATTTGAAGAGGGCAATTGAGACCGGGCAAAGTGACTTGGAAGCGCACGTCGCGGCGGGCGACCCGCACCCCCAATATGCAACGCACGCGGATCTCGCGGAGAAGGTCGCCGCACTCGTTGCGCAGGCTCCCGAAACGCTCGACACCTTGAGCGAACTCGCGAAGGCACTCGGCAACGATCCAAGTTTCGCGACGACGATCACCAATGCGCTTGCGCTGAAGGCGGCGCTCGATTCGCCGGCGTTCGCGGGTACGCCGACGACACCGATGCCGCCCGTTGACGACGACAGCCTGATCGTGACGAACACCGCATGGGTGAAGGCGCAGAACTACCAGCCTGCGCTTGGTTTTACGCCCGTTCAGCAGGGGGGTGGAACAAATCAAGGCGATAACAAGGTCAAAATCGGATGGAGCCTCGACGGTTCCGGATTGAAATGCATGGTCGACGCGAACGACCTTGGGAACTTCGTGTTCGACGGCGCGGTGATCGGACAGATTGTGTTTGAGCCACGCACACAGGCGCGCGTGGGCTTCCTGAAGTGCAATGGCGCACTGATCAAGCGTACCGACTACCCAAAGCTTTGGGCCTATGCGCAGGCCAGCGGAGCGCTCGTTACCGATGCTGCATGGGCTGCGGGGAGCAACGGATGCTTTTCGCAGGGTAATGGTGCAACGACCTTTCGTTTGCCAGAGTTGCGCGGCGAATTTCTGCGTTGCTGGGACGATGGGCGCGGCGCGGATGCTTCGCGCGGGATTGGAACATGGCAAGGTAGTCAGAACGTGTTTCACGCACATGGCGCATCTTCTGGCGCAGCGGGCGCGCATGGGCATTCCGCGTGGACCGATACGCAGGGATGGCACGGCCATCACGGGGCAACTGCGGGCGCTGGCGCGCATAGCCACCAACTTGCCTACAACACCCCGCAACGCATGGGCGATGTCGATCGGGGCGGCAATAGCAGCGTGTTTTCGATCGATAACGAAGTACAACCGTGGACAAGCGTCGTCGGAGATCACGCGCACGTATTTGATACCGAAGGCGCAGGCAACCACGCTCACAACGTTGGAATCGGCGCTGTCGGCGACCATATCCACGCCATCACAGTGAACGGCGACGGCGGCAACGAAGCGCGCCCGCGCAACCTCGCATTACTGGCAATGATTCGCGCCTATTGAAAGGAGTTGGACATGTTTCTGCATCAGTACGACAGTCAGACCGGGCAATATCTGAACAGCTTCCTGGCTGATCCTGATCCGCTAAACGCCGGTCGGTGGCTTGAGCCGGCATTTGCTACGTCCGTGCCGTTGCCGGAGAGGCCGCGCCTCACGTGGCCGGTCTTCCGCGATGGCGCGTGGTCGTTGGTGCCGGACTATCGAACGCTGCGCCTCTATCGAAAGGACGACGGCGATGTGGCGGAAATCTTGGTGATCGGTATCACGCCGGACGAGGCCGGCTTGACGGATACGCCTCGTCCGTCTGACGAGCATACCTGGAGCGAGGTGACAAAATCTTGGGCAGTCGATCCGTCTATCGTCGCCAAGCGTGCTCGCGACGCCGCGATGGCCGCATTCGAGAAGCGACGGGCCGTCGCCGTGCAGAAGAATTTCGGGAAGGCGGACGCGTTTTCCGCTGGGATGATGACGGCGGCCGAGGTAGCTGTCTTCAAGGCGTGGGCGGCCTATCAAATGGCTTTGGTGCGCATTGTGAGCGCTCCGAATTTCCCGGACGACGTAGTCTGGCCAGATGAGCCGGATGAGGCGGTCACCATTGCGCAGGCGGAGGAAGCCGCCGCCGCCGTGAAGGCCCAACTGGAAGCTGATGCCGCAGCGCGACTTGCTGCGGCTCAGCCGCCGGAATCGGTCCCGGTTGAGAAGGTAATCGATGTACCAACGGATTGACGGTGGGCGGGGATTCGCCGGCCGGAAATCACGGGGATTCGCACAAAATTCCCCATCCGGAATCCGAGTGTCGATTCATCCGAATGTCAGGCCGCTCATCGAGCGGCCTTTTTATTTGTAGCTTTCTCGGAGATCTGAATGGCTGCTACTTCTTTCTTTCACGGCGTGACGACCGTGCTGGTCGACACGGGGCCGCGCACGATCGCGGTGCCGTCGACGTCGGTTGTCGGCATTGCCGACACGTACGCGCCGGGTGCGGGTCGTGCTCAGCCGAACGTGCCCGTGCGCATCACGAACGAGTATGACGCAGTCGCCGCGTTCGGCGAGACGAGCGCGATCACGCGCGCGATTCAAGGCATCTACAAGCAGAGCAAGACGGTCATGGTGGCGGTCGGCGTCGCGGCCGATCTGGCCGACGCCGAGCTGACGTCCGCGATCATCGGTGGCGTGTCGGCCGGAGGTGCACGCACGGGCATGCAGGCACTGCTCGATGGCAAATCGCTGTTCGACCTGAAGCCGCGGCTGCTGATCGCACCTGGACACACGGCGAAGCAGCCTGTCGCGACCGCCGCCGACGAACTGGCGGCGAAGCTGCGCGCGATCGCGATCATCGACGGCCCGAACAAGACCGACGAGGATGCGCTCGCGTACGCGAAGAATTTCGGCAGCAAGCGCCTGTACATGGTCGACCCCGGTGTCCGGTATTGGGATACGGCCGCGAACGCCGACGTCGATGCGCCCGCATCCGCATACGCTGCCGGCTTGTTCTGCCAGACCGATGCGTCGATCGGTTTCTGGGCGTCTCCGTCTAACAAGGAAATTGTCGGCATCAGCGGCACGAAGCGGCCGATCGAATTCCTCGACGGCGATGAAACCTGCCGTGCGAACTTGCTGAACAACTCGTTCATCACGACCATCATTCGCGATGGTGGCTATCGCCTGTGGGGCAACCGCACGCTGTCCGCAGATCAGAAGTGGTCGTTCGTGACGCGCGTGCGCACGCTCGACATCGTCATGGACGCGGTGCAGGCAGGCCACAAGTGGGCGGTCGATCGCGGTATCACGGCAACGTACGTGAAGGATGTCTCGGAGGGCCTGCGAGCGTTCATGAGCGATCTTCGTCTGCAGGGCGCCATCATCAACTTCGAGGTGTACCCGGACCCGAAGCTCAATTCGGCGTCGCAGCTTGAGCAGGGCAAGGTGTACTGGAACATCCGCTTCACGGACGTCCCGCCGGCAGAAAACCCGATCTTCCGCTTCGAAGTCACGAACGAGTGGCTGACGGAAGTTCTCGATACGCAATCGTAAGAGGTGATGCATGGTCCCGGAAACGCTTAACAACATGGCGCTGTACGTCGACGGGCGCGGCTTTGCCGGTCGGGCGCCGGAACTCAGCCCGCCGAAGCTGAAGATCAAGACGGAAGACTATCGCGCTGGCGGCATGGATGCGCCCGTCAAGGTAGATCAGGGCATGGAGGGTTTGCAGGCGGCTTTCTCGATGGGGAGCGTCGAGCGAGACGTGTTGAAATTTTTCGGTCTGGCCGATGGAAACGCGTTCAATGCGACGTTTCGCGGCGCGTTTCGCGATACGCGCGGCAAGGTGAAGTCGGTCGCGCTAGTTATGCGCGGGATGTTGTCCGAATACGACCCCGGCAGTTGGAAGCCGGGTTCGGTGTCGGAATTGAAGTACACGGCCGAACTGACGTACTACAAGGCCGAGATCGACGGCGCGGTGATTTGCGAAATCGATGTGCTCAACATGATCCGCATCATCGACGGCGTCGATCAGATCGCCGACGTGCGCAAGGCGCTCGGCATGTAAGCGCAGCGGTCGGCGGCAATGTCGACCAAAGTCACTTTTCGATTTATTTAGGGGCGGTCAGGAGACCGCCCTTTGTCATTTATGAGGTGCTGAATGGAAACCATGAAGGTAAAGCTGAAGTATCCCGTGGCATTCGACGGTGTTGTGCGCGACGAGCTGGTGATGCGGCGCCCGAAGGTTCGCGACATGCGTGGCGCGAGCAAGCAGGCGCAGGGCGACGACGAACTGCGCGAGATCGTGCTGTTCGCGGCGCTGGCTGGCGTGGCTCCCGACGACATCGAAGCAATGGACATGGTCGATTACGACGCCATGCAGCGTGCGTACGAATCCTTTCGATCCGCTCGTCCGGCTCCCCATCGCGACGGTGAAGGCGCTGGCCCGGCGGCTAATGAAGGAGTGCGGGACGCAGCCGCAGTCGGTTGATGACATGACGATCGACGATTTGCTGTGGTGGCTGACGGATTGAGCGAGGACTGACATGGCACGAGATATTGCACTTGGCATCGTCATCGGCGGTACGGTGTCGGCGACGCTCGGTAAGGCGTTCGCCGACACGAATTCGAAGATCGTCGGGCTGCGCAGGACCGCGAGCGAGCGCGGCATGTGGCAGCGGCAAATTGGCGAGACGATCAAGCTGCAGGCCGAGTTTCAGCGCCTGCACCGCTCGGGTGACAGTGCAGCGGACGGGATCCGGCGCAAGCTGGATAACAATCTGCGTTCGCTGCGCGATGCTGGCATCGAGGTCGACCGGCTCGATCGTGCCTATGCCCGGCTCGGCCGGACCGTGCGCGGTCTCGAACTGAAGGCAGCCGGTCACGAGCGTTTGGCGGCCGGCCGCGAGGGCATGCGCGATGCGGTCGGCGACTCGGTGAAGCTCGGGGCTGCCGTCGCGGTCCCGACCGCAGTCTCCGCGCAGTATCAGGCCATCATCCGCGATATCGCCATCAAGGCCGGCATCGCGCGCACCGGGCAGGAGCGCACGATGTCCGAGCGCATTCGCCGCGATGCGCTGGCGAACGGCATGGGACGCAACGAGCTGGCGGACGCGGTCAACCAGATGGTCGCTGGCGGGATGGATCTCGATCGTGCGATCAATTTCGGCCCGGCGGTCGCGAAGTTCTCTGTCGGGCAGGGCGCGTCGAGCGTCGAGACCGCGCAGATGATTCAGGCGCTGCAGCAGAACGCGGACATCACCGCCCCGAAGGAGATGACGAAGGCGCTGGAAGCGATCGCGTATCTCGGCAAGGAAGGGTCGTTCGAATCGGTCGACATGGCGCGTTGGTTTCCGGTGCTGCTGGCCGAGATGAAGAAGATCGGCATAACGGGGCAGGATTCGGTGACGCAGCTCGGCGCGATGCTGCAGGTCCAGATGAAGACGGCCGGGAGCGCCGATGAGGCGGCGAACAACCTCAAGAACTGGTTTTCGAAGATCGGTTCGGGCGAGACAGAGAGCAACTACAAGAAAGCCGGCGTCGACTACGAAGCCAAGATGAAGGAGGCAATCGGCAAGGGCTGGTCGACGCTGGAGGCGTCATTCGTGCTTGCTCGTGCCTACATCGAACGCGTCGACCCGAAGAAGGCGGCACAGCTCGCGGCGGTGGCGAAGCAGCTCAATAGCGAGCTGGATCCGGCCAAGCGTCAGGCGCAGATGCGGGCCTTCGAAGACACGATGAAGACCGGCGACCTGTTCAACGACATGCAGGTCAAGGCAGCGTTGACGGCCTACATGCAGAACGCTGATCTGTACCAGAACCTGAAGCGAAACGCGGCGCAGGCGAACGGGGAGATCGAGAAGGATCTCGCGGATCGGCGCGCAACGTCGAAACAGATCTGGAGCGAGGTCGTGCAGCAGTGGGACGACGCGATGCGCAGCATCGGCGACGCCCTGCGGCCGGTAACGGATCTCGCTGGCAAGGTGGCGAAGCGGGCGGGGGAAACGGTGCAGCACGCGTCGGACGCTGCGCCGCGAACGACTGCGGCAGTTGTCGGCGTCATTGGTGCCGCTATTGCTGTTCGAGGCGCCCGCGCCGCGTGGAACGTCGGTCGCGGGGTCTTCGACATTTTGCGCGGCGGTTGGATGGCGCGACGAGGGGGCAGTGTTGCGTCCGGTGGCGGTGCGGCCGGCGGGCGGCTTGGCAAGGCGCTCGACGCATTCAGCAGTGCGGCCGGGGGCGTGCAACGCGTGTTTGTGGTGAACCTGCCCGGCGGAGGGTTGGGCGGTGGCCTCGGTGGTGCGGCCGGTGATTTGCTCGGCGACCTGGCCGGGAGCGGTTCGGGCGGTGGTCGTGTTCCGCGCGGTCGGCTCGGGCGTGTCATCGGTGCGTTTCGCGCAGTCGCCGGCCGCTTTGCACCCTATGCCGGAAAACTGGCGGTCGCCGGCAGCGTCCTGAAGGTCGCATTCGCCGCCAAGGACGCGTATGCGATTGCACGGAGCGACCAGCCGATCGGACGGAAGGTCGAGGGGTACGCCGGCATCGGCGGCTCGCTTGCCGGGGGCGTGGTGGGCGCGAAGCTCGGGGCCGGGATCGGCATGCTCGGCGGGCCGATCGGCGCTGCTGTCGGTGGTGTCCTCGGCGGTGCAATCGGTACGTTCGCGGGTGGGAAGTTACTTGGGGCGATGGCTCGTTGGGTGACCGGATCGAAGGACGGCGACAGCGACAAGGCGAGAGTCGCCGCGAAGGCGGCGACGGCAGGGCCGGATTCGCCGCAATCGCGGCCGTTCAAGGTCGAGCAACAAAATTCGTTTGCCCCGGTATTCCACATCAAGGTCGAAGGCGGCACGGACGCGGAGATCGCGGACAAGCTGCTCGCGCGTATCAATCCGCTGATTCAGCGCACGATGACCGAGTCGATGGGCAAGAGCAACCGGTCGGCCATGTTCGACGCGCCGCACCTGTAAGGAGTAGCAGATGAATTTCATTTCCAGTGTGACGCAGGCGGCAACGCAGGCGAGCATTGCGTCCGAGCGCGTTCGGCACGTCGTGCGCGTGTTCGATCGGAACCGGAGCGCGAGTCAGAATACGGTCGAAACGTTGACGAAGCTCGCGACGGGGAATCTCACGTCGGCCGCCGACCTGCTGCGCGGGGCGACGAGTTTGCTGTCGGTGGCCGGCGATCTGAGTCCGCAGATCGGCACGGTGATGCGCAGCTTCTCGGCGACCGGCGCGGCCGTGAGCAGCGTGCTGAAGATGATCGGCGGAGTGAATCATCCGCTGATTCAGTCGGCCGCTCAGACGGTCATGGGCGCGTTGGGCGAAGCGAAGACACAGTTCACCGCACTCGTCGGCGAGCAGACGGGCGGGGCGTTGCAGTCGTTTGCGCAGACGACGGGCCTGAGTTCGGTCTTCTCCGGCCTGTTCGACAGCGCGAGGTCGTCTACCCCTCATCTGCTGACGCTTTCAACGGATGACGGGGATGCGTTCCACTTCGGACTGTCGACGGCGGCCTACGACAAGCTGCGGCGCTCGACGCGGTTCAAGATCGCTTCGCAGGAGCGTCTGAACCGTGAAGAGGCTCAGCAGCCCGTGAGTCAGGGCGGGGACTCGATCACCGTGTCCGGTGTCGTGTTCCCGTCGCTAGGCGCCGGCTTCCGCCAGTTGGAGGCGCTGCGCGCGATCGGTGCCAAGCTGAAGCCGGTTCAGTTGACGGCCGGCACTGGCGATGTGCTTGGGCGGTGGTATTTGCACAGCGTAGACGAAGAGCAGGAGGCGTTGATGTCGGACGGTGCGCCGCGCAAGCAAACCTACAGTTTGGAGCTCGGCCGCTATGGCGAAGACTTTAAGAACCTGTGACGGCGACATCCTCGACACGCTCTGCTACGCCCATTACGGGACGTTGAACGGCACGGTCGAGGCTGTGTACGAAGCCAATCCGGGTCTCGCGCGCGAGGCGCAGCCGTTCCGATCCGGCGTCGTGATCGTGATTCCGGATCTCGACGTGCCGCGAGACGAACCGATTCAGCTCTGGTCGTAAGGGAGGCGCGATGCGGGCAATTTTTCAGGTCGTCGCGAACGGCGACGACATCACGCGCGTGATTCAGGACCGCGTGTTGCGGATCCAGACAACCGATAAGCCGGGTCTCGAAGCGGACGAATGCGAGATCGAGTTGGACGACCGGGACGGCAAGGTCCGGTTCCCGCTGAAGGGCGCGACCCTGAAGGTCTCGCTCGGATGGGAGGGGCAGGGGCTGTCGCTGCTCGGCGAGTACGCCGTTGACGAGATCGTGTTGCGCGGGCTGCCCGCGACGATCGTCATCCGCGGCCGGCCGGCCAACATGCGGGCGACGTCGAAGACGCAGCGCAACGGGAGCTGGACGAATGTGACGCTGGCCGACATCGTCGGTGACGTCGCGCGGCGTAACAAATGGGCCGCTGCGTGCTCGGTCGACGTGGCGGTGCCGCGTGCGGACCAGTTCGGCGAGAGCGATCTGCACTTCATCACGCGGATCGCACGGCATTACGGCGCGACTGCGACGGTGAAGGCCGGGAAGCTGATCGTCGGCCCGATCGGTGGAGGCAAGAGCGCGAGCGGCAAGGCGTTGCCAACGATCATGTTGATACCGAGCGACCTGACCGACTACGAGATCTCGTTTCCGGACCGTGCGAGTTTCGCGGCAGTGCGAACGAAGGTGCACGACAAGAAGACCGGGAAGAAGATCGACCTGACGATTCCGAATCCCGATGCGCCGCCAGGCGCCGCAGCGGTTCACACGGAGCGCCACGCGTTCGCCAGTCCGGAGGCGGCCAAGGCCGGCGCGAAGTCGCGTCTCGCGAAACTGAATCGGCACACGGCGCGCAGCGTGCTGCGGATGAAGGGACGTGCGGATATATCGGCCGAGAAGACCGTGAAGCTGTCGGGTTTCAAGCAGGAGGCGGATGGCGAGTTTCTAGTCGATTCCGTGCGGCACACGTATTCGGGCAATGGGTGGGAGACGTCGGTTGAGCTGAACGCCGGCAACAAGGGGAAGGCGAAAGTCGGTCATGGCAAGAAGCCGACGAAGAAGGTCGATCTGGTCGTGGCGTCGCCGCCGAAGTAACGCGCGCGAGCGTCGATTGTGGCAGCCGCCTTGAGGCAACTCGGGCGGCTTTTTTCATTTTTACGGGGGTTTGATGGGTGACGAAAAGCAGGAGGGGCTGGCCGTCCAGATCGCGACCTTGACACAGCAGGTGCGGTCCGTCGCGGCGAGCGTCGAGGAGATCAAGCGATCGGTGCAGCCGGTGGCGGCGCTCGATCGGCGGCTTGCCGAGATGGCCGTGCGCGCCGAGACCATGCGCGAGGACGTCAGTGTGCTGTGGAGCAGTTCGCGGGCGGACGAGCTTGCGCGCAGTGAGTTGGGTGACGATATCGCCGACGTCGACCGGAAGGTCGATGCGATGAAGAACAAGGCGACGGGCGCGATGTGGGTACTCGGCGTGTGTTTGGGTTTGGTGCAGACGTTTCTGGTCGGCTCGATCGTCTGGGTCTTCACACACATCAACGAGGGCGATGCGCTCAACCGGCTGCAGCAGCAGCGCATCGATTTACTGGAACAGGCCATCGGCCGGGGAGGGAAGCAGTGAACGTTACTTCGAAGATCGACGCGCTGATTGGGCGCGAAGGTGGGTATTCGAGCGATCCGAACGATCGCGGGAATTGGTATCTCGGCAAGCTCGAAGGAACGATGTGGGGCGTGACGGCGGCCGAGGCCCGTTCGAATGGCTACATGGGACCGATGCGGGACATGCCGCGCAATACTGCCGTCGCAATCTACGAGGCGCGGTACTGGTCGAGGCCGAAGCTCGACCAGGTCGACGCGATCTCGCCGCAGCTCGCAGAGAAGCTGTTCGACATTGGCGTCAACGCGGGGCCGGCGACGGGCGTGAAGTTCATGCAGCGTGCGCTGAATGTGCTGAATCAGAACGGCAAGGCATTTCCGGACATTCGCGCTGATGGCGGAATCGGCACGATGACGCTTGGGGCATTGAATGCGTTTCTCACCGCGCGCGGTGCGGACGGCCATCGCGTGCTGTACGGAATGATCGCGGCACAGCAGTCGGTCTTCTATATCGAGCTGGCCGAGACTCGTCCTGATAATGAGAGGTTCGAGTACGGCTGGCAACTCAATCGCGCGTTGGGGGTGTAATCATGCTGGACATTCTGAAGACGGTCGCACCGTGGCTTGTGACGGCGCTAACGGGGGGCGTGCCGGGCGTCGCGGTCATGGCTGCGTCGGCTATTGCCGAGAGGCTTGGGCTTGGCGGTGACTCGGTCGAGGCCGTGAAGGCCGCGCTGACAGGCCAGTCGATGACGCCGGACCAGTTGCTCGAACTGAAGCAGGCCGATGCGGATTTCGAACTGAAGATGCGGCAGGCCGGATTCGCGCACGTCGAGAACATGGCTGGCATTCAGGTGCAAGCCGACAAGGTAGCCGCTGACGATCGGTCCAGCGCTCGGCTGTACGCGGCGACCGAACACGATCACACGGCACGGAACCTCGCCTATATGTACACCGTGGCGCTGTTCGTGGTGATTGGGCTGGAGTTCTATCTCGCGATCTGCGAGATCAAGATGCCCGACGTCGTGAAGAGCACGCTCGACACGCTGCTCGGCGTGCTCATCACGATGGTGATTGGCTCGAAGGAATATTTCTTCGGCTCGTCGTCGCGGGCAGACAAGCAGGCGGCGGCCATCACGAAGTTTGCGGTGTCGCCGGACATCACGGTCAGCTCGGACGGCAGGGGTGCGGCACCCGAGTCTGCGGCAAGGTCACTTTAATAGCGCATCGGCGCGTCTGAAGAAACAGGGCGACCGGGTGGATGTTCGCGCATCTTCCCCGGCCGCTTCAACACTGTCTGTGCCAGTGAATCAGCCAAGGCCCTGCTTACCTACGTAGGCGGGCCGGATTCTACACGAAGTTTAAAAACGGCTTTCACAATGGCAAATCCGATTATCCCGTGGATTGGCGGCAAGCGCCGTCTTGCGGATCAACTCATTCCACGTTTCCCGGCGCACGACTGTTATGTCGAAGTGTTCGCAGGCGGGGCGGCGTTGTACTTCCTGCGTCCGCCGGCGAAGGTCGAGGTTCTCAACGACGTCAACGGCGAGTTGGTCAACCTGTACCGCGTCGTGCAGCACCATCTGGAGGAATTCGTGCGGCAGTTCAAATGGGCACTTACGAGTCGGCAGGTGTTCGAGTGGCTCAAGCAGACGGTCCCGGAAACGCTCACCGATATCCAGCGTGCGGCACGGTTCTACTACCTACAGAAAAGTTGCTTTGGCGGGAAGCTGGAAGGGCAGACGTTTGGGACGGCAACGACAACGCCGCCCGGCCTGAACCTGCTGCGCCTCGAGGAGGAACTGTCGGCAGCGCATTTGCGTTTGGCGAACACGTTTGTGGAGCGCCTGGATTGGGCCGCGTGTATCGATCGGTATGACCGGCCGCATACGCTGTTCTATCTCGATCCGCCATATTACGAGACGGAAGGCTATGGTGTGGCGTTTCCATTTACCCAATACGAAACGATGGCGGAGCGGCTACGCTCGATCAAGGGGCGGGCGATCGTAAGCCTGAACGACCATCAGGACATCCGGCGCGTGTTCGACGGGTTCCATATCGAAACCGTTCCGGTGCAGTACACGGTCGGAGGCGGGAAGGGCGTCGACCGGAATGAGCTGATTATCTTCAGTTGGGATGATGCGGCGCAGCCGGTCGGGCTGTTCTGACGGGATCTCGCCGGTGCGGCTAGATGCTTGAGTATGTCGGCAGCAAATCTTGGTCGACGAGGCGAATCTCGATGCGATTTGCTGCTTCGACATGCTCGGGGTCGTCGATCGAGAACGGGGCATCGGTCACGCTGACGATGATCGTGCCGGTTTGCTTTCCGTCGGCGGGAACGGGGATGAGGGCGCGAGCCTCAGGCACTTGCTGTTGCGTGACGATCTTCGGCAAGTACAGCATCCAGCCGACGCCGGGCTTGTCGTCGAATACCTGCTTGTCGACGTACCCTTGCGGCTCGACGGTGACATAAGCGGGCGCGGTGATTTGGGCGACGGCGCTGACGACGGCGGCGGCCTGCTCAGCTGAAAATACGTGTTCGTCGTTGAAGTCCGCTTCGACTTTTTTCGGCCGCTCTTTCGTGGCAACGAGATAGCTCAACGTTGCGCCGGTTCGCTGGTCATCGCTGCCGTCCCATAGCGAGATAATCTGTGGGCGATGCTCCGCACCCTCAAACTCGGTTCGCAAAACTGCCAGCGCAGCGGCTGTCGGCTTCCAGCTTTCGAAGGCTGGATACAGGTGTGCTTCCTCTTTCGAGTCGCCGGTCAGAAACCATTGTGAGAACTGGTGCGCGTGCGCATGGATCGCCTCGGCGACCGACCCAAGCTGTTCGAACACGAGGGGCAGGTCAGATGCGTCGTGAAGCAGATCTCTGAAGCGGGACGTGATTTTCATATTCAACCAGTGACAACGTAGGGAATCCCGTTTTCCGCGAGCGTCGTGCGAAAGTAGGACGCGGTGAGCGGAGTCTGAAAATAGTATTTGAGCTTGGTCGGCGGATTGCCGTGTATCTTCATTGCCCGCTCTTCGATTTCCACTGCGATCTTATTGAGTCCGTTGAACCATGTGGCGGGCTTCTTCGTGTCAGAGTCGAAGAACTGATCATAGTCACCTTTCGCTTCTTGCAAGAGGCATTCCGGCTGCTGAAATCCGTCGAAGTCAGTACCGAGCCAAGCCCATTCCTCGCTCCAACCATCCTCGACGCTGAATGCCCGGCCGGTAACGCGGCCCTGATACTCGCGCGGCCCGCGATTCATGTGATAGTACCGGCGAGCGGCTGCGCCGGTTTGTTCCGGCGGGCATTGCTTGCATTTCTCGCCGGTGCGCGGGACCGCACGGACTGCAGGTGTCGCTTGGCTATCTTCTTTCTTCGTGTCAGCCGACAGAGTTGTTGCGCCTAGCAATGCCGAGCCAGCGGCCAACAAGGTTGGCCCAAATTCCACCGCTGCTCCCTCGATTAATGGAATCGCCAGTACGGCCATTCTTAAATCCTCCGCTGTACTCGGGATGTTCGATGCGCCATTTCATGACGCGAAGGTAATCGTGAAATCGTTCGTCGGCCGAGCGGCCCGGCCGGGTCAGCCATCTACGTGTTGCCGGTCTCGTGTAGAAGTCACGTTCATATGCCTCGAGTCTCAGAAACGCGTTGACGTTTTCGTCAGACCGGATGCAGAACTCGCGTGCGGCGACGTACGCCTTCCATAGGCGCATCGGCAGTGTGCCGTCGTTGCCGAAGGTTGGGTTCTCTTTCACGAGGTCTCGCCGGACGCGCTCGACATAGCCGCGAGCGTCGATCTCGGCAAGGCCGGTGACCTGTTCGGCTGTCAACTCAAGCATGGGGATGTACTCCCTTCAAGTGCCCATTCACCTCGACGAGCCAGTCGTACGTCGTCACAAAAAACCGCATGCGCTGCGTGAATTCCATGAGGGATGCCATGTCCGGCATGATGCGAGCGTCATAGAAGCGGAGGAGCGCCATGCGCCCGTCGGGCAGGCGCACGTCGAGGCGTCGGCGCAGTTCGTCAGCGAGCGATTCGATCGGATACGCACTGATCAGCCAGGAGACGCCTGTAGAGGAGGTTGCAAGGTTGTCGAGCGTGCTACGAATCAAGGTGGGAGCATGGGCATGGTCGATGAGCCACGGACCGGCATCGGCGATCGACGCATCGGGCGTACCGTCAAACAGCGCGACAGTTGCCGCCGAGCGCGCAAGCGGCGTGGCACTCTCGGCATCGCTGTAGAGCAAGCCATCGACGAGCGCGTACAGATGCACTTGCATGGGAATCTGCTGCTGACGCTGCGCGAAAAAAGTCTCGATCTTCGTCACGGCCATGCTCTACGCGCGTGCAATCATCGTTGCGGCGTTTTCGGCCGCAGCCTTCAGGCATTCGAGGCAAAGCGTAGAAGAAGGCGCGAGCGGCGTGGTAGCGGCAACAGCTCCTGCGCTGGTGGACGCCTCGCCCGAGCCGACATCGTCGAGCGACATCGAAGACTGAGATGCAATGAGGACGGCTCCGCATGCGGTTTTCATGCCGGCGACGGCCGTATCTCGCTCGTCGAAGCGGTGCGGATAGCGACGGCCAGTGTCGGGCAAGATCGGGAATTCGCCCTTGCAGAGCGGGCAAAGTACCTTGTGTCCAACGCCCGAAATGGGTTTTCCATCAAGCGTTGCGGACGGATTGCCCTCAAGCACGCGCCCACCGTGCGTCGTCGTGTCACCCACGCAGATCATCGATCGTTGCGCCATTTGCCCTTTCACGGATGCTGTTTCCGCGCGAATCTACCATTCCGGGAGACCTGTCTCCGAGCTGACAATTCAGACAGGTTGTGTGATCAGTTGAATCGAGGACATCAAGCGTGGGCCACCTGCCGCCGCGTTGCCGTGACTACACATAACTACACATTTCTCTTTACTTTGGGGTGGTGGTGTGTAGAATTACACACAAGACATGCGGAGGCACGATGAATTCATCAAAGCTAATCCGGATGCTCGAAGAGGATGGCTGGGCGTTGGTGAGGGTGACCGGCAGCCATCATCACTTTAAACATACCGTGAAGAAGGGGCTTGTGACGGTTCCTCACCCAAAGAAGGACCTTCCGATCGGGACGGTTAAGAGCATCCTGAAAACCGCCGGTCTTCAGTGACCGGCGGTTTTTCCCGACAGGGATGCAAAGTCAGTGGGCCGAAGGAGTAAGGACTTGACATGGAATTTCCCATCGCAGTGCATAAGGACGATGGGAGCGTCTACGGAGTGATCGTGCCGGATATTCCGGGCGTTCATTCCTGGGGCGACACCATCGATGCGGCTATAAGAAATGCAAAAGAAGCGATCGTCGGGCATGTTTCGACCCTGTTGGAGCTTGGTGAAGATGTCGGTTTCACCTGCTCTACGGTGGAAGAGCTGGCCGTAAGGTCGGAGTACGCAGGAGCGGTATGGGCGTTAGTGGACGTTGATCTTTCGAAGCTCGACTCGAAGCCGGAACGGATCAACATCAGCATCCCACGCTTTGTACTGTCCAAGATTGATGCCTATGTAGAAGCCCGGCACGAAACTAGAAGTGGCTTCCTTGCCCGTGCTGCACTAGAGGCACTGGCGCACGAATAGCCTTAGCTAACGATATTTCCGTTACCTAAGGTGAGTGCGGAGCCCGCAGCTCGCGTTGCGGGCTTTTTTTTTGGGGTATCCCTCTTCTGAGGCTGATTTGCCATTGTGCAGCGTAATGAAGGCAGTCGAGCACAAGTGGTTGCCGGGACGCTGCTCGCCGATGTGCTACCTAGGCTCGGCTCGGTTGCCGGTACCAGCTACTTGGTCCTGCAGGCTGCGCCGAGCCGCGCGATACTGGCGGAGAGCGCCGCCCAAGTGTACGCTTTGATCGGGCCGAGCATCTTTATGGGTATCCGGATTCTACTGTGGGTGAATGTGAGTCGAAAGGTGGTAAGTGGTTATTTCGGCTGGTTGATTGTGATATGTAATTGAAATATATGAATTTATCACGGCCTGCAAAGCCGTGTAGGCCGGTTCGACTCCGGCTCGCGCCTCCAGGAGAAAACAAAAAGCCCCGATACGTCGGGGCTTTTTGTTTATTCTGTGTCCTTGGCATTTCCGCACTGCGCGTTGCGCGCAATCCCATCCATGACCGAATCGAATCAGACTCCGCCCCTCGAGTTCGAATGGCGCTGGAAGCCGTTTGCCGAACTCACCACTCACGAGGTCTACGACATGCTCGCCGCGCGCAACGCGGTCTTCGTCGTGGAGCAGAACTGCGTCTATGGCGACATCGACGGGCAGGACGCGGGCGCTTGGCACCTGTTTGCCTATGCCGGTCAAGGCAACGACAAGCAGCTCGCCGGCTATCTTCGCGTCCTGCTACCTGACGAGCACGAAACCGACGTCCGCATCGGCCGCGTGCTGACGACCACGGCGTTTCGCGGCATCGGCCTCGGCAGCTCGATGCTCGAGCAGGCGCTCAAGCACATCGTCAAGCAGTGGCCCGACGCGGCCATCAGCCTGCATGCGCAGGCGCATCTGCAGGCGTTCTATGGTGCGTTCGGCTTCGAGCCGTCGTCGGAGATCCACGACGACGATGGTATTCCGCACGTCTGGATGCGCTCGGTATAAAAGCAAAAGGGCAGCTCGCGCTGCCCTTTTGCTTGTCGCTCAGCCCGCGTGCAACGGGCGCCGCGGCGGGAGACCCGCGTCGCGCCTGGCGCCGCTTCCCAAACGCTCGCCCCGCAAGCGCTCGCGCTCCGAGAGCCGCATCCAGTGGCGCAGCGCGATCAGTGCGCCGAATACGCTCATCATCGAGCCCGGAATCCACAGCAGCAAGCCGCCGATCTGCTGGTCGCGAATCGGGCTGATCCATGTGAACGCGCGGCCGCAGATCGAATAGATCGGATAGAGCTCGCGCGGCGTGAAGAAGATCAGCGCGCCGAGCACGATCTGCGGCGGAATCGCTGCGACGACCATCATGATGCGCCGTCCCGGCGCAAGCCGCGCGGGCGGCGCCGGCCGCGGATCGAGCACGAGCCACCAGAACATCAGGCCGTCGACGACCATGCTCCAGTTCATCACGCGATAGAGTCGCCAGTCGAGCATCGCCTTGAAGTGAATCGGCGACAGCAGCCAGAAGTAGATCAATCCGACGAACAGCACGACGGCGACGACCGGATGGAACAGCACGTCGAGTGCGATGCGCACGGGTCTGGCCGCGAGCGTCGGCCGTATGAAGCGCTGCCGCCAGCTCAACGGAATCCCCGCACGCAGCGCCGCGCCGGGATATGACCACGCGATAAAGAACGGCCCGAGGTGATGCAGCACGAGATGCTGCGCGCGATGCATGAAGAACTCATGCTCGAAGTAGTAGTCGAGTCGCGTATGCAGCGCGACGTAGAGCGCGACCAGCCCGAACCAGAACGATAGTTGCCGGCGCAACGACATCCGCGCTTTCTTCGCGCCGCGCGCGAACACCACGGCCGCGACGAGCGCCGCGACGGCGACCGTCGGCGATGGTTCCCAGGGTTCGAGCCAATACAGCAGGTTCATCGCGGCAGCTTACTTGGTTTGCGACGGGGGCTTGACGGCGAACGGCGCGTCGAGCGTTTCGCCGTCGGAGAATTCCAGCTTCAGGTGGACGGTGTCGCCCGGCGCGATCTTGTGTTTCGCGTCCATCAGCATGAAGTGGTAGCCGCCCGGCTTGATCGACAGCTGGCCGTGCGCGGGCACCGTCGCCTTGTCGACGTGCACCATCTGCTGCGTCGAGCCGTTCGACACCGTTTCGTGCAGCATCGCGTCGCCGTAGTCGGGGCTCGATACGCCGACGAGATCGACCGGCTTGTCGCCGTTGTTCGTGAGCGTCACGTAGCCGGCCGCAGGCAGGCCGTTCGGCAGCCAGCGCACCCACGCGTTTTCGGCGCTGATCGCTTGCGCGCCGGCGGCGGCAAACGCACCGGTGCTGAATGCAACAGCGATGACGGCGGCAACGGCTTTGAATTTCATCGACATGGCGGAATTACTCTTTCTAGTTGGAAGGTTCAAGTGGACGACTCGATCATCCGGCGCAGATCGTGGGCGATCGTGTCGGGCAAGTCGCTATCGGTGGCGAGGAGACGCGCGTGGCCTTCGGCGTCGAAGATGTAGACAGCCGAGCTGTGCGTCACCTCGTAGTTGCCGCTCGGGTCGCGCTTTTCCATCTGGTAGGCCACGCGATAGCGCTTCGCGAGCGACTCGATCTGGCCGTCCGTGCCGGTAAGGCCGCGCGCGTGCCCGGCGTCGAACGCGCCGACGTAGTCGTGCAGCGCCTTCGGCGTATCGCGCGCGGGATCGACTGTGATGAAGAGGATGCGCACCTTTTGCGCGTCGGGTCCGAGCTTTGCGAGCACCTGCATCAGCCGCGCCATCGTTTCCGGGCAGACGTCGGGGCAATGCGTGTAGCCGAAATAGACGAGGGTGGTGTCACCCTTGAAGGCGGACGCCTCCACCGGCTTGCCGTTGTCGCCTGTCAGGGAGAACGCGAGGTCGGGCAAGTGGCCGGAGACGTTCGTCAGTTGCCACGGCGGCTCGTTCTGCGAGCACGCGGCAAGAAGCACGGAGCAGCAGGCGAGGGCGGCAAGCGGCGACCAGCGGAAGCGCCGGCGCAGCGAGGGGCTGGGTTGCGCGGGCTGGTCCGGTGCGCCGCGCGGCGCACGGACGGCATGGAACAAAGGCAGCATCCGGAACTCAATTCAATGCAATACGGGAGCCGAACGGGACGTCACCCCTGGGGTGATTCACGCGCAGCGGCTGCGAATGTAGCGCAAATCGAGTTTGACTGCTGTCAAGCCAATGGGATGCGCGGGTAGTGGAGTCAATATGTCGCAGACGATGTAAGTTGGGCGTAACGTGATCGTTTCCTGTTTGAACGAAAGCGCGGTTTTCGAGGTTCCTCCCAGGCCTCGGACGGCTTTCTCGAAAAAATGACCCGCGCGCGGTAAGATGCGCAAACTTTTTCGGCGAAGCGGCCGTGGCAGGCCGCCTGACGCCGCAAGGCAACCACTCCGATGCAATCACTACCGGCATTCCTCTCTTTTCAAGAGACCGCATTCTTCTTCGATTTCGATGGCACGCTGGTCGAACTGGCTCCGACGCCAGACGGCATTCACGTCCCGCCGACAGTGGCCGAGCTGCTGGCCGACCTGAGGCGCCTGACCAACGGCGCGGTCGCAATTCTTTCCGGACGCGGCATCGACAGCATCGACAGCTTCCTCGGCATGCCCGACCTCCCGATCGCCGGCCTGCACGGCGCGGAGCGGCGCGACGCCAATGGCGATACGCAGCGCGTCGGCTTCAACGACGAGCGGCTTCTCTACATGGAGCGCGTGCTGGAGGAGGTCGTGCAGCAGAATCCCGGCATGCTGCTCGAGATCAAGGGCGCGGCGCTCGCGCTCCACTACCGGAACGCGCCGGAGCGCGAGAGCGTCGCGCGCGAGGCGACGCAGCGGCTCGTCGCCGACTACGCCGGTTCCTATGTGCTGCAGCCGGGCAAGATGGTCTACGAGATCAAGCCGAAGGATGTCGACAAGGGCCGCGCGCTGCGCGCGTTTCTCGACGAGCCGCCGTTCGCGGGCCGCACGCCGCTCTTCGCAGGCGATGATTTGACCGACGAGAAGGCGTTCGCTGTCGTCAACGAGCGGGGCGGCGTGTCGATCAAGGTCGGAGCGGGGGACACCTCGGCGCGCGCGCGCGCCGAGTCGGTCGGCGCGCTGTATGAGTGGCTGTCGTCGATCGTCGTTTCGGCAAACCGCGCCTCATGAGCCGCCTCATCATCGTTTCGAACCGTGTCGCACCGATTTCCGAAGGCGGCCCTGCGGCGGGCGGCCTCGCGGTGGGCGTCTACGATGCGCTGAAGGAAACCGGCGGGATGTGGTTCGGCTGGAGCGGCGACGTGCTCGCCTCCGGGCAGCCGCAGATCCAGCTCGAGGAGCGCGGGCCGGTGACCTTCGCGACGATCGGGCTCGTGCGCCGCGATTACGACCAGTACTACCGCGGCTTTTCGAACGCGACGCTGTGGCCCGCGTTTCACTATCGCGCCGACCTGATCCAGTACGACCGGCACGATTTCGAGGGCTACTGGCGCGTCAACGAATGGCTCGCGCAGCAGCTCGTGCCGCTCTTGCGCGAAGACGACGTGATCTGGGTCCACGACTACCACCTGATCCCGTTCGCGCAGGCGCTGCGCGCGCAGGGCGTGAAGAACCGCATCGGCTTTTTCCTGCATATTCCGTTTCCGGCCTCGCAGGTGCTGCTCGCGGTGCCGCCGCATCGGCTGCTCGTCGAGGCGCTATGCTCGTTCGATCTGCTCGGTTTTCAGACGGAGCCCGACTTGCGTGCGTTCTGCGACTACGTCGTGAACGAAGCCCATGGCGAAGTCGAGCATGCGGCGAAGGGGCCTTCGACGATCCGTGCATTCGAGCGCACGCTGCGCGCCGCGGCCTATCCGATCGGCATCTATCCCGACGAGATCGCGCAGCTCGCCAAAGCCGGCGCGCGCGGCAAGCTCGTGCGCACGATGAAGGCGACGCTGCATGAGCGCAAGCTCATCATGAGCGTCGATCGTCTCGACTATTCGAAGGGCCTCGTCGAGCGCTTCCGTGCCTTCGAGCGTCTGCTCGACCATGCGCCCGCGTATCGCAACAACGTGTCGTTCGTGCAAATCGCGCCGCCTACGCGCGCCGACATGCACGCCTACCAGGACATCCGTCTGCAGCTCGAAGGGGAGTCCGGCCGCATCAACGGGCGCTTCGCCGAGCTCGACTGGACGCCGATCCGCTACATCCACCGGCAGTACGAACGCCAGGTGCTCGCGGCGTTGTTTCGCGAGTCGCACGTCGGCTATGTGACGCCGTTGCGCGACGGGATGAATCTCGTCGCGAAGGAGTATGTGTCGGCGCAGGACCCGGACGATCCCGGCGTGCTCGTGCTGTCGTGCTTCGCGGGCGCCGCGCAGGAGCTGGAGGGCGCGCTGATCGTGAATCCGATCGATATCGACGGCATGGCCGAGGCGCTGGCGACCGGGCTCGCGATGCCTGCGGCCGAGCGCCGTGCGCGCTATCGCGACATGATTGCGCAATTGCGCGAGAACAACGTGTCGGTGTGGCGCGACAACTTTCTGCGCGATCTCCAGGGCGGCGGCGAGAAGCGGCGTGCGATGCGGGCCAAAAGCGCGCGGAAGACGTAACGCGCAAAAAAGCCGCTTCGTTTTTACGAAGCGGCTTTTTCATTCATCCGCGTATCAGGCGGCGGCACCCAACGCCGCCAGCCTCAGGCGACATGCTCGTCGAACTTCTTGCCGCCCAGATGCAGCTGCGGGCCCTTGCCGTGCTGCTTCGCCAGCAGATCGCGGTACATGCCCGGCCGGCCGCGCAGCTCCTCGGGCGAACCGTCGTCGATGACCTTGCCCGCGCTCATCACGATGATGCGGTCGAAGTTCTGCAGTGTCGACAGGCGGTGCGCGATCGCGATCACCGTGCGGCCCACCATCAGCCGGTCGAGCGCTTTCTGGATCGCCTCCTCCGAGGCGCTGTCGAGCGCCGAGGTCGCTTCGTCGAGCAGCAGGATCGGCGCATCCTTGAGGATTGCGCGCGCGATCGCGATGCGCTGGCGCTGGCCGCCCGAGAGCTTCACGCCGCGGTCGCCGACGATGGTGTCGAAGCCCTCCGGCATCGCTTCGATGAAGTCGGTGCAGCGGGCCTCGCGCGCGGCCGCGAGCACTTCCTCGCGCGTCGCGTCTGGCCTGCCGTAGGCGATGTTCTCGTAGACCGTGCGGTGAAACAGCGAGATGTCCTGCGGCACGAGCGCGATCGAGTGGCGCAGGCTGTCCTGCGTGATCGCGGCGATCTCCTGGCCGTCGATCTTGATCGCGCCGCCTTGCGTGTCGTAGAAGCGCTGCAGCAGCGCGAGCACCGTCGATTTGCCCGCGCCCGACTTGCCGACGAGACCAACGCGCTGGCCGGGCTCGATATGCAGGTCGAAGTGATCGAGGATCGAGCGGCGGCGCGGGTAGGCGAACGTGACGCCGTCGAAATCGACGCGGCCGCCATTCGTCTTGAGCTCGGTGGCGTCCGAGCGGTCCGGCATGCTGTGCGGCTCGAGCAGCGTTTGGACGGCTTCAGCGAGACGCGCGATGTGCTGCGTCACGTCGACGAGCGCCACGGCGAGATCGCGCGTGCCGTGCAGGATCGTGAAGCCGAGCGAGCTGACGAGCACGATGTCGCCCGAGGTTGCCTTGCCCTGGTCCCAGAGCCAAAGCGCCCAGCCGAGCAGCCCCGCCGACAGCATCGCCGTGATCACGGCGTGCAAGAGGCGCAGCTTCTCCAGATACAGCAAGCTGCGCTGGCGCGCATCCAACTCGGCCTTGACGGTCGCGCCGAAGCGCTTCTGCTCGCGAAACGTCATGCCGAAGGCGCGCACGAGGCTCATGTTGCTGATCACGTCGACGAGCTCGCCGTCGACGGACGCCGCCTTGGTCGCGAACTGATGGTGCCGCGACGAGCCGCGCTTGGCGAGCCGGAACAGCACCACCGAGAGAACCGCCGAGCAGGAAAGGAGACCGGCCGCCATGATCGGGTTCACGGTGATGATCATGACGATCGCGCCGAACACCGCGATGCAGGGCGGCAGCACGTTCCACGCCATCGTGTTCTCGGACGTGTAGACGGCGTTCGAGGTGGCCGTGATCCGGCTCGCGAGCATGCCGGGCTGCTTCTCGGCGTAGTAGGTGGGGGAGTGTCCGCTGAGGTAGGAGAACAGGTCGCGCCGCAGGTCGCCGGTCACGTTGACGAAGGCGTGCGCGGCGACCCAGCCGCCGATCCGCCACAGCAGGTTGTCGGCGGCGATCAGGCCGACCAGGATCGCGAACGCGGTCCACAGCGGCCCGGGATGATGGCGCCCGGCGCCGAGCACGTCGATCAGGTGCTTGATCGCATACTGCGAGCCGAGTGCGCAGCCGACCGCCGCGAACACGCTGGCGAGCACGATCGCGTGCGCCACCGGATGGCGCCGGATATAGATCAGCAGGAACGCGAGCGGCCGATGCGCATAGCTCGAAAGCTTCGCATTGCGGGCATTACGCTGGGCGACGGTGAGATGTTCCAATTCTTCGTGCGATCGACGCGAAACGGGTTGAGTCATGAAAAGAATAGTCTGCGGTGGACGCGTCGCGAGCCAATATCAAGATAACAGCGACTACACGGCGACATTGTAAACATGCACAGCGCGTGCCGGAGCGTGGTGTTGCAAGCGTGCTCGGCTTTGTCGGGTGCTTGCTGCACCCCAGTGGTGCGGGCGTAGCCCAACCCTGGGGGCAGAGGCGTTTGCCTGGGGCGACCGATTTATTTCGAGATAGAATTACGAATTCCATTCACGGTCGCGGGGTCGGCCGCGAGGATGTCAGCTGCGCCGGCGGGCGGGGCGCAGCTTCGGGGACCTATAGTCAGCAACGGCTTAATTTAGAACATTGTTAAAAAACAAAGGTTTGCGAAGTGTTTCGCCTTTGTAACAACGTAAAGACTTTGAAATGAAGCGCGGCGCCCGGCTTCCGGTGCCCCGATAATTGACCCCGGGTTAGCCCTCGGAAATTTGTGCTGATCCAGTCAACGGTTGTGAAAATTTTGCGTTAACCGGCCATGCCCGCCATAGACGCATCACATATCGTTCGGGCATTTTCTTGCCCAAGCGACCCACCGCAGGCTCATGGAACCGAATGCAGGACGGCCTGGCGGCACGCCAGCCGGCTGACACCGGAGCAGGCGATTCGCTTTTAACAAACAAGCAGTCATTTTTGCCTGAATTTTTACTAGGAGTTCATCTATGCGGATCGCTCAAATCGCTCCCTTGCACGAAGCGGTTCCCCCGAAGCTCTACGGCGGCACCGAACGCGTGGTGTCGTACTTGACCGAAGCCCTGGTCGAGATGGGACACGACGTGACGCTCTTCGCGAGCGGCGATTCGCAAACGTCGGCGAAGCTCGAAGCCGTCTGGCCGCAGGCGCTGCGCCTGGACCCGACGATCCGCGACACGATGGCTCCCCACATGCTGCTGCTCGAAGAAGTGCGCCGCCGCGCGGACGAATTCGACGTGCTGCATTTCCATATCGACTACTACCCGTTCTCGCTGTTCTCGCGCCAGCCGACGCCGCAACTGACGACGCTGCACGGCCGCCTGGACCTGCCCGAGCTGCAGCCGATCTTCAATACCTTCAACGACGTGCCGGTGGTGTCGATCTCCGATAACCAGCGCATTCCGCTGCAACAGGCGAACTGGCTGTCGACGGTCTACCACGGCCTGCCGGAAAACCTGCTCAAGCCGATTCCGGACGTGAAACCGAGCTATCTCGCGTTCCTCGGCCGCATCTCGCCCGAAAAGCGTCTCGACACGGCCATCCGCATCGCCGAGCAGGCCGGCATGCCGATCAAGGTTGCCGCGAAGCTCGACAAGGCCGATCGCGCCTACTACGAAGAAGTGATCAAGCCGCTGATGTCACTGCCGCACGTCGAGTACATCGGTGAAATCAGCGAAGCCGAGAAGACCGAGTTCCTCGGCAACGCACACGCGCTGCTGTTTCCGATCGACTGGCCGGAGCCGTTCGGCCTCGTGATGATCGAGGCGATGGCCTGCGGCACGCCGGTGATCGCGTTCAAGCGTGGTTCGGTGCCGGAAGTGATCGAAAACGGCGTGTCGGGCTTCGTTGTCGAAGACGAAATCAGTGCCGTGGCCGCCGTCAAGCGCCTCTCCACGCTGCCGCGCGCAAAGGTCCGCCAGGCGTTCGAAGATCGTTTTTCGTCGAAGGTGATGGCGCAGAACTACCTCAATTCGTACGAAGACCTGCTGCGCCAGAAGCGCCGCACCGTGCTGCGCGAAGTCGCGGCCGGCTAAGGTTCGTCAAAAGCCGACACGGCTCGGGCGGCCTTTCGCCGTCGGACCGTCTGCAACGCCCCGCATGCGGGGCGTTGTTGTTTTTGCGCCGCGCTTCTTTTTGCCAAGGCGCGCCGATCTCGCGATTTTGGCGCTTCAAGCGGCCCGTGCGCGTGAGCCCGCCTTGCAATGTCCCTATAATGGCCGCCGTGCCGCACTTTCGGGCGGCCCGCGTTCGGGCGGCCCGTGCGAGCCTGTCGTCGGCGTGAAATGAGCGTGAACAGGCCCTAGTCGATGTCAGGAGGACGTTTTGGCGAGAGCGAATCAAACGCGTGCGAATCCGGCGCCTGGCGCCGGAACGATTTTCGCGTTGCGCGCCATCGGTCTCGTGATCCTCGCGCGCTGGCTCTATTCGATGTCGCAAATGGGCTATGGCGCGTCGCTGTCGGTGATGACTTCCTCGCCGTGGGCCTGCATCAACGTCGTCTTCCTGTTCCTGCTCGTGGTCCTGCCGGGCGCGCAGCCGCGCGCCGAACGCCCGTTCCATCCGCTGCCGCAATGGCTGCGGCAGGCGCTGCGGTTTTTCGCGCTGCTTGGTTTCGCGTTCGCGATCTGGTCGGTCGGCGCCTTTGTCTGGGCCGCGGGCTGGCGCCGCGCGGTTCATGCGATCGCCGAGACGAATGGCTGGCTCGTCGTCGCACCCGGCCTCTATGCCGCGGTCATGTGGATCTGCCGGCCGCGCGCGCTGTGGCGCACGAACATCGCCGCCAAGCGCTTCGCCATCGGCCGCTATGCGATCTCGCTCGATGCAGGGACGCGCACCGTCGTCGTCTGGGTCGAGAGCCGCAAGGTCGGGCAGTACGACGCGCGCGAGCTGTCGGTCAAATGGCCGGCGGCGGGCGTCGAGCACGTCGTGACGCCGCTCGGAGACGTGCGCGCCGTCGAGACGGGGCTCCCGGGCGCCGCGCCCGTGGCGGTGTCCGCGCGCGCTCGAGCTGGCGCCAAGCGTTCGCGGCAGCGGGTCGAACTGCTGTGGGATTCGCCGGCCGCGGCCGGGCACAACCGGCAGACGGTGTTTCGCGTGCCGCTGGCCACTGACGGCGATCGCGAGGCGGCGCGGGCGCTCGATGCGACGCTGCGGCAGGTTTCGCCCGATATCGGTCCTGCGTCGCTCGCGCAGCCGTGAGCGGCGGCGGGCGGGCTTGGACGCTGTTCGCGCCCCGCGATCCGTATCACGAAGTGATATATTGAATTTCTCCCCAATCCTCGATTTGTCCGGCGGCGACGCGTCCCGGCGCGGCGTTCGCCCGCATCCAGGCGCCATGAAATCTTCCCAGATCGGCATCAGCAGGGCTTATGACCGTCCCTTGAACGGTAGCGGGGCGCGTTTTCTCGTCGATCGCGTGTGGCCGCGCGGTGTGACGAAAGAAGAGCTGCATCTCGACGGCTGGTTGCGCGACGTCGCGCCAAGCGACGAACTGCGCCGCTGGTTTGCCCACGATCCCAAACGCTGGCGCGAGTTCGTGAGCCGCTACCGCTCGGAGCTCGATTCGCATCCGGCCGTCTTGCAGCCGATCCTCGATGCCGCCGGGAAGGGGCCGGTCACGCTGCTGTTCGGTGCGCGTGACCCCGAGCACAATCAGGCGGTCGTGCTGCGCGATTATTTGCTCGCGAAGCTCGCACATCACTGAAATGAAACGTCCTCCGCGCGGCAAGCGCAAAGACTACTGACATCTTCTGTCACTGCATTTGATGAAAATAGCGAAGTCGGGCTTGCCGGCGTTGCTGGCGGAGATTCGCGCGTGCCGCGTCTGCGCGGATGCGCTGCCGCTCGGTCCGCGTCCGGTGTTGCAAGCGGGAAGCGCGGCGCGCGTGCTGATCGTCGGCCAGGCGCCCGGCGCGCGCGTCCATCAGACCGGCATTCCGTGGAGCGACAAGAGCGGCGAGCGTCTGCGCGCGTGGATGGGCATCGGCGAAGAGACGTTTTACGACGCGTCGCGCATCGCCCTCGTGCCGATGGGCTTCTGCTATCCGGGCAAGGGGCCGTCGGGCGACCTGCCGCCGCGCCGCGAGTGCGCTGAGCTGTGGCTCGAGCGTGTGCTGGCGCAACTGGGCCATGTCGAGCTGACGCTGCTCGTCGGCAGCTACGCGCAGCAACGGTTCCTGGGCGGCGAACGCAAGCCGACGCTGACCGCCACTGTCGAAGCATGGCGCGATTACGGCGGGGACCGGTTGCCGCTGCCCCATCCGTCGCCGCGCAATCAGGGATGGTTCAAGCATCATCCGTGGTTCGAGCGCGATCTGGTGCCGGTGCTGCGGGCGCGTGTTGCGGCGGCGCTGGAAGGCAACTAACCGGCGAATTGCGAAACCGGCGCCCGGGCGCCGGCACGCGGTTCGCCGTGCGACAACGTCCGCGCAAGCAGGGGACGTGGCCAGATTTACGTGCGCAATCCATTAGTCGCGCACGCCGATCAATCGGCCCGAAACGACGCGGCCGCGGCGCAAAACCCGCCTGAAAACGCGTGTTAGCGAGGCGCGCTGGGCGGGGCTATCATTGCACCCCCGGCGTCTTTTCCGGCCTCGTTTTTCAGCTTTGCATGAGGCGAGACGCGTCCCGACTCTCCCAGGCATTCGTAAAGGATCGTTCCCATGTCATCCGGCGTTATCCGCATCCGTGGCGCCCGTCAGCACAACCTCAAGAACGTCGATCTGGACCTGCACACCGGCGAAATGACCGTGGTGACGGGGCCTTCGGGCTCGGGCAAGTCGAGCCTCGTGTTCGATACGCTGTACGCGGAAGGGCAGCGGCGCTATGTCGAGACCTTCAGCGCCTACGCCCGGCAGTTTCTCGACCGCATGGACCGGCCGCAGGTCGACCGTGTCGACGGCGTGCCGCCCGCGATCGCGATCGACCAGACCAACCCCGTGCGCAGCTCGCGCTCGACGGTCGGCACGATGACCGAGCTGAACGATCACCTGAAGCTGCTATACGCGCGCGCGGCCGAGCTGTTCGACAAGGAGACGGCGCAGGCGGTGCGGCACGACACGCCCGAGACGATCTACGCCGAATTGCTCGCGCGCACGGCGGATGGCGATCCGCGGCTCGCCGTCACGTTCCCTGTCGAGCTGCCGGAGTCGGCGAGCGAAGCCGAGGTCGAGCAATGGCTCTCCGCGAGCGGCTACACGCGCGTGCAGGCGCAGCGCGAGGTGGCATCGCCGACCGGCACGCGCAAGCTGCTCGACGTGGTCGCCGACCGCTTCCGCTTGCAGAAGACCGACAAGGCGCGCGCAGTCGAGGCGATCGAAGCGTCGCTCAAGCGCGGCGCGGGACGCGTGAATGTCTACGTGCTTCAAGAAGCCGGCAGTGACGCACAAGCCGATGGCAAGCACGAAGCGCCGCCGCAGATCTGGCGCTTCTCGACCGGCTTGCACTGCCCCGACAGCGACCTGCGCTACGCCGATCCGCAGCCGGGCCTGTTCTCGTTCAACTCGGCGTATGGCGCCTGCGACGTGTGCCGCGGCTTCGGCCGCGTGATCGGCGTCGACCTGGGGCTCGTGATTCCCGACGAGCGCAAGACCTTGCGCGGCGGCGCGGTGAAGCCGCTGCAGACGCCCGCCTGGAAGGAGTGCCAGGACGACCTGATGCGCTACGCGGGCCGCGCGGACATTCCGGTCAACACGCCGTGGTCCGAGCTCAGCGCCGACCAGCGCGACTGGGTCATCAATGGCTCGCCCGACTGGAACGGCGAATGGCAGCGCCAGTGGTACGGCGTGAGGCGCTTTTTCAGCTACCTCGAGTCGAAGGCGTACAAGATGCACATCCGCGTGCTCTTGTCGAAGTACCGCAGCTACACGCCGTGCGAGACCTGCGGCGGCGCGCGCCTGAAGACCGAATCGCTGCTCTGGCGTCTCGGCACGAAGGCTAATGCCGATACCGTGCTCGCGCCCGGAGCGCGCTTCATGCCGCATGGCACGCGCTGGTCGCGCGCGCAGCTCGAAGCCTTGTCCGGGCTGACGGTGCACGACCTGATGCTGCTGCCGATCGAACGCATCCGGCGCTTCTTCGACGAGATCACGCTGCCGAGCGCGCTGCTCGACGACGCGCTGAAGCTCCTGATCGCCGAAGTCCGCACGCGCCTGAAATACCTCTGCGACGTCGGCCTCGGCTACCTGACGCTCGATCGCCAGAGCCGCACGCTGTCGGGCGGCGAGGTCCAGCGGATCAACCTGACGACGGCGCTCGGCACCTCGCTGACCAAGACGCTCTTCGTGCTCGACGAGCCGAGCATCGGCCTGCATCCGCGCGACCTCAACCGCATCGTCGAGGCGATGCAGCGGCTGCGCGACGCGGGCAATACGCTCGTGGTGGTCGAGCACGACCCGTCGGTGATGCTCGCTGCGGACCGCCTGATCGACATGGGGCCGGGCCCCGGCGAGCGCGGCGGCACGATCATCTTCGACGGCACGCCTGGCGACATCCGCGCGGCCGGTACGCTCACGGGCGACTACCTGAGCGGCCGCAAGCATGTTGCCGACGCCTCGCACTGGGCGCGCCGCGCGATCGACGCCGACACGCCGCGCATCGTCCTCGAAGGCGCGAGCCAGCACAACTTGCAGGACGTGACGGTCGAGATTCCACTGAAGCGTCTGGTCTGCGTGACGGGCGTGTCGGGCTCCGGCAAGTCGACGCTGGTGCAGGACGTGCTGCACCCGGCGCTCGCGCGCCAGCTCGGCAAGGCGACCGAAGCGCCCGGCGCGTACAAGCGCCTGTCCGGCGCGCACCGGATCAGCGACGTCGTGTTCGTCGATCAGTCGCCGATCGGCAAGACGGCGCGCTCGAATCCGGCGAGCTACGTCGGCGCCTTCGACGAGATCCGCAAGCTGTTCGCCAAAGCCCCGCTCGCCGCGCAGCGCGGCTACAGCGCGGGCACCTTCAGCTTCAACTCGGGCGACGGCCGCTGCCCGACCTGCGGCGGCTCGGGCTTCGAGCACATCGAGATGCAGTTCCTCTCCGATGTCTACCTGCGCTGCCCCGATTGCGACGGCCGCCGCTATCGCGCCGAGGTGCTCGACGTGAAGATCGAGCGTGGGACGCCGCCGCGCGCGCTGTCGGTGGCCGACGTGCTGGAGCTGACCGTCAGCGAGGCCGCGGCGTTCTTCGCGAAAGATGCCGAAGTGCTGCGCGTGCTGCAGCCGATCGTCGATGTGGGCCTCGAGTACGTGAAGCTCGGCCAGCCGGTGCCGACGCTCTCCGGCGGCGAGGCGCAGCGCCTGAAGCTCGCGGGCTTTCTCGCGGAGACCGCGCAGGCGCGCGGCAAGCAGGGCGCCTCGGACGGGCGGCTCTTCATGTTCGACGAGCCGACCACGGGCCTGCACTTCGACGACATCGCCAAGCTGATGCGCTCGTTCAACAAGCTGCTCGCGGGCGGGCACTCGCTGATCGTGATCGAGCACAACCTCGACGTGATCCGCGCGGCCGATTGGCTGATCGACCTCGGCCCGGAAGGCGGCGACGGCGGCGGGCGCGTGCTCGTCGCCGGCACGCCCGACGACGTGAAGGCGTGCGCCGAATCGCACACGGGCCAGGCGCTGATCCAGTACGACAAGGCGTTGGGCGAGCCCATCGACACCGGCGTGCCGCTGCAGGCCGCGCTCGCGGCGGCGCGCGCCCGCCGCGCCGTGGAAGGCGACGACGTCGTGCGCATCGTCAACGCGCGCGAGCACAACCTCAAGGCGCTCGACGTCGACATTCCGCACGGGCGCTTCAACGTGATCACCGGCGTGTCCGGCTCGGGCAAATCGACGCTCGCGTTCGACATCCTGTTCCACGAAGGCCAGCGCCGCTACCTCGAATCGCTGAACGCCTACGCGCGCTCGATCGTGCAGCCGGCGGGGCGGCCCGAAGTCGACGCCGTCTATGGCATTCCGCCGACTGTCGCGATCGAGCAGCGCCTCTCGCGCGGCGGCCGCAAGAGCACGGTCGCGACGACCTCGGAAGTCTGGCACTTCCTGCGTCTGCTCTATGTGAAGCTCGGCATCCAGCATTGCGTGAACGACGGCACGCCGGTCACCGCGCAAAGCGTCGAATCGATCGCGGCGCAGCTGCTGCGCGAGCACAAGGGCGAGCACGTCGGGCTGCTCGCTCCGCTCGTCGTCAACCGCAAGGGCGTCTATACGGATCTCGCGAAGTGGGCGAAGGCGCGCGGCAATTCTCATCTGCGCGTCGACGGCGAGTTCGTGCCTGTCGATCCGTGGCCGAAGCTCGATCGCTTCCGCGAGCATACGATCGAGCTGCCGGTCGCCGATCTCATCGTATCGGCCGATCGCGAAGCCGAGCTGCGCGCCGCGCTCGACCGGACGCTCGAACTCGGCAAGGGCGTCATGCATCTGCTCGCGCCGCTGGACGGTCTCGGCGACGCGCTCAACAACGGCGGCACGGCGCATGTCGGCACGGTGAAGGTGCTGTCGGTGAAGCGCGCGTGCGCGGTGTGCGGCACGAGCTACCCCGAGCTCGATCCGCGCATGTTTTCGTACAACAGCAAGCATGGCTGGTGCACGACCTGCGTCGGCACGGGCCTCGCGCTCACGCGCGAGCAGCGCGCCGCGTTCGACGACACGGTGCTCGGCGACGACGACCGCGGCCGCGAGCAGACCCTGCCGTCGGAGGAGCAGGAGCCGGACGGCGTCGGCGGCGAGCCGTGTCCGGACTGCCACGGCACGCGCCTGAATCCCGCCGCGCGCGCAGTCACGTTCGACGCGCAGTCGATCGTCGATGTCGCGCAGTGGACCGTGTCCGACACCCGCCGCTGGATCGATTCGCTCGAAATGAGCGGACGCGACGCGCAGATCGCGCGCGACGTCGTCAGCGAGATCCAGAGCCGCCTGCAGTTCCTCGAGGAAGTCGGCCTCGGCTACCTGAGCCTCGATCGCGCGGCGCCGAGCCTGTCGGGCGGCGAAGCGCAGCGGATCCGCCTCGCCGCGCAGCTCGGCAGCAACCTGCAAGGCGTCTGCTACGTGCTCGACGAGCCGACCATCGGCCTGCATCCGCGTGACAACCAGATCCTGCTCGATGCGCTCAAGAAGCTCGGCGACAAGGGCAATACGCTCGTCGTCGTCGAGCACGACGAGGACACGATCCGCCGCGCCGATCACATCATCGACATCGGTCCGGGCGCGGGCAAGCGCGGCGGGCGGCTGGTGGCGGAGGGCGGCGTCGGCGACCTGGCCGCGCGCGCCGATTCGCTGACGGGGCAGTTCCTCGCCAAGCCGATCGCGCATCCGCTGCAGCCGCGTCGCGAAGTCGCCGCGCAAACCAAGCGTGCCGAGGCCGTGCCCGAGCGCTGGCTGACAGTCCACGGCGGCAAGCTGCACAACCTGCGCAACGTGACGGCGGACATTCCGCTCGCACGGCTCGTCGCGATCACGGGCGTGTCGGGCTCGGGCAAGTCCACGCTCGCGCGCGATGTGCTGATGACGAACCTGCTCGACGCGGTGGGCCGCTCGGTGCTGTCGTCGCCGGCGACGAAGCGGGCGCGCAAGGCCGCCGAAGCGCGCGGACAAGCGGGCGTTTCAGCCGAGAAGCGCCGCACGAGCGTGCTCGCGCGCTCGGCGCCGCGCGCGACGCTCGATGTCGCGCACAACTGGCAAGGCTGCGATGCGATCACGGGCTGGGAGGCGATCGATCGCGTGCTCGAAGTCGACCAGACCCCGATCGGCAAGACGCCGCGCTCGTGCCCGGCGACCTACATCGGCGTCTGGGACACGATCCGCAAGCTGTTTGCCGACACGCTCGAAGCGCGGGCGCGCGGCTACACCGCCTCGCGCTTCTCCTTCAACACGGGCGACGGACGCTGCCCGGCCTGCGAAGGCCAGGGCGTGCGCACGATCGGCATGAGCTTCCTGCCGGACGTGAAAGTGCCTTGCGACGTTTGCCACGGCCAGCGTTTCAATCCCGAGACGCTCGCCGTGACGTGGCGCGGCAAGAACATCGGCGACGTGCTGACGATGGAAGTCGACGAGGCGGTCGAGTTCTTTGCGTCGATGTCGAACATCGCGCATCCGCTGCAACTGATGAAGGATGTGGGGCTCGGCTATCTCACGCTCGGCCAGCCTTCGCCGACGCTCTCGGGCGGCGAGGCGCAGCGCATCAAGCTCGTGACCGAGCTCTCCAAGGTGCGCGACGACGTGACGCGGCGCGGCCAGAAGGCGCCGCACACGCTCTATGTGCTCGACGAGCCGACCGTGGGCCTGCACATGGCCGACGTCGCGAAGCTGATCCGCGTGCTGCACCGGCTCGTCGACGGGGGGCATAGCGTGGTGGTGATCGAGCACGATCTCGACGTGATCGCCGAAGCCGACTGGATCATCGACCTGGGACCGGAAGGCGGCGTGGGCGGCGGGACGATCGTGGCGGCTGCCGATCCGGAGACGCTCGTGCAGGTGCGCGATAGCCACACGGGCGCGGCGCTTGCGCCGGTGCTCGCGCGTACGGATGGCGGCGAAGCGTCGCGCCGGACGTTGCGAACCGCCTGATAGGCAATTGATTTCGATATAAGCATTCAGAATGCTTTCTATCTCATTAATTTCCGTTTAATTATTAATCTTTACCTTGAAAGCCCTCTGCGGAAATCAACTTGGTTCGATTTCCGCAGAGCGGCCAGGGAATTGGCCCTGGGCTATTTTTTTGATCGTTCGCGCGAGCGCATCCATTCGAATGACGCCGCCGGGTTTTTCAAGGGAAGAAAATGAAAAAAACACGCATTGCAAGCGCCATTGTTTGCGCCATGGCATTGACGGCAGGGATGGTCGGTATGTCTAACGTAGTGGCGGCCGAACCTACTACCGCTGCCGCAGCGGCTCCTGCTCCCGGCAAGGCGGCTGCGAAGGATCTGCGCAAGCTGTCGAAGGAAGGCAGCAAGGCCTTCAACGACGTCAGCCAGGCGCGTCTCGCGCTCTTCGACGGCAAGCCGGAAGCCGCGGTCAAGCTCATCAAGGAGGCCCAGCAGTCGCTCAAGAAGGCCAAGGCCGACGATACGGCGTTCCTCAAGGCTGAGTCCGAAATGAAGGGGCCGGCTTCGGAAGCCGCAGCGGCCAAGGCTGCCGCTGCCGCGCCGGTGCAGTGGCTGCCGGTGGCGGGCGAAGTCTCGATTGGCGAAGACATCTCAAAGAATTCGGCTAAGGTCGACGCCGTGGACAAGGCCAACTCGCAGATGAAGTCCGGCGATCGCGATGGCGCGATGGAAACGCTGCGTCTGGCCGACATCAAGGTGATATACACGCTCGCGGCCGTGCCGCTGCAAAAGACGATCGCGGACGTCGACACCGTGGATGGGCTCCTGACCGCGAAGCGGTACTACGAGGCCAATCTGGCGATGAAGAGAGTGCAGGACGCGGTGCGCTACGCGTCGCTCGAAGAGACCGACAAGGTCGCGCCGCCGGCCAAGGCGGGCGGCACGGCGGCAGTGCCGGCGGAGCAAGGCGCATCGGCGGCGCAAGCCGCGGCTGCGGCGCCGAGCGCGCCGGCCAGCGCGGCAGCCGCAGCGTCCAAGGCCGACGCGCCGGCGAGCGCGGTGTCCGGCGCGGTGCAGAAGTAAGCTGTCAAGCAGCGCTGGGCAGTAAGCAGGCGCTAAAGCGAAAAGCGGGAAGCGGAGTCAATCCGCTTTCCGCTTTTTTGCGTTTCGGACCATCACGCGTTCTCGGCCAGATTCTGCTTGTCCGGCTGCGGCGGTGCGGCCTGGCCTTCGGCTGCGCCTTTCACGTGACCGACCCAGAGCAGTGCGAGCACGAGAAGCGCCACGGCCAGCCAGCCGTTGGTCCCGTAGCCAACGATTTGCGCTCCGGCCCCTTGCGAGAGCAGCAAGCCGCCGAGCCACGCGCCGCAGCCGGTGCCGAGCGCCTGCACCGCGCTGTTCGCGCTCAGGAACGCGCCGCGCTGGGCGGGCGCCGGCACCGTGGTGAGCAGCGCCTGCATCGGCACCATGCGGCCCGACATCGCCACCATGAAGAACGCGAAGAACACGATCAGGCCCGCTAACGGCAAGCCGCCGGGCAGGTGCGTGATGAACAGCGCCGGTAGCATCGACACCACGCCGAACACCCGGAACACCTGCATGCGCCCGTAGCGGTCGGCAAACCTGCCGATTGCGCGCGAGGTGAAGAAGGTCGCAGCGCCGCCCGCCATGTAGAGCCACGACAGCTGCGCCGGCTGCACGCCGTGATTGGCGACGAGCACGGGCGAGATGAACGGAATCACGAGCATGTGCGAAAGCATCATCGTGAACGTGAGCGCGAACGCCTTGAGGTGGCGCGGATAGGACAGGAGCCGCCAGAGCGCGGGCAGCACCTCGGCAAGCGGCGGCGCGTTGCGCGCGAGATGCTCGTCAAGCACAGGCACGATGCGCGAGCAACCGAGCCAGACCAGCGCGGACAGCGCGACGAGCAGCCAGAACGGCGCGCTCCAGCTGAAGTGGGCGCCGAGCACGACCCCGGCCGGCACGCCCGCGATCGCGGCGAGCGAGAACGCCGTCATGATGACGCCGGTCGCCGCGCCGCGGCGCGCGGCGGGGATCACGTCCGCGACGATCGCCATCACGACCGAGCCCAGCACGCCGCCCGTGATGCCGGCGAACGCGCGCGCGGCGAGCAGCATCGGAAAGCTGGTCGCGCAGGCGCAAGCGAGGTTCGAGAGCGCGAAGAGCGCATAGATCGCGAGCAGCAGACGGCGGCGGTCGAAGCGGTCGATATAGGTGGCCGCGAAGAGCCCGGAAAGACCTGAGCACCATGAATAGGCCGATACGGCCGTCGCGAACGCGGCCGGGGTGATCGCGAACGCGTGCATGATCTGCGGACCCAGCGGCATCATGACCATGAAGTCCATGATCAGGGTGAACTGGGTCAGCGCGAGCAGCCACAGCAGGCTGCGTTCGCGGCTGGAGGGAAGGGCGTACATAGGGTGTCGATGTCCTGTTGTATGTCGTGCTGTCCTTCGTGCGATCACCCGCGCAATCGATGGCGTGTTCGCCGACGGTCAGTCATCGATCGATTCGTGGACTGCCGAGTCGCCGCGCCGCCAATAGCTCGAGGCGCGGATGCGCGTCTTGTCGACGCCGCGCTCGGTGCACAGATGCTGGCGCACCGCACGGATCGCCGAGGATTCGCCGGCGGCCCACACATAGCCGTCGCCGCCGGGCAGGTAGGTGTCGCGCACCGCTTCCAGCAATGCGTTGCCGTTCGCGGCCGCGTCGCTGCGATGGCGCCAGACGACGTGCAGATCGACTGCCGTGGCGAATTCGATCTGGGCGGAAAGGTCGGCGACTTCGAGAATCGCGGCTACCCGCGACCCGGCCGGCAGTTCTTCGAGACGGCGGGCGATCGCAGGCAGCGCCGTGTCGTCGCCGATCAGCAGGTGCCAGTCGAAACCCGCCGGCACGACGAACGAGCCGCGCGGGCCGCCGACGCCGAGGTACTGGCCCGGCTGCGCTTGCGCGGCCCAGGTCGTCGCGGGGCCGGCGTCGTGCAGCACGAAGTCGATGTCGAGCTCGCGCGCGGCGCGATTGAAGCGTCGCGGCGTGTAATCGCGCATGGTCGGGCGCGGACGGTCGGCCGGGAAGACGGGACCGTCGGGGCCCGCCGCCGGTACGACCGGCTTGTCCGCGCCAGGCTCGGGGAAGAACACCTTGATGTGATCGTCGAAGGATGCGGTTTCGAAATCCGCGAGGTCGTCGCCTGTCAGCGTGACACGCTTGAGGTACGGCGTCAGCGCCTTGACGCGCTTGACTTGCAGCAGACGGAACTTGAGCGGGTGACGCACGCGCGTCACGGTGAGTTCAGGGTTGCTCTGCATGAATTTTTTCCCGGGAAGAAGGTTCAGGGGGTTTGAGCGGCGCTGTCGTCGCCGGCCGGCTTGCCGCCTTCGATCTCGGCGGCGGCGCGCAGCAGGATCGCGGCGATGCGCTGCTGCTCCGCCGTGGACGCGCCCGCGTGGCGGATCAGCGCGCGCTTGAGCGCTTTCTTCGCTTCGTGGAGCTCGGGCAGCCAGCCGCCCGGTTCCGCCTCGCCCGCTTCCTCGCCGGCATAGGCGCGCCGCACGGAGTCCATCCGGTGGGCGATGTGGGCGAGCTTCGCAAGCATCATGTCGACGCGCTCGCGATTCTCGGCGAGGTGCTCGCGGCCGGGCTCGGCGAGCGCGTAGCGCTTGCGGTTGCCTTCGGCCTGAACCGTCACGTAGCCCAGCTCTTCGAGATAGGTCAGCGCCGGATAGACCATGCCGGGGCTCGGCGCGTAGAAGCCGTTCGAGCGCGCTTCGAGCGCCTTGATCAGCTCGTAGCCGTGGCGCGGCTCTTCGGCGATCAGCGCGAGCAGCAGCAGTTGCAGATCGTCGCCTGTGAATTTGCGGCCGCGCGGCAGGCCGTCGCCGTCATTGTCGAAGCCGCCGCGGCCGCCCCAGAAACCGCCGCCGCCTCCGCGATGGCCGTAGTCGCGGCCGATCGCGTGCCAGAGGGCGTGGAGCGAGAAAGCATCCGCGAACATGGGGGCGCGGCCCCCGAAGAAACGAGTGTGGTGATGGTGACGCATGTTGGGTGCTCCGTATTCTGTTGTATCGGAAAACATGTCTTAAGATATATATCGAAAGATATGTTGTCAACCCGAAATTGAGCGTGCCTTGCGTCGGCCTTTGGTGACGGGGGAAAGCGGACCTATTTCGTCTGGGCGATCTGCCGCAGCTCGTCGAGCAGCTTGACGGCGGGGCCGGGGAGGATGCCTTGACGGCGGCGAAACGCGGTCAGCGTGCGCGTGGCGGCGAGGCCCGGAATGTCGAGCGCGCGCATTACGCCGGCCCGGCTTTCCACGTCGTACATCGTGTCGGCCATCCACGACAGGAAACCGCAATGCTCGACGAGGCTCTTCAACACGGTCACCGAGCGCGTCTCGGCCGCGACGTTGGGCAGCCCGAGCCCGTGAGCAGCAAATGCCGCCTGCATGTGCTCGAACGGCGCCGTGCCGCGCGGCGGAATCGCCCAGCGCTCGGCGAGCGTATCGGCAAGCTGGAGCGTCTTCTTGCGGCGCAACGGATGGTTGCAGGCCGCCACGACAAAGCTGTCGTCCTGCCAGCGGCACTCGGGGACTGCGCAGATCTCGCCGGTATCGGGCGCGGCAGTGCTGAGCGCGAGGTCGATCTCGTGCGTGAGCAGTCCCTCGGCGAGACGATCCCATACGCCTTCGATGATCTGCACGCGCAGGTTCGGCCACTTGTCGAGCACGCGGCCGATGGCGAGCGGGAGCACGAGGCTCGCAATGCTGCCGACGGCGCCCACCTTGATCGTGCCCTTCGCGAGCCCGCGCATCGCGTCGATCTCTTCGCGCGCGTGCTCGGCTTCGCGCAGCAGCAGCATGGCGTGCGGCAGAAGCGCGCTGCCGATCGCGGTGAGTTGCATGCCTTTGGTGTGGCGCTCGAAGAGCGGGGCGCCGAGATGGTCTTCGAGGCGCTTGATGGTGCGGCTCAGGGCGGGCTGGGTCAGGTGCAGCTCGGCGGCCGCGCGGCCGAGGCTTCCGCAGTTGACGATCGTGGCGAAGGCGCTCAGTTGCTGGAGATTCAACGTCATTTTTTGCGATGGAGAAGAAAAGGTGAGGGGAGACCGTGGCAGGGCCCATGGAGGCGCAAAGGCATACCAAAAAGTAATGCCTTTGGCACGAGAAATCAATTTTCAAACATGGGCTGCTCTCGGATACTGCCCCGACACTCAACTGCGCCCTCGGCCGAGCGGCGCTCAGAACAGCAAGGAATGCTCATGAATTCCTCGTCGACGCACGAACCGGGCGCGCCAGGCGGCGTGACGGTCCGCGGTGCCGTGATTGACCTGCTACGCCGCCTTCGCATTACCTCCCTGTTCGCCAATCCCGGCTCGACCGAGCTGCCGATGTTCCGCGATTTCCCCAGCGATTTCCGTTACGTGCTGGGCCTGCAGGAAGCGGTCGTGGTGGGCATGGCCGACGGCTACGCACAGGCGAGCGGCAACGCGGCGCTCGTCAACCTGCATTCGGCGGCGGGCGTCGGCAACGCGATGGGCAACATCTTCACGGCGTACAAGAACCAGACACCGCTCATCGTCACGGCGGGCCAGCAGGCGCGCTCGATCCTGCCGTTCGATCCGTTTCTGGCGTCGAGAGAGGCGACCGAGCTGCCGAAGCCCTATGTCAAATGGAGCATCGAGCCGGCGCGCGCCGCCGACGTGCCGCTCGCGCTCGCGCGTGCTTATCACATTGCGATGCAGGAGCCGCGCGGTCCGGTGTTCGTGTCGATCCCGGTCGACGATTGGGACCAGCCTGCGCAATACGTCGGGCCGACCCAGGTCAGCACGGCGGTGCGGCCCGATCCGCACGCCTTGCAGCAGTTCGGCGATGCGCTCGATGCGTGCCGGCGGCCGGCGTTCGTCGTCGGTGCCTCGGTCGATCGCGCGGGCGCTTGGGACGGCATCGTCACGCTCGCCGAGCGGCACCACGCGCGCGTGTTCGTTGCGCCGATGTCCGCGCGCTGCTCGTTTCCCGAAGACCACCGCCTGTTCGCGGGCTTCCTTCCGGCGATGCGCGAAAAGATCGTCGCGGCGCTCGCCGGGCACGACTTGATCGTGGTGCTGGGCGCGCCCGCGTTCACTTATCACGTCGAGGGCGATGGGCCGCACGTGCCGGACGGCGCGACGCTGTTCCAACTGACCGACGACCCGTCGGTTGCCGCGTGGATTCCGGCGGGCTCGTCGGTGGTCGGCAATCTGCGGCTCGGCATCGCCGACCTGCTCGCACGCGCCGCGCCGAAGCCGCGCGAGGCGCCGGCACCGCGCTCCGCGCGGCCGCAGGCGGAGCCATCGCCACGGATGTCGGTGGCGTACGCCCTGCAGACGCTCGCCGAAGTGCGCGACACAGCGGACATCGTCGTCGAGGAGGCCCCGAGCTCGCGGCCTGTGATGCAGGACTACCTGCCGTTCACGAAGAGCGGCACCTTCTACACGATGGCGAGCGGCGGTCTCGGCTATGGGATGCCGGCCGCGGTGGGCGTTGCGCTGGCGCGCCCGGGCGAGCGCGTGATCGGCTTGATCGGCGACGGGTCGAGCATGTACTCGATCCAGGCGCTCTATAGCGCGGCGCAATTGAACTTGCCGATTACTTTTGTGATCCTCAATAACTCGCGCTATGCGGCGCTGCAGGATTTCGCGCCGGTGTTCGGCTTCGCGAAGAACGATCCGGTACAGGGCACCGACCTGCCTGGTCTCGACTTCGTCGCGCTCGGCGCGGGCATGGGCTGCGGGGGCGTGCGCGTCGCCGATCCGGCGCAGTTGAAGAGTGCGCTGACGGCGGCTCTGGCGTCGCGCAAGCCGGCTGTCGTCGAAGTGATCGTCGCTTGATGCATTGAATGCGCTGAACGTGCTGCGATGCGGTTCGCGGCCGTCCAACCCCAAACGACCCCAAGGAGACACGTACATGCACCAGGTTTCGATGCTGATCGGCGGCGAGCGCGTGCAGGCCGGCAACGGTGCGACATTCGAGCGTTGTAATCCGCTCGACGGTGCGACGGCGTCGCGCGCGCCCGCCGCGACGCTCGAGGACGCGCGCCGCGCCGTGCGGGCCGCCTCCGCGGCATTCGCCGGCTGGGCCGCGATGGGCCCCACCGAGCGCCGCTATCTGCTGACGCGCGCCGCCGGCGCGCTCGAAGCCAGAGTCGACGCGTTCGCCGCGGCGATGGCCGCGGAGACGGGCGCCTCGCGCATCTGGGCCGACTTCAACGTCCATCTCGCGGCCGAAGGGCTGCGCGAGGCCGCGGGGCTGACGACGCAGATCGCCGGCGAAGTCATTCCCTCGGACGTCCCCGGCAGTCTCGCGATGGCGGTGCGCCAGCCCGCGGGCGTCGTGCTCGGCATCGCGCCCTGGAATGCGCCGGTGATACTCGCGGTGCGCGCGCTCGCGCTGCCGCTCGCCTGCGGCAACACGGTGGTGCTCAAGGGCTCGGAGCTGTGCCCGGCGACGCATGGGCTGATCGCCGAGGCGTTGCAGGAAGCCGGGCTGCCGAAGGGCGTCGTCAACTTCGTGACGAACGCGCCCGCCGACGCGGGAATGATCGTCGAGGCCTTGATCGCTGAGCCGGCGGTCAGGCGCGTGAACTTCACCGGCTCGACGCGCGTCGGCAAGATCATCGCGGCGAACTGCGCGACGCACTTGAAGCCGGCCGTGCTGGAACTGGGCGGCAAGGCGCCGTTCATCGTGCTCGACGACGCGGATCTCGACGCCGCCGTCAACGCCGCCGCATTCGGCGCGTTCGCGAATTCCGGGCAGATCTGCATGTCGACGGAACGGATCATTGCCGCGAGCGCGATTGCCGATTTGTTCGTCGAGCGGCTTGCGGCGAAGGCGCGAGCCTTGCCGCTCGGCGATCCGCGCAAAGGGCCCGTGGTGCTCGGCTCGGTCGTCGACATGACGACGGTCGCGCGCTGCAACGCCCTGATCGACGACGCGCTCGCGAAGGGCGCGCGGCTCGTCTGCGGCGGCAAGGCTGAGAGCACGCTGATGCCGGCCACGCTGCTCGACCACGTCACGCCCGCGATGCGCATCTACACGGAGGAATCGTTCGGTCCCGTGAAGCCGATCGTGCGCGTGAAGGACGACGACGAAGCGGTCGCCTGCGCGAACGACAACGAATACGGGCTGTCGTCGGCGGTCTTCAGCCGCGACCTCGCGCGCGCGATGCAGCTTGCCAGGCGGATCGAATCGGGGATCTGCCACATCAACGGGCCGACCGTTCACGACGAAGCGCAGATGCCGTTCGGCGGCGTGAAGTCGAGCGGCTTCGGGCACTTCGGCGGCAAGGCGGGCATCGCCGAGTTCACCGACCTGCGCTGGATGACCGTGCAGACCACGCCGCGCCAATACCCCTTCTGACGAGGACTTTGCATGACGACAAACATGAAGATCGCCGTGCTCGGCGCGGGAGCGATGGGTTCCCTGTTCGGCGGGCTGCTCGCCGAAAGCGGGCAGCATGTCACGCTGCTCGACATCGACGAAGCGCACCTGGACGCGATTCGCCAAGCCGGACTGCGCGTGCAGACGGACCAGGGCGACCGGCGCGTGACGAACCTCGAAGTCCGCAGGCCCGAAGCGCCGGGCGCGGAGCCCGACCTGCTGATCGTGTTCACGAAGTCGCTGCATACGCGCGGGGCGCTGTCGGCGCTGCGGCACCTGATCGGTCCGGAGACCTTCGTGCTGACGCTGCAGAACGGTCTCGGCAACGTCGAGGCGTTGAGCGAGTTCGTGGCGCCGCAACGCATCCTGATCGGCGTCACGACCTGGCCATCCGACCTGGTTGCTCCGGGCCACGTCAGCTCGCACGGCGAAGGGCAGATCCGGATGATGAGCGCGGACGGCGTCCTGCGGCCGGAAGTCGAGGCGACGGCGCGCGCACTCGACGCCGCAGGACTGAACTGCGAGATCGACCCGCAAGTCTGGACCTCGATCTGGGAGAAGGTCGCGTTCAACGCGGCGCTGAACAGCCTGTGCGCCGTGACCGGCTGCTCGGTCGACGGGCTCGGCGCGGTGGCGGACGGCCGCGCGCTCGCGTCGCAGATCGTCGGCGAAGTGCTGGCGGTGGCGCGTACGCAGGGCGTCGACATCGATGCGGAGCGGTGCCGGGCCAAGGTTGCGCACGCGATCGCGAATCATCGCGGGCACAAGCCGTCGATGCTGCAGGATATGCTCGCCGGGCGGCGCACCGAGATCGAGGCGATCAACGGCGCTGTCGTCGCGAAGGCTGGCGAGTGCGGCGTACCCGTGCCGCATACCGAGATCCTGCTGCAGCTCGTGCGTGTCGCGGAGGCCCGGCGGCTCGGTGAGGTCGCGCGTTCTGCTATGCCGGATGCTTAGCCTGTCGCGGCGATTTACGCCGTGACAGAACGTGGCTCATCTTTTCATCTTTTCAACATGCGGTTTCTTGCCGCTCATCGCAACGTCATAAGAGCGCTAGCTGCACCGAGGCGCCGTTCAGAGAAGGAGACTATGAATGACACATCGCGCACCAAATGATTTAGCCGCCGGAATTTCAGTGGAAGGACAGAAGGCATCGCAACGCCCGGGCATCGAGCTGCCGCCGACGAGCGCCGCCACGCTCGACATCGGGCGTGTGCTCGACGACGGCCCGTTCACGCTCGTGCAAAAGATCGCCGTGATGCTGGCGGCGCTGTCGATCGTGCTTGACGGCTTCGACGGCCAATTGATCGGCTTTGCCATCCCCGTGCTGATCAAGGAGTGGGGCATCACGCGCAACGCCTTCGCGCCCGCGGTGGCGGCCGGTTTGATCGGAATGGGCATCGGCAGCGCGCTCGGCGGCGTTTGTGCCGACCGCTTCGGGCGGCGCTGGGCGGTGATCCTGAGCGTGCTCACGTTCGGCACGGCGACCTGCGCGATCGGCCTCGCCAACAACGTCGCGACGATTGCGGGGCTGCGCTTTATCGCCGGCCTCGGCATCGGCGGCGCGCTGCCGACTGCAACGACGATGACCGCCGAATTCACACCGGCGCGCCGCCGCACGCTGGCCGTCACCGCGACGATCGTATGCGTGCCGCTCGGCGGCATGTTGGCTGGTTTGTTCTCATCCCACGTGCTGCCGCATCACGGCTGGCGCGCGCTGTTTTTCATCGGTGGGGCGCTGCCGCTCGTGGTGGCGGTGTTGCTGTTCGCGACGCTGCCCGAATCGCCGCGCTATCTCGCACGCGTGCCAGCGCGCTGGGACGAGTTGCGCGCGTTGCTTGCGCGCATGTCGCGGCCGTCCCAGGCCAGCACGCGCTTCGTCGACGCCGCCGAGCAGCGCGCCGAGGCGCGCGCCGGCTTCGGTGCGCTGTTCGAGCCGGGGCGCGGGCGCGACACGATCGCAATCTGGTGCGCGTTCTTCATGTGCCTGCTGGCGGTCTACAGCGCGTTCAGCTGGCTGCCGACGATGCTGGCCTCCGAGGGGCTCGACGTGTCGGTCGCGGGGACGGGGCTGACCGCCTACAACCTCGGCGGCGTGCTCGGCGCGCTGTGCTGCGCGGTGGCGATCACGCGCTTCGGTTCGCGCTGGCCATTGCTGCTGTGCGCGGCGGGCGGCGCGGCGACGGCGTTCCTGCTGCGCGAGGTCAACGCGGCGGAGCATACCGGCTGGTTCGTGCTGGGCCTCGGTTTGCACGGCTTGTTCGTCAACGCCGCCCAGTCGACGATGTATGCGCTTTGCACGTACGTGTATCCGACGCTGGTGCGGGCGACGGGGACGGCGGCGGCGCTTGCGTTCGGCCGACTCGGGGCGATTCTCAGCGCGTTTGCCGGGGCCATGGTGATTACCGCGGGTGGGGCGCCGCTTTATCTGGGGATGCTGGGTGTGGCGATGTGCCTGGTTTGCGTCGCGCTCATGCTGGTCAAGCGGCATATCGCGCCGCTGCGGGGGGAGGCAGCGAGTGCTCGGTGACGGACATGCGATGCTTGATTTTCTTGTCGTTTGCCGAGCGATTGGAGATTAAAGAAGGTTAGAGGCTCGACCGGCTTATTCTTGAGGTGCATTTTTTGCGCTTGGAGGGTATCCGCCGGTCGGGTGCGCAAAAAAAGAAAAAGGCCCTCGGCTTTCGCCAGAGGGCCTTTATTCTTCGGGTTTTACATACCCATGATTCTGGTGGGTAGTACTGGGATCGAACCAGTGACCCCTGCGGTGTGAAGGCGCAGTTCACCATTGGGAAGTAACTCACCATCGTGCCTCCATTGAGCAGGGGATGCAGTCATCACTCTCTCCCCGAAACCCGACAGGATGCAAATAAAAATTTCCCCAGCAAACTCCATTGACGACCGCAAAATCACCGGCGCGACGCGCCTGAGTCAAAATTTTATTTTTCTGTAACGCCATTCTGTTTTAATCGTACTCGGTGAGACAGGCCAGTATCGCCATCCTATTAAAGTTGCAGATCCTTTAAACAAGAACGATTATGACAGCTTACACAGTATCCAATCCCGTGCCGATGAGCGCCTTGCCGACTACCAGCGGAGTGGTGCAGCAATTTCTTGTCGGTACCACCAATACAGGCAGTTCGACCTTTGCGCCTGACGGGCTCGCCGCAGCCCCGATTTTCGGCTTGGGCGGCGCACAACTACAAGGTAGTGAGATTGTCGCCGAGGGCATCGCGACCTTGGTTTCATACGTTGGGTCGTTGCTCAATTCAGGCAGTCTATGCTGGGTACTATTCGGCTGCACTGGGGGCGCGGAACAGGTTGGAACGGGTACCGGCAGCCAGCAGGCAGCCACGGTCGGCCAGATTCAGACGGGTTCGCTGATCGGTGCCGCTGCGGCTGGAACCGCTAATGCGCTAACGGCAACGATCGCGTCGACGTTAACTTCGCTGACGAATGGTCAACCACTGATGATCGTCGCGGCAGCCGCCAATACTGGTGCAGCGACGCTGACTTTGACGCTCGGCAGCACGGCGCTTTCGGCGTTGTCGATTGTCAAAGGCGCTAACCAGCCCTTGAATGCGGGCGACATTCCTAGCGCGGGTTATCCGATCGAACTCAATTACAGTTCCACGTTCGGCGCGTTTGTGATGCAAAACCCGGCGACAGGGATATCTCAGACACTGGGCCTAGTGGGAGCGGTCAGTAACGCGAAGATGAGCGTGACGACAGCATCCGCCAGCGCCACTCTTACAGCGGACCAGATTATTGTCGGCACGGCGTTAAACGGTATGCAGTACCTGTTGTCGAACTATAGCGAAACTATCAATCTGGCGACAACCGGCGCTGGCGGCATGGACACCGGATCGGCACCTGCCAGCGGGTACGTTGCGCTGTATGCGATCTACAACCCAGCGACCGGTGCTATTAGCATATTGGCGACCAATGCCACCTCTGCCGTTGCGCCGAATGTATATGGCGGTTCACACATGCCGAGCGGTTATACCGCTTCTGCGCTGCTCGCAGTTTGGCCCACGACCAGTGGCTCTCTATTTGGGATCGGTTATTGGTCTGGCCGACGATTTAGTTTTGTAATGGCTACGGTATTGTCGACCACCACGGTCCAATCCAGTTTCACATCGTTGTCGATTAGCGGTGCAGTGCCGCCCAATGCCAAAAGTATCGGCGGCACCGTTACGACGAATAATTCAGCCGCATCGACGAGCGTTCTCAGTGTTGCGGCATCGTCCGCAGGTATCGGCCAGCAATATGTCGATGTGGCAAGTTCTGCCGGTGCTGTTTCGGGAGCTACATCCTTCTCATTACAGCTGGCAACGGCGCAAACTATCTACTACTCGTCAAGCGCCAACGCCGGTTCTTGCACGTTTGTGGTGCAACTAAGCAGCTACACTATCTGAGGTTTTCTGATCGTCATTTCGTGATCAGCTGCAAGCACCTTCCTGCCGACTCTGAGCGCGAAGGTGCCTCCCATGGGGAGCGGGGCGGATATCCGCGAGAGGGTGCATTGATTGGTCGAAAAAAAGCCCCGACGAATCGGGGCTTTCCTGAGAAACTCAATGTGTTCAGGCGACTTTTTTCTGCAGCACATACCCCAGCGACTCGGCACGGCGAGTGAGATTGTTTAAGACCCGCTGACGGTAGCGTTCCTCGTAATATGCGGCGCCCGGATCGACGTACTCCATGCCATAGCGCAGCGTGTTGTAGAAGAGAACGGCAATTTTGCGAGCGGTGGCGGTAACAGCCTTGGCCTTGCCGATTCGGGCTGACAGGCGCCGGTAGAAGCCACCCAGAGCCGTGTCCGTCCTGCCCACTGTCGTCGCGGCCAGCCGCAGTGCGGCGGCCGCTTTGCTGGACGAGCGGCGCGTCTTCGATGAGAGGATCTTGCCGCCCGAGATCTTGTTGCCAGGCGCGAGGCACAACCACGACGTGAAGTGCTTCACTGTCGGCCAGCGCGACATGTCGTTACCGCATTCGGCGACGAGCTTGAGCGCAACGTAGGGCCCCAGGCCGTGAATCTGGGTCGGGTCGACGCCGAGCATGTCGTACAGCGCGGCACGTACGTCGAAGGCGAAGCCATTCGGCTGTTTGGTCCGATGTCGCGCCGCGGGCATGGGGGCTGTGGGCGGTTCGACTCCAGTCTGCAGGTGTCGAACCGCGACTTCAATTCGCTCATCACATTGTGCGACCTGGGTTTGGTAGAAATCGTAAAGTGCGAGCGCCTGCGTGAGCTCGAACACGTGCTCCGCTTGGTAGTGGCCGATCAGGGAGTCGCGGATGGTTTCGACGGAGGCCTTGCAGCGCACATCGCGATACTTGGCGAGGTCATCGGCATTGCGTTCGCCGGCGACGATGGCGCGGATGATCTTCATGCCGGTGGCACCGGTCACGTCCTCCACCACTTGATGCAGTTGAACGTTCATCAGCGTCAGCGCCTTCTGCATGTGCTGGATGTGGGACGCTGCGTATTCCAGCAGACGCTCGCGCTGCCGCAGATAGGAGCGCAGCGTCGCCACGTCGTGGCTCGGACGGAAACTCGCTCGCAGCAGCCCGTAGGAGCGCAGCTTCTGCAGCCACTGTGCATCGTTCACATCGGTCTTGCGCCCCGGCACGTTCTTCGCGTCCCGGGCGTTGACGAGGACCACCTCGAAACCGCGTGCCTCCAGGATCTCGAACACCGGAATCCAGTAGACGCCAGTCGACTCCATCGCCACCGTGCGAATTCCGAGCTGCTTGAGCCAGTCGGCAAGCTCGTGAAGCTCTTTCGTGAAACTGCGAAACGAACGTACGGGTTCAGCATCGCGTTCGGGGCCGACCGCGACCACATGAAACTGCGCGCCGATGTCGATCGCTGCCGCGTGCGGGTGAACCACGGAAATTTGCGCCGCGCTGCTGGCGCGTCGGGACTTCGTTGCCGGCATATTCGCCCTCCGCCATCAGAATGGTCAGGTCGAAGGGCGGGACAGCGGATTTGATCACCTTCCTGAACGGGATCGCCTTGCGGCGTCACCAATGCTGGGTCCGCATCGGTCCCTGGACCACGTTTTTTAACGGGATGACTCACCAAAAAGCGAACGGCCGCTCGCCGTCGGTGGTGATGCTCGTTTGACAACTATTCAGAAGGGCTTTCAGGCGGCATGCGACCGTGCAGGCATTGAGGATTTTCGCGTGCATGACCTGCGGCACACCTTCGCGTCTTGGCTGGTAATGGCGGGTGTCTCGCTGTATGTCGTAAAGGAGCTGCTTGGCCACTCCTCGATTACCGTGACTGAACGGTATGCACATTTAGCGCCGCATGTGGGGCGGGCGGCAGTGCAGCTGCTGCTCGATGTCTAGGCGGTATACGCTGTGTGGCATAACGAGTTACAATGCAGATGTAATCTGGCTTGTTGTGTCTAGCCATTTCGACACCGCTCGCGGTGTCTGTCGATTTGGGAGAGGACCATGGGTCAATTCAACGATACGCTGCACACACTGCTCGAACAAGCTCAAAAGACCCCGTTTCCCAAAGAGGCTGGCCGCATGTACGCCATTGCATTTGACCTAGACACTGACGCGCTGAAAAGCTCTTACGGCAAGCCTTCTTGGCAGAATGCCTACGGTGAAATCAAGGCGATTCTTGTGGATAAGGGGTTCGCGTGGCAGCAAGGAAGCGTGTATTTCGGCAATAAAGACATGACCGCTGTCCAGTGCGTCCTGGCTGCCCAAGAAGTTAGTCGGACGCTGCCTTGGTTCAAGACGGTGGTTCGAGACATTCGGATGCTCCGGATTGAGGAGTTGAATGACTTGGGTCCAGCGTTGTAACCTACCAAGCGAAAACCACCATATAGAGGCCCGCAATGCGGGCCTTATTTTTGTCGGATGTCGAACGTAGTTCTGCCGTGGTAGCGTGCAAAGACATCGCGGCTTGGACAGGAACAGATCAAGATGATTTCGCATGTTTTCGTGGGCGTTAATGACTTTGACCGGGCCTTCAGATTCTATTCGGCCCTCATGAGCGAGCTGGGGCATAAACTGAAATTTTGTGAGCCTGATAAACCATGGGCGGGTTGGATGGCTGAGGACATGCCGCATCCGCTCTTCCTTATCGGCAGGCCATATGATGGCAACTCAGCAGAACACGGAAACGGTCAAATGGTGGCGTTGCTTGCGCCTAATCGTCGTTCAGTCGACAACGCATACGCTGGCGCGCTGGCAAACTCAGGTTCTTGCGAAGGTCCTCCCGGCTTACGAGCACACTACCACCCGAACTATTACGGAGCGTACTTCCGGGACCCGGAGGGAAACAAGATTTGCGTTTGTTGTCACGACAGTGATGAGCCGTGGGTGAGTGGTGATGATGCGCAGTTGGGGGAGAAGCTTCAGCTCAGTGAGGCTCAAGCCACTGGACTACGGAGGAGGATCAAAATACTAAGGCGGTTTGTGTCCGGGGTGAAAGTGCGCAACCCAGGCTTTGATGTGGCGTCTAGTTTTGGGTTTGGCGCCAAAGGCTCAAATATCTTTCGAAAGCTGGATATAAGAGTTGAGGATGGAAAATCGTCCATTCTCACCCTGGTTGACGCCAAAGATCTTTATGATCGTGATACGGGGCAGGAAACTGTTTTCCTCTTCTTCATCCTGGACCAGATTCAAAAGCAATACGTCACAGATGATGAAAACGATGATAGGTCAAACTTGGCAAAGAAACTGAGCGATCCCTGGCGTGACATCGCCTTCGAATCCATTCATATTTGATAAAAGTTTGTGAGTGGCAGTCGATGGCCGCTTGCGTTCTTGACTTTTCGACGATGAGTCTTGTATTCGTTCGATTCGGGCGGTTCTCTTACCAGATCGAACAGTGCCTTTTGAAATCACGAGAGCGAGAAGGGAGGGGGAGTGAATGCGAGTCCAGTCACATTGTCTGCGATCATTGGGGCGTTGGCATCTGGTGGCTTCGCATTGCTGGGCGTAATAATCACATCTGTTTTAGCCAAACGGCGTGAACATGAGGCAGATTGGCGCAAAACAAAGGTGGAGCACTATCAGGAATTTGTGGCGGCGCTCTCGGGAATCATTTCTGGGCGCTCAACGCCTGCAGCTCAGGAGCGTTATGCTGACGCCGTTAATGCGCTTGCACTCGTCGCATCAACGGCAGTGTTGAACGCAGTGCACACATTTCAAAACGAAATATCCTATCGAAATACTTCCCGCAGCGACGAGCGGCATGATGCACTTCTTCGTGGCGTTTTGCTGGCTATGCGCGTTGACGTTCAACCCGTTACCACTGGAGAGGAATCGTTGGCATTTCGGTTCCTCGCCCCGCCTCCGCTCGACGCCGGGGCGTCTTAACCAAACCGGATTTATTCGAACGAGCCGTGCGATGCCAATGGATGGACGAGCGCAAAAAGAAAAAGCCCCGACGAATCGGAGCTTTTTCTTTACTACGCTAGCAGAAGCTTGCTGCTGGCCGTATGAGCCGGTCGAACCAGCTCAAGAGGCGTTTCAGAAGTCTTCGGCCAGAAATCTGGTGGGTAGTACTGGGATCGAACCAGTGACCCCTGCCGTGTGAAGGCAGTGTGCCACTGGTCGGCGGCATGGGCGGTATTTGGCGATGCTGCGAACAAGCCCGCCGCGATACCAAGGGCCAGTGCCGCAGTCAACCCGGCAGCTCGCAGGTTCCCCAGCGCCCGATCCCATACTGAGCGATGGCCTGCGTTCAGTTCCTTTTCTACTTCTGCCAGCGTTTCGAAGATCGGTAGTTCCGCCATTTCAGCAAGCATCGCGACTTCCGTCGCGTTCGGTTTGCTCCGGATAGCGCGCCAGTTCGAGAGAGTCGATTGGCTGACACCTAATTGGGCCGCAACGCTTCCGAGCGAGCCCTGCTTGCGCTTTGCAGCGTCTAAAAGCTCTGCAATATTCATACGAAAACTCCTTGACAGATTTCAAGATTCTTGAAATCATTCGTTTCAAGAAATTTGAAATATTTCATGCATCTTGTACCGTTGGACGGACTATAGCAGGTTCGGCGGCAGTTGTACCCAATGGGTACATTCTTTCGCATGCGAAAGGTTTCAACCGCGCTGTTGCCTCCCCCTCGGATAGCGGTTGCTTTGCATGGCGGGCTCGTATAGCCGCCTGTCTTTTTGAGGGGCAGTGGCGTGGATGAGAATGAAACGGGGTGTGCAGTGGCCAAGTGTTCGCAAGACTTTGTGACGCCGGATCTGTTTAGCGGCCAAGTGTCGAGGCCCGCCCTAGTCATGCCGGTGGATGTGCGCCGTCGGGATGTTCGATCGGTGCCGGTCGAGCTGGTGAGCGAGCTGTGCGAGTGGTGCGGTGTGGATCGCGCTGGTGGCTGCGGCGCGTGTAGCGATTTGAGGGGAGAGGTAGATGATGTGCACGTATAAGCCGTCTTCCGATGCAAACGTGGTCATGTTGTGGCCCGGCGCTAATGGGGCGGACGAACCGACGTTGATGCGCGGTTATGAGGCGGTGCGCCCGTTGTTGGTGGCGGCGGGTGGGGAGCCGGAATTGTGGCTTGGACGAAGTGAAGGTTTTGGCCTGTACCTGTGCGTTTTGAGCGGGGGCGGTCCGTTGGATCGTCGGGAGCTGGTGGGGGCGTGGGCTTCGGTTGTGTCAGGCGGGGTAATGGTGAAGCGAGTTGTTCGGGCTCGGGCGTTGAAGTACCTGGAGGAGTTCGAACCTTTTGTCGAGCCGCCGGTGTCTGTGCTGGTGGGCACTACGACTTTGACGCGTAGAAGCCTTGAAGCGTCAGATAGTGCTCAAAGTCTTGGGTCGTTTCGATTGTTGTAAAAGGCAGTCTAGCACGCGGGTAGTTGTGGTTCGTGTAGTGATGATGGAGTTGTAAAGCGCCAAGTGCGCGTTCTTTCCCGACATGGGTTTAATCATTGTGAGTAGTAGTACTAACCTGAAAGGATTCGATCATGAATAAGCAAAAGCTGAGCATTCTTCAAGTCATCAAGCGTAGTGGTGTCTCGAAGCGTACTGGTAACCCGTGGGAGATTCACGCGGCGCAATGCGTGTTGGAACAAGACGTCGAAGGGGAAAAGCAAATCCTCGTGGGGACTATCAATATGCCGAACCATCTGAAAGATGTTCTGGCGGGCGACTACCTTGCTGAGTTCGCCTTTGCGCAGTCGATTGAAGGCAAGCTCGAACCGCGCATCGTGTCGTTGCAACCGTTCGGCATGCCGAGCGCTAAGCCGAAGCCCGGCGCTGGCGTGGGTGCGTCTGCCTGACGGCTAAGAGGCGGGCCGTGTCTTGTGGTGCGGTCCGCTTTTTCGCATGCGAAAACGTGAGGGGGCGGGGATGGTGACAAGGCGGAAGAAAGCGGCGGTCCAGCCGTTGAACGGGGATATGTTTCCGGCGTCGGAGGGGCCAAGGTTGCAGTTCGTGGCGCTGCCTGCGATTGACATCAATGACCAGGTGCGCACGCAGTTTGATGAGGCTTCGCTGCTTGAGCTGGCGGCAGACATCAGGGCGCAAGGGATGTTACAGCCGGTGCTGCTGTGTCCGTTGGCTGAGGGGCGGTACCTGTGCATTGCGGGTGAGCGCCGCATTCGTGCCGCACGGATAGCAGGGCTTACTGCGGTGCCTGCGCTGGTTGGCGAGGTCACTGAAGAGCACGCGGAGGATATGCAGCTCGCGGAAAACATTCAGCGAGAGGATTTGAGCCTGACGGATGAGGCGAACGCGATTCGCCGTCTGTATGACCGCCTTGGAAAAGTCGAGTTGGTGGCGGCTCGCGTAAAGAAGTCGGCGGCTTGGGTGTCGAAGCGTCTCGCCGTGACCTATGGAGAGTTCGATTGGCGCGCGAAGAAGCTGCTCGAAGACGGCGTAACTGAGGATATCGAGCTGCTTCAATGCGTGGTGAAGGTGGCGGCGCTGAATCAGTCTGAGGCGTCAGCGCTGGATCGGGCTATCCGCGATGGCAAGGCCGGACGGAAGGAAGCACGGGCGGTCCTGGCGAGGTTGAAGAAACCGGATGCACGTAAGTTGCCGAGTCGGGTCAAGGCGAGTGCGCCTGATGCCGGTGAGCGCAATGGCAATGCGGCTTCGGTGTCGCGGACTGACGCGCGCATCTCATTGGCCGGACTGGTGGACATGCTGCGTAGCGAGGAGTGTGGGCCGATTCCCGAGCTTGTATCGACGGTGCATGTCGAGCTGCAAGCGCTGATGCTGGACGTGTGCCGAACGGACTACACGCGCGGAGCGGAGTGCTCTGAATGTGAGCTTGGCGAGGTGCTTCTGCGGCTGTCACGGTTGCAAGCTGCGGTGTCTTTAGAGGATTGGACCATCCCTATGTTCGCGATGGGCGTGCGTGAGGTCCCGCTGACGCTGGAGAACGTGCTGACGGAGGTCCGGCGTGCTGTCCAGCCTGACGAAGTTTCGCATGCGAAAGCCGGTGAAGGCGAGAGGGTTTCGCAGGACGACTAGCGTTAGGAGTGTCCCGCCTTGGCCGAAGCGATGTAGAGCGACTGCGGATCTGCGGAGTGCAACGGTTATCGCCCTCCAGGCGACCTGCGGGACCGAGTAGCGGGTATCGGCACTGCGGCATAACGAAGGCTGCACGCCGAATCAAGCCACCCTCTCACTGCAAAACTGCTTTTAGGGGAGCGTGAATGTCCTATACGTGCCGATGTGTCGAGTGCGCGGGTTATGAGCCTGAGCCAGATTACTTGCGCGGCTGGTTGCTTCGAACGATAGCGGCGTTTCGTCTCGTTCCTGCTGATGCTGAAGATCGGTGGGTAGTGCGGATGGAGGTTCAGCAGCGTTTGCACGAGCTGGGCGGTCTTCTTGGAGATTGGTGATGGAAAGTATTCCGTTGGATGCGTTGGACCGGATCGCGGTGCAACTGATGTTGTTGAACGCGATGTTGTTCGTGTTCCTGGTCTGTAAGGGTGTGGATTACGCGTCGCGTGCGTTCTTCCGGCGCGATCCGCCCAAGAGGTTGATTCGTTCGAAGCTGGCCCAGTCGGACGAATCCTAATCGGTGGGCTAAATCAGGGAGAAAACAAGATGGATATGAAGAAGCTGGTTGCAGGTGTGAAGGGTGCCGCGAAGCGTGCGGCGGTGGGTGTGGTCGTTGCCGGTGCCTCGGTGGCTGCGTTCGCACAGACGTCGAGCTCGTCGACCGTGGTCGTGGATGTCAGCTCCACTGTTTCCGTGATCTCCGGCGTGGTTTCGGCGGTGACGGCGATTGGAGCGGCGGTCCTGTCGGTCGTGGTGGTGGCGTGGGGCTACAAGACGGTCCGGGGCTTCATCGGTCGCTGATCGAGGGGGCACAAGCGTTCGAAGGCGTCTGGGCAACCGGACGCCTTTTTTCCTGGTGGGGAACGTGATGGCGGTGTCGGCAATCGTGTGTGGTCCGGGTGGCGTGGCAGGTGTCACGTATGCGTTGTCGAGTGGGCGGCAGATCGGTTGCGGGACTGATACGGCGGGCAACACGCTGTACTTGCAAGTCTCCACGTTGTCGACCGATCAGCCGGTGTCGGGCGGTGAGGTGGCGGGCGCTCAGGTTGGCGGGGCGGTGCTGCTCGTGCTCGGGGCTGCGTGGTGCGTGCGTGCTCTACGCGATTTCTTGAATTCGACGTGCGAGGGTTAGCGATGACGTGGTTCTACGAGTCGTTCGGCGTTGTGGTGGCGACCTGTTTGGTTGCCGGTTACATCATCTTCGGGTGA
>NZ_SWJE01000012.1 GCF_005144415.1 Trinickia terrae | reverse complement strand
TGCTCCTGGTCGATCTGCGGCACCGCATTCACGGTCGCAAACGCGTAGCCGTATTCGCCGAGCTTGTCGACGATCGCCTTGGTCGTGCTCTTCAGCTTCTCGGCCGAGAAGCGCTCGCCCGGCTTGATCTCGATGAGCCTCTGCAGCTCGGCCTTGCGATCGAGCAGATTGCCCGCGAGCTGGATGCTCGAAATCGTGTACGGCTCGCCCTCATGCAAGGTCAGCGTGAGGTACATGTCCTTCTTGTCCGGCGAGATCGACACCTGCGTCGACTCGATGTTGAACTCGAGGTAGCCGCGGTTCAAATAATAGGAACGGACGTTCTCGAGGTCGCCCGTGAGCTTTTCCTTCGAGTACAGGTCGTTCTTCGTGTACCACGAGAACCAGTTCGGCGTGGACAGCTGCATCTCGTCGCGCAGCGTGCTCGTGCTGAACACGTTGTTGCCGGTGAAGTCGACCTGACGGATCTTCGCGCTCGGACCCTCGGCCACCGAGAACAGGATCGACACGCGGTTGCGGTCGACCGGCGTGATGGTCGTCGTCACCTCAGCGGCGTAGAAGCCGCGCGTCAGGTACTGACGCTTCAGCTCCTGCTCGGCGCGGTCGACGAGCGCCTTGTCGTAGTAGCGGCCCGGCGACAAGCCGACGGAATTGAGCGCCTTGTTGAGGTTGTCCTTGTCGAATTCGTGCAGGCCCGCGAAATCGACCATCGCGATGGCCGGGCGCTCGGCGACCTCGACGATCACCACGTTGCCTTCGGTGGCGATGCGCACGTCGTTGAAGAAGCCGGTGGCGTACAGCGCGCGGATCACGTCGGATGCCTTGCTCGCGGTAAACGTGTCGCCCTTCTTGACCGGCAGATAAGAAAACACCGTCGATGCTTCCATGCTCTGCAGCCCGGAGATCCGGATATCGCGCACGACGAAAGGCTCGCCTGCATACGCGGCCGGACTCGTTGCGGCGACGCCGGCAAATGATGCAACGGTAGCGACGACAAAAGCGCGGCGCACTGGCATGGATGTCCCTCATTCATACACGAGCCGCGAAGTATAGGAACTCGAATTGCGCCGTGCGTTACTGAAGTCTTTCCAAACTCGTGTCTGCCTTATCCTCCATTTCAGGCGTCTTCATGCCGTGCCGCATGAGGGCCGTGCAAGCGAGCGCTCATATGGCATCCGTGTGCGGCCAGTCCTCACAAAGAAATAAACGGTAGCGAAACCGTAACCCCCAGCAGCAGTCCGTCGGCCTATCGTGGTGAGCATCGCCATCATGTGCGCAAGCGAGGACATCTGACGTGAGCGAATTCAATCTGGTCGAAATCACTTCCATTCGCGGCATGGAAGTGACCGGCGACGGTCAATATCTGCTGATACGAGGCGACAGGAATACCGCCGCCATCCATAGGTCCGTGTTCAATGACTTGCTGGTCGGGTTGCCGAACGCCATCGAACGTTCGGAGCGGATGACGCAAAGGAGCGATGCGGTCCGGTTCGCGCTGCATTGTCAAGGCTGGGAGATCGGCCGCATCGACGGCACGCAGAACCTGGTCATTCGCTTCCGCCTCTCGGAAAACGCGGGGCTGTCGTTTTCGCTGCCCTGCTTTCAGGTGCCGGACATGCTGACCGCGCTGAGTGCCGCGGCCGGACTGTCTCAAGTCTCGCCGCAGCCGCAACTCACGCTGCAGTGACGTCGCCGCTGTGCTTCAAGCCTTCGTATTCCGCATTTGATTTGAACTTGCGCAACGCTTTGCGAGGCCTGCCCCTGCGGCCTCTCGTCATGTTTTTGTTTACCGCCCCGGGGCTCTGGCCGGCCTGCGCCGGCGCGCAGCTCACGGGCGACGCGGCCGGGCCTCAGCAGCTCGACGGTCCATGGGGATTGCGTCTTGCGCCCCAGATCGGCGAAGAGGCCTTGCGCCCCGGCGACCGTCCCGCCGTCGCCGCGATCGCCAATCAGGCGACCGGAACCGAGGATACGGATCTCTCGCTCAAGGGCGCGGCCGAGCTGCGCCGCTACGATTCGGTGACGACGGGTGCGAGCATCCACTACGACGTCGACTCCGATCTCGTCGACGGTTACGGCGACGTCCACCTCACGCGCAACGGCGAATCGTTCGCCGGCCCCGAAGCGCACTTTCGTATCGACGCGAACGAAGGCTACATGAGCGTACCGAAGTATCGCTTCGTCATGACGGGAGGCTGGGGCAGCGCGCAACGCGCCGATCTTCTCGACGCCGAACGCTCCGTCTTGCTCGACGGCACTTACAGCACCTGTCAATGCACGAGCCGCCCTGCCTGGTACGTGAAGGCGTCGCGCCTCGATATCGACAACGGCAGCAACGAGGCCGTCGCGCACAACGGCGTGCTGTTCTTTCAGGACCTGCCGATACTCGCGAGCCCTTGGCTGTCGTTTCCGCTTTCGGACGCGCGCCTCTCCGGACTGCTGCCGCCCACCATGTCGATCGGCTCGACCAACGGCGTCGATCTGGCACTGCCGTATTACTTCAACATCGCGCCGAACTACGACCTGACCGTCACGCCCCGCATCATGACGAAGCGCGGCGAGGCGCTGAGCGCCGACTACCGGTTTCTTACCCCGAGCAACACGGGTGAAATCGCGCTTACGTACTTGCCGAACGATGCGATCGCAAAGACCAATCGCTATTCGATCACGGTCAACGATCATTGGAATCTCGGCTCGGGCTTCGGCGCCTATGTGAACTACAACCGCGTATCGGATTCCGCCGTCGAGACCGACCTCGGGGCCGGCACGGTGTTTCCCACCAGCTCCACCACGCTATACCAGCAGGAAGCCGGGCTGACCTATGGCGACGGTCCATGGAGCGTGCTCGCGCGCGTGGAGCACTGGCAGTCCTTCTCGTCGAGCCTGCCATATAACCGCGAGCCGCAAGTCAACGTGCAATACAACCGCTACAACATCGGCGGTTTCGATTTCGGCGCCGAGGCCGACGCCAGCCGCTTCACCACGAGCACGGCCGACGCGACCCAAGGCAACCGCTTCGTGTTCAACCCGTGGATCGACTACGCGATCGTGCATCCGGGCTGGTACGTCACGCCGAAGCTGCAATGGCATTTCGCTTCCTACGACCTGACCTCGATCGGCAGCGACGCGCCGAGCGGTCAACCCAAGGTGTTCAACGTCAACGTGCCGACCTTTACGCTCGATTCGGGCATGACGTTCGAGCGCAGCGTGCGTCTTTTCGGCCAGAGCTACATCCAGACGCTCGAGCCGCGGCTTTACTACGTCTACACGCCTTACCGCAATCAATTGTTCGCGCCGGTCTTCGATACGGCGGAGGCCGATTTCGGCCTTGCTGAAATCTATACGCCCAACAGTTTCGTCGGCAACGATCGCATCGCGGACGCGAACCGCCTGACCGCCGGGCTGACCACGCGCTTCATCGATCCGGCGAGCGGCGACGAGCGCGCCCGCTTTGTGATCGCCCAGCAATATGAGTTCCGCACGCCGCGGGTGACGTTGGTGGATGATGAATCGATTGCCGACGTGGCGCGCACCGGCCTCATTCTCGGCGCGTCATACAAGATCGCCGGCAACGTGGCGGCCGAGCAGGCGGTTCAATACAGCGAAGCGAACGACGCCCTGACGCATGCCGTCGCCGGCTTCTCGTGGAAGCCGGCGCCCGGCAAGGTGCTCAATTTCGCGTATCGCTACACGCGCGCGACCGCCACGCTCGACGACGAGCCGGTGAATCAGTTCGTCGTGTCGTCGCAATGGCCGCTTGCACACAATATATCGGGCGTCGGCCGCGTGAACTACGACATGCGCTCGCATCACCTGATCGCGGGGCTGGCGGGACTGCAGTACGACGCGCAATGCTGGTCGGTTGCACTTGCGCTGGAAAAATACACCTATGAAACGAGCTCGAGCACGTTGGCCACGGGCACGCGCGTATTGATGCAGCTTCAATTGAAGGGGGTATCGAAGATCGACAACGGCTTGCTCGAGCAGTTTAAAGCCGACGTGCCGGGCTATACGTCTCCGGCTGCCGATACGGCGCCGCTGTCGCGTTTTTCGGATTATCCGTAGCGATGGTGGAATTGCTGCGGCTGGGGCAGGTGTCGAATAAGCCTCGAGGAAGGAAACCGCGAAGTGGTCCGACGCGGTTGGCGTACAACGCCATCGAGCCGATCCGTGATCAAGTCGAATTTTGATCCGGCCATGTCACGTCAACTGTCCTGTCATGATCGGCTGGCATGATGTGCCGATGCGGGTTCCGCGCGTACTGCGCCGTGGCGGAAGAAGAAAAGGCACACGAGCGAATTTTGCCCGGGTAGCCTATCCACAGATCAACCGCGCATGGGCGACAGGCCCAGCCAGGACAACAAGGATTCAAATACATGAGCTTCGTGCACTTTATCGGTGGGGAAAAAGGCGGCGTGGGTAAATCGCTCGTCGCCCGTGTGCTGGCGCAGTACTTCATCGACCGCAATTTGCCGTTTCTTGGTTTCGACACCGACCGCTCGCACGGAGCGCTGCTGCGCTATTACTGCGAATTCGCCGCGCCCGCCGTGCTCGATGGCCACGACAGCCTCGACCCGGTTATCGAGTACGCGCTCGAGCAAGCCGAGCGCCGCGTCCTGGTCGACCTCGCTGCGCAGACGCAGCAGTCGGTCTCGAAGTGGTTCGATGACTCCGACGTGCTCGGCATCGCGCAGGAAAACGATGTTGCGCTCACGTGGTGGCACGTGATGGACGCAGGCCGCGATTCGGTCGACCTGCTGCGGCAATGGCTTGATCAGTTCGGCGGCAAATTGCGTCTAGTGATCGTGCTGAACGAAATCCGTGGCGAGCGCTTCGAATTGCTGGAATCCTCCGGCGAACGTCAGCGCGCGGAAGCGCTTGGCGCTGACATCGTTTCGCTGCGCCATCTTCCCGACGCGACTATGCAGAAGATTGACCAGAAGAATTCGAGCTTCTGGGCGGCGACGCATCATCCGGATCGCGCGAGCACCGGTCTTGGCATGCTCGAGCGCCAGCGGGTGAAGGTTTGGCTCAACCGCGCTTATGAAGAAATCGACAAGGTCATGCCATAGGCGTCGACGTTCGGATACCCGATCTGAACAACCGGACTGACCGCTTGCTGCCTGCCGCCGAACGGCCATCGCTTGTCCGTGATGCCCGTTCAACACTTTGAGCACGTCGCAGGCGGTCGATGGCCGTTACGTCGCGATCGCCGACGCTTAAGCCACGTCACTCACGCCGTTTCACGCGTTGTCCCACGGCGGCAAACCCGAAAATGCGTCGACCAGAAAATCGATTGCCGCACGTACTTTGGCGCTCACGTGACGACGGCTCGGATACAGTGCAAGCACATCGATGTCCGGCAAGCGGTATTCAGGCAAAACTCTGACGAGCTTGCCCGTGCGAAGGTCGTCGCCAATCAGAAACGTGGGCTGCCAGATGATGCCTCGTCCGGCAAGCGCCGCCGCGCGCGCTGTATCGCCGTTATTGGTGTGCATGCGACAGTTGACCTGAACACGGTGATCTCTGCCGTTGCTGTCTGTCAGCTGCCAATCGTCCCCTGTGGCTGCATAGGTGTACCCGATGCAGTGGTGTCTGACCAGATCCTGCGGTATTTCCGGATACCCCCATTGGTTCAGATAGTCAGGAGAAGCGCACAGCACGTTTCTCGATGTCGCCAGTTTGCGGGCTGCGTGCTCAGTCGTGCCAGCACGCGAGATGCGAATGGCCAGATCGAAACCTTCCTCGACGATGTCGACAACGCGATCGATGAGCGCGATTTCAAGTTCGACATCGGGATATCTCTGCATGAACTCAGGCCACAGTGGCGCCAGATGCAGCACGCCGAAGCTGACAGGAGCGTTGATACGCAATCGTCCGCGCGGCTCGATCGACGTTCTTGACAGCAGCCCCTCCGTTTCGGCGACGTCTTCGAGGATAGTCCTGCATCGCGAATAAAGCGTGTCGCCTCCCTCGGTAAGCGACAACTTGCGTGAGGTGCGATTGAGCAGTCGGGTGCCGAGATGCGCCTCCAGTTCGTTCACGTAGCGGGTCACGTTCGCAGGCGAGGTGTCGAGCGCATCGGCCGCGCGCGCAAAGCTGCCCCGGTTGACCACGGTCACGAAAACCTCAAAGGCGCGCAGACGGTCCATACGACGTCCCAGTCATTCACAAAAGCTGAATGATACAGCCATCTTTTATGCCTTCCTGCAACAAGAAGCGAATCCTATAGTTCGCATCACGGAGCCGGGCATTGGGCATCGGTCCACGAATGAAGCTGGAGATTGAACATGCAACGCTTATCAGGAAAGGTCGCTATCGTCACGGGCGCCAGTGCAGGCATTGGCAGGGCTGCCGCCAAACTGTTCGCCGCGGAAGGCGCCAAGGTCGTCGTGGCCGCGCGCCGCGAAGCCGAGCTTGACACACTCGTAACGGAGATCGCGGGCGTTGGCGGCACGGCCGTGTCGCTGGCAGGGGACGTGCAATCCGAAGACTTCGCGAAAGCGCTCGTCGCACTCGCTGTCAGCCGGTTCGGGCGCCTTGACATCGCCTATAACAATGCGGGAACGCTGGGAGAAATGGGACCGTCCACAGGCATCTCGGAAGCGGGTTGGTCGTCCACATTGGCCACTAACCTGACGAGCGCGTTTCTGGGCGCCAAGTATCAGATCCCCGAGATGGTCAAGCAGGGCGGCGGGTCGATCATCTTCACTTCGACGTTCGTCGGCTATTCGTTCGCCTTCCCGGGAACTGCGGCCTATGATGCGAGCAAAGCCGGGCTGATCGGACTCACGCAGGCACTTGCGGCCGAATTCGGTCCGCAAGGTGTGCGCGTCAACGCAATCCTCCCGGGCGCGGTCGACACTGAAATGTATCGCGGCATGAATGACACGTCAGAATCGCAGGCATTCGTCACGGGCTTGCATGCGCTCAAGCGCGTCGCGAAACCTGAAGAGGTTGCGCGGTCGGCCCTCTATCTTGCTTCCGACGATTCGTCGTTCGTGACAGGTACGGCTTCATTGGTCGACGGTGGGGCTTCGATTACACGTACTTAAGCCTGTTTGAGGACAGCGTCCGCGGGGATATGCGGATTCCGACGACCGCGCGTTTCCCGGCCGATTTCGGTCAGGGCTTCGCATTGTCCGGCGTGGTGCTCCTGGCCGCAGCGAAGCGGCTTTGCACCGCGACGAGTTGGTCATCCGTGGTCGCTACCAACCACAAACGTGCCTGCTCCACGATGTGGCGGTTGTGGTCCTTCAACGGGCCCATAGCGGCAGCAGCCTTCCAGACCACTGGGCCGATCCGGCTTTTCCTGCCCGAGGGCGCGCCCACCAGCAGACAGTAAGGTCCAAGAGGAAGCGATACGAACGGAAGGGCCGGACTAGCGCGCACGCGCCAGTCGATGAAGGGCGCCTCGCCGATGAGCAGCGGTGTGGGCAAGCCGTAAAGCACACTGAAATCGTACAGCGCCAGTTGCTCCCGCATACGCGCGTAGATGCGCCGGATATCGTCGACAACCGCCGCGCGGATTTCATCCTCGAACATAGGCTCCTGCGCATAGCGTGTGAAGGCCTCCTGGGCGTCCCTCTGATATGCGCTGAACAGGCCGAGCTCCACGCAGTCCGCCACTGCGCGCTGGACCTCCACCGCAGTCCCGGCTTCTTCCGGCTTGCCCAACTGCGCGCCCTTCAAGAACCGGCCAAGTCCCGCCTCCTGGATCGCTGGACCATCCGCAGACGCATCGTCCTCACCGTCCTTATCGAGCGGCACGTAAATGTATTCTTCGTCCGCGAAGTGCGACTTCTTGCCTTCGTCAAACTTGATTTCGCCATCGATGCAGTCCAAATAGCGAGTACCGATCCGGCCATGCTCCCAAACCCAATTCTTCAGGAACGGACGTAGTGGATGCAGCCTGTCGTGATTAGCCATTGAACTCTCCAGGTGCCCAAGCGATGCAGTCGCGATCAGTAAACTGCAGGAGTGCCCGCCGGACGAGTCTTGAATCGTCGGTGCACCCAGTAATACTGTTCGGGAAAACGCGAGATCTGCCTTTCAAGAAACGCATTCATCGTGCACGCGTCGAGTGAATCGTCGCCCGACGGATAGCCTTCCAGTGGCTCAAAGATAGTCAGCCTGTACCCGCGGTACTCGGGCAACACTTCGGTGACGAAAGGCACGACGCGTGCGCCGCTCAACTTTGCCAAACGAGACACCGACGTCAGCGTGCATGCTGGAACGCCGAAAAGCGGTGCAAAGACCGAACCCGTTGTTCCGTGGTCCATATCCGCTGCCAGCATCACTGGAATGCCCGCGCGCAGAAGCCTGACAGCATCCCTCGCGCTCGAACTGCGCTCGATCATCTTCGCCCCAAACCGCCCGCGCTGGCGCTTCGCTAGAGCGCACAAGCGAGCGTTCGACATGCGGGTGTATAAAGCGGCAACCGGCAGGCGAGAGGAATAGAGCATGCAGCCTACCTCGATTCCAACGAAGTGAAAGCCCATGAAAATGGTGGGCGGCGCATCGGGATCGTCCAGCTCGATCTTGCTTTCCAGGTGCACCATCCGGCTCACCCAACGCGGGCTGCCGAACCACTGAAATCCGCGCTCCAGATAGCTGCGCACGACATGCTGGAAATGGGCGCAGGCGATGCGCTCGTGCTCAAGATCGGTCATTGCGGGAAAGCACAGCCGAAGGTTGGTCAAAACGATGTGCTTTCGGCGGCTCCGTATCACGTATAAGCCGGCTCCGAGACCGCTGCCCATTCTGGCAACCAGCGAGTAGGGGAGAAGTGACAGGAGTCGCAGTAAGGCAACAAGCATGCAATGGGCGGCAGTTTTCATATTCGATTCTGGACTGCACTGGAAATCGGAGGCCGCCTTGCTTAAGTCACGCGGCCATGCGTAGCCCAGCGAGCTGGTGACGCCGCACGAGCCGATAGACGATGGCGTCGAGTATGCTAACAAGCGCCATTAGCGAAGTCATCAACAACTTGAAATCAGTGCTGATGACACGGTGTCGTTCGGGTAACAGTTTGAAATTTTCCGGAAGGAGTGCAACGTTCAAGTCAGGGATCCTATCCGTTCATCGGACCGAGCGAATATCGCGGCTGCTCTAGAAAACGGAACGTGTTTCAAAGCTCGCGCCGGATGACAAGCTTTCCTCGCTCAACAGTCATCGCCTGCAATCACACGTTCGCGACTTTCACCGGCGCGGCAGAAAACTCTGCCGAGCTTGAAGGCTGCGATGCGCAAGCGCCCAACGCGAGCGCGCTCGTCGCGACAGCCGCCGCCGATGAAATGAAATGCTTCACGAAACCGTGCCCCTTGGTACCGGGAAAGGGTGGGTCACTGCGATTCGTCCATCAACCGGACCTTCACCTTCTTGCCTTTCAGCTTGCCCGCGTTGAGCTTGCGCAGCGCGTCGCGCGCGACGCTGCGCTCGACCGCCACGTACGTCGAGAACTCGGTGACGTTGATCTTGCCGATCTGCGCGCCGCTGAAACCGGCGTCGCCCGTCAGCGCGCCGAGCACGTCGCCGGGGCGGATCTTGTCTTTGCGTCCGCCGAGAATCTGCAGCGTTTCCATCGGCGGCAGCAACGGCTCGTCACTCGCGGCCTCGAGCTCGGCGAGCGGCTGCCATTCGACCTCGCGCCCTTGCGCCTGCTCGATGCCGCCGACGCGCCCCATCTCGTCCATGCTCGCGAGGCTCAGCGCCCAGCCGTCCTGATCCGCGCGGCCTGTGCGGCCGATGCGATGCACGTGCACTTCGGGATCGGGCGTCACGTCGACGTTGACCACTGCTTCGAGCTGCGCGATGTCGAGGCCGCGCGCGGCGACGTCGGTGGCGACGAGCACCGAGCAGCTGCGGTTCGCGAACTGGATCAACACCTGGTCGCGCTCGCGCTGGTCCAGCTCACCGTGCAAGGCGAGCGCATGAAAGCCCTGCGCGCGCAGCACGTCGAGCAGATCGCGGCATTGCTGCTTCGTGTTGCAGAACGCCAGCGTGCTCACCGGGCGATAGTGGTTCAGCAGCATGCCGACGGCGTGCAGCCGCTCGTCCTCGGTCACTTCGTAGAAGCGCTGGCGAATCTTGCTGTCGTCGTGACGCTCTTCGAGCTTCACTTCCTTCGGGTTGCGCAGGAACTGCTGGCTCAGCTTGGCGATGCCGTCGGGGTAGGTCGCGGAGAACAACAGCGTTTGACGCTCCTTGGGGCACTGACGCGCAACCTTCGCGATGTCGTCGAAGAATCCCATGTCGAGCATCCGGTCCGCTTCGTCGAGCACGAGCGTATTCAATGCATCGAGCGCGAGGCTGCCGCGCTCGAGGTGATCCATGATGCGTCCCGGCGTGCCGACGACGATATGCGCGCCATGCTCGAGGCTCGCCGTTTGCGGACGCATCGGCGTGCCGCCGCACAACGTCAGCACCTTGACGTTTTCCTCGGCGCGCGCGAGACGGCGGATTTCCTGCGTGACCTGGTCGGCCAGCTCGCGCGTCGGGCACAGGACCATCGCCTGCACGTCGAAGCGGCGCGCATCGAGCCGCGCGAGCAGCGCGAGCGAGAAGGCCGCGGTCTTGCCGCTGCCGGTCTTCGCCTGGGCGATCAGGTCGTGCCCCGCGAGCGCAATGGGCAGGCTCGCCGCCTGGATCGGCGTCATGGCGGCATAGCCCAGTTGCGCGAGGTTGGCGAGGGTGGCGGGCGAGAGCGCAAGCGCGCTGAAGGGTGTGGCGGTGGGTTCGCTGGTCATGTCGTCGTGTCCGATCGGTGGCGGCGATTCTAACGGATGCGCAAGCCGCGGCCGTGTGCCGGCTCGTTCGGGCCACCCCTTGGCGACGCTCGAAAATCAATGAGCATCAAATTTGTCTAGTCATTATCGTCAAATGACTAGACGAGACGCACCAACTTCGTGCCTGTTTTCCCCAGATCGAAGCGCGAAATGTCCCGTTTTTTAGGGGATTTCCCGCATTTTCCGGGTTCTTTTTTGATCACCCCTTGTGGTGCCGTTTTTCTTCTTGCATGCTTGTATAGACAAATTCCTGAGGCAACGTGCTTGACCGAAGGGATGGCGTCCTCAACGAAAGGAGAAATCACGTGAACGGCAAGCGCATCAAGTTGGCAATCAGGTCGATCGGCGTCGCCGCCGCGGTGGCGGCAACGCTCGCCGCACAGGCGCCGGCGCAGGCGAAGGAATGGAAGACGGTGACGGTCGCGCTGGAAGGCGGCTACGCGCCGTGGAATCTCACGCTGCCGGGCGGCAAGCTGGGCGGCTTCGAACCCGAGCTGCTCGCCAACGTCTGCGCGCGCATCAAGATCCAGTGCAACATGGTCGCGCAGGATTGGGACGGCATGATTCCGGGCCTGCAGGCCGGCAAGTTCGACATCCTGATGGACGCGATCTCGATCACGCCGGAGCGCGAGAAGATCCTCGCGTTCTCGCGGCCGTACGCGGCGACGCCCGCAACGTTCGCCGTCACCGACACCAAGATCATGCCGAAGGCGTCCCCGAGCGCGCCCGTGGTCAAGCTGACGGGCGATTCGGCCGCCGACAAGGCCACTGTCGACACGCTGCGCAAGCAGCTCAAGGGCAAGACGATCGGCATCCAGTCGGGCACCGTCTACACGAAGTTCATCAACGACAGCTTCAAGGACATCGCGTCGATCCGCGTCTACAAGACCTCGCCCGAGCGCGATCTCGACCTCGTCGCAGGCCGCATCGACGCGTCGTTCGACGACGTCACCTATTACGCGGCGAACATGGACAAGAAGGAAAACGCGTCGGTCGTGCTCGCCGGGCCGAAGATCGGCGGCCCGATCTGGGGGCCGGGCGAAGGGCTCGCGTTCCGCAAGCAGGACGAAGACCTGAAGACGAAGTTCGATGCCGCGATCGGCGCGGCGCTCGCGGACGGCACCGTGAAGAAGCTTTCCGACAAGTGGTTCAAGACTGACGTCACGCCGTAAATCGAACGGGCGTGCGCCAACGCCGCGCGGACGATGCGCGGCGTTGGCGTTACGGCCCGTGTCCGCTCAACGCATGCTTGGGAGACACGCATGGCGCTCATCCAACAACTAGGCTTCGGAAGCGATGGCTGGGGCAGCGTGCTGCTGCTCGCCGCGCTGATGACGGTCGCGCTGACGCTCGCCGCGCTCGCGGTCGGCGCGGTGCTCGGCGCGATCGTCGCGGCCGCGAAGCTCTCTCGTCACCGCAGCGCCCGCCTGCTGGGCGACGTGTATACGACCGTGTTTCGCGGCGTGCCCGAGCTGCTCGTCATCTACCTGTTCTATTTCGGCGGCTCGACGCTCGTCACCACGGTCGGGCAATGGTTCGGCGCGGAAGGCTTCATCGGCGTGCCGCCGTTCGTGATCGGCGCGCTCGCGGTCGGCATGATCTCGGGCGCGTATCAGGCCGAGGTGTATCGCGCGGCCGTGCTCGCGGTGTCGAAGGGCGAGCTCGAAGCGGCGCGCGCGATCGGCATGCCGACGTTCACGGTCATGCGCCGCATCATGATTCCGCAGGTGCTGCGCTTCGCGTTGCCGGGCATCGGCAACGTCTGGCAGCTGAGCCTCAAGGATTCGGCACTGATCTCCGTCACGGGGCTCGCCGAGCTGCTGCGCACGAGCCAGGTCGCCGCGAATTCGACGCATCAGTACTTCCTGTTCTTCGTTGCGGGCGGCGCGCTCTATCTGCTGATGACAGGCGTATCGAACCGCGTGTTCAACCGCGCCGAGGCCTATGTGGGCCGCTCGTTCCGGCGCAACTTCGCGCGCAACTGACGGGGAGAGGACATGTCCTTCGATTTCGACTTTCTCGCCGACACGCTGCGCCAGTTGCTCGCCGCCGTGCCGACGACGCTCGGCTTGTTCTTCTCGTCGCTCGTGCTGGGCGGCCTGCTGTCGCTCGTGATCGTGACGATGCGCGTCTCGCCGCACTGGCTGCCGAACCGCTTCGCGCGGCTCTACATCCTGATCTTCCGCGGCTCGCCGCTCCTGATCCAGATGTTCCTCGTCTACTACGGGCTCGGCCAGTTCGGCGTGATCCGCGAGAGCTTCATGTGGCCGCTGCTGCGCGAGCCTTACGCGTGCGCGGTGCTCTCGCTCGCGCTGTGCACGGCGGGCTACACCGCCGAGATCGTGCGCGGCGGCCTCATGGCCGTGCCCATCGGGCAGATCGAGGCGGGCTATTCGATCGGCCTGTCGGGCTTCGCGCTGCTGCGGCGCGTGATCGGCCCGATCGCGCTGCGCCAATGCCTGCCCGCGTATTCGACCGAGGCGGTGCTGCTCGTCAAGTCGACGGCGCTCGCGAGCCTCGTGACGGTCTGGGAGGTGACGGGCATCGCGCAGCAGATCATCCAGCAGACCTATCGCACGACCGAGGTCTTCATCTGCGCGGCGCTCATCTATCTGGCCCTCAACTTCATCGTCGTGCGCGTGCTCGGCGCGCTCGAATGGCGGCTTTCGCGCCACCTGCGCGGGCCGGCGGCATCCGCGCCGCGCGTGGCGGAATCCTCCAGCGAAGCGCGCCGCGTCGCGCCGTGACCGTACCTCATTCTTTCCGGAGTCTCCGATGAACACTGCCGCGATGAACCCCGCTGCCCCTGTCGCCCTGTCGGTCAGGAACATTCACAAGTCGTTCGGCGATCACCATGTGCTCAAGGGCATCTCGCTCGATGCGCACGAGGGCGACGTGATCTCGATCCTCGGCGCGAGCGGTTCGGGCAAGAGCACGTTCCTGCGCTGCCTGAACCTGCTCGAGACGCCCGACGAAGGCTCGGTCGCGCTCGCCGGCGAGGAGCTGGCGATGAAGCGCGCCCGCGACGGCAAGCTGCAGCCGAAGGATCGCAAGCAGGTCGACCGGATCCGCTCGCAACTCGGCATGGTGTTCCAGAACTTCAACCTGTGGTCGCACATGACCGTGCTCGACAACCTGATCGAAGGCCCGCTGCGCGTGCAGAAACGCAGCCGCGCGGAAGCGGTCGAGGAGGCCGAGGCGCTGCTCGCGCGCGTCGGGCTCGCGGACAAGCGCGGCCACTATCCGGCGCATCTGTCGGGCGGCCAGCAGCAGCGCGTCGCGATTGCGCGGGCGCTCGCGATGCATCCGAAGGTGATGCTGTTCGACGAGCCGACCTCGGCGCTCGATCCGGAACTCGTCGGCGAGGTGCTGCGCGTGATGCGCTCGCTCGCGGAGGAGGGCCGCACGATGCTCGTCGTCACGCACGAAATGGGCTTTGCGCGCCACGTGTCGAATCGCGTGATGTTCCTGCATCAGGGCGAGGTCGAAGCCGACGGCACGCCGGACGAAGTGTTCGTCGGCTTGAAGTCCGAGCGCTTCAAGCAGTTCGTGTCGAGCCATCATCACCGTACCGCGAACTGAGGCAACGATGACCGTTATCCGTTCAACACAGCCGCTCGACTGGCGGCAGATCGCGGCGGTCGCGGCAGGCGAGCCGCTCGCTTTGAGCGGCGACACGCTGGCGCGGATCGGCGCGGCGCGCGGTCTCGTCGACGAGATCGTCGCGCAAGGCATTCGCGCCTATGGCGTCAATACCGGCGTCGGCGCGTTGTGCGACGTGATCGTGTCGCCCGCCGAGCAGAGCGCGCTGTCGCGCAACATTTTGATGAGCCACGCGGTGGGCGTCGGCGCGCCGCTCGGCGCGCAGGAAACGCGCGCGATCATCGCCGCGGCGATCAACAACTATGCGCACGGATATTCGGGCGTTCGCACCGAGCTCGTCGAGCAGCTCGTCGCGCTGCTCGATGCCGACTGCCTGCCCGAAGTGCCGGCGCATGGCTCGGTCGGCTACCTGACGCATATGGCGCACATTGCGCTCGTTTGCATCGGGCATGGTTACGCGCGCTATCGCGGCGAGCGCCTGCCCGGGGACGAGGCGCTGCGGCGCATCGGGCGCAAGCCGCTCGTGCTCGGCGCGAAGGAAGGCTTGAGCCTCGTCAACGGCACGCCGTGCGTCACGGGGCTCGCGGCGCTTGCGCTTGCGCGCGCCGAGCGGCTGCTCGACTGGGCGGACGGCGTCGCTGCGATGAGCTTCGAGAACCTCGGCGGGCAGCTTGCCGCATTCGATGCGGCGTCGCTTGCGTTGCGGGTGTCGCCGGGCATCGAGCGCGTCGGTGCGCGGATGCGCGCGGCGCTCGCCGGCAGCGGCCTGCTCGCCGCGGCGGCCGGCCGCCGCACGCAGGACCCGCTCAGCCTGCGCACGATTCCCCACGTGCACGGCGCGGCGCGGGACGCCTTTGCGGCGACGGCGGACGTCGTCGATCGCGAGCTCGCGTCCGTCACCGACAATCCGGTCGTCACCGGCACGCGCGAAGCGCCGCGCGCCCATTCGCAGGCCCACGCGGTCGGCGCGGGTATCGCGCTCGCGATGGACAGCCTCGCCGTTGCGATGGCGCAGGTCGCGGCGATCGCCGAGCGGCGGCTCGACCGCCTCGTCAATCCGCTCGTCAGCGGCCTGCCGGCGTTTCTCGCCGAGCCGGGCGGCATGTGCTCCGGTTTCATGATTGCGCAATACACGGCGGCGGCGCTGGTAGCGCAGAACCGGCGGCTCGCCGCGCCCGCGAGTCTCGACGGCGGCATCACGTCGGCACTGCAGGAAGATCACCTGTGCCACGCGACGCCCGCCGCGCAGAAGGCGCTCGACATCATCGAGAACGCGACGCGCGTGCTCGCGATCGAGCTGCTGGCGGCGGCGCAGGCGTACGATTTGCAGCCGGGCGGCGTGCCGCGCGCCGCGCGGACGGATGCGCTGCTCTCGCGCGTTCGCGAACGCATCCCGGCGTACCGGGACGACCGCCCGCTCGCCGGCGACATCGCGGCGGCGGCCGCCATCGTGGCGGGCTCGGCCCCGCCTGTGCTGTAATGCGAGCCGCCGCATGACTCAACCGTTCGATGTGACCATGAGCGATACGGAACGACCCCCTCTCAACTGGCAAGCCGGCGCGCGCGGCGACAACGTCCCGGCGCGCGCGCTGCCCGCGTATCAGCAGATCAAGCGCTACGTCGTGAAGCGGATCGCCGACGGCGACTGGAAGCCCGGCAGCGCGATCCCGACCGAAGCCGAGCTCGTGAAGGAGTTCGGCGTCGCGCGGATGACGGTGTCGCGCGCGTTGCGGGAGCTGACGGCGGAGCGCGTGCTGACGCGCGTCCAGGGCGCGGGCACCTACGTCGAGCGGCGCCGCTACGAATCGACGGTGCTCGAGATCCGCAACATCGCCGACGAAATCGCCGAGCGCGGCCATCGCCACACGGCGCGCGTGCTGACGCTCGAGCGCAGCGACGACGCGGGCGCGATCGACGCGCTGGGGCTCGAGGCCGGTCCCGTGTTTCACTCGCGCATCGTCCACTACGAGGAAGACGAGCCGATCCAGTTCGAGGACCGCTATGTCAATCCGAGGGTGTTCCCCGAGTACCTGGAGCAGGACTTCACGCTTGAAACGCCGAACCACTACATGGTCAGGCTCGCGCCGATCCAGCGCGCGGAGTTCCGGATCTATGCGCAGAAGCCCGACGCTCAGGTGCGCCGCCATCTCGTGATGGAGATCGGCGAGCCGTGTCTGATGCTGTGGCGGCGCACCTGGGTCGGAGAGGATGTGGCGACGTCGGTGCAGCTCTGGCATCCGGCGTCGCGGTTTCATCTGGCGGGGATGGTGTAGGTTTGGGTTTTTGTTTTGTGCTGTTGTCGTTGTCGTTGTCGTGCAACTTTGAATTCGCGGCGGTCCGTATAGTCCGTCCCTCCCCGGGACCGGGGTCACTTTGGTCTTGCCCAAAGTAACCAAAAGCGCGTCCTAGGCGGACGGCCTGTCCCGGAGGCACGCAGTGCTGTTCGCGATAGCGGTCTGGGGGCCACTGTTACCGCCCGCCGCACGTCCCGTTAGCACGTGGCACGGAATGGCGCTGCGACGAAGCAAATGGAGGACATCGGTTAGGCCGGGCTCCAGTTGCCTGAGTTTAAAAGTGAGCACGAGCGCATCCGCATCATCGCAAGACAAGTCTCTTTAGGCCTTTTCTTAGCGCGAGCATTGATTTGATTCGACCCAGCGCCATTCTGTGCCGCGTGCTAACGGGACGAACGGCGAGCGATAGCGGTAGCCCATTGACCGCTATCGCAGACAGGACTGAGTGCTAACGGGCCGAGGCCGTCCGCCTAGGACACGCCTTTGGTTACTTTGGGCAAGACCAAAGTGACCCCGGTCCCGGGGAGGGACGGACTATACGGACCGGCGCGAAATCAAGTTTCACGAAAGCCGCAGCAAACCCACCCCTCCTCCCAAAGACACTGCTCAATACGGCCCGAGCAACGCCGCCTTGACCAGCCGGCGTTGCTCGATCTGATGCCCGCGGATCGACGCGTGCGCGCCCGATGCCGTGGCCGTCCTGCACACCTTGGCCAGCCTGCAGCCCGGGCTCACGCACGCTTCCAGGTCGTCGCGCACGAAGCGCCAGGCGCCCTGGTTGCGGTCCTCCTCCTGCGCCCAGACGACTTCGGCGAGATTGGGGAATGCCGCGAGCGCCTGCATCAGCGCGTCCTTCGGAAACGGATAGAGCTGTTCGACGCGGATCACGGCGACGGAGGCGGCCTGGGCTTCATCGCGCGCGGCCTCCAGCTCGTAGAAGAACTTGCCGCTGCACAGCACGACCCGCGTGACCTGCTCCGGCGCGCGCACGCCCGAGTCCGGCAGGACCGGCATGAACGCGCCGTTCGCGAGTGCGCGCAACGGCGCATGCGAGCGGCGGTTGCTGTAGAGCTGCGTCTTCGGCGACATGACCACGAGCGGCTTTGCATGCTCCGCCGCGGCCTGCTCGCGCAGCAGATGGAACCACTGCGCGGAGGTGGACGGCACGGCCACGCGCAGGTTCTGCCCCGCGCACAGCTGCAGGAAGCGGCCGAGAAAGCCGCTCGAGTGCTCGGGGCCGACGCCTTCGTGCCCGTGCGGCAGCAGGATCGTGAGCGCGGAGCGGTAACCCCATTTGTATTCGCCCGGCGCGATGTACTGGTCGATGATGACCTGTGCGCCGTTGACGAAGTCGCCGAACTGCGCTTCCCAGATCGTCAGGCGCGTCTTCGTCTGCACGCTGTAGCCGTATTCGTAGCCGAGCACGGCTTCCTCGGTCAGCGGCGAATTGACGATGTCGAAACGGCCCTGGCCGGCGGCGATGTGCGCGAGGGGGACGTAGGCCTTGGCGGCGCCGCCTGCTTCGCCAGGCTGCGCATGCCACACGGCATGGCGGTGCATGAACGTGCCGCGGCCGACGTCCATGCCTGAGAGGCGGATGCCGTGTCCCTCTTCGAGCAGCGATGCGTACGCGGCATTCTCGGCGAGCGGCCAGTCCACGGCATTGTCTTCGCTCGAGGCCGCGGCATTCCACTTGTCCGTCAGGTTGCGCACGAACTCGTGCAGCAGCAGGCCTTCCGGCGGCGTGGCGAGCGCGGCGGTCAGCGCGCGCAGGCGCGCGTGCGAGAGCGGCTGCAATGGGCGGGACGCTGCGGGCCGATCGGCCGGCGCGACGTTGAACGGGCCGAGCTCGCCCGGGCGCGACAACAGGTGCTGCAAGGCATCGTCGCGCATCTGCGCGAGCGGCGCCGGCTCGGCGATCGCCGCGTGATACAGCTCGGTGACCGTGGGGTGCGACGCGATCGCGGCCTGCACGAACGGCTGCGTGAGCGACGGGATGTCGTGCTCGGAGTGTCCGAGGCGGCGATAGCCGATCAGGTCGATGACGACATCGGCGCCATGCACCCGACGGTAGTCGAAGGCAATGCTGGCCGCGCGCAGCACGGCTTCCGGATGGTCCGCGTTGACGCGGATCACCGGCGCGTCGATCATGCGCGCGACGTCGGTGCAATAGTCGTCCGCCTCGACGTTCATCCGGTTCGGCGTCGTGAAGCCGACCTGGTTGTTGACGATCACATGGATCGTGCCGCCGAGCGCGTAGCCGTTCCGGCGCGTGAGGTTCAGCGTTTCCGCCACGATGCCCTGGCCGGCGAAGGCCGCGTCCCCGTGCACCACGACCGGCAGGCAGGGCGACTCGGGATGCTCGTCCTGGTAGGCGCGCGCCATGCCGCTCACGACCGGAAACACGCTTTGCAGATGCGACGGGTTATGGGCGAGAAAGAGCGCGGCTTCGCCGTGCGCGGTCGGCATGCGCGCGGCGCCGCCGAGATGGTACGGAAGGTCGCGCTGCAGAGCGGCGAGGTCCGAATCCGGATTGAGGCACTGCAGCATGCTCTCGACGTCGAAGCCCATCAGGTTGACGAGCACGTTCAGGCGGCCGCGGTGCGGCATGCCGAGAAACACCTGGCGCACGCCGCCTTGGACAGCCTTGGTGACCAGCGCTTCCAGCAGCGGCACGAGACTCTCGCAGCCTTCGAGCGAGAAGCGCTTCGCATGCGCCTGACTGCGGGCGACGTGGCGCTCCCACATTTCGGCGGCGAGCAACTGCTGCAAGAGCTTGCCTTGCTCGCGCGGCGCGAGCGGCGGCGATAGCAGGTCCGCCTCCATGCGCGCGAACAGCCAGCCGCGGCGCGCTTTGCTGCGGATGCCGCTGCAGTCGAGTCCGATGGTGTCGCAATAGGTCCGTTCGAGCTGCCGTGCGAGCTCCTGCACGGTGACGGCGCCGGGCAGCGCGCAGTCGTCGCTCGCGCGCTCCTGCAGCGGATGCAGCCCGTGATAGTCGGGCTTCAGCGCGGGCAGGGCGGGCAGCGGCGCGAGCGCGAGCGGATCGAGCCGCGCGCAGCGGTGGCCTTGCTCGCGGTATGCGTCGATGAAGCGGGCGACCTGTGGCGAAGCCGCTGATTGCGGCATGGCCGCGGCCCGCAGGGGAGAGGGCTCGGGAGATAGCGTGGAGGCGTCGGCGTATTCGGTGTGGAGGGTAGACATGAGAATGGCACCGGAAGAGAAATCGTTGATCGGATCTCGCATGTCCGCACGTCCGCATGCCGGTGCTCGCGGTTCCCGAAACGGCAGAGGGCATGCCGGGGCGAGCGCCTTCAAGCGGATGGCGAGACGGCCGGGAACGCGTGGCGGCTCGGATCGACCGCCTCTGCGTTCCGTGTTCTTTGTGGCAAGCCTGCTGCGACGGCGGGCCTGCGTCTCCATCCGTGGGACTGCTCTACCTCTGTCGATACCTGGGGCCTGCTACTGGTGTGAACAGGCCCCGCGCTTCAAGACACCATCTGCGCGCGGAGCCGTGCAGGCTGCGCTGCGCTTGTTTCGAACGACGAACGGTGCGCGTTGAGCAGGCCGTCGTTGAGCTTGAACGTGCCGACCATGCCGGTCAGCTCGTCCGCCTGTTCCTGCAGCGCCCTCGCGGAGGCCGCGCTCTCTTCCACGAGCGAGGCGTTTTCCTGAGTGGCCTGATCCATCTGCGCAATGGCTTGATTCACCTGCTCGATGCCGTCGCTCTGCTCCTGGCTCGACGAGCTGATCTCGGCGACGATGTCGGTGACGTGCTTGATGCTCGTGACCACTTCGCGGATCACCCGTCCCGCGTCTTCGACCATCGAGCTGCCTGCGCCGACCTGGTTGACCGACTGCGCGATCAGCTCCTTGATCTCGCGCGCGGCCACCGCGCAGCGCTGGGCGAGGCCGCGCACTTCGTTGGCGACGACGGCGAAGCCGCGGCCGTGCTCGCCGGCGCGCGCGGCTTCCACCGCGGCGTTCAAGGCGAGGATGTTGGTCTGGAAGGCGATGCCGTCGATCACGCCGATGATGTCGACGATCTTGCGCGACGAGTCGTTGATCGCGTTCATCGTGTCGACGACCTGGTCGACGGCGTCGCCGCCCTTGGCCGCGACCACCGACGCGTTCGCCGCAAGCTGGTTGGCCTCGCGCGCGTTGTCCGCGTTCTGCTTGACGGTCGAGGTGAGCTGCTCCATCGTCGCGGCCGTTTGCTGGATCGCGCTGGCCTGGCGCTCGGTGCGGCCCGACAGGTCCACGTTGCCGCTCGCGACTTCGCGCGACGCGTGGGCGATGGTGTCGGTGCCCTTGCGGACCTGGGCGACGATGCCGTGGAGGTTGTCGATCATGTGCCCGAGCGCGGTCAGCAGGCGGCCGATTTCATCGTCGGAGTTGACTTCGAACTCGTGCGTGAGGTTGCCGCGGGCGACGGCCTCGGCCAGTTCCACCGCGTGGTTGATCGGGCGCGTGATGCTGCGGGTGATGACGACCCCGGTGGCGATCGCGATCAGCGTGGCGACGATGGCGAGCAGCACCATCTGGATCTTGGCGCTCTGCGCTTCGTCGGCGGCCAGCGCGACGTCGCTCTCCATTCCGTGCGCCTGGAAGTCGACCATCTTGTCGACGAGCACATAGTAGGCGTCCTGTAAGCGCGCCATGTCGCCTTGATAGAGGTCGCGCGCATCCTGCTGCTGGTTGTTCTTGATCAGCTCGAAGAACTTCTTGACGCTCGCGCCATAGGCGGAGCGCGCATCGAACTGTTCCCTGAAGAGGCTCTTGCTCTCGTCGCTCGTCAGCAGCGGTTCGAGCTTGGCATAGGCATCCGCGTTGGTCTGGCGGATGACGCCGTATTGGCTCATGTATTTCGCCGCCTGGTCGGGCGAGGTGGTGAGCAGCAGATTGCTGAGGATGCCGTTGGCCTTGTAGCCGTTGTTCTTGATCTGGTTGCTGAGCGCGATCAGCGTATAGCGCTCGGTGACGAGCCGCTCCATCCGCGTGCTGCTGGAGTTCAGGTGCGCGATGCCGACGATGGCGGTGCCGATCAGCAGCGCGACGACCAGTGCGAAGGCGGACCCGAGACGTACCCCGATCCTCAGATTGGCGATCTTCATCTATAGAATTCCTATATCCACGGAATTGTGAAAATAAATTGAAAAATGCTGAAAAAAATTGATGTTCGGCTATTGGTGTCGCGAATGCCGAAGCGGCGCTTGCTCCGCGTTAGCGGAGGCGCGCCGGAGCAATCGTTTGCGCGGGCAGGCATGCGAAAGGGCTTGCCATGCGCTGGAGCGTGCGTCCGGCAAGGCTGGAAGAGTGAGTGCGTTTCCCCGATTGCTCATGCTTGGTCTTTTCCGATTGGCTTTGTGCATACGATATGACGACAAAAAAGCGCGAATCTTTAGTGACATCGGGGATTGAGTAAGGAAATAAAAGATATAGCTGGAATGATGCTTTGCTTATCGGTAAATTCTCTAACGAATTTCAGGAAATCCTGATAGCTGTTTTTATTGATTTGTGTGAGATGGTGCGGTGTCGACGCGCGGGATCACACGCTTTGGAGAGCCCATGCTTGTTTCGTTACCGTGCATCTACCCGATGCTGCAATAAAAAACCCCGCAGCGCGGAGCGCATGCGGGGCGAGGGCGGCGATCCCGCCGGCCCTGGCTGTCCGGTGTCGGCCAGGGCCAGGACGGGACGACGATGAAGCTCAGCGGTTCTGGAAGCTCTGCAGCACGGTGAGCAGGCTCGTCAGGTTGTCGGCGATGCCGCCCTGCGAGATTTTTTCGGTCGCGGCGGCGCCGGCCATCGTGTTCATGCTGTAGATCTGCATCACGCCCTGGTTGGCCGCTGCCTGCGCGAGCGTGTTCTGCTGCTGCTGCGCCGACACCGCATTCTCGAACAGAATGCCGGTCGAATGGGCCATGGTCTGGTAGATCGTGCCCATGGCCATGGCCGGGGCTTCGCCAAGCACCTTCACGTTCGATTGCGTGACGGCGTCGGTGATCTGGTCGTTGACGGAAGTCGGAAAGGTCATCTTGGTTCTCCTGGGTATCTGCGTGTTGCGCGGTTAGCGTGGCTTGCGCGCCCGGCGCGTCAGCGGTTCTGGAAAGCTTGCAGCGTGGCGAGCATGCTGGTCATGTTGTCGGCAACCCCGGCCTGGCTCACCTTTTCGGTGCCCGCGGCATCGGCCATGGTGTCGACGCTGTAGATCTGCATGACGCCCATGTTGGCGCCGGCCTGCGCGAGCGCATTCTGCTGCTGCTGAGCCGAGATCGTGTTCTCGAACAGCACGCCGGTGGAATGCGCCATGGTCTGGAACAGCGACCCCATCGCCATTGCCGGCGACTGCGCCAGCACGTTGACGTTGGCTTGCGTGACGGCGTCGGTGATCTGGCTGTTTACTTCCGTGTTTTGGGCCATAGTTCAACTCCAGTCTCGGGATGGCGGATCAGCGGCGGAACGACTGCAGCACCGTGAGCAGGCTCGTCAGGTTGTCGGCGACGCCGGCCTGGCTTACCTTCTCGGTGCCCGCGGCATCGGCCATGGTGTCGACGCTGTAGATCTGCATCACGCCCATGTTCGAGGCAGCCTGCGTCAGCGTGTTCTGCTGCTGCTGAGCCGACACCGAGTTCTCGAACAGGATGCCCGTCGAGTGGGCCATCGTCTGGTACAGCGAGCCGATCGCCATCGCCGGCGATTCGCCCAGCACCTTGACGTTGGACTGGGTGACGGCGTCGGTGATCTGGTTGTTGACGGAGGTCGGAAAAGTCATGGTTTGCTCCTTGGTTCAAGTTGAAGAGTGGGCGCACGGGGCGGGCCTCCTGTGCTGTGCTTCGGAGTCCCGCTGTGCTATTGCATGGACGCCTGGCCGCCCTGGTCGTGAACATCATCGGCGGGCGTGGCGTCTTGTCCGGCTCCCGCGGCCGCTTCGGCGCTCTTGGCCGCATCCTGTTCGTTCAGGCGCTGGATCAGCGCCTGCAGCTGCGCGGCAAGCGGGCCGAAGTGCTGGTTGAAGCAGTTCTCCACTTCCTGTCTCGCGAGGTTGGCCAGGTGCTCGGCGATCTGGGTGAGCGCCAGCTGGTTGCCGGCCTGCAGGCTCGACAGGCCAGGATTCAGACTCGCGGGACGCAGGTCGGACAAGGTTTTGCAGCTCTCCAGCAGCTTGAGGATCGCCTGCTCCTCTCGCTGCTGCACCTGCAGCGCCTTGCTCGAGCTGGCCTGGATCGATTCGAGGATGCCGCGCATGCTGGACGAGGCCTGCGTCTGTCCTTGGCCGATGGTGCGCTGCGCCTGCTGCCTCGCTTGCTCGACGGTGTCGAGCGCGCCGGCGGCAGGCGAGGGCGCGCGGCCCTGGAAGCCCTGTTGGAGCTTTAGCAACTGCGCTTCTTCGTTCGCTTCCAGCGGGCGGTTCAGGTATTGCTCGGCAATCTGGCGCAGCCCGGGGTTGAGCGTGTCGTCAGCCATGGCTCGTGTCCTGCTGGCTGCCGACGAGCGGCGCCAGCGCGCTGCGGACGGCCAGCAGTGAATGCAGCACGCTGAGGGCTTTGTTGTCGTCGTGGCCGGCGGTGGCGTTCATCAGCGAGTCGGCCCACGTGCCCAGATGGTTGCCGAGCAGCTTCGAAGCGACGTCGTGCAGTTGGTTCAGTTCGTCTTGCATGGCATGTTCTCCTGAGTTGATGAATGGATGAAAACAGCCCGGCCGGGCTGTTTGCAAGGACGTCGTCACAGGGACGGTTGTGAAGGTCAGGCAGCCACCGGGGCCTCGAAGAGCGCCTGCTCCGCCTGCCTGCGCCTGAGCAGGCCAGCAAGCTCGCGGCCGCCGGCCCGGTCCCAGCGGGGGAATTGCAGGGCCGCGCCCGGGTAGTCGCGCTGGTTCAAGAGGCGCAGCAGCGTCGAGCTTCCAAGATTGCCGAGGCCCAGGTTGTAGCTGAAGCTGACGAGCGCCGAAAACTGGTTGGCGTTGAGCGGCACCTTCACGAGAGCGCCGACGCCGCTCTCGAAGCGCGCGAGGTCGTCGCTCAAGTGCTGGTCGGCCTGGGACTGGGTGATGATCAGGCCTGGCTTCACATCCGGACCCGTGTGGCCATAGCCGATGGTCAGGACTCCGACCACATCGGCATAGGCGATGAGGCGCAGCCCTTCGAACTGCTTGATCAGGTTGAGGCCGGCTTGATTCGTTTTCATGGTGCTTCCTCGCGGCTGAAAAAGGGGAAACGAAGGCGGCCCGCGATGGGGCCGCGAGCGGATGCATCAGGCGGCCGGATCGGGGCGCTCCCCGCCCGCACTCTCCGGACCCGCTTCGAGCCACAGCTGCAGGCACTGGAGAAAGGCCGGCGAGATGCCGCTGAACCATTGCATCAAGGCGCCGTTCTGGTCGTCCCATTGTTTTCTGGCGGCCTGCTGCGCGGCGCAGGAGACGAGCACCATGTCGCCTTCGCCGCGCGCGTGCAGCAATTGCGGCAGCAGCGCGTACCCCTGTTGCTGCCATTGCGCGGCCGCTTGCATCTGCCAGTCGAAGAGCCGCTTGCCCAGTTGCTGGGCGGTCTCGCCGCACTGACGCCAATACTCGATGAAGCCGGCGGTATCGGCGCGCAGGTGCCATGCGGACGACCACTGCTGCGCCGCTTCCTGCGTGCGTTCGCTCAGGCTCTCGCTGCTCGCGAGGCAGGCCTTGAGCGTCTGCTTCCACTCGGCCGCCGACGGCATGCGGGCCAGCATCAGGTTGCCGAGCAAGAGGGGCCAATCCTGCGGGCTGCCGCCGTCGTTGCCCGGCTCGGTTGCCATGTACGGTGTATTCATCGGTTGTCCTTTATTTGCGGGGGCTCGTGAGGCGCTGGATCATGGCGTCGACAGCCGACATTTGCGGCGCGCGCTTGGCGTAGAAATCGGGCTTGACGGGGTCTTTGCTGCTGTAGCCCCAGAAGTCCCAGCAGCCCAGGGGATTGCGCGAGGGATCGGCGCGGATCTGCGGATACAGCACCACGATGCGATTGCTGTCCGCCATCTCGTTGTAGCCGGCGGTGGTATAGAGGCGGTCGCCGATGCGGCTGTCTTCCTGCATGCAGCCGTGGAACACCACGTGGACGCGGCAGCTTGCCGTGCGGCAGGCGGCGGGAATGTAGACGTGCCCGACGTCGGACAAGCCCGTGTAGCCGCCCTTGGCGAACGCGGTCTGGTCGAAGTCCGCGAGGTCGCCGCCGGGCTTGGCGACGGGCGGATTCAGATTGCCGTACAACTGGCGCAGGATGTCCTGCGATTGCACGAAGCCACAGTTGTTGAGATTGGGCGCGGCATTGGCCGGGCAGGCCAGGTCCTTCGCATTGGCCGTGATGAACGCGTGGCCGGCGTTGGTGGTGTCGATGTACTTGATCTGCTGCTCCGGCACGCCGGCGCTGCGGTAGAAGGCCAGGGTTTGCGCGACCACCTTGGAGAGCACGATGTTGTCCGAAGCGCCGGTGAAGATGTAGAGCCGCTGGCGTTTGATGTTGCTCACCGGGTCGATCAGCCCTTCAGAGGCGAAGCGCTCGGCCGCCTTGAAGGCCGCGGCGCCTGACGGAGCCGGGCCGGGCGAATTCATGCACAGCGTGGTGGCCGTGGTGAAAAAGCGTTCGGCGCCGTTCAGGCCGCCGAGGCCCGCGCAATAGAACGGCCCCCCGGCGACGATGCCCGCACCGGCGACGCTGGCGGAATGGGCGGCGCTGAACTGCGCGGCCATGAAGGCGCCGGACGACAGGCCGGATACGGTCACCTGTTTGGCGTCGGCGCCGAGCGCGGGCAGCGGGGGCGCGGCGGCGAGTGCGGGGCCGGCGGCAAGCGTGGTCAGCAGGATGGCGGCGAGCCGTCGCGAAAGGACGGATGACGAGCGCATGGCGGGTTCTCCTATGTGGTGGTGGAAGGCTGCGGGTCTTGTTCCTGTTCTTGCTTTTGCTTCTGCTGCTTTTGCAACTCGTTGATGCCGGACCAGCCGATGAAGAGCAGGCCCATCTCGGTGGAACTGAACGAATACGGCAGGCCGGCCAGAATGCCCATCGCCAGCCCCTTGGCGAGCGCCATGCCGAGGGCGTCCTTGTCCACCAGGCATTGCGTCAGCGTGGCGCTGACGGTGGTGATGGCCAGCAACAGCAGGCCCACGGCCAGGAAGAAGCGCGCCTTCTCCTGTAGCGGCATGGCCTTTGCCATATCGAGCAGCATCAGGTCCCAGAGCTTGTCGATGGAGACGGTGACAAGCGCGGAGAGCAGATGGATCGGGCTCTTGCCCAGCGACGGCAGGCTGCCCGGCATGCCCGGCTGCGGGGCTTCGAGATTGGAGTCCTGCGCGGGCGAGGGCATGGCGGTCGATCTGTTTGGATGGGCTGCGACGATGTCTGTCAAAGGGACGTGCCCGCGGCGCGGCTGTGAAGCGTGAGCGGCGTGCGGGCTCGTCAGTAGGCGAGCGCGGATGTTTCGATGTCCCGCATGGCCTGCCGGTACGGCGCGTCGGATACCGAGATGTCGCCATAGAACGGCGTGTCGTAGATGAGCGTGGCGGCCAGCACGATCGAGACGGACACCGCGATTCCCGCGACCAGCAGGAAGTGCATCAGCTTGTTTTGAATGCGCATGAGCCAGCCGAACACGATGAGCGTCATCTGGCCGACCAGCTTGACGGCCCAGATTTCGCCGGGGATCGTCATGTCGCCGTTGGCGAGCCGGGCGTGGCGGGCGGCGTAGAGCGCGTCGAGCTGACGCTGCGTCATGTTCAGGTAGGCAAGCTGCTTCGGGGTGTCGGGCTGGTAGTCGCCGAGCGCGCGGCTGATGGCGGCGAGGCTCGACGACTCGGGCGCGACGTCGAGCCCGCCGCTTTGCCTGGGCCATTCGGTCTGGACGACGCTCTCGAGATAGCGGAGCAAGGGGCCTTGCACCCGCTTCGCCAGTTCGGGGGAGCCTTGCGCCGCGTCGCGATACAGCGCCGCGCTCAGGCTGGCTTCGTGACTCGCGCTCTCGACCGCGGCGTCGAAATGGCTGACCGCGCGCGCGAGCATCGTCGCGATGATCAGGCCGAAGAAGATGCCCACGACGGCGATGATGGTGCCGAGCTCGCCGTTATGGGCATGCGTGTCCGGTGGCTGTATCAGCTTGCGCACGAGCACATGGCCCGCGGCAGTCATCAGCAGGCCCAGGCCGGCCCAGCCGACGAATTGCAGGCCCGATGGCATGGAGATGAATTTGATGAGCATGGTCGGACTTCGTGAAAATGGACGTTCAAGGCGGAAAGCGCATTTCCTCTGCTCGAGTTGTTGCTCATTCGAATGTGGCGATCGTTGTGTCATTTGACTGTTGCTCGCCAAACCCGGCGGCCGGCGCGGGTGTGTCGATCACATACAACGAAAGGTTTCCGTCGATTTGGGTGGTCGATATCTTTTTCCGCTTGGAATCCTGGACGATGCAGTCGCTTGGCCGCGTGGACGCGTGGATGAAGTAACCGTCGCTCTTCAAGCTGATGTGGCTGTTGTCCTTTTCGACGTAGTCGGACACGACGATATGGAAGTCGACGGCGGACTTGCCCAGGAGCTTCTTGAGCACACCCTGGTTGTGCTCGAAACAGATTTCGAAGCCGAAAGTCCTGCCGGCGATATTGACGACAGCGCTGTCGCTCGGCCGGTCAATGGAAAGGAATTCGTCCGGCATGTCTTTGTTTTCGTTGAAGCCCAGCGTCTTTCTGTGCTTCCACATACTGCCGTTGAGGAACGCAAACATGCAGTTCGAATAGACGAACAAACTGGTTTGGGGGCTGGCGAGCTTGCTTTCCCAATAGGCTTTGTATTCCGCATGGTCCGTCACGCCGCGTGGATATTCGATTTCGGCGTTGCCCGTATCTTCTTCGGCAAGCCTTTCGAGCGCCTTTTGCACTCTGAGCTTGCCCTTTTCCGTACGCTTGTCCACCTCTTTGATGTATCCGGCGCTGCCCGGAACGATGAGCATGTTTTTGTATCGTGTGCTGATTTTCGCGATTTCCTCGCGCGCGTAAATCATGATGTCCCTATGTGTGAACAATACGTCGCCGTCGCGAATGGCGTCGTACTTCCTGGATAGAAAGTATTCGGGAGCGACGATGATGGCCCTGATCTCGGACGTATCGATGTTCTGATTCCCGTTCTTGATGAGGCGCTCTGTTTCGGAGCACGCGTCATTGATGATTTCGATGCGTTGCTCGATGGTCTTTTTTGTGTAGTCGTTAAACGAGTTTTTCTCGATGATGGTGACTACCGTTTGCTGAGTCATGATTGGCTCCTTGGCTTGCGTTCAGTGATGTAGCAGGGGAGTGTGGTAGCGCTGCGCCTCACGCTTCTTTCGACTTTCTGTCCAGCAACGTCTGGTACTTGTTCAGGCTCTGGTCGATCTTGTCCAGCGCGAAGTGCGCGGCCTCGCCTTCGATGGCGCCGGCCGCGGCGGCCACGGCCGCCGCGGTGCCGACCAGGAGGTCGGTGATCAGCACGCCGAGCGCGTCCTCGGCCGCGCCCTTGATGTCCTCCTTCACCAGCTTCTCGGTCATGTTCTTGAGCAGCACGCTCTTGCTGGCCAGCGCGAGCTTGCTCGCGCCGTCGAAGTAGTTGGCCGCCGACTGCGCGACGAGCCCGCCCGCCTGGGTGATCATCATGTTCGGCGCGATCGCGATCTGGCTGCTGGCATAGGCTGCCGTCTCGCTGTTGCTCATCTGCACCGCCTGCACGATCTGGCTGTTGAGCGCATCGGTGCTGCCGCCTGCCGGTGCGGCTTTCATCTGGTCGGTAAATCCGGAGAGCGGGCTGGACGGCGGTGCGGCGCTTTGGCTGGCGGCGCCGGTGCCGGAATTGGCGTTGGCGCTTGTATTGGCTTGGGTGCCGGCGCTGGCGCCGCCGCTGTTGGCGGCAGGCGTTGCCGCCGCACCGGACGCCGCCGCGGCCCCGCCCGCAGGCGCCGCGCCCGCACTATCGCCGGCCGCGGCCCGCTTGCTGGTGAAGAAGTCCTTGAGGCTCATGGTTCACGTCTCCTTGGCGCGCGGCGTCAACTCTTCTCGCCGACTGACAGGATCATCGTCACGGCCTTGGAGATCACGGCGCTGGAAATCTGGTTCAGCGCCTGCTGGCTGTGCACGGCGTTCTGCAGCGAGAGGCCGGCCGAGTGGCTGGCGAATTGATAAAGCGAGGCAATCGCCTGGGCCGGGGCCTCCGCCACGACTTTGACGTTGGTTTGGGTGACGGCATCGGTGATCTGTCCGTTGACGGCGGTGTTGTCTGCCATGACGACTCCTTAGGTACGGCATGGGGGTTGAGGAAAAAGGCGGACCGAAAGAGGCCCGCCTGGCTGGTGTTGTGATTACGGACGCACGGGGGATGCGTTTGTGAAGGCGCTCAGTCGAGCTTTTGGCGCAGCTTCTTGCGCAGCAGCTCCACGCGCTTGCGCGCGAGCGTTTCGTTGATGCCGAGCACGGCGGCGATCTGCGGATAGGGCCGGTCTTCTTCGAACTTCAAGGCGAAGAGCGTCTGCTGCTGCGGCGTGAGCGTGGCCAGCGCCTGCTCCACGCGGGCGAACTGCTGCTTGAGCGAGACCTGCTGCTCGGCGGGAGGCGCGTGGTCGGCAATCTCGATGACGTAGTCGTCGTCCCATTCGGCGCCGTGCTCGATCACGCGGTCCTCGCGTCCGCGGCGCCGCGCGTGGTCGAGGAAAGCGTGGTTGAGCGCGAGGAACAGGAAGCCCGCCAGGTTCTTCACGCGCTCGGGCGAGTGCAGCATGTAGACGTGGACCTTGAGCGCCGTGTCGGAGAGCAGGTCGTCGGCGCGATGCGGGTCGCCTTTGCACAGGAGGCGGGCGCGGCGCCGCAGCTTGCCGTGCATCTCCCGCCAGGTGTGGTCGAACTGGTTCGTGAGAGCGGCGGCTCTGTCGCCGGGGTGGGTTGTCGTGGTCATTCTGCGGTCTCCGTGGGTGTGGAAGCAGCAGAATCGGCGTAATGGTGTGAGGAATGCAGTCGCGTACGTAACAGTGACGGCGGGATTCGAAAGAGAGGGCGCCTCGCCATGAGTGCAAGGCGCGAGCGCGCCCCGCGGGCTTCACGCTTCGGCCGCGATGTGGCGCAAACGCTCGGGGTTCTCGATCCGCAGCATGTGCGCATGCGGGCGGATCAGGCCTTCGCGCTGCCACCGCTGCAGCAGCGTACTGAGCCGCGGACGGCTGACGTTGAGCATGGCGGCCATGATGCTTTGGTTGGCGGGGAGCCTGACATCGCGTTGCTCGCTGCCCTCCATCCGCGTGAGCAGGTGCCGCGCAAGCCTGGCTTCGAGCCGATACAGGCAGGCCGATTCGACGAAGTCGCTGAGTTGCTGGAGGCGGCCGCATAGCTGCTGTTGGATGCGCATCATGAAGGCGGGATCGGCCTGGAGCGGAGCGAAGTGCTGGCAATGGATCAGCGACACCTGGCAATCCGGACTCAGCTCGGCGTTGAAGCTGCGCCCATGCGGGTGAAGCAGCGCGCTTTCGCCGACGAGGCCGCCCGCGAGCGTGTAGTCGAGGATGATTTCGCGTCCGCCGGGCTCGTGCAGCGTGTGGTAGACGTGGCCGCGGTGGACGAAGGCAATGAAGTTCTCGGGATCGCCTTTGAAGAACAGCAGGCGGTTGCGGTGATCGGGCCAGGGGGTGACGTGTTCTTCGATGTGCAGCAGGAGCTTGTCCGGCAGGCCTTGTAGCAGCGGTGTGCAGCGTAGCGAGTTGGCGTGGGTGACGGGTGGCATGACGTCTCTGCGTTGAGTTGGTTGTCAGTGCAACTGCTATGCGGAAACGTCGTCTTGAGACGAATGTGAAAGGGGGAATCCATACCCTGTCAGGGTTGACAGCGTTGGCGGCGAGCGGTGCTGCAACCTTGCATTGAAAGGGATTTGTCACATTGGAGAGGTAGTGGGGCGGGTGTCGCGAAGCGATGCCATGAAGACGGAACGATAACGGGCGGGTGTTTTCGATCGGTGGCACAAACCGAAGGCGATAAAGATCGATAAGGATGGCGAAATTGCTAGGGAGGCAATGGCTATCTTTGATAGCTCGGCTCGTGCTTCGCCTCGAGACGCTTGCCGATCCGGACCACCGTTTTCTCTTCGCTGAAAACGCCATATCGAAAGCGGAAAAACTTGTTTGTGAAGCAAGCCGGGCGTCGCTAGGATGCGGCGAGCGGTGCGCCCGCCCGCTTGCGGCGCTTGCCGCTCCTCTCGACGATCTTGCCTGCCTCGAACATGTCCAGCTTTCCCTCTCCCGCTGCCGCGCAATCCGGCGCAGGCGTCACGCGCCGGCTCGCGGCCGCGATCGCGCGCGCAGCGCCGCTTAACGATGCCGCCGCCATCGCCGCCGCGCGGCGCGGCGTGCTCGATTTCCTGGCGGCTGCCTTTGCCGGCGCGAACGACGCCGGCTATCGCAAGCTGCTTGCCGTGATCGGCGAAGGCAGCCGAGGCGACGCCGCCGTCATCGGCCATCCGGAAACCGGCCGTCCTCACTCGCTCAACGCGCTCGATGCGGCGCTCGTCAACGGCTACGCGGGCCACGCGCTCGATTACGACGACGTGCACAGCAGCGTGCGCGGCCACCCAAGCACCGTGCTGCTGCCGGCACTCTTCGCGCTCGCGCAGACCGAGCGCCGCAGCGCGTACGATCTGCTCGCGGCGTACGTCGTCGGCGTCGAGACGATGGCGCGCCTGGGCCTCGCGCTCGGCAGCCGCCACTACGAGCGCGGCTTTCACAACACGGCGACGCTCGGTGCGCTGGGCGCGGCTGCCGCCGCATCGTTCCTGCTCGGGCTCGACGCCGCCGCGATCGACAACGCGCTCGGTCTCGCGGCCACGCAAGCGGCCGGCTTGCGTCTGCAATTCGGCAGCGAAGCGAAACCGCTCCACGCCGGGCAGGCCGCCCGCGCGGGCTTGCTCTCGGCGCGGCTCGCGGCGGCGGGCTTGCAGGGCTCGCCCGCGGCGCTCGACGGCCCGGAAGGCTTCTTCGCCGTGTTCGGCGACGGCGCGGCGCAGCCGGAGCGCGCGCTCGAAGGCTGGGGGGCGCCCTGGCAGATCGTCGCGCCCGGCTTGTACTTCAAGCCGTGGCCGTGCTGCACGGCCACGCACTATGCGGTGCACGCGGCGTTGACGTTGCGCGAGGCGCATCGTCTCGCGCCGGGCGATATCGAGCGCGCCGTCGTGACGTTTCCGCCCGGCGGCGACACGCCCCTTTCGCACCGCGCGCCGTCCACCGGGCTCGAAGGGCGCTTCAGCGTCGAGTACGCGCTGGCCGCGGCGTTGATCGACGGCGCGCTCTCTGTCGCGACGTTCGCCGATGTGCCGGTGCGCGCCGACCTCGCCGCATTCGCGCAGCGCGTGACGCGCGCGTACGACGCCACCGCGCCGCGCGCATCGACCGATCCCGCCACGCGCTTCTCGACGGTGGAAATCACACTGCGCGGCGGCGCGGTGCTGCGTCACAAGACCGACCGGCTGCATAGCGCAGACGACCTGCGCGCCAAGTTCGCCGACGCCGTCGGCCACGATCCCGCGTTCGCGACGCTGCCTGCCTTCGTCGACACGATGGAGACGGCCGGCGACCTCGCCATCCTCTTTCAAGCATTCCCCAGGATTCACGCATGAGCACGCCTCACCTTTCCGCCGCAAAACGGCAAATGCGCCTCGGACTCTTCATCCAGGGCGCGGGACACCACGTCGCTGGCTGGCGCCACCCGGACGCCGAAGCGGGCAGCGAGAACTTCGCGCTGATGCAGCGCATCGCGCAGACCGCCGAGCGCGCGAAGTTCGACATGGTGTTCCTCGCAGACGGCCTGACGAGCGGCCCGGATGCGCATCCGTCGATGGCGATGCGCCTCGAGCCGCTGTGCCTGCTGTCGGCGCTCGCGATGGTGACGCGCCACATCGGCCTCGCGGCCACCGCCTCGACGACCTACAGCGAGCCGTATCACGTCGCGCGCGCGTTCGCGTCGCTCGATCACCTGAGCCAAGGCCGCGCGGCCTGGAACGTGGTGACGACCTCCTACGACCGCACCGCCGCCAACTTCACGCGCGGCAACCATCCCGATCACGCCTTGCGCTACGAGATGGCGGGCGAGTTCGTCGACGTCGTCAGAGGCCTGTGGGACAGCTGGGACGACGACGCGCTCGTGCGCGACAAGGCGGCGGGCGTCTACTTCGATCCGGCGAAGGTCCATACGCTCGACCACCGCGGACGCTTCTTCTCGGTGAAGGGGCCGCTCAACGCATCGCGGCCGCCTCAGGGCCATCCGGTCGTGATCCAGGCGGGCTCGTCCGGGCCGGGCCAGGATCTGGCCGCGCGCACCGCGGAAGTGGTGTTCACCGCGCAGCAGACGCTCGACGAGGCGCGCATCTTCTATCGCGACCTCAAGGGGCGGCTCGCGAAGCACGGACGCGAGGGCGAGGCGCTGCACGTGATGCCGGGCGTGTTTCCGGTGATCGGCAAGACCGAGCAGGAAGCGAAGGACAAGTACGAGGCGCTGCAGCAGTGGACCGATACGTCGGGCGCGCTGACGCTGCTCTCCGATCGATTGGGGCATGACGTGTCCGGCTATCCGCTCGATGGGCCGCTTCCCGAGCTGCCGGAATCCGACCAGCTCAAGAGCCGCGCCAGGCTGCTGACCGATCTCGCGCGCCGCGACAACCTCACGTTGCGCCAGCTCTATCACCTGGTCGCGGGCGCGCGCGGGCACCGGATCGTCTGGGGGACGGCGGAGCAGGTGGCGGATGCGCTCGAAGAATGGTTCGTGGGCGAAGGGGCGGACGGCTTCAACATCATGCCGCCGTACTTTCCGGGCGGGCTCGACGATTTCGTCGAGGGCGTCGTGCCGGAATTGCAGCGGCGCGGCTTGTTCCGCACCGAGTACAGCGGGGCGACGCTGCGCGGTCACCTCGGGTTGCCCAGGCCGGCGAGCCGGTACGCGGCGGGTTGACGAGAACAGCGCGGCTCAGGAATCGGCCGCGCCGTTCGCAAGTGCCGCGGCCCCGTTGCCTCAGATCGCGAAATTGCGCAGTTCGAGCGGAAGCGCCGTGCGGGCCGCTGCCCGGTCCGCGCGACCCTGAGCGTGCTGCGCACGCTGTGCCGGATCGGTTGCGCGCGCAAGGAATTCGCGCGTGCGCGGATTCGCAGGCGCATGAAACACGCGGTTCGCGGGGCCGTGCTCGACGATCACACCGCTTTCCGTGAAATACACCGCATCGCTGACCTCCTCGGCAAAACGCATCTCGTGCGTGACGAGCACGCAGGTCATGCCGTCCCTCACCAGCTCGCGGATCACCGTGAGCACTTCGCCGACGGTCTCCGGATCGAGCGCCGAGGTCACTTCGTCGAACAGGATCAGGTCCGGCTGCATCGCCAGCGCCCGCGCGATGGCCACGCGCTGCTGCTGGCCGCCGGAGAGCTGGCCCGGATAGGCGTGCGCTTTGTCCGCGAGCCGCACTTTTTCCAATAGCTCATACGCAGTGCGCTTCGCGCTCGCCTTGTCGCGGCCGAGAATCCTGACGGGCGCGACGACGAGATTGTCCAGCACGCTCAGATGCGGAAACAGGTTGTACTGCTGGAAGACGAAGCCGACCCGCTTGCGCAATTCGATTTCGTCGCGCTCCGAGCTCAGCAGGTCCGCACGCGTGCCGTCGACTTCGATCGTGCCGCGCTGCGGGCGCAGCAAGCCGGTGATGCAGCGCAGGATCGTCGACTTGCCGGACCCGGACGGCCCGATGATGGTCACGGCCTGGCCGCGGAACACGTCGAGGTCGATGCCCTTGAGCACGGGACTTGCGCCGAACGACAAGTGGACGTCGCGCAGCCTCACGAGCGCTGGCGCGGGGCGGGATTCAGCTGAAGGCATGGCGTTTTTCGAGGTGGCGCGTGAAGCGCGCAATCGGATAGCAATAGAAGAAGAACAGGCCGAGCACGGCGAAGTAGACGAGCACGGTGAAGTCGGCGCGCGCGACGGTGTTGCTCGCGACCTGCGCGGTATCGAGCAGGTCGTGCACGCCGACCAGCGACGCGAGCGCGGTGCCCATCGTGATGCTCGCATAGAGGTTCATCCACGGCGGCAGCATGCGCTTCACACACTGCGGCAGGATGATCCAGCGGTACACCTGCGCGGGGCTGAACGCGAGCGAACGCGCCGCGTCCCACTGCGCGTGCGGGATCGACTGGATCGCGCCGCGAAAGATCTCGGCCACGTTCGCGCTGGCCGGGAACGCGAGGCCGAGCGTCACTTTCAGCCAGTCGGGAAACGGTACGGCATGGTGGCCGAGCGTGATCTCGAACGGGAACACGTAAGTCGAGAAATAGATCAGCACGAGCAGCGGCGCGTTGCGAAACGCCTGCACGTAGGCGCGCGCGGCGAGCCTCGCGATGCGCACCGGCGAGAGCAGCAGCGGCCCGAGCGCGAGGCCCGCGAGCGTGCCGAGCGCAATCGCCGCGAGGCTGATCTCGACGTTGACCCACAGCGCCTTGCCGAGCGCGGGCAGCCAGGTGACGAACGCGGACAACATGGCGCTCGCGGCGGCGCTGTGAAGAAGCTCGCGCTCCGCGAGCGCGAGCAATGCGCCCGTCGCGAGGACGGCGGCGAGCGCGCCGGGCCGTCCGCTGCGTGGTGCGTCCGCCTGGGCGGCGGAAAGCGGCTCAGTGGCCATAGCCGGCGATCCTCAAGCGCGCTTCGAGCCAGCGGCCCGCGCGGTTCACGGCGAACGTGAGCGCGCCGAAAAACAGCAGGATCAGGATCATCAGCTCGAGCACGTTGTCGCGCTGCGTCCAGATCATGATCGAAGCATAAGTAACGTCGCCGACCGCGATCGCGGAGGCGATGGTCGTCATCTTCACGAGGTCGACGAGGTTGTTGACGAGCGACGGCAGCGCGAAGCGCAGCGCGAGCGGCAGCTGCACGGTCCATAGCCGCTGCCGCCGGCTGTAGCCGAGCGACTGCGCCGCCTCGACGGTCGCGCGCGGCACCGCTTCGATGCCCGCGCGCAACGCCTCCGCGTGGAAGGCGCCCTGATGCAGCGAGATCACCACGGCACTCCAGACGAAGGGCGTCAGCGGATTGACCCCGCCCAGGTTGCGCAGCGCCGTGCTGAGCAGCATGTTCAGGACGAGAAACGCGCAGAAGAGCTGCACGAGCGAGGGCGTATTGCGCGTGAGTTCGACGAAGACGCGCGCGGGACGCGCAAGCGCCGCGCTCGGCGAGCGCAGCATGGCCGCGAGCGCGACGCCGGCGGCGAGACTGCCGGCCGTGGCCGCGGCGGACAGCTCGAGCGTGACGAGCATGCCGTGCAGGAACGACGCGCGCTCGTCGGCGGCGAGCGCGAAGCGGTAGTCGAGCCCGAGCTTGCCGAGCGCGGCGACGGCGGATTCGAGCGGCCCCGCGCTCATGTGCGCTGCGCCTTGAACTTCGCGTGCAGGTCGAGCACGGCTTGCGAAGGCTGCATGCCGTGTTTGCGCTCGGTATCGATCAGCCAGCCGCTGCGATGCCATTCCTCGACGATCTTTTCGAAGGCGTTTTGCGTATCGGTCTCGCCCTTGCGCACCCAGATCACCGACGGCGACGGAATCAAATCGTTCGGCGCGGGGATCGTGTAGTCCTTCCAGTCCGGATTGCTCGCGACGAGCAGGCGCAGCGTCGGCGCGACGTGCACGGCCGCGGCGCAGTTGTTGCCGCGCAGCGCCAGCAGCGATTCGGGCTGCCCGCGGAAGGCCTTGACCTGCGCGCCGTACTCGTCGGCCAGCGGCTTCGCGTAGTTGCTCCCTTGCGAGACGCACACGGCCTTGCCGCGCACGTCGTTCCAGGTCTTGATGCCGCTGTCCTTGCGGGTGATGAGCGCACCGCCGATTTCCTCGAATGGTGTCGGCGGATAGGAGAGGATTTCAGCGCGTTCCTTGGTGACTTCCATGTTGGCGATCAGCGCGTCCACCTTCCCTTGCTGCAGGAACTGGACGCGATTGGACGGCTGCACGGGCGTCATTTCCAGCTCGACGCCAAGACGTTTGGCGAGATCCTGCGCGAGATCGACGTTGAAGCCGACGGGCTTCTGCGTGGCCGGGTCGAGCGAGCCGAACGGCGGGCCGGACAGGATCACGCCGACGACGATCTTGTGGCGTTCGTGAATGCGGTCGAGCGTGGCGTCGGCTCGGGATGTATTGGCGGCGAAGGCGCTTGCCAGGGCGAGCGCGGCGAATGACGCCCGGCTAAGGCGGCGCGCGAGAGAGGGGCGGGTCGATCGGTTGTGCATGGCGGATGAGTCGTGCGGTCGGGTGAGTCGCGGCGTGCGCAGGCTCGCGCCGGGAACAGGCGTGCAGCGCTTTGACGTGAACGGGAATTGTCGATGAGGCGGGCACGAACCCGAACCAATGCTTTCTCATACCGTTATCTGCATTGCGCATTTGGGCAGAGGGGGCGGCTGCGATGGCGGCGGTTGCGACGATGCGGCGTCGCGATCACTCCGCCCGTTGCCGCCCTTCGCGGCCCAGCCTGTCATAGCTCGTGACAGCCTTTTCCAGGACTTCGAGCATGTACCTGCGATGATGTTCTTCGTCGCGCTTGTCGAGCCAATGCGGGACGGGATATCGGGACTCCGGCGCGGACGACGATGACGCCTGGTCATCTTCAGCGCGCTGCCGCCACTCCCCGATAACCTGATCCAGTTGCGCGTCGTCGTTCTGATACCAGGCTTGCACAACCTGTGCGCCGAGCATGCTTTGCCGCAGGCGGTCGCGTTGCTGACGCCAGATCGCAATGCGATCGATATCGACCGTGGAGGCATCGGTGGCGTCGCCCAGATTCTGGGCCGCCAGCAAATCGTCATGCGCTTTCATGTAAGCCTGATAACGCCCGACGATTCGTACCGCTTCGCTGTTGGCGGGCGAAGGCAGATTGGCTTTCAGGTAGGCCTTCAATTGATCTGCGCGATCGCCGTCCTGCTGCCCCAGCAGAAAGAAATTGATCAGATCGAGCAATGCGGAATTGACGATCAGCTCGTGATTTTCCGTGACAGCCAGGCCTGAATCGGCGGGCGCAATGCCTTGCGCGGTCCCGGGAAAGGGGTTGGGTGCGAAAGGGGCGGACGCCGGGCCCGGCGCGAGCCCTTGGCTCGTTGCCGTGGTGTCCGGCTCGGCATGCCGAGTGCGGACCACGCCTATCGCTATCGACAAGGCGAGGATCGCCGCAGCGCCTACGCACAGACGCCACATATATCCGGCTTGTCCGCCTTCGCATCGAGTCCGCATGGATACTCCATTCAGAAGCCACGCAGACGGGGCGCGCATCGCTCCCGCCGCATGGCTGCTTGCATCGATATGACGGGGGTTAGAACGAGCAGCTCGGCACACTGCCGGTCATCGTGAAGCTGGACGTGGAGACGCCGGTTCCCGAAGGCGTGTCGTTCGAATTGTCCAAGCCGACCTTGGCGTACTGGTCGCCGCTTTGCGCGGTCGCGTCGAGGCTGACATTGGCCAGATAGGCGCCGACCGGGTAACTCGAATTGCGTCCGTCGATCTTCGTATAGGCGCCCGAGACCGACTCGGTGGAGTAAGCGCCGTTGACGACGATGTTCGACAACGATGGACTGCCGCCTGTCGTGCAGGTGTTGTAGTTGGTGTCCATGACGACCAGGTGCTTGACGTTGATCATGCAGGTATTGACGTAGCTCACCTGCTGCACCGTCAGCGAGCACGGGCCGGTCTTGACGTTGATGCCGTTGGCGTCGGTCGATGCCGTCCCGCTCAGATCTTTCCCGTAGACATAGTTGTTCTGGAAAAGAATGTTGGAGACAGTGTTCTTGTCGATGCTGCCGACGGAGAGGCCGTGCGTCCCATGCAGCTTGGTGTTCGAAACGGTGACGTTCGAGATGTTTCCGGAGTTGGTCTTGACCGCGATGCCGTCGTCGCCGGCCTCGATGTCGGACTGCGTGACGGTGGCGTTGGTGAGGCTGTCGATGTCGATGCCGTCGGCGTTCTTGCGTGTTGCAGGGGTGCGGATGGAGACACCCCACGCGGTGAAGCCGCTGCCGCCTTCCACATACAGATTGGGGTGGGCCGCCTGGGCCAGCGTCACGTTGTAGACGATGAAGTTGGAGATATTGCTGGCCTGCACGAGCCGCGGCGTTCCGCTGATGAGATCGCCCCGGCCGTCGACTGTTCCAGGGCCCATCAACGATGCGTCAGTACCCGAGAATGACAACAACTGGGCGCTGCTGGAGTAGCTGTTGCCGTACAAGGTCGTTCCCGAGCTGATGACCAGGCCGGCGCCGTTGATCGTCAGGCTCCCGGTATAAAAAGCATCGTTGGAGCCCGATGGCGCCAGCACGACGCTCTTTCCGGTTCCCGCGCAATTGTTCAATTGCTGCTGGATGCGGCTGGTATCGTCGGAAGTCGGCGGCGAGGACCGTTGCGAACTCGAGTAATTTGCATAAAGCGTGGTGCAGACACCGGGATAAGCGGGCTGTGTGACGGTTCGGCTGTCGCCCGTCGCCAACGTTTGTGCTCCGGCGGATATCGCCGAAAAAGAGAAAGCGGCTGCAATCACGAATGTGGCTTTATACGTTCTTTTCATCGAAGTACCACTCCTGTCATGAAAGGTTTGCTGTTTGACATCTGGAGATGCTCGAGCCAACTGCACATCGACAACGATCTCATCCGGCCTTTTATCCAACGAGCTTGGTGTTATACGTCGTCCCCCCTATCACGACGTTGCTCAACGTAATCGCATTCACGTTGTTCACGTAGATCGGCCCGGGCGTCGTCGCCGAGGCCGTGCCGTCGCATATCGGCGTGCCCAAATTGCAGTTCGAAATCGTGACGCCGGTAATGGGCGTTACCGCGGGCGCGGGCGCCGGCCCGTTGTAGTCGGACGCGACCGGCCCTTGGGCGACGATCGCCTGGAAGCACGACGCAGTGTGGCCGTTCAACGTGACATTGCTCGCGTTCACATTCGAGATGTTCACGTTCTTGACCACCGGTGGGCTCTCGCGCACGGCGTCACCGGCCGGCGAGTAATCGCAGTCGAACGTAATGAGCCCGCCTGCCGAAGCGGACGGATTGGACGCAGCCGCAGTCGTGACCCCGAGCGGCGCCGACGTGTCGATCGGGCTGCCCGCGAGCATGTTGCTGCTGCCGTAGCCGCTGCCCGCGAGGTTGATGCCGTTGGGCAAATCGACGTCGGTGATGTACACGTTCTGAACGAAGCCCCCGCGGCTCATGTTCGTCTTGATGCGGATCGCGATGTTCAGCGGATTGGTCGCCCAGCTCTGGTTGAGCATGTTCAGGTTGCGCGCGTAGATGTTCTCCACGCCGGCGCTCATCTCGCTGCCGAGCGTAATGCCGCCGTGTCCGCTGTTCATCGTGCAGTTCACGATCACGTGGTCCCGCGCGGGGCCGTACTCGGTGTCGAGCGCTTTGCCCGACTTGATCGCGATGCAGTCGTCGCCGGTGTTGAACGTCACCGAGTCGCACAGCACGTATTGGCACGCATCGGGGTCGAAGCCGTCGTTGTTGGGGCCGATGCTGTCCGCGAATACGCCCCGTATGACCACGTATGCACAGTCGACCGGATGGTGCTGCCAGAACGGCGTGTTCTGGGTGTGGTAGTCCTGCATCAGCACGTTGGTGCAGCCGATGAATTCCACCATGCAGGGCCGCAGGTAATGCCCCTGGCCGAAGATGCGCTGCGCGACGGGCACGCCGAGCTCGGAGAGCGCGGGCAGGTAGTTCTGGTCCTGCTGCCACGGCGCTTTCGTCGAGCTCGTGATCAAGTCGAGCAGCGCCGTATTGGCGCTCGTCAGCGCGGCGTTGTTCGGATTGGCGTAGGCCTGGGAAGGCGTCGAGGAATTGACGCAGCCGTACTGGCCATTCGAGCCCTTGAAGGTCCACCAGCAGGTGGCCGTGCTGCCGCTGCCCGAGAAAGGCGTCATCGCCTGGCCGTTCAGGATCGAGCTGTCGCCCTCGCCGGTGAGCGCGATGTTGGTCTGCTTGTACGCATAGACCGGCGAGCCGAAGTTCAGACAATCGTTTGCCTGCCAGCGCGAGAAGTACAGGTTTCCGTTTGCGCCGCAGTTGATGGGCCCGTGCGCTGCATAGTCCGCGGGGTTGGGGCTGAAGTAGATCGTGCAGCCGGCGCTCAGATGGAAATTGACGTTGCTGAGCAGCACGATCGGGCCGCCGCAATACCAGTTGCCGGCCGGCACCACGACCCGGCCGCCGCCCGCCGCGTTGGCTGCCGCGATCGCATTGTTGAACGCGTGGTACGAATCGAACGCCGTGCCCGTGACGGTCGCGGGGACATTCAAGTCGGCCCCGGGGCTCAGGGGTTGCGCATACGGATTCGCCGTCGTCTGGACCTGGGTCGTGAGAGGCTGCGCGCCGTAATCGGTGACGAGGAAATCGAACCTGCGGAACATCGCGTGGTTGATCGGCGAGAGCGACGACATGATGCGCGTGGCCGTCCCGCCGGCGCCCCAGATCGGGTCCGCGTCCGCGGCAACGGCGGCGGTGGATGAGGTGGTCGTCCCGGAGGCGGTGGCCGATCCCGAGCCCCCGCCGCATCCGGGCAAGGCGCCCAATAGCGCGGCGCCTGCGGACGCTCCCGCGAACACCATGAATGTGCGGCGTCCCGGCGAAATCAGCTCGCCATCGTGATGTGCGCCTGCCTCGTGCCTCTCGTAGTCACGCTTTGACATTTGACGCTGTCTCCTTGTTTGGCCGTTTCCGGATGTCCATCGGCGCAATCGCATCGAGAAAGATCCAGTAAGGCGGATTTTCGTCAGACAAAAGAACACTTGTCAAGCGAGATTGCTAATTCTCAAATGTTGTTTGACAACATGAGGGGCGCGGTGTACCGTTCGATCTGTCAGAAATCAAAACACCCGATTCGAGGCCCCATGAACGTGTCCCCAGTTGTCGAGAGCGAATTTGCGTCGTCCGTGATGGCGGTGCCGCCGCTGGCGCGCCGCGCCGACCTGTCGCTCGACGTCGCCGAAAACCAGAAGCTGATCCGTTACATCGAGGCCGGAGGCGTGCGCACGCTGCTCTATGGCGGCAACGCGAACTTCTATCACGTCGCGGTGAGCGAGTATCGCGAGTTGCTCGACATGCTGGCCGAAAGCGCCGCGCCGGGCACCCGCGTGATCCCGGCGATCGGCCCCGACTTCGGCAAGATGCTCGACCAGGCGCGCATCCTCGCGCAGACCTCGTATCGGACCGCGATGGTGCTGCCGCTGGCCGGCTTCACGACGTCCGAGGGTGTCGAGGCGGGGCTCACGCGCATCGTCGACGCCGCCGGCATTCCGCTCACGCTCTACGTCAAGAGCGAGAACTACGTGGACGTCGATACGCTCGCGCGGCTTGTCGATCGCGGCACGCTGGCCGCGGTGAAGTACGCGATCGTGCGCGAGAACCCTTCGGACGATCCCTATCTGCGCCGTCTGCTGCAAAGCGTGAATCCGTCGCGCGTGGTGTCGGGCATGGGCGAGCGTCCGGCGCTCGTGCATATGCGCGAGTTCGGTCTCGCTGCGTGGACGACCGGTTCGGGCTGCATCGCGCCGCACGCGGTCACCGAGCTGATGCGCGCGATCCGCGAGTCGCGCGATGCCGACGCGCAGCGCATCTACGACGCCTTCATGCCGCTCGAAACGCTGCGCGACGACATCTCGCTGATCCGCGTTTTGCACGACGCGGTGACGTTTTCGGGCGTCGCGGACATGGGCGCGATTTTGCCGCTGCTCAGCGAGACGCCGAAGGCGCATCACGCGGCCGTGCGCGCGGCCGCGCAAGCGCTGCTCGCGTTCGAGCACGGCCTGAAGGCCGAGGTTTGCGCGTAATGGGGCAACTAGCTAGAGGAGGCACGATGCGGATTGCAGGTGAGATGTTGTTGGGTGCGTCCCCGGTGCGGGGCGCAAACGGGACGCTGCGCGCGTTCGACCCGGCGCAAAACCGGGAGATCGAGCCGGCGTTCGGCGCGGGCGGCGCAGAGGATGTCGAGCGCGCCTGCGAGCTGGCCGAAGCGGCGTTCGATGCGTTTCGCGCCGCGCCGCTCGAAGTGCGCGCGAGTCTGCTCGAAGCGATCGCCGAGAACATCGTCGCGCTCGGCGATGCGCTGATCGAGCGCGCGCATGTCGAATCGGCGTTGCCCAAGGCGCGCCTCGAAGGCGAGCGCGCTCGCACGGCCGGGCAGTTGAAGCTGTTCGCCTCGCTCGTGCGCGAAGGCCGCTGGTGCGGCGCCGTGCTCGATTCGGCGTTGCCCGAGCGCAAGCCGCTGCCGCGTTCCGATCTGCGCTCGCAGAAGATTCCGCTCGGCGCGGTAGCGGTGTTCGGCTCGAGCAATTTTCCGCTGGCGTTTTCCGTGGCGGGCGGCGATACCGCTTCCGCGCTCGCGGCCGGTTGCCCGGTCGTGGTGAAGGCCCACCCGGCGCATCTGGGGACCTCCGAGCTGGTTGGCCGCGCGATCCAGAAGGCCGTCGCCGACAGCGGCTTGCCCGAAGGCGTGTTTTCGCTGGTGATCGGCGCCGGCAATGCAATAGGCGAGGCGCTCGTCGCTCATCCGGCGATCAAGGCGGTCGGCTTCACGGGCTCGCGCCGCGGCGGTCTCGCTTTGGCCGACATCGCCGCGCGCCGCAAGGAACCGATCCCCGTCTATGCGGAGATGAGCAGCGTCAATCCGATGTTCCTGATGCCCGCTGCGCTCGAATCGCGCGGCGCGGCGCTGGCGCAGGGCTTCGCCGATTCGCTGACGCTCGGCGTCGGCCAGTTCTGTACCAATCCGGGGCTGCTGATCGCGCTCGACGGCCCCGCGCTCGATCGCTTCATCGAAGCGGCTGCCCAAGCGATCGGGCAGAAGAGCGCGCAGACCATGCTGACTGCGGGAATCGCGGCGGCCTATCAGGACGGCATCGACGAGCGCGCGCGCACGGCAGGCGTGACCCGCGTGGCCGACGGCGCTTCGAGCGATGCGCACTGTGCGGCGCGCGCCGCGCTCTTCAAGACGACGGCGGACGCGTTCCTTGCGAACACGCAGCTGCAGGACGAGATTTTCGGGCCGGCCTCGCTGATCGTCGCGTGCCGCGATATCGATGAGCTTCATCGGGTCGCCGAGCACCTGGAAGGGCAGTTGACGGCGACGCTCCAGATCGACCCGGACGACCATGCGCTGGCGCGGCGTCTCTTGCCGACGCTCGAGCGCAAGGCGGGGCGCATCCTCGCGAACGGCTTTCCGACCGGCGTCGAGGTCGGCTATGCGATGGTGCACGGCGGCCCGTTCCCGGCGACGTCGGATGCGCGCACGACTTCGGTCGGCGCGATGGCGATAGAGCGCTTCCTGCGGCCGGTCTGCTACCAGGACCTGCCTGAAGCGCTGTTGCCGGCGGCGTTGCAGGAGGGCAATCCGCTGGGCCTCTGGCGTTTGCGCGATGGCGAGCTCGTGCGCCGCTGACCGTGCCGCACACGAAATAGAACAAGCAGCGCGGTTGCCGGGAGCGGGACACGCTCCCGGCAACCGCCGTCTTGCGGATCGGTCATAGAAGAGTGGTGAGGAGATACCGTGTTCGATTCGGACGGACAGTCAGGCCGCTTGCCTGACTTGCAGATCGATGCCGCGCGTCTTGCCGGCGCCGCGGTCCGTCCACGTCTTGCGCCGCATTGCCTGGGCATCGAGCCCGCGCGCGAACGCGCCTTCTCCCATCATCGATAGCCACGCTCCAGAGCCCGCTCGCTTTCGGCAGCAGGCGTTTCACTGACTGAGTTTTGCGGAGAGTAGAAGTGAGCACGAAGAGAAAGACCCCCGAAGACCTGCGCAGCCACCGCTGGTACGGCGTGAACGACCTGCGCTCGTTCGGCCACCGCTCGCGCACGGCGCAGATGGGCTACAGCCGCGAGGAATACGCGGGCAAGCCGGTGATCGCGATCCTCAACACGTGGAGCGAGATCAACCCGTGCCACACGCACTTCAAGCAGCGCGTCGAAGAGGTGAAGCGCGGCATCTGGCAGGCCGGGGGCTTTCCGGTCGAGCTGCCGGTGCAGACGCTCTCCGAGCCGTTCCAGAAGCCGACCACGATGCTCTACCGCAACTTCCTCGCGATGGAAGTGGAGGAGACGCTGCGCTCGTATCCGGCCGACGGCGTGGTGCTGATGGGCGGCTGCGACAAGACCACGCCGGCGCTGTTGATGGGCGCGATCTCGATGGACCTGCCCGCGATCTTCCTGCCGGCCGGCCCGATGCTCAACGGCAACTGGAACGGCCGCACGCTGGGCTCGGGCTCGGACACCTGGAAATACTGGGCCGACCTGCGCGCGGGCAAGATCACCGAGGACGACTGGAAGGGCGTGGAAGGCGGCATCGCGCGCTCGCCGGGCCACTGCATGACGATGGGCACGGCCTCGACGATGACGAGCGCGGCCGAGGCGCTGGGCTTCACGCTGCCGGGCTTTGCCTCGATTCCGGCGCCCGATTCGCGTCACGCGCAGATGTCCGCGCAAACGGGCATGCGCATCGTCGAGATGGTGTGGGAGGACTTGAAGCCATCGGACATCCTCACCGCCCAGTCGGTCGACAACGCGGTGACGACGTGCCTCGCGCTATCGGGCTCCACGAACGCGATCGTGCACATGATCGCGCTGGCGCGCCGCGCGGGCATCGAGCTGACGCTCGGCCGCTACGACGACATTTCGCGGCGCACGCCGGTGCTCGCCAACGTCCGCCCGACGGGCCAGTACCTGATGGAGGACTTCTACTACGCGGGCGGCCTGCGGGCGATGCTCAAGGAACTGGGCGAGCTGATCGACGGCACGCAGCGCACGGTCAACGGCAAGACGCTGGGCGAGAACATTGCGGACGCGGAGATCTATAGCGGCGAAGTGATCCGGCGGCGCGCAACGCCGGTGATGCCCGACACGGGTCTTGCGGTGCTGCGCGGCAACCTCGCGCCCGACGGCGCGGTGATCAAGCCGGGCGCGGCCGATCCGAAGCTGCACGTGCACACGGGCCGGGCGGTGGTGTTCAGGGACTACAACGACATGGCCGCGCGCATCGACGACGAGGCGCTGGACATCGACGAGAGCTGCGTGATCGTGCTGCAGCACGCGGGGCCGGTGGGCGCGCCGGGGATGCCGGAGTGGGGGCAACTGCCGATTCCGAAGAAGCTGCTGCAACAGGGCGTGCGCGACATGCTGCGGATCTCCGATGCGCGCATGAGCGGCACGAGCTACGGGGCGTGCGTGCTGCACGTGGCGCCGGAGTCGTTCATCGGCGGGCCGCTGGCGCTGGTGAAGGACGGCGACCTGATCGAGCTGGACGTGCCGGGGCGCCGGCTGAACGTGCTGATCTCCGACGAGGAGATGGCGCGCCGCCGGGCGGCGTGGGTGGCGCCGCCGCCGCGCTTCACGCGCGGCTATGGGGCGATGCACCAGATCCACGTGATGCAGGCGGACAAGGGGTGCGATTTCGACTTCCTGCAGCGCGAAGGGGCGGGCGCATGCGGCGCGGCGGGTGGCAAGGCCGGGGAGCCGGAGATCCACTGATGCACCGCGCACATGACGCCGCCGCATCACGATGCGCGTCCAAGCGCCTTCGGGAATGTACTAGGGCGCAAGGTCTGGAGATGTAAATACAATCTAAAACATTGTCTTACAACATCGCCGTTTTGGCGAAGATGTCAGCCACGCCGCCATCGAATGTGTGGAGCACGGCGATCAGCGCGGCAAGCGCACTGGCTGGACGGTCACTCAGAGGAGATCACAGATGAAACGGAAGTTCGCCCTGTCGGCCATCGCAACGACGGTTGCCGCCGCCCTCGCCTTGGGCCCGGGCGCCGCCCAGGCGCGCGTGTTCCGCGCTGCCGACGTGCACAGCGACACGTTCCCGACCACCATGGCGCTGAAGTTCATGGGCGACGAGATCGGCAAGCAGACGAACGGGCAGGACAGCGTGAAGGTCTTCGGCAACAGCGCGCTGGGCTCGGAGAACGACACGATCGACCAAGTCCGCATCGGCGCGATCGACATGGTCCGTGCGAACGCGGCGGCGTTCAACGACATCGTGCCCGAGTCGATGATTCCGTCGCTGCCGTTCCTGTTCCGCGACATCGATCACTTCCGCAAGGTCATGTACGGCCCGGAAGGCCAGAAGATCCTCGACGCGTTCAAGGCCAAGGGCATGATCGCGCTCACGTTCTACGAGAGCGGCGCGCGATCGATCTATGCGAAGAAGGCGATCCATTCGCCGGCCGACATGAAGGGCCTGAAGGTGCGCGTGCAGCCGTCCGGCCTGATGGTCGACGAGATCAAGGCGATGGGCGGCACGCCGACGCCGATGCCGTTCGCCGAGGTCTACACGGGACTCAAGACCGGCCTGATCGACGCGGCCGAGAACAACATCCCGTCGTACGTGGAGACGAAGCACTACGAAGTGGCGCCCGTGTACTCGGAAACCGAGCACTCGATGACGCCGGAAGTCGTGGTGTTCTCGAAGAAGATCTGGGACACGCTGACGCCGCAAGAGCAGCAGGCGGTCCGCAAGGCGGCGGCCGATTCGGTGCCGTACTACGAGAAGCTGTGGGTCGCGAAAGAGAGCGAAGGCGTGCAGACCGTGACCAAGGCGGGCGTGACGATCGCGCCCGCCGCGCAGATCGATCGCGCGGCGTTCGTGAAGGCGATGCAGCCGGTCTGGGCGAAGTACGAGAAGACGCCGCAGATGAAGCAGATCGTCGACGAGATCCAGGCGGTTCAGTAAGCACGCTTTCGAACCGCCATGCAAAGCTCGTCTTGCGGAGGAAGGGATAGATGAACTTCGTGAAGCACCCGAACCGAATCGTCGCCGGCGTGGTGACGGTGCTGGCGTCGATCTGCCTCGCCGTGCTGAGCGTGCTGGTCATCTACAGCGTGGTGATGCGCTACGTTTTCGACGACGCCCCCGACTACGTCGAGCCGATCGGACTGCTGCTGGTGCTGGTCATCGCCTTCATGGGCGCGGCCCAGAAGGTGCGCGACGGCGGGCACATCGGCCTCGATTCGCTGGTGAAGTCGCTGCCGCCCAAAGCGCAGTTCGCGCTCGAAGTGTTCCAGCAGCTTTGCCTGATTGCCTTTTCCATAGCGGTCTGCTTCGGCTCGAAGGACATGGCCATCACCAAGCTCGACGACCAGATTCCGATCCTCGGCTTGCCGGAAGCGGTCCGCTATGCGATCCCGTTCGTTGCCAGCGCCTGCACCATTCTTTTCTCAATCGAGCACATCTTGACGCTCATCGCGCGTAAGCGGACGTGATCTCACATGGAACTTGCGATTCTCACCATCGGTTTTCTGGTCTTCCTCGTGCTCGGGGTGCCGGTGTCGTTCGCGCTCGGCCTCGCGTGCGTGCTGACGTATCTGCATGAGGGGCTGCCTCTCGCGACGGCCATGCAGTCCATGGTGTCGGGCATCAACGCGTTTTCGTTCCTGGCGGTGCCGTTCTTCATTCTCTCGGGCGAATTGATGCTGCACGGGGGCATTGCCGATCGCATCCTGCGTTTTGCCCAGGCGGCGGTCGGGCATTTTCGCGGCGGGCTCGGCATGGCCAATGTCGTCGCCTGCACGCTGTTCGGCGGCGTGTCCGGCTCGCCGACCGCCGATACCTCGGCGATGGGCGGCGTGGTCATTCCGTTGATGAAGCGCGAGGGTTATAGCGCGGCGTATGCGGTCAACGTCACGACGCATGCGTCGCTGGCCGGCGCGCTGATGCCGACGTCCACCAACATGATCATCTACGCGCTCGCCGCGCAGGGCATCACGGGCGTGGTCGCCGGGCATGCGGTGAGCGGCGTGTCGATCGGCGACCTGCTGTTCTCGGGGCTGCTGCCCGTGCTCTGGGTGATGGGTTTCGTGCTGGCCGCGGCGTATTGGCAGGCGGTGCGCTACCGCTTCCCGCGGCGCGCCGACGGTTCGTCCGAGCTGCCGCGCTTCCCCGGCTGGTACGCGGTGGCGAAGACGTTCGTGGGCGCGGTGCCTGGGCTGCTCGTCATCCTCATCATCCTGACCTGCGTCGCGAAGGGCATCGCCACGGCGACCGAGGCCGCGGCGATCGCGGTTGCGTACTCGCTGGTGCTCACGCTGCTCGTGTACCGCACGATGACGTTCAAGAAGCTCGCCGTGGCGCTGACGCGCGCGACGCGGACCACGGGCGTCGTGCTGCTCTTGATCGGCGTGTCGAACATGCTGCGCTTCCAGATGGCCTACCTGGAGATTCCCGGCGCGATCGAGCACCTGCTCGAGCACGCGACGACGATCCCCTGGCTGATGCTGCTCTACATCAACATCATCCAGGTGTTTCTCGGCACGTTCGTCGACATGGCCGCGCACATCCTGATCACCACGCCGCTGTTCCTGCCGATGGCGATGCACTTCGGCGTCGGGCCCGTGCAATTCGGCATCATGATCCTGCTGAACTGCTCGCTGGGGCTCGTGCATCCGCCGATCGGGTCGGTGCAGTTCATCGGCTGCGCGATCGGCGACGTGTCGATCGGCGAGACCACGAAGATCGCCTGGCCGTATTACCTGGCCATTTTCAGCGCGATCAATATCGTGACCTACTTCCCGTACTTCTCGACGTGGCTGCCGAGCCTGATCAACGGGCATCCGGTCTTTTGACCTTCGACGACGAACGCACCCGCTGAATGGGCGCACAGGACCCGGTCATGCGGGTCCTGTGCGCTTATCCACGTCATATCACTGCCAGTTCTGCTCCACCCACTGGCATACGCCTTGCCACTCTTGGCTCTTCATGTACACGTTGGTTTCGTTCTCCATCTCCGCGACCTTTTTCCAGTCGTCCAGCCCAATGGGCTGACCGAGCACGAAGTTGCCGCGCCGGTAGTCGCCGCCCAGGATTTGCTCGGACTGTTGCGCGGCAAGCATGGACGTCGTATCGAGCGTCAACGAGAACAACGCTCTCGCCGGCACGCTTCCGCTTGCCCAGGGCCATAGCCATTTCGAAACGCCCCAGCCCAGCGGATCGCCGATCGCGCTTGGAGGAATACCCTGCGGGCTCATGCCGGTGCCCAGGGACAACATACGCAGGTTCCCCTGGCTGTCCGGGAGACCGCTGGCCAGCGCCTCGGAAATCGCCGTGACGGAGGGGTTGTTGGCAAACACGCCGCCATCCGCGAAATAGCCTAATTCCGCTATCTCGTGCGGCGGGAAATAGGCCGGCGCCGCGGAGGTGGCCAGGGCTGCATCGATCAGGCTGATATTGCGGTAGGCATTGCTTTTTGCGTTGGAGATCGCGCTGGGAACCCAGCTTCGTGCAGCGGCATCCCACAAACGCGCCGAATTGACCACCACGAACCGGGACAGCGAGGCCAGGTTGCCGTCTCCAACCAGCTCCCGGGCGACTTTTTCAAGCCCGGTGCTTACGTATTGGCAGGCGAAAAGACCGGGGCCGGCAAGGGCCACCCTGTTTTCGAGCGCTTCCTTTTGCTCGGTCCACGCCTTGTTTTCCTGGAATATCTCCGATCCCTTGGTTTTGTAGACGTCGACGATTTCCGCAATGGAAACGCCTCGCGCCAGTCCAAGGGCGATCAGCCCGCCGGTGGACGTGCCGGCAAAACCGTCGGCCTTGGCGATAATCCCGCTGCGGCGATCGAGGTCCTGGATCAGCAAGGCGGTGATCAATCCGCGAATCCCGCCGCCGTCGCAGCTCAGTATCTTGAAGGTCATTTCACGTTACCTCTGTCGGTAGAATGGGTGCGTTCCAGTCCGAAAGGCACCGTGCTTTTTGAAGCATCCATCCATTAATGGATAGCACTCGAAAACAAAACAAGCGAGGATTTCAGTGCGGGCATGAGGCAGCCGTCCGGAATGCGAGCGCACGGAAGCCTGTTGTCGAGGCTTCCGTGCTTCGAAGACGTGTGCAGCAGGAGAGGCTACGCCGCGCTTAGCACCGGCCCCAGCTGGTGTTGTACACAGCGACATTGTTTACGTACACGGTGATCTTCAGGCCCGTCGGAATGAACGAGCCGCAAGTCGATGCGCAAACCTTCAGTTGGGCGCCAACCGGGATATGGATGGGAACGTTGATGCAGATGTTCCCGAAAATCGGGAAATTGAAGCAGACTTTCCCCGAGGAGTAGGATGCGCCGACGCATGCGCTGACGGCGAGGGCAAGCACGCCTTCTGAGCTGAGTTGCTGCTGGAGGCTCTCAGGGGTGTGAGTGGACGTGATGTCTTGCGACGTCGCGACCAGACTTTGGCCACCGAAGCCTTCCTTGGTGAAATCGGGAACGACACCGCTTTGACAACCGGGACATTGGCTCATTTTCTTCTCCACGTTATTCAGGTTGCTCGTCACTGCGACGAGTGGGCGTATCGTGGATGACCGCAGCAGGTGAATCCATTACACCCAATAACACCGTTTGCGGCGTCTGAAATTCAATGCGCATATTCGTCAAAGCCGGTGCGCACCGTGTCTCTCGCCATCACATAAAATTCACGATTTTTTAGCCAATACGCATATTGCGTCGCTTGCCTAGTTTTTTAATCTCGGGCAACATCGTCGCGAAAATCGGACAGGGCATCGATGGCCCGATAAAACCAGTCCGGAGAATAATGCGTAATGCGAGCGCAAATCGCGGTGATGTCTCAGGGGCAAGTCCTGTTTCAAAGCGAATCCAAAATCGTGCCCATCAAATGTGTTTGAAGGGTTTCGGCAGCAAATGGCAACTTCGGTTATCAACCACGGCGATTGACCAGTCGCCGGCTCGATTGCCGCATTGAGCGATCGGGCGAAAACCAAGACACGACGGGCGATGGCGACACTAAAAAACAGCGTGTCGGGGGAATCCTGCTTGTTGCGGGCACAGCACGTTTTCGGAAGAGACGAGGCGCGCTGCGATACCGTGACTCCTGGCAACCACGTTTCGCGAATGCATGCGTGCATCCGCTTCAAAGGCGGGCGCTGGGAACTGCGTGACCAGAGCCGCAACGGCACGCTGCTGTCCGGAACGCTGCTGCGGGACGGCGAGCACGCGACGCTGCGCGAGGGCGACACGATCCGCTTCGGCAAGGCCACGGACGTCTGCTGGCATGTCGACGACCTGTCGGACCCCGCCGACATGCTATGGCCCGTGCGCGCGCCCGCGCGTCCCATCGTGCTCGACTCCGCGCACATGCTGTCGGGCGACGCGACGCCCGCGGTCATGGTCGTGCGCTCCTCGTCGGGCGAATGGCTGTGCGACGACCGCGGCGAGCTTCGCGTGCTGCGCGACGGCGATCTCGTGACGACCGGCAACCTCAGCTGGCGGCTGACGCTGGCGCACAAGGATTCGACGCTTGCGCTCGCCGTGCCGGCCGGCTTGTCGACGCTGCCGCAGCGTATCGAATTCACGGTCAGCTCGAACGAGGAACATGTGCGCGCGGTGCTGCATACGCGCGGCGGCACGGTGGATCTCGGCGAGCGGTCGCATCATTACTCCTTGGCCACCCTCGCGCGCGCTCGTTTTGCCGACATGCAGACGGGCTACGACAGCGCCTCGCAAGGATGGGTCGAGGTGGAGACGCTGGCGCGCATGCTCGGAATCGACGTGCCGCACGTCAATGTCCACATTCATCGCGCCCGTGCGCAGTTCGCGGCGCTGCCGGGCAACGGCGCGATCGAGTTCGTCGAGCGCCGGCGCGGCAGCGTGCGCTTCGGCTGTGTCGCGTTCCGGGTCTTTCGCGGCGAGCGGCTCGAATGCCAGTGGCTGCCCGCGGAGCCTGCGCATGGCTTCGTGCCGCACGCAGCGCACGACGACCTGATGCTGCACGCGCTGCCTACGTAGTCGCGCCATGCCTCCCGCCACACTGGCTTCGGCTGCCGATTCACGCATGCCCGCGCTCGCCGCGGACGACGCATTTCCGCCGCCTCGCGCCACCGGGCAGATGCCGGCCGCCGAACTGCGCGGGATGCACGGCTATCGGCTCGGCGCGCTGCTCGGCGAGGGCGGCGGCGGATGGGTCTATCGGGCGGTGCGGATCGACACCGGACGAACCGTCGCCATCAAGCTGATGCGCGAGGACACGGCGCGCACCGCTGTCGAGCGCGAGCGTTCGCGCACACGCTTTGCACGCGAGACGCGGCTGTGCGAAACGCTTCACCACCCGCACGTCGTCGCCTTGCTCGACAAGGGGCAGACGCCCGACGGCCGGCTGTTCGCCGTCTTCGAGCATGTGCCGGGCAGGACGCTGCGCGACATGCTCGCGGCCGAAGGCGCACTCTCCGCGGTCACGACGGGGCTGTTGATGACGCAGGTGCTCGAGGGCCTCGCCGCCGCGCACCGGCAGGGCGTCGTGCATCGCGACCTCACGCCGCAGAACGTGATGGTGACGATGACCGACGGCGTCCCGCACGCGAAGATTCTCGACTTCGGCATCGGCGCGCTACTCCCCGGCGCCGCGCAGGCGGATGGCCGCACGCCGACGCAGTCGACCGAAGTGCTCGGCTCGCCGCAATACTGTGCGCCCGAGCAGTTGCGTAACGAGGCCCCGACGATCCGAACCGATCTCTATGCCTGGGGCCTGCTCGTCATCGAATGCCTGACCGGTCATGCCGTGATGCAGGGCGCGAGCATCGCCGAGATCCTCTATCAGCACTTGAGTCCTGTCGACGTGGCGCTGCCGCCGGCCATCGCGGCTCATCCGCTCGGCACCGTGCTGCGGCTCGCGTTGAACAAGGATCCGCGGCGGCGCGCGGCGTCCGCCGACGAGCTGGCGGCGCAGTTCCGGGCGCTGCCCTTTCAGGCGCTCGTCGGCGAGTTCGATTACCGGCGCGCCTCGCATAGGCGCGCAGAGGTCTCGCGGACGGGAACCGGCAACGGCGAGGCTGGCGTCTACCGGCAAGTCACGGTGCTGTGCTGCCATGCGGGCGTCGCCGCCGAAGCGTCGCACGCGGCAGCCGACGCCGCCTGCCTCGACGCGCTCGAAGCCTGCGAGCAGCAATGGCTGACGAAGTGCGCCGACATCGCGGTCGGTTATGGCGGCGAAGCGTGCGGCAAGCTCGGCGATACGTTGCTCTTCTATTTCGGCACGCAGGACGGCATCGACCGCCCGGCGCGCCGCGCCGCGCGTGCCGCTCTCGAGATGATGCGGCAGGCGGGCCGCGCCCGGCACGAGGCGCCGGCGCTGCCCGGCGGCCGCGAGACGGCAGGCTGTCCAGGCGTCGAGATTGCCGCGGCGATCCACGCCGGCCCGATCCTCGCGCAGGCGCCGCTCACGGCCGGCGGCGCAACCGCGGCCACGGCCGCGAAGCTGCTGCGGCTGGCTTCGCCGGGCAGCATCCTGCTCACCGAGGACGCCCGTCAGTTGCTGGAGCGCCATATCGACCATGCGCCGGCCCCGCTCAGGTTCGCGCGGGCCGGCCACCCGTCCCAGCGCGTTTACACGCTGCTCGGCGAACGTCACGAGCACGCTTCGTTCGATTCGCTGGACCGCAGCGAAGCGCCGCCGATGATCGGCCGCGATCGCGAACGCGAGACGCTGCTTCGCACCTGGCGCAGCGTGGCGGCCCCGGGGCCGGACGCGCAGGACGAGAATCCGCCGCTGCGTCCCGCCCGGCTCGTGATCGGCGAACCGGGCATCGGCAAATCGCGGCTCGTCTACGACCTTTGCGAAACGGTGCGCAAGACGGGGCAGGCATTCGCCTGGTGCGCATGCCTGCCCGAGCGCGTCAATCACGCGCTGTTTCCCTTGCTGCGCTTCGTGGCCGCGCATTGGCACATCGATGCCGACGGAGAGACCGCCGCGGCGCTGGCCGCCATCGACCGCATGATCGAGCCTCTCGATTGCGACCGCGCCGCCGCGCGCGCCACGCTCGCGGCCTGGCTCGGTGTAGCGCGGGAGCCCGGCAGCCTGCCCTGGTCGAGCGTGCGGCAGCAACAGGCGTTGTTCGAGGTCCTGCGCGAGATCGTCGTTTCGCTCGGCGGCGGCGGGGCCGTGCTGTTCGTCGTCGAAGACGTGCAGTGGATCGATCGCGCGAGCGCCGAATTCATCGAATCGCTGCGGCGCTCGCCGTCGTGCCGGTCCGTATGCATCGTCATGACGTCGCGCCCCGAAGCGCTCGAGCGGTGGCGCGCCGGCACCGACCGCATGACGCTGCGGCGCCTGTCGCGCAGCGATACGCGCCGGCTGATCGCGGTGCTGCTCGACAGGCCCGGCATCGACGCGTCCGCGCTCGATGCGCTCACCAAGCACACGGCCGGCATCCCGCTGTTCGCCGAGGAGATCGTGCGCGAGCTGGTGATCAGCGGCGCGGCGCCGGACGCCCAGGGAATCGGCGTGCCCGATCGCTATCCGCTGCCAGGCACGCTGCGCGACATGCTCGAACTCGCGCTCGACCGCATCGACGGCGCGCGCGACACCGCGCAGCTGGCCGCGACGATCGGTCTCGAAGTTGACGCGCGGCTGCTCGCCGACGTCTCTTCCTACGAGCCCGCCGTGCTCGACGAGCATCTGAAGCGGCTGCTGGAAGCACGCGTCATCTACGCGCAGCACCGGCTCGACGGGGTGTCGTACGCGTTCCGCCACGCGCTGATTCGCGAGGCGGCCTACGAATCGATGCCGGCGGCGGTCCGGCGCCGCAACCATGCGTGCGTCGCACGCGCGCTCGGCCTGCGGCCCGAGCGCGGCAGCGGCATGCAGACCCTCAACATCGCGCAGCATTTCGTGCGCGCGCAGGCATTCGCGGAGGCTGTCCCCTACGGTATCCGTGCGGCGCAGCGCGCGCTCGAGCGGGCGCTGCACGACGATGCGATCCGCTATGCCCAGATGGTGCGCGATTGGCTGACGCGCTGCGACTACGCGGGGCAGGCGCGCGACGAGGCCCGCGCCGACCTGGCGCTGGTGCACGCGATGATGGCGCGCTTCGGCTGGGCCGATCCGCAGGTGCACGGTCACGCCGAACGCCTGCTGCGTCAGGTAGACGGCCTCGACGACGCACAGCTCGTCGCGAGCGCGCTCTGGACGGTGGCCACCCGCCATCACGTCGCCAGCGATCGCGCCGCCGTGCAGCGCATCGTCGTGCAACTGCTCGGCCTCGCAGCCAGCTCGAACGATCCCGGCATCCGCGTGGCGGCCCGCTCGATGCAGGGCATGAGCCTCTGGATCGACGGCCACTACCCGGCGGCGCGCGCGGCGCTCGAAGCGGCGCTGGCCGGCTACGACGTGGCGCGCGACGCCGGCCACCGGCGCGTCTTCGGCCTCGACACCCGGGCCTGGTCGATGGCCGCGCTGGCGAGCGTCATGTGGCACATGCAGGACGATCCGGAACCCTCACTCGCGATGGCGCGCGACGCCGTGCACCGCGCGACCTGCACCGATCACCTGCCGACGCTCGGCGTCACGCTGATGTACTTCGCCCGCATGCAGCAATGCGCCGGCGACCGCGCCGGCGCGCGCGCCACGACCGAGATCATCCTGCGCCTGTCGAGCCTCTACGGGCTCAGCGCCGTCGAGCGCTATGCGGCCATCATCCACGCGTGGTCCGGAGGAGACCGGGACGCCGTCGTCGCGCACATCGACGCATTGCGCGGCTCGGGCTGCCTGCTCGGCCTGACGTACTACGCCTCGCTGATCGCGGAGATCGACGCGGCGCGCGGCGACTGGCGCTCCGCCCTGCGCGAGATCGACGCGTGCCTCGCGCTGTGCCGCGAGATGAGCGAGCGCTACTACGAAGCCGAACTGCTGCTGAAGAAAGCGCAGTACCTGATCCATGCGGCGGCGGGCGAATCGTGCGGCGCCGCGAGCGAAGTCTGCCGCGCAGCGCTCGACGCGGCGCTCGCGGCCGGCATGTCGCGCACGGCCGCGAGCGCGCGCGAGATGCTGGCGCGCCTGCGGCGGACAGACGATATCGAATCAGCGTCAGCTTGCAACACCCTCACCACAGGAGCGCTTCAATGAGCAGTCTCGACAGCAGTTTTCCGACCTACCAGCAGTTCCTCGAATATCGCGCGGTCATCATTCAGGCGATCGCCGCCACCTGGCACGACGAGGCGTTCCGCGAGCGCCTGAAAGCGAATCCCAAGGAGGCGCTGCGCGAGCGCTTCGGCTACCGCTATCCGTTCAAGCTCGCCTTGAAGGTGAACTTCGACACTGCCGAGTGGACGCCGGTTTCGAACGGTGGCTGGACCGCGCTCGAGAACAACAGCCTCGAGCTCGTGCTGCCGCCCGCCCCGGCGCGACGGGAGCAGTACGCAGCGGCGCTCGCCGCGTATAACGCCAAGCACATCAGCTTGCCGACTTTCGCCGAACAATGTGAGGAACTCTGAGCATGTCAACGAACAACACCGTCCCCACGCAAGAGTCGATGCTGGAATTCCAGGAAGTCTATCTGCGCGCCATCGCGCTTTCCTGGGAAGACCCGGTCTTCAAGGCCGTCCTGCTGAAAGATCCGAACGATGCGCTGGCCCGCTACTTCGACTATCAATGCCCGTGGATCATCGACCTGAAGATCAGCGAGGCGCCGGCCGGCTACGGCTGGGATGAGGCCGAGCAGAGCTGGAATCTGCCGCACAACGCGATGACGTTCGGCGTGCCGCTGCGTCCGGCGCATGTCGGGGAGGAAGCCATCGCGCTCGCCGCCTACAACGATGCGGGTCCGAACTACCTGTTCACCTGCTGCTGAGCGCCGTCCGGCCGCGCCGGCCGCCATGCGCCGGCGCGCCGGGCGGCAGCCTTGCCGTTCACGCCTTTGCCCATCTCTACGCCCATGCTCGACGATTTTTCTCGCGTGCTTCGCTTCAAGCCTCACTTGCAGGTGCTCGACGCGGGACCCGACGCGCTGTTCATCGTCGACGAGTTCAAGCGCGCGGTCCTGCGCGGCGCGGTCTACGTGCGCGTCGCGGCCTGCCTGCGCGATCGCCTGACCATCGGCCAGACGATCGACGCGCTCGCGGCCGGCTTTTCCGCATGGCAGGTGCTCGCGGCGCTCGACCATCTGGTGCGCCGCGCGTACGTCCGCTCGGACATGCCCGACGCCGCGCTCGACGCCGCGCGCGGCTTCTTCGAGCGGGCGGGGCTCGACGGCGATGCGGCGTGCGAGCGCCTTCGGCAACTGAGCGTGGCGGTCGAGGCGTTCGGCGTCGACGCGTCGGCGCAGAAGCGCGCGTTTGCGGCATGCGGCATCGACGTGGTTCCGGAGGCGGCGTTTACCGTTGCGCTCGTCGATTCGTATGCGCGGCGTGAGCTCGACGAGCTGGCCGAGCGCGTCTCGGCGCGCGGCGGTGCGCTGCTGCTCGTGATGCCCGGCGGAGTGCAGCCGCTGATCGGACCACTGCTGACCTTCACGGACGCCGCGCACGACGCGCCCTGCATCGATTGCGTACGCTACTGGACCTCGCTGAACCGTCCGGTGGAGATGCTGCTTGCGCGCCGTCATGGCGATGCGGCGATGCGTCCGGCGGCGGCGCACACGCGGGCGGGCATGGGCGCGGTCAGCGCGTTCGTCGCGGCGCTGGCCGAGCAGCTCGCCGTCGACGATGCGCGCCGTGAGGCGGCGCGCCGCCAGATCCTGTCGTGGCGCCTCGATACGTCGATAACGGCGCCGCATCGCGTGGCGCGGCGCCCGCAATGTCCGCGCTGCGGCAATCCGCGCTGGATGCGGGAGCAGGCCGGGCGTCCGCCGTCGCTTGCCGCCGGCGTGACGTTCGCGTCGCGCGAAGGCGGATTTCGCGCTTCGAACGCACAGGAGGTGATGCAGCGCTACGGGCATCTCGTCTCGCCGGTCAGCGGCCCGATCGCCTATCTGCATCCGATGCCGAAGCGGCATGCCGGCCTGCGCAAGGTGTACGTGGCCGGCTATCTGGTCTCTCCGCCTGGCATGCCGTGCACGAACCGGTTCGACCGCATCTGCTCCGGCAAAGGCCGCACCGATGAGCAGGCGCGCGTCAGCGCGCTGTGCGAGACGCTTGAGCGCTTCAGCGGCGTCTATCAGGGCGACGAAGCGTCGGTGCGCGCCAGCATGAACGCCTTGCGCACGAGCGATGCGCACGGCGGCGGCGTGCCGCTTCACGTCAACGACCTCCAGCAGTTCAGCGAGCAGCAGTTCGAGCGCCGCGACGTCATCAACGCATTGACCGACGACGCGCGCAAGCAGGTGCCGCAGCGCTTCTGCGCCGACGACGTCATCGACTGGACGCCCGCATGGTCGCTGAACACGGGGACGCGCCGCTGGCTGCCGCTTGGCTACTGCTTTGCCGAAACGCCCGATTCAACCGATGGCCTCCGGTTCTGCGTGCACAACCCGAACGGCAGTGCGGCGGGTTCGTGCCTGGAGGAGGCGATCCTGCAAGGCCTGCTCGAACTGATCGAACGCGATGCGACGGCCATCTGGTGGTACAACCAGGCGCCGCGCCCCGGCATCGATCTGGCGAGCTTCCGCGATGCCTGGTTCGACGCTCTCCTCGCGGAATACGCGTCTCTGGGGTGGCGCCTCTGGGCGCTCGACATCACGCACGACCTCGGCATACCTGTCGTCGCCGCACTGGCCGAGCATCCCGCGAGCGGGCGCTTTTCGATCGGCTTCGGCTGCCATCTCGACAGCCATATCGCGGTGCAGCGGGCGCTGACCGAGGTCAATCAACTGCTCGACGTCACGGCCGATGCCCCGCCTCCGTGGGACGCGTCGAAGCTGTCGTCGAGCGCTTTTCTGTATCCGGCTCCCGCGCTGCCCGCGGTCGATCCGTCGACACGGCCCGGCCTCGACGCACGCGACCTCAAGGATGCAATCGAGCAATGCATGGGCCGGCTTTCATCGAGCGGCATGGAAGTGCTGGTCGTCGACAAGACCCGGCCCGACATCGGTTTGCCGGTCGTCCAGGCCGTCGTGCCGGGCCTGTGCCATTTCTGGCCGCGCTTTGGGGCGCCGCGTTTGTATTCGGTGCCGGTCGAGCAGGGCTGGCTGGATCGTCCACGCCGGGAAGACGAGTTGAACGGCGCGCTGCTGTTTCTCTGAGCTGGCTTCTCAGCGAAACAGAGCCGCGTGCGAGCCGCATGAGGCCGCGCATCGCCGGCCGTGGCGGAGCGCTTCAGTTCGCTTTGTTGCCGCGTTCCGTCAGCGGCGTGTAGTCGTAGCTCGCGAAGCTGCCGCCCTGATACCGCTGGGCCGTCGCATCGAGCGGATTCGACTTGGCGAGAATCTCCGCGGCATAGTCTTCGGCGTTCTGGCGCGGGCGATAGCCGAGGCGCGCGGCGCCGGCGTTGTCCCAGTAGCTGCGCGTGTTGTTCGACACGCCCCAGACCACCAGATAGCCGATATCCGGCACGTTGATCGCTTGATCGATCATGTGCAGCAGGTCTTCGAAACCGAACCACGTGCTCAGGTGGCGGAACTCGGCCGGCTTCTCGACGCAGCTGCCGATGCGGATGCAGACGCTTTCGATGCCGTGCTTGTCCCAGTACAGGCGGGCGATGCCTTCGCCCCACATCTTGGAGAGGCCGTAAAAGCCGTCCGGACGGAACTCGCAGTCGAGCGCGAGCTTGTCCTCGACAGAATGCATCCCGATCGCATGATTCGAGCTCGCGAAGATGATGCGGCGCACGCCGTGGCGGCGCGCGCCTTCGTAGACCTCGACGAGCCCGCGCAGGTTGTTCTCGATGATCTCGGGCAAGGGCCGCTCGACGCTCGTGCCCGCCATGTGGATCAGCACGTCGACGCCTTGCATCAATCGGTCGACCACGGCCGGATCGCGCAGGTCGCCGTGCATGACGTCTTCGCCGTCGACGAGCGGCTCGAGCGGATGCGAGCCGGCCGCCGAGCGCAGGTTCACGCCGCGCTCGAGCAGGGCTTTGCGCAAGACGCGGCCGAGCTGGCCCGCCGCGCCGGACAATGCAACTTTCTTCACGATTCGGATCCTTGTTGAAGCAGGCCTGGGCAAACGAGCTGCATGTAAGACATCGTCATTTATCTACGCAAAGTTGTCAAGCAAGTTGCGGCCTGACTCGGGGCTTTCCCTGGTGCGGGCGCGGCGCTCAGGAACCGAACATACGGTCGAGCGTGCACTCGAGGTGTTCGCGCATGGCGCGCTGCGCCCGCTCCGGGTCGCGTTGCCGGATCGCCTCCAGCACGGCGAGGTGCTCCTGCTGGGCGAGTTGCCGGCGCTCGATTGGCCTCACCAGCGACAGGTTGCGCGATAGGTTCACGCTGAACAGCATCTGCTCCTGGATCGCCGACAGCGAGGCGACGAAAAACGCGTTCTTCGTTGCGCGCGCGATCGCGAGGTGGAACGCGAAGTCGTCCTTGGCGCCGACGCCCGAGGCCTCGACGACGGCCTGCATGTTGTCCCACTCGCGGCGGATCGCGGCGATGTCGGCGTCGTCGGCCTCCCGGGCGGCAAGCGCAGCGGCGCCCGATTCGGTCACCACGCGAAATTCATAGCAGCGCCGGATATCCGACAACGTCTCGAGTGGCGCGAAGCGGCGCACGTTGGGGTCGGGACGCCGCACGACGGTCGTTCCCGAGCCGTGGCGCGTGGCGATGATGCCGTCCGCGCGCAACTGGGCGAGCGCCTCGCGCACGGTCGGCCGCGACGTCGCGAAGCGCCCGGCGAGCGCGTGCTCGGTCGGCAGCCGCTCGCCCTCCTTGTACTCGCCCTCGATGATGCGGTTGAGTATGTCGCCATAAATTCGCGCCGGCATGCGCGGCGATTTCTGTTCGGCCATGGTGGGACGTATGCGAAGAAGAGGGGTTGGCCGGGGGTTACAGCGTGCCTGCGAACTCGGGCTCCGGCAGGCCGGCGACGCCCGGATTCAGCGCGAATACGTAGCCGTCGTGCTCGCCCGCGGAGTCCGGGCGGATGGTCGTTACGAACAGCGTGTCGAAGCCCGGCCCGCCGAACGCGCACATCGACGGCTTGGCCGCCGGCAGCGCGAGCTTGCGGTCGAGCCGGCCGTTGGGCGTGAAGCGCAGGAGGAGGCCCGCGTCGTTGGCGCAGGTCCAGTAGCAGCCGTCGATGTCGATCGCCGCGCCGTCGGGGCGGCCGGTGTAGTCGTGCAGGTCGGCGAAGAGGCGGCGATTGGCCGGGACGCCGTCGCCGATGTCGTAGTCGAAGGACCAGATCAGCCGCTTCGACGGATGGGAGTCGGAGAGGTACATCGTGCGGCCGTCAGGCGACCAGGCGAGGCCGTTTTGCGTGCACAGGCCGTCGACCACGGGGGCGGACAGGCCCGAGCGAGTGTCATAGCGGTACAGCTTGCCTGCGGGATGCGGCGCGGCGGCATCCTGCACCATCGTCCCCGACCAGAAGCGGCCCTGGCGGTCGCAGCGGCCGTCGTTGAAACGCATGCGCGGGGCGTCGTGCGCGACGGCGGCGAGGAGGCGTGTGTGCGCCGTGCCTTGCGGGGCGGGAGCGTCGCTCGGAGGCTCGTGCAGCGTGACCGCGAAGAGTCCGCTTTCCAGCGCGGCCAGCACGGTGCCGTGGTGGTCGAACGCGATGCAGCCCACGCGCTCCGGCAGCCGCCATTCGGTGCGGCGCGCGTGGGAGAGTTCATAGCGGACGAGGGTTTGCGCCGGAATGTCCACCCAGTAGAGCGCGTCCTGCGACGGTCGCCAGACCGGGCTTTCGCCGACTGAGCAGCGGCGGGCGTCGTGCGTTTCCAGAAGGCGGACTTGCGTTTGGGGCGTGTCGACGAGCGGCGTGGGTGGGGTTGCGGGGGATGCGGTCATCGTCAAAGCCTGGGTCGTAATCGTCGAAGCGGCGCCCGGCTGATGCAGCGGCGGGCGGTCTTGCGCGGAGTTGTGCCCATGTTGTAATACAACATGGGCCTTGTCAATCGATCGCGAGACCGTCGAGCCAACGTTTCACCGACTGAATCACGGCATCGCTCTCCTCGCGATGCGGGACGTGACCGCAGTTCGGGAGGATCTCGATGGCCGAATGCCCGGCGGTCATGCCGGCAATGCGCTCGGGGTGGCGCGTGGAGCCGTACTCGTCCTGATCGCCGTGGATGGCGAGCACGGGGCACTGCACGTGGCGCAGATCGTCGTCCAGGTTCCAGCCGGCGAACTCCGGAGCCAGCCACGTATCGATCCAGGCGCTCAGCACCCAAGCGGCCTTGTCGCCGTGATATTTCGTCAGGCGGTCGAGATGGCCCGGCTGCTGGAACGCCTGCTTCGCGTCGAGAATGCCCGCGATGGTGCGATCTTCGACGAAGGCCTGGGCGGCTTCGGTGACCAATGCGTTGCAATGCGCCGCGTGGGCGGCCGCGCAGCATACGGCCATGCCGCCACCGACGCTATGGCCGAACGCCACGAAGCTTTCGAGCCGCAGCGCGTCGAGCAAAGCGCGAAAGCCGGAGCGCGCTTCGTTGCGGACAAAGTCGAACTCCAGCTTGCCGCGGTGCGGATCAGACTGGCCGAAGCCGAGCCGGTCGTAGGCGATCACGCTGCGGCCGGTGGAAAGGGCAAGTTGCTCGGGAAAGTCACGCCACAACTCGACGCAGCCCAACGAATCGTGAAATAGCATGATGGGTGCGTCGCCGTGGGAATGCTCGGGTGCCGGGTTCCAGCGCTTCGCGAACAGCCTGCCTTCCGCCGTGTCGATCCAGATGTCTTGAGCCGAGATGAAACTCATGCGGTTCCTTTGGAGCGTATTCACGCGAATTCGAGTTTTTCTCCGGCACTCCGATATAAAGCGCGATCCCGCCGAATAGCCGGTAAATGACTCTTATATCAGATGGAGTGACTAACGCGCTTTATGTCGAGACTCTCGACCATTGGTGTGGTAGCTGCCCTCGCGTTTCTGGCGGGCTGCGCCGCTCGCGTTCATGCGAGCGGGGCAACCACAGCAAGCACCTTCGGAGCGCGTGAAGGATTAGAACCGGAACGCGCCGAACAGATCGCTGAGCGCCGGTGAATTCACGGGCACATACGGGTTGGAGGGCAGTTGCACGGGGTCGGGAAGATTGTCGCGGCTACGCGACGTAATCGGACCCAGTGACCAGTTGCGTTCGATGAATTTGACCAGCGACGCGTGATCTGAATAATCATGCGACACCCGGCCGCCGCGTGAATACGCAGAAACGACGATCAACGGAATGCGTGGGCCGTCGCCGAAGAAATCCACCGGTTGAATATAGCCGGAGTCGTAGTAGCCGCCTCCTTCATCCGTGGTGATGAAGATTGCGGTCGATGCCCATAGCGCGGGGTTCGCCTGAATGGAATCGACGATCTTGTGCACGAAACCCTCGTAGAGGCCGAACTTCGAGGACGACGGGTGTCCATCGAGCAGCCCGCCGGGCTTCACAAAGGAGACTGCGGGCAACGTGCCGTTCGCGATATCGGAATACAAGTTCGTCGTATCCTGAAGATGCGCGGCCACCAGGTTTGAATTGGCCATGATCGCCGTTTCATACAGAAACGGGTTGCAGATATTGCAGTAGACACTCGTTGGAGAATTGGCCACGAATGTGGTCCACCCCTCGCCGTAGTATTTCCACGAAATGCTGCTTTTGAGCAGAGTGTCGGCGATCGTTTTCACCGGCGAAGGCGGAATGGTGAATGCGCTCGTATTGACGGAGCCGTCGCCGTTGTAGCCCGGGTTGTAGTTGTTGAGGAGATAGTACGTGTTGGGCGCGCAATTGGGATTGGGGTGAGACGGCAGGGAGTCGAGGTAGTGACGAAGTGCGCCTACGCCGGGCTGCTGGGGATCCGAGCAATTGCTATACGTGCCGCCCGAATAGCCGTCCTGCGCATACCAGTTGTTGGTGCCTTTCTGCGGCCGCGGGTTTTCGATCTCGTTTTGAGGTGGCGTCGCTGCGTTGCCGTTGCTGTCCGTGTAATAGAGGGCATCGGCCGTACCGATCATGATGCTGTTCGCGCCTGTGCCGCCCATCACCGGCTGGTGATAGTTGTCGCTGATCGTGAATTGACGCGCGAGTTCCGTGAAATAAGGCATGTCGCCGCTGTTCACGTTATAGAACCCGAGGGCCGTCGCGCCTTCGTGGGTGGACTCATCGTTGAAGTTGGCCGGCTGCGGCTTGCCGTTCGATCCGGCGCCTACGGTGGTCTCGACCCATGCGAACAAATCCATCTTGCAGCCGCTCGGGTTATCGAACGTTGCGCGATTCGCGTTGCAGTCGGCTTGCTGCCAGTTCTGGTAGAAGCGATGCACCGGGCTATTCATGTACTGGTCGTAGTTCGGCCCGACGCGGGAAATTTGAAAAGGTCCATTCGGCAAGTTGTACAGGTTCGATCCGAAGCGTGTATCGGGCACGTCATTCGGAAGCCCCGTTGCACCGGTGGTCAAATGAACAACGTCTTTAGGGTCGAGGGCATAGCCTTCGGCCGCTTGTGCGGCCGTGAGCGTGGCAAATGGCGGCGGGTTGGCATCGCTCGCAGCGGACGGAGCCGAGCCCGTGTTCGGCGCCGGCAACGTCGGATAGGGATGTTTCGATTCCGGACTCAATTCAAACCGTGACGGATTGCTTGCTTTGGCCGTGTATTGCGCTGCGAGCCAGAAGTTGGGGCCAGGGGCGCCATCCGCGGTAATGATGCCCTTCGAGAGCAGGTTCGATACGCTCTCGCCTCTTCGCGGTTGATAAGCGCCGAACACATGATCGAATGTGCGGTTCTCGCCCACGATGATGATGACGTGCTTGATCGGCGTCGTTGTCGCCAAAGAGTTATCGCTTGCAGGCTGAGACTGGCTGTCTGCGGCAGCACAGTAGAAGGTCGTGCCGGCCGCTAGGGCGACCGCGGCACATAGGGTCTGAACGGGATGCAGTTGGATGCGTGATCTTGATGCATGGCTCATGGATGTCTCCATTGACGGGTCGGGCTTCCTTGCTTGATTGCCGAGCAGAACAAAATCCCTACAATCATTACCGCGCGTTACAACCCAGAAACCCTAGACCGTCTGGATGACGAAGAGGAGGCGCTAAAAAGTCGGTTTCTCGCGTGTCACATGACGATGCTTACGCTTTCCGTGCAGTGACCTTTCGTCCGTTTAACCATTTCATCCCGGCAAGTACGGCGAAATATTCTTCAAGGCGTTTTCCACATACGCCTCTTTCTCCCCGACAGGCGCAACGTAATGCAGCGCCGACGCCGCGGCCTCGATGCCTTCCGTACGAGCGATGACCCAACCCGCGATATAAGGCGAAGCCAGACAACCTCCCGCGGTCGCGACATTGCCTTGTGCGTAGAACGGCTGGTTCAGAACCTCGACACCCGCCTCCTGGACCCAGGGCTTCGTCGTCAGGTCGGTGCATGCCGGGACGCTGCCGAGCAGTCCCAGCTTGGCGAGGACCAGCGTGCCGGAGCACTGCGCCGCGATCAGCTGGCGCGATGGATCGAGCGCCAGGCGGCCCATCAGTTCCGCGTGAGCGACGACCTCGCGCGTGCGGCTCCCGCTGCCGACGATCACGGCATCAGCCGTGTGCGCATCCTCCAGCATCGACTGGGCTTGAACGGTCACGCCGTTCAGCGAGGTGACCGCTTGTTGCGGGCAGCACAACGTCACGCGCCAGCCGGGTTTCTTGATGCGATTGAGGATGCCGTGGGCGATGAGCGAGTCGAGCTCGTTGAAACCGTCGAAGGTGAGGATGGCGATGTGCATGGCGTTTCCGGGCGAGCCGCCCGGCCGAGTGGGGATGCGAGCCATGCTAGGGGCAAAGGCCAATACAATCAAAAAATTGTCCTTAGTACATCGCGCCATGACCCAAGCCCGATATCAGCCGCTCGTCGACGAACTGGCGGCGCAGATCCGCGCCGGCGATTTGCCGCCAGGCACCCGCCTGCCCACTCACCGCCGTCTCGCGGAGCGCCACGGCATCGCGCTGGTCACGGCCACACGCGTATATGCCGAGCTCGAATCGATGGGCTTGGTCAGCGGCGAGGTAGGCCGCGGCACGTTCGTGCGCGAGACCGTGCTGCCGCGCAGCCTGGGCATTGACCAGCATGCCGTGGCCGACGGTGTCGTGGATCTGAACTTCAACTACCCGTCGCTGCCCGGGCAAGCCAAGCTGCTGAGCAGCGCATTGCGGGAGATCGCGGCGGGCGGCAATCTCGAAGCCTTGCTGCGCTATGGCCCGCACGGCGGCCGGCTTCATGAGCGCGCTTGCGTCGCGCGGCACCTTGCGTCCCGGGGGCTGGCTGTCGAGTCGTCGAGCGTGCTCGTTGTCGACGGCGCGCAGCATGGCCTGGCGGTGACGGCGATGGCGCTGCTCGGGCCGGGCGACGTGGTCGCGGTCGACTCACTGACTTATCCGGGATTCAAGGTGCTTGCCGAGATGCTGCGCCTGGAATTGACGTCGATTCCGGCGGCGGGGCAGGGCTTCGACCTGGACGCGCTGGAGCGGCTGTGCTCGCGCCGCCGTGTGCGTGCGGTCTACGTCATGCCGACGCTTCACAATCCGCTTGGCTGGGTGAGCGGCATAAGCTGGCGGCGCCGGCTTGCGGCTATCGTGCGGCGGCACGGGTTGATTGCTATCGAGGACGCTGCCTATGCGTTTCTGGAGAAAGATCCGCCTGCACCGCTGGCCTCGCTTGCGCAGGAGGCGACGATCTATGTCTCGGGTCTGTCGAAGAGCGTGGCGACCGGCCTGCGGTTCGGCTTTATCGCCGCTCCGGCCGCCTGGGTGCCGAAGCTCGAGCGGGCCATCCGCGCCACGACATGGAACACGCCGGGACTCGTGACGGCGCTTGCCTGCGCTTGGCTCGACGACGGCACGGTGGATCGTCTCGAAGCCGAGAAGCGGCGCGATGCGGCCGCGCGGCAGGTTATTGCGAGGAAAGTGTTGGCTGGGCTGATGCTAGCCGGGCATCCGGCGTCGTACTTCACCTGGCTCTCGTTGCCGCTGGAGGTTCGGGCCGATCGTGTGGCCGCGGCGCTGCTGGAGGAAGGGATTTCGGTGTCGACGGCAGAGCCGTTCGCGACATCGAAGCAAGTGCCGCATGCTGTTCGTTTGGCTCTTGGATCGGTCGGGCTCGATAGGCTGCGTGAGGCGTTGCAGGTTGTTAAGCGGGTGGTTGAGGGCCAGATGTATTGATTGAGTTGGCTATGCCGGTCGTGTCGGTGCCCGCTTTTTATGGCGGTGCTGAGCGTCCGGCAATAGCCGGTTTCAAAGCTTCGACATTGGCTGTGACGGGTGCGGAATTTGGTTTTGAACTTTCGTCGCCGCTCCCTCTCGACCGACCGCTAATAGCCGACTGGCTGGGTCTGCATTGCGCATCACCCATTCAGTTGGATTCGGTGTTCCCGTGCCTCGCGCACGCCAGATGCTCTCGCCGACTCATGCTGCACCTGCCCGGCAATAATGCCAAGGCGGGCATCGCGACGTACGGCCGCTGACACATAGCTATCTGTAGTGACCTGCATTCGACGGCGCCGGCCTGCATTTCACCGCCGCGGGCTAGGATTATCTGCAACTGACCGGCGTCAGATTTCACAATGGCCTACAACCTCATGCCCACAACTGGAATGGCAGTGCAAGAGACGGCGGCGACAACGTAGTGCCGTTCAGCCCTTGGAGTCCTTAAAGGATCTATGCAATGGAAATAATCAAAAAGTATGAGTCGTTCCACGACTGGTACCTGATGGGGGTCGCCGCCGATCTGGACGTAGGCGAGGTAGAGCTACGTCTGCTGTTCGACAACAAAAAGGATCATGCACGCCTAGTTTTCAAGGGAGCGTCGCGGTGTCTAGTGAACGATTTTCTGATACAGAACATCATTTCCTCGATGGAAGTGCTGACAGATTTTGAAGCGAACGAATATAAGCGAGCGCTCGATGCACTGGATAGTTCGTATTCCTGGGGGCGAAACAAGCCTAGAAAGAACATCGCGGCAATCACAGCAACACTTGGCGCTGAATTGTTCATTGAGTTTGATTCACTGGCGGTCGAAACCACCGTCCAATGATGGTCGAAGAATTTTCGAGTAGGCAAAGCATGAGCATGAATGAATTTCGCCGACTGGCAGCGAAGATCGATCAGCACATGCAACAGCCTTCTTCGCAGGGCGTCACATGGAAGATGCGTTCGAGGATGAACGCAACAAGAGGTCTGGCCGGGATTCGGCTAGGGGTGCCCTCAAGAAAGCCCCGGGCCGGAAGATCGGTTGTCGTATCGATTGCCGTAATGGGAATCAGGAAAGGTTTTACGCGCCGCTCATGGGAAGCGGATCGGCGTCGCACGGCACGCCGGCGAATGCATCCGGCCGGCCTGGCATGGGCTCGCATGTGCGCCAGGTGCCGCACATGCGCCGCACGCAGCGATGCCAATATCCGCGCGCATTTGGCTGATACGCGTCGCCGCCGGCGTCGGGCGATCGGCGGGTAGTGGCCGACTCAGCCTCTTCCGCCTCGGCGGCTTCCTGGGCCGCGCACCAGTCGAAGAACGCATTTTCGTAACGCTCGACCAGCGAGGCGAACGCGGGTTGCGCATGCAGCCAGCGCAGCGCTTGCCACTCGGCGATGCCGATTGTTCGTTGCAAATCGGGATACGGTGCAAGCGAGCCGCCGCACGCGATCAGCGCCAATGCGTAGCGCCCATCGAGGCCACTGAACGCGCGCAGCACGTCGACGGGCAGGATCGATTTCGCGAAATGCAGGCACAGCGTTTCCGCACTTCGCAGTGCAAGACTCGTGCTGTCCACGGTCGGCATTTCGCGAAATCGCGCGTCGTAGCGTGTGAGCGCTGGATTGCACCAGCGCGGCAGCGGGCAGAGTTTTACTTTCCACGCCTGCGCGAGCGCTTTGGCAAAACCCCAGGCATCGGGGATGGGGGTAACGCGATCGGTTTGCGTCATGGGTAACGTCCTTGGCGATTCACGGGATATCGCCCCGCGCCAGGCGGAGCGCGAAGTTCGCAGCAGCGCCGCTTCCAGCGTCGGCGCTCGTCGCGGCGGATTGAGGATGTCCGGCCGCGCAACACATGGCCGGACCCGCGACAGTCAGGCATTCGCTGGGTCATCAGGATCAGGATCCGACATCGCCGGCGCCGTCGGGACGCGCACGCGGACCACGGCGCGCGGTGGTCGCTTTGCGCCGGCCGCGTCGATATCCCTGAATCCACTTGGCGTAACGGAACGTGCCCGGGGCATAGCGGTTGTCCTGATGGGCGCTCAAATCGTCCCCCAGGCCGGCCTTCACGCCCTCCTCGAGCGCCGTCGCGCCATCGTCTACGGTGTATTCCGGCGCCTTCGCAACCACGTCGAACTCATGGCGCGGAAACATGTCGAGCAGCGACGCCCAATAGTCCATGCGTTCACGGGCAACGTGACTCGGCACCAGTACCAGCGCTTCGGCCACGAGGTTGCGCTCATAATCGAGGCGCGCCGCAAGGGGCCAATCCAGCGTGTCGCGCAGCGCATGCCGACGCAGGGCGATGAGCGCCGCAGCCGCCTTCGGATGCAGGCGCGCGAGCTGCCGCTCGACCTGGCGATCCGCTTCCGCACGCCGCATGGCCTGCTCCGCCATCTCGAAAACGACGTGAAACGCGCTGTCGTAGCCGCCGGCCTGCAGCCCGTACGCGTCGAACATAGTCGTCACGCCGAGCTCGCGGTGGTGGGCGCTCGCACGCGCCAGCCTGACCGCCCGGCCGAGCGGATTGGCATGCTGCGCGCTTAGGCGAGCCAGCGCGACGTCCAGCCCACGCGCATACTCGATGAGTTCCGCGCGCGACATCTCCTCCGCGATCGCGCCGTCGCCCGCAGCATGCGTTTGCGCCAGCGCTGGCGTCGGCGCGGACCTTCCGCGCCGGGGTATCCGGCTGACAAAGCGCCGAAACAATGTGCATGCTTTCAAATCAATCCCACCCCATACATCACGCTTTCTAACTCGCAGTCATGACTACATTCGTTGTCGTTGCTGCGTTTCGTCATTCCCGGCCTATCGTTGATGGTCTACCTCGTTGCCAAACACATATATGCGAATTGGATAATTATTCGTGTGCCGAAATTCATTGCGAGAAAATCGCATAAGTGCGCGATACTTCCGAAGCCATTTTCCCCGTTGCATAGAAGCTCGACATCCGTAAAGACTACGGATTCCGGACGGATATCAGACTCATACCCTCATCCCTGTCGGCGCCGATAATGCATCGCTGATTGATCAACTCGCCCCGTGCGGTGTAACCTTCTCGGCGATGCCTTTCGAGAATTATTGCGCAGACTTACCGCCTGACTTTTACGCATTTTGGGTGATATGAATTTAAGCAAATGCTTTACAGAATGCGCGAATTAGCCTCAAAAATTCGTGATTTGCCATGGGTAACGGTAGTGCTGACGCGGCCCCGTCGGAGGCGCTTAGTTCCGCTCTTTGTCACCGCAGTCCAACGGCGACAGCACGTCCTCCCGCGTTTAGGCTTGCTTTGCAAGGAAATCCTTATCATGATGTCGGATAGTGCAATTATTAGCTTTATCGAAAATTTCCCGGTTTCCGCCAGTCTCAAGGAGGCCGATACCGGTAAATACATCGTGAACAATCCCTATAACTCGATGCAATTCGGTGTGCAGAATCCCAAAGATCTCGCCGGCCTGACGATAAAAGACCTGAAATTTCGTCAGCCGGAGTGGGGGGCGCAGTATGCAACCATGATAGAGAAGCTTGATTTCCGCGCGCGGGAAATGAAATCTCACGTGCTCGGCAGGCATCAATTCCTTGATGACAACGGCGCGGCGCAGCTGGAAGAGATGGTGAAGTTTCCCGTGCTGGGTTCGCGACGCAACATCCTGGGTATCGTGACCTATCGGCATGACCTGACCCCGACACTGCCTCCGAGCAATCTCTATAAGCTCCACCGGAAGTTTTATGGCGCGACGAACGCAATCAAGCGAGTGTTGATCTGCCTCGAGATCGATCGGTGCTTCGCCGCGGCGCCGACCGATGCCCAATTCCGGGTGCTCTTGTTGAAAATCGAGCGCTTCACGAACAAGGAAATCGCCAAGTTCATCGGCATCTCCGACCGAACGGTGGAATGCCATTTGGACGCGCTGCGCCACAAGGTCATCGACGGCAATTTGCCCCGCGTGCTCTCTCTCGTGAAATGGAACACCGTATGCGCCAGCGATTCAACCCCCTGCTGAAAATCGCGCTCACGGCGAATCTGTTCGAGTGGTACGAGTTCTCGCTCACCGCCTTCATGGCCTTGGAGATCGGTCGGCTGTTCTTTCCCGCCACCACCGACAAGACCGCGCTGGCGCTGAGTTTCTCGGTGTTCGCGAGCAGCTATCTCGTGCGGCCGCTGGGCAGCGTCGTCTTCGGCATCGTCGGCAATCGGCGCGGCCCGGGTACGGCATTGAAGCTCAGCATGATCGGCATGGCAGTGCCGGCGTCGTTGATCGCGTTTTTGCCTACCTATCAAGCGGCCGGCTATCTCGCGACGGGTCTGCTGATTGGCCTCAAGCTGCTGCAGGGCTTCGCCGCGGGCGGGGAAATGCCGCTGAGCGGCTATTTCGTGTCGCTCAACGCCGCAGACAAGGATCGCGGCCTTTACTGCGCCTGGGTGGTCGTCAGCGGCTTCCTGGGCATGTTGTTGGCATCGGGCATCGTTTTCGCATTGCCGTACGGCGCGGCGCTGCTGTCGCGGCTGCCGGGTACGGCAACCGCCGGGCATTGGGCTGAGTCATGGCGCTGGCCCTTTGTGCTCTGCATCCCCATGTCGCTCTGGATCTACTCGCTCCGGTCCTCGATCGCCGGCGAGACGGACCGTCAGGCGCATCGCGTGACCCAGGCAAGGCCGATACTGCCGCTGATCCAGGCCATGATCCTGGTTGCCTTTATGGAAGTGCTGATCTACACCGCGTTTGTCTGGTTGCCAAACTACTTGCACAGCTACCTCGGCGTGTCCGCTTTCGACGCCCGCCTGACGAACGTGCTCACGCTGGTAATGTTTTCGATCTCGATGGTGCTCGCGGGCTACGCCACGCGTTGGATCGATGCGTCGAATATCGTGCTGCTCGGGATCGGATTGCTGGTCTGCAGCAGTTACGGGCTGTTCGCGCTGTTGCAACACGGCGATTTTTCGACGCTCTTGCTGGCGCAGGCGGCGCTCGCCGTGATGGGTGGATGCGTGGTCGGCGTGATTTTCGTCGTGCTGCCCGACCTGTTTCGAAACAACTGGCGCAGTTTCGGCATGGCGAGCACCTACTCCTTCGCCACCGCGCTTTTCGGTGGAACCGCGCCGGTCGTGTGCGCCTATTTGATCAAGGTCACGCATCTGCTGACGGCGCCAGCGCTCTACATCATGGCGATGGGTGTGCCGGCCGCGCCAGTTGCGTACCGCATCTGCCAGCAACGGCGGAGACAACGTCGTTTTTCTCTTGACGCGATCGCGCTCGAGCAACAACGGGAACCGTCCTCGACTCTCTAACGCTTACCGCTGAGCCTCAATGACCGATTTGACCCACCTGCCGCCGACCTGTCTCGTGACGCCGGAGCCGCCGGCCGGCAAGCCGCTTGCCGATTTTGTCGCGGACCTCGAGAGGACCCTGGAAGCGGGCGTGCGCCTGGTACAGCTGCGAGCGAAGACGCTGAGCGCGACGGAGTATGTCAGCCTCGCCGAACAGGCCCTCGCGTGTTGCCGTCGTCATCACGCGAGGTTGCTGCTGAACGCGCCCATTGAGGTGGTGCAGGCCGTGCAAGCCGACGGCGTGCACCTCACCAGCACGCGCCTGATGGCGTGCGCCAGTCGACCGCTGCCGCCCGGGCTGCTGGTGTCGGCCGCATGCCACGACACGCACCAAGTGCTGCACGCGAACCGGATCGGCGCCGATCTGTTGACCGTCTCGCCGGTGTTGCCGACGGCGACGCACACCACGGCTGAGCCCCTGGGCTGGCCGCGTTTTCGCGAACTCGTGGCGCTGACCACGATCCCGGTCTATGCCTTGGGCGGCATGACAACTGATCGCTTGGCCGAGGCCCGCGAAGCCGGCGCGCATGGCATCGCGGCGATTCGCTCGCTGTGGGCTGGCGTGGTTGAATCCAGTTGATCGCGCAGGCCAATAGAAGAAACCAGCCGGCGCCGTCGAATGCAGGTCCGGTTGCAGATAATCCCGGTTTGCGCGTCCCGTCAGTTGCAGTTAATCCTGGCAGGAAAGCGCGTCGATTGCAGGTTTGCCCGGCTTGGATTGCAGGTCACTACAGCTATCGAGCGATTTCGGATTCCCTGCTCGTACCAGAAACGCGTCGCCGATGGACCAGACTGGCAGACTGAATGCGACCCGCGCGGCGCGTTCAGGCGTAGCGAAGAGCGGAACATTCATATTCCACCGACCCGCCGCGACACCGGGTAACAGTTCACTGAATGTCGTCAGGTGATGCTCGACGCGCGTGACACCGATCGCCGTGAGAACTCGCTCCGCCAACTCGATGTCTGCCCCGTCGCTGCCTGCCCCGATTCTGTCCAGCCGAACGGGGGTTCTTCGATATACGCGATCGTGACTTTCATTGCGTTGCTCGCAGAAAGGTAGAGAGCCCGGCAGGTGGTCGCAGCGGGCGTCGCTCAAGGCGCTCACTGCCTCGGCGCAGGCCCCTTGAGAAACGCCACATAGCCATTCTGGGTCTTGATGATCTTCGTGGCGCACTCGTCATAGTCCGGGCCCTTCGCATTGTCCGGCCCATACATGCCGCGGCACTGCGCGAAGAGCGTCAGCCTCGCACCGGTACCTCTCGCAACACGCGTCGCCGAAAAGGCGGCTTTGCCCGAACCGGAGGGCACGTCGGTCTCGATTGCGACCGCGTCCGCGCGCGTCACGGGTGTGTCGGAATGCTTCTCGACATAGCGCTTCGTGAGCGTCCAAGCGGCATCGCACGTCGCGGGTCCGTCGCAATCGACCGCCGCATTGCGCTGGGCGGCGGCAAGACTGGATTCGTTGTGGAGGTATGCCTGGGCCTGCTGCTCCTCCTTTTCGGCGGACGAGCAGCCTGTAAGCGCAAGCGCCACAAGCGCAAAGGCAGTGATCTTTTTCATGGGTAAAACTCCCTGGCCACGTTCGAGCGCGATTATAGCGGCGCGTCGGAAGCGTTCGCAGATTGGTTCGAACGGCGCGCATCGGCACCGTTCGGCGCAGGCACCGAGTTGGGCATTGCGATTCGCAGCCGCCCCGGTTTCCGCGCGTTGGGGGAGACGTCATTCATCCGATGGAAATAGAAGGCTGGCCGCTGCCCTCGCGCTATCGAAACATCGTGTGCGATTAAATCTTGTGCGATTGACATCGGCTTCCGCTCTCTGCATCATGCGACGCATGCGATTAAGTCGCATACGATGTAAATCATGAAGCCTCTATCCATCAAGGAACCCATCATGGCCAAGATCGAAAACGTCCTTTTCTCGGGTAAGACCCACACGACGGTCAACCGCGACCCCAGCGTCCGGCGCGGCGACTTTGGCGTCGTCGACCTCAAGCTGTCGGCGCGTGGCGGCGAAAACCACGACTTCATCGCCGTTGAGCCGCATCCGACCGCCGAGCAACTGTTCGCCGGCGCGTGGTCGGCTTGCTACATCAGTGCGCTCGGGATCGCTGCCTCGCTGAAGAAGGTGGCACTGCCGCCGGACCATTCGGTGGATATCCAGGTCGACATCGGCCAGACCGGCCCCGCGTGGTTCCTCGGCGCCCAATTTACCGTCCGGATTCCGGGGCTCGCGCAGGACGTCGCCGAGGCGATCGCGCACTCGGCTCATCAAATCTGTCCGTACTCCAAGGCCGTGCACGGAAATATCGACGTCGCCGTGAACGTCGTCACGGCGTGAGCCAGCGGCGCACGCACCTTTTACTCAACGTCATTTAGCGAGATTCGATCATGAAGACCAGACTCATCGTTGCACTGCTCGTCGCCGCTTCCGCTCCCGCGTTCGCCAGCGGCTATGGTCCTGCTCCTGCCTACCGGGGCTCGATTGGCGCTCCGGCGTCGCAACGCGGTCAGAGTGCGCAAACTCTGGCCGCCGAGCGTGACGCCGCCGGCGGCTCGCAAGCGGCATATGGCGGTGTAGCCGAGGGCCGCTCCGAGTCGGGAAGCCGTGCTGCTGTGACAGAAGCCGGCAACCTCTACGCGCACCGCTAGATCGTGCACCTCGTCGTCGCTGGGCCACCGTGCATTGTTTTGTTTGCGATGCGCAACGGGCCTGGCGTCGCGAGGTCATCGATACCGTTGAAAACGGAGGCGCCTCGAATTCAATCCATCGCGATATAATCGCGTGCGATATATGTCTCTCCGTACGAGCCAACGAGGACGCAAATGAAATCTATCGATCAGCCCGCACCGCTGCCGCTCTCCGACTTCCTGTGCTTTGCCATCTATTCCGCGAACCTGGCGTTCGGCAAGGCCTACAAGCCGATTCTCGACGAACTCGGGCTCACCTATCCGCAGTACATCACGATCGTGGCGCTGTGGGAGGAAGACAACCAGACCGTCAGCGGCTTGGGCGAGAAGCTGTTTCTCGAGTCCAACACGCTCACGCCGATGCTGAAGAAGCTCGAGGCGATGGGGTATCTCGAACGGCGGCGCGATCCCGAAGACGAGCGTCAGGTGCTGATCAGCCTCACGAAGAGTGGCCGGCGGCTGCGCGAAAAAAGCCTGAAGATGGATCTCACCGAGGAGACCGCGCTGGCGCCGGACGAGTTCGCGAAACTGCAGAAGGCGGTCGTGACGTTGCGCGACAATCTCGTCAAGGCGGTGCAGGAGAGGGAGTGAGCGCAGCGCGTTATTCTTTGGGCCATGCGTCCCTTTGCTTTGAGAGTCTTCTAATCGTCCCGCGATCGCTTTCTTGAGTCGGCGCGCCATTTCCCGGCGCCCACCGCATCGGACTTTCCCTGCCGGATTTTCAGCGAATCCCTACGCAATTCGCGCTGAAACAAATCGTAATCTTCTCCGTTAACAAAACGGAATGTGCCAACTACGGAGAGGACGTTGCGCGCTTGCGCAAACGTTTGCGCTTGCAGCCGGCCGTACCCGGCGCATTCATCCGTCAGCACCCGTTTTTCCCCCCACGGCCTCACCAACGGAACCACGACATGAACAAAACGAAAACGCTCGTCCCCATCACCCCAGGTCTTTCACGCCGCACCTTCCTGCACAGCCTCGGCGCACTCGTGTTGACCGCATGCGGCGGGGGTGGCGGCAGCGCCGGCGAAGCGGCGGTGAGCCGCTCGGCAGTCTCGGCCAAGGCGACGGTGAATGCCGCAAGCCTCGTACTCCCTAGCGCGGCAACCGGCGAGGCCAGCGTGACCACGAGCGGCGCGTTCGTTCACCCGGGCCTCCTGCACACGCAGGCCGACTTCGACCGCATGGCGCAGAAGGTCGCCGCGCAGACGCAACCCTGGTACGAGGGCTTCCAGGCGATGGCCGGCAACAGCCACACGCGCCTTTCCTGGTCGCCGCGGCCGGTCACCGTGGTCTATCGGGGCGGCTCGTATCCGCAGAACTATCCGCAGCTGTACGGTGACATCGCCGCCGCCTACGCGTGCGCGCTGTACTGGAAGGTCACCGGCAACACGGCATACGCCGACAAGGCGGTGCAGATCATGAACGCCTGGTCCTCGACGCTGCAGAGCATCAGCGGCGACACCAACGCCGATCTGGCCGCCGGCATCTACGGCTACGAGTTCGCGATCGTCGGCGAGATCATGCGCAGCTACTCGGGCCTGACTGCGGCCAATCTCTCGGCGTTCCAGTCGATGATGGCCAACATCTTCTATCCGATCAACATCGACTTCCTGAACCGCCACAACAACACCGACATCACCCACTACTGGGCCAACTGGGACCTCTGCAACACGGCGTCGATCATGGCGATCGGCGTGCTGACCGACGATCGCGCGATGTTCAACGAAGCGGTCGACTATTTCGTGAGCGGCCTCGGCAACGGCGCGATCGCGCAGGCGGTCTACTACCTGCACCCCGGCTATCTCGGCCAGTGGCAGGAGAGCGGGCGCGACCAGGGGCACAACACGCTCGGCATCGCGCTCGGCGGCGCGATCTGCGAAATGGCCTGGAACCAGGGCGTCGATCTCTACGGCTACGACAACAACCGCTTCCTCGCCGGCGCGGAGTATGTCGCGAAGGCGAACCTCAAGCAGTCCGACGGCACGTTCCTCACGGTGCCGTACGAGAGCTACGCGAATGTCGACGTGACGCAGCCGGGCTTTTCGACGGCCTCGCAAGGCACGCTTCGTCCGATCTGGGCGCTCGTCTACAACCACTACGTCAATCGCAAGGGGCTGGCGGCACCTTGGTCGGAGGCGTTCGCGCTTTCGATGCAGCCCGAGGGCGGCAGCGGGACTTACGACAACAGCAGCGGCGGCTACGATCAGTTCGGCTACGGCACGCTCACGTTCACGCGCGACCCGGTGACGCCTGCCGCCGCGCCGAGCGGCGTGACGGCCTGGCCGGCCGCGGGGCAGGTGGTGCTGTCGTGGTGGGGCGTGGCGAACGGCACGAGCTACAACGTCAAGCGCTCGGCGACGTCGGGCGGCCCGTACACGACAATCGCGAGCGGCATCACCGATCCGCTGACCTATACCGACAGCCCGGCGTCCGGCACCTGGTACTACGTCGTCAGCGCGACGACGGCGTCGGGCGAGGGCGCGAACTCGAGCGAGGTCGCCGCGGTGACGGCCGTTCAGCTGCACACGTACCTGACCTTCGATGAAGCCAGCAGCACGACGGCCGCCGATGCGACCGGCAACGGCCACACGGGCACGCTCAACGGCGGCGCGTCGCGCACGGCGGGCAAGGCCGGCAACGCGGTGCTGCTGGACGGATCGAGCGGCTACGTGAGCCTGCCCAACGACATCGTCGAAGACGTCTCGGATTTCACGATCGCGGCCTGGGTCTTCCGGAATTCGGCGAGCACGAAGCAGTGGGAGCGGGTGTTCGACTTCGGCTCGGGCACCGGCCGTTATATGATGCTTACCCCCGACAGCAACGGGGGTGCGGTGCGTTTCTCGATCACGCTCAATGGTTCCCACAACGAGCGTCAGGTCAACGGCACCGCGCCGCTGCCGAGCGGCCAATGGACACATGTGGCCGTTACGCTCTCGGGGACGACGCTCACGCTCTACGTCAACGGCAGCCAAGTCGGTCAGACGACCGGCGCGGCGTTCACGCCGTGGCGCCTCGGTCCGACCGCGCAGAACTGGATAGGGCGCTCGCAGTTCTCGGGTGACCCGTACTTCAACGGAGCCATCGACGAGTTCCGCATCTATCGCGGCGCCTTGCCGGCCGCTCAGGTCGCGGCGCTGGCGCAGGGCTGAGCGTCGTTTGTCGGCGGCGGCAGGCCTTGTGGGCAGGCCGCCGCAAGGGTCGTGTTTACCTGGACTATGGGCCAAGTAGATTTTGGCTATGGACTAGATAGAAACTATTAAATTGGTGTTCTGATAGTTTTCTTGCAAACTGGCACCTGCTTACACGACAGCACCTTTTCACAACCCACCCATCGCTTATAGGAAGCTTTATGTCGCTCATCAACACCCAAGTCCAACCGTTCAAAGCACAAGCATTCCACAACGGCAAGTTCGTTGAAGTTACGGAGCAGTCGCTCTTGGGCAAGTGGTCGGTCGTGATCTTCATGCCGGCTGCGTTCACCTTCAACTGCCCGACCGAAGTCGAGGACGCGGCAGAAAACTACGCCGAGTTCCAGAAGGCCGGCGCGGAAGTCTACATCGTCACCACCGACACGCACTTCTCGCACAAGGTGTGGCACGAAACGTCGGACGCAGTGGGCAAGGCGAAATTCCCGCTGGTCGGCGACCCGACGCACCAGCTGACCAACGCCTTCGGCGTGCACATCCCGGAAGAAGGCCTGGCGCTGCGCGGCACCTTCATCATCAACCCGCAAGGCACGATCAAGACGTCGGAAGTGCATGACAACGCGATCGCTCGCGACGTGTCGGAATCGCTGCGCAAGCTGAAGGCTGCGCAATTCGTCGCCAACAACCCTGGCCAGGTCTGCCCGGCCAAGTGGAAGGAAGGCGCGAAGACGCTGACCCCGTCGCTGGAACTGGTCGGCAAGATCTAAGCGGCATCTAAGCAGCATCCATCGTCATTGACTTGACGAACCGGCCGGGGGCCTCCCGGCCGGCATCGAAACAGCACGTTTGTAACCTCTCAAGCATCGGGGATCACTATGTTGGACGACAGCCTCAAAGCCCAGTTGGAAGCCTATCTGCAGCGCGTCACGCGGCCGCTCGAAATCGTCGCGTCGCTGGACGACCAGCCGAGCTCGCGCGAGCTCGAAGCGCTGCTGCAGACCATCGCCGGGCTGTCGGACAAGATCACCGTGCGCACCGACGGCAACGACGAGCGCAAGCCGTCGTTCAGCCTGAACCCGGTGGGCGGCAAGCAAAGCCTGCGTTTCGCGGCTATCCCGCTCGGCCATGAATTCACCTCGCTCGTGCTCGCGCTCCTCTGGACCGGCGGCCATCCGCCCAAGGTCGAGCCCGAAGTCATCGAGCGGATCTTGGCGCTCGACGGCGACTATCGCTTCGAGGTCTACATGTCGCTGTCGTGCCATAACTGCCCGGACGTCGTGCAGGCGCTGAGCCTGATGTCGGTGGTCAATCCGCGTGTGCAGACCGTGGTGATCGACGGCGGGCTGTTCCAGGACGAAGTCGATGCACGCCAGATCATGGCGGTGCCGTGCGTCTACCTGAACGGCGAAATGTTCGGCGCGGGCCGCATGGCGCTCGAAGAAATCGTCGCCAAGCTCGATACTAATTCCGCCGAGCGCGAAGCGGCCAAGCTCAACGCCAAGGACGCCTTCGACGTGCTGATCGTCGGCGGCGGCCCGGCCGGTTCCGCGGCGGCGGTCTATGCGGCGCGCAAGGGCATCGACACGGGCATCGCGGTCGAACGCATGGGCGGCCAGGTCAACGACACGCTGTCGATCGAGAACTACATCTCGGTGCTCGAGACCGACGGCCCGAAATTCTCCGCCGCGCTCGAAGCGCAAGTGCGCCACTACGGTGTCGACATCATGTCGCAGCAGCGCGCCGTCGAGCTGATTCCGGCCGCGCAGCCGGGCGGCCTGGTTGGCGTGCGCATGGAAAACGGCGCCGTGCTGAAGAGCCGCAGCGTCATTCTTTCGACCGGCGCGCGCTGGCGCAACGTCAACGTGCCGGGCGAGCAGGAGTACAAGAACAAGGGCGTGGCCTACTGCCCGCACTGCGACGGCCCGCTGTTCAAGGGCAAGCGCGTGTCGGTGATCGGCGGCGGCAACTCGGGCGTGGAAGCGGCGATCGACCTCGCGGGCGTCGTCGAGCACGTCACGCTGATCGAGTTCAACGACCAGCTCAAGGCCGATGCGGTGCTGGTGGCGAAGCTCCATAGCCTGCCGAACGTGACGGTCAAGACGAACGCGCAGACGACCGAGATCACCGGCGACGGCAACAAGGTCAACGGCCTGCGCTTCAAGGACCGCGCGAGCGGCGCCGAGCACACGGTCGCACTGGAAGGCGTGTTCGTGCAGATCGGCCTCGTGCCCAACACGGAGTGGCTGAAGGGCACGCTGGAGCTGAGCCGGTTCGGCGAGATCGCCGTCGACGCGAAGGGTCACACGAACGTGCCGGGCGTGTTTGCCGCGGGCGACTGCACGACGGTGCCGTACAAGCAGATCGTGATCGCCGCGGGTGACGGCGCGAAGGCTGCGCTGAGCGCATTCGACTACCTGATCCGCACGCCGGCGGTTGAAGAAACGGCTGGGGAAGTGCGTACGGTCGAGGCTTGATTGGCTTAGGAGGTTAGCCGCCAAGCCTTGAGTTGAACGAGCCGAACGCCGCGTCTTGAGACGCGGCGTTCGGCTTTTTGTCTTTATGCGGTGCAGTGCGTTCGTCGAGAACTCACATCAATGCAACAAGCCGTGCGCCAATACGCGCAGCTCATCGAATTGAGTCGTCAATTCGAAGCTGAGCAGGAATGCCACGCTATAAAACACGCCGGGATAGCGCAGCGCGAATGCAAGCATGGGCGCGGCGATGTGCGTGCGTATCGCGCTCGCGTTCATGGCGCACGTGATACCGACGCCGAGCGCAGCGCCGCCTAGCACGTCCGTAGGGTAGTGCAAGCCGAGACAGATGCGTGGCAGGCCGATCAGCACGATCGCGTGGAATAGCGCGTAAATGCCCCAGGGCCGCGACGCAAGCAAAATGCCTGTGGCAACCGCGGACCAGAGCATGACGTGATCGCTCGGAAACGCGCTCCACGTTCGCAGCACCGGCTCCTCGACCATGGCCTGAGGAAAGAACGCACGCAGCGCAGGCTCATACATGGGCCGCAGGCGAAACGGCAGATAGTGCGCACCGAGACGGCCGGCCGCCAGCGCGAGGAACCCGCTCGCGATCGCGATCACGACAATTTCGCGCTGGCGTCGCCGGACGGCCTCTGCCTCGGGGTCTTCGGCGTTGTCGCGCCTGAACCAGATCCACCATAGCAGCGCTATCAAGCCCACGCCCTTGAACAGGTACATGTTCACCACGGTTTCGACGACGTGCAGGAAACGCGGAGAGCGCATGGCTTCCTGGCTCATGAACCCGATGAACCCTGTATCGACGAGGTTGATGATCGAATGCATTATTTACCCGGCAATTCGTCAGGACAGCAAGATTTTTACTGCCATTGTCAAGTCGCTTCATCACATGTTTGCCAGTGCATGACTGCGCGGTGAAACGCTCGATGGCTGGTGACGGCAATTGTCGTATTCATATGAACACGCCGTATGTGCGCTGACGCATGTCGCGTGCCAGGCAATGCCCAGCCGATACGCTTTGTGCTTCGCCAAACGGGTCGGCAATTCGGGTGCCGTGGCTCAAGCACAATCCTGATTCGCTATCGTTCTACCCGGATCTTCTTGATTGAAGTACGCCTACGTTGCATTCCCCACCGAATCGTGTGGATTCTCCTTGGGCTTTCTGGAGTCGGAATCGTGCAAGCTTCTCCCCTGAATTCAAGCCCGCCCGCCAACCTGTCCGTCGAACCTCAGTCCGAGCCGGCGATACAGGAAGAGCGCCGCAGGTCGCCTTCTCCTGCCCCCGAACCAGTACTGCCGCGCGCGCCTCGCCGGCAACTCGCGGGCGATTCGACGCCGAGCAGCAGGCGTCGTCTTCTCAGCCCGATCGCGTTCGGCAAGCCGGATGAAACTTCGGCTATCCAAATGGCAATGCTGGGCGCTGCGAATTCGGCTGGCGTGACGGCGTTGCCCGAGCACGCCGAGGTCCGTCCCAAGGACCCTAAAACCGAAGCTCGCTATTTGAAGTCAATGGAAGCGGCAGAGCAGGCGAAACCGGCTCCAACTTATGCGGCTACCCGTCCCGCGCCTGGTGCGCCGTGGAGCGACAAGCAGGTCGAAGCCGCCTGGAAGCTGGTGAGTGCCAAACAGACGGCCCTCAAGGAAGAGCAGGCCCGGGGTCCGAGCGTGGAAAGAGCCGCGCAGATACAACGCTGCCTGGCAGTCGACCTGGCGCTGCTTGCTCCTGGTACGGCGTTGCAGCTTGCGCCCGTCGAGGACATCGACACGAAATACAAGCATTTCCGGGCAGCTTGCCAAGGCACGGACCTGACGTTCAAGGACGGCGGCGAAACGGAAACCGAGGCGAACGGCACATTGAACGTTTTGCTGCGTGCGATCACTGAAGGAAACGTGTTTCCGCCAGACGCTCGCGTCGACGGCCGCCATCCCTACGAGTTGCTCGGCACGCTGTCGCGATTGTCTGCGCCGGACAACGAGATGGCGACAGAAACGTTGCACCACCTGCTGCAGGAGTGTTCTCCGAAGGCGCGCGCGGACCTTGGCGCCGTTGCGTTGATGGACATGGAACAGCAAGTCTCGCGCTCGTGGCAGGACTATGCACTCTGGGCGTTCAGCACGGGTCTGGCGGGAGCAGTGGGATCCGCTGCGGATAAGCAGGAAGTTTCGGTCCGCAAGAACCTGGGCCTGAAACCTGGCGAGGCGGCCTCCTCGGCCTGGGACAAATTCGTGCTGGCCGCCGCGGATGCCACCACCTCGGGCGACTCGGAAGTCGGCGATGGACTCATCGTCAATAGGATGGACAATCTCGCGCACCATGAAGGCATAGGATTCAAGTGGGAGGATCTGCCGCAGATGGCCAAGTCATGGCTCCTCGGGACCATCACCGCGTTGCCGTCGAGCGCGCTCACCTATGCCAACTTGCACAAAGCGGCAACGGTGGCTTTGGGCCTGCCGGCGAACCTCATCGCCGCTGTCGGCTCTGCGGCGCCATTGCCGATGGCGCTCCAAAAGCGCAACGATCTCAGCCGCGCCGTGACGGTCGAACTGATCGGCGACGGCCTGATGACCCCGATGCACAAGGACGAGATCGGCCGGTTGGCTGACGCTTCCGAACGCATTTCCACCAGTGGCCAGATCATGCAAAAAGGCGGAGCTTGGACTCTCTTGGGCGGATTGGCCACATGGCTGGTTCAGTCGGGCAAATCCAGCCAAGGGGAAGCCCTTGCGGTGACACAACGGTTGTTGCTGAACCCGATGGAAGCGCACTCGATGATCGGCGGAGGCTTGCTGGCGGAATACGCATCTTTCCTCGGCACGAAACGCCGGTCCGAAAAGAGCGCCGACATGACGAGCCTGGTGCTCAACAACGCGCTGGAAGGCAAAGAGACGACGATTGCCGACATTATCGACGTCCACGAGCCATCGTTCGAAAGGCTGTTCCAGGGGGTTGGCCGAGGCGTCAGCACGGGAGTGAATGCACTCGTCAACGCCGGGGAGAAAGGTGTTCGCGCGAGCGCGAACGCCGCGGCACGGACCGTCGGGTATTCCGTCAAGCCGCCCATGCGTAATCGAATCGACTACGATAAGGCTGGCCCCGGGCGAAATCCGGGCGGCACACATCTGCAGGCATCAATCAGCAGGTTGGAGCAAGGCGGCGACGCGATGGGAACGGCCGCCATTCCCATGGAAAACCTCGATCGCCGCAGCGCCGCGGATGTGGACCTGGAGCGCGGGGATCTCGACTTCGGGTCCCCAATGGCCGTAAGGCGAAGTCGTTGACACCCAGGGTCCTCGAAGGACGTGCTTTGAAGATCGCTTATTTTCTTTCAACCCGGCCGATGCGGACCATGCCCAGCCGATAGTAGCCGCCGTTAATCGGCGTATTAACGCGGCGCGGATCCGGCGATTTGCACCCGGTTGCGTCCGGCGCGCAGGCGGCCGGTCGAGAGCACGACGACGACAGCGGCCACGTTGATGAACAGGATGACGAGCGCCGCCCCATGGCCCGCATCGGTTGCGGGACCGAGCGCTTGCGGCAGGGGCATATGGATCGCGAAGGCGCCGAGCGCAACGGCCAGTGCGACGGGGCCGCCGATCAGCGCCCAGGCCCACGAGCCGACGTGCTCGGGATCGACGGAGCGGTGCTTGAACCGCTCGCGGATCAAGGCGGCCAGCATCGCGAGCAGCGGAAAGCCGCCGTGCCAGAAGACCCAGATCCAGCCGGCGCTGGCCGGTCCCGCGCCGAACAGGCCGGTGGGCGTGATGACGCCCGGATACGTCAGGAGCTGCAAGGCGACGGCCGCCGCCGTATAGGCGTAGGCGCCGCCGAGCGCGCAGAGCATCAGTTGACGCGTCGCGGCAAAGCGCGCGCAGAGCAGGACAAGCAGCGCAAAGCCCCCGGCGACCGCCGCCTGTTTGCGTGTGGCGCGCTGTATCAGCAAGTCTTCCATCGCACTTGTCTCGTTTGTCGTCGTCGCGTTTTTGCCGCTGGCAAGCCTGGCGGTGGATGGCGCGGCCGGTTTGCGGGCTGGTCTGTGCCTGAACCGGGTCGTCCATTCTCCTGCAGATCGAACTGCGATAGCACATCGTTGCGCGCCTGCGAGCGGCCCTATGCGCCGTGTCATATCATGTCCGTTTCCCTCAGCATGACTGCCCTACAAGGCAAATCCAGGCCAATCGACATGACCGAGTCCAGCAACCCGCTGCTGCAAGACTGGCACACCCCATACCAGTTGCCGCCGTTTGCGCAGATCAAGCCCGAGCACTTCATCCCCGCCTTCAAGACGTTGTTCGCCGAGCATCTCGCTCAAATCGATGCGCTCGCCGAGAACCCCGCGGCGCCCACGTTCGAGAACACCGCTGCCGCGCTCGATGCCGCCGGCGCGCGTCTGCAGCGTGTGCACCTGCTGTTCGAAAACCTGTGCTCGTCCGAATCGCCGGCCGAGCTGCAGGCTGTCGAGCGCGAGATGGCGCCGCTTCTGGCCGCGCACGCGAGCAAGGTATCGATGCACGCAGGCTTCTTCGCGCGGCTCGACGCGGTGCACCGGCAAGCCGCGACGCTCCCGCTCACCGAAGAGCAGCAGCGCCTGCTGCAGCGTTTGCATACCGATTTCGTGCGCACCGGCGCGACGCTCAAGGGTGCGGCGCGCGAGCGCTTTGCGGCGATCGCGGAACGTCTCGCGGACCTGCACACGCAGTTCGCGCAGAACGTGCTCGCCGATGAAGCGACCTATCAACTGCCGCTGACCACCGAGGCCGACCTCGCCGGCCTGCCCGATTTCCTGCGCGGGGCCGCGAAGGGCGCGGGGCAGGAGCGCGGCCTCCACGGCCATGTGATCACGCTCTCGCGCTCGCTGGTGCTGCCGTTCCTCACGTGGTCCACGCGCCGCGACCTGCGCGAAGCGGCGTGGCACGCCTGGACGAGCCGCGGCGAAACGCCGGGACGCGACAACCGTCCGCTCGCGCGCGAAATCCTGGCGCTGCGCCACGAGCAGGCGCAATTGCTCGGCTACGACAGCTACGCCGACTACGCGCTCGCCGACCGCATGGCGGGCAAGCCGTCCGCGGTCTACGAGCTGTTCCGGCAGGTCTGGGAGCCCGCCAAGGCGAGCGCCGAAGCGGAGCGCGAGGCGCTCGCCGCGCAAGCCGCGGCGCTCGGCGAACCCACGGACATCGAGCCGTGGGACTGGTACTACCTCGCGGAGAAAGTGCGCGCAGTCCGCTACGCGCTCGACGACGCGGAGGTCAAGCCGTACTTCAGCCTCGACGCGATGCTCGGAGCGATGTTCGATTGCGCCGGCCGCCTGTTCGGGCTGACGTTCGTCGAGCAGACCGGCGTGCCGCTCTATCACCCGGACGTGCGCCTGTGGGAAGTGCGCCGCGGCGGCGAGCTCGCCGGCATCTTCCTCGGCGACAACTACGCGCGGCCCAACAAGCAGGGCGGCGCGTGGATGAGCGTCTATCGCCACCAATCGCGCAACGGCGGCATGTCGCTGCCGGTGGTGGTGAACAACAACAACTTCGCACGCGCCGGCGACGGCCCGACGCTCTTGAGCTTCGAGGACGTGCGCACCTTGTTCCATGAATTCGGCCACGGCCTGCATGGGCTGCTGTCCGACGTGGGCTACGGACGTCTGTCGGGCACGAACGTGCCGCGCGATTACGTCGAGCTGCCTTCGCAGCTGATGGAGAACTGGGCGACGGTGCCCGAGGTGCTGGGCAAGCACGCGCGTCACGTCGTGACGGGCGAGCCGATTCCTGCTGCGCTGATCGAACGCATCCGCGCGTCGCAAACCTTCAATCAGGGTTTCGAAACGGTGGCTTATGCGTCGTCGGCGCTGATCGACATGGCGCTGCATTTGCAGGAGAACCCTGCCGGGATCGATATCGCGAGCTTCGAGGAGCAAGAGCGCGAGCGCCTCGGCGTGCCGCGCGCAGTCGGCATGCGCCATCGCTTGCCGCACTTCGGGCATGTCTTCAGCGGCTCGTACTATGCCGCGGGCTACTACGTCTACATGTGGGCGGAGGTGCTGGAGGCCGAGGCGTTCGATGCTTTCGAAGAAGCGGGCAACGCGTTCGATCCTGCGCTGGCGGAGAAGCTGTATCGGTATATCTACAGCGCGGGCGACAGCCGCGAAGAGCGCGCCGCGTTTCGCGCGTTCCGCGGGCGCGATCCGCAGGCCGCGCCGATGCTGCGCAAGCGGGGATTGCTGGCGGCTTGAGGCTTGAGCCGGGCGAGCAAGGCTGGGACGAGGAGACAGATTCGCACTTTCCCCCCGTACAATTACGCCGCGACGCAGGCATTGGCCTGCCTATTAGTCTCGGATTTGTACGATGCGAAATATCTTGCTGAATTGGAAGATGGGGAATTTCTCGGGCTGGGGCATTCTCGGCCTGAACCTTTTTGCCCAGTGGGCGAACCTGCCGTATATCCGGCCGATCATGGGATATCCGATCGACCCTTATGACCTGCCGATGGTCGATCCGCTCAGGCTCATTTGCTTGCGCAATGCGTTCGGCGAAGCCAACAACTACCTCGCCAGACTACAGCCGGACTCGCGGGGACAGCGAAAGCTCAAGGGAACGGTGATCGACGGGCTCGGCAGCGACCTCGCCGGCGGAGCATTCTTCGGCGATGCGAACATCGGCCGCTGCGTGTTCGAGGATACGACGCTCGGCAATGCGCGCGAGAAGCTGGCGCGATACGACCAGCTGCTGTGCGGTTCCAATTGGAACGCCGGCCTGCTCGAGGCGAAGACGGGCCGCAGGCCAAAGGTCATTTTCGAGGGCGTGGATACATCGATTTTCTGTCCGGGCCCACGCTCGGGCATTTTCGACGCATCGAAGTTCTACATTTTCTCGGGCGGCAAGATCGAGCACCGGAAGGGGCAAGACGTGACCCTGCTCGCTTTTCGCGAGTTCTCGCGCCGTCACGAAGATGCCGTTCTCGTCACCGCGTGGCATTCGCTCTGGCCGCAATCCGTGGTGGGATACAAGGGGCGGCTCGATCATCCCGTCCAACTGGACGCGCAGGGACAGTTCGACATTCGGCGCTGGGTTCACGAAAACGGCATCGATCCGGCGCGGGTCCTCGACCTTCGGCCGATTCCCAATGCGCTCATGCCCGTTGTGCTGCGGGAAATGGATGTCTGCGTGCAGCCTTCGCGTGCCGAAGCTTGCACGAACCTGCTCGCAAAGGAGGCGATGGCATGTGCGGTGCCCGTCATCGTCACGGCGAACACGGGAATGCTCGATCTCGTCGCCGACGGAAACTGTGTGCCGTTGACGAGGCAGACGCCGGTTGTCGACTATCCGGCGATGGGCACGGAAGGCTGGGGCGAGCCCGACGTCGACGAGTTGCTCGAAGCATTGGAGTGGGCCTATCGGAATCGATCCGCGGCAAAGGCCATCGGGGTCGCGGGAAGCCAGTGGCTGACCGAACAGGGACGGACGTGGTCGGCGCACGCCAAGCAGGTGTTGGAATGGGTGATGGCCGCATGACGTCATTGGCCGGCGGCACGGCGATACGGCGAACGCCGTACCCGCGCGCGGTCAGCGCCCCGCCGCCCGCAGCGCGAACGTAAACACCGCCCCGCCGCGCGGCTCGTCGACGAGCCGCGCCTCGCTGCCGTGCAGTTGCAGCATCCGCTGCACGAGCAGCAGCCCGAGCCCGCCGCGATGCGCGTCGCCGGGCGCCACCTCCCACGATCCCACCGGGCGCCGGAACAGGCGCTCGCGCAAGGCCGCCGGCACGCCAGGCCCGGTATCGCGCACGGTCACCGTCACGTCGCCGTCGCGCGTGGCCAGTTCGACGGCGACATGCCCGCCCTCGGGCGTGTGCCGCAATGCGTTGTCGAGCAGATTGGTCAGCACGCGCTCGATCATGCCGAGATCGGCATGGACGTTCGGCAGGCGCGGCTCGATCCGCGCGTCGAGCGTCACGTCGCGCGCCTTCGCGGTCAGTTCGAACTTGGCGAACACGTCCTGCACGAGATCAACCAGCGAGCCGTCCTCGATCGCTGGCTGCACGAGGCCTGATTCGAGCCGCGCCAGCTCGAACAGCGCTCGCGCGAGGCGGCCGACCTTCTCGCTCTGCGCGAGCGCGATCGACAGATAACGGTCGCGTTCGCCGGCCTCGAGCGTCGCGCCCTTGAGCGCGAGCGTCTCCAGATAACCGTGCAAGGACGTCAGCGGCGTGCGCAGATCATGCGAGAGATTCGCGATCAGTTCGCGCCGCTGCTGGTCCTGTCGCTTCAGCTCGCGCCACTGCTCGCCGATCCGGTCGGCCATCTGCTCGAAGGTGGTTTCGAGCACGGCGATCTCGTCGCGCGCACCGGCCGCCGACGAATGCGGCAGCGGCGGCTGCGCGTCGGGCTCGCCGTTCGCATCGAAGCGGCGCATCGCGTCGGCGAAGCGGCGCAACGGCCGCGTGATCAGCCCGAATGCGGTCAGCCCGGCCAGCAGCCCGAGCAGCGCGACGAGCGCGATCGACCACAGCGTCGTGCGCAGCACCGAACTGGCCGCCACGCGCGCCGCCAGTTCGTCGTGCGCCTCGCCGAGCAGCACGACGTAGATATAGCCCGACGGCGCGCGGCCCGGCAGCTGCAGCGGCGCCGCGCTGAACACCTTGCGCGCGTCGAGGCTGCGCGGATCGTCGCCGAGGATCGGCAGCGGCTTGCCGGCGAGGAAGCGCTTCACCGGCGCGAGATCGACGCGGTCGCGCTTGACGCGGCCGGGCGGCGCATCGTCGCCGCGAATGCGCCCCTCGTTGTCGAGCAGATAGACCTCGACGCTCGGATTGACGCTCATCAGTTGCCCGAACAGTTGCCGCACCGCGTCGGTTCGCAGGCCGTTGTCGTCCATCAGCGACGCGCTCAGCGCGATATGCCCGGCGAGATCGCGCGAGAGCCGCTGCACGACCTCTTTCTCGTGCATGTCGCTGGCGCGGATCTGGATCCACGCGGATGCGCCGCAGCAGGCGAGCAGCAGCACCGAGAAAGCGACGGCGAGCCGCTGCGTCAGGGTCAGGCGGCGCATCATGCCTCCTTGCCCGCGCCGGGCGGTTCGGACGCGGCGGCCGGCCCCGGCGCGACGAGCTTGTAGCCGCGCCCCCAGACGGTCAGGATGCGCGCCGGCTGGGCCGGATCGGCCTCGATCTTGGCGCGGAGCCGGTTGATGTGGGTGTTGACGGTGTGCTCGTAGCCCTCGTGCTGATAGCCCCAGACGGCATTGAGCAGGTCGTTGCGCGAGAACGCCTTGCCCGGATGGCGCGCGAAGTGATAGAGCAGGTCGAATTCGCGCGGCGTCAGGTCGATCGGTGCGCCGTCGACGGCGGCCTCGCGCGTCAGCGGATCGAGCGTCAGCCCGCCCACGTCGACGCGCCCGGCGTCGGGACGCGTGTCGCGCGACAGCGCCTCGACGCGCCGCAGCAGCGCCTTCACGCGCGCGACGAGTTCGAGCATCGAGAACGGCTTGGCGAGGTAGTCGTCGGCGCCGAGTTCGAGGCCGAGGATCCGGTGCACCTCGCTCGAGCGCGCGCTGATGATGATGATCGGCGTGTAGCGCTCCATCGCGCGCGCCCGGCGACAGATCTCGAGGCCGTCGACACCGGGCAGCATCAGGTCCAGGATCAGCGCGTCCCAGTTGCCTTGTTCGAGACGGCGCAGACCGTCGTCGCCGTTCGCGCAGTGCACGACCTCGTAGCGCTCGTCGCGCAGGTGCAGCGCGAGCACGTCGGCGATGTCGGCGTCGTCTTCGACGATCAGGATGCGTTTCTGTGAGTCCATACGCGTCAGGAAATAGCAAGCAAGTCACACGGCGCCGACCGGCCGCCGGTACGACGATTCTCCGGCATTCGCGCCGGCAAGTCGTCACGGTTTCGTGAACATTCGCGCCGCCGAATTCGCCGAGTTATCACGAAATCTTTAACTTTCCGTGAGGACTTCGCGACCGCCGGGGCCGTACGCTGTGCGGCAAGTCACCCCGTCCGACAGGAGCCCATCATGACCAGCCGCCGACGTTTCCTGCTGACCGGCGCCGCGTTCGCCGGCGCCGCCGCCGCGCTCACGCGCAACGGCGCGTTCGCGCAACAGCCCCCGAAGCCGGCCGCGCCGGCCGAGCTGATTCTCTCCGATGCCGAATGGCGCAAGCGCCTCACGCCCGCACAATACACAATCCTGCGCGAGGCGGGAACCGAACGCCCGTTCAGCAGCCCGCTCAACGACGAGCACCGCTCGGGCACCTTCTCGTGCGCCGGCTGCGGGCTCGCCCTGTTCTCCTCGAAGACCAAGTTCGACAGCCACACGGGCTGGCCGAGCTTCTGGGCGCCGCTCGATCATGCCGTGGTCACCGAGGCCGACACCTCGTTCGGGATGGTCCGCACCGAGGTCCATTGCCGCCGCTGCGCCGGCCACCTCGGCCACGTCTTCGACGACGGCCCGAAGCCGACCGGCCTGCGCTACTGCATGAACGGCACGGCGATGACGTTCAGTCCGTCGCCGGCCTGAGCGCCGCCCTCCCTTCAGAAGGACCACGCCATGTTGCTCCTCATCCTCGCTTATCTCGGCGGCGTGCTCACCATCGTGAGCCCGTGCATCCTGCCGGTGCTGCCTTTTGTGTTCGCCCGCGCGGACCGGCCGTTCGTGCGCAACGGCCTGCCGCTTCTGGCCGGCATGGCCGTCACGTTCGCTGCCGTCGCGACGCTGGCCGCCGTCGGCGGCGGCTGGATCGCGCAGGCCAACCAGGCCGGCCGCTGGATCGCGATCGCGCTGGTCGGCGTGTTCGGCCTGACGCTGCTGTTCCCGAGCCTCGCCGAACGTCTGACGCGCCCGCTCGTCGCGCTCGGCAATCGTCTGAGCGGCGTCGCCTCGTCGGCCGAGAACGGCGGCCGCGGCAGCATCGGCCCGTCGCTGCTGCTCGGCGTCGCGACCGGCCTGCTGTGGGCGCCCTGCGCCGGCCCGATCCTCGGTCTCGTGCTGACGGGCGCCGCGCTGCGCGGCGCGAGCGTCGGCACGACGCTGCTGCTGGCCGCCTACGCGGCCGGCGCGGCCACTTCGCTTGCCGCTGCGCTCTTGATCGGCGGCAAGGTGTTCGCGGCGATGAAGCGCTCGCTCGGCGCCGGCGAATGGGTCCGGCGCGGGCTCGGCGTCGCGATGCTGGGCGGCGTCGGCGCGATCGCGCTCGGCCTTGATACAGGCGTGCTGACGCAAGTCTCGACGATCGCGACGGGCGGGCTCGAACAGTCGCTCGTCGACAGGCTCGCGCCGCGCGGCAATGCGATGCGCGGCGCGCCTGCCGACGCCAACAGTCCGGCAATGACGGCGGCGAATGACGCGGCCGCGGCGGCCAGCGGCAACGGCCCTTCGATGATGGCCGCCGGTGACGCCATGCGCGCTGCCGCCAGTGGTGCGGGTGCCAATCCGGCTGACGCCAACGGCCCGTCGATGACTGCGGCCGCCGCGCGCCAGAACGCGGCCATGCTGCACGTGTCGGCGCCGGCGCTGCCCGTCGAGGGCGAGGCGCCGTCGCTGGCCGGCGCGACCGAGTGGCTGAACTCGCCGCCGCTCACGAACGCGTCGTTGCGCGGCAAGGTCGTGCTCGTCGACTTCTGGACCTACTCGTGCGTCAACTGCCTGCGCACGCTGCCGTACGTGAAGGCCTGGGCACGCAAGTACCAGAACGACGGACTCGTCGTGATCGGCGTGCACGCGCCCGAGTTCGCATTCGAGCGCGACATCGGCAACGTGAAGAAGGCCACGCACGATCTCGGCGTGACCTATCCGGTCGCAATCGACAACGGCTATTCGATCTGGCGCGCCTTCAACAACGAATACTGGCCGGCGCACTACTTCATCGACGCGCAGGGCCAGGTCCGCTACCACCACTTCGGCGAGGGCGACTACGTGCAATCCGAACGCGCGATCCAGCAGCTGCTGGTCGAGGCCGGCCACCCGGACGCGGCACAAGTCCCGATCGGCATCGACGGCCCGGTGGCCAGCGGTGCGCAGGCCGCCGCGGACGACGCCGACATGCGTTCGCCGGAAACCTATGTAGGGTATGCGCGCGCCGAGCACTTCGCGTCGCCGGGCGGCCAGTTGCACGACCGCGAGCGCAACTACGCGGCACCCGCGCAGCCCGGCCTCGACGACTGGGGCCTTGCCGGCACCTGGACGGTCGGCGACGAACAGGCGACGCTCGCGAAGCCGGGCGGCCGGATCGTCTACCGCTTCCATGCGCGCGATCTGAACCTCGTGCTCGGCCCGGGCAAGAACGGCGCACCGGTGCGCTTTCGCGTGACCATCGACGGCACCGCGCCGGGCGCCTCGCATGGCGCCGACGTCAACGCCGATGGTATCGGCACGGTGACCGGCCAGCAGCTCTATCAGTTGATCCGTCAGTCCGGCCCGATCGCCGATCACACGTTCTCGATCGAATTCCTCGACCCCGGCGCGCAGGCCTTCGCGTTTACGTTCGGTTGAGCGCGGCGACCTTCCCCCCCATTCGATTTCCATAAGGAGACCAGACCATGAAATCGTCCCAACAGACCGCATCGTCCGCGCCGCGCGCGCGGCTTCGCCTGACGACGCGGATCGTCGCCGCCGCCGCCGCGATCGGCGCGGTAGCCGCCGTCGCGTTCGGCTGGCAGCCGGCCGCGCTTGCAGGGAGCGCGAAACCGCTGCCCGCGCCGACGCTCGACGAGAGACCCGGCGCGAGCCGCACCGAAACCGCCGTGTTCTCGGGCGGCTGCTTCTGGGGCGTGCAGGGCGTGTTCGAGCACGTGGCCGGCGTCAAGCAGGTCGCCGCGGGTTATGCGGGCGGCGCGGCTTCGACGGCGCAGTACGAGACCGTCAGCGAGGGCGATACGGGCCACGCCGAATCGGTGCGGATCGTCTACGATCCGACGCAGATCACCTACGGCCGGCTGCTGCAGATCTTCTTCTCGGTCGCGCACGATCCGACCGAGCTGAACCGGCAAGGGCCCGATACCGGCACGCAGTACCGGTCGGCGATCTTTCCGGCCGATGCGCAGCAGAAATCGATCGCGACCGCCTATATCGCGCAGTTGACGAACGCGCATGCGTTCTCGTCGCCGATCGTCACGAAGATCGAGATGGGCAAGAGCTTCTATCCGGCCGAAGGCTATCACCAGGACTTCCTGGTCAACCACCCCGACTATCCGTACATCGTCATCAACGATATGCCGAAGGTGGCGGCGCTGAAGTCGCAGTACCCCAAGCTGTACGTCGATTCGCCGGTGCTGTACGCGAAGAACGGCGGCGGTGCGTAAAAGTCAGCATCACGAACCCGATGGCCGTTTGGGCGCGATGCATCGAACGGTCATCGGCTCGTTTTCATGCGCGGGCTCATGTGGCGCATCCGGCGAGCGAACTTCATCCGCCCCGTCGCCAACCGCGGGCGGCGTCTCGATCGGATAGCCGCGCCGCCGCCACGCATCGAGACCGCCTTTCACGGTCCGCACGCGCGTGAACCCCTTCTCGCGCATCTTCCGCCCGACCTCGCGCGCGCTCGCATGATCGGAGCAGACGCAATAGACGACGGCGTCGTCGGCCATCAGCGCTTCATCCACCTTGTCGGCCGAGCTCAAGTCGAGCGGCCGCGCGCACGGAATGCGATGAGCCGCGAGGCTGCGGATCGGCTCGGCGCGCGCATCGAGAATGACAGGCGCCGCTGCGTGCGCCTCCGGCGCCGCCGATGCCAGCGCACGCCGCCTGCGCGCGATCCAGCGCCGCACGCGCCATCGCTGCACGAGGCGCAGCGCGAAGTATCCCGCCAGGACTGCGGCGGCGACGTCGATGAGCGTGGCGTCATGCGCTCTCACGACGCTCAGCAGCAGATGCAGCTCCTTGTGCACGAGCACGCCGCCGAGCAGCCAGAACGCGGCCCACGAGGCTGCGCTCGCCAAGTCCCAGGCCACGTAGATGCGCGCATCGACGCGCGTCGTGCCCATCAGCGGCGGCGTGATGAAGGCGAGGCCCGGCACGAACTTCGACACCGCCGTGAGCGAGACGCCAAAGCGCTCGAAGAGCGAGCGCGCCGTCCGGACGGGGACCTCGATGTGGGGCGAGAGCCGCCCCAAGGCGTCGAACACGCGCTCGCCGTAGCGGCGTCCCGCGGCGAACCAGACGCCGTCGCCCGCGAGCGCGCCCGCCACCGCGCCCAGCAGCGCGGACCAGAACGGCAGCGCGCCGCTCGCGATCGCCGTGCCCGCGACCACCAGCGTCGGCACCGCGGGTATCGGCACGCCGAGCCGCGTCAGCAGCACGTTCAGGAAGACGGCGGCTGCGCCCCAATTCGCAATGGCCGAAGTAGAGAGGGCGTTCATTTGCTGCGATTCCGGTGATCTCTGCGTTCTCAGGGCGGCGCGCTATCTTGCGTCCGACGACAGCAGGTCGACGGGCACGCCGTCGCACCCGATGCCCCGCGCCACTTCGAGCGCGCGCCATCCCGCCGTCTGGCCCGGCTCCGGGGCCGCGACGAGGCGGTCCAGCTGCCTGTCGGTACGCACGATGTTGAACGGCCACGACGGCCGCAGCAGACGCTCGTGCACGAGCGAGCCGACCCAGATGGGCCGGGGCCCGCCGTCGCGCTGCGCGAGCGCGTAATCGGTTGGCCAGAAGCGCAGCACGTCGCGTTCTTCGCGCGTGGCGCGCGAGCGCGTGAAGACGAGCGCCGACGGCTCGCCGTTGTTCAGCTTCGGCAGCGCGGGCAGGTCCATCGCGGAGACGTCGGGCGAGACGAGCGACAGCAGGCTCTTCGTCGTCAGCCGCATGCCTTCGACCCAGCCGCGGCTCTTCAGCTGCGCTTCGATCTGCGCCGGATCGGCGGCCCATTGCACGGTGAGGGGTTCCCTGCGGTCGCCGATCAGGTCGGACCGGTAGCACGGCAGGATCTTCCATGCCGAGTCGGCCCACTTCGCCTCGGTCACGACGATGGGCGGCGCCGGCGGCTCGGCGGAGGCGGCGATGCCCGCGATGCTGCCGCCTGCCTGCCACACGACGCACGCGCCGATCACGGCGAGGAACACCGCCGGCATGTGCGGATGGGCCCGGGGCGGCGCGGGATGCCGCCACACGCTGACCAGCGCGGCGAGCGCCACCCAGATCGCCGCGAAGGCCGCGCCGCCGAGCGCGTCCGAGATCGAGAAGCGCCCGAGATAGAGCCCGGCGAACGCGACGGCGACGATGATCGCGGTCGCGGCCGCGGTCACCGCCATGCCCTGAACGCGGCCGACCCGGCGCGTCAGCAGGAAGGCGAGAAATCCGTAGATCGTGACCGTGGCGGCGACGTGGTTGCTCGGAAACGAATAGATGCCGGCGCCCGCGTGCGCCGGGGCGGCGGGCAGGACGCTCAGCTGGATCGCGAGGATCAGCATCTGCGAGAACACCACTGCGGTCAGCCAATAGGCGACGCTGCGCCAGCGGCGCTCGTAGGCCAGCAGCAGCGTGGCGGTCGCGACGAGGGCGATGAGCGTCGGCACGGCGCCGAGCGTGGCCAGCACGGCGAACACGGTGTCGGCCCAAGGCGAGCGGATCGACTGCAGATAGCGGTACGAGGAGAGGTCGATTTGCACGAGCGGGTCGCCGCTGATGACGTCCTCGAACACGCCGAAGAAAACGGCTGCCGCGGCGAGCACGAGCACCGTGAGCGCGATGAGCGTGCCCATCACCGGCCGGGCCGGGTCGAGCATCTGCGTCACGATGCGGCCGGCTGTGTCCTTGCGCTTGCCCGCCCAGCGCATCAGCGCAAGACGCGACGAGGTTGCCCAGTTGCGCGCGTGATCGAGCACGAGACGTACGCCGCGCACGCTGATCCACAACGCGACGGCGAGGATCGCGATGACGGTGACGAGGCGGAACGAGACCGCGCCCGCGAGCTCGAGCGATGCGCCGAACACGACGCCCGGCAGGATATGGGCGAGCGCCCACAGGAGCGCCGAAAGCGCATTCATCGCGTAGAAGCGCGCGGGCGCCATGCCCAGCATGCCCGCGACGACCGGCACGATGGCCCGCAGCGGCGCGAAAAAGCGCGCGGTCACGACGCTCAGGGCGCCGTGCTTCGCGAAGTATTGGCGCCCTGTTTCGAGGATGTTCGGATGCGTGCTGAAGGGCCAGCGGGACGCGATGGTGTCGCGATAGCGGTGGCCGAGCCAGTAGCTGAGGCCGTCGCCGCAGACCGCGCCCGCGATCGCGCTGACGAACAGCCACCCAAGGTTCAAGGCGCCGGTGCCGACAAGCGCCCCGGAAACGAACAGGATCGAGCTGCCGGGAACGAACGTGCCGATGACGGCGACGGCCTCGAAGAACGCAGCGAGGAACACGACGGCCAGCGCCCAGCCCGCATGGTCCGCAAGCAGGTGCAGGAGGTCGGCGTACGCATGCTCCATCTGGGTCTCCGGCGGACCGGCGTTTCGAACAAGCCGGGCAAGCGGCGGGCCGGCGGGTCCCGTTACTTTAATACGGCGTCGCCGGGCTTGCCGGACGGGGCCCGCGCACCGCATCGAGCCCGCATTTCACTCGCCGATCCAGGCCCCGCGCAGATCGCTGTCCTGCAGCAGTTGCAGCAGCGTGCCGGCCGGGCGGCTCAAGCGCCTGGCCGCGAGCGAGATGAATTCGACGTCGGGCAGCGTCGGCAGGCTCGCGCTGTTGACGGGCGGCGCGAGGCCGCGCGCGGCGAGGTATTCCGAGCGCACCGTGATGCCGAGCCCGCCGCGCGCCGCGGCGACGCATCCGGCGTGGCTGCTGCTCGTGCACACCAGTTGCCAGCGCACGCCTTTTTCGGCGAGCGCGTCGAGCACCACGGGGCGCGTGACGCTCGGCTCGGCGACGAGAATGAGCGGCAGCGGCTGGGTGAGATCGACGAGCGTGCCCGCTTTCGCGAGCCATTCCAGCCGCGAGGTGAAGAGCGGCACGCCGCGCCGCCCGCCCACGCGGCGCTTGCCGACCATCAGGTCGATCGACCCTGCATCGAGCAGCTCGTAGAGCTTGCCTGTCATGGCGATGGTGATCTCGAGCTCGACGTCGGGATGCGCGTTGCGAAACGCGGCCAGCACCGTGGGCAGCGGCCCGAGCGCGACGTCGTCCGACGAGCCGAGGCGCACCCGGCCTTTGAGGCGCGGCCCCCGAAACTGCGACTCGGCGCGCGAGATCGCCTGCAGGATGACGGTTGCGTGCGCAAGCATCGCCTCGCCGTCGGGCGTCATGGCGAGCGAATGGGTGTCGCGCACGAGGAGCCGCCGCCCCACGCTTTCTTCGAGGCGGCGGATGTGTTCGCTGACGCTCGACTGCGTGAGGTCGAGCTGCCGTCCGGCCTCGGTGAAGCTGTGACAGGCCGCCACGGTCGCGAAGGTCTTGAGCCAGGTGGGATTGAGCATGCGCCATTGTTATCGGCAAATCCGATGACAGTCAACGCCGTTAGCGGGGTTCCCGATTGACGGCGATGTCAATATCATGACGGTAGCTGAAAGAAACCTCCATGATGAACAAGGAATCCTCACAAACCGCGCTACTCTGGATCGTCGCCACGGGCTTTTTCATGCAGGCCCTCGATACGACGATCGTCAACACCGCGCTTCCCTCCATCGCGCAGAGCCTCGCCGAATCTCCGCTGGCGATGCAGCCGATCGTCGTCGGCTACACCCTCACGATGGCGCTCCTCACGCCCGCCTCGGGCTGGCTCGCCGACCGCTTCGGCACCCGCCGCGTCTACTTCGCCGCGATCCTGATCTTCGTGCTCGGCTCGGTCTGCTGCTCGAGCGCGCATACGCTGAACCAACTGGTGATCGCACGCGTGCTGCAGGGCGTCGGCGGCTCGATGCTGCTGCCGATCGGGCGGCTCGCGGTGCTGCGCAGCGTGTCGAGCGAGCAATACGTGTCGGCGCTCGCGTTCGTGTCGATCGCGGGGCAGGTGGGGCCGATCGTCGGCCCGACGCTCGGTGGCTGGTTCGCCGAATCGATCTCGTGGCACTGGATCTTCCTCATCAACGTGCCGATCGGCGCGTTCGGGCTGTGGGCCGTGCATCGCTATCTGCCGCGCGATACGTCGGGCAGCGAGGCGCCGCCGTTCGACATCTTCGGCTGCGCGCTGCTCTCGCTCGCGATGATCGCGTTCTCGCTCGCCACCGATGCGCCCGTGCACGAGCATCGCGCAGCGTGGTCCGCAGGCCTCTTCGCGCTGGGTCTCGCCGCGGCGCTTGCGTACATCCCCTATGCGCAGCGCCGCAACAATCCGCTGTTCCGGCTCGCGCTCTTTCGCGAACCGAACTTCAGCGTTGGCCTGATCGGCAATCTCGTCTGCCGGATCGGCTCGAGCGCGGTGCCGTTCCTGCTGCCGCTCCTGATGCAATTGCAGCTCGGCTTCACGCCGTTGCACTCGGGCCTGATGATGCTGCCCGCCGCGCTCGCGGGCACCGTCGCCAAGCGCTGGATCGCGCCGCTCATCAAGCGCTACGGCTACGACACGTTCCTGCTCGTCAACACGCTCGTCGTCGGTGGGGCGATCGTGGCGTTCGCGCTGATCTCGAAGGGCACACCGCTTGCCGTCGAGATCGCCGTGCTCGCCGTGTTCGGCGCGGCCAACTCGATGCAGTTCGCGGCGATGAACAGCGTCACGCTGAAAGGCTTGTCGCACGCCGATGCGGGCAGCGGCAACAGCCTGTTTTCGATGGTGCAGATGCTGGCGATGGGGTTGGGCGTATCGATCGGCGGCGGGCTCGTGAAGGTGTTCTCGGCGCAATGGAGCTCGTCCGCGATGGGCTTCCGGCTCAGCTTCGTGTGCGTCGGCGTCATCACGCTGCTCTCGGCGCTGGTGTTCCGCCGCATCGACAACGAGCCGGCTCCGGTGCGGGCCGTTCGCCGCGCGCCGCAGGGGGCGGGGCGCTGATTCCCGGCGCGCCTCGTGTCTTTGCCTCATTTATTGAAATTGCCGCGGACGTGGACTAATTTGGGGGCATGTCCGCCCGACGCTCCCGACGGTGCGGACCCGTTTTCCTCATTGTCGAAACCATGCGCCGCCACATTGCCGTCCTGCTGCCCGCGCTGATCGCTCTTGCCGCATCGGCGCCCGAGGCTTCCGGCGAGGAGTCCGCGATGTCCTTGACCTTGACTTCCCCCGCCTTCCAGAACGGCGCCGGGATTCCCGCGCGCCACACCTGCCAGGGCGCCGACGTGTCGCCGCCGCTCGCGTGGTCCGGCGTGCCGGCCAACGCGAAGAGCCTTGCGCTGATCGTCGACGATCCCGACGCGCCGGACCCGGCCGCGCCCAAGGTGGTCTGGGTGCATTGGGTGCTCTATGACATTCCGCCGGGCGCGAGCGGGTTGCCCGAAGGCGCGGGCGGCGGGGCGCCGCCGCAAGGCGCGCAGCATGGCGTCAGTGATTTTCAGCGCGCCCAGTACAACGGCCCGTGTCCGCCCGTCGGCCGTCATCGCTACTTTTTCAAGCTCTACGCGCTCGACACGGTGCTGCCCGACCTCGGCAAGCCCAGCAAGGCGGCGCTTGAAAAGGCGATGCAGGGGCACATCGTCGCGCATGCCGAGCTGGTCGGCACGTATCAGAAGCATTGAGGCGCGAAGCATGGACATGGATACCGGCGATGGTTGGGTCGTGCGCAGGATGTCGGCCGACGAGGTCGGGCTGGCTGTCGAGTGGGCCGCGCAGGAGGGATGGAATCCCGGCTGGCACGATGCCGCTTGTTTCTGGGAGGCCGATCCGGATGGCTTTTTCGTGGGCGTTTGGCGGGGCGAGCCGGTGGCTTGTCTCGCGGCGGTCGCTTATGACGAGTGCTTTGGCTTCATCGGCCTCTATATCGTCAAGCCCGGGTTTCGCGGCAAAGGCTTCGGCATGCGAGTCTGGCAGCACGGCATGCGCTACCTGGGGGACCGCAACGTCGGTCTCGATGGCGTCCTCGCCCAGCAGGCGAATTACCGGAAGTCCGGTTTTCAGCTGGCTTATCGCAACATCCGATATCAGGGGCGGGTGCAGGGCATCGGATGTGCGCAGGTGACCGAGGCGGAAGGTGTGCCGTTCGAGCAACTGCTCGCTTACGACCGGCAGTGCTTTCCCGCTGCGCGCGAGCGTTTCGTCAGAGCGTGGATCGCGCAGCCGGATGCGGTCGCGCTGGCGACGGTCGATGAGGGGCGCGTGGCCGGATACGGTGTCGTGCGGCGCTGCCAGGCCGGCTGCAAGATCGGCCCGCTGTTTGCCGACGACGAATGCGTGGCGACCGGGCTCTTTCGCGCGCTGGCGGCGAGCATGCCGGGCGAGGTCGTCGTGCTCGATGTGCCGGAGACCAACCCTGCCGCGGTTGCGTTGGCTGAGCGGCACGGCATGACGAGCGTGTTCGAAACCGCGCGGATGTACACCAAGGAGACGCCTGCGATTGCGATCGAACGGGTGTTCGGGGTGACGTCGTTCGAGTTGGGGTGAGGGGGCCTTATGGCGTCGGTAATTTCAAGCCAAGAAGCATAGGGCATTCGTTTCGGACTATTCCTATAGCAGCCGGTGTTGTAGGTCGACTATGTTTCGCTCTCCAAAAATAAAAGCTGAAGGAGATGAGCGATGGATAAGTCGAATCACGCGCGACTGCGTTGGATAGATCGGTTCACGATCCAACTCGCGGCGCTGCGGCGCGTTCAACGGGAGGCTAAGCGTGCGGCGTGCTCGGGGCGTGCCCGATGAGCGCCGCGAAGAGGCTACGCACCCGCACTTTCAACTCGCAGCCTGAATTGATCCGCTTGCGCGACCTGGAACCGGAAGATGCGTCCTGGGTCTCGGATCCGCAGTCCGCGTGGAACGCGATAGAGAGCAAGGCGTGTGCTGCGCTGATGCACAGGAACATCGAGTTCGACTCGGGGCACGTCAGCGGCTACCAGCTTGCCGAGTTCCTGGACGACACGTTCGACTCAAGCTGGCGTCGTGCGCCGGCGTACGAACACGCAATACGGGTCAATCGGCTGGAAGCGCTCAGGCATCAGATCGACCGAGGGCACTGGGTAGTGCTGGGGTGGTGGGAACGCCAACTGGTCGAGTGGATGGAGTATCCCGGGGTGCCGGAAGGCGGACGCTGGCAGCTCCGTCCGAGATGGCGAAGCCTGGAAAATGGCAGTGCGTTGGAACGGCACTTGAACGAAGTGACCCGGCGACGCAGCCGAGAGGTGGCAAGGACGAGCACGCCGCTATCGGGTGAACCGTTTCTCGCGCAGTTCGATGCGCCGTTGCCGGGGGTGCTGGTGGCGGGGCCCGGGGCAGGCGAGACGCCACTCGACGCGTTCAGGCGTGGCGCGACAGGTGACTATGCTGGCGTGCTGGATCCAAGTCCGAGTGCTGCCTATGCGGGTAAGCTGGCAGGTGATGCGGTGCAGAGTGTGAAGCAGTTTGGTTACCAGATGATTGGTGGCCAGAGCGCGGATGAGGCTCTTGCGAACTGGGCGGCCGGGAACCACGTGGTCGCGGGAACCAAGGGGCTTGAGGCACTTACCGAAGCTGGCCTCGCCCTGATGGGGACAGGTGAGCTAACGCAACCGCTGGCGTCGGCGTTGCGAAAAGTCATTGGTTCATTCAGTGGCGCTAATTTCGCAAGCGACAAGCTTCTGGTTGAACACTTTTTGAAGCACGGAGCTGAGTTCCGTGCACAAAGCGCGCAAGAGTATCTGCAGGTTGGGCGAGATATTGTTAAGAACGGACATGAGGTCAGCTATTTATATGAGAAGACGAACGAAATGCGGACCGGCTATGTCTCATTTTTGCGGAATACGGGAAGAACGGGTGAGGCCCTGTTTGGCTTTGTCGGTACTAACAAAGAAGGTGCCATCACTACAATCCACGTTAAACCTCGTGCGGAAATGTTTAGCCTGCTCGGTGATGACATGCAGGGCAAACTAAGAGCATTCCGATCCGACACTGTTGGCCCGTCGCCTCAGAGCGGATGGAGATACCCATACCCAGAACCGGGAGTGAAATAAATGAAGACGGACGACTACCAAACAGTTCGAATCAAAAAAATAGGCAGCAGCGTAGAGGAGGAATTTGTTATTGAGGTGGAGGGTAATGCGCTCGTATGCTTTGCTAGCAATCCTCCCGCTAATTTGCGGGAGGGGAGTGACTGTTTGGCTGCTTTCACTTTTCTAATTCTCGACGATTACAAGATCTCGGTGTCTGAGTGTGATAGGCCATCAAGCCTTCAGAGAAGAGGGGAGGGATTTGCTTATAGGATCGTCGGTCAGCTACTTGACGGTCAATTGTGTGCGTGTGGATTCAATTTTCGTGATGAGGCGCTGGAGACAGAGTTTGCGTATTTGAATGGCAAGACAATCTCGATAGATGTCGATCGAATCGATGTGGATTTTTTAAAGTGAGATTTAGTGTCCCTGAGTTAACTGCTATCTGTGTTGGATGTCGGAGTAAGAGTGGCGTTCCACATTGTCATTGAGATGATCGATGAAGAAGGTGAAGTTGCTAACTATCGATTCAAAAGCGATGGTGGGAGGGTTGGGGTGTTTAAAATTTGCAAGTCAAATGGCGAGGTAAAGCTCATCGAGCAAATGCCCGGAGATGAAGGCGGGCACATATTTAACCGTGCTGCGGTAAAAGTTATGCGGGAATGGAAGCGGGGCAAGTTGCCGTCGGTAACGGAGTGGGCTTCTTGATAAAAGTGAGGCGCGATAGCCCGCTCTAAAGATCAAGACGCTGAAAATACCCCGTCAGCTCGAGATACCCGCGCCCCAACGGTCTTGTCGCGCTTACCGCTCGCGCTGCGCCGCTCGCGGCGGTGCTGGAGTTCGCGTCAGCCGGAGAGACCGTTCCAGCTGATGCCCGAAACGCCGTCACCGCCCCTTCCCAATACACCGCCCCCGTGCTCGCGCGGCTATCGAACTCCCGGTCGTCCATCAACGGCACGAGCACCAGATGCAGGTCCAGCGCATCGACCCGCATCGCCACCGGATAGCGCGCCCCCGTGTGCGGCGAACGCCACCATCGCAGCGGCGTGAAGCCGACACTATCGGGCGGCAGCGCGCGCGTGCTGCCGTCGGCGGCGCGCAGGGTGCCGCCGGCCCAGAACTTGCGGCCTGCCTTGTCGCGTATCCGGTAGGCCATCAGCGCGCCGCCGCCGTCGAGATCGATGCCGATCCAGTCCCAGCCGACTGCCTCGTTAGCGAGCGCCGCCGACGACCATTCGTGATCGAGCCAGGCGTGGCCGCTCACGGGCGTTCCTTTGCCGCTGCGCTTCAGGATGCCGGCCACTTTCAGCCAAGGCTGGCTGTAGTAGTAGCTTGCCTCGCTTGGAAGCGGACCTTTGCGGCTGTATCCGTCCGCACCGTTGAGGATTACCGGTTGCGTCGGCTGGAGCGTGAAGGCGAACGCGAAGCCGGAAGTGTCGACATTCAAGCGATAGAGGCCGTCAGCCTCGCGTTCGAGCGACCAGTCGCCGATATGGACGGCGGTGTCCGCCTCGCTGGCCTCGGCCAGGCCGAAACCCTGCCGCGCGGCGCGCTGGTCATGCTGCAGGCCGCCCGTGCGCGGATCGCTCAAGGCCACGTTGGCGAACAGCAGTTGCTTCGGCGCGAAGCGGCTGGGGTTCGCATCGTCGAGCGCGGGGCGCGAGCGGAAGAACGTCGCTTCGAAGCCAAGCGAGGTGTCCGCATCGCTTTGCAGCCAGCCCGTCAGATACCACCATTCGGTGCGATAGCGCGAATGCGCGCCGTAGTCGCGCGGAAACACGAGCGGATGCCCGCTTTCGACGGCCGGAAAATCCGGCACGTGAGCCTGCGCTCGGTGGGCGAGGAGCGCTGCCAACGGCCACAGAAGGAATGTGCGCCGCCTCATGGCTTCACCAATCGTCGCGCACGGCGCGCACCGCATCCACCGACATCGCCGCGCGCGAGCTGAAGAGCGCCGTCAACGCCGCAGCGGCGACGACCGCCGCCGCCAGCGCCGTCACCAACCCCCAAGGCATATGCAGGCTCATCGTCCAGTGAAACGATTGGGGATTGACGACATGCACGAGCACCATCGCGAGACCCACGCCCAGCGTCGAGCCCGACAGCACGCCAAGCAGCGCGACCAGCGCGCCTTCCATCGCGAGCATGATGCCGATCTGCCGCCGCATCACGCCCAGGTGCCGCAGCATGCCGAACTCGCGCGTGCGGGCGAGCGCCTGTGCGCCGAAGCTCGCGCCGACGCCGAACAGCCCGATGATCACGGCGACCGCTTCGAGCAGGTAGGTCACGGCGAAGCTGCGGTCGAAGATCTTGAGGCTCGCGGCGCGGATCTCGCCGGGCTGCGCGAATTCGAGCTGGCCGCCGCCGGTCACGCTGGCGCGCAAGCGCACGATGGCCTGCGCCGGCGTCGCGCCGGGCGCGAGCCACAACGCGGCATCCGTGACGCGCGTGTCTTGAGTCAGCCGCCGATAGTCGCTCGCGTCGATCACGATGGCGCCGAACTGCCGCGCGTAGTCGCGCCAGATCCCGGCCACGGTGAACGCGAAGCGCTGCCCCGCCAGCGGCAGCGTGATCCGTTGCCCGGTCCGCATCCCGTAGAGATCCGCTGCCGCCTCGCTGACCCAGACGGGCGGCGGGTCGCCCGCGTGCGGCACGAGCGGCGCGGCGGCAAGCGGCAGTCGCGCGGCGGGGTTGCGCGGATCGATCGGGCGCGCGAGCAGCGCCACCGGAGGCAGCCGTGCATCGAGCGAGATCTGCGTCGCGCGCAGGAATTCGGCGCGCGCGATGCCGGGCGTCGCCGCGATGGCCGCCTGCTCGCCCGGCGCGAGAAAGCCGCTGTCGCCGCCCGGCGACGCGCGCAAGTAGAGCGGCGCGGGCAGCAGCAACTGGAGCCAGTCGTCGACGGCGATGCGGAAGCTCGACACCATGATCGCCATCGCGCTCATCAGGCTGAAGCTCGCGACGATCCCCGCGAGGCCGATCGCCGCCCGGCCCGGCGCGTTGGCGAGCTGCGCGAGCACGAGCTGCGGCAGCGCATGGCGCGGCCAGGGCAGGCGCGCGAAAACCGTGTGCGCGACGGCTGGCATTGCGAGCACGCCGCCCACGAGCAAGAGTGCGATCGCGAGGTAGCCGAACACCGGCAGGCCGGCCACGGGTGGCATTTGAGTGAAGACGAGCCCGGCGCTCAACGCGGCGAGCGCGCCTGTCGCCGCCCGCCTGGTGCGCAGCCGCCCGGCAGGCGCTTCTTCGTCGCCCGCCTTCAATGCCTGGGCGGGACGCGAGCGCGCGGCTTCGAGCGCGGGCGCGAGACTGCCGAGCACCGCGGCGGCGACGCCGAGCGCAAAGAACATCGCCGCGGGCAGCGCGTCGAACTGCGCGCGCGGCTGCACGCCCTCGAAATAGCCGCCGCCGAGATCGCCGCCTCCGAAGCGCAGCACGGCGGCGGCGAGCGCGAAGCCGGCGGCGAGCCCCACGGCGGCGCCGGGCATGCCGAGGGCCGCGCCTTCCCAAACGACGAGCGCGAGCACGCCCCGCCGCGTCACGCCGATGGCGCGCAGCAGCGCGAACTGCGCGCGGCGCCGCAGCACGGCGAGCGCCTGCATCGTGAAGACGAGAAACGCGCCCGTGAAGAGCGCGACGAGCGCGAGCACGTTGAGATTGGCGCGGTAGGCGCGCGACAGCATCGACGTGCGGTGCGCGTTGTCGCGCGGCGTGACGGCGGCGACGCCCGCGGGCAGGAGCGGGGCGGCCTCGCGCGCGAACGCGTCGGCGTCGACGCCGGGCTCGAGCTTGATATCGATGCGCTGCAGCGTGCCGAGCCGCTGCAGGCGCCATTGCGCGGCGCCGATATCCATCACGCCGACCCGCACGCCCTCGCCCGAGGCCGGCAGCACGCCCGCCACGCGCAGCGCGAGCTGCGCGAGCCCGGCTTGCACGGTCAGCGAGTCGCCGGGTTTCAGGCCAAGCCAGGTCAACGCGGCGGGCGAGAGAAACACCGTGTCGGGCGAGAGCAGGTCGAGACCGTCGCCGGCGGCGCGATCGATGCGTCCGACGAGATTCGGCGTGACGTAGCCCGCGCGAAACACGTCGACGCCGAGCAGCTTCAGCGATTCGCCGCGGCCCGCGACGCGCGCATCGACCTCGACCACCGGGCTCGCCGCCGCGACCCCGGACAAATGTGCGATGCGCGGGTACAGCGCTTCGTCGAACCCCGCGCGCGGGCCGCGCAGTTCGACATCCGCGTTGCCCATCAGCGAATTGACGGTGGCCGACAGCTCGGTGAGCGCCGCGCGGTTGATCAACTGCACGGCGTAGCCCATCGCGACGCCGGCGGCGATCGCGAGAATGCCGATCAGCGTGCGCAGCGGATGCGAGCGCATCTCCCCGAAGATGAGCGCGGCGCCGTACGCGCCGTTGCCCGGCTGCCGTGGCGATCGCGCCGGGCTCGAATGCTGCGGCGAACGGATGGTGCTTGGATTACGCATCGCCTGCGCCTATGCGGCCCCGGCCGCTTCCGGAGGCGGCGCGCCAGGCTCGAGCCCTTCCGGCGTGAGCCTCAGCACGCGATCGGCGGCAGCGGCCACGGCCGCCGAGTGCGTGGCGAGCAGCACGGCCGTGCCGTTCTTTTGCGCGAGCTCGCGCAGAAGCGCGAGGATGCGCATGGCCGTGCCGTGGTCGAGATTGCCGGTCGGCTCGTCGGCGAGCACGAGGCGCGGCTGATGCACGAGCGCACGCGCGATTGCCACGCGCTGCAGTTCGCCGCCCGACATCTCGCGCGGCATCGCGTTCTCGCGTCCGCCCAGACCCACCGACAACAAGGCAAACGACACGCGCACTGCCGCATCCTTCGCGCGCATCCCGTTGAGGAGCAGCGGCAGCGCGATGTTTTGCGCTGCGCTCAGGTTCGGCAGCACGTGAAACGCCTGGAACACGAAGCCCATCTTGTGGCGGCGCTGCAGGGTGGCGGCATCGTCGTCGAGCGTGGCGAGGTCGTGTCCGTCGAAGACGATTTGGCCTGCGTCGGGGCGGTCGAGTCCGGCGGCGAGATTGAGCAGCGTCGATTTGCCGACGCCGGACTCGCCCATGATCGCCACGCATTCCCCCGCCCGCAGTTCGAGATTGACGCCGCGCAGCACCTGGCGCGGCGCGTGGCCGTCGTAGTGCTTCGATACGTTGGCGAGCGTCAGCATCATGGGGTGTCACTCGCCGCTGGGATTCGCCGCGCCCGAGCGGTAGCGCAGCAGATGATCCGTGCCGGATTCGGAGAGCCACACTTCGCCTGGACGGCCCATCATCTGGCGCACGTTCGCATGCTGGCGCGGCAGCGCGAAGACGTCGAAATGCTCGCTGCGCGGATCGAAGCGCACCAGCGCGTTCGCGCTCCATTCGCTGAGCCAGACGATGTCGTGTCCATCGACGAAGATCGCGTACGCGTGCGGATCGCTGCCGGGCAGCTTCCACTCGCGCCATTGGCGCGTCGCCGGATCGAAGACGCCCACCTTGCCCGCGTTCCACTCGCTGATCCAGATGCGCCCCTTCGAATCGGCCCAGGCGCGGCGCGCGCCCTGATTCGGCGTCGGCGGCTCGATGACTTGCGCGGCGCCGCTCGTCGGATCGATGTGGCCGAGATAGCTGCCGGCGAGCGACGCGAAGTACAGGCCGCCGTCGGGCGTCACGCAGATGCCGTAGGGGCCGCGGCCGCGCGGCGCGTCGAAGACGCGCATGCTGCCGTGCAGCGGATCGAGCTCGCCATAGACGCCGCTTTGCCCCGTAAACCACAGATGGCCTTGCTTGTCGAAGACGGCGGTGTTCAGGTTGGCGCCGGGACGATCTTGCGGCAGCGGAAAACGCGTGACGGCGAGCGTTTTCGCATCGACGCGCACGATCGCGTTCAAGCCGCCGTCGGTGACCCACGCCGCGCGATCGGGGCCGACGATCACGCCGTGCGGCGCCGAGCCGTTGCCGAGCGGCACCTGCGCGATCTTGCCGCTCGCGGGGTCGAGGCGCCCGAGCACGCCTTGCGCCTGCGCCGTGTACCAGACCGTGCCGTCTGGCGACGGGGCGGCGTCATGCGGCGCGCTGCCCGAAGGCACGGCAAAGCTATCGAAGGGCGGCGCTTGCTGCGCTGTCGCCAATCCGGCCAATCCGCCGGCGATGAGCGCGACGCAAGCAATCGCTGCGGCGGCGAGCGCGGTTTTCATCGCGCGCCGCGCCTATTCGGCGGGCCCCATGCCGCGATGCGGCGCCGTCGCGGCGGAGCCGGGGCGGCGCAGCATCTTGTCGACTTCGCCCGCGTGCAGTTCCTCGGTATGGATCATCTGCCGCGCAAACTCTTCGAGCGCCACCGAGCGGCCTTCCACGTGCGCCAGCAACTCGCGATAAAGCTCGAGCGCGCCGTTCTCGGCTTCCAGCGATTCGCGCAGGATCGACGCGATATCGAACGTGTGCGAATCGAGCAGCGGCCCGATCGCGAGCGACGGGTACGCACCCAGCGTCGTGATCCATTCGCCTGCCTGCTGGGCGTGCACGAGCGATTCGCCGGCCTGCTGCCGCAGCCATGCCACGATCGGGATGCGGCCGAAGCCGAACACCAGGAACGAATAGTGCGTATAGCGCACCACGCCCGCCAGCTCGGATTCGAGGATCTTGTTCAGCACCGCAACGACTGCTTCCTTGTCGATCTCAGCCATGTTCGCCTCCGTGCGGCAGGTGCGCCGAGGAATTCGATTGTTGCACTTCGAGGCACGCTCTGCACGGCGTGGGCGAAACGCTCATAATCCGGTCTTTCGTTGCGAGTGCAGGCCCGTCAATGTCAGCGTCAGGCAAACCGCAAACCTCCCGGCCGCTCGTCGTGGCGTCCGTCATGGCCGCGAGCGCCATGGTCGCCATCGAGGCGACGATCGTCTCGACCGCCATGCCGCAAATCGTCGCCGACCTCGGCGGCCTCGATCTGTACAGCTGGGTTTTCGCTTCGTTCCTGCTCGCGCAGACGGCGATGACGGTGGTGTTCGGCAAGCTCGCCGACCTCTACGGACGCAAGCCCGTGATGCTCGCAGGCATCGCCATCTTCCTGATCGGCTCGGTGCTTGCGGGATTCGCGTGGTCGATGCCCGCGATGATCGCGTTCCGGCTGATCCAGGGCGTGGGCGCGGGCTGCATCCAGCCGGTGACGCTCACGATCGTCGGCGACCTCTATCCCGCGCACGAGCGCGGCAAGGTGCAGGGCTATCTCGCGAGCGTATGGGCGATCGCGGCCGTGGTGGGGCCGATGGCGGGCGGGTTGATCATCCGCGACCTGTCGTGGGCGTGGATCTTCTGGATCAACGTGCCGATCGGGCTCGCGTCCGCCGCTGGCTTCGTCGCGTTCCTGCACGAGGACGAGCGGCGCGAACGGCGTTCCATCGACATCGCGGGCGCGGCGCTCTTCACGGTCGCGATCGGCGCGCTGATGATGGCGCTGACCGACGCGGATGCGGCAGGCGGCCGGCGCGCGTGGTGCGAATTCGCGCTGTTTTGCGTGTCCACGGTGCTGTTCGTTTGGCAGGAGCGGCGCGCCGCCGACCCGATGATTTCCTTTTCGCTCTGGGCGCACCGGCCGATCGCGGCCGCGAATGTGGCGACGCTCTTCAGCGGCATGGCGCTGATGGGCCTGACGACGTTCCTGCCGATGTATGTGCAGGGCGTGCTGCATCGCTCGCCGGTCGTCGCCGGCCTCGCGCTCACGATGATGATGCTCGGCTGGCCCGCCGGGGCGACGCTCGCGGCGCGCACGTTCCATCGTTTCGGGCTGCGCCGCATCATGATCGGCGGCAGCGTGTTCCTGCCGCTCGGCGCGCTGCCCTTCGTCGCGCTGAACCCATCGAGCTCGCCGGTGACCGCCGGCCTCGGCTCGCTCGTGATGGGGCTCGGGATGGGGACGTCGAGCGTCTGCTGCCTCGTGCTGATCCAGGAGATCGTGACCCCGCTGCAGCGCGGCAGCGCGACGGCGTCGAACCTGTTCGCGCGCAATCTCGGCAGCACGCTGGGCGCGACGATCTTCGGTGCGGTGCTCAATTACGGGCTCGGTCACACCAAGGGGATCGCGGCGGTCACGGCCGACGAGCTGCGCCGGCTGCTCGACACGTCGTCGGCGAGGCTCGCCGCGAACGAGCCGATCCGGCTCGCGTTGCATCAGTCGCTGCATCTGACCTTCGTGGCCTTGCTCGGGATCGTCGTGGCGGCGGTGGCGGCCTTGCTGTTCGTGCCGCCGGTGCGCATCGGGCAGGCGCGGCGGGTGTCGGCGGGCGAGGCGGTTTAGGATCGGAAATTTGAGGCTTTCTCTCTTTCAAGCCGCGGCTTGAAAGAGAGAGCTAGCGCTATCCGCAAGTTCAGACGAAAGCGGGCGCCGGAGGCCCTTTCCGGATCCTTTCGCCAGCCGACAAACCGGCCTAACCTTTCTGACAACGGCGCATCCATTCGCGCGCCGCCGCCCGTATACCGATCCGAAACGAGCGAGGAAAGTCTCATGGCTACCGACACCGATATCCACGATCAAGGCCGGCAATTACTGCCGTTTCGCGAGTCGGTGCTGGCCATGCTCGGCGTGGCGTCGGTATCGATGCTGATCGCGCTCGACCAGACCATCGTCGGCACCGCGATGCCGCGCATCGTCTCCGAGCTGAAGGGCTTCGATCTCTACGCGTGGGTCGCGACGGCCTACATGCTCGCGTCCGTCATCACGATCCCGATCTTCGGGCGCCTCGGCGATCTGTTCGGACGCAAACCGTTCATGCTGGCGGCCATTCTCGTCTTCACCGTCGCCTCGGTGCTGTGCGGGATCGCGACCAACATGCTGTTCCTGGTGATCGCGCGCGGCCTGCAGGGCATCGGCGGCGGCATCATGATCGGGACGGTGTTCGCCACCGTCGCCGACCTGTTCCCCGATCCGAAGCTGCGCCTGCGCTGGCTCGTATTCGTGACGTCGGCGTTCGGTTTCGCCAACCTCGTCGGGCCGATGCTCGGCGGCATGCTGACCCAGTACGGCGGCTGGCGGCTCGTGTTCTTCGTCAACGTGCCGGTGGGCGTCGTCGCGCTCTTCTTCGTGCGCAGTTTCCTGCCGCATCTTCACCAGGCGCGCGAGGGCGCGCGGCTGCGTCTCGACTGGGTCGGCGCGTTCGTCGTCGCCGTGACGTTCGGCGCGCTGCAGCTCACCATCGAGCTGCTGCCCAAGCAAGGCTGGACCTCTTCGACGATCGTGCTCGGCGCGATCGTCGCGGTCTGCTCGCTCACGCTGTTCTTCTGGGAAAAGCGCATGGGCTATCCGATCATTCCCGTCGACATGCTGCTCGACCGCAAGCTCGGCGCGCTCTTTGCGATGTCGCTGCTCGGCGGCTTCGCGCTGTTCTCGCTGGTGTTCTACGTGCCGCTGCTGTTCCAGGGCGGCTATGCGATGTCGCCGCATGCGTCGGGCACGCTGATCACGCCGCTTCTGCTCGGCACGACCGTGGGCAGCGTCATCAACAATCGCGTGGTCACGCGCATCAGGCGCGCCAACGCGATCATCTATGTCGGCTTCGCGCTCGCCGCGTTCGCGAGTCTCGCGGTGGTTGCGCTGAAGGGCAGCGAGCCGCATCTCGTATGGATGGCGTGCATGGGGGCGAGCGGCCTGGGGCTGGGCCTCGTGGGGACGAGCCTCACGGTCTGCTCGCAGCAGATCGTCGCGCGCGATCATCTCGGCGCCGCGACGGCGCTCCTGCAATCGCTGCGCACCTTCGGCGGCATGCTCGGCACGGTGATGACGGGCGCGCTGCTCGGCCATCTCTACACGATGGGCGTGCATCGATCGCTCGATTCGTATCAGGCGACGCAGTGGTTCAAGTCGTTTGCGAGCCCCGAGCTGCTCGTCGACCGCGCCGAGCAGGCCGCGTTGATCAACCGGCTCGTGAGCGCGGGCCACGCCGGCGACGCGATGATGAATTCCGCCCGCGGCGCACTCGTGGATTCGATACACGTGGGTCTCGTGGTGGCGGCCGTGGCCGCGCTGGCCGGGCTGTGCCTCGCGTGGTTCGTGCCCCCTGTGCGCGTCGGATATCTCGAAGCTCAGCCGCAACGGGGATGACTTGTGCAGGGAAGGTTTAGTAATACTTTTCTGCGCGGCACGGGCGGCAAACGTTTGCGCGTGAGCAAAAACCCTCGGGCGCCGGCCGGGCGCTAAAGATCTCCGCCGGACATGTCGATATACGGGCTATAGAGAGGCAGGACCGCGATCCAACGGTGCGCGGCTCCGCAGAGTACCGAACGGTGCAAAACAAAATCCGCAGGGGAACATCTTGAAGCAGCAAAACGCGTCATGGTCGCGCACGGCGGCCCCGAACGAGGTCATCTATTCGGAAGGGTACGCCGGCAAGCCGGTGATCTACGTGATCGCGGACGGCAAAGTCGAAATCTCCACACGCTGCGACGAAAAGAAGGTCGTCCTGGCCACGCTCGGCAAGGGGGAATTCTTCGGCGAGGCCGCGCTCCTGCCGTCCGAGCCGCGCGTGTCCACCGCGAAGGCGCTGACGTTCTGCCAGCTGACCGTCGTCGACGTGAGCGTGATCGATGAAGAATTGGAAAAGGTGTCGCCGCTCCTGCGCCACATGGTGCGAACCATGATTCGCCGCATGAAGCGCAAGGACGATCTGCTCGCCACCTACACGCATGCCGATTTCCTGCCGGGCGTGCTGTCGTATGCGCACGTGTTGTCGCTGATGGCGGGCGCCGAGTACCGCGAGGAGCGTATGGGACGCTCGCGCCAGGCAGAGGCCGCCGTGCCGCTCGCCGAAGTCATCAAGAAGTGCCGGGCGATCGCCGGTCATTCGCGCTTGCACGTGATGGCGATGCTCAAGCGCATGGAGCGGCTCAACCTCATCTCGATGGAGAGCGGGCGCAACGACTACCTGGGCAAGGCGTCCGCGGCGGTTGCCGACGAAGGCGGCGCGATCGGCCGCCAGATGGTGACGTTCGATCCGGTGCGGATCACCGATCGTGCGCAGCAGGTCGGCGATCAGGATCTCGACCTCGCCATCACGAGCGAGCTCGAATTGATCGAGCTGTCCGATCTCGAAGCGCTGATCGGCGTGGAGAAGAAGGTGATTCTCAACAAGCTGTCGCACGGCGAAATCGCCGAGGACATCTTCGCGTTCCGCAAGTCGAGCGTGCTGAACTACGTCGAAGAGAAGGGCGTCTCGTACTTCTCCAAGCGCAAGCGCCGCCCGATCAGCGAAATGGACTCGATGAGCGACCTCGAATTCGTCGACGAGCGCGTGCTGTTCGATACCGTCAGCGCGTTCGATGCCTACGATCTTGCGAAGCTGCTCGCTGCGCTGGAGGAGCCGGCGATCTCCGAGCGGCTGCAGTCGGTCATGACGGAAGCGCGCAGGAAGGAGATCTCATGGATCATGCGGCGCGACATCAAGATCGATCCGCTGGAGGTGCAGGATATCGAGCAGCGCTTCATCGAGACGGTGAAGGCGATCAAGTCGGCTCCGGGCAACGCGGCAGCGTAACGCGCTTTCAAGGAACGACATGGACATCCTCACGCTGTTCGGCGCATTGCTCGGCGTAGCGGCCATCGTCTTCGGCTTCTCGCTCGAAGGCGGGCGCTTCGCTTCGCTGTTTCAGTTGGAAGCACTCGTGATCGTGCTCGGCGGCACGCTCGGCGCGGTCATGATCCAGAACACCTGGGCGCGGTTTTTCGATGGCGTGAAGCTGATCGGCCGCGCGTTCACCCGGGCCAAGGCGGTGGATCAGGAGAGCTTGTCGAAGCTGCTCGAATGGGGCGACCACGCGAAGCTCAACGGCATGCTGGCGTTCGAAGCGATGGATGTCGGCGGCATCGATCCGTTTGCGCGGCGAGGGTTGGAGCTGCTGGCCAACGGGGTGTCGACCGCGGTGCTCGAAGACGCCTTGCAGCGTGAGCTGGAAGCGTACGAGCGCAATCACATGGCCGCCGCGCGGATCTGGCAGCAGGCGGGCGGCTATGCGCCGACCTTCGGCATCCTCGGCTCGGTGCTGGGGCTGATCCAGGTGACCGGCCACATTCTCGAGCCTGCGGAACTCGGAACGGGGATCGCGGTGGCGTTCGTCACGACGCTCTACGGGCTGGCTTTCGCGAACCTGTTGTTCCTGCCGCTCTACGGGAAGATCAAGGCGCAGGTCGATAGCGAGCTGCGTCTGCAAAAGCTCTATCTCGACGGCTTCCTCGCGATCTCCCGCCGCGAATCGCCGCAAACCATCGAGACGCGTCTCACGGGCGATGTCCGTCAACGGTCGAAGGAAGTGCTGGCATAGGCGCTTGCTTTCGCAACAGTCTCATTCTTGAAGAACAAGAAACGCGTGATGGTCTCCACCGTGCGAAATACATTCGCCAGGCTGCTCCTCGGGTCAGTTCTCGTTCTTGCCTTGGGCAGTTCCTATCCGCCGTATTCCGTCGCCGCGGAGGCGTCGGCGTCGGCGCAGAACCTTTCGCCGGCGGATATCAAACCGGAGATCGTGTCCATCGTCGTTCCGGGCGCAGGCGCATTCGGCGGCGATATCGCGATGCACACCGAAGTCTACAAACCCGCAGGTACCGGCCCGTTCCCAACGCTGATTTTTTCTCACGGGCGCTCCTCGGACGGCTTGGAGCGAGCCAGGCTGGAGCACCCGATCCCGAAAGGACATGTCAGGTATTGGCTGATGAAGGGCTTTGCGATCGTTGCGCCGGTACGAGTGGGCTATGGCGAAACGGGCGGCCCGGACCGCGAGAATTCGGGAGCCCGATTCGATAGCTTCGGCAATTGCACAAGCAGGCCGGAATTCCGGGAGGTGGCGAAGGCGACGGCGCAAGCCACATTGGCCGCCGTTAACTGGGCGCGCGAGCAGCCATGGGCCGACAAGAACCGCATCTTGCTGGAAGGCGCCTCGGTTGGAGGATTGGCGACGGTGGCGACCGCCGCGAGTCGTCCGCCAGGGGTTGTCGGCTACATCAACTTCTCCGGCGGCGCCGGCGGGCTGCCGGAGCGTGCGCCGGACCACAGCTGCGGCCCGGATGAAATGAAGGCGGTCATGGCCGAGCTCGGAGCGACGGCCACCATCCCGGGCCTCTGGTTGTACGCCGCGAACGATCATTTCTGGGGACCGGATGCGCCGCGCAAGTGGTATGACGCATTCGAGGCTGGGGGCAGTCCTGCGGAATTCGTGAACGCTGGTGAATTGTCCGGCCGGGACGGTCATTTTCTGCTCAATTACGGCGGAAAGATGTGGTCCGTGCCCGTCGACCGCTTCGTGAAGCAGTTCGGGTTCTAAGCAGACCCTGGAGGAGCCCTGAGAGATGAGCGTTCGCACCGAGATCCGGCGCCTGGCGTCCGAGAAGAACGATTTGCACAAGGACGACGAAACGGGCGGCAGCACCGAGCGCTGGCTGATTTCGTACTCGGACCTGATCACCACGCTGATGGTGCTGTTCCTCGCGCTCTATGCGCTGGAGCTTGCCAGGTATCGCCGGCTCGAAACGACGGTCGAGGCGGCGCACGTCGTCAAGACGCAGAAGAGCGCGGCCAGTGCCGATGCGGCGAACGGAAAGAAAGAGGCGGCAAAAAAAGAACTCATGTCGCTGCTCGGCGCGCTTCGCGACGAGAAGCAGCTCACGCTCAGCGAGAATGCGCAAGGCGTCGAGATCGGCATCAACGCGAAGGTGCTGTTTCGCTCGGGCGATGCGCAACTGATGCCGGATTCGCTTGGCGTGCTGAACCAGGTGGCGGCGGTGCTCAAGAACTATTCGTCGAGCAATATCTTCGTCGAGGGACACTCCGACAGCGTGCCGATCGCCAACGCGAAGTACGAGTCCAATTGGGAGCTTTCGTCGGCGCGAGCGGGGGCGGTGGTGCGCTTCCTCGTCGAGCGGGGCGTCGAGCCGCACCGGCTCGCGGCGATAGGGCGGGCCGATACGATTCCGCTCGTCATCGGCGATGATGAGGCGGCAAGAGCCGCGGATCGGCGGGTGGTCATACTTGTGCAGTATTGAGGTGAGGGGGGCGCTCGAAGGTTCGCGAGGTTTAGGTTTTCGTGGAAACTTTGAATTCGCGGCGGTCCGTATAGTCCGTCCCTCCCCGGGACCGGGGTCACTTTGGTCTTGCCCAAAGTAACCAAAGGCGTGTCCTAGGCGGACGGCCTGTCCCGGAGGCACGCAGTGCTGTTGGCGGTAGCGGTCTTGGGGGCTACCGTTGTCGCACGCCGTACGTCCCGTTAGCACGCGGCACAGAATTGCCTTGCGTCGAATCAAATTCATGTTGACGGTGAAGCAAGGCCTGATCGGCTTTCCTCATGAGGCGGCTCCAGCTCCATGCGCCCATCTCATCTCCAATCGCAGGCAATACGGGGCGTGGCCAAAGCGACGCCCTCGATTTGTTTCGACGCAAGGCAATTCTGTGCCGCGTGCGAACGGGACGTTCGGCGAGCGGTGACGGCAGCCCTCAGACCGCTATCGCAGACAGGACTGAGTGCTAACGGGCCAGGCCGTCCGCCTAGGACACGCCTTTGGTTACTTTGGGCAAGACCAAAGTGACCCCGGTCCCGGGGAGGGACGGACTATACGGACCGCCGCGAATTCAAAGTTTCCACGAAAACCTAAAACGCCCCAAGCCAGTATTGCTGAAGCACCTCACTGCAGCACCGCCTCATACCTGGCGACCTGCCGCCCCGCAGCATAGCGCGGCTCCAAGCGCTCGCCATCATCCTCGACCGCGGCCGCAGCCGACTCATCCGGCACGAACACATACCCGCGCCCCCGCATGGTCTGGATGTACTGCCGTCCCGACGGCGACGCCCCGAGCGCCGCGCGAACGCGGAACACCAGCACGTCGAGTCCGCGCTCGGCCTGATCGGAGCCGTCCCTGCCCAGCATGCCGATGATGCGTGCGCGCGAAAGCGTCTTCATCGGATGCGCAGAGAAAATCTTCAGCAGCGCGAATTCGCTGGGCCGCAACGGCACTTCGACGCCATTCCTGAACAGCCTGCGCCCCAGAAAATCGATCGCGCAGTCAGCGAACACGAATTGCTCGCGATTGACCGGCACCTCGAATCCCTCGCGATGGTGACGCCGCAGGGCATTGCGGATGCGCGCCAGCAGTTCGTTGGGATCGAACGGATCGACGAGGTAGTCGTCGGCGCCGAGCTCGAAGGCGACGATCTTGTCGACGACTTCCGCGCAACGGCTCACGATGACGACCGGCATGTCGTATCCCGCCGCGCGCAGGCTTCTTAGCGAGGCCATCGCGTCGATGTTCGGCGTGCCGTGCCGCAGCACGATCGCCGACGGCACCTCCACCTCGAGACGCCGCATCAGCGATGTCGCGTCGTACAACACGGACATTTCCACCTGGTGCTTCTGCAGGTGTGCGCGGAGTTCGTCGCGAATCTCCTGATCGGGCTCGACAACAAGAAGGTGGGTGATCATCGGCATGAGCTCTCTTTCCACGGCACGAAATTAAACACGTCCTGGCGGGGCGTGCGTCCAGCGGTTACCACAATGGAGCCCATCTTAGAGAGCAACTGTGCAGCGACGATGGGGGAAATGAGGAGAAAATATGGAACTTGGCGCACCGGTGTAGGCACGGGCACGGCGCAGGCGCGAAAATACGTCCCACATGCCGAATGCCCGCCGCATGCCCTGCGCGCCGTTTCCAACTTGCTTTTCGCGGTCCTTCCCATACGCAACGTGTCCATCAGAGTCGGCATCACCTCGAAGCTCTTTCTCGCCATCTCGGCCGTCTGCATTCTCGTGGCGGTTGCGATGGGCGTCGCCGTGCGCGTGAGTTTCCAGCGTGGGTTTCTCGACTACCTGAATGCGCAATCCTCGGCGGGAGCGGACCAGCTGACGAGCGAGCTGGAACAAGGTTACGCGCAGCACGGCAGCTGGGATTACCTGCGCCGCGATTCGGATGCATGGTTCGCGCTGCTCAGAAACCTTCCCGGGAACCAGCGCGCCGACGAATCCTCAGGGCCCGGAGCGAGCCGCCCAGGCCCGCCGCCGGGCACGGAGCCGTCCGGCGGACCGCCTAACGGGGCGCCGCCCGATGGATCGCCGCCCGGCGGCTTCACAGGCGGCCCCCCGCCCGGCGCGCCCCCGGGGCCGCCGCCCGGCGGACTGTCGGACCCGGGGCCCGGACGCACGCCGCCGATGACGCTGTACGACGCGCAGCTGCATCGCGTCGCGGGCAACGGGCCGCCGCCTCCGCCGGACGCGCATCGCCGTCCGCTCGAGGTCGGCGGCAAGGTGGTCGGCTGGCTGGCCGTCGCCTCGCCCGAGAGTCTGCTGGCCGCCGCGGACCAGCAGTTCCAGGCCCGGCAGATCCGCGCGACCTGGGTCATCGTGGGCCTGGCCGCGCTGCTCGCGGCCGGCGCGGCGATCGTTCTGGCCCGGCTCTTTCTCGCGCCGGCGCGGCGCCTCGTGGTCGCCACGCATCGCCTCGCGAGCGGCGACTACGCCACGCGCCTGCCCGAGGCCGGCGGCGACGAGCTTCATCAGCTGGCGAAGGACTTCAACCAGCTCGCGACGTCGCTGCAGGCCGCCGAGCGCAGCCGGCGCGATTTCATCGCGGATATTTCGCACGAGCTGCGCACGCCGCTCGCGGTGCTGCGCGGCGAGCTCGAAGCGATCGAGGACGGCGTGCGCGCGCTCGACGCGTCGAACCTCGCCTCGCTGCAAGCCGAAGTCGCGTCGCTGAGCCAGTTGATCGACGACTTGTACGAGCTGTCGCTTGCCGATATCGGCGCGTTGTCGTTCGAGAAGGTCATGGTCAACGTGGCGCCGCTCGTCGAAGGCGCGGCCGAGGCGTTCCGCGAGCGCCTGGCCGCGAAGAGCATCGCGCTCGAGACGGATTTCGGCGCGGCGCCGGCGTTGATGTCGGCGGACCCGCACCGGCTCACGCAGCTGATGAAGAACCTGCTCGAGAACTCGCTGCGCTACACCGATCCGGGCGGCAAGGTGCGCGTGGCCGTCTCGACGAATCCGTACGAGCTGCGGATCGACGTGCAGGACTCGTATCCGGCCGTGCCCGAACCGTTGCTGCCGCATCTATTCGACCGGCTCTTTCGCGTCGACGCCTCGCGCAGCCGGCAAAGCGGCGGCGCGGGCCTCGGCCTCGCGCTGTGCCGGCACATCGTCCGCGAGCACGGCGGCACCATCACGGCGTCGCGCTCGCCATTGGGCGGCCTATGGGTCATGGCCCGCTTTCCCAACCTGAACCCCCAACATGATTGACCGCACCTCGCGTCCATCCATCCTGATCGTCGAAGACGAGCCCAAGCTGTCCGCGCTGCTCACCGACTACCTGCGCGCGGAGGGCTACGACGCGACGGCCGTCGCCGACGGTCTCGCCGTCATCCCGCACGTGCGCGCGCAGATGCCTGCGCTGATCCTGCTCGACCTGATGTTGCCGGGCCGCGGCGGACTCGAAATCTGCCGCGAATTGCGGACGTTTTCGCACGTGCCGGTGATCATCCTCACGGCGCGCGTCGACGAGATCGACCGGCTGCTCGGTCTCGAGCTGGGCGCCGACGACTACGTCTGCAAGCCCTTTAGCCCGCGCGAAGTGGTGGCGAGGGTCAAGGCGATCCTGCGGCGCGTCGAGAACCTCGCCAATGCGGCGCAAGCGGACGGCGCCACGGCGTCGCCGTTCGAGATCGACGTCGAGCGGCACGTTGCGCGTCTCGACGGCCGCGACCTCAACCTGACGCCGATCGAGCTGCGCCTGCTGTCGCTGCTGCATTCGACGCCGGGCCGGATCTACCCGCGCGATCACCTGCTGCGCAGCCTGTACGACGATCACCGTGTCGTCGCCGACCGCACCGTCGACACTCACGTCAAGAACCTGCGCCGCAAGCTGCAGGCGGTGCGCCCTGAGCAGGACATGATTCGCTCGATCTATGGCGTCGGCTATCGCCTCGATCGCGAGCCGGAGCAGGACGGCCCGGGCGGTTGAGTCGGGCGCGCACGCATGGCGCGAGGGCCGTGCCGTTAAGACGATGTAACGAAGCGGTGATGACCGCTGGAAGAGGATCCCCTAGATTTGGGGGAAGCGCGCAAACAAGACCAACGCGCCATTTCTTCCAGGGGCCAAGCCATGATCTTAGACAGACACCTCTCACGCCGCCATTTCCTCACCACGACGCTCGCGCTTGGCGCCGCGCTGCAATTTCCGCTGAGAAGCCAGGCTGCGCAGCCGCAGGATGCGGGCTCGTGCAAGCTCAATATCGAACAGGAAGTCGGCCCGTACTATCTGCCCGACAACATGATGCGCAGCGACATCACGGAAGGCAAAGCGGGCATTCCGTTGATCCTCGATATCGCCCTCATCGACAAACGCCGATGCGCGCCGCTCGCCAACGCGATCGTCGATGTTTGGCAGTGCGATGCGCTGGGGGTGTATTCGGGCTTTGCGAAGACCGACGGCTATCCCATTCCGCCGGGACCGCAAGCTTCGATGCCTCCCGCTCCGCCGTCCGGGATGCCTCACGGTCCGCAATCGGGCATGCCGCCCGGCCCGCAGTCTGGCATGCCGCCCGGTCCCCCTCCGTCGGGATGGCCGGACGCCTCGCGCGGCGGCCCCGGTCATGACAGTCCGCCGCCGCCACCGCCGCCCGCGAGCAAGTCCACCGATCGCCTCACGTTCCTGCGCGGCGTCCAGCGCACGGACGCACGGGGCAACGTCACGTTCCGCACCATCGTCCCCGGTCTCTATCTGGGGCGCACGAATCACATTCATTTCAAGGTGCGCGTGCCGGACACGTCGTCTCTTGCCGGCGAGCATGTTTCGCATGTCGGGCAGATCTTCTTCCCCGAAGACCTGATGGTGCGCCTGATGCGCGTCGAGCCTTACCGCAATCACGTCATCACGCGCACGACACAAAACGAAGACCCTGTCTTTGCGCATCAGAATGGTGCGGCTGCCATTGCGCGAACCACGGCGCTGCAAGGCGACGCCTATGAAAAAGGCATGCGCGCGCAAGTCGTCGCAGTCGTCGATCCCGAGGCGGCGCCGCAGCCCGTTATATAGCCAACGGCGCAACGCTCAACAGAATCGGGCAAGAAATTCAGAGAATCGGACAAGCAATAGCGGCCCGTCATCGCGCAAACTCCAGCAGTTCATCGTCGTCCGAACCCGGACGCATCGAGATTGACTACAGGAGCCATCGATGTCCACCTCCTTCACTCTCAACGGCAAGCCCATCACGCTGGATGCCGATCCCAACATGCCGTTGCTGTGGGCGATCCGCGAGGTCGCCGGGCTGCACGGCACCAAGTTCGGCTGTGGCATGGCGCAGTGCGGCGCGTGCACGATTCACCTGGAAGGCACGGCAACCCGCTCCTGCGTGTTGCCGCTCGCCGCGGTCGCGGGCCGCCGCGTGACCACGATCGAAGGCCTCGAAGGCAAGCCTGCGAAAGCCGTGCAGGCCGCGTGGGTCGAGCTGCAGGTCCCGCAGTGCGGCTATTGCCAGTCGGGGCAGATCATGTCCGCGACGGCGCTGCTCGCGCAAAACCCGAAGCCTACCGACGCCGACATCGACGCCGCGATGAGCGGCAACATCTGCCGCTGCGCGACGTACTCGCGCATTCGCGCGGCGATCCACAGCGCCGCCGATTCGATCCAGGGGTAAGCCATGACGACCGATATCGTTGAAGCGCCGAGCCAGTCACGGCGCGGCTTTCTGAAAGGCGTCGGCACGGCCGCCGCGCTGGCGTTGACCATCGGCTTCGAATGGGGCGGCCCTTCGGGGCGCGCGTTCGCTGCCACCGCTAAAAACGCAGGCAGCACCTTCACGCCCAACGCCTTTCTGCGGATCGGCGCCGACGACAGTGTGACTGTGATCGCCAAGCACGTCGAAATGGGCCAGGGCGCGTACACGGGGATCGCGACGATCGTGGCCGAAGAGCTCGATGCCGACTGGGCGCGGGTCCGCGTCGAGAGCGCGCCGGCCGACGCGAAGCGCTACGCGAACCTCGCGTTCGGCAAGATCCAGGGCACGGGCGGCAGCACGGCGATGGCCAACTCGTGGACGCAGCTTCGCGAAGCCGGCGCGAAGGCGCGCGCGATGCTGATCTCGGCGGCAGCCGCGAAATGGCATGTGCCGGCTTCGCAGCTGCGGGCCGAGCGCGGCGCCGTCATCGACCCGGCGAGCGGGCGGCGGGCGACGTACGGCTCGCTGGTCCCCGCGGCGGCGAAGCTGCCGGTGCCCGAGACCGTCACGCTCAAGGATCCCAAGACGTTCACGCTGATCGGCAATACGCGGGTTCCGCGCGTCGACGCGGTTGCGAAATCGAACGGCACGGCGCAGTTCACCATCGACGTCACGTTTCCCGGCATGCTCGTGGCGCTGCTGCAGCGTCCGCCGCAGTTCGGCGCGACGGTCAAGTCGTTCGACGCCTCGGCGGCCAAGGCGGTGCCCGGCGTGGTGAACGTCGTGCAGGTGCCGCGCGGCGTGGCCGTCGTGGCGAAGAGCTTCTGGGCCGCGAAACAGGGCCGCGATGCGCTCAAGGTGGAGTGGGACGACACCCGCGCGGAAAAGCGCAGCTCCGCGCAGATCATGGACGAGTACAAGCAGCTCGCCGAGCAGCCGGGGCGTCCGGCGCGCGTAGCGGGCGACGCATCGAAGGCGATCGACGGCGCGGCGAAGAAGGTCTCGGCGACCTACGAATTTCCGTACCTCGCGCATGCGCCGATGGAGCCGCTCGACGCGGTCGTCAAGCTGACCGCCAACAGCTGCGAGATCTGGGCCGGCGACCAGTTCCAAACCATCGACCAGGCGAACGCCGCGCAAACGGCAGGCTTGAAGCCCGAGCAGGTGAGCATCCACACGCTCTACGCGGGCGGCAGCTTCGGCCGGCGCGCGAATCCGGGCTCGGACTACATCGTCGAAGCGGTGTCGATCGCCAAGGCGCTCGGCGCCAACGGCACGCCGGTCAAGCTGCAATGGACGCGCGAGGACGACATCCACGGCGGGCTCTATCGCCCGATGTATTTCCACAAGCTCGAAGCGGGCCTTGGCGCCGACGGCCAGCTGACCGGCTGGCGGCACATGATCGTCGGGCAATCGATTCTCGGCGGTACGCCGTTTGCGGCGATGATCAAGGATGGCGTCGATACGACTTCCGTCGAGGGCGCCGCGAACATCGCCTATGCGATTCCCAACCTCTCAGTCGAGCTGCAGACGACGCAGACCGGCGTGCCGGTTCTGTGGTGGCGCGTGGTCGGCAGCTCGCACAACGCGTTCGCCGTCGAAGCGTTCATCGACGAAGTGGCGCATGCGGCCGGACAGGACCCGTTCACGTTCCGCCGCAACCTGCTCGCGCACGAGCCGCGCATGAAGGCCGTGCTCGAACTGGCCGCCGAGAAGGCGGGATGGAGCAACGAGCCGATGCCCGCGGGCAAGGGACGCGGGATCGCCGTCGCGGAAGCGTTCAACAGCTACGTGGCGCAGGTCGCCGAGGTGACTGTCGACAAGGACGGCAAGGTCAAGGTCGACCGCGTGGTCTGCGCGGTGGATTGCGGTACGGCGATCAATCCGGACATCGTCGCGGCGCAGATGGAAGGCGGCATCGGGTTCGGCCTTGGCGCGGCGCTCTACGGAGCGATCACGCTGAAGGACGGGCGCGTCGAGCAGAACAATTTCGACGGCTACCAGGTGCTGCGCATGGATGCGATGCCGAAGGTCGAGGTGCATATCGTGCAGTCGGGCGAGGCGCCTACCGGAGTCGGCGAGCCGGGCGTCGCGCCGGTGGGGCCGGCGGTTGCCAACGCGATTTTTGCGGCTACGGGCAAGCGGATTCACGCGTTGCCGTTTGCGGGGGCGAAGAGCGAGGCCTGAGGCTCAGGGGTTTAGGCGGGCGGCATGTGTGCAGAAACTGTCACGCGGTCAGCGCACACGCTGCCCAAGTCTTTGCTAAGCCACGCAAACACCCGGCACCGACACCTTCTGAAACAGGTGCGGCGAAGCGGCGGCCGAGGAAGGATAGGCCGACAGCTTCGCAACGAACTGCGGATGATTGAATGCGGCCCTGAAGTGAGCGGTCGATTCCCAGACGGCGTAGTTCAGATAGGCCGGGCTCGGGCCGATGGCGCGATGAAGCTGGGTCGAAATGAAGCCCGGCTGCTGCTTCATGAAGGCAGCATCGTCTTGCCATGCCTGTAGAAACATCTGCTCGTCTGTCTCGCTCATGGTGAAAACGTTGACCAGAACGACAGGTGTGGCCTCGATGGCGAGCTGACGCTGAATCGGGAAAGCGGGGTCCATGGGTTGGAAGTTGGGCATATAAGGCTCCGTTCGAGATGGCGCAAAGGTGGTACTCTGATGGCGTCCATGCATCCAAATTGACATCATGGTGTCAATATAGGTATATTTTGTCAAATGCGCAATACCAAACGAAACCCGGCGGGCGCCGCCTTGAGCGATCTGGTCCTCGACCTGTTCTCGGTCAACAATCGAATCCTGACGGCGGGGGACAGGCTGGTCGCGGATCTTGGCTTGACGAGCGCGCGCTGGCAGGTCCTCGGCACGATCGTCGAAACGGAACGGCCGCAGCCGGTCGCGTGGCTCGCGCGCGACATGGGCGCCAACCGCCAAAACGTCCAGCGCATCGTGAACGACTTGGCCGATGACGAGCTCGTCGCCTTCGAGCCGAATCCGCACCACCGGCGCGCCCCGCTGGTCGTATTGACGGACAAGGGCAGGGAAGTCTTCGATGCCGCCATGCGCCTGCAGGCGCCTTGGATCAACGGGCTGGCGGACGGGCTGCGCGTCGAGGACATCGAGACGACGCATCGCGTGATCACGGCACTTCGCCGCAAGCTGGAAGGAGACGGGAATTCCGAAGAGCCGACGTGATCGCTAGTAGACTTGGCGTGCTCTGCCACTGCCGGGAATTCACGTCGATGCCGTCTACCGTCCGCAACTCGCTCCTCTGGATCTTCGACGCGTTCGAGCGCGACTCGACCTACATTCGCAAGCGGATGTTCGGCTGCGATGCCGCGTATGTGGACGGCTTGTTGTGCCTGGTTGTTGCTGACGGCGACGAGCCGTGGAATGGCTTGCTCGTATGCACATCGAAAGAGCACCATGCCGCGCTCATCGATGACATGCCCGCGTTGCGCCCGCATTCGGTGCTCGGCAAATGGCTTTACGTTCCGCAAGCCGATCCGGCGTTCGAAACCACCGCTGAGAAGATGACGGCGCTCGTGCTCGCGCGCGACTCGCGTGTGGGTGTCGAGCCCAAGCCGCGCAAGCGCAGCCGGAAAACCGTGTTGCCGAAGCCGTGAGGAGTCTGTCGCTGGCAACGCTTGCTTTCGATGAACCGGGGAGAAGGAAGTGAACGACAACATGACGGTGCGCCGCGTGGGCGCCGATGAAGCCGCCGGCTATGTCGAGGCGCTCGCCGACGTGCTCATCGATTGCGTCGAAGGCGGGGCCTCGGTGAGCTTCATGCTGCCGATCTCGCGCGAAAAGGCGTTGCAGTTCTGGCGCGATGTCGTCGACGGCGTCGTGCGTGGCGAGCGCGTATTGCTGATCGCCGAAGACGATGCCGGCCGGGTTCTCGGGACGGTGCAGCTGATTGCAGCCGGCGCGGAAAACCAGCCGCACCGCGCGGACGTCGCCAAGATGCTGGTGCATCGCCGGGCGCGCAGATGCGGCGTCGCGCAACGTCTGATGGCCGCGGTGGAAAGCGCGGCGCGCGACGAAGGCAAGTCCGTGCTCGTGCTCGATACCGTCACCGGAGGCGACGCCGAACGGCTTTACGACCGCGCGGGCTGGCAGCGCGTCGGCGTGGTGCCGAACTATGCGCTGATGCCTGATGGCCAGTTCTGCGGCACGACGTTTTACTGCAAGCAAATCGGTTGAGCGGGTGCTTTGCGTCGTTAAGGTCCGGAGGCTCATCCGACATCACCCGCCCCGTTGCTGCGACAGCTCCGCAACAACCCCCTCCAGCGACGCCAGGAACTTCTGCCACCCGTACTGCGCGCCCTGGTAGTTCTGTTCGTTGTCGGCCCGGAAGCCTGCTTGCTCCATCCGCAGCAGCGTGCCGCCGTTGGCTGGCGTCAGCGTGAAGGTGACGACCGTCGTCAGCCGGCCCGCTTCCTCGCCTGACGAATTCCAGCTATACGAGAGCTTTCTTTCCAGCTCGACGGCCAGCACTTCGCAATCGGTCACGCCGTTCCAATGCGGCATGGGCTCGGCGCGAAGATTGAACTTGTGGCCGACGACCGGCTGGAAATCGTTCTTCATCAGCCATTCCTCGATCAAATATCCCTGCGTGAGCGCGCGCCAGATTTTTTCCGGCGCGTGAGCAAACTGGCGTTCGATGACAAGCGATCGTGTAGTCGAGCTCATGACGGTATCCGCTGAAGAGGGTGAGGGGGCAAGGGGATTGGCGTTCGATTGCGTCGAGGAATGGGGTGAAGGGATAGAGCGGTGGTATGGCGAGACTTATTGGTCCATTCGCTTCAGCAAGTCATCGAGCCGGTCGAGGCGCTCATTCCAGAAGGCGCCATAGAGACCGATCCAGTCGATGAGCGGCGCGAGCCCTTCGGGATCCGAGCTGTAGTGCGTCTCTCGGCCCTCGCGGCGAAAACGCACGAGACCGGCTTCTTTCAGGACGCCCAGGTGCTTCGACACAGCCGGCTGCGACACGCCAGCCGCATCGGTGAGCGCGCGCACGGTCTGCTCGCCGTTGCGCGTGAGCTGCTCGAAGATGCCGCGGCGAGTGGGATCGGAGAGCGCGGTGAAAAGGTCGTCGAAGCTGGGTTGCACAGGGTGATTCATAGCTCGTTGGTTATGTGTTTAGGCATAACTGGCGAGTTATGAGTCGTCAAGAGATGGTTTCGATGCGAAGGTTTGTGTACGGAAAGGGGATTCGCGAGTCCGGGCCGCTGCCAAGCCGATACAGCGCGCTCTGATCTTGCTGCGAACGGGAGAAACGAGGGGCCGGATTAGTTGTTGTTGTGGCAGACAAGCGCGCAATAGAGCCCGCTGACCGTGCCTGCAACGCCGAGGCCGAAGCCGAGCCCTATATTGCCAAGCGTGGATGAGCAGCCGTTTAGATTGAAAAGCAGTGCAAGTGTCACGAGCAGGGCGACTTTGCGTCTTAGTGCGGACATGGGGCGGTCATTCAGAGTATCCCGATGCACGATGATATCCAGCCGGCCTGTGGGCGCTTCCCCGCAAAAAGCGTTGGTTTTGCGCAGTTCTTACCGTTCCCTACGCCGAATGCTCCAATCGAAAAACTCGCCCCTTCAGATCGCCCTGTAGTGGCTTGGCAGCAGCCCGGGAAGGGTAAAGCGACACCCGAAAACCGAGTAGTTATTGGCGATCGAAGATCGCAAGTTTCTAGGCCAACTGGCTCTTCCAAAGGAGCGGTCGTGGTGTGAAGCCCAATTGTGCCTTCGCCCGGCCGTTCGAAGCTCCGGCCAAACATATAGGTTCCGGGTTCGGATGTCAGCGAAGCGACCGTCGCCGCGATTGCGTCATCGATATGGACGAACGACCAGACAGCGTTGCCTTCGCCAATGATTACTGTCTCACGTCAGTTGGTCGATTACCACGTCCGGCGAGGCCGCCTCGATCGCGGACCTCACCGCCGTAGAGTCGAAAGCATCGGCACAAGACGGCTGGGCGCCGAGTTCCCGTAGACGGTCCACGCCCGCGCCCGCGCGAGTCATGCCGGTCACCCGATGGCCGAGTGCGCACAACACGCGCACGAGCGGCAAGCCCACGGCGCCGGTAGCGCCTGCAATGAAAATTTTCACGAATCCCTCCTTGCGGCTGCGCTGCAACTCAAGCGCCGCGGAACTGGCTACCGTGTCTTACTGCTCTAGTGCAGCCTGAGGTACGTTCCGGAAGCTGATGGCCATACGGTTATATGTGTTCATCAGGCTGATTGCGATAGTGAGATCCACAAGTTCGCGCTCATTGAACACCGCGCGCGCGGCTTCATAGGCCGCGTCAGGCACGCCAGTTTCCGCGACGCGAGTGACCGACTCGGCCCACGCAAGGGCGGCGCGCTCGCGTTCGTCAAACAGATTGCCGGCTTCCGCCCATGCCTGAACCAGCGCCAGCTTTTCGACTTTCATGCCTTTCTTCAGCAGGTCACGTGTGTGCATGTCGAGGCAGTAGGCGCAGTTGTTGATCTGGGAGACGCGAAGGTAGGCCAACTCGACAAGAACAGGCGAAAGGCTGCTCTGCGTGACATAGCCGTATACGCTGCCAAGGGCCTTGACGCCTGCGGGTGCGATCTGGTTGTAGTCGAGACGCTTGCTCATGTGGTTGCTCCTAATTGCTCTGGGTTTACCTAACCGGGGTGGTCAGGGCCTTGTCGTCGGTATCGGCCACGAACACCGCAAGAAGCTTCGCAGGCCTGGTCTTGCTCGCATTGCGGCTCACGCGGTGAAGGGAGCCGGGCTCCTCGAAGAAGCTCTCACCTGCGTGATAGACCCGCTTCGGGCCGTCGTTCACTTGCGACTCGATGGCGCCCGACACAATGTATGCGTAGATGAAAGCCGACTTCGCGTGCTCGTGCGAGGGCGATGCTCCACCAGGGGCGTAGTCAACAACCACGGCGGTCAGTGACTTGCCAGGAACATTGGGAATTGCGTGTTCGAAGTTCGGCGTGACGGTTTCGCCCGTACCATGCGCAGTAGCAGGCAATGCGATGGAGAAGGCAACGGTTGCACAGGCGGCGCCCAGGACAGATCGAAGGTTCATGGAAACATTTCTCCTTGGAGTCCTTCCATTGTGGTGTTGTGCTGGGTCACGAGAAAGAACCAGGAATGAACATTTTTTATGTACCATGAACGAATGACCAAGCCGCTGCGGATACAACTCGATCGGTCTGCGAAGATGCCGTTGGCCGAGCAGATCCACAAAGCGATCAGCACGGCAATTGAGAGTGGGGTGCTGGCGCCGGGAGCGCGTCTGCCGTCATGGTTGGATCTCGCAGCCCAGCTTGGCGTGGCCCGAGGCACCGTGCGCCTGGCATATGAGCGACTCTCCGACGCCCAACTCATCGTTGCTTCCAGGGCGACGGGAACCCGTGTGGCGGATCGACCGCTCGCTCCTGTCCAGAAGATGGAGGGACGGCCTGATCCGGGCTCGTTCATGGAGATGTATGGGGAACTCACTGCCGGCCCGGCAATTTTCCAGATGGGCGTCCCGGCACAGGAGACGCTGCCCGCCAAACTCTTCACAAAGGTTCGCTCGTTCGCGCTGCGCGCGGAATCCAGCGCTTCAGTCGTTTATCCCGATCCCCGGGGTGAACTGGAGCTGCGGCGGGAAATAGCGGCGTACCTTGCCATTGCGCGCGGCATCATGTGCTCGCCCGCGCAAATCCTCATCACTAGCGGGTTCGGTGGCGGGCTCGGACTGACACTACGTGTACTAGGCCTCGAGGGGCGAAAGGCCTGGGTGGAGAACCCAGGGTTTCCGTTCACCCGACACGGGTTGGAACTTGCAAATATGTCGCTTTCGCCGATTCCGGTCGATGCGGACGGGATGAATGTCGATTACGGCCTCCAACATGCGCCGGATGCAGACCTTGTTGTCGTTACCCCGGGGCAGCAGGCACCCCTCGGTCCTGCGCTATCGCTCGCCAGGCGTCTGCGCCTTCTCGATTGGGCCGCCAAAGAGGGAGTCTGGGTAATTGAAGATGACTATCTGAGCGAACTACAACTGACGGCTCGTGCCGCGCCGGCGCTCGCGTCGCTCGATCGCGCCCGGCGCGTCATTCATATCGGTTCCTTCAGCAAAACGATCAGCCCGGCACTGCGATTGGGTTTTGTTGTCGCTCCTTCGCCCCTGGTATCCCGTTTCGCAGAAGTGGCAGCGTGCCTTGCTCCGGCACCCTGGACGTCTGTGCAACTTGCAACGGCGCAGTTCATGCGTGACGGACACTATATGCGCCATCTTCGGCGCATGAAGCGCCTTTATTCCACTCAACGGGACGTGTTGCTCAAATGCCTTGAGCGGCAAGCCTTGGAGACAACGACGGCTGGTTTGGCTGTACTCGTGCGATTGCCTGACGGCGCGTCCGACGTATCCATCGCGAGGGAGATGTTGGCGTTCGGACTGGGCCCCGCGCCGCTCTCGCCCTGGTATGTGTCGCCGAGTTCTGCGAGATCAGGGCTTCTGTTGGGAGTCGCGACTTCACCGGAAAGATATGTCGCCAGATCCTGTGATCGATTGCATGAGGTGATACGGCGCTTTGCATGACGCAGCAATAGTGACTGTCCGAGCCGACTTGTCGGCGGCCGTTGTTCGACCTGTCCCCGACTTTATGTCCGCGGCTGTAGAAAGAGAGGGCTGCCGCAATGGCGGCGCACGGGAAATATCATTCGACGCCAGATCGCCGCCGAGCGCTCAAACTCCCCACTCGGCAAGAATCTGCTCGGCCAGATAGTCACAGGGCGGTCGTCCGGATTGGGCACTGCGGGCAAGCACGACCTCGAGATCGTTTAGAAGTGGAAGCCCTTCCTTCTGGGACAGTTGAACAAGGTGCTCGGGGATGCTGCATCTCGCCAAAGGGGCGATAGCCAGGCCAGCGTCCACCATGCTGATGAGGCCGAGGAAGCTCGGACTTTCGTACGACATGCGAAATTTGATGTTTTCGCGTTGCAAGGCTCTGACCGCATGGTCACGTGCGGTACTTCCATGAGCGAAAACGGCGAGCGGGAGAGGCCGCTCTTCCCAGACTTTTCTCTTTGCTGAACCTGCCCAGATAATTGGCTCGAACCTGATGAATTCACCCGTGACTCCCCTGACTTTGGTGAGGCACGCCAGATCGATCGAATTGTCTTTCAACATCGGAACCAGCGAGCTGCTCGGCTGGCCGATCACGCGAACTTCCACTCGCGGGTGCGCGGCGGCAAATTTTCCGAGCACCTGGGGAAGCAGCGACGAGATGTAATCGTCAGGAACGCCAATCGTCACGCGGCCTCTGACCTCCGGACGGACCACCGACGCCCATGCTTCTTCTCGCATCGCCAACATGCGACGGCCGTAGTCCGCGAGGGTCTTTCCTTCCGAGGTCGTTGTCACGTTGCGGGTGTCCCGGCTGAAGAGCTGCTTTCCCAGCGCTTCTTCCAGCGCCTTGATCTGCATACTTACCGCCGACGGCGATCGATGCACGGCTTGGGCCCCTTGGGCGAATGACCCCGCTTCGGCAACAGCGACGACCATCTCCAGAACATCCAGATCGAGCTTTTTCATGGAATTCAGAAAACTTGAGCAATGTGTTCAGTTTAATGCGTTTTACTGTACGTCTTGCGGTCGCGATAATGGCTAACAGTCAATGCTACTGGGGCGAGGGAAAATGCACGGTTCCGGATCGATCTATGGATTCCTCGTTGTCGGCGGGATGCTCGCGGTGACGCCAGGTCCCAACATGGTTTACGTGATGTCGCGCTCGATCGCGCAGGGCCGAGCGGCCGGGCTGATTTCACTTGCCGGTGTCATGGCCGGATACCTCTTCTATATGTTTGGCGCGGCGTTTGGCATCACGGCGCTGTTGCTCAAGGTGCCGTTTTCAGGGAGCGCTTTGGCCATTGCCGGCGCGGCATATCTGCTCTATCTGGCGTGGCGGGCGGTCAAGCCCGGTGGTCGATCGCCCTTCGAAATTCGCGAGCTTGCGGGTGAGCCGCCGCTGCGTCTGCTCGCGATGGGGGCAACGACCAGCGTCCTGAATCCGAAGCTCGCGATGCTTTTTATATCGCTCTTGCCGCAATTCATCGATTACCAAAAGGGTAATGTGCTCGGTCAGTCGCTGTTGCTTGGGGCGCTGTTGATCTCGGCGTTCGCGTGCGCAAACGGCTTGGTGGCAATCTGTTCCAGCAGTATCGCGGCGTACCTTCACCGTCGCCCAATATTGATGTCAGTTCAGCGGTGGGCGATGGGCATTGTCTTGGGTGGTCTCGGTGTCAGCATGACTGCTGATGCTCTGAAGCTTGGTGGTTTTTCGTGATCGGGGGCTGGCTGCGTGATCAAACTTTGCAGAATCCCCAGTCTCCGGAATTGCATCCCCGCGCACTTTGCGCACCTTCCCCACCGCCCTTATTTTGCCGAATTCGGCGATAACAGCTTCGACCACCGGATTCTCCCGCGCCGTAGTCCAAGCCATCGCCGTAGTCACTACGCTCAAATTCTCCTTCAGCGGCCGCAACACCACATTCGCCGGCGCGAGCTTCTTCAGCGAGGCCGGCACCAGCGCGATGCCCTGACCGCATCCGACAAACGCCACCTGCGAAGCCACCGAACGCACCTCATGCAATATCCGCGGAGAAAACCCGTTCGCCCTGCATGACGCCACCAGGCTATCGAAGTACACCGGGCTGACTTGCCGCGAGAACATCACGAAGTCTTCGTCGGCGAGCGACGCGAGCCGGATGCGAGGGCTCGCGGCCTTCGCATGCTCGCGCGGCAATGCCACGGCCAGCCGGTCCTGCGCGAGCGGCAGCGATGCGATCGTCGCGCCCAATTCCCCCTCCAGCCTCGCGAACGCCAGATCGATGTCGCCGGCTTCGAGCGCGGGGATCGCCTCCGAGCTGTCGATTTCCTTGACCGATACGGTGAGCTGCGGATAGCCGGACTTGAGCCGCTCGATGAGCGGCGGCAGCACGTCGACCATCGCCGACGATATCGCGCCGATCGTCAGCACGCCGCTGCGCCCCGCGACGGCCTCGCGCACCGCGAGCTCGAGCCGCTCGAGCTGATCGGCGAACTTGCGCACCGCGGGCAGGATGGCCGCGCCGACCGGCGTGAGTTGCGCGCCGCGCCGGGACCGCTCGAAGAGCTTCACCTTCAAGGCCTGTTCGAGCGCCTGAATCTGCTCGGTCAGCGGCGGCTGGGACATGTCCAGGCGGCGCGCTGCCCGCCCGAAGTGCTGCTCCTCCGCAACGGCGAGAAAGAGCCACAAGTGACGGATGAGCCGGAAGTTGATCATGATCGTTTGATAGGTTTGGCGTATCGAACGCTTCCAATATTCGGAATTTACATATCGAACTGTAGGCTCGAAAGTACGGCATCGCAACCACTGAGCCGCACCGCCATGTCACAGGTCTCTCTCCTCGATCGCCTCGCCGCGCTCGACACCAACACGGTGTCGGATGCACTCGATTTCCTTGGTCTTGCGGGCGCGACCTTCGGTCTGCGTCCGCTTTGGGACTGTCCGAAGATCGTCGGCCGCGCCAGCACCATTCAGCTCGGACCGAAGACGGATGCCCAGCCGACAGTCCACCTCATCACCCCGGTCGTCGCGCGGATCGAGTCGGACGACCGCATCCTGGTCATCGCGGGCGGCATCGACGGCATCTCGTGCTGGGGCGACATCCTCGCGAATGCCGCGCAAGCCAGGCACATCCGCGGCTCGGTGATCGACGGCATGAGCCGCGACATCGAAGGCAGCGAGGCGATCGGCTATCCGGTCTACGGGCGCGGCGTCACGATGATCAGCGCGCGCAACCGGGCCGTGCAGGTGTCGTCGGGCGGGGCGGTCACGGTTGCTGGCGTCGTCGTGCACGAAGACGACTATGTCGTCGCGGATCGCTGCGGCACCGTGTTTGTTCCGGCCGCGCGCATCGAAGAAGTGCTGGAGCTCGGCCAGCGCATCGCGCGGCGTCAGGACGGGATGGTGCAGGCGGTGCGCGCCGGACGCTCGGTCGAGGACGTCATGCACGACAAGGAATTCGAAGCCATCAAGGCAGGAGATAAGCGATGAATCAAGAGGACCAGGAACTCGTGGCCCTGTTTACGGGACTCGATACGCCCGGCGTATCCGATGCAATGGACAAGCTCGGGCTGGCCGGCCAATGTTTCGGCATCGCGCCGCTCGACGATTACGCGGCCGTCGTCGTCGGGCCGGCGTTCACGGTCAGGTATGTGCCGGCGAGCCATCCGCCGGGCACGGTCGGCGATTTCATCGACGATGCCGCGCAAGGCGACGTGGTGGTCATCGACAACGGCGGCCGCACCGATTGCACCGTGTGGGGCGACATCATGACCCAGTACGCGGGAGCGCGGAAGATCGCGGGCACGGTCATCGACGGCGTTTGCCGCGACGTATCGAAGGCGCTCGGCGACGGCTACCCGCTGTTCACCAAAGGCCGTTTCATGCGCACCGGCAAGGACCGCGTGCAGGTCGACGCCGTCAACGTGCCCGTGTCGATCGGCGCGGCGCGGGTTTGCGCGCGCGACATCATCGTTGCCGATGCGAACGGCGCCGTGGCAGTCCCGCGCGAACGAGCGCGCGAGGTGGCCGCTGTGGCGCGCCAGATCGAAGCAGTCGAAGCGGATATCCGCGCACGGATCTCGCAAGGCAAGACGCTCAGAGAAGCGCGTGAAGCGCTCGGTTATCACACGCTGCAGCGGAGGGCGTCATGAGTCTCGCATCGGCATCCCCGGCATCGACCGCGGACTTCGCCGCGCGAGCGCGCGCTTTGGGCAGCTCCACGCTCTACGAAGCCTCCGGCCTGCCGTGCGCGGTCGATCCGCTCGTGCGGACGATCTGGAGCGGCGCGTTCGTCGCCGGCCCGGCGTATCCGCTGGTCTGCTCGCCCGGGGACAATCTCGCGATCCACATCGCGATGGAACGCGTGCCGCGCGGCAGCGTGCTCGTTGTCGGAACCGGCAACTTCGTGGCGGGCTACTGGGGCGAAGTGCTGACCGTCGCGGCGGAAGCAGCGGGTGTGGTCGGGCTCGTCATCGACGGCGGCGTGCGGGACGTCGCCGCCATCGCGGCGCGCCGCTTCCCGGTATTCGCACGCGGCATCTCGGTGCGCGGCACCGTGAAGGCCAGCGCGCCGTCGGTCGGAGCGCCGACGATCTTCACCGGCGTGCCGGTCGCCGAGGGCGACCTCGTGGTGGCCGACGACGACGGCGTCATCATCGTCCCCGCTACCGAAGCGGGGCGCACGATCGCCGTCGGCGAAGTGCGGGCCGCCAAGGAGGCGATCATGATGCAGCAGCTCGCGCAAGGCGCGAGCACGCTGGAACTGATGGGCCTGACCGAATGGAGAACGCACGCATGAACGGGGACGTGCAAGGCTTGCAACGTTTGAATGCGCACTTGTCGAAGGCGCAGCCGTCGGCCACTTATCGCATGATGGACCGCGTCGCGGCGCGCCGTGCTTCAGGCGCGAAAGTGATTTCGCTGAGCGCGGGGGAGCCGGACTTCGATACGCCTGCGCACATCTGCGACGCGGCAATCGACGCCATTCGCGCAGGGCATACGCGCTACACGCAAGTCGCCGGCATGCGCTCGCTGCGCGAGGCGGTCGCCGCAAAATTCCGGCGCGAGAACGGCCTCGACGTCGCCTGGGAGGACACGATCGTTTGCAGCGGCGGCAAGCAGGTCATCTACAACGCGCTGGCGGCGACGCTCAACGAAGGCGACGAAGTCATCGTGCCCGCGCCTTACTGGGTCAGCTATCCGGAGATGGTTCAGCTATGCGGCGCGAAGCCGAGTGTGGTGACGTGCGGTGGCGATAGCGGCTTCAAGCTGACGCCCAAGGCGCTTGCCGATGCCCTCGGGCCGCGCACGCGCTGGGTGATCCTGAATTCGCCGTCGAATCCGACCGGCGCGGTCTATGCGCGCGACGAGCTTGCCGCGCTCGCCGAGGTGCTGCTCGCGCATCCGCATGTGCTGATCCTGTCGGACGACATCTACGAGCATTTGATCTTCGACGGCGCGACGTTCCATACCATCGCGCAGGTCGAGCCTCGCCTGATGCCGCGCACGCTGACCATGAACGGCGTATCGAAGGCGTATGCGATGACGGGCTGGCGCATCGGCTATGGAACCGGACCTCGATGGCTGCTGAACGCGATGGAAAAGCTGCAAGGGCAGCAGACTTCGGGCGCCAGCGCGATCTCGCAGCATGCGGCGCTGGCTGCGCTCACCGGTTCGCCGCAATTCATTCGCGAGGCTGCGTCGGTGTTCGAACGGCGGCGCGACCTGATGGTGGAACTGCTCAACCAGGCGCCGGGCCTCGCGTGCGCGAGACCGGGCGGGGCGTTTTATGCGTTCGCATCGTGCAAGGATCTGATCGGGCGGACGACACCTGCCGGCACGCGCCTCGATGACGATGAAGCCGTCGCGGGAGCGTTGCTGGACGAGGCGGGTGTGGCAGTCGTTCAAGGCAGCGCGTTCGGTCTCGGCCCCTATATCCGCGTTGCCTATGCGCTGGACGATGAGGCGCTGGCCGATGCGTGCCGTGCGATCCATCGGTTTTGCGAATCGCTTTCCGTGGGGGAATGATGTCGATGCACAGTGAGATCAAGCAGGAAGTCGTCGCGCTGAACGTACAAGGCGTCGAGCTCGATATCGCCGCGATGCATCGCGCGGGCGAACTCGCGCCGATCGTTTTCTTGCACGGCTTCGGGTCGACCAAGGAGGACTACGCCGACATCGTCCACTATCCCGCGTTCGCGGGGCGTCCCGTCATCGCGTACGACGCGCCCGGTTGTGGAGCCACGCGTTGCGGCGATGTGTCGAAGATTTCGATTCCTTTTCTTGTCGCGACGGCGAAGGCCGTGCTCGATCATTTCGGCATCGGGCAATTCCATCTCGTCGGCCATTCGATGGGCGGGCTCACGGCGCTCATGCTGGCTCATGAAGCGCCTGACCGTGTGCTGAGCTTCACCGATATCGAGGGCAACGTGGCGCCCGAGGACTGCTTCCTGAGCCGCCAGGTGACCTGATGACGAAATTCCTCGCTCTGCCGTTTCCGCGGATGTTCATGTACGGCGAGCAGAACGCTTCGCTATCGTACTTGCCGAAGCTTCGGACGCATGGCGTGACGCTGGCGGAGATCGCCCATAGCGGACACTTCCCGATGTACTCGAACCCTGTCGAAATGTGGGCGCGGGTGGCCGCATTCATTGTCCGGGCTTGAATTCGACTGAGATCTCGGGGTTTCGTAGGGGAATCCTGAGTATTGTGTAAGGGTGGGTGGCCAGGTGGCCCCTGCCTCTGCTTCTTCCACAAGTCCCATCCTTTTCTTACTAAACCTGATCGTTTGGTCAGGTTTGGCACGGTATCTGCTCCCACCTGCTGACCTTCGCAGGAAGGCACGTAAAAGCTGTCTGATTGGTCAACATTGGGGCGGCGCCGCACCGCAATCAACGGGTCTGCGCAAAGATGAAGCACTGCGCACGACGCCGGGGGCGGTGATGGTCGCTTGCCGTGCAAAACAGAAAGAAAGGATCAGGGCTATGGGTTTGGAAAAGCAACGAAAAGGCAAGTGGACGGGGAATCGGCAGGCCGGGGCAGGCTTCGGTCGTTGGGCGGCGGCACTCGGCGCCGTGTTGGCGGTGTTGACCGGCGTTCAGGCGACGACTTGCGCCTATGCGCAGGAATCGCAAAATCAGCAGGTCGCGGAGAGCGGGGCCGTGATTCCCCCGCCGCAGACGGCGCCCGCGTCGCCGTACATGTCGGACTGGTTCCATCAGAGCCTGGGCCTGATCGGCTCCAAGGACATCCGCTTCGGTCCGTACAAGACCAGCGACATCTACCTCGAATACGAATACTTCGGGCGCAAGGGGCCGTTCGATCTCTACGGCTATGTCGACGTGCCGCGCGTTCTCGGAGAGGGCAGCGCGCACGATACCGGGATCACGAACAGGGGCTCGCCGCTGTTCACCGAACAGGAGCCGCGCGTCTCCATCGACGACCTGGTCGGCCATCATCTCGGCTTCGGCCCGTTCAAGGAATGGTATGCGGCCTTCGACTGGATCTACGACCAGGGGCACAAGACGTCAGACCGGCAGAACACGCTCTACGCCGGCATCGGCACCGACATCGACGTGCATTTGCCGGTGTTCGTGTCGGCGAACCTCTATGTGCGCCGGCAGTGGGAGAACTATGGCGCGGCCAACCAGAACACCTGGGACGGCTACCGCGCGCAGATGAAGTACATCTATCCGATCGGCACGTACTACGGCGGCCATCTGACTTACGTCGGCTTCTTCAACTACGACTTCGGCTCGAAGCTGCAAGAGGAAACCGGCGACAACACGCGCTCCGACAACGCGTTCGTTTCCACCAACGTCCTGGTCTATTCGTTCACGCATTGGCGCTTCTGGGGCGCCGCGCGGTATTTCCACAACGGCGGCCAGTGGAACGGCAGCGACCTGAACTTCGGCGACGGGACGTTCCATAACCATGGGACCGGCTGGGGCTACTACGCCAGCGTCGGCTACCAGTTCTAACCATCAGAGAGACTTCCGATGTCCACGAAATCCATATTGCAATTCGTCTTGCGATGCGGCCTGCTGGCCCTCTTCGCGTGGCGCGCACAGGCTGCCGAAACGCCTGCGCATCCGCCGCATGCCGCGCATCCGCGCGCCGTCAAGGTGCTCGTCATCACGATGTTCGGGCCGGAAGGCAAGGCCTGGCTCGACCACCTCGGGCCGTTGCAGAGCATCAAGGTGCCGGGCCTGTCGCCCGACTATCCAGCGGTCCAATGCACGCGTGACGACGTGTGCGTGCTGACCACCGGCATGGGCCACACGAATGCGGCGGCTTCGGTGTCCGCGCTCGTCTATTCGGGCAAGTTCGATTTGCGCAAGACGTACTTCCTCGTGTCCGGCATCGCCGGCATCGACCCGGCGCAAGGCACGCTGGGCTCGGCCGCGTGGGCGCGCTATCTCGTCGACTTCGGCATCCAGTGGGAGCTCGACGCGCGCGAGATTCCCGCCGGCTGGAAGTCGGGCTATCTCGGCATCAACACGCGCAGCGGCGATCAGAAGCCGCCGCTCGACTACCGCACCGAAGTGTTCCCGCTCAACGAAGCGCTCGTGCAGAAGGCGTACGCGCTGTCGCGCGACGTCAAGCTCACGGATAGTCCGGAGGCCGCCGCCTATCGCGCGAAGTATCCGCAGGCGCCCGCGAACCAGTACCCGACCGTGATCCAGTGCGACACGCTGGCGGGCGACACGTGGTTCTCCGGCACGGCGCTCGGTCAGCGCGCGCGCGACTGGACGCGTCTCCTCACCGACGGCAAGGGCGTCTACTGCACGACGCAGCAGGAAGACAACGCCACCTTCGAAGTGCTCAAGCGCGCCGAGGCGGCCGGGCTCACCGATACGAGCCGTGTCGCGGTATTGCGCTCGGGCTCGGACTTCGATCGTCCGCCGCCCGGCGTGACGGACGTCGACAACCTGCTCGACTACCAGAGCCAGGGCGGGTTCCTGCCCGCGCTCGCGAACCTCTATCTGACGGGCTCGCCGCTCGTGACAGAAATCGTCTCCCACTGGCCGCAGTGGAAGAACGGCGTTCCAGCCCAGTAATGGAGGCACAACATGGACATTCTGCGTAGTCTGTGTGGGATGGGATTGCTGCTGCTGATTGCCTGGCTGCTGTCGAACAACCGTGGCGCGGTGAACCTGCGCACGCTCGGCGGCGCGCTCGTGGTCCAGCTCGCGATCGGCGCCCTCGTGCTGTTCGTGCCGCCCGGCCGCGCGCTGCTCGCGATGGTCGCCAACGGCGTGAACCGCGTGCTCGACATGGGCAATCATGGCGTGTCGTTCATTTTCGGGGGGCTCGTCGGCGACAAGATGTTCGAGGTATTCGGCAACGGCGGCTTCGTGTTCGGCCTGCGCGTGCTGCCGATGATCGTGTTCGTCACCGCGCTGATCGCCGTGCTGTACTACGTGGGCGTGATGAAGTGGATCGTCACCATCGTCGGCATCGGGCTCGAGAAGCTGCTGGGCGTGAGCCGCATCGAAGCCTGCTCGGCGGTGGCGACGATCTTTCTCGGGCAGAGCGAGATGCCGGCGCTCGTGAAGCCGTTCGTCGCGCAGATGACGACGGCGGAGATCTTCGCGGTGATGTCGAGCGGGATGGCGTCGGTCGCGGGCTCCGTGCTCGCGGCCTACGCGGGCCTCGGGGTGCCGATGGAGTATCTGCTGGCCGCGTCGTTCATGGCGGTGCCGGGCGGGCTGCTGTTCGGCAAGCTGCTGTTCCCGACGGTCGAGGCGAGCAACACGGTGGTCGGCAGCTTCGATTTCGACGAGAAGCGCGCCGCCAACGTCATCGAAGCGGCGGCCTCGGGCGCGGCGATCGGCCTGAAGATCGCGATCAACGTCGGCGCGATGCTGATCGCCTTCGTCGGGCTGATCGCGATGCTCAATGCGGCGGTCGGCGGCATCTGCGCGTGGTTCGGCTTCGGGCACGTCTCGCTGCAGACCATGCTCGGCTCGCTGCTCGCGCCGCTTGCGTGGCTCATCGGCGTGCCGTGGCACGACGCTCAGCTCGCCGGCAACTTCATCGGCGAGAAGCTGATTCTCAACGAGTTCGTCGCGTACGGCGATCTCTCGCCGTATCTGAAGCCGGCCCAGCAAGTGGCGGCCGCGGGGCTGCAGGTGCTCGATCCGAAGACGATCGCCATCGTGTCGTTCGCGCTGTGCGGGTTCGCCAACTTCTCGTCGATCGCGATCCTGACGGGCGGCTTCAGCGCGGTGGCGCCCGAGCGCCGCTCCGAGGTGGCGCGGCACGGTTTGCGCGCGTTGGCGGCCAGCACGCTGTCGAACCTCATGAGCGCCGCGATTGCGGGCCTGTTCTTTTCCACGCATTGAAGGTGACGCAGCGCGATGACTTCATCCAGAACCCCTGACGCGGCGGCGCTTGCGAGGCGCGTGCTCCAGTTGATCGATCTCACGTCGCTGAACGACGGCGACGACGAGGCCGCGATCGGCACGCTGGTCGGCTCGGCGAACACGCCGCTCGGCAGGCCGGCGGCGCTGTGCATCTACGCACGGCTCATCGGCGCCGCGCGCGGTGCCCTCGCGGCGCAGGGCTTCTCGCTGCCGATCGCGACCGTCACGAACTTCCCGTCAGGCGCGCCGCTGCCGGATGCGGCGGCACGAGAGACGGCCGAGGCCGTTGCGCTCGGCGCCGACGAGGTGGACGTCGTGCTGCCCTACCGCGCGCTCATCGAGGGCGACGCGCTCATCGCCCGCGAGCTGGTCGCGCAGTGCCGCGCAGCGGCCGGCAGGCGCTGCCTCAAGGTGATCCTCGAAACCGGCGAGCTGCGCGAGACCCATCTGATACGGCAAGCAAGCGAAATCGCGATCGAAGGCGGCGCCGACTTCATCAAGACCTCGACGGGCAAGGTCGCGGTCAACGCCACGCTGGAAGCGGCCGAGGTCATGCTGGACACGATCCGGCAGGCGGGGCGTCCGGTCGGCTTCAAGGCCGCCGGCGGCATTCGCACTGTCGACGATGCGGCGGCCTACCTCGCGCTGGCGCAACGGATCTGCGGCGAGGGCTGGGCCACGCCGGCCACGTTCCGCTTCGGCGCTTCCGGCCTGCTCGGCAATCTGCTGGCGTCAGCCGGGCATGTCGATGGCGATCGGCCATCCCCTTCTTACTGATTACTGAGGACCTCGCCATGCTGCTACCTCAAGAATTCATCCGCAAGAAGCGCGACCGGCAGCCGCTCGCCGCCGACGAGATTGCCGCGTTCATGCGCGGCGTGGCCGACGGCAGCGTCACCGACAGCCAGATATCGGCGTTCGCGATGGCGGTCTACTTCAACGACCTGAGCGTCGCGGAGCGCGTGGCGCTGACTCACGCGCAACGCGACTCGGGACGGGTGCTCGACTGGCGTGCGCTGGATCTCGACGGGCCCGTCATCGACAAGCACTCGACGGGCGGCGTCGGCGACCTGACCTCGCTGCTGCTCGGCCCGATGGTGGCGGCGTGCGGCGGCTATGTGCCGATGATCTCGGGGCGCGGGCTCGGCCATACGGGCGGCACGCTCGACAAGCTGAACGCGATCCCCGGCTACGACACCGCGCCCGACACCGCCCGATTCCAACGCGTGGTGCGCGAGGTGGGCGTCGCGATCATCGGACAGACCGACGAGCTCGCGCCGGCCGACAGGCGCATCTATGCGGTGCGCGACATCACGGCGACGGTCGAGTCGATCGCGATGATCACGGCGTCGATCCTGTCGAAAAAGCTCGCTGCGGGCCTGCAGGGCCTCGTGATGGACGTGAAGACCGGATCGGGGGCGTTCATGCCGACGTTCGAGGCGTCGGCCGAGCTGGCGCAGAGCATCGTCGACGTTGGCAACGGGGCGAGCATGAAGACCGTCGCGCTCATCACCGACATGGATCAGCCGCTTGCGCCGTGTGCGGGCAATGCGCTCGAAATCGCGTGCGCGATCGACTACCTGGCCGGCCGGGCCCGGCCCGCGCGTCTCCATGAAGTGACGATGGCGCTCTCGGCGCAGATGCTGATCGTCGGGGGGCTGAGCCCGGATGAAAGCACGGCGCGCGCGAGCTTGCAGGCGGCGCTCGATTCCGGCGCAGCCGCGCAGTGCTTCGCGAGGATGGTGGCGGCGCTGGGGGGGCCCGCCGATCTGCTCGATGCGCCTGGCCGGCACCTCGCCGAAGCCCCGGTGCGGATCGCCGTGCCGGCGCCCGTATCGGGCACGGTGGAGCGCATCGATTGCCGTGCGCTCGGGATTGCCGTCGTCGGGCTCGGCGGCGGCAGGACACGGCCGCAGGACCCGATCGACTACGCCGTCGGCCTGTCCGATATCGCGCCGCTCGGCCAGCACGTCGAAGCGGGTGAGCCGTTATGCGTCGTTCATGCCCGCAGTGCCGAGGCGGCGGCGCGGGCGGCGGCGGAAGCCGTCGACGCGTACGTGGTCGGGGAGGGCGCCGCCGCGTTGCCGCCAACCCTCCATCGTTTCGTGCAATAAGCCGACAAGGAGTGAACCCCATGCGCGCGGTCGTACTCGTTCTCGATTCGCTCGGCATCGGCGCGACGCCCGATGCCGGCCGCTTCGGCGATGCCGGCGCCAACACGCTCGGCCACATCGCGCGATGCTGCGCGCTAGGTCACTGCGACACCGGCGGCCGCCGCGGACCGTTGCGTCTGCCCGAGCTCGAACGTCTGGGCCTCGGACTCGCGAGCGAGCTCGCTGCGGGCGGGCTGCCGGCGGGCATGTCCGCGGCTGCGCCGCTCATCGGCGCGTTCGGCGCGGCGCGCGAGGTCTCTTCGGGCAAGGACACGCCTTCGGGCCACTGGGAGATGGCCGGCGTGCCGGTGCGGTTCGATTGGGGCTACTTCAGCGACCGCACACAGAGCTTTCCAGCCGAACTGCTCGACACGCTCGTCGAGCGAGGGCGCCTGCCGGGCTATCTCGGCAACTGCCACGCGTCCGGCACGGAGATCATCGCGGCGCTTGGCGAAGAGCACATGAAGAGCGGCAAGCCGATCTTCTATACGTCGGCGGACTCGGTGTTCCAGATCGCGGCTCACGAGCAGGCGTTCGGCCTCGAACGGCTCCATGCGCTGTGCGAAATGGCGCGCGAGGAAGTCGACCGGTACGGCATCTGCCGCGTGATCGCGCGGCCGTTTATCGGCGACGCGCCCGCGAGCTTCGAGCGCACCAGCAACCGGCGCGACTACGCGGTGCCGCCGCCGGCGCCCACGGTGCTCGAGAAGCTGGCGAGCGCAGGCGGCGAGGTGATCGCGATCGGCAAGATCTCCGATATCTATGCGGGCGCGGGCGTGACGCGGAAGATTCTTGCGAGCGGCCTGCGGCCGCTCTGGGACGCCACGCTGGCCGCCACGCGCGATGCGCCCGATTTCGGCATCGTGATGACCAATTTCGTCGACTTCGACCAGAACTACGGCCATCGCCGTAACGTGGCAGGCTATGCGGCGGCGCTGGAGGCCTTCGACGCCTGGCTGCCGGAGATCTACCCGCTGCTGCGCGCGGACGACCTGCTGATCCTGTCGGCCGACCACGGCTGCGATCCGACTTGGCCCGGCTCCGATCACACGCGCGAGCATGTGCCGGTGCTCGTGTACGGCGAGCGCGTCGAGCCGGGCAGCCTGGGCGTGCGGGAGTCGTTTGCGGACATCGGCCAGAGCCTGGCGGCGTGGTTCGGACTGGAGCCGTTTCCCGACGGCACGGCGTTTGTGGGTTCCGGGGCGGCGGCGCGAAGTGCGCGGCCGATTGACTAACGAAGAGGACAGGTATGGACCAAAGCGAATTGATCGGCGAGGCGAGGGCGGCGCGCGAACAGGCGTATGCGCCGTATTCGCGCTTCAAGGTGGGCGCGGCGCTGCTGGCGCGCGACGGAACCGTGTTTCGCGGCTGCAATGTTGAAAACGCGTCCTACGGGCTCTGCAACTGCGCGGAGCGCACGGCGCTGTTCTCGGCGATCGCGGCGGGCTACCGGCCGGGCGATTTCGCCACGCTCGCCGTGATCGGCGATACGCCCGAGCCCATTTCGCCCTGCGGAGCATGCCGGCAGGTGATGAGCGAAATCGGCACCCCGGCGCTCGAGGTCGTGCTTGCCAACCTGCACGGCGCGGTGCAGGTGACGAGCGTGGATGCGTTGCTGCCGGGGGCGTTCCGCTTGTAGACGCAGCGCGTCTATCTCGCCCGCAGATCCCACAGCGCATCGAGCACGTGCTGCGTGGACCGCTCGATGTCCCCCGTCCGATGCGCCACGCCCAGCTCGCGCCACAGCGCCGGCCGCAGCGGACGCATGACGATGCGCGTATCCGGCTCCGGCGTGCTCGCCTCATGCGGCAGTAGCGCCGCGCCATAACCCGCCGCGACGAGACTCTTGATCGCGTCGTTGTAGTTGAGCTCGATGCGCGGCGCCGGATGATGCCCGGCGCTGGCAAACCACTCGTTCGTCAGGCGCGACAGCCGCGTGCTCGCGTCGTTGAGAATCAGCGGCCGCGCGGCGAGCCAAGCCGCCGTGACGCGCGCCGGGCACGGCCAGTCCGCGGGGATGAAGGCCATCACGGGATCGCGCCGCCAAGGCCGGATCACGAGTCCCGCCACCGCCGGCTGAGGCAGTGCGACCAATCCCACGTCGAGTGTTCCTTGCGCGAGCCGGTTCAACGTGTCGTGCGATGTCAGCACGGCAATCTGCACGTCGATGTCGGGATGATGCTGCCGCAAACGCGAGAGAGCTTGCGGCAGCAGATGCGCGATCGCGCCGGTCGACGCCCCCAGCCGCACGCGTCCGGCGAGCCCCTGCACCTGGCGCTCGACATCGTCCAGCGCCGACTCGACATCCGACAGCAGCCGGCGCGCGCGCTCCAGCAGCACCTCGCCGATGGGCGACGGCCGCACGTGTCCGCGCTTGCGCGACAGAAGCGGCGCGCCGATGCGGCTTTCGAGTTCGGCAATGTGCAGGCTGACGGTCGGCGGCGCGAGGTGCAGCGCCTGCGCGGCCTCGGCAAACGAGCCGCGGTCCGCAATGGCGACCAGGGTGCGCAGGCGGTCCAGGCTGATCTCTCGCATCGAGTGGCTCCGATTCCGATTCAGAAAAGCTGAATTTCATGGTCACGAAATTCAACTGTTTCAATTCTATCCGCCGGCGCAAGATACGGCCTCCAATCTCGTTGTCAGATCGCGTCAGCGCAAGCCGCGCTAGCGCTTGCGGAGGATGACCGGCATGAGCACCCCACTTGTTTTCATCGACGGCGACCAGGGCACCACCGGGTTGCAGATCCACGAACGCCTGCGCGGGCGCACCGACCTGCGCCTCGTCACGCTGCCGGCCGCGGAGCGCAAGGACCCGCGGCGGCGCGCCGAAGCGATCAACGATTGCGAGATCGCCATCCTGTGCCTGCCCGATGCAGCCGCGCGCGAGGCGGTCGGCTCGATCGTGAATTCCGGCGTCCGGGTGATCGACGCCAGTTCCGCGCATCGCACGCAGGCGGAGTGGACCTATGGCTTTCCGGAGATGTCGGAGGGGCAGGCGCAGCGGATCGCGAACGCGCAGCGCGTCACGAATCCCGGTTGCTATCCCACGGGGGCGATCGGCTTGCTGCGGCCGCTGTTGCAGGCCGGGTTGCTGCCGCGCGACTACCCCGTGAGCATTCACGCGGTGTCGGGCTACTCGGGGCGCGGGCGTGCCGGTGTGGAGGCGCATGAGGGGACCAACGCCAACGCTTCCCAGGCGATGCCGTTCCAGGTCTACGGCCTCGGGCTCGCGCACAAGCACACGCCGGAAATTCAATTGCACGCCGGGCTCGCGCGGCGTCCGTTGTTCGTGCCCGCGTACGGCGCGTTCCGCCAGGGCATCGTGCTCACCGTGCCGCTGGAGCTGAGGCTGTTGCCGCCGGGAATCGACGGTGCGCGGCTGCATGCGTGTCTTGCGAGTCACTATGCCGATGCGCGTTACGTCCGGGTCACGCCGCTCGCTGAAGCGCAGGCGTTGGCGCATCTCGATCCGCAGGCGTTGAACGGCACCAACGACCTGCAGTTAAGCGTATTCGCCAACGCAGAGCACGGGCAGGTACTGCTGTCCGCGGTGTTCGACAATCTTGGCAAGGGGGCTTCGGGGGCTGCGGTGCAGAACCTGGATCTGATGCTTGCATCCCGTCATGCAAGGGGCGATGGGGTCACGGCGCACAGGCTTTTTGCGCTTGCTCATCAGCTTCAGAGCCGGGATTGAATCGTCATTGACGGTTGAATGCCAGTCGTGTCCAAGTGACCCCCATGCTGCGGTTTGCGGACCGCGTCCTACCCTCAATCCCAGCCGGGATACCCGCCCTGCGCGGGATAGCCGTAGCCATAGCGAACGGTGTACACGCGCCGATAGTGCGGAGCCCAGTAAGCGGGCCGGTAGACCGGATACGCAACCGGACGCGCAATTGTCACCACGGGCTGCATGACGGCTTGAACCGGCGGTTGCGGCACGTATGCGGCCTGCGCGTAAACCGGCACGTATTGAATGGTCTGCTGTGGAGGAGGGGGCGGCGGTGGTTCATACGCCTCTTCCTGGTACGCAGGTTCCTGATACTCCTGCGTGACTTCTGTGTAAGCGGGAGCGGCGGCGTACTGAGGAGCCGGTTGATAGCGCACTGGTTGGGGTGGTGGGGCAGGCGGCGCGTATTGCGGTTGCTGGTACGCCTGCTGATACTGCGGCTCGGCCTGGGGCTGCTGCAGCGGGCGTTGCGCAACCTGCGTTCTTGGCACCGGCTTGACTTGCGCACCTTCGCCGGGCGGTACACCCGCGGGCAGCGGCGGCATCAATTGCGACGAGGCTTGCTGCGGCGCGGCCTGTTGTGACGCAACCTGTTGCGGCGGATGCTTCAACTGGTCGCGCAGCGACGCGTACGTCTCGGCATCTTCCTTCGCGCGGGCGTTGTAGCCGTTGTGATAGGCGTCGCTGAGGTCTTTCATGCGCGCGTGGTTCTCTTCGTCGGCCGTCATGCGCTCTTCGCCTGGATCGAGCGAAGCGTCGGTCACCCCGCCGTTGTCGTAGGCGGCAGACGGACCGTCGGCGCGCGCCGGCGCCGTATGCAGCATGCCGATCGACGAGACAAGCGCTATCGATAGCCCGAGCGCCAATTTCATTCCCATGGTTTCACCTCGCTTCGCTGTGCGACGACGGGAATGGGTGACCGGCGACCGCCGGATGCCGTCCAGGCTGCGCCTCAACCTTCTATTCCGCCGCGTCCCTGCGATATCGGCGATTTTCTTTAGGTCTTGAGGACGAAATGAGCGACTAGGGGAATCTCCCGCGTGCAGCCGAGGCTCGACCGAAGGCGGCTTGATGCAAGGGCTGCATTAAGTGTTTTACACATGGAGAGTCAATGGCATGCGGCATGCGGCATGCCAGACACCGCACGCCATCGCCCATCAAACGCCGCGCTTGAACGCCGTGAAGATCAAGCGCAAGCCGAGCGCGGTGATCGCCCCGGCCGCGACGCGGTCGATCCACGTCTTCGAGTTCAAATAGACCTCACGCGGACGCCGGCTCGAGAAGCACAGGGCGACCACGGTATACCAGCCGGCTTCGATCGTGAACACGGCGGGCGGAAGGATGAAGTAGCACCAGAGCGGCGGGTGTTGCGGCAGCATCGCGGCGAAGATGCTGCCGTAGAAAATCGCCGTCTTCGGGTTGCTCAACTGGGTGCTGAGCCCGATCCAGAACGACTTGCGGGCGTCGCCGCGGCCCGCCGCGCGCTCGCCCGGAAACGCGAGCGGCGCCGATGCCCCGAGCCAGATGCGCGACGCGATATAGATCAGATACGCGCCGCCCGCCACCTTGAGGCCGGCATACAGCCACTCGACCGATTGCAGCAGCGAGTAGAGGCCCACCAGCGCGAGGCTGCTGAAGCAGACCCCGCCGATTCCCATCCCCATTGCCGTGGCGAGCCCATCGCGCCGCGACAGGCCGATGGCGTTCCTCGCCACCATGATGAAGCTCGGTCCTGGGCTCATGGCTCCGACCAGCAAGGTTGCGAGGATGGTTGCGATCGCGGTTGCAGCGTTCATTCGGCGTCTCCAGGCAAACGGCGGAAAGGGGAAATTGAGCTCGCCATTCTGCGCCTGGCGACCATCAGCCTGCCAGCAACACTGCGAGGAGTAAGCATTTGGAAATATCTAGTTGAGAATAATTCTCATTAATCGTATCATCCGGCCCCTCGAAACTTACAATTTCTGAACGGGGGGGGGATATGAAAGGTCGCCGACAGCGCGGCGGACGCCGGCGCATGGCGCGTCTCGCATCGCTGATCCTGTCGCGAGGCTTCTTGCTCGCCGCCGCGAGCAGCGCGTCGGCGCAGGATGCCGCGACGCCGCCGGCCGCCGCCTCGGCAACGGCGGAGGCGGCGGACACGGGCCACACGCTCGCGGAAGTCACCGTGCAGGGGGCGCGGCCGGTGGAGGAAGTCGGCTACCAGCCGCGGCGAGCCTCGGTGGCGACGCGCACCGACACGCCGCTCATCGACGTGCCGCAAGCCGTCAACGTGGTCACCGAGCGATCGATCGAGGACCGAGCCCCCGGCAGCCTCGCCGACGCGCTTGCCGCCGTGCCGGGCGTGCGCATGGGCAACACGCTCGGCGGCACGCAGGACGCCATCGTCAAGCGCGGCTTCGGCGACAACCGCGACAACTCGATCCTGCGCGACGGCATGCAGTCGGTCCAGCCGCGCAATTTCACGCCGACCACGGAGCGCATCGAGGTGCTGAAAGGGCCGGCGTCGATGCTGTACGGCATCCAGGACCCGGGCGGCCTCGTCAACGTGGTGACGAAGAAGCCGCAGCTCGAAGCCGCGCACAGCGTCTCCGGCTTCACGAGCAGCGATGGCGGGGGCGGCGCGCAGGTCGACCTGACCGGCCCCATCGGCGCCTCGGGGCTCGCCTATCGCTTCATCGCCGACCACCAGCGCGTCGACTACTGGCGCAACTTCGGCGAGACGCGCCAGGACGTGATCGCGCCGTCCCTGGCCTGGTACGGCCGCGACACGACGGTGCTCGTCGCCTACGAGCACATGAGCTACTCGGTGCCGTTCGACCGCGGCACGATCATCGATACGCGCACCGGCAACCCGGTCGCGATCCCGTCGGCGGAGCGCCTCGACGAGCCCTACAACGTCTCGACGGGCCGCTCGGACGCCGTCAACCTGCGCATCGACCACAAGCTCGCGCAGGACTGGACCGTGCACTTCGGCTACGGATTCAACCGCGCTTACTACAACGACTGGCAGGCGCGCGTGCTTTCCGCGAACTTCGCGACGGGCGTGCTGACGCGACGCGTGGACTCGACGCGGGACGCCACGCAGACCGTGCACAACCTGACGTTGAACGTCGAAGGCAAGGTGCGGATCGCGGGCTTTGCCAACGACATCCTGGCGGGCGTCGACTACATGCACAACTACCGGCTGCTCGGCGACCTTTATCGGAGCAAGAGCAGCACGGCATTCAATATGTACGCGCCGGTATACGGTCTGCTGCCGCAGACGAGCACGCTGTCGAACGCGGACAGCGACCAGACCGACAAGCTGATCGAGCGCGGCGCCTTCATCCAGGACGCGCTGCATCTCGGCGAGCGCTGGATCGTGCTCGGCGGCCTGCGCTACGAGTCGTTCGACGAGCTCACGGGCAAGGGCCGGCCGTTCGTGGTCGGTTCGCACACGAACGCAGGCAAGGTCGTGCCGCGCGCGGGCCTCGTCTACAAGATCGATCCGAACTGGTCGCTGTACGGCAGCTATAGCGAATCGTTCAGGCCTAACACGTCGATTGCGCAGCCGATCGGCGACCTGCCGCCCGAACAAGCGAAAGCCTGGGAGATCGGCTCGAAATACCAGTCGCGCAGCCTCACCGCGAGCGTCGCGCTCTTCGACATCCACAAGCGCAACATCCAGACGACGGAGACCATCAACGGCGTCAACTTCACGCGCAACGCGGGGCGTGCGTATTCGCGCGGCGTCGAGCTCGAGGCGAACGGGCGGCTGACCGACGCATGGAGCGTGATCGGCAGCTATGCGTACACGGAGGCGCGCTACCAGGACGATCCGAAGATCGCCGGCAACCCGCTGCCGAACGCGCCGAAGCACGAGGCCGCGCTCTATCTGACGCGCGATTTCGGCGTGATCGGCTCGGGGCCGGTGAGCGGGCGGCTGCGGGCCGGCGGGGGCGGCCGCGTGTTCAGCAGCCTCGCGGTCGGCGACGGCACGGGCAAGGTCTATCACCTGCCGTGGGGACGCGTGGCCGACGCGTTCGTCGCCTGGGAGTCGCGCATTTTCGGGCGGATGATCGACTGGCAGCTCAACGTGAACAACCTCTTCAACTCGACCTACTACACGTCGAGCTGTTGCACGGGCCTGCCGTTCGTGACGAGCGGCGCGCCGCGCGAGGTCAGGTTCAGCGGAAAGCTCGAGTTCTGATCGGGCCGCCCGGCGCGGTCGACCGGATTGGGTATACAAAATCCGGTCGACCGCATACCACGTATGCCACGCGCGTTAATTTCCGCTTGACGGGCTTAAATTGTTCAACAATATTGATTGTGTTGTTGAACAATTTTGTCGTTTCCGATCACCCTAACAGCCCGTCACGACCATGCGTTCATCCTCCCTTTTGCACCTTTCGCGCCTTGCGCGCAGCGCCGCCGCGGTTTTCGCCGTCGCTCTTGTCGTCCCTTGCCTGCCCGCCGAGGCCGCCGCGCCGCCGACGATCGCCGCCGGCGCGCTCACGATCGGCTCCGACCTGACCTACCCGCCGTACGCGTTCATGAATGGCGACAAGCCGGCAGGCCTCGACCCCGACTTCATGGCCAAGCTCGCCGCCCATCTGCAGCTCAAGCCCGTATTCGTCGATACGCGCTTCGCCAACCTGATCCTGAGCATCAATTCGAAGCGTATCGACGTGATCGCGTCGGCGCTCTACGTGACGCCCGAGCGCGCGAAGCAGATCGACTTCGTGCCGTACTTCAAGACCGGCGGCTCGTTGATGGCGCTCGCGGGCGGCGCGTTCAAGCCCGCCACGCCCGACGATCTCTGCGGCAAGCGCGTCGGGTCGATCAAGGGCGCGTCCTGGATTCCGAAGCTTGCAGCCGTCAGCAAGGATGTGTGCGCGCCGAAGGGCTTGGCCGCAATCGACGTGCGCGAGTTCGAGACCTCGCCGCAGGCCGCGCAGGCGCTGCTCGCGCACGCGGTGGATGCGCAATTCGAGGATTCCGCCGTCGCCAAGATGACCGTCGACAAGATGAACGGGCGGCTGGCGATCACCTCGGCGACGCAGCTGTTCCCGGTGGTGGTCGGCCTTGGCGTGCCCAAGAGCGATCCGGCGCTGTTCGCCGCGCTCAAAGAGGCGCTCGGCGAGATGCGCCAAAGCGGTGAATACGCGGCGCTGCTCAAGCAGTACAACGTGGCGGAGCCGACGGGCGCGGAAGCCGCGCAGGCGCTCGGCGCGGCCGTGCAATAACGCAGGCCGGCGAAGCAAGGAAGCGCGATGATCTTCGATTGGCACTATGCGTTCTCGCTGCTCGCCGACCGGGCGTTCTGGTCGGCGTCGTGGCTCGTCGTCGAGCTGAGTCTCGCAGCCTGGCTGATCGGCATCGTCGCGGGCTTCCTGCTGGCGCTCGGCAAGCAATCGGCCATCGCGCCGCTGCGTCTTGCCTGCACCGCCTACGTCTGGTTCTTCCGCAGCCTGCCGCTGCTCGTGCTGCTGATCTTCGTGTTCAACCTGCCGCAGGTGGCGCCGGCGGCGAGCGGCGTGCTGTCGAATCCGTTCTTCGCCGGCTTGATCGCGCTTTCGATCAGCGAAGCGGCCTATATCGCCGAGATTCATCGCGGCGGGCTGCTCGCGGTCGCGAAAGGGCAGGTCGAAGCCGGCAAGGCGCTGGGCTTGCGCTATGCGGGCCTGCAGCGGCTGATCGTGATGCCGCAGGCGTTTCGTGTCGCGCTGCCCGCGCTCGTCAACGAGTACGTCACGATCGTCAAGCTGACCTCGCTCGTGTCGGTGATCTCGCTGGCCGAGATCCTGCTCGTCGGCGAACGGTTCTATACGCAGAACTTCAAGGTGCTGGAGACGATGCTGGCCGTCTCCTTCTACTACGTGCTGATCGTCACCGTGTTCGGGCATCTGCTGAAGGCGCTGGAGAAGCGTCTCGACGTGACGCGCCGCAAGCCGGCGGCGCTCGGGACGGAAGCCGTCGAACTCGCCGCCGGCGCGGACGCGCCGCTCGCCGCCTCGAGCCGCAATGGCGTCGCGCTGGAGGCCGCCTGCATCCGCAAGCGCTACGGCGATCACGAAGTGCTCAAGGGGATCGATCTCACGGTGCGCGCGGGCGAAGTGGTCTCGCTGATCGGGCCGTCAGGCTCGGGCAAGACCTCGCTGATCCGCACCTTGAACGGCCTCGAAACGCTCGACGACGGCGAAATCCGCCTGCACGGCGCGCCGTTCCTCTGGGGCGAGCGCGGCGGCCGCAAACGCGTGTCTTCGCGCGATCACATGCGCGGCATCGTCGATATCGGCATGGTGTTCCAGAGCTTCAACCTGTTCGCGCATCGCACCGTGCTCGACAACGTGACCCTCGCGCCGCGCTATCACGGACGCGGCAGTGCGAGCGAGCTGCGCGCGCTCGGCATGCAGCTGCTCGCCAAGGTGGGCCTGGCCGCGCACGCGCACAAGTATCCGCATCAACTCTCGGGCGGGCAGCAGCAGCGCGTCGCGATTGCGCGTGCGCTCGCGATGCGGCCGTCCATCGTTTTGTTCGACGAGCCGACCTCGGCGCTCGACCCCGAGCTTGTCGCCGAAGTCCTCAAGGTCATCGAGCAGCTCGCGAAGGAAGGCATGACGATGGTGATCGTCACGCACGAGATCAAGTTCGCACTGCGGATTTCGGATCGCGTCGTGTTCCTGGAAAGCGGTACGATCGTGTCGGATACGCCACCGGAAAGCCTGGTGGCGCTCGACAAGGATTCCCGTATCTCCCGCTTTCTCAAGGACGTTCACTTCGCATGACGCCAGCCGATTCGACGCCTTCCGTGGCCGACGCCGCGGTCCAATCCGAACTCTCCGTCACTGATCGCATCGTTGCGCAGATCCGGGACGAGATCATCCAGGGCAACCTCGCGCCGGGCACGGCGCTCGTCGAGAACGATCTGACGAATCGCTACGACGTGTCGCGCAACACGTTGCGCGAGGCGCTGCGCCAGCTCTGCCGCGAAGGGCTCGCGGTGCATTACCGGCATCGCGGCGTGGTCGTGCGCACGCTCACGCGCGCCGACGTGCGCGACATCTTTCGCGTGCGGCGCGCGCTCGAGCTGCAGGCGGTGGCACAGCCCGACACGCCCGACGCCAGCGTCCTGCAGGCGATGTTCGAAGCGTGCGAGTCGTCGGAGGCTGCGGTGTTGCGCGAGGACTGGCGCAGTGTCGGCACGCACAGCCTGATCTTTCATCAGCACATCGTCGAGCTGCTGGGCAGCCCGCTCATCGACCAGTTCTTCCGCACGATCCTCGCGCAGCTGCGGCTGATGTTCGCCGTCGCGCCCGACGAGGCGCGCTTCCAGACGCCATGGGTCGAGCGCGACCGGCAGATCCTGGAGCTGCTCGCGGCCGGCGAAAGGAAGCGCGCGACGGCGCGCCTGACCGATTACCTCAAGCGCTCCGAGGATGCGCTGCTCGATTTGCTCTGATTTCTGCAACGTTGCGGTAGGTGTTGCGCGTTGCGCTTTTCCCCCGACAAGGACATCGAACATGCTCAACTATCCTGCCGCCTATCAAGTCACCAAGGGCTCCGCGCTCGACGTGGACCGCGACTTCTACCGCCGCATCGCGTCGCGGCACGAGACGCGCACGCTCGTCGAATCGATCGTCGTGCCGATCCGCTCGGGCCAGGCGTGGACAGTGCCGGCCGGTCACGTGTTCCGGATCGTCACGATCGAAGGTCCCCAGGTCGCCGACCTCAACATGTGGAATCTCCACAATCCGCGCGAGCGCTTCTGGGCGTCGCGCACGCGGCAATTGCAGCAGGCGCACGTGAGCACGTTCGACCGCCTGTGGTCGACGCTGCCGTTCCTGCGCCCGATGGTGACCATCACCGACGATTCCCTCGCCGGCTACGGCATCGACGAGCACGGCGGCCGCGTGCACGACCTGCTCGGCACGCGATGCGATCCGTACGTGAACCGGATGCTGACGGGCGAGGATTTTCATTTCCACTGCCATTCGAACTTGACGCGCGCGATCCTGCCATACGGTCTCACAGAGTTCGACGTGCACGACGTGCTGAACGTCTTCCAGTGCACGGGCCTCAATCAGGACGACCAGTACTTCATGAAGGCTTGCCCGGCGAAGAAGGGCGACTACCTGGAGTTTTTTGCGGAAATCGATTTGCTGTGCGCGCTTTCGACGTGCCCGGGCGGCGACTTGTCGCTGCCGATGTGGGGGCCGGATGCGCGCGATCCGCTCGAAGTGTGCCGGCCGCTCGGCATCGAGGTCTACCGGCTCGCGCCGGAATTGCTCGATGGGTGGAAGTCGCCGGAGGTGGCCGCGTATCGGGGGCTGCACGGGCTGAAGGTCGATGTGCCCGATTGGAAGACGTGCTGCTGAGACCTGCCGGGAAGACGAAAGGTGCGCGCGCAACGATCGGTCGCGCGCTCCTTGCCACCCTCACGAGAGCATATCGAGCAGCCGGTACCACGCGACCCCGGCCCCGATATAGAACCGCTGCAACCCATGCAGCGGAATCGGCCGGATCGGCGTGACGTCAAACGGAAACGGCGTGCCGGCGTCGCCGCACAGGCGCGCGGCGAGATGCTTGCCGAGCGTCGTTGCCATCGCGATCCCCCGGCCGTTGTAGCCGAGTGCGATCGCGAGTCCCGGAGCCGGCTCATGAACGTGCGGCAGGAAATCCGCCGTGATCGCGACGCGCCCCGCCCATCGATATTCGTATTCGACGCCTTTGAGTTGCGGATACATCAACGCGGCGGCGCGCTCCAGATGCGCCCAGTCGCTCGCCGCGCGCGGCTCGCGGAACGGGCCGCGGCCGCCCATGAGCAAGCGGCCTTGCGCATCGCGGCGGAAGTAGAGCAGCAGGCGGCGCGAGTCGGACGCCACTTCGCCGCCGGGCAGGATGCCGTCGCCGATTTCCGGCGCGAGCGGTTTCGTGGCGACGATGAAGCTGTTCGCCGCGATCACCGATTGCCGCAGGCCAGGCCATAGCGAGCCGCTGTAGCCATTGGTTGCGATCACAACCTTCTCGGCGTAGATCGTCGCGCCGCCCGCCGTCGCGATGCGCCACGCGCCCTCGGCGCGCGATAGCGCCGCGACCGGCGTGCCGCCGTGCACGGCGGCGCCGAGGTTTTGCGCCGCGCGCACGAGGCCGCGCACATAGCTGAGCGGCTGGATGCTGCCGGCGCGCGGATCGACCCAGCCGCCCGCATAGCTGCGCGTGCCGAGCCGCTGCGAGACTTGCGCGGCGTCGAGCAATTCCACCGGCACGCCGCGCGCTTCCCACTGACGTGCGCGCTTCGTGACCGCTTCGAGTGTCTTGCCCGACGGCGCCGGCTGTATCCAGCCGCGCTGCCGCGCATCGCAGTCGATCTGGTATCGATCGATCAAATCGAACACGGTATCGGCCGCGCGCCCGATCGTGTCGACGAGCAGGTTGCCCGCCGCCTCACCGTAGCGCGCGACGAGTTCCTCAGGGTCGTATTTGAGGCCGGGGATCACTTGCCCGCCGTTGCGGCCCGATGCGCCCCAGCCCGGCTGCGCCGCATCGAGCACGCAGACGCTCACGCCGCGTTCGGCCAGATGCAAGGCTGTCGAGAGGCCCGTGAAGCCGGCGCCGACGATCGCCACGTCGACGTGTTTCGAATCGCGCAAGGGCGGCGCAGGGGGCGCGGCAGAAGCCGTCGCGGCCCACAGCGAAGCGGGCAGCGCGGCGTCTGCTGTGACTTCGCTCATGTTGGATCAGCGCTTGCGGCGGCAGTATGTGCACCGCCGGAGGTGAGAAGCCGGCGCAGGAACTCCTGCGTGCGCGGATGCTGCGGCTTGCCTAGCACGTCGCGCGCCGCGCCGCTTTCGCAGATCGCGCCGCCGTGCAGGAAAGAGACGCGGTCCGCGACCTCGCGCGCGAAGCCCATCTCGTGCGTGACGACGATCATCGTCATGCCGTCGCGCGCGAGCGCGCGCATCACGTTGAGCACTTCGCCGACGAGCTCGGGATCGAGCGCGGAAGTCGGCTCGTCGAACAGGATCGCCTGCGGCTCCATCGCGAGCGCCCGCGCGATCGCGACGCGCTGCTGCTGGCCGCCGGACAGCTCGGCCGGATACGCGTTCATGCGATGCGAGAGGCCGACCTTGTCGAGCAGCTGCCGCGCCTGCTCGCGCGCTTGCGCCGGCGGAACGCGCTTCACGAACACCGGACCTTCCATCACGTTTTCGAGCGCCGTGCGATGCGGGAACAGGTTGAAGCGCTGAAACACCATGCCGACCCGCATGCGCAGCTCGTGAATGTTCTTCGCGCGCGTGTCGACGCGCATGCCCGCGATCGTGATCGCGCCTCCGTCGTAGGTTTCGAGGCCGTTGATGCAGCGAAGCAGCGTCGATTTGCCCGAGCCCGACGGCCCGATCAGGCACACCACCTCGCCCGCGTTCACCGTGAGGCTCACGCCCTTGAGCACCTCGTGGTCGTGAAAGCGCTTGTGTACCGCGTGGATCTCGATCATCGCGTCTTCCTCACGCCGAACATGCTTTCGAGCCGGTTCACGCCGAACATCAGCGGCAGGCTCAGCACCAGATAGAGCAGGGCGACGAGCGTGAACACCGTCATGTTCTGGAACGTCGACGACGCGATCAGCTGGCCCGCGCGCGTCATCTCGGCCACGGTGATCGTCGAGGCGACCGACGAATCCTTGAGCATCATCACGAGCGTGTTGCCGTACGGCGGCAGCGCGATCCTGAACGCCTGCGGCAGCACCACGCGGCGCATGATGAGCGGGCCTTTCATCCCGATCGATTGCGCCGCCTCGATCTGCCCGTGGTCGATCGCTTCGATGCCCGCGCGGAAGTTCTCGGCCTGATAGGCGGAGTAGGCGATGCCGAGCCCGATCACGCCCGCCTGGAGCGCCGAGAGCTGGATGCCCATGTCGGGCAGCACGAAGTAGATGTAGAAGAGCTGCACGATGATCGGCAGACCGCGGATCAGGTTGACCACCGTGCTGCCCGCAACGGACACCGCGCGATGCTTCGACACCTTCAAGAGCGCGAGAATCAGCCCGAGCACCGAGCTGAGCACGAACGAGCAGATCGTGATCTCGACCGTGACAATGGCGCCCTTCAGCAGCAGCGGCAGAAACTCGATGGCGTTCTGCAGGAACATCGCGTCACTCCATGTGCCATTTCTGCAGGATCGCTTGCAGCGAGCCGTCGGTCTTCATCTTGCGGATCGCGGTGTTGAGCTGGTCGAGCGTGGCGGCGTCGCCCTTGCGCACGACGAAGCAGACCTGGCCCTTGACCGTCGGCTGGTATTCCTTCACGAGGCGCACCTGCGCATTCGCGCCGTGCTCGAGCTGGTACGCGATGATCGGCTGGTCGCCGAAGCCGGCCTTGATCCGGCCGAGCGCGACATCGCGCATGATGTCGGCCACCGAATCGTAAGTGCGCACTTCCTTGAAGATGCCTTTCTTGTTCAGCGCGTCGACGAAGGCGGTGCCTACCTGCGCGCCGACCACCTGGCCCTTGAGGTCGTCCATCGACGCGTAGTGGCCGGTGTCGTCGGCCTTCACCATGAGCCCTTCGCCGTACGAGTAGACGGTGTCGGAGAAATCGACGATCTGCTGGCGCGCGGGCGTCTTGAGCATCGCAGCCGAGATGATGTCGATCTTCTGCGTGGTCAGCGAAGGGATCAGCGCGGAGAACACGCTCTGCTGCACGTCGACCTGGAAGCCCGCTTCCTTGCCCGCCGTCGTGATCGCGTCGACCATCATTCCCTGGATCGCGCCCGACTTCACGTCGAGGAACGTGAACGGCACGCCCGTGGCCGTCGCGCCAACCTTGTAGGTCGGCTCGGCGCCCGCGGCCATCCCTGGCGCGGCGGCGATCAGAAGGCTGGTTGCAAGGCCGGCGGCGAGGCCGGCGACGCGCTTGACGAACGGAACCATACGAATCTCCACAGTGAGGGACAGGGGCACAGGGCTAGCCGCCAGCTGGCCAATTTCGACCGTGATTCGATGGTATACGAGTCAAAAAAATCGCAAGAAGATTTTTGTGTATCGATATTCGATACGATATGATGGGGAATCGAACTCAATCGGACTGACCATGGGCGCGCCTGCCGACGACACCTCCACCGATCTCCTCTTCAACCAGTCGCTCGAAAAAGGGCTCGCTGTGCTGCGCGCGTTCAGCGCGAAGCGGCGCACGATGACGCTCGCGGAGGTCGCCGAGGCGACGTCGATCACGAAGAGCTCGGCGCAGCGCATGATCTATACGCTCGAAAAGCTCGGCTACGTGAGAAAGCATCCGCTCACGCGGCGCTACCAGCTCACGCCGCGCGTGATGCAGATCGGCTTCAACTATCTGGCGGCGGATACGCTGATCGACGTCGCCAATCCGTTTCTCTCGGAGCTCACCAACCTGACCGGCGAGACCACGAACCTGACCGAGCCCGACGACGACGAGATGGTGTATGTCGCGCGTTTCGTGTCGACGAAGTTCGTGCCGATCCACATGCCGATCGGCAGCCGGATTCCGATGTTCTGCACGGGGTCGGGGCGTGCGTACTTGAGCGCGCTGCCGCCCGATGAAGCGAGCGCGCGCTTGCAACTGATGGAGTTGAGAACGTTCACGCCGCGCACGCTGACGAGCCTGGAGGCGATCGAGGCGCAACTGGCCGACGCGCGCCGCAACGGCTACGCGACCAATCGCGAAGAGCTGTTCATCGGCGACATGACGATCGCGGCGCCGGTGCTGGGAAGCCAGGGGCGGCCGGTGGCGGCCGTGCACGTGGTGGCGCCGACGAGCCGCTGGAGCTTCGAGGAAGCGCAGCAGCGGCTTGCGCCGGCGGTGATCGATTGCGCGCGCGGAATCAGCAATTCGATCCGCACGCTGGAGTGATGGACTGCGTTGCCGATTACTTGCGCAGCGAATCCAGATCGATGACGAAGCGGTACTTCACGTCGCTCTTGAGCATGCGCTCGTAGGCGTCGTTGATCTTCTGCATCGGGATCATCTCGATGTCGGCGGTGATGCCGTGCTCGCCGCAGAAATCGAGCATCTCCTGCGTCTCGGCGATGCCGCCGATCAGCGAGCCCGCGAGACGGCGGCGCTTGAAGATCAGGTTGAACACCTGCGGCGACGGATGATCGTGCTCCGGCGCGCCGACGAGCGTGAGCGTGCCGTCGCGCTTGAGCAGGCCGATGAACGGGTTCAGGTCGTGCTGCGCCGCCACCGTGTTGACGATCAGGTCGAAGCTGTTGGCATGCGCGGCCATCTCGCCGGCGTTCTTCGAGATCACCACTTCGTCTGCGCCGAGGCGCTTCGCGTCTTCGACTTTCGAGGCGGACGTCGTGAACAACACGACGTGCGCGCCCATCGCATGCGCGAGCTTCACGCCCATGTGTCCGAGGCCGCCGAGGCCGACGATGCCCACTTTCTTGCCCGGACCCGCACCCCAGGTGCGCAGCGGCGAGTAGGTCGTGATGCCCGCGCACAGAAGCGGTGCGACGCCGGCAGGATCGAGATTAGGCGGCACGCGCAGCACAAACTCTTCGTCGACGACGAGATTGGTCGAGTAGCCGCCGTAAGTGTTCTCGCCCGTGATGCGATCCGGGCCGTTATACGTGCCGACGAAACCATTTTCGCAATACTGCTCGAGGCCTTCGGCGCAGCTCGCGCACGTGCGGCACGAATCGACGAGGCAGCCCACGCCGACCAGGTCGCCCACCTTGTACTTCGTCACTTCCGGACCGATCGCCGTCACGCGGCCGACGATCTCATGGCCGGGAACCACCGGATACACGGCGTTTTTCCACTCGTTGCGAGCGGTGTGCAGATCCGAGTGGCAGACGCCGCAGAACAGCACGTCCATCTGCACATCGTGGTCGCGCAGATCGCGACGCTTGAATTCAAAAGGAGCCAGCGGCGACTTTGCGTCGGCGGCGGCATAGGCATGGGTCGTGTTCATGAAGTCTCCAGCTGAGAGAAAAATGCCGAGAGGCGCTGCTTTCGAAGAAGCGCGCGCCGTGGAGCATAGTTGAAGTTCCGATTACTTGCTTGGTCTGCCTTCGATCGGATATCCGGGGTCGGTATAGCCGGGCGTCGAGGCATGTCCTGGCGATACGAGGCTGTCTGCGAACTGCTCGTCTTCCGCATCGAGCCGGAGTTTCAGCGCATCGACGTAGCTGTCCCAGTGCGCTTCCGTGCGCGGTCCGGCGATGGTGGAACTGACGAGGCGGTTCTTGAGCACCCATGCGAGCGCAAAGGCAATCGACGTCGTGCCGCGCGCCGCCGCGTGCGCCGCAACCTTCTGTGCGACGGCAAGCGACTCCGGACGCCATTCCGTCTGCTGGATGCGCTTGTCGCCGCGGCCGGCGCGCGAGCCGGCGGGCGGCGGCGCATCGACGGCGTACTTGCCGGTGAGCACGCCGCGCGCGAGCGGGCTATACGGCACGACGCCTACGCCGTAGTGAGCGGCGGCCGGCAGGTGCTCGACTTCCGCAGTGCGGTCGACCATGTTGTAGAGCGGCTCGCTCGCAACCGGACGGTCGATGCCGAGCTGATCCGCCAGCCGCACGATCTCGGCGATGCGCCAGCCGCGAAAGTTCGACACGCCGAAATAGCGCACCTTGCCCTGGCGGATCAGGTCGCCGACGGCGCGCACGCCTTCTTCCATCGGCGCATCGGTGAGCGCGCGGTGGAAGTAGAGGATGTCGACGTAGTCGGTGCCGAGGCGCTTCAGGCTCGCGTCGACGGACTGGTGGATCCACTTGCGCGACTGGCCTTGCTCGTTCGGTTCCGCGCCTGGCCCGGCCGGGAAGCCGAATTTCGTCGCGACGACCCAGCGGTCGCGGCGGCTCGCGATCGCGCGGCCCACGATTTCCTCGGAACGGCCGGCGTGATAGACGTCGGCGGTGTCGATGAAGTTGATGCCTTGATCGAAGGCTTTGTCGATGATGCGCTTGGCGGTGGGCTCATCGGTCTCGCCGCCGAACATCATGGCGCCCAGGCACAGCGGCGACACCTTGAGGGCGCTGCGGCCCAGGTAGCGGTAATCCATCGTCTGTATCTCCATGCAGGCTTGCGCCTGCCGTTCGTTCACGCCGGAGATGTTAAGGACGATGGCCTTCGGCGATAAAGCCCGACAAACCGCATGTGGTTATGAGCAGCATTCATGAGTGATGCGCTCATGGCGCTCAAGGCCGGTAGCGCAGTGCGTCGATCACGAGGGCCAGCGCACGCGAAGACTGGCGGCGGCTCGGGTAATAGACGTGGTAGCCGGGGAAGGTCGCGACCCAATCTTCCATCACCCGTCTGAGGCGTCCGGCGGCGACATGCGGCTCGACCAGGTCCGCCGGCAAGTAAGCGAGGCCGAATCCGGCCAGCGCCGCATCGAGCATGTGGTAAGTGCCGTTGAAGATCAACTGGCCGTCGACGCGCACTTGCAGCGCGCGCTTGCCCTTCTTGAGCTCCCACGCGTAGAGCGAGCCGCGCGTCGGCAAGCGCAGATTGATGCAGTCATGCGCGACAAGCTCTTCGGGCTTGACCGGCGCCGGGTGTTTCTTCAAGTAGGAAGGCGCGCCGACGATCGCCATGCGCACGTCGGGCGAGATGCGCACGGCGATCATGTCCTTGGCGACCTGGTCGCCGTGACGCACGCCGATGTCATATCGTTCTGCGACGATGTCGGTCAGCCCGTATTCGTTGACGAACTCGACCTTGATGTCGGGGTAGTTGCGCAGCAGCTTCGACAGTCTCGGCCAGAGGATGGTCTTGATCACGTAGTCGATCGCGGTGATGCGGACCGTGCCCGCCGGCTTGTCGCGCATCTCGCTCACGGCGGCCAGCTCGGTTTCGATCTCCTCGAAGCGGGGCGCCAGCGCAAGGAGCAGACGCTCGCCCGCCTCGGTGGGGGAGACGCTGCGCGTGGTGCGCGTCAAGAGGCGCACGCCGAGACGGGTCTCGAGCGCGCGAACCGTGTGGCTCAGCGCCGATTGCGACACGCCGAGCTGCGCGGCGGCGCGCGTAAAGCTGCGTTCGCGTGCGACGGCGATGAACGCCAGCAGGTCGTTGAAGTTCTCGCGCGGCATCGGCGAATCCATGTCATATGAGTGCGCCGATCCTATCACCCTGGCGTGCGCCTTTGCTTTGGCAGTAGCATTGCTCGAAGTCCGGCAACCTTCACGAGGAGCGTCCCCATGATCACGTTTGACGACTTGAAGCAGTTGTTTCCCGAAGCGGACAAAGTGCCGGAGCAGGCAAGCCTGCCGTCGCCGATCCATCAACGTGTGTCGCTCGTCGATGGCGAATTGCGTCCGTGGGAGGGCCAGTGCAAGACGGTGCTTTCGCCGGTCTGCGTGCGTACGGCGGCTGGCGAGGTCGAGCAGGTGGAGATCGGCAGCTACCCCGTGATGGGCGAGCCCGAGAGCGATGCCGCGCTCGATGCGGCCGTGCGCGCCTACGACCACGGCCGCGGCGAGTGGCCGACGATGACGGTGGCGCAGCGCATCGCGTGCATGCAGGATTTCATCCGGCAAATGGTTGGGCGGCGCAGGGAGATCGTCAACCTCATCATGTGGGAGATCGGCAAGAGCGCGGCCGATTCGGCCAAGGAGTTCGATCGCACGGTCACCTACATGCTGCAGACGATCGACGCGCTCAAGGATCTCGACAACAGCAACTCGCGCTTCGTCATCAACGAGCACACGATCGGCCAGATCCGGCGTGCGCCGCTGGGCGTCGTGCTCTGCATGGGGCCGTACAACTATCCGCTCAACGAGACGTTCGCCACGCTGATCCCCGCCCTGCTGATGGGCAACACGGTGGTGTTCAAGCCGCCGCAATACGGCACGCTGCTGTTCGAGCCGCTGCTCGAAGCGTTCCGCACCGCGTTCCCCAAGGGCGTGATCAATACGATCTACGCGCCGGGCGCGGTCGTGGTGCCGCATATGCTCGCCTCGGGCAAGATCGACGTGCTCGCCCTGATCGGTTCGAGCAAGGTCGCCGATCACTTGAAGAAGCAGCATCCGAAGTCGCACCGGCTGCGCGCGATTCTCGGGCTCGACGCGAAGAACGCCGCGATCGTGCTGCCCGATGCCGATCTCGAGCTGACCGTGAAGGAGTGCCTGCTCGGCGCGCTGTCGTTCAACGGGCAGCGTTGCACGGCGCTCAAGATGCTGCTCGTGCATCGCTCGATCGTCGAGCCGTTCATCAAGCGCTTCGTCGAGGAATTGGCCAAGCTCAAGTTCGGCATGCCGTGGGAGGCGGGCGTGAATATCACGCCGCTGCCCGGCATGCATCGCACGGCATACATGACCGCGGCCATCGACGACGCCAAAGCCAAGGGCGCGAGCGTGGTCAACGAAGGCGGCGGCGTGTTCTGCAAGACGCTGTTCTATCCGGCCGTCGTCTACCCGGTGAGCGAAGGCATGATGCTCTATCGCGAAGAGCAGTTCGGGCCGTTGATTCCGGTCGCGCCGTTCGACGATCTCGAGACCGCGCTCGACTACGTGATCACGTCGGACCACGGCCAGCAGGTGAGCATCTTCGGACAGAACCCGGCGCAGATCGGCGCGCTCGTCGATCCGCTCGTCAACCAGGTGTGCCGCGTGAACCTGAACTGCCAATGCCAGCGCGGTCCCGATACGTTCCCGTTCGCGGGGCGCAAGGATTCTGCCGAAGGCACGTTGTCGGTGACCGATGCGCTGCGCTGCTTCTCGATCCGTTCGATGGTCGCGGCAAAGGAAACCGATGCGAGCAAGGCCTTGCTCGATGCGATCGTCAACGAGCATCAGTCGAAGTTCATCAACACTGGGTTCATTCTTTGACTTCGGCGCTTTGATGCCGTGTCGATGCAAAGGGCCGTTGCTTGGCGACGGCCCTTTGCGATTTTGAGGGCGCTGATGAAACGTATTGTGTTCACGATCGGATTGCTTGCGTCGAGCGTGGTGCTGGCGGCCGGATTGCCGCCTGAGGTCGTCAAGCTCATCCCGAAGGGCTTCGAGGTGCTGAGCTATGCGGCAGGCCCGCTCGACGACGGCAAGCGGCCCGGCTATCTGGTGGTCGTGCATCGACACGTCGACACGCGCGGCGAGCCGTCGCCTCGCCCGCTTTTGATCGTCACGCAAAATCCCGGCGGCACGTTCAAACTTGCGGCGCGAAACGATGCGGTCGTGATGCACGCCGACGATGCCCTGCAGTGCGACCCCTTCACCGATAACGGCGACAGCGGGCTCGCGATCAAGGACCGTTACTTTACGGTTCAAAACGAAGTGGCGTGCGGCCAGCATTGGAGCGACTACATCACGTTCCATTACGACGCCGGACGGCGCGACTGGCTGTTCCACAAGGAAATCGTGCAAAGCTCGCATTTGGGCGACGATCCGAATGGCGATGCGCTGCAAGCAGACCCTGCCAAGGTCACCAAGGCCGACAGCAAGCATCCGGTGACGTTCGGACAATGGCGTCCCGAAGACTGGTGCCGCGAACACAAGAACGACCCGGCGTGCCGGTAACCTTGCATACCTATAAGGTATGAATGCAGACCGAATCGGTGTTGGACCGATTCGCTTGCGGCTCTTAGTATGGTCTGCATGAGACAGGAGCAAGCCGCATGTCTGCAACCCCTTTGAAAATCGATGCCGTCGAGACGATTCTCGTCGACGTCCCCACGATCCGCCCGCACAAGCTGTCGGTCGCGACGATGCATTGCCAGACCCTGGTGCTCGTCGGTGTTCAATGCTCTGACGGTATAACAGGCTGGGGTGAGGCGACGACGATCGGCGGGCTCGCCTATGGCGAGGAAAGCCCCGAAAGCATCAAGACCAACATCGACACCTACTTCGCGCCGACGCTCAAAGGCATGGACGCCACGCGTCCGGGCGCGGCGATGAAGCGCCTGCGCACGCTGTTCCAAGGCAATCGCTTCGCGAAGTGCGCGCTGGAAACCGCGCTCTACGACGCACAGGCGCAACGCGCCGGCGTGCCGCTCTCGGAGCTGTTCGGCGGGCGCGTGCGCGATGCGGTGGAAGTCGCGTGGACGCTCGCGAGCGGCGACACGCAGCGCGATATCGACGAAGCGCAAACGATGCTCGACAAGAAACGCCATCGCATCTTCAAGCTCAAGATCGGCGCGCGCGCCGTCGCGGACGACGTCGCGCATGTCGCCGCGATCAAGTCGGCGCTCGGCGGCCGCGCCGAGGTGCGCGTCGATGTCAACCAGGCGTGGAGCGAGGCGGAGGCGGTATGGGCGATCGGGCGTCTCGCGGACGCCGGCGTGGATCTCGTCGAGCAGCCCATCGGCACCGGCAATCCGCGCGGGCTCAAGCGGCTCACGGCGCTTGCGCGCGTGCCGGTGATGGCGGACGAATCGCTGCATGGCCCGGTCGACGCCTTTGCATTGGCCAGCACGAAGTCCGCCGATGTCTTCGCGGTGAAGATCGCGCAATCGGGCGGCCTGAAGGGCGCGGCCGACGTGGCCGCGATCGCGCTCGCATCCGGCATCGACCTTTATGGCGGGACGATGCTCGAAGGCGCGGTCGGCACGATCGCATCGGCGCAGCTCTTCAGCACGTTCTGCGAGCTCAAGTGGGGAACGGAGCTGTTCGGCCCGCTTCTCTTGACCGAAGAGATTCTCGCCGAGCCCTTGCGCTATGAGAATTTTTCGCTGGCCCTGCCCGATGGACCTGGACTCGGCATTCGACTCGATTGGGAGCGGATCGGCCGGCTGCGCCGCGACGCGACTCGTGGCGCAAGCGTGGCGGCAAGCCGCTGACGCGACGGCACACATCCATATTGCAGCCCCAAGCGCATTGACATTGATTCAATCAAGGAGACACAGATGGACAGGAAGACCATTGACGCTTTGCTCAACAAGATCGACGCAAGCGCCACTCACGAAGGCGACGCACGCACCAGGGCGATCGTCAATCGCGTCGTGCGCGACCTTTTCTACACGATCGAGGATCTGGACGTCCAGCCCGACGAATTCTGGGCCGCGCTCAACTTCCTCGCCGAAGCCGGCAAGAGCGGCGAGCTCGGTCTCATTGCGCCGGGCCTCGGCTTCGAGCACTTCCTGGACCTGCGTCTCGACGAAGCCGAGCAAAAGGCCGGGCTGGCGGGCGGCACGCCGCGCACGATCGAAGGTCCGCTATACGTGGCCGGTGCGCCGGAGTCGGTCGGGCATGCGCGGCTCGACAACGGCGACGAGCCGGGCGAAACGCTCGTGATGCGCGGCCGCGTACTGGGCGAAGACGGCGCGCCGGTTGGGGGCGCGCTCGTCGAGGTGTGGCACGCGAACCATCTGGGCAACTACTCGTACTTCGACGCTTCGCAGCCCGCCTTCAACCTGCGGCGCTCGATTCGCACCAACGCCGACGGCACCTATAGCTTCCGCAGCGTGGTGCCGATCGGCTACAGCGTGCCGCCGGAAGGCAAGACGAAGCAGTTGCTCGACTCGCTGGGCCGTCATGGCCATCGGCCTGCGCATATCCACTTCTTCGTGTCGGCGCCCGGATTCCGCAAGCTGACCACGCAGATCAACATCGAGGGCGACCCCTACCTGTGGGACGACTTCGCGTTCGCCACGCGCGAGGGCCTCGTGCCGGCGGTGAAGAAGGAAGAGGGCGCGGCCGGCAAGCCGTATGACGTCAGCGGCCAGTTCGCGCTGATCGATTTCGACTTCACGCTGGTGCACGATCGCCAAGGCTTGCCGTCGACCGAAGTGGAGCGGGTTCGCGCCGAAGCCGCCTGACAACGGGAAAGGGCGCGGCTGACCTGTGGGGCAGCCTCGCAAACGAACCGCTGAGGGCTTGGAGTAAGCGCTGAAGCGCTAACTCCAAGCAACCACAGCATGGGATCTGAGTAAGCGCTAAAGCGCTAACTCCGGTCGACCGCTGAGGGCTTGGAGTAAGTGCTGAAGCACTAACTCCAAGCAACCACAGCATGGGATCTGAGTAAGCGCTAAAGCGCTAACTCAGATCGACAGGGGGCACGATGTTATTTCACGTAAAGATGGTCGTTAAGCTGCCGCCGGACTTGCCGGCCGAGACGGCGCAGCGCCTCATCGCCGACGAGAAAGCGATGGCGCAAAGGCTGCAGCAAGAAGGCGTATGGCGGCATCTCTGGAGAATCGCCGGGCAATACGCGAACTTCAGCGTGTTCGATGTGGAGAGCCCGGCTCAGCTCAACGAATTGCTGTTTCAGCTGCCGCTCTTTCGCTTCATGGAGATCGAAGTGGATGCGCTGTGCCGGCATCCGTCGTCGATTCACGAAGACGAGCGCTGAGATCAGGGGGGCGTTGCGGCACTTGAGCGATTTGGGGGGAGTTGGGCCCGTCTGCAAAGATATTCCACCAATCGCTGTGCACCCAGCTGTAGCGACTCGAAGTTCTTGAAGCAAACAACGAAGCGCCGGTTTGCCCAAGCGTCGGTTAACGGGATGACGCGGACATTGAGCACCCGTCGATAGGTTTCGGCCACCTCGATGGGAAGTACGCTGATACCCAGACCCGCCGCGACGACCCTGAACGCAGCGTCGAAGCTCGACACGATCACGCGGTACGAGATCGTCTTGCCTGCGCTCGCTGCCGCGCGCTGGAGCATCGTGTGGACGGCGGTGCTGGGTGGCAAGCCGACGTAATCGAATGGGAGCGTTTCGTCGAAGGCGATCGACTTCTTTCTCGCTAGCGGATGGGCGGAGTGCACGGCGAGAGCAAGGTGATCGTTCCGGTAGGGCCGCATTTGCAAACCCTCTAAATCGACGTTGTCCCAGCAGACGCCGACAGATGCCGCGCCCTCGCGAAGCTGCCGGACAAGATCGACTGAAAGCCTTTCTTCCACGTCCACCGTGATGTTGAGATTGGTGGGTTCGCGCATGAACGACGCGATGTCGTCGAGCAGTGCTTCGGCGATCGCGGACGGTGAAGCGCAAATGCTTACGCGTCCCTTTACGCCCCCACCGAACGCGGCAAGATCGGTGGTGATGCGCTCCATCGCGAAGAGTACGCCTCGCGACTGTTCGAGCAGCGCCGCGCCGGCTGGCGTCGTCTCGACGCCTCGACGCCCGCGCGTCAGCAGCGAAACCCCAAAATCGCTCTCCAGTTGACCGATACGCTTGCTGATCGCGGACGGCTCGATATGCGCCTCTTCCGCTGCTCTTGCGATGTTCCCGTACTCGCAAACGGCGACGAACAGGCGCAGCGTTTTCAGGTCGATGTCTCGCATGTTGCCCTTCGAGTGTGGTTTGCCCTGAACCGTCGCACCTCGCTCACCTGAGACGTGGCATTCCGGCTCGGAACGGTTGCCTTCCAAAATACCTCTTCTGGCGCGTTTCCGGAAGCTCTAAAGTGGCTGCCTCAACCCCGGCATTCGTAACCGGGGAACCAGACGGAGACAGCCCCATGTCCACCCTTCCCGCTCACGCGACGATTCGCGAAGTCGGGCTTCGCGACGGCTTGCAGAGCATCCGGACCATTCTTCCCACCGAACGCAAGATCGAATGGATTGCGGATGCCTACAGGGCCGGACAACGCGAAATCGAGGTCGGCTCGTTCGTGCCCGCGCGGCTCCTGCCTCAGTTGGCCGATACGGCCGAACTCGTGACTTACGCCAAGACGCTGCCCGGTCTCTTCGTTTCCGTGCTCGTGCCGAACCTGAAGGGCGCCGAACGTGCGATCGAGACGAACGCCGATCTGATGCTCATCCCTGTTTCGGCAAGCCGTGAACACAGCCTCGCGAACCTGCGCAAGCTTCCCGACGAGGTGATCGCCGAGGTTGCCCGCATGCGCGCTGCGCGCGACGCCGCCGGATCCGCAACCCTGATTGAAGGCGGTATCGGCACGGCATTCGGCTGCACGATCCAGGGCGATGTCGATCAGGTGGAAGTTCTGCGCTGCATGCAGGCATTGCTCGATGCCGGCGTCGATCGCGTCAGCCTGGCGGATACCGTTGGTTATGCGAGTCCGTCGGCAGTGCGCGAACTCTTCGACAAGGCGCGCGATATCGCCGGTGAGCGCCTCTGGTGCGGGCACTTTCACGATACACGCGGCCTTGCACTAGCCAACGTTTATGCCGCGCTGCAGACGGGTGTGACGCGTTTCGACGCGACGCTGGCCGGGATTGGCGGCTGCCCGCACGCCCCGGGCGCGAGCGGTAACGCGTCCAGCGAGGATCTCGCGTTCATGCTCGCAGACATGGGCATTGAAACGGGTATCGACATTCCGGCACTACTGGCGCTTCGCAAAAAAATCGCAGAGTGGCTCCCAAACGAAACGCTGCACGGTTCCTTGTGGCGTGCCGGGTTGCCGAAGACAGCCGGGACGCGATGCGCGGTCAGCGAGATCGATGTCTGAGGCAGACGATGAGCAATCAGGCGAATAACGACAGGAAGCTTCCCCTCGACGGCATACGCGTCGTCGAGTTCACACACATGGTCATGGGACCGACGTGCGGAATGATTCTCGCGGACCTTGGTGCGGAAGTGATCAAGGTCGAACCGCCGGGCGGCGACAAGACACGAATGCTCCCGGGACTGGGCATCGGATTCTTTCGTTCATTCAATCGAAACAAGAAAAGCGTCGTGATCGACGTGAACACGCCCGACGGACGCGATGCGGCGATCCGGCTAATCGGCTCCTGCGACGTGATGCTCGAGAATTTCCGGCCTGGCCTGATGGCCCAGCTGGGCCTTGACTACGACACGCTTTCTCGCGTTTATCCCCGCCTCATCTATGCGTCGCACAAGGGCTTTTTGCCTGGTCCCTACGAGAAGCGGCTTGCATTGGACGAGGTCGTGCAGATGATGGGCGGGCTTTCATACATGACGGGCCCCGTAGGGCGGCCATTGCGCGCCGGCACATCCGTCAACGACATCATGGGCGGCATGTTCGGCGCGATCGGTGTTCTGGCCGCGCTGCGCGAGCGCGACTCCACCGGTAAAGGTCAGGAAGTGCAAAGCGCGCTCTTCGAAAACTGCGTCTTCCTGTCCGCGCAGCACATGCAGCAGTACGCGATGACGGGCGAGCCTCCGATGCCGATGCCGGCGCGCGCATCGGCATGGAGTGTCTACGACGTCTTTACGCTCGCGGGCGGCGAACAGCTCTTCATAGGCGCGGTGAGCGACAAGCAGTTTATTGCACTGTGCGACGTTCTCGGATGTCCTGAACTTGCGAGCGACCCGAGATTGGCGACCAACGCCTTGCGGGTAGCGATAAGGCCCGAACTGCTGGAGCGCCTTGGTGCGATTCTTCGCGACCATAAGGCGGCGGACCTGGCGCCCAGGCTCGAAGCAGCCGGCGTCCCCTATGCGCCCATCGCGCGCCCGGAGCAACTCTTGAATGATCCGCATCTGAGGGCCAGCGGAGGGCTTGCCGTGATGGAGACCGACGACGGATGGTCGACAGACGTGGTGTTGCTGCCCATCACCATCGGCGGCAGACGGCCAGGCGTGCGTCAACCGTTGGCGCGTGTGGGAGAGCACACCGAAGAAGTTCTCTCACGGCTAACCAAATAGCCCACGCTATGAATGCACACCGGAAAACCGGTGGCATACAGGAGACACTCAGATGCAAACGAACGCCACCGCGGGCTCGACCTCGCTTGCTACCCCCAGCCCCGGGGCCGATGCGACACTCGGGGCACGGATTTCCGCGCGCATTGATCGACTGCCGGTCACGCGGCACATGTGGATGCTGGTGCTACTGATCTCGCTGGGCGGTTTCTTCGAGATTTATGACCTGATATTCACGGGGTATATCGCGCCGGGGATGGTGAAAAGCGGTCTGCTGCAGACCACGACAGAGGCGTTCTTCGGCATGACGGGTATTGCAGCTTTCATCGCCGCGACTTTTGCAGGGCTGTTTGCCGGCACCTTCGGTCTGGGCTGGATGCCCGACCGATATGGACGTCGCGCTGTCTTTACTTTCTCTCTGCTCTGGTATTCGGTCAGTTCGGCGATCATGGCATTGCAAACCACGCCGGAAGGATTGCTGCTCTGGCGATTCATCACAGGCATCGGCGTGGGCGTCGAAATTATTACCATCGACACTTATGTGACGGAGATCGTGCCGCAGCAGATGCGCGGCCGTGCGATCGCGTTCAACCAGACAGTGATGTTCGCGGCCGCTCCGGTTGCCGCGCTTCTTTCGTGGTGGCTTGTGCCTCAGAAGGTCTTCGGACTCGACGGATGGCGCGCAGTCGTATTGGCGGGCTCAGCCGGCGCCGTCGTTGTCTGGTTCATCCGGCGCCGCGTGCCCGAGAGCCCGCGCTGGCTCGCCGATCATGGCCGTCAGGCCGAAAGTGAGCGGATCGTCGACAAGATGGAATCGATTATCGTCGGGCAGTCGGGGTCGCCGTTGGCGCCGCCCGAGATCGCCGGCGCTCAGCCTGTGCAGCATCGCGTCTCTCTGGCCGACTTGTGGCAGGCTCCATACCGCTCGCGTCTGATCATGCTGGCCGTATTCAACTTCTTTCAGGCGATCGGCTATCACGGGTTTGTGAATTGGGTTCCAACGCTGCTCATTGCCCAAGGCATTACCGTGACGAAAAGCCTTCTCTATTCGTTCATCATCGCGTTCGCGATGCCTGCGGGGCCGTTGCTCGGCATGCTCTACGCGGACAGGATCCAGCGGAAATACCTCATTGTTGGAAGCGCGCTTGCAATCAGTATTTGCGGGATTGCGTTCGGGCAAATGAGATCGACGATTCCGCTCATTGTCTGCGGCATCCTGATCAGCCTCGCTACGCAGACGCTGTCGGTCTCCTGTCACGCGTACCAGTCCGAGCTGTTTCCGACGGCACTGCGCGGGCGGGCAAGCGGGATGGTCTATTCGGCGAGCCGCATCGGTGCGATGTTCTCAGGCTTCCTCATCGCGGCGCTGCTGAAGGGCTTCGGTGTGGGTGGCGTATTTGCCGGAGTGACGGCTGCAATGATTGCTGTCGCGATTTCGATCGGCGCCTTCGGCCCGCGAACCAATGGCGTACCGCTCGAGCAATTGAACCGGTGAACAGTCAATCGGAGCGGGGCTGCATGTTCGATCAATCCGGTCAAAGACAAATCAGGAGATAACCGTGGATCAGCTGTATAACGAACTTTCCCAACCGGCACGGACGGTTCGCTTCGACGGACGCATTCTGTTCCTGTCGCAGGACGCTTCCATGATGGAGCGGCAACTACTGGGAGAGGACGTGAGCCTGGAGCAAGCTCGCCCGCTGCGTACCGACGTTTCGACGGACGAGATCACGCCCGCCTACGTCTGCTATCACTACGACGAGCAACTGGGCGAGTACCCTTACCTCGGCCTCGACTGCTCCGGGACGCGGCCGGTGAAGCCGGGTTCCGTGAAAGCGGGCAATTTCGCGGTTGCCGTGGCGGGTCGGCGCTACGGCAAGGGCTCGTCGCGAGAGGCGAGCCCGTTTGCGGAATGGTGCGCGGGTATCCGTCTCGTCATCGCGGAAAGCTTTGAGCGAATCTATCGGCAGAATTGTCACAACCTCGGCATGCTTACGTCGACCGACTTCGGCCTGATCGCGCGCATCCGCCGGGGCGAGGAAATCCCGCTCGACGAATTTACGCGCGGCGAAGATGAGCTGACTGCGGAGCTGATCCGGCGAGGCGGGCTGTTCCGGCTAACCGAAGCGCGGCGCTCCGGATGGCGGCTTCCCATGCCAACGGTTCCGGTACACCCGATGACCTACGCTGAAAAAATCATCGCCAGGGCCAGCGGGTCTCGCAATGTGGCGACTGGGCAGAGTGTATTCGCGACGGCGAACTGGCGTTATGCGCACGAGTACGTCTCGCCCATGTCCATCAGTTTCCTGCGCCGCGAGTATGGCGACGGCATCGAGCTGCATGATCCGCACTCGATCGTCTGCTTTTCCGATCACCTGACTTTCATTCACCGAAGCATGCCGTCAGAGCGGCGCGCGCTCGGACTGCTCGATCTGGCACAGAGGCTTGGGCAGGTGCAGACGGCTTTCTGCGAGCAGTTCGGGCTGCGTCATCACGGCCTGTTGGCCGATCGCGAGGGTTCCGAAGGCATCAGCCATTCCATCATGGCTGAGCGCTACGTTGAACCCGGTCACCTTGTGGTGGGAACCGATTCTCATACGCCGCACTGTGGCGCGTTGGGCGCACTCGCGTTCGGGATCGGCGCCACGGAGATGGCGAACGCCTGGCTTACGGGTGATGTGCGTGTGAAGGTGCCCGAGACTTGCCGAGTCAACCTGACCGGCGAACTGCCGCCGGGCGTCGAAGCAAAAGATATCGTCCTTCATCTTCTTCGCCTGCCATACGTAAGAGAGGGACGGGCCATTGGCCAGGTGATCGAATACACCGGCGAGGCGATCGCGGAGCTGACGACGGATGAACGCGCGACGCTGACCAACATGGTCGCCGAGATAGGCGGGTTTACCGGCATCATCGTGCCCGACAGCGAGACGCAACGCTTCTTGCGCGAGCGCAGGGGCGTCGAGTTCGAGATCGAGCCCTGGATGCATAGCGATCCCGATGCCCCAGTTGCGCACACGATCGAAGTGGACTGCTCACGACTGGAACCGATGCTTGCCAGCCCGGGTGATCCGGGGCATGGCCTGATGGTTTCGGAACTCGGCAACGACGTAAAAGTGGATATCGCCTACGGCGGCTCGTGTACGGGTGGAAAGCGGGAGGACCTCAAGCGCTGCCATGACGTGATCAGGTGGGCGCTGGAGCATGGTCTGAAAGTCGCCGAATCGACGCGTTTCATCCTGCAGTTCGGTAGTCAGGACGTTCGCGACTATTGTGCGCGCGAGGGGATGCTCGAGGCGTTCGAGCGCGCAGGTGTCGAACTGATCGAGCCGGGTTGCGGTGCATGCGTCAACGCTGGGCCGGGTGTTTCGGAGCGTCCGGATCAGGTGACGGTCAGTGCGATCAATCGCAACTTCCCTGGGCGCTCGGGTCCGGGCCAGGTCTGGCTGGCGAGTCCGTCGACCGTTGCCGCGAGCGCGATCGCAGGCCGCATTGTCAGCTTCGAACAACTGCTTGCAGGGAGAAGTAATGCGAAGGGTGATGCTCGATACCAAGGATGTCCAGATACTTGACGCCTTGCAGAAGGACGGGCGTTTGACAAACGCTGAGCTTGCCCAGAGCCTCGGCATGTCTGCATCCCCGTGCTGGCGCCGCGTGCAACGGCTCGAACAGATTGGCGTGATTCGCGGCTATCGTGCCGAAGTCGATCGCCAGAGAGTCGGTCTCGGCGTGCTTGCATTCGTTCGGGTTTCGATCGATTCCTATTCGGAAGTGGAAGCCAGCCGCTTTGCCGAGCGGATGCAGGGCTTCGAGCACGTGGTGGCCTGCTATCAGGTTGCCGGTGAAGTCGATTTTCTTCTACAGGTTGTTGCTGCCGATCTGGACTCGTACGAGTCGACGGTAGTGGACCTGCGGCGCATTCCCGGTATCCGGTCGATGCACACGATGTTCGTGCTCAACGAGATCAAAGCGCCCGCCGGGTTGCCGGTTCGCGCCACGCTGGAGGATGAGGCCTGAGGTTGCCGCGATTGCTGTATCGCGCACCGCGTCCGAGACCAAACGGGGTCACGTAAACGCGGTGCGCGAATGCGTCATGGACGATGACGCGGCTTACTCCTTCACCTCAACCGCTCCGTTGATCGTGATCGCAACCATACCGAGGCTGGCTTCGACCGCGCCCCGCGGCGCAAGCGGCGCGATCTCGTCATGCGGGCTGTCGAAATAGCGCAACTCGGCTGTGCCGGAGGTCATCGGCCCCAGCACCACGTCACCCACGGCGGCACGCAGCAGACGCAGCGAACCGCGATCCGGTTCGCCGACCACGCTCGGCGAACCCGCCAGGTTGACGACGGGATGAGCGAGCAGGCCTAGCGGGCGGCCCTCTTTTTCGTCGAGCGTGGCCTTCACTTCCACGAGGCGGCGATCCTTCGATGCCACACTGGCGCCGATCACGGTTCCCGCACGCGGCGAGGCAGCCGCGCGATGCTCGAGTGCGTACGAACGCGTCATCCAGATCTGGCCCATCTTTTTCGGCCAGCCCTGTAGCAGACCACGCGCCATTGCGATGTCCTGGTCAATCCAGATCAGCGGGCAGAAATTCAGCAGCTCCCCCGACTTGGTTTCCACCTCGACCAGTACGAAGAACTCCTTGTACTGCGCGTAGACCGGATCGGCGAGTTCCCAGCCGTTGGTCGTCGATTGCCATTCGCAGACGTGTCCGCATGCGCGACCGGTTGCCGTGCCGAGGTTTTCGGGCACGTAAGATTGCGCGACCTGAATGTCGACGTCATACGCGAGCGACAGGACCTGGCCGGCGTAGTGCCACGGAGGAGGCGAAAGAAGAGACGATTGACCGTTCGGCGTATACGGAGGAAAGAACCCTTTCAACATGGTGTTTGTCCCTTGCGACGAATTGAATTGGCCCGATTGCCACGAAAAATTCTATGTCTCTACTAAGGGAATGTGCTTTCTATTGCGAATTCTGCGTCGAAGAAAAAGAAATGTCCTGTCAAGAACGAGGGAATCGAGGGCAGGAGATTGCATCGATGCAGTCCGGCTCCAGGTTTGATCGATACCGAGTCGAACGGGGCAGGGCAGGTCAAGCCCGCCAGTTCGCCTCGGTGCGCCAGTTCTCGACGTCCATCGGGCTGACACTTTCTCGTTGCACCGCTGGTGCTGTATGATTCTCTTTTGCAACATATGTTGTGATTTTTGTTGATTTGACACTTTTTGTTGATATTTGGTCTGCAGCACGGATTGACCACCCGTCCGTACCGCGGACCGAAGATGTTCCTGAGTGTTTTGCAATCGAGGTCATACAGCCCATGCCGATTCTCAACCCCACGGTAGTTTCCGGCGCTCCCTTCGAGATTGGCCAGCATCTGGGCCAACTCGCGCGTCCCGTCATGGACGCCTACATATCGCAGAGCAATGCGTGGCGTTCGGTTCGCCGCTGGCGCGGGCATGCCTTCGTGCGCGCGCTGCGCGAAGCGGCCGAGGCTTCGTTCCCGGCCATCGTCGCCGAATTGGACGGCATGGCGGCTGGCCTCGGATGGCCCGCCGAAGACGTGTTCCTCTGGAACTGCCGCGGCGAGCTGATCCACAACGCGCCGGACGGCTGCACCACGCTGGCCGCGCGTCACGGCAGCGAACGCTTCATCGCTCATAACGAAGACGGCGATCCGTTCCTGCGCGACAAATGCGTGCTCGTCGACGTGAGGCCTGCCGGCAAGCCGGGGTTCGTGAGCTTCTACTACCCGGGGTCGTTGCCCGGGCACACGTTCGCCGTCAATCGCGCGGGCCTCGTCCAGGCGATCAACAACATCCGCATCAAGCATCCGTCTGCGGGCGTGCCGCGCATGATCCTCGCGCGCGCCGCGCTCGACGCAGCATCGCTCGACGAGGCCGTGCGCGTGCTCGTCGACGCGCCGCGCGCGAGCGGCTTTCACCATACGCTCGGCTGCGCCGGCGACGCGCGCCTCTTGAGCGTCGAGGCGACCGTGGCGCGCTGCTCGGTGCGGGAGATCGCCGAAACAGCCGGCCACGCGAATCATTTGATTCACGCCGGTTGCGATGCCGAGCCGCAAATCGTCACGGATTCGTCACGCGACCGGCAAGCGCGTCTCGGGCACATCCTGCCGAAGGGCGACGGCGTGAGCGCTCGAGGCCTGCTCCGAGTGCTGCTCGACAAGGCGCCTTCAGGCCTGCCGATCTACCGCGATGACCCAGCGGACCCGGACGACGAAAACACGCTGGCGACCGCGCTTTTTGCCATCAAGGACAGCGGCGTGGAGTTCGAAGTTCATCAGCAAGGCGAGCTTCGATTCAAGCAATCCGTCGCGAGAGAATCGTTCTAGCACCGGCTAGCCGCGCGCCAAACGCAAAGAATCGTCAAATGCCTCGCCAATTCATGGCGCGAGCCGGGAACGCCCCTTGCTTCCGCCCGGTTCGTCGCCTATAACGTGCGAAGACCAACTGGCGGAGAGGCATCTTGGATCTGGACAGCGTACGCGTATTCGTCATGACCCGAGGCATCGACATCGGGACCAAAGTCATCGGCGCGATCGTGCTGTGGGTCGTCGGGCGATGGGCGATCGGCCTGATCACGGGCCTGCTGCGCAGGATGCTTGCGAAGAACGGCAAGGTCGATGAGACGCTCGCGCACTACCTCGCTTCGATACTCAGCACCGTGCTGACCCTGCTGCTGATCCTCGCGATCCTGCAGGTGTTCGGCGTGCAGACCACGTCGTTCGCCGCGCTGCTCGCCGGTCTCGGCCTCGCGATCGGCACGGCGTGGGGCGGCTTGCTGGCGCATTTCGCGGCGGGGGTCTTCATGCAGGTGCTGCGTCCGTTCAAGGTCGGCGACTTCGTGAGCGCGGGCGGCGTGACCGGCACGGTGAAGGAGCTGGGCCTGTTCGGCACCACGATCATCACGCCGGACAACGTGACCACGATCGTCGGCAACAACAAGATCTTCTCCGACACGATCGCGAACTACAGCGTGTTGCCGGTGCGGCGCGTCGAGCTGACCGCGAAGATCGCCAACGGCGTCGACCCGATCGATGCGGCCAATCGCTTGCGCGCCGCCATCACGCGCATTCCCAACGTCACCACGGATCCGGCGCCCGATATCGAGGTGCTGTCGTTCACGCCGGAGGGGCCGCTGCTGTGCGTGCGTCCCTATACGCACAATAGCCACTACTGGCAGGTCTATTTCGACACGAACCGCGCGATCATCGAGACCTTCCGCGAAGCCGGCTATCCGACGCCGGAGACGCCGTTGGCGCGGCGGGCGGTGGGGTGAGGCTTGTCGGCGCGACGAGCCACATGTTCGCGTAGCCGCCGTTGTTGCCGGCTTCGAGCAGCTCGACCCACTCGTCCATATTCGAAGCGCGCTGGCACGCGCGGCGGGCGCGAATGTATTCTCGGGCACCTTCTCGATGTCGTAGCCGCTGTAGCCGACGATCGTGGTCCCGGCGGCGACGAGACCCCCTGCCGTGACCCAGAAGTCGGTCATGCTCGCGATCCAGCCGGGGCAGCCTTGCATCACCATCCGGTGGCCGTCGTCGGGCTCGATATCGAGGATGGTGTTCATGTATTGACCGTTCCAGAATTCGGTGAAGCTCTCGTGCCCGAGCACGATACGGCCGTCGGCCGTGGATGACCCCGTAGCGATGAAGGCGCTGCAATGGCTCTTCGCCTGCGAGCCCGCAGTCACGGGCGCGGACGCGTAGTGTTGTGCGACGGTCGGCCACCAGTAGCCGGTCAGCTCTTCATAAGCGTTCCAGCCGATGACGTCGGCAAGCGTCGACGAAGAACGCATACTCCCTGCCGATCGTTTGCAGCGTCATTGCCTCGTAGACGCGCAACGCCTCGGCGTATTCGCGCGCGACGAGAAAGCCGTGCTGGAAGCCGCGCTCGAATGGGGCGCCGCGTGTCTTCAGGTGGACCCAGCCGTTGACGTCCGTGCGGCTCGCTTTCGCAAGCCAGGCGCGCTCCTGCGCGTTCAAGTTCTCGAGGCTTGCGTTTCCCGCTACGTGGTTGAACGTCGCATTGGACATGTGCGCCTCCTGCCCTGTCGTGGTCGCCGCTCTCGCAGGTGCAACGCTGCCGAGCCGACGGCGAGAGCCTCCAAAAAATGTAGCAGGCGCGCCTTCGAGTAAAAGCTGTTAGACCTGACAGTCAGGGGGACTACTGCGGCAGATCTGGCCTGTCATCTCTAGCAGGTATTGCTGTGGCGCAATAAGTGCTGGAATGTTTTCTGAAATCTTTCCTACACTATCTTTCAGGCCACAGCGAAAAGGGCCATTGGCGATCCAGGACGCCAAGCCAACACTCTCGATCTCACGCATAAGCGATATCTCTGAAGCCGTAGCATTGCCGCAGTCATTCGCAACTAAAACTGACGGCCTGCCGTCGACCGGGGGAAACATGAATCGCATCTTTTTTGGCGCGGTGTTTTGCGCGCTGGCGACCATAGCGACAACGGCGCATGCGCAAAGCAGCGTGCAGCTCTATGGCATCGTCGACGACGCATTGACCTACGTAAGCAATCAGGGAGGCAGCCATGCCTGGGCGCAATTCAGCGGCGTTGGCCAATCCGACCGCTGGGGCCTGCGCGGCACGGAAGATCTCGGCAGCGGCAATCGCGCGATATTCCGGCTCGAAAACGGCTTCACGATCAACAACGGCCAATTGGCTCAAGGGGGATTGGAGTTCGGCCGCCAAGCCTTCGTGGGGCTGGAGAGCGACCGCCTCGGCAGCCTGACGCTCGGCCGCCAATACGACTTCATGACGGTCTATTTGACGGAGTTCTCTGCGGGAACACTCACGCCTTCCGTCTTTGCCTTCCATGTGGGCGATCTCGACCGTCTTGGCGGCGAGCGCATCAACAACGCGGTCAAGTACCAGACGCCGGAGTTCCATGGTCTGCGGCTCGGTGCGCTGTATTCGTTCGGCGGACAAGCCGGTAATTTCTCGGCCAATAGCGCCGAGGCCTTCGGCCTGCAATACGCGCTCGGCGATCTGCATCTGGCGGCGGCCTATGTCGCGATGCATAACTACGTGCAGACGTTCGGCATCGGCACTTCGGTGCTCGGCAATTCATTGCACAGCAGCGCCCCGCTCGGCGTCTTGCTGAAGCCGCAGACGTTCGACAAGGTCACTGTGGCGGGATTCGGCGCGGGATATCGGCTCGGCCCGGCATATTTCCACGGGTTGTTTACGCTGGTCGATTTTCAGCGGAAGGGGGAATCCGACGTGCTTCGCACGGCGGAAGGCGGCGCGAAATATTACGTGACGTACGCGTGGTCGCTCGCGGCAAGCTATGCCTATTCCAAGCTCGGGGAAAACCATTGGAATCAGGTCGCGATCGGCGCCGACTACGCCTTTTCGAAGCGTACTGACATCTATTTGAATGCCGTGTATTTGCATGCCGGCGCGGGCACGATGGCCGAGCTGTATCTGTTGCCGCAGTCGAGCACCAATACGCAGACGGTGGTTTCGCTCGGCATGCGCCATCTCTTCTAGCGCCTCCTCGCGAGGCGCGCGGCACGCATTCCCAATGGGCCGCGCACCCGCGAATGCGCAAGGAAATATTACCTGTCCCCGCTTACTGAAAAGAACGATCGTGTTATTGGCGGTGCACGAGATTGCGTCTCGATTTCAATTCGGTGACTTGCGCAGTTTTTGTTAGGGAATTCGAGCAATTGAATTACACCCATGCTCGATACCATACTGAAGAAAACAAACTGACAAATGTCTTCCTCCTCGAATCCGGAAGGGCGAGAGGTCGCGCTGCGCATTTCCGGTTCGTCTTGATGCAATAGCTTTACTTTTAAAGGTGTTCGTGCCGCTGGTTAAGGCGTGCAATTGTCTTTGCGTAAACGATACAAGCCGCGCATTGGTGATTCGGTGCTTCATTGGTGATTTGGTGCTTTTTATTCCGCGCTAAATCGGGGCACGAAATTAAATTACGCACCAGTGTAAACGCTTGATTTGGCAGTTGGCAGTGAGCTTCATCCGAAACGCTCGGGGGAGGTATGCGCAAAATACTCGGACTCACGCGCCGGCTGATACGGAACCGGTGCTCCACCGGTTTGGCATTCGTCGTGCTCCTGCTGGGCATGGGCGCGACGGTGACGATGTATCTCGTCAGCTCCGAGCTGGTGTATCACGAGGCCAGGCTGCGCTTCGACAACGATACGAGCGACGTCGAGCAGAGAGTCGCCATGCGCGTGCGCCTCTATTCCGACGTGCTCGTGACGATGCAGGCGCTGTTCGGCGCCAAGGACGAAGTGGCGCGCGGCGAGTTCCGCGATTTCGTCGACGGGCTCGATCTGCCCGGCCGCTATCCCGGCTTTCAGACCTTGAACTATGCGCCTTATGTGCGCGGCGCGGACATCGGCGCGTTTGTCTCGCGCCTGCGCGGCGATCCGTTATTGAAAAAGGCCGGCGTCGATTTCGCGATTCGCCCGCCGGGTGAGCGGCCCGCGTATTACGTGTTGAGCTATGTCGAGCCGCTGACGCAGAACCTGCCGTCGCTCGGCATCGACATGGGCGCGGATACGCGCCGGCTCGCGGCGCTCGAGCGTTCGCGCGATACCGGCGAAGCGATCAGCAGCGGGCGTCTGATTTTCATCGATGGCGGTGCGCAACATGTGGGGCTGGCCTTGCGCATGCCTGTGTATCGCCGGGGCCTGCCGCTCGCGACGGTGGAGGAGCGTCGCCGCGCGTATCTCGGCTCGGTCGGCGCGGGGATACGGGTGAGCGACCTGATGGCGGACCTGCTCGGCCAAGAGACGCTGCGCCTGATCCAATTTCGCATCTACGACGCCGGATCGTTCCGCGTGAAGGTGGTGCCGCCTTCGCCCGCCACGCTGCTTTACGACAGCGTGGGTGGCGTATCGACAGCGACGGGCGGCCAACATGGCGCGGCAGGCGCGAGCGGTCTCGCGCGCTTCATGGCCGCGCACGTGAAATCGGCGGATGCCGTGTCGGCCATCGCCAGCGATAACCCGCACCTCGAGCGCAGCATCGTGCAGTCGTTCGGCGGACGGCGCTGGCTGATCGTGTTCAAGGCGGATCCGATGGCCTTGAGCGGTCCGCAGCGGTTCCTGCCGGGGCTCACGTTCGTGGTGGGCTCGATCATCACGATGCTGCTGAGCTGCCTCGCGTACGCGCTCTCGACCTCGCGCGTGCGCGCCGTGAAGCTCGCGAACCAGATCACGTTCACCTTGCGCGAGAGCGAACGCGCGCGCGCCGAAGCGCAGCGCATCGCGCACCTGGGCGACTGGCGCGTCGATCTCGATCACGGGGTCATTCATCTCTCGAACGAGATGGCGCGGCTGATCGGCTGGCGCGGCGGCAAGGCGACCGGGAAAGCGCTGCTGCGCGCCATCGAACCCGCAGACCGTGCGGCGCTCTTTGCACAGGCGAAGCGCACCTTGGGCAGCGGCTCGGCGTTCGAGTTCGAATGCCGCTACCGGTCGCGGCGCGGCCGGCGCGGCTGGCTGCGTGTGATCGGGCATGCGTACGGCCCGACGGAGCAGCGCACGCTGCGCGGCACCGCGCTCGAGATCACGAGGCAGAAAGCGGCGGAGCGCGTGCGCGAGCTCGAGCACGCGATCACGCTGCAGCTCGCGACTGCAACCAACGAGATCGAAGTCTTCCAGCAGCTGGTCGCATCGCTCGCGCAGGGAATGGGCTGGGAGGCGGGCGCGTTCTGGCCGACGCGCGCAGGCCTCAAGCAGTCGCTGCGCTCGACGTACGCCGCGCCGTGCGCCGAACTCGAGCCGTGGCTCGCGGTGCGTTCGCCGTTTGCGCCCGATAGCGACGAGCTGCCCGATGTGCCTTCGTGGTACGGGGGAAACGAGGTGTCGGGGCTCGCGCAAGCGCGCTGGCTTGCCGAGGCGGGCATCCTTACGGTGTTCTCCTTTGCGCTGCGCACGGGCTCCGTCGTGCTGGGCGTGGCGGAGTTCTACGCCCGCGAACGGCGCCATGCGGATCCGCATGCGCTCGCGATGGCGCGCTCGATCGCAAGCCAGTTGAGCCACTTCCTGCAGCGCCGGCAGGCCGAAGACAACTTGCACTTCATCGCGACCCACGACGCGCTGACCGGCCTGCCCAACCGCCTGATGTTCAAGGAGCGGCTCGACGACGCCTTGCTGCACGCCCGCGAGGACGGCACGACGCTGCACGTGCTGTTCATCGACCTCGACCGCTTCAAGGACATCAACGATTCGCTCGGGCATAACGTCGGCGATCAACTGCTGCGTGCGGTGGCCGACCGTCTGCTCGGCGAAGTCAAGGATGCTGAAATGATCGCGCGATTGGGCGGCGACGAATTCACGGTGCTCGTCAAGCAGCGTGACCAGCACGAGAACGTCCTGCGCACGATCGAAGAGATTCAGGCCGCGCTCGCGAGACCGGTGGTCGTGAGCGACATGCAATTGCAGGTGAGCGCGAGTATCGGCATCAGCTCGTTTCCCGACGACGGCGACGACGCCCAAACGCTCCTCAAGCACGCCGACATCGCGATGTACGGCGCCAAGCAGCGCGGCAAGAACACCTATCAGCTGTATATGCGCCAGATGAGCATGTCGCTGCAGCGGCGCGTCGAGATGGAGGCGCATCTGCGGCAGGCGATCGAGAACCGCGAGTTCACGCTGCGCTATCAGCCGCGCGTGTGCCTGGCGACGAACCAGTGCACGGGTGTCGAAGCGCTGCTGCGCTGGCAGAGCCCGGCGCTCGGTCTCGTGATGCCGTCGGACTTCATCCCGCTTGCCGAGGAAACGGGCGTGATCGTGCCGCTCGGCGCATGGGTGCTGCGCGAAGCCTGCCGGCAAAGCGCCGAGTGGCTTGCGGCCGGCGGCGGTCAGATCCGCGTGGCCGTCAATCTGTCGGCGGGGCAGTTCGCGTCGCCGGATCTGCTCGACCACATTCTCGAAGCGCTCGACGAAGCGCATCTGCCGGGCGATTTCCTCGAGCTCGAGCTGACCGAGAGCATGGTCATGCGCCAGCCCGAGCAGGCGGCCCGTTGGCTGTCGAGCCTGAAGCAGACCGGTGTGCGCCTGTCGATCGACGATTTCGGCACCGGCTATTCGTCGCTCGCGTATCTGACGCGTTTCCCGATCGACCTCGTGAAGATCGATCGATCCTTCATTCGCGACATCCCCGACAGCCGCGGCGACGCGCAGATCACGAGCGCCGTGATCGCGCTCGGGCACAGCCTCGGGCTGAAGGTGATCGCGGAAGGGGCGGAAACCCAAGCGCAGGTGGATTTCCTGTGCAACGAAGGCTGCGACGAAGTACAGGGGTACTTCTTCAGCCGTCCCATTCCCGCCAGCGAAGTCGGAAGTTTCGTCAGTCGCCGGCAGGATGCCGTCACTGCCGAAAAACGCAGGCCGGCGACATTGCGCGTGGTGGACATGAGCCGCGAACGCGCTTACCACACCTAGTCAGGAGAGGACATGATGAAAGCACAAGGCCAAATCGTGGAGACGCAGTGGCAAGTCATCGACACACTGAATTTCGAACGCATGAAGCAGAAGATGCTGCACGGCAAGCGCAGCATGTGGACCGCGGAGACGCTCGCGCGCGCGGAGGCGGGCTATCGGCGCTTCCTGAAGCTCGCGGTCAAGTATCCGCACATGCCGGTCGTGCCGAGCGAGGCTGTCGACGAGTTCTGGCATGCGCATATTCTCGACACGCAGCGCTATGCGGCCGATTGCGAGCGCATCTTCGGCGCGCCGCTGCATCACAACCCGTATGTCGGCATCGACGGGCCGGAAGATGAGGCGCGTCTCATGCGGATGGCGGAGGAGACCAATGCGCTGATGGCGTCGGAGTTCAGTGCGGAGCAGGCGGATGCGGCGTATTGCGCGGTGTCGGCTGAGGGCAAGGCGGCGTACTGCGCCGTGTCGGCGTCGGGCAAGGCCGCGTACTGCGCGGTCGCTGCGTCGAGCAAGGCGGCGTACTGCGCGGTGTCGGCGTCGGACAAGGCCGCGTACTGCGCGGTCGCTGCGTCGAGCAATGCGGCTTATTGCGCGGTGTCGGCGCCGGAGAAGCCCGCGTACTGCGCGGTGTCGGCATCGTCGAGCGACGCCGCTTATTGCGCGGTGGCCGCGGCAGGCAAGCCCGCATACTGCGCCGTATCCGCATCGGGCAAAGCGGCCTACTGTGCTGTCGCCGCTGGCGTCGAGGCCGGCGCCGCGCCGGACACCATCGCCGCGGCCTATTGCGCTGTCGCGTCGCTGAAGGCTGCCGCCTACTGCGCCGTCGCAGCCGCACCGGCCTATTGCGCGGTCGACTCGGTTTCGAGCCCGGCGCGCGAATCGGCGGTTCAGGCCACGCGCGCGGCTTGACCGCGCCATCGAGGGGACAGGGCGCCCATCAAAGCAAACGAGCGGCACATGTGCCGCTCGTTTCGACAAAGAGGCCCGTGCCCCTCTTTCACGCAAGCATCAGTTCTTCTTCATCTTCGCCGCCACCACCACGGACAACAGGCAGCCGATCGCGAGATATGCGGCAACCGGATGCCACGAGCCGCCCGCCATGCTCACGAGACCGACGGCGATGAACGGCGTGAACCCGCCGCCGACCACGCTCGCCACCTGGTAGCCCACGCCTGCGCCGCTATAGCGGTATTCGGTGCCGAAGAGTTCGGTGAACATCGGCTGCTGGACGCTGACGATCATGTCGTGCGCGATGTTGGCGAGCAGCACCGCGAACACGACGATCCACAGCGTCGCGCGCGCCTCGAGCGCGACGAAGAACGGCACCGCGCTCAGGAGGCCGATCACCGCGCCCGTGAGATACACGCGGCGGCGGCCGAAACGATCGGCAAGCAGCGCAAAGCAGGGGATCGTCACGATGCTGACCGCGCCGACGAGCAGCCCGATGTTCAGGAAGAACTGCGGCGACATGTGCAGGTTCGACGTCGAATAGCTCAACGCGAACGCCGTGACGATGTACATCGTGAACAGCTCGGCGAGGCGCAGCGCGATGATCAGCAGGAACGCCTTCGGATGCTGGCGCAGCGCTTCGAGAATCGGCAGGCGGCTGCGATGCTTCTTTTCGACGACTTCATGCACGAACTCCTGCGACTCTTCCATGCTCGCGCGCACCCACAGGCCGATCAGCACCAGCACCACGCTGAACACGAACGGGATGCGCCAGCCCCAAGCCTTGACTGCGTCGGAGCCGAGCGTCGCGCCGAGGATCGACATGATGCCCGTCGCGAGGACCAAGCCGACGCCATAGCCGACCTGCACCCCGCTGCTGTAGAACGCACGCTTCTTCTCGGGCGCGCTCTCGACCGCCATCAACGCCGCGCCGCCCCATTCGCCGCCGACGGCGAAACCCTGGATCGCGCGCAGCGCGACGAGCAGCGCGGGCGCCCACCAGCCGATCGACGCGAACGTCGGCAGCAGGCCGATCAGCGCCGTGGAGAGGCCCATCAGCATCACGGTGAGCACGAGCATGCGCTTGCGGCCGAGCCGGTCGCCGAAGTGGCCGAACACGAAGCCGCCGAGCGGCCGGAACAGGAAGCCGACGCCGAACGTGCCGAACGCCGCGAGCGTGCCCATCGCCGGGCTGATCTTCGGGAAGAACTGGGTGTTGAAGACGAGCGCGGCGACGATGCCGTAGAGCAGGAAGTCGTACCAGTCGACTACCGCACCGACGAAGCTGCCGATCGCCGCCTTGCGTGCCCGGCTTTTCTCGCGATCGGCCACGGCGGGAATGTGAGGGGTGCGGATAGCGGATGTCATGACGATGTCTCAAATGTTGAAAAAGTTCGCGAGCCGACGGCTTGGGCGGCTGGATGGTCAGCCGCTCTGTCATGGGAGCCAGGGCCGGCGCGCCGCTCGGTGACTAGAGAATAGGGATGCGGATTGGGAGGGGCAATGCTTTCCTGTCGCAAGCTGTGCGATTATCGAAACGAAGTGTGCGATTATCGCGCGATTTTCGGGTTTGTCCTGAGACGGAGAAACCTGTCGCGGCACCGCTTTCTTCACAATTCACCATCCGACGGAAGGATCTTTAGCCATGACCAAGCCACCTTTGGACAAGCGCGACTGGATCGCGGGACTGGAAAAGGGGCTCTCGATCCTCGAAGCGTTCGACGCCGAGCACGCGCGCATGACGCCGAGCGAGGCCGCCGCCCGCACTGGCATGACGCGCACGGCGGCGCGCCGCTACCTGCTGACGCTCGAGCATCTCGGCTACGTGCAAAGCGACGGCAAGCTGTTCGGCCTCACGCCGCGCGTGCTGCGAGTCGGCTGGTCGTACTTCGACTCGGCGCGGCTGCCGCGGATGCTGCAGCCGTACTTGCAGCAGTTGAGCGCGACGATCAACGAATCGGTGTACGTTAGCGTGCTCGATGAATGGGAGCTGGTGTTCATCGCGCGCAACGGCACGTCGCGCGTGATGACAACGGGCTTCGTGCTGGGCGCGCGCGTGCCGGTGCCGTTGACGTCGCCGGGCGTCGTGCTGCTGGCGGGCCTGCCGGACCATGAGGCGGTGCGCGAATGGCTGAACGGCACGGAGCTGCCGCCGTTCACGCCGCATACGCTGACCAACAAGGCGCGCCTGCTGGAAAAGATCGAGCAGGCGAGGGCGGATGGGTTCACGGTCATCGAGCAGCAATTGCAGATCGGCGTGCGCGGCATCGCGGTGCCGTTGAAGGACCGGCGCGGCGAGGTCGTGGCCGCGCTCAGCACCAACATGCCGATCGGCAGGGAAACGGCCGAGGCGGCGCTCAAGCGGGTGCTGGGGCCGTTGCAGGAGACCGCGCTGGCGGTGATGAACGTGCTTTAGAAAAGGAGAGCGTCATGCAGGGTCAGGGTGAGCAACAGATCGCAGCGGCAGACAGCACGGCGGTACGCGTCGCGCTTTGGCGGGCCTTGCACGTGCAAATCGACGCTGCCCCGCATGTGCTCGACGACGAGATCGGCTTGCGTCTGGCGGCGCCCGGCGAAGGCTGGCGCAATCGCCCGGACATGGATCCGCGGGGCACGCGCGGCTATCGAGCGGCAATCGTGGGCCGCGCGCGCCTGATCGAGGACTTGGTCGTCGATCAAGCCGGCAACGGCGTCGGCCAGTACGTGATTCTCGGAGCCGGCCTGGACACCTTCGCCCAGCGCCGGCCCGAAATCGCCTCGCGCCTGCGCGTCTTCGAGGTGGACCAGCCCGGCCCGCAGGCCTGGAAGCGGCAGCGCTTGATCGAGCTTGGCTTCGGCATCCCCGAGTGGCTGCGGCTCGTGCCGGTCGACTTCGAGGCGGGGGAGTCGTGGCAAGAGCGGCTGGCGGCCGATGGGTTCGACACGCACAAGCCCGCAGTGGTGGTTTCCACAGGCGTCTCCATGTACCTGACCCGGGATGCGAACCTTGGCACGCTGCGCCAGATCGCGAAACTCGCGCGCGGCTCGACGCTCGCCATGACGTTCCTGCTGCCGCTGGATCTCATCGATGATCCAGGGGAGCGTGCACTGCATCAGTCGGTGTACGAGCGCGCACGAGCGGCGGGGACGCCGTTCATCAGCTTCTTCACGCCGGACGAGATGCTGGCGCTGGCGCGCGAGGCGGGATTCGGCGAGGCGCGGCATGTGTCGACGGCCGATCTGGTTCAGCGCTACTTTGATGGCAGAGCCGATGGCCTGAGGCCGTCGAGCGGAGAGTCGTTCTTGATCGCGACGGTTTGAGAGGTCACGCGATGATTGCGCTATTCACGGACTTCGGCGCCGACGACATCTACGTCGGGCAGATGAAGGTTGCGTTGCTGCAGCAGGCGTCGGCGAGCACCCCGATCGTCGACATGCTGCACAGCGTTCCGAACTACGGCGTGCGCGCTGCCGCCCATCTGCTGGCGGCGCTTCGAGCGTGGTATCCGTCGGATACGGTCTTTCTGGCGGTAGTCGATCCCGGCGTGGGCAGCGAGCGCGATGCGGTCGTGCTGCAAGCCGACGGGCAGTGGTTCGTGGGGCCGGACAATGGCTTGCTGTCGGTCGTGGCGGCGCGGGCGGCGAGCGTTCGGACTTGGCGCATCACTTGGCGTCCCGCCACGCTCTCGAACTCTTTTCATGGACGCGACCTGTTTGCCCCGATGGCGGCATGGCTCAGCTGGGGCGAGCCGCCGCTCGACAAGCTGAGCGAAACGGCAGGCTTGCAAGTGCCGCTCGGCGCCGCTGATTTGGCCGAGATCATTTACGTCGATCACTACGGCAATGCGTTGACCGGGCTCAGGGCGCAGAGCATGCCCAAGAGCGCCGCGCTGAGCATCGCGGGCAGGGAGGTTGCCTATGCCAGGACGTTTTCGGACGTGCCGGCAGGGCAGGCCTTCTGGTATGAAAACTCGATCGGACTCGTGGAGTGTGCGGTGAATGGCGGTGACGCGGCGACGCGGCTCGGGGTATGTGTGGGCGATGCGGTTCGTGTCGTTGCTTAGCCGAAAGGGATCAAGCGCATCCGCCATCCGTGCCGACGCCGGAGCGGATACGGCAACCGGCTATCATGTGCGCACTTGTCAATCCATCGCATCATTGCGCCAATCCGGCTGGAGAAATCAATGGCCTTACCTCAGGAAAGCGTCAGCATGGCGCTGTTTTGCGACTTCGAAAACGTCGCGCTCGGCGTTCGCGATGCGAAGTACGAAAAGTTCGACATCAAGCCGGTTCTCGAACGGCTGCTGCTGAAGGGCAGCATCGTCGTCAAGAAAGCCTATTGCGATTGGGACCGCTACAAGACGTTCAAGGCGGCGATGCACGAGGCCAGCTTCGAGCTGATCGAGATCCCGCACGTGCGCCAGTCGGGCAAGAACTCGGCGGATATTCGGCTGGTCGTCGATGCGCTCGATCTTTGCTACACGAAATCGCACGTCGATACGTTCGTCATCATCAGTGGAGACTCGGATTTTTCTCCGTTGGTTTCGAAGCTGCGTGAGAACGCGAAGAAGGTCATCGGCGTGGGCGTGAAGAATTCGACCTCCGATCTTCTGGTCGCCAACTGCGACGAATTCATCTTCTATGACGACCTCGTGCGCGAGCAGCAACGCGCCATCGCGAAACGCGAGGCGCGTGAAGCGAGCGCGAAGCGCTCGACCAATGGCGACAAGCAGCAGAAGCAGGAATTGGAAGGGCGCAAGGCGGAAGCCATTGCGATCGCCGTCGAAACCTTCGAGGCGCTGGTATTCGAGCGCGGGGAGAGCGGCAAGATCTGGGCGTCGGTGCTGAAAAGCGCGATCAAGCGCCGCAAACCCGATTTCAGCGAGTCCTATTACGGCTTCCGTACGTTCGGCAACCTGCTTGACGAAGCGCAATCGCGCGGCTTGCTGGAAGTGGGCCGTGACGATAAATCCGGTGCGTTTGTCTACCGGATCAGTCAGGGTGCGGCTGCGGAGCCCGGCAAGCCAATCAAATCGTCCAAGGTTGCGAAAAACGTTGAACCGGCGGCAGTCGTCGAAGAGCAACCGCTCGAGCAAGACGCACCGCGCGAAGCAGAGACGAAGAAGACCCCTGCGCCTCGCCGTCGACGCAAAACCGCAGCGAAGGAAACGGAAGCGGTTGTCGAGCAGACACGGCAAGAAGAACTCTTCACAGCGAAGCCATCGGCGGATTCCGAGGCCGACGCCAAGCCGGCGAAGAAGGCGCCACGCAAATCGGCCTCGCGGGCTGGCCGTTCGCGCAAGGCAGCGGCCGAAGGGAACGGCTGACCAACGCGCTCGGGGGCGGGCATCGGAACCATCAGAACCGATAGCGGATCGCCACATCGGCCCCGAGCTGCGAACCCCGCCCCGTGTTGAGCCAACTGGTAAATCCGACGCTGAAATCCATCTGCTGGGTCAACGCGCCGGCGGCGCGCACACTCGTCACGAGCCTGCCTTGCGGCAACGAAACACCCGGCGCGCCGAACGCCGTGCCATCGGCGCTGAATACCGATACCGCACGCGAGCGCCGAGCGAGCTCCCATCCGTAGTCGACGGTGAGCTGCAGCGTCAGCGGGTTGGCGCCGTCGCCGAACGATTTGTCGACGCTGATTCCCGCATACGGTTGCACGCTTCGCGCGTTGTCCGCGCCGACGTCGAGGTTTTGTCCTCCCGCGCCGCTTTCGGTGAACCCGTTGCCGCGGTAGTAGGCAACGAGCCAGCCGACGTGCGGCGTGAAATGCACGCCGCCCAATGCGAGCGGCAGGCCGGCTTGGGTCCCCAGCATCAGCTCGTTGCCCGCGGTGCCGCCCTCGGCCGTGTTTGCGCCGCCGAACGGGCGGCGCAGATGCACGTCGTGGTAGGCGTAGGAGAAGACCGCGGCCAGCGTCGCCGGTCCGGCCTCGCGCGCCCCGTAGAACGAGGCGCGCAATGTGTCGTCCCGGCCGTTGTCGCCGGTGGCCTGCTCCGAGAGATCGCTGTGCGCGTAGGTCAGCGCGCCCCCCGCGATCCAGCGCCCCAGCCGCCAATCGGCGCCGGCCGTGAACTGATACTGGGTCACGCCGAACCCCGGCGCGCCGGCCGTATCGCCATCGAGCGACAGGCGATCAACGGAGCTCGCAATCCAGATCGCGTCGTTCCCCGGCGCCCCCGGCGCTGAACGAGCCGCCGCGCCGCCTGGATTCGCCAGCTGCGATGCGCGTTGCAGCAGCCGGGCGGCCGCCGCCTCGCCGGTCAGGAGCGCCGTCGTAGCCGGCGCGGTAAAGAGGCTCGTGTCGACCGGTGCGACGACGGAAGTCGAAGAGGATTGATTGGCGCTCGCCGTCGCGGCGTTGACCACGAGATCGACCGACGTCGCCCCGTACGCGACGCTTTGCGTCACTTGCGCGGCCGCGGTCCCGCCGGAGCTGACGCTGGCGAAGCGCCCGGCGACGGCGCCGGCGGACACGATCTCGTACGTCTGGCTTGCGCTATACGTGCCCGGATCGTAGATCACATGCAACGCGCCGTTCAGCGTCGCCGTTCCGCCGACCACGAGCTTCGACGCCGCCGCGGGACTGACTTCGATCGACAGCGCGCCGGCCGCATGTTGCACGTAGTCCCCCGCCACGCTGAGCGTGCCGATCGAGCCGCCGGGCTGCACGACGCCGACGTTGTCGATCGAGCCCAGCACCGAGCCGTGGCCGAGCAGCGTGCCGGCTGCTTCCACCTGAACGTTGCCGCCGAGCTTCGCATCGGAATGCGCGGCGTCGCCTACCGCAAGCCGCCCGGCGCTCACGACCGTCGTGCCGGCGAATGCGTTGCTGTCGCCGTTGAGGGTCAGCTTGCCGGCGCCTGCCTGGATCATCTGACCGGAACCCGACAGCGAGTTGGCATAGACGGTGTCGTCCGAACGATTGAAGATCAGCGCGCCGTTGTCCACGACGTTGCCGGCCACGCTGCCGCCGCCGACCTGCATCGTGCCCCCGGCGCCGATCACGGCGCCGCTGATCGCGCCGAACATTTGCATGGCGCCGCCGGAGCTGACCGAAACGCCGTTGACGATGCCGCCGCCGGCCACGATCAGCTGGCCGCCGCTGCTGACCGTCGTTGCGTTCGCGATGCCGCCCGAAGAGATCGTCTGCGTTCCGCCTGTCACGATGGCGAGATTGGCGATGCCGCCCGCGAGCACGATTTGCGAGCCGCCATTGATGGCGGTCCGGCTGGCGACGCCCCCGGCATGGATGGTCTGCGCGCCTTGAACCGTGTCGCGATCGACCGTGCCGAACACGTCCTGCAGCGCGCCGTTGAGGACCTGGGTTGCGCTGCCTGCGCCGCCGGCGAGCACCGTCTGTCTGCCGCCAGCCAGCGTCACGCCGCTTGCGACCGCTCCGGACGAGACCACCTGCGTGCCGCCCGAGCTAACGCTGGTGGTGCTGACGATGCTCCCGGCTTCCACTGTTTGCGTTCCGCCGCTCGTCACGAGCGTTCCGCTCACCACGCCGCCGCTGCCGATATCTTGCGTGCCGCCCGCACCGACGACCGAGCCGTCGGCTTCGCCGCCCGAGGCGATCGATTGCAGACCGCCGCTGCCCACGACCGCAGCGCTGGCGAGCCCGCCCGCCACGACATTCTGCGTGCCGCCTGCGCTGATCGCGGTGCCGGAGGCGAGCGCACCCGACGAAACGTTTTGAATGCCTCCCGCGAGCACGGCGCCGCTCGCGACGGAGCCCGACGAGACCATCTGCATGCCGCCGCTGCCGACAGTCGTATTCGTGACGATGGCGCCTTGGTAAAGCGTTTGCGTGCCGCCTCCGTCGACGCGCGTGCCGCTTGCGATGCCGCCCGACGATACGGTCTGCTGCGCGCCGCTCATGACGACCGAGGCGTCGGCCTCGCCTCCCAGCGCGATCGTCTGGTTGCCGCCCGCGCTGATCACCGCGCCGCTCGCGACGCCGCCCGAGAGCACCTGTTGCATGCCGCCGCTCAGCACCGTGGCGCCGGCGGCAAAGCCCCCGGAGGAGACGATCTGCGCGCCCCCGCCGGAGATGGTCGTCTGGCTTGCCGTGGCCCCGCCCAACACGGTCTGCGTGCCGCCGCCCGAGATCGTGGTCTGGCTCGCCACCCCGCCGCTCGACACGGTTTGCGTGCCGCCGCTCGCGACCGCCGTGGCGGTTGCGAGGCCGCCGGCGAAGATCGTCTGATTGCCGTCGGCCGACACCGTGGTTCCGCTCGCTGCGCCGCCCGACGAAACGTTCTGCGCGCCGCCGCTCGTGATCGTCGTCGCTTGCGCGGCCCCGCCGGTCAGGACGGACTGCAAGCCGCCGCCCATGACGGTCGTGCCGCTGGCCACGCCGCCGGCCGAGACGAGCTGCGTGCCGCCGCTGCCGATCGTCGCCTGATTCGCGGTGCCGCCCGAAAGCATCATCGTTCCCGCGGCGCCGACCGAAGTGGCATTGACGACGCCGCCCGACGATACGACCTGCTGCGCGAAATCCGATACCACGGAGCCATCCGCCTGGCCGCCTGCTCCGACGATTTCTTGCGCGAAGCTGGAGACGACCGTGCCGCTCGTGACGCCTCCCGACGATACGGCCAGCGTGTACAAATCGATCGTGCCGATGGCCGTGCCGCCCGACATGACAACCGCGTTGCCGAACTGGTCGATGGTGGTGTTGCTCGCGACGCCGCCCGCCGCGACCGTCAGCGAGCCGCCGTTCTGAAGCAGGACGTTCAGGGCCACGCCGCTCGAGATGCTGAACGCGCCAAGCGCGTTGGTGCCGCTGACGAGCACGTCGTCCGTCGTAGCGGAGAACAACGCGCCGGCGTTCAGCACGAGGCCTGTTGCCGTGCCGCCCGACGTGACGCCGAAGGCGCCGTGGTCTGACACCACGGTCCCCGTTGCGGCTCCGCCCGAGGAAGCGAGCTGCGTCCCGCCGCTCGATACGACCGTGTCCACGGCCTGGCCGCCTGCATAAACGTACTGGACACCGCCGTTGCTCAACGTCGTGCCGCTCGCCATGCCCCCCGACGAGATGCTTTCGCGCGCGTTCGTATCGACGATGCTGCCGATGGCGAGGCCGCCCGCGACAATGCTTTGCTGAGCGAAATCGAGAACGTGCGAGCGGCTCGCGACGCCCCCGCTCGACACGATTTGGGTGAACAGGTCCTGCGTATCGATCGCGAGGCCGCCCGAGGAAACGACCTGCGTGCCGAAGGTGAGGATAATGCTGCCGCTCGCGGTGCCGCCCGCGAGTACGGTAAACAAGCCGCCGTTCTCGAGCAGCAGGCCCGATGCGACGCCGCTTGAGATCCTGAACGTGCCGCTTGTGTTCGTGCCCGAGACGTTGCCCGCTGTCGTATCGGCGACGAATATGCCGCCGCTTTGCTGGTTCACCGCGAGGGCGCTGCCGCCGCTGCTGATCACCAGCTGCCCTCCGCTCGTCACTGTCGACGAGCTGGCGATTCCGCCCAAGAAGACCGTTTGCAGGCCGCCATTCGCGATGGTCGTGGCGCTTGCGAGACCGCCCGCAAGAATTCTTTGCGCGCCGCCGCTGCCGACCGTCGTGCCGTTTGTCGTGCCGCCCGACAGCACCGTTTCGAGTCCGCTGGCGCTTACCCACGTGCCGACCGCGAGCCCGCCCCACACGACGTTCTCGCCCAGGCTCAGTTGCGTGCCGCTCGCGACGCCGCCCGACCACACATATTGCTGGCCGGCGTTGGCGACGAACGTTGCGCTCGCGATGCCGCCGCTGCTCACGATTTGCGTGCCGCTGACGAGCGAGGCGAACGCCGTGCCGCCGGAGAAGACCGTCTCCGTGCCGAGCGGATTGATGAATGACGCGCTCGTTACGCCGCCGGACGAGACGTTCAGCGCGCCCAGGCCGCTGATGGTGAACGTATTGGCCGTGCCGAAGACGTTGGCGACGACGTTCGCTCCAACGGCGGTGCCGTCCTGGATGTTGCCCGCGCTTACTGTGATCGTCTGGCCGTGCACCGTGGACGGCGAGAACGTCACGACATAGATCGCCGGGCTCACGAGAAGCCTGGTGAGCCATGCTGCGCGCGCTTGTCCTAGCTTCGGTCCATCGATGCGCACGTCATGTGCGTCGCCATAGCCATAGTCGTGCGCGCGGCCAAGGCCGCTTGCCCGCCAGTCGAAATCTCGAGTCGCCATACCCCCATCACCCGCCTCTAGTAATGTCATTCGTATTGCGCGTTCGAGGGCGGCTTCGCACGGGTGGTGCGATCCGGGCCTGCTGCGCTTTTTATCTACGTCAGCGTATCGCGCCGGGTATCGCGCGGATCGCGTCGATCACCTGTTTCGATTCGATGAGACGCGTGCACTCGAATTGCCGAGGTGTTCCTTTGTGTTTTGGACACCAGAAGAAATCTTGATGGTCGAAGCGCACGCGGACGTCGTTCCAGCAGCTGTTGCAGGCGTGATAGTTGATGACCCGGTAGGGCGTATGGAACTCGTTGTCGGGGTGCGAAAAGCCGCTGATCATCACGACCGGGATGCGCATGGCCCACGCGAGCCACGACAGGCCGCTCGACAAGCCGACAAAGAACGCCGCGTGCTTGAGCCAGCGGGCTCGCTCGACGATCGGCCTGTCGCCGGTCTCGTCATCGACGCCATGCGGGATGTGATTCCAGGTCATGCCGGTGCCGTGCACGCGCTTTTGATCGATGCAGACGACCCGGTACCCCGCTGCCTTGCAGAAGGCGATCACGTCATGCCATCCCGCGGGGTTGTTCCAGTATTTGCATTGCGTCGAGCTTTGCACGGCGATGCAGACGTACGGTTCGTCGATCGGGCGCGTATCGTCGGGCAGCGCGATGCGCGGCGGCTCCTCTTTCGGATCGAGGCCGAGAATGTAGCCCGCCGTGCGATGCAGGCCGACGTGGCGGAAGTCGCATGGCTGATTCACGCGCTCTTCGTCGTCGAAGAACAGGCCGAGGTTGTAGGTCGCGTAGTAGCGATTCGGCTTCACCTGCTCGTGCGTGACGAATTCGATTTCGCGGTACGCATCGGCGAACAGCGGAATCAGCTTGTCCGACATCGCGCAGGTCAGGCGGCACTTGTGCCGCCGCTGAAAGTGCGCGACGTAGGGCATCCATGCGATCGTGTCGCCCAGTGTGCCCACCGGCAGCTGCACGAGCACTTCCTTGCCGGCGGCATCGTAGACATGCCGGAACAGCGGGGCTGCGGCGCTATCCCTTGCCAGCGCGACTCTCGACCAGACGAGGATCTCGAACCGCACGAAATACCTTTTCGTGCTGGCGACATAGCCGTTTGCGATCGCGGTCTCGAAGAGCACGTTGCCCGTATCGTGATCCCTCAGGGAAACTTGCCAGTTGCCCGGCGGCAGCGTGACCCGGCAGCCCTCGTTGAAATCGAAGCGGATGCCGGCCGGCCCTTCCTGAGTCGGGGCCGCGGCAGGTGGCGGAAAGGCGCGTGCGGGGGGAGGCTCCGCAGGATTCGCACTTGTCGGCGAATTTTCTAGTTCTAGTATTTGCATTTCTTCGATCCAGTTAAATCGTCTCGAACCAATCGGAGAGCTGCAGCGATATCGCACCGAAACGACCGTTCGCGTCCAGCGAGCTTTCAAGACGCACTCGGCCGTGTGGAGGCTGTCTCGAGTCGTAAGCGAATAGCAAGCAATTCATGGCGGGCGCTTGTAGGCGCCCGCTGCCGCAGCGGCGAAATCCGGGGTGGTGCCCCATGTAATGCGGTGTAAGGATGTTCCGACGCTTGACTGCGTTATCGGCTTCAGGCGGTCAACTCTTTAGTCCCGCGTGCGGGGGGCTTCATGTCGTCGCGCCATGTGGCGAGCGTGGTCTCTTTCTTTTTGCGCCCGGCGCCTTGGTCTGAAGGGACGGCGAGCGTTCGGTGAGGGCGGGGGCCGTCTCGGCTTCGGCGCGTCGCGCCCCGGTGAATTGCTGCCGGTACGCGGCGGGCGTCAATTCCTTCGTTGCTTTGAACTGTCGATTGAAATTCGCCACATTCGAATAGCCGGATCGCGCGGCAACGACCGAGATCGGCAATTGCGTGTCGGTCAGCAGGCGGCAGGCATGCCCGATTCTGACCCGGGTGATGTAGCTTCCGACGCTCTCGCCCAAATGCTGCGTGAAGTGCCGGGTCAGCGATCGTTCGGACAGGCCGGAGGCCTTGGCGAGCGCCGCGAGACGCAAAGGACGCGCGAACTGGGTATCGATGATCGCCAGTACGCGATTGAGCTGATCGGGCTCGTGCCCGGAGGCGGCGCCCGTACGCCCATCGAAAGCGCTCGGCGACGCGAGCGGCGTACCCGGCAGCTCCGACAGCCACACCAGGATGTTCAGCACCGCCGTGAGACGTTCCCTCGGATTCGCGGAAAGCAGCGGATCGAGCTGTTCGCGCATGAGCGTTCCCGCGCCCTTTTCGAACACCAATCCGCAGGCTGCGCGCCGCATGAGATTGCGCAAGCCGTTGTACTCAGGACAGACGTCGGCCAGCCGGTTCGCCCACGCGCCGTCGAACCAGATGACGATGGCGACCTGCGGATTCGCCGGGTCTATCGAGCGATTCGACGCCCACGTGTGCGGCAGGTTGGGCGGGACGAGCACCAGGTCGTCATCGCCGTAAGCGGCGACCGAATCCCCGATGTAGCGCCTGCCCTGGCTGTTCATGGTCAGGGTCAGCTCGTACTCCGGATGGTGGTGCCATTCGAAGGGAATTCTCGGCAGTCGCCGGTGGTAAACCCTGACCGAACAGCTCGCGCCGAAATCGACGCGCTCGTAGGCTGCTTTCATGGCTGAAGGTGCAAAGCATTTGACCGGATAGTATCGCCGGAATGGGCATTGCCGGCGTACGCTCCAACGCACCGACATCACCTAAGTGCTAAAGCACTAACTCAGGCCGACAGGAGACGACGCGATGGCATTGCAGATCGATGACCTGCCAGCGGCAATCAGAAAGACGAAGCGCGAGTTGCGCGAGATGCTGCCGAATTACCGGACGGTATTCGCCGAGGTCGAAGCCGCGATGAACCAGGAAGCGCGGCATATTGCGAACCTTCGAGACCGCGGCGAGCCGGTCATCCCCGAAATCCAGTTCGAAGACATCGCTGCGAATCGCGTAAGCGCCGACCAGATCGCGCTTGTCAAAGCGCGAGGCGCGTGCGTGATCCGCAAGGTGTTCGATCGATCGCTCGTCGAGCAGTGGGATGACGACATCGCCGAATATGTCCGGCGCAACAACCTCGATGCGAAGCTGCTGGATCGCGCGGAGGACAACTATTTCGGCCAGTTGGCTTCAAGCAAGCCGCAGATTTACGGGGTGTACTGGTCGAAGCCGCAAGTGCTTGCGCGACAGTCGCCGGCGCTTACGCAGGCACGCGTGTTTTTGAATCGGCTATGGCAAGCGGAAAGCGAAGGACGCGTTCACTTCGATCCCGAGCATGTGCCGGTCTACGCCGATCGCTTGCGCCGGCGGCCTCCTGGTTCGGAATCGCTTGGCCTATCCGCACACTGTGATGGCGGCTCGGTCGAACGCTGGATCGAGTCGAACTTTCGCAAGGTGTATCGCCACGTCTTCTCAGGGAACTGGCGCGGCTACGATCCGTTCGACGCGGCTTATCGGACGGAAGTCGAGGAGATTCCTTCGCCGGCTGTCTGCTCCATGTTCCGCACGTTTCAGGGGTGGACGGCGCTTACCCCGCAAGGGCCCGGCGACGGCACGCTTCAACTCGTGCCGATAGCGAACGCCATGGTCTATATCCTTTTGCGAGCGCTTCAGGATGATGTCGCGGACGACGATCTGTGCGGAGCGATGCCGGGGCGGGCGCTCTCGATCAAGCCGGAATACCATGCGCCGCTATTTCGTGCGCTGTCTTCGATTCCGCTGATGCAGGCGGGCGATACGGTGTTCTGGCATAGCGATGTCATTCATGCAGTCGAGGACGCGCATCGCGGCAAGGGGTATAGCAATGTGATGTATATCGCTTCGGCGCCGTCGTGCGCCAAGAACGATGCGTACCTCAGGCGTCAGTTGCCGAGCTTTCTAGAGGGCAAGAGCCCGCCCGATTTTCCGGCGGATCATTTCGAGGTGGATTTTGTTGGGCGCGCGACTGTCGATGACCTTACGCCGCTTGGGCGGGCGCAAATGGGTTTTGGTTTGAAATAGAAGCTATTTCCAAATGCATGCCGCGGCCTGGCTCCGCGGCATGCAGCGCCGCTATTTCCACTTCGATCCGAGCATCTCCAGCCCGGCTTTTTGCAGGTCTTCCGATACCATCACAACCCGAAACTCGCAGTCGGCGTTGAACTTGAGAAACCACGGCTCAGCAAACGCGGGAATCTGCGACGGCTCATCGAGGTTGATGACGAGGATGGCCCCGCGTGCTCCGCTTTGCTCCGTAAAATAGGCGGCTTCCGGCTTCGTCTCTTCAAGTATCTTCGCCATCACTTCCCCGATGGTGCCGTCGCGCACAAAGGCATTGAACGGCTCGTGGGGAATTCGTATGTTGAGAAGCATGCGCATGGTGGTTCTCCTTGCCTAAGGCCTCGAAAGAAAACTCTTCAAGCATAGGAGATCTCCGATGTTGCTTTAGTGGCCTCGGCAACACTCCCTCATGTATTGGTGCGGAACGGTACTGAGCATCGTAGACTGGCTGAAGAGCAAGTGTGCAGGCTACGGTCTACCGGATGCGGTCGGATTGGAATGGAAACGGAAGGCGATTTTTTCGCCGCATCCTGTCCGTCGGCATGCGGCCCGCGCGACAATTCACTCCGGCAGTTCAAGTCCGCGTGATGTTTTCATGTACCGTTTCCAACGCGCCACGAGTTCGGTTCTCCGCTCTCCATGATGCTCGTCAAGAAATCCAACATGGATGATTCGATCCGTTCTGAAGTGACGAAATTGCTGACGTAGCTCGCACCATGCAACAAGCAACCGCACAGCGTCCGCGTAGCCAATGAGTAGGGGCCACACCGTGCGTTCGCTCACGCGTCCTGGTTCGCCGCGAATCGGAACACGTTGCCCCATCAAATCTGCGATGTCGCGATAAACGGTCCGCACCGAGACTTCTAACTCATCGGACAGACCACGAGCGGTAACTGGACGCTTCGAGCGTCGCAAGATCTGGATGATCTGAAAAAGTCGATCGGATCGGCGCATGACGGTTCTATTCGCTGCTGACAAAACGGTGGCAGCAGCCCTTTTGTAGGATACGTACGATGCCGCGCACCTCAACAGTGGCGACATTATCTCCGGGCTTTAGGCTTACCGAAGCCCGGTATGAATGCAGACATAACGACTCGAGGATGAAAAATGGACTTCGTTTCAACCCGCATTATTACCAACGACATCAAACGACTCGTCCAATTCTACGAGGACATCGGGCTGACAGCCACCTGGTACACGGCCGAATTCGCCGAGCTATCGTCGCCATCCTGTACTCTGGCGATCGGCAGCAAACGCACGATGGACATGTTCGGCGCAGGAGCAGCGACACCGGAAAGCAACCGCTCGCTAATCATGGAATTCCGCGTGCGCGATGTGGACGAGGAATACAAGAAGCTCGGGAAGCTGGCGAAAGATGTGGTGCAGCAGCCGACAACCCAGCCGTGGGGAAATCGCTCAATGCTGTTTCGTGATCCGGATGGAAACCTGATCAACTTCTTCACGCCCGTCACGGCCGAAGCAATTCGGAAGTACACGAAGGAATGATCCATTGGAGTGGGCCAATCTTCTTTGTCGCTACCCGACGACGACTGACCGCTGCTTCGTCACAAACAGTCGTCGAGGCCCGACGGGCTTGAGTGGCTGCTCAGGGTCGGCTTCGGCCGACCGTGTCGGGCAACAGTCGGCCAGTTCCTGTCATTCGTCAAAGCATGTGGGCAGACATTCAATTGGCGGCTTCGCCCAGACAGCGGACTTTCGCACATCAATAAATTGTGCGATTCACAAACATCGTTTCACTTCGAGAATAAGCAGCGTATTTCGAGTATTTCGCAATGAATAGACAGCCCGCACCCGGAAGCGCGAGCGGTCGTCGACCGCCGTGTACCGATCAAGACTTTCTAGCGATCCCGCCTCGATGGCTGCCGCAATGCGCTCGACCTTGCGTTCAGGACGCCCCTACGAGCTGGACGGCGAGCACATATCCTGCATTATCAGAGGCCTGTTCTGAGTGGAACAAAATGTTCTTGCCACCGCGCCCGTCGAATTCGCGAATATACTCCACAAAAAATTCCAGGCTTCCTGGCAAGTCGGGAAATGCTCCGCTCATTGAGATCTTGCCGCTATCCAGGTCGAATGAAAAATTGAATGGGACCTGATTGATGGTTGGTGATGAGCTGCTGAAATCGTCAAAATACGCGGTTGGTGCTCCAGTAAATCCGGCGGGCTGGCCGTTCAGCGTTCCACGCGGCCCGGTAGGAGTGAAGGGAGTGCAATCCCCGCTGCCAATGAATGCATCGCTAGGTGCGCCTTGGCGACATACGGAGAATGCGATGTTCTCTCCGCCATCAATGCTCGGGTTCTTTCCCCACGTAGCAAGCATGTTCAGTGCTTTTTGGGTCAAGGCATGTTCGTGTTGCTCGGTCTCAGTCATCTCGTTCTCTCCTTATAGAGGTGAACTACCTCATACCGAGGGGCGACCAAAGTGATTATAGGTAAACCCCCGCCCAATCAATCACAAATCTGATCTCTATTCGCCGTGGTGAACCGGTGACACCTATCGAACAGCGGTCCCTAATCCCGCCCCACCGAAACCCCCGGCCTTTCCCCCACCCCCACCGAATCCTCAACGATAACCACCCGATTCTTCCCCTCGCGCTTAGCCTGATAAAGCGCAAAATCCGCGAGCTCGACAAGCGACGTAATCGGCATCTCCGCCGCCGGCACAAGCGAAGCTCCGCCGATGCTGACGGTCAGATACTCGCCCGTTGACGAGCCCGCATGCGGCAGCCTCAGCGCCTCGACTTCGGCGCGAATCTTCTCCGCAAGCTGCTTCACGCCACCGGGAGGCGTCCCAGGCAGCACAACCGCAAACTCCTCCCCGCCAAACCGCGCAGCAAGATCCCCCGGCCGCCCCAGGCAATTCGCCACGGTCTCCGCGATCTGCTTGAGCGCATCATCCCCGGCCACATGCCCATACGTATCGTTATACGGCTTGAAGTTATCGACATCGATCATGAGCATCGCCAGCTCCGACTCGTGCCGCGCCCCGCGCCGCCACTCGGCGCCAAGGTACTCGTCGAGATAGCGCCGGTTCGACAACCCCGTCAAACCGTCCGAATGCGTGAGCCGCCGCAGCTCGAGATTCGCCTCCATCAACTGTTGCTGCGATTGCCGCAACGCGCGATATGCTTCGTCGCGCTGCAGCAGGTTGATGTACGAGCGCGAGTGATACCGCACGCGCGCCACCAGCTCGATCCGGTCCGGCAGCTTCACCAGGTAGTCGTTGGCCCCTGCCGAAAACGCCGCGCTCTTGATGACCGGCTCTTCCTTGGTGGAGAGCACGATGATCGGCACGTCGCGCATCGCCGGATCGGCGCGGTACTCCTTGACGAGCGTGAGCCCGTCGATGCCCGGCATCACGAGGTCCTGCAGGATCACCGTGGGCCGCGTCTTGTGCGCTGCGTCCATCGCTTCGTCGGCGCGCGAGCAGTAATGGAAATCGATGTTGGGGTCATCGGCAAGGGCGCGCCGCACCGCTTCGGCGACGATCGTCTGGTCGTCGATGAGCAGGACCATCACCGGCATGTCGGTGGCCGGTGGCGTCATGAGCGCGGTGCGTGCTGCTTCGAGCGCCGCGTCGGCGCCGTCCGCCACGGGCCGCTCGGTTGCCGCTTCGTCAAGGGAGCCGGGGTGATCGACGTTCATGCTGTTGCCTCTTCTCTGGAATCCAATTTCTCTCTGTGCTTGTGTGTAGCGCGCGCTGTCCTCACGCTGTGACGAGCGCGGTCAGCTCGCGCGCGATGTGCTCGAGCGGCAGAATCTGGCGCGCGGCATCGAGCGCGGCGGCCGCTTTCGGCATTCCGTACACCGCGCTCGTCGCCTGGTCCTGTGCAATCGTGTGGTACCCCTTCGCGCGCATCGCCTTCAGGCCGATCGCGCCGTCGCGGCCCATGCCGGTCAGCAGCACGCCGATCGCGTCGCCTTGCCAGTGCTCGACGACGCTCTGAAAAAACACGTCCACCGACGGCCGGTACGGCATCTCCGCGGGCTCGCGCGTATAGACGAGCGTGCCGTCGCGCGTCAGGCGCACATGGTCGTCGGTTGCGGCGAGCAGGGCGGTGCGCTTTTGAAGCGCGTCGCCTTCCTGCGCGATGCGCACGTTCAGCGGTGTTTGGCCGTTGAGCCACTGGGCCATGCCGTCGGCGAATGCACGGTCGACGTGCTGCACGAGCACGAGCGCCGCGGGAAAGTCTTCCGGCAGCGCGCCGAGCACGGCGGCGAGCGCTGTCGGGCCGCCGGCGGATGCGCCGATCGCGACGAGCGGCGTGCTGCCGGAGCGCGCCGTCGCGGGCGCGCTCTGGCGATAGGCGCCCGGGTTGTCGAGCAGGCGGCCGATCTGGTCGATTTTCGCGAGCAGCGGCTGCGCGGCGTCGGCCATGCTGTCGGCGAGCGTGGGCGTATCGATCGCGTCGAGCGCGCCCGCGCCCATCGCTTCGTACACGCGCCACGCATTCGCGCCCACGCTGTGCGTGACGACGAGGATCGCGCATGGCGCGCGCGCCATGATGCGCCGCGTCGCTTCCACGCCGTCGAATTTCGGCATGATGAGATCCATCAGCACGATGTCGGGCGGCTGCGCGATGCAGAAATCGACGGCCTGCTCGCCGTCGGTTGCGACCCATAGCACGCGGTGGTCCGGGCGTTTCGCGATCGCACGGCGCATCGCTTCGACGGCGAGGGGCAAATCGTTGACGACGCCTATGTTCATCCGTGTGCCTCTCCGATCAAATCCCGCACGGCATCGAGCAGCGCTTCGTCGTGGAAGCTGCCTTTGGCGAGGTAGTAGTCGGCGCCGGCTTCGAGTCCGCGTCGGCGGTCTTCATCGCGATCCTTGTACGAGACGATCAGCACCGGCATCGTCTTGAGCAGCGCGTCGCGCTTGATCAGCGTGACGAGCTCGATGCCGTCCATGCGCGGCATGTCGATGTCGGTCACGACGAGATCGAAGCTCGCGCCGTGCAGTGCGTTCCATCCATCCATGCCGTCGACGGCGACGGTCACCGCGTAGCCGCGCTTTTCGAGCAGCTTGCGTTCGAGCTCGCGCACGGTCAGCGAGTCCTCGACCACGAGCACGCGCTTGCGCTGCCGCGCCGCGACGCCTTCCGCGCGGCGCACACGATCGAGCTGGCCGCCGCGCACGAGCTTGTCGACGGAGCGCAGGAGGTCGTCGATGTCGACGATCAGCACGACGTCGCCGTTTTCCATCAGCGCGCCCGCAGCGATGTCCTTGACCTTGCCCAGGCGCGCGTCGAGCGGCTGCACGACGAGCATGCGCTCGCCGAGGAAACGGTCGACCGCGACGCCATACGTTTCATGCTCGTCGCCGATCACGACGACCGATACGCTCGCGCGCGTTTCCTCGGCCGCGTCTGCGCCGAGCAACTGGTGCGCGGTGACGAGCCCGACGGGCCGCCCTTCGAACGGAAAGTGCTGCTGGCCTTCGAGCATGTCGATGTCGTCGCGCGGCAACTCGAGCGTGCGGCGCACGTGCGCAAGCGGGAACGCGTAGGCCTCGCCGCCCACATCGACGAGCAGGCTGCGGATCACCGAAAGCGTGAGCGGCAGTTGCAGCACGAAGCGCACGCCGTGACCCGGTTCGTTATAGATGCGCACGGCGCCGCGCACGGCGGTGACCATCTCGCGCACGGCGTCGAGCCCGACGCCGCGGCCCGATACGTCGGTCACGTGCTCGCGCATCGAAAAGCCCGGCAGCAGCAGGAATTCGAGCAGCTCCTGCTCGGAAAGGCGCGCGGCGGTGTCTTCGTCAGTGAACTGCCTGCGCACGACGGCGGCGCGCAGCCGCTCGAGATCGACGCCCGCGCCGTCGTCGCCGACGCTGATCAGGAGCTTGCCCGCGCTGTGCCGCGCGTCGAGCGTGAGCGTCGCTTCGGCGGGCTTGCCTTTGGCCACGCGTTCTTCCGGCGTTTCGACGCCGTGGTCGAGCGCGTTGCGCAGCAGGTGGCCGAGCGGCGCGTCGAGCATGTCGAGGATGTCGCGATCGACCTGCGTCGCCGAGCCGACGATCGAGAAGCGCACGCGCTTGCCGAGCGAGCGCGCGAGGTCGCGCACGAGGCGCGGATACGCGTGCGTGGCGTCGCCGAACGGGCGCATCCGGCATTGCAGCGCTTCGTCGTAGAGCTGTTGCGCGAGGTTGGCGCTGCGGCGGTCGAACCGGTCGAGCTCGTCGATGCGCGCGGCGAGAAGCTGCTGCGCGTTGGAGAGCAGCGCGCGGACGTCGCCGAGCGAGGCGAGCACCTGTGGGTCGAGGTGTTCCGCGAGCGCTTCGTAGAACGCATCGAGCGCGCGCGCCGCTTCGCGCTGGGTGCGCTTCACGCGCAGCATCGATTCGGCGAACGGCTTGAGCGAGCGCGATTCCACGAGCGATTCGCCGGCGAGGCTCAAGAGCCGGTCGAGGTTGTCGGCGCGCACGCGGAGCATGCGGCCGGCGTCGCGCGTCATGCGCTCGCGTGCGGAGGCGGGCTGCGGTTCAGGCTCGACGGCAGGTTTGGCTGCGTCGGGGAATGCGTCGCTCGCCGTGCGAGGAGAGCCGCCGCCAAGCGCGGCGGCATCCGCGCCGAGCAGCGCGAGCGCGGCGCGCATCGTCGCCTCTTCGTCGTCTTTCGACGAGCCTGTGGTTGTGCCTGCGGCGGCGCTGCTGCTGACGCGAGGCGCCGCGTGCGACGAAGCGAGCCGCATCGCAAACGCGTCGACATCCGCGCGCGTGACGGCCTCGGCAGGATTCGTCTCGCCGACGCGTGCGATCAAGTCGATGCCATGCAGCAGCGCATCGATGTGCGACGCGCTCAACGTCAGCTCGCCGCGCTGCGCGCAGACGAAGCATTCCTCCATCAGATGCGCGATGTCGACGCCATTTTGCAAGCCGATGATGCGCGCGGCGCCCTTCAGCGAATGCGCGGCGCGCATGCAGGCTTCGAGCGCGGTGGCATCGGCTGGGGCGTGCTCGAGCGCGAGCAGGCCGTCGGAGAGCACGCGCGTCTGCGTCGCCGCATCCTCGCGGAACAGCTCGAGCAGCGGCACGTGGCTCAGGTCGTCTTCGGTGCTCATCGCGGTAGGCGCCGGGGTTGTTTCATTTCAGGCTCCCGGCAAGCGATTCGAACACGCGGTCCGGATCGAGCAGGCCGATCGTGGTGTCGCGCCACGCGAGCACGCCGCTTGCGTGCGAGCCGGTCGAGTGGGCGAGCGTCGTCGGCACCGGCAAGAGCTCGCTGGCCGCAAAACGCAGGACGCCTTCGACTTCGTCCACTGGAAACGCCACGGGCTCGCCGCGGTGGGCGGCCACCAGCATGCGCGGATAGCGCTTGCGCGACGAGGGCGCGCTCGCGGCGGCGCGGTCGAGACGCAGCAGCTCGCCGAGCGAGACGGCGACGGTCAGCGCGCCGCGCACGTTGACGAGCCCCAGCACGGCGCGGTTGCGCCGGTGCGGCAGCGAGTGGATCGGGCGGAGGTTGTCGATCTGCTTGAGCGTGGTGCTCGGCAGCGCGAGCCATTCGTCGGCGATGCGGAAGACGAGCGCGGATTGCGCTTGCGTTGCCTCGGTGGCCGTTTCGCTGCGAGCCGCATCGCGCGTTCGATCCGCGTTCGTTGCGCGCGCAACTTCCAGCGCGGCGGCAAGGTCCGTGTCGTCGAGCGGGCGGTCGAGCAGCGTGGAGGCGGCCTTCTCGAAGACGGGACAGTTCAGGCAGCGCGAATACGTCGCCAGTTGCGGACACGAGCCGTCGCCGCGCGTGCCGATGCGGTTCCAGCAAGCGTCGACAGGCGACGCGCCCGGTGTGGGGTTCGGGTCGCGTTTCATGAGGTCCTCGCGAGAGCGTTACGCGCACCGGCGCTTGCCGGCGCCGTCGGCGGCGTGGCGCGTTCGACGCGGCGCATCAGCCGTTCTGCGCCGGCCGTGTCGCCCATCATGTCGAGCAATGCCGCGAGATGGGTCAGCGCCTCGTAGTGCGTGGGCTCCAGGTACAGCGCCTTGCGGTAGTGGTCGTGTGCTTCGTCGCCGCGGTTCTGCGCGTCGGCGATCAGGCCGAGCAGGTAGAACGCGTCGGCGTGCGGGCCGTGCTGCTTCATGAATGCGTGCGCGAGCATCGCGGCTTCGTCGAGACGGCCGGCGTCGGCGCTGCGGCGTGCGTCTTCGAGCGTGGCGGGCGCAGGCGCGGCAGGCCGTGTGACGGGGCGAGGCTGCGCGGGCGGCGCAGGAACACGCTGCTCGATCGGGCGCGGCGGCGTAAAGACAGTTGCGGGCGCGGATGCCGTGCCCGAACGTCGCGCGATAACCGGCAGCGGTTGTCTATCGGCGGCGCCTTTGTCAGCCGTCGCGGTTGTTGCCATCGGCAACACCGGCAACGCAAACGCCCCACGCGCCGCCGTTTCCTCCGGCTGCGCGCGCCGAAACGCGAACGCAAGCGGAATGCGCGCCGGGCTCAGCGGATGCCGCATCATCAAGCCGGTCTCGGCCGGGCCGACGAAGATCGCGCCGCCATCCGCGAGCTGCGCGTCGAGCCGGCGGATCGCCTGATCCTGCGCATCACGGCCGAAATAGATCAGCATGTTGCGGCAGAAGATGAAGTCGTACTTCACGCCGCCATTCGACGGCGGCGCTTCGAACAGGTTGACGCGCGCAAAGCGCACCGCCTCGCGCACGCGCTCGTGCAAGCGCCACCCGTCCTCTGTCGCGCTGAAATGCCGTGCGCGGAATTCGAGCGCATGGCCGCGAAACGAGTTGCGTCCGTACATCGCGAGGCGCGCATGGTTGAGCGCCCGCTCGCTGATGTCGACGGCGTCGACCGAAAAGCGCTCGGCCGCGATCCCCGCATCGAGCAAGGCCATCGCGATCGAATAGGGCTCTTCGCCCGTAGAGCAGGGGGCGCTCAGCACGCGCAGCGCGCGGGCCGGTTCACGCACGAGCCGTTCGTGCGCGAGCCGCGCGAGGGCGGCGAACGCTTCGCGATCGCGGAAGAACCATGTCTCGGGCACGACCAGCGTTTCGATCAGCGCCTGCCGTTCTTCGGGCGAGGCGATCAGCTGCTGGTAGTACGCTTCGAGCGCGTTTTCGGAGATCTCTGCCGCCGGTTCGCCGAGGCCTTGCGTTGCCCGCGTGCGCTCCAGCACCGCGCGCGCGAGGCCGCTCGCGCCGAGCGTTTCCGCGTCGATGCCGGTCTCGCGGGCGAGCCACGCTTCATAGCGCGGCAAGGCGGCGTCCAGGGAGGCGGATGCGCTCATGATGCAGGCGCCGGCTGTGGCTCGGCGGACGTCTTCGCGAACAGCAGCGCCTTGACGTCGTCGTCGAGCATGTCGCGCGGGTCGACCCACTGGACGAGACCGTCGGCATCGCTCGCCACGGGGCCGAGCCAGCGCGCGTGCGGCGTCGCGACGCCGGTATCGGCGAAGCGGTCGCGCTCGATGCGCCGCGTCTGCGTCGCGCGCTCGACGATCAGGCCGAGCAGCCGCTCTCCGGCCGGGCCGCTTGCGCCGCCTTCAGACGCGGCGTCCGGACGGTAGCGCACGAGCACGAGGCGCGTGGAGCGCAGCTCCCGGGCGGGACGCCCGAGCGCGAGCTGCGCCACGTCGACGACGGGCACGGGCTCGCCGCGCCGGTCGATCACGCCGGCCACCCAGGCGGGCGCGCCGGGGATCGCTTTGGCCGGCGTCAGCGCCAGCACTTCGGCGATCCGGCTCGCGTCGAGCGCGTACCGGTCGCTGTCGAGTTCGAACAGGAGGAAGAGCATTGCGTGCGGCCGCCCGGGCTGGATGACGGTCAGGCTTCGATCTTGAAGCGCGACACGCCGGTGCGAAGCTGGTTGGCGACGAGCGTGAGATCGTCGATCGCCTGCGACGACTGGCGCAGCGATTCCGCGGTCTGCTGCGCCGCTTCGGACAGCTGCGAGAGCGCCTGCGTGATCTGCTCGGCGCCGCTCGCCTGCGTGTGCATCCCGTCGTTCACGCGAGCAAAGCGCGGCGCGAGCGCCTGCACTTCGTTGATGATCTGCGAGAGCTGGCCGCCCACCTCCTGCACGTCGCGCATGCCGCGGCGCACTTCCTCGGAGAACTTGTCCATGCCCATCACGCCGGCCGACACCGCCGACTGGATCTCCTTGACGGTCTGCTCGATGTCATAAGTGGCGACGGCCGTCTGGTCGGCGAGGCGGCGGATCTCGGTGGCGACCACGGCGAAGCCGCGGCCGTACTCGCCGGCTTTTTCGGCTTCGATCGCCGCGTTCAGCGAGAGCAGGTTGGTCTGGTCGGCGACCTTGGTGATGGTGGCGACGACCTGGTTGATGTTGACGGCTTTCTCGTTGAGGATCGCGAGCTTCGCGTTGACCGAGCCCGCGGCTTCCATCACGCCGCGCATCGTCTCTTCCATGCGCGCGACGCCGCTCTGGCTCGCGCCCGCGAGCGTCGCCGATTGCTCCGCGACCGCCGACACTTCGTTGATCGTGCGCAGCAGGTCGCGCGCGGTGGCTGAGATCTCGCGCGAGGTCGCGTTGATCTCGGTGGTGGTCGCGGCGGTTTCGCTCGCGGTGGCCTGCTGCTCCTTCGACGTGGCGGCGATCTCGCTGACCGAGGTCGTGACCTGCAGCGACGACTTCTGCGCCTGCGCAACGAGGCTCGTGAGCTCTTCGGCCATGCGGTTGAAGCCGTCCTCGAGCGTGCCGAACTCGTCGTTGCGGCGCAGGTTCAGGCGCTGCGTGAGATTGCCGGTGCGCATCACGTCGTGCACTTCGACGAGCCGCGCCATCGGCACGGTGATCGCGCGAAGGAGCGCATAGCCGGTGACGAGCGCGACGAGCAGCACGACGCCGAGCGCCGTGGCGAGCGTGTATTCGGTGCCGCTCACCGAGTCGCGGATCGCGTTGGCCGAGTCGTTGGCCTGACCGTGGTTTTCGGCGACGAGCTTGTCGGCTTGGGCAATCACCTTCTGCCATGCGGGGAATACGCGCGCGAACGAGGCGTGCGCGGCGGGCCGCGACGTCTGCGCCTCGTGAACGACGTCGCTGACCAAAGGCAGATATTGGTCGTAAGCGGACTTGAATTCGTTAAAGCGCGCTTTGTCGTCGTCGCGAAAGAGCGTGGTTTGATAGTCGCCGACGTTCTTGTCGAATTCGCGCAGCACGTTCGCCAAATGGTCGAAATCGCGCTTGGCGCCTTGGTCGTCGGTGTTGGCGAACACAGCGCGCTCGAGCGCTTCGTAGCTTTCGACCGAGGTGATGCGCAGCGCGGCGGCGTAGTAGAGGCCCGGCACCGAGTCTCGGTTCAGGCTGACCGCTTCGTCGTCGATCGCCCTGAGGCGCGTATAGGAAATCGCGGCCATCACTAGCATCAGCACGAACAGCGCGCCGAAGATGGCGACAATGCGGCGCCCGAGGGTGAACCTGGCGCCGGCCGATACGCCGGGCAAGGGGGCGCTGTTAGCGCGTGGCGACACGGTAGCCATCGTCAATGCCTCTTTCTGAAGTGAATAAGCGGGCGCCGGCGCCAGTCCGATAGGCGCATTCCCGGCCATGCACGCTGCTCGTCAAAGCTATACGACTTCGGGAAGAACCATTTCGCCGAAAAGTGCATGTAATGTCCGGCAGATCGGGGCTTCGGTCTTGGCGGCAGGCTCTCCGGTCAAGGGCTGCGCCGCGTGTCATGCCTGGAATGGTCTCGCTTCTCAGTGGTTTGCCGAATTTTCTATAGGTCTGGGCGCACGGGTCAATTGGTGGTTATTGCAATATTTGAAAGCAGCGTGAAAGCATTGGGCTCGTGCTTTTCAAGCCGCCGCTTCAAAAGCCGGGCCATTTATATCGGTCAATTTTAGACAAACTTTAGGCCTCGGAAAGTTTTTCTTTGGAATTCGTAAGCTATTGCCCAAAAAGACCCGCGGTAAGGAAAAACGTGGCCTTGCGTTAACGGAATTGTCATGCCGCAGCGCTAATTTCCCGGGCGGCTACGGTGGCTGCGACGCCGCTTGACGCGTCCGTGCCGACTTGCATTTGCCCCTTACGTCGCGTGACTTCCTGTCTTCGTTTGCAGTGGGATCTTCTATGGCCAGTATCGAACAGCTCTATAGCGCTCTGGCAACCGCCAGTTCCGATCAGCAAGACGCGGCGGCTCCCGGGCTCGTCGTGCACGCGGGGCAGATTGCCGCGGAAGCGGCCGCGATTCCGTCGACGATGACGAACGCGCAATTGCAGGAATACTTTCTCGAGACTCCCGACATCGAAGCGGTGGCCGTGGTGAAGGACGGTGCGCCGATCGCGCTCGTCAACCGCAACGTGTTCATGGAGCAGTACGGGCGGCCGTTTTCGCGCGAAGTGTTCGGCAAGCGCGCGTGCGTCTCGTTTGCGAACCAGGAGCCGCTCGTCGTCGACGTCAAGACGCCGATCGAGGTCGTCGTGCGCAATGCGGTCGAGCCGGAATCGCGCGTGATGAAGGACGGTTTCATCTGCACGCGCGACGGTCAATATACCGGCGTCGGCAGCGGCATGGCGCTCATCAAGGCGATGTCGGACATCGAAGCGGCGAAGACCCGGCAACTGCTTTCGAGCATCGAGTACGCCTCCGCGATCCAGCAATCGAACCTCGGCAACTCGGATCGCGAGCTCGCGGCCTGCCTGCCTTCCGCGCGCCTCGAATGGCTGCCGCGCGATGTCGTCGGCGGCGACTGCTATTTCTTTCGCGCCACGAAAAACGGCGTATTCGGCGCGATCATCGACTGCACGGGCCATGGCGTGCCGGGCGCGTTCATGACGCTCATCACGCTCTCGTACCTCGAGAACCATATCGCGACGGGCGGCGAAGAGCCGGACCCGGCCGTGGTGCTTTCGGGCCTGAGCCGCTACATCAAGAAGGTGCTCGGCCAAGAGGCGAGCGGCGCGAGCGTGCAGACGCCGCGCCGCGGCAAGTCCGACGACGGGCTCGATGCGTTCATGTTCGTGCTCACGGGCAAGGGCACGCAGATGCAATACGCGGCTGCGCGGCTCGAGCTTGCGCTCGTGGCGGATGCGCAAGCGGAAGTGGTCGTGCTCGAAGGGGACAAGATGGGCGTCGGCTACAGCGACACGCCCGACGATTTCGCGTTCACGAGCCGCTATCAGGCGCTGCAGCCCGGCTACCGCGCGCTGATCACCACCGACGGCATCATCGACCAGGTCGGCGGCCCGAAGAAGATCGCGCACGGCCGCAAGCGCCTCTACAAGCTGTTTGCCGAGCAGCGCGCGCAAAGCCCGCAGCAGTTCGGCGACACGCTGCTCGCGAGCTTTGCCGAGTGGCAGGGCAGCCAGCATCGCCGCGACGACGTCTGCTTCTTCACGTTCACGAACGAGGCATGACGATGGACTTCAGCGCATTCCAGGCATTTCACAGCGCAGCCGATAGCGCGGGCCTCGTCTACTACTACAGCGGCCACTTCGACGAAGAAGTGCGGCGTTCGCTGTCGACGAGCCTGAAGAGCCGGCTCGAGCAGGAGGACGTGGGCGGCCCGGCCAAGCGCAAGCTCTTTTCGACCTTCATGGAGATGGCGCAGAACGTGCTGCATTACGGCGGCTGCGTGGAGGCCGACGGAAACTCAGAGTCGCGCCCGGGCGCGATCGCCGTCGGCCGCGAGGGCGACAGTTACTGGATCATCTGCGGCAATCTCGTGCCGCACGAACAGGTGGCGCGCATCACGGCCAAGCTCGAGCAGCTCAAGCAGATGACGCTCGAGGAAATCAAGCAGGCCTATCGCGAGCAGCTCGCCAACGACGACCACGCCGTCAACGACACCATCAGCAAGGGCGCAGGCCTTGGGCTCTTGACCATCGCGCGCGACAGCGCGCATCCGATCGAATACGCATTCACGGGCGACGAAGAAGCGCCGGAGCGGTTCGCTCGCTTTCATATCAAGGCATTTGTCTAATTCCAGAGGCAGCACGATGACGCCGATCAAGTTACCCCGTACCGACTTCACTCCCGCGATCGAGTTTTCGCCCGCTGAAAAGCGGCTTTCGGTCGAAGGCGAGTGCCACCCTGAAAATCCGAACACGTTCTTTGGGCCGATTCTGCAGTTGATCGGCCAGTATCTGGAGACTGCGGCGCCTGATCACTTTGTGATGCGGGTGCGGCTTACCTATATCAACAGTGCGTCGACGAAGGCGATGCGGCAGCTCTTTACGCTTCTGCACGATGCGACCAAGCGCGGCTGCGCCGTCGATATCGACTGGGAATTCGATCCGGACGACGACGCGATTCAGGAGCTTGGGCAGGATCTGTTGTATGGGATTGGGGTGACGTCTGTTGTGTTTAATGAAGTGCTGATCGAGACGTAAGGCCTTCGGCGCGGTGGGGTGTTCGCGGGTTGGTTCGTTCGCTAAGGCTTTCTTGAAACTTCAATTCGCGACGGTCCACAAGCGTTGCCCCTCCCCGGGGCGTGGGTCACTTTTGTCTTGCCAAAAGTAACCAAAAGCGCGTCCTGGGCGGACGGCCTTGGCCCGTTAGCACGCAGTCCTGTTGGCGGTAGCGGTCTGAGGGCTACCGTTGTCGCCCGCCGTACGTCCCGTTAGCACGTGGCACGTGGTTGCTCTGCGACGATACAAATTGAAGGCGGTGGTTTGGCCGCGCCCCGTGTTGCCTACGATTGAGAGTGAGCTCGGGCGCATGACGCAGCATCGCAAAACAAGCCTCTTCAGGACTTTCCTGACCGCCCGCATTGATTTGATTCGAATCTGCGCAACCACGTGCCGCGTGCTAACGGGCGGTGCGGCGAGCGACAGCGGTAGCCCATCGACCACTACCGCAGACAGGACTGAGTGCTAACGGGCCAAGGCCGTCCGCCTAGGACACGCCTTTGGTTACTTTGGGCAAGACCAAAGTGACCCCCGCCCCGGGGAGGGGCAACGCATGCGGCCGGCCGCGAAATGAACTAGCCACTACCCTGAGCGAACTTACTCAACCCCCCCAAGCCCCGCTTAAGTTGAGCATCTGTTCCCGACGGACTAATATGCAGTGATCTGGATCGATAGAAAATCGAATCTCCAGAACGCGCATAGTAGAAACATAATCAATATCCGGGGGTACAAGAAATGAACTCGAATAGCGAGCAGCGCCCGCTGCTTCAATACGACGGCAAGATCGGCGAGATCTACGGCATTTTTCTAAAGAACCTGCTGCTTACGCTGATCACGTTCGGCATCTATCGCTTTTGGGCGATCAGCAGAATGCGCCGCTATGTCTGGTCGCGCATGCAATTTCAAGGCAATCGCTTTGAATACACCGGCAAAGGCGGGGAGCTATTCAAAGGGTATTTGCTGGCGATAGGCGCCTTCGTCGGCATTTTCGTAGTTGCAGTGGTGCTGAGCGCCATTCTCCAGCGAGTGACCGGAAGCCGCGCTCTCGGCGGGTTGCCGATTTTCGCGGCGTATCTGTTCCTGGTGGTCGTCGGGATGGGTGCGCATTTCAGCGCCCAGCGCTACCGCTTGAGCCGCACGCTCTGGTGCGGCATTCGCGGCGGCATGTCCGGCTCCGCGTTGCGCTATGGCGTGATGGCGCTGCTCTATGGTCTGCTGTGCGTCGTGACGCTGGGGCAAATGACGCCGTGGACGATGATGCGTCTCGCCGAGCGCCGAATCAACGCCAGCAGCTTCGGCAGCGAACGGTTTCATTTCGAGGGGCGTGCAGGCCAGCTCTATTTGGCTTTCGTCGGCACGTTCATCGCCGTCATCGTGCTGTTTGGCGTGCTCCTGGCGATCTTTATCAAGAGCCTGGGGGCGCTGTTCACGAGCGAGCTGGCGAATGGCGCAGGGCGGCACGCATTGTCCGGGCATGCAGTCGTCGCTCTCATCGCGTTCTACTTTCTCTTCCTGGTCGGCGCGCTCCTGATCCAGTGCTTCTATGCAGCGCTCGTCGCGCGGCACGTCACCGGCAATACGACGCTCGGCACGCAATTGCGTTTCGCGAGCCGCGTGACGGGCCCGCGCCTGCTGGGCCTCATGCTGGGCAATCTGGCGCTGGTCTTCTGCACGCTGGGCCTGGCGTACCCGATCGCCTTGCATCGCGCGCTGCGCTTCACCGCCGAGATGGTGCGCGTCGAAGGCAGCATCGATCCGCAGGCGCTCGCGCAAAGCAGCGAACGCATGCCGCGCACCGGCGAAGGCATGCTCAACCTGCTCGACCACGGCAGCATGCTCTGACCGTGGGCGCCGAGGCGCGTTACTACGACGGCGTCAGCGCTGCGGCTCGTCAGGCGGCGCTACGCTGGGTCGCCGAGTATCTGCTCGTTCTCGATGCGGCCGGCCGCGAATATACGCGCTGGCCACGCGATCGCCTGGCAGTGGGCGAAGCGGACCCTGACGGCGTCGTCGCGCTCTGGTGCAAGGGGCGGCTGGGCCGCGTAATGGTGCAGCAGGCGGCGCTGCCGCCGTCATGCGCGCCGCGCCGTGCGTCATACCGCTATGCGCGGTGGCCGCTTGCCGGCGTTCTGGCGCTCGCCGCGGCGTTTGCCGTTGTCGCCTGGGTGCCTCGCTATGGCGCGGCGCTCGTGCCGGCGGGCGTCGAAGCGCGGTTCGGCGAGACCGCCGAATCGGCGCTGCTGATGCACCGGCATGTGTGCATCGACGCCGCCGGACAGCAGGCGCTCGAGCAGCTGGAAGCGCGTCTCAGGCATGCCGCGGGTTTGACGCGGCCGGTTCATATCGTCGTCGTCGACGATCCGTCGATCAACGCGCTGGCGTTGCCCGGCTCGCGGATGATCGTCATGCGCGGCATGATCGAGCACGCGGGCGGCCCCGATGCCCTGGCCGGCGTGATGGCGCACGAGACCGCGCATATCGCCAGCCGCGATCCGCTCGAGGGCCTCATCCGCAGCGCCGGCATCAGCGCGATTGCAGCGGGGCTCGGCATCGATTTCGGCTTGGGCAACGTTTCGCCGCTGGCGGGGCAACTGGTGCGTCTTTCGTACAGCCGCGACATGGAGCGCGCCGCCGACGCCAACGGCGTCGCCTATCTGCGTGCAAGCGGCCTGCGCAGCGACGGCTTGGCGGCGTTCTTTGCCTCTGCCGCCAAGCGCGAGGGGGCGGGCGGCGATGGCGTGCCCGCCTTCCTGTCCGATCACCCGGACGCGTCCGAGCGGCAGGCGCAGAACCGGGGTTCGCCGCTTGGCGAGACCGCGCTCAACGAAACGCAATGGCAGGCGGTGCGTGGTTTCTGCAGGCATTGACGGTCCTGCGCCTTCCCTTTCGACCTTGATTAACTACCTAGCGGTAGATAAACTCAAGCGCATGGAAACCTCAACCGTCCGCGAACAGCTGCTCGAACAGGCCTTGACCCTGATGATGACCCACGGGTACAACGCCTTCAGCTACCGCGACCTGTCCGCGCTCGTCGGCGTGAAAACGTCGAGCATCCATTACTATTTCCCCAAGAAAGAAGACTTGGCGCTCGAAGCGGTAAACGTCTATAGCACCGAGGTCATGGCGTCGATCCGCGGCATCGACGAAGCGCTTCCGGCCGACAAGAAGCTCGATCGCTACGCAAAGCTCTTCGGCCGCGTGATGGGCGACGGCAATCAAGTCTGTCTGTGCGGCATGCTGGCCGCCGATATCGCATCGCTGCCGGAAGACGTGCGCCATGCCGTGCAGGCCTTCTACAAGACCAACGAGGCGTGGCTCACGAAGGTGCTCGAAGGCGGCCAGGCCGAGGGCACGCTGCGCTTCAACGGCAAGGCCGAAAGCGTCGCGCGTACGCTGTTCGCGTCGTTCCAGGGCAGCGTGATGGCGAGCCGCCTGTTCCACTCGAAAGCGCGCCTCGAAGAAGTCGTGGGCACCGTCAAGGCGGCGTAAAAGCCGCTGCCTCACAGCCATTCCGCTGACGTTTTCCTTTCGTTCGACAATCCTCGACGCCAGTTTCTGCTATCGCGGGCATAGAAAATGCCAATTGGGAACCGGCGTGCTACCTCCTAGATTTAACAGTACGGTGCCCCTGTTGCAGGCGCCGCGGCGTGCATCATCCCCACAGGCAAGCCAGGTCCGACAAGGCGCCCCCACTGCGCCGGATCAACAGGAGGTCCAGATGACACAACTCAAGGGTACGAAGACGGAGCAGAACCTGAAGGACGCATTCGCAGGCGAATCGATGGCGAACCGGCGGTACTTGTACTTCGCCGCCAAGGCGGACGTCGAGGGACAGAACGATATCTCGGCGCTATTCCGTTCGACGGCTGAAGGCGAGACGGGCCATGCGCATGGTCATCTGGAATATCTGGAGGCGGTGGGCGACCCGGCAACGGGCCTGCCGTTCGGTTCGTCCCGGCTGAACCTGCAATCGGCCGTGGCCGGCGAAACGCACGAATACACGGATATGTATCCGGGCATGGCGCGCACGGCCCGCGAAGAAGGTTTCGAGGAAATCGCCAACTGGTTCGAAACCTTGGCGAAAGCCGAACGCAGTCACGCCAATCGCTATACGAAGGCGCTCGAAGCGCTCGTCGATTGACGCAGGCGCAAGCGTGCCGGCGCGCGCCGGCATGCGCGGCATCGTTTCAATGAGCGCGCGGCGCCCACCGGCGCCCCGCGCGTTTCAAGCCCGCTTCCGCATTTCGCTCAGCAGCGCATCGCTCGTCGCCGCTCAAGGCCGATACCGTCAAGGAGCGTGATGTCATGCCACATAAAGAAGGCAGTCTCGAGGCGCCCACTCGTCACCCGCTGGATTGGCGCTCGGAAGAGTTCTACGATCAGGCATCGCTCGACAAAGAGCTCGCGCGCGTGTTCGACATCTGCGCGGGCTGCCGTCGTTGCGTCTCGCTGTGCGGCGCGTTTCCCACGCTGTTCGATCTCGTCGACGAAACCGATTCCGGCGAGGCGCACGACGTCGCCACGAGCGAGTACCCGAAGGTGGTCGACCAGTGCTACCTGTGCGACCTCTGCTACATGACGAAATGCCCCTATGTGCCGCCGCATCCGTGGAATGTCGACTTTCCGCATCTGATGCTGCGCGGGAAGGCGGCCCGCTATAAGCGCGGCGAGGCGAGCCTGCGCGACAAGTTCTTGTCGAACACCGATGTGCTCGGCCACCTCGCGGGCATTCCGGTCGTCACGCAAACGGTCAACGCGGTGAACCACACGAAGCTTGCGCGCGGTGCAATGGAGTCGGCGCTCGGCGTGGACAAGAACGCGTGGCTGCCGGATTTCGCGCCGCGCAAGTTCAGGAGCGCGGCGCAGAAGTCGCCCGGGCATGCCGTGCGCGACGGCGAGCGCACACCCGGCAAGGTCGCGATCTACGCGACCTGCTACGTGAATTTCAACGAGCCAGGCATCGGCCACGATCTGCTCGCGGTGCTCGCGCACAACGAGATTCCGTATGTGCTCGTGTCGAGCGAGGCGTGCTGCGGAATGCCGCTGCTCGAGCAAGGCAACCTGGACGGCGTGGCGGCAAAAAAAGAAAAGAATATGCCGGTGCTCGCCAAATACGCGCGCGAAGGCTATGCGCTGATGTCGGCGATTCCGAGCTGCGTGCTGATGTACAAGCACGAGTTGCCGCTGATGTTTCCCGATGACGCAGAAGCCAAGCTGGTGAGCGAGGCGTTCTGGGATCCGTTCGAATATTTCATATCACGTCATCGTGACGGTTTGTTGAAAACCGACTTCAAGAACGCGCTTGGCAAGATTTCCTATCACGTGCCGTGTCACGGGCGGGTGCAGAACATGGGGCGCAAGACGTCGGAGACACTTTCACTCGTGCCGGGCACCGAACTGAACGTGGTCGAGCGCTGCTCGGGGCATGCGGGCACTTTCGGCGTGAAGAAGGAGTTCCACGGCATGGCAATGAAGATCGGCACGCCGGTGTTCAAGGCGATGGCCAACGCGGCGCCGGACTATATCGCGTCCGATTGTCAATTGGCAGGACACCACATCGAGCAGGGCATCGAGGAAAACGGCTTGAAAGAAGCGCCGCTTGCGCATCCGCTGACGCTGCTGCGCAAGGCCTACGGCGTGTGACTCACTTCTCATGCGAGGATCGCGCAATGACTATTTCGAGGAATTCGCTGCTGACGCTCGAGGCTTATTCGAAGGCGCGCGTCGAGATGCGCGCACGAGTGATCGAACACAAGAAAACCCGCGCCGTTCATCTCGGCAATCACCTGACCTTCCTGTTCGAGGACGAGACGACGATTCGCTACCAGATTCAGGAGATGCTCCACATCGAGAAGATCTTCGATGAAGAGGGCATCCTCGGCGAGCTGAACACCTATCTGCCGCTCGTGCCGGACGGCAGCAATCTGAAGGCGACGATGCAGCTCGAATATGAAAACGTGGTCGAGCGCCGCGCCGCGCTCGGGCGCCTGATCGGCATCGAGGACCGCGTGTTCATCCAGGTCGACGGCGAGGAGCCTGTCTATGCGATCGCCGACGAAGATCTCGATCGCGAGACCGACGAGAAGACCTCGGCCGTGCATTTCGTGCGCTTCGAATTGACGCCGCAAATGAAGTCGAAGTTGAAGCAGGGGGGAGGGCTTTCGATGGGATGCGACCATCCAAACTACCCGGTGCCCGTCGCGCCGGTCGAGTCTGAGGTGCTGGCGTCGCTCGTCAAGGATTTGAGCTGACCCATTCGGGTTGACCTATTCGGAGCATCCCATTCAGGCATCCTGTGCAATCGGCAACATTTGCACTCGAATTTTCTCGATCCGGTAAATAACGGATTATCAAACGGCAATTCGCCATTCCTATTGGCATTGCGAAAACTTACCTAACCTTTTGCGATGAATTAGGCATTCTTTGCGCCGCATGCAACCTTCAATCGCCCGCTAAGCCGCGCCCGCATGAGGTCTCAAGCGATATGCGTTGCGGCTGCTTTCCTGCCAGCCCCATATCGTTCAAATAAAAAAATCAATTCATTACTCTGTAACGAATTGCGGCGAACTTGTTTCTGTACGTAACATAAAGCCATAGGGATATTCAGACAAACCCTAGCGATGGTATGCTTCGTGCACAATTTTCCCATGCACGAGTGAGACCGCGTTTCGTGCGTCAGTCGGGGGAAATTCTGCACTACCTACGTGCGAAATTGACCGGCGCGCCCTACGTTCAAGCAAATTGTGCAACCTCATGGCGATCGCGCATGACCTGCCGATCCTTGCCAATAGTCGCAGCCCGGCCAGGCTGCGTGGAGAAAAGCATGTTCTTCGATGAGTTGAACAACGATGAGTGGGGCCGACTATCGCCCCTCGTGGCCGACGAGCCGATACGCCTGAACCGTCGCGGCAGGCCGCGTGCCGAAACACGCGTGGTCGTGAACGCCGTGCTGTGGATTCTCACGACCGGCAACCCTTGGTCGAAGCTGCCCGGGCGCTATCCGTCCGGACCCACATGCCGGCGCCGTTTCGAAGAGTGGCTGGTCGACGGCACGCTGATCGAAATGGTTCGCGTGTTGTCGGAATCCGGCCGCACGTTCGTTTATATTCCCGAGCCGCCCGCGCCGGCCGCTGCGCCGCGCCCCGAGCCGACGGCCGACATGGACCGCCTGCGCGGCGCGTTCTGGAAGAACCCCGAGTCGTGGCATACAGCGTCCGTTCACGCAAACGTTTGCGTGCCGGGCGGCTCGATCGAGGCGATGACGCGACAGCTGTCGGGCAGCGAGACGAAAGAGGCGGCGCGCGAAGCCGACACCTTGCAAGGCCTGCATGCGCGTGCCGAGGCTTGGACTGTGGCCCAACATGCGGCGCCGGCGTCTCCAGCGGCCGCATCGCCGGCTGCCGGCGGCAGCACGGCGTCCGCTGCCGCGCGGCGCGACCTGCCGGGCGGCACGTCGTGGCAGAACTTCGCCTCGCCGGATGCGCAAGTCGACCACTACAAGGGCTACACGATCTACGCATCGGCACAGCCTGTCGCAAAGCTCATGTATCGCGCGTGGACCGAAATCGTGAAGGACGGCAAGCGCATCGAGCGCTCCGGCCTCATCGGACCTCGCTTCGTCGATTCCGCGGAGGCGCAGCACTACGCGCTCGATTGGGGCCGCGATTGGGTTGAAGGCCAAAGCCGCAGCGAGGCTGTCGATCGCGTCGAGCCCGCGGCGGCCGCCGACGAAAGCGCCGCGCATGCCGCTGCCGCTTTCCCCGCATTGCCCGCGCCTGGCTCGGCGACAACCCAGCCTGCGAGCAAGTCCGGCAACGTCAAGCGCATCACTCCCGAGCGGCGTCGCGCATTGGACAGCCGCTCGGAATCCAAGTCATCCGAACTGCTTTACCAGGCCGGATGACCGGGAGCGCGCTTTTCTTTGCGCTCTCACTCGCGCCCGTACTTGTCGTCGAAGCGCACGATATCGTCCTCACCGAGATACGCGCCGGACTGCACCTCGATGATTTCGAGCGGCATCTTCCCGGGGTTTTCGAGCCGGTGCGTGATGCCTAGCGGAATGTAGGTCGATTCGTTCTCGGACAGGATGAACGTTTCGTCGCCGCGCGTGACGAGCGCGGTGCCGCGCACGACAATCCAGTGTTCCGCGCGATGGTGATGCATCTGCAGCGACAGCCGTGCACCGGGCTTCACGACGATGCGCTTCACTTGAAAGCGCTCGCCGTTGTCGACGGAATCGTAGTGGCCCCACGGGCGATGCACCTTGCGGTGGTTCGCCGCTTCGGGGCCGCTTTCGGCCTTCAGCCGGCCGACGACTTTCTTGACGTCCTGAACGTGCGATTTATCCGCGACGAGAATCGCATCCGCTGTCTCGACGACGACGAGGTCCTGCGTGCCGACGCACGCGATCAGGCGGCCTTCGGAGTGCGCAAGCGTCGATTGCGCGCCCTCGAACATGATGCGTCCGCGTCCGACATTGCCGTTGCCGTCCTTGGGCAGGATCTTCCAGATCGCGTCCCACGAGCCGACGTCGGACCATCCGGCGTTGAGCGGCACGACCACGCCGTTGCAGGAGGACTGATCGTTGCTGAGCGGCTCCATCACCGCGTAGTCGATCGAGTTCGACGGCGAGCTTGCGAACGCGCCGCGATCGAGGCGGAAAAAGTCGCCATCGGTTTTGCCGCCTGCAAGAGCGCGCGTGCAGGCTTCGAGAATCGCGGGCTGGAAATGCCGGATCGCGTTGAGCCAGGTCGACGCGCGGACGATGAATATGCCGCTGTTCCACCAATATTCACCGGACGCGACGTATTGCTGCGCGAGCTCCACATGCGGCTTCTCGACGAAGCGCTCCAGCCTGCGCGCGGCAATGCCGCCGGTTTCGCCGATCGGCTGGCCGAGCCGGATGTAGCCGTAGCCGGTCTCCGCGCGATCGGGCACGATGCCCATCGTCGCGATCATGCCTTCCGATGCATAGTGCACGCCTGCTGCTACCGCGGTCTGAAAGCCGCTGAGATCGGCGACGGCGTGGTCGGCCGGCATGACGACCATCAGTGCGTCGCCGCTTTCGGCGGCGATGTCGAGCGCTGCGATCGTCAGCGCAGGCGCGGTGTCGCGCCCGAGCGGCTCGAGCAGGATGCGCGACGCGTGACCGCTCGCGCGCAACTGCTCGACGGTGGTGAAGCGGTGTTCCTCGCCGCAGACCACGGTCACCCGCTCGGCGAGCTCGAAGCCGCTCGTCAGGCCGTCGAGGCGATGCGTGGTCGATTGCAGCAGCGATTCTTCGCCGAGCAGGCCGATGAGCTGCTTCGGATAGTGCTCGCGCGACATGGGCCACAGGCGCGTGCCGGAGCCGCCGGCCAGAATCACGGGATGCACGGCGAGCCGCACGCCGGTCGTGCGCGGACGTTCGTGTTGGGTGGCGAGCTCGGTGTCGGCCACAGCAGCCGGAGCAATCATGGTCGTACTCCTCAGGGGCGTGAAAAGGAACGCCTCAAGTTTTAGCACGACGTAAATTCACAATATTCACAATAAAAAGTTCGTGTTTCGTCAATTGTGCCGATTCAAATAAAAAATTGAAAAACAATTGAGAAAACCGGATTGCGCATGACGAAGGGGCGATCGGCATGCTGCACGCGCGCAGTCGAGCAGCTATGCAAAACAGCATCTGTCACCCGTCGATTTGCCCGCCAACAGCGGCTCTTCCCGGTCATTTCGGAAAAACATCCCGAACGAAATCCAAAAAAATTCGGCAAATCTTGCTGAATAATTTTCGAAATATTGCTGCGCTTGCAGCATGTTTTTTAATACCGCTTCATTGACCCCAAGCAAGGGTTTCCGCGAATTGCGGCAAGCGCCGGGCGAAATCCTCGCGACCTTGAATCCACGCGCAGAACGTGACTGACGAACTGGGGTGTATCGGATGCTGAGCGTTCTATCGAGAATCATCGACATCGCAATGGCCGCTCTGGGCGCGCTCATTGCGGCGGGGCTGCACGAAGGCCGTTTCGTGTGGCTCAACGACATGCAGACCTTCGCCGTCGCGTTCAACGGCGTGCTGGCCATCGTGTTCTTTCCGGCGCTCGGCATCTATCAGTCGTGGCGCGGCAAGCCTGTGCGCGAACTCCTGTGGCGCGTGGCGATCGGTTGGCTGATCGTCGAGGGCACGGGCATCCTGATGAGCTTCAGCCTGCATCGCGCGGACGAGCTGTCGCGTTTGTGGCTCGCGTATTGGGCGGTGGCGACGATTGCGTTGCTGATTGCAACGAAGACGCTGGTCTACGCGATCCTCAGGCAATTGCGCCGCGAGGGCTTCAATTTCAAGACGGTTGCCATCGTGGGCGGCCGCCAGTACGGGCGGTTTCTCGTCGAGCAGATGCGCAGGCGTCCCGATGCGGGATTCCGCCCGGTGTGCGTCTTCAACGAAGAGACCGATGAGGACGCGGGCCATGACGGCGAGCCGGCCGGCACGGTGGCCGGCGTGCCGTTCGAGCAGGACTTCGCGAAGCTGACGGCGCTCGTGAAGCGCCGCGCGATTCGCGAGCTGTGGCTCGCGCTGCCGATTTCGCAGGAGCGCACGATCCACAAGCTCGTGACGGAATTCCAGCACGACTTCGTGAATATCCGCTTCATTCCGGACGTGCGCAGCCTGTCGCTGTTCAATCACGTGGTGGTCGATCTGCTCGGCGTGCCGGCGATCAACCTCGCCGCTTCGCCGATCACCGATATGCGCATCCTGCCGAAGTTCGTGTTCGACCGGCTATTTGCCTTGGGCGCGCTGCTTGCGCTTTCTCCGCTGATGGTGGTGATCGCGTTGATGGTCAAGCTCTCGTCGCCGGGGCCGGTGTTTTTCCGGCAGAAGCGCAAGGGCCTCGACGGCAACGAGTTCGAGATCTACAAGTTCCGCTCGATGAAGGTGCACGCCGAGAAGACCGGCACCGTGACGCAGGCGACGAAGAACGACTCGCGCGTCACGCCTGTAGGGCGCTTCTTGCGCCGCACGAGCCTCGACGAGCTGCCGCAGTTCATCAACGTGCTCAAAGGCGAGATGTCGGTGGTGGGGCCGCGCCCGCACGCGCTCCAGCACGACGATATCTACAAGGACCTCGTGCGCGGCTACATGCACCGCTACCGGATCAAGCCGGGCATCACGGGCTGGGCGCAGATCAACGGCTACCGCGGCGAAACCGACCGCATCGAAAAGATGATGGGGCGGGTGAAGCTCGATTTGTACTACATGCAGCACTGGACTTTCTGGCTCGACATCAAGATCGTCGCCCTGACGCTGTGGAAGGGCTTTGCCGGCAGCAACGCGTATTGACGACGGCACGTTTTTGCCGGTCTCACGACAAACAGTTCCCTGTTTCTAGGAGTAACGGATGAATCTGACCATCATTGGCAGCGGTTACGTGGGTCTCGTGACGGGCGCATGCCTTGCCGACATCGGCAACGACGTGTTCTGCCTCGACGTCGATCAAAAGAAGATCGACGTGTTGAACAGCGGCGGCATGCCGATCCACGAGCCGGGCTTGCGCGAAGTCATTGCGCGCAACCTGGCGGCGGGGCGCCTGAAGTTTTCGACCGACGTGCGCGCCGCGGTGGCGCACGGCGACGTGCAGTTCATCGCCGTCGGCACGCCGCCCGACGAAGACGGCTCGGCCGACCTGCAATACGTGCTGGCGGCCGCGCGCAACATCGGCCGCTACATGACCGGCTTCAAGGTGATCGTCGACAAGTCGACGGTGCCCGTGGGCACGGCGCTGCGCGTGCGCGAAACCGTGGCGGCCGAGCTTGCGGCGCGCGGCATCGAGCCGATGTTCTCGGTGGTGTCGAATCCGGAGTTTCTGAAGGAAGGCGCGGCTGTCGAGGACTTCACGCGGCCCGACCGCATCGTGCTCGGCTGCGATGACGACGTGCCGGGCGAGAAGGCGCGCGAGCTGATGCGGCGTCTGTATGCGCCGTTCAACCGCAACCACGAACGCACGCTCTGGATGGATGTGCGCTCGGCCGAGTTCACGAAATACGCGGCTAACGCAATGCTCGCGACGCGCATTTCGTTCATGAACGAGCTGGCGAATTTCGCGGACCGCATCGGTGCGGATATCGAAGCCGTGCGGCGCGGAATTGGTTCGGACCCGCGGATCGGCTATCACTTCCTGTATGCGGGCTGCGGGTATGGCGGCTCGTGCTTCCCGAAGGACGTCGAGGCGCTGATCCGCACGGCGGCGGAAAACGCGCAGGAGCTGAAGATCCTGAAAGCGGTGTCGGCGGTCAACGATGCGCAGAAGAAAGTGCTGGCGCACAAGATCGTCGAGCGGCTCGGCGAGGATTTGTCGGATCGCACGTTTGCGGTTTGGGGGCTTGCGTTCAAGCCGAATACCGATGACATGCGCGAAGCGCCCAGCCGGACCTTGATTGCCGCGCTGCTTGCGCGCGGGGCGCGGGTGGTGGCGTATGACCCCGTCGCCATTCGCGATGCCAAGCGGGCAATCGACCAGGATTTGGAGGACCAGCCCGAATGGCTCGAAAGGCTGAGTTTTGCCAACGAGCAGATGGAGGCCGTCAGGCACGCGGACGCGCTGGTGATTCTCACGGAGTGGAAGGCATTCAAGAGCCCGGACTTCGATAGCCTGAAAAAAGCGCTCAAAGCGCCGCTGATTTTCGACGGACGCAATTTGTACGAGCCCGAGACGATGCGGGAGATCGGCGTCGAGTATCACGCCATCGGGCGGGGCGGTGTTTTTGCCGGTGCTTTTGCGGTGAATGGCGCTTTGGCTGCGCGTTGAGGCTTTTGTTGTTGTTGTTGTTGTTGTTGTTGGGTTCTGGGGGCGGTTCGCTGAGGTTCGCGGCGCAAGGTTCATTTCGCGGCCGGCCGCATGCGTTGCCCCTCCCCGGGGCGTGGGTCACTTTTGTCTTGCCAAAAGTAACCAAAAGCGCGTCCTGGGCGGACGGCCTTGGCCCGTTAGCACGCAGTCCTGTTGGCGGTAGCGGTCTGAGGGCTACCGTTGTCGCCCGCCGTACGTCCCGTTAGCACGCGGCACGGGGTTGCGCTGCGACGAATCAAATTGAGGGTGTCAGTTCATTGGTGCCCCAGCGTCGCCTGGTTAGAAATGGTGTGCCGGCCAAAGCAAGCACAGCGACTGCAACAAGGAGTCTTGTAGTGAGGAGTGAAATGGCAATGATGAGCGCAAGTACCGAAGTAGAGGCTGGGCCGAAGAGGGCGGCCGGACCATTTGCGTTTGCATGTGCGCAATGCGCAGTGTCCACGAGCATGTCACTTCAGGCCTTTCCTGACTACCAACGCTGGGCAGTTTCCTCGGCCGCGTCTGAAAGTGTCCACGTGCTAACGGGCCGTGCGGCGAGCAATGACGCTTGCCCCCGACCGCTAACGCCAACAGGACTGCGTGCTAACGGGCCAAGGCTGTCCGCCCAGGACGCGCTTTTGGTTACTTTTGGCAAGACAAAAGTGACCCCCGCCCCGGGGAGGGGCAACGCTTGTGGACCGGCGCGAAATGAATTTGTGCCACAAGCCCAGGCGAAAGATAAAGCGCAAACCCGCGAGACACCGAGCGAGGCCTACCGCTATGTTTAAAAACATCCTGGTGGTCTGCCACGCAAACATATGCAGAAGTCCTGCAGCGGAGCTGCTATTCAGAGCCCGCCGCCCGCACGGGCAAATCCGATTCCACTCAGCGGGACTAAAGGCCTGCGACGGCGCGTCGATCGACTCCACGATGCAGCGTTTGCTGGCGCACCAAGGCATCGACAGCTCCGATCACCGCTCGCGGCGCCTAAGCCCGCAACTCATCCGCGATGCGGACTTGATTCTGGTCAGCGAGCGCAAGCAGATCACCGCGGTGGAATCGCTGGCGCCGACCTCTCGCGGCAAGGTCCATCTGCTCGGCAAGTGGGAGGACTCGGATGTCGCGGACCCATACGGCGACAGCGAGGACATCTACCGCAAAAGCTTCGCCCTCATCGAACATCTCGTCACCGGATGGCTGAACAAAATATGCTGAAACGTTGCGCTGCGATTTCAATCTTGCTGACGGCTTTTGTGTCAGGCTGCGCCACTGCGCCCGGCAACTACCTGGATACGTCGCGCCTCAAGGAGGACAACAGCCAGGCGCCCACCGACACCTACAACGTCCGCTTGATCACGCCCTCGCTCCTTAGAGAGGAAGCCAACGCGCAAGCCACCCCGGCCGTGCTGCCGGAATCGCGCTTCAGCGATGCGTCGAAGTACGTCTATCGCGTTGCGCCGCAAGACATCCTCGGCATCACGATCTGGGATCACCCCGAGCTCACCACGCCGCAAGGCACGTCGCTCTCGACCGGCGGCAACACCACGCAGACGATCGCCGGCGCGCTCGCGCAGCCGTACACGACGGCGCTGCCGGGTCAGGCCGACCCATACGGCCAGACCGTCGCCGGCGACGGCACGATCTTCTTTCCGTTCGTCGGCCGCTTCAAGGTAGGCGGCAAGACCACTCAGGAAGTGCGCGACCAGCTCGCCGCCGCGCTTGGCCCCTATATCAAGAACCCGCAGCTCGACGTGCGCGTGCTCGCCTATCGCGGCCAGAAGGTGCAGGTGACCGGCGACGTGAAGACACCCGGCCCGCTCGCCGTCACCGACGTGCCGCTTACGCTCGTCGATGCGATCACGCGTTCGGGCGGCACGAACTCGGATGCCGACCTGCAGCGCGTGCGCCTCACGCGCAACAACCACTTCTATCAGATCGATGTCAACGGCGTGCTCGACCGCGGCGACATCGCGAACAACGTGATGCTGCAGGACGGCGACATCATCAACATCCCCGATCGCTCGGATAGCCGCGTGTTCGTGATGGGCGAAGTGAAGACGCCGATGCCGGTGCAGATGATCCGCGGGCGCCTGACGATCGCCGATTCGCTGACGAACGCCGGCGGCGTGCTCGACACCGACGCGAACGTGCGCCAGATCTACGTGATTCGCGGCCTGCACGGCAAGCCGGGCGCGCCCGACATCTACCGGCTCGACATGACGCAGCCCGACTCGCTGCTCCTGTCCGCGCAATTCCAGCTGCAGCCGATGGATGTGGTCTACGTCGGCACCGCGAGCTCGGTGCAGTTCAACCGTGTCCTCCAGCAGGTGCTGCCCGCCATCGAGACGGCGTTCTACCTGAAGCAACTGACGAAATAAGGCCCAGGCCGCCTCTGGCTTCCAGGGGTGGCCGCGACCGGAACCGGGAACGAAGCATGAGCACAAGTTTCAACACGCATGGCGCGCCGATGGCGGCGATCAAGACCGAGGAAGAGGATCTCGTCCTAGGCCAGCTGCTGCAGGTGATTCTCGACGACATCTGGTGGCTGATCGGCATCGCGCTCACGATCGTCGCGATGGCCGCGCTCTATTGCTACCTCGCCAAGCCGATCTATTCGGCGGATGCGCACGTGCGCGTGGAGACGGGCGACAACAACTCGCAGGCGCTCACGCAGACGCAGACGGGCGCGGTCATCAACAGCGGCACGCAGACGATGCCCACCGACGCCGAAATCGAAATCATCAAGAGCCGCGGCGTCGTGGCTCCAGTGGTCGAGCAGTGCAAGCTGAATTTCTCGGTGGCGCCGAAGACGATTCCGCTGCTCGGCAGCATCGCGGCGCGTCTCGCGCAGCCCGGCAAGCCTGCGCAACCGTGGCTTGGCCTGAAGTCGTTCGCGTGGGGCGGTGAAATCGCCGACGTCGATTCGATCGAAGTGACGCCCGCGCTCGAAAACGAGAAGCTGACGATGACGGCGCTCGGCGATGGCCAGTACACACTGCAGGACGCCGACGGCGCGCTGCTGCTGCGCGGCCGTGCAGGGGAGCAGGAGAAGGGCGGCGGCGTGACGATCACGGTCAACCAGCTCGTCGCGCGCCCCGGCACGCAGTTCAAGGTGACGCGCCTGAACGACCTCGACGCGATCACCGGGTTTCAATCGGCGATCACGGTGACCGAGCAGGGCAAGCAGACCGGCGTGATCCAGATCTCGCTCGAAGACAAGGACCCGGCGCGCGCTGCCGAGATCGCCAACGCGCTCGCACAGTCGTACCTGCGCCAGCACATCGCGAGCAAGCAGGAAGAGGCGAGCAAGATGCTGACCTTCCTCGAGAGCGAAGCGCCGCGCCTGAAGTCCGATCTCGAGCGCGCCGAGGCCGCGCTCACGCAATATCAGCAGCAGTCCGGCTCGATCAACGCGAGCGACGAGGCGAAGGTCTATCTCGAAGGCAGCATCCAGTACGAGCAGCAGATCGCGGCGCTGCGCCTGCAGATCGCGTCGATGCAGGAGCGCTACGGCAACGAGAACCCGGTCATGCAGACCGCCAAGCAGCAGCTCACGCAGCTCCAGGCCGAGCAGCAGAAGTTCTCCGACCGCTTCCGCGACCTGCCCGCATCGGAAGTGAAGGCCGTCGCGCTGCAGCGCGATGCCAAGGTGGCCGAGGACATCTACGTGCTGCTCCTGAACCGCGTGCAGGAGCTCTCGGTGCAGAAGGCGGGCACGGGCGGCAACGTTCACCTCGTCGACGCCGCGCTGCGTCCCGGCGAGCCGGTGAAGCCCAAGAAGGTGCTGATCCTGTCGGCGGCGGTGATCCTCGGGCTGATCGTCGGTACGGGCATCGTGTTCCTGCGCCGCAATATGTTCGCGGGCATCGACGATCCCGAGCGCGTCGAGCGCAACTTCGGCCTGCCGATCTTTGGCCTCGTGCCGCTCAGCCACGAGCTCGTCAAGCTCGATGTCGCCAACGAGCGCGCCAGTCGCCGCGACCGGCCGATCCTCGCGCAGCTGCGGCCGAGGGACGTCTGCGTCGAGAGCCTGCGCAGCCTGCGCACGTCGATGCAGTTCACGCTGATGGATGCGAAGAACCGCGTCACGGTGCTGACCGGACCTTCGCCCGGCATCGGCAAGAGCTTCCTGGCGGTCAATCTCGCGGTGCTGCTCGCCAACTCGGGCAAGCGCGTGCTGCTGATCGACGGCGACATGCGGCGCGGCTCGCTCGAACGCTATGTGGGCGGCGAGCGCGACAACGGTCTCTCGGAACTGTTGAGCGGGCAGATTTCGCTCGAAGAGGCGATTCGCCCCACCATGGTGAAGGGGCTCGAGTTCGTGGCGAGCGGCGTGCGTCCGCCGAATCCTTCGGAGCTGCTGATGTCGCCGCGCCTGCAGACGTACCTCGACGGCCTGAGCAAGCGCTACGACGTGATCTTCATCGATACGCCGCCGGTGCTCGCCGTCACCGACGCCACGATCTTCGGCGAACTGGCCGGCGCGACCTTCCTCGTGCTGCGCTCGGGCATGCACAACGAAGTGGAGATCACCGATTCGCTCAAGCGCCTGCGGGCGGCCGGCATCCAGGTGCAGGGCGGGATCTTCAACGCGATGCCGCAGATTGCGCGCGGCTATGGGCGCGCGGGCTATGCCGCCGTGCAGGAATACCTGAGTGTGTGAGGTTCAATGCATATGAAGCTATCCGTACTGGTTCCGACCTACCGCCGTCCCGCCGATCTGGCGCGCTGCTTGATCGCGCTGCAGCGGCAGATGAAGAAGCCGGACGAAGTGATCGTCGTCGCGCGGCCCGAGGACGACGCGACGCATGAACGGCTCGCCGATCCCGCCGTGCGCGGCAATCTTCCGCTGCGCGTCGCGCTGATCGAAGTGCCGGGGCAGGTCGCGGCGCTCAATCGCGGGCTCGACGCCGCGTCGGGCGACGTGATCGCGATTACCGACGACGATGCCGCGCCGCGTCCCGACTGGCTGAAGCGCATCGCCGCCGCGTTCTCCGCCGATCGGCAGCTAGGCGCGCTCGGCGGGCGCGACTGGGTTCACGAAAGAGGCCGCGTCCTCGACGGCCGGAGCGAGCGCGTCGGCAAGATCCTGCCGTCGGGCAAGCTCATCGGCAATCACCATCTCGGCGTGGGCGAGCCGCGCGAGGTCGACATGCTCAAAGGCGCCAACATGAGCTACCGGCGCGCGGCGATCGCCGGCGTCCGCTTCGACGAGCGCCTGCGCGGCGCGGGCGCCCAGGTCCACAACGACATGGCGTTCAGCATGCGCGTGAAGCGCGGGGGCTGGAAGCTCGTCTACGACCCGCGCGTGGCCGTCGATCACTACCCGGCCGAACGCTTCGACGACAACAAGCGCGACGTGCAGACGATGGCCGCCGTGCGCAACGCTGCCTACAACCTGCATCTCGTGCTGCGCGAGCACCTGCCGCCGCTTCGGCGCGAGACCGCGTGGTGGTGGTACACGCTAGTGGGCACGCGGGCCTATCCGGGGCTCGTGCATGCGGTGCTGTCGGCGACGTCGAAGAACGGCGCGGTGGTGCGCTCGCGCTGGCGCGCGGTGCGCCTGGGCGCCAACGATGCGCGGCGCGCGACGCCGTGATGTGAGCACGGCGCGTCTCGGCGAGGTCCAGGCCCTGCTGTTCGCCGCAACGCGCCGCAAGACGATGAGAACCCCACACCGGTTCCCCGGAGTTCAAGCATGCAAGCAACCAAAGTGCACGTACACCTTTTTTACGGCGCCGACCCGAGCGTCTACCGCAAGGGCGACAACTTCGGCTGCCTGTACGGCTATCACCACGCGGAGTCCGGCGAGTTCGCGCTCAGCTATTCGCGCGATGCGAAGGAAAGCAGGCCGGTGAGCCTCGTGCGCCGTGCGCTCAAGCTGATGCTCGGCTTCGATCTGATCCATACGCTGCGCAATCGCGACGAGATCCTGCGCTCCGACGTGATCTGGACGCACACCGAAGCCGAGCACCTGGCCGTCGCGCTGGTGTTGCTGCTGTCCGGCGCGCGCGGCAAGAAGCCGTTGCTGCTCGCGCAAAGCGTCTGGCTCTTCGACAAATGGCGCGGCTACGGCGCACTGCGGCGCTGGTGCTATCGCAAGCTGCTCGCGCGCGCCGACGTGCTGACGACGCTCTCGAGCGAGAACGCCGAGCTGTGCCGCCGCTATCTGCGGCGCAACGCACTGCACGTCTACTACGGCCTGAACATGACCGACTTTCCGCTCGCCGAGCCGCACGAGTGGCAACCGGGCACGCCGCTGCGGATCGCGGCGATCGGCAACGACCGCGACCGCGACTGGACGACGCTCGTGAAGGCGTTCGGCAACGATTCGCGCTATACGGTGCGCTTGGCGACGCGCCGCAAGATCCCGAAGGCGCTCCATGCGCCGAACGTGCAGATCGCGCCCGCGTCCGGCCTCGCGAAGCAGCGCGAGCTGTACGACTGGGCGGACCTCGTGGTGGTGCCGCTGCGGCCGAACTACCACGCGTCGGGGATCACGGTCGTGCTGGAGGCGGCGGCGCTCGGCAAGCCGGTGATCGCGAGCGACGTGGGCGGCCTGCGCGACTACTTCACCGCGCAGCAGGTCACCTACGTGCCGCCGCACGACGTGGCGGCGCTGCGGCGCGCGGCCGACGACCTCGCCGCGCATCCCGAGGCAACGCTGTGCCGCGCCTGGGCTGCCGGCGCGCAATTGACGGTCCGCCAGCTGACGACCGAGCATTTCGCGCACCAGCACGTGCAGATCACGCGCGCGATGCTGGCCGAACGCAACGCGCAGGCCATGCGCGGGCGCGAGCGCCATACGCGCGATCTCGACATCGCCGAGCGCATCGTTCCGGCCGAGCGCCGCTGAGTCCGCCGCATGAGCACACCGCATCTCGCCCGTCAGTACGCCGCGCCGCGGAAGGAGCCGAAACGCGGCCTCTTCGCCACCGACCCCAAGCATTGGGCGGCGCAGGCGATCCTCTGGTTCATCACGCTCGTCCTGATCGCCGCGCACCAGGGCACGGTGCTCACGCTCGCGTTCCCGGTGCTCGCGACGGCCACGGGCATCTGGCTCTACTTCAAGAGCCCGGCGCGCTATGTCGGCTTCATGTGGTGGACGTGGTTCCTGAGCCCCGAGGTGCGGCGTCTCGCCGACTTCGCAAAGGGCGCGTTCACGCCGACGAGCCTGATCCAGATCGCGCCGCTCGCCGTGACGATGCTCTCCGGCCTCACGCTGCTGCGCCACTACCGCGTTCTCGCGCAGCGCCGCGGCCTGCCGGTGCTGCTGATCCTGATCGGGCTCATGTACGCGTTTCTCGTCGGTGTCGTCTCGAGCGGCGTGCTCGCGGCCGTCTACGATCTCGCGAACTGGGTCTATCCGATCCTGATCGGCTTTCACATCATGGCCGATTCTCGCAACTACCCGCAGTACCGCGACGCGATCCTCTCGGCGTTCGTCTGGGGGATGCTGATCATGGGCGTCTACGGGATGGTGCAGTTCTTCGTGATGCCGCCGTGGGACGCGCTCTGGATGCTCGGCTCGCAGATGAACTCGCAAGGCGACCCCGTGCCGTTCGGCGTGCGCGTGTTCAGCACGATGAACTCGTCGGGACCGTTCGCGTTCGCGATGATGGGCTCGCTCGTCTTCATGCTCGCGGCGGCGCAGCGCATCCGCTGGCTCGCGGGCGGGGCCGGTTTCATCGCGTTTGCCCTGAGCCTCGTGCGCTCGACCTGGGGCGGCTGGGTCATCGCCGTCTTGATCCAGCTCGCGAAGTCGAGCAACCGCGTGCGGGTGCGGATCATCATGAGCGCCATCGTGCTCGGCGGATTGTGCGTGCCGCTGCTCGCAGTCGGGCCGGTCGCGGATCGCCTCTCGCAGCGCTTGCAGACCGTGACCAACCTGCACGACGACCAGAGCTACGAAGCGCGCAATCAGTTCTACGCGACCTTCGCGCAGACCGCCTTCACCGACGTCTCCGGCGAAGGCATGGGCGCGACGGGCACGTCCACGAAGCTCTCGAACGATGGCGGCGAACTCGGCAAGTACGGCAACTTCGACAGCGGCGTGATGAACGTCCCGTTCGTGCTCGGCTGGCCGGGAACGCTGCTCTATCTCTCTGGAATCGTCTGGCTGCTCGCGCGCGCGGTGCGAGCGTCGTTCGCGCTGCGCGACGACAAATTCGCCGCGGCTTGTTTGAGTCTGGCGCTCGCTGTGTTCTCGATGCTCGTCTTTACCAATTCGCTTATCGGCACCGGGGGCCTGCTGCTGTTCATGAGCGTCTTTTTGCTGCTGTCCGCCGCGCACTGGCAGAAGATCCAGCGCGCGCGCCTACTACGGGGGAGTCCGTCAAATTGAGAGTCGCCATTGTTACGCACGTGGTACGTCATAACGACGGACAAGGCCGCGTCAACTACGAAATCGCACGCGCCGCATTGGAAGAAAACATCTCGGTGACGCTGGTCGCTTCGCACGTCGCGCCGGAATTGCTCGCGAATCCGCGTGTGCGCTGGGTGCCGATCCGCATCGGCCGGGGCTGGCCGTCGAACCTCTTGCGACAGCAGGTGTTCGCGGTGAAGAGCGCGCTGTGGCTGAAGAAGCATCGCGACGAATACGACGTGCTGCACGTGAACGGCTTCATCTCGTGGGCGCATGCCGACGTGAACACCGCCCACTTCGTGCACGGCGGCTGGTTCGCGAGCCCGTACTACCCGTTCGGATTTTCGAAGGGGCTGTGGTCCGCGTATCAGTTCGTCTACACGTTCATCAACTCGCGGCTGGAGCGCTGGGCCTACCAGCGCTCGCGGATGGTGACCGCCGTCTCGCAGAAGGTCGCCGCGGAGATCCGCAATACGGGTGTGCCCGCGCAGAAGGTTGGCGTGATCTACAACGGCGTCGATACCGAGACGTTCGCATCCGCCATGGGCGACCGGCGCGCGTTCGGCTTGCCGCAGGACGCGTTCCTGCTGCTGTTCGTCGGCGACCTGCGCACGCCGCGCAAGAACCTCGGCACCGTGCTGCAGGCGCTTACGCGCTTGCCGAACCACATTCATATCGCCGTGGCCGGGTATCTGCCGGGCAGTCCGTATCCCGAGCAAGCGCGCGCCCTGAAGATCGAATCGCGCGTGCATTTTCTGGGGCTCGTGAAGGAGATGCCTGCGCTCATGCATTCGGTCGATGCGTTCGTGTTTCCGTCGCGCTATGAAGCGATGAGCCTGTCGCTGCTCGAAGCGATGGCGGCGGGCTTGCCGGTCGTTACCGCGCGCACGGCGGGCGGCGCGGAAATCATCACGCCCGAGTGCGGCATCGTGCTCGACGATCCCGATGATGCCAACGCGCTCGCCAATGCTGTCGCGAGCCTCGCGAACGACGACCGCTCGCGCTGCGCGATGGGCGCTGCCGCGAGCCGCCTCGCGCGCGACTTCGGCTGGTCGCGCATGGCGATGCAGTACATCGCGCTGTACCGGCAGATGGCCGATGCGAAGGGCGAGCTGCGCGCCGCCCGCACCGAACTCGAATCGCGCAGCGGCGCAGTTCGCGCTTAACCAAGGAGCGAAACAATCATGAGCGAAGTTGCCGCGGCGCAAGCCCTTTTTTCCCCTTTCTATCGCGCGTCGTCGTCGAACGGTTCCGGTGGCGGCAGGCCGATGCGCTCGATCAAATCGCTGCAGATCGGCATGCACTGGTTCCCCGAGCGCGCGGGCGGCTTGGATCGCATGTACTACTCGCTCGTCGGCGCGCTGCCGGGGGCGGGCGTCGCCGTGCGCGGGATGGTGGCGGGCTCGCCGCGCGTCGCCGCCGACACCGGCGGCGCGATCCGGGGCTTCGGCCCGGCCGCGCGCTCGCTGCCGCTGCGCCTGATGGCGGCGCGCAAGATGCTTGCGAACGTGGTGCGCGAAGAGCGGCCCGACGTGATCTCGTCGCATTTCGCGCTCTATACGTTTCCGGGCCTCGATGTGCTGCGCGGCATTCCGCAGGTGTCGCACTTCCAGGGGCCGTGGGCCGACGAGAGCCATGTCGAAGGCGCCGATTCGCTCGGGCAGCGCGCGAAGCACATGCTGGAGCGCACGGTGTATGCGCGCTCGTCGCGGCTCATCGTGTTGTCGGAGGCGTTCGGGCAGATTCTCAGCTCGCGGTATGGCATCGCGCCGGAGCGCATTCGCGTGGTGCCCGGCTGCGTGAACGTCGCGCAATTCGACTTGGACATCACGAAACGTGAAGCGCGCCGACGCCTGCAATTGCCGCAGGACCGGCCGATCGTGCTGGCGGTGCGGCGGCTCGTGAAGCGCATGGGGCTCGAGGATCTGATCGACGCGATCAAGACAGTGAAAGCGCGGCATCCGGATGTGCTGCTCTTGATTGCCGGGAAGGGGCGCTTGCAGGACGAATTGCAGGCGCGCATCGACGCGAGCGGTCTCGAAGACAACGTGAAGCTGCTCGGCTTCGTCCCCGACGAGCATCTGGCGGCGTTGTATCGCGCGGCGACGATCAGCGTCGTGCCGACGGTCGCGCTCGAAGGGTTCGGCTTGATTACGGTGGAATCGCTGGCGGCGGGGACGCCGGTGCTGGTGACGCCCGTGGGTGGGCTGCCGGAGGCGGTGGCGGGGTTGTCGAAAGACCTCGTGCTGCGCTCGACCGGGGCGGAGGCGATTGCGGAAGGAGTCGGGGCGGTGCTCGACGGCGAGATCGCGTTGCCTGATGCAGAGGCCTGCCATGCCTATGCGCGCGATAACTTCGATAACGCGGTGATCGCGCGGCGGGTTGCCGAGGTGTACGCGGAGGCGATTGCGGCGGCGTGATGCGGCGGAAAGGGTAGAAAGAGGGCAGGATCAGCTCCGTGTATCATCACGGGTTGCCCGAAAATCCCCGAATCGCCGACCAACATGTCCGTATCTGAACTCAAACGCCGCCGCACGTTCGCGGTCATCTCCCACCCGGACGCCGGTAAAACGACGCTCACCGAAAAGCTGCTGCTGTTCTCGGGCGCGATCCAGATCGCGGGCACCGTGAAGGGTCGCAAGAGCGGCCGCTACGCGACCTCCGACTGGATGGAGATCGAAAAGCAGCGCGGCATTTCGGTCGCGAGTTCGGTGATGCAGTTCGAATACGGCGACGCCGTCATCAACCTGCTCGACACCCCGGGCCACGAGGACTTCTCCGAAGACACCTACCGCGTGCTGACGGCCGTCGATGCAGCCGTGATGGTGATCGATGGCGCGAACGGCGTCGAAGCGCAGACGCTCAAGCTGCTCGAAGTCTGCCGCAGCCGCCGCACGCCGATCGTCACGTTCATCAACAAGCTCGACCGCGAGGTGCGCGAGCCGCTCGACCTGCTCGACGAAATCGAGCAGCACCTGGGCGTTTCGGCCGTGCCGTTCACCTGGCCGATCGGCATGGGCAAGGAGTTTCGCGGCGTCTACGACGTCCAGCGCGACCAAGTGCGCGTATTTCGCGCCGGGCAAGACACCGCGGGCGGCGATGTCGAAACGCTGCAAGGCATCGGCCACGAAGAAGGCGAGCAGCGCTTCGGCTTTCCGTGGACGAAGGCGATGGAGGAGGTCGAGCTGATCTCGGGCGCGACGCCCACGTTCGACCGCGAAGCCTTCCTGGCCGGCGACCAGTCGCCCGTGCTGTTCGGCTCGGCGATCAACAACTTCGGCGTGAAGGAGATTCTCGACGCGCTCGTCGACCTCGCGCCGCCGCCGTCGATGCGCATGGCGGTTCAGCGCCCGGTGCAGCCAGACGAGCCGAAGTTTACGGGCGTCGTCTTCAAGGTGCAGGCGAACATGGATCTCGCGCACCGCGACCGCGTCGCGTTCATCCGCGTCTGTTCGGGCCGCTTCGAGCGCGGCATGGCGCTCAAGGTGTCGCGCTCGGGCAAGACCTTCCGCGCGAACAACGTGGTGACGTTCCTCTCGCAGCGGCGCGAGACGGTGAGCGAGGCCTATCCCGGCGACATCATCGGCATCCCCAACCACGGCACGCTGAGCCTCGGCGACACGCTGACCGAAGGCGAGGCGCTGCAGTTCGTCGGCCTGCCGTTCTTCGCGCCGGAAATCTTCCAGACCATCGAGGTGGTCGACCCGATGCGCGCAAAGCAGCTCGGCGAGGCGTTGAAGCAGTTGGGCGAGGAGGGCGCGATCCAGGTGTTCCGCCCGGCGCACGGCGGCTTGACGATTCTCGGCGCGGTCGGGCAGTTGCAGTTCGAGGTGGTGTCGCACCGGCTGTCCGCCGAGTACAAGGTCGACGTGCGGATCATGCCGGCGCGCTACCGGATGTCGCGCTGGGTGACCTGCGACGATGCGGGCGAACTGCGTCGCTTCATGGACGCCTACGCGGTGCGGATCGCGCTCGATGCGTCGAATGCGCCGACGTATCTCGCGTCGCACATCTCGGAGATCGAGGTCGCGCAGAAGGCTTGGCCGAAGATCGTGTTCAACGAGCTGCGCGAGCATTCGGGGGCGCCGTTCCGCAAGAGCATGTGACCGGCCCCGGTCATGCGTGAAGCGGCGCGGCAAGGCGCGGCCCGCTCTGAAGCATGACCGTTCGCGAGACCGATGACTCCCTATCGTCGAGCCTGAACACCGCTACGGTGACTTTCAGGTCGTTCGCCTGTTCTTCGAGCGACTGCGCCGCCGCGGCAGCCTGCTCCACGAGCGCGGCATTCTGCTGCGTGACCTCGTCCATCTGGCTGACTGCCCGGTGGACCTGCTCGATGCCGCGGCTTTGCTCCTCCGAGGCCGCGGCAATCTCGGCGACGATATCCGAGACCTGCTTGATGGCCTGCTTCACGTCCCCCATCGTCGCGCCGACGTCCGCTGCCTGTGTCGCGCCGTCGTGAATCAGGGCGACCGACGAGGCGATCAGGTCCTTGATTTCTTTCGCCGCGGCAGCGGAGCGCTGGGCCAGGCTGCGGACTTCGCTTGCCACGACGGCAAAGCCGCGCCCCTGCTCTCCCGCACGGGCGGCTTCCACCGCGGCGTTCAGCGCGAGGATGTTGGTCTGGAATGCGATGCCTTCGATGACGCCGGTGATCTCCGAGATCTTGCTGGAACTGCCGCTGATCTTGCCGATGGTCTGCACCATGGCCTGCACGGTGTCGTTGCCGGCGTCGGCCATGCCGGTGGCGTTCGTTGCCAGGGCGTTGGCCTGGCGCGCGTTGTCGGCGCTCTGCTTCACCGTCTCGGTCAGCTGCGTCATGCTGGCGGCGGTTTCCTCGAGGGCGGCCGCCTGCTCCTCGGTGCGGGAGGACAGATCTATGTTGCCCGCCGCGCTTTGGGCCGTTGCAATGGCGATCAACTCGCTGCCGGCGCGGACGCGGTCGACCACGCGTTTCAGTCCGTCGGTCATGTTCGTCAGCGCCCCGAGCAACTGCCCGATCTCGTCTTTGGACGTCGCGTCGGCGCGCCGGGTCAGATCGCCCTGCGCGACGGCATCGGCAAGTTTCACGGCTTCGCCGAGCGGACGCGTGATCGATCGGGAAATCAGCGCGCCAAGCACCAGCACAACGATCAGCACCGCCGCCGAGCTCGCCGACTCGAGCAGCTTCGCATTGTTGAAAATGTGCTTCGCGTCATTCGTGCCGCCCTGACCGAGTTCCAGGTTGTAGGCGCGATGGGCTGCCAGCGCCGCATCCATTTGCTTCACGAGTTCGAAGAGGCTGGTGCGCATCAGAGCGGCGGCTTGCTCTTTTTTGTCGTCGCGCGAGCGCGCGAGCACGTTGTCGCGGACCGAGTCGAACTGAGCCATCAGCGAGCGGTCCGTCGCGAGCATGCCCTTGTCCTTGTCGTCGGAGATGAGCGGCTCGTAATTCTTGAACTGGGCGTCGATCTCGCGTCGTTGCTGACCGATCTTCTCTTCCAGATCTTTGAGGCGTTCGGGATCGTTGGAGAGGATGTGCTCGGTCGTCAGGCGTTGCATCGTGTCGAAGGCCGACTGCGCGTTGTCGAGCACGACGAGGCTCGGCACCGTGTTCACCGCCGCATAGCTCGCGGATTCGTATACTCGGCTGGCTTGGTACAAACCGAAGCCCGTGATGCCGCATAACGCAACCAGGGCCACCAGCAACAGGGCCATGAGTCGTGTGGCGATCTTCAAATTCGCGAACCAGTTCATGGAGTTTCCTTTTCGCCTATTCGTAAGAGGATTGCGGTCATGTTTCATGTTGCCGAAGAAGGCTCGCCCCCGGGGATTTTCCAGTCGGGCTTGGCGGTGTTGAGCGAGGCAATCGAGTAGGCGGTGTGCCAAATCTGGACTACGGCTGCCCGGGGCGTTTTCTTTATCGCTAGGCCTGGTAGGGATTTCCCGACCTTCTTGTCGGCGCGGTGCGCGGCGGCCTTTTATCGGATGATTGAGCGTGAGCCGTTGTGCCGGCTGACGTCGATGTCGGGCTGAAAGAGGGGGGCGCGTATTTTATGGCCCCCTCGGCAAGCATCCCGAGTTATCCGGAGAAACAGGCTATTTATTGGCCGGAACGCGACGGGAATATGGCATATCCGCCACCGGAGCCAATCAAGCAGCAAGGCTTTGAAAGCAAGCCTTCGTGGGAGCGAGGATTTGATGGGGCCAATCGTAAGGACACCGTCGGTGATGGCATAAATTCAATACCCTGCCGACTCTTGAGTTCGATACGGCGCCGGTCATGTACCAGGGCGCCAGCGACGATTTCCTCGGCCCGGCCGGCGACGGCAACGTCGCTCAACGAACAAGTGAACCGGCCGGCGGATCAGGTTGCCATTTTCAAGGTGTGAGTTGGCGTAAGTCCGCGGCGCATTGCCGCGGCGCTGTTCTCGATTTGTTGGCGGTCCTACCCTTGCTTCGGCGCATCCAGGAGCCCCGCCGCGACTTCGTCCATGCGGCAAATCGTCACAACGCGCCGCGCCGGCGATGTGCTCGCCAAGTTGCGGGGCTTCGTCTCGATTTTTGCCTTGGACGACCGCCGGCCAAGCGATTCCGGGCAATCACCTGTCGATAATCAATTCGCGCCGGCGACGCGGCCCGGCCGCGAACGAGCCTGACACGCTCCTCACCGGGCGCAATCGCCTTCGACCATTCCTCCCTCCGGGAACTCAAAGAACTTAAGCGCCGTTATGCGCTTTGTTTGAGAAAGATCACGATGTGTTTCTGCAGCTCTCCGTAGAATCTGCGCCGGCACATTCCAGACTTGCCGTCTCGCGCGTGCCGGAATGGCAGAAAGAAAGAGAGAGGGTGGATCAATGAAAAACGGGCAAAGGTAATGGACAGAAAAACCATCAGAAGGTGGCTTACTCCCTTCGGAATCGGACTGATCTTGTGTCTGTCCGGCTGCAGCAATCTCGAAGTGCTGGACCCCAAAGGCAGCATCGGCCACGCCGAAAAATCGCTGATCGCAACGGCAACCTACGCCATGCTGATCGTCGTCGTACCGGTCATCGTACTGACGCTGGTATTCGCCTGGCGCTACCGTGCGTCGAATACGAAAGCGACCTATGCGCCGAAATGGTCGCATTCCACGGCGATCGAAGTCGTCGTCTGGACCATCCCGTCGCTGATCATCCTGTTCCTTGCGATTCTCACGTGGAAGACCACCCACGAGCTCGATCCGTACCGGCCAATCGAATCGGACGTCAAGCCGATCGACGTGCAAGTCGTGGCGCTCGACTGGAAGTGGCTCTTCATCTATCCGGAGTACGGCATCGCGTCTGTCAACCAGGTCGCGTTCCCGGCTGGCACGCCGGTCAACTTCCGCATCACGTCGGATGCGGTGATGAACTCGTTCTTCATCCCGCAGCTCGGCGGCCAGATCTACGCGATGGCGGGCATGCAGACGAAGCTGCACCTGATCGCCGATCACCCGGGCGACTACGCGGGCATCTCGGCGAACTACAGCGGCCCCGGCTTTTCCGACATGAAATTCCGCGCGCTCGCCACCTCGCCCGAGGAGTTCAAGTCGTGGGTGCAGAAGGTGAAGGCGTCGTCCGAGCGGCTCGACATGGACACCTACTACGCGGTGGCGAAGCCGAGCGAGAAGAACCCGGTGCGGTACTTCTCGTCGACCGATCCGGAGCTCTTCCACAAGATTATGGCGAAGTACAACAACGGCCATTACCTCGATATGACGGGGAATGTTTGCCGCATCCAGGGGTAAGCGCATGTTCGGAAAACTGACACTTGATGCGATCCCGTACCACGAGCCCATCATCGTGGGCGCGGCGGTCTTCATGGGGATCATCGTGCTGTGCGCAGGCGGCGCGATCACTTGGTTCGGCAAGTGGAAATACCTGTGGACCGAGTGGCTGACGAGCGTCGACCACAAGCGGATCGGCGTGATGTATCTCGTCGTCGCGGGGCTGATGCTGCTGCGCGGCTTTTCCGACGCCGTGATGATGCGCGCGCAGCAGGCCATCGCCTTCGACAGCCCCGGCTATCTGCCCCCGCACCACTACGACCAGATCTTCACCGCGCACGGCGTCATCATGATCTTCTTCATGGCGATGGCGCTGATGGTGGGCCTGTTCAACCTGATCGTGCCGCTGCAGATCGGCGCGCGCGACGTGGCCTTCCCGTTCCTGAACTCGCTCTCGTTCTGGATGACGGCGATCGCTGCGGTCCTGATCAACGTGTCGCTCGTGATCGGCGAGTTCGCGCAGACGGGCTGGCTCGCTTATCCGCCGTTGTCGGAGCTGCAGTTCAGTCCAGGGGTGGGGGTCGACTACTACATATGGAGCCTGCAGCTCTCCGGCGTCGGCACGCTGATCAGCGGAATCAACTTCTTCGTGACCATCATCAAGATGCGCGCGCCCGGCATGAAGCTGATGAGAATGCCGGTGTTCACGTGGACCGCGCTGTGCTCGAACATCCTGATCATGGCGACGTTCCCGATCCTGACGGTAGCGCTCGCGTTGCTCGGCCTCGACCGCTACCTGGGCATGCACTTCTTCACGAACGAGCTCGGCGGCAACATGATGCTGTACCTGAACCTGATCTGGGCCTGGGGACACCCCGAGGTCTACATCCTGGTTCTGCCGGCGTTCGGCATCTACTCGGAAGTGATCGCGACGTACGCGAAGAAGCCGCTGTTCGGCTACAAGACGATGGTGTACGCAAGCGCGACCATCGTGGTGCTGTCGTTCCTCGTGTGGCTCCATCACTTCTTCACGATGGGCTCGGGAGCGAACGTCAACGCGTTCTTCGGGATCGCGACGATGATCATCGCGATCCCGACCGGCGTGAAGATCTTCAACTGGCTGTTCACGATGTACCGCGGCCGCATCGATTTCAAGGCGCCGGTGCTGTGGACGATCGGCTTCATGATCACGTTCACGATCGGCGGCGCGACGGGCGTGATGCTCGCGATTCCGGGCGCCGACTTCGTGCTGCACAACAGCGTGTTCCTGATCGCGCACTTCCATAACACGATCATCGGCGGCGTGGTGTTCGGCTATCTCGCCGGCGTCCACTACTGGTTCCCGAAGGTGTTCGGCTTCAAGCTGAACGAGAAGCTCGGCAAGGCCGGATTCTGGTTCTGGCTGTGGGGCTTCGTCGTGGCGTTCACGCCGCTCTACGTGCTCGGCTTCATGGGCATGACGCGCCGCCTGAACCACTACGACAACCCGGCGTGGCATCCTTGGCTGATCGTCGCGGCGGGCGGCGTCGTGCTGATCGCGTGCGGCGTGGTGTGCCAGGTCGCGAGCATCGTGGTGGCCGTGCTCAACCGCAACAAGCCGGAATACCGCGACGTGACGGGCGACCCGTGGGGCGGCCGCACGCTCGAGTGGGCGACCTCGTCGCCACCGCCGGCCTACAACTTCGCGGTGATTCCCGTCGTGCACGACATCGACGCCTTCGCGCACATGAAGGAAACCGGCCGCGGTCTCGGCAAGGACGCCGTCTACAAGGACATCCACATGCCTTCGAACACGAGCGCCGGTTTCTTCATCGGCATGTCCGCGCTGGTGCTCGGCTTTGCGCTGGTGTGGCACATCTGGTGGCTGGCGGCCGTGGGGCTCTTCGCCATCGCGGCGATCGTGATCGGCCGCAGCTTCGGCGAGCACGACGGCTATTACATTCCAGCCGCGCAGGTCAAGGCGATCGAGGACAAGCGCTGGGCGGCCATCGAAGGCAAGCGTCCGGGCAAGACGAAGGAAAAAGAGCGCCGCGAAGCGCTTGAAGAAGAGGAGGTCATCTGATGTCGACGCAAACCCTTGTCGCCGCACACGGCGAATCGGGCCACGACCACGAGCACGAGTCGCATTCGGTTTTCGGGTTCTGGCTGTATCTGATGACCGACTGTTTTCTGTTCGCGTCGTTGTTCGCGACGTTCGCGGTGCTGGGCCACCAGTTCGCGGGCGGGCCGACGGCCAAGGACCTGTTCGATATTCCCGGCGTCGCGCTGGAAACCGCGCTGCTGCTTTTGAGCAGCATCACGTACGGCTTCGCGATGATCGGCGCCTACAAGAAGCAGACGGGCACGGTGCTCAAGTGGCTCGGCGTGACGTTCGTACTGGGCGTCGCGTTCCTCGTGCTCGAAATGCAGGAGTTCGCGCATTTGATCCACGAGGGCGCGGGGCCGCAGCGCAGTGCGTTCTTCTCGGCGTTCTTCACGCTGGTCGGCACGCACGGCCTGCACGTCCTGATCGGTTTGATCTGGATGGCGACGCTCGTGGTGCAGATCATGCGCAAGCCGAGCCTGTCCCAGCGCGATCTCACGCGGCTCACGTGCCTGAGCTTGTTCTGGCACTTCCTCGATATCGTGTGGATCTGCGTGTTTACCTTTGTCTATCTTGGGAGCGTGGTCTAAATGTCTCAAGCGCATACCATTCAAGCGGAAGCCGGACACGGCAGCAAGCGCGGCTACGTCATCGGGTTCGTGCTGTCGGTGATCCTGACCGTCGCCGCGTTCGGGCTCGTGATCGGCGGCGTATGGGCGCCGGGTCCGTCGATGATCGTGCTCGCCGTGCTGGCCTTTGTGCAGATCCTCGTGCATCTCGTGTGCTTCCTGCACATGGGCGTGAAGTCGTCGCAACAGCGCTGGGATTCGCTGGCGTTCGGCTATACGGTGCTGTGCGTGCTGTTCCTGATCGTCGGCACGGTGTGGGTGATGCACAACGTTGCCATGAACATGATGGCGCGATAGTTCGCAGGCCGCGGCGCGGCGTTTCGCGCCGCGTTCCTCCACGTCAGTACCGGTTCGCGCGGGCATGCCCGCGCGAATTTTTTTTAGGGCGTCGTCGCGCTTCCGCCTGCGTCGGACATTTTCAGGACCTCTTCGCGCATCCAGCTCGCAAACGCCTGTACGTGCTCGAGCGTTGCATGATGCGTGCCGATATCGAGCCAATAACCGAACGGCCCCGTGACCTCGACATCGGAGATGCGCACGAGCGATCCGTCTGCCAGCTCCTCGGCGATCATGTTGAGATCCACAACCGCGAGCCCGACGCCTTTGCGCGCCGCGTGAATTGCCTGCTCCAGATTCGAGAACTCGATGCCGTTCTCCGCGTAGCGCGCGGGCAGTTGCGCCTTCGCGAGCCAGTTCGGCCAGAGCTCGAGCCGCCGGTCGTTGTGCAGCACATGCAGCGCCGGCATGCGTTCGAGCAAGGTCTCGAGCGGCTCGCCGGCGAGCCTGGATGCGCCGATGAGCGTATGCCGCTCGATCATCAGCAGCTCCGATTGCGCGCCGGGCCGCGCCTCGCGGCCGAAGCGGACGCTGCAGTGGCAGTCATCGCTCGGTACAGTGCGCACCGACAGCTCGACATCCGGCAATTCGACCGCGAGCGACCCAAGGCGCGGTGAGAACCACTGCGTCGCGAAGGTCGGCGGAACGGACAGCACGAGACGCTTGCGTCCGGTCATCGACGCGAGCTGCCGCGTGCCGCGCTCGATCGTGTCGAAGGCGGCGGCGACGCACGGCAGCAGCTGTTCGCCTGCGGGCGTGAGCCGGATGCCCTTGTGGTCGCGCTCGAACAGCTTGGCGCCGAGCGAGTCTTCGAGAATCTTGATCTGGCGGCTCACGGCGCCTTGCGTGACGCACAGCGCGGCCGCCGCGCGATTGAAACTCAGGTGCCGGGCCGTCTCTTCGAAAAAGCGCAACGCGATCAGCGATGGCAAGCGCCGCATGTCTATGTCCTTCTGTCGTACTTGTGTTTGCGCATCGAGCGCATCGAGCGCATCGAGCGCATGGGGGGCGTCTGTCCCCGGTTTGTCGAGTTCTGCGATTATGCCGAAGTTTCGCCGCGAGGCCGGGCTGCGTCCGCCGCGAAGGGCAGCCGCGCGGCGGATAAACGCGCGTCGCGCGAGGCGGCTCGATCGCCTATGCTAGCGATGATTCGTGCCCCTGCCGCGATTCCGCCTCGCGCGGCGCCAAGTCATTCTCACGGAGCATCCATGACCGTTCGCAATCTCGACGCGTTGTTTCGGCCCAAATCGGTCGCCGTGGTCGGCGCTTCGCTGCGGCCGCGCAGTATCGGCGCGATGGTCTGGGCGCGTGTCCTCGGCGGCGGCTTCGCCGGTCCGGTGTGGCCCGTCAATCCGAAATACGCCGAGCTGAACGGACAGGCCGCCTTCGGCGACGTCCGCGATTTGCCCGAGGCGCCGAGCGTCGCGCTGATCTGCTCGCCGCCCGCCACGTGGCCGGCCATCGTCCACAAGCTCGGCAAGCTCGGCACGCGCGCGGCGATCATCATCGGCGAGGTCAGGCGCGGCGACGAACGCGACGCGCTCGCGCAGGCGCTGACGGCGGCGCGGCCGTATTTGCTGCGCATCGTCGGGCCGGGCAGCGTCGGCGTCATCACACCTGCGTTGAGCGCGCAGTTCGGCGCGGCGCCGTTTCCGGTGAAGCAGGGCGGCGTCGCCTGGGTCTCGCAGTCGAATGCGCTCACGAACGCCGTCCTCGGCTGGGCGCATGCGCGCGGGCTCGGGTTCTCGCATGCGATCGCGCTCGGCGACGAGGCCGACGTCGACGCTGGCGACGTGCTCGACTATCTCGCCAGCGACCCGAACACGCGCGCGATCCTGCTCGAGTTGGAGACGGTGCGCGCGGCGCGCAAGTTCATGTCGGCGGCGCGCGCGGCTGCGCGCAACAAGCCGGTGCTTGCGCTGCGCTCGGGGCGCTCGGATGCCGACGACGCGCTCTATAGTTCCGCGTTCCAGCGGGCCGGGGTGGTGCGCGTCCATTCGCTCGACGATCTGCTCGACGAGATCGAGACGCTCGGCGTGGGGCGCGTGGCCGCGAGCTCGTCGGCCACGTTGATCACGAGCGACCGTGGCGTGGCGACGCTCGCCGCCGACGCGTTTGCCGCGGCCGGCGACGCGCTCGCCCTGTGGCCTGACGGAGCGGCGCGCGCGGTGGCCGAAGCGTTGCCGCATTTGTCCGCAGCGCGCGGCGCGCGCCAAGACCGGGCGTTGCTGGGCAACCCGCTGGGCGGCAACCCGCTGCTGCTCGGCGGCGACGCGCTGCCCGAGCATTTCGGCCGCGCGCTGCAAGCGCTCGCGCCGCATCGCGACACCGGCACCGCATTCGTCGTGCACGCGCCGACGCACAGCGCTCCCGTCGCCGAAGTCGCACGCGTGTTGATCGAGAATCAGAAGTTCGCGTATCGCGGGCTGCTGGCGTGCTTTTTCGGCGGGGTGGACAACGCCACGCGCGACGCGCTGCACGCGCAGGGGATTCCCGTGCACACGACGCCGCAGCGGCTCGCGCGCGCGTTTGCGCGTCTCGTCGACTACCGGCTCGTGCGCGAGCTGCTGATGCAGACGCCGGAAGGCCTGCCCGCGCAGGTTCCCGAGGCGATCGACGCGGCGCAGGCGCAGGCGAGGAGCGCGGTGGCCGCGGGGCAGGCCGAGCTATCGGGCGAGGCCGCGGCGCGCTTCTTCGAATGCTTTGGCTTGACGGTCCTGCGCGGGAGCCCTCGCGACGCGGCGAGCGTGCATGCCTACGAAGGCGGTGTTGCCGAAGGCGGCATCGTCGATATCCGCAACGCAAGCGGCTGCCCGGACTCATCGGCTACCGCCGCCGACGACGACGCCAAGATCGTCGATCTCGCCATCGAGTTGCGCGACGATGCGAACTTCGGCCCGGTGTTCCGCTTTACCGCGCCGTCCGCCGACGGCGTCTCGGCACCGGTTTGCGTCTATAGCCTGCCGCCGCTGAACCCGATCCTCTCGCGCGACGTCGTTTCGCGTTCGCCATACGCGCGTGCGGTGTGTTCGATCGAGCCGGTGCTTGCCGCGCTGACGGCTTTGTCGCAAGCGGTGTGCGACGTGAAGGAGCTCGCCGGTTTGCAAGTCACGCTGCGCGTGACGCGTACGCGCGCCGTGCTCGTCGCGCCGCGCATCACGGTCGCGGCGGCGCGCAGCCGTCTTGCGATCGTCCCCTATCCGCGCCGCCTCGAAGAGACGCTCGATTGGCGCGGCGAGCGCCTGACGATCCGCCCGATCCGTCCTGAAGACGAAGCCGCGCACAACGCGTTCATCAAATCGATGACGGCGGACGATTTGCGTCTGCGCTTCTTCGGCGCGGTGCGCGGCTTCGATCACTCGCAGCTCGCGCGCATGACGCAGATCGACTACGACCGCGAGATGGCGCTGATCGCGACATCCGAAGACGGGAACGGCGCGGTGACGACGCTCGGCGTCGTGCGCGCGATCGCGGACCCCGACAACGAGACCGCGGAATTCGCGGTCGCCGTGCGCTCCGATCAGAAAGGCAAGGGACTGGGGCGGCTGTTGATGACGCGGATCATCGCGTATGCGCGCTCGCGCGGCACGCGATGGATCGTCGGGGAAGTGCTGGCCGAGAACGCGCCGATGATCGCGCTCGCCAAGGCGCTGGGATTTGCCGTCGCCCGGACGGAGGATCCCGGCGTGGTGGGTTTGCGCCTGGCGCTGGGGGCGGGGGCTTCGGCTTGACGACGGCTGCGCGCCTGTCGAGAGTAGGGCGCCAGCCGTCGTTCTGAAATGAGACGTGTGCGGTGCGCGTCAGGCCGCGAGCTTCGTCGCGGCATCATCGACCTGCGCGCGCGACACCGCCAACTCCTCCAGCCACGCATCCGCATAGATTGCGCCCGTTTCGCGCTCGAGACGCGCGATCGTCGCGGCGTTGCGCGTGGCGTCCTTCGGTGTCGCGATGAAGCTCTTCACGGACTGGCCTGCCGTGAAAGCGTCGAAGAGCGGTACGCGGATTTCGTCGGGCAGGGCGCGCGAGGTCCATTGATACGGCTTGCCGTTGAACGTCAGCGACGGCGGCAGCACGCGTTCTTTCTTCGCGGCCGGAATCAGGCCGAAGGTGCGCGCGGCCTCGCCAATCTGCTCGGCGGAGAACAGCTCTTCGGGCGAGATATCGAACTGGCTGATGTAGGTTTCGATGGCTTGCATCGCGGCGGCGCGATCGTCGCGCTTTTTCTGGGCGCGAGCGACGATGTCGCGCAGCTCGTCGGCCTCTTCGGCCGTGATCGTGAAGCTCGCCTGCTTCTGCTGGAGTTCGGAAAAGCGCTGGAATTCGGAGTCGGTCAGAAGTTTCGCCATTGCGTGTTATCAGAGCATTCGCCGCGAGAGGGTGCGGCGAATGCGGATTTTGAGAGGGGCGCTATTCTAACTCAGGTGATGGGCGGAACGCGGCAGCTTACTTGTAACGCAGCGGCCAGCGACGGAATGCTCCACGCGATGAGGCAAGCGAGCGCCACGCCTGTCGCCGCCCCGACAAAGCCGATCGTGACACCCTGCACGACGAAAATCTTCATGATCGACAATCTGCTTGCCCTTCGCGTCGCGAAATGGGAAGGCAAAATTGATCAATGGTGGTTCAGCATTCGATTGGGTTGTCATGTTTGGGAAGCGAACACTCATCCATTGCAATGATTCGACCTTTCATTTCGCGCAAAAATCTATATCACGAAAATCAATCAATATTTTAATTGGATTGCGAATTTTATTCGTAAACTTTATTTGCAAAAATCTTAAATCATTGGAAGCCTCAATCAATTTCGCGTGGTCAAATTTTGTTAAATATATCGCATGCTGACTTGGGGGAAGGGGTTCGTCGTACAAGTAAACCTTATCCGTAATCACTGATCTTTGTCCGGCGTGAAAATTTGTTTGGAGGATGGTTTTATCGATCATTACTTAATTATCCGCGAAACCCTGTACATACAATTCAAATGGCAAAGCCCTCCTGCCATCAGCGGAAACCCAATGTCCAGAGAGCGCTCCATCCCTAACGACACCAGAAAACGAAGCCGTAACAGCCTCTGTTGATCTATCGAGTTCACCAATACTTACCTCGCCATTCTTCGAAATTACTCCGCGTAGATCGATCCAGCCGCTATTTTGTCGTAGATATCGATATTTTCCACTCAGAGAGTCACCTCGGTTGCTGAGCGCCATTTCAACAGGTATATTGCCTATGGTGCCTGAAAACACGTTTTCCCCATCTGTCAGCAAGGTATTAACCTTTCGGCAAGAAATGAATTCTGTCGGAAAGTTGTTTCCATCTTTTCTGAACGGCGCAAAGCAATGCTCGGAATCGCCTAATTCGTCAGTTGCTATATAGATAGTTGTTTCAGGAAACCCTGAGGCGTGCGTGATTTTGATTGCGACGTTATCTAGCAGTTTTTCTGATGTGGTCCAGATTTCTCCGTTAATTTTTCTAAATTCAGAGATTACTTTTTTTCCGCTCCATTTGGCTTGCTGCTTGCCGGATGAGGCTATCATATCAATCGAAATATAGTAAGCGATTTTGAAGCCGATATCATTCCCATTCTGGGAAATTGGAACGGCAATGATGGCATGATCATTGGAGTTGCTCTCGCGGATCAACGTATATTGCGCGCCATAGCGATATACCGAAACGTCAGCCATCATTCCAGTATTGCCAACATCTAAAGCAATGGTCTTGCCACTAGTGGCATCAATCAATGCGCCCGAGTTATTGATGAAAAACTTACAGTTTTTCGACGTCGAGTCGCAAATCACTGCTGCTCTTGTTGGTGCGGAAAGTGAAACAAAAAAAACACAAATAATATGAGCGGCGAGCATTTTCATGTGCATTCCTCCATCAACTTATAAAAATGATTTGCGTAATCTGCAATGATCCAATTTTTATCCGCCCCGTTAATGATTTTTCTTGCTGAGATGTAGTCCGAATTTGCGCCATCAAGGAAATCCGCGAGTTTATAGCCGGTGAATGTTCCATTGGTCATACCGGCCACCATAATTCGTGCGGCACTCTTCCATGAAAGGGCTTCATCGGGATTGGAAACCAGATCCTCGCCGACCATACTGCTAAACGCTGTGTAGTTTTGCTTCCATGTTATTTGAACAAGTCCTCGCCCTCTGTATTTATAGCCATCGCCGATTTCGGTGTTGCCATGTTTCTTCGCTCTAGCCGGATTCTTTGCCCCGTCGCCGCATCCGTAATCGTACTCTGCATCTTCATAGCTAATTTTCTCCGAGATTGGTCCAAAGAATTCTTTAGTATGCCAATCGTACGATTCAACTCGTGCCGTGGCTAACATATAGGCTACATACTTGGCCGAAAAATCTTGATTAATCGCTATGTATAGGTCATTGATCCAATGAAGTAGCGTTCGAAGATTTTCTTCTGATCTTTGGGGAAGTGGTGGTAGAGAAATCTTCGTTTTCGTTTTTTCGTCATACCAGCCGAACTCGCCAGAATGTCTTTGCTTGTACAACTCGACGAACTTGTCGATATTCAAACGGTGTGGGCAAGAGAAATTCCCCACCATCGCGACGGGATGAATATGAAACACATCCGGACTCGCCGGAAACTCCCCCTTCACCGCGTTGCGCACCTCATCCCACCACACCAGCTTCTTGACCCGCTCGATCTCCGCATCGTGATACGGCT
>NZ_SWJE01000011.1 GCF_005144415.1 Trinickia terrae | reverse complement strand
GCCGCGAGCAGGTCGCTGCCCGTCACGTGCAGCGTATTGCCGGCACTGATGGACAAGTTGCCGTTGAGCGAGCCGATCGTGCTCGCGTTGTTCGTGACGCTCGATTCCTCATCCGTCGTCGCGAGCTTCTTGCTGCCGATCGATACCGACAGCCCCCCTCCCCCCATCAAGCCCGAGTGATGTTCCTCGTAGCTGCCCGACGACTGCATCGTGTCCTGCGTCGTCGTGATGGTCACGTCGTGCGCGGCACTGAGCGACACGTCGTTCGTCCCCACGACGGTGCTGCCCTTGACGTTCAGGTCCCGCCCGCTCGTGATCGTCACCGCGTCCGCCGAGATCGTGCTGCCGTCGGCCTGCGTGGTCGTCGTATCGCGCGTGCTCGCCTTGCTCGTGCTGCTCAGGAATCCCCCGTGGCTACCCGAACTGTAGCTATCGGACACGTGCGTCTCGGTCGCCGCGCCGATGTTCACGTCGCCGCCCGCCGCCAGCGTCGCAGTGCCCTTCGTCAGATCGATGCCGCTCCCGATCACGTTCAGGTCCTTGCCCGACACGAGGGTCAGGCTATCGCCGCTCGTGAGCGCCGTCCCCGTCACCGCATCGTCAGACGTGTGCAGCGACGTCGCATAAGCGCCGCGGCGGTCACTGCCCGAACTGTGACTATCCACCGTCGAGGTCGCGCTCGCCGCTTGCAGCGTCACGTTGCCGCCCGCCGCGATCGTGCCGCCGCCTCCCAGACTGAACGTCGCGCCGCTCGCCGTCAGATCGCCGCCCACCGCGATCGTGGACGCGCCGCCCACCTTCACGCTGCTGCCCGTGTCGCTCACGAGGTGCGTGTCGGAGAGCGCGCTCGGCAGCACCATCACCTTGGTCTCGCCGGTCTGCGCCACCCCCAGCGTCCAGTTGCCGCCGATGCTCATGCCCAGCGCGCCGCCCACGTTCAGCGCCGCCGCGTCCTGCTCGAAGTTCCCCCCGGTCACGATCGCCGCGTTGCCCGTCACGTTGATGCTCGCCAGCGGCCCGAGCGTCGAGGTATCCCGCGTCACACCGGCGCCGTTGACCTGGTGGAGCGTATTCACCGCGGTGCTCAAAGTCAGGTCCCCGCCCGCCTGCAGCGCCAGGCTGCCCGCGTTCACGGTCGCCGACGTGAGGTTCACGTTGCCCGCCGACACGAGCGACATCTGGCCGCCGCTTTGCAGCGTGCCGAACGAACTGTCGATGCTCTGCGCACTGAGCGCAAAGCTGTTGGCCGCCTTGATCGTGCCGCTGTTCGTCACCGACTGCGCGTTCTGCAAATCGAGGTCCGTCGCGGCGACGACCGGGCCATTGCCCATGTTTTCCTGGCTGGCTTTCGCCAGATAAACGACCGGCACGAGCACCGGCTGCCCGTCGACGACCTGCGTCTGCATGATCACGACGTTGCTCGTCAACTGCGCGACCTGTTCCGCCGACAGGCCCGCGCCCGGCGCCAGAGCGAGCGACTTCGCGAGTTGCGCGCCCAACGTCATCAGCGCCTGGAATTCATCCTGCGTGCTCGCGTAATTCGTCAGCACCGACTTGCCGGTCAGCGACAGAATCTGATCCTGCACGAGCTTCTGCTCGTAGAACCCGTCGCCCAGCCGCATCCGGATCAGGCCGGGGTTCATGCCCATCTGCTGGAAGTAGTAGTCGCTCGACAGCCACTGCTTCTGGTTCGTGAACGCCGGGTTGGTCTCGATCAGGTAGGGCGCGTTCGGGGCGCTATCCGCGTGGAAGAGCCCGCCCTGCGGCACCGTGAGGTTGTTCAGCACGTTGACCGCCGTCGCGGCCGCGATGATCGGATTGTTGAAGTTCGCCAGGCCGCTGCTGCCAACAACAGGGCCGCCCCGGAGCACGGCCACCGCCGTCGGACGCGTGCCGCCTGCACTGACGATCCCGCTCGCGGCACCGGCGCTCGTGCCCGACACCGTCTGCCCCGGCAGCAGTCCGAGCGGCTTCACCCCTGCGTTGCCGGCCGTATTGTTGATCGTCACACCCGTGCCGCTGATCGTGCCGCCCGCCGTGAAGGTGGACTCGTAGCTCGGCAGCGCATAGGTCCGAATATCCGCCGGCGCCGGTTGCGAGTAGCCGCCCGGATTGGCCGTCACGAACCCGGCATTGCCGAACGGCAGCTGCCAGTTGTGGATCGAATTGTCATAGTTGTTGTAGTGATATTCCCCCGAGTACGTGACCTGGACCTGGGGCGCCGTCTGGCCTGCCCAGCTGTTCTGGTCGAGCGTCTGGGGCGATGCGAGGTTGCCCGTGGCGGCCACCTGGCTCCAGTAGTTCTGGAACGTGCCGGACGACGACGCGTTCAGGTTGCCGCCGGCGAGAATCTGCGACTCGGGACTGGTGGAGGCGACCGTGTTGGCGACCGCGACGCCCGTATAGGTCGTGTACTGATACCCGCTGTTCCACTGGCCGCCGCCCCCTACCGGAATGGTGTATACACCGCCAATGAGGCCGACGAGGGCTGGATTGTTGGGCACGGTCCAGCCCACGTTCTGGCCGGCGCAGGCGGCCATGTGGAGGGCGGTGCAGCCGGACAGGCTGATGCCGAGGCTTTGCAGCAGGTTCGGATCGACCGACGACGTGAAGCCGGTGGTGGTCATCACGCGCCGGGTGTTCGTCACCTGGCTGGCGTGGATCTCCATGTCGCCGCCCGACTGGATCAGCGCGGACTGGTTCCGGATCAGGTTCGCGTTCGTGTAGTTGCCGCTCGCGTCCTTGCCACCTGCCAGGACGACCCTGCCGAGCCCGTAGATCGCGGTCGTCGCCTGGGTGTCGGTCGCCGTCGTGTCGTCCCGGTTCTCGATGTCGGGCGCGAGCAGCTCGAGCGTGCCGGCGCTGTCCGTCGCGCCGATCAGCGCGCTGGGGCCGAGATTGGACAGGGTCTGCGTGGCATTGAGCGACACGCTGCCGCCCACGATCGTGCCGGTATTCGTCAGCGTGTTCGACTGCGTGGTCAGGAGGCCCCCGGCCGCGAGCGTGCCGGAGTTCGTGATAGCGCCGGCGTTGACGGTCAGGCCGTTGACCGCCGTGAACGTACCGCTATTGCTGAACGTGCCCGGCAGCGTGAACGCGAGGTTGTTGCCCGCAGTGAAGCTATAGTTCGTCGAGGTGGTGAAATTCCCCTGCAGGTGCAGCGTGAGATTGTTCACCGCGCTGTACGAACCGCCGCTATATAGCGTGTTCGCGGTGACGGCCAGATTGCGCGATGCGTTGATCCGTCCGCTCCCATTGGTCAGGGTGCCCGTCGCGATCCCGACGTCGCCCGTGGTGTTCGCGGCATTGCCGATTTCCCCGCCGGAGTTATCGAAAGCGCTCGTGTTGATCTGCAGGTTCGCGCCGCTCACTTGGCCGCCCTGCGTGTTGGAAATCGACGCCGCGTTCAGCGTGACGCTTCCGTTGCCGCTGATCGAGCCCATGCCGGACACGCCGCCGGCATTGCTGTTCGTGATCTGGCTGCCGCCGTTGATCGTCGTCGCGCCGGTCCCGACGTTGGTGATCGCGCCTCCAGCGTTGTCGATCGACGTGGCGGTCAAGCTCAGTGTGCTGCCGGTCACGGCGCCGCCCGCGCCGATCACGCCGCCGGCATTGATCAGCTCGCCGCCGCTTGTCGCGGTGAGGCCGGTGCCCGACGACAGCTGGCCGTTCGTGTTATTCAGCGTTCCCTGGCCGGTCACGGACATCACGCCCTGCGAAGCCAGCGTGCCCCCGGTATTGTCGAGACTGCCAACCGACACCGATGCCTGACCGTTCGTCACGATCTTCCCGCCGACATTCGTCAGCGACCCCGCGCCGTTACCTGGATCGATCGTCAGCGTGCCGGTGCCTGCGTGCGTGATGGCGCCGCCGTTGTTGTTCAACGCGGCCGGGGCGATCGCGAGGTCCGTGCTGTTGGTCTGGATCGCACCGCCGCTGGAATTGTCGAGCGTGCCGGTCACGCCGAGCCCCATCGTGCCGGTCCCGAGCTGCGTGATGGAGCCGCCCTTGTTGGTCAGGTTCGTCGACGTGATGCTGAGCTGATTGGTGATGATCCGGCCATGGCTGTTGTCGAGCTGCGGAATCGACATCGACACCGCGTTGCCGCTCACGACGCCGCTCGCGTTCTTGAACGACGCGGCATTGGCCGTGACCGTCTGGGCGCTGAGCGTCCCGCTGCCGTTGTCGAGCGTGCCGCTGACGGTGGCATTCAACGCCTGCCCGGCCGTGATGCTGCCGCCGTTCGTCAGCGACGCGGCCTGTAGCGTGCCGTTGTCCGACGCGGCGATCGTGCCGTTGGTGTTCGTGATCGCCGCGCCGCTGGTGACGCTCAGATTCGCGTTCGATTCGAGCTGGCCGTTCGTGTTGTTCAGGGCGCCGCCGACTGTCGCGCTCAAGCCGGTCTGCGCGGTGATCGTGCCGCCCGTGTCGTCCACGCTGCCGGCCGACAGGTTGGCTTGCCCGTTGGTCACGATCTTGCCGCCGACGTTTGCGAGCGAACCCGCACCGCTGCCCGGCGTGATCGTCAGCGTGCCCGTGCCCGCATGGGTGATCGTCCCGCCGTCGTTGTTCAGCGTCGACGGCGCGAGCGTCAGGTCCGTGCTCTTGGTCTGAATGACGCCGCCATTCGAGTTGTCGAGCGTGCCGCTGACATTGACGCCCATCGCACCCGAGCCGAGCTGGGTCACGCTGCCGTTCTGGTTCGTCAGATTCGTGGCGATCACGTTGAGCTGATTCGCCGTGATCGTCCCGCTGCTGTTGTCGAGTTGCGGAATCGACAACGACACGGTGTTGGCGCTGATCGCCCCGCTTACGTTCTTCAGCGACGCGGCGTTGGCCGTCAGCGTCGCGCTGGTCATCGCGCCACCGCTGTCGTCGAGCGCGCCGGAAGTCGTGACGCCCAGATTCTGCGCGGCCGTGACCGTCCCGCTATTGGTCAGCGACGCGGCCTGGATCGCCGCGTTGCCGTTGCCGCCGATGACGCCGCCCATCGCGCCTTGCGCCGTCGTGCCCGCTGCGTTCGTGATCTGGCCGCTTGCCGTGAGCGTGAGGCCGTCGGCGTTCTGCGACACGATGCGCCCGCTCGTGTTCTGCACGTTCGCGCCCGACACGTTCACCGCACCGGCCGCTTCGACCCGGCCCGCGGTGTTGTCGATGTCGCCGCTCGACGTCACGCTGAGCGCCTGCGCCGACGTGATCGAGCCGGAGCGGTTCACGAGGCTCGCAGCCGCAATGGTCGCCGCGCCATTCGTGGCGATGCTGCCGTGGCTATCGTCGAGCGCGCCGGTCTGGACGCTCAACGCTCCCGTGCCGGCATGATTGATCGTCCCGTTCACGTTGGCCAGACTGGCCGATCGGATCGCGGCGGTTTGCCCGTTCGTCGTGACCGTGCCGCCGGTATTGTCGAACGCGCCCGATGCCGACAGTGTCGTGGCGAGCGTGCCCGTTTGCGACAGCGTGCCGCCGCGATTCGAAAGGGCGGCGGCCGACACGCTCAGCTGTGCGGCGCTCACCTGCCCCTGGTCGTTCGTGACGGTTCCTGCGGCGTTCGCGCTCAGGCTTCCTCCCGCCTGCAGCGCTGCGCCCGTATGCACGATGTTGCCCGTGTCGCCGCCCGCGCCCGTCGCCGTCAGGGAAACACCGCCCTTCGCCAAGGTTTGCGCGCCCGCCATGTTCAGGCTGCTGCCCGACAGGGCGAGATCGCCGCCCGCCATCTGCTGGCCGGTCGCGCTCACCGCTCCCGCGCCTGTCACCGAGAGGCTGCCGCTGCCGGTGACGTTGCCGTTCGCATCGATGCCCGCGCCAAGCGCGCCCGTCGCATTCACACCCGCGCCGCTCACGCTCGTGTTGCCGAGCGCGGCAAGCGTGCCGCTATTGGCGACCTGCCCCTGCGCGCTCACCGTCGCGTTCTGTGTGGCGTATAGCGAGCCGCTGTTCGACACGTCGCTCGCCGTCGAAATGCCCACGTTGCCGCTCGCGGTCGTCGTGCCCGTGAGCGTCACCTTGCCTTGGCTGCTCAGCGAGATGTCGCCCGCCTGCGCCTGCAGCGTGCCGGCCATGTTGACGCCGACGCCCGCCTCGGTGCCGACCAGCGTGATCTTGCCCGCGTACATCCCGCCGAGCTGCGCGACGTCGATGGCGACGCCCGGCGAATTGCCGTCCGGCGCGAGCGCCTGCGCGCTCAAGTCGTCATAGCGCACGTCGCTGGCGCCGGTGACGACGTTGAGCGCGCGGCCGGCCCACAGCTTGCCGTTGACCTGCACGCTGCGCGCGATCAGGTCGACCTGGTCGACATTGCTCGCGTTCAAGCCGCCGCTGTCGATCTGGATCTGGCCGCCGGTCACATGGAACGCATCGAGACTGCCGCTGCCGCCGAACACGGGCGTGCCCGTCGTGAGCACGCCGCGGCTCGTGTTGATGAACCCGCAGCCGTTGCAATAGATGCCGGCCGGATTCGCGATGACCACCTGCGCCTGCTGGCCGGCCACTTCGGTATAGCCGAGCAGTTGGCTGGTCCCGCCGCCCACCACCTGGTTGACGATGATGCGGGCGCTGCCCGACGCCAGATACGGATTGCCCGCCACGAGGCCCGCCTGCTGCGTCTGCACCGAGCCCGGCGAGTTGTTGAGGATGAGGCCTTGCTTGCCGACGTTGAAATTCGAATACACGTTGTTCGACACGCCCGCCCCGTTGGGCGTCGTGATCTGCACGATCGGCAAGCCGTTGGCCGTCGCGCCGACGGCCGGCTTGTTGGCGGGCGACGCCGAAGGCGAAGCTGCTACTTGAGCGTGCACCAGCACCGGCTGCATGCCGAAGACGCACAAGCCGGCGAAGACGATCTCGCGCATGTGCAGCATGTCGATGAAGCCCGCCGTGGCGGCCTTGGCGGCGCTCGCGCGCGGGCTGCCGGCCGAGCGCCCCTTGCCGAGGCTGCTGGCGGTCTCCTGCACGGCGACCCATAGTCCACGGGCTGCGTTGAAGATCACGCGATAGAGGAACCGGTTCATATCTGGAAGCTCACGCTGAAACCCGCAACCGGCCACCGGTTGGGAAACTGGGCGGGCTGATAGAGCGGGCCGCCGATGAACACGTCGTAATAGACGTTCTTGAAGGGACTGCCGCGCAGGCCCGCCACCGCGCCGGCCAGGCGCCGGCCCAAGAGGTTCTGCGCCTGCGGGCCGAACACCTCGCCGCCGTCGATGCCGATGTACAGCGTCTGGCCGGTTTGCAGGATCGGCACTTCGAGGTCGTTGCGCATGAAGACGCCCTTCTCGGCGGCCAGCATCGTGTCGCCGTCGAAGCCGCGCACCGTGTAGCGGCTGCCGATCGAGAAGTACTCGGTGGGGTAAAGGACGTTCGGCGAGTTCTGCGCGCGCACCGTCGCCGTATAGCGCAGCGGCAGCGAGCCGATCTGGAACGGCACGCTCAAGGTCGAGTCGAGCGTCTCGATGCCGTAGCGGTAGGTCGGCGCGCCGGGCAGGTCGCTTTGCGCGCCGAACCAGGGCACGCCCCAGCGATAGGCGATGGTGCTGTCCAGCTGCGCGGCGCCGAAATAGTGCTTGTGGACCCAGCCGACTTCGGCATAGCTGTTGTCGCGGTGCTGGACGTCGATCTCCGAGCCGTCGACGAACGCCTCGGCGAAGTACTTGCCGGTGCGGAATTCGATCGAGTTTTTCTGGACCTGGTTGCGGTAGAACAGGTACTCCGCCTTCACGTCGAACGTCTTCGACAAGCCGCTCGAGATGAACGTGGTGAACGCGCCGGCGATCTGCTGGTGGTAGTGGTACTGGTTCGCCGTCGCCGTGAAGGTCCAGTTGCCCCACGGGATCGAGTAGAACGCGCTGTCGCCGCGCGTGCCGTACTTGTCCGGATGACCGTTCGCGTCGTGGCTATAGCTGAGGTTGAACAGGTCCGAGAGGCCGAGCGGATTGACAATGGCGAAGTTCGCGCTGGCCTGCAGCTGGCCCGTCGACTTGAGGCCGCTGTCGTCGAGACTGAATGAGAGCGTCCACGGCTTGGTGCGCTTGACGGTGATGACGACGTCGCTTTCGCCGGTGGTTTGCCCCGGCACGATCTGCATGTCGACGTCCTGGTTCGTCACGCGCTTCATCTGCTCGAGTCCTTGCTCGAGGTCGCGCAGGTTCAGCAGGTTGCCGGCATGAGTCGGGAACGCGTTGCGCCAGATGCCGTAGGTCGACGGATCGGCAAAGCGGATCGCGCCGATCACGCCGGGGATCAGTTCGAGCGTGAGCTTGCCCGTCGACAGGTCTTGCGGCCCGATCACGACGCGCGTCGTCGTGTAGCCCTTCTCGAGAATCAGCGCGCCCAGACGATGGACGATCAGGTTGAGCCCTTCGCGGCCCACGCACTGGCCGCGGTAGCGCTGCAGGTAGTCCGTGGCGAACGCGAGCGCGCCCGGAAACAGCGGGTTCGGCGACAACGCGCGCGCGCCTGCGGCTTCCACCGCATCGCTGAGCCCCGTGGGAACCTCCAGCGCCAGCTGATCGACCTTGAAGCACGGCGACTCGACGGGCGCCTTGCCGTCGTCGGCCGCTTGCGGCTGCTTCTTCGGCTCGAGCTCGACGTTCGGCGCATTAAGCTGCCGCTCGCGCTCGATCGCCTGCTGCTGCGCGCGGCGGCGCTGCTCCTGCTCGTCGAACGCGCCCGTGCCCGACGCTTGGGCGTGCGCAACGCATGCATGCGCGACGACGAGCAGTGCGCCGCATGCGTGCGCCAGTCCCTTGAGATCCCGCGCCCCCGCGCGCGCGGAATGGGACCCAAAATGCGGCCAACCCCGGAGCCTGACGGCCTCAGGCTCACAACTTGGTTTCTTCATTGCTTCTTCTTGAATTCTTATTACGCGCCAGACGCCAAAGCGCCGCTCGAGACGCGTGAATTGTTTGACTCAACGGCAAAGCAGCGCCTAAGCAGCAGCTCCTAAGCGCGCGAATGCCATTGCGCAAACCAGCGACGAGTCAAACTCAAACTAAAAATCCGGACGACAGCGATCCAGGCATGCGCCTCGATCCTTGGGATCGCGCATGCCTTAATGCTTTTTTCGCGGAATGGTCCTGCTTGCGCTACCTGACCGGATGCGCTGCAACGGACGCGGAAAGAGGAACGAGCGCAGGCCTGCCGGCCTCGACGCTGAACGGTGCGGCGGTCGCGACGACTCTCAATATCGCGAACCGGGCGATGGCAATTGTTGTTGGCATTGTTAACCCCGAGCCATGAAAGCTATTTTTAATATTTACAGCAGCGACATTTCTGCTCTTGCATCGCAGGTGTCTATCGGTTGCCGTCTGTCGCCCTTGCGGGCGCTTTTGCACGGGTTTCCGATAGTCCACGCAACCTGTTCCGCATGAACTACATGGCGTATGTCGGCGGCAATGCCGTAATCTTTAGCAACTTTTCGTAATATCACCGCCTGAGATCTCTGGCCAGCGCACGCCCCCTCCTCCCCCGCAAACGCGCCGGACGCATATCCGCCGTATCCCGCCGCCTGCCATCGTGATCGCCGCCAACCGTCACCGTCACGACCACCCGCTTGTCGTCGCCCTGCCCGATCGCGCCATCTCGTGCGCCGGCGCCAGCCTTCATGAATCGTGTCTCTTCCATGCCTTTATCCTCGAACGTCAATCGGTTGATCCAACCATCACGCGCGCAGTGCAAAAAAAAGCGTCCCGCGAATCGCGGTCGAAAGACCGGATTCGGGGACGCCGTTGTCCTGCACCCTGTGACGATGCGGTGAAGCTCGCTGCCGTCACGCCGGATCGGCTTTGATCCGGCGCGTTGCTACCTTTCTTTGCTTCCCTTGTTAAGCCAGGGCCTTCGCCCCTTTGTCACTCACGCATCGCTTTCCACGCGCAACGCGGAGGCCGGCACCACACTCGCGACCGCCACGCCTTCCTTGGGCAGCGCCCATTCGAGCCAGCGCGCGCGATGCACGGCCACCAGTGCGAACGCCAGCGCCGACAAGCCGCCGAACGTCGCAAACCCCATCTGATAGCTGCCCGTGCTTTCCTTGGCGATGCCCATGATCACCGGCAGATAGAAGCCGCCGATGCCGCCGGCCGCGCCGATGATGCCGGACATCAAGCCGGTCTTGCCCACCCAGCGTTGCGGCACGAGCTGGAAAGTCGCGCCGTTGCCGAGGCCGAACAGCAGATACATGACCACGAGCAAGGCGATGCCGGCCGGCAGCGGCGGCATCCATGCCGCGAACGCGAAGTCGCACAGCGAGATGCCGGCCAGCAGGATCACGAGCGCGCGCACGCCGGAAATGCGGTCGGCAACGAGGCCGCCGATCGGGCGCACCAGCGCGCCGATGAACGCGAGCAGCGACATGAAGAGGCCCGCTTCGAGCTTCGGCAACTGGTAGAGCGAAATCAGCAGCGTGGTCACATACGAGGACATGCCGACGAACCCGCCGAACGTGATGCTGTAGACGAGCATCACGACCCACGTATCGCCCTCGACGAGCACGCCGCGGTAATGGCGCGGCAGCACGGCGATGGCGAGCAGCGCGCCCAGCACCGGCAGCAGCAGCACGCCGGTTTTTCCGGCTCCGAACACGCCTTCATGGACGAGGATCACCAGCGCGACGAGCCCCGCCAGCGTCACGATGAAGCTGCGGAACGCACCCGGCGCGCTGCCCGACTTCACGCCGAGATCCTTCGCCCAGAAGAACAAGGCGACCGCCGCGAGCGCGAGGAGCGGCAGCGCCGCGCCCGCCGCCTTGGCCCAGCCGAAATGCTCGGCGAGCCCAGGGAACATGAAGCCGTCGAGCACCGCGCCGATGTTGCCCGCTGCCGCGAGGCCGAGCACGAGGCCCTGGACCTTGGGCGGATAGTTGCTGCCGGCCATCGGCAGCGCCACCGCGAAGCTCGCGCCGCCGACGCCGAGGAACACGCCGAGCACGAGCAGCAGCGAATACGACGGCGCCACCGGCGAGAGCAGCAGCACGACCGGCGGAATCGCCGAGAGCAGCACGCCGAACAGCGCGACGCGGCGGCCGTCGTAAGCCTGGTAGAGGTTGCCGAGCGTCACGCGCAGGATGGCCGCGCCGAGCACCGGCACGGCGACGAGAAAGCCCTGCTCGGCGGGCGTCATCGCAATGTCCTTGTGGATGAACGGCGCGAGCGGGCCGAGCATCACCCACACGGTGAAGCCGGTATCGAAGTAGAGGAAACAGGCAAGCAGCGCGCGCCAGTTACCGCTCTTGAGCGAAGTCAGCAGGTGTTTCATGGGTCTCTCACACAGGGACGAAGGCTATTGAAAAGCGCGGCCGGCACTCGCGTGCCGGCTCTGCGGGATGGGACTGCCGGGGAGGCGTTTGGCGGACGCTTCGCGCGTGCCGCGAGTGTCGACCACGCTATGGATCAGCTGATCCATCTCCTTGATGATGTCGGCGAGGACCGTCGTGATCACCGCGAACTCGCGTCCGTATTGGCCCGCGCGCGCAGCCGCGATGCGCGCGTTGAGCGCGACGATGTTGGCCTGCATCGAGATGCTGCTCAGCTGCTCGGCGATCTCGGCCTGACGCTTGAGCGCCGCCGCTTCGATGCCGCGCATCTCGTTCTGATACGCGAGCGTGAGCTGCTGCAGCAGCTCGAGCAGCGGCGTGGCCTGCGCGACGAGCGCGTCGACCTGCTCGCCGGCGGACGCGGCGTTCGATTCGAGGCACGCGAGCGCCTCCGTGGTGTGCACGATGAACCGCCGGATATGGTCGTCCGCGCGCGCGGCGCCGAAATAGAGTTCCTTGAGCGCGTCGGAAAACACACCCGGCAAGTGCGCATTGCCGCCGACGAGATCCGCATGCGCCTTGGCGAATGTGGCGAGGCAGTCTCTTGCGACCGCGAGCGCGGCCCCGTCGCCGCGCGACGCGAGCAGCACGTGCAGCACGATCCGTTGCGAGAGCATCCGCTGCCGGCCGGATACGTTGATCAGCTCGCCGATCACTTGCCCGGAGACTTCGTCGTGACTGTAGGGTGTCCTTCGATTCATGGTTTGAAGCGGTTCTCTCGCGGCTGTCGATGGAGCACGCGAGGCGCTCCGCCGACAGCACAAAAAAAAGCGTCCCGAAGCAACTCCGCCCGGACCGGTTGCTCGGTCAGCGCAAGAGTCGCTTCGGGACGCCGTTGCCCCGTTAGCCGCACACAAAAGCAGCTAATAAGTCGTAAATACGTCAAGACCGCCGTTGGCCTTGCGGCGACTTAATGCAATAGGCGTGCCAGCCCGGTCTGGGGGCGTCGGGAGCCGAAGCTACGGGGACAAACGAGGGCGTGAGCGCCGCAGGAACCAGACCTTCGCGGTGCGGAAGGGATGGTGTTGGTGCAAGCCCGTGATGCAGCGCACCATGATCGCGCGCTTAGCTTGTCGCGTTATCGCCGTCTCACCTTCGTTGGGACGGCGGCACGACCGAAGTCGCGCTGCTGCCCTTGCTGATGGGCGGACTCAGGCCGGGTGTGCGCCAGACGCTGGCGAAGGTGGGGGAGCAGACGCGGGAGATCCTGGGACGTCTCACGGGCCGCGGAGCGTCTGAGACGCCTTGGAAGCTGTTGAGACATTAGTTAAACCAAGGCTTGAGGCGCGTCCAGCAAATCAAGGCGCAAGCTAACGAGAGGAAAGCCTCGTGGATATGAGCGTAGCGTTCATAGCGAATCTTCAGGCGTCGAAACGAGTGAAGCCAGGCAATCGAGCGCTCAACTTGCCAACGCGTTTTGCCGAGTCCGCTGCCATGGGGCGAGCCAATTTTTGCGAGCAAGGGCGTGATGCCACGTTCGCGCAAGCGCTGCCGATGTGGCTCGGAACTGTAGCCCCGGTCGCCCTGAACGATTTGCGGCTTGTGCAGGGGACGCCCCCGTTTGCCCCGGATATGTGGAATGGCCTGGACCAGTGCATCGAGCTGCGTAATGTCGTGGCGGTTTGCGCCGGTCAGGATGACCGCCAGCTCGGCGCGAATTGACGAGCTGTCGACGATGGCACGCGTTAAATCGATTTCGCCACGGCGGCGCAGTTCGGCCAGCAGCGTTTCGTGGATACGTTGCCAGACACCGGCCTTCTGCCATGCGACCAGCCGTCGCCAGCAGGCTGTGCCTGAACCGCAACCCATTTCCTGCGGCAGCAGGTTCCACGCAATGCCCGAGCGCAGCACGAACACGATGCCGGTCATTGCGGCCCGCATATTGGTGATTGCGCAGTGCTTGCGCGGGCAGAAGCGGTTCGATGAGTGACCACCGTGTTCAATCAGGATACCTCGCGCTTTCCGATGCCATGGATGCCGTCTTTCAGTGCATCCCTTCTATAAGGCCTTGCGCGCCATCCACAGGTTGCCCAGCGCAAACAGTGTTGTGATCTGGGCGGTGTTCTTCTTCAAGCCACGATATCGCGTCTTCGTGTAGCCCAATTGCCGCTTGAGGATGCGGAACGGATGTTCGACCTTGGCACGAACATCATCAGTCGTTCAATCTGATCGAATATCGCGTCCACTCGATCACTCAGGTCGAGCTTCCTGCGTCTGCCAGGCCTCATTGCAACGTGCCAGCGCACCGCCCCGCTTTTGCAGCGCTTTTCGATACCCTGATAGCCCGCATCGGCATACACATCCGCTTCTTCACCGTGCAGCTGTGCTTCGGCCGCGCTGATGAGCGGACCATAAGAAGGCTTATGGCGCACACCCCTCTTGCGGCATCGCACCATGCCGCTTCATTGAGGAAAGTCTTATCTTGAGCCACGGCTATTTCGCGACGTAGAATCGGTTTCACCCCGGCTTCTAGAGTGAATCCGTTCCATGACCCCGCTCATTTCCGTCAAGAAGCTCAGCAAAAGCTTTCCCGGCGTGAGAGCGCTTCACGAAGTGCAATTCGAGCTCATGGCGGGCGAAATCCATGCGCTGATGGGCGAGAACGGCGCCGGCAAATCGACGCTGATGAAAATCCTCGCCGGCGTCTACACGCGCGATACCGGCGACATCCTCCTCGACGGCCAGCCCGTCGCGTTCCAGAGCCCGCGCGAGGCGCAAGCGATGGGTGTGGGCATCATTCATCAGGAACTCCAACTGATGAACCACCTGAGCGTCGCCCAGAACATCTTCATCGGCCGCGAGCCGCGCGGGCGTCTTGGCCTGTTTCTCGACGAAGACAAACTCAATGCCCAAGCGCGCGACATTCTCGCCCGCATGCATGTGAAGCTCGATCCGCGGGCCGTGGTCGGCACGCTCACCGTCGCCAAGCAGCAGATGGTCGAGATCGCCAAGGCCTTGTCCTTCGATTCGCGCGTCCTGATCATGGACGAGCCGACCTCGGCGCTCAACGACGCCGAGATCGCCGAGCTCTTCCGCATCATCCGCCAGTTGAAAGAGCGCGGCGTCGGCGTGATCTACATTTCCCACAAGATGGACGAGCTCAAGCAGATCTCGGACCGCGTCACCGTGCTGCGCGACGGCGAATATGTGGCCACCGTCGCCACCCCGGACACCAGCGTCGAAGCGATCATCGGCATGATGGTGGGTCGCACGCTGACCGACGTCACGCCGCCCAACAGCGCCGCGGACAAAGGCGACGTCGCGCTCGAAGTCAGGCATCTGAACGCCGGGCCGCTCGTCAAGAACGTGAGCTTCACGCTGCACAAGGGCGAGATCCTGGGCTTCGCCGGCTTGCTGGGCGCCGGCCGTACCGAGGTCGCCCGCGCCGTGTTCGGCGCGGATCCGGTCGAGTCGGGCGAAATCGTCGTGAAGGGCGCCAAGGCGAAGATCAGAAAGCCGAGCGACGCGGTGGCGCACGGCATAGGCTATCTCTCGGAGGACCGCAAGCGCTTTGGCCTCGCGACCGGCATGGACGTCGAGTCGAACATCGTGATGTCCAACCTGAGCAAGTTCCTGTCGCTCAACTTTTTCCTGCGGCGCGCGCAAATACGCCGGACCGCCAGCCATTTCATCAAGCTGCTCGCCATTCGCACGCCCTCCGCGACGCAACAGGTGCGGCTGCTGTCGGGCGGCAATCAGCAGAAAATCGTGATCGCCAAATGGCTCGAGCGCGACTGCGACGTGCTGTTCTTCGACGAGCCGACGCGCGGCATCGACGTCGGCGCCAAGAGCGAAATCTACAAACTCCTGCGCTCGCTCGCCGGGCAAGGCAAGGCGATCGTGATGATCTCGTCGGAGCTGCCGGAAATCCTGCGCATGAGCGACCGCGTCGTCGTCATGTGCGAAGGCCGCATCACCGGCGAGCTTTCCGCCATGGACGCCACGCAGGAGCGCATCATGCAGCTGGCGACGCAACGCGAAACCTTGAAGGCGGCATGAGCCGCGAGAGGCGTATTACATGACACAGCCATCGGACACTTCGGCACTCGCGAGCGAGAGACGCTCATCCGGCCTGAGAGCCCGCATCTTTGCGCCAAATGCGCTGCAGAAAATGCTCGCGTTCGCGAGCCTGCTGCTGCTGCTGGTCTTTTTCAGCTTCGCCTCGTCCGCGTTCATGCAGATGGACAACATCCTCGGCATCCTGCAGGCGACGGCGGTCAACGGCGTGCTGGCGATCGCCTGCACGTTCGTCATCATCACGGGCGGCATCGACTTGTCGGTCGGCACGCTGATGACCTTCACCGCCGTCATTTGCGGCGTGTTTCTCACTTATTGGCATTTGCCGATGTGGACCGGCGTCATCGCGGCGATCGGGACGGGCACGATCTGCGGCACGGTTTCCGGCACCCTCACCGCGAAAATGAAGATCCCGCCCTTCATCGCCACGCTGGGCATGATGCTGCTGCTCAAAGGCCTTTCGCTCGTCGTCTCGTCCGACCAGCCGATCTATTTCAACGACACCGAAAATTTCTACATGATCTCGCAGGATTCGCTGATCGGCCGCATCCTGCCCAGCGTGCCCGTGCCGAACGCGGTCCTGATCCTGTTCCTGCTCGCGATCGCGAGCTCGATCGTTCTCAATCGCACGGCGCTGGGCCGCTATACGTTCGCGCTCGGCAGCAACGAAGAGGCGGTGCGCCTCTCCGGCGTGAACGCCGATCGCTGGAAGATCGCCATTTACGCCTTGGGCGGCGCGATTTGCGGCGTCGCCGGGCTGCTCATCGCCTCGCGCCTGAATTCGGCCCAGCCGGCGCTGGGCCAAGGCTACGAGCTCGAAGCGATCGCCGCCGTGGTGATCGGCGGCACCTCGTTGAGCGGAGGCTCGGGCACGGTGCTTGGCACCATCATCGGCGCGTTCATCATGAGCGTGCTGACCAACGGCCTGCGCATCCTGTCCGTCGCCCAGGAATGGCAGATCGTGGTGACGGGCCTGATCATCATTCTCGCGGTCTATGCCGACATATTGCGGCGCAAAAAAAGCTGACGCTATCCGCGGCAACGACAGCAACAAGATCAAGAAATGGGAGCGCCTCACTGCTCCCCCAACGGCTGGAGGTAGGCCCACCTTAGGAGGAAGACCCATGTTGAAAAGAAAACTCATCAGCGTTGCGATCGGCGTTGGCGCACTTGTCGGCGCAACGAGTCTTGCCCTTGCGGACGAGCCGTACATCCCGCTCATTTCCAAAGGCTTCCAGCACCAGTTCTGGCAGGCGGTGAAAGCCGGCGCGGAACAGTCGGCGAAAGAGCACAACGTCAGGATCACCTTCGAGGGCCCGGAAACCGAGGCCATGGTCGACAAGCAGATCGACATGCTCTCGGCCGCGCTCGCCAAGAAGCCCCAGGCGCTCGGCATCGCCGCGCTCGACAGCAAGGCGGCCATCCCGCTCCTGAAGCGGGCGCAGACCGACAAGATACCGGTCATCGCCTTCGACTCCGGCGTCGACAGCAACATTCCGCTGACGACCTGCGCGACGGACAACCTTGCCGCCGCCGCGCTGGCCGCCGACAAGATGGCCGAGATGATCGGCGATTCCGGCGAAGTCGGCGTGATCGTGCACGACCAGACGAGCCGCACCGGCATCGACCGCCGCGACGGCTTCCTCAACGAGATGAAGTCGAAGCATCCGAACGTCAAGATCGTCTCCGTTCAGTACGGCGGCGGCGACCACTTGAAGTCGGCGGAAATCGCCAAGGCGATGATCCAGGCCAATCCCAGCATCAAGGGGATGTTCGGCGCCAATGAAGGCTCGGCGGAAGGCGCGGCGATCGGCGTCAAGGAATCGGGCAAGAAGCTCGTGCTGATCGGCTACGACTCGGGCAAGGAGCAGAAAGAAGACATCATGTCGGGCCTGATGGCCGGCGCCATTACGCAGAATCCGGTCGGCATCGGCAAGTGCGTCGTCGACTCCGCGGTGAAGGCGCTCAAGGGCGAGAAGCTGCCCAAGAAAGTCGATACGGGCTTCTATTGGTATGACAAGACCAATATGAACGACCCCAAGATCGCGGCCGTGCTTTACGACTGACCGCCTTCAGCGTGGCGAAAGAGGAAGGGTCGCGGCCCTTCCTCTTCTTTCCGTCGTTCCGGGGGGAATGCTCAGATGACCACGATCACGAGGCTGTCCGTTCGCGACATCCGGTTTCCGACCTCGCGCTCGCTCGACGGCTCGGACGCGATGAACGCCGCGCCCGATTACTCCGCCGCCTATGTGACGCTCGAAACCGATTCTCCAAAGGGGCTCACAGGGCAAGGCCTCACCTTCACGATCGGACGCGGCAACGAAATTTGCGTGAGCGCGGTGCACGCGCTTGCCCCGCTGATCGTCGGCAAGACGCTCGAGGATATCGCGGCGGACATGGGCGCATTCTGGCGCGCGATGACCTCGGACAGCCAATTGCGATGGATCGGCCCGGACAAGGGCGCGATTCACCTGGCGACGGCCGCTGTCGTGAATGCGGCCTGGGACCTGTGGGCGAGAGCGGAAGGCAAGCCGGTGTGGAAGCTGCTCGTCGACATGAGCCCGGAAGCGCTCGTGCGCTGCCTCGATTTCCGCTATGTGACCGATGCGATCACCCCGCACGAAGCCATCGCGATGCTGCATCGTCATGCGAACACCAAGGGCAAGCGGGAAAAGGACATGCTCGCGCACGGCTATCCGGCCTATACGACTTCGGCGGGCTGGCTAGGCTACGACGACGACAAGATCCGCCGGCTCGCACGCGAAGGGGTCGCGCAGGGATGGACGCATTTCAAGCAGAAAGTGGGCGGAAATCTCGAAGAGGACGTGCGGCGAGCCCGCATCCTGCGAGAAGAAATCGGCGAGAGCCGCAAGCTGATGATGGACGCGAACCAGGTGTGGGACGTCGATGAAGCGATCGCGAACATGCGGCGCCTGGCGGAATTCGATCCGTGGTGGATCGAGGAGCCCACGAGCCCCGACGACATTCTCGGCCATGCGGCCATTCGGCAGCGGCTGCGTCCGATCGGCGTCGCGACCGGCGAGCACTGCCAGAACCGCGTGATGTTCAAGCAGCTGCTGCAGGCGAACGCCATCGACTTCTGCCAGGTGGACAGCTGCCGCCTGGGCGGCTTGAACGAAGTGATCGTGGTGCTGCTGATGGCGGCGAAATACGGCGTGCCCGTGTGTCCGCATGCGGGCGGCGTCGGCTTGTGCGAGTACGTTCAGCACATTTCCCTGTTCGACTATATCTGCGTGTCGGCGTCGCTGGAAAACCGGGTGCTCGAATACGTGGATCATCTGCATGAGCATTTCGTCGATCCGGTCGTGATTCGCAACGGGCGGTATATGCCGCCGCAACGGCCCGGCTATAGCATCGAAATGCATGCGGCATCGCTCGACCGGTATTGCTTTCCTGATGGGCCGGTCTGGCGCGCCTGATCGGAAAGAATCAACGCACGTTACTTTCGAGGACCGGCAAGTGAATCTCAAGGTCGATGAATTTCTAGGCAACGCCAAAAAGTGGCGGGAAGAATTCGAGCAATTGCGGGCGATCATTCTCGACTGCGCGTTGACCGAGGAATTGAAGTGGGGTGTTCCTTGCTATACGTTCGACGCCAAAAACGTAGTCTTGATGCATGGGTTCAAGGAGTACTGCGCGCTCCTGTTCATCAAGGGTGCTTTGCTGAAGGACGCCAAGGGCATTCTGATCACGCAAACGGAGAACGTGCAGGCAGGACGCCAGATACGGTTCACCAGCGCTTCGGAAATCACCAAGCTGAAAGCGGTCTTGAAGTCCTATATCCGCGAAGCCATCGAAGTCGAAAAAGCCGGCTTGAAGGTCCCGCACAAAAAGACCGAGGATTTCGCCATCGCCGAAGAATTCAAAAATAAATTGGATGACATTCCCGCATTGAAGACGGCGTTCGAATCGTTGACGCCGGGGCGGCAACGCGCTTACCTTCTGCATTTTTCCGCGCCAAAACAATCCAAAACCCGCGAGTCAAGGATCGAGAAATGCATGCAGCAGATTCTCGACGGCAAGGGGCTGGACGATCGGTAGATTCGAAGCTCACGCGCTGATCTGCACACGCCCGTTCACCACCGCGACGCGCGCGCCGCCGTTCAGGGACACGGCGGCCGGGCCGTGACCGAAGGGATGCACGGGCAGATCGGTCTGCCGCCACGCATGGCGCTTGAGCAGTTCGCCGTAGCCTCCGATCACGAAGCCGCTGCACTTGCTGCGGTAGGCGTCGCGCCGCATGCGGTACGCACGCGGCAGATGGAACCACGGCAATTCGGGCAGATCGTGATGCACGAGGTGGTAGTTGTTGTTCAAATACAGGAGCCGCATCAGCGGCCCTGCTTCGTTGATGACGATCCGCGCCTTGGGATGCGGCGCCGCACGGTGCTCGTAGAGCGAGCGCACCATCGCGAGACCGAGCGCCGGCCACGCCACGGCAAGCAGGTAATACCACCAAGGCACGCCGGCATACCGTTGCACACAGGCAAGCAGCACGGCCACGGCCGCAATGTGACCAACCCACATCGCGCCATGCCGCCCGTCGCCGCGCCGCAGCGCCTGCCATGCTTTCAGCAGCATGGCGCCGACGCTCATCGGCGGCCCGATCACGATGCGTCCGAGGAAGGTCTTGCGCGCATGCCACAGCGCACGCCGCCAGCGCGGCATCCGCGACCACTGTTCGCGCAGCACGTAGTTGGTCTCCGGATCGAAGCCCGGAACGGTCAGCGCCTCGTCGCGGTGGTGCTTCAGATGGTTTTCCCGATAGAGCGTGTACGGAACCCAGATCGCGAGCGGCGGCCAGCCGAGCAGTTTGTTCAGCCAGGGCCAGCGCGTCGGGTGCCCGTGCAATAGCTCGTGCTGCAGCGACATGTACCACGCGCACAGCACGATGAGCAGCGGCGTGCCCGCTGCAAGCGGCAAGCGCCCCGCCCCCAGGAGCCACAGCACGCTCACCCAGCCGCCATAGATCACGGCGATCAGCAGCCAGGTCGGCCACTCCGTTCGTGTGGTGAAGCTCGTCTTGAGCGCCGCGATCTCGCGCGCGTGGTCTACATCGAAATACTCGGCCATGTTCGTTTCGTTGGAAGGCCAGAAAACATCGACAGGAAGTCAGCTCGACAAAGGCGCGGGCGCGAGTACGCGCGTCGCCTGCCCCATCAAGTCATAAACGGCGATCGCCAGCAGCGCGACGACCAGGCCACCCTGCAACACGAACGCAGTGTTCGAGGTTTGCAGGCCGGCGATGATCACGTCGCCGAGACTCTTCGCAGCGACGGTCGAGCCGATCGTCGCGGTGCCCATGTTGATGACCACGGCAAGGCGCAAGCCGTTGAGAATCACCGGCAAGGCGAGCGGCAGCTCGACCGCGAAGAGACGCTGCCGCGCGTTCATGCCCATCGCGCGCGCCGCTTCGAGCGTCGTGCCGGGAATGCCCGCGAGGCCAGCGAGCGTGCTTTCGAAGATGGGCAGCAGCCCGTACAGAACGAGCGCCACCAGCACGGGCTTCACGCCGAAGCCCAATGCGGGCACAGCCAGCGCCAGCACGGCGACGGGTGGAAATGTCTGGCCGATGTTGACGACGCTGCGCGCGACCGGCAGAAATTCCGCGCCCGCGGGACGCGTCACGAAGATTCCCGCGCAAACCGCGAGCACCGAGCCCACCCCGCTCGCTGCCGCAACGAGCCCGAGATGCGCGAGCGCCAGATCGAGCAGGCTCGCGCGGTCGTAGAGCGCAGGCGCGCCGTTGTCGGCGAACGGCGCGAAAAGCGGCGCAACCCATTGGCCGCGCAGCAAGAGCACCAGCAACGCGAGCAGCAGCGCAATCCGCGCGACGGTGCCGGCGGGCTTCATTGCGGCCTCCGCGCGCGCGTGAGAATGGCGGGCAGCGAGATGCGCCGCCGCACGACACCATCGTCGTCGGCGACGGGAAGCGTCTCTACGCCGTGCCAAAGCAGCGCGCCCATGGCATCGCGCAGCGTCGCCGCGGAGGACAGCGGCGCCCCTGCCCGGCCCGCTGCTTCGCCGCTTCCGGCAGGTTCGGTCGACCCGACCGTCTCGGCGGCTTCGCCCACCCGCGTGAGTGCGAGCAGGCGCAGCGCGCGGTCGGCGTCACCGACCAGCTGCCGAACGAAATCCACTGCGGGACGCGCGAGGATCTGCTCCGGCGCACCCGCCTGCAGCACGCGGCCGTGATCCATCACGACGATCTGGTCGCCGAGGCGCAGTGCCTCGTCCATGTCGTGTGTGACGATCACCACCGTAATGCCTAGCCGCCGCTGCAGCGCCAGCAGGTCGTCCTGCGCACGCGCGCGGATGATCGGGTCGAGCGCGCCAAAAGGCTCGTCCATCAGCAGGATCTCGGGCTCGGCCGCCAGCGCACGGGCCACGCCCACGCGCTGCTGCTGGCCGCCGGACAGCGCGTGCGGCAGCTTGTTCGCATACACCGCGGGATCGAGCCCGAAGCGTTCGAGCAACTCGCGCACGCGCGCCTCGATGCGCGCCGCGTCCCAGCCGAGCAGCCGCGGTACCGTGGCGATGTTGCGGGCCACCGTCCAGTGCGGAAACAGGCCGTTGCCCTGGATCACGTAACCGATGCCGCGCCGCAACGCGACTTCCTCCAGCGTGGCGGTATCGATGCCGTCGATGCGGATGGTGCCTTCGTCGGGCGGGATCAAGCGGTTGATCATGCGCAGCAGCGTCGACTTCCCGCTGCCCGAGGTGCCCACGAGCGCGGTGATGCTGCCGCTCGGAACCGTGAGCGAAACGCGGTCAACCGCGACGGTGGCGCCAAAGCGCCGGCTTACCTGGTCGAATTCGATCACGCGCGGCCTCCACGGGCGAGTGCGGCCACCGCATCGAAGGCGGCGGCACTGACGAGGGCAAGGGCGATGGTCGGAATCGCGCCGAGCAGCACGAGGTCCATGGCGGATTGCCCGATCCCCTGGAAGATGAAGATGCCGAAGCCGCCGCCGCCAATCAGCGCGGCCACCGCCGCAAGCCCCACGTCCTGCACCAGCACGATGCGCACGCCGGCCAGAATCACGGGCAAGGCGAGCGGGAGCTCGACCTGCACAAGCCGCTGGATCGGCCTCATGCCCATGGCGGTGGCGGCCTCGACCGCCTGCGGAGAAATCTGCCGCAGCCCGACCACGACGCTGGACACGACCGGCAGCAGCGAGTAGACAAAGAGAGCGGTGAGCGCCGGCGCAGTGCCGATGCCGCTGATCCCCAGCGCCGCGGCGAGCGGCACATGCGCGGCCAACAAGCCGAGCGGGACCATCAGAAGACCGTACAACGCAATGCTCGGAATGGTTTGAACGATGTTGAGCGCAGGCAGGATCGTCGCGCGCAACGGCGCGACCTGCGCGCAGGCGATGCCGAGCGGCACGCCCACGACGAGCGCCGAGCCCACGGCGCCGACGACCAGCGCGACATGGCGGCCCGCTTCCTGCCGGAATGAATCGGCGCGCACTGCGTATTCCTGCATCACCGACAGGCCGTCCCACCAGCCGGAATGGCATAGCGCACCGAACACAGTCAGCGCACTCGTGAGCGCGGCAAGCCGCGCGAGCGGCCCGAAGCCGCGCTTCGCCCCGGCATCGACGACGAGCACCGCGTAGGCGAACGCGAGCGTCCACGCGCCGCTGGCGAGCGAAACGCGCGCCAGCGGCGTGTCAGCGCTCGTCACGAGGCGGCTGGGCGCGAGCCCCGTCACGACGGCGAGCCCCAGCAGCAGCGTCGCACCCGCGACGAAGCGCCAGCCCGGCCGCGCGCGCAGCAACGCGAAGCCCGCGCTCGCGGCGCCGACCGCATAGAGGGCGCTGGCCTGCCAAGCCGGGAAAACCTCGTCGAGGCGCATGCCATGCCCCTCGACGATGCGGTTCGCCCGAAACGTCACGAACGGCTGCGCGGCAAGCGCGAACACGACGAGCGCCGCGACAAGGCAGCCGACCTTGTCGACGCGCGGCAGGCGCCACACAGTGCCCGCAGCGGGAACGCCGTGCAAACGGCTGCTCGCACCCGTCGTCATTTCACGAAGCCCTTCGTTTTCAGGTAGCTGGCCGCCACGCTCGCCGCGGGCTCGCCGTTCAACTGGATGCGGCCGTTGAGCGTCTGCAGCGTCTTGAGGTCGAGGCTCGCGAACACCGGCTGCAGATAGCCCGCGATTTCCGGATGCGCCTTCAGCACGGCCTCGCGAATCACGGGCGCAGGCGCATACACGGGCTGCACGTGCTGGTTGTCCTCGAGCACGACAAGCCCCGCGGCGGCGATGCCCCCATCGGTGCCATAGACCATCGCCGCGTTCACGCCATCGGTCTGGTTAGCCGCGGCCTTGATGGTCGCTGCCGTATCGCCGCCCGAAAGCACGAGCAATTGGTCCTGCTGCAGCTTGAAGCCGTACGTTTTCTCGAACGACGGCAGCGCCGAGGCGCTGTTGACGAACTCCGCCGAGGCGACGAGCTTGACCTTGCCGCCGCTCGTCACCCACTTGCCGAAGTCGCCGAAGGTCTTCAGGTGATTCGCCTTTGCCTGCGCATCGACAACCGCGATGCCCCAGGTGTTGTTCGCCGGCGCGGGCGCGAGCCACACGAGCCGGTTGGCGGCGTAGTCGAGCTGCTTCGCCTCCTCATAGCCGCGCGCCGCGTCCTTCCAGAGCGGATCGTCGGCCTTGTTGAAGAAGAATGCCGCATTGCCCGTGTACTCCGGGCAGATGTCGATCTCGCCCGTCACCAGCGCCTTGCGCACGATGGGCGTCGTGCCGAGAGCGATTCGGTCCGTCACGGCGAGCCCGTGCGCCTTGAGCACCTGCACGATGAGGTTGCCGAGCAGATTGCCTTCGGTGTCGATCTTGGAGCCGACGGCAATCGGCGCGGCAACGCAAGCCGCGCTCGTGACGGCAAGCAGAAACGACGACGCCGCAAGGCGGAACGGGCGCAAATTCTTCATGGATGTGAAAGCTCCAGTGCAATACGCCAAAAGATGGCGAACAACGAACCGATGACAAAAAGCGGCGGCAAACGCCGCAGACCGCCAACCATAATCAATGCGCGCCGTGCGGCCAAACAACGAATTGGAAATTGCATATTTCGAAACGCGAAGCGGCAGCGCGAGCGCGCCCGCCGGCCGCTATTGCCTCGGCCTGAGAATCGATGTTCCAATTTGTTGGTTAGGCGGCATCGGATCGGCACGTATAGTCCGCATTCGCCTCCGCTTCAAACAACCCGAGCAGAGCAAGCGCAACCATGAGCCGCTGGACCGCCACCCTGCCGATGTACAACGTGACGCCGCAGCACGGCCGGTTGTGGCGCGCGCTGCTGCGCGACGCGCTGGAAGCGTTCGCGCGGGCCGGCGGTCCGGGCGACTTCGTGATCCTCGAAGAGGCGCCGGACGAGCTGATGCCGCTCTGGCGCCGGCCTGACCTGCTGCTCTCGCAGACCTGCGGTTTTCCATACCGGATGCTGGGCCTGCAGGAGGCCGTTCATCTGGTCGCCACACCGGTGTTCGACGCCGAGGGTTGCGAAGGCGCGCACTATCGCAGCGCTATTGCGGTGTCGGCCGCAGCGTGGGCGCGCGGCGCGACCACCCTCGCTGCCTGCCGCGGCCTGCGCGCCGCCTGCAACGGCAAGGATTCCCACAGCGGCATGAATGCGCTGCGTCACGCGGCGGCGCCGCTCGCACGCGACGGCCGCTTCTTCTCCTCGCTGATATGGACAGGCTCCCACCTGAACAGCCTGCTCGCGCTCAGCGCCGAAGCTGCGGACATCGCCGCCATCGACTGCGTCACGCTCGCCTTCCTGCGCGATGCGTGCCCCGAAAAGCTGCGCGACGTGAAGATCATTGGCATGACGGCGCTGGCGCCGGGGCTGCCATTCATCGCCTCCCGCGCGCTCGGCGACCGGCTCGGCGCGCTGCTGTTCGATGCGCTCGAAAGCGCCCGCCAGGCAGATGCGGGACGCGCCCGCTCGCTGCGCCTGCACGGGTTCGCGCGCCTCGCGAGCAGCGACTACGCGCCGATCGAGCAGATGGCGCAATTCGCCGCCGAGCTCGGGTACGGCGAGTTGCGCTAGACATCATGGTCGCCGCCTAGGCCGCCGGCTCGAAGTATTCGACGGCGAAGCCATCCGGATGGCGCACGATCATGTTGCGGCCTACGGGCGTTCGATGAAAATCCTCGGGCACGCTTGCGCCCAGCGCGCGCAGCGGTTCGACGAAATCGTCGAGAGCGTCCACGATCAGGGCCGCTTCGACATGCCGCACAGGAGCGAGCGCTTCGTCCGTGCCGGCCAGCACGATGAACGCACCGATGACGGCGGCCTCGATGCCCATTTCCGGAAAGCCGAGCCGCCGTTCGCATCGCATGCCTTGCAAGCTCTCGTAGAACGCGATGGTCGATTCGAATTGCACACCGTCGACATGACGCCGATACAGGGTCTTCAAGATCCGCACGGAACTCACTCCTCGTGGTTGATCAGAACGCACTCGAAACCCGGGGCATCGGCGGCGAGATCGATAGCCGTTTCGAGCTGCGCCATGCCGAAGATCAACGGACGCAGCGCGCCGAAATCCAGCGCTCCCGTGCCCGCCAGCGACAGCAGCCGTCGATAGGCATCGCGCGGATACATGAACTGGCCGATGATTTCCCAACCGTTCAACATCAGCTCGGTATACGGCACCGGCAGATCGACCGCCATGCTCCCCATCAGCACGAGCCGCCCTTCCCGTCCGAGGCTGCGCAGCGCCGCCAGCGTCATCTTCGGATCGCCTGCGTTGCCGACCATGTCGAACGCGAGATCGACGCGCCCTCGCGCGGCATCGCGGATCCTCTCTGCGTCGTGCGTGACGTCGCCGGTCACCGCCACCGGGACGATCCGGCCGTCGCCTTGTTCGGCGAGGGTCCCGAGCGTCTCTGCGTTGCGCCCGACGGCGACCACGCGGCCGGCCCCCATCGCCACGGCCAGCAATGCCGCCGCGCAGCCATATGCGCCGGTCGCGCCGGACACGGCCACGGTCTCGCCCACGGCAAGCCGCCCGCGCAACAGCCCGCCGAACGGCACGATGAATCGCGTCGAAAGCGCAAGCCGTGTCGCGTCGAGATCGGCTAGCGCGTCGGCGGCGGTCAACGTCGATGCCGGCAGCAACGCATATTCGGCGAGCGTGCCGTCCGGCCAATCCGATTGCATCGCATAGCCTTCGGCGCCCGCGGCGGTGACGCCGATCAGCATCTGCGCCGGGTCCCCCGCGTTCTCGTTGGCAACGAAATGCGACGAAATCACGACGCGTTGCCCCGGCTTCAGGTGCCACACGTCCTTGCCCACGGCATGAACGATGCCCACGCCGTTGCCCCCGGGAATGAACGGCCGGTCCGGCGCGTGATAGACCGGCAATTCGCCGGCGACGTAGCGGCGCATGTACGACATCACGGCCGACATCTGCATCCTGACGACGACGCTGCCGGGGCGTGGCTCGGGTAGCGGAAGATCGACGAATCGCAGGTCGCCGCCGAGGCGGGTAAGTTGCCAGGCTTTCATGGATGACGTCCTTGGGGAAGAAGGTACGCAGCACCCGTCAGTGCAGCGTTGACGTAATCTTCCCGCCTGCAACCCGAAGTTCATATAATCGATCAGCCCCATTTTCTTATCGATCGTACATTTATGGACGCTTTGTCCGACGTCTTGTCGGTATTGAAGGTGCGCAGCGGCCTCTCGTCGCGGTTCGAGGGCGAAGGCGCATGGGCCTTCCGGTTTCCCGCGTATCAGCACATGAAGTTCGGCACCGTGCTGCGCGGAAGGCTCTATCTGCGGATGGAGGGCGACGCCGGGCACCGCGTCATCGAAGAGGGGGATGTCTATCTGCTGACGAACGGGCAGCCGTTCTGTTCGGCGAGCGCTCCCGCCTGCGCCTTGCTCGACGGCCCTGCAACCTACCGGTCGATTCGCGGCGCGGACGGCGTCGTGAGATTTCGCGGGCCCGGCGATATCGCGCCTGTCAGTCTTGCAAGCGGACGCTTCATCTTCGACAACGACGTGACAGGCATGCTGCTCAAGCACTTGCCGCCGCTCATTCATCTGCGCGCCGCCGATGTCGCCGCGCATGCGCTTTCTCATGTGCTCGCGCTGCTCAGGATGGAAACGGACGACACGGCGCCGGGCTCCGACGTCGCGAAGACAAGTCTCGCGACGCTCGTCCTCGTGCAGGCCCTGCGCGCGTACATTTCCAGCGGCGAACTCGCGGACGGTTGGCTCAAGGCGCTATCCGACGCCAGGGTCGGCTCGGCGCTGTCGATGATGCACGGCTCGCCCGAGCGGCGCTGGACGATCGAAGCGCTGGCGTCGAACGTCGGCATGTCGCGCACGGCGTTCGCGTCGCGCTTCCGCCGGATGGTGGGCAGCGCGCCGCTCGAGTACCTCCAGCAATGGCGCATGGCGATCGCGATGACGGCGCTCAAGAGCTCCGACGAGCCGCTCGTATCGATCGCCGAACGCATCGGCTACCTGTCGGACACGGCGTTCAGCATCGCGTTCAAGCGCGCGACCGGCATCAGCCCCGGGCGCTATCGCGTCGAGCGGCGCCGCTTGAGCGAGGCGGTATGAACTCGATTCGTTTTCAACGACCCGCTCAAGCTCAGGTGATCGGAGGAAGGTCTGGCGACGCCAGGCTTCATTCCCCCGGCTTCTTGCGCTCCCTGCGGGCCGCGACACGTTTGAGCGTCATATACCGCTCAAATCCCGAATCCTGCTTCTTGTACCAAACCAGCTTGCCGCCTCGAAGCGCAAAGAGATCCGATTCCGGCTCGTAATTCGGGCAAACGAATTCTTCATTCCCGAACGCGCCATCGCTGCAAAAGCGCACGCGCAGCTGGTTTCCATGAACCACGCCTTTCAGCGACCCCGACCACACGCGCTGATCGCTCCCGTCACTCCATGTCACGGAGACTTGATTCAATCCTCATGCAGCGCGTCGACGATCAACGCCCTGAACCACCGGTTCCCCTCATCCGCATCGAACGCCTCGTGCCAATGCACGGTCACCTCCACCTCCGGAAGCTGAACCACTCCGTCCAAAGGAAATACGAGGATACGGATGGCGTAAATGACTCGAATAATGTCATTTGTGATGCTATGTCCGCAGACGGTTCGCGTCTATTCTGGGCGACAGAATACCTTCGATAGGGGAGCAGGCAATGTCCGAGGCAGCAGCAAGGAAAGATATCGGGTTATTCGATGCCCGCCCTCATTCACATGGAGGTGAGCGTGCGGCGACGCCTGCGAAGACCACCGACATGAAACACCGAGCTCGGGCCTCAGTGTCTTAAAGAGAGTTACGCATGCTGGCGCTGCTTGGTGGAGGCCTTGATCCCCATCGAGATTGCTCCGAACAGCAAATTGTGCAGAAGTGATATATGATGATCATCATGAACAAATCCTCATTGAATCGAAAAACCGCCAGCCGTAAGGAAATCACTCACGAGCGCATCGTCGAGGTTGCCGCGCGCGCAATTCGGCGCAGCGGCTACGACGGGACGGGAGTGGCCGACATCATGAAGGAGGCCGGCCTCACACATGGCGGCTTCTACGCGCACTTTCCATCGCGGGAGGCGCTGCTTGCCGAAGCGGCTGACCGCGCCGGTGCTGAGGCGGTGGCCCTGTCGGAGCAAATCGCCGCTTCCGTGCCGCCGGAGCAGGCATTGCCGTCGATGGTGCGTGCCTATCTTTCGAAGGAGCACCGCGACGCCATAGAGACGGGCTGCCCGGTCTCTGCCCTTGGCTCGGAGATGCCGCGCCAGGCGCCGCTCGTGCGGCGCGCGGCCACCCGCCGCATCAAGGAGATGATCGATGTCGTCGCGCGCCAATTGCCCGACTGGGGGCAGCCGGGCGCGCATGAACAGGCACTTCTGACCGTTGCCACTATGGTCGGCACCATGGTGCTGGCGCGCGCCGTCGACGACCCCAAGCTGTCGGACAGTTTTCTTGAAACCGCACTGAAAAAATTCGCACCCACGGATGAGTAATCCGCTTGCCCGGTGCGCTTTTTTGCTTGGGAAAAAATATGATTACCATCATTTTTATGGCGAAATGAATGTTCAACTAACCATGTAAAGACATTTCTCACTACTGGAAGGACATGATGAAAAGCGGAATAGCCCTCGTTACGGGCGCCTCATCAGGTATCGGCGAAGCCACGGCAAACCGCCTGACTAGGGCTGGGTACAAGGTCTACGGCACCAGTCGGCGCGGTGCACAAGCCGGCCAGCAGGCGTTCGAAATGCTACCTCTGGACGTGACCAGCGAAGCATCAGTCGAAGCCGCCGTCAAGGAAGTGCTGCGCTTGCACGGCCGCATCGACCTGTTGGTGAACAATGCCGGTTTCGGCGTCGCCCCTGCCGCCGCCGAAGAAAGTTCGCTTGACCAAGCCCGTGCAATCTTCGATACGAACTTCTTCGGGATTATCCGCATGACGCGTGCCGTGCTGCCCCATATGCGGCAACAAGGTCGCGGCCGCATCATCAACATCGGCTCCGTGCTGGGTTTCTTGCCCATGCCCTATATGGCGCTGTATTCCGCCACCAAGCACGCGGTAGCGGGCTATTCGGAGTCGCTCGATCACGAGTTGCGCACGATGGGCATCCGGGTATCGGTCATTGAGCCTGCCTACATCAAAACGCCGTTCGACACGAACCTCATGGCGCCCGATGCTCCCCTCGACGAGTACCGCGAGGTGCGCACGGCCCTGGAAAAGCGAGTCAAGGAAGTGGTCGAGAGCGCTGACGGTCCTGAGGTTGTGGCCGAAACCGTATTGCGGGCCGCTCTCGCGGTGCGCCCGAAACTCCGCTATGCAGCGGGAGGACTCGCCGGCCGTCTGCGATTGCTAAGCAGATTTGCGCCTGTGGGTCTGGTGGACGCCGGCATTCGCAAAGATCTGCGGCTCACAACGTAGACGGTATTACTTCACGCACCGAGAAACCGACAAGGAACAACGAACCATGATGAAGGCATTCGTCGTCGATCGATATGGACGCAAGAATGGCATGCGAGCCGGCGATATGCCGGTTCCGGAACTGCGTGAGGACGATGTATTGATCCAGATTCACGCCGCTGGCGTGAACCCGCTCGATTCAAAGATCAGGGATGGAGAGTTCAAGCTAATCTTGCCCTATCGTTTGCCGCTGATTTTGGGCAACGACCTGGCTGGGATCATTGTCCGCGTCGGATCGCGCGTGCAGCGATTGAAGCCGGGTGATGAGGTGTATGCGCGACCGCCCAAAGATCGGATCGGCACTTTCGCCGAATTTATCGCGATCAAGGAAGACGCCGTGGCGCTCAAGCCCAAAGCGCTCAGTATGGAAGAAGCAGCTTCAATCCCGTTGGTGGGCTTGACTGCGTGGCAGGCGTTGGTAGAACGAGCGCAACTGAAGAAGGGGCAGAAGGTGCTTATACATGCCGGCTCTGGCGGTGTCGGCACCTTTGCTATTCAACTGGCGAAGCATCTGGGCGCGACCGTCGCGACGACAGCGAGCGCCGCGAATGTCGGATTAATGAAGCAGCTCGGTGCGGATATCGTCATCGATTACAAGAAAGACGACTTTGCCGCTGTATTAAAAGACTGCGACGTGGTGCTGGATACGCAGGGCGGAAATACGCTCGAAAGATCACTTCAAGTGCTCAAGCCGGGTGGCAAGCTGATCGGGATCGCCGGTCCTCCCGATCCTGATTTTGCCAAGCAGATGGGTGCCTCCTGGTTCCTGAAAACGGCAATGCGGTTTCTAAGCTATCGCATCCGAAAGGCGGCGAGACGTCGTGATGTCGGCTATTCATTCCTCTTTATGCGTGCCGATGGGGATCAACTAGCCCAGATCGCCAAGCTTGTCGACACAGCCGCGATAAGGCCTGTGATCGATCGGACTTTCCCGTTTGAATCAACGCGAGAGGCTTTGGCTTACGTCGAAACAGGACGTGCAAAGGGTAAGGTCGTCATCAAGATCCGATAGAAGGAGAGATCTCTGTTGGTTTCCAGTTCGAAGACATGCGGCCCGCTGCCCGCCTCAATCCTCATGCAGCGCGTCGACGATCAACGCCCTGAACCACCGGTTCCCCTCATCCGCATCGAACGCCTCATGCCAATGCACGGTCACCTCCACCTCCGGAAGCTGAACCGGCAACGGATAAATCGCAAACTCGTCCCGCTCGCTGAAAAGCTGCGCAACGCGCTGGGGCACGGTGACCATCCAATCCGTGCGTCGAATGATCTGCGGCATGCCCGGCGCGAGCGCGATGCGCGCGCTGCGAGCAATGCTGGCAGCGTCAGGTCGATGGCGCTTTCGGCATGATCGGCCGCTGTCTGGCCGCGAAGCTCAACCGTATTGCGGATGTTGCCCACGGAGTCCCCACTCGAAAAGCGTTCGACCCAGTCTAGGTTTCGCGGGGATTCAGCGTCAAATTCATCAATTTACGGTCGCCCCATTCATTTCGTGGATGGTGAATGTGAGGCAGGCCTGGCGCGCGCCGCGCCGATCGTCACACGCTCGCGATCGGCGTGACGGGAGACCCCACTGCGCCCGGCAAGCGCAGCGGCGGCGCGGTCAGCAGGAAGCGGCTGCGTCCATTCGCATGCAACCAGTCGGCAAGCTCGCTCAGATGCCAAAGCTCGCCGAGATAGACGCCCAGCCTGAAGAGACAAAGATCGTGCAGCGGATGCGACGGGTAACGCTCGCTTGCCGACGGCGCGGCCGGCAGCATCTCGACGGCGGCGTTGTCCGCGATCAGCGCGACCACGTTCGAATCGACGATCCATCGGCGCAGCTTCTCATCGCGCCCGTCGAACGCGGCGAAGCGGCCTTCCAAAAGCGATAGATCGGGATCGCCGGCCATGTCCAGCAGCGCTTCGTCGGTGCCCGTGCGAAAGCACACCATGTCGCCGCTCTCGACGACAACCTGCTGGGCCTCCATCACTTCCATCAGCTCGCGATATCCGACCGCCACGCGCTTCGTGCCGAAGTGCCGCTTCAAGTCGATCATCACACCGCGCCCCTGCACGCCGGCAGCCGCCATGTTCTCGATGCCGAGCTTGCTTGCGCCGCTCGCGCGGCCCGTGGGCGGCGCGCCTTCGACGCGATAGTCGAGCGGACCCACGATCTCCTCGCCCGCCCGAAAGCCGTTGTAGAACAGCATTTCGGGCTTGCCGGTGCCGCTCGAATCGAACCATTGCCCCATGTGCGCGAGGCTGTCCCACTGCGTCGAATACTGCAGCGTCATCTGCACCGTGTCGTCGCAGATCACGTCGAGCAGATGCGGATTATCACGCGAGAGCGGATAGACCATGTTCGGCTTGTCGCCGCGCAGGGTCGGCTCGATTCGCGGCGGCTTGCGCCGCGGATTCAAGGCGGTGCCGCCGGGATAGTCGAGCGGCAGGCTCAGGCAGAACGTGCGTCCGGTTTTGACTTCGCGCACGGCTTGCAGCACCTTTTCCGGGGTCAGCAGGTTCAAGCGCCCAAGCTGATCGTCGGGGCCGAAATCGCCCCAGGTCGAGTCTTCGGGGCGGATCGTCCAGCGGCGTTCTTCGGGCATTGCCATCGGGGGGCTCTCTTGCGGTTTTGGTTGTGGCGGGTTGTTGGCGTTGGCGTTGGCGTTGGCGTTGGCGTTGGCGTTGGCGTTGGCGTTGGCGTTGGCGTTGGCGTTGGCGTTGGCGTTGGCGAGCAACTTTGATATCGCGCCGTTCCGTATAGTCCGTCCCTGCCCGGGACCGGGGTCACTTTTGTCCTTGCCAAAAGTAACCAAAAGCGCGTCCTCGGCGGACAGCCTCGGCCGAAGCGCACTCAGTCCTGTTGTCGGTATCGTTCTGTGGGCCACTGTTACCGCTCGCCGTGCGTCCCGTTAGCACGCGGCACGGAATGGCGCCGATTCGAATCAAATCAATACTGATGGTCAGGCAAGGCCCAAAGACGTTTGTCTTGCGATGCTGCGCCGTGCGCTCGTGCTTGTTCTCAATCGTAGTCAACATGCGGCGTCGCTAAACCGATGCGCTTGCTTTGTTTCGACGCAGCGCCATTCCGTGCCGCGTGCTAACGGGACGTACCGCGCGCGGTAACAGTTGCCCACAGAACGATACCGACAACAGGACTGAGTGCGCTTCGGCCAAGGCCGTCCGCCCAGGACACGCCTTTGGTTACTTTGGGCAAGACCAAAGTGACCCCGGTCCCGGGCAGGGACGGACTATACGCACCGCCACGAATTCAAAGTTGCTCGACAAACCCAACCAGACCCAAAACCCGCCACTGCATTCACTGCGACGCGCCACCGACCACCCATGCCTCGCGCTCGTCGCTGGTCCGCACATCATCCGCCGCCTTGCGCTCATCACGCGGCATCCAGCGCTCGGCATTGAAGAGACTGATCGCGATCATCAGCACCGCACCGCCCGCAATGAACGACGCCATGCCGAACTTCAAGCCGAGCGACGGCGTCACCAGGGCAATCGCGTACGGCGCAACGACGCTGACGGCCGTCATCGCATAGCTGATGCCGATCCCGGTGGCGCGCCCCGCCACCGGGAAACGCCGCGATTGATAGAGCGGCAGGATGCCGAACAGGCCATTCGCGAACATGCCCATGCAGAAGGCTCCAACGCCGAGCAGCAAGTGGCTCGACACGAGCGTATACAGCACCGTCGACGGAATGACGACGGCGAGGAAGAGCACGATCGTCAGCCGTTCGCCGATCCGGCTCGCGGCATAGCCCGAGAGCGGCTTGCCGATCACCGAGCCCACCGAGTACGCCACCACGAACGGGAAGATCCGGCTCGAGTCGAGATGCTGGACGGTAAGGAGGAACGTCGGGTACAGCACCTGCACGGCCCAGAGCATGAAGTTGATCGCCGCGGAAAAGAGCCATGACTGGAGGACTGCCGGATTGAACGTGAACGTGCTGAACGCGCCGTGGGCTTGCTCGCCGCGATGCTTGCGGGCCCAATCGGGCGACTCCTGCACATTGCGCCGCAGGAACAGCGTGAGCAGCGCCGGCAGCACGCCGAGAAAGAACATCCAGCGCCAGCCGAGCACCGGAAACACGAAGTGAAACGCAAGCGCGGCCAGCATGTAGCCGAATTCGTAGCCCGCGACCATGATCCCCGAGGCGAGCGGCCGGACTTTGTCCGGCACGGTTTCCATCAGCAGCGAAACGGAGGCCGTCCATTCGCCCCCGAAGCCCATGCCGAACAGGATCCGCATCACCATGAACGACGCGTAGCTCCAGGCCAGCCCGCTCAAGCCCGCCGCGCACGAGAACCAGAGCACGGCCGCCATGAAGGCGAGCTTGCGGCCGAAGCGGTCGGCGGCGAGCCCCCAGCCGATCGTGCCCGCGATCTTGGCGAAACCGGTGGCCGTCACCACGAGCGCCATGGCGGGCAAGCCGACGTTGAACACCTTGCCCAGATGCGGGATCAGGAACAGCAGGATCGTGAAGTCGAACGCGTCGAGCGCCCAGCCGGCGGTCGCGGCGAAAACGATGCGCCAGTGCGACTTGAGCAGCGCGACGTGGGAAGCGGTCTGCGCGCGTTGCGGCGATACGCTGCCGCGGGCTTCGTTACCCTGCATGTGTTGTCTCCTCTCTCTATGGCAAGCCGTATCGCGACAAGCAAGCTACATCGCGCGCGGCTCGACGAATTCGCTGGCGAGCTTGCGCGCCGCGTTGGCGAACATCACGATGTCGACGCCGGTCGCCACGAACGTGCAGCCCAGCTCGAGGTAATGCCGCGCGAGCGCCGGATCCGTCGTCAGCGTGCCGGCCGCCTTGCCCGACGCAACGATCGTGCGCATCGCTGCATCGATGGCCTGCTGCACGTCGGGATGCCCCGGCTTGCCGCGATGCCCCATCGACGCCGCCAGATCCGCCGGGCCGATGAACACGCCGTCGACGCCGTCGACTTCGCAGATCGCATCGAGGTTCTTGAGCGCGGTCGCGGTTTCCGCCTGCACGAGCACGCAGGTTTCATCATCGGCGATGTTCACATAATCGGTGCGCGCGCCCCAGCGCGACGCCCGGGCGGCCGCGCTGCCCACGCCGCGCGTGCCGTGCGGCGGATAGCGCACGGCGGACACGGCCGCGCGCGCCTGATCCGCGGTATCGATCATCGGCACGAGCAGGTTGCGCGCGCCAATGTCAAGCAGCCGCTTGATCAGCGCAGGATCGCCGTTGACGGGCCGCACCACCGCTTCCGCACGGTAAGGCGCGACGGCCTGCAACTGCGCGAGGATGCTGCGCACATCGTTCGGCGCATGCTCGCCGTCGATCAACAGCCAGTCGAAACCGGCGGTCGCGCTGATTTCCGACAGATAGCCGTCGGCCATCGAAAGCCAGAAGCCGATCTGCCGCTGCTTTTGCGCGAGTGCGGCCTTGAACGGGTTATGCGCTGAGATCGGCATTTCTCTCGACATGTGCATCAAGCTCCATAGGATTGTCGTCGAATCGGATCGGCTCCACTTTGCCGAGCAGGAACAGGTAGTTGAGAATCGCGAGCCCGATCAGCGCCGAGGAGAACACGAGCGCGGGAATGAACGAGCCGGTCGCGCCAACGATGGCGCCCGTCACGATCGGCCCCACCACGCCGCCGATGTTCGACACGGTGTTCTGCACGCCGGCCACCATCGACACCGCGTTGCGCGGCGCCACGTCGCTCGGCAGCGCCCACACTTGCGAGGCGGCAACCGTCGTCCCTGACTTGGCGATGCACAGCAGCACGACAGCCATCGCGGCGGAATGCGCGAACGCCGCGAGCCCGATGCTCGACGCCATCACGAGCCCGATGACGAGAAAGAGCTTGCGCGTCGCGGTGAGCGAGAGCTTGCCCGAGTGATGGACGCGATCGGACGCCCAGCCCGCGAAAATCTCCACGACGATCGAGGCCAACAGCGGCAGCGACGCCATGATCCCCATCTCCATCATCGAGAGGCCGCGCGCCTTGACGAGATAGGTCGGCAGCCACGTGATGAAGAAGTACGAGTTGTAGTTGATCATGAAGAAGCCGATGCACATCGCCCAGATGTTGCGGTGCGCGAGCAGCTTGCGCCAGGGCGGCGGAGCGCTGTCGTCGTCATGGAGCCGCGCGGCCTGGCCTTCCCGGATGTGCGCGAGCTCGGCTGCATTCACGCGCTTGTGCGCGGCAGGCGAATCCGTGAACGTGAATTGCCAGACGGCGAACCACGCGATGCCGAGCAAGCCGGTGATCGCGAACGTGATCCGCCAGTCGAAGATCGCGAGCAGGAAGGCGATCAGCGGCATCGCGATGGCGCCGCCGAGCTTCGAGCCGCTGTCGAAGATGCCGGCCACGGTCGCGCGCTCCTGGCGCGGGAACCACTTCGAGGTAATGCCCGCGTTGCTCGGATAAGCGCCCGCTTCTCCGGCTCCGAGCGCGACGCGCAACGCCACGAGCGATTTGAACCCGGTCGCGAACCCGGTGACGGCCGTGGCCGCCGACCACCAGAACACCGAGAACCCGAGCACTTTCTTCTGCCCGAAGCGGTCGGCGAGCATGCCGGCGGGCAATTGCAGCAGCGCGTAGGACCAGAAGAACGCGGACATCACGATGCCCATCTCCATCGCGCCCAGGCCGAACTCCGACTGGATGTGCGGCGCAGCCGCCGATAGCACGGTGCGGTCGATATAGTTGATTGCGATCGCGGCCCACATCAGGCCGGCCACCAGCCAGCGCACTTTCGAGCGCGGCTGCTGCGAAGCATCCTGCATGTCTTGTCTCCGGTCGTTCTGTCTTGCACGTCTTCGCATCGCGCGACGCTTCGAGGCGTCCGTTCGCGATGACCTGTGCCAAATAAAGCTAAAGCGGCTCGATCGTCGGCTCGCTCAGCTCACGATGCCCATGTGCCACGGCACGAACTCATGGTCTCCCAGGCCCAGCAATTCGCTCTTGGTGCGCTCGCCCGAGGCGGCGCGCAGGATGTGCTCGAAGATATCCTGCCCCATCGCTTCGATCGAGCGCTCGCCGTCGAGCACGAGGCCGCAGTTGATGTCCATGTCCTCGGCAAGCCGCGTGAACATCGGCGTGTTGCTCGCGAGCTTGAGCGTCGGCGCGGGCTTCGAGCCGAACATCGAGCCGCGGCCGGTGGTGAAGCAGATGAGGTTCGCGCCGCTCGCGATCTGCCCCGTCACGGCGACCGGGTCGTAGCCCGGCGAATCCATGAACACGAAGCCCGCGCGATCGATCGGCTCGGCGTACTCGTAGACCGCCTGCAGCGGCGTGGTGCCGCCCTTCATCGCGGAGCCGAGCGACTTCTCGAAGATGTTGGCGAGGCCGCCCTGCTGGTTGCCAGGCCCGACCACGCCGTTGAACTGGCCATTGTGGCCGCGCGTATAGCGCTCCCACCACGCGAGCCGGTCGAGCAGCTTCTGGCCGACTTCGGGCGTCACCGCGCGGCGCGTGAGCATGTACTCGACGCCGTGGATCTCCGGCGTCTCCGAGAGGATCGCGGTGCCGCCGTGACGCACGAGCAGATCCATCGCCGCGCCGAGCGCGGGATTGGCCGTGATGCCGGAAAACCCGTCCGAGCCGCCGCATTCGAGGCCGATTTTCAGATGGCTCGCGCTCACCGGACGCCGCACGATGTCGTTCGCGGCCGGCAGCATCTGCTGGATCGCGGAGATGCCCGCTTCGATCGTCGCGCGCGTGCCGCCCGTGTCCTGCATCACGAGCGCGTGCAGCGCACGGCCGGCCTCCAGTCCCTGCGATTCGAGCAGGCCGGCCACCTGGTTGCGCTCGCAACCCAGCCCGACGACCAATACGCCCGCCAGGTTCGGATGACGCGCATAACCGGCCAGCGTGCGCCGCAGGACGTCGAAATGCTCGCTTGGCGAGGACATCCCACAGCCGCTCGTCTGCGCGAACGCGACCACGCCGTCCACGTTCGGATAAGCCGCGAGACGCTCCGGCGTGAACCACGCGGCAATGTGCTTGATGGCCGTCGCCGAGCAGTTGACCGACGCGAGAATGCCGATGAAATTGCGCGTGGCGACGCGCCCGTCCGGCCGCACGATGCCGTCGAAGGTGGCGCGCCCGGACTCGGGAACGTAGTCGACGGGACGCACGTCGAGGCCGAAGCCCGGATCGCGCTCGAAGTCGATCAGCTCGATGTTGTGCGCATGGACGTGCTCGCCCGCTTCGATATCGCGCGCCGCGCGGCCGATGACCGCGTTGTACTTGCGGATCGGCTCGCCGCGCGCGATTCGCTGCCCCGCGACCTTGTGGCCCGGCGCGATCTGCGCGCGCATGCGCACCGACGTTTCGCCGACGCGCACCTGCTGGCCGATGGCGAGCGTCTCGCGTGCGATCAGGACGTTGTCGGCGTCATTGAGCTTGATGAGCGAGCCGTTGAAATGCGTGGTTGCCTGGAGCATGCGGTCGAGTCCTCCGTAGCCGCGCGCGGCGCTGCGCGGCCGTCTCCTTTGGTATTTCATATGTGGGGTGTTACCGGTTTATGTAACCGGTAACATTGGATGCCATGCTAGTACGCTTCGGGGAGAATTGCCAGCGGGATTTTTGGGGATGCATCGGGCGGTGCTCGAAGGCATTGCGTCCCGTTTGCACGGGCAATCGCATTGATATACGATATGTATATCACTCAACGGAGATGGCAATGAGCCGAGTCCTGGTTGACATACCCGATACACAGCTCGAAGCGCTCGCAGCCCTCGTGGAGGAAGAGCAGCGCCCTCGTGCCGCGCTCATCCGCGACGCGATCGAGGCCTATATCGCGGATCACAAGCGCTTGCGCGGGGCCGACGTTTTCGGCCTGTGGAAGAGCAAGAAAATCGACGGCCTCGAATACCAGCAGGAGTTGCGCTCGGAATGGTAAAAGCCCTTTTCGACACGAACATCCTGATCGATTACCTCGGCGGCATCGGCGCGGCCCAGAAGGAGCTGTCGCGCTATGAGTCTCGAGCAATCAGCACGATCACGTGGATGGAAGTTCTCGCTGGTGCAACGGCGAACGAAGCCAGGGCGATTCGCTTATGGCTGAACTCATTTGACATCATCGCCGTGGACAACGCGATCGCGAATCGCGCGGTCGCGATTCGCCAAGAGAAGCGGATTCGCTTGCCCGACGCGATTGTCTGGGCGTCCGCGCAAGTGAATTCGCTGTTGCTCGTTTCGCGCAATACGAAGGATTTTCCGGCGGACGAACCGGGTGTGCGTGTGCCCTACAAGGTTTAGAAGCCGTGACCAAGACCCCGACGCCGCAACTTCCGCAAGCACCGCGCCCCGCCGCGCGGCGCGCCCGCAAGAGCACCGGGCGCGTGACCTTGAGCGACCTCGCCGAGCTGATCGGCGTGACCAAGGTGACGGTCTCGCGGGCGCTCAATACGCCCGAGCTCGTATCGAGCGAAACACTCGAGCGCGTGCGCGAAGCCGTCCGGCAAACCGGCTACACGCCCGACCTGATCGCCGGCTCGCTGGCGTCGAACCGCAGCCGCCTGATCGTCGCGCTGATCCCGGCGATCGCGGGCAGCGTGTTCCAGGAAACCGTCGCCGCGCTGACCGCCGAGCTGGCCGAGGCCGGCTACCAGCTCCTGATCGGCCAGAGCGGCTACGACGAATCGCGCGAGGATGCGCTGCTCGATGCGATCGTCGGCCGGCGTCCCGCCGGCATTGTCCTGACCGGCGTCGTGCATTCGGAGCACGCGCGGCAAAAGCTGCGCGCGGCCGGCATCCCCGTCGTCGAGACGTGGGACATCACGCGCTCGCCGCTCGACATGCTCGTGGGCTTCTCGCATCAGAAAGTTGGCGAAGCGGCGGCGCGCTATCTGCAGGAACGCGGCGCGCGGCGTCCCGCGGTCGTGACGCCCGGCGACCACCGCGCGCAAGTGCGCGCCCAGGCCTTCGTCAAGTCATTCGAAAACGCCGAGGGCATCCCCATCGTCTCGGTCGCCTCGCCCGCGAACCTCGGTGACGGCCGCCGCGCGCTGGCCCGCCTGCTCGAAGAGCATCCGGGCATCGACGCCGTCTATTGCGGCGCCGACATCATGGCGCTCGGCGTGCTGATGGAAGCGCGCCACCGCGGCCTGGCCGTCCCGCAACAGCTCAAGGTCATCGGCTACGGCGACCAGAACTTCGCCGCCGACACCGATCCGCCGCTCACGACCATCCGCATCGACGGCACGCGGATCGGCATGCTCGCGGCGTCGATGCTGATTGACAAGATCGAGACGGGCGCGGGCAAGGCGCGCAAGGTCGATGTCGGCTTTACGCTGATCGAGCGCGAAACGGCGTAGTCACGCTTTCCAGGACGGCGCATTGCATCGTGTTGGTGTATCCGGCGAAGGGCGATATGGAGCCGTCGACGCGGCGCCCCATGAGCAGTGCACGCTCTCCGTCACCCAGTCCTTTTAATCTTCCGCCGGAACTGTCGACGTCTCACGCACCAACTTTGCCTGTCGCCGAGATCTGTCATTCAGAACCTGATGGCGCCGGTGGTCAGTCATCTTCTTCCAACCCCGAATTTCGTCGCGGGTACGAAAGCAGCCGAGGCAGAGCCCGGTCTTGCCATCGAAGGCGCATACGTCGATGCACGGCGACTTGAGCGCCATCGCTCAGGCCGCTGCGCGAGTTGGGTTGACTTCGACCGTCACATGCGACAGTCCCTTGAAGCGCTTGAGTGCGGCGTGATAGAAGCTCGGTCTGCGCTGCGCTTCATTAGTCGCGATCGATACGACGGCACTCATGTGCCCCGGACCGAGGCGCCACACATGGAGATCGAGCACTTTGTCGCCATGGTTCTCAATCACGTGCCGGACGTTCTCGGCCATACGCTGGTCCGGGTTCATGTCGAGCAGAATACCGCCCGTGTCGCGCATCAGCCCCCATGACCAGTTCGCGATCACGAGCGCGCCGACAATACCCGCGAGCGGGTCCATCCAGAGCCAGCCAAACGCACGAGCGAGCAGGAGACCGATGATTGCCAGCACGGAAACCGCCGCGTCGGCAATAACGTGAATGTACGCTGACCGGATGTTGTGATCGCGGGTCGCCGCAGCGTGTGCGTCGTCGTGGTCGTGGTCGTGGCCGTGCTCGTGCTCGTGCTCGTGCTCGTGCTCTGCAAACTCGATTTCGTGTTCGCCATCCGGCAGGCGGACAATCGCCTTGAATGCGTGCGGCTCGGGAATGTCCTCTTCCGATTCCAGGTAGCCGCCCCGATCTGCAAACGCAAAGGTCTGGCGCATACCATCGGGGCGAATCGTCGTGACAGAGACCGCGTCAGACGTGAGCTTCGAATCCGCGGTCTCCGGCGTAACACGGAATACCGGCGGGACGCCATCTTCGAAGATCGACACAGCAAACACTCCGGCAGTACCGAAGATGCGCTGGACCTCATCCTCGTGCGCGTGTTCGTCTTCATGTCCATGGCCGTGGCTATGTCCATGGCTGTGGCCGTGGTGGTCGCCGCTGAGCAGCCAGACACTCGCAAGGTTGACCAGCAGGCCAACCACGGCGATGGGGATCGCTTCACTGAAATGGATCGGCACGGGCGAGAAGAAGCGCGAAACAGCCTCATACCCAATCAGCAGGGCAATCATTGCCAGCACGATGGCGCTGGTGAAGCCCGCGAGGTCGCCCAGCTTGCCGGTCCCGAAGACGAAACGGGAGTCGGTCGCGTGCTTGCGCGCATAGGTGTAGGCCAGAGCGGCAATCAGCATGGCGCCGGCGTGCGTAGACATGTGCAGGCCATCGGCAACGAGCGCCAGCGAGCCAAAAAGGCTGCCGCCGACAATCTCGGCCACCATCATTGCGCTGCACAGCGCAATCACCATCCAGGTCCTGCGTTCGTTCTCCTCGTGAGCCGCGCCCAGGAAGATGTGGTCGTGTCCCGCTCCGAAAGCGGCGTTCTTGAAATCACTCATGTTTCCCTCTTACTTGAAGTAGCTGTGGACTACCTCGATGAGCTGCTCGGTTCCGCTGCCGTGTTCGTCAGCGGATTCTGCATCGACAAGATGGGTGCGGATGTGGTCCTCGAGCACCACGGCGAGCAACCCATTCATTGCGCCCCGGCAGCTCGTGATTTGCTGCAGCACATCCACGCAGCCCTGCTCTTCCTCGAGCGCTCGCTCGATGGCCTCGACTTGTCCCTTTATGCGGCGAACCCGATTGAGCAGCTTCTGTTTTTCGCGAATTGTGTGGCTCATGACAGCCTCCGATATACCGTGGGGGAGTATATCACCGATATAGGATAGGGGGGTATGTCACCTTGCGTTAGGTGAAGGCTTGCAACTGTTCGCAAAAACGTTCGTTTTGGCGAACGCTCGGGACTAGACGGGATTTGGGTAAGCCTGGCCGGCCGCTACGCCTGAGCGAGCGCAAGCGCCCCTACTGCGCCCGCTGCAAATCCGCGATCACCGCCGCGAGAAAGCGCGCCGCCTCGCCGCCCGTGACCACGCGATGGTCGAACGTCAGGCTCAGCGGCAGCATCCGGTGCACGGCCGGAGCGCCGGCCGCCGCCACCACCTGCTCGTGAATGCGCCCCGCGCCGAGGATCGCGACCGTCGGCGGCACCACGATCGGCGCCGCGTACTTGCCGGCGATCATGCCGAAGTTCGAGAGCGTGATCGTGTTGCCGCGCATCTCGTCGGGCGGAATCTTGCGCGCCCGGATGTCGGCGCGCATGCGGTCGAGTCCGCCGCGCAGATCCGCCGCATCGCGATGCGCGACGTTGCGCAGCACCGGCACGAAGAGGCCATCCGGCAAATCGACGGCGATGCCGAGATCGATCTTCGCGAGCACGTGACGCCGCCCCGCGTGCCCGTCGAACCAGGCGTTGAGGCCCGGCTCGGCGCGGCATCCGGCCACCAGCGCGCGGATCAGGCGCATCGTCACGTCGGTTTGCGGCGCCCACGCGTGGATGTCGGCGTCGTCGATCACCGTCGCGGCCGCCACTTCGTTCTGCGCGCGCGCCATGTTCTGCGCCATCGCGCGCCGCACGCCGCGCAGCACTTCGGGCGGCCCCAGCTCGGCCAGGACCTTCGCGACGCGCTGCACATCCGCCGGCGTAATGACGCCGTCCGGCCCCGACGGCGTCACCATCGCCAGATCCACGTCGAGCTTGCGCGCGAGCGCCCGCGCCGCCGGGATCGCCTTGATCGCGCCGGCCCCCGCGCCCGCCCCGCCGCCCAGCGCGGCCGGCGTTTCCTGCACGACCTGCTGGCCGACCGCCATGTGCCCGACCACCGTGCCCGCATCGGCTTCGTCGGCCTCGCCTTCGAACGCGGCGAGCGGCGCGCCCAGATGGACGATGTCGCCGGGCTGGCCGAACAGCTTCGCGATGCGGCCGGCTTGCGGCGACGGAATTTCGACGATCGCCTTCGCCGTTTCGACCGAGACGAGCGGCTGGTCCGCGCCGACATCCTCGCCGCTCTTGACATGCCACTCGACGATCTCCGCTTCCTGCAGGCCTTCGCCGAGATCGGGCAGTTTGAAGATCTTCATGATGCCTCCCGTCCCCCAAGAGGACTTCCTTCGGGCGCCGGTTCCGCCCCAAGGGGGGCATCAGCCCCCTCGGGGGGCGCTTTGCATGGGACCGGAGTAACCGCTAAAGCGCCAACTCCGGTCGACAGCGAACGATAGCGAGCGTGGGGGTCGTTCATACCTGACTAAGCCTCCAGCGCCTGCCTGACCGCGGCGACAATGCGCGCCGTGCCCGGCATGTATTGGTTTTCGAGCCTGAACAGCGGCACCACCACGTCATAGCCCGTGACGCGCTGCACCGGCGCGAGCAGCGTGTACAGCCCGCGTTCGGCGATATTGGCCGCGATCTCCGCGCCAATGCCGCCGGTGCGCGAACCCTCGTGCACGATCACGCAGCGCCCCGTCTTCTCGACCGATGCGAGGATCGTCGTCATATCGAGCGGCTTGAGCGTCGCCACGTCGATGACCTCGGCCATCACGCCTTCCTGGGCGAGCAAATCGGCGGCGGCCTGCGCGTCCTGCAGCGCCCCGCCCCAGCTCACCAGCGTCACGTCTGAGCCGTCGCGCAGCGTAAAGCAGCTGTCGAGCGGCAGCGCTTCGCCGTTGTCCTCCACCGGCTGCCGGAACAGGCGATAGAGACGCGTCGGCTCGAAGAAGATCACCGGGTCCGGGTCGCGGATCGCGGCGAGCAGCAAGCCATAGGCGCGCGCCGGCGACGAAGGCGTCACGACGCGCAGCCCCGGGATATGGGTAAACAACGCCTCGGGGCTTTCGGAGTGATGCTCCGGCGCATGGATGCCCGCGCCGCACGGCGAGCGGATCACGAGCGGGCAGCTCAAGCGGCCGCGCGTCCGATGGCGCAAACGCGACGCGTGATTCAGCACGTGATCGATGACCGGATAGATGAAGCCGCTGAACTGGATCTCCGCGACCGGCCTCAGGCCCATCGCCGCCATGCCGATCGCGGTGCCGGCGATGGCGGTTTCGGCGAGCGGCGTATCGACGACGCGCTCCGCGCCGAAGCGTTGCTGCAATCCCACCGTCGCGCGAAACACGCCGCCGTTCACGCCGATATCCTCGCCGAGCAGCACGACTGCGGGATCATGCGCGAGTTCGTAGGCGAGCGCCTGATTGAGCGCTTCGACCATGTTGAGGTCAGCCATGGTGCGCTCCGTTCTTATCGCCGTTGCCGTTGTTGCCGCCATTGACCGGCGCAAACTGCCGCGCCATCTCCAGTTGCTCGCGCATGGCCGGCGGCAGCGTCTCATACAAGTGATCGAACATCGCCGAGACGTCGGGCTGCGGTATCGCCAGGTACGCCTCGACGGCCTGCTCGACCTCGGCGCGGCACGTCTTGCCGAGCGCCTCTTCCTGCGCCTTGTCCCACGCGCCGGCGCGCATCAGGTACGTGCGCAGGCGCAGCAGCGGCTCGAATTCCCATTGCTTGGCGATCGCCTCGGCGTCGCGATAGCGCGTCGCATCGTCGGCGGTCGTGTGGTCGCCCAGGCGATAGCTGAGCGCCTCGATCAACGTCGGGCCATCGCCGCGGCGCGCCTTGGCGAGCGCAGCGTGGACCACGTGATGGACGGCGATCACGTCGTTGCCGTCGACTTGCAGCCCGTCGATGCCGGCCGCGATCGCCTTTTGCGCGAGCGTCTGCGCGGCGCTCTGCCGATTGCGCGGCACCGAGATCGCCCATTGGTTGTTGTTGACGACCAGCACGAGCGGCGCGCGCCAGACGCCGGCCAGGTTCATCGCCTCGTAGAAATCGCCCTTGGACGTGGCGCCGTCGCCGATGATCGCCACCGCGACGCGCGGCTCGCGCCGCAGCATGAACGCGTAGGCCGCGCCGGCCGCATGACATACCTGGGTGCCGATCGGCACGCAATTCGGGAAGTCCGCGCGCGGCCCGGCGAAGTCGCTGCCGCGCTCGTCGCCGCCCCAGTAGAGCAGGCTTTCCGTCATCGTGATGCCGCGCAGCAATTGCGCGGCGTGATCGCGGTAGGAAGGAAACAGCACGTCGCGCGGCTCCATCGCGCCGGCGACACCCACGCCGATCGCCTCCTGCCCGACCGAAGATGCGAACGTGCCGAGCTTGCCGGTACGCTGCAGTGCAACAGCCTTGGTGTCGAACGCGCGCGTGAGGGCCATCGCGCGATAGAGAGGAAGGAGCGCAGCGGGATCGCGCGCAAAGGCGGGCAACGGCTGGACGGGCTCGCCGTCCGGGCCGAGATATTGCGTGTAGCCGATATGAAAACTGGCAGTCGTGGTCATGACCGCCCTCCGGGTGTCTATCGTTCAGATAGGGTAGTCGTGCCGGAGTTCATCGGATATAGACTGAAACCATCCCTGCGTTGGCTGCCGCACCGAATGCCTCGGCCAACTGCGGGTTCGCGCGATTCACCCTTCGAGGAGGCGCACATGGCAACTGCAATCATCACCCCGCGCAACGACGGCCCCTACCACATCAAAGGCGACTTCACGATCGTCACGCAAGGCAGCAAGCCGATCGCCGTCGAGAAAGACGAAGTCTGGCTATGCCGCTGCGGCCAGTCTGGCAACAAGCCGTTTTGCGATGGAACGCACCGGAAGGTGGGGTTTTCCAGCAACCTGGACGAGAAACCGCAAGACGCGCCCGCACCTTGATCGGCCGCGCCGGCCAGGCGGCGCCCTACTTCACCGCCCCCAGCGCAAGCCCTTTGACGAGGTATTGCTGCAGCCACGCGAACACGACGGAAACCGGCAAGGTGGCGCACAGCGTCGCCGCCATCACGAGATGCCATTCGACGGTGTACTTGCCGGCGACCATGTCGGTCACCTGCACGGTGAGCGTCTTGTTCTCCGGCGAGCGGATCAGCGTGTAGACCACCGCGAACTCGTTCCATGCGCTGATGAACGTGAAGATCGCCGTCACGACGATGGCCGGCACGGCGAGCGGCAGGAACACCTTGAACACGGCTTTGGTGCGGCCGCACCCTTCGAGCCACGCCGACTCCTCGAGATCGCGCGGCACGGTCTGGAAGTACGAGGACAGCATCCATACGGCGAACGCGATATTGAACGCCGCGTACGAGACGATCACGCCGATCTTCGAATCCACCAGATTGCCGTCGCCGTACGGAATCATCGCCGCGAGCCGGAACAGGCCGACCACGAGCAGGATCGGCGAGAGCATCTGCGTGACGAGCAGGAACTGCCGGTACACGCCGCGCCCCGCGAACGGAAAGCGCGCAAGCGCATAGGCGGCAGGCAGGCTGACCGCGAGCGCGAGCGCCGTCGACAGGAAGCTGACGACGCAGCTGTTCTTCAGCGCGACGCCGAAGTTGGCGGCGTCCCACATGCCGGTGAAGTTGCGCCACTGCCAATGCACGGGCAGCCAGCGCGCGGGGTAGACGAAGATCTCGTCGGCCGGCTTGAGCGCGGTGCAGAACATCACCGCGAACGGGAACAGCACGATGACGACGAGCGGCGCCAGCGCCAGCCAGCACCAGACGGTGCGTTTCATCTTGGCGTTCACGACGTGCTTTCCTCCCGCTGCGGCTGCAGACGCAAATAAGCGACCGAGAACACGAACAGCATCACGAGCATGATCAGCGACACGGCCGCCGCCTGTCCCGGACGCCCTAGCCTGAAGCCAAGCTCATACAAATAGGTGACGAGAATGTGCGTGCTTTCGTCGGGACCGCCCTGCGTCATGACCCAGATGATGGGAAACGAGTTGAACACGTAGATGACGTTCAAGAGGATCGCCATGTTGATGAACGGCCGCAAGAGCGGCAGCGTCAGCGTGCGGAACTGCTGCCAGGCGCTCGCGCCGTCGATGCGGGCGGCCTCGTAGATGTCGCCCGGCACCGACGACAAGCCGCCGAGCAGGATCGTCACCGTGAACGGAATCGACACCAGGATGCCGATGGCGATCTCCACCGGAAACGCCAACTCCGGCGTCGCGAGCCAATGGATGGGGCCGCCGATCAGCCCGAGCCGCTGCAGCGTGACGTTGACCATTCCGTAGTCGTCGTTGAAGGCCCAGCGCCAGACGACCGCCGTCATCGTCAGCGACACGGACCACGGCAGCATCACGATCGTGCGGGCGACGCCGCGCCCGTAAAAGTCCTGGTTGAGCACGAGCGCGACCGGCACCGACAGCAGCACGGTGCCGCCGACCACGCATGCCGTCCAGACGAGCGTGCGCCTCGCGGAATCGATGAACACGGGATCGCTGAAGACGTTGTAGAAGTTCTGCAGCCCGTTGAAGCCGCGTATCGCCCCGAAACGCGACACGTCGTGCACCGACTGGTACACGATGTTGAAGATCGGATAGCTGATGATGAAGAGCGCGAGGATCAGGCTCGGCACGATCAGGAGCCACGGCGCGGTGAAGCGCCTGGCGCCGATGCGGCCGGCGCCGGCTCGATCGTAGGGGACGTGGGCCATAGGCGGCGTGTATGGAGGGGCGGCGCGGCGAAACTGAGAACCGCCCCTCTTCGCATCAATGGCCGAGCGACTTGTCGGCCTGGGCCGCCGCGGCTTTCAGCGCATCGTCCGGCTTCGCCTTGCCGAGATAGATCGACTGCATCGCGTCGGTCACGGCCTTGGCGGTGTCTTCCCAGCCGGTCACGGTCGGCGCGAAGCGGGCCGTCGGCAAGAGCGCGACGAAGGCCTTCGTGTCCGGGTCGTTGAACGCCGGATCGGCCGCCTCGGCCTTCGTGGTCGGCAGGAAGCCCTCAGTGCTCGTGAACTCGACGCGCGGCTCCTTCGTGAACAGGTAGTCGAGGAACTTCCAGGCCGACTTCTTCACCTTCGAGTTCTGGAACATCATGATCGAATCGGTGACGGCATAAGTGGCGGCAATGGTGCCTTTCGGAATGGGGGCAATCCCATACTTCAGGTTCGGCGCCTCCTTCTTGATCTGCTTCGCGAGGAACGGCGCCGAGATCATCATCGCCACGCGGCCCTGCTTGAAGAGGTTCTGCACGTCCTCGCGGCTGTAGCCCGTGACGCCTGGCTGCGTGAGCCCATCGTCGATCATCGACTTGTACATCGTCGCGGCCTTGACGCCGGCCGGCGAGTTGAACACCGCCTGGTTCGCCTTGTTGACGACCTCGCCGCCGTTGGTCCACAGCGCGTAGTAGAAATAGACGTCCGTTTCAATTTCCTTGCCCTGCAGGCCGAAGCCCGCAATGCCCTTCGCCTTCAGCTTCTTCGATGCATCGATCACGTCGTTCCAGGTTTTGGGACCATTCGGATAACCAACCGACGCGAGCAGGTCCTTGTTGTAGTAGAGCGCGCGCGCGGAAGCCGCGATCGGCAGGCCGTAGGTCTTGCCGTCGATCTGGCCCGGGGCCAGGAACGGGCCGATGAAGCGGTTCTTGAAGTTCGGGTCCATGTAGCTGTCGAGCGGCTCGGCCACGCCGTCTTTCACGAAATCGAGCAGCCAGCGCGTGCCGATGATCGCGAGGTCGGCGTTGGCGCCGCCCGAGATATCCGTCTGCAGCTTCTGTTGCAGCGTGTCCCAGTTCACGTCCTCGATCTTGATCGTCGTGCCGGGATTGGCCTTCTCGAAGTTGCGGGCCATTTTTTCGAAGTAAGGCGCGGTCGCGTCGCTGTAGTGCGCGACCGTGACGCGAACCGTATCGGCCTGCGCGGCCACGGCCATGCCGGCGAACGCGAGCGCCACGGCGAATTTGCCAAGCGCGAGGGAAGCACGGGATTGCAACGACATATCGTCTCTCCTGTGTCGGCCGGAGTCAGGGCTTCAGCGCTTACTCCGGCCCCATGCAGCGCTGAGTGATCCGCCGCCGTGACAGGCCGCCGGGTTGTAGATTGTTGGAATCTTGATTTGCGAAAAATCCTACGTTACGAAAATGGACTTGTCACGTAGGATCTGCGACATTTTTGGCGGTTCGGGTGTTTGCCTAATATGCTGTAAAGAAAGGGAATTTGATGCAGTGCGGGCTTCGGCCCGACAACCAGGCGAGGACAACGATGAATCGAGTAGTGCTGGTGACCGGCGCATGCGGCGGAATCGGCAGCGTGCTGTGCAAGCGCTTCCTCGAGGCGGGCGATACGGTGCTCGCGCTCGATGTCGATGCGGTGGCGCTCGAAGGGCTCGTCGTGGAGCTCGGCGCGGATCGCGTCACGCCGGTGGCGGCCGATCTGGGCGACGCGGCGGAGGTCAGCGAGGCCGTGTCGCGCGCCGTCGCGGCACGCGGCCCCGTGGACGTGCTCGTCGCCAACGCAGGCGGCGCGCAAAGCGGCACGCTCGCCACCACCGACGCCGCAAGCTGGCATCGCGACGTGCACCTGAACCTGGACGGCACGTATCACACCGTGGAAGCGGTGCGCGCCTCGATGATCGAGCGGCAGCGCGGCGCCATCGTGCTGATCGGCTCGGTCAACGGCATGACCGCGCTGGGACACCCCGCCTACAGCGCCGCCAAGGCAGGCTTGATCAGCTACACGAAGGCGCTCGCGATCGAACTGGGCCGCCACGGCATACGCGCCAACATCGTCTGCCCGGGCACCGTGAAGACACAGGCCTGGCAGGCGCGCGCCGCGAAGAATCCGCAGGTGTTCGAAACATTGAAGAAGTGGTACCCGCTCGGCGACTTCGCCACGCCCGACGACATCGCCGACGCCGTGATGTTCCTCGCCTCGCCGATGGCGCGCATGATCACGGGTGTCGCGCTGCCGGTCGACGGCGGGCTGATGGCGGGCAACCGGCTGATGGCCGGGGAGCTGACGCTGGAATCGTTTTGAGCGCTCTGGGTCCGCCCATCGCTTGGCGATCGCTTTCGACCCGTGACCGCGGCCGCGCCGCACGACGATGAGGACAGCATGGCAGCAGTGCAAATGAGCGGCATCTTCAAGCGCTATGGCGACACGCAGGTCGTGCACGGCATCGACCTTCACATCGACGACGGCGAGTTCGTCGTGCTGGTCGGCCCGTCGGGCTGCGGCAAGAGCACGCTGATGCGCATGGTCGCGGGGCTCGAGGAGATCACGGGCGGCGAGCTGACCATCGGCGGCAAGCGCGCCAACGGGCTGTCGCCGCAGCAGCGCAACGTGTCGATGGTGTTCCAGAGCTATGCGCTCTATCCTCATCTGTCCGTCTACGAGAACATCGCGTTCGGGCCGCGCATCCGCAAGGAACCCTCGACGAGCTTCAAGCCGCGCATCGAGGCCGCCGCCAGGATGCTCAATCTCACGGGCTATCTCGACCGCCTGCCGCGCGCGCTCTCGGGCGGCCAGCGGCAGCGCGTGGCGATGGGCCGCGCGGTGGTGCGCGAGCCGGAGCTGTTCCTGTTCGACGAGCCGCTGTCGAACCTCGATGCGAAGCTGCGCGTGCAGATGCGCACCGAGATCAAGGCGCTGCATCAGCGCCTGAAGAACACCGTGATCTACGTGACCCACGACCAGATCGAGGCGATGACGATGGCGGACCGGATCGTCGTGATGAACGCCGGGCGCATCGAGCAGATCGGCCGGCCGCTCGAGCTTTATGACCGGCCGGCGAATCTGTTCGTGGCGAGCTTTCTGGGTTCGCCGTCGATGAATTTCGTCGAGGGCGAATTGCAGCGCGGCGAGCAGGCTATCGCGCTCAAACTCGCGGACGGCGGCGAGATCGCGCTGCCGCATGCGGATCTATCGGCCGCGCATGGCGCGAAGATCACGCTCGGCATCCGGCCCGAGCACATCGAAACGCCGGCGGCGCACAACGGCGTCGCCATGGAAGTGGAAGTGATCGAGCCGACCGGCGCCGAAACGCACCTGTACGGCAAGATAGGCGGCAGCACATGGTGCGCGACCCTGCGCAAACGGACTGCCGTCGAGCCCGGCCAGCGCGTGGCGCTGCGCCTGCCCGGCGAGCACATTCATCTGTTCGATACGGAAAGCGGCCGCAGGCTCGGCTGACGCCGGGCGGCGAGCGAGTCAGATCACGAAGTGTTTCGCTTCGGCCGCGAAACTCGCAGCCGGCAGCAAATCCGCGCGCTTCACGCGCACCAGCGCCAAGGCGCGCGTACGTGATGGGTTCCCGGGGATGCGCGCCATGCGGAATTCGATCGGGGTGCCGGCTTCCAGGCTGTTGTCGTCGACTAGGGTATTCATGCGGTTAAGGCGCAGGCGCTGGGTCGTCACGTCGACATGTGCGGCAGGATCGGCGAGGACCGCGCAAACCAGCTCCAATTGCCGCGGCAGCGCATCGGCCTTTTGCCCGAGCCTCGCGAGGCGCTGCTCGTTTTCGTCGATTTGCGCCTGCACGCGGGCCAGTTCCGTGAGCTTGCCTGTCGGTCCCGCTGTCGGCCTCGCTGTTGACCCACTGCCCGCGAGCGAATGCATGCCGACGCTCCCCCGCTCCAGCAATTGCACGCGCGCCTTGAGCAGCGCGCGCTCTTGCTCGAGCTCGTCGCGCCGCGACGTATCGGCTTCGATACGCGCGAGCCCTTCGATGGCGAGCTGATCGATCACGAGCTCGACGAGCGCCTGACGCAGCGCGTCGACCGATCCGCAGCACAGGCGCACTAGGTGATCGTGGAAGCTGACAGTGGTCCGCGCGACGTCCGTGCGCACCATCCCGCCCTCCTGCTTCACGCCGAGCCCTCTGCGCTTGGTTATCGCCATGCTGAGGACCGCGATCGCTTCGTCTTCGGCGGGGTGCTGGTCGAAGTAGTCGCGCAGGTCCGCCGAGCGGCTCATGACCTGCGCGACGTCGTCGGCAGTGGCAAAGAAGGCATGCACTTGCGCATCGTCGGCCCAGCCGGCGGGGCTCGCTTCGAGAGGCGGCGGCAAGGTCTCCACGAGCTTGCCGATGTGCTTGAGGGAATGGGCGACGGCGGAGCCGAGCCGTTCCTGATGGCGGCTGGCGAGACGCAGTTGCGGACTCAGCTTGAGGATGCGCTCGACGGCCTGCCGCGTTTGCAGGGGAGCGGATTCAGAGGCGGCGCCATCGCGGCGCAAGAGCCAGTTGACGATACCCATGCTCGACCTCCTCGCCGGACAGTTGCGGATTTGCATGCCTCGCTGACGACCTCGAAAACGATCGTTCGGCGGGGGCACGCGGCAATCCGGAACGACCGTGCACAACCATGGTAGGTCAGCACCGGCACGGCTCCCTTGTCTTTCGTCAACGGCGGCCAAGCGCAGGTTTGCGGCGCGTCAACGACTCGCCTGACAGCCGTTCGGCCCCACAGTGAAACCGCGCGACATACTTTTGCAAGAGATTGAATCGACGGGTTTTTCTATCGTTCGTCCGTCGCCACGCCGCAGCGCGCGAAGTGGCCAGAACCGCGAAGGACGCCACCGTGAACACCCGATCGAATGCCCCCCTGACCGCCGGCGCCCGCCCGGCCCTTCCCGCGAACGGCGCACGCGTACGCCCCATCCTGCGGCATCTCGTGCTCGCCGCGACGACGGCCGCGCTCGCGCTCGGCAGCGCTTCGGCGTTTGCATGGGGATACTCGGGACACGGCACCGCGTACACGTCGCGCGGCACCTATAACGGCGCGCACTACGGCTCGTGCGGCGGCGGCAGCTGCTCGCACGGAGGCGCGGTCGCCGGGCCGTATGGCGGTGTCGCGAGCAATACGGGCACCGTCACCCGCACCGCGCCCGGACAGTTCTCGAACTCAGGAACCGCGACCGGCCGGTACGGCAACACGGTCGAGCACTCGGGCAACACGAACTGCGCAGGCGGCACCTGCTCGCACACGGGGGCAATGACCGGCCCCGACGGCAAGACCGCCACCACCGACGGCAGCGTGACGCGCACCGCGCCGGGCCAGTATTCGTCGTCGGGCACGGTCACCGGGCCGAACGGCAACACGTCCACGCATTCGGCCTCCACCTCCTGCGCAGGCTCGACCTGCTCGCGCTCCGGCACCGTCACAGGAAGCGATGGCGGGACCGTCACCCACTCCGGCACCGCCACGCGGGTCTCGACAGGTGTCGTGACCACATCCGGCACCGTCACCGGCGTGCACGGCACGACCGTGACGACCGGCGGCACGGTCGTCACCGGCGGGACGGTCGTTGCGGGCGGCGCTGTCGCGACCACCACGGGCACCGCGGTCGTCGTCGCGAAGCCGCCGGTGGTCGTCGCGCCCGCCCCCGTTTATGTGCCGCCGCCCCCGCCGCCGGTCGCCTACGTGCCGCCGCCCCCCGTCGTCGTCGTGCCGCCGCCCCCGCCGCAGCCCGTGCGGGTTGTCGTCGCCGCACCGCCCGTCGTCTATGTCGCTCCGGTGCCGCGGCCCGCCATCTGGGTTCCGGGGCACTGGGTCGGCCGGGTGTGGGTGCCGGCGCATTGGGCGTGAATGTCCGATCTTTGAATGGTTCTGGCCCGCCAAACGTTTGCGCCGGCGGGCAGCTTTTTTCAGCAGCCGCCGCGCAAATCCGCGACGCCGGCGGCGATCAGATTCGCCGCCAGTTCGCGCAGCAGATGGAGCGTCAGCGAGCCTGCACCACCCTGGGCCAGGCGTTTGAGTTCCAGGAGGTCTTGGGCAATGAGGCTCATGTGAATCTCCACTCGGGTCGTGATAAGGAAGCCGGAAGGCTTTGTCCTTGACCAAAGTATCGGTCAGCCCCTTCGCCGATCAAATCAGCCCGCGCTGAACTTCGCGTAGTACATCTCCAGCGATTGTCAGCGGTTTCCTACAGCGGAATCGGCGGGTTTCGCAGGCCAGATTCGGCCCGCATCCATCAATGCCGCGGAAGGCTCGCGTAATAGGCCGCCGCCTCGCCCATCTCCTCGGGCGTCATGTTCCGCGCGATGTTGCGCATCTGGCCGGAAATGTCGTTGTGCCGCTCGCCGGACGCGAACGCCCGCAGCTGCGCTTGCGTATAGGCGGCCGGCAAGCCGTCGAGCCATGGGCTGCCCGCCTTGTTGTCGATGTCGCCGTGACACGCCGCGCACGCCGGCACATTGCGCAGCGGCGCGCCGTGCACGACGATGCCGGGCGCGCCCGAGTCAGCGGGGTCGTCCACGCGCACAGGGCGCGGCATCGACGCGTAGTAGGCCGCCAGATCGCGCATGTCCTGGCCGCTCAGGTTCAGCGCCATCGGCGACATCGCTGCGTTCGTGCGCGCCCCGCTCTGGAAGTCCTGCAATTGCTTGTAGATCGCGAGCGCGTACTGCCCCGCGAGATTCGGCGAATTCGCCCCGCTCATGCCGTGCTCGCCGTGGCACATCGTGCAGCGCAGCGCGAGCGTGGCGCCGCGCCCGACGGACAGCGGCGTCGCCCCGGCCAGCAGCTGCGGCGTGAGCACGACCTGGCTCAGCTTCACCTGCGGCGCGACCGGCTCGCTCTCGGCCAGCCAGTTTTGCGGCACGCCCGCCGCGCTGCAGATCGCGTTCCAGAGCCCCTGGAACTGCGCATCGCGCTGCGCCGAGGGCAGCCACACGAAGCCCACCAGCACGCTGAGCACGAACACGGCGGCCGTGGCCCCGACGCTCGCGCGGAACCACGGATTGCGCCACGAGAACAGGCGTTCTTCGCTCATCGCTGGACTCCAATCGGAATCGCCGGCACGGTGTGACCTCTCGCCATCAGCTGCGCGATGGGGTAGCCATAGTTGAGCACCGTCAGCGCGACCATCAGGGTGAGCCACAGCGCGAAGCTGTTGAGCGCCACCGGCACCGTGCGCGGCTCGTGCACCGCCGTGCTGAAGCGGTATTCCGCGGGCGCCTCCGCGCTGCTGCGATGCCCCTGGATCAGGATCACGAAGAACACGGCCGCCGACACCACCAGGATGAACCCGCCGATCGCCGACATCACCACCCAGATCGCCTGCGCCGCGATCTCGGGATCGGAGTAGTCGTAGTAGGCCATGCGGCGCGGCATGCCGAGAATGCCGACCCAGTGCCATGGAAACGTCAGCACGATCATGCCGATGAACCACAGCCACAGCTGCAGACGCATGAGCTTCCAGTTCGTCATCGCGCGCCCGGTGATCTGCGGCCACAAGTCGTAGGCGATCGCGAAGTACATGACGACGATCGCGCCCGCATAGATCAGGTGGAAGTGTCCGGTGATCCACTGCGTGTTGTGGATCGTCGAGTCGAGCTGGTAGCTCATGTTGATGAGCCCGCCCGCGCCGCCGAAGCCGAGCATCACGAACGAGAGCGCGACCGCGAGCATCTGCGGGTTGTCCCACGGCAGCGCCGTGAGCCAGCCGAACGCGCCCTTGCCGCCGCGCAGGCGCGCCGCGATCTCGACCGACGCGCAGATCGTGAACACGGTCAAGAGCGTCGGCACCGCCACGAGCGCCGTGAACACCGATTGCAGGAACTTGAAGCCCGAGCCCACCTGCGGATCGGCGAACAGGTGGTGAATGCCGATCGGCATCGCCACCACGAGGAACAGGATGAACGAGATGCGCGCCATCGTATCGCTGTACAGACGCCCGCCGATCGCGCGCGGCACGATCGTGTAGTACGCGATATACGCGGGCATCAGCCAGAAATAGACGATGGCGTGCAACGTCCACGAGAAGAACACGCGCGCCAGGCCCGCGTCGATCGTCGCCTTCCATCCGAAGGCGACCGGCAGGATCTGGAAGATGACCTCGACGGCCGCGCCCACTGCCGTCCAGCCCCACAGGTAGGCGCCCGCCACGCTCGCGAACATCGGCAGCGGCACGGGCTTGCCCGGGTTGTCGCGCTTCCACGCCGCGAGGTTCACCGACATCAGCGCCACCCAGATCCACGAGCCCACCACCACCAGCACCACACCGAGGTAATAGAACACGTTGCCGATCATCGGCGGATAGAACGTGTAGAGCACCGAGGCGAGCCCCGCCGCCACCGTGATCGACGCCATCACCGCGCCGGCGGCCACCAGCGCGAACCCGGCCCACGCCCAGCGCGCACCGACGAGCGCGCGTTTCAAGGAAAGCTCGGAAACCGCATAGCCGAAGCCCATCGCGATCAGCGTCGGGAACACGTAGCCCATCACGGTGCCGTGCTCGGTCACCGAGCGGTAGTAGATCTCCGGGTCCTTCAGCCACGGGTGCAAGGGGCTGCGCACGTACATCTGCCACGCGCCGAGCAGGAGCGCCACGGCGAATACGCCGAACGCCAGCCAGAAATGCGCGAGCACGAGTCGCTTGTTATTTAACACAGCTGAGTCTCCTTGATGCGGCCGCCATTTGCATGAACGCATCCTTGTCGATGACCTTCACGTGCGCCCACATCCCCTGGTGGCCCGTGCCGCAGTACTCGTGGCACGGCATCAGGTGATCGCCCGGCTGCGCGAAGGTGGTCCTGAACGTGGCGATATAGCCCGGCTCGACCATCGAGTTGACGTTGGTGTTGGTGATCAGGAAGCCGTGCACGACGTCGGCGCTCGTCGCGCGAAACGTGATCGGCACGCCGGCCGGCACCAGCAGGCACTGCGGCGTGAACGAATACTGCTGCGCGACGATGCGCACGGTCACCGAGCCGTCGGTCTCCAGCGCGCTGCCGAGGTTGCTCTCGATGAATTCGCCCGACACGCCGAGCGTCCCGGGGTCGATGGTCTCGACGCGCGAAGGCGGCATCATCGACCAATGCAGGCCGGTGAAGACCACGACCGCGACGGTGCTCGCGATGAGCAGCACCGCGAGCAGCGCCCAGCGCCGCTCGACGCTTTCGGCGACTCTGGCGGAGGCATGCGGATCGGGAACGGTAGGGTTCGACATGGGGCCGTGCTCTCAGGTTATTGGATGACGCCGCGCGGCAGAAACACCAGGAAATAGAACGCGTACCAGAGGCCGATCACGATCGCCGTCGCGATGCCGGCCACCGCGATTGCGCCGCGCGGGCCGTGCCGCACGATCTCGTCGACGCGTTCGGCTTCGGGACCTGCGCCGCCATCGTCGGGAGCGGGGGAATTGATCATGAGCGTTGGCCTCGGATAACTCGGAAGACTCAAAAAATCGGCGCCGAGCGGAGCGTGTTGACTTCCTTCACGGTCACCGGCGTGCCGTGGTTGCCCCAGGCGGTGCGGATATAGGTGACGACGGCCGCGACCTCCTCGTCCGACAGCGACTGGGCGAACGGCGGCATGCCATACGGCGCCGGGTTCTTCATCGTGCCCGGCGCATAGCCGCCGTTGAGCACCATCCGGATCGGGTTGACCGCCGACGTCATCTGGATCGACTGGTTGTTCGCGAGCGGCGGGAAATGCGGCGGCTTGCCCTGCCCTTCGCTCGAGTGGCAGAGCGCGCACTGCGCGTCGTAGATCTTCTTGCCGAGCGGGAAAAGCCGGTTCTTCTCTTCTGTCGCGGCGACCGTCGGCGGCGCGCTGCTGACCTCGCCCGAATGCCCCGGCAGCGCCTTGAGGTAGACGGCCACCGCGCGCACGTCGTCTTCGCTCAGGTACTGGAAGCTGTCGTAGACGACTTCGGCCATCGGCCCGTACACGGCGCCGCGGTTGGAGACGCCCGCATGCAGCAGGCCGACGATGTCCTCGATGCTCCACTCGCCGAGCCCCGCCTCCTTGTTCGAGGTGAGCGACGGCGCGTACCAGTCCTGAATCGGAATCAGCCCGCCCTGGAATTCCTTGGACTTGGTGTTGCCGCCAAGCGCGTTGATCTCCGTATGGCACATCGTGCAGTGGCCGAGGCCTTCGACCAGATATGCGCCGCGGTTCCATTCCGCCGATTGCGCCGGATCGGGCTTGTACTCGCCGGCTCGGAAGAACAGCGTGCGCCAGCCGAGCAGCAGCTCGCGCCGGTTGAACGGAAAGCGCAGCTCGTGCGGGCGGTTCGGCTGGTGGATCGGCGGCGTCGACAGCAGGTAGGCGTAGATCGCATCCGAGTCGGCGCGCGCGACCTTCGTGTAGGACGCGTAGGGCATCGCCGGATACAGCACCGAGCCGTCGCGCGACTTGCCTTCGTGCAGCATCCGGTAGAACTCGTCGGCACTCCATGCGCCGATGCCGGTTTCCTTGTCCGACGAGATGTTGGGCGAGAACAGCGTGCCGAACGGCGTGGCCATCGGGCGGCCGCCGCCGAACAGCTTGGCGCCCGGAATCGTATGGCAGGCGATGCAGTCGCCGGCGCGCGCGAGGTATTCGCCGCGCGCGATCACTTGCGCGTCGCTGCTTGCGGGCGCTTGAGCCTGGGTTTGCGTCTGCGCGGCGGCGCGCGGCGCGCCAAGCCACAGCGCGGCGCCGCACGTCAGCGTGGCAAGCGCCGCCAGCGCGGCGAACGCCTTGGCCTTGAGGAAGCGATGACTGGTCACGCGGTGCACGGATGAGCCTCGCTTAGTTGGGAACGCTGCCGCAGGCGAGCGGCAGCTTCAATGAGCCGGCGGCGGCAGGCGCCGGGTTCGCCGGCGCGGGCAGCGAGGCGAGCCACGCCGCGATCGCGGTGATGTCGCGATCGGTCAGGCGCGTGGCGATCTCGTGCATGCAATCGGGCGCGGCCGCGTGGCGTGTGCCGTAGCGGAACGCGCCCAACTGCGCGCTGACGTAGTCGGCATGCAGGCCGAGCAAGCCCGGAATCGCAGGCTCCATGCCCGTGAGCGCCGCGCCGTGGCAGCTCGCGCACGCGGGCACGCCGCGCGCCGCTTCGCCGCCGGTCGCGAGCGCCTTGCCATGCGCGAGCGTGGCGGCGTCGACGGCCGGCGCACCCAGCTCGGGAAACGGCGGACGCTGCGAGGAGAAGTAATCGGCGATTTGATGCAGGTAGGCATCGGGCAAATACGCCAACAGGTAATTCATCGGCGGATATTTACGCTGCCCGTCGCGAAACGCGATCAGCTGGTTGTAGAGATAGCCGGTGGGCTTGCCTGCGAGACGCGGGAAATAGTCGTTGTCGGTGCCTTCGCCATGCGCGCCATGGCACGCGGCGCAGCCGAGCACTCGGGCTTCCATGGTGTCCGGCGCTTTTTCGGCAGCCGGGCTTCCGGCATCAGCCTGTGCGCTCCAAAAGGCGCACGGGATCATGAGTGCGGCGATGAATAAAGCAAGGCGATTCGTCACCGGGTTCCTCGCGCGAGTGGCTTGTCAGGGGCGATTGCTCGTTATGACCGCTTGACTTGCTGCGCGAGCCGCTCGCGCAACCTACTGCGCCTGCAAACTACGGATTCGGCAGGCCGGGGAGAGCCTACGCGAACCCTATGACCCATCATTTACAGGACGCATGATAGTTCTAAGCCGCCAAATCATCTCAAAAACATCTCAAAAATTTTTTGCGCTAAATCAAATTCCTTTTAATCAATTCGTATTGCGTGTGCCGCGCCGTATAACGATCTTTCGCGCGATCATTTCAAGCCGAGCCGCTTCGCCAGCCGGTTCAGGTTGGCCGGATCGAGGCCCAGTTCGCGCGCGGCGGCCGCCCAGTTCTGTTGCTGGCGCGCGAGGGCATCCAGGACCATCGTCCGCTCGAATTCGGCGACGGCGCTGCGCAAGTCCTTTCCTGCGCGCTCGTCCATATCGCCTTCGAGCGGCGCTGCGCCGCGCGCATCCGGCGCATGGGACACCGCATCCGACAAGTTCAAATCCGCCGCCGTCAGCGTCAGGATGCGCGGACGCGAACGATTGGCCGCCAGCGCCTTCAACGCGCTGCGCCCGATCAGGTGCTCGAGCTCGCGCACGTTGCCGGGCCAGCGATATTGCAGCAGCGCCGCCTGCGCATCGGACGACAGGCGCACGCTGAGCAGGCCCAGGCGGCTGCGGTTCTCTTCGAGGAAAAACCCGGCGAGCAGGAGGATGTCGCGGCCGCGCTCGCGCAGCGGCGGCACTCGCACCGGATAGACGCTCAACCGATGGTAGAAGTCCGCCCGGAAGCGCCCCGCCCTGACCTCCTCGGCCAGATCGCGATTGGTCGCGGCAATCACGCGCACGTCGACCTTGTGCTCCTTGTCCGAGCCGAGCCGCTGGAGCTGGCCGTTCTGCATCACGCGCAGGAGCTTCGCCTGCACCGCAAGCGAGAGCTCGCCGACCTCGTCGAGAAAGATCGTCCCGCCGTGGGCGAGCTCGAACTTGCCGAGGCGATCCGACGAGGCCCCCGAGAACGCGCCGCGCACATGTCCGAACAGCTCGCTTTCGACGAGCGTATCGGGCAGCGCCGCGCAGTTCAGGCTAATGAGCGGCTTGCCCGCGCGCGCCGAAAGCGCATGGATCGAGTTAGCGACGAGCTCCTTGCCGACGCCGGTTTCGCCCGTCACGAGCACCGTGAGATCGCTTGCCGCAACGATCTCGATCTCTTCGAGCAGGCGCTTGTAGGCATCGCTGCTGCCGATGAAATCGCGGCGATGCTGCCCGCTCGCCTGCCGGAACGCTTCTTCCGCACGGCGGCGCTCTTCCGCGCCGGTGCGCTCCAGCGTCTCGATGCGCTCGACCACGCTGACCGTCGCCGCGGCGAGGCTCAGGAAGGCTTGCAGCGCGGGCATGTCGAGCGCATCGAACTGGGCGGGGTCGAGCGCATCGAGCGTCAGCAGCCCCCATGGCCGGCCGCCAATGAAGAGCGGGCAGCCCAGGCAGTCGTGCACCTCCAGCTTGCCGGCGACGCCTTGCACGAGGCCGTCGTACGGGTCGGGCAAATCGGAATCGGCCGCAAAGCGCGTCGGCTCGGCGCTCGCGAGCAGTTGCGCGAAGCGAGGATGGTCGCCCACGCGAAAGCGCCGGCCGAGCGTATCGCTCGCGAGGCCGTCGATGGCGAGCGGCACCAGCGTGTCGCCGTCGAGGCGCAGCAGCGCGGCGGCGTCGCCAGGAAAAATCGCCCGCAAGCTCTGCAAGAGACGCCGGTAGCGCTCGGTATCCGGCAGATCGAGCGAGAGGTCCTGCATCAGGGGCGCCAGCGCGTCGAGCAGTGCGCGCGCAGTCAATTTGACTTCATACGCAGTCGATTTGACCATCGTCGGATTGACCATCCAAACACCCAATCTATTGATTTATTGACGTTTTTATCATGGCACAGATCGTGATTATAGAGGTTGCCGGCCGAATCCTGGCCGCAGTCCAACCGATAAAAGGAATTCACACCATGCTGTCTGCCGAACACCGTGCCATCGTCAAAGCCACCGTGCCGCTGCTCGAGAGCGGCGGCGAAGCGCTCACCACCCACTTCTACAAGCTGATGTTCAGCGAATATCCGGAGGTGCGCGCCCTCTTCAACCAAGCGCACCAGGCAAGCGGGGAGCAGCCGCGCGCGCTCGCCAACGGCGTGCTCATGTACGCGCGCCACATCGACCAGCTCGAACAGCTCGGCGGCCTCGTCTCGCAGATCGTCAACAAGCACGTCTCGCTGAACATCCTGCCCGAGCATTATCCGATCGTCGGCAAGTGCCTGTTGCAGGCCATTCACGAAGTGCTCGGCGCCGAGATCGCCACCGATGCCGTGATCGAAGCCTGGGCCGCCGCCTACGGACAGCTCGCCGACCTCCTGATCGGCCTCGAAGAGCAGGCCTATTCGGAGAAAGAGCACGCGCCGGGCGGCTGGCGCGGCACGCGCCTGTTCCGCGTGGCGCGCAAGGTCAAGGAAAGCGACGAGATCACCTCGTTCCACCTGCGCCCCGATGACGGCGGCGAATTGCTCGCGTTCAAGCCCGGCCAATACATCGGCGTGCGGTTCGCGATCGACGGGGAGGAGATGCGGCGCAATTACTCGCTGTCCGCGGCGGCCAACGGCAGCGAGTACCGGATCAGCGTGAAGCGCGAGCCCAGCGGCAAGGTCTCGAACTACCTGCACGCGCTGGTGAACGAAGGCGACGCGCTCGAACTGTTCGCGCCGTCGGGCGACTTCACGCTCGAAGCCAGCGACAAGCCGCTCGTGCTGATCAGCGGCGGCGTCGGCATCACGCCGACGCTCGCGATGCTGCAGGCCGCGCTCGAAGCCGACCGTCCCGTGCATTTCATCCACGCGGCGCGGCATGGCGGCGTCCATGCGTTCCGCGAGGCGATCGACAAGCTCGCTGAGCGTCATCCGAAGCTCAAGCGCTTCTATTGCTATGAGGAAAGCCGCACCGGCGACCGGCAAGCCGATGCGACGGGGTACCTCGACGAGGCGCTGCTCGAGCGCTGGCTGCCGCAAACGCGCGACGTCGACGTGTACTTCCTCGGACCCGTCGCGTTCATGAAGGCGATCAAGCGGCACTTGAAGGCGATCGGCGTGCCGGAATCGCAAAGCCGGTACGAGTTCTTCGGGCCGGCTGGGGCGCTCGAGTAAGCGCCAGGGAGCCGTTTGCAGCCGGTTTTGCACAACGGCTTTTCTGGCCGCCGCTTCCGCGCGCGATCGTCTGGATTTCACCTGGTGCGGCATCTAATCTTAATCAACATCCCTCCGCAAGCTCCGGAAAGAAACGCCATGTCCCACCCTCGCGTTTCGGAGTCGTCCAACCCGCCGGTTGCCGCCGGATGGACCGTGCTGGTCAAACGGGAAAACCTCTTTCCGGGTGCCGCGCTCCTGCTGCTGACCGCGGCAAGCTGGGCCTACACCGTCCAGCAAGCCCGCGCGATGGACGAGATGGGCATGGCCGGGCAAATGGACAGCCGCATCGCTCTCTTTCTCCTCGCCTGGGCGGTGATGATGCTCGCCATGATGCTCCCGGCCGCGCTGCCGCTGGTGCTGCTTTATCGCGCCACCACGCGCGAGCGCGCAGGGCGTCCCGGTGCGTGGGCAGGAATGGCCGCGCTACTCGCGGGCTATGCGGTACTCTGGACCGCTGCGGGGCTTCCGGTGTACGCGTATCAGCAGGCCATCGAGCGCGTGAGCGCAGGGTGGTCCATCGGACCCGCCCTGCTGCTGATCGCCGGGGGCGTCTATCAGTTCACACGGCTCAAACGCGGTTGCCGCACACGGTGCAGCAACCCGTTGTTTTTCCTGATGCGGCACTGGATGCCGGGCGCGCGCGGCGCACTGCGTCTCGGTGTGCTGCACGCTGCCGACTGCATCGGATGCTGTGCCGGCCTGATGGCCGCGCTGGTCGCGCTCGGCGCGATGAATATGGCATGGATGCTCACGGCCGCAGTCATCATTTTCATCGAGAAGACCTTGCCGGGCGGGCACCGCGTGGCTCGGCCCCTGGGGGCGGCGCTGATCGCCGGAGGGATCGCGATGCTGGCGATGCCCTGGCTCGGGCGCGGCCCGTGACCGGAAGGAAGGCGGCGACATCGCTCGCGAGTGCGCGTCGTGTCGTGTCGCATTCGACAACCAGCGAATACAAGGAGGCACGCTATGGCTTGGCATATCGCGGGAACTTACTATGCGCCATGCAGCTGCAAGGTTGGCTGCCCTTGCGTACTAGGTGAACCGGAAGGCGATCAGGTCTGGTGCTCGGGCGGCCAGTGGGTCGATATCGGCAGCGGGAGCGTCGATGGCGTCGACGTGAGCGGCACCAAACTGGCGTGGATTGCCGATTGGCCTAAAGGCTTTCTTGGCGGCGAGGGCGTGGGGCGCATCTACTTCGACTCCTCGGTTTCGGCCGCGCAGCGCTCGGCGCTCGAGCCGCTGTTCAAGGGCCAGCGGGGCGGCGTCTACGAGGTCGTCGGACAACTCGTCACGCAATGGCTGTCCAGCCAGGAGGCACCGATCGACATCCAAAGCGGTCCGGACGAGACGCGTATCACGGTGGGGAGCATTGGCGTGGCGATCGCCAGACCGTTGCGCGGCGCCACTGGCGAGACCACGCGCTTGCTGCACGGTGCGGCGGCCTTCCGCGACAACATCGGGCTTGCCAACGGCAAAGGCACCTACTGGCGCGATCCCGACATGCGGCAATGGGAGAGCTTGGGGCACGCGGAGATTACCGAGTTTGACTGGAGCGCGTGACAGCCACCTAAGGAAGTCGATCGCCGCGCGGCGGTGTTCCGTTCGGAGCAGGCTGCCGGGTCGCAACCGTAAGGATGCTGCCGCCTCAGCCACCGCTAAGTTTCCTTCCGTATGCTTTGGCGCACGCAAATGTCGAAGCGCCAAGCCTCATGGAAGAACTGAACCGAACGCTGTTCCTGCTGCTCAACGCGCCCGCGAATCCCGGCCCCTTCGTGCTGAACACCGCGATTTTCTTCGCCGAATACGCGATCTGGGCGGTTCCCGCCGTCATCGCCATCGGCTGGCTGCGCGGCGCCAAGTTCACGCGGCAATTCATGCTCGAAGCCACCGCCGCGGCGGCCGTGGCTCTCTTCATCAACCAGCTCATCGCCTTGATCTGGCTGCATCCCCGGCCGTTCGTGCTGGGCCTGGGCCACACCTTCGTCGATCACGCCCCCGATTCCTCGTTTCCGAGCGATCACCTGACCTTGCTGTGGTCCGTCGCGTTCAGCCTCGCGATTCATCGCGGCCAGCGCGCGACGGGGCTCGCGCTGGCGCTGCTGGGGCTGCCCGTCGCGTGGGCGCGCATTTACGTCGGCGTGCATTTCCCGCTCGACATGGCCGGTGCAGTCGTGGTCTCCGCCTGCGGCGCGTGGCTTGCGGCGCGTCCGCTGCATCGCTTGACGCGGCTCGCCTACCGTCTCGCGATCCGCATCCATCCGCTGCTCTTCGGCAGGCTTATTGCACGGGGCTGGGTGCGTCCCTGATCTGATGCCTCTATCCCTGGCCTAAGCCGTGCTGCCCAGACTAGCGGCATGCGCCGATTCTGCGCGCCGGCCCGCCGTCGAATACACTCTCCACCCAGTCAACCCAGCGAGTTCCCATGACCGCCACAACCCGCCACGCATTAAGCAAGGTTCCCGAAGTCACCCTGATCTTCTGGATCGTCAAGATCGCCGCCACCACGCTCGGGGAAACCGGCGGCGACGCCGTCAGCATGTCGATGAATCTCGGCTACCTGGTCGGGACGCTGATCTTCGCCGTGCTCTTCCTGATCGCCGTGACCGCGCAGATCCGCGCCAAGACCTTCAGCCCGCTCCTGTACTGGACGACCATCATCGCGACCACCACCGTCGGCACCACGCTCGCCGACTTCGCCGACCGTTCGCTTGGCATCGGCTATGCGGGCGGTTCATCCTTGCTGCTGGCCTTGCTGCTGATCTCGCTGTTCGTCTGGTATCGCTCGCTCGGCTCGGTCGCCGTCGATACCGTCAGCTCGCCCAAGGCGGAGATGTTCTATTGGGTGACGATCATGTTCTCGCAGACGCTCGGCACCGCGCTCGGCGACTGGATGGCGGATACCGCGGGGTTCGGCTACACGGGCGCCGCCGTCGTGTTCGGCGGCCTGCTCGCGCTGATCGTCGCGGCCTACTACTGGACGAACGTGTCGCGCACGCTGCTGTTCTGGGCCGCGTTCATCCTGACGCGCCCGCTCGGCGCCGTGCTCGGCGACTTCCTCGACAAGCCGGTCAGCCATGGCGGCCTGGCGCTCTCCCGCTACTCGGCGTCCGCGGCGCTGCTCGCGTTCATCCTGACGGCCCTGCTCGTCTACCGGCAGCGCGCCGCAAGCAAGGCGCACTGAAGCGCGCCGCCATCGTCAAGCGTCACCCAGGAGCCAAGGAGAAAGACCGATGCGGGTATTGCTGGTCGAAGACGATCCGATGATCGGCGAGGCGATCCACTCGGCGCTCAAGGACGCCTCGTACGCGGCGGACTGGGTCAAGAACGGCCAGACTGCGCTCACCACGCTCGGCTGCCAGCACTACGACCTGGTCCTGCTCGACCTGGGCCTGCCCGGCAAGGACGGCCTGCAGGTGCTGGATGCGATCCGCGCCGACGCCAACCCGGTCCCGCTCGTCATCATCACTGCGCGCGACGGCCTCAACGACCGTCTGCGCGGCCTCGACGGCGGCGCCGACGACTACGTGGGGAAGCCCTTCGAGATGGCCGAGCTGCTGGCGCGCATGCGCGCCGTGCTGCGCCGCAAGGGCGGCAGCGCGACGCCGGTGCTGAGCAACGGCGTGGTGTCGCTCGATCCGTCGACGCGGCAGGCCACCGCCGGCGAGGCCGAGCCCGTGCAGCTCTCGAACCGCGAGTTCGCCTTGCTGCAGGCGCTGCTGGTGCGCCCTGGCGCGATCCTCTCGCGCCGCGATCTCGAAGACCGCATCTACGGCTGGGGCGAGGAAGTCGAGAGCAATGCGGTCGAATTCCTGATTCACGCGCTGCGCCGCAAGCTCGGCAGCGACATCATCAAGAACGTCCGGGGGGTGGGATGGATGGTTTCAAAAGGCGGCTGAGCGAGTCGGTCCAGCTCAGGCTGTCGTTCGGGGTCTCGCTCGCGATTTTGCTCGTCGCGATCGTGGCGGGCGTCTTCTCGTTCGCCTCGGCGTTCGACGAGGCGCATGAATTCCAGGACGACATGCTGCTGCAAGTCTCGGCGCTCTTCGACCGGCAGCACCTGCCGCTTCCCCACCTCGGCGACACCGGCCGCGCGGCGCACAGCGACGAGGAATCGCGCGTCATCGTGCAATATCTCGCCGCCGGCCCGAACTCGCCGGTCAGCCAGGACACCGCCGCGCGCCGCGAAGACGATCCGAACGCGGCCCTGCCTGACGCGGCCCGGCCCATTCCAGCAGGCGTGCCCGACGGCGTGCAGACGCTCGAGATCGGCGGCGAGCCGTTCCGCGTCCTGGTCAAGACGATGGCGACCGGCGAGCGCATCGCGGTTGCGCAGGAGACCGGCTTTCGCGACGAAATGGCGCGCGACAGCGCGCTGCGCACGGTGACGCCGTTCCTGATCCTGGTGCCCGTCCTGCTGCTCGTGACGGCGAACCTCGTGCGCAAGATGTTCCGGCCGATCGCGTCGCTCGCGGCCGAGATCGACCGCCGCGGCGAGCGCGAGCTGCACGCGATCGACGAAGGGCATTTGCCGTCGGAGGTGCGGCCGTTCGTCGTCGCGATCAATCGCCTGCTCGGACGCATCGGGCAGTCGATGGAGGCGCAGCGGCGGTTCGTCGCCGACGCGGCTCATGAGCTGCGCTCGCCGCTCACGGCGCTGTCGCTGCAAGCGGAGCGGCTCGCCGACGCACAGATGTCCGATCAGGCGCGCGAACGGCTGCACGTGCTGCGCAAAGGCATCGAGCGCGGACGCAGCCTGCTCGACCAGTTGCTGACGCTCGCCCATGCGCAGTCCGCGCCGGAATCGCCGGGCTCGCCGGTTTCGGTGATGCGCGTCTACCGGCGCGTGCTCGAAGACCTGATGCCGCTCGCCGAGGCCAAGCTCATCGACATCGGCGTGGAAGGCATGGAGAGAGGGAGCGACGCCCGGGTGCCCGTCAACGAAGTCGACCTGATCGCGGTGGTCAAGAACCTCGTCGACAACGCGATTCGCTATACGCCCGAGCGGGGACGCATCGATCTTTCGGTGACGGCCGGCGGCGGCCATGCCGTGCTGCGCGTCGTTGACTCGGGACCGGGCATTCCTGCGGCGGAGCGGGAGCGCGTGTTCGATCCGTTCTATCGCGTGCTGGGAAGCGGCGAAGTGGGCTCGGGCCTGGGGCTCTCGATCGTCAAGACGATCGCGGAGCGCCTCGGCGCGGATGTAACGCTTGCCTGCGCCGACGAGGCTTCGCAAACGGGGCTCGCCGTGACGGTACGGATTCCGCTGGCGGACGCCTGAAGCACGCAGAACGCGCTAGGGACTGTTCGGAATCGTGGCCGATGGCGTGGAGGCCGTTGGCGTTGTAGCCGATGGCGCCGAAGCGGAGGGTGTCGCGGCCGGATTCCCCCCGCCCAGCGTCGCGGTGGGAAGCCGCCCGACGAACACCCAATCCTGGTAGCTGCGCTTGTCGTCGAACCCCTGGAATTCCGCCGGAAAATGCGCGATCTGGATCGGATGGGCCTTGGACACACTGTGTATGCCCACGATGGTCTGCCCATCGGGCGATTTGACGAGCACCCAGTCGGCTTGGCCCGTCATCGGGTCCGCATACAGTTTGCGCAGATGGCGCACCACGTTCGGGTAGCGCGGGTCGCGCAGGAGGTCGTCGAGCGTGCGAGGCTGGGTCGGCGTTCCCAGCGGCGAGGTAGAAGCGTAGTCCAGCAGCGCCCGCTGAAATTCGCCGCCGACGAAGAGCAGCTCCTGCTCCGCCATGCGCCGCTCGTAGATCGCGCCGAGCTGGGCCGCGGCAGCGGCCGCCACGCCGATGACGGCGATCGAGATCATCAGCGCGAGATACGCAAAGCCGCCTTGAGCCGCACGCCGCCTGCCGACGCTGCCTTGCATGTCTACATGTCCTCGTACGGCTTGCCGTCGCGATTCGCGCCCTGCGCACCGCTCTTGATGTCGTAGACGTTGCCGGGAAACTGCTCCTCGGGCGGCACGATGTGCCAGGTGGCCGTGCTGTCCGTGACCGGGTCGACGGGCAGCGACCGCAGGTAATGCTTGTCCACGAGCTCCTGCAACGACTCCGGATACCGCCCTGCGTCGCCGTAGAACTTGTCGATGGCGTCGCGCGTCACGAGCAGGTTCTCGGCCAGGATCTTGTCCTTCGACGCTTCGACCGAGTGAAGATACTCGGGCAGCGCGAGCGTGAGCATCAGCGCGATCACGGCCAGCACGATCAGCAGCTCGATCAGCGTGAATCCCTTCGCGGAGAAGCGCCTCGCCATCTCTTTCACCATTTCCGGTAAGGAACGCCGTCGAGCCCGATGCCCATCGAGGTCGAGTAGACGTCGTACACGTCGTCGCCTTCTTGCGGGTCGTCGGGCTCGCTCGCATAGCTGCGCTTGCCCCAGGTGGCGGCGTCGCTGAGCTCGGCGTCGCTGTTCATCGGGTCGCGCGGAATGCGGCGCAGGAAGTAGATCTTGTGCTCTTTGAGATCGCGCTGATCCACCACGCCCTGCACGAGGATGTCGAGCGACGGCGGGTAGCCGGTGGCGCCCGCCTCCTTGGGCACGCGCCCTTCCTTGCTTGCTGCCTGGTACGCGTCGATGGCGCCGCGTATTTCGTGCAGGGCTGAGCGCAGCGCCTGCTCGCGTTCGCGCTGGCGCATGACCTGCGCCACGGGCACCGTCATGGCGGCGAGCATGCCGAGAACGGCGAGCGTGATGAGCAGCTCGATCAGCGTAAAGCCTTGCGCTTGCCTGCCGCGGGCATGCCGGCATCGGCTCGCCGTCATGGCGAAGCCACCGCGACGTCGTACGGGGACGGCGGCGACGCCGCGACCGCCGCGCCGCCCGCGCTGGTAACGGCGCCGGGCTGCACTTTGATAGCCGTTTGCGCAGCCGGCGCGAGCGCGCGGAACGTCAGCACCGCGAACGTGCCTTGCGCCGATGCGCCGGCGCCGCCCGTCGCCGTATCGGCGAGCGTCAGCTGACCGCCCTGCCCCAGGCGGCTCGAAAAGCTCGTGGGCGCGCCGCCCTGCTTCAGGAAATCGCCTTCGGTCACGCCCGTAAATTGCAGCTTCGTGCTGTCGAAGGTGACTGTCGCCGGCACGCTCGTCACAGGCTGGTCCGCCTGCATCAGGATCGCCACCGTCAGCGAATCGCCCACCTTGACCTGCGGCGGACCCTGGATCGACATCTGGGCAGTGCCGCTCCCGCCGCCGCCGAGCCCCCCCGTATCGGTCCCGGCGCCCTCGACGGCGCTGTTCCCCGCGTTGTAGGCGCTGTTCGCTGCATTGGCGGCGCTGCTTCCGGAAGCCCCGCTGCCGCCCGTTTGCGCAGCGTCCGACGCGTTGCGCGCGGCGGTGTCGGCGGGCGTCGCAGGCGCAGGCGCTGCAATTGCCGGCCCAGCTGAGCCAACGCCATTCGACTGGATCATGCTTTGCGCGTTCGATTCCGTGCCGGCCGTGAAATAGGCGAGATCGGCGTCCGGACGCCGGACGTTGCGGACCAGATGCGGCGTGATCGCCAGGACGATTTCCGTGTTCTTGTCGTCGTCGGTGGACGCCCCGAACAGCCGGCCGAGAACGGGCAGATTGCCGAAGCCGGGAATCTTGTTGCCGGAGGTGCGCTCCTCGCTGTCGATGAGGCCGGCCAGCACGTCGGTCTCGCCGTTTTTCAGCTGCAGCACGGTGCTGGCCGTGCGCGTGCCGATCTCGTAGGCGGTCGTGCCGGAGCTGCCCGTGATCTGGTTGAGCAGGCTGCTGACCTCGAGCGACACCTTGATGCCGACCGAATCGTCGAGGTAGATCGCCGGCTCGACGTTCAGCGTCAGGCCGACATCGAGGTAATTGACGGACTGCGAGACGAAGCCCGTCGAGGTCGCGGTCGACGTGATGTTCGGCACGCGCTCGCCGATCAGGATCTTGGCCTTCTCGTGATTGCGCACGCGGATGCGCGGGTTCGTCAGCAGCTTGGCGGTGGAGTCCTGCAGGTTCGCGTTCGCCGTGGCCGACAGGGACGAGACGCCGAGGCTGCGGCTGGTCTGATGCAGCAAGTCGCTGAGCGAGAGGGCCGGCGACGAGCCGCTTCCCGAAGTCGTGCCGGTCGAGGTCGAGGTCGTGGTCGAAGACGAGCTGGTGCTGCCGATCACACTGCCGAGCGGCTGCGGCGCCACCGTCACCGAGCCCGGCCACGCGACGCCCAGATTCAGCGTGCTGTTGCGCTGCACCTCCAGCACCTCGACCTCCAGCATCACTTCCGGCTCGGGCACGTCCTCGAGCGCGACGAGCTTCTCGGCCAGCTTGATGGCCTCGGGCGTGTCGCGCACGATCACCATGTTGAGCTTCTCGTCGATGACGACGTCGTGCGACTTGAGGATCGTCTTCAGCGTATTGGCGACCGTCTTCGCCTCCGCATTCGAAAGATAGAACGTGCGGACCGCGAGCTCCTGGTAGTCCTTCAGCTTGGCGGCGGTGTTCGGGTAGATCAGCACCGTGTTCTCGTCGAGGACCTGCTGCGCGAGCTGGTTCGTCGCCAGCACGTAGCGCACGGCTGCCTCGATCGTGCTGTTCTTGAGAAAGATCGAGGTGCGCTGGTCCGTTTTCACATCCTTGTCGAACAGGAAGTTGAGCCCCGAGGTGCGCGAGATGATCTCGAATACCTGCTTGAGCGGGGCATCCTTGAAGTCGATGCGGATGGGCTTGCGGTACGCGCTGGCGAGCGCCGTCTCGACGCGCGCCGCTCCCGTGCCGCCGGCATCGAGCTGGCGCTCGAGCGCCAGGGCGCGCCGCTGCGCCGGCGCCTCGGTCAGCACCTCCGTCAACAAGCGGCGCGCGCCGTCGATGTTCTTCTTCGCGGCAAGGGCCTGCGCGCGATCGACCAGCGCGTTGAGCCGCGCCGCGTTCTGGAGCGCCACCAGGCCCGCCAGCGCGCGCTCGTTGGCGGGATCGACGCCGAGCGCATGCTGGTAGGCCTTGCGCGCGGCGGCGTACGAGCCGTCGGCGGCCAGACGGTCGCCCTCATCGTTGTAGCGAAGCAGCGCCTGCTCGCGCGCAGCCAGCCACGCCGAACGATATTGCGCGTCATGCGGCTCCCGCGTGACGGCCTCCTGAAGCTTGGCCATCCCTTCGTCGAGCTTGCCCTGGGCGACGAAGTCCTGCCCGCTGCGATAGGCCTTTTCCGCCGCGCAGCCGATCAGGAGCATCGGCAAAGCGACGACGATCGCGAGCCGCCGCCAATGGCCCGGCGCGAAGCCGCAGCGGAATTCAAGTGTGTTTTGCATAGAAAATTGCGAAGGCAACGGTCCCATTCCTCGTATCGTGCGATTCAGTCCGCGCTGCCGATGTCCACGGTCTGGACCAGTTTCGCGGGCAGGTAGACGATCTTCATGGTCGGAGGCGCAATCGACTGAACCCGGTAGGCGCCGTCGATGATCGATTGCTCGTGGACGATCAAGGTATCGTCCCCGCGGGCCAGGTACACCTCCCACCCGCCGTCCGACGATTTCTTGCCGAGATAGATGAACGGGATGCTCGGCACCACCGGCCCCGGCGGCAGCGGCGGCACCTCCGCTTGCGGCGGCGCCGCGGAGGGCAGCGGCGACGGTATCGACAGGCTGCCGAAGAGCTCGTGATGCCCGTTCCCGCCGCCAAAAAGCACCGCGCGCGAACGCAGCGCCGCAATGCCGGCGACAGCGGCGGCGCCCGGAGACTGCGCCCCACCCGGCGCCCTGGCGCGCGGCGCCGCCTCGACGACCGGGTCCGACGGACTCCGGTTGCCGAAAACCAGCAGCGCGGCGCACACGAGGAAAGCGAGCGCGAGGACGATGTGCCGAGACTTCATTGCCGCACCTCGCCCGGTGCGGTGGGCGTGCTCGCCGGGACGTCGGCGCGCAGGAACGCGGTGAAACGCAGGCTCGCCTCGATGCTCCTGTCATTGGCGGAGCTGCGCTTGAAGCGCATGTCGTCGAGCGCGAGATAGGGAAGCGTCAGCAAGACTTGCTCGCAAAAGCGCCGCACGCTCGCGTAGTCGCCCTTGACGGGCAAGACGATCGTGTAGGTGTCGTAGCGCCCCGCGGCATCGTGTGCCGGCCGGTACTCGGCTTTGTTCAGGGCAACGCCCGTCTGGGCCGCCGCTTCGAACAGGCGCGTCACGATCTCGTCGGTACGCCCGGCGTTGCCGAGCACGCCGTGGAAATCCGCCAGCCGTTGCGCCGCCAGGGCCGCGGGCGGCACGACGCGCGCCGGCGCCGGCGCGGACCGCGCGCGCGCCACCGCGCGGGCCTGCTGATCGATGCGGGCCGACATGCCGGGCAGCAGCCCGAACCATAGCGCGGCGGCGCCCAGCGCGCATGCGCCGGCAAGCAGCGCGCCCGTATCGAACCGCCCCGGCGCCAGGCGCAGGTGCAGCAGGCTCCGCGCAAGATTCGGCATCCTCACGGGGCGCCCCCCCGCCATGCGGCTTCGATCTGAAAGCGGAACACGCCGTCCATGCCGTCCTTGGCGAGCTCGTGCTTGACCAGATAGACGCGTGCGAACAGAGGCTGCCGCCCGAGCGCCTTGAGGTACGCGATCATGTCCTCGCTGTTGTTTCCCTCGGCCTCGATCCTGATGAGCGCGCTGCCCGCCTCGGGCGTGATCGACAGCACCGCGACCTGCGAAGGCGTGGCGGCTTCGAGCGCATTGAGAATGTCGTCCCAGGGCAGATTGAGGCGGGCGACGGCCGCGTTGACGGCGGCCGCCTGCTTCGCGTCGATGGGCTCGCGCGTGGCCGTCTCCGGCGCCCGGGCGGCCGCGGCCGCCCGGACCGCGTAACGCGCCGCTTGCGCATCGAGCGCGTCGAGGCGGCCGAGCAGCTTGTGCGCGCGCACGCCGGCGAGCACGCACAGCAGCAATCCCGCCATGGCCAGCCATCGCGCGGCCGGATGGATCCGATGGAGCTGGCGCCGCCAGCCGAACGGAGCGAAATCGATGAGCAAGTGTTTCATCGCATCGCTCCGCGCGCGGCGATGAACGCCGCGACCGACGCGCGAATGCCTTCGAAGCGGGGCGCCGCATTCGCGGACTCGCACCAGTGCACGGTCATCCCTTCCCGCGCATGCGGCGATAGCGCTTGCCACGCATCCGGCTGCCGCCCGTCGAGATGCAGGACGGACGGCGCCGGCACGTTGTCGAGCAGTGCAATGCGCGCCACCTGCTCGCGCAGCCAGGCAGCCGTCGGCAGCTCGCCGGGAAGCGCAAGCGTGCGCACCGCGGCGAGGCGCGGCCTGGCCGCGCCGGCCGAGCCGGCCACGAGGCCGAGCGTCAGCACGCCGCTATCGAGCGTCGCGAGCCACGCATCGGCGCCGAGCTGACGGCGCCAGCGATTCCAGGCGGCAACGAAGTTCGGCGTCGCCGACACGAGGCAGCCGCGTTGCGCCTTCACCGCGAGCTGCAACGCCCGGTGGAAAGACGCGGGGACCGCGCACGCGAGAAACGGCGTGCCGGCCTGCCAGTCGGCCACGAGCTGCCAGGCCGAGGCCGGCTCGCCGTACAGCGCCTGGAAGCGCACGTTGGCGGCGGCGCGCAGGTCCTGCATGCGCGCCGCGTTGGACGGCGGCGTGACGATGAAATAGCGCACGAGATCGTCGCCGAAGGTCGCATGGACCGGCAGCCTCGCGCCGCCGGCCGCATCCAGCGCGGAGGCGATGAGCGCCGCCAGCTCGTCCGGCGCGGCCCCTGGCCGCTCGAGCCGCTCGGGCAGCGGCAGCTCCGCCACCCGCGGCGCGGCCAGCTTGCCCGAGCCGCCCACGCGATGCACCGAAACCGCTCGGCGCGCGAGGTCGAGGCGGCAATGTCCGCCCAGCCGGATGGCCGTGAAACGTTCACGTATCGGTTCAAGCATTGAGCGTCACCCGCTTGACTTCGGCAAGCGTCGTCTCGCCCCGCTTGACGAGCGCCAGCGCCACTTCGCGCAAGTGACGCGTGCCGTTCCTCCGGGCCGCCTCCTTGATGAGCCGGATCGGCTGTTTCTCCACGACCATGTCGCGAATCTGGTCGTCGAGAATCAGGATTTCCGCGATCGCGCGGCGCCCGCGGTAGCCGGTGCCGCGGCAGTCGCCGCACCCGGCGCCCTGGCGGAAGTCGAAATCGGCGACATCCGCGCGGGTCAGCCCGAGGCGCGCGAGCTCGGCGTCGCCCGGAACGTAAGGCGCCGCGCAGTGCGTGCAGTTGAAACGCAGGAGCCGCTGTGCCCAGATGCCGTTGAGCGCCGACACGAACGCATACGGATCGATGCCCATGTGGCTGAAGCGGCCGAACACGTCGAACACGTTGTTGGCGTGCACCGTCGTCAGGACGAGGTGGCCCGTCAGCGCCGACTGCACGGCGATTTCGGCCGTCTCGCGGTCGCGGATCTCGCCCACCATGATCTTGTCCGGGTCGTGCCGCAGGATCGAGCGCAGGCCGCGCGCGAAGGTCAGCCCCTTCTTTTCGTTGACGGGAATCTGCAGGATGCCGGGCAGCTGGTATTCGACCGGGTCCTCGATCGTGATGATCTTGTCGCGGCCGTTGTGAATCTCCGTCAGCGCGGCGTACAGCGTCGTCGTCTTGCCCGAGCCCGTCGGGCCGGTGACGAGCAGCATGCCGTAGGGCTCCTCGGCAAGCCGGCGCAGCGCCGCCAGCGATTCGCTGTCGTAGCCGAGCGCCTCGAGCGTGAGCGAGCCGTAGGCCTCGATCATCGCGCGCTTGTCGAGAATCCGGATCACCGCGTCCTCGCCGTGAATGCTCGGCATGATCGACACGCGCAGGTCGATGTCGCGCCCGCCTGCCGCCACCCGGAAGCTGCCGTCCTGGGGGACGCGCCGCTCCGCGATGTCGAGCTCCGCGAGCACCTTGAGGCGCGAGATCACCTGCTCGGCAGTCTCCACGCCGTTGATGGTCGCCGCCGCGTCGAGCACGCCGTCCACGCGGTATTTCAAGGCGAGACCGCTCGCCGTGCTCTCGAGGTGGATGTCCGAGGCGCCGGCCTTGAGCGCGTCGTAGAGGGTCGAGTTCACGAGCTTGACCGCGGGGCTCGCGGCCTCGCTCACCGTCTCGAAGGACAGCACCTCGGCCCTGCGTCCGTCGGCCAGCGTCGGCTCGCCGCTGGTCACGAGGCTGTCGACGGCGCGCGCGGACTCCTCCATCCGGACGTGGTAGGCCTGCAGGTCGGACGGCAGCGCGAGCCGGATCTCGATCGCGGCGCCCGCCTGCGAGCTCAGCCAGGTCTGCAGATCGAGGTCGAACGGGTTCGTCACCACGCCGACGAGCGTCGCATCGCTTTCGCGCAGCAAGGCGCAGCGCCGCTGCATGGCGCGCGAGAGCGGCACGCGGTCGAAGACCGGCTGCAGCGCCAGCATCTCCGCGGTTTCGATGACGCGCATGGCGAGCTGCCGCGCCAGGGCCAGCAGCAGCAGGCGAGGCTCCGCGCCGGTCAACTCCGCCAGTTCGACCAGGAGGTGACGCTGCGTGGCCAACGCCGCGGCGCGCGCGCGGCCCAGGAGCTCGGCGTCGAGCACGGGCGCCGTCGTCTGAGCGGTCATGACAGGCTCTCCGCAAGATCGAAGATCGGCAGATAGAGCAGGATCACGATCGTGCCGACGACCAGGCCGATCGCCGACATCAGCAGCGGCTCGAACAGGCGGGTGAAGCGGTCGATCCAGCGGCTGATCTCGCCGTCGTAGAACGCGGCGGATTGCGTCAGCATGTTGCCGAGCTCCCCCGAGCGCTCGCCGACGCGCAACATCCGCAGCGAGATGGGCGTGGTGAGGCCTTCGGCGTCGAAGGCGCCCGACAGGGGCGCGCCCGCCTGCACGGCGGCCCGGGCCTGCGCAAGCCGCTCGCGCAAGGCGGGCGAGATCGTCCCGCCGGCCGTTTCCATCGCGGCGACGATCGGAATGCCGCCCTCGAGCAGCATGCCGAGCGTCAGATAGAGCCGCGAGAGCTGGTAGATGCGCAGGTGCGGCCCGAGCACCGGAATGCGCCCCAGGAGGCTCACGAGGCCGACTTTGGCGATCGCGGCGCGCACGAGCATGCCGAGCGTCACGGCGGCGGCGACGGCGCCCGCCAGCAGCGGCAAGCCGTGCGCCGCCGCGAACCGGCCCCAGTCGAGCAGCGCCTGCGACATCCACGGCAGCGCCCGGCCCGTGCCCTCGTAGATGGTCGCAAAACGCGGCACCACGAAGCCGATCAGAAAGCCCGCCACGCCGCCGCCCACGACGAGCAGGATGCTCGGATAGATCGCGGCGCTGATGAGCTTGTTGCGGACCACGTCGATGCGCGATTGATAATCGACGTAGCGCCGCAGCGAGCGCGGCAGGTCGCTCGTGCCCTCCGCCGCGCGCACAATGCCGATGTAAAGCGGCGGAAACACGTCCGGCTGCTCGGCGAGGAGGCTCGAGAAACGCTTGCCCTCGCGCAGCCCCGCGAGCAGGCGCCCGAGCACGCCGCGCAGCCGCGCGCCGCCTTCGCGCTCGAGCAGGGCTTCGAGCCCTTCGACGATGGAAAGACCCGCCGTCAGGAGCGCGAGCAGCTCCTGGCTGAACAGGACCAGCGAGACGCCGCCGCGCGAGGCGGCGGGCCGCCGCAGCGCGCGCGCCGGGGCGAGCTTCGTCGCGAACAGCCCGCGCGCCTCGACTTGGCGGCGCGCGTCGTGCTCGTCCTGTGCGTCGACGACCAAGGCGACGATCTGGTTATCGGGCGAAAGCGCCCTGACTTCGTATTGCATGTTGAGGTGCTGCCGATTGCTGCCGATTGCTGCCGATTACTGCCGCACAGCCGCGTTTGCCTGGCGTGGCCGCGCGCGCTCCCTGGTCCGCATCATTCGTTGCTGATGGAGGCATCCTCGCCGGCGCCGCCGGCCTGGCCGCCGGGACCGTTGGAGATCACCGCGTAGTCGCTCTTGTTGCCGGGCACCTTGTAGACATACGGATGCCCCCACGGGTCGAGCGGCACGTCCTTCTTGAGATACGGGCCGGCCCACTTGTCCGCGTTGGCCGGCTTGACGACGAGCGCCGCGAGCCCTTCCTCGGCAGTCGGATAGCGGCCGACGTCGAGCCGGAAGTTGTCGATCGCCTTCGTGAACACGTCGATCTGCGCGTGCGCGATCGTCACCTGCGACTTGCCGAGCTGCGAAAAATAGCGCGGCCCGACCAGCGCCGCGAGCATGCCGATGATGACGAGCACGACCAGCAGCTCGAGCAGCGTGAAGCCGCGTACCTTCCCTGCCCGCGCGCATCGCCCGCCCGCCCCGCTGACTGCCCGGCCACCTGTTGCCAACCGCATCGATCACCTCTCCGATCTTCAAAAATGGCGCCCGCTCATGCGTGCGCCCGTTCCCGTTGCAAACCGCGACCCTCGCGAGCCGCCGTCACCAGCCGATGCCGAACGTGATGTGCTCGGGCTGCTGCATCACGATGGACGAGCTCGCGTTCGACACGTCGTCGTAGGCGAAACCGTAGGCGAGACCGCTGATGCCGTGGTCGTGCCAGAACTTCGCGTACTCGTTCGACGGCGACGCCGCATACCACGCCGACGGCGTCGCCCACTTGGTGACGTCCTCCATCACGTGGCGGTTGAACGCCGCGCAGATCTGGGCTTCGAGCTGCAGCACCTCGGCCGTGCTGCCTTGGGCCAGGGCGCCGGCGCCCAGAAGCACGTCCTGCGTCGTCGGCTTGTTGATGACGTAGGGACCGCTGATGACGGCGCCCGAGCTCTTGTTGACTTCGTTGAACACCAGCTGGTTGTTCTGCACCGTGCCGACGAACCGCCGGGTGCCCCCGAACAGGTCCACCACCAGGCTCGTCGACGCGTACTGGGTCCAGATCTGGTTGATGTAGGCATCGAAGTAGTTGCCGTTGGTCCCTCCCGCCGCGAAGCTCCCCTTGGCCGGCGCCATGATGCGGTACGTCGAGGACGGCGCCGGCTGGAACGCGGACGACACTTCGTTCGCATAGGCCGTGAACAGGTCCGAGCGGCGCTGCGTGATGCCCGTCTGCAGATGCTGGGTGTGGTTGGCGCCGTAGACGTCCTCGGTCAGCGGGAAGCCGAACTCATCGACCTGCGTCGTGTTGATGAACAAGGTGCCGTTGTAGGTGAACTCATACCAGTCGAAGTTGACGTCGATGTTCGGATCGGTCCCGTTTTGCGGGTTCGGTCCGGCGAAACCGACATTGCCGTTGGCATCGTTGAGAACCTTGATGAACACCGGACTGCCGAGCCCGACGTAGATGCGGCCGGAGCTCAGTTGCGGCAGCAGCATCGTCTTCGCCTGCGCGAGCGTGAAGAAGTAGTTGCTGTAGTTCTGGCCGCCCGCGCTGAGGTGGTTCGCCGCGTCGTTGTCCGAGACCTGCATATCCGTGATCGTGCCGTCCGGCTTGACCCACGCGAACTTGTTCGTCGCCGGGTCGATGCCGATGATCGCCACATACACCTGGGCGTCCGTGAAGGCGCCGTTGGTGTTGTTCTGCAGATCCACGCCGATGAAGCCGGACGTGACCGCATAGCCCGGAATCACGCTGTTGACCGTCAGCGTCGCGGGATTCGACGTCACCGAGCCGTTCGCACCGGTCACGCTCACGCTGTACACCGCGCCGCTGTCGGCGGCAGTGGTGGCGGGCGTGTCGTAGGTCCGGCTCGTGGCGCCGGCAACCGCCGCCCCGTTCTTCAGCCATTGGTAGGTGAACGGCCCCGTGCCCGACACCACGACGGCGAAGTGGCCGTTCTGGCCCGCCGGCACGGTCTGCGTGGCCGGCTGCTCGACGAAGGTCGCGGCGGGCGCCGCCGAAGCGGCGTTGTTGTAGACCTCGAACTCGTAGAGCGAATAGCCGTACGGCGTCGCGCGCTGGGTGCCGTACATGCGCACGTAACGCGCCGTGACGCTCGGGAACGTGAAGTCCTCGACCCCGCCCTTGCCCGCAGTCTGCGTGTAGACCGTCGTCCAGTTCGCATTGTCGTCGGACGTCTGGATCTGGTAGGCCACGCCGTAGGCGTTCTGCCAATGCAGGACGACGCGATTGAACGTCTGCTCCCCGCCGAGATCGACGGCAATCCAGGACGGGTCGACGAACGCCGAGGACCAGCGCGTGTTGAGGTTGCCGTCGACGGCATTCGACGGCGGGTAGGCGTCGGCTTCCTGACCGCTTGCCGTGGCCGTCTTGTTCGCGGCCAGATTCACGCTCGCGGCGAGCGGCACGAAGCTCACGCTGACGCTGTGCGGCGCCGTGACGTCCGTGAACGTATAGCTCGACTGCACGCCGACCTCCTGGCCGTCCACGGTCATCGAGCCCACGCCATAGCCTTGCGCCGGCTGCGCGGTGAACGTCTGCGATCCCCCTTGCAGCACGCTCACCTGGCCCGACGGGCTGATCGCGCCGTTCGCGCCCGCGCTCGCCGTGATCGCGACACTGGGCGTCGCCGCCGAGTTGTAGATTTCGAACTCGAAGAGCGAATAGCCGTACTGCGTCGCGCGCTGAACGCCCTGCATGCGGACGTAGCGAGCCGTCGTGGCCGGCACGCTGAGATCCTCGGCGCCGCCGGCACCCGCGTTCTGCGTAAAGACAGGGGTCCACGTCTGGTTGTCGTTCGACGACTCGATCACGTACGCCTTGCCGTACGCGTTCTCCCAACGCAGGACAACACGGTTGAAGAGCTTCGGCTGACCGAGGTCGACCGTGATCCAGGCGTTGTCGTTGAAGTCCGACGAAAAGCGCGAGTTGAGGTTGCCGTCGACGGCGTTCATCGGGCCCAGGCCTGCGTTCTCCGCGCCGCTCGACGTGGCCACCATGCCGAGCGCCAGGTTCGCGCTGCCGGAGCCCGTGCTCGCGGCGGCCGACGGCGTGACCGTCAGCGTGGCGCCGGCGCTCGTCGCGCTGCCCGCTGCGTTGCTCACGACCACGGTGAACGTGGCGCCGTTGTCGCTCGCCGTCGTGGACGCCGTCGTGAAGGTCGGCGTCGTGGTGGCGCCGACCGGCGTGCCGTTCTCGAGCCACTGGTACGACAGCGGCGCGGTGCCGGTCGCGGCCACCGTGAAGGTGGCGGAGCCGCCCTGGTTCACGGTGACGGCCGCCGGCTGCGCCGTGATGACAGGCGCCACCGCCTTGACCGTCAGCGTGGCGCCGGCGCTCGTCGCGCTGCCTGCCGCGTTGGTGACGGTCACGCTGAACGTGGCGCCGTTGTCGCTCTCCTGGGTCGGCGGCGTCGTATAGCTCGACGCGGTCGCGCCCGACACGGCCGTGCCGTTCTCGAGCCACTGGTACGACAGCGGCGCGGTGCCGGTCGCGGCCACGCTGAACGTGGCGGCGCTGCCCTCGCTCACCGTGACGGCCGCCGGCTGCGCCGTGATGGCCGGAGCCACCGGCATGTTGTAGACCTGGAACTCGAACAGCGAGTAGCCGTACGGCGTGCTGCGCTGCGTGCCGTACATCCGCACGTAGCGGGCGCTGACCGTCTGGAAGCCGATGTCCTCCACGCCGCCCTTGCCTGCGGCCTGCGTGTACACCGTCGTCCAGTTCGACGCGTCGTTCGACGTCTGGATCTGGTACTGCACGCCGAAGGCTGCCTGCCAGAACAGGATCACGCGGTTGAATGTCTGCACCGAGCCGAGATCCAGCTGAATCCACGAAGGATCGACGAAGGCCGACGACCAGCGCGAATTCATGTTGCCGTCCACGGCGTTCGATGCCGGGTAGGCGTCGCTCTCGAGGCCGCTCGCCGTCGCCGTCGAGCCGAGCGCGAGATTCACCGCGGCCGACGCGGGGCCGAAGGTCGCGCTGATCGTGTGCGCAGCTTGCACGTTGTCGAACGTGTAGCTGTTGACGAGCCCGATTTGCTGGCCGTCGACCAGCACGCCCGTGACGGCGTAGCCCGAGGCCGGCGTGAACGTGAACGTCTGCGAGCCGCCCTGCAGCACGGACGCGCTGCCGCTCGGCGCGATGGCGCCGTTGGCGCTCGTGCCGGCCGCGATCGCGTATTGCGGCGTCTTCGCCGTGTTGTAGACCTCGAACTCGAAGAGCGAATAGCCGAACTGCGTCGCGCGCTGCGTCCCGTACATGCGCACGTAGCGAGCCGTCGTGGCCGCAAAGCGGATGTCTTCGATGCCGCCCTTGCCGGCCGTCTGCGCATAGACAGTCGTCCAGTTCTGGTTGTCCGAGGACACCTGGATCTGGTAGGCCACGCCGTACGAATCCTGCCAGCGCAGCACGACACGGTCGATCGTCTGCGCCGAGCCGAGGTCGACGTCGATCCACGACGGGTCGACGAAGGCCGACGACCAGCGCGAGCCGAGATCGCCGTCGACCGCGTTCAGCGGGCCAAGGCCCGAGTTCTCGTCGCCGCTCGACGTGGCGGTCTTGCCGAGCGCGAGGTTGGCGCTCGCGGTGGCGCCCGTGGTGGCGCCCGTATTGCCGGTGCCGGTCGTACCACCACCGGTCGTGCCGGTCGTGGAGCTGGCCGCATTCACCGTGAGCGTCGCCGCCGCACTGGTGACGCTGCCGCCGCCATTGCTGACGACCACGGTAAAGACTGCGCCGCTGTCGCTCGTCGCCGTGGCCGGCGTCGTGTAGGCCGGAATGCTCGTGATGGCGACTTCCGTGCCGTTCTTGAGCCACTGGTAGCTCATCGGCCCGGTGCCGGTCACGCCCACCGTGAACTGGGCGGACTGCCCCGCGCTCACGGTCTGGCTGGCCGGCTGCGCCGTGATGACGGGCGCGGCCGCCGACGGGCCCGAGACGCAGAGCGACCAGCCCGGCGTGTTGTCGATGATGGCCGGCACCGAGTTGCCCGACGAGAACACGAGATATGCGCGCGTCGAATCGGTCGGCACCACGGTCGTCGTCCAGGTGCTCCACGGCGCCGGGAAGGCGCAGGACGCAAAATTGGAGCGGGCAATCGTCAGCGCTTCGCTTTGCGTCGGCAGGCGCATGCCCACCGAGGCGCAATACTGCGCGGCCACCGTTTGCGTCCATTGCGCGCCCTGGGCCGGGAAGGTCGTGTCGTACTGCTGCCAGGTCAAGCCGCTCAGGTTGTCCTTGACGGTCGGCACGTTGGGACCGGACGGGAGACCCGCAATGGTCGACTGGTAGAGACCGGGCGCCGCGCCGAGCGGCGTAAAGCGCTCGGTCGCGCCGCCGCACTGCGGCGCGTCGAAGACTTCGAACTCGTAGAGCGAATAGCCGTACTGCGTGCCGCGCTGCGTGCCGTACATGCGGACATAGCGGGCCGACGTGCTCGGGAAGGTGATCGTCTCGGCGCCGCCCGTGCCCGCATTCTGCGTGTACACGGTGGTCCAGTTCTGGTTGTCGCTGGAAACCTGGATCTGATAAGCCTTGCCGTAGGCGTTTTCCCAGACGAGCAGGACTTTGTCGAAGGTCTGGATGGCGCCCAGGTCGAGTTCGATCCACGACGGGTCGACGGCGGCCGAGCTCCAGCGCGTGGTCAGGTTGCCGTCGACCGCGTTCTGCGGCCCGAGACCCGCATTCTGCGAGCTGCTGGCCGTGGCCGTCGCGCCGAGCGCGAGATTCGAGGCGTCGGCGCCGCTCACGGTGAGCGTGGCCGCCGCGCTCGTCACGCTGCCGGCGCTGTTGGTGATCGTGACGCTGTAGGCGCCGGCATCGGTGCCTGCCGCGGACGCAATCGCGATGCTCGACGAATTGCCCCCGACCGGCGCGCCATCCTTGCTCCACTGGTAGGTAAGCGGCGCCGAGCCGCTCGCGAGCACGTTGAACGTCACTGCCTGGCCGATCGGCACGCTCTGGCTTTGCGGTTGCGACAGGATGACCGGCGGCGTCGCGGCATTGACCGTCAGCGCCGCGGCGGCCGAGGTGACCGTGCCCGCGCTGTTGGTCACGACGACGCTGTACGACGTGCCGCTATCCGACGTCTGCATGGTGGGCGTGTCGTACACGGCCAGCGTGGCGCCCTGAATCGGCGTGCCGTTTTTCAGCCACTGATAGCTCAGCACGGGCGAGCCGGCCGCCGCCACCGTGAATTCCGCGCTCTGCCCGGCCGTGATGCTCTGCGCCAGGGGCTGCGTCGTGATGGTCGGCACGGCCGGCGCTACCACCGTCATGACCGCCGCGCGCGACGTGACGCTGCCGCTGGCGTTGCTGACGGAAACGCTGAACGTCGCGCCGTTGTCGCTCGCGGCGACGGGCGGGGTCGTATAGGTGAAGCCCGTGGCGCCGGCAATCGGCGCGCCGTTCTTCATCCACTGGTAGCTCGGCGACGTGCCGGCCGTGAGCACGGTGAACTGCGCGGTCTGCCCCACGGTGACGGTCTGGTCCGCCGGCTGCGAGATGATCTGCACGGTGCCGGCTTGCTGCTGGCCGATGACGAGGTCGGTGCCGTTGAACATCGAGCCCGTGTCGCTCGGCAGCACGTTGAACGTGGCCGTGCCGGCGGCGAGCCCGGGCGCGCTCGCCGTGACGGTGACCGCGCCGGCCGTGAACTGGGTCTTCACCACCACGCGAGCCAGGCCGCCTTCGAACGACAGGTTCGGGTCGCCCGGGGCATGGTAGTTGATCGGCTGATTGGCCGTCACGTAGTGATCGGCGCCGCCGCGGTAGGTGCCCGGGCCGCTTACGCCGAACGTCACGATCTGGCTCGCGTCCGGCACGCGAACGCCGTTTGCGTCGACCACGGTCGCCGTGACGATGGCCGCATCGGTGCCGTTCGCGTGCAGCGCGAACGACGTGCTGTCCGGCTTCACCAGCTCCGGTTCGACCGTGAGCAGAATATGGTCGGCCGGACCCGCCGTGACGAGCTGGTCGGTCGCCGCGATCTGGCCGTTGTTGTCGAGACACTCCGCGAGCAGCGTGCCGGACGCCCAGGTGATATTGCTCCAGTGCACCTGTCCGGGCAGCAGCGTCGTGTTCTCCGTCATGTCGGCGCTGGGGTCCGACGTCGTCGGATTGGGAATCTGGTCGCCGCCGATCGGCGCACCGTTGAGCAGGACCCGCACCGACGGACAGTTGCTGAACGCATTGACAGTGACGGCGCCCGAGCGATTCCAGGTGTTGGCGAGCTTGACGACGGGCTTGCTCTGGAACGGCGTCCAGATCGCCTCGTAGGCGTAGTAAAGCAGGCGCGGAAGGCGATTGAAGTCCATCATCGATGCGCCGTTGCCGCGCACCATCGTGTTCGGCGTGCCGTCGACCTGGTCGACGATCTCGCCCGGGGTATCCGCCAGATACCAGTGCGCCATGCCGAACGACTTGATGGCCACGCTGTGCACCCAATTCTTCAGGTACAGCGCGGCAAATGCGAGTTCGAAGTCGTACTTCGCGCGGCCGACCCCGTTGTCCCAGTACTCCGATCCCCAAGCCGGCGTATTCGGGTACGCCTGCTTGACGCCGATGTCGCAGCCGTCGCCGCTGCAACCCAGGATGTCGCCGTTGGCCGGGTTCGGCGTGCGGTCCGACTGCGCGCGCGTATTGACCGGGTCCCATTGCTGCGAGATCGCTTTCAGCGATTGCGCGATCGACGTATCCGTCGCGCCGTTGTCGGCTTCCCATGCCAGCACCGAGGGGTGATTGCGATCGTGAATGATCATGTCCCGGTGCAGCTCTTTCTTGAGCTCGACGTTGTTGGCGCTCACGCAGCCCGTCGTGACAGTGGCCGTGCAGGGGACGGCAAAGCCGTTCTCGCCGTCGCCGCTCGGCTGAATCATCATGACGCCATAGGCGTCCGCCGCAGCGAGGAACTCCGGCCCCTGGCTCGAGTGGCCGGGCCGGTACAGGCTGCCCCCGGCCTGCGCGAGCAGGTTCAGGTCGCGCCATTGCAGTTCTTCCGGCACGGCCGAGCCGAGCGCCGGATAGTCATAGCGGCCCGACGCCCCCCACAAATGGTGCGGATGCCCGTTGATGCTCGGGAAGTTCTCGTCCCAGCTGATCGTGCGAATGCCGAGCGGACTTTCCGTCGTATCCACCACGGTGCCGTTGATGCTGACCGAGTGAATCACGCGGTACAGGTACGGGCGGCCGAAGGTGCTGTTGTTCGGATACCAAAGGTTCGGGTTCGAGACGGTCAGAACCTGGTCGAAGAGCGTCGGGTGCAAGCCTGGCGAGGCGTTGGCCGGCACGGTGCCGGTATCCTGCGCGGTCGCCACGACGTTGCCGCCGGCGTCGACGATCTGCGTCGTCAACGTCACCGGCTGGGCCGTCGAATACTCGTTCAGCACGTTGGTCTGCACGCGGACCGTGGCCACGGAGCTGTTGGCCGCGACCGTCGAGACGTACGTCCCCCACGTGTTCAGCACCGCATAGACGTTCTCGGGAATGTGCACCCGGTCCGTGATGTACATGGTCACGGGACGGAAGATGCCGGTATCGTCCTGGCCGAAGCGGAACGCCCCCGAAAAGCTCGGCGACTCGAAGAAGGCGTCGCCGCGTGAGACCTTGACGGCCAGGACATTGTCCGTGCCGTCGAACTTCACGTAATTCGTGAGGTCGACGATGAACGGAACGAAGCCGATGACGTGAGTCGCATTGGGATTGATGAGGCTGTTGCCCGGGATGAACTGGCCGTTGATGTAGACCTGCACGCCCGTATGCGCGCCCTCGAACTCGACGTACACCTTCCGGTTCGCATACGACGAGTCCAGCGTGAAGTGCTTGCGGTACCAGTTGGTGTTGCCTGTCAGGTATCCCTGACCGCCGCCCGATTGCGTGTTGATGAAGGTGTCGTTGTCGGACGGCGACTGCGGCACGCCCACCGATTGCCAGGCCGAGTCGTTAAAGCTCGGCTGCATCGAGTTGGGGTCGTCGACGTCCTTGACATACTTCCAAGGCGTCTCGCCCAGATTGATCGTGACTCGATTCGACGGCGGCAGTCCGTCGCTCGCGACTGCTTGAACCGCAGCAAACGTCAAGAATGCCCAAAGCACGACAAACCAGCCCGCACCCCGGCAGGCAAATTGCCAAACGCGTTCACGCATTTCTTCGAATCCTCTTGTCTTTTTTTTGGCACGTGTGGCTTCGATTCGCCGCGTGCGGCACCGCTCTTCGGTCCGCTCATTGCGTCGATCCGCCACCTCTTACTGCCGGACCGGCTCGAACGGTCCAATCGCAGTAGCTGTTCTCAAGCCGACTTCTATCTCCAACCCCCACCCCAAGTTGCCGACGAACGAACGTTCAGCTTTGCCAAACGTTTGCGCGGTTGTTCAACAACTGGCGATGCCGGAGTTTAAGGTGTGGGAGGACGAACGCTGAAGCGAAAATTTGGTAGGGATTTGATGATTTTTTTGTAGGGAAAGGTCTATCAAAAAACATGCGTCTTTTGGGTCCTGCTCGTGTGTCAAGAATGTGTCAGGCGAGCCAGGTGCAGGAAAACGGAATACAAGCGCCGCCGTAGAAATCGAATCTGCCTTTCTGTAAATTAGCTGTTTTTCTGGATGGAATACGCATCAGGTCGAGCCCGCGCGAATCCCGGCGGCATTATTCCCTCCGCAGGTCGACTACTAATTGGGGAGAACAGCCATGCCGGAAACCACTGTAGGTGACGCCCCGCGGTGTCTCGAAGCTGGCGCGCTTGGCATCGGCGAAAACCATACGCAGCCCGGAGGCCGGCAATTGGCCATCGAGCTGATCTCATCGGGCCGCGTCACCCACCTGTTTGTCGAACTGGCCCATATGCATTACGGCAAACCATTAGAGAATGCCCAGGAAATTGCCGACCAAGGCGGGGACATAGACGCAGTCCAGATGGCGGCACCTTCGGGCAACCTGCACCAGGAGAACCCGATCCCTCTGTCTCGGGTTATTGCGACGGCGTTGACCCAAAAGGTAAAGGTGCACCTTGCCGATCACATCGTAATGGCCTATCACGCCGAAGACTTCGCACGACGTCACGACAGCATCCGCGAGGCGTTCCGGACGGTAACCGAGCAGTCACCGGACGCTGCGGTTCAAGCTGTGGATGAGCGCTGCGCCGGATGCCTGCTCCTCTGGGGCGGAGCGCACTTTGAGAAAAAATATGCCCTCGACAAATACATCGTCAATCTCCCCTTCATCAAGATGGGCTGAACGACACGGGGCGGAACAATGGAAGTACAACCGTCGCATTCCGCGTGAAATGGGGCGCGGCGCGATAGGGTCAGCGTCACGGTGAAACTCCGAACAGCTGAACGACCACACCACGCAACCAGCGATTCCCGGCCTCATGGTGGTATTTCGCATGCCAGTGTTGTCGGACGGCAAACCCATCCACGGAAATCGGGCACGAATGGACGGCCAGATCGTTGACCTGCGCGAGCGTTTCGCCGATGTGACGCGGCAGCGTGGCGATCAGATCGGTCGTCTGGACGATCGTCCCGAGCCCCAGGAAACCCGGCAACTGCAGCACGACGTCACGCTCGACGCGCTCGCGCGCCAGCGCCTGTTCGAGCAACTGGGCGCCCGTGCCCGACTCGATAACGACATGCCCCTCGGAGCGGTACTGCTTCAAACCGAGCCGCGCGCGAACGCGCGGGTGATGCCGGCTGGTCAGGCATACCCAGTCCTGTCGATAGAGCTGCTGCTGGTAGATGCCGCCACTTAACCAGGGCACATAGCCGATGGCAAGATCGGCCTCGCCCGACTCCAGCGCACGTTCTGTGTTGCCGTCGATTCTCGCCGCCTCGAGCCGGATGCCGGGCGCCTGCGCGCGCACATGCGCGAGCAGTCTCGGTAGCAGCGTGATGTGGCTCGCGTCCGTCATGCAGATGCGAAACCGCCGCTGCGCGGTCGCGGGATCGAACGCGATCTCCCACGCGACGAAGCGCCTGAGCGATTCGAGAATTTCTCGGCAAGGTCCGATCAGCGCGTCGGCCTGCGGCGTCGGCGCCATGCCGCCGGGCGTGCGGATGAAAAGCGGGTCCTGCAGATACTCGCGCAGCCGCCCGAGCCAGATGCTGATGGTGGGCTGGCTCTGCCCGAGTTGCTCCGCGACGCGCGTGACGCTGCGCGTGTCGTACAGAAGGTCGAATAGCTGTAGCAGTTTCAGATCAGGCAGATCGGCCGGCATCATGGCGTAACGAGCATTATTGTCTGCTGCAATGACGTCATTGTAGTCATTGCATTGTCGATATGAGCGGCAACTCCTATCGTGTGGCTACACGTCAAGGAGAAGCCAAGTGAAGATTGCGATTCTCGGCGCCGGCGCACTAGGCTGCGCGATCGGCGCCGCCCTCACGGAAGGCGGCCACGAAACCTGGCTGCTGGACCGTTCGCCCGTTCATGTCGAAACGATGCGTCGCGATGGCCTGCGGGTCGACGATGCCAGTGGCTCGCGGCGCATCGCGGTGCGCGCCGCGGCTCAGGCGAGCGAAGTCGGCGTGGCCGACGTGGCCGTCGTGCTGGTCAAGTCCTTCGATACCGACGCTGCGATGCGCGGCGCACTCGCGCTGATCGGGCCGCAAACGCTCGTGCTTTCGCTGCAGAACGGGCTCGGGCACGAAGACGTGCTCGCCGATATCGTGGGCCGCGAGCGCGTGCTGGCGGGCAAGACGTATGTCGGCGGAGTGTTGCGCGGTCCGGGGCATATTCAGTCGGGTGTCACCGGCAAGGCGACCTACATAGGCGAACTCGATGGCCGGGTCACGCCCCGCGTGCAGGCGATCGCCGAGACCTTCAACGCAGCCGGGCTGAGGACCACCGTCAGCGACAACATCGTCGGCACCATGTGGGACAAGCTGCTCGTCAACGTCGCCACGGGCGCGCTCACGGGTATCACCCGCCTCACCTATGGCCAGCTCTATGAAGAGCCGTTGCTGAAAGCGACGGCTCTCGCGGCCGTATCCGAAGCGATTGCGGCGGCACAGGCGGCCGGCGTCAGACTCTCGATGACGGACCCAGAGCAAGCCTGGACGCTCGCGGCGGAAGGTCTCTCTCCTGCGTTCAAGACCTCGATGCTGCAAAGCCTCGAAAAAGGCTCGGTCACGGAGATCGATTTCATCAACGGCTCGGTGGTGCGCTGGGGACAACGGCTCGGTGTGCCGACGCCCGTCAACGCGACGCTGGTGGCGTGCATCAAGGGCATCGAACGCGCGATGGCCGATGAGCAGCGCAAGGAGGCAACGGCATGAGCGGCTCGAAGGCTTATCTGGAGCATGTCGCGATCTGGGTGAAGGATATCCGGTGGCACATCCGATTCTTCGAAGACGTGCTCGGCATGACCATGCGCGAAATCGACGGCACCGTCGACGCGCCGCGCCAGTACTGGACGCTCGGTGGCCTGCAGTTCATCCATGCCCCGCAGCACGAAGGCCCCGAAGGGCGGCTCGCCCATCTGGGCTTCATGTGCGAAGACCTGGAAGCAGCTTTGGCTGCTGCCCAAGCCCATGGCGTCAGCGAAATGCCGCAAGGACGCAACTGGCTGCGCCTGCCCGACGGGCTCGCCGTCGAACTGATTCAGGCCAAACCCGCGTCCTGCGTCGGGCAGGCGCTGAACATCAACCCGCGCGCGGAGGCGTGAGCATGACGATCATCGACAAGTACTGGGACGACGCCCGCGAAGGCGACGAGTGCGTGAGCCCGAGCTACACCGTGACGAAGGAGCGCATCCTCGCCTACGCCGACCTCACGGGCGACCACACGCCCGTGCACGTGGACGAGGCATATGCCAATGCGAGCCACTTCGGCTGTCTCGTCGCGCATGGACTGTTCGGGCTGTCGATTGCCGACGGCCTCAAGACCCGGAGCGACTATCGCTTCCTGCCCGGCATGTCGCTCGGCTGGACCTGGGATTTTCTGCTGCCCATCAAAGTCGACGATGTATTGCACGTGAAGTTTCGCGTCGGCGCAATGCGGCCGAGCAACAGCCGTCCCGGCTGGGGCATCGTCGTGCTGCCGTCCGAGCTGACCAATCAGGATAGCCAGATGGTCCAGCGCGGCGAGCATCGTCTGATGGTGCCGCGCCGGCCGGGAGCGTATTGATGCAGGCCCGTCCCCTCGAAGGCATACGCGTTGTCGACTATAGCCACTTCCTCGCCGGTCCGTACGTGGGCCGCTGCCTCGCGGCGCTCGGCGCCGAAGTCATCAAGGTCGAGCGTCCGGGAAGCGGCGACGCCGGACGCCAGCACGCGACCGTGCTGGACGACCAGCAAAGCGGCTATTTCCTGCAACTGAACATGGGTAAGCGCGGCGTCAGCGTCAACCTGAAAGACGCGCGCGGCAAGGAGTTCATGCGCCGCCTGTGCGACTCGGCGGATGTATTCGTCGAGAACTACCGCCCCGGCGCGCTGGACAAGCTCGGGCTGGGCTATGCCGGGTTGTCCGCGCGCAATCCGCGCCTCGTCTACTGTTCGATCTCGGCATACGGCCACACGGGCCCCGATGCGCATCGCGCGGGCTTCGGCCTGATCGCGGAAGCGAAGAGCGGCATCATGCAGATGGTGGGCACGCCGGGCGAGCCGCCGCCGCTGCTGCGCATTTCGCTCGGCGACATGTACACGGGCATCCACGCAGTCGCGGCGATCAACGCGGCGCTGCTCGGACGGGTGAAAAGCGGACGCGGCCAGCACATCGACATGGCGCTGTACGACACGCTCGTCTCGATGCACGAGTATGCGGTGCAGTGCTACACGCTGCGAGGCGTGCTGCCGGAGCAGACGGGCCACGACATGCCGACCTCGACGCTCTACGGCGTGTTTCGCGCTGCGGACGGCGACCTCGTGATCGCGGCGCAAGTGGACGACGCATGGAAGCGTCTCGCCGAGCTGATCGAAACGCATGGCGGACCTGCTGGATTCGGCAGCGATACGCGCTTTCACGATAGCGTGGGCCGCAACACGCATCGGCAGGCGATTCTGTCCGTCGTGCAGCCGTGGGTCGCCGCACGCCGCGTTGCGCAGGTGCTCGAACTGCTGGATGGCATCGATGTGCCTTGCGCAAAGGTGCAGCGCATCGACGAGGTGCTCGACGATCCGCAGATCCAGGCGCGCGGCATGGTCGTCGAACAGCACCATCCGCGTTACGGGACGCTGCGTCTGCCCAACCTGCCATTCCGCTTTTCTCATTGCGACACGACGATCCGCGACGTCGCGCCCGATCTCGGGCAGCACAACGCGGAAGTCGCGCAATCGCTCGGCTTTTCCACCGCCGAGATCGACGCGATGCAAACCGAAGGCGTTCTCTACTCGAAGTGAGACACCATGACTGACCAGTATGCAGTGATCGGCAATCCGATTGGACACACGAAGTCGCCGTTGATCCACGGTCTGTTTGCCGAAGCGACGCAACAGGCAATGTCCTACGTCGCGATCGAAGGTCCGCTCGACCCTGACGTTGGCTTCGAGCGGGTCGTGCGCCAGTTCGCCGCCGGCGGCGGCAAGGGCATGAACGTCACCGCGCCCTTCAAGCTCAAGGCCTTCGCGCTCGCCGACGAGCGCAGCGAGCGCGCGATATTGGCGGGCGCCGTCAATGCCCTCAAGTTCGAGAGCGGCCGGATCATTGCGGAGAATTTCGACGGCATCGGACTACTGCGCGATATCGAAGTCAATCTCGGCGTGCCGCTCGCCGGCATACGCGTGTTGATGCTCGGTGCAGGCGGCGCGGCGCGTGGCGCGCTGCTGCCGTTTCTCGCCGCGGGTCCCGCCGAACTGGTCATCGCCAACCGCGACGTGTCCAAGGGCGAGGCGCTGGTGGCCCAAGCCGGCTCGCGCCGCGCGGGGTTGCGTGCCTGCGGCTACGGCGATCTCGCGGCGATGGGCCGCTTTGATCTCGTGGTCAATGCGACCTCCGCGAGCCTGACAGGCGAACTGCCACCCGTCCCGCCGAGCGTGTTCAGTCCCGATGGCACCGCCTATGAGCTGGCGTACGGCAAGCGGCTCACGCCGTTCCTGCGGCTCGCGCGCAACGCCGGCGCGCATGGTGTCGCCGACGGCGTCGGCATGCTGGTCGAGCAGGCAGCCGAAGCCTTTGTATGGTGGCGCGGCATGCGTCCCCAGACGGGTGCCGTGATTGACCGTCTCACTGTGCCGCTCGACTAAGCGCGCAAAGGAGAAGCCAATGAAGAACGCATTGATCTTGCAGCAGGCCCAGTCTCACTAATGCCGTTTCCTTGCACAGGCAAGCGTTGCGAACACGAGGTGACGATCGACGCGGCGGAATGACCGCTTTTGCATTTCAGTCAATCCAAGCGGCCCCAAGCTAGCGCCTCGCCAAGCGCCCCGTCATGCTGGCGAGCACTCCATCGCGGCGAATAAGCCCATGAAACAGCGCCGCGGCAAGATGCAGCAACACCGTAGCGAACAGCGCAAACGCCAGATACGTGTGCAGCGAACGCAGCAACGCATAGAGACGCACGTCTTGCGGCACGATCGGCGGCAAATGCAGCGCGCCGGCCAGCGTCACCGGAAAGCCCCCCGCCGACAGCATCGACCAGCCGACGAGCGGCATCGCCAGCATCAGCGCGTAAAGCACGAGATGCGACGCTTTAGCGGCGAACCGCTGCGGCGCGGGCACGTCGGCCGGCAGCGGCGGCGCGCCGCGCATCAAGCGCACGCCGATGCGGATCAGCACCAGCAGCAACAGCGCGATGCCGAGCGGCCGGTGAATCGCGAGCAGCACGTTGTGCACGCGCGAGACGGTGGCGACCATCCCGACGCCGACGAACAGCATCGCCAGAATCGCAGCGGCCATCGTCCAGTGGAGCAGACGCGCGAGCGGGCTGAATTGCGTATGCGGCTTCATGAATGGGCTCCGTTCGACGGTTGGTCCGGTTGGCTTGGTTGGGCGGCCGGATGACTCGGCAGGTCCGGCTGCTGCGCTTCCTCATGCGTGCGCCGGTTGAACGACAGCGCGTACGCGGCCGAGCGCGCCGCCAGAAGCGGATCGTCCGAGGGGCGAATTCCGGCGGGCAGGATGGTCGGGTCGAAATTGACGTCGCGGCACAAACCCTCCGCCTGCGACGACTCGTGATCGATGACGAGCGTGCCCGCGTCGATCTGCTGACGGTCGGCGGGCCATTGCTGGGTCGCGTCGTTGGTGGGATCGCCGGGCGCGGCGACGGTCAGGATCAGATCCCAGCGCAACGCTCCCTCTTTCAAACGTTGCTCCAGCTCACCGCCGAGAAAGTTCTTGTCCTCCTTCTGCGCGGCGGTGAGCGGCGCATACGGCGCCTCGGGCTGCGTCGCCCAGCGCACCGCGCGCGTTTGTCCGTCGGCGTTGGTGAAACGGAACGCGTTGACGCTGTAGTACGCGGCATTCGCAAAGCTCGACGACGGCGGATTGGCCTTCAACCACGCGAGGAACGGCTGGGTCTCCGGGTTCGCCGCGAAGAACGCCTTGAGCCGCGCGGGGTCCGGCTTGCCCGTGGCCGGGTCGGGCCGCGACGCCACGAGCTGCTCGAAGAACTTCAGCGGCGTGCGAACCGGAAAGAGCGGCACCGAGTTCATGCCGGTGCGCCATTGCTCGCCGTCCTTGAGCTGGAACAGCAGCGCCATGCTGCGAATCGGCACGCTGGCGTCGGGCGCATAGGGATTGCCGCCCGGAATCGCGAAGCGGCCGATCACGGGCGTGATCACGCCCGGGTCGAAGAGGCCCGCGCGCGACACCTCGGCGCCATCGCCATTGCTGACGAAATATCCGGAGACGCACACGCCTTTCGCGTGATTGCGCCGGTAGCCGGGATAGACGCCGGCGTTCGCTTGCAATTGGTTGACGATGCGCGCGGTGGTCAGCCGCGCGGGCGTGAGCCAGCCGGCCGTGTAGGCGAAGCCCCCGGCGAGCGCCGCGACGACGGCGCCGATGGCGGCGAGCCGGCACGGCACGCACAGGCGCTTCGGCGGAGAAGATGAAGGCTTGGACACGAGGGCTCCTTGGCTTGCGATGGGTCGTCGAGAAGGCAAACACGAGCCCGGCGCGTTTATTCCGTCGCCGGCGATTTTTTCAGGCGAATTCGTTTCGAGCGGCGTCGGCTCGAAAACCTGCCCGCCGATGGAATAAACGCGGAATGTGTGTGTTCGTGAGTTGAGCGGCGCGTTTTTCGCCCGCCCCGACACCATGACACCGAACCGACCACCCGCCCCCAGACCGCTTTCCGAGCAGGACATCCACGCTTATGCCGACGGCCTCCTCGCGCCGGATCGCGCCCTGCATCTTCGCGACTACCTGGAAGACCGTCCTGGCGAGGCCCGGCGAGTGGCGTTCTATGGCCGGCTCAACGCGCGGATCAAGGACGTATTCGGCCAGAACGACGAGATCGGCGGCCTGCCCGCCGAGCCCTCGATGCCCCGCCAACCGCGGCGCGCGGCGCTGCGGCGCAAGCTCGCGGGCATCGGCGATCTCGCCGCTGTCCGCATGCTGCGCGCGTTCGCCCTCGCGCTTCTCGCGACGAGCGGCTGGATCGCGGCGATACAGGTTTCTCCGCAAGCGCTGAACAATGCCGCCGTCATGGCGTTGGCAAGCACATCGGGCACGCAGCCAAGCGCCGCGCCGTCCCTCTTCGCGCCTCCCCTCCTCGCCCCGGCCGGCGGCCCGAGCGCGCCTGACCTGAGCGCAGCGGGGCTGCACTTCGCCGCGAACAAGCTCGTGCAGCTCGGCCCGTTTTCGCGGGCGGAAGAATTCGTCTACATCAACGCCGACGGCAAGACCGTCGTGCTGCTGACGGCTTTCGCACCCGCCGCGCGCGACGTGCCGCAATGGATCGCGCACCGCGCCGGCCCGTACCGGCTCCTCACCTGGACCGCGCATCACGAGCGCCACGTGCTGGCAGGCGCTGCCGCCACGCACGGCCTGATGCGCGCGGCGGACGTGCTGACCGCACGCTGACCTGCGCGCGGCGCCGAAGACGCCGCCGCCGAGCCATCGGGAATAAACTGCCCGCAAGCGTGTTTGCTCCTGTATGACCGTCGTTCGCAGAACCCGGCGCCTCGCGCCCTCGATCGATCTGACAAATGGACATACGCAACGAGTTGATGGATCACGTGCCGCGTCTGCGGCGCTACGCGCGAGCGTTGATCACCAATCGAGACCTTGCCGACGACCTCGTGCAGGACACGCTCGAACGCGCCTTGAGCCGCACCGAGCGCTTCCAGCCCGGCACCGACCTGCGCGCGTGGCTCTTCACGGTCATGCACAACGTGTTCGTGAACCAGGTGCGCAAGGCGGCGACGCGGGCCGTGCACGTCTCGGTGGACGACGACGAAATCCCCGAAAGCGAATTCGCGGTCCCGGCCAGTCAGTCGCGCGCACTCGAGGTGCGCGACCTCGACTACGCGCTGCAGCGCCTGCCCGCCGAGCAGCGCGAAGTGGTGCTGCTCGTGGGACTCGAGGAAATGAGCTATACCGACGTCGCGCTCGCCCTCGACATTCCGATCGGCACGGTGATGTCGCGGCTCTCGCGCGGACGAGAGCGGCTGAGAGCATTGATGGCCGGCGCGCAGCCCGGCGCAAAACTGAAGGTGGTGCGATGAACGGCCAACACACTCCGATCGAAGACGAAGAGCTTCACGCCTACGTGGACGGGACGTTGTCCGAAGAGCGGCGCGCCGCGGTCGAAGCGGCGCTCGACCGCAACCCGGAATTGGCCGCGCGCGTGAGCGGCTATTTCTCGCTGAACGGCCTGTTCCATGAGCGCTACGACCGCGTGCTCGACGAGCCCGTGCCCAAGCGCCTGCAACCGCCGATGCCGCGCCGCTGGCTCCAGGCGGCGAACTGGCCGCGTTTCGCGGGCCTCGCGGCGGCGCTCGTGATCGGCGTGGGGATCGGGGCCGGCACGAACCTGGGGCGGGACGTCATCGTGTCGTCGTCCGGCAACGGCGGCGGCGACACGCACACGGTCAGCTACGAGACGGCCGATCCGCTCGCACGCCAAGCGGCGATCGCGCACGTGGTCTACATGCCGACGGTCTACCGTCCGATGAGCCTGATGGCCGCCGACCACGAGCAGGAGTTCGTGCAGATGGTCGCGAACAAGCTCGGCACCAACGTGCGCCCGCCGAACCTCACGAAAAGCGGCCTCGTACTGATGGGCGGACGCATCCTGCAGGGCGACGACGGTCCTGTCGCTCAGTTCATGTATCGCGACGCGAAGGACGAGCGCGTCACGCTGTGCATCTCGCACCGCAAGGCCAGCTCGAACACGACCGCGTTCAAGCTCTACCAGGATGGATCGGTCAAGGTGTTCTACTGGGTCGACGGCGATTTCGGCTATGCGATCTCGGGCGGCATGGACCGCGCGACGCTGTTGCAGCTCTCGCACGATGTCTATGCGCAGTTGACGGCAGCGGCGCCGGGGTGAATCCGTGCAGAACAAATGTCACTAAACGGCATTTTGATCGACGTATAGTCGAAAAAGAATGCACGGGGTTCCAGCGCCGCGGCCGCGGCGTGGCTCGCGCCTTCCTTCACCGAAGCACTTTTATGACTGGACGCGATGCCGGCACTCGCACGACCGAGACTGCCGAGCCTGAACATGCCCCCGCCACCGGCGCCGCCGTTCGTTCAGCAGCCCCCACTGCCACTCCCGCCCCTGCGAGAAAACGCTCGAACGGCCCGCGACGCCTCGGCCCGCTGACACGCGCGCTCGTCGTCGGCGTGTGGGTGTGGTCGCTCGTCGAAATTCCGTGGGAGGTGCGCGGCAGCGAGAGCATGGCGCAGACCTTGGCACTCCTGTTTTCGAAAGCGCTGTTGACGGTGCTCGTCATCTGCGCGCTGCGCGGCGTGCGTGGGGCACGCGTGCTCTTCACGTTCGTTTGCGCAGTGAGCGTGATCGCGATCGGGCTCGACTTGCCCGTCGAATTCAACGTGCTGCGGATGGGGTTTTACTTGTCGATCGTCGACTGCGCGATCAAGTTCGCCGCGGCCCTCGCGCTGGTATCGCGCTACGCCAATCGCAATGGCGGCGGCGCTTAAACGCGCGCGACGCCCATGCCGTTCAGGATATCGCCAAGCCTTGGTCAGTCTCTTGCGCCGGCGGCTCATTCGCCGCCCTCTGCTCCTGATGGACACAGATGCGGTTGCGGCCCGAGCGCTTCGCCTCGTAGAGCGCGGCGTCGGCCCGCACGTTCACCCGATCCAGCGTATCGCCCGCCTGCCAGGTTGCGATACCGCCGCTGATGCTGTATCGGCAAGGCCCGGAGCCGGTGGTTACCGGCTCGGCGTTCACGGCGCAACGCAGTCGTTCGGCGAACTGCAGCGCATCGCCCGGCTGCGCCCCGGCGAGCAGCACGGCGAACTCCTCGCCGCCCATGCGCCCCAGCACGTCGCCGCGCCTTAGCTGAAGCCCGGCGCAACGCACGAATTCGCGCAGCACTGCGTCGCCCCCCGCGTGGCCGAACGTATCGTTGATCGCCTTGAAGTGATCGAGGTCGACGATCAGGAGCGAGAGCGGCACGTCTTGGCTCAACGCGCGGCCGGACAGGCGCTGCACGGCAGCCTCGAACCCCTTGCGCGACAGCGCGCCAGTGAGGAAGTCGCGCTCGGCGGCGTCGCGGGCGTCGGAAAGCAGGGCGTCGTGCACCATCATCATGGCGGCCATCGACAGCGTCGGCATGATGGCGGCTGCGATCGCCAGCAGCACCACGCTCCAGGTCGAGGCGAACATCAAGATGTTCGACGTGCCGTCCAGGGTCATGAAATACACGCCTCTTGCCGCCTGACAGGCGCCGAAGGCGAGCGCCATCGTCGCGGTCGCCCAATAGGGATACGCCGAACGCCCGGCCGGCCGGTGCCGCGCGACAAGAACCGCAACGGCAATGCACATCGCGGTCGAAAAGAGCGCGGTGACCAGCACGCGCACCGGAATGCTGTTGACCACGTAGCGCCAGTACACCAGGGCGGCGCTCAGCGCGATCAGCGCGCCTATCAGCACGGGCCAGCGAACCGGGCGCCGGAGGAAGTGTGCGCAGCCCGCGTAATACATGACCGCCGCAAGCGCCATCAGCTGATTCGCAACGACGACCGACAAGACGTCGGAAATCTGTCCGCGCAACAGGACCAGCGGCAGAGACACCACCATCATGAGATTGGAGGCGAACCAGTCGGATACCCCCGGCATGCCGGAGCGAAGCAGCGAGCCCAGCAACGCCGTCAAGATCAGGCTCATCAGGGCAGAAGTGACGATGGCTAGTGCGGGATTCAGCATGTGCGCCGGAACGGTCTGGAAAGGGTGAGGCGGTCGCGCGAGTCTCGGTCGATCAGGTCGCGCGCGGGCTGTCGCATGCTAACCGGTTCAAATGAAACAGGCGCAAAAAAATTCGACGCTCCCAACACCCTTCGCCGCCGGGCAAATCGTGCGTGGCGGTTAGCGCTTTTCTTAGGCGGAGCCGGGCCAAGCCCGGCCCCGCCGCCTACACGCGGTGAATCCGAAACTCCCCTGCCAGCGCGGACGGCCCGCCCCGGTTCATCAGCCGCGCGAACTCCGACTCGATGCGCGACAACGCCACGCGTTTGGCTTCATCGTCGAAGCTCGCCAGATCGCGATAGGCGCTCTCGTCGAACGAGACGGTCACGGTCGCCGGATGGCCGGCCGATTCGAAGCCGATGTGCAGCGTGCCGTTGGCGCGCTCTTCGATGTGGAAGGGAATGGAGCGCGATTCGAAATAGTGCCCCAGCGTGGCGGCGATCTCCCGCCAGCTGTCGCTCTGCGATTGAATGCTCATCTAGCCCTCGTCGCGGTGGTGAGTCCTTGCCGTTTCTGCGCGCACGCAGCCCGTTGCTGCCGCCGTTTGCAAACTTTGCGGCGCGAGACAGCACAACAACCAGTTTAGAAAACGGCCGGGAAGCCTGCCAGTTCGCGAATGGGGGCGGGGGGACGCGCCCCTGCGATGCGCCCCTGCGGCCCGTTGGGCATGGGTATTGCTTCGCGAAAACGCGCCGGACGACATCCGGCCCCCGAATCGCCAAGCCGCGCCGCGGCCTCCGTTACGTCATACTTCTCAGCATTCACCAGCGCTCGCATCCGTCAATCGATCGCGAGCCGTGAGGAGCCTATCGATGAACATGCGTACCGTGTCCGCATTTGCCGTCGCCGCCGTGTCGCCGCTCGCGGCCTTTGCCCAGACACCTTCGCCGTTCGCCGAATGGCAATACTCCGCGGGTATTCCGCTCGAGCGGATCTATGAGCCGGAGCTGCCGGTCTGGCGCATCCGCATCGGTCCCGGCACGGCGTTCCAGCCGCTCTACGACGGCTCGTCGCGCTACCACGTGCTCATCGGGCCGAGCTTCGACATCCGCTACCGCAACCTGCTCTTCCTTTCGAGCGGCGACGGCGCCGGCGTCGATTTCCTCAGCGGACAAAACTGGCGCCTCTCGTTCGCGGTCGCCTACGACCTCGGCCGCCGCGAAGCGGACGACCGCGAGCACCTCCAAGGGCTCGGCAACATCAACCCGGCCCCGGCGCTGAAGCTGTTCGGCGACTACGTGATCTCCAAGCAATTCCCGCTCGACATCCGCGCCGACATCCGCCGCAACCTCGGCGGCGCCGACGGCTGGATCGGCGACATCGGCGCATACCTGCCAATGCCGGGCAGCTCGGAGAATTTTTTCTGGTTCGCCGGGCCGAGCGTCACCTTTGCGGACTCGGCCTACATGAACAGCTGGTTCGGCGTGAACGCGACCCAGGCCGCGCGCTCGGGCTATCCGCAATACCGCGCGTCGGCCGGCGTGAAGTCGTACGGCCTGGGCGTGAGCGCGAGCTGGCTGCCGGCCAGGCACTGGATCATGAACGCCGACACGGCGATCCAGCAGCTCGTCGGGTCCGCCGCGCACAGCCCGATTACGCAGCGCGCAACGGGGGTGGTGCTCTCGATCTCCGTCGATTACGAGTTCTGAGGCGGCCTCGCGAAATATTTTTTGCCGCGGGAAATAGGCTCAAAATAGTGCGTCGGCGCGCGAGTGCAATCGAGCGCTCTGTTCAGCTCTGCGTGGGAGAGGCCATGTGGTACGCATGGGTCGAAGCGCAACGCAACCTGCTTCGCGCCGCCGGCGCGTGGGCCGCGCTCGGCGCCGGCGCATGGGGCTGGCCCGCGCTCATCGGAGCGGACTGGCTTGCCCCGATGCTTCAGCCGCGGCCCGAGGTCCCGCCGTTCGGCATCGCGTCGGTGACGATCGGCCGCCGCCGGATACCGGTCGCCGAACGCATTGCCGACAGCACCCCGTTTTGCGCGTTGCGCCACTTTGCACGCGAGCCCGGCAGCCTGCCCCCCACGCGCCGCCGCCCATCGCCCGACATCCTGATCTGCGCGCCGCTCGCCGGACACCACGCGGTCATGCTGCGCGAGACCGTCGAGGCGTTCCTGCAAAACGGCGACGTCTACCTGACCGACTGGACCGACGCGCGCGACGTGCCGCTCAGCGCGGGCGGCTTCGGTCTCGACGACTATGTGCTCGTCATCGAGCGCTTCCTGCGCCGCTTCGGCGGCAAGCGCATCCATGTCGTCGCCGTGTGCCAGGCGACCGCGCCGACGCTCGCCGCCCTCGCGCTCCTCGCGAGCGAAGGCGCGATGCCCGCGGCAAGCCTCACGCTGATGGGCGGCCCCATCGACACGCGCCTCAATCCGACCGATCTCGCCCGCTTCGCGCAGTCCCACAGCGTGGACTGGTTCCGCCGCAATCTCATCGATACGGTTCCGCCGCCCTATGCGGGCGCGGGCCGCCGCGTGTATCCCGCCTATTGCCAGCAGGCGGCCATCGCCGCCGCTTATCCGAAGCACCAAATGGAGCTCGAAGCGGACTACTGGTCGAGCCAGGCCAAGGCGGATACGGAAGGCGTCGCGCGCAGCCTGCGGCAGATGGGCGAGTACGCGGCCGTGCTCGACATGGACGAGCATTACTTTCTCGACACGCTGCAAGTGATCTTCCAAGAGCAGCTGCTCGCGCGCGGCACGTGGCAAGTCAAGGGGCGCGACGTGCGTCCCGGAGCGCTGTCGTCGATCGCGCTGTGCACGGTGGAAGGCGCGCGTGACAACGTCACGGGCGCGCAGCAGACTCACGCGGCCCATGCGCTCTGCAGCGGCATCGCCGAGCGCAGACGCCTCGGGCTGACAATCGCCGATTGCGATCACTACGGCCTCTTCATGGGGCCGACCTTGCGCAACCAGATCCATCCGGCGGTCACGCAATTCTGGCGTGCGGCGCATTGATTCGAACCGCTGCATTCGTCTGCGCATTGCGCCTCATTTTTCTCTAATTCCCGGCCCGTACGATTCATCTCCATCGACGAGCCGAACGGCTATCCGTTCCAGGAAACCCTTGCCGCAAGGCTTCGAGCGCAATGAAACCGCTCGACATACTTTTCCGACAGATTTATCCGGCGCGTCCTTTTATAGTCCACCCGTCGCCATGACGCATCGCGCGATGTGGCCCGAACCCTGAAGGAATCCCTTCGATCCGCAATCCTTCGGCATCCGTATCGATTACGGAGCGATTGCGGACCATTCCGAAAACCGACATTGCAAGCCATCGAATCCCGTGGACGGATGGCTTGGCTTTGCTGTATCCAGAGGAGATATCAGTCTCATGAACTTCGATTACGCCGTCATCGGCACCGGCATTCAAGCACTCGTCGTACTGGACAGGATGCGCGCGCTCGGCTTGAACGCCTGCGGCGTCGAACCCGAATCGCGCACGGCGGACGGCCAGGTGCACCGCTTGCCGTTCTACGTCCATCGCGGGCACTGCTACGCCGAGCGCGAACTGGCCGGCCCGCTTCGCGACACTTACGCGAACTGGCAAAACATGATTCGCCGCCTCGGCGTGAAGATCCGCTCGACCGAGTCCTACGTGGGCTTCACCGGCGACAGCAGCCGCTGGACCCAGACCTGGGACGCGCTCGACATCCCCTATGCGCAGACCTCGCTCAAGACGGGCTTGTTGAGCGCGCACCGGCTGAGCGAGGCGTATGCGTTTCCGCACATGTCGTTCGACGGCCGCGAGCTTCTCGCCAGGCTGCGGCAGGCCAATCGCGACTTCCTCATGGGCGGCGCGATCCGGCATGTCAGCCGTTGCTGGCAGGGCTATCGCCTGTTCGTCGGCGACCGGCTGATCACGGCGAAGAAGCTGATCGTCTGCGCGGGCGCGCATCTGCCCGGCGTGCTGGAAGCGCTTCCGGACGTCGAGGCGCGCCTGCCGGTGCAGACGCGTGTCTGCCAGGTGCTGACGATGCGCGGCCCCGTGCCGAACGCGAGCATCGTGGTGCCCGATGCGCAGATGTCGATCGCGCCGCAGTACACCGCAGACGGCTCGACTGTGCTGCTCTATACGCACGGCGCGAATCCGATCCGCACCGACAAGAATCACCGCATCGACATCGCGCGGCTCGAGCTGCAGCTCGATGCGCTGCGCGCCACCCTGCCGGGCTTGAGCGATACCGGCCGCGTACGCGGCATCTACATGACGCTCGAAACCGAAAGCGCGGCGTTCGGCGGCAAGGGCACGCGCACCGGCCGACGCTTTGTCGAGCAGGTGGACGACGACGTGCTGTGCGTGCTGCCCGGCAAGCCGTCGTTCGCGATGAACGCGTCTGACGAGTTGCTGTCGCTGCTCAATGCCGGGCGACGCAGTGCGCAGGAAACCGAGTGCGCGGCCGAGCCCTCGTATTTCGCCGCGGCGCGCATTCGCCATGCATTCGAAGGAGCGCAACACCGTGCATAACCTCTACATCGGCCTCGACCGCACCGGGACCCTCGAACCCAAGGCGGCCATCGACGAATTCGCGAAGCGCCATGATCTGGCGTTGAACGTGTACGTGTATGCGGAGCGCGGGGGCACGGTCGACGTCGTGCCGAAGAGTGTCGACAAGGCCAATCTCGTGCGATTCATGAGAGTGCTGCTGATCGAAGACGACTTGCAAATCGGCCAGAGCCTGCTGCGCGCTTTGAAAGACGCCGATTACAGCGTCGACTGGGTGCGCGACCTGGATGACGAGCTGGTTTCTTAGCGAGGTGATCATGGGCGCAGAGACGGCTGAAGGGTTTGGACAGACCGCGCTTTTGATTCTAGGCGACGCCTTCGCGCTCAACGCATGCAAGCGGCAACGAGCTTGCCTAGCGTAATCAGCGCCGCCTCGATCCCGGGCGACCACGTATAGCTGTAGTTGAGCCGGATAAAGTTGCGGTAGCTGTCCGTCGCCGAAAACATGTAGCCGGGGCCGACCGTGATGCCGTTGTCGAGGGCGAGCTGGTAGAGCCGCATCGAATCGACGGACGGCGGCAGCTCCACCCACAGAACGTAGCCGCCCATCGGATGCGAGGTCCGCGTGCCCTCGGGGAAAAAGCGCTTGACGGTCGCCGTCATCAGGCTGGCCTGCTGGGCGAAGACCTTGCGCACGCGCCTCAGGTGATGCTCGTAGCCGTCGTTCTTCAGGTATTCGGCGATGGCGAGCTGCGGAATGGAGGGCGTCGTCAGCGTGTTGAGGAACTTGAGCTTTTCGACCTGCTCGTGAAAGCGCCCGGCGATCGCCCAGCCGATGCGGTAGGCCGACGTCAGGCTCTTCGAAAACGACGCGCAGTGCAGCACGAGCCCCTCGGTATCGAACGACTTCAGCGAACGCGGATGCGCTTCGCCGAAATAGAGCTCGTTGTAGACGTCGCTCTCGATGACCGGCACGCCGTGACGCGCGAGCAATTCGACGAGCTCGCGCTTGTTCTCGTCGGGCATCTGAAAGCCGAGCGGGTTCTGGAAATTCGGCATCACCATGCAGGCGGCGATGCGCTGTTTCGCGAGGATCGCCGCCAGCGCGCCGAGATCGATGCCTTCGCCCGGGTTCGTCGCCACCTCGATCGCGCGCATGCCCATCCGCTCGATCGCGTGGAGCATCGCGTAATAGGTCGGCGATTCGACGGCCACCGTGTCGCCCGGCTTCGCCACCGCCTGCAGGCAGAGATTGATCGCCTCGGTCGCGCCGACCGTGACGACGATCTCGTTGGGATCCACGGGCTCGCCGTTCTCCAGATACCGGCGCGCGATCTGGCGGATCAGCTCCGGATTGCCCGGCGGCAGTTCGTCGGCGACGCCCCACTGCGACTTGCGGCGCACGATGGCCGAGCCGTAGCGGCTGATCTTGTCGGAGGGAAACAGCTTCGGATCGGGGTAAGGCGAGCCGAGCGGCACCGCCTCCCCGCTGCCGATGGAGCGCAGCGTCGACAAGACCAGGCGGCTCACGTCGACCTGCGCCGAGACCGCGATCGGCTTGGAGGTGCGCAGCTCGTTCTCGCGCGCCGCGCTCGCCGGTAGCCGGACGAAGTAGCCCGATTGCGGCCGGCTTTCGATGAGGCCCTTGCTTTCCAGCAGCAGGTAGGCGTGCAGCACGGTCGTGATGCTGATCTGCCGGTGCTGGCTGGTCTGCCTGACCGAGGGGATGCGCTCGCCGCGGCGAAACACGCCTTGCGAGATCTGATCCTCGATGTCTTTTGCGAGCCTTTCGTAAAGCTTCAACGCGTTCCCCGAAGCGCACCGCTGCTTTCGCCGTGCTCGAGCGCAACGGCCTTGCCACCGACAGGCAATCGAAAGCTCATGGAGCACAGTTGCCGACGACACGACTACATCATATTCGAACTGTACTCTTTGATGCAGCGCAAAAGTGTATGCCCGACGCATGGCCAAAGGCTCGTAACCTTGCCCCGACAGTCGCGCAAAGCCTCTCAGGCGTCACTCACGTCACGTGAGCGCGAAGTTTAGAAAAGAGCACAGCATGGACAAGCCCACGAAGCCGCAAGGCAGCATCAAGCCCTACCACCACCCCGCCGCGGGCTGGGGCGCGCTGAAATACGTCGCGATCAACCTGCTCAAGGAGAAAGTCCCGGGCGGCAACTACAAGACGCTGTTCAAGCAGAACCAGCCCGACGGCTTCGATTGCCCCGGCTGCGCCTGGCCCGACCGGCAGCACGCCTCGACGTTCGAGTTCTGCGAGAACGGCGTGAAGGCGGTGGCGGCCGAAGCGACGGGCAAGCGCGTCACGCCGGCCTTCTTCGCCGGGCACACGGTCGAAGCGCTGATGAAGCAGAGCGACTACGAGCTCGAGCAGCACGGCCGTCTGACCGACCCGATGGTCTACAACGCGCGCGCCGACAAGTACGAGCCAATCGCCTGGGACGCCGCGTTCGCGCTGATCGCCAGGCACCTGAACGGCCTAGGCGACCCCGGCCGCGCCGCGTTCTACACTTCGGGCCGGGCGAGCAACGAGGCGGCGTTCCTCTACCAGCTGTTCGTACGGATGTACGGCACCAATAACTTTCCCGACTGCTCGAACATGTGCCACGAGGCGACGAGCCGCGGCCTGCCGACGACGGTCGGCATCGGCAAGGGCACCGTCACGCTGGACGACTTCGAGCACGCCGACACGATCCTGATCTTCGGCCAGAACCCGGCCACGAACCATCCGCGCATGCTCGGCGAGCTGCGCGAGTGCGCGAAGCGGGGAGCTGCGATCGTCTCGATCAACCCGCTGCGCGAGCGCGGGCTCGAACGCTTCGCGAGCCCGCAGCATCCGGTCGAGATGCTGACGATGTCGAGCACGAAGATTGCGACGACCTTCATCCAGCCGAAGCTCGGCGGCGATTTCGCGCTCATCAAGGGCGTGGCCAAGCGCGTGCTCGAACTCGACGATCAAGCGGTCGCGGAAGGCGCCGAGCGCGTGCTCGACGCCGCCTTCATCGCCGAGCACACCGCGGGCTTCGACGCGTTCGCCGCCGACCTGCGCGCGGAAAGCTGGCCGCTGCTCGAGGAAGAATCGGGCGTGGCGCGCGAGGACATCGAAGACCTCGCGCGCATCTACGTGAACGGCAAGCGCGTGATCTCGACCTGGGGCATGGGCATCACGCAGCACAAGCACTCGGTGCAGACCGTGCACATGCTGTCGAACCTGATGATGATGCGCGGCAATATCGGCCGCGAAGGCGCGGGCCTCTGCCCCGTGCGCGGCCACTCGAACGTGCAGGGCAACCGCACGGTCGGCATCGAGGAGAAGCCGACGCAGGCGTTCCTCGACCGTCTCGGCCGCGCCTTCGATTTCGAGCCGCCGCGCGAGCACGGCTACGATGTCGTCGAGACGATCGAGGCGATGCTCGAAGGCCACGTCAAGGTGTTCATCGGCCTGGGCGGCAACTTCGCGATGGCGACGCCCGACACGCCGCGCACCTGGGATGCGCTGCGCGCCTGCGACCTCACGGTTCACATCACGACCAAGCTCAACCGCAGCCATCTGGTGCGCGGCAAGGACGCGCTGATCCTGCCGACGCTCGGCCGCACCGAGATCGACATGCAAGGCGGGCTCGCGCAAGGCGTGACGGTCGAGGATTCGATGAGCATGGTGCACATCTCGTACGGGATGAACGCTCCGGCGTCGCAGAACCTGATGTCGGAAACAGCGATCGTCGCGCAGATCGCGCACGCGACGCTCGGCAGCGGCAAGGTCGACTGGCTCGGCTACGCGAGCGACTACGCGCGCGTGCGCGACGCGATCGAACGCTCGATCGACGGCTTCGCCGATTACAACGCGCGCGTCGCGCAGCCGGGCGGCTTCCATCTGCGCGTTGCCTCGCGCGAGCGCGACTGGAAGACGAGCACGGGCAAGGCCAACTTCATCGCGCACCGGATCGGCCAGGACTCGCCGATCCACCGCGCCAAGCGGCTTCATGGCGAGCGCGTGATGACGCTGATGACGACGCGCTCGCACGACCAGTACAACACGACGATCTACGCGCTCGACGACCGCTATCGCGGCGTGTTCGGCCAGCGCCGCGTGGTGTTCATCAACGCGGCGGACTTGCGGATGCTCGGCTTCCAGCACGGCGACTGGGTGGACATGACGACGGTGTGGGACGACGGCATCGAGCGCCGCGCCGATTCGTTCCTGCTCGTCGAGTACGACATTCCGCGCGGCTGCATCGGGTCGTATTACCCGGAGACGAATCCGCTGGTGCCGCTCGCGAGTGTGGGGGATGTGAGCAATACGCCGACGTCGAAGTCGATTCCGGTGCTGCTGCACAAGTCGGCGCGACCGGGAGGGGTTGCGGCTCCCCAGGCGTAGATCCGATCCTGGAGCCCGGATCGCTGCAGCCGCGGGCTTCTCCTTTTGCATTACTGCACCCACGCGTGTGGCAAACTGCTCGTCACGGTCAGGTCTCGGCCGATGAGAGCGAGACTTCGTGTCGCCACCCGCCCGACAGCGGCCGCCGGCACATCGGGGGAGGCGAAACCGTTGGACCTGTCTTCTTGGATAGGCGCGCTTGAGGGAGACAGCCTGGCGACGTGGGCGGAAGGCGATCGTGTCTTTCACCGGGCCTGGCGCGTCAACGGCGACGGCACGCGCACCTCGGTGCTCGCGTTGCTGCCGGCTTCCGTGCATCCCACGCGGGCCAGCCTCGATCGCCTCGCGCACGAATTCGGCGTAAAGGCGGACCTCGACAGCGCATGGGCATTGCGGCCGCTCGAGCTCATCCGCGACGCCGGACGCGCGGTGCTCGTATTCGAGGATCCCGGCGGCGAGCCGCTTGACCGTCTGCTCGGCGCCCCGCTCGAACCCGGAGAATTTCTGCGCCTGGCCATCGCCATCGCGACGGCGCTCGGCATGGCGCATCAGCGCGGGCTCATTCACAAGGACATCAAGCCGTCCAACATCTTCGTGAACCGCATGACCGCGGAGGTCAGGCTCACGGGCTTCGGCATCGCCTCGCGCCTGCCGCGCGAGCGGCAATCGCCCGAACCGCCCGAGTTCATCGCGGGCACGCTGGCCTATATGCCCCCCGAGCAGACTGGCCGCATGAACCGGTCGATCGATTCGCGCAGCGATCTCTATTCGCTCGGCGTCACGATGTATGAAATGCTCACGGGCGGTCTCCCGTTTTCCGCCCGCGACCCGATGGAATGGGTGCATTGCCATATCGCGCGGCAGCCGGTGCCGCCCGCGGACCACACGAAGGACGTGCCGGCCGCGATCTCGGCGATCGTGATGAAGCTGCTGTCCAAGACCGCCGAGGATCGCTATCAGACCGCCGAGGGCTTGCTCTTCGATCTGCGGCGATGCCTGACGGAGTGGGAGGCCGCCCGCCGTATCGGTCTCTTTCCGCTCGGCTCGCGCGATACGACGCAACAACTGCTGATTCCGGAAAAGCTCTACGGGCGCGACGCGGAAATCCGCACGCTGCTCGACGCCTTCGAGCGCGTCGTCGCGCAAGCCGAGCCGGAACTGGTCCTCGTTTCCGGCTACTCGGGCATCGGCAAGTCTTCGGTCGTCAACGAACTGCACAAGGTCATCGTGCTGCCCCGCGGCATCTTCATTTCGGGCAAGTTCGACCTGCGTCTGCGAGACATTCCTTACGCAACGCTGGCGCAAGCCTTCCAGGGATTGATCAGGCAAATCCTGAATGGCCAGGAAGCCGACATCGCGCACTGGCGCGACGCCATCCAGCAGGCCGTGGGCAAGCACGGCTGCCTGCTGACGGACCTCATTCCCGAGCTGACGGGCCTGATCGGTCCGCAGCCGCCGGTTCCCGTGCTCTCGCCGCTGGAAACGCAGTTGCGGTTTCAGTCGGTGTTTCAGAACTTCGTCGGCGTATTCGCCAAAGCCGAGCATCCGCTCGTCATCTTCGTCGACGACCTTCAATGGCTCGACCCAGCGACGCTGACCGTGGTCGAATATCTGATCACGCACCCGGACACGCATCACCTGCTGCTGATCGGCGCTTACCGCGACAACGAGGTCGGTCCGGACCATCCTCTGGTCGGCACGCTCAGTGCGATTCGGCGAGCCGGAACCGCCGTCCACGAGATCGTGCTCGGCCCGCTTTCGGCCGACGACTTCAGCCATTTGCTCTGCGATGCGCTCAGATCTCCGCGCGCGGAGGTCGAGCCGCTGGCCGCCCTCATTCATAGAAAGGCAGGCGGCAATCCTTTTTTTGCCGGCCAGTTCCTGACCAACCTCGTCGAAGAAGGGCTGCTCAAGTTCGAGCCGACGTCGGGCACGTGGCGATGGGACCTCGCGGACATCGATGCAAAAGGCTTTACCGACAACGTCGTCGATCTCATGGTCCGGCGTCTGCAACGGTTGTCGCCGGCGGCCCAGGAAGCGCTGAAAGTGCTCGCGTGCCTCGGCAGCCAGGCCGGTTTCGGCACGCTTACAAAAATGTGGGGCGGCTCGGAAGCGCAGATGCATGCCGATTTCGGCGACGCCGTGCGGGCCGGCGCCATCCTGTCCATGGCGCGGAGCTTCAAGTTTCTGCACGACCGGGTCCAGGAGGCGGCCTACGCCCTGATCGCGCCGCCATGCCGCGCCGAGCATCATCTGCGCGTCGGCCGACTGCTGCTGTCGACCATGGGCGACCATGAAATCGCCCAGCGGATCTTCGACGTCGTCAACCAGCTCAACCTCGGCGCGCCGCTCATCGCCGATCGGCTGGAGCAGCAGCGTACCGCGGCGCTGAACCTGCAGGCGGCCAGAAAGGCAAAGGCATCGACCGCCTACAGCTCGGCGTGCAGCTATCTCGCGGCAGCCGTCTCGATGCTCGGGGAAGCGGGATGGCGCGACGGCTATTCGCTGGCCTTCAGCGTGTGGTTCGAGCGCGCGGAGTGCGCCTTCCTCGATTCCAACTTTGCCGAGGCGGCGCGATGGATCGACGAACTGTCGGCGCGTGCGCAATCGAAGATCGACCGCGCCGAAACGTATCGGCTGCGCATGGTGCTTCAACTCGTCCACGGCGAAAATGCGCAAGCGGTCCGCACGGCCCTCGAATGCCTCGAGATGTTCGGCATCGAGTTGCAGGAGCGCCCGACCGCCGAGCAGGTGCGCTCCGAGTACGACGCGGTGTGGGCCCGGCTCGGCGAGCGCGGCATCGCGAGTCTCGTCGACCTGCCGGCCATGGAGGTCCCGGAGATGCGCGCCGTCATGAACGTTCTTTCGACGCTCTGGCGGTCCGCCTACTTCACCGACAGCAACCTGTGCCAGACGATCGCCTGCCGCATGGTCAACGTGACGCAGCAATACGGCACGACCGAATCGGCCGTCATCGGGTACGCGCTGCTGGCCATTTTTCTGGGCCCCTTCTTCGGCCGGTACGACGACGGCGAAGCGTTCGCCCGCTTGTCCGTCGCAGTAGCAGAGAAGCACGGATTCGCGGCACAAAAAGTCGGCGCGAATTTCCTGATGCAGATGGCGCTGCTCTGGACGCAGCCGATCGAACGCGCGTTGAAATGCGTCGATGCCGCGATCGTCTCGGCACAGGAGACCGGCGAGATCGTCTACGCCTGCTACAGCCTCGAGCATCGCCTGACCGACCTGCTCGCGCGCGGCGACCATCTCGACGAGCTGTGGCTCGAATCGGTGAAGGCGCTCGAGTTCGTCGAGCGAATCCGCTTCCGTCACGTGCGCGACATTCTCGCCAGCATCCAACCGTTCATCCAGCGGCTGCGCGGACACGACGACGACCCGGCCGTCGTCGAGGAAGCCGCCGTCGAAGCGCGGCTGCTCGAGGCCGGCATCGCGGTTGTCGCCTGCTTTTATTGGATCTTGCAGCTGCAGCGGAATTTCCTGCTGGGCGACCTCGAGGAGGCGCTCGACTGCGCGGAGAAGGCCAAGCCGCTGCTCTGGTCCGCGCGCTGCCACATTCAGTATGCCAACTACTGCCTCTATGAATCGCTTGCGCTCGCGGCCGTGCATGGCGCGGCATCGGACGATCGGCGCAGCGGGATCCGCGCGGAAATCGCAGCCCACGTCGAGGCCTTGCAGCGCTGGGCAGACAGCTGTCCTGTGACGTTCGCGCACAAGCACCTGCTCGTCAGCGCGGAGCTGGCCCGTCTCGACGGCTTCGATACACAGGCATTGCGGCTCTACGAGCAAGCCGCGCGGCTCGCGCACGAGCAAGGCTTCGTTCAGGAGGAGGCGCTCGCCAACGAGCTGGCCGCGCGGTGCTGCCTGCAAGGCGGCCTCGAACGGGCGGCGCAAGCGTATTTGCGCGAGGCGCGCGACCACTACTACCGATGGGGCGCGCTCGGCAAGGTCGCGCAATTGGACCGGCGCTATCCGTCGAACAAGCCTCCGGAGACGTCGCCCGTCCTCTCGGGCACGATCGAGGAAGCTGCCGAGCGGCTCGACATCGCGACGATCGTCAGGACGAGCCAGGCGATCTCCGGCGAAATGGTGCTCGAAAACCTGATCAAGTCGCTGATGGTGATCGCGTCCGAGAACGCAGGCGCGGAACGCGGGCTCTTGATCCTTCCGCACGGAACCGAGCAGCGGATCGAGGCCGAAGCTACCGTCGAAGGCCGCAACGTCGTCGTGGCGCTGCCGCAGCGGCGCGCGTCGTCTGCAGCCTTGCCGGTCTCGGTGCTGCACTACGTAACGAGCACACGCGAAAGCGTCATCCTCGACGACGCGTCCGTCGGCAACCGGTTTGCAGCCGATCCCTACATCCGCCAACGGCGCGTGCGCTCCATGCTTTGCCTGCCATTGCTGAAGCAGGCCAAGCTCATCGGCGTGCTGTATCTCGAGAACAATCTGGCGCCCTCGGTCTTCGTGCCGGCCCGCATCGCCGTGCTGAAGCTGCTCGCCTCGCAGGCCGCGATCGCGCTGGAGAACGCGCGGCTGTATCAGGAGCTGGCTGGGCGCGAGGCAAGGATCCGGCGGCTCGTCGACGCCAACATCATCGGCATCATGGTGTGGAAAGCGAATGGCGGCATTCTCGAGGCCAATGACGCGTTTCTGCGCATCGTGGGATACGAGCGCGAGGATCTCGTCTCGGGCCGCATCCGCTGGACGGATCTGACGCCGCCGGAATGGCGCGAAAGAACCGAGCTCGCTTCGGTGGAGGTCAGCAAGGTCGGGTACGTGCCGCCGGAGGAGAAGGCATATCTCAGGAAGGACGGCAGCCGTGTGCCGATCATGATCGGAAGGGTCGCTTTCGAAACCGGCGGAGACGAAGGTGTCGCTTTCGTGATCGACCTGACCGACCGGAAGGAAGCGGAGCAGCGCCTGCGGGAGTCCTACGAGATGCTGCGTGAACTCACGTCCCGTCGCGAAACGGCACGTGAGGAAGAGCGCAAACACATCGCACGGGAATTGCACGACCAGCTCGGGCAGTATCTGACCGCGCTTCGCATGCGCGCGTCGGCACTGCGCATGCGGTTCGGCAACGAGCACCCGGCGCTGCTCGAGGACACTCGGGCCCTGATTGGCGTGGTGGACGAAACCATTCAGGTCACGCGAGGCGTCATCACGTCGCTGCGTCCTCCGGCGTTGGACACCGGCATCGTGGCGGCGCTCGAGTGGCTCGCCAACGAATTCAACCGCCATGGCGGGACGGTGTGCCGGTTGCGCGTGCGGGACGAGAACATCGGCATGAGCGAGGAGCGCGCCATCGTGCTGTTTCGCCTCGTCCAGGAGGCGCTGACCAACGTCGCACGCCATGCGGTGGCCACCGAAGTGATCATCACGCTCGAATGGACGCCCGACGCCTGCATGCTCGAAGTCCGCGACGACGGTCAGGGATTCGATGCCCAGGCGATCAGAAGAACCTCTTTCGGTCTCGCGGGGATGGAAGAGCGAGTCATGATGCTGGGCGGCCGGATCGAGGTGGTCAGCTCGCCGGGGAAAGGCACCGCTATCAAGGTCAATCTGCCGGGTCCGGGGTAATCGTCCTTTCTGTGCGAATCAAGAAAACAGATACCCCATTTATTGATTACCGCTTTACGCGCCGTTTCTCGCTCATTACCATCGTGCCCTTCCATCGCTTTGCGATTGCACGAGCCATACAGATCGACCATGCCAAGCCTGCACAGACTCCGCGCGGCGACGAACGCGACGATGCAGGCCCTCGCGCGCCGGCGCCCTGCGTGGCTGGTCTATTTCTCGATCGAAGAAGCCAGCCTGTCCGAAGGACTGCGCGCGGCCTTCGCGGCCACCGCGATGCTGCTGCTCGGCAAGTGGCTGAATATCCCCCTGTTCGCCTGGGCCGCCATCGGCGCCTTCTGGACCTGCCTCGCCGACGCCGCCGAAACGCCGCGCCGGCGCTTTGCGTCGATGGCGGGCTTCGCGGTCCTCTCGACGCTGTGCGGCGGCATCTCCGCATTCGCCGCAGGCGCCGGAACGCCGTATGCGCTCGCCGCCGTGCTCGTCTTCTCCTCGCTCGCCGGCCTGACGACGATCTGGTCCGCGGCGGCCTATCAGGTCGCGATTCTCGCCGCGACCGCCTGCATCGTTCTCGTCGCCAAACCGCAGCATCACTTCGCCGCCGCTGCGCCGTTGCTCTCGATCTACTTCGGCGGCTGCCTGTTCGCGACGGTCCTGAGCTTCACCGTTTGGCGCATCCATCCGTTCGCACCGAGCCGGCTGGCGCTGCGCGTCGCCTATGCGCGCCTCGCCGAGCTCGCGCGCGATTGCGCACGACTGATCGAGGCAAGCGATGCCGGCGCGCACGACTGGGCCAGGCACGCCACCGAAATACGCGCCCAGGCCCGAGCGGCGATCGAAGCCGCCACCCAGTCGCTGCTCGGCATGCCGCAGGCGCGGATCGACGGGTCGAAGACCTATCGCAACTTGTCGTTCGCGGCGGCCGATGCCGAGCGAGTCTTCGGCTACCTGATCGCGATCTCGAACGCGGGCGAGTACGCGCACTACGGCGCGCAGCGGCAGACGCGCGCCGCGCGCTGCCTGATCGCGATGGCCGGCGTACTGCGCCGCATCGGCGAGCAGCTGGAAGAGCCCTCGACCGACTACCCCGCCTCGCTTAGGAAACGTCTGCTGGCGCTCTCGCTCAGGCTGGCCGCGCCGGCGGAGCAAAAGCTGTCGCTGCCGCCGCTGCCGGCCGGTCACGGCGGCGCGACCGCGCTGTCGGAAGAGGAGCCCTGGCCCGTTGTGCTCGGCCGCACGCTGCTGCATGGCTGGGAGCGGCTCAAGCAGAACGCGTCGTTCGAATCGCCGGGCGTACGGCATGCGGTGCGCCTCGCCGCGGCCACCACGGCCGCCTACGCGACCGTCACGCTGCTGAACCTGCCGCTCGGCTACTGGGCCACCATGGCGGCGCTGCTCGTGCTGCAGCCATCGAGCGGCACCACCTGGCGGCGCGGGCTCGAACGCGCGGCCGGAAGCGCGGCAGGCGCCGTGATCGCCGTCGTGATCGGCCTGCTCGTGCATACGCCGCTCGCGATCTCGCTGGTCGTGTTCCCGCTCATCTGCCTGACGGTGGCCCTGCGGCGCGTCAGCTACAGCCTTTATGCGCTCTTTCTCACGCCGTCGTTCGTCCTCGTCGCGGACTTCGCCACGCCCGCGAGCGAATTCGGCTACGCGATCTCCCGCCTCGAAAACAACCTGCTCGGCTGCGTCTTCGCGCTGCTGGCCGCCTACCTGCTGTGGCCGAGCCGCGATAGCGGCGACTTGAGGCGCGCGGTCGCGGACGCCGTGCGCAGCAATCTCGCCTACCTGATCGCGGCCCTCGACGCAACGCCCGCCACGTTCGACGCGTGCGAATCGGCGCGCCGGATGGCCGGCCTCGCCAGCAACCACGCCGAAGACCTGCTCCGGCTCGCGCGGCTCGAACCGCTGCGCCGCACCGACGGCTTGCGCAGCGCGCAGACCACGCTCGAATTGCTGAGGCGCATCGCCGGCACCACGACGCGGCTGCGCATGTCCGCGCGCACGCGCGCGCTGAACCAAGCGTTAGGCGATTGGATCGGCGCGGCGAATGCGGATATCGAGCGAGGTCTCGCGGGTACGCCGCCCTCGACGGCGTTCGTTCCCTTCCCGGACGCGAACCTGCGCCCCGTCGAGGCTGCGATGGTCAGCGAAGTCGCGCAGCTCTGGCACCTCGTCATCCAGGATCACACGGGGGCCGGCTGGAACAGCGGGCTGAAGCCCGGCGCGGCGTGAAAGCGGCGCGAAGCGCGACCGCGCCGCCGTCGAGCAAGCCTCAATGCGAATGCCGGTGATGGATATCCGGAAAGTGCGCATGCGTATGCGTGATGCGCGCATGCACGTGCGGATGGGAATGCGGCTCGTCGCCGCTGTAGGGAAAGTCGTGCGAGTGCTGATGATGCTCGTCGTGCCGGTGCCGATGCGTATGCTCGAGCGCCTCGTGCGTGTGCCCATGCTCGTGACGCTCGCGGATATGCAGCCAGACGCCCAAGGCCATCAGCGCGGCCGCGATCCAGAACAGCGCCTGCGGCCACTCGGGCCAGATGACGAGCGACAGCGCCACGCCGAACAGCGGCGCGACCGAGAAATACGCGCCCGTGCGCGCCGTGCCGAGATTGCGCAGCGCGACGACGAACAGCACGAGGCTCGCGCCGTAGCCGGCGAAGCCCGTCGCCATCGCCGCCGCCGTCTTGGCGAGCGACGGAAACTGCGCGCCGAGCGCGAGCCCGATCGCGAGGTTCACCGGCCCGGCGATCAAGCCCTTCAGGCAGGCGATGACCATCGCGTCGTTGGTCGAGACCTTGCGCGTGAGGTTGTTGTCGATGGCCCAGCACAGGCACGCGCCGGCGATCAGCAGCGCGCCGAGCGGCACGCCGGCCGCGCCCGGATGCCATGACAGCAGCACGCCGCCCGCGACGATCGCCACCATGCCGAGGAACACCTGCAGATCGACGTTCTCGCGAAACACCACCCACGCGATGACGGCGGTGAGCACGCCTTCGAGGTTCAGCAGCAGCGACGCGGTCGCGGCCGGCGTCGTGGCGAGGCCGAGCATCAGCAGCGCCGGCCCGGCGACGCCGCCCGCCGCGATCGCGCCGAGCAGCCACGGCACCTCGGCGGGTGCGATACGGCCCTCGTGCTGATCGGCGGCGGGTTTTACGGCCCGCATCGCGCGCTTGACGGCAAGGCACACGGCCAGGCCGACGCCGCTTCCCAAGTAGAACAGGCCCGCCACCACGAAGGGCGACAGCGAGCCCAGCAGCACGCGCGCGAATGGCGTGGTCGCGCCGAACAGCGCGGCGGCAAGAAGCGCGGTCAGCGCAGGATTGAATCGTCCGCTCATGGCTCTATGCGATGTTTTCAACAGTCGAGAATGCTGCCGTTCGCACCCGGCACGGCAGCGCGCCCGCAACTCTAGCACCGAACCGCGGCGCCAACTGTGCAGCCGTATTGTGCGCAACTGTCTATGTCGCGCTTGCGGCAAGCGCGCACAGAATGTGTTTTGCACCGCCCGTTCGTCGCCGATTCAACCGCCCCTCTTCCAAGGTCCGTCGCCATGATTCATACCGGCTTGCTGTCCGCCAACGTCCTCGTCGCCTACACCACCTATCTGATCGGCACGGCCAGCCCCGGGCCGAGCAATCTCGCCATCATGTCGCTCGCGATGCGCTCGGGCCGCAAAGCCGCCGTTACGTTCGCGCTGGGCGTCATGTCGGGCTCGTTCTTCTGGGCGACGCTCGCCACGCTGGGGCTGAGCGCCGTCCTGACCGCCTATTCCGGCTTGCTCGTCGCGATCAAGGTCGCCGGTGGCGCCTATCTGCTCTGGCTCGCGCTCAAGTCCGCGAAATCGGCGCTCACCTCGAACGACAAGCTCGGCGAAACCGCCGGGCCGCAGCCCGCCCAGTCGGCGGCGCGCCTCTACACGCGCGGCCTGCTCATGCACTTGACGAACCCCAAGGCCATCCTCGTCTGGCTCGCGATCATCTCGATCGCGTTTCCGGTCGGCGCGCAAGCGCGGCATACGACGCTCGCCGTGGTCGCCGGGTGCATCTGCATCGGCGTGCTCGTGTTTTGCGGCTACGCGATCCTGTTTTCGATGCCGTCCGCACGGCGCATCTATCTGGCGATCCGGCGCTGGCTCGACGCCACGCTCGCGGTCGCGTTCGGGTATGCGGGCATCCGGCTCTTGATGTCGCGAACCTGAACCCGGCCGGGTATCCCTCAGCGCAGCCATCGGCATGCCAGCCTGCCGCCGCCCTGCCCGCACAGCAAAGCCTTCGTCCATTACCGATGCCAAAGTAGTTTCCGCCCGCAAACGCCCGCGGATGGAGACTACCTTGGGCAAACAACCTCTACCTCTACCTCTACCTCGGCCTGCGCCGGCGAGCGGCGCTCAAAACAGGCCCCACAACGCAACCTTCACTGCCGCTTGCGCCCGATTCACGGAGTCGGTTTTTCTGACGGCATTGGTGATGTGAAAAATGACCGTCGTTTCCGCAATGTCCAGAATGGACGCGATCTCCGATGACGTCTTCCCGTCCGCCGTCCACAGCATGACCTCCCGCTCCCGCGGCGTGAGCCTGAACCGGACCGCCAGCCGGGATTCCTCACCGAGTTCGTCGCACATCGACTGTTGCACGCAATGCGCCAGCCAGGTCAATGCGGAATCTTTCTCTTTGAGCTCGAGATAGGAAACCGGCTTGTTGCCGCGCGCCAGCGTCAGGACCGCGGACGCATACGAAAACATGCGAATCGGCTTCGACCATCCGTATTTGTCGCCGCGCTGCGCCATCCTGCTCCAGAACTCGCGGTCGCCGCTTTGCTCGTCGTAGGCCCAGACAATCGGAACGCTGGAATAGTGGGCATGACAAAGAATGGGATTCAGATTCGGATGATCTCCGCTCTCGCCGCGCGATGCCCAGTCTTGCGGAAAATGCCCGCGCAAATGGAGGCGAGGCAACGTCACCGGATTCGGCACAAGCAGCGAAAACCACCACCTGTCAAATCCAAGTGATTGCACCTCCAAATCAATCGCAAGAAATAATTCGTTAGCATTTGAAATTTTCACACCATAAAGCCTGATGTAGTCCTCGTATTTATTTTGCATACAGCCCTCGCGTTGTATGATTTCGGAGGGCGCGCTGGAATTTTCGAAAGAACTTTTTCGAAGCCAGGTTCAATGTCAAATTGGCCTTATATTTCCCAAAATTTCAACCCATCTTTACTCAGGCACGATGGAGCACTGACGCTCCAAAAACAACGTCTACGGAGTAACGGCTCACAGCAAGCACCCGGCGGAACAAGAAGGCACGCTGGTTCGCCAAGTCAGAAAAACCAAACGGGAAATCCCGCTCAGGACACCAAGGAAAAAGGCGCTAAATGAAGAACGCGTTCAAGAATATCGAGGACGAGGCGAGGCGCATCGCATCGGCTGAACCGCTGCTGCTCCCCAAACTCGAGCATTTCATATTGCGCTTCGATTCTTTTGAAGCAATGGCCGCGCATCTGATCGCGAGCAGCATTGCAGACCCCTACGTCAAAGTTCACGATATCGAGCGAACCGCGGCCGAAATCTTCCGGCGCGAACCGTCGATCGTCGCGAGCATCATGTCCGACCTCCATGCGGTGCTGGCTCGCGATCCCGCCACAACGGGGCCGGTGCAAATTCTCCTCAACCAGAAAGGCTTCCAGGCGCTGCAGGTTTATCGAATCGCACACGCGCTCTGGACATCGGGCCGCCGTGATGCGGCACAGCACCTACAAGGCCGCGCATCGATCGCCCTCGGTCCCGATATCCATCCCGCGAGTGCGATCGGCAGCGGCATCATGCTCGACCACGGTTCGGGCATCGTGATCGGTGAGACGTGCACGATCGACGACGATGTCTCGATCATGCAGTCCGTGACGCTCGGCGGCACCGGCAAGGACGAGGGAGACCGTCATCCGAAGGTCCGGACCGGCGTGCTGATCGGCACAGGAGCGGTGGTCCTCGGCGCGATCGTCATCGGGGAATCCGCAAAGGTCGCGGCGGGAAGCGTCGTCCTGCATGACGTACCGCCTCACACCACGGTCGCCGGCGTCCCGGCCCGCGTCGTCGGCACCTCCGGCCGCGCGGTGCCGGCCATCTCGATGGAGCAGCGTCTTTCGCAAGATTGACAATCTGCACCCCCTCATTTGTTAGAGCACAGGCCAACGGAAACTCTGGATACACTGCGAAAAGCTCGCTGAAGCCCGGCGAATTCGAGATCCCTTCATCCTTCGCGACCTTTTCCATGCATCCACCGCATAACACTCGCGCAGCAGAAACCGACACCGAACTGCAAGACATCCGGCATTTCATCGAACACGACTACGTCGAGGCCGCCAACTCGAACAGCGCCGCCCGCTACGCGTCGCTGTACACCGCCGACGCATTGTGGTCCCCGCCTCGCGCGCCGGATAGGCGCGGGCCCGCCGCAATCCGCTTTGCGTTCATCGCCAAGCAAGCCGACATCCACATCAAGATGCATTTCCAGGAATGCGGACTGTTCTCGCCGGGATCCGGCTTCGCGACAGCGCTTGTCGAGGTGCATGTCGCTCCGTTCAACCACGAGCCCGGCGAGGATCTGGTCTATCGCGCCCTTTGGCACCTTCGCAAAGAAGACGGTACCTGGAAGATAGGCCGCCAGATCTTCACCGAGAAACCACGGCTCGAATTCGTGTGACTGCCCATCAAGGCAGCGTCAAGACTCGACGGGCTTGCAGTCGGCGGCAAACTCGAGCGCATGAGCGGCATAGCTTTTTCCCACGCCCTGCAATGCATCGGCCTCCTCGTCGCTGAGTTGCCGGATCACACGCCCGGGGCTGCCGACGAAGACGGAGCGCTCGGGCACCTCCACCCCTTCCCCGACCAATGCATTCGATGCGATCACACAGCACCGGCCCACCCGCGCGCCGTTCAGCACGACCGCATTGATGCCGATCAGCGAGTGGTCCCCGATCGTGCAGCCATGCAGCGTCGCATGATGGCCGATCGTCACGCCGGCTCCGATCGTCAACGGAAAGCCGGTATCGACATGCAGCATGGCAAGGTCCTGCACGTTGGTGCCCGGGCCGATCTCGATGCTGTCCCGATCGCCGCGGATGACCGCGTTGAACCAGACGCTGACGCCCTCCGCAATCGTGACGTTGCCGATGATTCGCGCGCCCGGGGCGAAATAGTGGCGGCTTCCCGCTATGCGCGGATAGCACGGCCCAAACGCATAGAGCGTGTGCTCGCTCATCGGAAGTTCGCCGTCGACTTCGCCGATTCGCGCTGCGGCCGATTCCGGCATCACCGGCTCTCCCCGCGATCCGCCGCCACGCTGCCCTCGAATGAACGGCTCGGCCGCCCCCCGATCTTCGGCTTGCGCATGATGATCCAGTTTCCAAGGATCACGAGCGCCACGCCGGCCACGACCCGCCCCGTCAGCGCAAGACCTTCCATCTGCGACGAAATCAGCAACGCGATCACGGGCGAAGCCAGCATCGCATAAGCGGAACGCGCTGGTCCGATGCGGCCGATGAGCGTGAGATAGCAGAGGAATGCGATGACGGTCCCGAAGATCGACAGATAAAGCAGCGACAAGACATAGGGGGCCCTCGCATCGAACACCAGCGGCGCACCGCTTGCGAACACGAGTATCGCCAGCGACAGCGACGCATAGGTCAGCGACAGCGCGTTTGCGGACAACACCGAAATGCCGCGCGCGAGAGTCCGCCCCGAAATGACATTGCCCACGGATGCGATATAGGCCCCCGCAAGCGTAATCCCGATAGCTCGCATTCTTTCGGCACTCGCCGGCGCTGCCGAATTCGGCATCAGCACCAGAACAATGCCGACCAATCCGATCAGTGCACCGATTACGACAACCCTTTCAATCGGTTTGGATAAGATAAGGCGAGAATTGATCAGGTTGAAAATGATCACGGTCGAAACGCCCAGCGCAACGAATCCGCTTTCGAGCGTCCTCGCCCCGACATAGACGAGCCAATAGCTGCCGGCGAAAAGGCAAAATCCCTGCAGCGCGAGCAGGAGATGATCCTTTAGCGGGTAGCGCAACGATTTGCGCGTGCCCACGCAAATGCCCAGCATGATCAACGCGGCAATGACCGTCCGATAAAGCAGCGACACCCCCGGGGGTATGGAAGCCACCTGATAGTGAATGCCGATCCAGGTGCTGCCCCATATCATTACCGTTACGACATATAGAATGGTGTTCATCCGGAATCTTCGCGAAAGGCGGAAAAGTCGAACGGCATGCACCGCGAGAATATGCGGGCACCCATGGCACCGAGAACTACCGGCCACAAAAACTTATCACAAATATGGTGTATGCGGACGATGATGTCCGCATGCGTGGATCGATTGGCCAATTCGCAATGGCGGCAGCTGCGATCCGCGATGAAAACCCGGAACGATACTGCACGATCCGCCTCATCTATCCGTTCACTTCCCCGCAAGTGAGTGGCTGCGAAAAAAGGCGCCGCGAAATAAAGAAGGTATTGAATGCCCCGGTCATTCCGGTGGTGACCAATGCGACGAGCAGCATCAACGTGTACAGCCTGGGCGTGATGACGCCGGCGCTCAGACCTTCCTTCAGCAGAATGAGCTCGACCAGCCCTCTCGTGTTCATCAACATGCCCAATATCAGCCCCGTGCGCCACGTCGCGCCGCCCATGCGCGCGCCGGCGGCGGTACCGAACACTTTCGAGAGCACGGCGACGGCCAGCAACAGGCAAAACAGATCGAAGCCGGCGCCTGCGAACGCGTCTCGCGTCATGCTGAGCCCCCCGAGCACGAAGTAGCAGGGCATGAGCACGCGGCCCGCGATCGATCCGAGGTCGCGCTTGATCTTCTCGCTTGCCGCCGTGCCTGCGGGAAAACAGCAGCCAACCGCGAATGCCCCCAGAATCGGATGCAATCCCGCCGAGCGGCTCAAGACGGCCGCGGCGAATATCGTTGCGATCACGATCAGCATGAGCCATGGAATCTCGCCCGGTTGGCGGCTGCGCTCCGATCGTGCGAACCACGCCGCAATGCGCGGCCGCGCAACCCAGATTGCCGCGGCACAGGCAAGCGGCGCCACCAGGAGCTTGGCGACCGTGACAGCGCTCGCAAGCGTCTGGACCGGCGTCGTGCAAACCGCGAACAGGATCCATGCGTACAGGTCGATGACCGCCGCCACGCCGATCGCCACGCGCCCGACCGGCGTGGCCAGCATGGCGTGGTCGGCCAGCATTCGCGCCAATACCGGAAATGCCGTGACGGCCATCGCGGTCCCGAGGAACAGCGCGAATCTGACCTCCTGCCCTGCTGGAATGTCCATCTCGCGGCTCATCAGCCACGAGCAGGCAGCGCCGACGAGCAGGGGAATCATGACGCTCACCGTCGAAGTCCACAGTATCAGCCGGGTATCGCCCTTCCGTCCCGATACGGACGCGGGTTCCGTCAGCTCGGTGCCGACGAGGAACATGAAGACCATCAGCCCCACTTCGGCGATCGCCTGCAATCCGCCCAGCGCATCGACCGAAAAGATGTGCTGTTGCAGGGACGGCGCAATGCTGCCCAGTACGGCCGGGCCGAGCAGGATCCCGACGGCCATTTCGCCGGCCACGACCGGCTGCCCGATTGCCCTGGCGCCGACGCCGGCGAGGATCGTCGCGCACACGATCACGAGGAGTTGCATCTCGATCATTGACATACCTGGAGTGTTGAACGGTCGGGCGGACAATCGCCGATTGCCCGAATTCATGAAACGCAGCCACTGCTTTGCGTCGTCAGTTCGCGCGCCGCTCGAGCAGCGCCGCGCCGAAGTTATGAGGCCCGGAACCCACGCACAGCAGACGGTCCACGCCTTCGAAGTCTTGCTGCCCGGCTGTCTCGGCAAGGCTGATCAATATGTCCGAGGACCAGATGTGTCCGCGCGTGCGGTCGAACGTGCAAGCTCTTTGAGGATCGACGCCCGCCTGGCTCGCGATCCATCGGCTCATTCTCGGGTTGTAGTTGTTGCAGATCAGCCGATCGATCTGGTCGGCGTGGAGCGTGTTGCGCTTCAGAAGCTCCGCGCAAACGCCCTTGACTGCGGATAGCCATTCGACGAGCTTGAGCTGCCGATCCTCCGGGCAATCGCCGAGGCGTGCGATCCGATGCCCGTCGTGAAGCACCAGATCCATCAATTGATAGCCGCTCCCGTGGAACTGCGTCGAGACGAGGCACGCCGCGGCGCCATCCCCGAGAACCGAGGGACCGTCGGCCAACCGCGACGCGTCGGGAGCGGCGACGTCGACCGTGACGAGCATCACGTTCCGGAGCGGTTCGGAACGGATCAGGCTGCGCGCGAGCCGCAAGCCGGTGATGGCGTTATGACAGCCCATCACCGAGGCCATGACGACCTGGGCCCGCTGCATGCCCAGATCGAGCAGCGCGCGGCTGATCGAGCCGGAAGAAAGCTGCCGGTGCCACCAGAAACTCGAGGTGCAGAGGACCACGGCATCGACATCGTCCGCGCGGATCATCGTGGCCGCCATCGCCTTGCGCATGGCCTGTGCAGCAAGCGTCATCAACGGGATATCGACGAGGGTGCGGGCGCCGGCCACACCGACTTCGAGCAGCGACGACCGTTCCGCATCGTCGAGCGCGAGCCGGTCCAGTTCGACAAACGCTCCGGTCACGTACGACGGCGCACTGATAAACACGGGTTCTTTCATGATGGCTTTCTTCCGCGAACAGTGCCCGATCAGGCGAGCGGCATGCGCACTTTGTTGTGGCCGAACCGGTCGCTGCCCGAGACCAGGACGGTCGAATAGTTGTCGAGCGACAAGGTCTCCCCGAGACTCGTGTAGCGGTCGTAGCCCGGGTAGACCTGGACCTGCGTCGCGACATACCGTGTCGACCAGCCGAATCGCGACTGCGTCCGGCTGCGATTCGGCTCCGAGCCGTGCAGCGTTTGCGACGAAAAGATGAAGAACTGGCCAGGCTGCATCTGCATGTGGACCGCCCGCGATTCGTCCGGCTTCCAGTTCGGGTCGACCTTCAGCTTGTCCCAGTCGTAGCCGAAGAAGCCCTGCTTTTCGTTGTCCGCGACCTTGTTGTTGATACGCGAGGGGTCGTGCTCGACGGACCGCGTCTCGTCGAAGAACCACTCGTCCTGCGTACCCGGCATCAGCTTCATGCAGCCGTTTTCACGCGTCGCCTCGGTGAACGCGGTCCACACGGTCACGCCCCACAGCCCGTTCTTGTTTTCCGTCGGACGCAAACGCGGATTGCCCTCGAATTCGACGAAGGTCTTGGCCTGATGCCATTCCGTGCCTTCGTCGCCCGGGTACTTCGGGAACCATTCCGAACGCCAGCACAGCAGGTCGCTGCCCAGAATGCTGGCGACGCGATCGACGATGCGCGGGTGGCCAGCGACGTCGCTCAACGCCTTCACGTCGAGGTGGCGGTCGTAATTCAGCCGCGATTGCGGATATGGCGAACGCGACCGGTCGAAAAGATTCAGACGGACATCGCCCCACAATCGTGTCATCTCGTCCGGTTCATACAAAGTGAATGGACCGATAAATCCGTTTGCCCAGAACTTCGACAGTTCTTCCCGGCTCAAGCTGTATTCGTTAGTCATTCGCGTCGATCTCGTCGGTTAGGCTTGGGGACGGCTCAAAAGAGCACGGCGGTTTGGCGCGCGATGGCGATGGCCAGTTCGCGAAGCGACGAAGTCTCCCTCTTGAAGAACAGCTGCGGATCCAGGTCGATCGCGTACCGCTCCTTCACTTTTTCCAGGATCAGATAGAGCGAGATGGAGTTGCCGCCGAGGTCCAGATAGCCGACGTCGGGGTCGATTCGATCGAGGTTCAGGATTTCGCAGAAGATGCTCGCAAGCGCGGCCTCTTCGGGCGTCTGGTAATCGTTGATCTCGGACATGTGCTGGTTTTCCTTTTCGTCGTTGTGCAGCGGGATGAAGATTGGCCCGGCCTGGATTGGCCCGGCCAGGAGTGGCCCAGGCGCTCAGATGCGCGACAGCACCTGCTGCCGGTCGAGCTTGCCGTTTTCCTTGATCGGCACGTCTCGTCTCAGCTCGATGGTGATCCGGTCGGGAACCATGTAGGCAGGCAGCCGCGCACGAATTCGATCGGTGAGCGTCTTCTTGTCGATCGCTTGATGGCAGATCACCACGGCTTCGAGCGCGTCGAGGAAGCCGCCTATCGAGTCCGGCGCGACCCGGACGATCGCATCGGCGACCTCCGGTTCGGAAACGATGGCCGCCTGGACTTCGTGCAGCGAGATGCGATTGCCGCGCACTTTGACCAGGTCGTCCTGGCGGCCATGAAACCAGAGCAGGCCGTCGGCATCGAGATGAACGAAGTCGCCTGTACGGAACAGCGGATACGGCGACGCGGGGTTGAAGCGGTTCGAGAGCAGTTTCTTCGCCGTGCCCGACGGATCGCCCAGATAACCGGCCATCACCTGCACGCCGCCGAGATAGAGCTCGCCGATACCGGGGGCGGTGAGCTGCTGCCCGTCGGCGTCCACCACGTACGCCTCCACCGAGTCGATCGGCTTGCCCAACGGCATGAATCCCGAGCGGTCCGAAGGCACGTCGTCAAAGCGCATCAGCGTCGAATTGTTGCAGACCTCGGTCGGTCCATAGCATTGGGCAAAGCCGACCTGCGGCACCCATTGCTTGATTTTCCTGAGCGCCTCGACAGGACACGGTTCGCCCCCGTACCACAGTTGTCTGAGATACGACAGGTCGCGCCGCTTGAGCTCGGAGAATTCGGATGCCAGCATCTTCACGACCGATGAAATGAACAGCACATCGGTGATCGCATGCTTCTCGAGCGTATAGGCGAGCTCGGCAGCCGGCAGTCCCGGCGGGTAGAGGTAGACCGTGGCGCCGCAATACACTTCGACGAACAGATCGAGCGTGACGACGTCGAAATAGAGCGGCGAAACGGAAAGCCAGCGCGTCGCCGAGTCGTGACCGAACGCGGCCGCCATCGTTCGCGTGAAGGCGGCCTGGCTTTCCGCCTTGATCATCACGCCCTTCGGCGTACCCGTCGTGCCGCTGGTGAAGAGAATGTGGCTCAGCGGCGCGTCGAACACGGGCGCCGCCGGCTCGCCCGCCAGCACCTCGCGATTGCCGACCTGCAGCCGCAGCCCGTCTTCGTCCACCGAGCAGAAGATCAGCACGAGGCCGAGGCGCGTCAGCTCGAGTGCGATGGCGTCGTCGAGCGCATAGTCGACGAGCACCACCCTCATCGACGTCGCCTTGACGATCGACTCCCGGCGCGACACGGGCAGCGTCGGCGAAATCGGCACGAAGACCTTGTTGCCGGCCAGCACGCCGAAGATCGAGACCACCGCGGTAAGGCTCTTGTCCTGCAGCACCCCGACCGCGCAATTGCCGTCGCCGAGCAGCCGCGTCAGGCTTTGCCCTATGGTGTCGGCGTACTCGAACAACTGGTTGAAACGGATCGCGCGGCCCGCCGCGTCGATGAAAGCGGGCCGAGCGCTGTCGCGATGCCGCGACAGCATCGAATAGTAGGATTCCATCGTTTGCCTCGCTCAGGGATTGTCGGTCTGCGTCGCGGGCCCGAGGTACGTCGCGGCCCCTCCCGCGGCCAACGCCCGGTAGTCCTCGCGCACGGGAGCGAACACGTCGACGACTTCGGACGGTTCGAGCGCCACCGCCGAATGCGGGACGCCGGGTGGAATCACGAACGTGTCTCCCGCATTCAGGCGATACGTTTGCCCATCGACGGTCAGTTCGATGGCGCCGGACATCACGTTGGGCGCCATTTCATGAGGATGTCGATGCAATGGCAGCACCGCCCCCGCATCGAGCTTCCAGAACGCCAGCGAGAAGCGCTCCCCGTGAATGAAGCTTGCCCGTCCGCCGGCGATGACTTCGTGAGTTTTCAACGCACTTCGGCTAAAGAGCGGCATCTCATTCCCCGATCAATTCGTCGGGAACGTTCACGCCATGCTCGGGCAGCGTCAACACGAATACGTCGCGGTATGCGCCGTCGCGCACCGGCACGAGCGCGGTCGTATCGTGCGTGTACTTGGAATCCTCGAACGTGATCAGTTCCCCCTCGCCCAGGATGTCGCGCATCACGACCTCTTCCTCCCGGTCCCAGTACGTCGTGCATGCGCTCTCCGGATCGATCCCGTGACGCTTGACGACGTACAAGCCCGTCCAGTCGGTGCCGTCGTGGTGCCGGCCTTCCGGAACCGGGCTGCCCGTGCCGGTGGTGCGGATCTGGTGGACCGAGAAGCTCTTTGCCTGGACGCCCGTACGCGAGATCCACTCCATGATCAGCTTCTGGAACGGCGCCGATTCGATCAGCGAAACGGGGGCGTCTTCGTAGTCTCGGCAGATTCCACCGTATTTTTCGAGCTTGTTGACCGACGGCGGCTGATAGAGCGGCCGTTTCGGCAACAGCCGGAACCCGTGGCCGGTGATTTCGACGCGCGACGTCGTCCTGAAGCGCTGGCCTTGAGTGAAGTAATGGTCGTAAGGAACGTTGTCGAACGACGCTTGCAGGAATGCGAGATCGACGTCGGGCGAGTTGCGGTAGAAGCTGCGGCTATGCATGAAGTACGGTGCTCCCATTTCTGCTCCTTTGGCTGTGAGACAAGAGAATCGAGAATTCAGCGCGTCTGGACGAGGTCGAGGAACGACTGCCGGATCCGCGACGTGTATGAGCCCGGCAACGCTGAGGCGAGCGCGCGGGACTCGACCTGCGCGATCGGCAGGACTTCGGAAGCCGTGCTGGTCAGGAATGCTTCATCGGCCGCCAGCAATTCGGCAGGGGTGATGTCGCGCTCGCAGACGCGAAAGCCGTCCCGGCGTGCGAGCTCGATCACCGCGCCGCGCGTGATGCCGTTCAGGCACGACTTGACGCGAGGCGTGTGGATTTCGTTTCGAACCACCATGAATACGTTCTGCGCCGTCGCCTCGGACAGATAGCCGTCCTCGTCGAGCAGGATCGCCTCGTCGAATCCCGCGGGAATCGAACTCACCGCGGCGACCGAGGCCAGGTAGTTCCCCGACACCTTTGCCTGCGCGTAATCCTTGTGCCGCAGGTGCCGGGAAATCACGACCTTGATTCCCGACGTGTAGCGCGAATGCGAGCGATCGGTGCTCCATTGCCACGCCGTCACGGCCACGTGCTGCTCGAGCTCCGCCGCGCGCAAGCCCATGATGCCGTTGCCGACGTAATAGAGCGGCCGTATATAGAGGTCGTTGCCCGGCGCCGTCTCCGCGACGGCCATGACCGCGTCGCGCACGTCGGCGGCGCTGCACGTCCTGATCGGAGAGCCGATCATGTCGGCCGACGCGAAGAAACGCGCGACGTGCTCATCGAGGCGGAAAATGGACCGGCGGCCGTTGATGCCGTATGCGCGAATGCCCTCGAACACGCACAAGCCGTAGTGCAGCGAATAAGTGTTGATCGGAACGGACAGCGTATCGGCCGGGATCAGATTGCCATCGAGCCACCACTTCATTGACGGGCTCCTTTGGCATGGATGCTGAAGCCCATCGGCACGGGACCGAAGTTCTCCAGCACCTTGAGTCCCGCGCGTTCCGCGGCGATGCGCGTCGAGATGCAGCCGTCGAACTGGCCGGCCGCGCAAAGCCGCGCGGCTTCGGCATTCGAGGTGACCAGGGTCGGCTTCAACGCCGGCGACAGCCCCGTCACCCCGGCGAGAAGATCGACCGGCGCCGGGTGAGAGCCTATGTTCGCGATCCGCGATACGTCGGCAAACCGGCTCGCGAACACCATGTCGTAGGTGTCCATCACGAAGCAATCGACGAGCTTCATCCAGTGATGGTTGCGGAACACGAGCTCGTGCAGATAGGGGTACACGATGCATCCCAACAGCAAATCGTCGGGCGTCTGCGTGGACCTCATTTCGTCGGCCGCCTTCTCCAGCGTTTCATAAAGCAGGACCTGCCCGTCCATGCCGCGGCGATCGAGATAGAGTCTCGCCGCCTTCTCGCAATTCGTTCCGGCCGGGCCCAGCGTGTGAATCTTCAGCATGCCAATCTCCTTGAATGCGTTTCAACCGCACATCAAATCCGGCGACGTTCTTCGACCAATTGCGGTAGCCGGCTCCCGCTGCGAATCTGACGAAGCATTTCATTTTCGACTTCGTCGGTTTTCCAGGCCCGCTCCAGAACCGTATCGATCAATGCCGACGGCACGACAACCGTGCCGCTGCTGTCCGATATAATCAGGTCGCCCGTATGAACCGTCCGATTATCAATCACGCACGAACCGCCGGTGCCGGCCACGCGATATCCGCCCTGCGTATCCACCGGAACCGGATTGCTGGCCAAAACGGGCAGCTTCAGCTCGCGTAATTCGGGGATATCCCGGACCGCACCGCCCAATACGACGCCTTCGAATCCGAGCCGGTCGAAATAGGTGCAGCTCATGGCGCCGGCAAGCGCCGCTGAGGTCAGGACCGGCCCTGCGCCGGCCACATAGACAAGCCCGGCGCCATCGGATATCTCGGGGACCAGGAAGCGCTTGACCTGCTCCCAGGTCGACTCCTGCGAGGCAAGGATATCGGCGCCCTTTCTGACCCGCGCCCATTCGACGGTGTACGCAAAACCGGCGAAATAATGATCGCCACGGTTAATCGAACCGATCTTCTCGTTCAACGCCGCATCGACACCGAGCGAATCGAGAATATCGGATATCGTCGAAGTATTGACTTTTCTTTCATAAACAAACCTTATCTCATCTTTTTTCATTTTATTAATTCTTTCGCGACCAGGTTAATCAATCCATTCGTCATACATTTCGATTCGAATATATTTAAACGCCAGACTTCCGTCTACCTCCAAGATATTAGAGGGTGGCCGGCCAATTAATCGCCCGGCGCCCCGGGGAGAGAAACGCGCTTTTCGCTTTTATCGATAACCGGGATTTCCGCCGTCTCGCGAATCCGGGTGTTCGATGTGTGCTGACAGACTGAGCCGCTCGCGCGGCTCGTGTCCCATTCACTGTGTGCGTCTTTCCGTTCGTCCGCTCGCGCGGCGCTCACGCTTACAGCCGGACAGCCATGATCCTCGCCCTCGTCGCGCTGAACGTCGCGGCGTTTCTTCTCGAACAGGCCTATCCGCAGACGCTGATCGACCTGTTCGCGCTCTGGCCGCCCGCGCCCGCGGGCGTGCCCGCGTTTCACCCCGCGTTTCACGTCTGGCAGCTCGTCACCTATAGCGCGCTGCACGCCAACCTCACGCACCTGGCGGTCGATGTGATCGGCCTCCATCTGTTCGGCCGCGACCTCGAGCTCGCGCTCGGCTGGCTGCGGCTCGCGGCGCTGTACCTCGCAAGCGTCGCCGCGGGCGGTCGCGTGCCTGCTCTACTGGTCCAACAAGCCGGGCCGCCCGCAATAGGCGGCGCGCGCTCCTGCGCGTGAAGGGCGCCCCGCAGTGCCCGCCAAAGCCCACCAAGACGATGCACGCCGCGCCGAACGAGTGCGGCTGCGCAGTGCATCGCACTGCTGCGGTGCAGCAGCACATTTTGGTGCATATGGCGCAAACGCCCGTCCCTATTGGCTTCGCGGGTATGACGCAAGTTGGCACGGAGGTTGCATAACGCTGCCCGTACCCGGCAACGGCGCCGGGTTGCAGGATCACCGGGCCGGCGCGGCATGATCGACACCCATCGTCGAAACAATGCAGCGGCCCACCCAGGACAACGGCGTCCCCTCGTGCAGCGACACGAGCGGGCGCCGTTTTTATTTGGTCGAGCAAAGACGCTACGACGTTCGCCGCGCGGTTTCATCCCGGTTCGCGCGGCACGACGACGGAACTCAACATGGACCGCAGCTTCTGGCGCAGTGGGCACACCCCGACGCTCTTTTCTGCCTTCCTCTATTTCGACCTGAGCTTCATGGTCTGGTATCTGCTCGGGCCGCTGCAGATCCAGATCGCCAAGACGCTCGAACTGTCGACCCAGCAGCGCGCGCTGATGGTTGCCACGCCGATCCTCGCCGGCGCGCTGCTGCGCCTGCCGATGGGGATGCTCGCCGACCGCATCGGCGCAAAACGCGCGGGCCTGCTTGGCCAGATGGCTGTGATCGCAACGTTGTTGGGCGCATGGCGCATCGGCATCCACGACCTCGCGCAAGCGCTCGGGTTCGGCGTGCTGCTGGGCGTCGCGGGCGCGTCGTTCGCCGTGGCGCTGCCGCTCGCCTCGCGCTGGTATCCGCCGCAGCACCAGGGCACCGCGATGGGCATTGCGGGTGCTGGCAACTCAGGCACGGTGCTCGCCGCGCTGTTCGCGCCCGCGCTCGCCGTCGCGCTCGGCTGGCAGAACGTGTTCGGCATCGCCTGCATTCCGCTCGGCTTCGCGCTCGCCATCTTCTTCCTCTGCGCAAAGGACGCCCCCGCGCCGGTGCAGCACAAGCATCTGCGCGACTACGCCCGCATGCTGACGCAGCGCGACGCCTGGTGGTTCATGTTCTTCTACGCGCTCACGTTCGGCGGCTTCTCGGGCTTCGCCAGCTCGCTGCCGGGCTATTTCCACGACCAGTTCGCCTTCGATCCGAAGACCGCGGGCTGGGCGACCGCCGCCTGCGTGTTCGCGGGCTCGGCGATGCGTCCGTTCGGCGGGCTGCTCGCCGACCGCATCGGCGGCACGCGGTCGCTCCTGACCGTCTACGGCGCGGTCGCGGCGCTGATCGGCACGGCCGGCTTCAGCGCCGGCGCGCCGGCCGCCTCGCTCGCGCTCTTCATCGTCGCGATGCTGTGCCTCGGCGCGGGCAACGGCGCGGTGTTCCAGCTCGTGCCGCAGCGCTTTTCCAAGGACATCGGCGTGATGACGGGCCTGATCGGCATGGCGGGCGGCATCGGCGGCTTCGCGCTGGCCGCGAGCCTCGGCGCGATCAAGCAGGCCACCGGCGTCTACTCCGCCGGCCTGTGGCTCTTCGCGTGCCTCGCCGTGCTCGGCTGGCTCGGACTCGCCAACGTCAAGCGCCGCTGGCGCGAGTCGCTGGCGGGCGTCACCGCCCGTGTATGACCCCGAGTTTTGAATAACAAGCCCACGATTCAGATCGACCCTGTAGGAACAGACATCATGAACCACCCCCACGCTCACATTCGTTCGCTGCCCCCCGAGGGGGCCGATGTCTCCCTCGGGAGCGGCCCAGCGGGAGACATCATGAACAAGCCCCGACTCGTCGTCATCGGCAATGGCATGGCCGGCATCCGCACGATCGAAGAGCTGCTCACGCTCGCTCCCGATCATTACGACATCACCGTGTTCGGCGCGGAGCCGCATCCGAACTACAACCGCATCCTGCTCTCGCCGGTGCTCGCGGGCGAACAGACGTTCAACGACATCGTCCTCAATCCGCTCGCCTGGTACGAGGAAAACGGCGTCCGCCTGCACCTCAGGAAGACGATCAACAAGATCGACCGCAAGAAGCGCGTCGTCTACGCCGAGGACGGCACCGAGGCCCCCTACGACCGCCTGCTGATCGCGACGGGCTCGTCGCCGTTCATCCTGCCGGTGCCGGGCAAGGACCTCAAAGGCGTCATCACCTATCGCGACATCTACGACACGGAAGCGATGATCGAGGCCGCGAAGGTGAAGAAGCACGCGGTCGTGATCGGCGGCGGCCTCCTGGGCCTCGAAGCGGCCAACGGCCTGAAGCTGCGCGGCATGGAGGTGACCGTCGTGCATCTCGCCGACACGCTGCTCGAACGCCAGCTCGACGCCACCGCGGGCAAGCTGCTGCAACGCTCGCTCGAAGAGCGCGGCCTCGCGTTCCTGCTGTCGAAAGCGACGACCGAGATCGTCGGCGACGAAGCCGGCCAAGTCGCGGGCGTGCGCTTCAAGGACGGCGACGAGATCCCGGCCGACCTCGTCGTGATGGCCGCCGGCATCCGCCCGAACACGACGCTCGCCGAATCGGCGGGCCTGCATTGCAATCGCGGCATCGTCGTCAACGACACGCTGCAAACCTACGACCCGCGCGTCTACGCGGTCGGCGAATGCGTGAGCCACCGCGGCGTCGCCTACGGCCTCGTCGCGCCGCTCTTCGAGCAGGCCAAGGTGTGCGCGAACCACCTCGCGCTGATGGGCATCGGCACCTACAAGGGCTCGGTGCTGTCGACCAAGCTCAAGGTCACCGGCATCGACCTGTTCTCGGCCGGCGACTTCCTCGGCAGCGACGGCACGGAGGAGATCGTGCTGTCCGACCCCTCGGGCGGCGTCTATAAAAAGCTCGTCATCAAGGACGACCAGCTCGTCGGCGCCTGCCTCTACGGCGATACGGCCGACGGCGCGTGGTACTTCAAGCTGCTGCGCGAAGGCCGCAAGCTCGGCGAATTGCGCGACCACATCATGTTCGGCGAATCGAGCATCGGCGACGCGGGCGTGCAAGGCCACGACAAGGCCGCGGCGATGGCCGACAGCGACGAAGTCTGCGGCTGCAACGGCGTCTGCAAGGGCACGATCGTCAAGGCGATCACCGAGAAGGGCCTGTTCACGCTCGACGACGTCAAGAAGCACACCAAGGCGGCGAGCTCGTGCGGCTCGTGCTCGGGCCTCGTCGAGCAGATCCTGATGAGCACGGTCGGCACGAGCTTCCAGGAAACGCCGAAGACCAAGGCAATCTGCGGCTGCACCGACCGCAGCCACGACGAAGTGCGCCGCGCGATCCGCGAGCACAAGCTGCTCTCGCACCAGGCCGTCTACGACTTCCTCGAATGGCGCACGCCGAACGGCTGCGCGACCTGCCGCCCGGCGATCAACTACTACCTGATCTCGACCTGGCCGCGCGAAGCCGCCGACGATCCGCAAAGCCGCTTCGTCAACGAGCGCGTGCACGCCAACATCCAGAAGGACAACACGTTCTCGGTGGTGCCGCAGATGAAGGGCGGCGTGACGACGCCCGACGAGCTGCGCCGCATCGCCGATGTGGCCGACAAGTACCACATCCCGATGGTCAAGGTCACGGGCGGCCAGCGCATCGACTTGCTCGGCGTGAAGAAGGAAGACCTCGTCAACGTCTGGAAGGACCTCGGCATGAAGTCGGGCCATGCGTACGGCAAGTCGATCCGCACCGTGAAGACCTGCGTGGGCAGCGAGTTCTGCCGCTTCGGCACGCAGAACAGCACGCAGATGGGCATCGATCTCGAGACGATGCTCGCCAACATGTGGTCGCCGCACAAGGTGAAGCTCGCCGTCTCGGGCTGCCCGCGCAACTGCGCCGAGGCCGGCATCAAGGACGTCGGCGTGATCGCGGTCGATTCCGGCTGGGAGCTCTATGTCGGCGGCAACGGCGGCATCAAGACCGAAGTCGCGCAATTCCTCGCCAAGGTGAAGACGCCCGACGAGGTCAAGGAGTACAGCGGCGCGTTCCTGCAGCTCTATCGCGAGGAAGCGCACTATCTCGACCGCACCGTGCACTACATCGCGCGCGTCGGGCTCGACTACGTCAAGAAGAAGATCGTCGAAGACGCCGCGAACCGCAAGGCGCTCTACGAACGACTGCTCTATTCGCTCGAAGGACTGCCCGACCCGTGGGAAGCGCGTATCGAAGGAGCGCAGAAGCACGAATACATCCCCATCAAGGTCGTCGCCTGAGGTCATCGCCATGGATATGCAATTTCCTTCCACCTGGACGCATGTGTGCAACGTGTCCGACATTCCGCGCCTCGGCAGCCGCGTGCTGGAGCGCGCCGAGGGCAACGTCGCAATCTTCCGCACCGCGCAGGACAAGGTGTTCGCGCTGCTCGACCACTGCCCGCACAAGGGCGGTGCGCTCTCGCAGGGCATCGTGCACGGCGAGACCGTGACGTGCCCGCTGCACGCCTGGAACATCGCGCTCGAAAGCGGCGAGGCGCGCGCGCCCGATGTGGGCTGTGCGCGGCGCTTTCCGGTGAAGGTGGAAGGCGAGGCAGTGTTCGTCAGCCTCGCTTGATCTGCCGCCTCGTTTCGCATCGCTTAGTTTGACGCACGCCACGGACGCAATGCCCATGAAAACCGTCACCCGTTCCACCTGTTGCTATTGCGGCGTGGGCTGTGGCGTGCTCGTCGAAGCCGAGGACGGCCGCATCACCGGCATCGCGGGCGACCCGGACCATCCGGCGAACTTCGGGCGGCTCTGCACGAAAGGCCGCTCGCTGCCGCTGACGGTGCAAAGCATGACGGGACGCGTGCTGCATCCCGAGATCCGCACGGCGCGCGGCGCGAAGCGTGAAGCCGCCGATTGGACGAGTGCGCTCGATCTCGTCGCGCAGCGCTTCGCGCAAGTCATCGAGCAGCACGGCCCGGACGCGGTCGCGTTCTACATCTCGGGGCAGCTGCTGACCGAGGACTACTACGTCTTCAACAAGCTCGCCAAGGGGCTCGTGAAGACCAACAACATCGATACGAACTCGCGGCTGTGCATGTCGAGCGCGGTCACCGGGTACAAGAAGGCGTTCGGCGCGGACGGCCCGCCCACCTGCTACGAAGACCTCGAGCTCGCGCAGACCGTGCTGTTCGCGGGCAGCAACATGGCGTACGCACATCCGGTGCTGTTCCGGCGGCTCGAAGAAGCGAAAGCGGCCAACCCGGACGTGCGCTGGATCGTCGTCGACCCGCGCCGCACCGACATGGCCGCGATGGCCGACCTGCATCTCGCGATCCAGCCCGGCACCGACGTCGCGCTCTTCAACGGGATGCTGCATCACCTGATCTGGGAGGGTCTGCTCGACCGCGCCTACATCGATGCGCACACGGTGGGCTTCGACGCGCTGAAGGCGCTCGTGCGCGAGTACCCGCCGCGCGTGGCGGCCGACATCTGCGGCATCGAAGAGCACGCGCTCATGCAGGCCGCGGAGTGGTTCGGCGCGAGCCCGGCCGCGCTCTCGCTCTATTGCATGGGCCTCAACCAGTCGAGCCACGGCACCGACAAGAACCTCGCGCTCATCAACCTGCATTTGGCCGCGCGCCAGCTCGGCAAGCCCGGCGCGGGCCCGTTCTCGCTGACGGGGCAGCCCAACGCGATGGGCGGGCGCGAAGTCGGCGGCATGGCGACGATGCTCGCCGCGCATCGCGACATCGGCAATGCGGAGCATCGCGCCGAGCTCGAAGCGCTGTGGGGCGTGAGCGGCCTGTCGGACCGCCCCGGCCTGCCCGCCGTCGAGATGTTCGAGGCGGTGCGCAACGGCAAGATCAAGGCGGTCTGGATCGCCTGCACGAACCCCGTCCATTCGATGCCTGACATCGCGCGGGTGCGCGAAGCGCTCGCGCGCGCCGAGTTCGTCGTCGTGCAGGAAGCGTTCGCGCAGACCGATACCGTCCCCTATGCCGACGTGCTCTTGCCCGCCGCGAGCTGGGGCGAAAAATCGGGTACGGTCACCAATTCGGAGCGGCGCATCTCGCGCGTGCAAGCGGCCGTCGATGCGCCCGGAGAAGCGAAGCCGGACTGGTGGATCGTCAACGAAGTCGCGCGGCGGATCGAGGCGCGGCTGTCGTCCATGAGCACGCTGTTTCCTTTCGATTCGCCCCAAGCCGTGTTCGACGAGCACCGCGCGTTGACGGTCGGGCGCGATCTCGACATCGGCGGGCTCTCCTACGCGACGCTCGAAGCGCAAGGCCCACAGCAATGGCCGTTCGCCGCAGGCGCCGCGCACGGCCAGGCGCGCCGCTATGCCGACGGCACCTTCGCCACCGGCGACGGCCGCGCGCGCTTTCATGCGACACCCTACCTGCCGGTCGCGGAGAGCGTCGACGCGCGCTATCCGTTCCGCCTCGTCACCGGACGCCTGCGCGACCAGTGGCACGGCATGAGCCGCACTGGCCGCGTCGGCGCCCTCTTCGCGCACGCGCCCGAGCCGGCGCTCACGATGCACCGCACCGACGCCGCGCGGCGCGGCTTGAAGGACGGCGACCTCGTCACGGTCGCGAGCCGCCGCGGCGCGCTCGTGCTGCCGCTGCAAGTGTCGGACGACGTCGCCTCGGGCACCGTGTTCGCGCCGATGCACTGGAACGGCCAGTTCCTCAACAGCGGCGGCATCAACGAGACCACGGTCCCCGCCGTCGATCCGCACTCGGCGCAGCCCGAGCTCAAGCACGCTGCGGTGCGCGTGCAGGCGGCGGACCTGCCGTGGCGGCTCGTGGCCGCCAGGCGAGGCGGCGACGCGCTCGCGCTGCAGGCCGCCGTGCAGCCGCTCCTGCGCGAGCGCCGCTACGCCTCGGTGCGCATCGAGCCCGACGCGGACGGCAACGAGATGCTGATCGTCTCGGCGGCCGACCTGCGCGCGCCGGCCGAGTGGCTGAACCGCCTGCACGACGCGCTCGGCCTGCCGCACGGCGAGGACCTGCTCGAATACCGCGACGCGCGGCGCGGCCACGAAAAGCGCGTTGCGTGGCGCGACAACATGATCGACGGCTTCATGCTGGCCGGCGGCACGAACGGCGCGGCGGCGCTGATCGACCGCCTGCGCGAGGCGGCGCCGTGGAGCGGCCCGCGCCATGCGGTGTTCGTCGACGGCAAGCGGCCCCCGCGCGACAAGGTGATCTGCAACTGCAAGCAGGTCACGCAATCGCAGATCACCGCAAAGATCGCGGAAGGCGCGGACCTCGCCGAATTGAAATCGACGCTTGGCTGCGGCTCTGTGTGCGGCTCGTGCGTGCCGGAGATCCGGCGGCTCTATGAGAGCGTTCCGGCCGCGGCGGCGCATTGATTCGAAGGATCGCAAGGTTGAGGCTTTTGGTTTTTTTACGCCGCGGCGTGCCGTACGCTTTGCCCCTCCCCGGGGCGGGGGTCACTTTTGTCTTGCCAAAAGTAACCAAAAGCGCGTCCTGGGCGGACGGCCTTGGCCCGTTAGCACTCAGTCCTGTCAGTGATAGCGGTCTAGGGCAAGCGTCACCGCTCGCCGCGCGTCCCGTTAGCACGCGGCACGGGCTTGCTTTGCGACGAAACAAAGTGAAGACGTTGGTTTGGCCTCGCCCCATGTCGCCTACGATTGAAAGTCAGCAGGAACGCATGAAGCAGCATCGCAAGACAAAGGTCTTCGGGCCCAGCCTGACCATAAGCATTGGTTTGATTCGAATCGGCGCAATTCCGTGCCGCGTGCTAACGGGACGTGCGGCGAGCGGTGACGGTAGCCCTCAGACCGCTATCGCGGACAGCACTGAGTGCCTCCGGGACAGGCCGTCCGCCCAGGACACGCCTTTGGTTACTTTGGGCAAGACCAAAGTGACCCCGGTCCCGGGGAGGGACGGACTATACGGACCGGCGCGAATTCAAGGTTGCACGAAAACCTAAGCAGCAAGAACAAAAACCCGAAGCCAGTTTTGTCAGCGAGTCTAAGAACATTGAACAACACATCATTGCCAACAGGAAGGACACCATGACGATGACGCCCACGACCGGCAAAGTCACGCTGCTGAGCGCAGGCCCCGGCGACCTCGACCTGCTGACGATCCGCGCGGCCAACGCGCTGGCGCGCGCCGACGTCCTCCTGCTCGACGATCTCGCGAACGAGGAGATCGCGACGCTCGCGCCGAACGCGCGCGTGATCCGCGTGGGCAAGCGCGGCGGCTGCAAGTCGACGCCGCAGGCGTTCATCCAGCGGCTGATGCGGCGCTACGCGTCGAAGGGGCTGCACGTCGTGCGCGTGAAGGGCGGCGAGGCGTTGCTGTTCGGCCGCGCGGGCGAAGAAATCACGGACCTGCGCGCAGCCGGCATCGAAGTCGAGATCGTCAACGGCATTTCGTCGGGCTTCGCGGCGGCGGCGGGGCTCGGCCTCTCGCTCACGCATCGCGAGCACTGCCAGGGCGTGACCTTCGTCACCGCCCACCTGCAGGACCACAGCGAGCCGGACTGGGCCGCGCTCGCCGCGACGCGCACCACGCTCGCGATCTACATGGGCATGGGCCGCATCGAGCACGTCTGCGCCCGGCTCGGCGAGACCCTGGCGGCATCGACGCCGGCGGCCGTCGTCCAGTGGGCGGGCACCTCGCGCGAGCGGCGCCTCTTGAGCCGGCTCGATCGCGTGGCTGCCGATGCCGCCGCGGCCGGCTTCGGCAGCCCGGCCGTGATCCTGATCGGCGACGCGATCGGCGAGGCCGAAGGGTTCGCCCAGGCCGCCCGGGAATGGGTATATTCGACACATGAGCGCGCCGCCTGACCCGGCCTTTGGCGCACTGGAAACCTGATTTGCCGAATTCACCCTCTCCCATGCTGCGCGTGCTGCTCGTCACCGACACCGACAAACCGATCGGCGATTTGCGCGAGGCGCTCGCACGCCTCGGCTACGACATGCTGCCCGAGGCCGCCACGCCGCAGGCGCTGCCGAAGGTGGTCGAGAGCGAGCGGCCCGACGTCGTCATCATCGACACCGAATCGCCCTCGCGCGACACGCTCGAACAGCTCGCGGTGATGAACGAGACCGCGCCGCGCCCGGTGCTGATGTTCAGCAGCGACGCGAACCAGCAGCTGATCCGCGCCGCCGTCGACTCAGGCGTCACCGCCTATCTCGTCGAAGGGCTCGCGGCGGAGCGGCTCGCGCCGATTCTCGAAGTCGCGCTCGCGCGCTTCGCACACGAAGAGAAGCTGCGCCAGCGCCTGGCCCAAGCCGAAAGCGAGCTCGCCGACCGCAAGCTCATCGACCGCGCCAAGCGTCTCTTGATGGACCGCCGCAAGATGTCCGAGCAGGAAGCCTATGCGACGCTGCGCAAGCGCGCGATGGACCAGGGCATCAAGGTTGCCGAGGTCGCCCGGCAGCTCGTTTCGATCGCCGATCTTCTCGGTTGACTGCACGCTATGACTACGCCTTCCTCCCAACCCGAAACCCTTGACGGCGACGCCGCGGCCAAGCCCGAGAAAACGCATCTGCGCCTTGGCTTCGTGGCGCTTTCCGATGCCGCGCCGCTCGTGGCCGCCAAGGTGCTCGAATTCGGCCATAGCCACGGGCTCACGCTCGAGCTGTGCCGCCAGCCGTCGTGGGCGGCCGTGCGCGACAAACTGCTCTCCGGCGAGCTCGACGCCGCACACTCGCTCTACGGGCTCGTCTATGGCGTGCAACTGGGCATCGGCGGGCCGCAGGCGGACATGGCCGTGCTGATGGTGCTCAATCGCAACGGCCAGGGCATCACGGTGTCGAACGCGCTTGCGCAGGCGCTGAAGGAGCACGACAGCCTCAAGGCGGCGCTCGCCTCGCTGGGGCGTCCGCCCGTGTTCGCGCAGACGTTCCCGACCGGCACGCACGCCATGTGGCTTTATTACTGGCTCGCGGCGCAAGGCGTGCATCCGCTGCGCGACATTCAAAGCGTCGTGATCCCGCCGCCGCAGATGGTCGATGCGCTCGCCGAGAACAAGCTCGACGGTTTTTGCGCCGGCGAGCCGTGGAATGCGGTGGCCGAAGCGCGGCGCGCGGGACGCACGGCGATTGCGACGAGCGCGATCTGGCCTGGGCATCCAGAGAAAGTGCTGGCGTGCCGGCGCGATTTCGTGGCGCACCACCCCAATACCGCGCGTGCGCTCGTACAGACGATGCTGGAGGCTTGCCGCTGGGTCGATGCGCGCGAGCATCGCTCGGAGATTTCGAATTGGCTCGCCAAGCCCGACGTGCTCGACGTGCCGCGCGAGCTGATCGAGCCGCGGCTCGTCGGCGTCTACGAGGGCGCGCAGTTCGCGAAGCCGCCGCTGCCCGTCAGCTTCTTCGACGGCGGCGCGGTGAACTACCCGCGGCTCTCGGACGGCCAGTGGTTCCTCGCGCAGTACCGGCGCTGGAACCTGCTGCGCGACGGCGAGGGCGCGAGCGACGCGGCCATCGCCGCGAGCATCAATCAGACCTCGCTCTATCGCGAAGCGGCCGCGCGCTGCGGCGTGCCGATTCCGGAAGAGATGCGCGTGGATGTACTGATCGATGGAGAGGCGTGGGGCGCCTTCACGGCCTGACGGCTTGGCAGCTGATTCAAGGCGCTCCATTCAGAACTGAGCCTGCCCGGCGGCGAACAGCGAGGCACATCACGGCAAAGCCGTAGGGTGACCTCGCTTATTCAATCCGAATTCCTTTCCCAATCTTTCACGCATATCATCAGAGCAATAAGCGTGTAAGAAGGCCGCCCGCCACGCCTATAAAACCCAGCACTTTGTTCATACCTTACGACTAATCGTTAACGATATTTGCGTAGGCTTTTTCAATCGCCTATACCTTCGGATAGATCAGACGTTGTCGGCAAATTTTTCTATTTCTTAATAGTCGCTTCCCCTACTATCCGCAAAAATGGCAACCGCAGACGATTACGCAAACGTTTGCAACCCATACCGCCTGCGGCAACCTCGCCGGCGACGGGCAGCAACAGCAGGTGTTGGCCAACCATGCATGCCGCCGCGTGGAGAAGCCTTGACTGGAACACGGCGGTGACCACACTCGAACGGGGCAACGGCCAAACTCTGTGGCCGGATCCTCTTTGCGGAGAGACCCATGCTACAACTCATCAAATCCCTGGCCCGTGACGAACGTGGCGTCAGCGCACTCGAATACGCAGTACTGGCCGGCATCATCGTGGTTGCGGTGGTCGGCGCCGGCTCCGTGCTAAGCGGCAGCAGCGGTCTTTCATCGCTCTTCACGACTCTGATGACCAAGATCTCGTCCGCGATCTGACGCCGCTTCCCGGCCGCGCTCCGCCCGGCGAGACTCCACGGCCCTGACGACCGGGCACATCTCGCCTCGCGCGGCGGCGGAATCGGCACGTACCGCTACGACCATGCTCTACCTCGTGCCGTTGGCCACCTCGCTCGTGCTCGCCGCGCTTGCGGCGCACGACCTCCGTTTCCGACGCCTGCCGAATGCGGCCGTGGCGACGGTGGCCTGCCTCTATCCCGTAGCCGCGGGGCTCGCGCACACGAGCCCCGCGGTTCTCGCGCATCACGCGGGCCTCGCCGCAGCGGCGCTCGCGCTCTCGGCACTGCTGTTCCACTTCGGCTGCATCGGCGGCGGCGACGCCAAGCTCGCGGCCGCCGTCTTCCTCTGGGCAGGACCGGCGCTCGCCCTGCCCGTCCTGTTCGTCATCAGCGCGAGCGGCCTCATCGTCGCCCTCGCGCTCCTGGCCCCGCGACTCTTGCGCAAAGACAGACAAAAGCCGGCTCGCGAAGGCGTGCCCTACGGCGTCGCGCTGGCGCTGGGCGGCGTCGTGGCGGTCTGGGGACCGCTCGTCGTCGGCCACATGCCGGGCACTTAGCCTGCCGAACCGCCACTGCCCACGCTCACCACCATGTCCAATATCGTCAGAATCGCCGCTCTTGTCGTCGTTGCGCTGATTGGCGCGCTGGTGCTGCGTACGCTCTTCGTCGCCGCCGCGGCGCCACGGCCGAGCGCCCCCCCGCAGCTCGTGCGCGTGCCCTACGCCGCAGCCGATCTGCCGGCGGGCCTGCTGCTGCGCGAAAGCGATCTCGCCTGGCGCAATGTCGAGGCGGACAAGGTGCCGAAGGGCGCGCTCGTCGACACCCCGGACCAAAGCGGCAGCAGCCGCCTGAAAGGCGCCCTGCTGCGCGAGAACCTCCCCGCCGGCGCGCCGCTCGTCACCACCGCCGTGACCCAGGCCGACGCGCCCGACTTCCTCGCCGCCGCGCTCAAGCCCGGCTTGCGCGCGGTCTCGGTCGCGATCGACGAGGTCTCGGGCAATGCCGGGCTCATTCAGCCCGGCGACTATGTCGACGTGCTGCTCACCCAGCAGTTGAAGGCTGCAGCCGATGTGCCGGTCGCGCCCGAGCAGTCGGTCGAATCCGAAACGGTGGTGAGGCGCGTGCGCGTGCTCGCGATCGGCTCGGCATTCCAGCGCCAGAAGCCTGCATCCGAGCCCGCGGCGACCAACCCGAGTGCGCGCACGGTCACGCTCGAAGTCTCGCCGCGCACGGCACAGGTGGTCTCGGTCGCGACGCATCTCGGCACGCTCTCGCTCGCGCTGCGCAGCTTCGCCACGAGCGACCGCGACCAGCCGGCCGCCGGCGGCGAGCTCGGCCCCGACACGCCGCCCGTCTGGGCCGGCGACGTCTCCCGAGGGCTGCGGGCCATTGCCCAGCAAAACACGAGCGCGGCAGCCGGCGCGGCTGGCGGCGCGAAGATAGCGCATCCGGTCGTCGTCTATCGGGGTTCGGTGGCAAGCGGCGATACCCCGGCCGCCAACGGCGCGACGGGCACACCGGGCCTGCCGCCGCTGCCGGCAACGCCGCCGCCGGCCGCAGCGCCCGCCATAGCCGCGACGGGCACCCCGGCCGCGGTGCATTGACGACGGGCCTGCCGGAGCTGATCAGGTACCACGACGAACCACGCCACGAGGAGTCCGCCAAACAATGCCCCGCATGCTTCGCTCGATTGCCCGTTCACGTTGGCTCTGGCCGCTCGCCGCCGCACTCGCGTTCACGCTCGCGCATGCCGGAGCGGCCCGCGCCGACAGCGACGGCGGCGCCGTCCTCACGGTCTACGACGGCGGCGGCGAGGTCCTGACGCTCCCCGAGCCAGCGGTCGCCGTGTTCGTGGCCAATCCGGACGTCGCCGACATCCAGGTGCCGACGCCGCGCACGGTCTTCGTGCTCGGCAAGAAGGCCGGCACGACGACGCTGCTCGCGCTCGGCGCGAACAACCGGACGATCCTGCGCAAGACGGTCGTCGTCGCCACCGACGTGCGCTCGCTCCAGCGTCTGCTCGACACGCGTTTCCCGCAGCTGCATCTCACGGTGTCAGGCGCACCGGGTTCGCTGATGGTCGCCGGCGACGTGCCGAGCGCGACCGAGGCCGACTCCGCCCTCGAGACGCTCAAGCCCTATCTCCACGAGAAGGAAACCATCGTCAACAAGATGACGATCGCCCACCCGATCCAGGTGAACCTGCGCGTGCGCGTGACGGAGGTCAACCGCAACATCACCCAGCAGCTCGGCATCAACTGGAACGTGCTCGGCAATTTCGGCTCGCATTTCTTCAGCAGCGTCCTCTTCCCACCCTCGCTGACCTCGTTTTGCGTGTCCAACGGCTGCGCGAGCAGTCTCTCGAACGGCGTCACGCTCGACACCGTGCTGCAGGCCCTCGACCAGGACGGCCTCGTCACGATGTTGGCCGAGCCGAACCTGACCGCGATGTCGGGCGAGACGGCGAGCTTTCTCGCCGGCGGCGAGATCCCGATCCCGGTCGCGCAGAGCGGCTCGGGCGGCAGCATCGCGTCCACCTCCGTCACGGTCGAGTTCAAGCCGTTCGGCGTCTCGCTCGATTTCACGCCGACCGTGCTCGCCGACAACCGGATCAGCCTCAAGGTGCGGCCCGAGGTCAGCCAGCTCGACCAGGCCGATGCCGTGACCCTCAGCGGCTTCAAGATCCCCGCGCTGACGGTGCGCCGCGTCGAGACGACCGTCGAGCTCGCGAGCGGGCAGAGCTTCGCGATTGGCGGTCTCCTGCAAAGCACGGACAGCGACGTGATCGCGCAGGTACCGGGGCTCGGCCGGCTGCCCGTGATCGGGAAGCTCTTCTCGTCGAAGAATTTCCAGGACAACAAAACCGAACTGGTCGTGATCGTCACGCCCTACCTCGTGCAGCCGACGAGCCCGAGCCGCACGCGCCAGGCGATCGAGACGATCACGAAGCCGAGCGGCGATCTCGAGTTCTCGCTCCAGCACGAGTTCGGGCTCGACCCGCTCGCGGGCGACACGCCGCGCCTCACCGGCAATGCCGGCTTCGTCTATTGAACGCGAGGAGCACGCCATGTCCTGCCGAACCCTGACTGCGCTCACCGCGCTTCTCGCTCCCCTCGCCCTCGCCGGCTGCCTGTCCGCCCCGCCGCCGCGCGGCATGCCCGATTCCTCCGTCATCGGCTTCAACGGCACGCAAGCGGTGCCGCCCGACTGCGAGCAGCTCGTCGAGCGCTCGCATTTCGTCGATGCCGGCTTTCGCCGGCCCGGCGTCGCCTTCGGCTGCGCGACCTACACCAACCTCGCGGGCATGCTCGCGCGGCCCGAGGACCTCGTCGACAGCGTGCCCTACGGCGGCGCCGACGCGGGCACCGCGGCGCAGGCCGTGCGCCGCTACGAGGAGGACAAGGTGAAGGAGCCCGCGGCCGCCAAGGTGACGACCACCACAGTCGGCAAATAACCCCCCCCCGCCCCGTCGCGAGCCATCATGAACGTCGCCGAACATCAAGCGCATCCGGAGCACCAGGCCTCGTCGCAGCGTGAGGTGGACTTCCTCGCGATCGTCGCCGACGAAGCGAGCGCGTCCGTGATCAACAACCTGATCCTCGATCAGCACATCTCGCACGCGCAGGCGCGCGTCGGAACCTTCAACGAGACGATCGCGCTCATCGAGAAGATGGAGCACCCGCCGCGCCAGCTGATCGTCGACGTCTCGGACTCGGCCATGCCGCTCTCGGACTTGACGCGCCTCGCGCAGGTCTGCGATCCGTCGGTCGCCGTCATCGCGATCGGCAAGCAAAACGACGTCGGGCTGTTTCGCAACCTGCTGCGCATCGGCGTGCAGGACTACGTCGTCAAGCCGCTCACGGCCGACCTGCTGCGGCGCTCGCTCACGGCGAACGAGCCCGTCATGCAGGTGCGCATGGGCAAGGTCCTCGGCCTCGCCGGCGCGCGCGGCGGCGTCGGCGTCACGACGATCGGCGTCGCGCTCGCGCGGCGGCTCGCCGGCGAGCGGCGCCGCGTCGTCTATCTCGATCTGAATCTGCACGGCGGCTCGGCCTGCTCGCAGCTCGACCTCCCCAGCAACAACGGGCTCATCGAGCTGCTCGAGTTCGATGCGCGGCCCGAGCCGCAGTCGGTCGAACGCATGCTCGTCTCGAAGGGCGGGCGGCTCGCGATCCTCTCGGGCGAGCACCCTTACGGCTCGGAGGTGCCGATCCGCACGGGCGCCGTGGCGGAGATCATCGATACGCTCAAGCGCCATTTCCACTACGTGCTCGTCGATGTGCCCGCTCGCGCCGGGCGCCTCACCGACGAAGCGCTTCACGCGGCCAACCATGTCTATCTCGTCGCGGACCGCTCGGTTCACGGCGCGCACGAATGCGCGCGGCTCGTCCGCTTCGTCCAGGAGCTGCCCGGCGAGCGCAGCGTCTCGGTGCTGCTCAACAATCCGCTCGAGCCCGTCGCGGGCCGCGTGAGCGCCTCGGACTTCGGCGACGCCTTCGGCCGCCTCGTCGCGTGCGAGCTGCCCTACGATCCGAAGGCGCTCGCGTTCGCCGAGAACCTCGGCGAGCCCGTCAACCGCGGCCGCCAGCACAGCGGCTTTCGCGGCGCCATCGACGCGCTCGTGCGCGAGATGACGGGCGCGCAGCACACCGCGAAAACCACGCAGCCCTGGTACGCAAGCCTCCTGAAGAAGCCGGGGAGGAGCGCATGAAGTTCGGCCAGAAAGATCGCGCCCCGGGCGCGCTCCCGGCGACAGCGGCGGTGCCGCCCAAAGCGGCGCATGCCGCCCCCTCGGCCGACACGCACGCCGCGCACGCGCCCCGCGACGACGGCGAGCCGGCGCACGCGTCCGCGCCCTCGCGCCCGCCCGCGCACGCCGCGCACGCCGCGCACGCCGCGCGCGAAACGCTGATCCGCTCGAACAAGTACGACGCGATCCGCACGGCCGTGTTCGCCTTGATGAACATGTCGGCGGCCCTCATGAAAACGCGCGAGGAAGTGCGCAAGGGCATCGCCGAAGTCGCCGCTCACACGGTCGAGCGCAACCGCTTGACGATCACGGCCGCCGAGCAGGCGGCGATCGTCGATGCGCTCCTCAACGACATGTTCGGTCTCGGGCCGATCGAGCCGCTGCTCACGGACGAGACCGTCACGGACATCCTCGTCAACGGTCCCGACCAGGTCTTCGTCGAGCGTAGCGGCAAGCTCGTGCTCACGCCGCTCAAGTTCCGCGACAACCAGCACGTCACCCACGTCGCGCAGCGTATCGCTGCGGCCGTGGGCCGGCGCGTCGACGAGAGCAGCCCGATGGTCGACGCGCGGCTCGCCGACGGCAGCCGCGTGAACGTCGTGCTGCCGCCGATCGCGCTGCGCGGCGCCTCGATCTCGATCCGCAAGTTCTCGAAGCGCAACATCACGCTCGCGCGCATGGCGCAGCAGGGCAACATCTCGCCGGCCATGCTCCAGGTGTTCAAGATCGCCTGCATGTGCCGCCTGAACGTCATCATCTCGGGCGGCACCGGCTCGGGCAAGACGACGCTGCTCAACGCGCTCTCGCAGCACATCGACGAGCACGAGCGCATCGTCACGATCGAGGATGCCGCCGAGCTCCAGTTGCAGCAGCCGCACGTGGTCAGCCTCGAAACGCGCCCCGAGAACTCCGAGGGCCTCGGCGCCGTCTCGCAGCGCGACCTCGTGCGCAACGCGCTGCGGATGCGCCCGGACCGCATCATCCTCGGCGAGACGCGCGGCGCCGAAGCGTTCGACGTGCTCCAGGCGATGAACACGGGCCACGACGGCTCGATGACGACGATTCACGCGAACACGCCGCGCGACGCGATCAGCCGGCTCGAGAGCATGGTCATGATGGCCAACGGCAACCTGCCGCTGCTCTCGATCCGGCGCCAGATCGCCAGCGCCGTGCACATGATCGTCCAGGTCGAGCGCATGCGCGACGGCATGCGGCGCGTGACGCGCGTGACCGAGCTCGTCGGCATGGAGGGCGACGTCGTCATCACGCAGGATCTCTTCTCGTTCCGCCAGAACGCGGGCGCCTCGCGCGACGACGTGAAAGGCGGCTTCGAGACCACCTCGGTGCGGCCCGGGTTCGCGCCGCGCGCCGCCTACTACGGCCAGGAAGCCGCGCTCGCGGAGGCGATCAAGTCATGAGCGTCGCCGATCTCGTCGCCATCGGGGCTTTCTTCATGATCGTGGTCGGCGGACTCATCGTGCTGTCGCTGCTAGACCTCTCGCGCAACCGGCCGGAAGCGCGCGTACGGGAACGGATGCGCCGGCTCGCGGCGAGCCAGCAACAGCGCAAGAAGACCGTGCGGCAGAAGAAGGCGAAAGGCGTCGCGCTCTTCAACCTCGAGCGCGACAGCAATCGCATCGCTGTCTGGTTCCGGCGGTATGTCGCGCGCGTGCGCGCCGTGGGCGGCCCGCGCGGACCTTACTTCATCGTCGCGGCCCTCTGTGCGGGGTTCCTCGCCGCCCTCGTCGCAGGCGCTCTCGCCAATCTGCCGGGGGTGCTCGCCGTGCCGCTCGCCATTGCGGCGTCCGCCCTGGCGGCACGCATGACCCACCGCTTCCTCGTGCAGCGCTTTCGCGCCCGCTTTCTCGAAGCCTTCCCCGACGCGATCGATCTCATCGTGCGCGCCGTGCGCGCCGGCATTCCGGTCGTGCAGGCGATCGGCACGGTGGGACACGAGGCCGAGGAGCCCGTGCGCTCGGCGTTCCGCACGATGGGCGACGGCCTGCTCCTCGGCGCCGATCTGAAAGAGGTGCTCACGCAAGCCGGCGAGCGGCTCCAGATCGCGGACTTCTCGTTCTTCATGGTCTACCTGCTGATGCAGCGCGAGACCGGCGGCAGTCTCGGAGAGACGCTCGAGGAGCTCTCCGAGATCATCCGCGCGCGCCGCGACATCCGCGTCAAGACGCGCGCGCTGACGGCCGAAGGGCGCATCACGACGCAGATCATCTCGGTCATCCCGTTCGTGCTCGCCGGCTTCCTCTATCTCGTGAACCGGCCGTACACGATGCTGCTCTTCGAGACGCGCGCGGGCCACAAGATCCTGGCGGTCTCGGCGGTGATGCTCGTCATCGGCCTTACCTTGATTCGCAAGATAGCGAGACTGGACACGTCGCGATGAACCTGCTCCTTCACACCTTCGGCACCGGCGGCGCCTTCGATCTGGCGCTGCTCGGCCTGCTCGCCGGCGCCATCGCCCTGACGCTGCTGCGCTCGCGCCAGCCCACGAGACGCCGCATCGCGCAACGCATGCGGCTCGCCGTGACGCGCGCCGGCACGCCCCGCTCGCGCGCCGGCGGGCCGGATGCGGCCGACCAGCTGAAGGAAACCCTCTCCCGGCACCTCGCGTTCGTCGGCGAGCGCGTGTCGATGTTCGGCCCCGACCAGCGCGCCGCGCTCGCGGGAAAGCTCATGAACGCCGGCTTTCGCGACCGCCGCGCCGTCGCCGTGATGGTCGGGCTGAAACTTTTCTGGGGCACGCTCTTCGCGCTCGCCGCGATCGCCGGCGGGCCGTTCGTGCCGCGCTTCGGGGAAATCTTCGCGTTTCGCGCGCTGATGATGGCGGGCGCGTTCGTCATCGGCCTCATCGTGCCGGAGTACGCGCTCGGCTTCGTGGCCCGGCAGCGCAAGAAGGCGATCGCCGTGTGCCTGTCCGACGCGATCGACCTGCTCGTGATCTGCACCAACGCGGGCAACAGCCTCCTCGTGAGCATCAAGCGCGTGGCGCAGGAACTCACGCGCATCTGCCCGCCGCTCGCCGACGAGCTGAAGCTGACCGCCGACGAGCTGCAGGTCTCCGGCAACATCGCGTCCGCGCTGCGCAACCTCGCGCTGCGCACGGGCCTGCCGTCGTTGCGCAGCCTCGCGACGACGCTGATCCAGTCGCAGCAGTACGGCACCCCGATCACCCAGGCCTTGCGCACGCTCTCGCAAACGATGCGCAAGGAACAGATGGTCACGCTCGAGGAAAAAGCCGCGAAGCTCGCGCCGAAGATGACGGTGCCGATGATGCTGTTCATTCTCCCGACCGTCGCGATGATCGCCGCGGGCCCGGCGATCATCCGCCTCATCGCGGTCTTCCATAACCAACAGCCATGAAGACGACATCCGCCCTTGCGCGCGCAGCCTCCCCGTTCGCTTGTCTGGCGGCGGCGCTTCTCATGGCCGCGCCGGCCGCCCTGCTCGTGGGCTGCTCGAGCACACGCGACGAGATCAAGCTGCAGCCCGCGCTCTCGCATCCCGAGCGCGATCCCTCGGCGGATCTGAAGCTCGCCGCGAGCGCGCTCGCGAGCGGCAACGTCGAGCTGGCCGAAACGCTCTACAACAAGGTGCTCGCCGCCAAGCCCCACTCGTTCGAAGCGAGGCTCGGGCTGGCCGACACCCGCTATCTGGCCGGCGATTTCGAGCGCGCCCGCGTGCTCTATGGAGAAGCCCTCGCGGCCAAGCCCGGCGAGTCCGGCGCGCAGCTCGGGCTCGCCCGCGTGGCGCTGCGTCAGCGCCGTCTCTCCGAGGCGCAGGGCCTCTATCGCCAGCTGCTCGCGAAGGATCCCGGCAACGCCGCGGCCAGCGAAGGTCTCGGCACCTCGCTCGATCTCGAAGGCCGCCATGGCGAAGCCGAGGCCGTGTATCGCGAAGGGCTGCGCGTGCATCCCGACGAACACGGGCTGCGCGTCGATCTCGGGCTCTCGCTCGTGCTCGCGGGCCGTCCGCGCGAGGGCGTCAACGTCCTGCTCGACGTGACGGGCCTCACGGACGCGCCCTGGCAGGCGCGCGCCGACCTCGCGTTCGCCTACGGCGTGCTCGGCAACACGGACTCGGCGAAGAAGATCCTCTCGCTCGAGCTCCCTCCCTCGGCCGTCGACGACAACTTGCAGCTCTATCGGGTCGTGCGCGAGCGGCTCGGCGCGCACGCCGCCACGGCGGCGGCGCCTGCCGCCGCCGTGCTCCCCGCATCGGCCGGCGCGAGCCCGGGCATGCCGGGCGTTGCTGCCGCGCAGGCGGAGGCATCGCAATGAAGCGCGCGCCCCCCATCGCCCGGCGCGCCCATGAACGCGGCGTCGCCTCGCTAGAATTCGTGCTCATGCTGCCGTTCCTGCTGACGACGCTGTTCGGCATCATCGACACGAGCCTCATCCTGACCGACAAGGCGATCATCACGAACGCGAGCCGCGAGGCCGCCCGCTCCGGTGTCACCGTCCATGTGCCGGTGCTCACGACGACGCAGATCCAGACCGTCGCGCTCAATTACCTGAACAACAACCTGGTCGCGGGCGGCACGGCGTCGACACCGACCGTCACGGTGAGCCAGCCGAGCGGCACCAGCTCCGGCGATCCGCTCACGGTGACGGTCAGCTACACCTACAACGGCATCGTCCTCGGCTCGGCGTTCAGCGCGATCACGGGCTCCGTCACGCTGAGCGCAGCGACGACCATGAACTACGAGTGAAATGCGGGAGGCCGCCATGCCACACGCCACTACCCGTCCGAGAAACCGTGCCGAGCGCGGCTCCGTGACGCTGTTCTTTCTGCTGTTCCTGATCCCGCTGCTGATGTTCGGCGCCTTCGCCATCGACCTCGCGCGCGTGGCCGTCGTGCGCAACGAGCTGCAGAACGCCGCCGATGCAGCGGCGCTCGCCGGCGCCGCCAATCTGATGTCGAACTCCGCCACCTCGCCCTCGACCTCGGGCACGCCGAGCTGGACGTCGGCCTCGACGGCCGCGACGAGCGGCATCTCGCTGAACGCCTCGGACGGCGTGACGCTTTCGACGGACACGGTCCAGTACGGCTACTGGAACGTGTCCGGCACGCCCTCCAGCATGCAGTCGTCCACCCTGACGCTCAGTTCCTACGACACGAACGACGTACCGGCCGTCCAGGTCACGGTCACGCGCCAGACGAGCGTCAACGGCGGCCCCATCGGCCTGCTGCTCGCCCACCTCTTCGGCGTCTCCAGCACGACGGGCAGCGCGACGGCCGTGGCCATCATGGCCGCGCCGGGCACGGTCAACGCGGGCGGGCTCTTTCCCGTCGCGCTCGACAAGTGCATCTACGACCAATACTGGAACTCGAGCACGAACCAGCCGCTCATCGACCCGACGACGGGCGCGCCCTACGAGTTCGAGATCACCAACGGCCAGACCTACGGCACCTCCTCGTGCTCGGCCGGCCAATGGACGTCGTTCCTCGTCCAGGCGAGCGACACGCCGACGATTCGCACCCTCATCGCGGACGGCAATCCGTCGGCCATCAGCATCGGCAACAGCATCTGGCTCGAGCCCGGCGCGAAGACCACGCTCTACAGCTCGGTGCCCACGGGCACGACCGTGCTGATGCCCGTCGCCACGCTCACGTCGTCGAATACCTACGTGCAGGTCGTCGCGTTCGCGGCGTTCTACATCGATAACTCGTGCGGCGGCAGCAGCAAGTACATCCAGGGGCACTTCGTCGCCAACTACAAGATATCGGTGTCGACGAGCGGCGTCGGGCCGCCTTTCGGCGCGTACACGCCGCCGCGGCTCGCGCTCTAGCACTCGCGCCAAACGGGGGAAACCATGCCCGATGAGACCGATAAGCCGCTGATCTCGCTGATCGTGCCGTTCTACAACGAGGAGGCGGCCGTCGAGCCGTTCTTCGCCGAAACCGTGCCGGTGCTGGAGGCGATCGACTGGATCCGCTTCGAGATCGTCTGCATCAACGACGGCAGCAGCGACGGCACGCTCGATGCGCTCATCGCATCCGGCGCGCGCGATGCGCGCATTCGCGTGGTCGACCTCACGCGCAACTTCGGCAAGGAGGCGGCGCTGACGGCCGGCCTCGACGAGGCGGCGGGAGACGCCGTCATCCCGATCGACTGCGATCTGCAGGACCCGCCGAGCCTCATCCCGGTCATGGCCGAGGAATGGAAAAAGGGCGCCGAGGTCGTGGCCGCGCGACGCACCGACCGCGCCAGCGACACCTTCATGAAGCGCGCCATGTCCGCGCTCTACTACCGGTTCCACAACGCGCTCGCCGAGGTCAAGCTGCCCGAGAACGTCGGCGACTTCCGCCTGATGGACCGCCGCGTCGTCGATGCCCTGCAAGATCTGCCCGAGCGCCACCGTTTCATGAAGGGGCTCTTCGCGTGGGTCGGCTTCAGGACCGTCATCGTCGACTACCGGCGCGAGCCGCGCCGCCACGGCGCCTCGAAATTCTCCGGATGGCGGCTCTGGAACCTCGCGCTCGAAGGCATCACGAGCTTCAGCACGGTGCCGCTCAGGATATGGACCTACCTCGGGCTTGCGATCGCCTTCTCGGCCTTCGGCTACGCGGGATTCATCGTCTTGCGCACGCTGCTGTTCGGCAACCCGGTGCCGGGCTACGCCTCGCTCATCACGATCATCCTCTTCATGGGCGGCATCCAGCTCATCGGCATCGGCGTGGTGGGCGAATACATGGGCCGCATCTACGACGAGGCGAAGCATCGCCCCGTCTATCTCGTGCGCGGCCGCTATCGCGGCAACCATGCCGTCGGCGAGTTGAGCGCGGCGAGCGGCATCCGGGAGAGAGAGCGACGCGCGCGGCAGGTTGACGAGGAGCAAAGCCATGCCGCATGACGAGGTGCGAGCCGGTCTCGCACTCCCGCCCGTCACACGCGGCCCGCTTGCGCCGAGTGCGCGCGGGTGGCTGACGCGCGAGCGGCTCGTCGTCTACGGTCTCGCGATGCTCGTGCTCGAAGCCGTCTTTCTCGTCACCTGGGCGGGCGTGAGTCATGGCTTCACGACGGCGAACGCCGGGCGGCCCGGCGCGGACTTCTCGGTGTTCTGGGCGGCCGCGCGGTTGGCGCGCGACGGCGTGCCCTGGCAGGCCTACGACACCTCCCTGTTCACGCACCTCGAAGTGATGCTGGGGCACGCGCCCCCCGGCAGCTTCGGGCCGTGGTTCTATCCGCCGACCTTCCTCGCCGCCGTGATGCCGCTCGCCTGGCTGCCGTTCGGGCCTTATCCGTGGGGCTATGTGTCGTTCGCCGCGCTCGGCGTGCTGGCCTACACGAGCGCCACGCTGAGCGTGTCCGGCCTCGCTCGGACGTTCGAGAGGCCATGGCTTGCCGCGCTGCTCGTGGCAGGCGCCCCGTGCGTGTTCATCGGCGTCGTCGCGGGGCAGAATTCGCTGCTCACGGCCGCGCTCGCGGCGGGCGCCATCGCCATGCTCGAACGGCGGCCGCTCGCGGCAGGCATCCTGATCGGCCTGCTCGCCGTCAAGCCGCAGTTCGCGCTCCTCTTTCCGCTCGTGCTCTGCGCCGCGCGTGCCTGGCGCGCCTTCGCGGCCGCCGCGGCGAGCGCGCTGACGTTCACGGCGGCGAGCGTCTGGCTGTGCGGGATGCGCTCGCTAACGGGGTTCTTCGCCAACATGAGCCTCGCGCGCGAATTCATCCTCGAGCGCGACGTGGCTTTCTCATTCGCTTCGCCGACGCCGTTCGCCGTGCTGCGCTTCTCCGGGGCGCCGCTCGCGGCGGCCTATGCCGCGCAGGCGGCCGTGGCCGCCGTCGCCGCCGCGGCCGCCTGGCATGTCTGGAAGCGCACCGCCGACGCCCGGTTGCGCGCCATGACGCTCGGCGCCGCCGCGCTGCTCACGACGCCCTACGCGTGGCACTACGAACTGGCGTGGCTCGGCATCGCCGTCGCGAGCCTCGCTGCGCTCGGGCTCGAGAGCGGATGGCGGCGCGGCGAGGCAGCCGTCGTCGCGCTCGCCTGGCTGCTGCCGCTTTACGAGTACTTCAATATCTGGGCGGGGCTCGCGCAGATCGGCCCGCTCGTGCTGCTTTCGGTCCTATGGGTCGCGTTGCGGCGCGTGGGGCAGCGGCAAGCGTAGTCGAACGGGACGCGGCTCGCGCCCGGCGAATCGGCTACCCAAGCACCGTGATGCGCGCCCACATCCCGCCCTCGGGATGATTGCCCAGTACCAGCGTCGCCCCGCAGCTCTCCGCGAGCCGGCTGACGATGGCGAGCCCCATCCCCCAGTTTTCGCAGAGACTGCCCATCGCTTCAGGACGCACGGACGGCTGTTGCAGCGCGGGCAGGTGGCGCTCCTCGATGCCCGAGCCGTGATCGCGCACGCTGAGCGTGCAGGTTCGCGGCCCGCGCGCGGTGCCGATCTCGATCGGCGGCGCACCGTGCAGGAGCGCGTTGCCGACGAGGTTGCCGATCATCCGTTCGAGCGCCGCGCGCGGCAGCATGAACTGCGGGCCGGCCCTGAGATCGAGGCGCAGCGACCGCTCGTCGAGCGCGCCGCCCTCCAGCGACCAGTCGCGCAAGTAGGCATCGACCGGCACGAGCGCCGAGTTCGCCGCCGCGCCCGGCGCGGCTATGTCGATGAATTGATTCGCGACGGCGGCAAATGCCTCGATCTCCTCGATGAACGCCGCCCGCTGGTGCCACTTGCCGAGCGTGAGCGCACGCAGGCGCAACCGGGAGACCCGCACGTCGATGTGCCGTCCGAAAGCCGACAGTGCCTCCGCTTGCTCGTCGAGCGCGCACTTGCGGCGGCACATGAGCTCCGCGAACGTGCGGGCGGCGGCGCGCACGCGGCGCGGCCCGCCGGTGCACGCGGATGCGCCGCCGCACGCATGGGACTCGCGTATCGTGCGCGCCAGATCGCGCATCGCGCGCTGCATGCGGCGCGACCAGAGGCACACGCCGAGGAGCGCGAGCGGCGCGGCGATCAGCAGCGGCGCGAGGCCCCCATCGATCGGCGCATCCGGCTGGCCGCCGCTCTCCGGCAGACGCGAGCCGGCGACGCGGACCAACGCCTGCGGCAAGCAGCCTTCGCTCAGCAGGTTGCGCACGAGCGGCGCGTTCAAATCGACGATGCGCGGCTTGACGGAGACACTGGGCTTGATCGCCAAAGCGCTCGCGGCGCGCGCAGCGGATGCGTCCACGCGCGAATGCGGGTGCGGCGCCGCGGCCGAATCGGCGGCGAGCGCCTGTCCGCCGTCGAGCCATGGCGCGGAGAACGGAAGTGGAATGCCGCCATGCATGGCGAGCAATACGGCGACCGACAGCAGCGCCGCTCTTGCAAACGAGGTCTTCACGGTTACGCTTCGCCGTTACTTTTTTACCAATGCCAATGATCGCCGAGCCGGCATTCGGCAAAACGCGGAAGACCTTGCGGATTTGGCTTCTATTTTCCGATTCCCCTTGGAACCCCGCCGCAATCAATCCTTCATCAAGTCCCGCCAGGGTATCGAGCGCCTTACCGCGCCTTACTTGCACCTCGCTGTCACCCCCTGCTGTTGCGCTGTTCCGTCAGAGAAAAACCCTTTCGATCCCGTACGGAGACTGCACATGAATGCTGCCCCCTAGCCTCGACTTCGACGTACCGCCACCGGCGCGCCCGCCGACGGCGCCTACCCCTACGTCTGGAACAACGTCCTGTACGACGCCGCCTTCGGCGTCACCTCGCGCATCGTTCTCGACCAGATCGCGCCGTCGGGCGCGTGGACCGCAACGGACACTTCCGCTTCACCGAGACCAACGCCTCTTTCGGACTCTGGTTCGCCGATGCGAATACGCTCTACGTGGCCGATGAAGGCGATGGCTACGCGGGCGGCGCGGATCTCTACACGCACGCGGCCGGGCAAACGGCGGCCGGGCTGCAGAAGTGGGCGTGCAGCGCCGGGACGAAGCGCTGGAGTCCCGCCTATACGCTGCAGGCCGGGTTGAATCTCGGTGCACGGTATTCGGTGCCGGGCTAGCCGCCGGGCACGAACTCGGTCACCGGCCTGCCGTGGGCGCCGGCGACGGATGGGCTGCGGAACCTGACGGGACGTGTCGACAATGACGGCACCGTAACGATCTGGGCGATCACGTCGACGGTCAGCGGCAACGGCGATACCGGTGCGGATCCGAACAAGCTGGTTGCGGTTCGGGACGTGCTCAAGAACACCGACGCGAGCCGCGCCGCGCGGGACACGCCAGGACACCGCTTTTCGAACGTGCGGCCAAGCGCCTGACGGTCGCGCCACGCGGCCGTTGTTGCCCCGATATCACATTGTGTCAAGCCTATATGCAGAAACCCATACTCACGAACATTGCTGCAAACCAATACTCCCAGACTCGATACGTTCGATGATCTTCCGCGCGTCCATGCCGATTGATCACTCTCCATGCAAGGATCAAAGACAGCAAAACAGAAACGATAAAACACACGTCGACCTGCGGTGGGGTATGCCGTGAAACTCGCATAAGCAGGAATTCCGGCAGCAATAAAGACACGAAAGCAATCGCGAACAAGACGCGCGCGAAGCTTTCGCCGAATACCATGGGAAACGTGCGCCGCCCTACCGCACGATCGCCGTCGAGATCGCGCAGATCCTGGACCGCGATCGTCATGACGGTCATCCCCAGCATCCAGGCGCCCCAACGCCAGATCTCGAAACTCATTGGCGCCATGGCTTGCCACTGCGCCGCCATCATGCTCAGCAGCGCCAATGGCGGCAAAACGCTCTTTGCCCACCACTGGCGCGACAAGCCAAGGTGGGCGTGCAACAACGATACCGTGAGAACGGCGACCGCCCACCAGATTGTTCCTAACGCGTATGTAAGAAGCAGAATTGTCAGCCAGATTGCGAAACATCGAATTCTTAACTGACTCAATGTCACCATTCCGGCGGCGAGAGGCCGCCAAGGCTTGTTCAGGCGATCCTCTTCTTCGGCTCGCCATTGCTCCGAAAGCGCTACGCCATAAAACAGAAGGCAAATTTGCACGATCGCAACAAGGAGACGCTCGACTTCGGCCGCATTGATCGCGGAAGCATGCAACAGCGCCGAGACCGATACCGCTGCGCCCGGATAGATGGTTGTCCATAGATCGCTTCGGACGAAACGATAGGCAATGCGTAGCTCAAGGCGAATCTGCTTGAGCAGGTCAGTCAATGTCTGTTCCCTTGTTGCACGGATCGATTCACGATGGTTTGAGGTTCGCATGGCATTTTCTTGTGCTGATCGTCGATCACAGACACGCTCGAACTGCGCGCTAACGTGCCGCCAGCCGTATTTCGAACTTATTTGGCGCCAGGAGCGCCCGACGTGGTACCGGTCGAACGCGATCTTTCGTGACTGGAGACAATCGCCATCGAGAGAGGATTTTTGCCAGCGTCAGTGTCACTTCCATTACTCCAAACTGATCGCCGATGCATTTGAATACACCGCCGCCGAATGGGATGAAAGAACGGCTCGACATTGACTTTGCGTTTTCCGGCAGCCACCGTTCCGGTGCGAACCGCTCCGGTGCCTCGAACAGCGCGGGATTCCGCTGTAGAACGTACGGGCTGTAAGCAACAGCGTCGCCTGCGCGCAGACGATATTTTCCAAGCGTCGTTTCACGCGTTACAACACGCGTCGACAGCCAAGCGGGCGGATAGAGCCGCAGCGTCTCCATCACGGCGCAACGAATTTCCGAAAGCTTGGGAAAATGATCTGCCTGGGGCTCGGCGTCCCCCACGGTATCGATCACTTGAGCCGCCACTCGCTCGGCAAAATCCGGATGCTGGGAGATCAAATAAATCGTCCAGCCCATGACGCTCGCGGTTGTCTCGATTCCCGCGAGAAACATGGTCAGCACCTGTTCGTGAATTTCCTTATGCGTCCACGGCTCTCCGTTTTCGTCACGTGCAGCGAGCATCATGGATAAAAGGTCGCCGTGATCGACGCCGGACTGCCGGTACGCGTCGATCATCCGGTCGATCGTCATGTGCAGCCGACGCATGGCCCCGTTGTATCGAACGTTGGCTGGGGTCGGCAGAAGACGCATAAGACGCGAAGGCACCATCAGCCGGATGAACAGGCCGCCAAGATAAGTGGTCAAGTCCTCGACCACGGAGGCGGTCGCAGCGCCCGTCACATTGGCGGCAAACATGGTGCGGGACGCACTGCGCGCCGCAATTTCGTAACAGGCAGCGGTAATTTCAACCACGTCGCCTTCTTGCCAGTGGCCTATGACGGCGTCGATCGCCTGATTCATCTCGCTTGCGTAGCCCGCGATGCGTGTCCGCGAAAACGCAGGCTGCATCAGCTTGCGCTGAACCTTGTGGTCGTCGTAGCGGCTGGTGAGCAAGCTGTTGCTTGCCAATTCGCGCATCTTGTCGGTAAGCGGGCCGCCTTTGTCGAAAGTGCGGCTGTCTTGCAGCACCTGATGGGTCAGATCCGGATCCGTTATCAGGAGCATGGGAAGCCGGCCCAGGTCGACTCGGACCAGCGAGCCAATCTGCGCGAGCTTCTCGACAAACGGCAGCGGATCCGTGAAAAGCTGCACGCTGTGTCCGAGGATGGGAAGGCGCCATGGCGCATGAGGAATCGGCGCATCAAGGGCATCGGATTTGAGCGAATTCATTGAATTGTCATCTGAGGCAACGTCCATCTATATTCTCCTGAGCGTCAGAAATCCCCAAAGCGGCGAAATCGAGCAACAGCATGTTTATATTTAATTGCATTACTGAACGGTCTACCCTACCCTTGATTTACGGCATTCGGCCTTGAAGATTAATAGCCGGGATGGATGGATGAAATGGAAGAGCCGCTTTTCACGATAGTCAAGCATAAGCGATTTGGCAATCGTGTGCATCAGTTCAATCGGCACTGTCAAACTAATTGACAGAAGCGAGAAAACACTCAAATGGCATAGATATTTTTATTGGATACATCATTCCAGATTGTCCACGACGGTCCAGCCTGCCGGATCCCTTGAATTCACGGGGGCAGTGGCAGGTGCGCGGTCGTTTGGCGGCAGAGGCTTCACATCTTTCGCAGATCCGTTGAACAGGCTTAAGCAGTTGCTTGGCTTGCCAGCCTCGACGCAAGCAGTTTCACGAGTGCGGATGTGCCGAGGCGCAGCCATTTTCGTCAGCGGTTGTGAAAACGCTTCGAAACCGCCGTCCGCTTTTTTTAACGAGTCTTGCCCGGCCTTTGAGCTTGAAACCCTTCTGGACGAACGCATCCACGGTAGCCAACCAGCACAAAACGCTTTTCTGCATGGCCAACAGGACCGCATCGTCCAACATGATCGAGACTCCTGTTTTATTCGACGTGTAAAGCTGAGATTGGCGGCGGTCTTGACCGATGAGTCGAATGGCCGTTTACGGCCACAAAAACGACTTACCGAGACAGCGACAGCGGCCCGCGTTCCGCGGTTGTTCACATGCGCGACCTCCGCATAAAGCAGCGAGCCCATCGTTGCTCCGCGCGCGTCGCGCACAGCGCCCGCGCTCACACCGCATCCGCGATGCACTCCCGCAGCCACTGATGCGCCGGATCGCGATGCGAGCGCTCATGCCAAAGCATCGCCATCTCATACCCCGGCACCTCCACAGGCGGCTCGACCACCTGCAGCGCGCCGACATCCCGCACGAGGCGCGAAGGCAGCATCGCGACAAGATCGCTGCTCGCGAGCACCGACATGACGAACAGGAAATGCGGCACCGACAGCGCGACCCGGCGCGCAAGCCCCGCCGCGGCAAGCGCTTGATCCGTGACGCCCAAAAACCCGCCGCCGTCCGGCGACACGATCACATGCTCGAGCGCGCAGAATTGCGCGAGCGTCGGCCGCCGCTTCAAGCGCGGATGCCCGGCGCGCCCCACGAGCACGTACCGCTCCTTGAACAGCGGCCGGCTGCGCAAGCCCGGCGGCGCATCGCTCGTGATATGGAACGCCAGGTCGATCTCGCCCCGCTCCGCCTGCTTTGCAATGCGCGGCGGAACGAGCTCGAGCACCGCAAGCCGTGAGCGCGGCGCCGCCGTGCGCAGCCGGTGCAGCGCCGGCAGCACGATCGTCGATTCGCCATAGTCGGTCGCGGCGACGCGCCAGGTGTTCTCGGCCTCCGCCGGATCGAATGCATCGGCCGGCGACACCGCCAGCTCCAGCGCTTCGAGCGCCTGCCGCAACGGCTCGCGCAGCGCCTCGGCCCGCGCGGTCGGCCGCATGCCGCGCGGCCCCGGCAGCAGCAGCGGGTCGCCGAAGATATCCCTGAGCTTGGCGAGATGGACGCTCACCGACGGCTGCGAAAAGTTCAGGCGCTCCGCCGCGCGCGTCACGTTGTGCTCCGAAAGCAGGACATCGAGCGTGACCAGCAGGTTGAGGTCGAGCCGTCTGAGATTATTCATGGCAATACCTGGAATATTGGTAATTCATTTCCAATATACCTTGCCGGACCCTATCCTGCTTTCTCCTTGCCTTGGAGAGTGAAGCATGAATGTCCTGATCGTCTACGCCCACCCCGAACCCACGTCGCTGAACGGCTCGCTTAGGGACTTCACCGTCAAGCGCCTCGAGGCAGCCGGACATGAAGTCCAGGTATCCGACCTGTACGCGATGAACTGGAAAGCCACACTCGACGAAAACGACATCACGGAGCGCCCAACCGATACGCCCTTCCATCCGTCGCTCGACTCCAAGCATGCGTTCGAGAACGGCCTGCAAAGTGAAGACATTGCGCTCGAACAGGACAAGCTCAAGTGGGCCGACACGCTGATCCTGCAGTTCCCGCTGTGGTGGTTCTCGATGCCGGCGATCCTGAAGGGCTGGGTCGAGCGCGTCTACGCATACGGCTTCGCCTACGGCGTGGGCGAGCACTCGGATTCGCACTGGGGCGACCGCTACGGCGAAGGCACGATGGCGGGCAAGCGCGCGATGCTGATCGTGACGACGGGCGGCTGGGAATCGCACTACAGCCCGCGCGGCATCAACGGCCCGATCGACGACGTGCTGTTTCCGATTCAGCACGGCATCCTCTACTACCCCGGCTTCGAGGTGCTGCCGCCGTTCGTGGTCTATCGCACGAGCCGCATGAACGACGCGCGCTATGCGGAGATTTCCGGCGCGCTCGGCGAGCGTCTCGACACGCTTTTGCACACGGCGCCGATTCCGTATCGCGGGCAAAACGCGGGGGCGTACGAGATTCCGGCGCTCACGCTGCGGCCCGAGATTGCGCCGGAGCAGGCCGGCTTCGCCGTGCACGTCGCCGATGCGCGTGAACGCTGACGGCGCGCGCTGCGTTTTCCATCGCGACGGTGTGCTACATCACAGTCGCCGCTTGTTGCGCGCGAAATAATGCAGCCAACAGTGCTTGCCAGCCCTCCGGCGCCCATGAGCGCCCGGCTCCCGGCATACGACCGCCTTGGAGGTGCGCTGTGTTTCGCTCGTCTCTCGCTCGCGCGTGGCTCCACGCAGCCGCGCTGGCTCTGCTCGTCTCCGGATGCCCCTGTCTGCATTCGACAGCCTTCGCCGCCGGCGCTGCGCCGCCGCGCGCGGCCGCCGCCGTCAACGCTTCCGCGCAAGTCGACTACCCCGCCATCGTCGAGCGCTATGGCCCCGCCGTGGTCAACATCAGCGCGGCCGCCGCGGACCAGCAGGCGTCGGCGCCAACGCCGATGCCCGCCCCGATCGATACCGACGACCCGTTCATCGCGTTCTTCAGGCGCATGGCGCTGTCGCAGGGAGTGGATGCGCTGGCCAGCCCACCGCGCGCGATATCGGGCAGCGGATCTGGCTTCATCGTCAGTTCCGACGGCCTCATCCTGACCACGGCCCACGTGGTCGATTCGGCCGAGGAAGTCACGGTCACGCTGACCGACAAGCGCCGGTACAAGGCCAAGACGCTCATCGCCGACCTGCAAACCGACGTCGCCGTGCTCAAGATCAACGCCGCGCAGCTGCCTACCGTCAAGCTTGGCGATTCGTCGCGCGTGCGCATCGGTGAACCGGTGCTGGCGATCGGCTCGCCCTACGGCTTCGAGAACACGGTCTCCGTCGGCATCGTCAGCGCCATCCCTCATCTGATGCAGGACGGCAACAGCTTTCCGTTCTTCCAGACCGACGTCTCGGTCAATCCCGACAACTCGGGCGGACCGGTCTTCAATCGCGCGGGCGAAGTGGTCGGCATTCACGAGCAGATCTACGCCGACACCGAGCGCTACCAGAGCCTGACCTTCGCGATCCCGATCAACCTCGCGAACAAGGTGCGCGGGCAAGTGCAGGCGCAGATCCAAGCGCAGACGCAGGCCCAGATGCAGGCTCAGCGCAAGGCGACAGTCTCGCGCGGCGCCTTGGGCATCGATGTGCAGGATGTCGACCCGGGGCTGGCCGGCGCGTTCGGCCTGCAGCAAGCCGCGGGGGCGCTCGTCACGGCTGTCGAGCCCGGCACGCCGGCGGCCGCGAGCGGGCTGAGGCCGGGCGACGTGGTCGTGCAGGTGGGCGACCAGCCCGTCGATCGCGCCGTCGATCTCGCCGACCGTCTCACCGATCCGCAGCTCGGCGCGAAAGCCGCGCTCAAGGTGATTCGCAATCGCCGGCCGATGACGGTCATGATCGGCACCGGCGGCGGCACGAGCGCCACCGTGGCCGACGACGAGGCCGGACCACGGCAAAGCGACGCCAGCGTGGCGGATCGCCTCGGCTTGACCACGCATCCGATGAGCGCAGCCGAATTGCGCGCGAATGGCCTCGCGAGCGGCCTGGTGGTGGATGGCGTCTCGGGCGCCGCGGTGAGCGCCGGGATCCAGCCCGGCGACATCATCATCTCGTTCAACGGCACGCCGGTCCGTTCGCAGCGGCAAGTCATGGCGCTGGCGGCAAAATCAGGGAAGGAAGTCGCACTGCTGATCCAGCGCGACAACACGCGCAGCTTCGTTTCGCTCGAGCTTAAATGAAGCGCTGGCGCTGAAGCCGGTCAGCCTCAGCGCCCGGCAGCGCGCGCGCCGGCCGAAGCAGCCGCGGCGAGTTCGGCCGCCGCGCGCGGCTGTGCAGCGGTTTCGCGCTTGCCGCTCTTGTCGCGTCCGGGCTCGCGCGGCGCATCCGGCCCCGCCGCCACCGAAAACCCGAACGTGTTGACGCCGTTCGCGCTGCTCGCAAACACGGTGCCGCCGTGCATCTCCGCCACTGCCTTGACGATCGCGAGCCCCAGGCCGTGGTTTTCGCGGCTGTTGGTCCGCGAGGCTTCGACACGATAGAAGCGGTCGAACAGATGACCCAGCGCGGCCGGATCGATCGGCTTGCCCGGGTTGGCCACCGAGATGCGCACGTGCTCGCCGTAGCGCGCGATCGTGACGGTCGCCGTCATGTCGCGCGAGCAATGCTGCAGCGCGTTCATCAGCAGGTTCGTGCAGGCGCGCCCGAACAACGACGTATTGACCGGCGCGCGCGCATCGCCGTGCGACACCGCCCGCACCTGCGCCTCGTCGAACGGAATCTCGAGATAGTCGAGCGTGCGCCCGACCTCCGCTGCGAGCGACACCTCGACGAGCCCCGTCGCCCGCTCGCCCTGATCGGCGCGAGCGAGGAACAGCATGTCGTTGATGATGCCGCGCATGCGCTCGAACTCTTCGAGATTCGATTGCAGCGTATGGCGCAGATCTTCGATCGAGCGGTTGCGCGCGGTCAGCGCGACTTCGGTCTGGCCGATCAGGATCGTGACCGGCGTGCGCAGTTCGTGTGCGACATCGGCGTTGAACGACTCCAGCCGCCCATACGCGACGTCGAGCCGCTCGAGCGCGCCGTTGAACGCATTCGCGAGGTCGTTCAATTCGAGCGGCAGCGAGCGCGCGTCGAGCCGCTGCGAACGGTTGTTCGGGCTCACGGCCTGTGCATCGCGCGTGAGGCGCGCGAGCGGCGCGAGCCCCAGCTTCGCGACCGAGTGGCTGAGCAGCAGCACCGCCAGCGTGCCAAGCGCGCACAGCGCGGCGAGCGCCACGCCGAACGCGCGCAGCGTCCGCGTATTCGGCGCGCACGACGCGGCCACTTGCAATTGCACTTCCGGCCGCGCGCCGCTCGCGGGAATCGTCATCGTGTTGACGAGCATGTCCGCTGCGCCGCCGTCCGGCCGCATCTTCTGGTACCCGAGCCCCCAGTCCGCGAGCACAGTTCCGGTGACGGGATGACCGTACTGGAAACGCGGATCGGAGCTCGCCACCGAGTACTGCGTGCTGCGGTCGCGCGGTGTCATGTCGGTGAGCTTCTCGCGCGCCATCTTCCATTTTTCGGGCGTCACCGAATGCGTGACGATCAGTTGCGCGATCTCGCGGCGATCGTCGAGCGATTCGCGCAGATGGTGCTCGAGCTGCGTGCGCAGCACCAGGAACAACGCCGTGCCGACGAGCGCGAACACGAACAAGGCGACCAGCGCGAACATCATCGCGAGGCGCCTGGCGATAGACCTGTTCATGATGCCTCCCGCCGGGCCGCCCCAAGGGAGGCATCAGCCCCCTCGGGGGGCAGCGAACGATAGTGAGCGTGGGGGTCGTTCATGATGATTCAGCCTCCTCGCGCACTTCGAGCACATAGCCCATGCCGCGCACCGTATGCAGCAGCTTGGTCGGGAACGGGCCGTCGATCTTCGCGCGCAGGCGCTTGATCGCGGTCTCGACCACGTTCGTATGGCTGTCGAAGTTCACGTCCCAGACGAGCTCGGTGATGGCCGTCTTCGATAGGATGTCGCCCTGCCGGCGCGCGAGCACGGAGAGCAGCTGGAACTCCTTGGCCGTCAAATCGAGCCGCACGCCGTCGCGGCTCGCACGGCGGCCGATCAGGTCGACGTACAGATCGCCGACCGAAATCAGCGTCGATTCCTGCGAGCGCGTGCGCCGCGCAAGCGCATGCAGGCGCTCCACGAGCTCGAGGAACGAGAACGGCTTGGTCAGGTAGTCGTCGGCGCCTTCGCGCAAGCCGCGCACGCGGTCGTTGATCTGGTCGCGCGCGGTCAGCATGATGACGGGCGTCGACTTGTGCGCGCGCAGCGCCTTCAGCACGGCGAAGCCGTCGCGCTTGGGGAGCATCACGTCGAGAACGATCACGTCGTAGTCGAACTCGATCGCGAGATGCGTGCCCTCTTCGCCATCCGGCGCGACGTCCACCACCCAGCCCTGCTCGGTCAAGCCGGAGCGCAGGTAATCGACGACCTTGTGCTCGTCTTCCACGATCAGTAGTTTCATTTCGTATCCCTCGTCTGCGCTGTTTGATTATATGAAACGCAGTGTCCCTCTCCTTCTGCTCTCGTCATGGCGTACGAGGCGCTGGCGGCCCCTCGGCACGGTCATTGCTGCGGAATCGATGCCGTGTGTTCCGCTTGCGGTCCTGCCTGCGATCCCTGCGCCATCTGCGCAGGATTGCCCGCGTCGGGCGCCGTCACGTCCCACCCGCCGCCGAGCGCCTTGACGAGCGCCACCGACAGCGTCATCTGCTGCCCGTGGATCTGCACGTCCTGGCGCTCGCTCGTCAGGAGCGACTGCTGCGCGTCGATCACGTTCAGGTATGCGACGAGACCGCCCGAGTAACGGTCGTTCGCGAGCTGCAGGAGCTTTTGCGCATCCTCCACTGCCGCGTGCGACTGCTTCGACGCATCGTCGAGCACCGAGAGGCCCGTCACCCCGTCCTGCACCTGCTGGAACGCGGCCAATACCGTCTGACGATAGGTGGCCTGCGCCGCCTGATAGCCCTCGCTCGCGAACTTGACGTTCGCCGCGCGCCGCCCGCCGTCGAACAGCACCTGCCCGACCGTGCCGCCGACCGTCCACAGAAGGCTCGGCGCACTGAACAGGCTCGCGAAATTGGTGCTCTCCCAGCCGATGCCCGGCGTGAGCGTGAGGCTCGGGAAGAACGCCGCTTTCTGCACGCCGATCTGCGCGTTCGCCGCCGCCATCGCGCGCTCGGCGGAGGCGATGTCGGGGCGGCGCTGCATCAGGCCGCTCGGCACGCCGAGCGGAATCTGCGGCGCCTGCATCGCCAGCACCTTCGGCTGGATCGAGAACTGCGGCGCAGGCACGCCGACGAGCGCCGCGATCGCATGCTCGAACTGCGCGCGCTGGTTGACGAGCAGGGTCGCCTGCACCTTGGTCGAATCGAGCTCCGATTGCTGCTGCGCGACGTCGAGCCCCGATACCGAGCCCAGCTCGTGCTCCGAATTGACGTAGTCGAACGCCTTCTTCTGCAGGACCACCGACTGGTTCAGCACGTCGATCTCGGCATCGAGCTCGCGCAGCGAGTAGTAATCGGTGGCGAGGTCGGCCGTGAGCACGAGGCGCGCGTTCGCGAGATCGTCGCGCGACTGCTCGGCCGACGCCTTCGCGCCCTCGACTTCGCGGCGGATCCTGCCGAACAGATCGGTGTCGTAGTTGATCGACGGCCCGAGCTGGACCATGTTCTGCACGGTCGACTGGTTCTGCGTCGTGTAGGAGGTCACCGGCCGGTCCTTCGAGATCTTGAGACGATTGGCCTGCGCCGACAGGTCGACCTCCGGAATCTGCTGCGCCGACGTGAACTTGAGCGTCGCCTTCGCCTGTTCGTAGTGGGCCACGGCCGCGGCGAGCGTCTGGTTCTGCGCGAGCGCCTGGGTTTCGAGGCCGTCGAGCGCCGCATCGCCGTACATCTTCCACCAGTCGAGCGCGAGCGGCGCGTGCGACGGCTCGGCGACGCGCCAGTACGAATCGGTGCGCCACTGTGGCGGCGCTTCGGCTTGCGGCGCCTGATAGTCGGGGCCGACCGTACAGGCCGCGAGCATCGCCGCGCACCATGCAGCCGCCGCGACGACAGACGACGCAGGCAACGTCGGCAACAACCGCGGCGGCAGGAACCGGCGTGCGCCCATCACGACAGCTCCTTGTCGACCGAAGGCTGCGCGATCGTCACGTGATCGCCGTCCGAGATCGAATCGCTCGGGTTGACGATCACCTTGTCGGTCGGCTCGATGCCGCTCTCGACTTCGAGAAATTGCCCGAGATCCTGCGCAATCACGATCTTGCGCAGATGCACTGTGCCGTTTGCATCGACGACGGCCAGGCGCGGCCCTTCCGCGCGGAACAAGAGCGCGTTGTCGGGCACGAGCAGGCGCGCGTGCGCGGTCGACGGCACCGCCACCTGCACATAGGCGCCCGGGCGCAGCTTGCCGTCGGGATTCGGCAGCGTCACTTCCAGCTGCAGCGAGCGGGTCGGCACGTCGATCGCGCCGGCGATGTGCGTGATGGTCCCGTGGAATTGCTGCCCCGGCAGCTCGGCCTGCGTGACGACCACCTGCATTCCGACCTTCACGTTCTCCGCGTACGCCTGCGGCATCTGCACGTAGACGCGCAGCGGGTCCGCCTGCGCGAGCGCGAAGAGCGCGCGGCTCGTGCCGCTGCCCGCATCGATCAGGTCGCCGACGTCGACGTTGCGCTGCGTGACGACACCCGTGAACGGCGCGACGATCCGCTTGAACGATTCGAGCTGCTGCAGGCGCTGCACGTTCGCATTGGCGGCGGCGAGATTGGCGACGTCCTGGTTATACGTGCTTTGCCGCTCGTCGAGCTCCTGTTGCGAGACCGCGTCGCGCTGGCGCAATTGCTGCCAGCGTTCGTACGACGTTTTGGCGAGCCCGAGGCTTACCTTGATCTGATCGCGCTGCGCAATGGCCTGCGCGAGCTCCTGGTCGATTTCCGGCGTATCGAGGTCCGCGAGCAACTGGCCCTGCTTCACGTGCGCGCCGATATCGACATACCAATGCAGCAGATAACCCGTTGCGCGCGCATAGATCGGCGACTCGACAAAGCCGCGCAGCGTGCCCGGCAGGAGCGTGTTGCCGCCGCCGTCGGTCTGCTTCGGCAGCACGACGTTCACGTACTGCTTCGCGTTCTGCTCGGTGACGGCCGCGACGGTGCGGTTGTTGAGGATGTTCGAGACGACCGTGCGCAGCGCGCCCAGCGCGAGCAGCACGAGCGCGATGACGATCGCGATCTTGGCGCGCTTCCACTCCCGCGTGCGCGGCGGCAGCTGGTGGCCGTCCGCCGTCTCGCGCGCGGGAATCGCCAGGGATGCATGCGTTTTTTCAGTCATGTCAGTCAGCCAGGTTAAATCGTTGCTTCAAACGTGCTCGTCGCCATCGTGTCCGTCGCCATTCGCCTTGGCGGCATGGCGTCGCGCGAGACGGCCATGGATGCCGGCGAACACGAGCGGCACGAAAAAGAGCGTCGATACGGTCGCGAACAGCAGACCGCCGATCACCGCGCGCCCGAGCGGCGCGTTCTGCTCCGCGCCTTCGCCGAGGCCGAGCGCCATCGGGATCATGCCGATGATCATCGCGAACGCCGTCATCAGCACAGGGCGAATCCGGCTCGCGCCGGCCTCGAGCGCCGCGGTGAGCGGCGGCGCGCCGGCCGTGAGCCGCTGGCGCGCGAACGAGACCATCAAGATGCTGTTGGCAGTCGCCACGCCCATCGTCATGATCGCGCCCGTGAGCGCGGGCACGCTCAGGTGCGTGCCGGTCAAAAACAGCATCCAGACGATGCCCGCCAAGGCAGCCGGCAGCGCGCTCACGATGATGAGCGGATCGACCCACGACTGGAAGTTCACGACGATCAGCAGATACACGAGCACGATCGCCATCGCCACGCCGACGCCGAGCCCGATGTACGACGTGCGCATCGTCTGCACCTGGCCGCGCACCGTGATCGTGCTGCCGCGCGGCAGCTTCGCGCGCGCCTCGTCGACGAGCTTGTAGACCTGCACGGCAACGCCGCCGAGATCGCGCCCTTCCACGCTCACCAGGAGGTCGATGGTCGGCCGGATGTTGTAGCGCGTGACCTCGGCGAACTGGTTGCTCGGCGACACCTGCACGAGATTGCCGAGCAGTTGCGTCGACCCGGCCGCGCTGGAGGAAACGGGCGTGCGCAAGAGCGCATCGATCGACGAGATCTGGTACTGCGGCGTCTGCACCGCGACGTTGTACTCGACGCCGTTATTGGTGTTGAACCAGAACGCGGGTTGCGTCTGCGAGCTGCCCGACAGCGAGATCAGCACGTTCTGCGCCACGTTCTGCGCGCTCAGGTTCAATTGCTGCAGGCGCGTGCGGTCCATCTCCAGATGAATGGTCGGCTCGTTGAGCTTTTGCTGAATGTGCGAATCGACGGCGCCCGGAATCATGCGCACCCGCTTGAGCAGATCGCTCGCCACCTGGAAGTTGCCGGGCAGGTTGGCGCCGGCGATCTGCACGTCGATCGCCGCGGGCAGGCCGAAGTTCAGGATCTGCGTGACGATGTCGGCGGGCTGGAAGAAGAACTCGACGCCCGGAAAGCGCTGCGGCAGCGCCGCACGCAGCTTGTCGATGTAGGTCTGCGTCGGCTGGTGGTCTTCGTTGAGCGCCACCTGGATCTCGCCGTCGAGCGTGCCCATCGTGCCCGCGTTGCTGTACGAGAGATTGATGCCGCTGTACGGCAGGCCGAGGTTGTCGAGAACCGTGTGCAGCTCCTTGGCCGGCACCACCTGACGGATCACGTGCTCGACATCGTCGGCAAGCCGCGCCGTCTCCTCGATCCGCGTGCCCGTGGGCGCGCGCATGTGCATGCGGATGTCGCCCGCGTCGACGGCCGGAAAGAAATCGCGGCCGAGCGCGAAGAACAAGCCCAGCGAGACCAGGCAGAACGACAGGAACACCGTCGAGAAGAAACGCCGCCGCACGAGCAGCGTGGAGAGGATCACGATGTAGGCCGCGCGCATCCGCTCGAAGCCCTGGTCGAAGCGGTGATAGAGGCGCATGAAGAGGTTCGGCTGCGCGCCGTTCTTCGGCTTGTGCGCGTGGCCCATCAACAAGAGCGCGAGCGTCGGCACGAGCGTGCGCGAGAGGATGTACGACGCGAGCATCGCGAACACCACGGCCTCGGCCAGCGGTACGAACAGGTAGCGCGCGACGCCCGTCAGGAAGAACATCGGCACGAACACGATGCAGATGCACAGCGTCGAGACGAGCGCGGGAATCGCGATCTCGCCCGCGCCTTCGAGAATCGCATCGTGCAGGTTGGTGCCCATGTGCAAGTGCCGCTCGATGTTCTCGATCGTCACCGTGGCGTCGTCGACGAGAATCCCGACCGCGAGCGCGAGGCCGCCGAGCGTCATGATGTTGATCGTCTGGCCGAGTGCGTGCAGCGCGAGCAGCGAGGTCAGGATCGAGAGCGGGATCGAGATCGCGATGATGCAGGTGCTGCGCCAGTTGCCGAGGAACAGCAGGATCATCGCGGCGGTCAGCGCGGCCGCGATCACCGCTTCGCGCACCACGCCCGCGATCGACGCCTTCACGAACACCGACTGGTCGAACAGCGCCGTGATGTTCAGATCAGGCGGCAGCGACGCCCGCGCCCCCGGCAGCAGATCATGCAGCGCGCTCACGATCGACAGCGTCGATGCGCCGCCGTTCTTCAGGATCGAAATCAGCACGCCGCGGCGGCCGTCCTGGCGCACCACGTTGGTTTGCGGCGAGAAGCCGTCGCGCACGTGGGCGACTTCGCGCAAGTAGGTCGTCGCGCCGTTCACCGTGCGCACCGGGATGTCGTTCAGGCCCGCCACCGTCGGCGGCGAGCCGTTCATCTCGATCGTGTATTCCTTCGCGCCGATCTTCGCGGTGCCGGCGGGCAGGATCAGGTTCTGCGCATTGACGGCGTTGACGACGTCGAGCGGCGTCAGCCCCTTGGCGAGCAGCGCTTGCGTATCGATGTCGACCGAGATCAGGCGCGACTTGCCACCGTACGGGTAAGGCACCGCGGCGCCCGGAATCGTGATGAGCTGCGGGCGCAGGAAGTTGAGCGCCGTGTCGTTGAGCTGCTGCTCCGAGAGCTTCGGGCTCGACAGCCCCAGCTGGATCACCGGAATGCTCGACGCCGAATAGCTGATGACGAGCGGCGGCGTGGCGCCCGGCGGCATCTGCTTCAACTGCGCCTGCTCGATCGCGACGGTCTGCGCGATCGCGGTCTGGATGTTGGCGGTCGGCTGCAGGAACAGCTTGATGATCGCGATGCCCGGCAGCGACTGCGATTCGATGTGCTCGATGTCGTTGACGGTGGTGGTCAGGCTGCGCTCGTTGACCGAGGTGATCCGGTTCGCCATGTCCTGCGCGGAGAGACCGGTGTAATTCCAGATAATGCTGACGACGGGAATGTTGATGTCCGGCAGGATGTCGACGGGCGTCGACATCAAGGCGAACGGCGTGGCCAGCAATATCAGTATGGCCATCACGATGAACGTGTATGGCCGCTTAAGCGCAACGTTGACAATCCACATTGTTGAGACGCGCCCGCAATATTCAGAAAGGAAGTGGAATCGCCGGGATAAGCGTGTGCGCCTGATTTTGCACCGGTCGCCCCATGCGGCCGCATGATAAGGCAATCCGCGGCAATCGCAGCCGTCGAGAAGAGGCCGGGCGGTACGCCTTTTCCGGTGATCCGAGACCTATCGTAAAGCGAAAGGCATAACGCCTTGCTGGCGCCAAAATGGCAAACCCGTCAGTAATTAAAATGTAATTGATTGAATTGGCAACTTGTCAGAAAAGTGATTCGGGTTTTATTTTTTCGCCGCTTCATTCATCTGCGCCCGCCCCTTGCCGGCAAGCTCGGCGGTTGGGTTCGAGCGGCTATTTTGCGCCGCAGCGGAATAAGGCTGGTTATCATCCTGGATCCCATGACAAATCAAGGAACTCACACGCATGACCAGCGCAACGCAATTCGACAACGTATCGGTCGTCAAGCTCTCGAACACGTACTTCGACGGCAAGTGCGTCTCCCACACAGTACTGTTCAGCGACGGCAGCCGCAAGACGCTAGGGGTGATTTTTCCGGCGTCGCTGAACTTCTCGACCCAGGCGCCGGAAAAGATGGAAGTGACGCGCGGCCGATGCCGCATTCGCCTGGCAGGCGAGGACGCATGGCGCGAGTACGGCGCCGGCCAGACCTTCGGCGTGCCGGGCAACAGCAGCTTCGATATCGAAGTCGTCGAGACGCTCGACTACGTCTGCCATTACGGCTGACGGTTTTCGGCTGATGGTTTCGCGCGAGGTTAGAGCCCCCGGATGATGTCGGCGTTCTGCCGCTCGGCCTCGCGCATCATGTCCAGGAACGGCCATGCGCGAGGCTTTATATCACAATGCCATATAATAATGAGATATCGTTCCTTCGCTTTGCCGGGGTTTGGCCTTAAGGTGTGGCCCCGTCCGCGCGACGTCGCCCACGCTGCTTTCCAACTGGCTCAATCTTGTCCCGTTCCGCCCTCGCTCGCTGGTTCGCCAGCTTTGTCCCCAGTCCGCTCTCCGTCAGGTGGCAGGAACGCCTGCGCTCGTGCATCGGCGCGCTGATCGGCATTGCCGTAACCGGCGTCACCATGCATGTCCTGCTCGGGCCGGATACGCGCATCCCCTTCCTCGTCGCGCCGATGGGCGCCTCGGCCGTGCTGCTGTTCGCCGTTCCGGCGAGCCCGCTTGCACAGCCGTGGTCGATCATCGGCGGCAATCTGGTCTCCGCGACGGTCGGTGTCGCTTGCGCGGGCTGGCTGGCGGACCCGGTGGCCGCCGCCGCGCTGGCCGTCTCCGTGGCGATCTGCGCGATGTTTGCCTTGCGCTGCGTGCATCCGCCTTCGGGCGCCGTCGCGCTGACGGCCGTGCTCGGCGGCTCCGCCGTGCATGCGCTCGGTTTTCGCTTCGTGCTCGAGCCGATTGCGATCCAGTCGGCGGCGCTCCTCGCATCGGCGCTCGTCTACCACGCGCTCACGGGGCACCGCTATCCCCACGTGGCGCGCCCCGCCGCCGACGACAAATCCTCGGCCAACGCCATGCCGCCCAATGCGAGCCTCACGCGCGCCGATCTGCAGGAACTCGTGAAGCGGCGCGGCGAGCTGCTCGACATCGCTCCCGACGATCTCGAGTCGCTGCTGCGCGATGCGCAATTGCTCGCCCACGCGCGCAGCTCGTCCGAGCTGAGCTGTGCCGACGTGATGTCGCGCAACGTGGTGTCCGTGATGCGCGGCACGCACGCCGCCGACGCGTGGCGCCTGCTCCGGCGTCACGGCGTGAAGGCGCTGCCGGTCACCGACGATGCGCAGCACGTTGTCGGCATCGTGACGCGCGCCAACCTCGTCGAGCATCGCGCGTTCGGCGCCCCTGCGCAGCCCAGGCTGTCGCTGCTGCGCCGGTTCAAGCGCAACCGGCCGGCGGCGGCGCCCGTGGTCGGCGAGCTGATGACGCGCGCCGTATTCACCGTCGACACCGCCACGCCCATCGCCGAGCTGATTCCCATCTTCGCCAACTCGGGGCACCACCACATTCCGGTGCTCGATGTCCATCGGCGTCTGGTGGGGATGATCACGCAGGCTGACTTGATCTCGGGCCTCTATCGCCAGGAGCAGGCCAGGCAGCGGCTGGCCGCGTAACTCGCACGCCGCGGCCTCGCGCCGCGCCATGCCGTCGTCGAGCCTGATGCGCCCGCACGGCCATTTATATCACGTAATGATATTATTTCGCTTTACATGATTACCGCCGATACCACGATGAAGCCCCCCGCCCGCAACGGTCTGACCAAAGCAGATTTCGAGCAGCTCTCCGAATTCCGCTATCAAATGCGCCGCTTCGAGCGTTTCTCCGAACAAGCGGCGCAAAGCGAAGGCATCACGCCTTTGCAGTACCTGCTGCTGTTGCACGTGAAGGGCTACCCCGGCCGCGAATGGGCGACCATCGGCGAGCTCGCGGAGCGCCTGCAAGCGCAGCACCATGGCGTGGTCGCGCTGGTGTCGCGCTGCGAAGCGCTCGATCTCGTCAAGCGCAAAGTCAGCGAAACGGATCGCCGGCAGGTCGAGGTTCATTTGCAGAAGACCGGTGAGAATTTGCTGTCGCGGCTCGCCGAGCTGCACCGCGCCGAATTGAGATCGCTCGACGGCGCTTTCAACGTTCCCCAGATCGACTACTGAAGCTCCCTCCGGCTTTGCATGGGACCGGAGTAAGCGCTAAAGCGCCAACTCCGGATCGACAACTTTGTATGGGACCGGAGTAAGCGCTAAAGCGCCAACTCCGGATCGACACGTTCGCTGCACTGCGCACACCGACATGGACACACATTTCGACTCCCACAAACGGGACTTCTCCGTCAACGCCCGCCTTCCCGGCATCTCCGCCCTGGCGGCCGTGATCGGCATGCTCAGCACCATCGCGGCGGTGGTCCTGCTGGGGCTGATCCACCTGTTCACCAACCTGTTCTTCTTCGGCAAGTTCTCGTTCGCGGACCATTCCCCGGCGCTCAACACGCTTGGGCCCTGGGTGATCGTGATCCCGGCCGCCGGCGGCTTGATCGTGGGCCTGATCGCGCGATTCGGCTCCGACAAGATCCGTGGTCACGGCATTCCCGAAGCGATCGAGGCGATCCTGTTCGGCAAGAGCCGCATGTCGCCGAAGGTCGCCGTGCTCAAGCCGCTGTCGTCGGGCATCGTGATCGGCAGCGGCGGCCCGTTCGGCGCCGAAGGCCCGATCATCATGACGGGCGGCGCCCTCGGCTCGCTGCTCGCGCAATTCGTGAAGCTCACCTCGGCCGAGCGCAAGACGCTGCTCGTCGCGGGCGCGGCGGCGGGCATGACCGCGGTGTTCGGCACGCCCGTCGCGGCCGTGCTCCTCGCCGTCGAATTGCTGCTGTTCGAATGGCGTCCGCGCAGCTTCGTGCCGGTCGCGTTCGCGTGCGCGGTGGCCGGTTTCGCGCGCGCCATCTTCTTCGGCGCCGGCCCGCTGTTCCCGCTCCAGACCGGCACGCCCGGCGCGGCGGCGCTCGTCTCCTGCCTGATCGCCGGGCTCTTGTGCGGCGCGCTGGCGTCGGGCTTGTCGGCGGCGCTCTATCGCGTCGAAGACTGGTTCGGCATGCTGCCGGTGCACTGGATGTGGTGGCCGACGCTCGGCGGCATCGTGGTCGGCATCGGCGGCTTCATCGAGCCGCGCGCGCTCGGCGTCGGCTACGACGTGATCGGCGACCTGCTGCACCAGAACCTGCCGCTGCAGATCGCCATCGCAATCCTCGTCGTGAAGGCCATCATCTGGGTGATCGCGCTCGGCTCCGGCACCTCGGGCGGCGTGCTCGCCCCGCTGCTGATGCTTGGCGCGGGGCTCGGTGTGGTGCTGAGCCACGTCGTGCCGGGCGGCGAGCCGACGCTGTGGCCGCTCGTCTGCATGGCGGCGACGCTCGGTGCCACGCTAGGCGCCCCACTCACCGCGATCGTGTTCGCGTTCGGGCTCACGCACGACAGCAACGCGCTCTTGCCGCTGCTCGCCGCGACGCTCGTCGCGCACGCCTTCGCGACTGTCGTGATGCGGCGCTCTATCATGACCGAGAAGATCGCGCGCCGCGGCTATCACATCTATCGCGAGTACGGCGTCGACCCGCTCGAGCGGCATTACGTCGACGAAGTCATGACGCGCTCGGTCCAGACGATCGACGCCGACACAACCGTGCGCGAAGCGCTGCTCTCGTTCTTCGGTCCGATGCAGACACATCGCGCCTACCCGGTGGTGCGCGACGGGGCGCTCGCGGGCATAGCGGATCGCGACACGCTCACCGCCTGGCAAAACGGCGAGCGCGGCTTCGGCCCCGACACGCGAATCGGCGAGGCGCTCGCCACGCAATCGACGCCTGTCGCGCTCATCAACGAATCCTGCCGCACCGTCGCCACGCGGCTCGCGGTTCACGGGCTGGAGCGGCTGCCGGTCGTCGACGACAGGGAATCGATGCGGCTCGCCGGCATCGTCTCCCGCAGCGATCTCGTGAAAACCTCGCTTGCGCACTTCGACGAGGAGCACAAGAAAGAGCGCTTCCGCCGGCTCGTTCCCGGTTCAGGGAAACGGCATTTCCCGCCCGTTCGCAAGACAGGCTGATCGACATTGCGGCCGCCGCTCGATTACCCTCGGATATTCCCGATCTCGTAAGCCCTATCGGTAATAACGTGCGCCGGGTTAACGTTTACGGGAATCCGTTACCGATAATCTCATTGTTCATATGGATGCCCGCGCCTAAAATTCATCACATATAAACTGAAACAAGAAAACGGGGATCCAGGGGTGCGCTGAAGCGGTCATGCGGCGCGAGGAGGCAAGCGGCGCAAGCCGTTGCGGGCGATAAGCGGGATAGCAAACAGAGAAATGCGCGGCCTGTGTCCGGCCGCACATTCCCGGTAGGCAAAAGCGCGAGAAAATACGCAGGCGTGAAAAATACTCGCAATTCGAATTGCGGGATTCAAGCGTCCTTTATCGCACACGCAATTGGCGATTGCGCCAAAAAATAATCAGCGAGGGGGGCCCGGCTGAGCTTTCGCCACGATTCACCGGAATCGTGCCGATACAAAAGCAATCAACGCGAAATGCTCGGTCGGTGTCGCAAGGCTGATAAGCAATAGCCTGATGGGGAGGCCAACATGGACATCATCGAAATTGCGACAAAAGCCGGCATGCAAGTCCTCGTGGACGCGCGCATCGGCCGGGAGACCTATCACAGCGTGTGCGGCTCGCTGCCGGCGCTGCAGCGCTTCGCGGACGCCGTCTGTGCAGCGATGAGCGAGGAGTTGCCCGGCGCCGCCACGAAAGAAGAACCGCGGAAGTAAGCGGCATCCGGCACGTCACGCAGGCGCTGCGTCGAGCTGATCGGCGCAAGCCTGCAAACCCTTGAAGATCCGCTCGGCGATCTGGAGCGGAAATGCGGCCGGCAAGCGCGCCGCAACTGTCTCGATCACGCGCGGCGTCGCCTCGACCAAGCGCGTGATGACCGGCTCGGCGTCGTGTCCGTAGAAGCATTTCGGCGCCATCGCATTGAAGTGCCGGCGCTGGATCTCCTTCATCGCGTAGTGCTTGCTCTTGCCCTCGATCGCCATCGCGAGCTTCGCCTTGTGCCACGACCACTGGCTGGGACCGTCGCCCGCGACCGGCCAGATCGACATCACGTCATAGAGCGGCGTCAGCCGGCAACGTCCGCCCGGCAGCAGATGCAGGCTGAAGTTCTTCGCGTGGCCGTCCGGCGCGGCGAGCATCCAGAACACGATTTGCGCCGCCACCAGCGTTTCGATGTCCGACTCTGCGCGCTCCGAGCGGCGCAAAATCTGCGCGATATCGCGCATGCCCGGCCCGCCGTCGGCTTCGTACTTGCGATGCGGCGGTACGCCGAGCGCCTGGCAGAAATCCTCCTGCGGCAAACGCAACAACCATTGCTTCGATTCGTGAAGACGCCGGTCGAAGCGCTCCACGCTCAGCACTTTCTGCGAGCCGAACGTTGCTATATCCGCGCGCGCAACGGGCAAGCCATATGCCGCAAGAATGTTCAGGCACAGCCATTCGTTCTCGACCGACGTGCTGAGGTCCGCCCGCTTGTTGCCGACGAGACCCAACGGCAGCTTGAGAATGTGCGTCGTCGGCGTCGCGCCGTGGGGCAGCATCCATCGGCCGTCATGCCATAGCAGCGCCGTCTTCTCCTGGGCGCCGGCAAGCGAGAGGCGGAATTCGTCGGCGTCGTCGCTGCCGCTCTTGCCGAGCGCGCGCCCGCCGACGGTCTGCCTGAGCAGCGCCTCGATGTCCGCCTCGGTGAGCGGCGTGCCGCGGATGCTTTCCACGTCGTGCGGCGACTCGCCCTCTTCCAGGAGTTGGACGGCGCCGACGCAATCGCGCCCGACCGCTTGCAGCAGGTCAAAGGCATCGGCTGTCGGGGTCTTGAAGCGGCTTGCGATGCGCGCGCGGAGCGCGTCGCTGTCGGGCAACAGGTTGTCGAAGTAGTTGAGGACCGCGTCGCCGCGCAGCGGCTGGTTGTTCGGGCTGTACGGCAGAGAGAGCGAGAGCGGACGCCCGGCCGGCGAATCGATCCAGGCGTCGTCGTATTGAAGCTCCATCGGGCCGCGCGCCGGAATGCGCCAGACGCCGATGCGCTTGCCGTTCGCCCAGACGGACAGCGCCCGGGTCAGCGATTTGCGGCCCATCGGCTACCACTCGCTCGCGGAATCGCGCAGCTCGAACGTCGGGTGTTCGTCGCTCAGCTGCAGCTCCAGGCGATAGACGGCCAGGAACGCGAACAGCTGGGCGACCGTGATCGTGCCCGGGTTCGATTCCATCGTGGAGAGGCGGCTTTGGCTCACGCCGACGCGCGCCGCCGCCTGGGCCTGCGTCAAGCCCGCGGCGCGCCGGGCGGCGGTCAGGATCGTGCCGAGTTGATCGGCGGTGGCGAGGAGTTGTTGCACGGCATTCATCCAGAGCGTGAACCCATGCAGTTTATTCGCCAAACAAATAAACGTCAAATATCCACGAAACAGATAAAACCGATTTATTCGCTTTACAGATAAATCGCATTTTCGACGCCGTCTGGATACCACGGCGCCGAAGCGGTGGCCACAACCCATCCTGGAGGCGAGCGCACCGGGGCAAGCCCGCGCGAACACCCGGGTGGCGCGCGGAGCGGCCCTCCGGCCGCTCGTCCATCACCGGCCCGGCGCCCGCGCCAATTCCACAGGGGAGCGGCGCTTCGCCATATAGCCGATCCACATCACCAGCAGCCAGACCGGCACGAGCCAGACCGACACCGAGAGACCGGGCGTCATCGCGAGAATGCCCAGCACCATAGCCATGTAGGCGAGGCAGATCCAGTTGGTGAGAGGGAACCACGGTGACTTGAAGGCCAGCTTCTCGCCCGCGGCAACCATCGCCTTGCGCGTCTTCAGGTGGGTCAGGCTGATCAGCGACCAGTTCAGCACCAGCGCGGCGACGACGAGCGCCATCAACACGCCGAGCGCTTGCGCGGGAATCAGGTAGTTGATGATCACGCAGGCGAAGGTAGCGAACGCCGACAAGCCGATCGCCATGTAAGGCACGCCGCGCCGATCCACCTTCAGCAGCGCACGAGGCGCGTTGCCCTGCTCGGCCAGGCCGTAAAGCATGCGGCTGTTCGCATACACGCCGCTGTTGTAGACGGAGAGCGCCGCGGTCAGCACGACCACATTGAGCACGTTCGCCGTCAAGCCGGCGCCGATCTCCGAGAAGATCATCACGAACGGGCTGCCGCCCTGCGCCACCTGGTTCCACGGATACAGCGACAACAGCACGACAAGCGAGCAGATATAGAAAATCAGGATCCGGTAGATCACCTGGTTTACCGCCTTCGGGATGCTCTTTTGCGGATTGTCCGCCTCGGCGGCGGTGATGCCGATCAGCTCGAGCCCGCCGAACGAGAACATGATGACGGCGAGCATCATGAAAAGGCCGTGGAAGCCATGGGGGAAGAAGCCGTCGATGCGCCACAGGTTGGTGATCGAGGCTTGAGGCCCGCCATGCCCGCTGATCAGCAGATAGCCGCCGAACACGATCATGCCGATGATCGCGATCACCTTGATGATCGAAAACCAGAATTCGGTTTCGCCGTACGCTTTGACGTTGGTGAGATTGATCGCGTTGATTGCAACGAAGCAGACGAGCGCAGACACCCAGGCCGGAACGGCGGGCCACCAGAAATGGACGTAAGTGCCGACAGCGGTCAGCTCGGCCATGCTCACGAGCACGTAGAGCACCCAGTAATTCCAGCCGGAGAGGAAGCCGGCGAAGTCGCCCCAATACTTGTACGCGAAGTGGCTGAACGAACCGGCCACCGGCTCCTGCGCCACCATCTCGCCTAGCTGGCGCATGATCATGAACGCGATGATGCCGCCGATCGCGTAGCCGAGGACCATCGACGGGCCGGCGGCTTGCAGCACGCTCGCCGAGCCGAGGAACAGGCCGGTGCCAATGGCGCCGCCGAGTGCGATCAACTGGATATGGCGGTTCTTGAGGCCGCGTTTGAGGCCGTCTCCATGCGGCTGGTTTGTTGGAATTGTCAAAATGCGCCCCGCGGTTGGGATGTAGACAGCTCGGGACAGTCCAGCGACGGCCCGGGCAAAGCGAAAATTATACTTCGCGCGCTATTGTCTATTCTTTGATGCGAAGCCCGCTTCGCGCCCAAACATCCACCGAATCGGCGTTGCTCGAGGCGCCCGCGCGTGGCGGGCACCCAAAGCTTGGAGAAGACCTTGTGCGTCAACCGGCCGTCTAGGCCACCGACGTTTCCTTCACGAGAAGCAGCGGCACCGACGTCTCACGCAGCAACGATTCCGCGACGCTGCCGAGCAGCAGGCGCTTCACGCCCGTGCGGCCATGGGTCCCCATCACGATGAGATTGGCGTCGAACTCCGTCGCAGCGCGCACGAGAACCTGTGCGGTGCTTTCGCCGTACGAATCGATTGCCCGGACGGCGCCAAGTACCTGCTTCTGGGCGAACCGCTCGCGCGCCTCTTCGAGCGCTTTCGTGGCGGCGTCGGTCATCGCCGAGCTCGCCCGATTGTCTTCGACAAAACCACCGCCGATATCAACCAGTTGAGGCGCGTGAGCCACCACGCAGACGGCGAGCACTTCCGCTCGCATCGCCTGCGCGAGCTTCATCGCCTCGTCGAGCGCGAGCCGCGCCGCCTGGCTACCGTCGACCGCCACCATGATTCGTTCGTACATGACACTCTCCTGGGCATTTGTCTGCTTTTGTTGAACGTTCTGCGCGACACCCGCTGCCGAACAGAACAATCAGTTTGAAAGCAGCGCTGCCTTTGCACCTTGACTCGAATCAACTTGCCTGCGAGGCACCACGGAACCGCATACGGAAATCGCGAGCATGATCCATGCCGCCCGACACCACGCGACTCTATGGGACTCGTCTTTAAGGATAGTTGCCAAGGCCGGTTTGTCGCTTGGTCGAGCGCATGCCGATGCGCCCGCATCGTCGACGGCGGCACATCGCGCCCGGCTGCAGCCGCGTCAGGGCAGCCGCGACAAGTTCTTCCCCGCCTCTCTCAGACTGAGCGGAGACAGCACGTCGCGCGCGTCGTCGAGAAACCCGCGAATCGCATGCGGGTCGTGCCAGGCATAGTCCCGCAATGCCCAGCCGATGGCCTTCCGAATGAAGAAATCCGTCTCCGGCGCGAGTTCGCGCGCATGACGAAACAGGCGCGGGACATCGGTTTCGCCGCGCCAGCCCAACTGATGAAGCATGGCGATGCGGCGCACCCACATGTTTTCATGCCGCAACGCGTGATCCATGTGGATCTGGCAGGCCGGATCGCGCTTTCTTTCCGCCCTCACGACATCACCGGCGATACCCGCGAGGCCATCCACCGAATCCCACCACGACTTGCGTTGCGCGAGCGCGAAGAGCGCGGGCAGATGCTCGAGCGCCAACACCTTCCGGTAACGCGCGAGCAGGTCCACGGCAGCGTATTGGCACTCGCGCTGCGGCAACGCCCACAGGCCCTCGGCGAGCTCGATGAGGCGAGACGCATCGGCGCCCTTGAGCTCGCGAAAAATCGGCATGAGCACGGCGCGCCGCTGCGGCGTCGGCACGCCGAAATAGTCGAACTGGTCGCGCATGTAGGCACGCATCGCAACGGCTTTTTCCGGACTTGCCAGCACCATCAGTGCAGCGCCGACGCGTTCATTGAATGATGCTGTGCTCATGTCGAGCTGACTCCCGCAGATGGCTTCGAACGAAATGGCTATGGCCGCGTCACGACCGGGGGCCTCTCAGTTTTCCGGCGGCAAATCCGCCCCCGGCGGCGCCGTGCCGAGAATGCGCGCCGACAGCTTCGCGTCATAGCTCGAATGCACGTGGACGCGCTTTTTGTCCGGATACGCATAGCCATATGCTTTGCGCAACGCCAGCGACGCTTCGTGAAACCCCGACAAAATCAGCTTCTGCTTGTTTGGATAGCCCGCGATATCGCCGACCGCGAAGATACCCGGGCGGGACGATTCGTAGTTGCTGGTATCGACGGTGACGCGCCCCGCGCGAATATCGAGCCCCCAGTCCGCTATCGGGCCGAGATCCGCGACGAGACCGTACAGCGCGATCAGATGATCGGCGGGCAACGTGACGGCCCCGCCAAGCTGCTTGACCTCGACCGATTCGAGCGCGCCGCCCGGCGCGTTGAGCGCGGCAATCGTGCCGATCACGATATCCAGCTCGCCCGCGGCGGCTGCACGCTTGGCCTCCTGCACTGTCGCCTCGGCGGCCCGAAACGCGTCGCGCCGGTGCACGAGCGTCACATGCCGCGCGACGCTTCGCAGCGCGAGCGCCCAGTCGAGCGCGGAGTCCCCTCCCCCCGCGACGATTACGTTCCGATCGGCAAACGCGGCAATTTTGCGCACCGCATAGTGAACATGACGCCCCTCCAGCGCCGGCGCCTCGCCGAGCGCAATGCGCTGCGGCACGAACGCGCCATTGCCGGCCGACAGCAGAATCGCGGCCGCATCGAACTCGATCCCCTGATCGGTCACGACAGTCCAGCGCTTGTCGTCAGCCCGCTGCGTGACGCTTTGCACCTGCTGGCCGAGATGAATCGGAAAGCCGAACGGACTGCACTGCTCCATCAAACGCTCGACCAGCTCGCGCGCCGTGCAGACGGGAACGGCCGGAATGTCGAAAATCGGCTTTTCCGGATACAGCTCGATGCACTGGCCACCGACCTCCTTGAGCGCATCGACGATATGGCAGGACAAGCCGATCACGCCCGCTTCGAACGCCGCGAAAAGCCCGACGGGACCAGCACCGATGATCAGCACGTCGGTGCGTAACGGGGCCGCTTGGGTGACTGCCGGCTCTGCGACGGCGACAGGTGCAGCGTCTAGGGGCAAAGTTGCTTCGCTCACGTCGTCTCCTCGATAACCGGTTGGATACATTCACAACGATACCCGGTAATGAGAAACGAGCCCGCGATGCCAGATTTGACACGGTTGCCACTAGGGTCACACCACGATCGAGGCGTAGACGGTCGTGAATACCGCCTCTCGCGTGCTACCATCCTTTACATTTACCTTTACTTTTGCTTTCGCATTAGGCAGCGCTTGCGCGGTCGGCCTCTGCCCGCGTCTGTCCGCTGCCGTTGCGCCCTATCCGATCATGAAAAAGAAGACTTGCTACCTTACGGAACTCGATGTCACACGCCTTGAAAAGCACGCTGCACAGGCAAGCCCGCAAGCCGGCTATCTCGACATGCTGGATGAACTGATGGAACGCGCCAGCATTGTCGATTCGCGCGAAATCTCGGCCAATGTCGTCACCATGAACTCGAAAGTGACCCTCGTCGACAACGACACCGGTGAGCCGATGACATGGACGGTCGTCTATCCGCCCCAGGCCAACTTCGAAAACGGTCAGTTGAATGTGTTTTCTCCGGTGGGCTTGGCGTTGCTCGGCTCCAAGCGCGGCGACACGATCCGCTTCACGCCGCCGAGCGGGCAGGTGAAGACGCTGAAAGTCGATCAGATCGTGTTCCAGCCGGAAGCGGCTGATGATTTCACGCTTTGAGGCACGTGTGCCGCGGCGAATCTCCAGCCGCGGCGCTGAGATCGAGAAGGAGAGAGATCGCGCGTCGAAGAGTTCACGCGCAGAACGAAAAAAGGGTGCCGCGTCCGGCACCCTTTTTCATACTACCGATAACCAGCGACTTCGCTTTAGAAGCGGTGACGCAGGCCGATCGTTGCTGCGGTTTGGTTCGGCGAGGTCGACGACGGCGTAGTGATATCGCCGTTGTAGATCGATGCGAACGGCACGTCGCCCATTGCGTGTTGGTACACGACCTGAGCATAGACGTCCGTGCGCTTCGACAGCGAGTAGTCAGCTTGCGCGCCGATCTGGTGGAAACGCGTGCTGAACGAGTTCGCCGTACCCGATCCATTTTCCGTCGTGAACGTGTAAGCCAAGCCCAGACCCAGAGCCGGAGTCAGGTTGTACTTACCGTTAACTTCGTAGTTGTTCTGGCGAAACCCCGAGCCAGCAAGGACGCCCGAGGCAATGTTGTCGACGCGAGCCTGCGTCCATGCCACACCCACTTCCGCCGGGCCGAACGTGTAGCCTGCGCCGGCACCAAACGTACGCAGGCGGAAATTGCTTGCGTAACCCAAGAACTCACCGCCGCTCGAGGCCCCGCCGTTCGTCTGACCGGCAGGATTCTGAGCATTCGGATTGTTCTGCTGAGCGTACGCCAGACCAACGCGCAGACCTTGGTATTGGTAGGCTGCGCCCGCGCTGTACTCGCGGTTGTTCGTAAAGTTCGTGTTGTTCGAGAAACCGTACGTGCCGCCGAACGTGAAGCCCGCATAGTTCGCGCTCGCGAACTTGATCGAGTTGTTCACGGAGAAGCCACCGTTCGTGTTCAGGCCGTCGAAGTTGCCCGGGTGCGCGAAATACGTGCCGCCCCACGTGCCCGTTGCCGTCAACGGCGCAAGGTAGTCTTGCAGCGAGTCGTACTGACGGCCCAGGGTAACCGTGCCGTAGCCACTCGACAGGCCAACGAACGCTTGACGGTTGAACATGCCGCCGTTGTTGGCAAGATCGCCGTTGCCGATGTTAAACCCGCTTTCGAGGTTGAAGATCGCCTTCAAACCACCGCCCAGGTCTTCCGAGCCGCGCAGGCCCCAGCGGCTTTGGTCGATGCCGCTGCCCATGCGCCACAGCGACTTGCCGTTCGGCGATGCAGCCGTACCAGCGTTGACATTGCTCTGATACGTAATACCTGCATCCAGCACGCCATACAGCGTGACGCTGCTTTGCGCGTGAGCTGCGACTGCAAACGAAGCGGAAACAGCCGCCACGATCAGGGTTTTTTTCATGAGACAAGCTCCCTTTGTAAGGACCGGCCTTGCGACCTTGTTTAAGGAAAGACGGAGGCATCACCCGAATCGACCGCTTGCAGTGATCGTCCAGCCAATTGCTTAACCGCCTAACGAAGACCGGAGTCTACGTTCCACCCTTACAGCAGGCATACGCATATCACGCAATACATTTTTTCAACGACAGAAACAATACATTCAACAAATCAACATAAGTAATTGTTTTTTATGACATTTACATAAACTATAGATTACCATTCGCGTTATCAAACGCTTATATCAAATTATTGAATTGACCTTACGGTTGCAAATTAACAACGACCTATTAATAAGACAGCTTCAGAAATATTGAGTCAGCCAATTGAGCACTCCATTTATCTCGAAAATCACTTTGTATTTTGAGAAAAACCGGCGGCAATTCAGACCACTGCAAAGCGGCAGCGCTTCATGATGCGCTGCGTCGTCGCATTGACTTTCTAGAACGACATCCCCCGCTTACCATGAACTTGCGCGCCGTCAATTCGCTGCGCCGCGATCCCAACCAACAAGGGGCACGCCATGAAACCCCAGATCCAGGCATTCCACGATGCAGCGACATCCACGCTCAGCTACGTTGTCCACGCCGGCCCAGGCACCGCCTGCGCGATCATCGATTCGGTGCTCGACTACGAGCCGCGCTCCGGCTACACGTCGACCGTATCCGCCGACCGGATCATCGGCTACGTTCGCGAGCAGCAGTTGCGAACCGAGTGGCTGCTTGAAACGCACGCGCATGCGGACCACCTGTCGGCCGCACCGTATCTGCGCGAGCAGCTCGGCGGCTTGATCGGAATCGGCGAGCACATCCGATCGGTGCAGAAGATCTTCGGCCCCGTCTTCAATTTCGAACCGACGTTCCGCCCCGACGGGTCGCAGTTCGATCATCTGTTCACGGCCAACGAGACGCTGCGCGTCGGCGGGCTCGAAGCCACCGTGCTCCACGTGCCGGGACATACGCCTGCCGACGTGGCGTTCCGGTTCGAGGGCGCGGTGTTCGTCGGTGACACGCTCTTCATGCCCGACGTCGGCACAGCGCGTTGCGACTTTCCGGGCGGCGACGCCCACACGCTATACGGGTCGATCCGCTCGCTGCTCGCCCTGCCCGACGACACCGAGCTCTATATGTGCCACGACTACCCGCCTCCGGGACGCGACGTGCGCTGGCGCGCCACCGTCGCCGAGCAGCGCGCCGGAAACATACACGTACGCGACACGATCGCCGAGGCCGATTTCGTCGCGATGCGAACGGCGCGCGACGCGACACTCGGCAAACCCACGCTGATCATTCCGTCGATTCAACTGAATATCCGCGCCGGGGTGCTGCCCGAGCCGGAAAGCAACGGTATCCGCTATCTCAAGACGCCGTTGAACGTGCTGTAACCCATCACTGAAAACCATCCAGAACAATCGATAACAACAGGCTGGGAAACACCTTCGTTTCAGAATCAGACAACACCGAAACCACTGTGGAATCGTTCGATATCGTCGTCGTTGGAGGAGGCACAGCTGGCATCAGCGCGGGCTGACGCGCCACCGGTAGTCGAAAAACCCAACGCGCCTCGTGTCGCCGGCGGCGCGCGCCAAAGATGGCGGATGATGACGATACTCTCTCGGTCGCGGGCCGAAGTGCGGCGGTATCCTGTCGGCATGCAATCTGGCGGATCCGGACGGACCATGCGGCCCAACGCTGCGGCACGCACCTTGCTCATTGCGATTCGAGCACTTCCGCGTTGCCGCGGACGGTCACGCCAACGACAGGCTTGAGGGAGCAGAAAAACGATGAACATCCGCATATCGGCGTGCGCTTGCGTTGCATTACTGACAATCAGCGGGGCCGCACTCGCACAGCGGCCTTTGGTCTATCCAGCGCGCAGCCAGACGCCGGCGCAGCAAAGCATCGATAGCGCCCTTTGCTACGCCCAGGCGACATCCCAGACGCACGTCGACATCGCCCGTCAGCCGCAAAAACCGACGCGCACCACGCCGATCAATTTCGCCGCCGATGCCGGGCATGGCGCTTCGGCGCCGCCGCTGCCGCCAGCCGCGGCGGCAAGCGGCCCACATGCCGCGAGCAGCGCGGCCGCGGCGAATGCGTCCAGCAGCGCCGCAGCCGGGCCGGCTGCGGCCGCTGCGTCAGGCACGGCGTCGTCGACCACGCTCGCACTCGGCGCCTCGGGAGCGTCGGGGACATTGAGCGTTTCGGGTGCGAGCAACCTCCAGATGCCGCCGCTGCCGCCTCCGGAGCCGCCGATGACCACCTACTGGCACGCGTTCGGCGACTGCATGCAAGACCGGGGGTACATCGTCCGCTGATCGGCTCGATCGGCTGCAACGGCTTGGCCGGCGAGCAGGATGCCGTGTGGCCGATACGGTCATCAAGTAAGGGGGCAAGAACGTCCGTAATATCCAATCCACACGATGGCGTATCGGGCATACAAAATACCGAAGACAATATCCGGTATACACCACACCATTCACGGACGACCCACATGCTGACAAGCGTCGAGCAACTGGAAGCGATCTACGGCGCGCCGAGCGAGCGCGCACTTTGGAAAGAAATCCCATACCTCAACGAAGACTACCGTGTGTTCGTCGAAGCTTCGCCGTTCATCGTGCTCGCCTCGGTAGGGCCACACGGCACCGACTGTTCGCCGAAGGGCGATGCGCCGGGCTTCGTGAAAATCGTCGACGAGCGCACGCTCGCGATTCCCGACCGCCCTGGCAACAACCGCATCGACAATCTGCGCAATATCGTCGCCGACGGACGCGTATCGGTGCTGTTCATGGTGCCGGGCGTCGGCGAGACGCTGCGCGTCAACGGCCGAGCGACGGTCACCGACGATGCGGCGCTGCTCGAATCGTTCGCAGTGGATGGCAAGCTGCCGCGCACGGCGATCATCGTCCATATCGACACGGCGTATTTTCATTGCTCGAAGGCCATCGCACGCTCGCATCTCTGGAAGCCCGAGCGGCAAGTCGAGCGCTCGACGCTGCCTAGCGCGGGACAGATGCACAAGCGCCTTTGCAACCGTGAATTCGACGCCGAAGCCTACGACAAGGATTCGGCCGAGCGGCTGCCGAGCATGCTTTATTGAACAGCATTCCTCATATCGATCCGTGCTTCGCGAATCGATACCGTCCGCCCTACCACGCGTCGCGGCGCATCAGGAAGCCGGAATTCTGTGAACTTGAATTCACGAGTCCGAGGTCTAGACTGTTAAGTCTCGCCCCGCGGATATTCATGGAGGACCTGAAATGCGTCTGACCATCCTGATTAACGGTTCCGATCCCACCGTCAATCACGATTACGCCGTGCTGTGGCTCGATACGGACGAGCGAGTTTGGTCGAGGGAATCACACGATGGGATCGATCTTCCGCCTTGGGGCGAAATGCGCGACGAAAACGGTGTCACCACACTGTGCGCCCCGAGCGAGGAAGTGCCCCTGTGCACGTTGCGCGGACTGCATGTCGATCGCCATCAGCGGGTATCCACCGCGCACGGCGCCGCAGCCTGGTCCAGTCTCGACAAGCACGTAGCCATGGATGGATTCTGGCGGCTGCAAGCCGTTGATCGCCAATCTGTCTCCGCAGAAAATAGCGTGTTCCGGCGCTAAAGCGCAACGAACGAACATCGCGAGTCGCACCGCTCGCAGCCACAAACGCTCGAGCTTCAGGAACACGGCCAGTCCGGCGCCAACCTCCGCCGACTCGGCCGTCCACTGGTTTTCACCCTCCTTATATGCCCTGCGCTAACGGCACCCGCCTTTCGTTACACACCGCTTGACAATGCTTGACAGTCGCCTTGCCCGACTGTCGATAGACTTGAATCGTGAGGCAGAGGACCGCCCACGTGTGCGCTTTTGGGCCCGCTTGATTGCGGGCCTTTTTTCTCCAGGTTGTCCGAGAATCACCCCGGATTTGCCGGTAGCGTAAGGATCGGAAAGAAAACAACTCCGCGCCGGCCACTCCCGCCGATCTACAATCCGGCGCATGAATACACAGGTCCTTATCGTCGACGACGATCCGGTCGTGCGCGATCTCCTTTGCCGGTTCCTCAAAGAAAACGGTCTCGAAGTGTCCGTATTGCATGACGGCAGCAACTTGCGCCGGCGCCTCGAGCGCGAGCGGCCCTCGGTTGTCGTCCTCGACATCATGATGCCGAACACCGACGGCTTGCGCGCGCTCGCCTCGCTGCGCGCGGCCGGCGACGACATCCCGGTGATCTTCGTCACCGCGCGAGGGTCGGTCGCCGATCGGATCGTCGGTCTCGAACTAGGCGCCGATGACTACATCACGAAGCCGTTCGATCCACGCGAGCTCCTGGCGCGCATCCATACGGTGCTGCGCCGCCGCGGCCCGGCTTCGACCAGTGCGCCGGAAGCACGCGACCGATATCGCTTCGGCCCGTTCGAGCTCGACTTCACCACGCGCGCACTGTTGCGCGACGGCAGCCGGCTCCCGTTGCGCGACAGCGAATTCGCGCTTCTGAAGATCTTCGTCAATCACCCGTATAAAGTGCTGTCGCGCGTGCTGATACACGACCTCGTGCACCACGACGAGCTTGCGTTCCGCGACCGCAGCCTCGACGTGCCCATCTGGCGCCTGCGCCGCATCATCGAGGATGACCCGTCGAATCCTTGCTACGTGCAGACGGTGCGCGGCAAGGGCTACGTGTTCGTGCCGGACGCCAACCCGTCCCCTTCGCTCGCCGAGGCCGTGTCTAGCGCATGAGGAACCCGTTGAACACGCTATTCGGCAGAATGGCGTTGCTCTCAACGGCAGTGCTGTTCGCGGTGCAAGCGGGATGGTTTGCATTGCTAACCACACAACCGCCACGTCACGAGGTGGATGGTTTCGCGCGCGGATTGCTGCTCGTGCTTCAGGCCGCAAACGGCGAAGAATCCAGCAATGTCACGCTTGCACCCGCGTTGCACGTGCACCTCGTGCCCACCTGGAACATGCCCGGCACCGTTCAGTTGCGCGAACCAACAGGCGCTCCCTACGTCGAGCTGGTCCAGCATCTGCGCGCCCGCCTGCCGACCGGCACGCAAATCGCCGTCGACGACGCCCGTCCGCCGCGCCTTTGGGTGCGTTTCCCCGGCAAGTCGACCTGGATCGTGTCGCCGGTGGACATTCCTCCACGCCCGAACTTCGTGATCGAAGCGCTCTCGATGCTGCTTGCCGCGCTGCTGCTGTCGCTGCTCGCGGCCTGGCAAATGCAGCGTCCGCTCTCACGCGTCGCCGATGCGGCACGCGCGTTCGGCGATGGCTCACGCCCCCGGGAAGTCGGTGAACGCGGTCCGCGGGAATTGCGCGACCTGATCCACTCGTTCAACGACATGATGCGGCGCCTGAACGAAGCCGACGCCGACAAGGCGATCATGCTTGCCGGCGTCGCTCACGACCTGAAAGCGCCGCTGACACGGCTCAAGCTGCGAGCGAGCGTCTCCGTCGCGGAGCAGGAACGCGGGGACTTCATCCGCGACATAGATTCGCTGACGCATATCGTCCAGCAGTTTCTCGAGTTTGCCGGCCAAACGAGCGACTCGGGTCCGCCCATCCCTGTCGACGAATTCTTGCGCGAGCAATTCCCCGTCTCCGGCGAGGATGCAGAGGACGCACCTCTGTTCGAGCTCTCGCTCACGGCCGGCCCGGCCTTCCTGCTACCACGCACACTGATCGACCGGCTCGTCACGAACCTCGTCGACAACGCCCTCGAGCATGGAATGCCACCGGTCCAGATTTCGACGTCGCGAACAGACAGCGACTGGATCATCTCCGTGCGCGACCACGGCGACGGCATCGCGGAAGACAAAGTCGCACTGGCGATGAAACCGTTCGTGCGGCTCGATTCGGCGCGCGGCGGCGAAGGCCATTGCGGCCTCGGGCTTGCGATCGTTGCCCGGCTCGCACACGACCACGGCGGACGCTGCGACGTATCGAACGCCGACGATGGCGGATTGCACGTACGGATCGTCTTGCCTATCGAACGCGCGCGAGATTGACGCGCGGCATTGAACTGCATCGCGCCAAACGCGGGAAAGCGCTTACGGTCCATTACCGGATGCACTGCACAGGCGGATCACCGCGTATATTCGGTCCTGGCTATCTCGAGGCCAACCCTCCTAGGCCCGCCCGGCTTCCATGTCGGCGGGCCATTTTTTTTTTGCCTGCTTGCTCATACTGCTTAGCCCTGTCAAAGCATCTCGACGGCTAGTGCAGTTGCCTCTCCCCCGCCGATGCATAGCGTCGCAATACCGCGCCTCGCGGCACGTTCGCGCAACACGCCGAGCAAGGTCACGACGACACGCGCCCCCGATGCGCCGATCGGATGCCCGATCGCGCACGCACCGCCGTGCACGTTCACGCGATTGCGTGGGATATCGTATTCGTGCATGACGGCCATCGGCACCACGGCGAACGCCTCGTTGATTTCAAAGTAGTCGACATCCTGAGCGCGCCAGCCAGTGCGCTCATACAGCTTGCGCAACGCGCCAACCGGCGCGGTCGTGAACCACTCCGGGGCCTGTGAATGCGCGGTGTGCGCAGAAATCACGGCAAGCGGCGCCTTGCCAAGCCGCTCCGCCACCGACATGCGCGTCAGCACGAGCGCAGCGGCGCCATCCGACAACGGACTCGAATTAGCCGGCGTAATCGTGCCGTCCGCACGAAACGCCGGCTTCAGTTTCGGGATCTTCGCGGGATCGACGGCTTGCGGTTGTTCGTCGGCATCGACGCGCACAGTGCCCGTCTTCGTTTGCACTTCGACCGGCGCGAACTCCCACGCAAAACGGCCTTCCGCCTGCGCCTCGCGCGCCCAGAGCAACGATTCCGTCGCGTAGGTATCCTGCGCGGCGCGCGAGAACTCATAATGCGATGCACATTGCTCGCCGAATTCGCCCATTGCACGACCTCGATCGTAAGCATCCTCGAGTCCGTCCAGAGCCATATGGTCGAAGAACGTCGCGTGCCCGACGCGATATCCGCCACGCGCTTTCATCGCGAGATACGGAGCGTTGGACATGCTCTCCATTCCGCCCGCCACGACCATGTCAGCGCTGCCGTTTGCCAGCGCATCGTAGGCATAGCGGATCGCTTGCATGCCCGAGCCGCACACCTTGTTGACGGTGACCGACGAGACAGATTGCGGCAAGCCTGCGCCGAGCACGGCCTGCCGGGCCGGCGCCTGCCCCAGCCCGGCAGTCAGTACGCAACCGATATACGCTTCGTCAACCGTCTCGGGATCAATTGCTGCACGCGCAACCGCTGCACGAATTGCCACTGCCCCTAGTTCCGTGGCCGACTTGGAAGCAAGGCCGCCTTGGTAACGCCCGACTGGCGTACGGGCTGCGGAGAGAATCACAATCGGATCGTTCGACATCTTGAACTCCAGTGAGAGATGAAAAATGCGTCAAGGCACGAGGCTTGTTTCGTCGCCATTTTCTATGCATATGCACTTAATGCGTATGCATATATTAGACCCAGGGTAGATCATCGTGCAAGGATGACTGTGTTCGGGAACAGCAAATATCCTTTTCCGAATTCCCTACGCGGGCAGTGACGAGGCAAGTCGCGCCTGCCGCTAATCCTCAATCAGCTTGCTGGCGAGGTCATAGATCTGCGCGTCCAGCGCTTTGACATGGCGCTTACCCGCCCGGCGGTAGAGCTCATCCTGCGCGGCTCGCCAATCGCTTTCGCAAGCGCGCAGCAATTCGGAGCCGTTCGGTGTAAGCGACCAGAAGCGCATGCGAAGGTCGTCGCCCACGTCCGCCTCGACAAGGCCTTTGGTGCGCAGCGTCGCGAGCGTGCGACTCAGGGTCGTCTGGTCCATCAGTAGGTCATCCGCCAGTTGCGACGTGCTCACACCTTCAGCACGCCCCAGCGTTGCCAGAATGGTGTACTGCGTGATGCGGATGCCGTGTTTTGCCAATTGCGCGTCATACAACGATGTAATCGCGCGCGCGGCCTGACGCAGCGTTCCGCAATGACATAGCAGCCGCAAAGGCAGTTCGGACATGACGCTCCTCTCGTTCGGCGGATTTCACGCGTGGTTAGGTGCCGGGTGCGGCTCGGCTTTGCCCGCAGGCAAGACACCTCGTGTTTCTGTATCGCCACACCACGGATCTTGCATTTTACATGCATATACATGGACATAGCCCGCGCACGCAGACACACGCACGCGCCTCGGCACACCATCTACACGCGTTGAGTTCCGCAGACTCGTCCAAACTTGGCCGCCCGGCCATATTTTATGCGCATAAACTTTTTGAAAATTTTTTAACACCTGAAATGCCACCGAGCAGCGAAACATTTACATCACGTTTACACCCCTGTCCGCTTTCTTTAGGCCAGCCCTACACGTGATCCGATAGCCTCTAAACATCACCAAAACCACTTCCTTAGATGAACCCCAAAGCCAACAAGAACACCGGCGGCGCGAAGGACAAGCGATCATGCTGAAGATACTGGTGCCGGTAAGCCGCTCGGCGCGCTCGCTGCAAGCCGTCCGGCACGCGGCGTTTCTGTTCAGCGAGCGATGCGCATCCGAGGTCGTGCTGGTCAACGTTCAACCGCCCCTCGAATCAACCCGGCTCGAAGCGTTCTACCCCCTCTCCAAGCTACGCTCCCTGGAAGACTCATACGCGCATGCGGCGCTCGGCCGCGCTGAGCAGATTCTCAAGGATGCAGGCGTCAAGTACTCGGTGATGATCCAGGTCGGCCCCCTGGTTCCGACAATCGCGGAATGCGCGGAACAAACAGGCTGCGACGAAATTCTGCTGGCCGCGCCACGCACCGATCCGCTTCACACTCTCGTCAACTTTTTCAGCCGCAGCGTTCTGAATCGCCTCCTAAGGATCTCGCGGGTTCCGGTCACGGCTGTGCGCTGACGCGGCAGGTCGCCGTTCGCCGACGACCGCGAGTTCGCAAGGCGCGGATGGTGGACCACGATTTGACCCCGGCAAGCGACGCCCGATGCTACGAGCACGGCGTCACGAACCGAAACGTCAAGTTGACGCGCTCGCCGCGAACGCTCGGCTCCTTCGGCACGCGGTGCCGCCATTCCGCCTGAGTGCGTCCGCGCATCACCAGCAGGCTGCCGCCGGTCAGCTGAAAGGATTGAACCGCACCCGTCCTGTTATGGCGCAGATCGAACCTCCGCGCGGCCCCAAGACTCACCGACGCTATCACCGGCTCCACACCCAGTTCCGGCTCGCGGTCGGCGTGCCACCCCATGCTGTCGTTGCCGCTTCGGTAGCGATTCAACAGCACGCTATTGAACCTGACACCACACGCCGCTTCGACGGCAACCCTCAGCTTCAGCACTGTCGGCGTCCATGCGCGTGGCGTATTCCGGATGCCCGAGTACACGTAGACTGCGCCGGCATCGCCCTGCCAGGCAGTCAAGCGCGGCAATGGCGTGAGCCCCGCTGGCGTGTACATCGTGTCCTGTTTCCACTCCACCTCGGCGATAACGCGCTCGTGGTCGAGCGCAGCCTCATCAGGTGTTAGCCAACTCGGGTACCAATCGACATTCGGCTGAGGAATATCGCCAAAAATGTCATCAATCATCGATTTCATAGGCGCATTCCTATCAAGGGAGTCATTGTGCCATCGCTTTCATAAAAAACTCTCCAGCCCTATCATCTATCACGTATCATGAAACACGAATTGTGAATTCAGAGGAGCCATCTTGCTGACCGCTGAAATCGAAACCTTGCTGCGTGAATTGGAAGTGCGTGGCGCCAAAAACGACGCGATGGCGGCAGATCGCACCCAAAAGCTATTGAACCTCGAACGCCCCACGGCCGAGTTGCTGTTTCTTTTGGTGACGGCCAGCGGCCGCAAACGCGTATTGGAAATCGGAACGTCAAACGGCTATAGCGCGATCTGGCTGGCGTGTGCGTTGAAAAAAACAGGTGGCGATCCGCTGACCACGATCGAGCAAAACGCCGCCAAAGCCGCGCAAGCGCGTGAAAACCTGCGCCGTGCGGGTACCCAGAAGTATGCCCAGGTCATCGAAGGCGACGCGACTCGCTTGTGTGCCGCCCTCGATGGCCCATTCGACTGTGTCTTTTTCGACGCGGACCGAATCAGCGCTCCGGCGCAGCTCGAGCTTCTCCTTCCGAAGCTGGCTGACGACGTGCTGCTGATCGCTGACAACGCGCGATCTCACCCGCAAGAGATCGCGGATTATCTGGCGGCAGTCGAAGCGCTGCCACAATTTGATGCGACGTTGATTCCGGTCGGCAAAGGACTGCATGTCGCATACCGTCGACCACCTGCAAACGGAAACGCCACGCGATGACGGGAGCACCACAAAAACTCAAGCGCTCGACGCTAGCTCTTGATGCGTATATCGCCGTTCGTGATTTGCTGCTCGACGGCAAACGTTATGCACCAGGCGCAAAAATCAGCATCGAGGAGTTGGCTGGCGCATTGGGCGTCAGCCGCTCGCCCGTCTGGTCCGCCGTGGCGCGACTCGAAGCTGAAGGAATCGTTGAAGTCACGCCACGCCAAGGCGTCTTTTTGATCGCATTCGATCCCGCGCGCCTCACCGCCCTGTTCGAAGCGCGTGAAGCGTTGGAAGGCATGGCTGCGCGGTTGGCCGCGCGCAAAATGAGCGCGACGGAACTGGCGGTGCTTGCAGAGGCGATTGGGCGTCAATCGGCCGCCATCCATGAACAAAACCGGGCCGCCTACGACGTAGCCAACCTGCTGTTCCATCATGGGCTGCTGGATGGTGCGCAAAGTCCGACGATCAAAAAATCTCTGATGGCGCTCTACGCGCAGACTCGCGCAATGTGCGGCAAACGGGCTACGGACTTCGCCGAGCTCGCAGCCAATCGCGACGAGCACGAAGCCATTCTGCGCGCACTCAATGCTCGCGACGAAGAGCAAGCCGAGCGTACCGCCCGTCACCACGTTGCCGAGCTTCTGAAAAAGCTCCTGAAGTCGTAGCGGCGGCGCCCGCCAGCTATCATCAGCGGCATGGCACGGCCCGTGCCGCCCATGCAAGGGCGCCCGCTCACAGCATCACGCCGACGGCCACCGCGCCGCATCCATCGCTTCAATACCCGCACGAACTTCACAACATGACGCTATCCGATACCGCACTCGACCAACTCTTTCGCACTGCACGCACGCATAACGGCTGGCTGCCGAAGCCCGTCGACGACGCGCTCCTCAAGCAACTGATCGACCTCGTCGTGCTCGGCCCCACGTCGGCCAACTGCAGCCCCGGCCGATTCGTGTTTGTCAAAACGCCGGAAGCGAAAGAAAAGCTACGTCCCGCATTGTCGGCGGGCAACGTCGACAAAACGATGGCCGCACCTGTGACCGTGATCGTCGGCATGGACATGGCGTTTTATGAGCAATTGCCGAAGCTCTTCCCGCACACGGACGCACGCAGCTGGTTCGCCGGCAACGATGCGGCCATTTCAGCGACGGCGTTTCGCAACTCGACGCTGCAAGGCGGCTACCTGATCCTGGCTGCACGGGCGCTTGGGCTCGACACTGGCCCAATGTCCGGCTTCGATTCAGCAAAAGTGGACGAGGCGTTTTTCGCAGGTACCACGGTGAAATCGAATTTCCTCGTCAATCTCGGCTACGGCGATCCGTCAACGCTTTTTGAGCGCAACCCGCGCTTCACATTTGACGAAACGGCCAAAATCGTCTGACTAAAGCAAAAAAACGGCCCCCTCGCGCGTGCCATAACGCACGCGCGAGGGGGCCGTTTCCTTAACTTGACCAGCTTACGGACGTGCCACCCGGCAGCTCACGTCAGCAACGCGATATAGAAGACGATTGCCCCGATCAACGCGCCTACGAAGCAAAAGCCTTCGCCCCGCTCGTCGCCGCCCGATCGTATCCAGGCGCCCACCACGCCGAACAGCCCCGCGATGCCGAGCGCGACGAAAACCATGACGACGTAGTAAAGGGAATCGCGCGCGATTTCGAGCACGTCGAGGCCGCGCACGCCAAGGTAAACCGCGAGCGCCATCAGTGACAGCGCTACCAGCGGCAGCATCACATGACTGCCTTCGTAGCCAATGTGGTGCTCGCGATGCGGATGGTGCGCAAACTTGATCATCTTCATCATTCGCCTCCTTCCATCGTGCCTGCGGGTGCACCGGTGGAACCGAACCATGAAATCAATAGTTTAGATCAGCCCGAGAGCGGAAGAATCCCCGACGGTAAAAATCCGGCAATACTGCCGGAAACAGTTTCCGCCCGCCTTCCCCAGCCTAAGCACGCGCAAACGGCGAAAGCGTTCCGTATGTAAAATAGCTCGGCAGCACCCGCGGCCAACCGCACGAACGCGTGCCCCCCATTTCCTCTTCTTTTTGTCCTATGCGTCGCTCAGGTTTTTTCGTCCGTGCCGTCGGCATCGGCGTTCTGCTCCACATCTATATCGGCCTAAGGCTGATTCCGGAATTGCCGGCCGGCCCGATGCTACGAGGGTTCGCAGCCCTGTGGCTGCTGCTGTCGTGCGGGCTGATCCCGCTCGGCATGCTCGCACGCACGATCGAGCGTCAGTCGCTCGGCGATCGCCTGGCCTGGATTGGCCTGCTTACCATGGGCTTCTTCTCGTCGCTGCTCGTGCTGACCCTTTTGCGGGATGTCGCGCTGGCCTCGCTCCTGACCGTCGACGCGCTTTGGCCGCATAGCGTGCCGCTCGCCCGCTGGCGAATCGACTCGGCGGCGGCGGTCCCTCTCCTCGCTCTACTGTCGACGGCGATCGGCTTTATCAACGCTCGCCGTCGCGCACGCGTCGTCACTGTCGATGTACCGATCGACCATCTGCCGGCGGCGCTCGACGGATTCACAATCGTCCAGATCAGCGACATCCACGTGGGCCCGACGATCAAACAGCACTATGTCGACGCGATTGTCGACGCAGTCAACCGGCTCAAGCCCGACCTGATCGCGGTGACGGGCGACGTCGTCGACGGCAGCGTCGCGCAGCTTTCGGCCCACACCCGGCCGCTCGGCCACCTCACCGCTCGATACGGCGCGTATCTGGTGACAGGCAATCACGAATACTATTCCGGCGCCGATCAATGGATTGCCGAATTCCAGCGCCTTGGCTTGCGTGTGTTGCTGAACGAGCACGTCGTGCTCGAGCACGATGGCGCACGCGTCGTGATCGCGGGCGTGACAGACTATACGGCGGGACGCTTCGACCCTACGCATCAGAGCGACCCTGCCGCAGCGCTCGCCGGCGCGCCAGGCGACGTGCGCGTGCGAGTGCTGCTTGCGCATCAGCCGCGCAGCGCACCTGCTGCAGCGGACGCAGGGTTCACGCTTCAGCTTTCAGGGCATACGCACGGCGGACAATTCGTGCCATGGAATTTCTTCGTGCGGCTACAGCAGCCATTTACGGCGGGACTCGCACGCCTCAACAACCTGTGGGTTTATACGAGTCGTGGGACTGGCTACTGGGGACCGCCCAAACGTCTTGGAGCGCCGTCGGAAATCACGCGACTGAGGCTCGTGGCAGTTGCCGCGGCTTGACGACGAGAAACTTGCTGACGCTATCACGCACTCGCAGCACATCTCCGCGGACATGCTGCGTCGAACCGGTCTGAGTTCTGCCCAGCGCAGCGATTTCGAGTTGACTCTCGCAGCAGCAATTGCCTAAAATCCGGCTAATTTCAATTTGGGGGCCACGGCCTTGGACAGCAGTAGTCGATCCATACTTCATCTCATCGCCTGAACGGCGAGACTCGCGCCAGCCTTCCCTGCCGCCGTCTTGCCAACAGGCGAGCGGTGCGCGTCGCAATTCGCAGTACCCCCGTGCACTTTTGTTATCGATAGCACTATCGCGCCCGTGTTCGCGTGTAGGCTTATCGAGCGCTACATTAGCCGTCGACCGGAATCGTCACGACGCGACACGCGTTTTGCAGCGTGCACACGTCCGAGTACGAAATTGCCATTCGACATAAACAGGTTCATCGAAGCATGCCATGCTAAGACGTCAGCCTCGTATCGATCTAGTTTCGTGTGAATGCTGAAGCTCACGGCCAATTCGATAACTCAACTAAATCATTAAAACGCTTATCCAATGACGCTTGAATTCGCCCTCCGATTGCTCGCCGCATTCGCATGCGGAGTCGCAATCGGTATCGAACGCCAGATGCGCCAACGCACGGCCGGTCTGCGTACCATCACGCTGGTCGCGAGCGGCGCCTGCCTGTTCGTGACGCTCGGCGTCCTTACCGGCAACGGCGTCGCGGGCGTCACCCAGATTGCAGCGTACGTCGTCTCTGGTGTCGGCTTTCTCGGCGGCGGCGTGATCATGCGCGAAAAAGGATCCATCCAGGGGATCAACACCGCCGCCACGCTGTGGTGCTCCGCGGCCGTCGGCGTGCTTTGCGGCGCCGGCCACTACGGTCCCGCGCTCGCGGGAACCGGCATCGTGCTGCTGACGAATACCGTGCTGCGCGAAGTCAGCAAAGCGATCAATGCAACTCCTGTTTCAAACGCGGATCTGATTCGCGAATACGTTTTATCCGTCATCTGCCGGGAAGAAGATGAAATCCACATTCGCACAGCGCTATCGAACTCGATGTATTCGGCTCCACTGTCGTTTCAGAGCCTTACTAGCGAAGATGTACCCGACGCCGCAGGACGCATCCTGGTGACAGCAATCCTCAAAATGCATCCAAAGGATCAGTCGAAGCTCGAGCTGATGGCGAGCCGAATCAGCATGGAAAAAGGCGTGTCAAGCGTGAGCTGGACCGCCCGGGAAGTGGAGCCTACCCCTGAATAACAGGTACACAGCGAAGCTGGTCGCCGCGAAGCCTTCAAAATGCCGACAATGGGCGTCCGGCGACGTGCCATAATGCTTCACGCTTGCAGATGAATGTACCGTCACCTATAACAAGCGTAAGCGATGTGCAAAGCCAGACGTCTATACAATTCCACGCCTGCCCCGCCGTCGCTCCTTGCCCCACTATGCAGCCCGACACAGAGAACGAAATGAACTCAGTGACTGTGCACTGTGCGTCCATCGAATTGCTGCAAGCTCGTTCCGCGGTCGCCGCAACTGACTTCCCGTCGAGAATCGGCTCAATCAAACACGATGCGCTATATCCGCACCGCTCCATCTCCTAGTTGGATCTTTAAATAAAGTTAATTGTGCATCCTAACTATGGACTCGCCTATGTAGGCAATTTAAGCTCGCCAACGTCGAGTTACGACATTTATTTTTAACCTTAACGACGGAGTCTCCACTATGCAACACGGCCTCATCGCATGGCTCATCATCGGCGCAATCGCTGGCTGGCTAGCCGGCGTATTGGTCAAAGGCGGCGGCTTCGGATTGATCGTCGACATCATCGTCGGTATTGTCGGCGCATTCATTGGCGGCTGGTTGTCGCACGTACTCGGTATCTCGCTTGGAGGCGGCATGATCGCTTCTATCATCACCGCAGTGATCGGCGCGGTGATCCTCTTGTTCATCATTAGACTTATCCGACGAGGATGAAACTAGGGATTCAGGCGCCCAGGGGCACGTTTATTCGAAAGTGAACAAGCGGCTAGCCTCAACTCGCCCAAGGGGCCAGGGGGATAGAAGCGTTTTTGTGTGGGTTGTAAACGGCCACAACCCCACCTTTATGGGGTGGGGTTGTGGTTATGAGAGGAGCCTGACGATTACCTACTTTCACACGGGAATCCGCACTATCATCGGCGTGGAGT
>NZ_SWJE01000010.1 GCF_005144415.1 Trinickia terrae | reverse complement strand
TGCCGCGCACCGGCGCTTCGCCTTGATCGAACTCGGCGATCACCGAGCGCCAGTAGATGTGATCGGCGAGCCGCTCCGAGCCGTGCAGTTCGTGCTGAGCGAAGAGATCGCGGCGCAGCGCTTCGACGAGGTAGGTCCAGCGGCGATCGTCGTGGGAGGCGGCCAGTGCGGCCAGCTCGGAGAGACGATTGCAGGCGGCGCGCACGCAGCCGAGATGGAACGAGACGAGCGTCGCGCCGACGAGGCTGTCGAGGCGCTGGCGCGGCGTGGCGGCCTTCTCTTCGCCGATGCGCTTGAAGCAGCTCAGCGCGACGTTGAACTGATTGCGGAAGAATGCTTGCCAGCCGGTATTGCGGCACGACGCGATGCGCAGCTCGTCACGCTGCTGGCGAATGGCCTTTTGCGCACGACGATACGTTTCTTCCGCTTCCTCGTGGCGGCCGAGCATCAGTTCGAGGTCGCCGTAGATCTGCAGGTGCGCGTAGCCGGGCGTGTGGCCGGCGTCGATGTCGGCGAGTTGCGCGGCGCAATGCGACGCTTCGATGAACTGGCCTTTGAAGATCTTGGCGGCGACGTCGAACGGGATGTCGTCGGATGCGAGGGCCGAGGATGCTGCGAAGTAGATCGTCGAGAACATGCTGTGCTCCTGACTCAGTGAATTGTGCGTTAGCGGGTTGACGCGATTCGTGAAGCAGTGAGTGCATGTTTTCATCGCAGCCGGATTTCGGCTCGGGTTTGTGATGATTCGTTACGTTCTTCCTCGCTCGACGTGTGAAGGGCCGGATGCGGCATATCTTTTGATGTACCGCTTAGCACATTTGATGGCCAATAAAATTAAATAAATATGATGAATCAGGGGAAACATCAATTGGGCTAATAGAAAAAATCAATTGACGGGGTTCGGCGGAGGTGTGTAACACTGCTGCCCCACCACGAGGAGCCGGATCGGGACGCGGGATCCGGGATATTCCCGATGGAATAATTTATTGTTCTCGGTGGTTCAAAAGAAGCATTCGAACGTCATTTAAATGAGATTTTTTTTGCATTAAAGATGGGGTCTCATTTGCCGTAAACACAGGTAGGCGAACGGTAGTTTTGCCCTGTATTACAGAACTCTTCAAACTAGTTGGCGTATTGCTTACTCATTTGCTTCGCGCGCGCCGGTGCCGGCGGAGCGAAACAATTGGAATTGGGGTTGCTGTTGCCGGTCGTCGGCGCGATGCTCTTTTGAGTGGAAAGCGTAGTGTCATCAATCAGTGGGGAATACCAAGGACACCCGGGCGATGAGCGGCGCAAACGTGTAGCGGCAGGCTTGATGGCCGCGGTGTCGTTATGCGTTTCGTTGTGCCTTTGCGGGGCGGCGCGTGCTGCCGACGAGCAGGTGGTCGTCGACGGCGGCGAGCGCTTTGGCGAAGCCGTGCGCAAGGGCGGGCACGATGTGCCGTTGCTGCGGGCGATCGAGCAGGTCGTGCCCGCAAGCTACAGCGTCATGGTCCCGAACGCGGGCTCGTGGGCCGATACGCCGGTCAGCTGGCATCCCGGCTCGGCCGTTCACGCGCTGAATGAAATCCTCGCGGCCAATCCGTCGCTGCAGGCGCACGTCGATACCGATTTGCACATCGTCACCGTGACGGCGAATGCGCGCCTCGTCCGCGCCGCCGAACATGCGCCGGCTGCTGCTCCCGTGCTGGCCAACGCGGCGGCGCCCGTGAAGACGTCCGCTGGGGCGGCAAGCGCCTCCACGATTCCTGCTGCCGCAGGCACGGGGCGCGCGGCCGCGCCGCCGCTTCTCGCGGCAGGACCCGCACCGGCTTCGACGCCGGCAGCGCCGTCCGCGCCGGCAGCGCAAGCGACCACGATGCTCGCGATCACGCCGGCGCCGTCGGCGGACCCTGCGGCATCGTCCGCCGCCGCGCCCGCCGCGCCCGCCGCACCCGCTGCGCCGCCCGAGCGGATGGAGTGGCAGATGCGCACCGCGGACGGCTCGGTGCGCAATGCGCTCGCGCGCTGGGCGGGCGAGGCGGGATGGCAATTCATCTGGGACGTGCCGACCGATTTCGCGGTCGATGCCACGGCCACGATTCACGGCACGCTGGCGGAAGCGCTGCGGCAGGTTGTCGATGCGCTCGCGAACTCGCAGGTGCCGATCCAGGTGGTCATGTACGGGCGCAACCGTGTCTTGCGAGTCGTAGCGAAGGGAGCAAGCTCATGAGCAGGCTGGGTCGCCATATCGTTGCCCTCACGGCGTGCCTGTCGCTGCTGGCGGGTTGCACCGGGCTGCTGGACAAGATCGAGCGCGGCACGCAGGAAGACGCCGCGCGCGCGGACAAGGCGCTCGGCAAGACCGCGGCAGGCAATAACCGCGAAGTCGACACCGACGGCGTGATCGTCAAGGACGAGCTCTGGCTGTCGGGCAAGACGCTCAAGCTCGCATCGAAATCCGTGCAGCCCAAGCTGTTCGACGAACCGGCCAGCTTCGACGGCACCGTCGATTCGCTGAGGGTGTTCGCCGACCGCATTTCGCGTCTCGTGCGGGTGCCGGCGAAAGTTGCGCCGGGCACCGAGGAGGCCGCCTCGCGCGCCGGGCAGTCTGGCGCCGCGCCGGCCGCGGGTTCCGCCGGGCTCATGCCGCCGTTGCCCGCGGGGCTCCTGCAAGGCCCGTCGCCGCAGCTCGCGGCCGCGGGGCAGGCGATGCTCGCCGCCGCGTCGCCGGCGCCCGTTCACATCGTCTATCCGAGCGGCACGCTGCGCGGCCTGCTCGACACGGCCGCCGCGCGCTTCGGCGTCTACTGGAAGTACGAGGACGGCTCGATCGTCTTCTACTACACGGCCACCCGCGTGTTCCAGGTCGTCGCGATTCCCGGCGATTCGAAGCTCGACACCAACGTCGTGAGCGGCGCGAGCAACACTGGCGGCATCTCGGGCGGGAGCGGCGGCGGCGCGACCGGAGGAGGAGGCGGAGGCGCCGGCGGCTCGGGATCGAACTCGTCGCCGGCGGTCTCGTCGGACAACACCGCCAACATCACGATGAACGCCCAGCTTTCGGTCTATAGCGGCTTGCAGAGCGCCATCAAGTCGATGCTGTCGCCGGCCGGCTCCGTCGTGACCTCGCCCGCGACCGGATCGATTTCGGTGACGGACACGCCCGACGTGCTCGAGCATGTCGGCGAGTTCATGGAGCAGCAGAACAGCGTGCTGTCGCGGCAGGTGCTGATCAACGTCACGGTGCTGTCCGTCACGCTTTCTGCAGACGACAGCTACGGCATCAACTGGAACGCCGTGTACCAGGCGCTCGGCACGCAGTTCGGCATCACGACCGCGTTCTCGAGCCTGATCCAGAACAACAACTCGCTGTCGGCGACGGTCATCAGCCCGTCGAGCCGCGCGAACACGACGAACGCGGTCATCAAGGCGCTCTCGGTGCAGGGCACCGTGCGCCGCAAGACCTCCGCCTCGATCACGACCTTGAACGATCAGCCCGTGCCGGTGCAGGTGGCTGAGCAGCAAGGCTATGTGGCGCAGGTTTCGACGACGGCCACGCTCAACGTCGGCACCCAGACGTCGCTGACGGCGGGCACCGTCACGACCGGTTTCAACCTGACGGTGCTGCCGCACATTCTCAACGACGGCACGGTGATGATGCAGTTCTATTCGAACATCTCGTCGCTCGCCAATCTGCAGAACTTCACGAGCGGCGGGCAGACGATCCAGCTGCCGACGGTCGATACGCGCAACTTCCTGCAGCGCATCGCGGTGAAGTCGGGGCAGACGCTCGTCATCAGCGGCTACGAAGGCGTCAACGACCAAGGCAACCGGCAGGGCATCGGCACGCCCGGAAATTACGCGCTGGGCGGCGGCTTCAATGCCGACCACTCGCGCGAGGTGATCGTCATCCTGCTGTCGCCGATCACGACGAATGGCGCTTGAAGCGAGCATAGGCAGGAGATCGGTCATGGCGACGCAAGTCATCCAGATCGGCCGTCAGCGCTTCATTTGCGGCCTGTTCTGGCAATCGCTGTCGCGCCGGCACGCGTTGCGCGCCGAGGCGGTGGAGCTCGCCGCGCGTCTGAATTTCGACGCGATGGTGCTGCGCATCGACCGCAGCTTCGCGGGCGCGGGGTTCGCGAGCACGCGCGAGGGCGCGCAGCTCGGCGTGCCGTCGCTCGGCGCGCTGGTGTCGAAGGTGATCGCGACCGAAGGCGCGTTCTACGACGGCCGCCAGCAGCCCGCGCCGAACTGGCTCGGCGCGTTCCATCTGCCGGACGGGCGCTGGGCGTATTTCGCGGTGCGCGACGGCGCGTTCCTGCCGAATGGCGACTGGGTGGGCGCGAGCGAGGAGGTGTTCGAGCGCCTGCATAGCGATTACAGCCTCGGCGGCTGGAACGTCGTGATCGGCGATTCGCAGCTCGAGGTGCAGGGGTTTCACAATTTCTACGCGCGGAGCATCGAGGAGCTGCTGCCGCGCCGCGGCGGCAAGCTGCTTCTGCCGCGCTGGCTGAATCTCGGGCGCGTGACGCGGCGTGTGCCGTGGCGCATGGTCGCCGCGGCCGCCTTGGCGGTTATCGTGCTCGGGGTGGCGGTGGGAGGGGCGATAGCCTATCGCCGTCACAAGCTCGAGCAGGAACGCCTGGCGGCGTTCGAGCGCGTGCGCCAGCAACTGCGGCTGCATCCGCCGAAGCCGAGCGCGCCGCCCGAGCCCTCGCACCCGTGGGCGAGCGAGCCGTCGCCGGGCGACTTCGTTCGCTCGTGCGTCGATCGCTTCGCGAACATCGCGCCGGGGGGCTGGGAGCTCGACGAATATGTGTGCAGGGCGACGAACGTCAGCTACAGCTGGTCGCGCGGCGGATCGAACGTGGCGATGGTGATGGCGGCCGAGCCGCACGCCACCATCGACAGCAACGGCGAGCACGCGACGTACGTCGAGCCGATGTCGTTGCGCCCGGGTGGCGACGAAGTGATCGACGGGATCCACGGCGTGCGGCTGCGCATGTTGTCCTCGTTCCAGTTGCTCGGCATCGGCCTCACGTTCGCGCTGCAGGCGCCCAGCGCGCAGCAGAAGAGTCTCGCGGCGCAGACGCTGGACCAGCTGCATCCGGGAACGGGCGCGGCGGGGCCCGCCTGGCAGGTGTGGCGCATGTCGGCGCAGCTCGGCGAAGTGCGGCCCGACAGCTTGATCAAGTATCTCGACGAGCCTGGTGTGCGCATCGAGACGCTTTCCTACAAGTCCGGGCAATGGACCCTCGACGGAGTGCTCTATGAGAAATGATGCATTGACCATATTGGCGCTGGCGTGTGCGTTCTCCTGCCCGGCGGCGGCGCTTGCTGAAGCCAGCGCGCCGGCGGCCGACGCCGGGACGCGCGTATCCGTCCAGCCGACGGCCGCCGCCATGCAGGCCGCGAACGAACTGATGCGGCTGCAGGAAGACACGCTGCTGCTCAAGGCCCAGCTCAAGAAGCTCGACGCGCAGGCGCAGGTGGCCGAGCGCGAGCAGACGCTGCACCGGATGGGCAACCCCGTGACATATGGCGAGGTGTCGCTGCTCGCGACGCAAAGCCTCGGCAAGGCGATGAGCGCGACGCTTGCGTCGAGCGACGGCTCGGAGTTCGACGTGCGGGCCGGCGACACGCTGCCGGACGGCATGCGCGTCGTGCAGATCCGCTCGGGCGCCGTGGTGCTCGCGGGGCAGGATGGCCGCCGCACGACGCTCACCGTCTCGATGCCTGCGCACGGGGGCGCGCGCAGCCTCGCGGCGAACAACGCCGGGCCGGGCGGCGTGCCGCCGATCCCCACCTTGCCCATGCCGTCGAGGTAATCATCATGGCGAGCCCCTTCGTACCTTCCGGCGAGCCTCCCAAAGGCGTGACGCCGCTGATCCTGACCCGCGCGGTGAAGCCGCTCGCGGCCGACGCCTCGGCGGCGCCGGTTCTCGCTCCCACCACGGCCGCCGCCGCGCCGCGCGAGCCGGCGCCGAGCGCGGCGCCCGCGAACGCTCCCGCGCCGGTGCCGCCAGCTCCGCCGGCCTCCGTTTCCGCGACGGCGCGGCCGTTGTCGGATAGCGGCGAATACGCGGCGAGCGTCGAGGAGCGCAAGTTCCTCTGCCTGCTCGACGACGGCACGCTGCTCGTCGCCGAAGGGCACGAGATGAATCCGTTCGTGCTCTCGTATTGCGCGCGGCTCGAGCGCCTGAACTGCCGCTACGCGACGCGGCTCGTGAGCCTCGATGCGGTCCGGCGCGCCTACCAGGGCCAGCGCCGCGACGGCAGCGCCGAGCGCATCGACCACACGCAGATGCAGGTGGTGGCGAAGAACCTGATCTCGCGCGCCTGCGACGAACGCGCGTCGGACATCCATATCCGCGTCAATCGCTTCAGCACGGATATCCTGTTCCGCATCCACAACGAGCTCGTGCGCGTCTCGGAGCAGACGCGCGAGTACGGCGAGCGGCTGCTCGCGACGCTCTACGCCGCGATGTCGAGCGTATCGGACAACACCTACAAGCCGAACGAGCGGCAGGACGCGGCCATCGGCGATCGCGACAAGCTGCCCGACGGGCTCTTCGGCGTGCGGATCGCGACGGCGCCGACGAGCGTCGGCAGCGTGATGGTGCTGCGACTGCTGTACAACGACGCGGGCGAATCGACGGAGCTGACCGAGCTCGGCTTCACGACGGCCCAGGCCGCCGCGTTCGACCTGCTCACGCAGCAGCCGCACGGCATGAACATCATCAGCGGCCCCACGGGCTCGGGCAAGTCGACGACGCTGCAGCGCACGCTCACGAAGCAGCTGCGCGAGATGGCGGGCTCGATCCACGTCATCACGGTGGAGGACCCGGTCGAGTACCCGATCGAGGGGGCGATCCAGACACCCGTGGTCAATGCGACGACCGAGGAGGCGCGCTCGCTCGCGTTCGCGGCCGCGATCTCCAACGCGATGCGGCTCGATCCCGACACGATCATGATCGGCGAGATGCGCGACCGCGCGTCCGCGCAAAGCGCGCTGCGCGCGGCGATGACGGGCCACCAGGTCTGGACGACCGTGCATGCGAACGGCGCGCTCGCGATCATCGATCGCCTCGTCGATCTCGGCTTGCCGATCGCGATGGTGACCGACGAGTCGCTCGTGACCGGCCTCATCAGCCAGCGCCTCGTGAAGCTGCTGTGCCCGCATTGCTCGCGTCCGTTCGCGCAGGCGCTGGGACAGCTCGACATGGGGCTCGTCGCGCGCGTGAAGCGGGCGGTCGGCCCGAGCTTCGAGCAGGTCCGCATCGCGGGGCCCGGTTGCCCGCACTGCAAGAACGGCACGGTCGGGCGCACGGTGGTGGCCGAGGTGATCCACACGGACGCCGAGTTCTGCGAGCTGCTGCGCGCGGGACGCAAGGCCGACGCGCATCAGTACTGGCTCACCCAGCTCGGCGGGAAGACCGTCGCGCAGCACGCGCTCGAGAAGGTGGCCGCGGGCCTCGTCGATCCGCGCATGGCGGAGCGCGTGGTCGGACCGTTTACGCAAGGCAACGGCTTGCGTTCGCTCTCGCTCGAAAACGGCTATGGCACTTGAGCTCAATCGCCGCTGGGCGCGCCTGCAGCTGACGGGTTCCGCCCGTCTGCGCCTCTATCGCAAGATCGCGAAGATGCTCGCGAACGGGCTGCCGCTGCTCAAGATTCTCGAGGAGCTCGAGATGCGCGCGTCGCATGAGGGCCGCAAGCCGAACGAGCCGCTCGCGCTGGCGCTCGCGGATTGGCGCCGCGTCGTGCAGAACGGCGGCATGCTGGCCGAAGCGATGTCCTGGTGGGTCCCGCACTCGGAGCAGATGATCGTCATGGCGGGCGAGCAGTCGGGGCGCCTCGAGGCGTCGCTCGTCAATGTGTGCGTCGTCGTCCAGTACAGCCGCCGCATCCGCGGGGCGATCGTCGGCGGCCTCACGTATCCCGTGGTGATTCTCGCGATGACCATCGGCTACGTGTACCTGTTCGGCAAGCTCGTGATTCCGCGGTTTGCGAGCATCGTCGACCCGCAGCGCTGGCACGGCGTCGCGCGCTCGCTCTACGAACTGTCGCTCTTCGTGCAGGGCGGGATGCTCTATTGGGTCTTCGCCTTCGCGCTGCTCCTCGCGCTGCTGGTCTATTCGATGCCGCGCTGGTCCGGCAAGGCGCGCAACGTGTTCGACCGCTACCCGCCGTATTCCATCTATCGCTTGATCGTCGGCTGCGGTTTTCTCGTCGCGTTTTCGTCGCTGCAGGCGGCCGGCTTCACCGTCGAAAAATCGCTCACGCGGCTCGCGACCGATGCGCGGCCGTGGCTGCGGCAGCGGATCGACGACATGCTGTTCGGCGTGAAGTCGGGGTTGAACGTCGGCGAGGCCATGAAGAACACGGGCTACCGGTTCCCGTCCGCGGAGATCGTCGACGACCTGTGCGTGTACGCGGAATACAAAGGATTCGCCGAAGCGTTGCATTCGATCGCGAGCGAGTGGATCAGCGAAGGCGTCGAGACCATCGAGGCGCAGATGCGCGTCATCAACGGCGCGGCGATCGTCGGGCTGGCGCTCGTGCTGTCGTGGCTCATCAGCGGCTTCTTCGGAATTCAGCAGGAAATTGCGTCTTTGGCTCGGAGCTTGCACTGAGCCTTCAATAGAGTGGCATCGAAGTGGATGCAAGCGGGGAATTGTTCAATCGGATGGCAGGCCTTGTCGGCGTGCCGATTTTCGAAAGGAAGGAGTGCAGCATGCAAAACATCAATACCAGGGCTTCGATTCGTTCCAAACCGATTTCGCGCCGTTCGCGGGGCGCACAGCGCGGCGCATCGCTGCTCGAGGCGATCGCCTATCTGGGGATCGCGGCGATCGTCGTGATCGGCGCGGTGGCGCTGCTGAACGGCGCGTTCAACGCCGCGGGCACCAACGAGCTGTCGGAACAGGTCAACGCCATCCAGGCCGGCGTGAAGAAGCTGTACATGGGGCAGACGGCGGGGTATGCGAACGTGAGCAATTCGGTCCTGCAGGCGGCGGGCGTGTTCCCGGCCACCGTTCCGGTGGCGTCTACCGGAACGGCGACCGACACCTGGGGTGGAAGTGTCACCGTGACGGGGACGGCCACCAATTTCTCGATTGAATATCAGAATGTGCCGCCGGCAGTGTGCATCAACGCGGTCACGACGGGCGGAAGCTGGTCTTCGATCAAGGTCGGCACTGCGACGATCACCACGTTGCCGATCGACCCCTCCACGGCGCAAACCGACTGCGGCACGGGTGCCGTGAACATCACGTGGACGTCGAGCTGAGCGCCGCGGCGTGCCGATGATCGCCCGCACGCAACCGCGCAAACGTCCATGTACCTGATCTGGGTCGTCGCTGCCTTGAGCATGATCGCCGGCGCCTACGCGATGTTCGACGCCGAATCGACGCCGGTGCCGAAAGGCCCGTCGTCGATGGCGCTCGCGATGAACATGAGCCTGTACCGGCAGGCCCTCGTCCAGTTCGCGCTGGCGAACCCGGCGTATGCGGGCAGCGTGCCGGCGGCGAACCTCGCGCCGTATCTCGGCGGAAGCAACGCGAACCCGGTCTGGCAGAACTATGTCCTGCCGAACACGAACTATGCGGGGAGTCTCGTCGTCGTCTATGCGACGGCGGCCTCCGCGACCGTCGCGATCACCGGCATGGAGCAGCTTGCGCAGGGCTCCGCGCTGGCCGGGGTCGCGCTCGGCGCGAACATCGTGTCGCCCGGCAATCCGTCGGTTCCGCTGCCGCCCGCGCTGGCGAACACGATTCCGAACGGCATGCCGGTATGGATGGCGCAGGCCTATGACTGAGGCGCGCCACGCTCGCGTTCAGGCACAGGCACGGCGCGCCGCGCCGCTGCGCGGCCGCATGCTCGGCTTCACGATGATCGAGATGCTGGCGGCGCTGGCGCTGGCGGCGATCATGGTGGCGGGCGTGGCGGTGATGACCAACTCGATGCTCGAAGACACGCGCGCGCAACAGGCGGCGCTCTACCAGTCGCAGTTGACGGCGGCGGCCACGCAGCTGATCCAGCAGAACTACTCGGCGCTGGCTGCGGCGGCGACCACGTCCACGCCGGTGGTGGCGAGCCTGAGCGGCTCGGCTTATCAGATGTCGACCTATACGTCCTCGGCGATGAACAACGTGAACGCCTACGGACAGACGCCGTGCCTGCTGATCTACGGCACGTCGACGGCGGGCGCGCTGCAGGCGCTCTTGGTGACGGAGGGCGGCACGACGATCCCGGACGCGCAGCTCGGCTTCATCGCCGCGAACGCGGGGTCGGGCGGCGGCTCGATCCAGGCGATGAACAACGCGGGCGGGGCGGCGAACGGCGCGTTCGGCAGCTGGGCGGTGGCCTCGCCGAATCCGGCGGGGGCATCGTGCTCGGGCACGAAGACGGGCGTGGGCCATGTCGCGAGCCTGATCTACTACAACGGCACGCAGGCGCAGAACGCGGATTATCTGTACCGGATAGCGGTGCCGGGCGACACGACGGCGAACACGATGCAGGTGCCGATCGTGCTGGCGAAGCAGGCCGTCTCCCAGGACTATCAGGCGTGCTCGCAGTTGGGCGCGATCACGGCCGATGCAGCCGGCAACGTGGTCGTTTGCCAACCGGGGCCTGCGTCGACGGATCAGTGGGTGCCGCAGGCGGCGTATCACTGGCGCGAACCGGTGGCGGACTACGCGTCGCTCGCGTCGGTGTCGTCACCTGGCGAGGGCGACGTGCGGATGACGCTGGCGACGCACCGCGCGTACACGTACGTCGCGTCGACATCGACCTGGCAGGCGCTGGCCGTGGACGAAGCGGGCAACCTCGCGCTCGGCAATGCGCAGACGATCGGCGCGGCCTGCTCGAACGCGGCCAGCACGACGCTCGTCTCGACCGATTCGACGGGCCGCGTGCTCTCGTGCCAGAACGGCATCTGGCAGACACAAAGCGAAATCGAGCCGGCGTCGCAGCTGACGGGCTGCCAACTCGTCATGTCCGGCGCGGGGGCGGGCGACTATCCCTCCTGCACCGCGCAGTCGTCGGCGAACTACACGGCCTCGCCGTATTCGTACAACGCGGCGAACGGCACCTACTCCTATGTGTTTTCGCAGCAGGTGACGATGACCAAGCCCGGCATCATCGTCGCGGCGTCGTGGGCGCACCTGAACGACGGCCTGTGCGGATCGAAGCCCGGCCACCAGGCGCAGCTGTCGCAGGACGTCGACATTCTCGACAGCAACAAGAACAACGTCGCGCATACCGAAAGCCAGAGTCCGACCCTGACCGACGACTCGGGCGGCATCAACAACGCGCTCGCCCAATCCGGCGCGGCGGGCACCTACTACGTGGTGGTGACGACGAACTGGGCCACCTACTCGGTGATCTCGACGCCGTGGACGAGCAGTTTCTGCGGTCAGAGCAGTCAGACGATTCCGAACACGCCGGTCGCGGCGGGTTGGACCATCAATTCCTATTACTGAGCGCATCTGGTGGCCCATCGTGAAACCCTCGAACCTGCTCCATCGCCCCCCGAACGCGCCGCGGTCCAGAACCCGCGGTACGCGCCGCCGCATGCTCGGCTTCACGATGATCGAGCTGCTGGCGGCGCTGGCGCTGGCCGCGATCATGGTGGCGGGCGTGGCGGTGATGACCAACTCGATGCTCGAAGACACACGCGCGCAGCAAGCGGCGCTCTACCAGTCGCAGCTGACGGCGGCGGCCACGCAGCTGATCCAGCAGAACTACTCGGCGCTGGCTGCGGCGGCGACCACGTCCACGCCGGTGGTGGCGAGCCTGAGCGGCTCGGCTTATCAGATGTCGACCTACATGTCCTCGGCGATGAACAACGTGAACGCCTATGGCCAGACGCCGTGCCTGCTGATTTACGGCACGTCGACGGCGGGCGCGCTGCAGGCGCTCTTGGTGACGGAGGGCGGCACGACGATCCCGGACGCGCAGCTTGGCTTCATCGCCGCGAACGCGGGGTCGGGCGGCGGCTCGATCCAGGCGATGAACAACGCGGGCGGAGCGGCGAACGGCGCGTTCGGCAGCTGGACGGTGGCCTCGCCGAATCCGGCGGGGGCGTCGTGCTCGGGCACGAAGACGGGCGTGGGCCATGTCGCGAGCCTGATCTACTACAACGGCACGCAGGCGCAGAACGCGGATTATCTGTACCGGATAGCGGTGCCGGGCGACACGACGGCGAACACGATGCAGGTGCCGATCGGGCTGGCGACGACGGAGACCGATTACGCGGCCTGCACGCAGACGGCCGCGATCGCGGCCGATGCAGCCAGCAACGTGGTCATTTGCCAACAGGGGCCGACGTCGTCGGCTCAATGGGTGCCGCAGGCGTCGTATCACTGGCGCGAGCCGGTGGCGGACTACGCGTCGCTCGCGTCGGTGGCGGTGGCTGCGCAAGGCGACGTGCGCATGACGGCCAAGACAAACCGCGCCTACACGTACAACGGCTCGACCTGGCAGGCGCTGGCGGTGGACGAAGCGGGCGACCTCGCGCTCGGCAATGCGCAGACGCTAGGGGCGGCCTGCCCGACGGTGGCCTCGGGCACGACGCTCATCTCGACCGATTCGACCGGCCGCGTGCTCTCCTGCAATAGCAAGACCGGCGCCACCTGGCAGGCGCAGGCCGAGATCAACCCGCAGACCGTCGCGGCGGACACCGATTGCGCGATCGCGGTCGGCCAGGCCGGCGCGACCGACTTCGTCTGCGGCACGACTCCCACCGCGGCCGCCTATGACTCGACGCGGGGGTATTACGCCTCCGTCGTGACGCGCAGCGTGCCGGTCCTGCCCGCGAACGGGGCCATCTCCGTCTATGCCTGGGCGCACTTGCAAGATGCCTACGTCACGGCCTGCCCGAGCACGCCGAAGGACATCAGCAACGGCGCCGGTGCATACATCGTTCTCTACGCGGAGCTCCTCGACCTGAGCAAGTCCGGGGCGGCGCAGACGATCGCGAGCGTGGTCAACCAGTCATCGAAGATCGTCGCCGACCTGGCCAACGTCAGCGTCAACCTCACGCATGCGATGCCGCTCAACAACGGCGCCGGCTACGCCGTGCGCCTGACGACGTGGTGGATGGTCTACGGCGGGGCGGACTCCACCTCGTTCCAGCCGAGCTATTGCGGCACGGGGAACAACATCTTTCCTTTGAACGGAGTCGTGACGTCGTGGAACATCAACCCCCTGTACTGATGCTGGCACGACGCCCCGGCCCGGATGGCTCAGGTCGGCCCGAGCCGCTGCAGCATCTCGTGCAGCTCGAGCCGGCTGTAGGCCGCGCGCAGGACGTCGCGCGGCAGGCACTGGTTCTTCGAGACGAGGCTGAACAGGTGATCGTTGAGCAGCCGCGACATGTTGTCTTCCTTGCGCTTCATGAACTCGATCAGGTACGGCAGCTTCGCGGGGTCGGTCAGCATGCCGCTGATCTGCTGGTTGTTGTTGAAGAGCAGTTCGCTCGCGAGCACGAAGTTCTCGCCGTCCTGGGTCGGCACGAGGCACTGGCAGATCACGCCGATCAGGCAGTTGGCGAGCGCCGCCGCGTAGCGCTCGCGCTGCTCGGGCGGGAAGAACGACAACAGCCGCGTGATCGTGCCGAGCGCGCTCGCGGTGTGCATCGTCGCGAGCACGAGGTGGCCCGATTCGCCGGCCTGCAGCGCCGTCTCCGCCGTCTCGGGGTCGCGCACCTCGCCGACCATGATGACGTCGGGCTTCTGGCGCAGCGCCTCGCGCAAGCCCGCCGAGAAGCTCGGCGTATCGGTCGGCACCTCGCGCTGCGAGATGATCGAGGTGCGGCCCGCGAGCTCGTACTCGATCGGCTCCTCGATCGTGATGATGTGGGCGTTGCGCGTGCGGTTGATGTGATCGAGCAGCGAGGCGATCGTCGTGGTCTTGCCCGAGCCCGTCGGCCCCGTCACGAGCACGAGGCCCTTGGCGCTGTCGATCATCGAGCGCACGTAGGCGGGCAGGCCGACCTTGTCGATCGTGAGCGGCTCGAGCGGCAGGCGGCGGATCGAGATCACGAGCCGGCGGCCGCCGTTGGTGCGGTAGATGTTGCAGCGCAGGCGGCAGCGCGTCAGCACGAACGGGCGGTCGATCGCGCCGCGCTGCAGCAGCGCCTCCCAGTCGGGCTCGATCGACGCGAGCGTCGGCACCATCTCGTCGTAGAGCACGGGCTCCTCGCCGACCGCGAGCCAGCCGCGCGGCGTCTTGATCATGATCGGCCGGTCCTGCTCGATATGAATATCGGTAAACGTCTGGCGCAAATCGATCAGTTCGAGAATTTCGCGCGTGAGATCGCGGCGTTCTTGGCCCGGAGCGTTCATCGTCGATGTCCTTGCAATTTGAAGATAGTCGGAACTTACATGAAAACTTTGTCGATGTGTCGGAGAAGCCTGTGCGGACGATGCGGAGGGGCCGCATGACCTTGGCCCGTAAATTAGGCGCGTTCGCGTTGTGCGCGGCGGTGGCGTTCGGCCCGGCTGCGCCCGCTGCCCACGCGGCGGCGGTGCGCTGGAAAACCTCGATCGTCGATTACGAAGCGCAAGGCAAGGACATCAAGGACGTGCTGCGCGACTTCGGCGCGAGCCAGGGCATCCCGACGCGCATCGCCGCCGAAGTGAGCGGCACCGTGAGCGGCAAGTTCCATCTGCCGCCGCGGCGCTTTCTCGATGCGCTTGCGGCGTCGTTCGGCTTTGTCTGGTACTACGACGGCGAGGTGCTCGACATCACCACCGCATCGGATTTGCAGAGCACGCTCGTGAAGCTCGATACGGCCGAAACCTCGCAGCTGCGCGATGCGCTCGATCGCATGCACATCGCCGACGAGCGCTTTCCGATCGTCTACGACACCGCGCAGGGCACGGCGCTCGTGAGCGGGCCGCCGCGCTACGTGCAGATGGTCACCACCATCGCGAGCCGCCTCGACAACACCGCCGCGCACGTGAGCGGCACGCAGGTGCGCGTGTTTCCGCTGCGCCATGCCTGGGCCGAGGACCGCACGGTGCCGATCGACGGGCAGCAGGTGACGCTGCAGGGCGTCGCGGCGGTGCTCAACGAGATCTACCATCCGCACCAGTCCAAGCAGCAGGAAAAGGGCGGCGGCGAGGGCGGAGGAGGCCATGCGGCCGCCAGCGTCAAGCGCAACACGCCCGTCAACGACGTCAACGGCAACTCCTACAACGGCCCCTACGTGCCGCCGCCCATGCCGTCGGGCCAGGGGGGCAAGGGCATGTTCGCGGGGCTCAACGGACAGCCGTCGCCGGCGGTCGCGGCGGCGGTCGGCGATACGCAGCCGCAGCAGCAGAGCACGGGCGCGGGAGCCGGCTCGGATGAGCTGCCCGTCATCGTGGCGGACCAGCGCACGAACTCCGTCGTGATTCGCGACACCGCCGACCGCATGTCGCAATACGGCACGCTCATCGATCGGCTCGACGTCAAGCCTCAGCTGATCGAGATCGAGGCGCACATCATCGAGATCGACGACGACGCGCTGCGCCAGCTCGGCGTCGACTGGACCGCGCACAACAGCCACGTCGACGTGCAGACCGGCAACGGCACGCAAGGGCAAAGCACCTACAACGGCAACCTGACCCAGACCTTCGGCAACACGACGCTGCCCGGCAGCGTCACGACCGCGGCGTCGCCGGTCGGCCTTTCGCTCGCGGCCGTGCTCGGCGACGCGGGCCGCTACCTGATGGCGCGCATCACCGCGCTCCAGCAGACCAACGCCGCGAAGATCGACGCGAGCCCGAAGGTCGTCACGCTCAACAACATCGCGGCGGTGATGGACAACAAGACGCAGTTCTTCGTCCCGGTGCAGGGCTACACGTCGGGCGACCTCTACAGCATTTCGACAGGCGTCTCGCTGCGCGTGCTGCCGATGGTCGTCGAGGAAGACGGGCACACGCGCATCAAGCTCGACGTCGCAATCCAGGACGGCCAGCTGACCTCGCAGACGGTCAGCAATCTGCCGGTGATCCAGAACAGCACGATCGACACGCAGGCTTTCATCGACGAAGGGCAGGCGCTTCTGATCGCCGGCTATCGCTCCGACAGCGAGACCAACGGCGTGACCGGCGTGCCGGGACTCTCGAAGATTCCCTTGATCGGCGCGCTGTTCAGGACCGACAACCGGCAAAAGAGCCATTTGGAGCGGCTTTTCCTGCTGTCGCCGCGCATCATCTCCCCTTCTTGACCGCCCACGAAAGAGCACGCAGGAGGCCGCCTTGGAGCCCGATCAGCACATGTCAGACCGCATGTCCGACCGCATGTCAGACGATGAGGCGCGCCGCATGCGCGGCGTGATGAGCGGCCTGCCGTGCGGCGTCGTCGCGCTGGACGGCGCGGGCGCGGTCGTCTGCGCGAATGCGCGGGCGCTCGAGATGCTGAAGATGGAGCTGCCGTTGGGGATCGATTTCACCGATGCGTTGAGCGAGCGCTTCGCGATGGCCGAGTTGCCGCGTCCGCGTGATCTCCAAGCGGGGCGCGAGCTGCGCGTCGACGAGGAGACGACCTTGTGGCTGCAGGCCGGCCCCGCGGCGGCGGGCGCGGGCGACACCGTGATCGCGGTGACCGACGTCACGCCGTTCGCGCGTTCGCTCGACGAGCGCGCGATGTCGCTGCGCTTCTTGCTGCACGACCTGCGCTCGCCGCTCAATTCGATCAGCGCGCTCACGCAGCTCGACGCGAGCGACCCGGAGGCGTTCGAGCGCTGCGGCGGCATGCAGCAGATCACGCAGCTCGCGCATTACGTGCTCTCGCTCGGCGAGCAGTTCATTTTCACGTCGGTCGCCGAGCATCTGCAGGCGCGCGACTTCAAGCGCTTCGACCTGCGCGCGACGCTGCGCCAGATCATTTCCCAGCTCGAAGTCACGGCGGTGTATTGCGGTGTTGCGCTGCATCTCTGGCTCCCGGACAATTCGCCGGTGTGGGTGAGCGGCATGCGCAATTTCGTCGCCCGCGCGGTCCAGAACGTGATCGACAACGCGGTGCGCGCCTCGCCGCGCGGCGTGGCCGTGACCGTCTCGCTGCGGCACGCGGGCCGCTTCGCCGAGGTGCTCGTGAACGACAGCGCCGGCGGGCTGCCGGGATTGCTCGAAGGCGAGCGCTTCACCGATTTTGAAAAGCTCGGCAAGAAATCGGCCACGGGCTTCGGCCTGGGGTTGAAGCTCGCGGTGCAGATCGTCGGCATGCACGGCGGCGAGCTCTACGCCGAGCGCAACGACCAAGGCGGCACGCTGTTCGTGCTGCGCTTGCCGTGCCTGAATGCCGTCGGATCGACGCCGCAGCCGGCCTCGCTCGTCGATGCGGACCGGGCGCTGCGCGCGAGCCGCCCCGATTGAGCGGGCTTGTGCCGAGCGCGCCGTCATGACCAAGGTTTGATCTATGAAATCGCTTGCAGGCAAATCCATTCGCATTCTCTTCGTCGAAGACGACGTCGCGCATCATGCGCTCGTGAACTCGTGGCTCAAGAGCGAGGGCTACCACATCGACGCCTTTCATAGCGGGCTCGAAGCGCAGCAGTTTCTCGCGGACAACTGGGCCGACCTCGCGATCCTCGACTGGGACTTGCCCGGCGTGAAAGGCGACAAGCTTCTGCAGAAGATCCGGGGCCGCTCGCAATCGACGATGCCCGTGATCTTCCAGACCGTGCATTCCGCGGAATCGGACATCGTGCACATTCTCGACGCCGGCGCGGACGACTACCTCGTGAAGCCCTACGACCGGCAAGTGCTGCTCGCGCGCGTGCGCGTGCTCCTGCGGCGCTTCGCGCCCATGAACGTCGAGGGGCGCAGGATGCTGCTCGAAGACGCGGCGCTCGACCAGCAGGCCCGCTCGCTCGTCGTGGAGGGCGTGGCGCACAAGCTCGGCACGAAGGAGTTCGACATCCTCTGGCATCTCGCGCGGCACATGGGCGCCGTGGTGCTGCGGCAGGATCTGATGAGCGTGGTCTGGGGCTGGGATGCGGCGGTGCAGAGCCGCTCCGTCGACATGTACGTGAGCCGGCTGCGTTCGAGCCTGAAGGCGGCCGGCGTGGGCTGGAACGTGCAGTCGGTCTATGCGACGGGCTACCGCCTGACGCTCAAGCCGGATGCCGAGGCGGCGCAAGAGGCGTCATGAACGGATTGGCGATTCGGAAACGGGTGCTTGGGACTGCCGCAGCTGCGGCGCTCATCGCCGCGCTGCATGCGCCGCAGGCCTGCGCCGCGCGCGTCGACTGGGCCGGCAGCCGTTTCGTCTACGTGACCAACGGCAGCAGCCTCGCCGATGTCCTGAAGGTGTTCGCCGCGGGCCAGCAGCTTCCTCTGCGCATCGACGGACCCGTCGAAGGCGTCGTGAGCGGGCGCTTCTCCATGCCGCCGCAGCGTTTTCTCGATACGCTCGCGAAGTCGTACGGGCTCGTCTGGTACTACGACGGCGCGGTGCTGCAGGTGTCGGCGGCGCGCGCGCAGACGGCGGTCGCGTTGAGGCCGCACGTGCTGACGCCTGGCGACCTCATCGCGGCGCTCCGGCAGTCAGGCGTCACCGACGCGCATTTCCCGCTCGTCGTCGACGCTCCTGCGCACACGGTCGACGTCACCGGGCCGGCGAGCTATGTCGCGCGTCTCCATGAGGCCGCCGAGCGCTTCGAGCGCGACGCGGGCAGGCGCGTGCGCACGACGGTGCGCGTGTTCCGCCTGCGCGTCGCCAATGCGGCCGACGAGACGCGCGTGATCGACGGCCGCACGGTCGTCGTGCCCGGCGCGGCGACCTTGCTGCGCCGCCGCTTCGAGCAGCCGGCGCCGGCTGCCGCCGGCGCGCAGGCGGAGCAGGTCGTCGAACTGGGCACGCCGCTGCCGGCGATCGAAGCCGACGCGGTGACCAACTCGATCCTCGTGCGCGACAAGCCGGAGCGGATCGAAGGTGACGGCGTGCTGGTCGCCGATCTCGACGTCCGGCCGCGGCTCGTTTCGGTGCAGACGTGGATCGTCGATGTCGATGCCGACGCGCTGAGCACGCTGCAAGCGGCGCTGCCGCCGGCGTTGGCGCAGACCGCCGAGGCCAGCGCGCCGTCCGGCTTCGGCGTCGCGCCCGACGGCGGCCGCGCGTTGCTGGCGCAGATCGAGGCGCTCGCCAAGGCCGAGCGCGCGCGGATCGAGGTGTCGCAGACCGCGCTGACGCAGGACCGCTCGCCCGCCGTCATCGACCGCCACGAGGCGCGCCTCGCGCGCCGCAAGGAGGACGACCTGCCGGCGGATCCGGCGCTCGACCTGTGGCTCTCGGTGCAGCCGACGGTGGAGGGCGCCGCGACGCCGCCGCGCATCGGTTTGCGCGTGGAGCTCGGGCGCAGCGCGGATGTGGAGCGTTATCGAAAGATCGAGGAGAGTGTTGCCGCGGGCGCGTGCCTCGTGATTGCGGCGCCGCCGGGTGAGGCCGAAGCATCGGACGGTGCGCAAGCGCGCGAGCGTTTCGTGCTGCTGATTCCGCGGATTGCTGCTTAGGGGACGAAAAAGCGCACGGGATACGCGCTGAGTGTCGTGCCACTATGGCACTCAGCGAACTGTTAGAGAAGGTCAAATTTCAGTCTCCGCGAGCCGCATCAGTGCTGTAGTCGTTAGGATGACGTTTCTAATCGACGAAGCAGAAGGCGGCTTGTCCCATGAACTACAACAGCCTGCATGTTCCGCTAAACATCGGCACATGGCAGTGCATGCTCGTGCTGGCGCGCGAGTACTACAGCCTTGGGGGCGGGTTTTGGGACCCCTTCTCGAACGCGGATGAGCGCAAGAAACAGGAGCGCCAGATCGAGGAAGATCGGCGCACCTTCGATCTCTATTTCCGGCCCAACTACGATTTCCGCAGGCTGATCGCCTCGGACATCGATGCGATATTGTCGTTCTTGAGTCAGCACCTCAACGTCGCCCACTGGGACTTGCCGACCGATAATGCAGGCATCGAGCGCTCGCTCAAGCAGGCTGTCGAGGACGAGAAGCTGGTGCCGATCGTCAACCGCGACTGGCGCTGCTTTCCAATGACTTATCGCCCAACGCCCGCACCACTACGCTGGCCGCCAACGGTCAACAGCCCCGTCGTGCACGCGACGCCTTATGTTGGCGGCCTGTCGGCCACGATCGCCAGCCAGCCCGCTCTCGCAGGCGAGGAAGCTATTTCCGGCAGTGCAAGCGACGGCAGTAGCGGCTTCGACTGGCTTGGCGATGCGCAACCGTTTACGTACGCCGAAGACGCGTCGACCGCCGACGTTGAGCAAAGCGCCGGAATGTTCCTCACGCCTGTGGAGGAAGCAGAGTGTGAGGCGCAGCTAAACGCCGACATGGATGAGTGCAGCGCATGGTATGCGGCCAAGCCGTCTTCGTGGGGCGTCTGCCGGGAACGTGCAATGCAACGTTATGCAAACTGTCTAAGAGGATTTGGCTGATATGAACAAACGTCTACCGCGTTGTGTCGTGATCGCCTACGACGAAGAAGCGCAATCGCTACAAATTTGCACTATGCACCGAGAGTCTTTGGCCCGGCGGATGGATGCCGCTATGGTTGTCCCGTGGCCTTTGGCGGATGAGAGCTTCAAGCTCGATGACGAGTTCGCCCGGAAAGTTGGTGGCCTCGTGTTCGGGTTGCTTGCGGCTCACCAGCCAGAGCTGAAGCAATACATCAGCGTCACCCCGCATCCTGACGCGGTAAAACAACCCAATCCTCCGGCGGACTGACGAATCAACTACGCCCGCAGCCACATAAAGTTGCCCGAGGCAATCCCTTCGAACATCTCATCAGCCGATTCGAGGATATTGTTTTTCCAGTACCGGCCATGCTCGGCATAGTGCGAGAACAGGTCCGCGAGGTACTCGCCCGAGACATCGGGCCCCATGGGCACATGCACGAGCAGCACGATGCTGCCGGTGTCGGAGTCGAGACAGAGCTGCGCCTGATCCTGCGCGTAGATCAGCAGGTTCGCTTCGAGCATCAGCCGGAAGATGACGAGCGATCGCCCCGGCGTCACCGCGCCGTAATGGAAGCAGATATAGAGCGATTCCGGGTCGTTCTCGTGATTGTCGAGCCGGACATCGAATCCCTCGATCTCGAGCGCCTGGGTCTCGACGACGTACTCCGCGTCGGGCAACCCGACCACGTCGCAAATCTCGTAGATCAACTCGACGAAGCGTTCCCTGCTCATGGAATGAAATCTCTACGCCGCGAACGGCCGCTCGGTTGGAAAGAAATGGGCACGGAGCCGGGAAGCAAGACCTCCCGCTGCCGTGCCCCTTGCACGGTACTGCTTCGATGCGCTCCGGTCTTACTGACCCTTCGCGGCGTCGGCGATGTTTTTTGCGCCGTTGTTGCCCACCGAGGCCAGCGCGGACGTCTCTTGCTGCTCGATGTTGATCTGCATCGACGCCAGCGTCATGGCGTTGTTCTGATCGGCCATCTGCTGCATCTGGCCGATATAGTTGCTGTCCAACGAGCCTGCTTGTTGCACGCCTTGGGTTGCGCTAGAAGACATGGTGTATTCCCCTTCGAAGTAAGAAAAAAGAAGTACTGCTGGTTGTAAAGAAACACTGCAAAAGGACTTTCAGTCTCGAGGACCGCCAGTCCGGAACGGTCGAATCACAACCGGGTACTGCACCTGCTCACTGCTTGGCGCCCTCGCGGGCCGGTAACTGTCTGGCGCGTCAAACCGCTGCGCCGTGCGCGCTGTGCCGTTCGTGCAGCGAGAGCACGATGCGCCGCGCGGCGATCATCCCTCGATACAGCTTCTGGAGCTCGACACGCTCGCGGTCGTCGGCCGCCGCCTGCGTGGCCGAGCTGATGCGCCGTGCCGTCTCGTCGAACGCGGCGGCGATGCGGGCGACCCGCTGCGGGCCGTCGGGTGCGGAGAGCGTCGCGTCCAGCGTGTTCAGGTCCTGCGCGATGGGTATCAATGCGTCGTACATGTCGGTTCCTTTGTCTTGGGTGTTCAATTGCCGGCCTCGTCCCTACTGCTCGCGAACAGGTGCTTCGTGCCGTCGGGCGTTTCGATGTAGCGCAATCCGCCCGTTGCTACCACTTCGGTGTATTCGATGTCAGGCGTCGGCATCTTCGCTTCCTTGACGTCGACGTCGATGCGCCTGGCGTTGCTGTCCATGTCGGCGCGCACTCCGGCGATCAGCGCGCGGAACGTCTGCATCGACTGGACGTTGCCGCTCACGCGGAACACGCCGTGGCCCGAGTAGCTGACCGAGGCTCCCGTGCCCGTCAGCGACTGCTGGATGTTCTCGACGTCCTGCTGCGCGACGTCGTATTCGCGGCGCGCCTTGCCCGGCGCCAGCTCGTTCATGATCTGCTGCGCGCGGGCGCTGTCGCCGGCCATGGACACGATGCCCTGCACGACCACGCTGTCCTTGCGCGGGCTCGCATGCAGATCGGCAAACCCCGCTCGATGCAGCGCCACGTCGACTTCCTTCGCCAGCGCATCCGCATTGAACTTCACGCTGGCCGCCTCGCTCGACTGCGCCCCGGCGAACAGCGCGCCGGCCGTTGCCAGGCCGCCGATCGCCGCCGTGCAGGTGAGCGCGACCGCAGCCGTGCGCCACGTCATCTTGCGCGGCGCCGGCGGCGGGGCGCTGATCGCGCTTTCCGCGCCAGCGCGGCTCGCGCCGCTTTGTGCGGGGCCGACTTCGGCCGGGGCGAGATCAGCCGGGCCGCCTTCGGCCTGCGCGCCTTCGGCGCCGCCGTTTTCGACCGGGGGCTCCGCCGTCTTCCAGAGGCCCGAGAGCAGCTCCAGGTCGCTCGGCCATTCGGCATCGTCGGGGCCTACGCAGAACACCACGTCGCCGAACGGCACGGCCACGAAATCCGCCACGAACACTTGATCGCCGTTGCTCGACAGAAGCCGCGTCACGCCGTCCTCGCCGATGACGAGCGTTACCTCGTCGACGACCCAGTCGGTGATGCAGATGTCCGCTTCCTCTGTGCCGCCGATCCGATAGCTGCCGCTCGTGAGCTGGACCTGCGCTCCGGCGTGGGTGCCGGTCAGTACTCGAAGGGCTTTCATGTTTGTGGTTCCCGTGTATTCGCTGGTGCCTTGTGACCTGGCTTTCCTTGGTACCGCTGGTCTGCCAAGCCTCAACCGTTAATGTCAGTTTAGGTTTTCGTCCCCGGCGCGGCCGGCGGCATGCGAACTTCCAGAGTCGTATCCGAAGCGACCGGCGCGCTCTTCGCCGCGGCGTTCGGCGCGGTCGACCCGCCGCCGAGCGTGGCCGGCGCGCCGCCGAGCGCGTCGAGGATGCGCTGCTTGATCAGCGCGCCCAGTTGGTCGTCGTCGGGGTATTCGATGCCCGCGCTCTGCCGTGCGAGCGTGTTGTCGAGCGACAGGCCGTGGAGCTTCGCGGTCACGAGCGCCTTGCTCGACACGGACGGGCCGTAGGCGAGCGCGGCGTTGTGGTGCGAAAGGAGCCGGGCCGGCTGCCGGCTGCGCACCATGCGCAGCGGCGAGGCCATGCTGAGCAGGTACGGAAAGAGCAGCAGCGGCCCGTCGCGCTCGATCTGCGACATCAGCTGCAAGGCGGTTTTCGTGCAGGCGGAGGCCAGGCTGTCAGGCAAGTCCGGCGCACCGAGCTTTTCCTTGGCGAGCAGCTGCATCGGGCTCGCGAGCGCCTGCCTGCGCACGGCCTTGATCTTGCCGGGCTTCACGGCATAGCTGCGCCCGGACTTCTCGCGCTCGCGATTCTCGCGCCGCGGCTGCCCGTCGCGCGGCCCTTGCTGCTGCGGCTGTCCGCCGTTCTGACCTTGGTTTTGCTGCTGGTCCTGCTTGCGTTCGCCGTCTTTCTCGTGTTTGTGCTGCTGGCCTTGGTTCTTCTCTTCATCTTTTTCGCGTTCGCGCTTGTGCTGCTGACCTTGGTTCTGCTGGTCGTGCTCGTGCTCATGCTCGTGCTTGTGTTCATGCTCGCGCTTGTGCTCCTGCCCCTGCTTTTGCTGCTCCTCGTTGTGCTTGTGTTCGTGCTCGTTCTTCGAATCCTGCGCGTGCAAGCCGTCCTCGGGCCGTTCGTGAGCGGCGGCTTCCTTGCCGCGCTTCCCATAGCCTTCCGGGCGCGGCCGCAGGCCGAACTTGGCGAGGAGCTTCTGCGCGGACGACAAAGGCACCTTGCTGTCTTTGGCGAGGATCATCTTGTTCCGCCAGGACGCAGCCATCATCTTGTTGTGCAGCATCTTCGCGCGCTGCATCTTGGTGTGCTGCACCTTGATGCGCGTGAACGAGCGCGACTCCTGCGTCTGCCCGGTATGGGCGTCCTGCGCTGCCTCTTCGGCCTGATGGTTGGTGTGGCCGTTATGGCCGTTGACGCGCGAATTCATGACGGCACCGCCAGCGTGACGATTTCATTGGCGAAGCGCAGGATCGCGGCGGCGCCCCAGGCGCCCATGATCAGCACGGTGGCGACCACGGCCACGAGCTTCACCGCATACGAGATGCTTTGATCCTGCAGCGAGGTGATGGCCTGCACGAACGAGATCGCGAGACCGGTGACTGCCGCGACCACGACGACCGGCATCGAGACCGACAGGCACAGCAGCAATCCTTGGGTGGTGATGCGAATGAGCGTATCGGTTTCCATGGCGCACTATCCAGCGATATCAGCGATAGGTCATGACGAGGCCGTGGATCAACGTGGACCAGCCGCTCATCACGACGAACAGCAACAGCTTGAAGGGAATCGCGACGTTGGTCGGCTGGACCTGGTTGAGGCCCATGGCCATCAGCACGTTCGCGATCACGAGATCGACGACGATGAACGCGATGTAGAGCAGAAAGCCGATCTTGAACGCGTCGGCCATCTCGGTGAGCGTGAACGAAGGGGCCAGCACGATCAGGTCGTCCTCGTGGACTTTGGCGGCGATGTCCTTCGGCCAGATCACCGAGGCGGAGCGCACGAAGAAGCGCTTTTCGCGCTCGCCCGCGTGCTTTTTCAGGAACTGCCGGAACGGCTCCTTGGCGGCGTCGAAGACGTCGAACACGACCGTCGACGAATCGGCGCCCGGCGCGCGGTGCGTGTTCTGCAGCGTCTGCATCGCCTGGATGCCGATGGGCGCCATCACGTACGCGGAGACCAGGACGGCGATCCCGTTGAGCACCATGTTCGGCGGCACCTGCTGCACGCCGAGCGCGTTGCGCAGCAGCCCGAGCACGACCACGATCTTCGCGTACGAGGTCGCGACCATCGCGACGAACGGGATCAGGCTGATCGCGACGACCGTGATCAGCAGCCCGGTGAGGTCGTTAAACTGAATCATGGCCGCGCGAGAGCTGGACGAGACGCACGCCGAGGTGATCCCCGACGCTCACGAGCTCGCCGAAACCGATGGTCTGCCCGTACGTGACGAGGCGGATGCGGGCGTCGGGAACCGCGGTGGGCAGCTCGAGCACGTAGCCTGCGCGCAGCGCGGAGAGCTGCGCCACGGGCATCGAGACGGTGTCGATCTCGAGCTTGAGCGGCAGGTCGAGGTCGCTGATCTCGACCGGCGCGTTGAACGAGTCGGCGTGGGGGGCGCTGAATTGCATGGCGTGGCTCATGATGGGATCCTCGGTCAAAGTAAGTGCGTGGTGGGTGACATCGACGGTCGCGTACAGCTGCCGGGTGCCGTAACGGCCCCAGACCACCTGCGTGCGGGCTGCTTCGCTTTCGTTTTTCAGCATCGCGCTCATCGTTTCGGAGACGGCGCGCAGGATGACGTCGCCCGGGCGCAGCGAATCGATCGTCGTGACGCTCATCGTCTTCTCGCCGATCAGGATGCGTCCGGGCACGGCGATTTCGCTGACGTGCGTCGCGAACGGCGTGCATTGCCGCGCGACGAGCGCTTCGATCTCGTCGAGCCAGCCGCTGTCGATCTGCTCGAGCGTCGCGTCGATGCGCTGGGCGCCGAGCCGGAACGCGATGGCGCAGCACTGGGCATCGCGCGGGATCGATTCCGCGCGCTCGACCGAGACGATCTCGACGCCTTCCATGCCGAGCGTCCTGAACGCGCGCAGCAGCGGGTCGAGCAGGATGGCGCTGACCGCGTTGCGCAGCGCCGGATTTGCCGTGTCGCCCGAGTCCAGAACGCTCGCGAGCCCCGGGTGCTGCGCCGCGTCGATGCGTACCGCCGCGGTCTGCATGCCCCAGCGCATCTGCACGACGGCGGTGCGCGCGGCCTCGGCGAGATTGCGCGTGCCGACGCTCCAGCCCGCGATGCCGAAGGTATGGGAGAGCAGCGCGATGAGCCGCTCGTCGACTGCGAGCCGGTGCAGGCGCGCGGTCGATGCGGCGAGCGACGGCAGGCGCGCCGGATCGAGTGAAACCACTGCCGCTGCCGTTGCTTCGGCGCCGCTGGTTTCGTACATCGGTTGCGTGTGGTTGGTGTCCATGTCGTTTTACGTGACGATGATCTCGATGCTGTGCGCGGCGTCGAAGCGGGTTTGCATCACCCGCCCGAGACTGTCGCGAAGCGTCGTTGCATGTTGCAAGATTAGTTGTCGAGACCGTTCGTCCGAGGTGTCGAAGCGAAGCGCCAATTCGAAACGCGAAAGCGCGAGGCTCAATTTGCAGTCCGGCAGCAGCGGGGAATCGATCGGGAGCGTGATGCGCCAGTCGCCGCGCTCGAGAACGGCCGGGTTCGAGCAGAAATCGGCGACCTGGCACACGATCGATTCGACGAGACGCTGCATGTCGCGCCCGGCTCGCGCCGGCGCTTCGACCGCGGCCACGGGGGCGCCGAAGCGGTTCGCCGCGTGCGCGGCGTGCACCGCGGCGACGTGCGGGCCGGGCGGAGCAAAGGCCGCGAAGGCTGGGAAGGCGGCCTCCGGTGCGCTGCCGGACGCGCTTTCGGCGGGTTCGGAGCCGCGGGCGTCGCGGGCATCGTCGCGGCGGTCGTTGCGGCCCTCGTCGCGGCCGTGGTCACCGTGGTCATCGTCGCCGCGGCTGCCGCCGTCGTTTTCGTCGTTGCCGCCGTGCGCTTCGTCGCGCGATGCGTCGACGGGGGCAAGCGCTTCGGGCTCGCACGGCGTTTCCGGCATCTCCGCTGGAGCGCCGGGCGTTTCGATGGAGGCGTCGTCGCCCGCGTGAGCGCCTGCGCGCAGGAGCCGGAACAGCTCGGCCTTGCGGCGCAGCTGCGCGGACTGCGTGGCCGGCTCGTGCTCCGTGTGAGCGGGAGGTCCCGCGATGACGCGGGCGCGGCGGGGACCATGAGGACCGGATGAATGCATGGCGGCGCTCGCTCGATCACATCGTCAGACGGCCGACCGGCTGCAGGTCGACGTGGGCCCCGAGCTCCTGGTACGAGTAGACCGGAAGCCAGCCCAGGCGCGACTCGATCATCCGCTTGATGTAGCGGCGGATGTCCATCGACGCGACGAGCGCGATCTGCTCGCGCGGCGCGTCGCCGACGATGTCGGCGATCCTGGCGACGAGCCGGTTGATCTCGTCCGGCGGCAGCGCGAGGAAGTTGCCCGTGGGCGTCTGCTTGATCGACTGGCGGATATGCTGCTCGACCTGCACGTCGACGAGCACCACCGGCATGTCGCGCGTGGCGCCGCCCGTCGCGCGGTAGGCGATCAGCCGCCCGAGCTCCATGCGGATGTACTCGGTCAGCATCAGCATGTCCTTCTCTTTCGGGCCCCAGGTGATGAGGCTCTCGGTGATGCTGCGGATGTTGCGGATCGGCACCTCTTCCTCGAGCAGGCGGCGCAGCACGTCCGCCATCTTTTGCAGCGGCAGCGCCTTCTGCACTTCGGCGACGAGGCCGGGGTAGTCCTCGTTGAGCTGATCGAGGATCCACTGCGCCTCCTGGATGCCGAGGAACAGGTGCGCATGGCGCCGCAGCAGATTGATCGTGTGCCCCGCGATCAAGGCCTCGGGCGCGTGCCCGGCGTTCGAAGGCTTCGCCTTGGGCTCGGAGGCCGCCGGCGCCGCGTTCTGCGCCGCCGCGAGCGCTTCCGCGAGCGTCGAGCGTCCGTGCGGCACGTCGAAGATCAGCACCTCGTAGGTGTCGGCGGGCAGCGCGGGGTCGGTCCACATCATGATGCCGGGGAAGGGCAGGCCGACTTCCGACTGCAGCGCGCTGCGCTGCGTGTCGAACGCCGCGTCGAGCGCGTCGGCGGCGAGCTTCGCGCTCACGTCGGGCGCGAGCCGCACGCCGAGCGGGCAGGTGAACTGCGGCGGGCGCGGCAGGATCGACGGCGCGTCGCCCTTCGCCCCGGCGCGCTGCAGTGCGCTCACCGGCTTGCCCGCGCCCTTGGCCGGGCCGGCCTGCTTCTTCTGCAGCCGGTAGCCCGTGAAGCCGAGCGTGCCGGCGAGCAGCACGAAGAGCGCGGCCGGAAAGCCGGGCACGGCGGCGAAGCCGAGCAGCAGCGCCGAGGCGAAGTAGAGCGCGCGCGAGCTGCTCGTGAACTGACGCTTGATGTCTTCGCCGAGCGACGAGCCGGAGTCCCCGTTGCCCTCGTCGACGCGCGTGATCATCACGCCCGCGGCCACCGAGATCAGGAGCGACGGAATCTGCGAGACCATCGCATCGCCGATCGAGAGCACCGAGAAGCGATTGGCCGCCTCGCCCGCGGACATGCCGTGATAGGCGACGCCCACCGCGATGCCGGCGAAGATGTTGATCATCGTGATCATGAGGCCCGCGATCGCATCGCCCTTGACGAACTTCATCGCGCCGTCCATGCCGCCGTGCAGCTGGCTTTCCACCGCGAGCCGCGTGCGCTTCTTGCGGGCCTCCTCGGGCGTCAGGATGTTCGCGCGCAGATCGGCGTCGATGCTCATCTGCTTGCCCGGCATCGCATCGAGCGTGAAGCGCGCGCCGACTTCGGCCACCCGCTCCGAGCCCTTCGCGATCACGATGAACTGCACGACCGAGATGATCACGAACACCACGAGGCCGACCACGAGGTTGCCGCCCACCACGAGCTCGCCGAAGCTCTCGATGATGTTGCCGGCATCGGCGTGCAGCAGGATCGACTTGGTCGACGCGATGTTCAGCGAGAGCCGGTAGAGCGTGGTGAACAGCAGCACCGACGGGAACGCCGACAGCGACGCGATATGGCCCACGTACATCGTGACCATCAGCAGCGTGACGCTGATCGTGATGTTGATCGCGAGCAGGCCGTCGATGATGGCGGGCGGCAGCGGCAGGATCATCAGCGAGACGATCGCGATCAGGAGGATGGCGATACCGGCTTCGCCGACGCCTGGGAGCTTCATGGTCTTCAGCATGTCGACTACTCCGTAGTGTCAAGTCAAGCGGATGTGGCGGGTTGGGGCGAGAGGCCGTCGACCCAGCGAAGGATCGCCGCGACGACCTCGAACAGCTCTTCGGGAACCGGTTGCTTCTCGGGCACCTTGTGCAGCATCCGCGCGATGGGCGGATTGGCGACGATCGGCACGCCGCACTCGGTCGCATAGCGGCGCAGCAGCAGCGCCTCGTCGTCGACGCCCTTGGCGATCACGACGGGCAGCGGGTACTCGGTGGGGTCGTAGCGCAGCGCGACCGCGTAGTGCACAGGGTTCACGACCACCACGTTCGCGCGCGAGACCCCGCGCTTGGGCGCTTCCTGGCTCAGCTCCTTGGCCATGCGCTTGCGCTCGCCCTTCAGTTCCTGGTTGCCTTCGCTGTCCTTGAACTCGCGCTTCACCTCGTCCTTCGACATGCGGTTCTTGCGGATGAACTGCCAGTGCTGCAGCTTGTAGTCGAATGCGCCGATGACGACGAACACCGCGAGCGCGACGATGACGACGTGCATCAGCACCGACCACAGCACGGCGATCAGCTGCGGCACCGACTGGTCGAGCGAGCTCGCGACGACCGGCATCGACGACTTGATCGTCTGCCACATCACGGCGATGAGGACCAGGGCCTTGAGCGTCATCTTCCCGAGATCGATCAGCGCGTTCATCGAGAAGATCCGCTTGATGCCCGTCGAGGGCATCACCGCGTCGAACTTCGGCGCCACCGCCTGCGTCGAGATCTGCAGGCCGACCTGCGGCGCGAGCGCGAGGATCGCCGCGACGAGCCCGACCATGGCCATGCCGCACAGCAGGCCGACCGCGTGCAGGCCCATATCGGCGAGCGTGACCGACAGATCGTTGAGCGAGCGCTCGCCGTGCGTGAAGTCGATCGCGCTCTTGACGATCGACTCTATCGAGTCCACCAGATAGTGCTGCCCGGCGAAGAGCACGAGCACGACCGAGCCGAGGGTCGCCACTTCGACGAGGTCCGTGCTCTTGGCAACCTGGCCTTCCTCGCGAGCCTTCTTCAGCTTCTTCTCTGAGGGCTCTTCGGTTTTCTCGTCACTCATGACAGGCGTCCTTCGCTGTTGCGTCCGCCGGCGCCGCGGGATCGGGCTGCCGTGACGCTACGTTAGCGGCGCCCCGGCGGCGGGCCGTGCGCGGATGCGAAGTCCGGGCACATACCCCGAAGCGACGCCCGGCGGACGCCCTGGGGACGGCCGGGGGACGCCCGGCGCGCTTCGGATTCGGCTCGCCGCTTCGCAATTCGTTGTGCGACTTCGTGCCCGGGGGGTGCCTGCCGGGCGGCGTTGCGTAACTTAGCGTCAACGGAGCAGGGCGTGATGACGCGCACTGGATCGAATCTGATTGCTTGGGGGAAAAGGATGGACGTTCTGAAGGATCAGCCGCAATGCCCGTCGACGGTGGTCGGCGCGCTCGTCGACCTGGCCGGCGCCGCATTCGCTCGCAGCGGGACCTACGCGGGAGTCGACGTCGACGACATCGAGCACCTGGTCGACATGCTGCACCTGCTGCGCCCTGGCAACGCCGAATTCTCCTATTTCGACGGCTGGCTGCACATGCTGCGCCACGAGTGGAGCGAGGCGGAGGAGCTGTTCCGCGGCCTCGTCGAGCGCTCGGTCTGCCTGCCGTCGAGCCGGGGGATGCTGCTGCAATGCCTCAAGGCGCGCCAGGAGTTCGGCTGGCAGGACGAAGCCCGCAAGATCGTCGAAGAGGGCGGCGACAAGGATGTGACCCGGCTCGCGAAGCTGCTTCTCGCGAGCGACGAATTGAAACAGGCGGCTGCGACGGCGCGGCGTACCGGGCGCTTCGTCGCTCCCGAGTCCGCGCTGGCTTTCGAGGAGGAATCCAAGGCCGGGGAGAGCGGAGCCGTCGCGGCGCCGCCGCAGTCTCAATCTCAGTCGGCGAGCGACCTGCTGCTGACGATCCATTACATGCGTATCTGAGCTTGGCGCTCGCCACCGGAGAATCGACATGAGCCTCACCGCCGCATCGCAGTTCCACTACGAGATCGCTCGCGCGACCGAGACGGCCGCCCAGGAAGCGAGCCCGGCGCCCCAGGCGCTGGCCGACAAGTTTCAGGCGATGATGGCCCAGGCCACGCCGGCCGTGCCCGCGGCGCACCCGGGCGAGCACGCCAACATCGTGACGAAGGCGGTCGAGGAGCAGGCGGACTACTACCGCCAGGTGCCGAACGACGTGATGTACATGACGCAGCACATGAGCGCGCTCTCGATGGAGCGCCTCGCCGCCGCGGACATGACCATCCAGCTCGAGATCGCGAGCCTCAACGCCGACCTGCAGGTGAAGATGGCCACGGTGCAGTCGTCGAAAGACGCCGTCCAGACCCTCATGAAGAACCAGTGACATCATGAAACCGACCACGACGATCCAATCCCAAAGCACGTTTGCCCGGTGGCGGCGGCCTCTCTTCGCGATGGCGCTCGTGCTGTCGCTCGCCGCGTGCAAGCAGGAGCTCTACGGCCAATTGAGCGAGACCGACTGCAACGAGATGGTCGCGGCCCTGCTGCAGTACGGCGTCGATGCCGAGAAAACCACGCCCGATGGCGGCAAGACGTGGTCCGTCCAGGTCGGCGACAAGGAGATCGTGCACGCGATGGACGTGCTGCGCGCGCGCGGCCTGCCGCACAAGAAGTACGACGATCTCGGCCAGCTCTTCAAGAAGGACGGCATGGTGTCGACGCCGACCGAGGAGCGCGTGCGCTTCATCTACGGCCTGTCGCAGGAGCTCAGCGATACGTTGTCGAAGATCGACGGCGTGGTGGTCGCGCGCGTGCAGATCGTGCTGCCGAACAACGATCCGCTCGCGCAGTCGGTGAAGCCCTCGTCCGCCGCGGTGTTCATCAAGTACCGGCCGGACGCGAGCGTCGAGACGCTCACGCCCGCGATCAAGAACCTCGTCGTGCACAGCATCGAGGGGCTCACCTACGATCAGGTCAGCGTGACGTCGGTGCCCGCGGATGCGCTGGATCTCCAGGCGAAGGCCGACCGGCAGGACGGCTCGCTGATTTTCGCGGGCGGCGCGCTCGGCGTGGCGCTGCTCCTCGCCGCGGGCGCCTTCGCCCTGCTGCGCGGCAAGTCGGACAAGCTCAAGGGCGAGGGCCTCGGCGGCCTGCTGTCGAAGCTCGGCGCGCGCAAGCCGAAGACGGCGGCATGATGGAAGCCGCTCCCTCCGCCCTGGCCGCGCGGCTCGTCGAACATCACCGGCTGCGCCGCACGCTGTTCGAATGGATGCATCCGCAGCGCCTGGCCGGCGTCCCGTACGCGGAGTGCGTGCGCGGCAGGGAGGCCCGTGAGACGGCCGCGCTGGCCGAAGCGTTTCTCGACGAGATCGGGATGGCGGCTCCGCCGCTCACGGCATTCGGCCCGCCGGATGCCGCGCTGGCGCAGCTGCCGGTGAGGGAGTGCCTGACGGTGTTCCGCTTGCGTGCGCTCTTCGAGCGCGTCGAGGAAGTGCGCGCGTGGATCGACCGGCCGCGCCGCAACCTGCTCGCCGACTGGGTCGGCCCGCATGGCGTGCGCCTGCTGCTCGCGCCGCGGCGCGCGCTGGCCGGCAAGGCGGCGCCGTTGACGCGCCACCGGCCGCTTGACGCCGCGGACGGCGACGCGCTCACGTGGCTCGGCTTCAGGCTGTTCGAGCGCGAATGCGGCTGGGCGCCCGACGGCCCGCTGGCGATCCTGCAGCTCGCGATGCCGGCGGACGCCTCGCAGCTGGCGCTCGCGGCCGGGCTGGAAGGCAATCCTGGCCGCTTGTCCGCGAGCCGCTTGTCCATGAGCGGCTCGATCCTTTCGCAACTGCCCAACTTGTTTCCGGAGTGGTCATGGTGATCTGGTTACGCAATCCGCAGGCCGAAGGCCCCGAGGCGGGCCTCGGGGTCGGCATCGCCGGCGACGTGCTGCGTGGCGAAGACCTCGCGACGCTCGTCGAGATCGATGCCGGCTACGTCGAAATCCGCCGGCAGTGCGACGCGGCGCTCGAGGCCGCGCGCGACGAGGCGAAGGCGATCGTCGAGGCGGCCTGGGCCCAGGCCGATGCGCTGCTTGCCCAGGCGCGGGAGACGTACGAGAGCGCGGCGGAACGCGGCTACGACGACGGCTTCGCGCAAGGGCTCACCGACTGGCACGAGCGCGCCATGCAGGCGCACGTGGACGCGCAGACGCTCGGGCGCCGGCGGCGCGACAGGCTGGCCGAGCTCGTCGCGCTCGCGGCGGAGCAGATCGTGGCGACGGCCGATCCGGCTGCGCTGTTCGCCTGCGCTGCGAAGACGGTGGAGCAGATCGTCGCCGACGGCAGCCCGCTGCAGTTGAGCGTGCATCCGTCCGATCTCGGGGCGGCGCGCGCGGCGTTCGGCGAAGCCGCGCGCGGATGGCGCGAGGCGGGCCGCGCGGTGCGGCTCTTGGTGAGCGCCGATGCGACGCTCGAGCCGGGCGCCTGCCTGATCGAGACCGATCTCGGCGCGCTCGACGCGAGCTTGTCGCATCAACTGACGGCGATGCGCGGCGCCTTGGCGCGTGCGGTGAGCAGCGTGCCGGAGGAGGATTTTGCGGGCGATGGGCTGGCCGGCGACGAGCCTGCCGGCGACGCGGAGGCCGCATACGCAAGCGGGCGTGACGAGCCGGCGTACGCCGAGAGCGGCGAGGACGCTTATGCCGGCGAGGACGCCACGCAAGAGCCGGCCGCCTACGCGGACGATGGATACGAAGCCGGCGTGCCCGAGGGCGGCGAATACGCCGCCGAGAGCAACGACGAGATGGAAGCTGCCGCGCTCGACGCCTGAGCGTGCGCCGCTACGACGCGAACTGAAGAACGGGGAAGAACGCACCATGATCGACAGCGCCGACGATCTGCTGGCCGCACAGGCCCGCAGCAACGAGGAAGACCCGCAAGACCGCGAAGACATGACCTCCGGGCGCGGCTTCCCCGGCCTCATGAACGCGATCGAGCGCGAGCTGCGCGCGCGTCCCGCGCCCGCGGCCTGCGGCAAGGTCCAGGAAGTGATCGGCACGCTGCTGCGCGTGTCGGGCCTGGAAGCGACGCTCGGCGAGCTCTGCGAGCTGCGCTCTCCGCAAGGCGAGCTTTTGCAGCGCGCCGAAGTCGTCGGTTTTTCGCGTGACATCGCGCTGCTCTCGCCGTTCGGCCGGCTCGGCAGCGTCTCGCGCGCGACGCGCGTGATCGGCTTGAAGCGCCCGCTCTCGCTGCGCATCGGCGAGGGCCTGCTCGGCCGCGTGATCGACAGCCTCGGCGAGCCGATCGACGGCCGCGGCGAGCTCCAATGCGACGAATGGCAGCCGGTGCTGGCCGATCCGCCCGATGCGATGTCGCGGCCCGTGATCGATACGCCGATGCCGACCGGCGTGCGCGTCGTGGACGGCATGATGACGCTCGCCGAAGGCCAGCGCATGGGCATCTTCGCGCCCGCTGGCGTCGGCAAGAGCACGCTGATGGGCATGTTCGCGCGCGGCGCGCGCTGCGACATCAACGTGATCGCGCTGATCGGCGAGCGCGGCCGCGAAGTGCGCGAGTTCGTCGAGGACATCCTCGGCGAGGAGGGCATGGCGCGCTCGGTCGTCGTCTGCGCGACCTCCGACCGCTCGTCGATCGAGCGCGCCAAGGCCGCCTATGCGGCCACCGCGGTCGCCGAATACTTCCGCGACCGCGGCGCGCGCGTGCTGCTGATGATGGATTCGCTCACGCGCTTTGCGCGCGCGCAGCGCGAGATCGGTCTCGCGATGGGCGAGCCGCCGACGCGGCGCGGCTTCCCGCCGTCGATCTTCGCCGAGCTGCCGCGCCTGCTCGAGCGGGCGGGCCGCTCGGAGCACGGCTCGATCACGGCGCTCTACACCGTGCTCGCCGAAGACGAATCGGGCGGCGACCCGATCGCGGAGGAAGTGCGCGGGATTCTCGACGGCCACATGATCCTCTCGCGCGAGATCGCCGCGCAGAACCGCTACCCGGCCATCGACGTGCTCGGCAGCCTCTCGCGCGTGATGACGCAGATCGTCGGGCGCGATCACGTCGCCGCGGCCGGCCACATCCGCCGTCTGATGGCCAAGCACAAGGAAGTCGAGCTGCTGCTGCAGGTGGGCGAGTACCAGGCCGGCGCCGATCCGCTCGCCGACGAAGCGATCGCCAAGATCGACGCGATCCGCGCGTTCCTCGGCCAGGCCACGAGCGACCTGGTCGATCCCAGCGACACCGTGGCGATGCTCTACGAGCTCGCGCAGTCCTAGGGTCTGTTTGCATATGGAACGCGCATGCGATTTCGGGCATTCCCCTGGAATGAATTTCAAGTTTGGGGTTGCCACGAGAACGGCCGCTCGCCGCGTTGCGCTCCTTGCGAATACGTCCAGTATTCGCGGCGTCGCGCGCCTCGCGAGCGGCCGTTCTCGTGGCAACGCATGCGCGTTCCATATGCAAACAGACCCTAACCGGAGGCCATGATGAAAGACCGGCGAGTCGTAGCGTTCGAGCGGGTGCTGTCGCGCCGCCGCCAGCTCGATCGCAAGCTGAATTCGGCGCTGGCCGGGCTGCGCGGCGAGTCGCAGGCGCTGGCCGGCGCGCTCGACGAGCGCCTCGGCGCGGTCGAGGCGCAGGCGGCCGAGCTCGCGAACCAGGACGGCAAGATCGAGGCGATGTTCGGCGGCACGCGCTTTCGGGCCGACGAGCTGCTGAAGCTGCGCGATTTCCGTTCGCACGCGGCCGAGCAGCACGCGGCGCTCGAGGCGCAGGCCGCGCAGGCGCAGAACGCGCTCGACAGGAAAGAGGCGGAGATCGGCGAGGCGCGCGCGCGGATCCTGCGCAATCGCGCGCGCATCGACATCTACGACAAGCGCCGCGACCAGCTCGTCAAGGCCATCGAGCTCGCGATCGAGGATGCGCAGGACGAGGAAGCATCGGAAAGCCGCCGCCCGCGCGCGGCGTACTGACCAAGGCAGGCAATAGAAATGAGCGAGATTACCTACGCATCGATCGAATCCAGCCACCAGCTGGTGAAGTACATGATCATCCTCGGGCTGTGCAGCGAGCGCCTGATGGTGCTGATGATGATTTTCCCGCCGACCTCGGACAACGTGATGCAGGGCCGCCTGCGCACCTCGCTCGCAATGCTGTGGGGCAGCTTCGTCGCGTTCGGGCAGCGCGGCCTCTTGGAGCAGGGCGATGCGACGATCCTCGTCGGCATCGGCCTGAAGGAGGCGCTGATCGGCATCGTGCTCGGCTTCGCGGCGTCGAGCGTGTTCTGGGCGGCCGAATGCGTCGGCACCTACGTCGACGACCTGACCGGCTTCAACCAGCTGCAGATGCAGAACCCGAGCCAGGGGCAGCAGACCTCGCTCACCTCGACGCTCCTCTCCCAGTTCGCGATCGCCGCGTTCTGGTGTCTGGGCGGCATGACGTTCCTGCTCGGCGCGATCTACGAGTCCTACACCTGGTGGCCGATTCAGAGCCTGGCGCCGGCGAGCACGAAGGTGGTCGAAGCGTTCGTCCTGATGAAGACCGACTCTTTGATGGAGACCGTGGCCAAGCTCGCGACGCCGATGATGGTGCTCCTCTTGCTCATCGACATCGGCTTCGGCTTCACGGGCAAGGTCTCGCAGAAGCTGGACCTGCACTCGCTCGCGCAGCCCGTGAAGGGCGCGCTCACGATCCTGATGCTGGCGCTTCTGGCCGGTGTCTTCATCGATCAGGTGCGCGACCAGCTCTCGCTCGCCGGCGTGGCCGCCGAGGCGCGGGCGCTGTCGAGCGCCAAGTGAGCGCCGGACCGCCGGTTTCGAATGTATTCGCATACTGCTGGGAGAAAAACATGATGCAAGCGAGGGAAGCCATGGACAACAACAAGATCGTTGCCGGGATGATGGACGTGCTCTGGGCCGGCGCGGGCCTCGACACGCTTTCGGACGTGCAGGACCTGCTCGATGCGATCGCCGTGCTGCGCCCCGACCACGACGAAGCGCGCGTGGTGCTCGCCTGGTGGCACGTGCGAGCGCGCGCGTGGGGCAAGGCGTTGACCGAACTGCGGCGCGTCGAGCGCGAAGGCATGCTGTCCTCGCGCGGCACGGCGCTCGCGGCGGTCTGCCTGTATGCGCTTTCCGATCCGGCCTGGCGCACCTATGCGTACGCGGCGGCGTATCAGTCCGATGACCCGATGGCCACGCGCACCGCGCAGGCGCTGCTCGCGGCCCCGGATGCGATGCAGCGGTAGAGGGGTGCGGCGGAGGCGAACGCTTGTTCGCCTCCGCGCTGCAAACTTCGCATCGCCGCCATGCGCTCCGTTACCGCGAATTACAGTGAAAGCCAGAAAGGCATAAACGATTCTTCGGCTGCGGACCTTGCGGCCTCCACCTCTTGGAGCACTCATGTCTACTTCGATCGTTTCGGGGCAGTATTCGACCAATCCGCTGAGCGACTTCTCCAACGGCGCAGTGCAACAACCGCAATCGGCCGTTCTCGATGAGCTGATCGCCGAGCTGGAGCAAATGCTGAGCGGGATGGGTTCGAACAGCGGATCGTCCGGTGGCGGCTCCGGCAGCTCCGGCGGTTTGGGCGGTTTGGGCGGCGCAGGCGGCACGCCGGCGCCGGCCAGCTTCACTCCGGGCGAAAGCACGGCTCCCCGGACGTCGGTCGGCACAGTTACCGGCACCAACGGCGGATCCGGGCCAGGAAAGGTCAACCTGGGCGGCTTCAGCGACCTGCAATTGCCGGTCGGCAATGGCGGTCACGCCCAGAACATCCACGGCAACATGAGCGAGATCAACAACCAGTACTTCAAGCAGAATCCCAACGGCAGCGTCACGTTCACGGTGCCCGACGGCGACACGGCGAAGAACCCTGGCTCCAGCTACCCGCGCTCGGAGCTCTCCGAGAACGGCTCGTGGCACATGGGCGACGGCACGGCCACGATGAGCGCAAAGCTGTCGATCGACAAGGCGCCAAACAGCAAGGACATCGTCATTGGACAGATCCACGAGCGGCAGGGCACCAACGGCAAGCCGCGCCCGCCGCTCGAGCTTCACTACCGCAACGGCGATATCGTCGCGAGCGTCATGGACAACAGCAACAGCGCGAGCGCGGGCCGTCATGACATCGTCATCGCCAAGAACGTGAATCCGAAGGACATCAACTACAACATCTCGCTTGGGAAGAGCGGCCAGCTGAACATCGAAGCGAACGGCCAGAGCAAGTCAGTGCAGCTGAGCGGAAGCTTCGGGAACGCCGATCTTTACTTCAAGGCCGGAAACTATACGCAGGATTCGAGCGCGCACAACGGCGGATCGGCAGTGACGTTCTCCGGACTCAATATCACGCATACCTGAAGATCCGCGGCTTCCAAGCCGCTCACTCATCGACATATCGACATCGGCCTCGGCTTCGCGGGCAAGGTCCCGCGCAAGCCGGGGCCTGCGCGCGTTCGCGCTGCCCGTGAAGGGGGCGCTCACGATCCCGGTGCCCGCGCTTTTGGCGTGATGCGCCCAGGGCCTATTGCGAACGGCGCGTGCCGCAAGGCGCAGCTTCGCACTTCGCGACTCGACTTCGGATGTACCACAGGGGTGTCATATGGCACCTCGAATATGAACGTATATCGTTCACCCAAGATGCATCGCGATGTCGACCAAGACGACCACTCTGATCACGGCGCCGACACCTGGGCCGCAGGCGCATTCCGCAGCCGATGCGAATAGTGCGCCCGCCGCCCAGACGCACGCGCCCGCACCCGCGACGCAGGCGGCGCCGGTGCGGCAGACCGGCGTCCTCTCCGGCCTGAGGTCGCGTGCCGCCAAGGTCGGCCATGCCATCGCTCATCCGAAACAGGCGACCATCCCGCTCGACGTCACCGCGATGTCGGCGTTCCGGATCGCCAGGCGAGGCCGGACGACTCTGCCTCACCACGTGGACGGGGACGGGGATGTCTCCGTGCCGGCGCCGACTCTGTCCGGCCCCCCCGATGCCGGCACCCCCGAATCGCTCGCCTACACGTCGACTGCCAAGGTGATGCGCAAGCCCCAGCGCGAGATGCAAAAGGCGATCGGCGGGTTCAACAAGGTCGACGCCAAAGTGGCGCTGCCCGAGGACGGCGGCGCGACGGACTCGTTGCAGAAATTGGCGGAAAAGCGTTTTCCCGGCCAGGACGAGGACGCGATCCGTGTCCTCGTGGTCCGGACCGCCTGGTGCACGCAGACGGGAGACTGGCAGCGGTTACCCAAGGAGGTGCGCACCGCGCAGCGCGAGCTGCTGCTCGACGCGCTGGCGGAGGTGTCCTCAGGCGATCCCAGCCGTGCGCAGAACGTGCTTGAGCGCATGCAGAAAGGCTTGGACTTCGCAGCGGGGCCGGCGCCGGCCGGAGCGCTCGCGAATGACGAAACCTCGCCTGCGTGGCGAGCGGCTCAGCATCTCGCGCTGACGGCGAACGGCTACGATTGCGCGCGCCGGTTGGCGGGCGGCTCATGGCCCCAGGACGACAGCGACATCCATTACGCGCCGAGAGTGTGGCTGCAAGCCGCCAACGAGCTCGTCAAGGAGACCGGATGCAGCGCCGACCCTGCGAGCGTTCAGCTCATGGAGCTGTCGCTGTCGCACACGGCAGGCATTTCGCCAACGCTGCAAGCCAGCCATGCGTCTTCGATCACGCATGCCGCGTCGAAGCTCTTGAAGGGGGGCGAACTCAACGACGGCGACAAGGGCGCGCTGCTCGCCGGCCGACAGGGCTTTCTCACCGACGGCCCGGGCACGCCGTTCGCCGCCACCAAGAACCGGATGGCGCGCTTTCTGAACCATACGATTCCCCGCGCGACGTCGGACAGTCCAACACTAAACGCGGAAAACGGCGAGGACGAGGTCCCCGTCGCCTCGCAGCGCAAAGCCGCTGCGGCACTGGTGCGGCCGTTCGGCTACCAGAAAAGCGCGGTCACAGGGATGCTCGACGGCGTCGAGGGCGCCGGCCTCGGCACGTGGGAAAAGGACGAGAAGAAGCTCAACGAAGCCGTCCGCGGCGTCTTCGACGCCTTGGGGCAGCTTCCGGCGCCGGCCAGCAACGGCCCGGCGCAGCGCAGCAAGCTGCAGAGCAATAGCCGCGCGATCCATCAGCTGGTCCATCAGGCCGAGCTCGAAGTGCTGGCGAATCGCTCGCGGCAGCCTGCTCCCGCCGGCTCGAAGGGACATCCGATCGAATACGGGAAGAAGCTCGACGATGCGACGCTCGACGAGATCGCTCGGAACGTTGCGAGCAAGATCGACGACCATATAGCCCAGCAGAATACTCAGCTGGCGGCACAACAGCCTGGACAGACGGGGGCCGCGCCCGCCCGCAGCAGCAAGTTCAAGCTGTTCGCGAGCCGCGAGACGCGCGTTCAGAACCTGATGACGGGGTTCCGCGACAAGGTGAGCGTGGCGGACCCGAACGACGCGCGCGCGCTCGAGGCTGCGCGCAAGCTCGTGCGCAAGCATCTGACCAACGGCTCGGACGTCATCGACACGGCGAAGATAGAGGTCTTGCGCAAGCGTTGCGAAAACGAGCTGCCCAACATGACGGACGACTCGGTCAGAAAAAAGGCAACGAAGAACATCGACGCGATCGACCGGATCATGCTCGGCAAGAAGATCACGCCGCGCGGCACGACGACGGCCGACTTCCGCGAAGCCGGCGAGCGCATCATCGACGCGATCGAAGGCAGCGGCAAGGCCACCATCACCGACGGCGGCCAATTGGGCGTCAGCACGCGCGGCATCACCGCCACGGCGGCATCGTTCCCGCTGATCGCGCCGCGCCTGAACCTGCAGGCCTCGCACGGACGTCAGTCCGTCTTCGAGTTCAACCGTTCGACGCCCGCCTACAAGATCAGCTTCGGCACACAGCAAAGAACGCGCTTGGACGCCGGCGTCGGCGTGCAGCTCGGCCACAACTTAGGGATTGCCCGCGTGGGCGGGAACATCGAGGGCGGATACGAATGGGACGACACCCAGCAGTGCACGGTCGATCTCAGCATCGCGCGCCGCTTGAAGGACGACGACGATGCCTATAACGAAACGGAAGGCAGGCGGCAATTGAAGGAGGTCAACACCTATCTGTTCGACAACGCGGGCAAAGGCAAGAGCGAAAAGACGCTGTGGAATGAGCTCGGCGCGAAGTTTTACGACCGCGACGACTTCTCCGTTGCCTGGAACAACCAGGTCGGCGAGCTGAGGCGCGTGCAGGCCACGGCCGATTTCCGGGCGGGCGCGAAGGTCGGCGCGGGCAAATATACGGCGCGCATCAACGGCATCGCCGGCGGTGCGTATCAATACGTGCCGCGCGCGACGCTCGATGTCGTCGACGCATCGGGACAGACGAAAATCGAGTCCCATCGTTTCGGCAGCGGCCATCGCGCCGGCGTGCAGATCGGCGTCACCGCGACCGTCAGCGATTCGCTGAAAAAGCACGGCGAGGTCCACAAGACCGATATCGCGACCGTGTCGATGCTTACCCCAAGCCTGTTCGGCATCCAGGCCCAGCTTCATGACTCGTTCCACCAGGCGAAGGTGACGCTCGTGCGCGAGCGCGGCAAGATCAACCTGCGCGCGTCGAATGCGGACACCGAGATCGCGAACTTTTCCCAATACAAGCAGGCGCTGCGCACGGATCCGGCGTGGATGCTGGCGTTCGGCCTCAAGGACAAGCCGATGCCGACCACCCAGGCGGGGTACGACGAGGCGCTCAAGAAAGGCAGCGACAAGATCGAAGAGTACCTGTCCGGCCTTTCCGAGAACCAAACGCAGAACCTCAAGTTCGTCCTGCGGCGGCGTATTCGCGAGGCGGCCGCCCAAAAGGCCGATGCGCTGGACGACCGGATCACCGCCCTCGAGGCGCGCAATCACGCTGATGATGCGGGCGATATCCAGAACCTCGTCAAGCAGCGCGATGCGCTTCTCAAGCGCAGCGACTCGTGGTTGCCGACGGAGCTGCTGACCATCCAGACGAATGACCAGCAGATCTCGACGGGGCTGCGGATGGGCATTCAGGTCGCGGTGCAAAAGGGCGCGCGCGGCGAGCGCGAGGTGGCGGCCCTGAAGGTGAAGCCGAAGCAAGCCGACAAGCTGGACAAGGTTTGGCCGATGCAGAGCGATCAGGCGGGGAGCGCTCAGGCGGGGCAAGCCGGCGCGTGAGGCGACGCCTTCGCATCTCGCGTCGATGCTTCGTGTGTCCGGCCAAGCCCAATAGGCCGGCTGCAGCTTCGGCGCGACGGTGTAGCCCGAGGGGGCCGAGAAGCCAAGACAGCCCGCCCTCGCTGCTGAGCATCCCTTATTTTCCGTGCTGCCGAGGCGAAGGGGCATGACAATCCGACGAAGACGCTCAAGCCGAGCTCGATACAGGCTGCCTATTCTCCCAGGACCGCGGAGCGGATCCTGCGTGATGCCGAGACGCGGGCATCCTTGGATACGTGGCCACGCTGAATCCCGATCAGTCGGGTCTGCTCCATATGGGCCGGAAAGCGGCAGGCCTTGAAAGTTCGGAAGACCCGAGACGGTCCACAGGTCAGCTGCGTGGCCTATACGAAGGCGGAGGAGCCGGGCGTCCCGTTGAATCGAAAGGTGGCGGAACCGCGTTTTCCGGTGGCGATGTATGCCGCGAAAAGAGGATGGACGGTTGTGAAGACGCAAGGCGAGCTTGCCGACATGTACAGGAAGTACAACGTCGCATTGAAAGAAAGCTGGACGCCGCGCGGCAGCGTCTCGTTCGAAGGCCCGGACAACAACGTCGCCATGGTGCGGCGCGCTTCGGCCCATTCGACGGACAGCGGCCCTCCGTCAAGACGGCCGTCGCGTGTGAATCTCCCCTGGGCAAATCGACGCCTGAATCCAGCACCCGAAAAAAAGCCCGGCTGCTCCTTGCGGAGCGCCGGGCAAACAGTAGAGCCGCCGACGTGATCGCTCCGCGGTGGTTCTCTACCGACCAGGGCTGGTCGGAAAGGCGACTATAGCCGCGCCAAGCGGGAGGCGAATCGGGCGGGTTCGCGTTTCGCAACGCGACTTCGGGTGAGGGTGTCGATAGCCACGCGGTGCGTCAGGAGATCCCTGATGCAAACGATTGCCGAGAATCGTATGACTAAACCCACACTGTGAGACGCCGATATCCCAATTGCGGACACGGTGGCGAATGGGCGGCCCGTCATCGCGCACCCCCCGGCAGATTGCGGATCCAGCCGTTTGTATGGAGAGCCAGAATGCTGAAGAGCCAGCAACGCACCTTGTTCCAGGCGCCGATGTTTCCGCGCGCGGCGCCCTTTCGCGCATGTGTTCTATTCGTGGCGGCGGTTCTCGTGCAAAGCGCGGCCCCCTGCAGGGCGCAGGACGCCGACCCGGCGCTGAAGGCGTCGTTCGCCCGCCCGGCGTCCATTCCTTTCCCCGCCGACAATCCCTACACGCCAGCCAAGGCGACGCTGGGCAAGATGCTGTTTTTCGACCCCCGTCTGTCGCGTGACCGCAATATCAGCTGCGCGAGTTGCCACAATCCTTCTTTCGGCTGGGAGGTGCCGTTCGCCCAGGCGATCGGCGCGGGCGGCAAGCCGTTGCCAAGGCATGCGCCCACGGTGCTGAATCAGGCGTGGTCGCACGAGTTCTTTCTGGACGGGCGGGCCCCCTCGCTCGAGGAGCAGGCCAAGGGACCCATCCAGTCGGCGGCGGAAATGGACCTGCCGCTCGACACCGCGGTCTCCAGGCTGAACGAGGTGGCGGGATACCGGCGCGCATTCGAGACCGCCTTCCCGAAGGACGGCTTGAATGCAACGACGATCGTCAAGGCGATTGCGACGTACGAGCGGACCGTCGTCAGCGCGCAGACACCCTTCGATCGCTGGATCAGCGGCGATTCGCACGCCTTGTCGGAGAGCGAGCAGCGCGGCTTCCATCTCTTCACCGGCAAGGCGCATTGCATCGCCTGCCATGGCGGCTGGAATTTCACCGACAACAAGTTCCACGACATCGGCCTCGTGACCGACGACAAGGGACGATCCGGGGTCACGAAGAACCCCGCCGACGACTATGCGTTCAAGACACCCGGGCTGAGGGAAGTCGCGGCGCGCGCGCCCTACATGCACAAAGGCCAGTACGCGACGCTGGAGGCGGTCGTCGCGCACTACGAGACCGCCGGGGTCCAGCGCCCCACGCGCGATCCATTGATCCAGCCGTTCACGTTGAGCGGGGCCGAGCTCACCGACCTGGTGGCGTTCCTGAAGAGCCTGTCGAGCCCCCAGGCGACGCTCAGCATGCCGAATCTTCCGGCCAACTGATCCGGAGACCACGATGAATCTCGTCAAACAAAGTCTCTATCTGTGCATCGGCGTTCTGCTCGGGCTGATCGGCTTGCAGGGCATCCAGTCGCTATGGCAAACCCACTCGCTCGCTGCGGCAACCGAGGAAATCGTCCGCAGCAACGCCATGTCCGCCAATGCGGAGAAGCTGTGGGTCAGCTTCCTCGATACGGAAGCCACCTTCCGCCAGGCGATCGCCTTCACCGATCCCGACCAGGAGGACAGCAAAGTCCGCGCCTTCAATCAGCAGGCGGAGCAGCTCCGCCAGGCAGCCAGGCTGCTTCAGGACGGCAGCGCGGGCGCGGCGTCCGGCGTGGCCGACGCCACGACATCCAAGGTCGAGGCGTGGCTGGCCCTGGCTGCGCGCTTTGTCCGCAACGAGCCGGCCACGGAGCTTCCGTCCTACCATCTGCTCGACGCGGCGCACGACGACCTGAAGAAGCAACTCGGCGAGCTGCTTGCACAAAGCGCCGAACGGGCCGATGCGGCCGTCGCGACGAGCCGCACGCTGGCGCAGCGCGCGCAGTGGTGGACGGCCGCGGAGATGGCCTTTGCCGTGGCGCTGGGCGTGTCGCTCGGCTGGCTGGCGCTGCGCAGTCTCTATCGCCAGCTGGGGGCCGATGCCGCGGAGGTTGCGCGGGTCGCCAATGCGGTGGCGAGCGGCGACTTGAGCGTCAGGATCGACGCCGCGCGCGTGCCCGGCGGCAGCGTGATGGCCGCGACGGCGCGCATGCAGCAGTCGCTGATCGATACGGTGACGAACGTGCGCGCGATCAGCGCGGGGCTGGCGAACGGAACGGACGACATCGCGGTCGGCAACGGCGACCTGAGCATCCGCACCGAACAGCAGGCCGCCGCGATCGTCCGGACGGCGGCCACGATGGAAGAGCTGGACACGGCGGTCCGTCACAGCGCGGACCAGGCGACGCAGGCGAGCAAGCTCGCGGGACTCGCAAGCGATGTCGCCGCCCAGGGCGGCTCGGTGGTCGGCGATGCGGTGCAGACGATGCGCGGCATCAACGAGAGCAGCCGCCGGATCGTCGACATCATCGGAGTGATCGACGGCATCGCGTTCCAGACCAACATCCTGGCGCTGAACGCCGCCGTGGAGGCGGCGCGCGCCGGCGAGAACGGGCGTGGCTTCGCGGTGGTGGCCGGCGAGGTTCGCGTGCTGGCGCAGCGCTCCGCCAGCGCGGCGAAGGAAATCAAGGAACTGATCACGAGCAGTGTGAGCCGGGTGGAAGAGGGCTCGTCGCTGATCGAGCGGGCGGGTCACACGATGGACGAAGTCCAGCAGTCGATTCGCCGGGTCACGGACGTGATGGAGCAGATCCGCCAGGGCAACGTCGAGCAGAGCGGCAAGATGGGTCACGTCGGTCAGGAGATCGGGCAGCTCGACACCGCCACGCAGCAGAATTCGGCGCTCGCCGTGGAGACTGCAAGGGCTGCGGAATCGCTCAGGGAGCAGGGGCATCGGCTCGTCGAGGCCGTCTCGGTGTTCCGGTTGCCGGTGCAAGCCTGAACGGCCTATCGGGTCCATTGAAAAAAACAATCGGGGGTGGCACGAAATAAAAGCGCCAATGAACCGTTATCGAGGATCGAGACGGCGCCGTACGCACGGCGCCGCCAAGAAAAACGTGAATAACGAACGGCTCATCGAGACAAGGCGCACGGATGATTACGGGGAAAGGGTTTAGGCATGTCTGCGCGGCCTGGCTGGTCGCAGTGACAGGCACAGGCGCGCTGGCGGCAAGCGGGGCCGCTGCGGGGATCGTACATGTCCACGTCGTGGACGAGAATGGGGCGCCGGCCGCGAACGCGGTCGTCTATGCGACGCCGGTCGACGGCAAGCTGCCCAAGCGCCGGCCCGCGAGCACCTCGATCGCCCAGCAGAACAAGACGTTCGTGCCGCTCGTCTCGGTCGTGCAGACCGGGGCTGCGGTGAACCTGCCGAACCTCGACGCCATCGCGCACGACGTCTACTCGCTCTCTCCCGCGAAGCGCTTCGAATTGAAGCTCTATCGCGGCATCCCTCCTCGTCCGGTCGTGTTCGACAAGCCCGGCCTCGTCGTGCTCGGCTGCAACATTCACGACACGATGATCGCGTACCTGCTCGTCGTCGACACGCCGTATTTCGCCAAGACCGATGCGAACGGCGATGCGGTGCTGGCCGACGTGCCCGCCGAGCGTTATCGCCTGACCGCCTGGCACTACCGCCAAAGCGACCCGAAGGCGCAGCAGACGAAAGAGGTCGACGCGGCCACGGACAACGCCGTGACGTTCGTCATGAACCTCGACACCCCATAGCCGGCACATCGGGTATGCGCCTGCACAAGCTGCGATCGAAGATCGCACTCGTATTCGTGCTGCTGATGCTGGCCGTTCAGGCAGCGGTGTTCATTGCGGCTGACCGGGTGATCGCCTCGGTGGCGCGAGCCCATGTCGACGAGCAGCTCGACGTCGGCGAGCGCGTGTTTCGCCGCGTGCTGCAATCGGATACCGCAAGGCTCACGCAAGCGGCGGGCATCGTCGCCGCGGACTTCGGCTTTCGCGAAGCGGTCGCGACCGGCGACGAGGCGACCGTGATGTCGGCGCTGCGCAATCAAGGGGACCGCATTCGCGCCGACGTCGCGATGCTGGTGAACCTCGAGGGCAAGCTGATCGCGGATAGCCGCACGCCGTCGGGCGTCGGCTCGCCGTTCGCGTTTCCGGCGCTGCTCGAGCACCCGGCCCGCAAGGACGCTGCCACGCTCATCGGCAGCATCGGCGGCAAGGCGTATGCGCTAGTCGTCGTGCCGGTCAAAGCGCCGACGACGATCGCCTGGGTCGCCATAGGCTTCTCGATCGACGATGCCTTCGCTGCGCAGATGCACGACGTGACGTCGCTCGACGTATCGTTCATGACGAGGGTCTCCGGCAACCGATGGACGATCGCGGCCAGCTCGCTGCCCGGGGAGGAGCGCGGCGCGCTTCAGCGCGCGAGCGGCGGCGCGATGTTCGCCGACCGGCACGACACCTCCCTTCAGCTGAACGATGGTTTCGGATCGCGCGCCGTCTGGCTCGCGCCATACGGGGAGCCCGTCGTCGCCGTGCTGCAGAAATCGATCGCCGAGGCGATCGCGCGCTTTCGCCAGCTTCAGGTGGCGCTGTTGCTGCTCACGCTCGCCGGCGTCGCCGTTTCGATTGCGGGCGCGACGCTGACCGCGCGCAGCGTGACCCGGCCGCTTGCCGAGCTGACGCGCTTTGCGCGGCGCATCGGGCGCGGCGAGTACGACGCATCGATCTCGATCTCGCAGAAGGATGAAATCAGCGAGCTCGCCGCCGCATTCAGCCAGATGCGCAACGATATCGCCGAGCGTGAAGCGCGCATCACGAACCTCGCCTACGTCGATACGCTGACCGCGCTGCCCAACCGGTTGGCGTTCTGCGAGCGGCTCGAAGAGGCCATCGATCGATCCGGGCGCGAGGCCGGCTCGCTCGCGGTCATGGTCATGGACATCGACCGCTTCAAGTACGTGAACGATGCGCTCGGCCATCACGCGGGCGACATGCTGCTGCGCGAGGTCGGCAAGCGCCTGCGGCAAGCGCTTCCGCACGCATCCGATCTGGTGGCGAGGCTCGGCGGCGACGAGTTCGCCATGCTGCTGCCGCACAGCGGCCCGGACGCCGCGCAACGCGTGGCGAATGCCTGCCTGAAAGCGCTCGAAGCGCCGATCCAGATCGAGGAGCATTTTGTCGACGTCGGCGCGAGCCTCGGCATCGCCTGCTTCCCGCAGCACGGCGCGGACATGCCCACCTTGCTGCGCCGCGCGGATGCGGCGATGTACGTGGCCAAGCGCGCGAATACCGGCGTGGCGATGTACGACGCCTCCAGGGAGCGCGGCGGCGCGGAGCGCCTTTCGCTGATGAGCGAGCTGCGCCATGCGATCGACCACGGCGAATTGCGGCTCTACTACCAGCCGAAGGTCGACCTCGCGACGAACGCGATGGCGCACGTGGAAGCGCTCGTGCGCTGGGTGCATCCGGCGCGCGGCATGGTGCCGCCGGGCGAGTTCATTCCGTTCGCCGAGCAGACCGGCTTCATCCGCTCGATTTCACGCTGGGTCGCGGGCGAAGCCATCGCGCAATGCGCGCGCTGGCATGCGCTCGGGCTCGAGCTCAACGTGTCGATCAACCTGTCGGCGCGCGACCTCGGCGCCGACCTGCCCGACGCCCTCGATGCGCTCCTGCGCCGCCACGGTCTGGACGCCCGCTGGCTCTGGGTCGAAATCACCGAAAGCGCCTTGATGGACGACCCCGCGCACGCGATCGACACGCTCGAACGCTTGCATCGGCTCGGCATCCGTCTTTCGATCGACGATTTCGGCACCGGCTATTCGTCGCTCGCTTATCTGAAGCGGATGCCCGTCAGCGAGCTCAAGATCGATCGATCGTTCGTGATGGGCATGACGGGCGATGCCGATGACGAACTGATCGTGCGCTCGACGATCGCGCTCGCGCACAACATGGGGCTGCAAGTGGCGGCGGAGGGCATCGAGGACGAAGCGACGCTCGCGCGCCTGCGGGCTTTGCATTGCGATATCGCGCAGGGGTATTACCTGAGCCGGCCGCTGCCGGCCGATAAGGTGGAGGGGTGGTTGCGGGAGTGGAATGAAGTGGTGGCGGCGTGCTCGCAGACGCAGTCGGGGTGATGTCGCGAATGAGCCGGTTGCCGGGCGGCGCTTGGGCTTGGGATGCGACGGGCTCAGCCCGTCGCCGCATGCGCGCGCGACTGTCAGGGCAGGTCGCGGTCGGGAATTTTGCATAGCTCCTTCAAAGCCAGCTCGGCCATTCTGTTGACCTGCATGAAGTCCTTGGTTGAAAACTTTGATGTATCAACACCGGCGCTGCCGTGGGCCTCGGATGAAAGCTGAGCCCAATGCTCGGCCGGGAGCTCGTCTTCCTGCATGACTTTGCGCGCGAAAATCAGGCTTGCAAAAAATGCATTGACCTCATTTCGCAATGGGTTTTTGTCAGCCATTTGGCTCCGTTTTGGGGCTATCGTGTCCACTAGGCAAAGCGCCATATTCATCGCCGGTTCGGTCAGCTTTGCTTTTTTGACCGCGGCGGAGAACGAGTCTCCGAGATGCATCTCGCTAGCGTTCATTTTCTGCGCCATCATCGAGCCGTTCACATGCGCATCCTTGTCGCTCACAGGCTTTTCCCAGTCTTTAGGGACGTCCCCGCTGACAAAGGAAAATAGTTTGGTTGCCTCCCAAAAGGCCTTCCGGTTCTGTTCCAGATCTTCCGCGTCCGATGAGGGTGTCAACGAGTTGCCATGACTGCGAAGAGACGATGAAAGCTCTGCCCAGGCTGCGGCGGAGAAGTGCTTGTCCTGCGTTGTTTTGCGCGCGAGCATCAGGCTCGCCAAGGCTGCCTTGTCGTCGTACCGGAGTGGATTGTCGGGCGCCATCTTCGAACGTCGTGCAAGAACAGTTTGCAGAAGACTCTCGGCGACACTGGCTTCCGAGGCGGTCAATCCGGCCTCCCTTCGGCCGATATGCATGATTTCGTCTATCTTCTCAGGGGGTTGGCGGCTGTACTCGATGGCTCCGGGTTTAATAACGCCGAATAGGCGAAGTACGGCAAACTCGGCTTTCATATTCGCCTGCGCCAATTCCCTCGTATCCTTGGGCGCGTGTCCGGCGATCCCGTCGAGCCCGGATGAGACCGTTGCCCATGCTGTACCGTTGAATGAATTCTCATCGAGCTTGGATGCGACCATCAAGCTCGCCATAAGCACATTCTTTCCGTTTTTCAACGGGCTGTCGCCTTCGATCTCGCCGTGGCGTTGGGCGATTTCATTCATCAACTCAACGGCGCATTCCATGATCGGCTTGGGCATCCTGGTGCGTTGCATTGCCCATTCCGCCATCTTCTTATACGTGGACGCCGGCGTGTCGGGCCAGTGCTCCTTCAACGTGCCTGCCATTGTTCGGGCGAGCGCCTGTTGTTCGGCGAGCGCCACTTGCGGATTGGCGTTCCACCCGTCATTTTTGAGGAAGGCCGGTCTTTCCGCGTGTGACGACGTTATTTCTTCGCTTGGCGCTGTTATTGCCTCGCGTGGCGGCGCAATTGTCTTGCTTGAAGACGCTATTTCCTCGTTTCGCGGCATTTCCGTTGGATCTGATATGCAGCCGATCAGTTTGAAAAGCTTGTCGACGAGCGATCCCCGGTTCCCGCGGCTCTTCCTGTCTGTCTGGGCGAGGGGGGGAGCATTGACAGCCGGTGCTTTGACAGCCGGCGTTTCGACAGCCGGCGTTTTGACGGCCACTGTCTCGAACGCCGGCATTCTCGCCGTTCCCGGCTCGTCGGCCGTGCGCATTCCCGCCAGCCTGGCGAGCGTGACCCTCGGCCTCACTGACGACGGCGTCTGATTGGCGGGCGCCGCGGGACGCGGAGACGGCCCGCCGGCAGGCAGTGCCGCCGTTTGGCGCTGGCGTGTGCTCGGCCCGGTCCGGCTTGACGTAGCTTGCGATGGAGAGCCGCCGGAAGGCTCCGCCAAACCGGTAGCGAGCGGGTGGGCCGATGTGGATGGAATTCGAGTTCTCATATTTGCCTCCAGAGCAATGGTGAGCGCGGCGGAAAGACGAACTGCCGGATCTCGCATCTCGTGAGCGTACTGACTGGAGCGGCATGCCCGCGCCGCGCCCGCGAAGTGCGAATACGTTTCCCGAAGCAAATCGTCGGCGGCATCGCTGCCGGGCCGCTACGCATCGATGGACTTTGCTTCGCATTCGACCTCTTGAAAAACCCGCTTTGCGCTACACTTGCGCCCATCGCGTCATGCCGGCAGCACACGTGCGCACCGGCACCCACGACGAAGCAATCGAACAACAGGCGGAGAGACACGTCGATGACCGCTGCAGACTTACCCAGCATGCTTCCCGAGATGCTTCCGCGGCTGTGGGCGTTCGCGCTGCGCATCGCCGGCGATAAGCACGATGCGGAAGACCTGGTGCAGCGCGCCTGCGTGAGGGCGCTTGAACGCGCCCATCAATTGCGGCCCGACACGGCGCCGCTCAGCTGGATGTTTTCGATTGTCCATACCACCTGGATCAACGAGTTGCGCATGCGCAGCGTGCGCAGGCGTTCGAGCATGGAATGGGACGACGGCGTGCTCGAGAACGTCGCCGATCCCGCTGGACAGACGCCCGAAACCGCCCTGATGCACGGCCAGATCATCGATGCCGTTCAGCGATTGCCGGAGACGCAGCGCGTCGTCATGCTGCTCGTCGCGGTGGAGGGATTGAGCTATCAGGAAGCCGCCGATGCGCTCGGCGTCCCCATCGGCACGATCATGAGCCGGCTCTCGCGCGCGCGGCAGGCAATCGGCGCGCAATTCGCCGCGCGCGGCGGTCCGGCAGGCGCCGCGTCCCGGAGCAAGGACTCGATGGCATGAAAGTCGACGAAACCTTACTGATGGCTTATGTGGACGGCGAGCTGCCCCAGGCGCAACTCGCCGAGGTCGAAGCGTTCATCGCCGGCTCGGCCGAAGCCGCCGAGCTCGTGAAGATGTTGCGGGCGTCGCAGGCCGACTATCGCGCGGCGTTCGAGCAGCAGGCGTTGCCGCCGCTGCCCGCGAGCCTCGTCGGCAGCATCGATGCGCTGATTCGCGAACACCGCGACGCGGCTGACTCGCCTCGGAGTGCCGCAGGCGCGCCGCGCCGCTCGCGGCTGCGCACCGTGCCCTCGTGGCTCGCCGCCGCCTGCGTGGCCGGCGCCTTTTGCACCGGCCTGCTGCTGCGTCCCGCGCCGCCTGCAGCCACCACCGTGGCGGCGAGCGGCATGTCGCCGTGGGTCACCGCCGCCGCGGACTATCAGAGCCTCTATACGCGCGATACCGTTGCGTACACGCAGGCCGACATGAACGGGGCGGCCACGGTCGTCGAAGACGTGCGGGCAAAGGACCACCTGGACGTGCACGTTCCCGACCTGAGCCGTGCTGGCCTGGAGTTCAAGGCGATCCGGCGGCTCAACTTCCATAACAAGCCGCTCGTGCAGATCGTCTATTTGCCGAAGGAAGGGCCGCCGGTCGCGCTATGCGTGATTCGCGAGCCGAAGTCCGATGCGGCATTGCAGGCTCGAACGGTCGATGCGATGCAGGTGGTCACCTGGCGGCAGGCCCAGCTCGGATACGCCCTGATCGGCAAGCCCGGCAGCGCGGATCTCGAAGCGATCGGCAAGCAGATTGCGGGGCGCGGCACCGGGGCCCTGTTGTAAGTCCGCTTTCAAGCCGATATCCCGAGCATGCCCGCCTTCCGGCACGGCGCCACCCGTGCGCCGGCGCACCGGCGCAACGGAATAAACGTGGCGGCTGGCGTGTTCTGGTTCCGGAACGCGCAATCCAAAATACAAGAGGGTGCATATGACAATCGTTCGGCAACTGGTGGTGACGCTCGGCGCGGCGTTACTGGCTCTCCTGTTCGTGGGGGCATACGGGCTTACGCAACTGCGCGAGTCGAATCAACGCATCGAAGGGCTTGAATCGCAGACCATACCCGGCCTGAAATCGATTTCAGGGGCGCTCGACGACGTCGCCGACATGCGCCTGAACCTGTACCGCCTCGTGGTGGACGGCATCGACGACGCGAGCCGCCGGTCGATCACGCAGACGATCGACGATGCGGACCGCCACTTCGACGGCCATCTCGCCGACTATCAGACCCACGACGTATCCGGCGACGCGGACCAGAAGCTGCTCGATGCCGACCGGGCGCACATCGCCGCATATCGGGACGCGCGGCGTGCCTTTCTCGAGAAGATGACCGCCGGCGACCGCGACGGCGCGCTCGCGATGCTCCACGACGGCGGCGCCGTGCACAACGCTGCGCTGGCGCTGAACGGCGGCCTGCACGATCACCTGAACGACAACATCGCGCACAGCGACGAGATGCGCGTCGCGAACCAGGACGGCTATCGCAAGGCGTTCGGCTTGATGGTGGCGATCATCGTCGGAGCGCTGGTGCTGACAGGGGGGCTCGGCGCACGCATCTATGCCGTGATTGGCAGCGGACTCACGCGTCTGCAAGAAACGCTGCAGCGGATCAGCACCCACCTCGACTTGTCCCATCGCGCCGAAGTGGCTCGGATGGACGAGATCGGCCACACCGCGACGGCGTTGAACCGGCTCCTCGAACGCGTGGCCGGGGTCGTCGCCAACGTGAGGCTGTCGAGCGACGCGGTCGGCGTCGCCTCGCGGCAGATCGCGGCCGGCAATGCAGATCTGTCCGCGCGCACCGAGCAGCAGGCGGCGTCGCTGCAGCAGACCGTCTCGAGTCTCGGCCAATTGACGGCCGCGGTTCAGCAAAACGCCGAGCGCGCCCAGCAGACAAGCGCACTCGCAGCCGAAGCGTCGCAGGTCTCGGACAGCGCGACGCAGACCGTGAACCGGATGGTCGACACCATGAGCGAAATCTCGGCGAGCTCGTCGAAGATCGGCGAAATCACGACGCTGATCGAGGGCATCGCGTTCCAGACCAACATCCTCGCGCTGAATGCCGCGGTCGAGGCCGCGCGGGCCGGCGCGCAGGGCCGCGGCTTCGCCGTCGTCGCCACCGAGGTGCGCAGTCTCGCGCAGCGTTCGTCGGCCGCGGCCAAGGAGATCAAGGACTTGATCGCGCAATCGGTCGCGACGATCGAATCCGGTTCGCGCCAGACCAGCGAAGTGGGGCGTACCGCCGACGCTGCCCGGCAAGCCACCCGGCGGGTGGCGGAAATCGTCGGCGAGATCGCGGCCGCTTCCGAGGAGCAGGGCCGCGACATCGAACAGGTCAACGTGGCAATCGGCCAGATCGACGGCGCGACTCAGCAGAATGCCGCGCTCGTCGAGGAGGCGGCCGCGGCGGCACAGTCGCTGGACGAGCAGGCCACGCGCCTCACCGGCGAGGTATCGGCCTTCAAGGTCGATGCGGCACGGCGATAACGTGGCTTGCCGGTGGAATATTGCTTGAGCGATAGGTGTTATCGAATTGAGCACCGGGAACATCGAATTAGGAATGCTCATCTTTTGCAACCAGACACCGGATCGACCATGAAACTGAATCGCACCCTTTGCTTCATCGCACTGACGCTCGGCGTTGGCGCGCCGCTTTTCGCGCATGCCGACACCCTCAAGGTGCAAGCCGGCTTGACGACCGCAGCCGAAGTGCCGCCCAAGGCCGGCGACGGCCATGGCCAGCTGACGGGCACCTACGACACGTCGTCGAAAGAGCTGCGCTGGCACGTCGACTATGCCGGCCTGAGCGGCCCCGCGACGGCGGCCCACTTCCATGGCCCGGCGCCTGCCGGCAAGAACTCGGGCGTGGCGCTTCCGATCGACGCGAAAAACCTGCCGAGCCCGATCGAAGGGCACGCAACGCTTTCCGAAGCGCAGGAAAAGGATCTGCTCGCGGGTAACTGGTATTTCAACGTCCATACCGCAACGAACTCGGGCGGCGAGATTCGCGGCCAGGTCGAGGCGGTGAAATAACGTCGGGGTTGGGAGAACCTCGGCGGCAGCGCCGAGGTTCTGGGCGCCGGTTCGGCCAAACGCCGATTCAAGCGCAAAGGCGCGCCGGCTCACTGTCAGAAAAGCCCTGCGGAATTTTCATTATTGCCTGGCAGGCCGGCGCCGGTTCTGCCGCAATAAGCCGGCCCAAAGCGCCGATGAAAACCGATCGCAATAATCAGATATCCGCCTAGCAGTTCCACTCGTTGGTCGCATATGAAATCGTATGCATGCCAGCATTCTCATATTCCGGCGTTCTATTGCGACAGAATCAATGCTCCTGCGGCTTTTCGGAGGCTGATTTAAAGGGACTTTTCTAGAGCTTCGTTTTCCCAGAAGGGGGCGGGTCATGAATTCAGTTAATGTATCCCGTGCGCGTCTGTATCATAAATGCAGCTTATATGGATGCGACCTTGTAATTCGTGAGGCAGAACCTGGCGATGCGTCTGCGATCAGCGCACTCTTCGATAAAACATATCGTGGAGAATATTTCGTTTCTGACACAACCGTCGAAGCCATTCGGCGTGACATCGAGACGCCGCATCGTTGCTTCTGGCTGATCGCGCTATTAGAGGGCGAAGCAGCGCCCATAGGCTGTTTGTTGGCGAGGATCGATGCGCAGCATCGATTGGCGAAACTCGCGAATGCGGTAGTGCTCATGAGCGTCGCAATGCGCGTGATTCGCAGAGCGCGCAAGCAGAAGTTGATAGAAGAGGCTGATAATATCAACCCGAGCATGTCCGAGAAGTCGAGTATTGCGGATTTGATGGTGCAATTGGCTACGGACCATATCACACGCGTCAATGGCGTCGTCGATGTGGTATATGCGATGACGCGTACGGCCAATGCCGCGCCAGGGCGCCTGGGCAAAACGATTGGATTCAAGCAGGCCGGTGTTCTTCCCAACGCAATCCGGATTCAGGATTTCGAGCACCTGAATTTGGAGGTTATGGTTACCCCGCGAGCACTTGAAACGAGACGTCGGTGCACCCGTGTGTTTTCCAGGCTCGCGCCGATGTACGCCTTGGTTGCGCAGAGCTTTGGCCTGGAAATCCCGCAGGTTGTGGAATGTGTCAAACCACCGCTAACGTCGCCTTTGAGCATGTCTGAAATTCAGGATGCCGCGAAAATTGCGCAAAAATATGCAGAACGCCAAAGAACGGGGCATCTCAAGCTGAATTTTTCTTTATTCCTATTTCCCAATCTCCTGCTGTCATGTGAAAGCGTTGGCGCGGAGATATTTGTCTATCACAACAGTCGCAGTGGACAAGCGATCATCGTCGACTACTGGTTCGATAACGCAAACGCGTGCACGGTCCTTCAGGCGGCTGCGCGGCTTCTCGATCGTCTCGGCGCCACCTATATCGAGATGTTGATCAGCGCCCACGATTGTGCGCTCCAGCAGCAAGCATACACAGCTCGATATTTGCCAACGGCCTATTTTCCCGCAGCAAGCCTCGCACATGACGGTTCACGTGAAGACTATTTTGTTTTCAGCAGAACCTTCAGGCTGATTGATTTCAGCCAATCGGCGATCAGTGAAGAGAATCGCCGCTTTCTTAAAGAGTACATGAAAGCATATCAGGCACTCTACGTTCCGCTCGGCGCAATGGAAGGGGCGGCATGAGAAAGCTTGATGAACGATGGGGTGGAGTACCGGAACATATGATGAGTTCACATTTCGACAGATTCGCAGTGCGTTGGCTGGCAGACGCACCTGACGCTCGGACTATGGTTGCCAGCGGCCGGGCAAGCTTGCCACTGGCAATACGTGGGCGCGATGTGATCCAGGTATTCAGCATGGCAATGGAACGTTGGAAATCCGAGCAGGTCTGGCGGTCACGGGCAATCGCCTGCATAGAGGATTTCGCGCAAGGGCATACGACATGGCATGCTGATCCGGCGCTGCTCGACGCTATTCCCATGCTGCTGGATCCAAAACTCTGGCAAACCAGGCTGGATGTGGATCTGGGTCTGCCACGCGCACTTGACGCCATCAACGAAGGACACCGGACGGAAGCGCTGCTCGCGTATCGTCCGCTTGGCGTGATTCTGCATATAAGCCCAGGCAACAGTTATCTTGGAGGCATCGAGAGCTTGTTGCACGGACTTGTCACCGGCAACCATAACATCGTCAAGCTTTCGCGCAACGCTCCGGCGGTGGCAGCCATCTTGATTGAGTTGCTGGAGTCGTGCGGGTTGCCAAAAGGACAGGCCCAGCTGGTGCTTTGGCCATCCGGTGACGATCTGATCGAATCGGCTTTGTGCAAGATGGTCGACGGTGTGGTTGCCTGGGGCAACGATGACGTCATTCGTCATTACAAGGCACGCGTGCCGTCGGGTGTGCGCGTCCTGGAGTACGGTCCGAAGCTGTCGTTTTCGGTGATGACTGCGCAGGCCCGGTATGACGAGGTCATTGACGCGCTTGTCGAGGATGCATGCGGATTCGAACAGGTCAGCTGTGTGTCGTCCCAGTTCCTGTTGCTGCAAATCCCTCATGGTGAAGACGCCGGGACGTTCCGGGAACAATCGCTCCATCGGATGGCTGCTGCTTTTGCACGTTATGCCGGGCGTTTTCCTCTGTCAGGAAAGAATCAGCATGAGCATGCGGAAATGCTCACGACATGGGATCTGGCCAAGTTGGCCAGATCCCAAGGTCGTGGTGACTTCGTCAGTGGATATCCGGACTGGCTATTGCTCTGGGAAGATGATGACGCTCCAATACAGCTATCGTCATCGTTCCGGACCTGGCGGATCTACCCCTATCGGGACGAAGAAGAGCTGATGCGGCGCCTGGCCCCAATCCGGCACTCTCTCCAAACAGCGAGCGTTGCATGCGGCGCATCTGAACTGAAGGCAATAACCGAGCGTTTGTGGGCCGCCGGCGTTCAGCGTGTCGTCGACCCGGGCAGAGCCAATATGCCTATGGCCGTGGCCCGGCACGAAGGAGGCTCGACTCTTGCCGGCATGTGCAGGGTAGTTTCACTGGAATCCCCGAAACGAAGAAATAGCCTTTGGAAGGGGGGAAACAATGAAGAGACGCTGTCGGCACTGCAAGCCTTGGCGCAGTGGGCGAAGCGTGCTCCCTTTTATGCCCGCAGGTTTAGCGCGGCGGGAATCGGCGCCGGGATCGAAGACTGGGACGCGTTCCACAAACTTCCCTGGTTGACTAAAGACGATTTTTACATCTATGGCCCTCCGCGCTCCAGCGATCTTCTGACCGTTCCTTATAGTCAGGTACGAGGGGCATATCTTTTCACTACGGGTGGCTCCACCGGCGAACCCAAGTACGCGCTTTACACCAGGGATGAATGGGACGAAGGCTCGGAAATTTTCTGCCGGACGATGGAGGCGGTCGGCATCACCAGCGAGGATCGCGTCGCAAACCTCTTCAATGCAGGAGGCTTGTGGTCCGCTTTCCTGGTGGTAAACAACGGATTGGAAAAACTCGGTTGCCTGAACCTGCCGATCGGCGGGGCGACGGAACCCGGAGACCTGTTGCATCTGCTCAAGTCTTTGGGTGCAACGGCAATCTATGGCTTGCCGTCGGTCCTGCTGCGACTCGCGCAAGTGGCTGATGCCAATCCGGCCTTGGCGGCCCATATTCCCAAGGTCGTATATGCCGGCGAGCACATGAGCGACGCGATGCGTGATTACATCCGCAAGGTCTTCGGATCGCAGTTCGTCCGCAGCCCCCTCTACGCTTCCGTGGATGCCGGGTGCATTGGGTACCAGTGCGAATTCTCGCCCAACGGCGTGTTCCACGCATTGGAGAGCTATGCGTATGTCGAGATCTGCGATGGCGAAACCGGTCAACCGGTCGCTTGCGGTGACGAAGGCGAAATCATCGTCACCAATTTCTCTCGTCGCCTGTTCCCGATATTGCGGGTCCGTACAGGGGACCGCGGATATCGATTGCGGGAGCCGTGCACCTGCGGCGCCAGTAATTTTCGTTTTCGTCTTCTGGGCCGAAGCGACGACATGGTACGAGTAGGCGGCGCAAACGTTCATGTTACCGATGTGGACAGACTATGCCAGCGTTTCTCCAACGAGCTCAGTCTCGTCTACCAGCTGCGAATTGACCGTATTGGCGTGAATGACCGCTACGAACTATGCATCGAAACCAAGCATGGCCTAAATACTGATGAACGGAATCTTCTTGCCGTCACGGTCACGGACGCGTACCTCGAAATCGCAGACGAGGTCAGGGAATATCTCGCCGATGGAATCTTGCTGCACTTCAACCTGTCGTTGTTATCGCCAGGCGCATTGAGGGGCAATGAAAAGACAGGCAAGGTCAGACGCGTGGTCGACAGTCGATGATCTGAACGCCGGTTGCGTCTCCTTTTCTCAATTGCAGTGCACTGCCTTCAAAATCAAGGACACCTTTTGGTGACTTCCGGTCTCCCCATAAAAAATCGCAGAATCGCACTGCTCGCGGTCTGTCTAGGCATGCTGATGATCGTGTTCGACGAGACGATCGTGAATGTGGCGCTACCTTCGATTGCAGCGGAACTTGGTCTCCACCAGACATTCCTTGTCTGGATCGTCAATGCATACTTGCTGGCCTTTGTCGGCTTCCTGCTGCTCGGCGGGCGGCTGGGCGACATACATGGTTATAGCAAGGTGTTCCTTGCAGGGATCATGCTGTTCACGCTCGCATCGCTCGCCTGCGGTATCGCGAGCTCGCCGGTACTGTTGATCTGCGGACGTGCCCTCCAGGGGATGGGTGGCGCCGTCGTGTCGGCGGTTTCGCTGTCGTTGATCATCGATCTTTTTCCCGAACCCGCCGAGCGTGCAAAGGCGATGGGGCTCTACGCATTCGTGAACGCGTGCGGTGGGAGCGTGGGCGTAGTGCTAAGTGGAATTCTGACGAGTCTACTAAACTGGCATTGGATCTTTTTTGTCAACGTGCCGATCGGAGTTGCCGTATATATTGCGTGCGCTGCAACCTTACCCGCGCGGCGCAACGATCAACACGCAAAGCGTCTCGATGCCGTGGGTGCGCTGCTCATCACTCTGCCGCTGCTGCTTACGGTCTACGCCATCGCTAACGGTAACGCTGCAGGATGGTTGTCATTTCAAACGATGGGACTGCTCGGTGTCTCGATATTTTTATTCACTGCCTGGACCTTGATCGAGAGCCAAGTGGCGCATCCGCTGATACCACTTGCGCTGATTCATTCGCGGAACGTCGCAGTCGCAAATGCCGTTGGGATGCTGTGGGCGGCGGCAATATACGCTTGGTTCTTCTTTATGACGCTGTATTTGCAGCGAGTGCTTGGCTATCGGCCGCTTCAGGTTGGACTTGCGTTTCTCCCCGCAAACGTGGTCATGGCAGCGCTGTCGCTAGGCCTGTCGCCGAAAATCGTGATGCGTTTCGGCATTCGCGGCCCGCTTTCATTGGGCCTGCTCGTTGCGGCGCTTGGGTTGATGCTGTTCGCACAGACACCTGGTAGCGGCAGCTATCTGGGTCACGTGCTGCCCGGCATGGTACTGATTGGATTCGGAGCCGGTATCGCATTCAATCCGGTTCTGCTTGCTGCAACGAGCAATGTCGAACCCTCGGATTCAGGGATCGTGTCGGGTATCTTCCATACGTCGTTCATGGTCGGCGGTGCGGTGGGGCTCGCTGCGCTGGACAGCCTTGCGACTTCGCATACCGACAGCTTGATACGCGCGCATGCGGCGGCGAACGATGCATTGGTAGGCGGCTACCGGTTGGCGTTCTGGATTGGCGCGGCCATTGTAGGGACATCTTCCCTCCTCAGTAAAATGCTGTTGCGGGAGACGGTTCTGTCGCCATGAGGCGGTCTGGTATCGCGTTGGCGCTTGACAGGAGCGGGGCCAATCTGGCCGCACTCCAGGACATCAAGGCCGCCCGCTGTCAGGAAATCCTTGTGGCATTTTCATCATCGACTGACAGTCCTGCGCTTGCCTCCGTGCTTGAGACCTCTCATAGTCTGCGCTACGCAGCGCTTTGACTTCCACAATGACGACGCAACCCAGCCTGGCATCCCGACTCATCGAGGCGCATGCCGATTTTCCGATGACACAGCCCGCGGACCGGCACGCACGCTGGCTTCCCGCAGCCGCGTCGCTCCTTTCGCTGCTGGTTTTCCTGGCCGCGGTCCCGTTTTCGAAGATTCCGCTTCAGCCGGTGCCGGCGTTCATCCCCATCTACGAATCGGCGCTCATCGTCAACGACCTGATCACCTCCGTTCTCCTGTTCGGGCAATGCGTGATCTCGCGCTCCCGCGCGCTCGGCGCGCTGGCGAGCGGGTACTTGTACACCGCGACGCTTGCCTTTTTCCACATGCTGAGCTTTCCGGGACTGTTCTCGCCGACCGGGCTCCTGGGCGCCGGAGCGCAGAGCACGGCCTGGATCTATATGTTCTGGCACGCGGGATTCCCGCTCTTCGTCATCGCGTACGCGCTCCTCAAAGGGCGCAGACAGGACGAGATGGCCGGCAACCCCCTCGGGGCCGGGCGGCTCTTCATCATCATCGGCGCCGTGCTCTGCGCGGGGGCCGCGCTGGCGGCGCTGGCGACAGCGGGGGCGCACCTGTTGCCGGACATCATGGCGGGCAACCACTACACGCCGAAGATGCTCGCGGTGGCGGGGACGGCCTGGGGATGCTGTCTCCTCGGCCTAGTCGTGCTGTGGCGGCAAAGATGGCATTCGATCATCGATCTCTGGCTGATGGTCGTGCTGTGCGCCTGGATCTGCGACGTCGCGCTCAGCGTCGTATTCAACGCGGGCCGCTACGACCTCGGGTTCTATGCGGGGAGGATGTACGGGCTGTTCGCGGCGAGCTTCGTGCTTTTGCTTCTCCTCGTCGAAAACAGCTCCCTGCAATCGCGGCTCGCAGCGGCGCTCGACGAGCTGAAACGGCTTGCCACGAGCGATCCGCTCACCGGCATCGCCAACCGCCGCGCCTTCGAGACAGCGCTGGCGGCGCACTGGCGGCGTGCTGCCCACGGCAGCTCGCCGCTGTCGATGCTGATGATCGACATCGACTTCTTCAAGCAATTCAACGATCACTATGGGCATGTCGAAGGCGACCGGTGTCTCGTGCTCGTCGCCGAGTGCCTCGTTCGGACAGCGCGGCGCGGAACCGATCTGGTGGCGCGCTATGGCGGCGAGGAGTTCGCGGTGCTGTTGCCGGACACCGATGCGGCATCGGCCGCGCACATCGGGCAACGGATGTGCGATGCGGTCGCCGCGCTCGCCATTCCGAATGCGGGAGCTGCCGGGCGTCCCAACGTCACCATCAGCGTCGGCGTCGCCAGCCGGATCGTGGAAGCGGGCGCGGCGCCGATGGACCTGACGAAGGCAGCCGATCGCGCGCTTTATGCAGCCAAGGCTGCGGGACGGGCCCGGGTGGAAGAAGCGAGTTCCGAAGAGCCTGAATGGAGAACGTCGTGAATCAACCCATCGGTAACCTCACCGAGCTTCTCGCATCGATGCATCCCGAGCTGAACGAAGGCGTCTATGTCTACACGTCGGTTCCGCTCGATGCCGATATCAGCCAATTGGCTCCGCTGGCGACGTTTCGCGAGCGGGAGGGATTGACGCTTGTCGTCGATGAAGCGGCGGCTCTAAGCGCGGGGCTGCAGCCTTTGTTTCGCGCCGCCTGGATCACCCTCACCGTGCACTCGGATCTGCAGGCCGTAGGGTTGACCGCGGCATTCGCGAAAGCGCTCGGCGACGCCGGAATCAGCTGCAACGTGGTCGCGGCGGCCTTTCACGATCACATCTTTGTGCCTGTCGAATCCGCGCAGCGTGCGCTCGCGCAACTGCTGCTTTTGCAACAGCGTGCGCAGCAAGGCTGCGCGTCGTCTCACCTCTGAGACAGATCGGACCGGGCCTCGGCCCGGCCACGCGACGCGCGTTCCTGTGCGCGCTCGACCTCATTCAACGCCCTGTTGCCGTCTTTCCAGGGGCCGCCCGAGGCTCGACAGGATTCGCGCAATAACAGGTTCCTCTGCGACGCTCTGTTGCTTTGCAAACGGTTGAATCGCACGCGCCGGTTTCCAGGCTTCTCTTCAGCATCCGCTCGACTCTCCGCTTCGCGTTTGCGGCACCGGTATCACCCGTGCAGCCGTATCGGCAGCGAAACGTTTTGGACCGCCAACGGAGCCGCGGCGGCGAGCGATCCATATCGGGCGCGGGTCTTTCCCGCATGGTACGACTCCTGCTCGGTGCCCCAGGGCATGCATTCCGAGGGGGAGACCAACGACATGAAACGTCGAAATCAAAAGGGCGCCGTGGCCGTGGAGTTCGCACTGGTCCTGCCCGTGCTGCTCATACTCGTGTTCGGCATCATCGAGTTCAGCCTCGTGCTGTACGACCAGGCGATCATGACCAATGCCAGCCGGGAGGCCGCCAGGGCCGGCGTCGTGCTGTCGTCGCCCAAGCCGACGGTGGCGCAGATTCAGACAGTCGCGACCAACTACCTCTCGAACTACCTGGTCACGTTCGGGAGTTCCACCACGCCGACCGTCACGGTGCCCAACGGGGCTGGCGGCAGTTTCGGCACGCCGCTGACCGTGAACATCGCCTACACCTTCACGGGCCTTTCGTTTGTCAGCATGATCAGCCCGCTCACGGGGTCGTTGGCGCTCAACGCCACGACCACCATGAACAACGAATGAGGGGAGGCGACATGAACCGCTCCTACGCTCGCTTCACGAGACGCACGCGCACGCAGGCGCCAGGGCGTCAACGCGGCGCCGTCGCCATCACGGTCGCGTTCCTGATGCTCGCGCTGCTCGGGTTTGGCGCGATCGCCATCGATCTCGGTTATCTGCTCGTCGAGCGCAACGAATTGCAGAACGACGTCGATGCGGCGGCCCTCGCCGGCGCGCCGTGCCTCTTTCAACGCAGCGTCTGCGGGAACCTGACGGCGACCCAGCCCGACTGGACCACGGCGACCAACATGGCGACATCCGCGATCAAGCTCAACAAGTCCGGCAACATGACGATGACGCAGGGCACGGTGACCTACGGCTACTGGAACCTGACCGGAACGCCGAGCGGGCTGCAGCCGTTGCCGTACACGCCGGGCGCCAATGACCTGCCGGCGGTGAGCGTGAAGGTCAGCCGGTCCACCGGCCAGAATGGCGGCCCGGTGAGCACGTTCCTCGCATGGGCGATCGGGGTCTCTTCGGAGCCGGTCAGCGCGCAGGCTGTCGCGGCCATCTCGTATCCGGGCAACGTCGGGAACGGGGGGCTCTTCCCGGTCGCGATGAGCCAATGCATGTACAACACGTTCTGGGATTCGACCAACAACAAGCCCAAGACGGCGACGAGCGCGACGCCGCCCAGCGGACAGCCATCGAGCGTCGTGGAGACTGCGGGGCAGCCCTACATGTTTGCGATCACGTCGTCGTACCATGCCGGGCCGTGCGAAGCCGGGCAGTGGACGACCTTCGGCACGACCTCGAACGACGTGCCCTACATCCAGTCGCTCATCTCGGACGGCAACCCGACCCCGGTCGCGATCGGGCAGTCGCCTGGAACCTATATGACGCCCGGCACGAAAACGGTGCTCTACAACAACGTCAATTCGTGCAGCGCGGCCGGCAACGGATCGTGCGAATACGTGACGGTGCCCGTCGTCTCGAGTCTTGCCACGGGCGCGTATCAGCCGGTGGTGGCGTTCGCCTGCCTGAAAATCGACTCGGCCACTGGCGGGAGCAACAAATACATCGTGGTGGAGATGAGCAACAACTCCGACAAATGCCAGACGAAGGGGGGAAGCGGCATCGGGCCGGCGTATGGGGCGCTGACGCCGCCGCATCTGGTCCAATGAAGGGCGATGGGCGGTGGCTTCGGCTCGCCGCCCGTTCCGTCGGCCGCGCTCGGCCGCAGTGTTATTTCGTGCCGCTTCCGGGTTCCGTTTTCTCAGCCGTCTTGGACCCGTGCACGCCGTTGTGAATCGCGTTCTTGGTGGCGTCGTAGCCCTTGTGCACCCCATGCTTGGTCGCGTCGTAGCCCTCGCGCGCCGTATGCGCGATCGCGTGGCCCACTTTCTTCGATGTTCTGGCCGTGGCGTGCGCGGCCGCGCTCGCGCCGTGACCGATGTCCTTGCCGGCGTCCTTCACGTCTTCCTTGAATTGATGGGCGGCTCCCGAGACGTCCGCATGCGCGGCAGGGCCGAACGCCGCAGCCATGAGCGCGGCCAGCAGCAGTTTCCGGGTGTTTTTCATGATCCCTTTTCCTTGGGTGTGTTGTGTGGAGGGGGCGATTATCGATCTGGATCCTGTTGCGCCGTTCCGAAATTCAACCGCGTGCCGGAAGCGTCGAGTATCACGGCGGCGCGTCCGGTCATCACCAGTTGGGCGTCGCAGCGCAGGGCGAAGCGGTAGAGCACGTTGCCGGCATCGGCGCTGATGCGCTCGGCCTCGATCGTCAAGGGTCCGTCGAGCGTATCGAGCCGCGCCACGTGCGCCTCGACGCCGCGCAGGCTCGCGAGCAGCCCGGCGCGCGGCCGGCCCTGCGTCGTGCCGAGCGCCGCGCCGTGCACGGCCATCGCCTGCGCCGCGTACTCGACGCCGCAGACGGCGGCCAGGCGTCCGTTCGAGCGCAGCGGATTGTGCGGATCGCGATGGCTGGTCGCGACGCACCGGATCGTGTCTTCGCTCCATGCCTCGACTGAATCGAGCAGGCACATCGCGCCGCTGTGCGGAATGTGCGCGGCGATCCATGCCCGGTCGAGCGTGGCGGGAGGCGGGGGAGTCGAACTCATGACGCCGTGTCTCTATCTTGAGACGTCACCGCGACGTCGACTTCGAGCCGCAGATCATCCAGGTACTCCAGCACGACGCTCCCGGAACGCCGCGCCGCGAGCGCTTCGACGAGCGGCAGCGCGCGGGCGGCGGGATTGCCGAGGCGCAGCGCTTCGAATGCGGGCGACGCGAGCGTGGTCGCGCTCGCGTCCGTGAGACGCACCTCGATCCGCGCCAGCGTGCGCTCGCTGGCTTGCGGAGCCAGCACCAGGGCCACGCCAAAGGCGTCGTCGATCGGACGCATCTCGTGGATCGGCGCGGGGTACGCCGTATCGAATGCGATCAGGAGCGTCGGCCTCGCATCGATCGCGGCCTGGGTGACGCTTTCGAGCAGCCCCGCGGCAAAGCTGCCGTCGTAGGCGCAGATCACGTTGGCCGGCGCCATCGCGCGCATGGCGATGCCCCAGTATCCCGCCGGCGCGTTCTGTACGGAGTTGTGAAAGCGCGTCGGCGACAGCGCGCGGTCTTCGCCCGCGAGCGTTTCGCACACCGCGTGGCAATTCTGGCCGTCGCCGCCCGATGCGGCGAAGACGGTCGCGAGCGTCGCCGCATCGCGCTCGCTCGCCGCCACCGCTTCGCCGCCGACCGCCAGCGCGAGCTTGACCGGTGCGCCGGTGCGGCGGCGCTCCGGCCCGGGCAAGGCCGAGGGAGGCGGCAGCACGGTGGGCTGCGGTTCGTAGGCGGTCTTGCCAGCGAGCACCTGCACGGCCTGCGGCCAGCCGGACAGGCCCGGCCCGAGCACCCCGGCGCCTTCGATGTATGCGTGCAAGCGCGTCGTCATGATGGCTCCCGCCCCAGCACCAGGCTGCAATTCGTGCCGCCGAAACCGAACGAGTTGCTGAGCACGGCGCGTACGCGCGCGGGGCGGCTCGTCAGGCAGTAGTCGAGGCCGAGCGCCGGATCGGGATGCGTCGTCTGGACGCCGGCCGGCACGAACTGATGACGCAACGCCAGCGCCGCGACGACCGCTTCGAGCGCGCCCGCCGCGCCGAGCGTATGGCCGGTCGCGCCCTTGGTCGAGCTGCATGGCGTGCGCTCGAAGACGGCGTTGACCGAGCGGCTTTCGGCGGCGTCGTTGCTTGGCGTGGCCGTGCCGTGCAGGTTGATGTAGTCGATGTCGCGCGCCTGGAGGCTCGCCGCAGCCAGCGCCTGTTCGATCGCGAGCCGTGCGCCGAGGCCTTCGGGATGTGGCGACGACATGTGATGGGCATCGCTCGATTCGCCGATGCCGAGCAGCAGGATGGCTTCATCGCCGGCTCGGGGCGCGGCGTCCGCGCGCTCGAGCAGCACGAAGGCCGCGGCCTCGCCGATCGAGATGCCCTTGCGCGCGATGTCGAACGGCTTGCAGGGCTGCGCCGACAGCAACTCGAGCGAATTGAATCCGTACAGCGTGGTCAGGCACAGCGAATCGACGCCGCCGACCACGGCCGCGTCGATCAGCCCCGCTTCGAGCATGCGGCGCGCCGAGCCGAACACCTTGGCGCCCGACGAGCACGCCGACGACACCGCGAGCGCCGGGCCGCGCAGCGCGAAGAACGCGCGGACGAACCCGGCGAGCGAATAGGGGTTGTGCGTGTACGCGTAGTTGAAATCGGCAGGCAGCGCGCCGCTCTCCGGATCGCGCCGCTGGAACGCGCGCTCGGTTTCGAGGACGCCGGCCGTGCTGGTGCCCATGAACACACCGACGCGCGCGGCGCCGTAGCGCGTCTTGGCCGCCTCGACGGCTTCGGCGAAGCCGTCCTGCAGCAGGCCCAGTTGCGCGAGCCGGTGATTGCGGCACTCGAACTCGGCGAGCCCTGCGCGCACCGGCTCATCGTCGACGCCCGCGACGGCGCCGATCCAGGTGTCGAGCGCCGCGCGCTCGAAATCGCAGTAGGTGAGGCCGCTGCGCGCATCAAGCAGCGCCTCCAGGGTGGCGTCGAGCCCGCGTCCAAGGCAGCTCGTGGCCGTGAAGTGAGTCAGCAGTAACGGGTTCACTGGATTCCATCCGGTTGCCGGCCTGCCTCGGCGGGCGGCTCGGCTGCGTGGGGTGTCGTGGCTTCGTGCGCTGCGCGCAGCGTCGTCCAGCGCAATTGTGCGTCTTGCGCCGCGCGCAGGACCATCGGCAGAACCTCGAGCACGATCGGGCGGCCTTGCGTGTCGCGCGCCGCGTTGCCGTCGTGCAGCAGCAGGATGTCGCGCGGACCGAGCCCGCGCAGCAGCCGCCGGGCGACGAGATCGGGCTCGCGCGCGCGGGTGTCGAAGCCGCGCCGCGTCCAGGCCGCCAATTGCAGGCCCAGCTCGCACAGCACCGGTTCGAGGAACGGGTTGCGCAGTCCCGCGGGGGCGCGGAAGAACAGCGGCCGCGTGCCGGCGATCGCGGTCAAGGTCTCCTGCGCGGCGGAGATCTCGCGGCGCAGCGCGCGCAGCCCCGATACCGAGAAGGTGTGGCGATGACGCTGGCTGTGGTTCTCCACGGCGTGGCCGCGCGCCACGATGGCTTCCACGCAGCGCGGGTGGCGGCGAGCAAGGTCGCCGATGCAGAAGAACGTGGCGCGCGCGCCGTACGCGTCGAGCAGGTCGAGCACGCGCGGCGTCACCTCGGGATCGGGACCGTCGTCGATGGTGAGCGCGATGCGCTCGCCTATGCCGGCCGGCAGCGTCGTCCAGTTCGGTCCGAGCAGGCGGCTGCGCGGCCAGAGGCCCGCCGTCGCCAGGGCCACGTGCGAGGCGGCCACGCTCCCCGCCGCCCAGGGCCACAGCGCGGGCTCGGCCGCCACGGCGGCCGCGGCCGCCGCATGCAGCGCGACCGTCCCCGATACGAGCGGCGTGGGCTTCCAGCGCCGCACGCCGATGCCTGCGCTGGAGGTTGCCTGCTCGATGGTTGTTGTTGTCGGCTTCATGACGTGCCCTCGTTTTGCGGGCTCCGATGTTCGTGCGGCGCCTGCGGCGCCAGGATCGCCGAGAACACCAGCGCGAGGATGGCGCCGGGGCCGACCGTCAAGCCGAACGATTCGAGCATCGGCACGCGGGACAGCGCCAGCAGGCCGAATCCGGCGACCGTCGCGAGGTTCGCGATCAGCAGCGAGACGAGCGTCGACGGGCCGATGCGCGCGGCGTCGCCGTGTTGCGCGCTCCGGTTGAAGAACAAGGCGTAGTTGGAGCCGACCGCCACGATCAGGAGGAGACCGATCAAATGCAGGATCGTGAGCGGCACGTGCGCGAGCGCGAACCCCGCGCTGACGACGAGCACGGCGGCCACGAGCGGCGCCAGCGTGCGTGCGACGCGCGCCGGATCGCGCAGCGCGGCGAGCAGCAGCACGACGATCGCGGCGAAGCCTGCGAGCGACAGGCGGATCTCTTCGCGCAGGTAGTTCACGTAGAGGCGATCCGCCTCGGCCTTGAGGTCGACGAAGAGCGCGCCGGGCACGCCCGCGCGAGCGACGGCGGCGCGGGTCGCGCCGGCATCGAGGCTGGCGTCTTGCGCGGTCTTTGCGGCCTTTGCAGCCTTTGTGTCTGTTGTGGGCTGCGCTTCGCCGCTCGCCCCCGACGGCGCGCGCAGCGTCAACATGGCGCTCCATTGGCCGCCGCGTTCGGTGAGCAGCGCATCGACGGCAAGCGCCATCGACGTTCCCCGCAGGTCGGCACGCGTCAGCAACGGCTGCCCGCGCGCGTTCTCCACGTCGGCGATGAAGGGCTTCACGACGTCGGGCTTGATGTCGACCGCCTGATTCGCGAGCGCCGCATCGACGCGTTTCGCGAGCGCATCGGCAGGCGGCAGGCTCGCGAGGCGCGCGCGCTGCGTGGCCTCGCTCGGCAGGTAGCGCGCGGGGGTCTCGAAGCCCGCGAGCACGCCCTGGTCCACGAGCGGCTGGAGCCGCGCGGCGATCCTTTCCGCGCCTTCGAGCGCGGCTTGCTCGCTCGCGCCTGGCACGACGACCAGGAAACGCACGTCGGGCGCGCCGAGATCGGCGCGCAGCTTGGCGTCGAGCGCCTGGCTTTGCGCCGGCACGGGACTCAGCGCGGCAAGCTCGCGGCCCCATAGCTCACCGCGATGCAGCGCGAGGATCGCAACGGCCGCCGCCAGCAGCGCCGCGAGCGGCCAGCGCAGCGCGCGCGCGGCGGCGAGCGCTCGCACGAGCAGGCCGCCGAGCCGCGAGACATCGCGCATCGAGCCGGCCTCGCCGCGCAGATGCGGCAGCACGTAGCGCGTCACCGCGGCGGCGGCGATGAGCCCCGCGATCGAATAGAGCCCGAGCTGCACGAGGCCCGGAAAGCCCGAAAACAGCATCGATGCGAAGCCGCAGACAGACGTCAGCACGCCGAGCCGGATGGTCGGCCAATTGGCCGCGATCCACTCGCGCATCGAGTCCGAGCCGCGCGCGAGCGCCGTGGCTCCCGACGACTGCACGAACAGATAGATCGAGTAATCGACGGCCTCGCCCATGAGCGTCGTGCCGAAGCCGAGCGTCAGTCCGTGGACCGTGCCGAAAGCGAGGCTCACCGCCGCAAGGCCGGCCGCGACACCCGACAGCACGGGCAGGAGCCCGAATGCGAGCGTGAGCGGCGAGCGGTAGACGATGAGCAGCAGGCCGACGATCAGCGCCAGGCTCACGCTCGACAGGCGTTCGACGTCGTGCTTGATGGTGTCGCGCGTCTGAACGGAGAACACGCCGGGACCGGAGAGCAGCAGGCGATAGGGCGAGGCCGGGGAGGGCAAGGCCGAGCCGAAGGCGCTGCGCACGGCTTGCATCGCGCGCGCCTGCGCGTCGGTGTCCGAGCCCGCGCCGGCCGTCTGCACGACGAGCACCGCGCGCGCGCCGTCGCGCGAGGCCCAGACGCCGTCCTGCGACACCGGCTGCGCGCCGCTGTCGAGCTGGCTCACGATCGCGGCCGTCTCGCCGGTCGGGTCGTGCGGCAGCAGCGACTTCGTCATCAGGCCCGCGGACGAGCTCAGCAGGTCGATGCTGTCGCCGAATGCCTGATGCAGACCGTCCGCCGTGAAACGCTGCGGCGTCACCGACGGACTCAGCACATACCGATGCGCGAAGATGAACTGCTGATCGCGCGCATCGTTGACGGGCTCGCCGTTATTGACCGACGCGAATTGCGGATCGGCGCGCAGCGTCGCGGCCACGCGCTTGGACAGCGCGGCGCGTCCGGCGGCGTCGCCGCCGTCGATCGCGGCCAGCATCAGGCGCGAGACGGCCCCGTCGCGCAACTGGTCGACCAGCACGCGCTGCTCCGCGCTCGGCGCGTGCGGCAGGAAGGCGGAGAGGTCGGCGGTAAAGCTCGCGCGATGGATGACGAACGCGCAGGCGAGCAGCAACAGCAGCCAGATCTGCACCGCGCGTTGGCGCAACGCCGTGCGCAAGCACGGTCGCGCGGATCGTCGTGGCAGCGCGGGTTCTTGCATCACTCTCTCGCGGCTTCCTGGAGCTGCATGACCGAATGGTCGCCGTCGGCCTGCTCGATCGCGACGGTGTGCAGCGCGCCGCGCGCGCCGTCGAGCGTGATCGTGCGGACCACCTTGCGGGTGCGCGAGTCGAGCGGCGTGAGCGTCAGCGTCCAGCCGTCGCCGCTTCCCGCGAGCGCGACCTGGTAGACGTGCTCGAGGACCTCGCGATTGCCCGAGAGCGTCGCGCGGATGCTGTCGATGAACGCGGACAGCTCGGGATAGCGCGCGAGCGCCAGCGTGTATTTGCGCTCGCCGCGCTCGACGGTCAGCATGTCGCCGTCCACGACGAGGCGCTCGGGCTTCGGGCTCGTCGTGACTTTCTCGAGGTGATCGGGCGCGATGAACACGAGTTCGCCCGACGACTTCACCGGCTGCGCGGTGATCGAGAGGTACTTGAGCTCGACGAAGGTGGCGCGGCGCGACTTGTACTGCGCGAGCGTCGACATGAGCTGGTCGAGCGTCCAGTTCGGGGCGTTCGTCTCGGCCGCATGGGCGTGGGGCGGCAACGTGCTCAAGGCCAGCACGGCGGCGGCAAGCGCCGCGAGCGATCCGGCGGCGCGCAGCCGCAAGCCGAAAATGCGGACCATGCGTCAGGACTCCTCGGCGACGGGCACGCCGCGCGCCACCGGCGCCGGTGCCGGCGTCGGCTCGCGGCTTGCGCGCGGCGCGGCTCCGGCAGTGCCGGCGGCATCAGCGGCATTGGCGCCGTGCCAGAAGTCGAAATAGTTGAACCAGTTGTAGGGCGCGGCGCGGCAGTGCTTTTCCAGCAGCGTGACGTAGCGCGCGAGCGCGGCGTCCACGTGCGCCGCGCGCTCGCCGCGCGTGACCGAGCTGAAATCGGCAAGCGGCTCGAAGTGCACGTCATAGCGGTTGCCGCCGCGATAGAGGCCCGTCATGAAGATGACCGGGCGCCGCAGCATCGCCGCCATGCGCAGCGGGCCGAGCGGGAACGCGGCGGGCGAGCCGAGAAAGCGCAGGCGCTCGAGCGAATCGTGCGCTTCGTGCAGGAAGGTGCGGTCGGCGAGCATGCCGATCATGCAGCCGTCGTCGAGATGCTCGCGCGCCTTCAGCATCGAGTCGGGATGCCCGAGGCTGATGACGTTCGGCTTGGCGGCGGGGTTCACGGTGGCGAGGATCGCGTTGATGTTGCGCGCGTTCTCCTCGTACATCATGACCGCGACGCGCAAGCCCGGCCGCGTGCGGCCGATCGCGCGGACGACTTCGAAGCTGCCCAGGTGCGCGCCGATCAGGAACGCGCCGCCGCCTCGCTCGAACACGGCATCGAAATGCTCGCCGCCGTGCACGTGGATGTCGAACAGGTCGAACTGCCCGTTCATCAGGTAGATGCGGTCGTGGATCGTCGCCGCGAAGTGGAACACGTGGCGATAGATATCGCGCAAGCGAGCGGGCCTGCCGAGCGCGCGGCCCAGATACTCGCGGGAGGCCTTGCGGGCCGCGGGCGAGAACAGCACGAAATAGCCGGCGATGGCGCGCAGCAGGACGCGGCCGAGCGGCCGTCCGAGGCGCAGCGACAGCCACGTCATGATGCGCAGCAAGGCGGGGTGGCTGCGCTCCTCGCGCTGCGCCCAGTCGGCGCGGCCGGTGCATGCGGGGCGCTTCACGATGCGCCTCGCTTGGAGAGCACGCCGGTCGCGACCGTGCGCGAATCCGTCGTGACCGAGAAATCGATCGCGCCGCTGTCGAGCATCCGGAACGACAGTGCAAGCGGCACGCCCGGCAGCGCCGGGCTCAAGAACTTCGCCGAACTGATCTTGCAGGCGCCGAGCTCGCGATCGAGCGCGCGGCCGATGCCGCTGATCGCGTGATCGAGCAGCACCACGCCGGGCACGATCGGCTGCCCGGGGAAATGGCCGGGCAGGGCGGGGTGGTCGAGCGGGATCTCGAAGGTGACCGGTTGCGCGGGCGGCTTGCTTGCGCCGCCTTGCGCTTGGTCGCGCCGCGCAGACCGGGTGGACGAAGCGAGCAACGCTGCCAGCGTCTCGCGCGGCAGCTTGCCGGCTTCGTTGCGCGGCAGCGCATCGACGAGCACCAGCGGACGCGGCATGAACGCGGCATCGATGCGCTCGCGCAAGGCGCGCAGGATGTCGGCTGTGCCGAGCGCGGGCGCAACGACGAACGCGGCGAGCCGCGCGACGGGTTCGTGCTGGCCGCCATGCGCCGAGGCGGTCGCGTCCGGCATGAAGAACACGCCGTCCGTCACGCCCGGTATCGCCGTCAGCTGATGGTTCAGGTAGCCGAGCGAGGTGCGTTTGCCGGCGATGTTGATGAGGTCGGCCTTGCGCCCTTGCAGCAGGAAATGCGTGCCGTCGAGCAAAGTCAGCATGTCGCCCATGGGCGTCGGATCTTCGACGTGGCCTCCGGCGGCCCAGGCTTCGGCGTCGCCTCCGGCGTCGTGCTCCGCGGCCTGCATCCGCAGCGCGACATCGGGGACGAGCCGCCAGACGGGGCCTTGCGCGGTGCGCCGCGTGGCGATCTTGCCGGTCTCGGTGCTGCCGTAGATCTCGACGAGCGGCGCCGCAAGCCGTGCTTCGGCCTCGGCGGCCAGGCTCTCCGAGAGCGGAGCGGTGGCCGACAGGATCAGCGCCGTGCGCGGCAACGCTTCCTCGGACATCAGCAACGCGCGCAGGTGAACCGGCGACGTGACGAGCACGCGCGGTTCCGGCACGGACTCGAGCGCCGCGCGGATGTCGGCGGGATAGAACGGCTGGCGGTTGCTGAAGGCGAGGCCGCCGATGAGCGCAAGCAGGACCGAGTGCTCGAAGCCGTACATGTGCTGCGGCGGCACGGTCGCGACGAGCGTAGTGCCGCGCGCGCCGGAGAGACCGAGCGGCGCGAGCCCGGCTTGCACGCCCCTGACGAGCGAGCCCCAGGTCTTGCGGTGCGGCCGCGGCGTGCCCGTCGAGCCCGACGTGAAGATGCAGGCCGCAACGCGTGAGGCGTCGATCTGCGGCACGGTATGCGGAACGGTGGCATCGGCTCGGGCGCCGCCCGCCAAGCCGGGAAAGCGCAGGCGCGCGAGCTCGAACGCGCACTCGTCGGCGTCGTACAGGCAGAAGGTATCGGGCGCGAATGCAATGAGCTCGCGCACGGCTTGGGGCGTATGCGTCGAAGGCAGGAGGCTCACTTTGCCGGCAACGAGCGCGGCGCCGAAACCGACCGCGAAGCGATAGCGGTCCTTGCACGCGTTGAAGACGTGCCCGCCTTGCGGAAGCGCCGCGGCGAGGCGCGCGACGTCGGCGAGAAACACGCGCACGGAGACCGGCGCGCCATCGCACCAGGCAATCGTCTCATCCAGCGATGAATGGGATACGAGCGGAAAACTCGGCATAACGTCAACGAAAGCAGTCACAGTATGTCGTGCGGCCGCACGGGCAGGCGTTGCAAGCGCCAGGCCTATCGCGCCCCGGCCCAGCGCGATCATGCATCGGCGTGCATCGAGCGCCGGTACGCGCGCACCCCATCGAAAATGCCCGTGCGCGGCTCGTCCGGCAGGGCGATGCGGCGGCAGCCGTACTCGGCGGCGAACATCGCCGCGACGAGCGGCAGCATCAGATAGTTGGCGAACGTCGACCACGTCACGATCGAGGTCAGCGCGAACAGCAGCGTCGAGACGCCGGCGATCGCCATGAAGAACAGCATCCATGCAACCGTGATGCCGCGCGTATAGGCGGCCACGGCGGGCGTCAGCGAGCCGTGCACCATGGCGGCGAAGCGGCTGCACAAAGGCTCGCGGCTCGCCAGCAGCGTGCGGCCGAACAGCGCCGCCATCGCCAGGTTGAACGAGACGTGCTCGAGATACAGCCCCCACTCGAAATGCTGGGTAAGGAGTGCGCGTTCCTTCCAGAGAAGCGCACAGCCGAGCAGCCAGAGCGGAGCGAACCAGGCACGCCGCGCCGATCGCAGCGCGGCGCCGAGCGCGAGCGCCAGGAGCGGCGCCAACGCCAGCGCGAGCCCCACGCCCTGGAAGCCGGGCGTGCTCACGGCGTAATGGGCGCCAAGCTCGTAGGCCGCCACGAGCGCGATACCGGTCACCGCGCGCGCGGCCTGAATCGGGCCGGTCATTTGCGACCCGGTCATGCGCGACCCGGTCTTGCGCGACTCGGTCTTGCGCGACCCGGTCATTCTGCATCCGCGGCAGCGCCGCGCCGCAACTGGGGCCAGACTGAAAACGGATGAATGACAATGCGGGGCATGTTGATGTCGGGAAGCGGGTGGAGCCTGCCGGCGGCCGGGGAGACGAGCCCCCGGGCGCCCAGGTGCGTCGATCATACGGATTCCGTGTAACGCTCTTGTAACGCGGGCGTGGCGTTTTGTAACCGATTGTGTGACGGTTCGCCGGGCGTCCAGCAGCCCAAATTTTACCGTATATGAGATAGCGCAATACCTTACGGCGATTTCCTCCCGAAAAGGGTCGCGGGAGGCTTGCCAGGCTTTGTAACTCTTGCGTGCGCCGGGCCGCGCCGGGGCGTATACGCGATGCGGCCCTTGGTCTAGAATCGCTTCCAACCTGGGAGCCCCCTCGACATGGACCCGTCCGGCACGACCGGCGGGCCGGACCAAGGCGCCATTCACGCGCTTGCGGTCCGGGCAGATCCAGGCTCTCTTCCTCCGCTGTGAATCCCCGTTGCATCCACCATGAACGAACTGGAAAAAGAGCTCGCCGGATTGATCATCCAGGAGCTGAACATTGAGGATATTCAGCTCGCGGAAGTCACCGCCGACATGCCTTTGTACGGCGAAGGATTCGGGCTCGATTCGATCGATATTCTGGAAATCGCGCTCCTGATCTCCAAGAAATACGGTTTCGCGCTCCGTTCGGACAATCCCGACAACGCCAGGATCTTCGCCACGCTCGGCGGACTGGCTGCGTATGTCGCCGAGCACCGGGTCCGCTGAACGCGCGGCGATCATGGCGAACGCACGGGTGAGAGCGCTGGTCACGGGCGGCAGCGGCGCATTGGGCCGGGCGATTAGCGAAGCGCTGGCGCGCGCCGGCCACGAAGTCTGGGTGCATGCGAACAGCAGCCTGCCGCGCGCGCAGGAGACCGTCGAGCGCATCGTCGCGGCGGGCGGCGCGGCGCACGCGATCGTCTTCGACGTGACCGATGCCGAGGCGGCGCAGGCCGCGCTCGAGCGCGTGCTCGAAGGCGGCCCGCTGCAGATCGTCGTCAACAACGCCGGCATCCATGACGATGCGCCGATGGCCGGCATGACGCACGCGCAATGGCGCCGTGTCATCGACGTCTCGCTCAATGGCTTCTTCAACGTCACCCAACCCCTCTTGATGCCGATGATCCGCACGCGCTGGGGGCGCATCGTCAATATCTCGTCGGTGGCGGGCGTGATGGGCAATCGCGGACAGGTCAACTATGCGGCTGCGAAGGCAGGCCTCATCGGTGCGACGAAATCGCTTGCGCAGGAACTCGCGTCGCGCGGCATCACCGTCAATGCGGTGGCGCCCGGCATCATCGCGTCGCCGATGATCGAAGCGGCGTTTCCGCGCGAGCGCATCAAGCAGATCGTGCCGGCCGGCCGCGCGGGCGAGCCCGAAGAGGTGGCGGCGATGGTCGCGTACCTCGTCTCGGACGCGGCCGCGTATGTCACCGGGCAAGTGCTGTCGATCAACGGCGGGCTCGGATGAGCGCCGCATTCATCCCCGCTGAACGCGCCTCGTCCACTCACCTCGTGTTGATCCCGAGCTACAACTCGGGGGACAAGCTGGACGAAACCGTGCGCGGCGCGCGGGCGCAGTGGAATCCCGTGTGGGTCGTGGTCGACGGCAGCACCGACGGCAGCACGCCGCGCCTCATCGAGATGGCCGAGCGCGACCCCGGGCTGCACGTGATCGTGCTGCCGCATAACCAGGGCAAAGGCGCGGCCGTGCTCGCCGGCATCGACGAAGCTGCCGCGCGCGGCTTTACGCACGTCCTGACGATGGACTCCGACGGACAGCATCCCGCGCATCTGATCGGCGCGTTCATGGAGGCGTCGCAGGCGAGGCCCCAGTGCATGGTGTTCGGCCTGCCGATCTTCGACGCGACCGCGCCGCGCGAGCGCGTGTACGGACGGCGGCTGGCGAACTTCTGGACCAACATCGAGACGCTCTGGGCGGGGATCGGCGATTCGCTGTTCGGCTTTCGCGTGTATCCGATTGCGCCGCTGCGCGCGCTGATGCATCGGCGCACGTCGATGCGGCGCTTCGACTTCGATCCCGAAGCCGCTGTGCGCCTGTGCTGGGCGGGCGTGCGGCCGATCCGGCTCGATGCGCCGGTGCGTTATTTCCGGGCCGACGAGGGCGGCGTGTCGCACTTCCGCTACGGGCGCGACAACGTGCTCCTGGTCTGGATGCATATCCGGCTCGTGTTCGGGTGCGTGCCGCGGCTGCCCTGGCTGATCGCGCGGCGGTTGAGGTGGCGGCAGGTGTAGCGGCCGGCATCCTCGACCAGTTCCATCAGGCGCTTCAGGCCCGCGACAAGTGGCCGCCGAGCGTTCGCGATCGGTATGCGAGATGCCCCGATAGAATGAGCTCGTCGCAATCGCGCAAAGCTGTTTTGACCTATGAACCATAGCTACAACAGCCTGTATGTTCCGCTCGATATCGGCACGTGGAGTTGTGAGCTCGTGCCAGCGAACGAGTACCGCAGCCCATCTGGCAACTGGCTGCCCTTCATGAAGGGCGACGAGCTGAAACAGCTTGAAGACGATCGGCGCACCTTCGATCGGTACTTCCGGCCAAATTACGATTTCCGGCAGTTGATCGCCACAGACATCGATGCGGTCCGCTCTTTCATGCGCGATCAGCTGAACGTCGTGCATTGGGAGATGCCAACCAACAACGCGGGCATCGAACGCATCCTCAAGCACGCAGTCAGGGATGGGTGGCTCGTGCCAGTCGTCAACCGGGACCGGTGCGCGCAAACGCCGACGTTCCGGCCGGCGCCTGCGCCGCTCTACTGGGGCCCAACTCGCAACGTAAGTGGCGGAGGCGGTGGAAGTGGAGCTATAGCCAGCACGAGCGGGAAGTCGTTCCACCAGATGGCGATGGATTCGATGGGCTTGGACGCCGAAGGCGCATGGGGTTACATCGACCAGTACAACGCGATGGTGGGGCGCGTGGACGAAATGCAGGCTGTGCGTGCTTCGATGCCGATCGGTGATGCGCAGCCATTTAAGTACACGCCGGATACGGTAGGCAATGATGTAACAGAGCTCGCCGCGCGTGGTCTCGGCGAGGCCGCGGAGGCCGAATGTGACGCTATCTACGACGCTGAAATGATGGCCTGTTTCGCGGCCGGTGCAATGTATCGCGATCCGCGAACGTATGCGTTGTGCAAAGAGCGTGCGTTCCAGAACTATCAAGCTTGTCGAGGTTATTCATGAATCAAAGACAAACCGCCTTTATCACCTTCTTCGACGAACATACCGGCCAGGTGAAATTTTGCGTTTTGCCAAGGCAGTTCGTTCAATCCGCAATTGACCGCGTAATGACGATCACCGTGCCACCAGATGCGCCGGAACACTCCGATAGCCCGTTTACAGACGAAGACGCGCGGAAGCTAGGTGGTTTGGCGATCCTCACCATCGCGGGCGCGAATCCTGAATTGCAAGCGCGCCTGCAGATTACTACTGAAGCGCCAATGGAATGGACGCCGCCGAAGCCGCCGACAGGGTAGCGGCTCGCGCGTCGCGCCGCCCGCTGCTCACGCCGCAAGCTGCTCGCCGAGGCTGCCGCGCAGCGCTTCGACGAAACGTCTGAACGAAGCGAGCGAGCCCCCGATGCTTTGATATTTTTCGCGTCCGATCTGCCCGTCGAGCGTCACGAGCATGCCGGCTTGACGGGCCAGCTCGACGATCGCGGCGAAGTCGTCCGCGCTGTCCTCGACCTTTCCGGTTTCTGCCGCGCTGGCGGCGAAAGCGTGATTCGACATGATGGTCTCCTTGTAGCGTGTGACCGGACGAGGTCTTGTTCGGATTCGGCGCGGGTCCGGCGATTTGGGTTTGCCGATGGTTCCAGTATCGGAGTCGAACCGCCCGATGGAAATCGGACCGGGCTGAGCTTTGCGTAGGGCGATTGACGTTCCGTCGTGTCAGCGTTTCCCTACGCGGCGTGCCCGATGAGCGCGCGATACCTCAGATACCTGCCTGCGTTTACGGTGGTCGCGCCGCTTCCCTTTATCCCCGCGTTTACCCCCGCGCTTTGGCGATCCCCCGGATCGTCCTCCTCACCTGATTGAGCCCGGTTGCTGGGCTTGTGCTTTAGGTGCCCGTGGCGCCGTCGCCTTCAGGTTTGTCGAGCGCTTCTTCCAGCCATGCAATTGCGGCATCGGCGCTGCCGGTGATTTCTCGCAGCGCCTTGAGCACGTATTTCACTACACCTTCCGATTTAAGCGCCTGTGCGTCGCTCCACGCCTGCTTAAGTGCGTCGTCTCGGGCATCTGCTTGTCCGAGTGCATGGTGGGAGCGCGCAATGTCGGCGTATGTGAAGACTTTCCCTCTTGACTGGTCTACCTGCGCATATAGCTGCAGCGCTTCGCGGTACAAATTCAAGGCGTCGTCATGAGCGCCTGCCTTGCGACGCAAATTGCCAAGGGCGCTTAGTGTATTGGCTTCGCTGACTACCGCTTGATGGCCTTTGAAGATGGGTAATGCCTGTTCATATAGCGCACGAGCCTCGTCGGTTCGCCCCATCTTGTGTTCGAGATCGCCCAGCGCTTGCAGTGTCTTGCCTAGCCCGAGGCCAATTTGACGTCGCTCGTACAATGACAATGCACGGCTGTACAGTTCACGGGCTTCATCAAGACGTCCCTGCCTGCGCTCCAGTTCGCCGAGAGCATGAAATGTATTGGCCAGGCCGAGTCGGTCTTGTTGTGGCTCGTACATTGGCAGAACGCGGTTGTATAGCTCGCGGGCTTCGTCCAATTTCCCAACTCTGCTCAATAGGTCGCCCATCGACCGAAGCGTATTGGCTATTCCCAGTCTGGAGTGCTCCTGCTCGAATAGCGAGAGTGCGCGGCTGTATTGCTCGAGCGCTTCATCGAAGCGCCCCAGTTGCATTTCCAGATTGCCAATGAATCGAAGCGTGGTAGCTTGCCCGAGCCCTACTTGCTTGCTTTCAAATATTGTCAGCGCACGGTCATATAGGGTTCTTGCCTCGTTTCGATGGCCTGCCCTGGCTTCGAGATAGCCCAGCGATTGAAGCGTATTGGCAAGCCCTAGCGGGCTATGTTTCCGCTCGAAGAGGGCTAGCGCGCGATTGTAGAGCGCACGTGCCTGATCGGGGCGGCCAAGGCGCCTTTCCAAATTCCCGAGTGGCAGAAGCGTGTTGGCCTGGCCGAGCTCGTCTTGTTGGAGCTCGAATAGCTCCAGCGCGCGGCTGTATAGTTTGCGCGCTTCATCGGGGCGCCCTAGCCGCTCCTCCAGTCCACCCAGGCTTACGAACGCTCGTGACGGGTCTTTCATATGGGGCCAGCATGCCCTCAGGATTTCAACGGAGAGCACTGGCCGGAACTGGAACTGATTGGCAAGACGGAGAACCAAGCGCTCGATCGTTTCCACCTCGGGTGTTTCGCGGTGGAGTTCGAGAAAGATCAGGCGATGCAACGCATCGAACGTATCGAGCAGTTGTGCCCTTGCGCGCAGGCTTTCGTCTGTAGAGGCAATCTCGCCGACTGCCTTCGCAAGTTCAAGGAAAAAATCAAAAGCAACCGGCCGTACCTCCAGCCAAATATCTTCTCGCGAGCTCGTGGCAGCTTCATCCAGCGCAAAACGAGCAACTGGCGGCAACAGATGAAAACGCTTGCCTCGAAGCTCCCACACGTGATGGCGGCTTAGCGCCTGTCGAGCTTCGTCGGGCCATCCGGCAGTTTGCTGAAATTGGGTGACGAGCGTGGTTTCGATGCCCTCAGGAAATAGTGCAGCGAGCGTCCAAAGCTGCAGTGCGCCGGGCTGTGCCGCCAGTGCATCCCGAGTCAATCGCAAGCTGATCGGCAAGCTGTCGAGCCTGGAGTCGGCCGCCAGGTCTTTCGCGAAGGCGACGCCCACGTCTTTCCACCGGCTCACGATCTCGTCGAACGAATACGAATGGCCGAGCCTCGCCATCAAGGTAACGCTAAGCGCGTGACAACCCAGATCCTTCAGGACAAATTGCTCGAGAGCATCGGCGGGTAACGGAACATTCGGCACCCAAAGCTTGCGAAAGAGCTGTATGGCAGCCTCGAGCGGCAGAACATCGATCCGAATGGGCTGCGACGTGGCGCCCGCCAAGTCGACTCGCGACGAGGCCAGGAGCCTCACCCCATTGCGTTGCTGAAGCTTGCGCAGGAGTTCTACGCCTTCGGCCTTTTCGGCAACGCTTTCCAAGTTGTCCAGGTAATAAAGTCCCGGCTTGAGTATCGGCGTCAGTTGGTCGAAGCTGGTGATCTCGTCGGCGCCTAGCGCACGGCCGATCAAGGAGGGTAGCTCCTCCGGGCTGGTCTCATCCGGCACGTCGACATAAAAAACGGTTTCCGCCGGCGAGCCTTCCAGCCAGGCCTTCAGCGCGGCCTTGCAGACTTCGGTCTTGCCGATGCCGCCAAAGCCCGTGACCTGCGCGCACACGACCGCGGAGTCGTCCGAGCTGCGCAAGAAGGCGAGGACTTTCGCGATCTCCGCGTCGCGCCCGAGAATGACGCCTTCACGGGGCCGCAGCCTGGAATCCTTGCTACCGGATAGTCGGCCGGGCGCGCCCGGAGCTGGGTCGGGAAGCGGAGTTTTCAACACTTCCGCGATCAACAAGGACTGATCGGGTGTAACGGGTAAGGTAATCGGTACGGTTGGCTCAGTCGATCCGGTCAATCTGGTTGGTGCCGCCTCGGCGCTTTGCTCAGCCTCGGCCTTGCCGCATTCCCGTATGAACGCGAGCAGCGAATTGTGAACCTGCTCTCCCTTGCGGCGAGCTGGCTTGCAGATCGAAAAATGATCGGCCGCAATGGGAATCAGCGATTCCCCCGGCACGTGAGGGTTTCCGTTTCCCCGCTTTACTACCATGACACGCTGACCAGCGAGAAGTCCAAAGAGGCGTTTCCCAATCTCGACCCCCTTGGTTTCCGAAAAGGCGCGAACCTTGAACTTGAGTTCGTTCAATTGCAGGAGGAATTGGTCGCTGAGGGCCAGCAGGTGCTCATTGTGCGCGTTCATGTCGCCTACCTGCGCATTGGTGCGGAGCACTGGTTTGAACGTGTCGGCAAGCGTCGCGAGGTCCGAGCCTTGATGCGGCGTCGCCAGAAATACAACGCCGCGGATACGTCGAGCAAGCGCTTGGTACCGCTTTACGCCGCGCGTCATCGCGTGGACGATGGCCGTTTTGATGACCAATCCGCCCATGCTGTGTCCGACCAGAATCAGCGGACGATTCTCCAGGTCCTGAGCGCCGTCGAGACAATCCAGAAAGCTGAGGCCCTGAGCCGGCAACGGCATCGCGGAGTCGCGCCAGCCGGACAAATCGGCGTCGTAGTCGAGAACCCACGTTTCGCAACCGCTATCTTCGCCGACCCAGCTCGGCCAAAGAGAGGTGTGATCCTTCGATCGGCTCATCCAGGTCTTTTCAAAGTGCCCGCCTAAGCCGTGGATGAAAATAATGGAGAACGGGCCGCGTGATTGAGTTTCGAAGACACGTTTCAGTGAAGACATTTGAGATTTCAGCTTTGTTTATTGTTCGAACTGAAGCATGTTTTAGCGCAACCGGCAGTCGCTTGGCACGTCCCTATCGTGGCCAAGGCCCTTGTCATCGTCGATGAGAGGATTTTGAAAGCCGGTGAATCGCAGTTTGACTGTGGAGCCGATCTTACCAGCGCGTGGAAACGGGGGGTAGCGCCTCGCGACCTCAATTCCGCGCTTCGACGATCCCCCGTATCGTCCGCCTCACCTGATCGAGCTCCGTCGATTTGTCGAAGAAATGCCGCGCCCCCGCCGCAAGACACTCGTGCCGGTACTCGGGCGCCGGATCGTTGGTGACCACGATCGGCACCACCGGCAGCGCGCGCAGCGTCAGCGCCTTCAGGAGATCGAGCCCGGTGCCATGCGCGAGATGCAAGTCGACGATCGCCACATCCGCCGCGGCCTCGGCGATGCCCGCGAGCGCCGTCGCCGGGTCCCCCGCTTCGCCGACGACCAGCACGCCGTCGATCGCGGCCACGAGTTTGCGAAGGCGTTTCCGAATCAGCTCGGAGTCCTCGACCAGAAAGACTTTCAACGGAGTGCTCGCGCTTGTCGATGTCATGCAGCCAGTATGGCGCGCGAGCCGTGCCTGCGAAATCAGCGATGGATAAGAGTCCTGTAGGAAGGACGGAAGGCATGTACGCCGTTTCCTACAACGCGCTTTTGTACGGCTCTCGACAGCGCTTTCGACGCGCCTCGCGCCCTCGCCTACGTGCCGTCACTCTCTTCGTCTTCGAACAGCTTGTTCTTGATCGCGTAGCGCACGAGTCCTGCCTCGTGCGGGATCTGCATTTTCTCGAGAATGCGGGTCTTGTAGGTGCTCACCGTCTTCGCGCTCACGCAGAGCTTCTCGGCGATTTCGGTGATCGTCTCGCCGGCGACGAGCCGCCTGAAGACGTCGTACTCGCGGTCGGACAGCTGGTGGTGGGGCGCATCGTCGGACGGCGAGCTCAGGTTCAGGGCGAAGCGCTCGGCCATCGCGACGCTCACATAGGCGCTGCCCGAGGCGATCTTCGTCACGGCGTTGACGAGTTCGCCGGGCGCGCTTTCCTTCGTGAGGTAGCCCGAGGCGCCCGCCTTGAAGGCGCGCACGGCGTATTGCTCCTCGGCGTGCATCGTCAGGACGAGGACGCGCAGCGACGGTCTTTCTTCGTGGATCTGCTTGAGCAGTTCGAGCCCGTTGCGGCCGGGCATCGACAGGTCGAGCACCAGCACCTGGGCGTCGGCCTTGCGCGCGAGCTGCAGCGTGGAGGCGGCGTCGGCGGCTTCGCCGACCACTTCCATCTCCGACGTGCTTTGCAGAATGCGCCGCAAGCCATCGCGAAGCATGGCGTGGTCGTCGGCGAGCAGGACGCGGATCATTGCGGGGCTCCTTCGTGGCGATCGCGCGGATGACACGGTCGCGACGGTAGCGTTGGAGCAGCAATTTTCCATCAGATGAAAGCGCTTGGCGAGCAGGGATTGCACGCACGCAGCGCAGCATTCGCGCGCAGCTGAGATCTAAGGCGCGGGAACGTTCAAGCCGCGTGGGCGGACTCGGACTCGGCGGCGCGCGCGGCGGACGGCTTAATGGTCTTGCCGGCCCGCGGCGGCGGGCAGCAGGCGCCGCACACCATGCCTTTGCAGAGGTCGTATTGGTAGGCGACGAACTTGCCGTTGCAACGGCTGCACGGGGCCATCTGCACGATGTCCGCGCCGAAGAAGCGCACGAGCGTCCAGGCGCGCGTCAGGTCGAGCAGCACTTCGGCGCCGGTCGTCTGGCAGTGCTCGACGTAGAGCCGGTAGCCCTTGGTCAGCGCATCGATGTGCGGCTCGCCGGCGTCTTCGCGCAGGAACAGGTACGCGTTGTAGAAGAGCGACGAGTGGATGTTCGCGAGCCAGGTCATGTACCAGTCGGCGGACGAGGGCAGGAGGCCGCGCGGGGGCGCCTTGCCTTTCAGCTCGTGATAGAGGCGGATCATGCGCTCGCGCGGCAGCGCAAGCTCGCTTTCCAGCACCTGCATGCGGGCGCCCAGTTCGATGAGCTCGATGGCGCGCAGCACTTGCTGGGCGTCCTCGGCGACGCTCTTCCTGGCGGCGTTGGCGGCGGACGGTTTCATGCGAACACCTCCGCGGGCTGGCCGGCCAGCACGATGGCGGCGTGCGCCGGGACCACGTCGGCGTTCTTGGCCGCGTGAGTCAGCGACGAGAGGATCGTGTAGTCCTTGAAGCGGAAGAAGCACAAGAGCTGCTGTGTCGCGGCGATCCGCACGATCTGCGCGGGCGACAGGTTCAACAGGATGTCGGCGATTTCCGCCGACATGCCCAGGCGGTACATCCCGGTCGCCTTGTCGTCGCGGAGCAGCCGCTGCGCGAGGAGCATGTACGACAGGTTGAGTTCTCGAATCGAATCCAGCGGGTGCTCGCTTTGGTTCATTTCCTTGTCCCCGGTTTTGAGTGCCGCGCAAGGGCGCGCGGCGCGCCAATGCAGATCGTGTTCTCAGGCCGCGGCGGCTTCGCACACCGCTTGCGCGAAGCGCTCGAACGCGCTCAGGGACCCGCTCACGCTGCGGTATTCCTGATTGCCGATCCGCGCATCGAGCGTGATCAGCATGCCGACCTCGCGGGCGAGGGCGACGATGTCGAGCGAGGCCTTGGCCGCGGCCGGCCCTGCGCCGGCAAGGTGACGCTGGTCGATGGCGTTATCCGTGTAGTAAAGGCAGGTCATGGCATATCCCCCGGCTACGTGTGAATTGCATCTCTCAGGTATGACTATTTGTGACTGCAGTATTGGTCACGCCCGGGGGAATGAAAATCGGCGATGGCTTGAGTTTGCGTAGGCGTTCTGGAAACCCTATAGGCGGTTTCCTACAAGCCGGCGGGTGAAGGGGAAGAGGGCCGGCGCGGGGGGATGCGGGGGCCGATGCGTTGGCTTATGTCGACGTATCGTCGCTGACCGCGGCGAGCGGGAGCCCGACGGTCAGGCGCACGCCTTTGCCCGGCGCGGTATCGATCGACACCGCGCCGTTCAGCTGGCGGACCCGCTCGCGGATGCCGAGCAAGCCGAACGAGTTGTTCCTGCGCGGGGTGTCGGCGGCGATGCCGCGGCCGTTGTCGGCCACGACGATGCGCCATGCATCGCCGGTTTGCAGCGCCTGAACCCGCACCTCGGTCGCCTGCGCGTGCTTGGCGACGTTCGTCAGCGCTTCCTGCACGATGCGGAACGCGGCGGTCGCAGCGGCGGGATTGAAGCTCGGCTCGCCGGTCGGGAAGTCCAGCCGCACGGGAATGCCGTAGCGGCCCTCGAAATCGCGCGCGAGCCATTCGAGCGCGGGAACGAGGCCGAGGTCGTCGAGCGCGGCGGGCCGCAGGCCGGCCGCGATGCGCCGCACCGAGCTCACCGTCTCGTCGATCAGCGAGCGCATCGATTGCGTCTGCGCGCGCAGCTCGTTCGGCATCGCGCGCTCCTGCAAGTCGGCTTCGAGCATCGTCAGGTCGATCTTGATCGCGGTCAGGCGCTGGCCGAGGTCGTCGTGCAGCTCGCGCGCGATGCGCTTCTGCTCCTCTTCGCGCGCCGCCTGGATGCCGGCAGAGAGCCGCCCCAGGTGCTCGAGCTCCTTCACGCGCATGCGCTCCTGCAGGTCGCGCCGCGTGAGCGCGGCGAGCCGCGCGTAGAGCATGCCGCTTTCGATCAGCAGCACGACGAGCACGAAGCTCGCGGCGAGCAGGCCATAGAGGCGCCCCACGTAGAAGCCGAAGTCGAAGCGGGCGTGGTTGATCATGCCCGAGAGCGCGATGTCGATCATCCATGCGCACATCACGACGCGCAGCCACATGTCGAGCGTCGAGCGCGTGCCGAAGAAGCGCAGCACGACGAACGCGGCGAGGCTCGTCATCCAGACCAATGAGATCGTCACGCGCTGGACGGGTGCGAAGCCTCCGTGCGCGAGCAGATCGGGCAGCCACGCGCGGCCTGCGGTGGCCGTCGCGGCGAGCAGGACCACGATCGCGAGCACGATCGCCGCGCATAGCGCGATCGAGCGGCGCGGCGCCGTTTCCAGGGCGGCGGCGAGCGGGCCGTCCGCGGCCCGCTCGTCGCGCAGCAACGCGTAGGCGATCACGAAGAGCGGAAACCCGGCGTGCCAGAACATGTAGATCCAGGCGGTGCTCTGCGGGCCTGCGTGGATCAGGCCGGCGGCCGTGAAGAGGCCGGGAAACGTGAGCGCGTGCGCGACGGTCATGCCGGCGGTGAAGAGGTAGCCGCCGGCCAGGACGAGCAGGCGCTGGGATCTCAATGAGTGGAACTGGCCGAACAGCAGCATCGCGGTGATGAGGTCGTTCATCACCAGCGCCGATTCGTAGGTCGGGATGAACGCCCAGACGGCGGGCATGTCGCGCTTGGCGAACGGGGCAGCCACGATGAACGCCGCGATGCTCGCGAGGACCAGGATGTGCGCGAGCTGCTGCTCGCCGCGCCCGGCAGGCACGGTCGACAGGAACATCCGATTGCTTTGCGCGAAACCGTGTCCGGTGTCGTTGCCTGGCATCCCCGGGTAGCCGGCGAACTGCTCCATCTCGAGACCTCGCTTCACCTGTTGTTCGATTGACGCCGTCGTATGCCGGCGACGCGTTTGGAGTGGGTGCGGAGAGAGAAACGCTTGGTGCGGGAAAGTGTACTACTTGGCTTGCGGTTGAGCGAAGTGCCGAAGAGGGGAGAGGGCTGGCTTTCAAGCTTTCAAGCGATAATGCGCGGATGCCGAATCGACCCATCTCTCCTATGCGCATGCTTGCGGGCGCTCGCCTGACCGGTGCGCTGCTGATCTGGGCAGCCATCGTCAACGGTATCGTCGTCAAGTGGCACGACCCCGCGTTCGCGCTTTCCAACTACTTCAGCTACTTCACGAATCTCAGCAATCTGTTTGCGTCGGCGATGCTGTTGCATGGCGTCTTCGCCAATGGGCGGCCTGGGTCGCGAACGGTCGAGCTGCTGCGCGCGGCAGCGGCGCTGTACCTGCTCGTGACTGCAATCGTCTACGCCTTGCTGCTTGCGCCCATCGACGCGCACACGCATGCGACCCCCACGCTCAACAACTGGGTGCTGCACCGGATCATGCCCGCGGCGTTGCTCGCAGACTGGCTGATCGATCCGCCGCGCGAGCGCCTGCGTTTGCGCGAGGCATGGGTGCTGCTGGTCTTTCCGCTTGCTTACGTGGCTTATACGCTCGTGCGCGGTTCGTTCGTCGATTGGTATCCGTATCCGTTCCTCGATCCGCAGCGCAACGGCTATGGTTTCGTTATCGAGAACCTGGCGGGGATCATCGCGGGTTCCTTGCCGCTCATCGCGGTGCTTGTCTGGTCGACGTCGTTGCTGCGCACGGTGAAGCTGGGCGCGCGAGGCTAGGGCCTATTCACGCATCGGCGCGACGCCCGTCGAGCCGCGCACCACGAGCCGCGGCTCCGGCACCACCAGCACGCGCGGCGCCGTCCGCGCCGCGCCTTCGTAGTCGGGCGCCGCGGCCAGCAGGTCTCTCAAGAGCCCGACGGCCAGCTCGGCCGCCTCGGCCGTCCGCACGGCCACCGTGGTCAGCGCGGGACGCGCTTCGCGCGCCGGCTTGATGTCCGTGATGCCCGTCACCGAGAGGTCGCGCGGCACCTCCCGCCCCAGATCGGCGGCCGCGTGCAGCGCGCCGAGCGCGGGCAGGTCGTTCGACGCGAAAATCGCCGTGATCCCCGGGTCTGCTTCGAGCAATTCGCGCGCCGCGGCGTAGCCGCCCTGCACGGAGTCGGGCGCCTGGCGCAGGCGCGCGGCGGGCGCGTCGAGCCCGGCGGCATGGAGCGCGTCGACGAACCCCGCATAGCGCGCCGCGTGGATCCCAGACACCTTGCTGCCGACGATCGCGCCGATCCTCCGGTGCCCGAGTTCGACGAGATGCGCGCCCGCCAGCTCGCCCGCGCGCCGGAAATCGACCGCCACGCAATGCAGCCCCGGTGGCTCCTGCGGACGCTCCCACATGCACAGCACCACGGGCGCGCCGCGCGCCTCGGTCTTGTGCAGGTCGGCGAAGTCGAGATTCGCGTTGGTCACGAGCACGCCCTCGGAGAGCGTGCCCGCGATCTGGTCGAGGTAGGCGCGGCCCGTCGCGGGATCCTCGTTGGTGTTGCAGACGATCACGAAGTGGCCGCTCTCGCGCGCCGCGCGCTCCACTGCGAGCGCGAACTCGGGGTAGAACGGGTTGTCGATGCTCGAGACCATCAGCGCGATCGTCGGCGCGCGGCCTTCGGCCAGTGCGCGCGCCGCCAGGTGCGGGCGGTAGCCGAGCGTCTTGACCGCGTCGAGCACGCGCTGGCGCGTCTCGGCGCCGACCCGGCCGCGGTGGCGCAGCACGTTCGAAACGGTGGCGGCGGTGACGCCGGCAAGTTGTGCGACTTCGCTGAGCGTGGGCATCGGTTTGTCTCAATATTTAGGCTGACCGTCCAGCATTTGCATCGCGGCGCAAGGCGCGGCACTATCAGCCCCACAGACAGAACGACATTGGAGACGCCGCAAATCACGATCGCCACGCGATCGCTTTTTTTCGGCCCGCTGATTAAGCGCTTAATCTCCGATGTCGAGCCGATTAGATCACGGAGACGACGCGATGGCGAGCATTTCGTTGAGAGGCGTGCAAAAGACATACGGCGACGGTTCGCCGGTGATTCGTGACGTCGATCTGGAGATCGGCGAGAACGAGTTCTGCGTGTTCCTCGGGCCGTCGGGCTGCGGCAAGTCCACGTTGCTGCGGATGATCGCGGGCCTGGAGGACGTCACCGACGGCGACCTCGCGATCGGCGGCAAGATCGTCAACGCGGTGCCCGCGGCAGAGCGGGGCGTGGCGATGGTGTTCCAGAGCTATGCGCTCTTTCCCCACATGACCGTGTTCGAGAACATGGCCTTCGGCCTGAAGCTCGCCAAGAAACCCAAGGAAGAAATCGAGCGCCGCGTGCGCGACGCCGCGCGCATCCTGCAGCTCGAAGCGCTGCTCGAACGCAAGCCGAAGGCGCTCTCGGGCGGCCAGCGCCAGCGCGTCGCGATCGGTCGCGCGATCGTGCGCGAGCCGGGCGTGTTCCTCTTCGACGAACCTCTCTCCAACCTCGACGCGACGCTGCGCGGCCAGACGCGCGTCGAGATCGCGCGCCTGCACAAGCAGTTCGCCAAGGCGAGCGTCGTCTACGTGACGCACGACCAGATCGAGGCGATGACGCTCGCCGACAAGATCGTGCTCCTGCACGCGGGCAAGGACACCGAGCGCTACGGCAGCATCGCGCAGATCGGCGCGCCGCTCGAGCTCTATCACCGTCCGAGGAGCCGCTTCGTCGCGGGCTTCATCGGCGCGCCGCGGATGAACTTCCTGCCCGCGAAGGTCGCTTCGGCCGATGCGCGCGGCGTGTCGGTCACGCTCGACGGCACGGGCGAAACGGTGCGCGTCGCCGTGGACGGCGAGGCGTTGCGCGCAGGGCAGGCGGTGACGCTCGGTGTGCGTCCCGAGCATCTCGAACTCGTCGTCGGCGGCGCAGATGCCGGCGCGCAACAGGAAGCCGCCGTGCTGACGCGCACGGTCTCGCTCGTCGAGCAGCTCGGCGAGCACAGCTACGTGCATCTGGACCAGCCCGGGGGCGCTGTGCTGATCGCAAAGGCGCCCGGCGATACCCGCTTGAAGCACGGCGATGCCGCACGCTTCGCCGCCCAGGCCGCGTCGTGCCATCTGTTCACCGAGGACGGCTTCGCCGTCGCCGCCCTCGAACCGCTCGAACTTCCCGCTTGATTCGATTCACGCGAAACCGCTACACACAAAAGGACCTGGAATGCGCCTCGGAGTCTGTTACTACCCCGAACACTGGCCGGAATCGCTCTGGGAAGACGATGCCCGGCGCATGAAAGCGCTCGGCATCGAGCAGGTGCGGATCGCCGAATTCGCGTGGAGCCGCATGGAGCCATCGCCCGGCGAGTACGACTGGGGCTGGCTCGATCGCGCGGTCGACGTGCTCGGCAACGCTGGCCTCCAGGTCGTGATGTGCACGCCGACGGCCACGCCGCCGAAGTGGCTGATCGACCGCCATCCGGACATCCTGCCCGTCGGCGCCGACGGCCGCCCGCGCGCGTTCGGCTCGCGCCGTCACTACGACTTCTCGTCGCCGGCGTACTTCGAGGCCTCGCAGCGGATCTGCACGGCGGTGGCCGGGCGCTACGGCAAGCATCCGGCCGTCGCCTACTGGCAGACCGACAACGAGTTCGGCTGCCACCAGACGGTGGTCAGCTATTCGACGGCGGCAGTCGAGCGCTTTCGCGAATGGCTCAAGGCGCGCTACGGCACCGTCGATGCGCTGAACCGCGCCTGGGGCACGGTGTTCTGGAGCATGGAGTACCGCAGCTTCGACGAAGTCGACGCGCCCGTCGCGACCGTCACCGAGGCGCATCCGTCGCACCGGCTCGACTACCGGCGCTTCGCGTCGGACGAGGTCGCGCGCTACAACCGCATGCAGGTCGAGATCATCCGCGCGCATTCGCCGGGGCGTCCCATCGCGCACAACTTCATGCAGCTCTTCACCGAGTTCGATCACTACAAGGTGGCGGCCGATCTCGACGTCGCGGCCTGGGACAGCTACCCGCTCGGCGCGCTCGAAGAGCAGTGGTTCGCGCCCGAGGTGAAGGCGAAGTGGCTGCGCACGGGGCATCCCGACTTCGCGTCGTTCAATCACGACGTCTATCGCGGCATGTCGAAGGATCCGTTCTGGGTGATGGAGCAGCAGCCGGGGCCGGTCAACTGGGCGAGCTGGAACCCGGCGCCGCTGCCGGGCATGGTGCGGCTCTGGAGCTGGGAGGCGTTCGCGCACGGCGCGGGGTGCGTCTCGTACTTCCGCTGGCGGCAGGCGCCGTTCGCGCAGGAGCAGATGCATGCGGGGCTGAACACGCCGGACAACCGGCTCGACATCGGCGGCGAGGAAGCCTCGAAGGTGGCCGACGAGATGCGCGGCGTGCTCGCCGCTGATGTCGACGCCGACGCGAACGTGCGCGCTCAGGTCGCGCTCGTCTACGACTACGAGGCGAAGTGGCTCTTCGAGATCCATCCGCAGGGCGCCGACTTCCACTATCCGCGCTTCGCGTTCGAGTACTACTCGGCGCTGCGCTCGCTCGGGCTCGACGTCGACATCGTCTCCGCACATGCGCCGCTGGACGGCTATCGCCTGATCGTCGTGCCGCCGCTGCCGGTGGTGCCCGGCGATTTCGCGGAACGCCTCGCGCGCTCGGGCGCGCAGGTCGTGATCGGACCGCGCACGGGCTCGAAGACGCGCGACCTGCAGATTCCCGCGAACCTGCCGCCGGGGCCGCTCGCGTCCTTGCTGCCGCTGCGCGTGTGGCGCGTCGATTCGCTGCGTCCGAACGTGACGGTGCCGGTGCGCACCGCCGATACGGCCCGCGGCGATGCGCGCCAGTGGCGCGACCTGATCGATCTGGGCGACGCTCGAGCGTCTTCGTTCGAAGTGCGTGCGCAATTTGCCGACGGCCATCCCGCCTATGTAAAAGGCGGCGCGCTTCACTACTTCGCGAGCTTCTTCGACGACGCGTTGACGCAGCGCCTCTTCGCGCAGGCCGCGCGGGATGCGGGCATCGAAGCGGAACCGCTCGCCGAAGGGGTGCGCGTGAGCCGTCGCGGCGCGCTGACCTATGTCTTCAACTATGGCGAGCGGGTCCACACGCTCGCCGGCATCGCGGCCGAGCGCTTCGTGATCGGCTCGCGCGACATCGAACCCCAGGGCGTCGCCGCCTACCGGTCGAGCTGACGGCGGCGCGCGCGTTGGGCCATCACGCAGTGCAGGCAGTACCGACAACGATGCCATTCAAGGCAAGGAGACAAGCATGACGTTCAAACCCCGCAAGATCCTGACAGCCGTCACCCTGGCCACGGCGGCCGTGGCGATGTCGACGGCCACGCTCGCCAGCGCGAGCACGCTTACGGTCAACATCGCGTTCAAAGGCGCGAGCCAGCGCGCCGTGTGGCAATCGGTGATCGACTCGTTCGAGAAAGCGCATCCCGGGATCGACGTCAAGGTCTCGTACGTCGACGAGGAGGCGTACAAGGTGCAGCTGCCCGGCTGGCTCACGACCGTCGCGCCCGACATCATCACCTGGCACGACGGCGAGCGCATGGCCTACTACGCGAAGCGCGGCCTGTTCGACGACCTCTCCGGCGACTGGAGCAAGAACGGCTGGAACGACATGTATGCGTCGACGAAGGAAGCGTCGTCGTACAAAGGCAAGCAGTTCGCGGCGCCGACCTTCTACTACTCGTGGGGTCTGTTCTACCGCAAGGACCTGTTCCAGAAGGCCGGCATCACGAGCGAGCCGAAGACCTGGGACCAGCTCATGGACGCCTGCAAGAAGCTGAAGGCGGCGGGCATCACGCCGTTCGCAGTCGGCGGGCGCGACGCATGGACGCTTGCCGGCTGGTTCGACTACCTCGACCTGCGCCTGAACGGCAACGCGTTCCACCAGAAGCTGATGGCGGGCGACGTGGCCTACACCGACCCGCGCGTGAAGAAGGTCTACACGACCTGGAAGCAGCTGATCGACGACGGCTACTTCATCGACAACTCGCTCTCCTACGATCTCGACGCCGCGCAGCCGTTCCTGTTCCAGGGCAAGGCCGCGATGATGCTGATGGGCACCTTCATCGCCGGCGGCTTCCCGGCGAACGTGAAGCAGGAGATGGGCTACTTCCAGTTCCCGGTCATCAACGCGAGCGTGCCGACCGCCGAGGACGGCCCCGTCGAGACGCTGAACATTCCCACGAAGGCGAAGAACAAGGCCGACGCCCGCACGTTCCTCGCTTTCGTCGAGACGCCCGAGATCGGCGAGCGGATCGGCACGGGGATGGGGTCGCTCTCCGCGAACAGCAAATCGCCCGCGCCGGAGGACCCGATCGCGAAGACCGGCTTCCAGATCCTGTCGAACACGAAGGGCGGCATCGCGCAGTTCTACGATCGCGACATGACCAAGGAGATGGCCGACGAAGGGATGAAGGGCATGCAGGAGTTCGTCGCCGATCCGACCAAGATCGACGACGTGCTCGCGCAGCTCGAACAGACGCGCAAGCGGATTTACCAGAAGTAAGCACCTGGGGCGGACAGGTTGGCTTCATGCCGCTTCGTCCGCCCGCGATCGATCGGGAGAATGGCTTTGCCACACACCGTTACCTATCATCGCGCGCAAGCGCTGCCCGACGGCGCCGCCGGCTCCGGCGCGAGCGGTGCGCTCGAACCGCCGCGGGCAAAGGGCGCGCGCCGCCGGCGCGCCTCGCCCGATGCCCGCCGCCAGCGGCGCGCGGCGTTTCTGTTTCTCGCGCCCGCGTGCGTGATGATCGGCCTCTACGTGATCTGGCCGATTCTTTCGACGATCCGCATCAGCTTCTACAACTGGGACGGGATGACGCCGCCGAGCTTCGTCGGCCTCGACAACTACGTCGAGTTGCTCCATGCGCGCGCGTTCTACACGGCGCTCAAGAACAACCTGATCTGGCTGCTCCTGTTCCTGCTTGCGCCGCCGATGGGGCTCGCCGTCGCGCTCTACCTGAACCAGGCGGTGCGCGGCATCCGTTTCGTCAAGTCGCTGTTCTTCGCGCCGTTCGTGTTGTCGGGCGTGGTGGTCGGGCTGATCTTCACGTGGTTCTACGACCCGGCCTTCGGGCTGCTCAAGCTGTTCGCCGGGCACGGCATCCCGGTGCTCGGCGATGCGCGCTACGCGACGTTCGGCATCGTCTTCGCGGCGCTCTGGCCGCAGACAGCCTACTGCATGATCCTCTACCTCACCGGGCTGACGACGCTCAACGCCGAGCAGCTCGAAGCGGCGCGCATGGAAGGCGCGCGCGGCTGGGCGCTGCTCTGGCACGTCGTGCTGCCGCAACTGCGGCCGACGACCTTCATGGCGGTCGTCGTGACCGTGATCGGCGCGCTGCGCAGCTTCGATTTGATCTCGGTGATGACCGGAGGCGGCCCGTTCGAAAGCTCGACGGTGCTGGCGTATTACATGTATGACCAGGCCATCAAGTATTTCCGGTTCGGCTACTCGGCGTCGATCGCGGTCGTGCTGTTCGGGATCATGCTGGTCTACATCGTGTATCACCTGCGCCGCATGCTGCGCAACGAGCAATAGAGCAACCGAGCTAAGGACCCGACATGTATCCGTTACCCGTCGATCACTGGAAGCCGGCGTCCCGGCGTCTCTACAAACTCTCGCTGCCGATTGCGCTTCTTATCTGGCTGTTGCCGATGATCGCGGTGTTCGTCACGTCGGTGCGCTCGACCGGGGAGCTGATGGAGGGCAACTACTGGGGATGGCCCAAGCACATCGCACTCTTCGAGAACTACCGCGAAGCGTTGACGAACTCGCCGATGCTCCATTACTTCGTCAACAGCGTGCTGATCACGGTGCCTTCGGTGGCAGGCGCGATCGCGCTCGCGTCGATGGCGGGCTTCGCGCTGGCCACCTACCGGTTTCGCGGCAGCACGGCGCTGTTTGCGACCTTCGTCGCGGGCAACTTCGTGCCGGTGCAGGTGCTGATGATTCCGGTTCGCGACCTGTCGCTGCAACTGGGGCTGTTCAATACGCTCCCCGCGCTGATCCTTTTTCACGTGGCGTTCCAGACGGGGTTCTGCGCGCTCTTTTTGCGCAACTTCATCAAGCAGCTGCCGTTCGAGCTCATCGAGGCCGCGCGCATCGAAGGCGCGGGCGAGTGGACCGTGTTCTTCAAGATCATCCTGCCGCTGATCCGTCCGGCGCTCGCGGCGCTCACGATCCTCGTCTTCACCTTCGTCTGGAACGACTACTTCTGGGCGCTGTGCCTCACGCAAGGCGACGACGCGGCGCCGCTCACGGTCGGCGTCGCCGCGCTCAAGAGCGGGTGGACCACGGCGTGGAACCTGGTGTCGGCCGGGTCGATTCTTGCCGCGCTGCCTTCGGTGGCGATGTTCTTCGCGATGCAGAAGCATTTTGTGGCGGGGCTGACGTTTGGGGCGAGCAAGGGGTAGTGAGCTTGCGTTTCGCGCACCCGCGGCGCCATGCCCCGCTATCGACCCGCTCGCGACATCCGCATGAGAGCCGTGATAGGCTGCTTTTCACCTGTCACCGGGAGGCCTCATGAGCACCTGGGTCCACATCGGTCCATCCGTCGTGGCGTCATTCCTCGCGTCCCTGGTCGAGTTCGTTGAAGCGCTGACTGTGATTCTTGCGGTCGGGACGGTACGAGGCTGGCGCTCGGCGCTGACGGGCGCGGCTGCCGGCGTGCTGGTCCTGATGGTGCTGGTCGTCGCGCTCGGCCAGTCGTTGCTGCAGGCGCCGATCGTTGCGGCGCGGCTTCTGGTCGGCACCCTTGCGCTGTTGTTCGGCGCACGATGGCTGCGCAAGGCCATGCTGAGGGCAACGGGCGTCCTGCCGCTGCACGATGAGAACACCGTGTTCAAGAGGGAGGCAACCGCGCTGCTTCAAGCCGGCGTGCTCCGCACCAGATGGGATGCCGTCGCCCTTGCGACATCGTTCAAGATCGTGATGCTCGAGGGCATGGAAGTCGTGTTCATCGTGATCGCGCTCGGCGCCAGCAGCCGTCAAATGGGCCCGGCGTCAGCCGGGGCCGCCGCCGCCTTTGCGCTCGTTTGCGGGCTCGGCATCGTGCTGCACCAACCCTTGGCAAAGGTGCCGGAAAACACCTTGAAATATGCGGTCGGCATCCTGCTCTGCGCATTCGGCACCTTCTGGTCAGGCGAAGGCCTCGGGATCGAGTGGCCATCGGGCGACCTGGCCATCCTTGCGCTTGCCGGCGGCTACCTGATCGTGTCGCAAATGCTGATCGTGGTCTGCCGCCGGTACCGGACACGCACGCCGGCCGTCGCCAGAACCGCGCCGGCCGCCACCGCGACTGATCCGCCGGGCCATGGAGTCGTGCGCATCTGGCAAGAAGCGCTCGGGCTATTCGTCGACGACGGCTTCCTGGCTGCCGGCGTGCTCGCCTGGATCGCGGCGACAGCGGTGCTCACACGGGCGGCAATGGCCGGTCATGTCTACATGCCAGGCGCCCTGTTCGCCGGTGTGGCGCTCATCCTCGTGCTAAGCGCGGGGCGTGCCGCGATGCGATAGCGGCATGGAGTGTCGCGCGTCGCGTTCACGAACGGACCGGCTCGCCCTCGCGGCGGGCGATGAAATCCGATCCGAGGCCGATGACGATCGCGGCGGCGCTGATGGCGAACAGCAAGCGGTGGTCGCCGCCGCTGTGAGCGAAGAGCGCCGAATAGGCGTAGCCGGCCAACGCCTGGGCGGCTGCGAAGACGGTGGTCGCGCGGCTCCAGACGTGGTTCTGGCGCTCCGCGTCGCCGGGCACGATCTCGTGAACGCCCTTCAGCGTCAGCGGGACGATGCCGGGCGGAAAGCTGCCGATGACGACGGTCGCGAGACCGATCAGCGCGCGATCGCTCGTCGCCGCGAGGACTGCCACCGCGATCGCCTGGACGAGCATCAAGGCGCGAAATGCGGGACGTGCGCCGAGGCGGTCGGCGAGCATCCCGTAAACCGGCGGCCCGGCAATCGCGCCGATGCCGTAGAGGATCCAGAACGACGCTCCGGCATGGGCTCCGGCGCCAAGGCCTCGCGCGATGAAATCGACGAGAAACACCATCGGGGCAACCAGCCCGACCGCCATGAGCGCGTATTGGACATACAGACGCTTGATGGCGTGACCGGCCTCGCACGCGAGCGTCGTGGCGGGCGTGCCCGTTTTGCGCGCCGCGGCGGAAGGGCCGGCCGCCGGCCAGCAGAGCCAGCTTGCGGCGGTAAGGAGCGCCGACAGCACGCCAAGTCCGATCCAGGCGCCGCGCAGTCCCTCGTGCAGCAGCAGGGGGACGAGCGTGCCCGATCCCGCAATGCCGAGACCGAGGCCCAGGAACAGGGCGCCGCTCGCGAGCCCCCTGCGCTCGGCGGGCACATGCGGCAGCACGGCCGCGGCGACCAGCACCATGATCGCGCCGCCCGCGATGCCGGACGCGAGGCGCCAGACGAAGAACCACGCCACCGATACGGGGAACGCGCAGGCGAAGAACGCGAGCGTGACCAGGACCTTCATCGAACGAAGCGCGCGCGTGCTGGAGATGGCGTCCGCGATGGGGCGGCCTGCCACGGCGCCGATGAGGTAGCCGGCGAGGTTGGCGGCGCCCAGGTAGACGGCGTCGGCCGTGGAGAACCAGTGCGCCTGGATCAGCGCGGGAAGCAGGGGGGTATAGGCGAAGCGGGCGAGCCCGATGCTGACGAGGCTCGCGCACAGGCCGGCGAAGATGAAGCGCCACATGATTGGACGAGCCGCATTGGCGGCGGGAGCCGGGTTGGTCGGAATCTTATGGCGTTGGCGCCGCCTCATGAACGGCGTGCGGGGAAAATCAGTTATTCCGGCTGGGAATCGGTAGCGGGCAGGGCCGAAGAGCAAGTCGCCGAGAGACTAGGGCCTGTTATTAGCGTGAACAGGCCCTAGCGATAGTTCACGAAGTTGATGATGTCATTGAGAAACCACGGCAGGATCAATTGCGTGTCGGGATAGCTGGTGCCGACGCTGAGCCTCGGTGGCTTCGAGGTGGAGTCACCGGGCGTCGCACCGCCGGTAGTGTGCGGAATGTAGGTATCCGTGTTGGCCGCGCTTGGCCGGGAGGTCTGATGATTCGCGGTCGACCAGGTTGAGGCGCAGCCGGCGGTGAATACAACAAGGGCCGCTGTGAAGCAAAAGGCCTTCATGATGATGAACTCCAGCAACGTTACGTCCAGCGGCAACCCTCGGCCATTGCAATCGCGGGTCGTTACTTCCATCCGCAGCAATGGGAGACGACTTCACAGCTCCACTTGGCACGTCATGCCTTCTTTACGTACGCGCTGCACCAGCCTTTCGCGTTCACCAGCTTGCCCGCAAAGATCGTACAGGGAGCCGTTGCATCACCAGCCTTGCCCTGGAAGAACTGACAGTTCGCACACGCCTGCCCCGGCTGAAACTTCGGGTACTTCGCACGGTCGACCTTCCTTGCATCGGTTCTGTAACCGAGCGCCTGCGCGTTCGTATCGGACTCCAGAACCGGAGCGGCGTCGGCCCATGCTTCGTACGGCAGCATGAGCGACGACGCAACGCCCACGACAGTGAGCATGAAACTACGGCGGCACGATTTCATGATTTCACTCCTGATCACCTTCCACTGTTTGCGCTTCGCGTCCGGGGAGCGCAGCCGCGAATAACGGGTGCGCGCCTCTTCGTTGCATCTCGATCAGATAGTTGCGCATCAAGCCGCAGTCAGAATCTTTGTGTGAACGATCAGTCCAGTTCGTCACGGCGGTTCGTTCAAAGCTGAGGACTGGCTCGCAACTCAAGGGATCGCCTTGGATAGTGTACTAACGCGGAAAAACCGTTCGACCGGAAGCACCGCGATCACGCCACCTCCGCCCGCGCCCGTGTGCGTGATGTCCATGATCTCTTTGACCAGCGCGTCGACATTCGGCTCCTGGGTAAATATCTCGATCTTGATGTGCTCGGTCGTCCAGTCATTCGAAAAGAGGTTCGGGTGTCCGCCGAACCCCTTGACCCTGCTGACCGTGACACCATGGATGTGAATCGCGCCGAGTCTCCTCTCCAGCGTTTCCAGCACGTCGGACCGGACGATCGCGACGACGCATTTGATTTCCATGGCCTGCTCCTGTTGGCTGTGGGATGGCATCGTAGCGATACCGCTGGGTCAGCGCCGGCAGGCGCCATCTCCTGCCATCGGGGCGGTGCGTTGCTGAAGATGTGCCCGTCCACTTCGCACCGGCCGCCTTCCGGTCGTGGTCTGCATGTCTGATCATGACCCGCCGCCCCATCGCCTGAGATGCGCGAGAAACGTGTCGGCCCCAACAAATCCCACCAGCTGCGCATCCTCCTGCTGTTTGCCGTTTCGGTCGTAGAAAATCAGCGCCGGCGGTCCAAAGAGTCCAAAGCGACGCAGCATCGCAGTGTCCTCCGCTGTGTTCTTCGTCACGTCGATGCGCAGCAGCGTCCAGTGTGCAAATTCGCTGACCACTCGCGGGTCGCTAAAGGTGAAGCGCTCGAGTTCCTTGCAGCTGATGCACCAGTCCGCATAGAAATCGACCATCACAGGCTGCCCGCTCGCTGCCTTGAGCGCCTGGTCCAGTCCGGCGTTCGACCGTATCGCCGTGAACCGCGCGGCCGATTTCCCGTCCGCGCTGCTGCTCGCCGGCGACGACGCTCGCATCACGCCACCGAGCGGCTCCAGCACGTCGAAGTTGCCGGACGCGACACCGATGAACTCGGCGATGCCGGCGACCAGCAGCAATATGCCAAGCGCCTTGCCCACTCGGGACATACCCGGCGCATCGGGCGCCAGCGGATCAATGGCTCTGAGCATCATGCCGCAGCTGGTGAGCAACAGCGCGACCAGTGTCATCAGCAGCCAGCCCGGCAGCAGCGAGTAGACGAACCACAATGCGGCCGCAAGCAGCATGACACCCAGTGTGTTCTGAATCGCCACCATCCACCGGCCTGACTTCGGCAGCGCGTGTGCGCCGAGCGTACCGACCACCAGCAGCGGGAGCCCGATTCCAATGGCCATCACGTACAGCGCGAGCGCTCCGCCGAGAACGTCGTGACTGTTCGCGATGTAGAGCAACGCGCCGGCCAGCACGGGCGTCGAACACGGTCCGACAATCAGCGCGGACAGCGTGCCCATCACGAACACCGGAACAATCCGGCCGCCGGGCAAATGGTTGCTCCAGTCCGTAAGTCGCGTTTGCCAGCTCGTCGGCAGCTGCAGCCTGAACACGCCGAACATCCCGAGCGCAAGGATGGCCATGAGCAGGCCGAAGCCGGCCAGAACCCAAGGCGTTTGTGTCACCGCCACCAACGGGATGCCGATGAGCGCCGCAATGGTGCCGGCCACCGCGTAGGCGATGGCCAGCCCTTGCACATAAGCGAGCGACAGCGCGAAGCCTCTCCACAGGGACGACCGCTCCCGCGTTCCCCCGATAACCGCAGTCACAATGGGAATGAGCGGATACATGCACACGGTGCCTGCCATCAACACGCCGGCGAACAGAAAACCCAGCAGCTCGGGCAAGGAAATGCCGTTCGCGGGGTGCAGGTCGATGCCAAGCCCAGTGGACGACCGGGTTTCGCCAGTGCCCGGAAATTCGGCCATGCCCGCCGGAGCGTTGCTTCCCGTCGCGACGGACGTGACAGCGCCGTCGGCCGCCACGCGATAGCTTCGCGTCTGCGGCGGATAGCAAACGCCCAGGTCTGCGCAACCCTGCGATGTGACGGACAGCACGATGCCGCTCGCTATGGGACGCGGCAAAGGAATACGGATTTGTACCGGTCGGTGATAGACCGTGACCGTGCCAAACGTCGGGTCACTTTTTAGTTCCCCGGGGGGCATCTGGTCCGGCTTTATCGACGTGCCGTCAACCGCAAAGCTGAACCTGTCCCGATAGAGGTAATAGCCGGGGGGCGTTCCGAAATCGAGCGTGAGCAGCTGCGGCGCGCTCAGCGCGACCTTCAACGGGAACGCCTGTTCAGGCGGGAGCAGGTCGGACGCGTTGACCGCGTGGGCGGCCAGTGACGTGAGAAGGAGCAGCAAGCCGAGTGCGGCGCACAATGCACCGTTGAGCGTGTCCTTCAGGCGGCATAAGCCTCGCTGGGCGTTGATTGGCGTTGTTTGCATCGCTCGCCTCTCTGGCAGACCGGACTCCAGGCTTACCACGAACGGTGCGCCCGGAGTCCGGTATCAGTACCTCGTCAAGACTGTTTTTCCAGTTTCACAATCGTCAGTGTGCCGTTGACGTTTTCGACACGGACCTTGACCTTGTCACCTTCCTTGACCTTCTTGACCATCGCGGCGTCCTTCGCCTTGAATGCCATCGTCATCGGCGGCATGCCGACGTTCTCCAGTGCTCCGTGCTTCAGCGTGACCATGCCGCTCGCTGCGTCCACCTTTTTGACTTCCGCATCGGTCAGTGCGGTGTTGGACGAGACCTTGGCGGCCGAAGGCTTCGCGGACATGCTCATGCCTGCCATATCGTCACCGGCGAATGCGGGGGCGGCAAAGAGAGCTGCAAGTACAGCAGACGCAACAATCAGTTTCTTCATTGTATTTCTCCAGTTTCGGTAGATGGCACGCTCGCGCCGGAAGGTACTGCATGAGGAAAGCGGGCAGCGCTGGCCTGCCGCGCGCGACGGCGCTGCAACAGGAACCACGCGGCGGGAATCACGAACATCGAAAGGAGCGGCGCCGTGACCATGCCGCCGACCATCGGTGCGGCGATGCGCTGCATCACTTCGGACCCGGCGCCGTGTCCGACCATGATGGGGATGAGGCCGGCGAGCACGACGGCCACCGTCATCGCCTTCGGTCGCACGCGCAAAACAGCGCCTTCGCGTATTGCATCGACGAGTAGCGTCTCGGTCAGCGGCTCGCCGTCCTCCAGGCGGCGATTGAGCGCGCCCTTCAGGTACAGCAGCATCACGACGCCGAACTCGGCCGCCACGCCCGCGAGTGCAATGAATCCCACCGATGTCGCGACCGACACGGCATGGCCCAGCATCCAGATGAACCATAAGCCGCCCACCAATGCGAACGGGACGGTGGACATCAGCAACAGCGCATCGGCCGCCGAATTGAACGTGAGGAACAGCAGCACGAAAATGACGACGAGCGTCACGGGAATGACCGCCCGCAGCTTCGCCGCCGCTCGCTCCAAATACTCGAACTGGCCCGACCACGCAATCGAGTAGCCCGGCGGCAGTTGAACCTGCTGGGCCACGGCCTTTTGCATCGTCTTCACCGCCGACTGCAGGTCCGTGTTCCGGATGTCGACGTAGACGTACCCGGACAGCCGGGCATTTTCGCTGCGAATCATCGGCGGACCGTCGGCAATCGTGATGTGTGCGACGTCGCCGAGCTGGATTTGCGCCCCCCGGTCCGTGACGACCGGCAACTGCCGCAACTTCTCGAGCGAGTCGCGGATTTCACGCGGATAGCGGATGTTGATGGGAAAGCGCTCGCGGCCCGCAATCACCTCGCCGACGTCTTCTCCTCCCACCGCTGAAGACACGATCGATTGAACATCGGCGACCGAAAGCCCGTAGCGCGCCGCGGCGAGCCGGTCGAGGTCCACGTCGATATACCGGCCGCCGTTCAGCCGTTCCGCGAGCGCCGATGTCACGCCGGGCACGCCTTTCACTGCCGTTTCAACCTGCGTCGCGATGCGGTCGATTTGTGTCAGGTCCGGCCCGGAAATCTTGACCCCGACCGGGGTTTTGATGCCCGTCGACAGCATATCGAGGCGGTTGCGGATGGGCGGCACCCAGACGTTCGAGAGCCCTGGCACCTTGACTGTCCGATCCAGTTCGTCGACCAGCTTTTCCGGTGTCATGCCCGGCCGCCACTGGCTGCGCGGCCTGAACTGAATCGTGGTCTCGAACATCTCGAGCGGTGCGGGGTCGGTGGCCGTGTCGGCGCGCCCGGACTTGCCGAACACCGACGCGACCTCGGGCACCGTCTTGATGAGCCTGTCGGTCTGCTGCAGCAGCTCGCTCGCCTTTTCGGCCGAGATGCCGGGCAATGCGGTCGGCATGTACAGCAGGTCGCCCTCATCGAGCGGCGGCAGGAATTCCCCACCGAGACGGGAAACCGGAACGATCGTGACAGCCAGCGCAACCGCGGCGAGCCCGATCACAACCCATGGGCGGCGAAGCGTTGCCTCGAGTAGTGGCTTGTACAGCCGAATCAGCACACGGTTGATGGGATTGGCGTTCTCGTGCGGAATCCGGCCGCGGATGAGATAGCCCATCAGCACCGGCACGAGCGTCACGGACAGGCCGGCTGCTGCTGCGATTGTGTACGTCTTCGTAAACGCCAGCGGCGAAAACAGCTTGCCTTCCTGTCCTTCCAGCGAAAACACCGGAATGAACGACAGCGTGATGATGAGCAGCGAGAAGAACAACGCGGGGCCCACCTCGGCGGCAGATGTGGCGATCAGCTCCCAGCGCTGGGCGGTCGTCATCCGTGTGTTGGGAAACTCGTGCTCGAACGCCTCCAGGTGCTTGTGCGCGTTCTCTATCATCACGATGGCCGCGTCGATCATCGCGCCGATGGCAATCGCAATGCCGCCCAGCGACATCAGGTTCGCGTTCACCCCCTGGTAGCGCATGACGATGAACGCAGCCAGCACACCGAGCGGCAGCGACAGAATGGCGACGAATGCACTGCGCAGATGGAACAGGAACACCGCGCAGACAATGCCGACGACGATGAACTCCTCGATGAGCTTGTCCTTCAGGTTGTCCACTGCGCGCTCGATGAGTTGCGAGCGGTCGTAGGCCGTGACCACTTCGACGCCGGGCGGCAAAGAGCGCTTGAGGTCCGCCAGCTTGGCCTTGACAGCTTCGATGGTGGTAAGCGCGTTCTTGCCGGAGCGCATCACGATGACGCCGCCGGCGACTTCGCCTTCGCCGTTCAGCTCGGCGATGCCTCGGCGCATCTCCGGCCCGATCTGAATGCGCGCCACATCGCCGAGCAGCACCGGCGTGCCGGCCTCGTTCGTACGCAGCACGATGTTGCGGAAATCGTCGAGCGTATGCAGGTAGCCGGATGAGCGCACCATGTACTCGGACTCGGCCAGCTCGACAACCGAGCCGCCCGATTCCTGGTTCGCCTTGCCGAGTGCGTCCGCGACCGCAGTCGGCGTGATGCCGTAGGCGCGCAGCTTGTCCGGGTCGAGCACGACTTGGTACTGGCGCACCATGCCGCCGATGCTGGCGACCTCGGAGACGTCCGGGACCGACTTCAGCTCGAACTTCAGGAACCAGTCGTTCAGCGCGCGCAACTGGCCAAGGTCGTGTTGCCCGGTCTTGTCGACGAGCGCGTACTCGTACACCCAGCCGACGCCGGTTGCATCCGGTCCGAGCGAGACCGCCGCACCCTGCGGCAGGCGGCTTTGCACCTGGTTCAGGTATTCGAGCACGCGCGAGCGCGCCCAATACTGGTCGGTCTTGTCGTCGAACAGCACGTAGACGAAGGCATCGCCGAACGACGAGTACGCGCGGATGGTTTTCGCGCCTGGCACGCCGAGCAGTGTCGTCGTGAGCGGATACGTGACCTGGTCTTCGATGACCTGGGGAGCCTTGCCCGGGTAAGAGGCTTTGATGATGACCTGGGTATCGGAGAGGTCGGGCAGCGCATCGAGCGGCGTTTGCGTGACCGAATACGCGCCCCACGCCGTGACGAGCACCGTCGCGAGCAGCACGAGGAACCGGTTGTGAATGGACCAGCGGATGAGCCGGGCAATCATTTGGCGCCTCCGACGGGTTCGACCTTCCCCGTGGTCTCATACGTCCGGGTCGCGGCAGCGACAGGGGCTGACGCGGAAACGGTCGTGGAGGCGGAACCGGTCGCCCCCGGCGCCGAGCCACTTTCGAGCCTCGGCAAAACCGATTTCAGGCTGGCTTCGGAATCGATGAGGAACTGGCCGGAAGCAACGACCGTGTCGCCATCGTTCAGGCCGCTCAACACCTCGGTTTCGTTGCCGACATCGTTGCCCACCGTGACCGTAACGGGCTGCAGGCGGCCGTCGCCGTTCTTGACGATGACGATGGAGCGTTTGCCCGTCGTGATGACCGCCTCGGACGGCACGAGCAGACGCGAAACCGCCTTCTGTCCGCTGACGCGCACACGCATCAGCATGCCGGGCGTGAGCTTCAGCGCGGTGTTGTCGATTTCGAGGCGTGCCTGCAGCGTGCGGCTGCCGGTGCTGATGCCGGGCAGGATTTCGCGAATCTGGCCCGTGAAGTGCTGTGCCGGGTCACCCGCGAACGTCGCATCCACCGTCATGCCGGGCCGCGCGCTCAGTGCCAGCGCCTCGGGGATTTCGACGATGAGCCACAGCTTCGAAAGGCCCGCGACCTTCGCAAGCGTCTGGCCAGGCGTCACCATCGCGCCGTCGCGCACGTTCAGTTCGCTGATGACGCCGTTCTCCAGCGACACCAACACGATATGCGTCTGCGCCTTGCCGGTTCGGTCGAGACCGGCGATGACACTGTCGGGAATCGACATGGCGCGCATTCGTGCCCGCGACGCTTCCAGCAACCCCATATCCATGCCGCCGCGCTTGAGCGAAAGGTATTCTTCCTGCGGCGCCAGCCAGTCCGGGACGAACAGGGACGCAATTGGCGCGCCCTTCGCAATCCGCTGCATTGGCGCGCTGGCGTAAAGGTGGTCGATGTAGCCCGTGACGCGCGACTGCACGACGTCTGACTGCGATTCGTCGAACTGCGTGGTGCCGACGGCATCGAACCCATCCGACGTTTCCTGCCGACGCACCGTCGCGTAGCGGATGCCGAGGTTCTGCTGAAGGCCCGGGTCAACCTTGATGCCGGTGGCGCCGCCACCTTCGTCCGCATAGACGGGCTCCAGCTGCATATCCATGAAAGGCGACTTGCCCGGCTTGTCGAAGTGCTGTGCCGGGACCATCGGGTCGTGCCAATAGAGCACCTTTTTGCCCGTCTTCGGGTCGATCTTGCCGCCCGTGGCAGAAGCGGACGCCGAGGCGACCGCTGACCCGGGGTTCGCCGCCGGAGCGCGATGAGTGCCAGCGACATAGCCTGCTGCAAGCAGTGCCGCGCCTGCGAATACCGACGCGACAGCCTGTACGATTCGTTTCATGTTCATTCTCGTCCTCATTGACTGGCGATCATGTCGGGCGGCAAGACCTGGTACTCGAGTCCTGCCCAGATGAGCGACACCTGCCGTTCGACATTGAGCACCTGAAGCTGCGTTTCGAGCTGCATGTGCCGCGCTTCAAAAGCGTCGGCGAGCGTGCCGGCGCCGGACCGGTAGGCCGCGTTGGCCAGTTGCACTTTCTGTTCGGCAGCGGGCAGGACGGTCTGCTGCAGATTGGCGAGTCGCTCGCGCCCGCTCGCCAGCTTTGCCGCGAGACTCTGGATATCTGCCATCACCTGCCGCTCGGTGTCTTCGTAATTGAGCCGTGCCTGCGTGCCCATTTCCGACTTCTGCTCGAGGTCGCGGTCTTCGAGATTTTTCCGGTTGATCGGCAACGGAATCGACACGCCGAAGGACACGTAATCGGAGAAATTGCCGCCCCGCTTGAAATAGGTCAGCCCCCACGTCCAGTTGGGGCTCCTGTCGCTGCGGGCGACCTCGGTCGCCGCATCGGCAACCGAAATGGCCGCGCGCCCGGCAATGAGAGCCGGATGAACCTGAGCGAGCTGCTCGGCGCCCATGCCGGGTACCTGCGATTCGAGAGACGGCGGCTCGTCGGCGACATGCAGCACGTTGCCGGCAGCGGTCCAGCGTGACAGTTCGATCAGCGCGGCTTTTTCATCCTGCTGCGCGTCGATCAGCGCGTCGCGGGCATTGCCGAGCGCGAGGCGCGCCTGGGCGATATCCGACGCAGTGCCTTGCGCACCGCGGTATGACGCCTGACGGGCAGCAAGTTCACCGTTCAGGTGGTCGGCCAGCGCCTTGTCCAGCGCAACCGCCTTCTTCGCGTAGACGGCATTGAGCCACGCCATGGCGGTTTGCTGCCTGACCCCGGCGAGCTTTTCAAGGTAAGTTGACCTGTCCTGGTCGACTGTGCGATTGGCGAGCACGGTGCGCAGGCGGCGCTTCGATGGTGAGACCCACTCCTGTTCGATGCCGATGCCGCGCATCGTGAAGTCGTCCCGGCCAATCGTAAAGGCTTGAGGTCCGTTGATTGGGAGGTCTTCGACACTCAGCTTCAACGTGGGATTGGGCAGCTGTCCCGCTTTGACGACGACGGCCGAATCTCCACGAACTGCTGCTTGCGACGCCTGAATGGACGACGAGCGGCTTTCCGCGACCTGCAGTGCCTCGTCCAGCGTCATGCCAGTGCCTTGCGCCCAGGCAGCACCGGCGGCGTGCAGGACGAATGCTGCGAGCGCGACGAGGCGCAGAGCTCGCCGTCGGTTGCCCGATGGGAGTAATGGAAGAAACATGTGAACCCCGAATGATCGAGCCTACGCCTGGTTAGAACAGGCGTAGCGGCTCATGGCCTGACTCAGGCCAAACGTCACCGCGCACAGGCGGTGTGCCAGAAGATCGGAGCGTTACAGGGAGCGAGGAGGTCGCCAGAGGCCGGCCGGTATGCGGACGGCGAGCGACTGTGCGTAGTGGAAGACGACGGGGCTGGACAGCCCGGCGGGGCGGATCACCTCGATGCGCGATACCGGGTGAAACAGGTTGCCCAGCTGACACTGCGCCGTTGCCTTGCAGAAGAAGCCTTTGGCTTTTCCCGGATGAGAGGATTTCATCATCTCGCAGCCGGACATCTCCGCCGACTTCGCACTACCGTCGCCGGAGCCCATGCTCATCCGCATCGGACATTCTCCTGTCAAGCCGCTCGCTGCCAGCCCACTGATGGGCAGCACCGTGCAAAGCAGCAAGAGGATGAAGGTCCGGAGAAGTTTCATGGCAGCAGTTTTCGCGCCGGTAGTTTACCCAATTTGGGGAAAATGTTCGCAACTTCCTTCGTGCAGGATTGCAATAAACCGGGCAACGGAACGGCAAGAGCGAACCAATTCCCCGCTCGGACATTGATGTGCTGTTGTCGATACGCTTTTCATTCAGATCCTTGCACCTCTTAACCGCAGTGCATTGGAAATCACCGAGGCCGAACTCAGGCTCATTGCCAGTGCTGCGATCATCGGAGACAACAGCCAGCCGGTCAGCGGATACAGTGCGCCGGCCGCCAGCGGCACGCCCAACGCGTTATAGGCAAATGCCCAGGCGAGGTTCTGTTTCATGTTGCGCACCGTAGCCTCCGACAGTGCGCGTGTCCGTGCGATTCCGCGCAGATCGCCTTTTACCAGGGTCACCTGGGCGCTGGACATCGCGACGTCGGCGCCGGTACCCATCGCTACCCCGACATCGGCCTTCGCAAGTGCGGGCGCATCGTTGATGCCGTCACCGGCCATCGCGACCACCGCACCTTCGTCCTGGAGCCGTGACACCAGCGCCAGCTTGTCCGCCGGCTTGAATTCGCCATGGAACTCGCCGATCTTGAGCCTCGTTGCCGCCGCCTTGACGGTGGCGATTCCGTCGCCACTCGCAATGACGACTCGAATGCCCGCCGCCTGCAACGTGCCAAGCGCTTCAGGCGTGCTCGCCTTGATCGGATCGGAGGCCGCCAGCAGGCCCGCAAGCGCTCCGTCCACGGCCAGATACATGACGCTCGCGCCTTGGGTGCGCAGGCTGTCGGCATCCTTCGCGAGCGTCCCGGGGGCCGCCCGCTCGTCGTTCATCAGGGCGGCGTTGCCGAGCGCAAGCCTCTTTCCGCCCATCATCCCGTGCACGCCGAGTCCGGCGACGGCGTCAAAGTCTTTCACCGGCTCGAGCGCAAGCCGGCGCTCGTTCGCCGCGGCGACGAGCGTGGCGGCAAGCGGATGCTCGCTGCCCTGATCGAGACTCGCGGCGAGCCGCAACACCTCATCCGCGGCGTAACCGTTGACGCCGATGGCCCGTTCGAACACCGGCCGCCCTTCGGTCAACGTCCCGGTCTTGTCGACCACGAGCGTATCCACCTTGCGGAGGTTTTCGATTGCGGCCGCGTCACGGAACAGCACCCCGTGCAAGGCGCCCTTGCCGCTTGCCACCATGATGGACATGGGCGTGGCGAGTCCCATCGCACAGGGGCAGGCAATGATCAGCACCGCGACCGCATTGATCAAGCCGAACACCCAACTCGGTTGCGGCCCGAGGATGCCCCAGGCGAAGAACGTCAGCAGTGCAATGGCGATCACCACCAGCACGAAGACGCCCGCGACCTTGTCAGCCATCCGCTGCATCGGCGCTTTGGACCGTTGTGCCTGGGCGACCAGCTGGACGATTTGTGCGAGGACCGTTTGCGATCCCACTTTCTCCGCGCGCACGATCAAGCTGCCTGACGTGTTGAGCGTGGCGCCGATCACCTGATCGCCGGCGCGCTTCGCCACCGGCATCGACTCACCCGTAATCATCGATTCGTCGAGCGCGCCCGGAGCTCGAGCACCTGTCCGAGCAGCGTCAGCGACATGATGACCGCCGCGGCCTCGAAATAGACGCCGACGTTTCCGTCCACCATAAAGTTCGACGGAAACAGCGCGGGGGCGGCGGTCGCGACCGCGCTGTAGATGAACGCCGCAGCCGTGCCCAGCCCGATCAGCGTCCACATGTTCGGACTGCGGTTGAGCAGCGACTGCGCAAAGCGTCGAAAAATCGGCAAACCGGCCCAAAGCACGACGGGTGCCGACAAAAGCAGTTCCACCCAGTTCCGCATCGAAGCGGGGAACCAGCCGGCCCGATGGCCGAACATCGCCAGTACGAACGTCACAACTGACAACGGCAATGTCAGCCAGAAGCGACGGCGGAAATCCGCCAGCTCCGGATCTTCCTCATCACCGGGTTCCGGCAGGAGTGACTCCAGCGTCATGCCGCATTTCGGGCAAAGGCCGGGATGGTCCTGCCGGATTTCCGGATGCATTGGGCACGTATAGATCGCGCCGCCGGGAGCTGACGACTCGCCAACTCGGCGTGCCGTCTCGCGCATCGGCGCCTCGACCGCCTCGCAATGCGCGCAGGGAACGTCACCGCCGGCTTGCGCCGGCACACGCGCATCCGGGCGTGCTCGAGCATTGCCCGTGGTGTGTGGCCGCTTGTCCATTCACGCTACTCCTTATCAGCGCTCGTGAATCACTCCGCTTCATTCGCGCCTGTTCACGACTGCCTCAACCGTACGGGTATAGCCGGCGTGACACGAACGCACATCGTTCGCGAGTCAAACGTTAAGCATTGCCACGCTGGGATCGCTTCGGCTGCGCCTCCGCTGCGGGCAAACGGTCCTGCGGCGCATCGGAGGGAGCGACCTGACGATCGCTGTTCGAATGCATGCCCTTCATCATGAACAGCATCGACAGCGGACACAGCAGGAGCAGCAGGAACGGTCCGGCGCTCAGCACCAGCGCTCGGAACTGGGGCAGCGCCGCATAGGCAAGCGCGAGGGCTGCGAGGATGACGGCGCCCGCGGTGAGCATCGTTTTCGTGCATTTCATGGTGTTATTCCTTGAGTTCAAATTCGATTCCATCCGAATCCGATGGATGATCGTGTGGTTACTTCGACGGCGGTGTCTGGATCCTGTCGGCGTACTTGAGCATGATGTCGCCCATCGCCTTCATCGTTTCGCCGTGCATCTGCATGGCGAGCTTTTCGTTTCCAGGGGGCAGCTGTCCCATCATCGGGCAGTCTTCACGTGCTGGACCGAGGGCCGACGGTCAGTCGCCACGAGCCCTCACCGGCGAGCCGCGAGGACCGCTGACGCGGCCGTCAGACGGAGAGCTGGCAAAGAGGGACTACAGCGCCTGTGGAGGGCGTTGCGGAAGATTGGGAATGAACTGTGAGACCCGCGTGGAATCACGCGGCGTATAGACAGACGAAGACGTTGCCAAGCCGGGTAGGGAGATCTCCGCGGGAGCCGCGAAGACGCTGCAGCAAAGCGTGCCGGCACTGCCGTGGCAAGCGGTTTGATGGTGTGTCGACGGCGTGCCGGTGGCATGCATGTCAGCCATGGGGGTCGCGGTGTGCTGTGCGGCACTGTGCGAGGGCTGGACCGTAGATGAGACTTGCGAGCAATGCGGTGCCGCTGCGGCGAAACCTGCCAGAGGCAGCCACGCGATCAGAAAACACAGCAGCAGTTTGACGGCCCGCTTCACGATCCTACTCGCTCATTTCGTGTATATGGCTATGTTTCACCCGGTCTTGCTCAGTCGTCCGCTCGCGATGCGGACTGCCTGAGCAGACGTAACTCGCGACGCGCGAGCTTGCGCTCGTCACCCCGGCCCAGTTCTTCCAGAATGGGGCAAGACGGCCGCTGATCGCCCGCGCAATGCCGCGCGAGATGCGCGAGCGCATCTCGCATCTCGACAAGCTCCGCGATCCGCGTATCGAGCTCGGCAATATGTTGCTCGGCGATCGCCTTGACCTCCGCGCTCGCGCGGTGCTGATCCTTCCAGAGCGTGAGCAGCAGACGGATCTGCTCGATGGGAAAACCCAGCGTGCGCGCCTGGTGGATGAAGCGCAATACGTGGACGTCATCCGTTCCGTAGATCCGGTATCCACCGTCGGTGCGTCCGGCAACTTGTATCAGGTCGATACTCTCGTAGTAGCGGATCATCTTGGCGGAGACGCCGGAGGCGCTCGCCGCTTCCCCTATATTCATGGCACACCTTGCAAATGTCGCCGGTTACGCGGCCGCGTTGATTGCAGCCTACCTGTCTGTCGGGATGCTGGGCTGCACACCGCGTTCTTGACGGATTGAATGTAGGCCTTCCGATCGTGGGAAGGTCAAGTTTCTTCCGTGCATCACGGTAAAAAAATCGGCCGGCGATTCTTGACATCCCCCTTGCGGGAATGCGCAAGCTTTTGCATGCCATCACGGCAAACAAAAATTTGCGCAAGACGCTTGACCTTCCCTTCGTGGGAATGTCGATACTCCGCTCCATCATCCATCGTGCTCTGGTCAGTCTGAGTCAAAGCCATGCGTCGCCCGGTCATACGTACGTTCACCGTTGTTGCAATGCTGTTCGCGCTGATCTTCAGTCAGCTGTGGATCGCCGCGTACGCCTGCGCAGATGCCGTGCACGCCGCTTCGCCGGACCCGACCGTATTGGCCGCGTCGGCAAGCAGCCACGGTGATCTCGGTGACCATCAAACAGGCGCGGCCTGTCACGCGCACTGCGACAACAGCGCCCAGCCCGATCACGCCGAGCAGCCCGCTCCGTCACCGCTTGTGTGGCTGCCGTTGATCTGGGGACACTCGTCTATCTTCGCGCTGGCTATCCAGCCGCATCTTCCTGCTCGTTCCGAACCGATCCTGATATCGGCGCCACCCCCTCCACGCATCTTGTTCCAGGTGTTTCGCACGTAGCCCCTGACGGCTGAACGTCGGTCGTGCCCTGCGCAAGCTGGCACGCGCTCCCGCTCGCCCGTACGGAGGCCTGCATGGCATTCCCATCCTTCGGTCACTCGCTCTGCGCCAGCAGGACATTTCCCGCTTCGTATTGCCGCCACTGCGCCTCGGCGCATGGCGAAGTTTCCCTCCTTCTCAAGGAATCGATCATGAAAGTTACGACTCTGCTGAACCGTTCCGCTATCGCGACGCTGCTTCTTTCGGCCTCCCTTACGGCCTTTGCCGGTGGAGGCGGCCCCCGCGGCCCCGTCTATCGCTATTCTTCCGGCGCCTCGAACCTCGAGCGCGTTTCGGCAAATACCGCACCGACGGTCGCGGTCCAGGCCGACGCCACTTCCGTTGCAGGCGCGAACACTGCTACGGGCAAAACCCGCGCACAGGTGCAGACGGAACTGCTGCAAGCCAGAGAAGCGGGCTGGCTACCTACCGGCAACGCTCACTACCCGCCCAGCGCGGAAATGCGGGAGCGTAATCGCGTGCAATTCCAGCAGGCGGAAAACTGGTGGCGAGCCCACGACTACTTGAACGCTGCTGCGCAGTGAGCGATCCGGCGCTGACAGGACGGATTGGCGACAGCGATGCTGCTGCCGATCCCAAGCATCCGTCCGGCGCCGGTTGGCCGGCTAGCAAGGGCAGTCCCATGCGCTGATAGGGGGACCAGTGATGACTCGCGGCGTCCGAAAGGGACCCGGCGCGCAAGGTGCGCGCGCCGGCGAGGTGAGGCCGGGGGGAGGTTGGCTATCAGCCGGCGAGATGCTTGCGCTTTGCAAGCTCCTGCGCCTTCGCGTAATCCGCCTGGATCACAGGCAACGCTTCCCTCGCGGCCTTCTTGAGCCCTTCATCGCGGCCAGAAGCGATCTCGGCCTGGAAAGCCGAGAGCGTCTTCTGCTGGCCGTCCAGCGCCACCTGCTCGATATACGTCTTGTCGAAATCGGCGCCGCGCAGATTCTTGATGCTGTCGAGCACGGCCGTTTCCGGGTCGTTGCGCGGCACGTCCACGCCGCGCGGACTCGCCGCGCGCATCGAGTCGGAGAGCTTCGTGTAGTCCGCTACCAGCTTCTCGGCGAAGGCCTTCACGTCGCGGTCGCTGGAACGCGAGTCGGCGATGCGGGCGGCGTCGCGCTGGGTCGCGACGGTCCGGGTGCCGTCGGTGATGAAGGCTTGGTCGGCGGCATGCAGTTCGTGCGCGCCGGGGGCGGCCGACGGCGCGGGGGTCTGCGCGTGGGCACTCAGCGCAACGGCGCAAAGGCCGACAGCTGACGTGGCAATGAGCGAGGCAAGCGAGAGGCGAGTCATGTGAACTCCTTTTTGCGTGGTTGGTAACAGTCTGAGGAATTCTAGGAACTCGCCTTCCGGACAGGTGAAACGATGGCGTCGATTCTGTAACGGTTGGTAACGATACGGGATCAGGCGGTTGCCCGTGAGCGGCGGAGCCATTCGTCGAAGCCGATGCGGCCGAGGCGGGCCTCGCCCAGCGGCACGAGCGAATGCTCCTCGACCCGGCCGCCGAAGTATCGGGCCTCGGGATCGCGCACGACCTCACGCGGATCGCCAACCGCCTTCAGATAGCGGGCGACGATTTCGTCGAACGGCGCGCGTTCCGGGCCCGCGATGTCGACGATGCCTCGTCGCGGCGCCGCGAGCGCCACATCGGCGACGATGGCGGCAACGTCGTCTGCCGCGATGGGCTGGAACAGGCCGGGCGAAAGCCTGACAACGTTTCCAGCGGTGCATGAATCGGCGATGCCGCCGAGGAATTCCAGGAACTGGGTCGAGCGGACGATGGTGTAGGGGATGCCGGAGGCTTCGATCAATTCCTCTTGGGCAACCTTGGCGCGGAAATAGCCATTGCCGGGTGTCCGGTCGGTTCCGACGATCGAGAGCGCCACATGGTGCCGCACGCCTGCCGCGGCCTCCGCCGCGTGCAGGTTGCGGCCGGAGGTTTCGAAGAATTCCAGCACTGCCTGGTCTTCGAATGAGGGCGAATTGGCGAGGTCGATCACCACCTGAGAGCCCGCCAAGGCCTCCTGGAGCCCCTCTCCGGTGATGCTGTTGATGCCGCTTCGGGGCGACGCGGCGACGACCTCGTGGCCGCCCTGGCGCAGAATGGCGACGGTCTTCGAGCCGATCAGCCCAGTGCCGCCGATGACGACGATCTTCATGATTCACTCTCCATATTTCGTTAGCGGCAAGGCGCCGCATGAAGTCATCGTAGATGTGCGAGGTGTGTCGCGGTAGACACGCAAGCAGGCTCACGGTGTTGCCCCTTCGGCACCAATCGAAAACTCGCGTCAGTCGACGACGGTCACGATATTGACGGTCCCTTGTCTGGCCACTGCCGACAGCGTCGTCATCGCCGTCAGGCACTGCAAATCGAGCGCTCTCGCGTGCTCGGTCATATAGTCGACGAACACGCGGATTCGAGCTGGAAGATGCTTGCGGCTGAGATAGCAGAGATAGTGGCCGCCATCGTCGGGGGCGTGCTGCGCAAGACAACTGACCAGTTGCCCGTCGCCAAGCAGATCGCACACCTGATAGCCCGGCAGCTGCGCGATGCCCAAGCCGTGGAGCACCGCCTGCAGCATCAGATCCGCGTCATTGAACGTGTGCTGCGCGACGGGCTGGCGACGCTGCGCAAGGCCGTCGATCTTGAACTCCCACTCCCTGGTTCGGCCCGACGCCGTCCGGAAGTTGATGCAGCGATGATGCGCCAGGTCGTCCACGTGGCGCGGCAATCCGTGAATTCGCGCATAGGCGGGGGATGCGCAGACGATCATCTGCATCGGAATCAGTTGCCGCGCCACGATCCCGCTGTCTTCCATGCGCCCCTCGCGAAACGAAACGTCGATGCGATCGGCGGTGAAGTCGGCGGGGCGATCGTTTAGCAGCAATTCCAGCGTGATCTCGGGGTATTGCGTGTGAAAGCCTCGCAGCAGCGGCGCGACGATCTTGCGGCCGAAGCCGGGCGTCGAGCCGATGCGCAGATGGCCGCGAGGCGGCCCGTGGCGCAGCTCCCGCATGTCTTCGAGCGCCTGGACGATGCGCTCGATGCCCGGCCGGCAGTTCTCGTAGAACAGTTCGCCCTCGCGTGTCAGCGACGTGCTGCGCGTCGTGCGCAGGAACAGACGCGCATCGAGCTGGGCCTCGAGTTTCTGCACGTTGCGGCTGACCGAGGAACGGCCGATGCCAAGGCGATCGCCCGCGCGGGTAAAGCTGCCTTCGTTGGCGACGGCCAGAAAAGAGACGACGCCGGCGTAACTCGTCGCAAAGCTGCTCGCGAACGGGTCGTCGGCGCCGGCGACGGAATGGCGTGATGGGAAATCTGACATGAAAGCGCGAGTCGTAAAGTCTGTACTCGACTAGACGTATCAGCTCCGCCATTTGTGACAGCATCCGGTTTTTTGGAGGGTGGAGAAAACGCGGGCGCGCGCCCGGATTTACTTTTCCGGCACGAGAATGGGGGCACCCTTGTTCTTCAGCAGCAGCACGATGAACTTTGCCGGCTGGGTCTGGCTCGCGTTGTGTCCGACCGTATGGATATCGTTCGGGCCTTCATAGAAGGTTTGTCCAGGCCCCAGCGTGACCTCCCTGCCGCCGTTGACCTGCATCACAATCGATCCTTCCAGCACATAGATGAACCCATGCGCGTTGTGCCGGTGAACAGGATCGGCTGCGCCCGGCGGGTACTCGACGGTGATCATCACGGCTTCCTTGCCCGGATAATCGTCGAGCGCCTTCGTCATCAACGGCGTGACGATGGCGGAGGGCGGCGTGGCGCTGGCCTCGCCCATCCATGCGCATACGACGGCGGCCGCGGCCAGTGCGGCGGTTTTCAAGCGAAGCATGATGGTGTGTTTCTCCTGGCGACGATGAGTGAGCACCCGAGCCGAGCGGGTGCCGTCAGCGGTAATGAGCCGCACGAAATCATCGTAGGAGGGCGCGGCATGTCGCGGTAGACGTGCGGACAGGCTCATGGTGTTGCCCGTGATGCACCAATCGGCGACGTGAACCGCGCGTGCGCGCCAGGAAAAAACCGTTCAACCGTTGGCGCATGCCGCCGCGATGCGCGCCAGCTTGTCGGGGTTGCGCTGCACGAGGACGCGAAGGATGCGCTCGCCGTCCGTTTCGAACGACTGCGCCGATTCGAGCTTGCCTTCGATAAAGCGCAGCAGCGCCCACTGGCCATTGAGCACCACGAGCTTGACGCTGAGTTCGCTGCGGTAGCGCAGGCACGATGCGTAGAAAAGCTGCGCGATGCGACGGCCGCCCAGCATCGGCTTCGGGAAGCTCTGGACTTTTCCGCCCCCGTCGCCGATCAGCGTGGCGTCTTCGGCCAGCAATGCGTCGATCGCATGGAAGTCGCCGCGCTCCAGCGCCTGGGCGAACATCCGCAGCAGGCGAAGATGCGTCTCGGGCGGCACTTCGTATCGCGGGCGCTCGTCGCGCAGTTGCGCCCTTGCACGGCTGACCAGTTGCCGGCACGCCGCCTCCGACTTGCCGATGGCCTGGGCGACGTCGCCGTAGTCCGCGTCGAAGACCTCGCGCAGCAGGAAGGCGGCCCGCGCTTCCGGCGTCAGCCGCTCGAGCAGCATCAGAAATGCCACGGAAACGTCGTCCGCGCGCTCCACAACCTCCTCGGGCGTGGCCGGCGAGTCGGTCATCTGCGGCTCGGGCAGCCAGATGCCCGTGTAATGTTCACGCTGAATCTTCGCGGCCCGCAGATGGTCGATGGACATCCGTGTCGTTACCGCGACGAGCCACGCTTCCGCGTTATCGATGCTCTCACGGGCCGCCGCATGCCAACGCAGCCAGACCTCCTGCACGATATCTTCGGCTTCCGCCACACCCCCCAGCATTCGATAGGCAATCTTCTGCAATCGGGGGCGGAGCCCGTTAAAGGTGTGTACGTCGTCGTCCATGGACAACCTTCCTCTCGCGTTGGGTACAAGCCCCGCTTGAACAGCGTGCCGACAGTTGCCCATTGTCGCGCACGGCCCAACGCTTTAGAACCCGAAGCCGCCGCCATCGACGTTCAACACCTGCCCTGTGACGAACGCCGCGTCGTCGGAGGCGAGAAAGGCGAGTGCGCCGGTCAGGTCCTCGGGCGCCTCCGTGCGCGGGATGAACTGACGTGCGCGTACGCTTTCGAACGCCACAGCAGGCAGATTCGCCTCGCTGCCCGCATGACGCGTCAATCCCGGCGAGATCGCGTTCACCGTAACGCCGTATGCGCCCAGCTCGGCGGCGAGCGCACGCGTTAGCCCGATCACCGCCATCTTGCTGCTCGCGTACGCCGACATGCCCGGCGGCGGCCCCCAGACCGTGCTGGACGCGAGATTGACGATGCGTCCCCAGCGCCGCTCCGCCATCCCTTTCGAAAACGCCTGCGCGAGCAGGAACGGCGCGTCGACGTTGACCGTCATGATCTGCCGCCACAGCGCCGCGCTGATCGAGGCGAGCGGCGCCATCGGCATGAACGCCGCGTTGTTGACGAGCACGTCGGCCCGGCCTTCGCGCTCGATGACTTCGGCGGCGAAGCGCTCGACGTCATGCGTATCGGCCAGATCGCAGCCCAAGGCGATAGCCTCGCCGCCCGCCGCGCGGATCTCGCCGGCCAGCTCGCCGCACGGCGCGCGGTCGGTCAGCACGAGCCGGTGGCCGCTCGCCGCGAGCCGCAGCGCAAACGCCCGGCCGAGCCCGCCCGCCGCGCCCGTGACGACGGCGACGCGGCCGTTCAAGTTCGAGGAAGAGAAAGTGCTCATGTCGATAGCTCTTTGGAGTAGGTCAAAGCGGCGCGCGCAGCGCCTCTTGAGCGTGCAGCATCACGCGCGTGTGCTCCTCGCGCGAGCCGCCCTCGCGCTCGATCTGGCCCATGCGCGCCGAGCTCGTGACGACGAGCCGCGCGCGGTCGTAGTGGCGTCCTGCGTAGGCCGCGAGCGCGCCTTCGAGCGAGTGGCGCCGCGCCAACTCCTCGGCGAGCACGAGCGCGCCTTCCACGGCGATGCCGGCGCCCGACGCAAGATGCGGCGTCGTCGCATGCACGGCGTCGCCGAGCAGCACGATGCGGCCCTTGTGCCAGGGCGCGTCGATCATGTGGCCCATGAGCGGCCGGTAGAGCAGCCGGTGGTTTTTCAGCGAGCCGTCGAGCAGGCCTTTGCGGAACTCGCCGACCGCGCCCCCGAACTCCTCCAGCAGCTCCGCGAGCTTGGCCGGCCACTGCGAGGGCTCGATGAAATCCATGCCGTCGCGCTTGTCGAGGACGAAGAGATAACACTCGGTCGCGCTGATCGGGTTCATGCCGGCCTTGGTGGTCTCGCCCATGTAGATCGTCGAGTTCTCGCGCAAGCGCGGCATCACCGCGCGCCACGAGCCCTGGCCCGTGAACTTCGGTCCAGTGAAGCCGGGCAGCACGAGCTTGCGCACGGCGGAGTTCACGCCGTCCGCGCCGATCACGAGGTCGTAGCGGCCGCGCGTGCCGTCGCTGAAGAGGACGTCGACGCCGTCGGCATCCTGCTCGATGCGCTCGAACGTGACGCCAAGGCGAACCTGTGCCCCGGCGTTGCGCGTGGCGTTGCCGAGAATCTCGGCGAGCACGCTGCGCATGATGCCGGCTGCGCCCGGCAGCTCGTCGGCGCCGATTGCGCTCGGCGTCGTGACGGTCGCGGCGACGCGCCCGTTCGCGTCGCAGATGTCGATCGCGGGCCACGTGCCGCCGCGCCGCAGCACTTCGCCGGCCACGCCGACTTCGCGCAGCGCGCGCAGCGTCGGCCCGCTGATGGTGATGCCGGCGCCGTCGGGCGCCCACTGCGGATTGAGCTCGGCGAGATCGACCGCGACGCCGAGCTTGCGCAGCTGGATCGCCGCGCACATGCCGCCGATGCCGCCGCCGATGATGAGCACCTTGTTGACCAATGCCATGTGTCTCTCTCGATGTCTTGGTGGATTTCAGGCGAGCGACCCGCCAAGCTGCTCTGCGAGCCAGTCGGCAATGCGGTTGCCTGCGTTGAGCGGGTTGTCGAGCGAGCTGTGCTCGACGCCGCCTTCGCGCGCGGTGAAAACGAACAGATCCTTCTTCGGCGCGTTGACGAGCTGAGCGAACGTCTCGTGAGCGTACTTGAGCGGGATCTGGCGGTCGTTCTCGCCGTGCGTGACGAGGAACGGCACGCGGATGCGGTCGAGCACGCCGTTCAGGTGCATGGGCTCGGCCTTGGCGAAGAAGTCGTCGAGGTCCTTCGCGCCGAACACCCACTGCACGTGCTTCCAGTAGTGCGGCACGGGGTTCTCGCCTTCGCGCTTCAGGCGCGCCTGCTGCACGGCGCGCCAATCGTGGTTCGCGCCCCACACGGCGCCGCAGGCGAAGCGTGGCTCGAACGCCACCGCGCGCGGGCAGTAGTAGCCGCCGAGCGACACGCCGAGCGCGCCGATGCGCGCGGCGTCGACCTCGGCGTGCTGCTCGAGCCAGTCGACGATCGGCGAGGCCCACGTCTCCGTGTCGTGCACGGCGGGCAGGTTGTGCAGACGCAGCGCCTCGCCCGTGCCGGGCTGGTCGACGAAGAGCGCGGACAGGCCGCGCCTGGCGAACATCGTCCCCATCACGCTCTTTTGCAGCATCTCCTTGGTCGAGTCGAGGCCGTTCATCACGACGACGAGCGGCGCGCGCTCACCGGGCGCGAGGCCTTCGGCGCGCACGTAGAGCGCGGAGAGAGGGACGTCGCGATAGGGGATCTCGACGCGCACGCAGTTCTCGCGCGAGAGCGTGCGGCCCTGCTCGAACAGATCGAGCGAGCGCCAGTAGAGCGCGAGGCGCGCCTCGAAGCCGTGCGCCTGCATGCGCTCGGCGATGCCGTAGTAGAGCGCGGCGCGGGCGAGCTTGTCGCCGGCGGATAGCTTGTGGCCGTGCGCGAGGTCGTCGTCCGCCAGTGCCGCGAGCTGGTCGGCGCCGCCTTTCCAGGCCGCGTAGAAGGCCTCGGTGCCGGGGTCGTCGCCGACACGCGCCGCTTCCACGAGCGGCGCGCACATCGCGTCCACTTCGCCGATGTTGCCGCCGTGCGTCAAGGCGATCATCGTCGAAAGGCTCCAGACGTAGTTGGTCGGAAAGTACTGGAACATGGCGTATCCGTGTTTGAAGTCGGTCTTTGAATCAATCGAAAAGGGAGGGCGGCTCGCGCGGTATCCAGACCTTGCCGTGCTCGATGCGTGCGGGCACCTTCGTCAGCGACTTGCCCGCGCACGGTCCCGCGAAGCAATAGCCCGTGCGGATGTCGAAGTGCGCCGAGTGCGCGTAGCAGACGAGGTGGCCGCCGTCGGCCGAGAGAAACCGGTCCTGCCGGTACTCCATCGGCCGGTGCTCGTGCGGACAGTCGTTGAGCCACACGAACACCTCGCCGCCTTGCCGCACGACGCAGAGCCTGTCGTCGAGCCCTTCGCGCAGGAGGCCGCGCGCGCCGCCGTCGGGGATCGTGTCGAGCTCGCAGAGCAGGCGTTCGCCGGGCATCGGCAGCGGGTGGTCGGAGGGCATGGCCGTCTCGCTATGGATTCGTTCGCGCCGCGTCACTCGCCCGGCGCCCACTTGCCGCGGGCGTCGAACAGGAAGATCTGCGAGTTGTCGGCGCCGGGGTCGCAGGCGCGCGGCGTCCAGGCGTCGTCGTGCAGGTCCATGTCGGCGTCGAACTCGATCGCCGCGCCGAACGGGCTGTTGAAGTACCAGAAGAAGTTGCTGCCGAGGATGTGGCGGCCCGGCCCCCAGAAGCTCTTGTAGCCCTTCTTCACGAAGTTCCAGCCGTGCTGGAGCACTTCGTTCGCGCTGCCCAGGTGGAACGTGAAGTGGTTGCAGCCGATCATGTGATCGTTCTGGCTTTCGATCATGAAGAGCGTGTGGTGGTCGAGCGTGCCGGCCGGGCGCAGGAAGGGGCCGAGGTGGTTGAAGCGGTCGGTGACGACGAAGCCGAGCCGCGCGTAGAACGCCTCGGCTTGTTGCGCGTCGGCGACGAAGTAGACGACGTGCGAGAGCGTGCGCGGCTTGATGACGGCGTCGGGGTCGGCGGCGCAGTCGTTGGGCGCGCGGCCGGGCGGCTGGCCGGGCACGTTGAAGCCGAGGTGGCGGGCCGCGTAGGGGCGGCGGCGCGTGACCGTGAAGGCGATGCCGAAGCCGGAGTCGTCGAGGCAGTGGAGCGTGCCGTCGGCATCGACGGCGACGTCGCGGTCCGCGGCGAGATTGGCCTCGAGCGCGGCGAGCGTGGCGGTGTCGGCCACGCCGTAGACGGTCTCGCGCAGCGACGGCGTCGCGGCGCCGGGCGGCAGCGGCGGCAGGCTCGGGTCGGAGGCAGGGCGCACGACGAGGCCAGTGCCGTCGAGCGCGGCGTAGGTGCCGCCCTCGGCGGGGTGATAGTGGACCGGGTCGAGGCCGTAGTCGAGCAGGAACTGGTGCGCGCCGGACAGGTCGTCGACGCCGAAGACGAGGTATTCGAGACCGAGGATGTTCATCGGGGTTTCCTTGCGAGAGAGTGGGGCGGCGTCAATTGCCGGAGAGTGCGCGTGTGACGAGGCGCTCGACGCTGCCGTCGTGAACGAGGCCGAGCGCTTCGGCCCGCGGCGTCAAGAGCGGCGGATAGCTCGCGAACAGCTTCTGGATCAGCGGTTCGGGCGCATAGGTGACGAGCGTCTTGCGATCGGCGCCGAAACGTGCCGCGAGCGCATCGACGACTTCGCTCACGCTCAGGTGCAGCACGGGCATCTGATAGCTGCGGCGCGCGTCGAAGCACTCGGGTGCGACGCTTGCCGCATGCAGCAGGTTGTCGACGCAGGCGCCGACCGAGATCCACCACGCGCGGCCGTCGGGCGACACGGGCACGGTCAGCGGTTCGCCCGCCGCGAGCTTCCAGAACAGCTGGCTCATGAACGCCGACATCATTCCGGCGCCGTCGCCGGGCCGCGCGACCACGCCGGGCAGGCGCAGCGAGCAGCCTTCTATCCAACCGAGCCGCGAGGCGTCGGCAACCAGCGCTTCGCCGATCAGCTTGTGCGCGCCGTAGGTCAGCGCGGGAGCGGGCAGGGTGGTTTCGTCGACAACTTCAGGCAACTGTTCGCCATAGACCGCCACCGTGCTCGCGAACACGAAGCGCGGCGCGCGCGGCTGGCCGCGCAGGTCTTCGAGCAGGCCGAGCGTGGCGTCGAGGTTGATCGCGCGGCCGAGCGCGTAGTTCTTCTCGGCCGCGCCGCCGGGGACGCTCGCGAGATGGAACACCGCATCGACGGGCGTCGCATAGGCCCGCGCGCGGGTCGCTGGATCGGCGATGCTGCCGCCGATCTGTGCGATGCGATCGTCTTCGGGTGGTGCGTCAAAGCGCAGGTCCATCAGCGTGAGCTTCGTCACGCGCGCGCCGTTGAGTCCGTCGGCGAGCAGGCGCTTGACGAGCGCCTGCCCGACGAAGCCTTGCGCGCCGGTCACGACGGCATGGGTCATTTCGCACCCCCCTTGCGGAACGGCAGCGTCGCGAGGAACGCGAGCTTCGATGGCCCGAGCATCTTGAGCCCCGCGCGGGCCGAGGCGGCGTCGAGCCGCGCCTGCATCGGCATCGTGCCGAAGCTCTTGCCTTTGATGACGAGCTCGTCGCCGACGCGCTCCATCGCTTCGACGTGCATCAGCTCTTCGTTGGCAGGGCCGCGCAGGACCATGCCGGACGGCCGGCCCCCGGAAGGCCGGCCCCCGGCCTTCGCGTTCGCCATCCCCGTGTCGTGCCGCGCGCCCGCGGCGACGCTCGCGAAGTCCATGCCGAGCTGCTCGAACATCCTCATCGCGGTCGCACGCCCCGCGCCGTAGACGCCGCCGCCCGGATGCTGGAACGGCCCCGCGAGATAAAGCCGCTCGACGCCAGGGACGGTGAACTGACCGAGGTCGGGCGTCGGCCTATGACCGGCGCTCTGATAGAAGTACGGCGCGACGCCGTGCACGTCGCCGCGCATCATGCTGTTCGGGCTCGAGCGTTCGAGATCGACGGGGCTCACGATGCTGCGCGCGATGATGTTCTCGCTCGTCAGGTTCGAGACGTACTTGCGATAGTGCGCAAGCGACAGGTCGCCGATCTCCTCCTTGAACTCGTCCCAGTGCTTACCGGCCCAGCGCGGGTCTTTCACCGTGTAGGGCGCGAACGTGATCCCATGGAACATGCCCGCGCCGGGCGGCACGCGCGTTTTGTCGCCGATGCTCTCGTCGCCGCCCGCGCAGAGGCGACGCTCGGTGATGAGGCCGCGCTTCAAGTCGTCGAAGTCGGCGAGCATCTCGTCGAGCTTGTCGGTGGCCATGAATTCGAGCATGGTCGCGTAGCCGACTTCCTCGCCCGCGTGGAAGCGCGCGTTTTCCTTCAAGTCGTAGTGGCTGACCATGATCGAGAAGGGCGCGAGCGTGGCGCGCTCGGCGCGCTGCATGACGGGCTCGGGCACCCCTTCGACGAACTTGCGGATCACGTGCGGATGGATCGCGCCGATCACGGCGTCTTTCGCGGCGATCATCTCACCGTCTGCGAGCTCGACGCCGATCGCGCGGCCGCCGCTCGTGAGAATCCGCGCGACCTCGGCATTGCAGCGCACCTCGCCGCCATGGGACTCGATGCAGCGCACGAGCGCTTCAGTCAGCTTGCCGCTGCCGCCGACGGGCTGCGATACGCCATAGGTGTGGATGATGCCCGGCATCAGCAGCACGCCCATGCCGGTGCCGAGCTCGTTGGGCGCCTGCAGGTTCTCGCTGACGAGCCGCAGCAGATGGATCTTGATCTTGTCGCTCTCGTAGAGCTGGTTGACGAGATCGAGGCAGTCGCGGTTCATGTAGTCGAGCATGAGCCGGCCTTCGTTGCTGCGGTCGAGCATCGCGACGAGCTCGCCGAGCGGAGGCGGCGGCGCGTAGAGGCCCGGCATGAACACCTGCAGCACCTGCTGGCTCATCTTCACGAAACTGCGGTACGTCTCGGCATCCTTTTGCGAAACCTTGGCGAAGCATTCGCAGGTCTTGTCGATGTCCTTGTAGGTGAAGAGCGCCGACTGGTCGGGGAAGATCGTCGCGTGCGGCACCGGCGAGTAGTGGTAATTCAAGCCGTGCTTGTCGATCAGGCCGAGCTCGTCCTGCCGCAGCATCGGATTGCCCTGAATCATGATGTGCACGCTCGAATGCTCGTCGTGCCAGTAGCCGGGCGTGTTGAGCTGGCGCGTGCTGACGCCGCCGCCGGGCCACGCCTTGCGTTCGAGCACGAGCACCTTCTTGCCGGCCTTCGCGAGATAGGCCGCGGCGACGAGGCCGTTGTGGCCGGCGCCCATCGCGACGATGTCGTAGGTCTGGCTCATGCTGCGGCTCCTGTTTGCGCATGCGCGCCGGTGTGTTCCGCCGAGGCCGAGGCGGCTTGCACGAAGCGATGGTCGATCGCGCCGAAGATCGATTGGCCGTCCTCGCCGAACATCTCGAAGCGCAGGCGTTCTCCGAAGCGCAGCCAGGGCGTCGTCGATTCGCCGGTCGCGAGCACTTCGATCGCGCGCCGCTCGGCGAGGCACGCGGAGCCGACGCTGCGATAGTCGGCGTTCGAGAACGTGCCCGTGCCGAGGATCGTGCCGGCGCGCAGGTTGCGGTTGTAGGCCATGTAGGCGATCAGCTCGTGGAAGCCGAAGCTCATTTCGCGGCCGTTCGGATGGCCGAATGCTTCGCCGTTGCGATGCACGTGCAAGTCGAGATGGACGCGTCCGTCACGCCATGCGTCGCCGAGTTCGCCGGGCGTCACCGCGACCGGCGCGAAGGCGGTGGCCGGTTTCGCGAGGATGAAGCCGAAGCCCATCCCCAGCTCGCGGAACAAGTGCTTGCGCATGCTGACGTCGTTGAAGAGCACGAAGAGGCGGACCTTCGAGAGCGCAGCGTCTTTTGTCGTGCCCATCGGCGTGTCGGCGAGCACGGCGCCGATCTCGCCTTCGAAGTCGCAGTTGTCGGCTTCGCCGGGGAACGGGTAGTCGTCGTGCGGCCCCGCGAAATCGTCGCCCTGGCGCTGGATCAGGATCGGAACCGATGGGTCCGATTTTTTCTCGGGGTGGTAGGCCTGCGTCATGATCCGGCCGTGGTTCAGGAACGCCGAGGCGTCGACGAACTGATGCGTGCGCGGCAGCGGCGCAGTGCAGGCGCTCGGATCGAACGGGAATGCGTCGGCAGCGTGACCGCTGTTGAGCGCTTCGTAAAGCGAGGCGAGCGCGGGCGCGGCGCGGTCCCAGTCGTCGAGTGCGGCACGCAGGGTTGGCGCGATCGCGCCTGCGTGGACCGCTTGCTTCAAGTCGCGCGACACGACTGTCAGTGCGCCGTCGGGATGGCTGCTTTTCAGCGACGCGAGTTTCATGGCGTCTGTCTCCTTGGTTTTATCGGAGCGGACGGCCGCCGTCGACGGGCAGCACGCATCCGGTTGTGAAGCGCAAATCGCGCGCCGCGGCGAGCACCGCTTGCGCGATCTCCTCGGGCTGCGCGAGCCGGCCGAGCGGCGTGCGGCTCGCCTGCTCGTCGCGCCATGCGGCGTCCATCGATTTGACGAACTCCGTATCGACGAGGCCGGGCGAAACGGACACGACGCGAATTCCCGGCGATAGCGCCCGCGCGAGCGATTTCGTGAGGTTGTCGAGCGCCGCTTTCGACGCGCAATAGATCACGTTGCTGCCCATCGCCGTTTGCGCGGCGATGGACGAGATGTTGACGACCACGCCGCCGCCCGGCGCGTCGCTCTTCGCGAGCAGAGGACGCAGCGCGCGCACCATCGCGAACGGGCCGCGGACGTTGGTTGCGAGCACGTCGTCGATCAGGGCGTCGTCGAGGCCGTCCAGATCGTCGTGCGCGACGAAGCGCGTGGTGCCCGCGCAGTTGACGAGCACGTCGCAGCGCCCGTGGCGTTCGCCGATATCGGCGGCGAGGCGGGCGAGCGCCGCGCTGTCGGTGACGGGCGCGGCGAGCGCGCAATGGCCGCTGCCGGGGAGCGTTTCGACGAGTGCGAGCGCCGCGTCGGCCGAGCTGCGGTAGCCGGCCGCAATGCGATAGCCGGCTGCGGCGAGCGTGCGGCAGATCTGCGCGCCGAGGCCGCCTGTTGCGCCGGTCACGACCGCGACCGGCTGCGTGCCTTTGCCGATGTCGCCATGCATCGTCGTCATCGTCATGTTCGTCAAGCCTGCTTGCCGAGACGGCGCACGCGGATGTCCGCCTGCTCCTTGTGACCGGAGAAGTGTTCGAGCGCGCAGAGCCGCGAGCACACCTCGCCGATCTGCACGGAGGCTTCGTCGGTCAGGATGCGCTGATAGCTGTGCGTCTTGATGAACTTGCCGACCCACAGGCCGCCCGTGTAGCGGCCCGCGCCCATCGTCGGCAGCGTGTGGTTGGTGCCGATCACCTTGTCGCCGTACGAGACGTTGGTGCGATGGCCGAGGAACAGCGCGCCGTAGTTCGTCATCCGCGTGAGGAACCAGTCGGGGTCGCGCGTCATCACCTGGACGTGCTCGGAGCAGAGGCGTTCTGCTTCCTGGAGCATTTCCTCGTCTGTGTCGCAGAGGATGATCTCGCCGTAGTCGCGCCACGCGATGCTTGCGACCGGCGCCGTATCGAGCCGCGCGAGCACCGCTTCGATCGCGGCAGGCAATTCCGCCGCGATCTTCCTGCTCGTCGTGATGCAGTAGGCGGGGGAGGTCGGACCATGCTCGGCTTGGCCGAGCAAATCGACGGCGACGAGTTCGGCATCGACCGTGTCGTCGCAGATCACGAGCGTTTCGGTCGGGCCCGCGAAGAGGTCGATGCCGACGCGGCCGTACAGCTGCCGCTTCGCCTCGGCGACAAACGCATTGCCGGGCCCGACGATCATGTCCACGGGCGCGATGTTTTCGGTGCCGAGCGCCATCGCCGCGACGCCTTGCACGCCGCCCATCACGTAGATCTCGTCGGCGCCCGCGAGCGCCATCGCGGCGATGATCTCGGGCGAGGGCTTGCCGTCGAACGGCGGCGCGCAGGCGATCACGCGCTTGACGCCGGCCACCTTGGCGGTCAGCACGCTCATGTGCGCGGACGCGAGCAGCGGATACTTGCCGCCGGGGATGTAGCAGCCGACCGAGTTGACGGGGATGTTCCTGTGTCCGAGCACGACGCCGGGCAGCGTTTCCACTTCGACGTCGCGCAGCGAGAGCAGCTGCACTTGCGCGAAGCGGCGGATCTGCGCCTGCGCGAACTTGATGTCCTCGATCGCCTGCGGGCTCAGCGCGTCGATGCAGCCCTGGATCTCTTCGGCCGTCAGGCGCAGCGACGGCGGGTTCCATTTGTCGAAGCGCTCGGAGCACTCGCGCACGGCGGCTTCGCCGCGCGCTTCGATGTCGGCGATGATCTTTTCGACGGTGGCTCGCACCTGTGCCTGATTGTCAGCTTTGACCTGGGCGCTTTGGCCGGTCTTGATGTAGTCGATCATGTCGGGGTCTCGTTCGGTTTTCGGTTGAGTAATTCGGAGAGTGGAGCGGCGGCGTTATTTGCCGCTTGAAAACACGCGCTCGTAGTGCAGCGCACTCGGCGGCGCGGCGAAGAACGGCGACAGCAAGGCGCGCCATTGCGCGAAGCGCGGCGATTCGCGAAAGCCCTGCATGTGGTCCTCGACGCTGCGCCATTGGACGAGCAGGCGGTATTCGCCCGCGTCCTCGATGCACCGGTCCAACTCATGACCGAGGTAGCCGGGCATGCCGGCGAGGATGTTTTGCGCGACTTCGAATGCGGCTTCGAATTCGATTTGGTTGCCGGTGCTGATTTGAAACGAGGCGATTTCGAGGATCATCACGACCTCCGGGTCCAATGAGCGAGCGGCAGGCCCGCGACCGGCGAGCGGAACGTCGCGAGCGTGGCGCCTGCGAGGCTGCCGAGATAGACGGTGCGCAAATCGGGGCCGCCGAACGTGATGCTCGCCATCATTGGCGCGAGCTTGCCGCGGCAGGCGCCCATCAGCTCGGGCGTCGTCGTGCCGTTCGCATAGTGCCCTTCGTAGCGGGCGATCGCCTCGGGATTGCCGTCGTCGAGCAGCGTCAGCACTTCGCCTTCAGGCGTGAGCGCGATCAGCCTCTCGTTGAGGATCAGCGTGATCCAGAGGTTGCCGTGCGCGTCGAAAGCGAAGCCGTCCGGGAAGCCGCCGAGATCGTGCGGGCCATAGATTTCGCGCTGGCTGAGCGAGCCGTCGTCAGCGACACGCAGTCGCGAGATCCGGCGCGCGTTGGTTTCCACCACATAGAGCCATTCCTCGTTCGCGTCGAGCCGGATCTCGTTGGTGCCGACGAAGCCGTCCGCGACGATGCGGATGCCGTTCTCATCGATCAAGCCGACGTAGCCGTCCGCGGTCTTCTCGTTGATCGAGCGGGTCCACGGCACCTGGCGCGTCGTCACCGTGAACCAGATGCGGTCCTTCGAGTCGGTCAGCACGAAGTTGGCCTTGCCGAGCGGCGCGCCGTCGATGCGGTCGTGGAGCGTGCGCGAGGCGCCGTCGCGCGTCATCAGCTCGATCGCGTCCGTGCCGAAGTTGGCGATCACGATGTTGCCGTCGCGATCGAACGCGAGCCCGTTGGGCAGCGTCTTGCCCATCACGAGCTGCTCGGCGTCGTTAGAAAGCGGCGCCGCGCCGCCGAGCTGCTGCGCGATCAGCGTCTGCTCGCCGTTCGCGGCGATGCGCATCACGCCGCCGCGCGCGTCGGCGGTCCAGAGCGTGCCGTCGGGCTCGGCGAGAATGCATTCGGGGCGCAGCAGGTCGTGGCCGGTCGTGCGGATCTCGCTGCGATCCACTTGCCAGCCGTGCAACGGGTTGGAAGGCGTTGTCATGTCGGGTTTGCGTTGAAGAGCGAAGGTGTGGGTGGCATGCGCCGCGCGAAAGCGCCTGTCAGCGCGCGTCCCGATCAGCGGCGAACGGCTCGAGCAATTCGATGAGATTGCCGCAGACGTCGCGGATGAACGCGGTCGGGTTGCCGTCGACCGTCACCTCGAACGCGATGTCCGCGCCTTGCTCGCGCAGCGCGGCGACCGCTTTCGGCACGTCGGGCACTTCGAAGCACATGTGCTTGTTGCCGTGCGTGCGCAAGTCGAGGTTCGGCACGCGGCGCTCGTCCGGCAGCGGCGCTGCGCCGGGCACTTCGAACAGTTCGATGCGAAAGCTCTCGCGGCGCAGGAAGGCGACGCGGGCGGGGATCTTGTCGATCGTCATGCGGGTTTCGAGCTGGAAGCCGAGCATGCGCGAATACCAGTCAACGGCGGCGTCGAGGTCCGGCACGCTGACGCCGAAATGGTGCGCGCGCAAGACGGGCAGCAGCGGCAGCCGCGCGGCGTGGCGTGGCGCGTGCTCGAGTTGCGGCTCTGCGGCTGGGGGCATGTTTCGTGTCTCCTTGCGTCCCGCTTACGGTGCGGGCGCGGTCTCGCTTGTCATGGAGGCACTGTAGAGCCGATCACCTGTCGAGACTATCAATTCCTAGTGGAAACACGCATTGATCGCGTCAAACGATCGCGCGACATTCGCGGCCATGAGACTCGGCCACTTCGACATGAACCTGCTCGTCGCGCTCGACGCGCTGCTCGACACGCGCAGCGTGACGCGCGCGAGCGAGCGCCTTCACATCGGCGCCTCGGCGACGAGCAGCGCGCTCGGGCGGCTGCGCGAATACTTCGGCGACGAACTGCTGATGCAGGTTGGCCGCCGCATGGAGCTGACGCCGCTCGGCCGCAGTCTCGCGCAGCCGGTCCGCGAGATCCTGCTGACCGTGCAATCGACGGTCGTGGCGCGCCTCGAATTCGACCCCGGCGAGGCGCGCCGCAACTTCGTCATCCGCGCTTCGGATTACCTGACGACGGTGCTGCTCGTCGACGTCGTGCAGCGCCTGCAGCGCGAGGCGCCCGGCATCACGCTGCACATCGCCAACATGACCGACGACGTGCCCGGCCAGCTCGAACGCGGCGAAGTCGATTTCGTCATCTATCCGAGCGCGTCGATGAATCCCGCGCACCCGTCGCAGGCGCTGTTCGAGGACACTTTTTCGTGCGTGGTCTGGTCGGGCAACGAGCGCGTCGGCGAGACGATCTCGCTGGAGCAGTACCTCGAGCTCGGGCACGTGGCCGCATCGTTCGGCGACAGCCGCAGCTCCAGCTTCGAGACGATGATGATGACCAACCTCGGCGTGACGCGCAGGGTCGAGGTCACGACGACGAACTTCAACACGCTGCCGCAGCTCGTCATCGGCACGACGCGCGTGGCGACCGTGCATACGCGTCTCGCGCGCATCTACTCGCATTACCTTCCCTTGCGCATGCTGCCGCTGCCGATGAACCTGCCGCCGCTCATCGAAGTGATGCAGTGGCATGTGATCAACAACGGCGATCCCGCTCACACGTGGCTTCGGAGCGTGTTGCAGGAGCAGGCGCGCACGCAGTCGGGCGTGGCTGCCTTGAACCTCGGCTGAGGGTTTGCATTGAGGCGGCGGCGTGCCGTGCTTGCCGCCGCGCTCGTTCGATTCCGTCGAATGGTCATGTCAACGCAATCTGATTGTGTCAAATGGTGTCAGCCGGAATGATTCGTCTCACACAAACGGACCACTCTCACGTTTCCCCCGCGCTGTAGCGCCGATTCGTAAGAGGAGTCCCTTCAAAACGGAGACGATCTGATGCACGTTCAAACCGAGCGGCGCGGCGCTGCGCCGTCCCACCGCGAAGCGACTTTCTTCCACGCGTTCATCCTGTTGAGCACCGTCATTTGCGGCACGCTCGCGCCCACCGTGATCGGCCCCGTGCTGCCGCAGATCCAGCACTACTTCGCGAACGTGCCGGGCATCGAGACGCTGGTGCCCGTGATCGTCACGATGCCGATGCTCGTGCTCGGCGCGCTCGCGGTCGTGATCGGCGCGATCAGCGACAAGGTCGGGCGCAAGCGCGTGCTGGTCGGCGCGCTCGTGCTGTACGCGGCGGCAGGCACGGCGCCGATCTATCTCGACTCGATCTACGCGATCCTCGCGAGCCGCGCGCTCGTCGGGCTTGCGGAGGCGGCCGTGATGACGGTGAGCACGTCGTTCATCGGCGACTATTTCAGCGGCGCGCGGCGCGACCGCTATGCGTCGCTGCAGACCACCTTCGCGTCGGTCTCCGCCTTCACGTTCAATCTGCTGGGCGGCATGCTCGGCGAGCACGGCTGGCGCACGCCGTTCATCGCCTATGCGCTGCCGCTTTTGCTCGCGCCTTTCGTGCAGGCCTGCATCTGGGATACGCGGCGCACCGCGGACGGGGCCGCGCCGGCCGCCGTTGCCGGGGGCGACGAACCCGAATTCAATGCCTGGCTGCTCGCGCTGATCTGCGCAGTGGCGTTCGCGGTCGGCGTCGTCTTCATGATCGTGCCGGTCCACTTGTCGTTCATGCTGGTCGAGCTCGGCACGCGTGCGCCGAACCAGATTGGGCTTGCCTATGCAATGAACAGCGCGGGCGTCATTCTCGGCACGGCGACTTTCGGCTGGGTGCTCGTGAGCCGGCTCAGCGTGCTGCAGCAACTCGTCGCGGGCTTCGCGATCTGCGGCGTCGGTTTCGTGACGATGGGCGCGGCGCATGACTACGCGTCGCTCGCGCTGGGCGGCGCGATCAACGGGCTCGGCTGCGGCGTGGTGCTGCCCGCGCTCATCAGCTGGGGGCTGCGCTCGCTGCCGTTCGCGCGCCGCGGCTTCGGCACGGGAGCATTCACGGCTGCCCAGTTCGTCGGCTACTTCTGCAGTCCGCTCTTCGTGATGCCGATGGTGGGGCATTTCGGCTCGCGCTTCGCGGTGGTCGAAGGGTGGGGCGCCGCGCTCGTCGTGCTCGCGCTGGCCGCCTTCGCCGCGTCGCGGCTCGGCATGCGCCGCCTGAAGCTGAGCTGACTCCCCGATTCTTCGCGAGACCCGCCATGAAGTCCGTTCTCAAGGATGCGCTGCCCGTGCAGGCGGGCAGCCGTTTGCAAGGCAAGGTCGCCGTGGTCACCGGCATCGGCAGCGGCATCGGACGCGCGTGCGCGCTGCTGTTCGCGGCACAGGGCGCAAGCGTCGTGGGCTGCGACATCGATGCGAAGGCGGCCGGGGAGACGCTCGAGATCGCACGCGCCCAAGGCCTCGCGATCGACAGCCTCCATCCCTGCGACCTCACCCAGCCCGCGAGCGCCCGGCAGCTCGTCGAATTCGCGCGGACGCGGCACGGCGGCTTCGACGTGCTCGTCAACGCGGCGGCCTTCGGAGCCTTCGCCTGGCTCCAGGAGATGGACTACGAGACGCAATGGCGCAGGACGCTCACCGGCGAGCTCGACATCGTCTTCCTGCTGTGCCAGGCCGCGTGGCCCGTGCTGATCGAGCGCGGTGGCGGCTCGGTCATCAACTTCGCGTCGGCCAACGCGGCCGTGGCGCTCGAAGGCTCGCCCGCGCTCGCGCATTGCGCGGGCAAGGGCGGCGTGCTGGCGATGACGCGCCAGCTCGCGATGGAAGGCGGTCCGCACGGCATTCGCGTGAACAGCATTTCGCCCGCGCTGGTCGAGACCTCGGCGACGCGCGCGCATATGCGTGCCGATCCGGCTTTTCTCGAACGCGCACTCGGCAAGCAGATGATCAAGCGCGTGGGCCAGCCCGAGGACATCGCCTGGTGCGCGCTGTTCCTCGCCTCGGATGAAGCAGGCTGGGTGACCGCCTCGGACTTCCCCGTGGACGGCGGCGCTACGGCCTGGTAAGGCGCCCAGCCTACACAAACCTCTTTCCCTCAACGACATGACCGCGCCTCGCGAGGCGCGGCAGGGGGCTCTTTTGCCCTCGCAAAACGAAACGACAAGGAGACATGCAATGAAGTCGATCGGAACGGGCGCTTTGCCCGCTGCTTTGTTCACTGCTTCGCCAAACTGGAAATCGGGCGCGGTGCGCTTTTCGTCGATCGCGTTCGCCGTGGCGATGCTCGCGAGCGGCGCGGCCTTCGCGCAGGAGAGTTCGAGCGCGCCGGCCGGCATCGCCGGGCCGGCGGGCGACGCCGCGAATCCGGCGCCGGGCGCCAGCAAGAAGGACCCCAGCGCGAAGCAGGACGCCAGCGCGAAGCCGCAGCGGCAAGCGCCGGCCACGGCCAAGCTCGCGCAAGCGAACGCGACCAAGGAGGCTTCGACCGATCGCCCGACCGCCACCCAGGGCATCCCTTCCACCGATCAGCTGGGCGTCTCGCACATCGGCAACGTGGCCCCCGAGCCCGCCGAGAGCCCGCGGCAAGGGCCGCTGTCGGGACTGGGCCAGAAGCTCAACGACTGGGGCTTCACGCCCGTGATCAACGCCGTGCAGATGTACTTGGCCAACCCGAGCGTTGGGCAGGAGACGGGCAATCACGAGGCGCTGACGTTCTTCTCGGTCGGCGGCGACTTCGACTTGCAGAAGATCGCCGGCTTCAACGGCGCGACGATCCACTTCCAGCAGCTGTTCGTGCCGTTCACGACGAACCTCGCCTGGGGCAAGCAAGCCGGCGACATCCTCGCCGGACAGCCGGGCCCTTACGTGCCCAAGGTCTCGCACCTCACGCTCTTCACCTGGGAGCAGAAGGCGTTCGGCGACAGGCTCGACGTCGAGGCCGGCAAGAGCAACCCGGGCCTCTACTTTGCGGCGCCCGTCTGCAACCAGGGCTTCGGCTGCCAAAGCGCGATCCTGCAGGACAACGCCGGGCTGAATCCGCCGATCTATTCGAACTGGGGCGCGCGCGTGCGCTACAGCTTCACGCCGGCGCTCTCGGTGCAGGCGGGCGTGTGGCGCTCGAACCCGGCGTTCCCGTTCACGAACGGCTGGGAGTGGACCGACAGCGTGCCGGACAGCAACTCGTGGCTCGCCAACGTCGTCTACCGGACGACATATCAGACCGATCCCTATCCGAAGAGCTATGAGCTGATGCTCTATCACAACACCGCGACGCAAACGGACCCGTCCACGTCGCAAACGCACAACGGCACCTCGGGGGTCTACGTGGGCGGGCGGCAGGTCGTCTACCGTCCCGACGGCGGCTTGAACGGCGTGCCCGATCCGACCGCGCTCAGCGTGTTCGGCAGCGTGACGGGCAGCCTCGACGCCCATTCGAGCACGGGCCTCGAAATGACGGGCAACGCGGGTCTCATTCTCGAGGCGCCGTTCCGCAGCCGTCCGCACGACAGCTATTCGGTGAAGTTTTCATGGGCGACCGTCACGCCGAGCGAGCAGCGCTTCCTGCAGCAGCAGAACCTCGCGGCGGGCGGCTCCGGCTATACGGTCGGACGCACCGAATACGCGCTCGGGCTCGATGCGAACTTCGCGATCACGCGCAGCATCATCGCGAGCCCGTTCGTGATGCGCACCTGGCGCACCGATGCCTGGGGCAATCCGTCGACCGCCATCACGCCGAAGAACGGCTTTGCGGCCGGGATTCTGGTCAGCTTCTTCGTCGACAAGATGCTCGGGCTGACGGATCACTGAGCCGAGCCGCGCCAGGCATTACGCGCTCAGCAGTATCCCGCTGCGGCTCGGCCGCGTGCCCGTGACGCGCCCGAGCGGCGCGCCGGCCGTCACGAAGCGGATCGCGCGACGCATGTAGAACACGCCGTCGGTGCGGCTGCGCACGGTGGTGGTCTCGTCGGTGAGCGGGTCGACGATGTCGAAGAGCGCATCGCCCGCGCGGATGCGCTCGCCCGTCGCCGCGCGGTGCACGAGGATGCCGCTGGCCGGCGCGTAGAACTGCTCGCTGCCGGCGAGCGGCGTCGGTTCGTGCAGCAGGGGCGGCAGCGGCTTCGGCTCGCCGCGCACGGCGCCGCGCTCGCGCAGGAATTCGATGATCGCGCCGGCGTCGCGGGTGGCTTCTTCGTACGAGACGTCGTGCTGGCCGCGGCATTCGATCGTCGTGGCGATCGTGCCCGGCGGCAGCAGCGAGGGATCGGCGAGCTGCTGTTGCAGCGTCCACCACGGCACGCTGTGGGCATCGTCGAACGACTGGCCGCCGGAATCGTTCGCGAGCAGCGACGCCTGTGCGCCCAGGTAGCGCGCGAGCGGCTCGAACTGCGGCCAGGCGGTGTCGGTCGTGTAGAGGTGCAGCGTCGCTTCGAGCGAGCAGTGCAGGTCGATCACCACGTCCGCGTCGAGCGAGAGATCGAGCAGCGCGCGCTGCAGCGAGTCGAATTCGGTGCGCGGCTTGTGCTCGGCGAGCGCTTCGCGCATCAGCCGCCGCACGGCGGCGACGTTCTGCCTGGGGTTCGTGCCGAGCGTGCCTTCGAGCGTGCCCGCGAGGCCGTCGAACGCCGGGAACTGCCGGTTGAAGTTCCGTCCGCTCGCCAGGTCGAAGCGGCCGACGAACTGTCCCAGCACATGCTGTGCGAGTCCGATCGGGTTCGCGACCGGCACCAGCACGACTTGCGCGTTCAGCGCGCCGGCCGCTTCGAGCTCGGCGAAGCGCCGCTTGAGCAGCACCGCGACGAGCATCGCGGGAATCTCGTCGGCGTGCAGCGAGGCCTGGATGTAGATCTTCTCGACACCGTCGGCCGGACCCTGCGGGCCGAAATGAAAGCTGGTGAGTTCGCGGCGCGTGCCGATGGCCGGGGGAATCAGAAAAGTCGAGCGCGTGTGCATGGGCGGATAAGCGGCAAAAAAACGAATGAGGGGCGGACGAGGGGGGATTCGTGCGCCATCGTAGAGCGCCGGCTCGCCGCTGCGAAGCGGCGTCGCGGCTATCATGATCGTTTTTTCCGATCGCCTGCCGGATTTCCCCTCGATGGCCTTGACCCTTGCCCAACTGCGCGTCTTTGCCGCCGTCGCGCAACACGGCAGCCTGCGCGGCGCCGCCCGCGCGCTCGACCTCGCTCAAAGCAGCGTCACGCAACAACTGCAGAATCTGGAGCTGGAGCTTGGCTCGCCGCTTTTCACGCGCTCGAACCGCGGCATTGCGCTGACCGTCTACGGCGAGCGGCTGCTGGCGCGCGCGGGCTCCATCCTCGGCGAATGCGAGCGGACCGAGCACGAGATGCGGCAGCTGCGCGGCGACTATGAAGGCAGCGTGTCGCTCGGCATGACCGCTGAGCCGATGATCGACACGCTCGCGCCCGTGCTCGCGCAATACCGCGCGCGCTTCGACAAGGTCCAGGTCCATCTCGTGAGCGGCACCTCGCGCAAACTGATCTCGTGGCTGCGCGGCGGCACGCTCGATTTCGCGGTTGCGTTGGCCGGGCCGCACACCGATACCCAGGATCTCGCGGTGACGACGCTCTATGCCTCCGATACCGCCGTGGTGTGCCGGCGCGATCATCCGCTGCGGCACGCGAAGACGCTCGCCGAGCTGGCCGAGTGCGAGTGGATCGGCACGCGCCAGCCGGGTCTCGCCGGTTCGCAGGGGACACCGCCCGCGAACCGGTTGATCGATCTGTTTGCCGGGCACGGCCTGCCGCCGCCGCGCGTCGTCGCCACGACCGAGGCGCTGCTCGACACGCTGCATCTCGTCGTCGAGACCGATTGGCTCTCGCTCGAGCCGTCGATCGTCACGCGGCACCGGCTGTTCGGCGGCGCGCTGGCGTCGATCGAGATTGCCGAGCGGCCGGCGGCGTCGAACGTCTGCGTGATGCAGCGCGCGAGCGTGCCGCTCACGCCCGCGGCGCAGGAGCTTGCCGCGATGATTGCGTCGTACGCGCGTATGATCAAACCCCGCGAACTTTGATTCGACCTCACCACACGACCCATGAATTCCACTCCCGAAGTCTCCCGGTCGCGCGCGATCCGCATCCTGAGCCCGCTCGAGGCGCGCGTGATCGGCGTGCTCGTCGAAAAGCAGCACACGGTGCCCGATACCTATCCGCTTTCGCTCAATGCGCTCACTTCCGGCTGCAACCAGAAGACCGCCCGTGCGCCGGTGATGAACGTGACCGAAGCGGAAGTGCTCAACGCGATCGAGGACCTCAAGCATTTGAGCCTCGTGTTCGAAGGCAGCAGCAGCCGCGTGCCGCGCTTCGAGCACAACCTCAATCGCGTGCTCGGGATTCCGAGCCAGGCGGAAGCGCTGCTGACCGTGCTGATGCTGCGCGGGCCGCAGACGGCGGCGGAGCTGAGGTTGAATTCGGCGCGGCTGCATGGGTTTGCGGATGCGTCGTCGGCGGAGGTGTTTCTCGAGGAGTTGGCGGAGCGGGAGCCGCCGCTCGTCGTGAAACTACCGCGCGCGCCGGGCGAGCGCGAGAGCCGCTGGGCGCATTTGCTGTGCGGCGAGGTGAGCGTTGTGCCGGCAATGGGCGCGGGCGATGCGGGTTCTGAGAGCGTGGCGCTCGAGGCGGGCCTCACGCTCGCCGATTTCGACGCGCTGCGCAGCGAGCAGAAGCGGCTTGCGGGGGAGGTGGAGCGGCTCAATACGCTCGTGGAGCATCTGGCGGCGGAGCTCGGGATTTCGATCGACGAGCTCGGGAAGCGGTAGCGGCTGCGTGGGCGGCTTCCGAGCCGCCCTGGACGCGTCTGGCCGAGCCTAAACGGCGGTAGCGAGCCAGTTCCACCAAAAATAGCCATAGAGGGCTTGAGAGCCCTGGATTCGCGTATACAGCGCGAAGCTCGTTGCAACGCCCTCCGTTCCCGTCGATATGACTCTGGCATCGAAACTGCGGAAAACCTGGGCTTGCGTCGAAAGGAGCAGGTCGCTCGGTGCTTCCGGGTCCGGCGATATAGCGTTGACGCTGGTCACTTGAACGGCGAATGGACTAAAGACATTGGCGCCGGAAAAGTGACGGAGGGTGTAGACGTCCACCACGTCTTTGGCGTTGTCGCTTATCGACGTTCCTCTAAAGGCCACGGAGTCCCCCACGTTCACGCGCAGATTCTGATCGCCGGTTCCGTCCCCGTTGCTATTGAGCATGTAGACAGCTCTGGAGCTGATGCCGGTCGGCCTCTGCCAACTCTTGCTCGGGTTGGGATACATCTTCTTGACGTATTCCGTGTTGACGACCGCAAGAATGTTGACGAGTTGGGCCGTTGCTTCGAAATTGACGTCGTTCAATTCGGATGTCATATCGAACCTCCATTGAAGGGTATAGGCAGCCGGGGCGGCATGCCGGGCGCGGAGAATATGCGCCGAGGCAAGTATTGCAGTCCTTGTTTGCCAATGTAGCTGTTAAATCAGATAGGCAAATTGCTTAATCACGGCGGCTGTCAGAGTTGGCAGGTAACGTTTTAATTTTCACCGTTCTTAGTATGATCAAAGAGGTAAATTGGATGGAAATTGGCTCGTTGCGATTGACGAGCTATTTGCCCTGACGCTGAAGTCAGATTTTTGACACAAAATCCAAATCGCATATGAACACAAAAGCTCACGGAATCGACGTGCTGTTGGTCATCGACGCGAAGCATGTCAAAAACGCTTACGGGCCAAACCAAGACCCGGCGCATCCGGTGCACATCGCGCCGGACTGCCTGTTCATGGTCTGCGCCGGATCGCGCAGCATCGCCGGTACGCAGGATCGGGCGGAAGCGGACATCCGGGCGAAAGCCGGCGACAGAGTGTCCCTCAGGGGGATTTCAGTGCAAGGCAACGCAGACGATGCCGTGATCCTTTACAAGGTGCAGCCAGCCTCGGGCGCTTGCGTGTTCGAGCGTTTCAAGCCGAACGTTCTTGTGAGGGCGCGCGCCGTGCAGCCCGATCCTGATTCGCCGGACCGCAACGGGTTGCCCTCACTCGAAAGCGAGGCCAGCTTCTCAAGCTTCGAAGCGAAGGTGAAGGCGCCTGGCAGCGATGTCCTCGAAATTACGTTTGCCCTCTACGCTCTCAACTCAACGAGAACAAGGCAGGAACCCTACGGCTACTACTCCTGTAATCGCATTGTCACTGTTCGCTAATCGGCTGCGCCGTGGTTTGGTATGAGATGTCATTTCCACTGGTCTATTTCAAGGTGGCGTTTATTCGATGCAGGAATATGGATTCCAGTTTTTCGCTGGTTTGTCATTCCAGGTAATAAAAAGATTCGCCTACCTGTTTACTTCATCAGCTGTATTTGTCCAAAAATAAGACGAAATTACGAGTGACGCGTTTATCACGCGTCTTCGAAATGGAATCGTCAACGTTGAAAAATGGAGGATTCTCATGGCAGATGTAAGTTTGGCGGCATCAACCGCGCACATCCAGATACTCGCAGTTATCGACACCGAGTACATCAAGGCGACGAGTCCCAATCCCAGCAAGGACTGGAAGAAACCGACCGGCCTTGCGCATATTGGCCAGTTCCTGCTCGTCACCGGCTCGCGAGGCGTTATCAGTGGACAGGGCACCGCCGATCTCGAGTTCAGGGCGTATCCGGGCGATCTCGTGTCGTTCACCGGCACATCGATTCAAGACAATTCCGATGACGCAGTGATCTTGTACAACATCGCGCGTTACTCGGGTGACGAGGTTTTCAACCCGTTCCAATACAACGGGGTCACCAGGAACGGCGCGGTGCAGCCCAACCTGGAATCGCCGGATCGCAACGGTCTGCCGGCGGTCCAGCGCGTAGAGAGTTTTGCGAGCTTCGACTCGAGAGTGAGGCAGAGCGGCCGGGAAGGGTTCGGCATCAGCTTCGGGCTTTATACGCTGGTCGGCGGGCAAAAGCAGGAACTGTTCGGGTACTACTGGTGGGACCCGTATATCACTGTCCCGGCGTGATGGGACTGTGGGCCGTGATTCCGCATTCGTGACTCACGGTGCGGAGACGCTACGGTAAGAAACGCCGGATGCGGGCAAACGCTGTCTGCGTCCGGTCGAGTGAACGTGTTTCTGTTTTACCCCCGCACCGGTTCCGCCCGGTTCGCCGCTTCGCGGCGGTACTGAATCGGCGAGATCCCACGAGCAGCCTTGAACGCGCGGCTGAACGAGAACTCCGACCGATACCCGACACGCGATGCGATCTCGGTGAGCCGCAGACTGGTTTCTTGAAGCAGCCGCGCGGCAACGCCCATTCGCCAGCGCGTCAGATAGCTATGTGGCGGCTCTCCCACCGAGGCGCTGAAGTTGCGGGCGAACGCAGCCCGCGACAAACCGGCTTCCTGCGCAAGTTGTTCCAGTGTCCATGCACGTTCGGGCGCCTCGTGCATGCGCGCAAGCGCCCGCGCCATGTGCGGCGACCGCACCGCCGAAAACCAATCGTTGGCCTCAGGAAGCGTCGTGTCGGCCCAATCGCGCATGAAGTAGACGAACAGGGACGAAAGCAGGTTGCGCACTACGATCTGATTGCCGAAGTTGGGCGTCTCCACTTCGTTGCGGAGCATGCGTAGCGTGTCGCTCAGCGGGGAACATCCAGGTTCTACGCCGGCGCGCAGCGACACGGCCTGCGGTAGCGCCCGCAAGGCGGGAAGCGCCAGTTGCTGATCCATGTTGAACTGTCCGCAGATCAACGTGACGGCCTTGGGATCACGATCGACGACACCATCGCGCCTGGCCAGGAACGCCTCCAGCGACGTGGTTTTCCCGCGCGCCGAATGCACCACTTCGTGCGCATCGCCACGCGGCAACAGGACCAGCTCGCCAGCCCGCAATTCCATGCTTTCCGTGTCCGGTCGGCGTATGAAGGCGCGTCCTTCCGCCACGAAATGGAACACCACCGCGTCGCTAGGTTGTACGGCAAACCCCCACGGGCCTGCCATGCGCGTGCGCGCCAGCACCAGTCCGTCGGCGCGCACCGCTTTCAGCCAACTGTTCAATGCATGCATGACCGCATCATCGGCAAAATGAGACGAATTGATATGTTATCGCACGTTATGCACATGGTTTGTCTTTCAAAAGATTGCTTCAATGACGAGGCCGACAAATCAGGAGTCAAATCATGAACAGAGAGCTCATCCAACACGCGCTCGACACCATCTACAACCACGTTTTCAACGAGGGGCAAGCCGACCGGCTGCCTGGCCTAGTTTCCGGACCATACATTCAGCACAACCCGCTGTTCCCGAATGGGCTCGATGGGATCATGGGCTACATCAAGCAGGCAGGGCGCATACCTTGCGAGGTGAAGCGCGTCGCCATCGATGGCGATCTGGCCTTTGTGCATGTGCGCTATTTGGACTGGGGCGGCCAGGAAACCGCGGGAGTCGACATCTTCCGCTTCGATGCCCACGGCAAGATCGTCGAGCATTGGGACGTGCTGCAGCCGGTACCGGCCTCCTCCAACAATGCCAACACCATGTTCTAGGAAATCACATGCCCGCTTCATCGCCCGACCCGATCAGCGACGCCGATCTCGTCGCAACACTGTCAGGTTTCAAAAACGCCTACGCCGAAGTCAACGGTATCCGCCTGCACTATGTGGAAGGCGGGGCCGGCGCACCGCTGATCCTGCTGCCGAGCTGGCCGCAGACCTGGTGGGAGTTCGGGCGCATATTGCCGAGGCTCGCTGAACGCCATCGTGTGTTCGCCGTCGACTTTCGCGGCATGGGCAGCTCCGGCAAACCCGACGGCGGCTACGACAAGAAAACGATGGCGTCCGACATTCACGCCCTCGTATCCCAGCTTGGCCTGGGCGCGGTGAATATCGCCGGCAACGATATCGGCGCGATGGTGGCCTACAGTTTTGCGGCTAACTATCCGGAGGCTACGCGTAAGCTGGTGATGATGGACTCGCCGCATCCATTCGCGGTATTCGAGCAGATCCCGCTACTGCCGGCGGCAGGCACCTACGATCTGGAGAATCCGGCGCGTGCGGTACACCCGTGGTGGTTCGCTTTCAACCAGATTCCCGGGCTCTCGGAACGCGTGTTCGCGGGCCGCTATGGCATCGTGCAGGATTGGTTGTTCGACTACTTGGCAGTCGATAAGACAGCAATCACCGCGCACGACCGCGCCGTCTATGCAGCAGCCTACGACAGCCCGGATGCGCTGCGCGCTGCCAACAGCTGGTTCTCCTCCTTTGCAACCGACATCGCCGATGCTGGCGGCTATGCGCCGCTGACCATTCCTGTGCTCGGGTTAGGCGGCATCAGCTACGACTTCCTCGCCGCGTTCCTCGGCACGGCTGCTCCCGACGCGACAGTGTTGAAGCTACCCAATACCGGGCACTGGATCCCAGACGAGCAACCGGAAGAAACCGTACGGTATCTCAACGAGTTTTTCGGGTAACGGCTGGGGCACTTCTTGGGAAATATCTGATGCCGTCCGTACTTTGTCCCTCGGCAGCGAATGGGACACAATGATCGAACCCACGGGCGCCTGCACCGCAGGTGTGAAGGTGCGCATCACTCGCCAGCGTATGGTCGGAACAATCGCCCGACACAGTGGCGCGGACATAGCAGCCGGAGTAACGCCCGGCCGCCCGTGGCAATCGGTTTTGCGATCCTTGGCAACTGGTTATCGAGCCGCCAAGACGTCAGGCCTCAAGTGTCAAGGCAGCGGATGCGCCTTGAAGAACGCGAGCATCTCATCGGCCAGCACCGCTTGCTGCGGCCAGCGAATGTGCCCGGTCTTCTTCGAGATCATCGAGCGGCGCGGAGAGGACGGTTTCGGCGAGGGCAATTTCAAGGCGCTGTTCGAATCCCAGGAGCAGGACCAGGCGCGGCGGGGATCGCTTGGCGCCAAGTAGCTCGGCCATTCACCTTTTTACTTTTTATCTTCCAAGGCACTTGTCATGCGTTCTTCCAAAACGACGGTCGTACTCGCGAATCCCCATCCCGTTCTCGGCAGCACCGAGGTCTTCAAGGCATTCAACTACGCGCCTGCCGTGGCCGCAGGCGGGCTGCTGTTTGTCGCCGGTCAGATAGGAATCCGGACCGATGGCACCATTCCCGAGCGCGTCGAAGAGCAGATCGATCTCGCGTTCCGGCGGTTGGGCGCGGTGTTGGCGGAAGCGGGGCTCGATTTCGGCGACCTCGTCGAACTCGTCACCTATCACGTCGATATCGATAAGCAACTGGCGGCGTTTCGCGAGATCAAGGACCACTACATCAAAGAGAATGCGCCTGCATGGACGATTCTCGGGGTGGCGGCGTTGGCCAGGCCGACCCTGTTGGTCGAGATCAAAGCGGTTGCTGCGATGCGCGGCGTGTGATCTTCGAGCGAGCCGGAGCGCCGCGAGCGGTCGGAATGGATCGATCGTTTCATGAGAGGCATGCCCCGGCTCGCTTGGGACTTTTGAGCAATTTATTCGGCTATTCGAGCATCAGCAAGCTCATCCGGCGGGCCTAAAGTGACGACTCCGCTTCAACGTTTGTACAAGGAGTCTCACCATGAGCCGCATCGCCATCCCCGTCATCCGCTCCGCGACCGGCGCCACCGCCGTGATCGCGCAGATTCATCGCTTTCTGGCGGCGCGCGCCGATTCGCCGGGGATTCGCTAGCGGTTGTTTCGCTGGCGGGTCGATGCTGTCCTCCCCGTGGCGCTTCGATCAAAACGAGGCTTTGCCTATGGACGCGCCGCCGTCCACATACAGCGTCTGACCGGTGATGAAGCCCGCATCTTCGGACAGTAGAAACGCAATCGCTGCCGCAATTTCGTCGGGTTTTCCGAAACGCCGCATGGGCACGGCGGCGAGGTAGCGTTGCTCGCCCTCGCTGCCCGGCGCGTTGTTGGCGCGGAACAGCTCCGTTTCGGTCGGACCCGGCGCCACGGCGTTGACGGTGATGCCGGTATCGGCCAGCTCCAGCGCCCACGATCGCGCGAAGCTCACGAGAGCGGCCTTTGCGGCTGCGTACGCGGTTCGCTGGACGATGCCGAGCACGGTCAGGCTGGAGATGTTGACGACGCGTCCCCAGTGACGTTCGCGCATGCCGGGCAGCAGCGCCTGGACGGTCTGCACGGCGGGATGCAGGTTGAGCGACAACACCTCGTCCAGATCGTCGAGATCGACGTTGCCGATGGACTGAGGGCGCACGAGGCCGACGTTGTTGACCACGCCGTCTATCGCATGACGGCGCGCCAGATCTTGCAGTGCGGCTGCGGTCGCATCGCGATCCGCGAGGTCGACCCGCACGAGCTCGCCGGGGAAGTCGGCATCCTCGCGCGCGAGACCGATGACACGATGTCCGCTGCGCGCGAGACGTTCGGAGAGCGCTCGTCCAATACCCTTGGTTGCGCCCGTGATCAGGAAGGTTCGTGCAGTCATTCGATGCTCCGAGTGAGCGTGAAGAACCGCGCCGTTGGGGCGGCGCGGGCAGACAATGCTTGGATGCGATCTTCGGGGAGCGCGCGTCGCGCGGGTAGGCGGCCGGGGCGAATAACTCCCATTCTTTGCAGGCATGGACGCCTGGTGCGCGCCAAGAAAAAAAATCTCGCGGACGCTATGCTTGCGTGAACAGTCAAGCCAGTACGCAAACGACCACATAACGCGGCGGGCGGGTTCACGCGGAATCCGCCCGGCATGCCGCGCCAGCCCGCGCGAGGTGATAGATGGACGAACGCGTTCGCGACGCAACCACGCCCCAACCCAAGCCCCCCGGCCCGGCCGTGCCCTCGACGCTGACCGGCCGCACCCGGCTCGCGATCCGCGAAGTGCTCGAGGGCCGCCGCACGGGCCTGTCGATGATCGTGCCGCTCGCGGGGCCGGCCGTGGTGGTGTCGGTCGCCTACATGGACCCGGGCAACTTCGCGACCAACATTCAGGCTGGCGCGCGCTACGGCTATGCGCTCCTGTGGGTCGTGCTGCTCGCGAACGTCGTCGCGATGCTGTTCCAGGCGCTGTCGGCCAAGCTCGGCATCGTCACGGGCAAGAATCTCGCCGAGCTGTGCCGCGCCTATTTCCCGACGCCGCTCGTGCTCGCGATGTGGGCCGTGAGCGAAATCGCCGCGATGGCGACCGATCTCGCCGAGTTCCTGGGCGGCGCGATCGGTTTGTCGCTGCTGATTCACGTGCCGCTCATCGCCGGCATGATCGTCACCGCGATCGTCACCTACGTGCTGCTGCTTTTCGAAAAGGCGGGCTTCAGGCCGCTCGAGCTCGCGATCGGCGCGTTGGTGGGGATCATCGGGCTCTCGTATATCGTCGAGCTCTTCATCACGAATGTCGCGTGGCACGGGGTGTTCGGCGGCATGTTCTCGCTGCGCCTGCCCGACGCGGACGCCGTGACCATCGCGGTCGGCATTGTCGGCGCCACCGTGATGCCGCATGCGCTGTTCCTGCATTCGGGGCTCACCAAGAACCGCGCGATCGCGAACACGCCCGGCGAGCAGCGCAAGCTCGTGAAGTTCTCGGACATCGAGGTGGTGATCGCGCTGACGGTCGCGGGTCTCATCAACATGGCGATGATCGTCATGGCGTCGGCGGCGTTTCATGCCGGACACCCCGAGGTCGCCGAGATCCAGACCGCCTATCACACGCTTGCGCCGCTGCTCGGCATCGGCGCGGCGGGGATCTTCCTGCTCGCGCTGATCGCGTCGGGCATCTCGAGCTCGGTCGTCGGGACGATGGCGGGGCAGATGATCATGCAGGGCTTCGTCGGCTTCCAGATTCCGCTCTGGCTGCGCCGCGTGATCACGATGCTGCCGAGCATCGTCGTGGTGGCGATGGGCGTCGACGCGACGCGCGCGCTCGTCGTCAGCCAGGTCGTGCTGAGTCTCGCGCTGCCGTTCCCGATGGCGGCGCTGGTCTGGTTCAGCTGCCGGCGCAACGTGATGGGCGAGCACCGCAGCTCGCCGTTCCTGGCCGTCACGGCGAGCGCGGCGGCCGCGGGCGTCCTGGCGCTGAACGTCGTGCTCGTGCTGCAGACGTTCGGCGTGAGCGTCCCGGGGTTGCCGGGCTGACGCCTGCGGCCGTCACGTCATGCGGGATTCAGCGCCGCCATGCCACGGCGCAGGTAGGTGATGAATTCCGCGTCGATCCAGCTCGATTTCAGGTCCGGCTCCCGCTCGAGCGCGAGGCGGATCTTCGCCTGCGTCTCGGGGTTGTCGGTCGCGTAGGAGCGGAACAGATCGAGCCAGCGCAGGCAGAGCGCGCGCATCCTCGGATCGTCGGGCGCCGTGCCTTTCTTCATCGCCGCGTGGACCTCGCCGATGAGCGGCGGCCACTCGCGCATGCGCTTGCCATAGTTCTCGCGCACGAAGCGGAACTCCTCGGGCGTCAGGCAGCGTTCGAAGACGGCCAGCTTGATCTCCTGGCTGGCTTCGAGAATGAACGCGCGCATCTCGGGCGAGATGCCGATGCGCTCTTGCAGCGACGGCTCGTTCAGGTACATCTCGTCGAGCTTCGCGAAGAGGGTGGCGCTGCCTGCGGTATCGCGCTCGAGCAACGCCATCCAGCGCCGCGCGAGCACCTGGGCTTCGGGCTCGCGCGGCGTGACGTTGCGCTCCAGCGCCTCGCGCACCTCTGCGGCCAGATCGCGCCATTCGGCCGCTTCGCGAGTGTCGGGATAGAGAAAGGCGAGCCGTTCGAGTTCGTCTTCGGAGAAATATTTGTCGTACATGGTCATCGATTCCAGAGTCGTCAGCCAATCGGCAAGCTCCGGTTCCTCCCCGCGCGTCAGCTGATCGCGCAGGCGCGACAGACGCTCGTGCAATCTGGTCGCCCGCTGGATCTGGTCTTCGAGCATGTGCAGCTGCTTGTCGACGAGCGACGCGAGAGGCAGGTCGGTGCCCGCCAGGAACGCCCCGATCCCGGCCAGCGACAGGCCGAACCGCTGCAACGCCTGGATCTGATAGAGCCTGGCGATGTCGGTCCGGTCGTAGAGGCGATAGCCGCTTTCGGTGCGGGCAGAAGGGGTGAGCAGGCCGATGTCGTCGTAGTGATGGAGCGTGCGCACGGTCAGTCCGCACTGCCTGGCGAGCTCGCCTATCTTGAGCAACATGGGGTTCTCCTTCTTCTCTTCTGCGTGCGATCAGGCTAGGGCCTCTCGTTACGTGAGGGTCAAGTGTATCGAATGACGCCAATCTGTCAGCCGCCTGTCGGCGCCGCCATTGTTTCTTTTGTTGAAAATGTCTCTTGTCGACTCAGTGATTTGTACCGCGTGTTTCCGCGCCTATTCTTGAGCCGTTCGCTAAGAACAAGGTGTTCGAAGCGGTTCAAAAATCATCTATCGAGGTAAATCATGAAGACTCAACTGTTCGCTGTTGCCGCTGCCGCCGTGCTGCTCGCTTCGCCGCTCGCTTCGTTCGCGCAGCAATCGGATGCGCCCGTCACGCGCGCCGAAGTGCGCCAGCAACTCATCCAGGTCAAGCAGGCCGGCTATACCGGCACCAACAACGTGATCTATCCCGCCGACATCCAGGCCGCCGAAGCGAAGGTCGCGGCCGCCAACTCCGACGCGCAGACCGGCTATGGCCCGGCGCTCACGAGCAAGACGCAGGCAGGCCCGGCCCGCGCAGACTCGATCGACGGCGTGAAGCCGGTCTATTTCGGCGGCCAGTAACGTGAGCCAAGCGCGGCGGGATGCCGGTTGGGCATCCTGCGCGCGCTCCTGAACTCGCGCGGCGTTCTCCCCGGCATTCCCCTGACGTTCCCATTCCCTCCCGCTTCTCCTCCAATAGCCTCGTCCGTCGGCTTATCGTAAGTTTGCGCGCCCGCGCGGCCCGGCATCGGCTTGTTTAATCCAACGCTCAAATATTCGCCTTAACGGATCCGCGCTAGGCGTATACGCGCGGTCGGCGATCGAAAAGCCCGGTTTCAAGCCGATATATGCGCTATGACATGTGCTGCATGCTCTCGGCCCGATGGGACGTGATGTTGTGTTCGCCTACCCTTCGCTACGGCAAAGTGCAATGACGGGGCTGACAGAAAAGCGCGTCCACAGCGCGACAACCACGACGACTCGCCCGTCCATAGACATTGCTGGCAAGCCTACTAGAGATAGATTCGAGACAAACCTGATGACGGCCCGCAGCGGCCGTTTCAGCATGCTGATAAAGGAGCAAGCTCATGAGTGATACCCAGGCGCAGCCGGTGGTCGGCGTCGGCGCGGAAAGCGACTTCGGCCCCAAGGGGGGCATCGATCGGTACTTCGGGATTTCCGCGCGCGGCAGCACGCAGCGCCAGGAAATCGTCGCGGGCATCACCACCTTCCTGGCGATGGTCTATTCGGTGTTCGTCGTGCCCGGCATGTTCGGCAAAGCCGGCTTCGACACGAGCGCCGTGTTCGTCGCCGTCTGTCTCACGACGGCCTTCGGCTCGTTGCTGATGGGCCTGTGGGCGAAGCTGCCGATCGCGATCGGCTGCGCGATCTCGCTCACCGCGTTCACCGCGTTCGGGCTCGTACTCGGCAAGGGCCTGCCGCCGGCCGTGGCGCTCGGCGCCGTGTTCCTGATGGGGCTGGTGTTCACCGCGATTTCGGTGACCGGCGTGCGCTCGTGGATCCTGCGCAACCTGCCCACGGGTGTCGCGCACGGCACGGGCATCGGCATCGGCCTGTTCCTGCTCTTGATCGCCTCGAACGACGTGGGTCTCGTCGTCAAGAACCCGGGCGCCGGCTTGCCGGTGTCGCTCGGTCATGTCACGTCGTTCCCCGTGATCATGTCGGTGATCGGCCTCGCGGCGATTTTCGGCCTGGTCCGCCGCCGCGTGCCGGGCTCGATCCTGCTCGTCGTGATCGCGATTTCGGCGGCCGGCGTCGCGTTCGATCCGGACGTGAAATTCCATGGCTTCTTCGCGCTGCCGTCGCTTTCCGCGCCGGGCCATGCATCGCTGATCGGCGCGATGGACATCAAGGGCGCGCTCTCGCTCGCCGTGCTGCCGAGCGTCCTCGCGCTCGTGATGACCGCCGTGTTCGACGCCACCGGCACCATCCGCGCGGTGGCGGGGCAGGCGGGCCAGCTCGACGAGAACGGCCGCATCGTCAACGGCGGCCGCGCGCTGACCGCGGATTCGCTGAGCTCGATCTTCTCCGGTTTCCTCGGCGGCGCACCGGCTGCGGCCTACATCGAATCGACGGTCGGCGTGGCCGCCGGCGCGAAGACGGGCATGGCGGCGGCGGTGGTCGGCCTGCTGTTCCTCGTCGTGATGTTCCTCTCGCCGCTCGCGGGCCTCGTGCCGTCGTATGCGACCGCACCCGCGCTGATGTACGTCGGCCTCATGATGCTCTCGAGCGTCGCCAAGCTGCACATGGACGATATGGTCGACGCGATGTCCGGTCTCGTCTGCGCGGTGTTCATCGTGCTGACCGCCAACATCGTGACGGGCATCATGCTCGGCTTCTCGACGCTCGTGATCGGCCGTGTGGTGAGCGGCGAGTTCCGCAAGCTCAATGTCGGCACGGTGGCGATTGCGGCGGTGCTGGTCGCTTTCTACGCCGGCGGCTGGGCGATCTGAGGCGATTTTTTTGGGCGTTGCCGTGACATGTGGGCGGCAACGCGCCGAGAGAACGTTGTCTCCTCCACCATCCTTTTCGTTGGTGGTCTTCAAAGCCTGGAATCCGTTTCCAGGCTCTTTTTATTGGGGCTTCGCCGTTTATCTTTTACAGAGCGAACTAGAAATGCCGCGCGGAAATAATTTCACGTGGCGAGAAGAAATTACCGTTATCCGGTTTGTATGTAAAACGAGAGGAATTAATTTCCGGATTCGGGTATTTTGACATTTTTTGATTGGCCGATTCTTCTGGTGTTTCGTAAAATCGCGCTCACGCGCGGGGGCGCGACAGCCAACAAGAAGAGGCGGTATGGGTGCGCAGGACGTGATTGGAGCGATGACCGGCGGGCTGCTGCAAAGCGACCGCCTGCTCAAACTGGATAATCCGCTGGGTAATAATGTTCTGCTGCCTCAGCGAGTCGCGGGTCATTCACGGGTTGGCCGTCATTTCGAATTCACCGCGGATGTCGTATCGACATCCGAGACCATCGAACTGAAGACGCTGATTGCCCAGCCGGTGACGCTCTGGATTCAGCAGAGCGACAAGTCCTATCTGCCTCATCACGGCTACGTGCATACGGTCCGCCGCCTTGGGTCTGATAGCGGCTTGACGAGTTATCAGATCGCCTTTGCATCATGGATGCACTTCCTGCGTTTTCGCACGGATGCGCGCATCTGGCAGGACAAGCCGGCCGACCAAATCCTGACGGATGTTTTCAACATGCATCCTCAGGCTCAAGGTGCATTTCGCTTTGCACTGAGCAAACCGCTGCCCTCCCGTTCGTTCTGCATGCAATACGAGGACGACTGGAATTTCGTTCATCGACTCATGGAAAGCGAGGGACTGTTCGGCTATTTCGAGCAGGCGAGCGACGGCAAGTCCCATACGCTCGTGGTCACGGATAACCTCGGTGCATTTCAGCCGCTCTCGCCACAGACAGTCGAGTTCTATCGCGCGGGCGCCAACAGCGAAACCGATGCGCTGGTGCAGTGGTCAGGCACGCGGACGCTGCAAAGCACGACGCTTACGACTCGCACCTTCGATTACAAGGCGCCGGGTTCTTCTGCCAATCCGAAGGGCACAAGCGTTCCCACGCTGCCTACGCAGGGAAATCTGCCCCAGCAGGCCGAGGTGTATGAATACACCGGCGCCTATACCTACGGCGACCAGGATCGGGGCGATGCGCTCTCGAAGATCCGTATGGAGGAGTGGGAATCGCGCGCCAAGCGGTTCCATGGTGCCGGTGGTGTGCGTGGTGCGGATGCGGGTCGTTGGTTCGAACTGGACGATCATCCTGGCCATGCGACAGATAGCCAGCAAAACCGGCAGTTCGCCATTGTCGAGACAGCGTGGTTCATCGAGAACAACCTCCCGGCATCGAGCCAGGCGGCCGATTATCCGCACAGCTTGAAGGCCAAACTGGCAAGTATCAAAGCCAATCAAACCGGCGCGATAGTCGCGCACGCCGATGGCAGTGAAGGATTCTTTCTCGTTGAGATCGAAGCGCAACGCAAGGCTGTGCCTTACCGCAGTCCGCTCGAGCATCACAAGCCGGACATGCACTTGCAGTCGGCGATCGTTGTCGGCCCTGCCAACGAAGAGGTCTACACAGACTCGCTGAACCGCATCAAGGTGCGCTTCCATTGGGATCGGCTCAATGACGGCGATGAAAAAGCGTCGTGCTGGGTGCGCGTCGCGATGTCCGATACGGGCGGTGGATACGGTAGCGTTCACGTACCGAGAATCGGCGAAGAGGTCTTGATCGATTGGGCCGACGGCGATTGCGACAGGCCCCTCGTAACAGGCAAGGTCTACAACGGCGCAACGCAACCTAACTGGCATTCCAACGGCCTGCTGTCCGGCTATAAGTCCAAGGAATATCAGGGCAGCGGCTACAACCAGATGGTGATGGATGACGCGACGGGGCAGAACCGCGTTCAGCTTTATTCATCCAGCGCCAATGCCCAATTGCATTTGGGTTACCTGATCGACCAGAGCGGCAATGCGAGAGGCCGCTATCTGGGCAGCGGTTTCGATCTCAAGTCCGATGCCTATGGTGCCGTGCGTGCGGGCCAGGGTTTGTATGTCACGACTTACCCGGCTGCCAGCCAGCCGCTGGATGCACGGGAAGCAAGCTCGCAACTGGTGAATTCGGAAAGCGTGCTTGAAGCGATGTCGGAGGCGAGCACTACGCATCAGGCCGAAAGCCTCAAGGATGGCTACGACTCGCTGAAGTCATTCACTGATGCGACGCAGAACACCGTATCGGGTTCGTCATCTGGGGGAAGCACGGCGGGCGGTGGAACGGGCAATGCCAATGCGTTCAAGGAACCGGTCATGCTGTTCGGCAGCCCGTCGGGCATCGCGCTGTCTACGCAGCAGTCCGTTCACATTGCGAGTGATGCGCAGACCAACCTCGTCAGCGGACAGAGCACACACATCGCGACAGGAAAATCGCTGATTGCGAGCGTGGCGGAAAAACTCAGCCTGTTTGTGCAGAACGCCGGGATGAAGCTGTTTGCGGCCAAGGGGAAGGTGGAGATCCAAGCGCACTCGGACAACATCGAACTGACCGCGCAGAAGACCGTAAAGGTGCTGTCTGCAACGGAAAAGATCGAGGCGGCCGCGAAGCAGGAAATCTTGTTGACCTCAGGTGGTGCGTATATCCGCATCAAGGACGGCAACATCGAGATTCACGCGCCGGGCAAGATCGATATCAAAGGAGGTCAGCATTCGTTTGCTGGTCCAGCGAGCAGCGACTACCCACTTCCTACCATGCCCGGCTCCACCGCATCAAAATCCGGAGCCTTCGATGAACAGGTTCATTTGAGCGATGGAAGGGGAGTACCTCTTTCGAATACCCCCTATACCATCAGAAAGCACTCTGGCGAAATTCTTCATGGCGTGACGGACAGTACAGGACACACGGAACGGCTAGCTACGGACTCTGCGGAGCCGTTCGAGGTCTATATCGGTCATCGGGAAGACCTGTGATTGGAGGTGTTGAGTATGAGTGATAATCCAAGTCCGGCGGCTACTCCGGTTACGAATACGACGCCGCATTCGGTGGTCAAGGCGCAGGTTTCGCGACTTGCAAAGCCATGGGCGATTTCTGCAGATGGAATTCAATTTGTTGCTGACTGGGAAGCGTTTAGGGCCCAACTCTACGATAACGATGGTGCCGGCCATAAGGGCAACACCACTATCGGATATGGGCACTTGGTGCATCTTGGTCCTATATCCGGTGCCGCTTCTGAGACTCCATTTAAAAAAGGGATGACCAAGACGGATGCCGCAGACTTGTTGAAGAAGGACCTGTCCGACGCAGAGCGTATAGTAAATGAAAAGGTGACCGTGCCACTCTATCAGTATGAATATGATGCGCTTGTCGATTTTATCTACAACGCACATTATCACGGTGTACCGCTACTCGAATTTGTGAATAAGGGGCAGTATGCCGACGTGACGAAAAAACTCAAGGAATACAATAAAGCAGGCGGCAAAGTGTCGAAGGGGTTGGGACACCGCAGGGATAGCGAGTCAGATCTGTTTGATAACGGAAATTATGATGCGAGCCATTGATTTTTTTATCTGTGCCGTTCTGTTGTCACCTCTTGCCTGTCATGCAAGTGAGGATTGCAGCTCCGACAAACTGAATCGCGAGCAGGAGTTGAGTTGCGCACACAACGAGGAGCTTCAAAAGGCGGTTCTTGCGGAGAGACTTTACGGAAGCATCCGTCACGGGCTGAGCGGGCCCCAACAGAGTCTTTTGGAAAAGAATCATTTGGCGTGGGTGAACAAAAGGGAAACGGATTGTGCGTTACAGCGGGATGCGTTCAACGATTGGGGGAAGGACAGTGTTCCGGATGCGGATTTCCAATATCAAGGATGTAAGAATAGCGTGCTCGACCAGCAGGTGCTGTTCTATGAGGGCCTAATATGTCCGGACTCGCTTGAAACAGGGGATAAGCCTGATTGCGAAAATCTGCAAAAGGTTTTGCGTCGCTGATCTAGGTTTTTTTGATCCAGGATGCGGGAATTTGGATAAGGGTTAATGCTTTGATCTGCAAGAGTCGATCGATGCAATCAAGGCGTTTATGGGCTCCGGTCCGAACGCAAAGTACGTCTACGATAATTTTCGTGCAGGCTCGACTGGTACGCATGGAACCACCATCGGCGGGTCTCGGTTTTGGTTGTCTAGCGTAGGAACGGAGCTGTCCGATGCGACGCCTTAAACATCTTTGTGTTGCACGTTCGGCAACCGTTTTGCTCGGTGGCGCCCAGAGCGCGTTTTCCGAAAACCCTGTCATGCAGCTCGACGTGGGGGAGTTGACGATTTTTCAGCAGTATGGCGAGTTCGTTAAATTTCAACTCAAGAATCGGCAACTCATTCAGATTTCGGACGGTGTGGAGTCCCCATACTCGGCTATTTCCTGGAGTGAGTCGCCTATTGGCGTGCGAGTGAGTTGGGAACTGGACGCGAAAGGAGGTAAGGTGGCACGCACATTCCGTTTGCTGGATATGGTCAAATGAAACGATGGTTTGCGTTAGTGTGCGGGTTAATCTTTGCCAGTTGCGTCAGCGCGCAAGAGATGACTCGTGTTCTTCGGTGTCCCTTGGGACACGACAAATCGAGATCGGTGGAACTTCTTCGAAGCCATCCGATTGCCGACACCAGCGTGTACTACCTGAAGCGAGGTACAGAACCGCCCGCACTCATCTATTCTGGCGACGAGGACCAGTCTCGCGGGGGGGATCTCAAGTCGGAGTGCTCGGGCTCGGGGGAGCGTGTCTTGGTTATATCAGGCGAATTCACGTCCAACTATATCCAGGGTGTAGCCATACGCTACAACGTAGAGACCAAGGAATGGGAGCGTATGGATTTTGCTGAGCGCGCGCGCCCGACGCGGGTTTATCTCGGTCGCGAGGGAATGAGAGTGGTCATTCGGAACCTAGGCAACGAGACGGATAAGAAATACATCATCTACCGATATGTTGCTGGCTCAGGACAAACATCCGAGCCGGAGACTTCGAACGAGATGCCGAGGAACGACCACGGTGAGGTCGTCACTTTGCATTAGCAGTGTGCCGTTTCGTTTAGGTCGTGCACAGGTCAATATGCAATTGGCAAGATTGTCGGAACGGTTGGGTTAGCGCTTTGCGCGCTTGCGGCCTTTTCGACGAACCATTCGCTATCGACTGCGGCAACCGGCCAGGAGGAACGGATCTCGCGAGCGCCTAAACAAACTATCAGTGTGCGGGAAAGGATAGAAAAGATGCTCAAAAAAGCGTTGCGTATTATCGGGCTTTGCGTGTTTGTGCTAGGCAACTGGATTGCTTTGTCGATGCCCTCACATGCAGCCTCTTGCAATTCACGCTCATTTGCAGACTATCCGGCTGCTTCCGGGAACGCGCAGCCGCAAGCAGCGACCCACCCGGTGCTCACCAGCAAAAAGGCTCAGCTGTTTCGAACGGTTATCCGTAACGAATTCTCTGAGCCCGCGAATTTTGCAGGCCACTATCGCGTGGCGATTTGGGGATGCGGAACGGATTGTCGCGATTTTGCGATCCTCGACAAGGATACGGGAAGTGTCTATACGATGCCGGGAGAGTCGGAGGTCAACGGTGTCATGGGTAATGACGATGAGCGAATCAATTTTAGAATGGACAGCAAATTGTTCATCATTTCCGGTTGTTTCAACGAGAACGAATCGTGTCTTAATAAGCCAGAAAAATTGTTTTATGAGTGGACTGGAAAAACATTGCGGTTGATTGGCCGATGTCGGCTGGACGTCGAAAGCGTGAACTGACTTGAAAAGTCGCCAACGAAAAATCCGTTCGGTAGCGATCCGATTTGGCTTGTCCTTTCTGTCACTCGTTAGTGCGACCTCGAGTAACGCGACAGATGGTGTCGGAGAGGAGACTCAGGTTGCGATCGTCGTTGGTTACCATGACCGTAACTTGGCCTCGTTGCATCAGCTTGAGGACGAGCTTGATGCCGTAGCGAGAGCGGCGCATACCGGGGAACTCGACGGAGACGAGGTGGCGTTGGATGGCAGTCAGGTGTCGATTTACATGACTGCCCGACAGGTCGACCTGCTGATAAAGACGATACGCCCTGTTCTGAAGGCACACGAATTCTCGCGCAATGCTCGTATTATTCCGGGTGGCTAAGCGCACAGCATTCCGGAAATGAATCGTCCGCTTATAAGAGGCACGGGAGGATCGTCTCGGGTCGGTTTCAGCCTATAAGAAATTTACCCGGACACCTTGGACACTGCCTTATCTGATAAGGGTTCCAGCCGTCCGGGTAGATGTCTGACGCTTTCTTAAGCGAGCGGGCGGCTCAAACGACCCTGTCCGCCTTGAGTCTTGAAATCTCTTCGGCCGAGATACCCAACTCACCCAACACCACCCCCGTATCCGCCCCCAGCACCGGCGGCGCGGTCCGCACTGGCAGACGCTCCCCATCGAACCGATAAGGCGGCGCGAGCACATCCACATGTCCCGCAACCGGATGCGCCTGCTTCGTCACCAGCCCCATCGACGTCGCACGTCCGGACGTCAACGCCTCGTGCAGCCCGAGCACTTCGCCGCATGGAATCCCGGCGGCGCCAATCGCCGCGAGCAGCTCCGCACGCTTCCTCCGCGCAAGCTCCCCGCGAATCTCCGGCAGCAGCACCTCACGATTCGACGAGCGCCCGAGGTTAGTCTTGAACCGCTCGTCAGCAGCCAGATCCGGCCGCCCGATCGCCTCGCAAAACCGCACGAACTGCGGGTTGTTTCCAACCGTGATGACGATCGGCCCATCGGCCGCATCGAACACGCCATACGGCACGATCGACGGATGCGCGTTGCCGTAGCGCGGCGGATCGTGCTCCAGCAGCAGCGCTTCGAGCCCGTAGTACGCGGTGATCATGAGGCCGCAGTCGAACAGCGCCATCTCGATGCGCCGTCCGCGGCCCGTCGTGGTGCGCTCGTAGAGCGCCGCGAGAACCGCCTGGGCCGAGTACATGCCGGTGAAGAGATCCACGGCCGCGACGCCGAACTTGAGCGGCGGCTGGTCCGCCTCGCCGTTGAGCGCCATCAGGCCCGCCTCGCCCTGCACGACGAGGTCGTAGCCGGGCCGTGCGGCCTCGGGGCCCGTGCGGTCGTAGCCGGAGATCGCGCAGTAGACGAGCTTCGGATTGATCGCGGCGAGCACGTCGTAGCCGAGTCCGAGCTTCTCCGCGCCGCCGAGCTTGAAGTTGTGGACGACGACGTCGGATTCCTTCACGAGCTCGCGCGCGATGCGCTGCCCTTCGCCGGTCTGCAAGTCGAGGCAGATCGAGCGCTTGTTGCGGTTCACGCTGTTGAAGTAGGTCGTCTCGGTCTGGCCGACCCGCAAGCCCCAGTCGCGTGTATCGTCGCCGCGGCCCGGATGCTCGACCTTGATGACGTCCGCGCCGAAGTCGCCGAGCACCATCGCGCACCACGGTCCCGCGAGCACGCGCGAGAAATCGAGCACGCGGATGCCGGCGAGCGGCAGCGCGGGCTTGTTGTCGTTATTCAGCATCGATGTCTCCTGTCGACCAGAGTTGGCGCTTTAGCGCTTACTCTGGTCCCATGCAAAGTTCCCTTCACATGCTCATTGCTTCGAAAGCGCGATATAGCGCGCGAGATGATGATCCTCGTCGCCGAGCTGGTGGTCGATCATCACGAGGCGCTTGGCGTAGTGAGCGAGCGGCAGCTCCCAGGTCATGCCGATGCCGCCGTGCAGTTGCACCGCCTCGGTCGCCACCAACGCGCCGACGCGGCCGATCGTGTACTTCGCCGCCGACACCGCGCGCCCGCGCGTCAAGCGCGGGGCGTCGAGCGCGGCGGCGGCGTTGATCACCGCCGAACGCGCTTGCTCGATCTCGAGCGCGACGTCGGCCATCCGATGCTGCAGCGCCTGGAAGCTGCCGATCGGCACGCCGAACTGCTTGCGCGTGCGCAGGTATTCGAGCGTGTCGCGCTGGGCGATCTCCATCGCGCCCGTCGCTTCGGCGCACAGCGCCAGCACGCCTGCGCCGAGCGCCGCTTCGAGCGTCGCAAAGCCCCTGCCTTCCGCGCCGAGGAGCGCGTCGGCGCCAATCTGCGTGTCCGTGAACGCGAGCTCCGCGCCGCGTCCACCGTCGACGAGCGGATAGCCGCGCAGCGTCAGGCCCTTCGCCTCGCGCGGGACGATGAAGAGCGAGATCCCGGCTTCGTCGTCGATGCCGCCGCTCGTGCGCGCCGAGACGACGAAGAAGTCGGCGTGCTCGCCGTGCGGCACGACCGCCTTCGCGCCCGAAAGCACCCAGCCGTCGCCGGCGCGCGCCGCGCGCGTGACGACGCGCGACGGCTCGTAGTGCGTGCCCGGTTCGCCGTGCGCGAATGCGGCCACGGCGCTGCCATCGACCAGCTGGGCGAGCCGCGCCTTTTGCGCATCGCTGCCCGCGAGCGAGATCGCGCGTCCGGCCATCAGCGCGCCGAGAAACGGCTCGACGACGAGCCCGCGTCCGAGGCATTCGAACACCACGGAGATGTCGAATGCTGCGCCGCCGAAGCCGCCGTCGGCTTCGGCAAAGAGCGCGCCGACGGCGCCCAGCTCGGCAAAGCGCCGCCACAGCTCGGGGCTGAAGCCCGTCTCCGAACGCGACAGCGCATCGCGCGTCTCGAACCCGTACTCGGCAGCGATGAAGCGGTCGAGCGTATCCGCCAGCATGCGGCGGTCTTCGGTGTGCTGGAAGTTCATGATGTGTTGCTCCCCCTCACAGTCCGAGGATCATCTTGGCGATGATGTTCTTCTGGATTTCGTTGGAGCCGCCGAAGATCGACAGCTTGAGGTTGTTGAAGTAGCTCGACGCGGCGCTCGCGGCCTCATGAGGGCCGATGGGCTCGCCGGTGTAATCGGCGTCGAGCGCGTCTTCGACGAACGGCTGCGCGTAGGGGCCCATTGCGCGGCGCGTGAGCGAGGCGATCTCCTGGCGGATCTCGGTGCCGCGGATCTTCAGCATCGAGCTTTGCGCGCCCGGCACGCCGCCGCCTGCGGCCGCCGCGATCGTGCGCAGGTTGGTGGTCTTCATGTTCTCGAGATCGATCTGCACGCGCGCGAGACGCGCCGCGAACAGAGGATCGTCCGCGAGCGGCCTGCCGTTCTTCGTCTGCGACGCGGCGATGCGCTGCAGGCGCTCGAATGCCGCCACCGAGAAACCCACGCCCGCGATGTTGGTGCGCTCGTAGGTGAGCAGGTACTTCGCGTAGGTCCAGCCCTTGTTCTCTTCGCCGACGAGGTTTTCCGCAGGCACGCGCACGTCGGTGAAGAACACCTCGTTGACTTCGTGCTCGCCGTCGAGCGTGATGATGGGGCGCACTTCGACGCCGGGCGTTTTCATGTCGATCAGGAGGAAGCTGATGCCTTCCTGCTTCCTCACGTCGGTGGCGGTGCGCACGAGGCAGAAGATCATGTTCGCGTAGTGGCCGAGCGTGGTCCACGTCTTCTGGCCGTTGACGATGTAGTGCTCGCCTTCGCTGTCGATGCCGCGCACGGCGCTCGTGCGGACCGACGCGAGATCCGAGCCTGCGCCCGGTTCCGAGTAGCCCTGGCACCACCAGTCCGAGCCGTCGAGGATGCGCGGCAGCCAGCGGCGTTTTTGCGTTTCGCTGCCGTATTTGATGAGCACGGGCCCAAGCATGTTCACGCCGAACGGCACGATGCGCGGCGCGCCGGCGAGTGCGCATTCGTTGTCGAAGATGAACTTCTGCGGCGCGCTCCAGCCCGGGCCGCCGTACTCGGCCGGCCAGTGGCTCGCGAGCCAGCCGCGCTCGTTGAGAATCGCGTGCCATTGCGCCATGTCGTCGCGCGTGAGGTGTTTGCCGTTCTTGCCCTTGCTCGCGATGCGCTCGGGCAGCTTGTCGTGCAGGAAGCGCAGCACCTCGGTGCGAAACGCTTCTTCTTCGGGAGTGAAATTCAGATCCATGGGGTCACCTTTTATCAGCCCGCTGCTTGATCGAGGCTCGCGAAATCCGCGCCGCGCTCCGCCAGCCCGACGATGAGCGGCGACGGCTTCCAGAACAGCGGGTCTTCCTGCTCGAACGCGCGCAGGTCGGCGAGCACGGCGGCGAGCCCCACCGTGTCCGCGTATTTCATCGGGCCGCCGCGATAGCGCGGAAAGCCGTAGCCGTAGATCAGCGTCATGTCGACGTCGAGCGGGCGCAGCGCGATCCCCTCGCGCACGATGTTCGCGCCTTCGTTGATGACGGCGGCCATCAGCCGGCGCACGATTTCTTCGTCGGTGTAGCTGCGCGGGGTGATGCCGACGCGCCGCCGCTCGGCATCGATGATCGCTTCGACTTCGGGATCGGGCGTGCCCGTGCGCGCGCCTTCGGGGTACAGGTAGAAGCCGCGTCCGGTCTTCTGGCCGAACCAGCCGTGTTCGCAGAGACGGTCGGCGATCTCGACATAGCGCGCTTTCGGATCGCGCGTGGGCGCGCGGCGCTTGCGCGCGGCCCAGCCGATGTCGCCGCCCGCGAGGTCGACGACTTGATACGGGCCCATCGGATAGCCGAAGTTGCGGATCGCGGCGTCGATCTGGTAGGGCGAGGCGCCGTCTTCCATCAGGTAGTCGGCCGCGGTCCGGTAGACGGCGAGGATGCGGTTGCCGATGAAGCCGTCGCAGACGCCCGCGCGCACCGGCACCTTGCGCAGCTTCTTGGCGAGCTCGAACGCGGTGGCGACGACGTCGGCGCTCACCTTCGCCGGCACCACGATTTCCAGCAGCTTCATGATGTTGGCCGGCGAGAAGAAGTGCAGGCCGATCACGTCGGCTGGGCGCGAGGTGCGGGCGGCGATTTCGTCGATGTCGAGGTAGGAGGTGTTGGTCGCGAGCACGGCGCCCCGCTTGCAGACGCGGTCGAGCTCGGCGAACACGGCTTTCTTGACCGCCATGTCTTCGAACACCGCTTCGATCACGAGGTCGACGCCGGCGAGGGCTTCATACGACGTGCTGCCGTTGAAACGGGTCATCACGGCGGCCTTGGCGTCGGCGCTCATGCGGCCTTTGGCGATAAGCCCGTCGTAGACGCGCTCGACATGCGCGCGGCCGCGCGCGAGCGCTTCATCGTCGCGCTCGATCATCGTGACGGGCAGGCCCGCGTCGAGCGCGGCAACCGCGATGCCGGCACCCATCGTGCCGCCGCCGACCACGCCGGCGCGCGCGATCTCGCGCGGCTTCGCATCGCGCGTCTCGGGCGCCTTGGCGACTTCGCGCTCGGCGAAGAACGCATGGATGAGGCCCGCTCGCTGCGGGCTGTCGATGCATTGCAGGAACAGCTTGCGCTCGAGCGCGAGGCCCTGGTCGAACGGCAGGTCGAGCGCCGCTTCGGCGGCTTCGACGATCTTCATCGGCGAGAACAGGCCGCGCGACTTGCGTTCGGTGTCCTTGCGGGCGGCGTCGATGGCGGCGCGGGCTGCATCGCGGTCGGCGAGCGCCGTGGCCGCGCGCGTCGGGCGCACGCCGGCGTGCGAGGCGAGCAGCGCCTGCGTGTAGGCGAGTCCTTCGGCGAGGATGTCGTCGCTTTGCGCGAGACGGTCGACGAGGCCGAGCTGGTGCGCTTCCGCGCCGCCGGCGTGGCGTCCCGACAGCATCAGCTCGAGCGCCGCGGCCGCGCCGATCAGGCGCGGCGCGCGCTGCGTGCCGCCCGCGCCGGGCATCAGGCCCAACTGCACTTCGGGCAGCCCGAGCTTCGCGCTTGCGACGGCGAGCCGGTAGTGTGCGCCGAGCGCGATCTCGAGACCGCCGCCGAGCGCCGCGCCGTGAATCGCGGCGACCACGGGCTTGCGGCACGCCTCGATGCGGTTGCAGACCTCGGGCAGCGACGGCGGCAGCGGCGGCTTGCCGAATTCGCGGATGTCGGCGCCCGCGATGAAGTTGCGCCCCGCGCCGACGAGCAGCACGGCGGCGACGTTCGCGTCGGCATCGGCGGCTTCGATCGCGGCGAGGAGCCCGCGCCGCACCTCGACGCCGAGCGCGTTGACGGGCGGATTGTCGATCGTGACGAGCAGGATCTTGCCGTGCATCGTGCGCGTGATGACCGGGGCGGAGGTGTCGGGGGAGAGGGGCGTCTCAGGCATGGTGTTGTCTCCGATCGTGGCTTTGGAGACGATTGTCGAGTGGCTAGGCACGATTGACAATCCAGGATCGGATTGACAGACTGTCAAATCAATTTTGACAACTGCGCGCCCAATGGACCTGAACTCCCTGTCCTTGCTCGTCGAGATCCTGGATGCCGGCAACCTCAGCGAGGCGGCGCGGCGTCTGAAGATGACGCGGGCGAATGTGAGCTACCACCTGAACCAGTTCGAGCGCTCGCTGGGCCTGCAGCTCGTGCGGCGCACGACGCGGCGTGTCGAGCCGACCGAGGCCGGCCTGCGCCTCTACGAGCACGGCCGCGCGATCCGCAACGAGCTGCTGGCCGCGCAGGAATCGGTCGCGACGCTGGGGTCGACGTTGCAGGGACGCGTGCGCCTTAGCGTGCCGAGCGGCTATGGGCAGCTCGTCATGTCGAGCTGGCTCATCGAGTTCAAGCGGCAGCATCCGGGGATCGTGCTCGACATCATGTTCGAGAACCGCGTCGAAGATCTGATGCGCGATGAAGTCGATATCGCCGTGCGTGTGATGTCCGAGCCGCCGCAGAACCTCGTCGCGCGGGACATGGGGCCGGTGCGCTATGTCGCGTGCGCGTCGCCGGCCTTCGCGGCCGAGCGCGGCATGCCCGTCGAGCTCGACGACTTGCGCACCGCGCCGGTGATCACGGCGGCGGTCGTGGGGCGGCAATTGCGCGTGGCGGCTTATCTTGGCGACGAGCGTCATGAGGTACTGCTCGAGCCGACGCTGATCTCGGAGAACTTCCTGTTTTTGCGGCAGGCGATTCTCGCCGGGCTCGGCGTCGGAATCGTGCCGGATTATGTCGTCGCGGATGTCTTGCGCAGCGGCGATGTCGTGACCGCGCTCGATGCGTGGCGCCTGAGCATCTTCGGCACGCGGATGTACATGCTCTACATGTCCAACCGCCACCATACGCGGGCGGCGAGCGCGTTTATCGAGTTCATGCTGGCCGAGGCGCGCGGGCAAGGCCGGGCTTAAGCGTTGACGGTTTTCGCACCGTTACCGGCGATGGCGCCCACCGGCAGCACGCAGCGGCCGTGTGCTTCGTCGATGCCGATGGCTACGTAAACAGAGCGTGATTTCGATGGACCTGAAGATATTGCGGGGCGCCTCAGCGTTCCGAGGCGTTCGCTACGTTGTCGTCTCTCCCGATCAACGGCTGCAGCGCCGGCGCCAGCGACTTGAGCAGCTGCACCGCCAGCGCGCTCGTATAGTCGTAGCGCGCCGCATACGGTTCGTGCACGTAGGCCGTCAGCGTGCCGAAGAAATGCTGGCCGATCTCGAACACGAACGTCGCCGTGCGGTTGACCTTGCGCGATTCGATCAGCCGGTGGCCTGGCGCGAACACTTCGAAGCGCTGGTCGCCGGTGCCGGTCTTGCCGTACACGTCGAGCGTCTTGCCGTTGGCGAGCGGCATGCCGCCCGCGAGGCGCCTCGCCGTGCCGCCCAGCACGACGTCGCGCAGCAAGCCTTGCACGACCGTGACGATCTCGGGCGGCAGCACGGCGTTGTCCGTATCGCTCGCGTGCGCGAAGTGCGTTTCGTAGGGAGTGCCGGTCGCGAAGTCGAGCGAGCTGATGCTTTCGGTCGGCTGCATCTTGCCGCCGCTCTCGATGATGCCGATCAGCTTCGCGAGCGCCGCCGGCCGGTCGCCCGACGCGCCGATCGCCGCGGCGAACGACGGCGTCAGCGATTCGAACGGATAGCCGAGCGCGCGCCACGACTGGCCGATCCGCTCGTAAGCCTGCAGCTCGACCATGTGCCGGATGCGGCGGTCCTGCGTCGCGTGGTAGCGCGTCTTGTAGAGCCACTTGTAGGTATAGAAGCGCACGTCGCGGCTCGCGTCCTGCAGTTGCTTCTCGGTCGCCTGCGGATGCGCGCGCAGATAGTTGACGGTCCACAGCTCGAGCGGATGCACGCGCGCGATATAGCCGCGGTCGTTGATGTTGAACTTGTCGATGCCGTATTTCTCGTAGAGGCGCGCGAGATCGTAGATGTCGAGCGAGGCATCGGGCGTGCCCTTGAGCGCCGCGCGCATCTCCGCGCTGAACCAGGTGAGCGAGGCATCGGGCGCGACGCTGCGCAGCACGGTCGCCACCTTCGCCGGCGACTTGTGCACGTGCGCGAGCAGCGTGGCGAGCGCGTCGTCGGGCGTCTTGCCGGCGTAGCGCGTGTAGAAGCGGTGCAGATAGACCTTGCTTTCCTTGTCGACGAATTGCGCGAGATAAGCCTCGCGCACCGACGGATCGGCGTACCAGCTCGCCGACGGCCCCGCGGCCTGGATCATCTCGTAGTGGACGATGTCGCGCATCAGCCGCACGAACACGAGGTTCACCGAATGCTGGAACGCGCGGTGCACGGTCAGGATCTGGCTGTTGTCCGAGGCCTCGAAGTTCGTGAACGTCTGCGCGCCGCCGCCCGTGTAGAAGAGTTCGCCCGCGCTCGCCGAGTACTTGCGCTCGATCGCCGCGTCGAGCATCGCCGGGAGTGAACGGTCCGGCGTGTGCTGCAGATAATCGATCGCCCAGCGCGTGAGCCCGTCGAGCGGGTCGGGCTGGACCTGTTTCAGCTCGGCGTTGCTCATCGGCGCATAGCGCGCATGTATCTCGGTCACGATCTGCAGATACGTGATGATCGTGCGCAGCTTGGCCGTCGAACCGAGGTTCAGGCGCGCGCCCTGGTTGATGTCGAACGGCTCGTTGACACTGTCGGTCTGCACGCGCATCAGGTTCTCTCCGTCGCGCCGCTCGAACAGCGTGAAGCTGAAGGTGATCTTCGACGGGTCGTCGCCGGGGCGCAGCATCTCGAAGCCGTAGAGGCCCGCGGCTTGCGCGCCGTCCTTGGTCGCGGCGAGCGCGAGCCGTGCGCTGACGGCCTGCTGCACGGCGTTGTCGAGCGTCGCTTGCGCGGTCAGGTCGAGGCGGTCGAGATCGTAGAGATTCCTCACCCCGAGCGTGCTCATCAGATGCGCGCGCAACGACGTGACGGCCTTGCGCTCGATGAACGACGCGGGGGGCGGCAGCGTCGTCCTGCGCCTCAACTCCAGGTGCGCGGCGAGCGCCGCGTCGCGCAGCGGCGCGGAGATCACGCCGTTGGCCGCGAGCACGCGCAGGTAGCTGTCGGTCAGGTGTTCGAGCGCGGGGCTGTCAGGGTGCAGGAAGTACGAGGGCGCGCGTTGCGCGACGAGCAGCGACAGCACTTGCTTGAAGGCCAGCGCTTGTTCTGCGAGCGCGCCCGGCGCGACCGGGCCGTTGCCGGTCTCGGCGTCGCTGTCGGCGAGCAGCCGGTTGATCTCGTCGAAGTCGCGTCCGTACCAGGTGGCGAGGCCGTCGCCGAGCCCCTCGATTTCGCCGATGCCGGGCTGCGCGGCGAGCGGCACGGTGTTCAGGTAGTGCACGACGATCTTTTTGCGCGCGGGCAGCGTCTCGGCGCCGCCCATATAGGCCAGCACCGACGCCGACGCGATCTGTCGCAGCTTCTCCGGCGGCGTCCCGGTGCGCCCGCCCGGCGAGTGGCGGAACTTCTCGATCTGCGTGGCGAGCGTGCTGCCGCCCGGTGTCGCCTGATGGCGGTCGACGAGCCGCATCGCCTGGTCCATCAGCGCGCGCGAGAAGCGTCCCCAGTCGATCGCGGGGTTGCGGTAGGGCGCGCCGGGGTCGAGCAGGTAGCGGTCTTCGATGAAGGTCAGCGCGTCGACGATCAGCGGCGGGACCTGCTCGAAGCTGTCGTAGGTGCGCGTCGGGTAGCGCGCGCTGTAGAGCGGCGCGCCCGCCGCGTCGAAGAGCTCGAGGCCGGCGCGGTCCTTTTCTTCGTAGGGGAGATAGAGTCCGCGCTCGGCGAGCGAGAGCATCGTCTTCGAATCGCGCACCTGGCCGGTGACCACGAAGCCGCGTGCGCGCAGGCGCGTTTCGAAGCCGGGCAGCGCCGTGTAGCCGAGACGCACGTCATAGGGGCCGCTGACGGGGTAGCGGATGCGGTCGCTCGGGCCGCGCTCGACGCTATAGGTGAGGTTGCGGGCGAGGCCGGAGAGATAGCGCGACTGCAGCCGCGAGGTTTCGATCTCGATGTCGATGAAATGCGCCGCGATGCCGATGAGGACGGCCGCGAGGAGCAGCAGGATCCACTTCACACGCCGGCCGAGCGGCATCGTGGCGATGGCGCGGAACGGCAATCGAGCGAGAGGACGGTTCATGGCGGCGATCCCCGGCAAGCCACGGTGCCGGTCTTGTTGCGGCAGCAGCGAGGCGCGGGGGTGTCGGCAACCGGTTGTCCGCGAGCAGAAGCCGGAGCCAGGACCCTCGCGCGCCGCGAAATCTGGCGCGCCCAGCACACTTGTCTTAGTTTAATCATGCCGGGTCGCGCTTGCAGCAGATGTGGGCTGGCGCACGCAGAAAAGAGGAGACAGCGGCTCCAAAACCCGCGCCGGGCGGCAATGTTGGCCGTCATCCGAATGACGCGACGGGCGCCGGCCGGTAATGTTTGCCGTGGCGCGAGCGCGACACCTGCTGCGGCATATTTCGCGCGATAGCTGTCAGAACTATCAGTTGTTGCCTTCTCCCACGGTGGGTGAAATGTCACGTTACGGTCGCAGATGGAACAGCGGCTCGTACGCATATCAATCGGATGTTTGCCACTGAAAACGGGGAGAGCCGCAATGGAGCTGAAAGCCCAGACCTTCGCGCGCAGTCGTCAATCCGGCTGGACTGACGAACTGCTCGCCGACGCATTTGCGGGCGAGGCGGCGTGCGACGCCGCCGAGGACGCCCTCACGCACAGCGGCGCCTATCCGCTCGAACAGATGCAGCAGGCGCTCGGCGCCTATGACCGCGCCGCGCTCGCGGTGCTGCGCCGCCATCGCGAGCTGCGCGTCGAGCCGTTGCCCGTGGTGGGCCCGCGAGCAACGGCCGCCGATACGCTGCTGTCGCTCTATATCAATGCCAACGGGCGTTTGCATATCCGCCCGGCCAGCCAGCCGAAGATCGATTGCGAGGGCGGCGCCTGGATCGACCTCGGCCAGGTCGTCGCGAGCGCGCCGGTGATGGCGGAGATCGACGGCGTGCATGCCGCGTGGCGGCGCAGCGAGGCGGAGTACTTCGCGCAGGTGCGCGCTGCGATGGACCGCCTCCGCCGCGAGGGCGGTCTGCCGCGCGCGGTCGAGCAGGTGATCGGCCAGCTCGACTACGTCGAATCGCTCTCCTTCTATGTGGGGGATCGCCATGTGACGCTCGTCGACGACGCGGGCCGGCCCACGCTGCTCTATGCGTTGCGCGAGAAACCCTACGAGCGCTGGTCCGACGATGACGTGCTGATCGTCGCGGCGCTCCATGTGCTCATGCGCTCGGGGCGAGCCGCGTGCTTCGACGAGTTCAACGGCGCATTGCTGACCGCGCGCGACCTGATCTCCCGCATCGACCATTGCTCGCATTCCGATGCCGCCCACGCATCGGGCGTGCACTACGCTTTTGAAAGCCTCGACTTGTTCGAGCGCGTCGCGAAGCTGCGTGAACTCAAGCGCCTCTGATTCCGCGCATTCCCATCTTCCCATCCTCGGCCGGCGGCGGCGCTGCAGCGTCCCGCCGCCGCTTGCCAGCATCCTGACGGCGCTGCCTTCGGTAAAGTAGGACCTGTCGCAACGTTTGCGATTCATCCTCAACCGGAGGCACATCATGATTCAGCACGCGCTGTTTGCACGTTTCGAAGCGAAGCCGGGCAAGGAGGCCGAGGTGGCCGCGTTTCTTCAGAAGGGACTCGAGATGGCGAACCAGGAAAGCACCACGCCGATCTGGTTTGCTCTGAAGATTTCCGATCACGTGTTCGGCGTGTTCGATGCGTTCCATAGCGAGGCGGACCGTCAGGCACACCTCGACGGCCCGATCGCCAAGGCGCTGATGGCCAACGCCGAGACGCTGTTCGTGGCGCCGCCTGCGATCGCGCGGATCGAGGTGCTCGGGATGAAGAACACATGAGCATCCGCATCGTCCAGCTCGGCTCTCCCCGCGCGGCCGGTGAGGGCACGCGCATCGGCACCGTGCGTCGGCCGCCGCGCGGCGTGCCCAAGACCGAATTCGCGAGCCGCGACTACTACGACGTCTGGCTGCCGATCCTTTCGCCGAGCGCGGAGCTGATGGCGCAAGGCAAGGCGGCCGACAGCGCCGCAGCCTGGGAGGCGTTCGCGCGCAAGTTCCGCGCGGAGATGGACGGCGGCGACGCGAGCAAGGTGCTCGACGTGCTCGCGGCGCTGTCGCAAGGGGCGCATTTCTCGATCGGCTGCTATTGCGAAGACGAGAGCCGCTGCCATCGCGGAATCTTGCGGCAGTTGCTCGCCCAGCGGGGTGCGTCGATCGAGTGAGCGCCCGCCAGGACGGCCGATGGCCGAGTTAGCGGCTTTCGCACACCGCCTGCAGATCGGCGGCGACCGCGTCGAGGATTTCCTTCGACTGCGCCTCGTCGCCGACGGCGCGCGCCATCACCATCGCGCCGACGAGCTCCGCCATCAGCGCAATCGCCGCGCGGCGGTTTTCGGCGCCTGGCTCGCCGGGCAGCATCTGCTCGATCGAGGTGAACGTCGACGCGATGCCCCCGGCAAAGCTCTTGCGGATCTCGGGACCCTGGCGCGCTGCGTCGCTCGCGAGCGACGCGAGCATGCAGCCTTTGCCGGGGCTGTCACGGTGGCGCTCGGACAAATACTGGCCGACGAAGGTCGCCAGCGCGTTGCCGGGCTGGTTCTCCCTGATGCGGCTCCAGGCCTGTGCCGTGCTCGCCATGGCCGCTTCGCTGGCTTTGGCGGCGAGGTCTTCCTTCGACGCGAAGTGCCGATAGAACCCGCCATGCGTCATGCCGGCGCCGTTCATGATGTCGGCGACGCCGACGCCGTCGAAGCCTTTCTCGCGAAACATCTGGCTCGCGACTTCGAGGATGCGTTCGCGGTTCTCCAGAAACTGTTCCCGGCTGACTTTCATCGTGGTGCTCCCTGATGTCGACTTTTTAGATTGTACAAAACATCAATAATCGATTAGATTTTCGTCGTCATCTATCATACGAGCCAACCATGAATACTTCCAACCCCGTTGCCGCCACGCTCGACGAGCTCGACGGGCTCGCGCAGTTGCGCCACATGATGGCGCTGGGGAAAAGGCCGGGCATCGCGGTGTCGCTCGACTTCGATCTCGTCGAAGCCGACGCCGGCCGTGCCGTCTTCGCGGGCAAGCCCGGCGAGCACGCGTACAACCCGCTCGGCACGATTCACGGCGGCTACGCGGCGACGCTGCTCGATTCGGCTTGTGGTTGCGCCGTGCATGCGTCGCTGTCGGCGGCGCAGTCGTATACGACGCTCGAATTGAAGATCGCCTATCACAAGGCGATGACGCGCGACACGGGCGTGGTGAGGGCCGAAGGGCGGGTGATGTCGATCGGGCGGCGCGCGGCCTTTGCCGAGGCCAGACTGGTCGGCGAGGATGGGACGCTGTATGCGTCGGCGACGTCGACGCTGATGGTGTTCGAGCGGCAGTAAAAGGACCGGCGAGAATTAGGCGCAAATCGCGCCGCCTGATTCGGGCTATCGGCTGCTGCGAGTCTTCAACGCCTCATCCGCAAAACGCGCTGTCCGATAGCAGCGTCAGCAGCGCCGCAGGCGCGAGGTAGCCCGCGAAGCACAACGCCGCGAGCGCGGCTCCGAGCACGGCCACGGTGCTTGTGATCAGCGCCCGCTGCCTCGCCGCGGATGCGGCGTCTCGCATGCCGCTCATGCCGGCTGCGCCAGAGGCTGCGCAGCGCGCGCGACGCACGTATCGTCGATCGGCAGATGCAGCAGGCCCGCCACGATGCCTAGCGCGATCGCGCCGTACCAGAGCAGGTCGTAGGCATGGGTCGCGTCGTACACGATGCCGCCGAGCCAGACGCCCAGAAAGCTGCCCAGCTGATGCCCGAAGAACACGAAGCCGAACAGCGTCGCGATGAAGCGCACGCCGAACACCTGCGACACGATTCCGTTCGTCAGCGGCACCGTGCCGAGCCAGATCAGGCCCATCAGGAACGAGAACGCGTAGACGCTCGCGGGCGTGAGCGGCGCGAGAAAGAACGCCGCCATCGCCGCGGAGCGAAGAAAGTAGATCGCCGAGAGCACGTATTTGCGGCGCATGAAGTCGCCGAGCCAGCCGCACAGGTAGGTGCCGAACACGTTCGCGAACGCGATCAGCGCGAGCGCGGCGCTCGCGTGCTTCGCGCTCAAGCCTTTGTCGAGCAGATAGGCGGGCATATGTGCAGCGATGAACGCGAGCTGGAAGCCGCACGCGAAGAAGCCAAAGTTGAGCAGCCAGAAACCGCGGTGCGAGAACGCCTCGCGGAGCGCGGCGCCGATCGATTGCGTGTGCGTGTCGTTCTGCGCGCGGCTTGCAGGACAGTCGCGCAGCCACGCCGAGAGCGGCGCGAGCATGACCATCATGGCGGCCAGCACGACGAGCGTCGAGATCCAGCCGATGCCGCCCATCAGGCTCTGCACGAACGGCACCATGCAGAACTGGCCGAGGCCGCCGATCGCGCCGGCCACGCCGAGCGCCCAGCTGCGCCGCTCGGCGGGAAAGAGGCGGCTCAGCGCGCCATAGACGGCGCCGAACGCGCAGCCGGAGAGCGCGACGCCCACCAGCACGCCGGTGCCGAGCATATAGACGCCCGTCGTGCTCGCGTAGGCCATCGTGACGAGGCCGAGCTCGTAGACGAGCAGGCCCGCGAGGACCACCCGGGCCGAGCCGAAGCGGTCGGCGATCATGCCGGTGAAGGGCTGGGCGATGCCCCAGAGCAGGTTCTGCAACGCGAGCGCGAGGCCGAAGGTTTCGCGCGACCAGCCGTGATCGAGCGTCACCGGCGTGAGAAAGAGCCCCTGCACGTGCCGCACGCCCAAGGCCGCGCCCATCACCACGCCGCCTGCGATGACCGGCGGCCAGCGATTGCGCCAGGTGTCCTGTTGTTCGGGGTGTGCGCTCATGATGTCTCCACGGCGGGTTGAAGGGCCATTAAAGACCGCCGCAAGACGTGCTTCAAACGCTACTTTGGAAGCGTTCGCATGCATACGATGCATGCGAGAAGAACAACCTCGACCCCCCGGTCTTGTCAGCCGCCGCCCTGCGCGGCCAGCACTTGGCTCACGGCGGCCTCTGCGGCGCGCGCCTCGGAGCGGATCCACGCGACGACATCGCTCACGTCCTGCCGCGGATTCGCTTCGGCCTGATAGAGCCAGTATCCATAGGCCGTGGTGCGGCCCGGGACGCTGTCGTCGAGCGCGGCGAGCTTGCCCTCGGCGAGCAGGGGCTCGATCAGCGCGATGCGGCCGATCGCGATGCCCTGGCCGGCGAGGGCGGCCTGAATGACCTGGTCGTATTGATTGAAACGCAGCATCCCTTTCGGCTTGACCTGCGCGAGCCCCATGGCGGCAAGCTGGTCGGCCCAGCGCAGGAGCGGCCGGCGCGGTCCGTCGAATTCGAGCAGCACGTGGGCGGCGAGCGCGCCGCGCTCGTCGAGCCGCGCGAGCTTCAGCGACGGATGCGCCACCGGCACCACCGCCTCTTCGAACAGCAGCACGGCGCCCGGGGGCGCGCTTTTGGCCGTGCAGTAGCGGATCCCGAGATCGATGCCTTCGGCGCGCAAGTCGAGGTTCTTGTCGATGGCGGCGACGCGCAGGTCGATATTCGGGTAGCGTTGCTGGAACCGGTTGAGCCGCGGCAGCAGCCAGAGCGCCGTTACGCCGATGCTGGCGGTGATCGTCACGGGCAAGCGCTCCTGCGCCTGGGTGAGGACTTCGAAGACCTCCTGCAATTGCTGGACGGCGCTGTCGGCGGTGCGGAACAAGCGCTCGCCCGCTGGCGTGAAGGAAATCGACCGGTAGCCGCGATGGAACAGCGCGGTGCCGAGCAGGTCCTCGAGCGCGTGCACCTGCCGGCTCAGCGCCGATTGCGTGAGGCACAGGTCCTCGGCGGCGAGCGTGATGCTCATGCGCCGGCCGACGGCCACGAAGCCGCGGATCAGGTCGAGCGGCGCGAGCCGGACCAGGGGAGTTGGCATGCGTCCTCCTCATGCGAAAGATGCGAGAAGGTTGGTTGAGCGCGGCGGGCGAGTCAAGTGCAATGGTGCGGATGGCTACTTGAGAGAGAGACGATGCAGGAGAGGCAAACGCGTGCTATCGAGCCGGAACCGGTGGCGCTCGCCGCCGCCGACGGCTGCCCGATCAACGGCTTCGTCTGGCGCCGCCGCGCGCCCGATGCAGGCCGGGCCGACCGTCCGGTGGTGATCGTCAACGCGGCGACGTCGGTGCGCTGCCGCTACTACTTCCGGTTCGCGGCGTTCCTGTTCGAGCACGGCCACGATGTCGTCGTCTACGACTACCGCGGCATCGGCGAGTCGCGGCCGTCGACGCTGCGCGGTTTTCGGGCCTCGTGGCTCGATTGGGGGCGGCTCGATTTCGAGGCGGTGCTGCAATACGCGGCGCGCGAATTCGCCGGGCAGCCTATCGATGTCGTCGCGCACAGCATCGGCGGTTTCGTCGCCGGACTTGCGCCGTCCAGCGCGCGGATCCGGCGCATCGTCACGATGGGCGCGCAGTACGCGTACTCGCGCGACTACGCGCCCGAGCGCCGCCGCGCGATGCTCTGGCGCTGGCATCTGCTGATGCCGGTATTGGCGGCGCTCTGCGGCTACGTGCCGGCCAAGCGTCTCGGCTGGATGGAGGACACGCCCAAGGGCGTCGCGCTGTCGTGGTGCCGCAGCCGGGCACGCTTCGAAGACACCTTCGGGCGCGGCCCATTCGCGCTCGACGAGGCCGAGCGCGCGCGCCTCGTCGAGCGGTTCGCAGCGGTGCGCGCGCCGCTGCTGGCGATCAGCGTCACCGACGACGAGTTCGGCACCGTCCCGGCCATCGAGCGTTTGCTCGCGTATTTCACCGGCAGCGCGGTGACGCATCTGCGGATTGCGCCCGAGCAGATCGGCGAGGCCGTGATCGGGCACTTCGCGTTCTTTCACAGCCGCTTCGAGGACACGCTCTGGCAGATCCCGCTCGGGTGGCTGAAGTCGGCGGCGTTGCCGGAAGACGCGCCGGGCAGCGTCGTCTTGCCGTCCTGGCGCGCCCGCTAGGTGGGACTCACATCGGATTTGGGAGCGGGCGCCGGTGACGGCGCCGGCGTGCCCTCCGCGCCATGGCAATCGTCGACGCCGCTCGCCATCGTGCGGTTGCGTCCCTCGGCCTTGGCTGCGTAAAGCGCTGCGTCGGCGGCGGCGATCAGCGCGCGAAGATCGGCGAATGAACGCCCCTCGGTGCTCGCCACGCCGGCGCTGACCGTCAGCACCTGATGCGTGCTCGCCACGTGCCGCATCCCGAGCGCCTGCACGGCCTCGCGCATGCGTTCGGCGACGGCCCGCGCGCCTGCCACGCCCGTGGCCGGCAGCAGCACGACGAACTCCTCGCCGCCGTAGCGCGCCGCGTGATCGGCGGGGCGCCGCAGGGTGTTCCTGATGCAGCGCGCGACGGCCATCAGCGCTTCGTCGCCCGCCGCGTGCCCGTAGAGGTCGTTGAAGCCCTTGAAGTGATCGACGTCGATCAGGAGCACCGAGAGCGGCTGTGGGCCGCGTTGCGCGAGGCGCCATTCGCGCGCGCCGATTTCGTCGAGCGCGCGGCGGTTGCTGAGGCTCGTCAGGCCGTCGGTGCGCGCGAGCATGCGCAGCTCGGCCTCGACGGCCATGCGGCGCCGCAGTTGCTGCGCGAACAGGAGCGCGAACCAGATGATGAGGACGTCGAGCACGCCGACGATGATCCCGAAGACCCAGGCGCGGCGGCGCCAGTTCGCGTAGATGTCGTCGGTCGAGAGCGCGACGTCGTAGATCAGCGGGAAGCGCGCGACGTGCGTGAACGCGTACCAGCGCTCGACGCCGTCGATCGCCGCGGTGCCGAAGAACGAGCCGCTCGGCGCTTGCGTGAAGCGCGTGTAGTTGGCCGTGTTCAGGAGGCTGCGGCCGATGATGCGAGGGTCGTACGGGCGGCGCATCAGCATCGTGCCGTCGGCGAGCATCAGGGCCATCGAGCCGTGCGGCCCGAGATTCATGCCGTCGAAGAGGCTGCGGAAGTATTCGAGCCGCAGCGTGCCGACGACGATGCCCGCGAAGCTGCCGTCGGGATTCGACAGCCGGCGGCTCAACGCAATGCTCGGGCTCTTGTCGGACAGGTGCGGGATGAACGGGCGGCTGACGTAGAGGCCGGCGCCGGGCGAATCGCGCTGGACCTGGAAGTAGTCGCGGTCCGCGACGTTGATCTGGCGCGGCGGCACGGCGCGCGAGTCGTAGACCGGATTGCCCTTGGCGTCGATGACGAGGAGGGAGCCCAGGTGCGAGGCCATCGCCGAGCCGTCGAACAGCATCATCTGGCGGATCCTGGGCGGCAGCTTGTCGACGCCGGGCTCATTGAGGCCGGCGATGACCGCCTTCAGCGACAAGTCGTAGATCTCGAGATTGCGCGCGGTATCGCGCTCGACGAGCAGGAGCAGGTTGGTGGCCGAGTCTTGGGCGTGCTGCAGCGCGTCGTGCCGCATCTGGAGCAGCACCGAGACGCAGATGGCGAGCACCGAGGCCGCCAGCGCGCCGCTGAACGCGACGATCAGGCCTGGGCGGCGCGTCAGCATCGCAGCAGCGGCGCCGCGAATTCGGCGCTAGGACGGTGGGGCTCCAGTTTCATCGGACCATTGTTGAGTTGACGGCTTGCCGGCGAGCGGTATCGGCGAGCGGGGCAGGAGCGGCGCTTGCAGCTACGGAAGCCCGGAAAGTATAGCGTCGAGGCGGCTGTTTGAAAGGGCTGAATTCGCCGGGGTTTACCGGGCGGTTCAACGTTTTTTGCGGCTGGGGTTGCGCGGGAGGGGAGGCGAAAGGGGAAGAGCGAGAAGCGAGCATATCGGAATTGTCCGATGGATATCTCGAATCCCGATCGACACAGTGGGGCTCCACCATCGACAGAAGAGGCTTCCACCTGACTAAATTGCTACGCAACGACGGATCCGTCATCGGAGCGCAAATCACGCTGGTCGCGGGCGACCTGCTCCCGTTTAAAGTCTCCGGATTGGGGCCGGACCGCAGACATCTGATTCTGATGAGCGACCACCCTGCCGCGAAAGTCATGCCCGTCAGCGTCAACCACAGGGACGTCGAGCAACGTCTCACGCTGAAAGTCAGTGGGTGTGGTGTTTCATGCCACCAAATTGCTCACGTGGAAGCCTACGTCAGCGATGAGCGCGGTCATCCGCTGAGCCGCGATCTCGACACGCCACGGCTCACCGTGCAGATACTCCCGAGACTCGAACTGCCGCCTGCCGTCACCGAGACGGGGATGTTGGCGCGAATGTTGATTTCGGAGAATGCGGGACCGGAAAATACCCGTTTCGTCAGCCTAGACGAGGCGCGGGAAGCAATGCAATGGATGGTCGTTGTGCTGAGAAACCGTCTCAAGCTTGGTGCTAGTCACTTCGCAGCGGGCCGAGACGTGAGCACCCTGGAGGCGTTGATCAAGGCGCCCAATCAAGTGGACGGATTTGAAAAATACCCAAGCATAGGATCTCTGCAGCAAAGATTAATAGACAAGGTAATCAAGAATGCAAATGACGGAACGCACAGGCTCAACAAGCAATATCGGGACTACCTTGAAACCGCATTGGCGGTGGCAAGAAGTGAGCTCTGGAGCGCGGACCCCTGTCCGACTGGCCTCTATGCGTGGCGTACTAACGAGGCAAAGTCACCTGGCAACAATTTCGTCCAATTCGCGACAAAAGGTGGACAGGACTTTTATACGTTGACGAATGATTTCATTTCGAAAGCGCAGTCTCGGGCGGAGGGGCGGCGATGAAACAGACAAACGCCGTGAGCTTCGTTGCCGCATTTATATCGGCCATGTTCATCTGCACGACAGGTTTTGCCGCGGACGATCTTCCCGAGGGATTCAACCGAAAACCCACTTCGAGATTCGCCGTATCCGACGATCTGTATTACAAAGATCCGCTGGTTGTCATGACGAACGCAGTCGCGTTTTTCAAGAAAAATCATCGAACCAATCATTTCTGCGTCGTCGGCTACCGGTGGCGGACCGGAAGCATGAATGTCTGGGTTCTTTGGAGAGAAGAAAAGCGGCTCCTTCTTTGGGACGGCGCGTTGGACCCCGACAGTCGAGCAGACACTTTGATCGGCGTTCACCGCAGCTTGAAACTCGGCAAAGACACGGTCAAAACCGAGGATGACATCAACGGCAGCACTTACCTCGTGACGGAGCAATGGTGGCACGCCGTCGCCGACGACTGCATGAAGCACGGCGAGAAATACGTCATCAAGCCCTTCAAGGTCGCAAAGCCCGCCAAGCCGTCCGATGACTAGCTCTGCCGTCCAAGGCAAAACGAGCGGAGTCGTCCGGAAATCGCCAGGCTTCTTGCGATTGCGCCGACGGTGCCCGCGCCCTGAGCGGCGCGGCCTGCGCGCTTGCGATGAGAAGCGCGAGCGGCCGGCAACCGGACAGCGGCGGCGCGTTGCCGCTGCGTCGGGGACGAAGCCGTCAGGATTGGGTCTCTTCGGCCTCCTCCGCGGGCTTGGCAGTCGTCCGTACCGCTTCGGCAAACCGGGCGAGCGCCGCGAGCGATCCACTGACGCTCACGTACTCCTCGCGCCCGATCTTGCCGTCGAGCAGAACGGCCATGCCGGACTCCTTTGCCAGTTCAATGATGTTCACGTGTTGTTCTCCGTGCGATTCGCTTGTCGTTCAGGGCGGCCGGATGGGTCCGGTCTCGTGCGGCGTCGAGCCGGTTCGCGGCGGTTGCCGCGAGCCGGTGTGGCGGCTCGATAGAGGTAAAGCATCGGCCGTGCCTGTTTGCGTCCGGCACCGCGCGCGAGCATTGCGGCCCGTCCGGCACCCGGATTCGCGCATTTGCGGTGCGCCGGCGCATCCATTCCGGTGCGCGCCGGGTGCTGTTCCGGTGCGCGCCGGGTAAGGGGGGCTGCGGGATGTGAAGTTCTTTCAAAACGGATGTGTCTAGACAAGTCGGTCGCTTTTTACTCAGGCGAGCCCAGGGGCCGGCGCGGCGGCCCTGAGTTTGTTGCAAGGCAGAAAATACGCGGGGTTGGATCAGCTCGATCGCCTCGCCATGCATTAGTGAAACCCCTTATCCCGAATTCGTAAAAACGAGTTGTATATACAAGCTGGCGGCGCTAGACTGCCTCCACGTTTTGCAGATGACAGGACCTTTCCTCCCATGATGACTCTCACGCCCGGCCACCTGACCCTTCCGCAGCTGCGCCAGATTGCCCGCCGTCCCGTCAAGCTCCAGCTCGACCCCGCCAGCTTCGCCGCGATCGACGCCTGCGCGCGCGCCGTCGCCGAGATCGCCGCCAAGGGCGAGCCCGCCTACGGGATCAACACTGGCTTCGGGCGCCTCGCCAGCACGCATATCCCCCACGACCAGCTCGAACTGCTGCAGCGCAACCTGGTGCTCTCGCATGCGGTGGGCGTGGGCGAGCCGATGTCGGCGCCCGTCGTGCGCCTCCTGATCGCGCTGAAAGTGTCGAGCCTCGGGCGCGGCCATTCGGGCATCCGCCGCGAAGTCATCGACGCGCTCGTCACGCTGTTCAACGCCGACGTGCTGCCCGTGATTCCCGTGAAGGGCTCGGTCGGCGCCTCGGGCGACCTCGCGCCGCTCGCGCACATGTCCGGGGTGCTGCTCGGGATCGGCGAGGTGTTCGTGCGCGGTGAGCGCGCGAGCGCCGAAGAAGGGCTGCGCGCGGCCGGACTCAAGCCGCTCACGCTGCAAGCCAAGGAAGGCCTCGCGCTCCTGAACGGCACGCAGGCGTCCGCGGCGCTCGCGCTCTACAACATGTTCGCGATCGAAGACCTGTATCGCACGGGGCTGGTCGCGGGCGCGCTGTCGGTCGACGCGGCGGCCGGCTCGGTCAAGCCGTTCGACGCGCGCATTCACGCGCTGCGCGGCCACCAGGGCCAAATCGATGCGGCCACTGCCTATCGCGCGCTGCTCGACGGCTCCGGCATCAACCTCTCGCACCGCGACTGCGGCAAGGTGCAGGACCCGTACAGCCTGCGCTGCCAGCCGCAGGTGATGGGCGCGTGCCTCGACCAGATGCGCCACGCGGCCGACGTGCTGCTCATCGAAGCGAACGCCGTCTCCGACAATCCGCTGATCTTCCCCGACACCGGCGAAGTGCTTTCGGGCGGCAACTTCCACGCGGAGCCGGTCGCGTTCGCGGCCGACAATCTCGCGCTTGCCGCCGCTGAAATCGGCGCGCTCGCCGAACGCCGCATCGCCTTGCTGATCGACGCGACGCTCTCGGGCCTGCCGCCGTTCCTCGTGAAGGACGGCGGGGTCAACTCGGGCTTCATGATCGCGCACGTGACGGCCGCCGCGCTCGCCTCGGAGAACAAGACGCTCGCGCATCCGGCTTCCGTCGATTCGCTGCCGACCTCGGCGAACCAGGAGGACCACGTCTCGATGGCGACGTTCGCCGCGCGCAAGCTCGCCGACATCGCGCAGAACACCGCGAACATCCTCGCGATCGAGCTGCTCGCCGCGGCGCAGGGCGTCGACCTGCGCGCGCCGAACCGGACGAGCGCGGCGCTGCAGCGCGTGCTGGACACCGTGCGCGAAGCCGTGCCGCACTACGAGCTCGACCATTACTTCGCGCCGGACATCGCGGCGATCGCGAAGCTCGTGGAGAACGGCACGTTCGCGTCGCACAGCCCGTTCTCGTTCGTCTCCGAGCAGCACTGAGGCGAGCCGGACCCGATTCACCAGACTCACCAGCAAGCACCCGCATGAACGCTCCCGCTTATCAAGGCATCAAGGACTTCATCCTCGCGCGCATCCATGCGGGCGAATGGGCGGAGGGCGATCAGGTGCCGTCGGAGAACGAGCTGGCGCGCGAGTTCAAGGTGGCGCGCATGACCGTCAATCGCGCGCTGCGCGAGCTGACGGCCGAGCAGGTGCTCACGCGGGTGCAGGGCGCAGGCACCTTCGTCGCGCGTCCGAAGTACGAGTCGACGCTGGTCGCGATCCGCAGCATCTCGGACGAGATCGTCGCGCGCGGCCATCGTCATCACGCGAGCGTGCTGCATCTGGGCGCGACGATCGCCGACGACGCGCTCGCCGACGAGATGCAGGTGAGCGCGGGCAGCCCCGTGTTCCATTCGAGCGTGCTGCACTTCGAGAACGACGAGCCCGTGCAGCTCGAGGAGCGCTGGGTCAACCCGGCCGTCGCGCCCGAGTACGCGCTGCAGGACTTTGCGCTGACCACGCCGAACCAGTACCTCGTGCGCGTCGCGCCGCTGCAGCGCGTCGAGTACCGGATCGAGGCGGCGCAGCCCGAGGCGTCCACGCGCATGCACCTCACGATGGGCGACGCCGAGCCTTGCCTGATGCTGCATCGGCGCACGTGGTCGCAGGGGCTCGTCGCCTCGGTGGCGAACCTCTGGCATCCGGGCAGCCGCTACCGTTTCACTGGACATTTCTGAACCGCCGCATTGACCGCATCAACCGAACCCGAAGAGAGCCGACATGAACAATCCGAAGCACATCGATCCGCGCCTGGACCCGACCCGCACGATCCGCGCCCCGCGCGGCGCGGACAAGACCTGCAAGAGCTGGCTCACTGAAGCCGCGTACCGCATGATCCAGAACAACCTCGATCCGGAAGTCGCCGAGCATCCGCATGCGCTCGTCGTCTATGGCGGCATCGGGCGCGCGGCGCGCAACTGGGATTGCTTCGACCAGATCCTCGCGTCGCTGAAGGACCTCAACGACGACGAGACGCTGCTGGTGCAATCGGGCAAGCCGGTCGGCGTGTTCCGCACGCACGCCGACGCGCCGCGCGTCCTGATCGCGAACTCGAACCTCGTGCCGCACTGGGCGAACTGGGAGCACTTCCACGAGCTCGACCGCAAGGGCCTCATGATGTACGGCCAGATGACGGCGGGCAGCTGGATCTACATCGGCAGCCAGGGCATCGTGCAGGGCACGTATGAAACGTTCTTCTCGGTCGCGAACCAGCACTTCAACGGCGATCCGAAGGGCCGCTGGATCCTGACGGGCGGCCTGGGCGGCATGGGCGGCGCGCAGCCGCTCGCGGCGACGATGGCGGGCTTCTCGATGATCGCCGTCGAATGCGACGAGACGCGCATCGATTTCCGCCTGAAGACGCGCTATGTCGACAAGAAGGCCAAGACGCTCGACGAAGCGCTCGCGATGATCGAGGAGGCGAAGAAGGGCGGCAAGCCGGTGTCGATCGGTCTGTTGGGCAACGCGGCGGACGTATTCGCCGAATGCGTCGCGCGCGGCATCACGCCCGACTGCGTGACCGACCAGACGAGCGCGCACGATCCCATCCATGGCTACCTGCCGCAGGGCTGGAGCGTAGAGCAATGGCGCGAGCGTCAGAAGGTCGAGCCGCAAAGCATCGTGCAGCCCGCGAAGCAATCGATGGCGAAGCAAGTCGAGGCGATGCTCGCGCTGCAACAGCGCGGCGCGGCGACGCTCGACTACGGCAACAACATCCGCCAGATGGCGCTCGAAATGGGCGTGAAGAACGCGTTCGACTTCCCGGGCTTCGTGCCCGCGTATATCCGGCCGCTGTTCTGCGAAGGGAAGGGGCCGTTCCGCTGGGTCGCGCTCTCGGGCGACCCCGAGGACATCTACAAGACCGATGCGAAGGTCAAGGAGCTGATCCCCGACGATCCGCACCTGCACAACTGGCTCGACATGGCGCGCGAGCGCATCGCGTTCCAGGGGCTGCCCGCGCGGATCTGCTGGGTCGGCGTGAAGGACCGCTATCGCCTGGGCCTCGCGTTCAACGAGATGGTCAAGAACGGCGAGCTGAAGGCGCCGATCGTGATCGGGCGCGATCACCTCGATACGGGTTCGGTCGCGAGCCCGAACCGCGAGACCGAGGCGATGAAGGACGGCTCCGACGCGGTCAGCGACTGGCCGCTCCTCAACGCGCTGCTCAACACGGCCGGCGGCGCGACCTGGGTGTCGCTGCATCACGGCGGCGGCGTGGGGATGGGCTTCTCCCAGCACTCGGGCGTCGTGATCGTCTGCGACGGCACGGATGCCGCCGCGCGCCGCGTCGAACGCGTGCTGTTCAACGATCCGGCCACGGGCGTGATGCGCCATGCCGACGCAGGCTACGAGCTCGCGCAGCAGACCGCGCGCGAAGCCGGGCTCAAGCTGCCGATGCTGGGGCGCTGAACGTGGCCGCCGGCGTGGGTGGTGTCACGGCCGATGCATCCGGTCCGCGCGAGCCGCGCGCGGGCGCGGTCACGCTGCTGCGCGCGGCCGGCCTCGCCGCCTCGCGCTGGAAGAACGGCGGCGGTGTGACGCGCGAGATCGCGGCGTTTTCCCCCACGGGGACTTCCTTCGGGGCGCCGGCGGGCTCGGACCTCGAGACGTTCGTCTGGCGCGTCTCCGTCGCCGACGTCGAGAAGGCAGGGCCGTTCTCGCGCTTTGCGGGTGTCGACCGGACGCTCGTGCTGCTCTCGGGCAACGGCATGCTGCTCGACGAGCAAGGGGGCGTCACGCACGAGCTCAGAAAACCGCTCGACGCCGCGCACTTCAACGGCGAGGCGGCGATCGACGCGAGCCTCGTCGACGGCCCGACGCGCGATTTCAACCTGATGTTGAGGCGCGGCCGCGTGCGGGGCCTCGTCGACGTCTGGCGCGGCGACGCGGAGCATACGCTCGACGCGGACGTGATGCTGCTGTTCTGCGCGAGCGGGACGCTCGACGTGACGCTCGGGCTGGACGCACAGGGCGGCGGCGCGCCGGTCACGCTCGGTGAAATGGACACGCTCAGCATCGAGGCGCCTCGCGCGCTGTCGTGCGCCGTGGCCGGCACGGGCGTGATGCTCGCGGTGTACATCCGCTACGTGTGAATGGCCCCCGGCCGTCATGAGCCTGCAATCGCAAACCGAATCGAGCACGCGATGAACGACACTGTCTGGCATAACTTCCATCTCTGTGCGCAAGGCGACCCCGACCGCACGATCGCCGACGCGGCGCTCGCCGTGCGCGACGGCAAGGTGGCCTGGCTCGGAGCGCAACGCGACCTGCCGGGCGAATTCGCGGCGTGGCCGCGCGAGAGCTTGAGCGGCGCGTGGGTCACGCCGGGGCTCGTCGATTGCCATACGCATCTCGTCTACGGCGGCCAGCGCGCCGACGAATTCGCCCTGCGCCTCGCGGGCGCGAGCTATGAAGAGGTCGCCAAGCGCGGCGGCGGCATCGTCTCGACGGTGCGCGCGACGCGCGCGGCGAGCGAAGCCGAGCTGTTGGGCGCATCGGCCGCGCGGCTCGAACCGCTGATCGCCGAGGGCGTCACGGCCATCGAGATCAAGTCGGGCTACGGCCTCGACCTCGCGAGCGAGCGCAAGACGCTGCGCGTCGCGCGCGAGCTGGGCCGCCGCTATCCGGTCTCGGTCTACACGACGTTTCTCGGCGCACACGCCTTGCCGCCCGAATTCGCGGGCCGCGCCGACGACTACATCGACGAAGTCTGCAACACCATGCTGCCGGCGCTCGCGGACGAAGGGCTCGTCGATGCGGTCGACGTGTTCTGCGAGCGCATCGGCTTTTCGTTGGCGCAGAGCGAGCGCGTGTTCGAAGCGGCGGCGCGCCGCAACCTGCCCGTCAAGATGCACGCGGAGCAGTTGAGCAACGGCGGCGGCGCGGCGCTCGCGGCGCGCTACCGGGCGCTCTCCGCCGACCACCTCGAATTTCTCGACGAAGCGGGCGTCGCCGCGATGAAGGAGGCGGGCACGGTTGCCGTGCTGCTGCCGGGCGCGTACTACTTCATCCGCGAAACGCAACTGCCGCCGATCGACCTCTTGCGCCGCTACGGCGTGCCGATCGCGATCTCGACCGACAGCAACCCCGGCACCTCGCCCGCGACCTCGCTCGTCGCGATGCTGAACCTCGCTTGCACGCTGTTCCGCCTGACGGTGCCCGAAGTGCTGAAGGGCGTCACGCAACACGCGGCGCGCGCGCTCGGGCAAGAGGCGCGTCACGGCGAGCTGGCGGTGGGGCGCGCGGCGGACTTCGCCGCGTGGTCCGTCGATACGCTCGCCGAGCTCGCCTACTGGATCGGGCGGCCGCTCACGCAGCGCGTCGTGCGCGCGGGCGAGACGGTCTATGTGCGCGATGCGCATCCGATCCTGTAAACGCCCCCTCTTCGAGCTTTCGACCGATGACTGCAAACCACATGCTTTTTGCCGAGCACGCGTATCTGCCCGAGGGCTGGCGGCGCAACGTTTTGCTCGAATGGGACGACGCCGGCGTGCTGCGCGCGGTGACGCCCGACAGCGTGCCGCTCGCGAACGTTGCGCGCGCAACGGGTCCGGTGATGCCCGGCATGCCGAACCTGCATTCGCATGCGTTTCAGCGCGCGATGGCGGGGCTTGCTGAGTACCGTGCGAACGCCACTGACAATTTCTGGAGCTGGCGCGACCTGATGTACCGGTTCGCCGCGCGCATCACCCCGGAAGGGCTCGGGGCGATCGCGCGCTGGCTTTACATCGAGATGCTGAAGGCGGGCTATACGTCGGTGTGCGAGTTCCACTACGTGCATCACGCCGCCGACGGCAGCCGCTACGCGAATGCGGCGGAGCTGGCCGGGCGCGTCGTCGATGCGGCGGCGAGCACGGGCATCGGCATGACGATGCTGCCGGTGCTCTATCAGTACAGCGGGTTTGGGGCGCGGGCGCCGCGCGAGGACCAGCGGCGGTTCATCAATACGCCGCAGGGTCTGCTCGAATTGCTCGCGGCGCTGCGGCACGCGCGGCCGGAGCATGCCGCGTTGCGTTATGGCGTGGCGCCGCATTCGTTGCGGGCAGTGTCGGAGGCGTCGTTGCGGGCGCTGCTTGCTGGGCTCGATGACGCGGTTTCGAACACCGCGTCTCCCATTCACATTCACATCGCCGAGCAAACCGGCGAGGTCGACGACTGCCTGGCAACCACCGGCGCGCGTCCGGTGCAGTGGCTGCTCGATCGCTTCGACGTCGATGCGCGCTGGTGCCTCGTGCACGCGACGCATATCGATGCCGCCGAAACCGCTGCGCTCGCGAAGAGCGGTGCAGTGGCCGGCCTGTGCCTGACGACCGAGGCGAATCTCGGCGACGGCATTTTTCCCGCGCACGCGTACCTCGAAGCGCAGGGGCGATTCGGCGTCGGCTCGGACAGTCATATCGGCGTCGACTGGCGCGCCGAGCTGCGGCTCCTCGAATATGGCCAGCGGCTCGCGCGGCGGCAGCGCAACGTGCTGGCATCCGACGCGCATTCGCATGTCGCGGATCGTCTGTTCGACGCGGCCCTCGCGGGCGGCGCGCAAGCGACAGGCCGCGCGACGGGCGCGCTGCAGGCAGGCTGCCGCGCCGATTGGCTCGTGCTCGATCCCGATCACCCGAGCCTCGCCGAGCATGCGCCGGACAAGTGGCTGTCCGGCATCGTGTTCTGCGAGCATGGCGAAACGCCGGTTCGCGACGTGTATGCGGGTGGACGGCGAGTCGTCGAGGCGCGCCGGCACGCCGACGAGGACACGGCCTACGCTGCCTATCGCGCGGTCGTCGCGGACCTGTTAGCCTGACAGCCGGCCTATTCTTTGATCGATTCCAACGCACACGCGTCGGCCACCTATTCCGTTACGCGCACCGCCATGACCGCTTCCACCGATCTCCCGATCTACACCTTGCATCGCGGCAGCTTGCCGCTTTTGATTTCGATTCCGCACCTCGGCACACGCATCGCCGATGACATTGCGGCGACGATGACGCCGGCTGCGCTGCGCGTCGATGATTGCGATTGGCATCTCGACCGGCTGTATGGGTTTGCCAAGCGGCTCGGCGCTTCGATTCTGAGCCCGACGTATGCGCGCTATGTGATCGATCTGAACCGGCCGCCCGATGGCGCGAACCTTTATCCGGGGCAGGATACGACGGGGCTTTTGCCTGTCGATACGTTTGATAAGGAGCCGCTTTATCAGCCGGGCCGCGAGCCGGACGAGGCGGAAATTGCGCGTCGTCGCGAGATTTACTGGAAGCCGTACCACGAAGCGCTCGTTGACGAACTGGCCGCGCTCAAGGCGCGGCACGGCAAGGTGCTGCTGTGGGAGGCGCATTCGATTCGCTCGCAAGTGCCGCGTTTCTTCGAAGGGCGCTTGCCGGATTTCAATCTCGGCACGGCAGGCGGTGCGAGTGCGGTTGCGGGGTTGGCCGAGGAGCTGGCCGCGATCGTGACGAAGCACGGCGGCTATACGGCGGTCGCCAACGGGCGCTTCAAGGGCGGCTATATCACGCGCCAATATGGCGTGCCCAAGAATGGCATCCACGCGCTGCAGTTGGAGCTCTCGCAGATCACGTATATGGAGGAGCGGATGCCGTATGCCTACGACGACGCGCTCGCCGCCAAAGTCGAGCCGCTGCTTGAAACGCTGGTCAAGACCGCGCTTGAACGCGTCGCAGCGAGCTGATTTCCGCCGAGTATCCGAAGCCGCTCGCGACTGCGGACAACCGTTCGGGCACGGCCAGCTTCTCGCGGAGGAAGCCGTGCCCGATCCGTTGAAGAAGCGTCTTCATTGCCCCGCCGCATCCTTCGCCAAATCGACTTCATCCACGCCTGCCTTGCGCCCGAACCGGCGGCGCACCCACTGCTCGAAATCGTCGACATAGTTCACGGCATTGCCCGTGCGCCCCATCGAGCGCGCGAACCTTAGCCCGTAGCGCCGCAGTTCGAGACGTACGAGACTGACTCGACCCATAGTCCGCACAGCTGGGCTGCCCGAGTTTTTACCCAGCTTAACGTTGCTTGACCGCGATGGACGGCGAGTGCATCTACGATGCTCAAAATCTCGCCGATGCTGTGCGGTCTTCCTCGCCGCGCCATCTCGGCCATGCCCTCGTGCCAGCTGTCGCTCGCTCGGTACCCAGAGGGATCGGCCATCACGCAGTGGAGGGCGTCGTGCGGTGTCTCACGCAAGGGAGCACTGCCAGCGGCTCCGGCCGGTGACAACGGAACTATTCGTCTCGATCGCATGATGAACCAATGAAAGACATCGAATTCATGGACGGCGTGCGTCCCTATCACCTTTTCGTTGTGGAGGGTGATGGCGCGGTGAGGGACAGGCTTTGCGGCTACCTGGAAAGGGAAAAGCTCATTGTCACGCCCATGGCCACTGCAGCTGAAATGCTTCGCCGTGTTCATCGGGTGCGTCCCGACCTGATCGTGCTCGACGTGGGGTCGCCAATAATGTCCGGACTTGGCGCCTGTCGCAAGTTGCGGGCAGAGGGGGATCGTGTTCCGATTATCTTGTTGGTGGGGCACAGCGAGGAAATCGAACGTGTGGTCGCGCTGGAAATGGGCGCGGATGACTGTTTGAGCAAACCATACGGGCACCGGGAACTGCTCGCCCGCGTGCGGGCCGTTCTGCGGCGAACCACCATCACACCGGGCGCGCCACTTGATTCAAGTGCTTCCATCCAGATTGGGGAATATGTTTTCGATGTGGCGGCGCGAAGTCTGTACCGCAGCAACAATGTGCGCGTTCTCAACACAATCGAATACACGATGCTTGCCGAGTTGGCGACGAATGCTGGCATCCCTGTGTCACGGGAGCGTCTAGTGGCCGTGTCTCACTTGCGCGAGGACGCTGTCTCCCTGCGAGCCGTGGATGCCGCGATGGTCCGCCTGCGCAGGCTATTGGAACCGGACCCGGCCGTGCCCAGGTATATCCAGACCGTACGCGGACATGGCTATGTTTTCGTGCCAGTCGCAACCAAGATGCCGGCATGAGCAAACAGCGCGATTTTTCACCGGTACGTTGGATCGTACGTCAGGCGCTCACATTCGCAATGGTAGTGCTGTGCGCAGTGGTACTGGGCGTAGTGCTTGGTACGCTGGTCGCTCAACTGATCAATTCGTTCCCTGCCCCGTTCGGCATGGATTGAAGCGGATCACGCATCCATCCCAAGACAGAAGCACTGATGGTCCGCCGCGTAGTGCAGAGCGAGAATTTCCTATCGCACGCGATCGGGATCGAACGTCGCCAGATTTCGCGCGGACCTGTGACGCGTTCGCCAATGTCCGGTCTTCGGGTCGATCTTTGCTGCAATCCCGAACAGACCGAAAATCGCTACCGGCGCGACTACGAAAAAAACAGCTAACACAACACCTCTCCTTAGGGGATGAGGAAAATGTCGGATGCGTGAGTGAAAACTATCGGCAAGCCGACATGCAGACGACTCCACCAGCACCAATCACTGTGCCCGCAACCAGACCAGAAAGAAAAGGTTGAGTGGTGCACCCCGAGGTACAAAAAATCAAGAGTACGGCGAATAGAGAAGTGATTCGTCGCATTCAGTCGCCAGTTGTTTATGACGTGTGTTAATGAAATCGCCGGTTGCCGAATCGATCAGACGCGCAAGCCGGTGTTCAAAGGCAATCCCCCTGGCGACGTGCCAGCACGATGTGTTGAATGGAGTGCGAACCGAAGGGCGTTTCCAGTTTGAATGTCTCCGATAGGTCCGCCGCTTCAGGCATAACCGTCGCGTTGCCGGATCCGGACATTGTCGGACCTTCACAGGCCAGCGCCCATGAAGACTGCGCGCCTTCGCGGCGAATGTTGGAGTACGCACACTTTGGGGGGGCTCTGGACCCATCGTCAGCGGGTGCGGGCGCAGCGCTCATCAGGGCTTTTTCGGGAATGGAGCCGAGTTCTGCCGCTGAAATGCACGCCGTTCGGGCAGGCTTCGCGGAGTCGCCGAAAGGCAGGCCCCTGAAGGTGCTGGTCAGTTCCCACTTCCCTGGCTTCACGGGAACCTGCGCGAACGCGCCCGCATGTACCGCTATTGCCAGCCAGATGACCGATCGCGCTCCAGGTAACGCCATGACATTGCTCCGTGGTTGGGAATGAAGCGAGTTTAGGGTTCAACGCGCGCCGGGCGTCGCGCGAAATGTGACGGTGCGTGACGCGTACCGGCTTGATGTCGCAGATCGTCTCTCGCGTGACTGGCGCGGCAACCAAGGCGGGATCACATTACCGAATCCACAGTGTCAAACGACCTGCATGGCGCATCAGTGCCGGGCAACCACCCACATCAACGACAACATCATGAATGACTTCACGCGACTTGTAGCACTGGGACTGATTTCGGCCGGCTCGCTCCTGGCTGGATGCACGACGGAAGGCCCAACGGCCTCGAGGGCTCAACCGAAGAGCGTGCCGGATATTTCGGTAGTGATCGATTGCGGGGAGTGTCAGGTGCGCCCGAGCGTTCCGGAGGCGATCCATAAGGGCTACGTTGCGGCAGCGTCCAAAGCCGGCGTGCCGATCGCAGGTGACACGAAGGTGACGCTGACGATCAAGGACTACACGGAACGTGGCCTCGCAGAGCGCTCCGCTATTTTCGTCGTTTCCTTGCTCGTGCCGCCGGTCGCGTTCGTGCTGAAAGATGAGATCAAAGCCGACGCATTGGCCGATGGAAAACTGGTGTCGCTGGAGTACCACTACCGCGTACCTTTCCGGGGCATCGAGGACGTTGCGCAGAAGTTGGGCGAGCGGACGTTCGAGGCCGTCGACAGATAGCTTGCCCAGAGTTGCTTCGCGCCGCTTCCGGTGTCAGCGGCGCTCGCATCAAACGTAAATTGATCCTGGCTTTAGTACGGCGCCGGGGCGAGCAGTACCGGCGCTGGGAAGAGCAGCACGGGTGGCGGTGGCGGCAGCGGCAGCGGTGGCGGTGGCGGTGGCGGTGGCGGTGGCGGTGGCGGTGGCGGCGGCGGCGGTGGCGGCAGCGGCAGCGGCAGCGGCAGCGGCACAGGCACCACGGGGAGAGGTGGCACAGGCACCACGGGCGGTGGCGGCACAGGCACAGGCACGGGCACCACGGGCGGTGGCGGGTCGTCGGGCGTCACGGGGGGCGGCGGCGTGTAGGCCGTCAACAGCAGCGACGAGGCGGCGGCCACAGTGGCCACGGCGGCGAGCTTCAGGGCGGACAGCAGCGATCTGTGCATCAAAGCCTCTTTCTATCGTTTCAATGGCGATTGCGGGATTGGGAAGAGATGGCGCGATAGCGCGCCGAGTCCGGTTTCAGGCCGGATAGAGGGTCTCGGCGTGTCCACGCATGCGATCCGGCGCTCAACGCTGCGCCTCACGCTCGCTGCTTTCCTGGGAGCAGGCCACGCTGCGCGAACGTGCCCAGCGGCGCGCGTCGATATCGATCCGCGCGGCCAGCGCCGCGACCGCGCGCTGTTGCGCCGTCACCGTTTCGGCGTAGCTGCCGCCGGCGGGCTCGTCGAAATCGCCGTGGCATAACAGCCGGCGGTTTGCCGTGTCGGCGGCGAAGCCCAGGCTCCAGTCGGCGTCGAGCCGGACGCGCTGCCCAGGCCAGGTATCGAAGCGGCGAACCTGGACCTTGATTCTCAGCAGGGGCTTTCCGGGGGGCGGCAGGCCGGCTGTGTCCTGCGTTCCGAGCCGTCTCGTCAGCTCGGCCGACAGCGCGCCGCGCATTTCTTCGCCGAATGGGCTTGCCCAGCGTTCGCCGTCGAGCACGGCCATGCCGTTCGTGCCTTGCCGCACGATCTGCTGCGTCTGGTCGAGGCTGGCAGGGATGCCGACGGGGAGGACGTCGATCAGGAAGTCGACGGGCTGTTGCGGCGACACCGCGCCTGCCGATGGCGCCAGCAGCGTGTGGTAGTGGACCGGTTCGGAGGCGCAGGCGGCGAGGCCGAGCAAGAGCGCGGCCGGGCCAACGCGGAAGAGGGCGCGCCGGGCCGCCCCATGCAAAGCAGGCGAGCGTGGGGGTTGTTTCATCTCAGTTTCCCTTTGGTGCCGAGCCGGTGTTCGAGGCCGGTTGCGCATCGCTCGGCATACCGCGCAGCAGCGCTTCGGGATGACGGCCGAGCAGGTCGATGACGGTGCGCAGCGAACCGGCGGTGCGCTGCACTTCCTGCAGCGACTGCTGAAGGTTTTGCTGCAACGGCGAGTCGGCAGCGAAGGTGCTCTGCACCGTCCCGAGCGTTTGGTTCGTCTGCTGCAAGGTCTGAGTGGCGGCCGGCAGAACCTGTCCGTTGACCTGCTTCAGCGTCTCGTCCAGACCCGCCAACGATGCGTCGAGATGGCGGCCGATCGAATCGAGCGGCATCTTGTCGACCTTGGCGACGATGCTGGCGATCTGCTCCTGCATGTGGTCGAAGCCTCCGCTGACGGCGGGCAGCATCAGCGGGCGCGCATGGACGTCGAAGGCAACCGCCGGCGCGTTGGGCACGAAGTCGAGCGAGATGTAGAGCTGGCCGGTGAGCAGGTTCCCCGCGCGCGCCTGGGCGCGCAGGCCGTGCTGGACCAGGCCGGCAAGGAGCTGGGCGCCCTGCTCGTCGATATCGCCGCTGTACCTTGGCAGCCGTTGCAGCACGCTCCCGAGGCGGCCCGGATACACGACGATGTCGACGATCGACGGGAAACGATGGTTGCCGGCGTCGTAGTCGAGATGCAGCGACGTCACCCGGCCGATGTTCAGCCCGGAGAATTCCACCGGCGCGCCCACCGCGAGACCGCGCATGGACTGCTCGAAGCGCAGCTGCATGTGCTGGCCTGGACCGTCCGGCGGCGCCATCGCGGTCTGCTCGTCCCTTGCCAGCTCGTAGCGGGTCAGGCTGGGGGCGGCTTGCAGGCCGCCGCCGGACGGCGTGGCGAACGCGACGCCGCCCGCGATGACCGTGGCCAGCGATTGCGTGTTGAGCTTCAGCCCGTCGGCGCCGAGCGAAACGTCGACGCCGCTCGCGTTCCAGAAGCGCGTGCCGGTCATGACGTAGCGGTCGTAGGGCGCATCGACGAATACCTGCAGGTCGATGCCGCGGCCGTCGGCGTCGAGCCGGTACGACGCAACACGGCCGACCTGGATGCGGCGGTAGTAGACCGGCGAGCCGATGTCGAGCGAGCCGAGATCGTCGGCGTGGATCAGGAAGCTCTTGCCGGGCATGCCGTTGATGACGGTCGGCGGCGATTCGAGCCCGGTGAAGACGCGGCCCGGGTGCGGCGAGCTGCCCTTGTCCACGCCGATGTAGGCGCCCGAGAGCAGCGTGTCGATGCCTGACACGCCGCCCAGCCCGACGCGCGGACGCACGACCCAGAAGCGCGTATCGTCGCGCGCGACACTCTCGGCGCTCTTGCTCAGCGCGACGTCCGCGACCACGTGCGAGCCGTCCTCGCTCAAGGCGATGGCCGTCACCGTCCCGATCGTCACGTCCTTGTACTTCACCGGCGTCTTGCCGGCTTCGAGGCCGGTCGCGGTCTGGAACGCGATCGATATCGTCGGCCCCGCCGACAGCCACGCGTGGAGCAGCAGCGACAGTCCGATCAGCGCGGCAATCGCCGGCACGAGCCAGACCGGGGACACGCGCGGCCGGCGCCGGATCACCGGGGGCAAGCCTGGTTCAAGCTGTTGTTCGGGGGTGTCGCTCATCAGTCTTTACCGTCCCAGGTCAGGCGAGGATCGAATTGCATGGCCGAGAGCATGGTCAGGATCACCATGCCGCCGAAAAAGAGAATGCCGGGGCGCGGCTCCACGACAGCCAAGGCGCGGAACTGGACAAGCGCGGCGGCGACCGCCACCACGAGCACGTCGAGCATCGACCAGTAGCCGGCCAGCTCGACGAGGCGATGGAGCCGCGCGCGCTCGCGACGCGCCCAGGGGCTGCCGCGCCGGGCCGTGACCATCAGCAGGCCGAGGATCAGGAATTTCGCGCAAGGCACGGCCACGCTGGCGACGAAGATCACCAGGGCGATCCCATAGGCGCCGTGCTTCCAGAACGCGACGACGCCTTGCAGGATGGTGTTGTCGCTGCCGCGGTTCAGCATGACGGTGTACATCACCGGCATCGTGTTGGCGGGGATGTAGAAGATGATTCCCGCCAGCAGGAACGCGAAGGCGCGCGCGATGCTGTCGGGCCGGCGGCGCTGCAGCCTCGCGCCGCAGCGCTGGCACCGCGCATCGTCGTGACCGTCGGCCGGCGCTTCGCTGACGAGGCCGCATGCATGGCAGCCGAGCACGCCGAGTTGATGGGCGCGGGGGCGTGGATTCATGCTTGCGCACCGCGCTCGGTCAGGTCCCACAGCGGCTGGACGTCGCGGCGGGCGATCAGCGTGATCAACACCATCGACGCGGCCATGGCCCAGATGCCGACGCCCGGCACGACCTTCAGAAAGCCCGAGAGCTTGACGATCGATACGAGGACGCCGAGCAACGCCACCTCGACCATGCTCCACGGCTGCAAGGCGGCGAGCAGCCGCATCGCCGGGGCGAACCCGGGCGCCTGACGGCCTGCCCGCGCGTAAGCGAGCACCCACGCGAGCAGCGCGATCTGCAGGAAGGGCACGACGACGACGGCCAGCGCGGTCGGTACGGCGATGGGGGCGGCCGCGCCGTGCGCGAGCGCCATGACGGACTGCCAGAGCGTCGCTTCGCTGTGCAGGCCGTGCAGATCGATGCGGATCAACGGACAGACGTTGGCGATCGCGAAGACGATGGCCGCGGCGGCCGTCAGCGCGAGCCACCCGTCGACGTCCGGATGGCTCGCGCCATGCAGCGCGGCTTCGCAGGTTTCGCAGCGCGACGTATCGCCGGGTGCGAGGCGAGGGCGCCGGTAGACCGTGTCGCATTCGCGGCACACGATGAGGTGCGGGAAGGTTCTCATGGCGCCGCCGTATCTTTCGCCAACGCATCTTCGCGTACCCCGGCAACGTGCTCGAAGCGGCGGCGCAGCCACCGTTCCAGATCGTCCACGTAGGTGAAGATCACCGGAATCACGATCAGGCTCAGCAACGTGGAGGCGAGCAAGCCGCCGATCACGACGATCGCCATCGGCTGCCGGAAGCTCGGGTCCGCCCCGAGGCCGAGCGCGTTGGGCAGCATGCCGGCGCCCATGGCGATGGTCGTCATCAGGATCGGGCGGGCCCGCTTGTGGCAGGCGTCCATCAACGCCTCCATCCGGCCCAGGCCGCGTTCGTGCCGGGCGACGACGGCGTACTCGACGAGCAGGATCGAGTTCTTGGTCACGATGCCCATCAGCATCAAGAGGCCGATCAGCGCCGGCATCGAAAAGCTCATGCGGGCGGCCAGCAGCGAGAACAGCGCGCCGCCGATCGACAGCGGCAGCGCGCAGAGGATCGTGGCCGGCTGCAGGAAATCGTGGAACAGGACCACGAGCACCGCGTACACGCAGAAGATGCCGATCGCCATAGCGATGCCGAAGCTGTTGAACAGCTCACCCATGTTCTGCACTTCGCCTTGCTGAACCTCTTTCACGCCCGACGGCAGATGCTGAAGCGCCGGCAACTGATGTGCTTCGCGGTTGACTTCGCCGAGCGTGCGTCCGTTGAGCTCGACGGACAGCGTGATGTTGCGGTCGCGGTCCATCCGGTCGATCTGCGACGGTCCGCTGCCGATCGAGAGCGTGCCCACCGAGGCCAGCGTCACGCTGCCATGCGTGCCCGCGACGCGCAGCTGGCCGATGGCATTGAGGTCCTGCCGCAGCGCGGGATCGAGACGGACGCGCAGGGCGATCTGCCGATCGGGAAGATTGAGCTTGGGCAACGACGTCGAGTAGTCGCCGTAGGTGGCGATGCGCACGGCGTCGGCGGCGGCCTCGGCCGTCACGCCGAGGGCGGCGGCGCGCGCCGGGTCGATGCGGAACTGCACTTCGGGGCGTTGCAGCGCCGCACTCGACGTGACGTTGCCGATGCCGTGCAGCGTGCGCAACTGCTTTTCCAGTTCGGCGGCCGAAGCTTCGAGTGAGGCCGTATCGCTGCCGGCCAGCGTGATTTGCAGCTTTTCGCCGTTGCCGCCGTTGTTCACCGATACGCGCACGCCTGGCAGATCGCGCAGCTGCGCGCGAATCTCGTCTTCCACCGCCGATTGCTTCAGGCTGCGCCCGCTGCGCGGGACCAGGTCGACGATCAGCGACGAGGTGCGCACATCGGACGTGCTGCTGCCGCCGCCGACCGGACCGCCGCTGCTGTCGTCGGCGCTTCCGACCGAGGCGAAGACGCCTTTGACCTCGGGCAATTGACCGATCAGCGCGTCGGCGTGAAGGGCCGTGGCGCGGCTCGCTTCGAGCGTGCTGCCCGGCGCCAGCTCGAGCTTGACCTGCGTCTGCGACTTGTCCTGCGACGGCAGGAAGCCGGTCTTCAGCGCGCCGATCGCCGCGAGGGAGACCAGCAGGAACAGGCCGACTGCCGTCATGGTGCGGCCGCGCTTGCCGAGGCAGGCGCGCACCCAGCCCAAATAGCGTTTCATCAGCGGGCCGTCGTGGTCCACGTGGCTGGCCGCCTTCATCAGGTAGGCGGCCATCATCGGCGTGAGCAGGCGCGCGACCAGGAGCGAGATCAGCACGGCCACCGACGCGGTCACCCCGAACTGCCGGAAGATGAGCCCCGGAATGCCCGCCATGAACGCCGTCGGCAGGAACACGGCGACCAGCGTGAAGGTGGTGGCGATCACCGCGAGACCGATCTCGTCGGCGGCTTCCATCGCGGCCTGGAAGGGCGATTTGCCCATGCGCAGATGGCGCTCGATGTTCTCGATCTCGACGATCGCGTCGTCGACGAGAATGCCGATCACGAGCGACAGGGCCAGCAGCGTCACGGTGTTCAGCGAATACCCGGCGAGGTACATGAAGCCGAACGTCGGGATGATCGACAGCGGCAGCGCCGCCGCCGACACCAGCGTGGCCCGGCCGTCGCGCAGGAACCACCAGACCACGGCGATGGCGAGCAGCGCGCCCTCGATCAGCATGCTCATCGAGCCTTCGTAGTTGTCTTCGATGGGCGTGACGGTGTTGCTCGCTTCGGTCAGCTCCACCTGCGGATGCGCCGCGGCGAACGCGGCCACGGTGCGGCTCAGGCCGTGCAGCACCGTCACGTCCGAATTGCCCTTGGAGCGTGTGATCTGCACGCCGATGACGGGCCTGCCGTCGAGATAGGCGTAGCTCGTGCGGTCCGCGGCGCCGTCATGGACGCGGGCGATCTGGTCGAGGCGCACACGGCGGCCGTCGCCGGTGGCGATCGTCAAGGCCGCCACGTCTTGTACGGTGCCCACGCCAATCAGCGTGCGCGCCGACTGCCGCTGGCCGCCGACGTCGCCCTGTCCGCCCGAGCGGTCGCGCTGCATGGCCTGGAGCTGGGTCGAGACGGTTTCCGCCGTCAAGCCGAGCCCGGCCATCGTTGCCGGGTTCAGGTCGATCAGCACTTCGCGGTCGATGCCGCCGATCCGCTCGACCTTGGAGACGCCCTTGACGGAGAGCAGCGCCTTCGAGAGGTCGTTGTCGACGAACCAGGACAGGTCCTGCTCGTCCATCGACGTGGAAGCGGCCGTGTAGGTGACGAGCGCGGAGCCGGCCGAGTCGACTTTCGACACGGTCGGGGCCGCCATCTCCGCGGGCAGGTCGGCGCGCGCGCTGTCCACGGCGTTGCGCACCTCGCTCAACGCGGCCTGCGGGTCTTTTTCGAGCTTGAAGGTGACGCTGATGCTGACCGCGCCGTCGGTGATCGTCGTCGAGATGTGATCGAGCAGCGACAGCGAGGTCAGCTTGTCCTCGATCTTGCGGGCCACCTCGTTTTCCAGTTGCGATGGCGCCGCGCCTTCGAGCGATGCGGAGATGGTGATGGCCGGCAGGTCCATCTCCGGGAAATCCTGCACCTGGAGCCTGTGGAAGCCTAGCAGGCCGAAAACGGTCAGCAGGATGAAGCAGAGCACCGCGGGTACGGGATTGCGAATCGACCAGGAGGAGACGTTCATTGGCCGCCTCCTTGCGCCGCGCCGTTTGCCGAGGCGAGGGAGGCGGGCGCCTGCTGTTCCACCACCTTCACGCGCGAGCCGTCCGACAGGAAGCCGCCGCCGCTCGCCACGACGCGCATGTCCGTCGTGAGCCCAGAGACGATTTCGCAGCGTCCGTCGCGATGGCGTCCGGCGACCACGGTGCGCCGTTCGACCGTCGCGCCGTCGCGATTGAGCACGTAGACGTCGGTGCGGCCGTCGCGGGGCACGAGTGCGGATTCGGGCAGCGTCAGTACCTTCGCGTCGCCTAATTCGATGTCGCCGCTCGCGAACATGCCGGGCTGGGCGCCGTGTCCGTTCAGCGCGACGTAGACGAGGGCGCGGCCGGTGCTGGTCGACAGCGTCGGCGACACCAATCGCACTTTGCCGTCGAGCACCTTGCCGTTCGGCAGCGTCACGCGCGCAGACTGCTGTGCGTGAATGCGCGCCAATTGCTGCGCATCGACCTCGGCCTGCCATTCGATCCGTCCCTGGCGGATCAGCCGGAACAGTTCCGTGCCCGTGCTCACCACGTTGCCGAGCAAGGCCGAGCGCGACGACACGATGCCGTCGTCGACCGCGACGATGCGCGTCTGCGACAGGGCGATGCGCTTGTTCTCCAGGTCGGCCTGGGCGGAGGCCAGCGCGGCGCGGTCGACGGTCGCCGTGATGCGGTACTCGTCGAGCTTCTGCGCGGACAGGGCGCCGCTGTCGGCCGCCTGCCTGGAACGTTTCAGGTCGGCCTCGGCCTGCTCGAGGTTGGCGCGCGCCTGCGCGACGGCGGCTTCCTGCTTGCGCAGGTCCGCAGTTGCCGTGGCATCGGCGAGCCGCGCGAGCAGCTGGCCGCGCTTGACCTCGCTGCCGACGTCGGCCAGCACTTCGGTGATGCGCAGGCTGCCGGTCTCGGCGCCGATCACCGCCTCCTGCCAGGCCGCCGTGCTGCCGTTGGTCTCGATGGTGTCGGGCCATTGGCGGTACTGCGGCTCGATCACGCTGACGGTCAGTGCGGCGGGCGGCGCTTGCGTCTCGGCATGGGCCCGGAAATCGGGCGTGAACCGCCAGGCGGCAGCTCCGGCGGCGATGAGGGTGAAGGCTGCCAAGGCGGCCTTTGGACGACTCAGCTTCACTGTATGGTTCCTTGCGTGGTGGCGGGTGTAGTGGCCGTGGTGCCGGCAACCGGCAGCACGGCATCGTTGCCTTGCCAGCCGCCGCCCAGGGCCTTGTAGAGGGAGATCCAGTTGCGCACGCGGTCGCGCTGCAGCTCGATGTCGGTGATCTCGGCGCTCGTCAGCGAGCGGCGCGCCTGCTCCCGCGTCAGCAGCGTGTCGAAGCCCGTGCGCCAGTTGGTTTCCATCGCGCTGTCGTAACGGCGGTATTGCTCGACGGCACGGCGTGCATCGTCGCTGCGGCGCGCGGCGCCGTCGAGATCGGCGAGCGCTACCTCGACCTCCTTGACCGCGGTGCGCACCGAGCTGCGATAGGAGGCCAACTGCTCGTCATAGCTCGCCTGCGCGGAATCCACGGCGGCCTTGCGCTTGCCCGCGTCGAACAGCGGGACCGACAGGCTCGGCCCGAACGACCACGTCGACATCGGCGTGGTCAGGTTGCTGGCCGAGAGGCCGATCGAGCCGGACAGCGACAGGCTCGGGAAACGGTCGGCGCGGGCCTTTCCGATGGAGGCATAGGCCGCGGCCAGCGCGCGCTCGGACGACGCCAGATCGGGCCGCTGGCGCACGAGATCGGCAGGAGCGGACTGCACGCGAAATCCCTCGGGCTGGGGCAGGGCGGGCGCTTGCGGCCGATCGACGATGGCGCGCAGCGCCGCTTCGCTCGCGCCTGTGAGCTCCACCAGCGACTTGATCAATTCTTCGCAGGTCACGCGCTGCTGCGTGGCCGACGCGTTGGCGCTGGCCGTGTTGGCTTGCGCGAGGTAGCCGTCGGAGGCGGGCGTCATGCCGGCGTCGACCGCCGCGAGCGTGGCCTTTTCCGTGTGCGCGTACGACGCCGCCGATTCCTCATCGGCGCTGACGAGCTGACGGCATGCGCGGTACTGCACGTAATCGTCGGCGACCTCGGCGGCGAGCGAAACGCGCGCGTCGTGCCAGTCGTCGATGCGCGCTTGCAGCTGCGCCTGCGACGATTGGCGGGCCGAGCGCACCTTGCCGAACAGGTCGAGCTCCCAGGAGGCGTCGAGCTCGCCGCTGCGCGTGGTCGTCTCGCTCGTGAAGACTTCGTTGCCGAAAGACACGGAGGACTTCGCCCGCGTGACCGACCCGCTGCCGGTCAACGACGGCCAGGCCCCGGAGCTGTCGGAGGTCAGCGTGGCGCGCGCGTCGTCGATGCGGGCGACGGCCTTCGCGAGCGACGGGCTGTCGGCCTCGGCCGTGCGGATCAGCTCCGCGACGGCCGGGTCGTCGAAGCGGCGCCACCAGTCGACGAGGTTTTCCACGCTGCCGCCGTGCGGCAGCTCGGCTTGCCAGCCGGTGGCCTCGACCACCTTCGGCGCCTGATAAGGCGGCTGCAATGCGCAGGCGCATAGCGCAAGGCAGCTGCTCGCGATCGCGGCAAGCCATGCGCGGCGGCGCCGGTGATGTTGCTCCTGCTGCTGCTCCATTCGGTTCAATGCACGCTCCCTGGCCCCTGTCGGGCCGATGAGCGCTATTGTCCGGAGCGCTTGATTCAGCGCGGTATGGTCAGGTTAAGTTGCGTAAAATTCGGCGCGAAAGGCTTTCTCGGGCGATACCGGCTGCGCCATACTGCTTTCATGATGAATCTCGATCGATCCTCGATGACGCCGGTGCTGCTGGTCGACGACGACGCCGAACTGACCGGCATGCTCGTGCAATACCTCGCTCACGAAGGCTTTGCCGCCGAGGTCGCGCACGACGGCGAGGCGGGCGTGACCCGCGCGCTGTCCGGGCGCTTCGCGATCGTGGTGCTCGACGTGATGATGCCGCGCCTCTCGGGCATCGAGGCGCTGCGCCGCATCCGCGCGGCGAGCCACGTGCCCGTGCTGATGCTGACGGCGCGCGGCGACGACATCGACCGCATCTCCGGCCTCAACCTCGGCGCCGACGACTATGTCCCGAAGCCTTGCACGCCCGGCGAGCTCGTCGCGCGGCTGCGGGCCATCCTGCGGCGCGCGCCCGGCACGGGAGCAGCGGGCGCCGGCGGTCCGGTCCACGCGGGACAGCTCGTGCTGTGGACTTCCAGCCGCCGAGCCACCTGGCAGGGCACGCCGCTCGAATTGACCGGCACGGAGTTCAGCCTCGTCGAAATCCTGGCGCGGCACGCCGGCCGGCTCGTCAGCAAGGAGGAGATCTCGCAGCAGGCTTTCGGCCGGCCGCTCGCGCGCTTCGACCGTCGCATCGACGTGCACATCAGCAGCATCCGGCAGAAGCTCGGCCAACGTCCCGACGGGCAGCCGTGGATCGTCAGCGTGCGCGGCATGGGCTATCAGCTCCTCACAGATTGAAGACGGACTGAACCATGCAATTCCGGCTTGGGCGGATGTTCTGGCGAATTTTCTTCATGGGCTGGCTCGCCATGGTGGCTGCATTCCTATGCGCGGGCTTCTACATGCATGTCAGCGGGGTTCAGCCACCCGATACTCCGCGTTGGATTTTTCTTATTCCGCTGCTGGCGGGCGCCACCGTGAGCGTGCCCATCGCGTTCGGGATCGCGTGGCATATCTCCAAGCCCGTACGGCATCTCAGCCAGGCGCTGCGCGACGCGGCGCTGGCGCGCTTCGACGTGCGCGTCCTGCCCGCGCTCGGTTCACGCCGCGACGAATTCGCGTATCTGGCGCAAGAGTTCGATGAAATGGCGGCGCGTCTCCAGCAGGCGGCGATGCAGCAGCGCCAGCTCTTTCATGACGTGTCGCACGAGCTGCGCTCGCCGTTGGCGCGCATCCAGGCGGCGATCGGGCTCATGCAGCAGGATCCCCAGTCGGCGGCGGCGATGGCCGAGCGCATCTCGCGGGAAACGGAGCGGCTGGATCAGTTCATCGAAGAGCTGCTGACGCTGCACAAGCTGGAGGCGGGCGCGATGAACCCGGCGCGGGAGCGGGTGGATGTCGTTGAGCTGCTGGCCGATATCGTGCAGGATGCTGCGTTCGAGGCGCAGGCGCGCGGTTGTGTCGTGACCTTGGACGCGCTGGATAGCTTTGTGGCGGAAGTCGCCGGGGAGCCGCTTTATCGCGCTTTCGAAAACGTCGTGCGCAATGCGGTGAAGTACACCGCTCCCGACACCACCGTGGAGGTTCGTGCGCGCACATTGCCGACGCCGGACGACGGAGCAGGGTGGCTCGAAGTCAGCGTGAGCGACAGGGGGCCGGGCGTGCCGGCGGAGTCGTGCGAAGAGATCTTCGAGCCGTTTCGCCGTTTTGAGTCTCACGAGCGCGATGGCGTGATGCGCGCGGTGCCTGGTACTGGGTTGGGGCTGGCCATCGCACGGCGCGCGTTGGAGCTGCATGGCGGCGATATTCGCGCTGTGCCGCGAGAGGGGGGCGGGCTCGTCGTGATCGCACGCTTGCCGGGTTCGGCGGCGACAGCGAGGCCTGCGTCGAGATAAAGCTCACGACATGGACGCATATTGGCTATCGAATGAGGCGAGCGTAAATGCATTCAATGCTTAACATCTTCGCGACGCTCGTATTGGCGATTACCGCAATCGTCGCCATTTCTGTGCTGGCGTTCTACTTCATCACGGGGGTCGTGCCGATGTCGTCGAGTTCGGCGGAAGCGAGCGACGTGATTGCGTTGCTGAAACAGGCAGGGCTGCCTGAGCACGCAATCCTGTACGACCTCGGTTGCGGTTGGGGAATGCTGGTGAGTGCCCTGGCTCGCGCGTTTCCCGAGGCGCAGATTCGCGGCATTGAGATCTCTCCCTTTCCGTATTGGATCGCCCGCCTGCGAACCCGGAATCTGCCCAACGTGCGTCTGCAAAGAGGCAGCTTTTTCGATTGCGATATCCGCGACGCGGACGCCATCGCCTGCTATCTGATGATCAAGCCGATGCCGAAGCTCGCCAGCTTTCTCGACACGACGCTCAGGCCCGGCACGCCCGTGGTGTCGCTCGCTTTTTGGTTTCGAGGCAGGCAAGTCGTCGCGGCGCGCAAGGGACCAGGGTTGCGCGGCGCCGTCGCGCTGTATCGTTGGCCCGCTCAGCGTAGCGATGAGCCGCAGCGCGATGGCGCCGATTCGCTCGTTCCATGAAGCCGCGGCCGATTCACACCCTCGGTGCCTCGCCAGGGAGCGTAACTTGCTCGCCCTGCATCACGCCGGCCGCGCCTTGCTCGCGGCGCGGCAGCTACGTTCTCAAGTCCCGTTCACGGTTGCCGTAATGTCGGCATTCGCTTGCGCAATGAATGCAGCCACGCCTGCTGCGATACCTGCGGCGTCGGCGCCGTAGACGCCGCCGCTTATCCTCTGTTGGAACAGATGGGCCAGAGCGTCGAGGTCGGCAATGGCATTGCTCATGGAATTATGGAACTGGTTATAGCGCGCAGCCCTGTTCCCCGCGGGAAGCGCTGCGACTGCGGCCCGCGCGGCAACCTTGAAGCTCCGTGTCGCATGAGCTTTACGCGCAAGCAACGCGTGCTTCAATTGCGGTCCGATCGCCGCGGCCTGTTGATGCGTGCCTAACGTTGCAGCCGCTGCCGCGCTTCTTCCCTGCGACCTGACAAGGTTGGCCGCGATCGCGGTATTGGTTGCCGCGGACAATGCATGGCCGTTCGCATTGCCGAAGCTCGTTATCGCATCGAAGGGGACATTGCCATGCACGAGCACTTCCTTGGTCCGTACCGCATCGAGAATTTGTTGCCATTGCTGGGTTTGGCCGGCATTCATCGTGGCCGGCCGATGCGCACCAGCCGCAGCATGTGCGGCGGCGGCTTGACCAGGCTGCGCGGCATGGATCGCAGCGACTTCCGTGTGTGCGGCATCCCATATAGCCGGAAAGTTGTTGCGGATATTGACGGCCATGCGGTTCCCCAGTTCTAGCGTGGCGCCCGCCGTTGCATGCAAGTCCACGATATCGGCGGCTGGGACTTGCAGCATGTCCGCATGGACTCTTCCGTTGCTGTTCGCATTGAACAATGCACCCTGGGCATTGGTCACATCGGCCAGTCCGGCGGTCATCGAGATATAGGGTGAAGGTGCGCCGCCAACGTGCTGCAGCGGCGTCGCGTGGCTTCCCGGGTTCGCGCCCTGAATCGAGTTTCGCCCATTCACGCGCTGGCGGTCGGCCACCGTGATGCTCCTTGACTGGAAACGCGGCGTGAAGAGACCGTTGGCATCCCTCACATACTCAGCTCCCGTGCTTTTATTCACCCAGAGTGTATTCACATCACCGGCGGCCGCCGGCACCGGGAGGTACATTTGCTGATTCTGATCGTCCGCCAGCGTCCCGAGGCGATCCACGTGGGCACCCGCGGCCGTGTCCAGAAATACTGCACTGCCCGTGAAGTTGAGCACATGGCCTGCCGGGACAGCGGGGTGGCCGCCGAAGACCGCTTGCATGGCTGTCTGGGCTGCCGCGGTATTCGCATTGTCCGGCAAGGCGGTAACGGCGGCCTTCATCGCCGCATTCAGTGCGGCTAACTGATGGTTGTAGAAGCCGGCGTCCTGTCCCGAATGCTGGTTGTCCTCATAAAACTGCTTGGCCTGCACCACGTTGGCGGTGGGCGAAGTCGTTCCGGTTCCGACTGCGTCAGTCTGCGCAGTCGCTGGAGCGGACTTCAACTGGAGCGCCCGCGCGCCCATGACATCGGCTTCCCGTTCCAGCGATTCGTTGTCGTTGATCCGCACGCCTCTCGCCTGCATCGTCGGCTTCACGAGCCCTCGCGCCTGTTGCACCACATGCCAGGCTTCGTGCGGAAGATGACGCTCCTCACCCGGGGCGACGTGGATATCGCTGCCCATCGCATACGCAGCCGCGTTGAGTTGCGCAGGCTGCCGTGAGTTGTAATGCACCTTGACGTGATCCATCGACAGGCCGGACAGATGCTCGATACCCGCTTTCAACGAGTCCGGCATGCCGGTTCGATTGGGGGCATGCTCGGCCTTCGCTTGCAAAGGGGTATCGGAGACGGCTTCTCCTGACGCGCCTTGCAGCGACGACGCCTGTTCCTCCCGCTCCTGCCGTTGCACAGCTTCCCCGCGAATCATTGCCACTTGCGCGCGCTGCGCCACCATGCGTGGGCTTTGTTCGATGAGGGCGGCGAGTTGGCGGTGCGATGCCGCGGCTTCGCGGTTGCCGACCAAGGTCTCCGCCTGCTTGCTCGCCGTCGTCGTGGGGCGGACGGCATCGTTGAGTCGCTCTGCAGCTTGAACGTGGGTGGCTTGCGGCATTTGGCGTTCCATTTTTTGTGCGCTCACTACAAGCTATGGCCGGGTCGAACGGCAAAGCGATCCGGCGCGTGCGATTGTAGCTCTCGTTCGTCTGACGATACGGCAGGATGCGATATCGCGACGGAGTTATTTACATAGTGCTTGCGCCGATCGGGCGCGCAACTTGCTCGCCAAAGGCCAAAAACCGTTCCCGGTAACGGATACTTTCAATTTCCCGCCTTGCCCGCTCCACAGCGCAGCGGCTACGCTTTCCACCAAAGCATTTCCGAATACGCGCGCCACGCCTTAGCGCGTGCCGCGTCGACCCCACCTCGGAGGCAACGAAGCGATGGACGATTCGGCAATGGAAGACTCCTACGACGCCATGCTGCCCATCTGGCGCGAGAACCTCGTCGTTCTGACCGAAGCAATCGGCGCGGACACGCGCCTCGCGCGGATGATGTCCCTTTCAGCCAGCTTGCTGAAACTGATCCTCGCCGGCCAGCGCGAATTCAGCGAGGAGTTCGTGCGCGGCGTCGAAACAGTGACCGGCCTGCCCGCGCACTGGATGGACACGGTGCACGAAGCGGACGAGATCCCCGGGAGCACGCGCGCTGCGATCGATACCGAAACCCCGTTCGCCAAGTTCCGCGGCACCGTGCACCCCGTGCGCAAGCGGGCCGTGCTCAAGTCGAGCGGCGACATCATCGGGCGCAGCGAAGCCGCCCGGCGCGCGGCCGAGGCGGCCGCCAGCGACGAGGCCGAGCAGAACCGGCGCCGCGCGCATTTCCGCAAGGTCCGCGATCTCGCCATCCAGGAAGTACGGCGGCTCGAGTGGCATCTCGGTCATCCGCCCGCGGAGCTGGCCGTGCTGCGCGCAAAAATCGAGGACGTGATGGACGCCGCAAGCGAGCTGGACCCGCGCGTCGCAGCCGATCTCGCCGGGCGCATCGAGCAGATCGAGAAGCATCACGACCTGCTCAGGCGCCACGTCGAGAAGCTGCATGCGCTCCTCGCGCGGCTCGATGCGGCCGAGCGCGGGCCGGAGGGGGGGCCGGAGTAGCGCGCGACGCGTGATCGACCGGCAGCGCACGGGATGCGCGACCCGCATGAAAGTCCACCGTAAGCACAACGCGCGCCCGGCGCACCGCATCTGATGTTTTGAGGTAAAAGGGAGCGCATGACCGATCGCTCCCGACTGATTCCGCTCATCGTTGCGTGCCCGCTGTTCCTGCAAAACCTCGACACGTCGATCATGGCGACGGCGCTGCCGTCCATCGCGCGTTCGCTCGACGTGGAAGCGCTGCACCTGAACCTCGCCATCACCTCCTATCTGCTGAGCCTCGCCGTGTTCCTGCCCGCGAGCGGCTGGCTCGCTGACCGCTTCGGCCCGCGCCGCGTGTTCTGCGGCGCGATCGTTTGCTTCTCGCTGGGCTCGGCGCTCTGCGGGCTTGCGCAGTCGCTGCCGGAGCTCGTGCTGTTCCGGGTGCTGCAAGGCATGGGCGGCGCGATGATGGTGCCGGTCGGGCGCTTGATCCTGTTGCGCAGCGTGCCGAGCGCGCGGATGGTCGCGGCGATGGTCTGGTTCACCGTGCCGGGCGCGTTCGGGCGGCTCGCCGGGCCGCTGTTCGGCGGATTGATCGTGACGATCGCGTCGTGGCGCTGGATCTTCCTCCTGAACGTGCCGTTCGGCGTGCTCGGCGTGACGCTCGCGTCGATCTTCATCGACGGCGAGTTCGAGCCTGTGATCGAGCGCTTCGATCTGGCCGGCTTCCTGCTCATGTCGACCGGCCTCGTCGGCATGGTCGGCGGGCTCGACACGGTCGGCCGGGGGCTCGTGCCGCACGCGGCGACAGCGGCTTTCATCGGCACGGGCGCGCTTTCGCTCGCTTCCTATTGGCTCTACAGCCGCGCCCGCGACGGCACGGTCATCGACCTCGCCATCCTGCGCTACAAGGCGTACCGGACCGCGGTGCTAGGCGGCATGCCGCTGCGCATCGCGATCGGCGCTTCGCCGTTCCTGATGCCGCTGATGCTGCAGCTCGGCTTCGGGTTGTCGCCGCTGCAATCGGGTTCGCTTTCCGTGGCGACGGCGGTCGGCTCGCTCAGCGTGCGCACCGTGATGACCACGGCGATCCGCCGCATCGGCTTTCGCACGCTGCTGCTCGGCGCGACCCTGGTGACGAGCCTGTTCTACGCGAGCTATGGCCTCTTCCGGCCGACCACGCCGCATCTGCTGATCTTCGCCGTGCTGCTGTTCGGCGGTCTGTTCAATTCGCTCGCGATGGTGACGCTCAACACGCTCGGCTACTCCGACATGCCCAAGCCGAAGATGAGCCGCGCCACCGCGCTCTCGAGCATGATGCAGCAGCTCTCGGTGAGCCTGGGCGTCGCGTTCGGCGCGTCGCTGGTCGCGTTGACCGCGCATCTGCACGGCGGCAGCGCGGCGCATCTGGTGGCGGCCGACTTCTCGCCTGCGTTCGTCGTGGTCGGTGCGCTGACGCTCTGTTCGCTGCTGTTCTTCGTGCGGCTCTCGCATGACGAAGGGGCGGAGCTGCGGCAGCATTGAGGCACGTCGCGTTCAGGTTTTCATGCGCGTCGCGAGGAACTCGCCTTCGAGCCGCCACGTCGGGGCGCCGACGTCGCGCGCGTCGCCGATCCAGTGGAACGAATCGGGTGTGATCTCGGTGAAGCGCCAGCGCGTCGCGGCGCCATTGGCCCGCGTGCCGAGCTGCACGATGTCGCGGCCCTCGCGCCGGCCGGTCTGTTCCTCGCGATGGCCGTTCACGGGGTTGGTCCAGGCGATGCGCCAGGCGCGCAGCGCCGCGTCCCAGACGCGCTGCGTCGTGCCGTACATGTTCCAGGCCGGATCGGGCGGGGCGGTGCGCGCGCCGCGCGCGGGCATGATCCAGACGTCCTGGATCGCGCGGCCTTCGAGCACCCAGCCGAAGTGGGCTTCGCCCGTCAGTGGCGCGGCGGGGACTTCGCCGCGATAGTGCAGGACTTCGAGCTTCCAGCTGCCGACGAGCCAGCCGTAGAGATCGTCGGCGGCGTCGATTTCGGCGCTGCGGGAAGGTGTGCCCAGCGCCGTGAGGAAAGCTTGCGGCAAGCCGTGGTTGTCGAGATTCATGAGCGGTTCTCCATGAGGGGGAGGGCGCGGGCGAAACGCCGTCATCGGCGCGCGGCCGATGTGTGTGCTACAACGGATCGTAGGCACGGATGCGAGGCGAATCTTGGGGAAAATTGCGGTCGATCTGGAGCATGCGCTTGCGCGGCGCGAGGCGGAGGGCGTCGAGGGCAGGGTGACGCCGCGCGCGCTGGCGCGCGGCGCGGGCTGGTCCGCCGCCGACGTGCTGTGCACGAACGGCCCGTTCGACCGGCCGTTCGAAGAGCGTCACGAGAGCGTTTCGATCGCGATGGTGATCGGGGGCGCGTTCGAGTACCGCTCGGACGCCGGCGCCGAGTTGATGACGCCGGGTGCGGTCCTGCTCGGCAATGAGGGCGCTTGCTTCGAATGCGGTCATCGGCATCATGTGGGTGACCGCTGCGTTGCCTTTCACTATGCACCGGATCGCTTCGAAGCGATCGCCGCGGACGCGGGCATCCGCAGCCGTGACGCCCGCTTCGGGACCGTGCGTATTCCGCCGCTGCGTGCGCTCGCACCGCTCGTCGCGGCAGCGTGCGCGGGCGTGGTTTCTCCTGCGGGTATGGCTTGGGACGAGCTTGCGCTGGCGCTGGCGGGACGCGCGCTGCGGCTCGCCGCCGGCATGCCGGCCCAGGATGCGCGCGCCGTGCCCGAGCCGGCGCTGGCGCGCATCGCACCGGTGCTGCGCCTCATCGACAGCGCGCCCGACGACGGCTTGAGCGTCGAGCGTCTTGCGCAGCACGCGGGCCTGAGCCCCTATCACTTCCTGCGCACGTTCGAGCGCGCGACCGGCGTCACGCCGCACCAATACCTGCTGCGCGCGCGGTTGCGCAATGCCGCGCAGCGGCTCGCCGGCGAGCCCGCGAAAATCGTCGACATCGCGCTCGAGTGCGGCTTCAACGACGTATCGAATTTCAATCACGCGTTTCGCGCGGAGTTCGGCGCGAGCCCGCGTGCGTATCGGTTGCGCATGCAACGTTAACGATGCGCGTTCCCGTCCTGTCTCGTGCGTTCCTCATGACCTCGTTGCGCGGCGCGGCCTGCACGGGTGTGTTCGTGTGCTGCACGGGCGCGTTCGCGCAAACCGCCGATGCTTCGGGCAATGCCGCGCCGTCGACGGTCGAATCGGACGTGCACGTTTTCGTGATCCAGCACGACGGCTCGGTCAAGGAGCACGACGACTCGATCCTGCGCGCCAACACGACAGCCGGCGTCGACGACGTCGCCCAGCGCTACGTCTGGTTCAACAAGGACACCGAGAAGGTCGAACTGCTTGCTGCCGAATCGATCGATCCGGAAGGCCGTGCGCATCCGGTCGGGAAGGAGGCGATCCGCGACGTGCAGGAGCCGCGCTCGGCGGGCGCGCCGACCTTCGAGGACGGCGTGTTGCGCACGGTGATCTTTCCGGGCGTCGAGTCGGGCTGGCGTGTGCGTCTTGCGTTTGCGAAGGCGCGCGTGAAGCCGTTGCAGGCGGGCATGTTCGAGTACTACGCCGAGCCGTCGCGCGATCCCGTCGACGAGCAAAAGCTGATCTTCGACCTGCCCGCCGACATGCCGCTCTACGCGGATGCGCGCGGCTACGTCGCGCTGCCCCCGGTGACGGAGAACGGGCGCACGCGCTACGAGTTCGACTACCGTCACGGGCCGTACGCAACGATCGAGAACGGGGCGGTGGGGTATGCCGATTACGGCGACCGGCTAATGGTTTCGACCGTGCCCGACTTCGCCGCATTCGCCGCGCGCTACCGCGCGGGCGCGGCAGACCCGAGCGCGAGCGATCCCGCCGTCGTGCGCTTTGCGCAGGCGCTCACCGCGAACGCGCCCGATGCGCGCACGAAGGCGCGCGTGATCTACGACTGGATGCGCGCGAACGTGCGCTACGTGGCGCTTTTTCTCGGCGAAACGGCGACGATGCCGCATCGAGTCAGCGACATCCTGCGCAATCGCTACGGCGACTGCAAGGACCACGTGGCGCTGTTCGGCGCGCTGCTGGCGGCGGTGGGCGTGCGCAGCGAGCCGGCGCTGATCGGGCTCGGGCCGGTCTATACGCTGCCTTCGGTGCCTGGCTACGGGGCGACGGCGATCAATCACGTGATCTTATGGCTGCCCGATCTGCAGGTGTTCGCCGATACGACCGCGGGCGGCACCGAGTTCGGCTACCTGCCGCCGATTTTGATGGACCGTCCGGCGCTTTTGGTCGACGACGGCGTGCTCGTGCGCACCTCAGCTGCCGAGCCGCGCGGCCGCACGGCGCGCTTGCAGATCGACATTGCGACAAGCGGCGACGCGCACTATGCGTACCGTGTCGAGGATTCCGGCTGGACCGCCGAGCTGGAGCGCAACATGTTCCGCCGCGCGACGGTCGAGCGCGTGCAGCAGATCGCCTTCGACCGCTTGAAGCTGACGGGCCTGCAGGGCACGGCGCGGCTCGTCACGGACGACGTTGCCGTGACATACGGGCCGTTCGCGGTATCGATGACGGGGGCGCTGGAGCATGTCGCGTGGCCGACGGGGATGACGGCGGTGCCGGCGCTGTCGAGCCTGTCAGGCGGGATCGCGACGCAGGTGCAGGGCTGGCTTGCCGAACCGGTGCGCACGCAGCCGTATGTGTGCATCGGCGGCGAGTTCGACGAGACGGGGCAGATCGTGTTGCCGCCGAACGTGCGGATGGTGGGCTTGCCGGACGATCTTGCCGTGGAGGACCGCTTCTACGACTACGCATCGCACTACGTGTTCGATTCGGCGACGCGCGTCGTGCAGGTCACGCGCCGTCTGCGTGCGCGCTTTGACAAGCAGGTGTGCTCGCCGCAGGAGTTCGATGCAACGCGCTCGACGCTCGTGAAGATCGAACGGGATGCGCTTGCGCAGGTCGTCGTTCAAGCAAGCGAGCCGGGCGCGAGGTGATAGCTCGCCTCAAACCACGTTTTTCTCCACCATCGGCCGCCCCTGCAACACGCGCTCGAACCCGAGCCCGCCAAGATCGAGCGTCACGAACTTCCCGTGCAGGATCAACTCGGCAACCCCACGCCCCGTCGCCGGCCCTTGCTGCAGCCCATGCCCGGAAAACCCGTTCGCAAACACGCAATTATCGACATCGGGGTGATAGCCGATGATCGCGTTCTGATCGAACACGTTGTACTCGTAGTACCCGGACCACGCATTCTGTATCCGCAGCGCCTCGAATTGCGGCACGCGATGCGCGAGCGCGGGCCAGATCACATCGTCGAAGATCGCGTAATCAACCTCGTCGAGCGGCAAATCGTCGGGGTCGTGATCGGCGGAAGGGGAGGTGCCGCACAAAAAGGTCTTCCCCTCAGGCCGAAAATAGACGCCGCTCGGATCGATCACGAGCGGACACTTGTCGAGCTGCGCGGGCGAGCTCACGTTGAAGATGCTGCGGCGGCGCGCGTATACGGGCAAGTCGATGCCGGCCATCTGCGCGATGCGGCGCGCCCACGGTCCCGCAGCGTCGACGAGCACGTCGCAATCGAACGTCTGCCCCTGCGCGGTCGACACTTGCTGCACGCGCCGGCCGTCGCGCCGCACGCCCGTGACTTCGGCCGCCACATAGCGCGCGCCGAGCGCCTGCGCCTTCTTGCGCAGGCCCTGCACGAGCCCGTAGCCGTCGAACCAGCCTTCGCCGGAGACGCCATAGGTGCCCGCGACGAGATCCTCGGTATTGAGCCAGGGGAACGCCGCTCGCAATTCGTCATGCGGCAAGTAGCGGATCTGCGCGCCGAGCGAGGTCTGCAGCGCATGGTTCTCGCGCAGGATCGACTCGCCGGCCGCGGTCGCGAGAAAGAGATAACCGCCTTCGTGCAGCTCGATCGACGGCCTATCGCCGCCGATCGCGAGCCGTTCGCCGATCGAGCGCAGGAACTCGATGCCGAAGAGCGACATCTGCACCGACAGCGCCGTCGAGAACTGCTGCCGGATCGACGCCGCTGACAGCGCCGACGACGCGCGCGCATAGGTCGGATCGCGCTCGATCACGGTCACGTCGACCGTCGCGTCGGCCGCGCGCAGAAAGTACGCGATCGAACTGCCGATCACGCCGCCGCCCACAATCACTACCTTCGAACTCATGGAGACCCCGTCGATAGAAATAGACACGGCGCCCGAAGGCGCCGTGCGTGCATCGATGCTGGCGCTCGATCCAGCACTGCACAAGTCAAGTCGCGCTTTTCGTCACGATCGTAACCCATTGGCCGTTCTTCACCTGATAGAGCGTCGACAGACCGCTCTTCAACGAGCCGTCGGCATTGAACGAGATGTGCCCCGTGATGCCTTCGAAGTCGATCTTCTTCAAGTACGGCCGGTACGCGTCAGGCGAGGTCGAGTTCGCGGCCTGCATTGCCTTGATCGCGGCCCACGCCGCATCGTAGCCGAACTGCGCGTACGAGAGCACGTCGACGCCGAAGCGCTTCTTGAAGCGCTCCGCGAAGGTCTTGCCCTGCGGCAGATCCTCGAGCGGACGCCCGTACTCCCACGCCATCGCGCCGTTGCCCGCATCGCCCGCGAGCTTGATGAACTCGGCGTCCTTCACGCCGCCGCCGCCCAGGAACTGCGCGCTCATGCCGAGCTTCTTCATCTGCTTCACGACGCCCGCGGCCTGCGTGTCGAGGCCGCCGAAGAAGATCAGGTCGGCGTTCGCCGCCTTGATCTTGGTGAGCTGCGTGCTGAAGTCGACCGCCTGGTTGTTGGTGTATTCGCGCGTGACGATCGTGCCGCCATGCGCCTTCACGGCCTTCTCGAACTCGTCGGCCTCGCCCTGGCCGAAGGCGGTGCGGTCGTCCATGATCGCGATGCGCTTGGCCTTGGTCACGTCCACCGCGTAGGCGCCCGCGTTGCCCGCGTTCTGCGCGTCGTTCGAGATCACCATGAAGACGTTCGGCAGGCCGCGGCTGCTGATCGTCGGGTTGGTCGCGGCCGGGTCGATCATCGGGATGCCGGCTTTGTCGTAGATCGGCGAGGCGGGCAGCGTCGTGCCCGAATTGAAGTGGCCGACCACCACCGCCACGTTCTGGTCGACGAGCTTCTGCGCCGCCTGCACGCCCGCGCGCGGGTCGGCCTGGTCGTCCTCGGCGATGAGCTCGAAGGTGGGCGCCTTTCCGTTGATGAGGATCTTCTGCGCTTTGGCGTCTTCGAGCGCGAGCTGCACGCCGTCCTGCAAGTCCTTGCCGTAGCCGGCGTTGGCGCCGGTGAGCGGAGCGGCATAGCCGATCTTGATCGTCGCGTCATCGGCGCGGGCCGCGGGCGGCGCGGCGGCGAGCAGCGTACTGAAGGCGAGGGCGGCAACAGCGTGGGGTTGGATCGTCTTGCGAAGGCTCATGGTTGTCTTCCTTGGCAATCTCGGTTGTCGACTTTGAAGAATGGATGCGGCCGCGTCGCGCCTACGTCCTGGAAGCCGAGGCGGTCACATGGCGCAAATCTTAGGAAGCCAATATGGGCCCGTCTTGACTGATCGAAGCGCTCCGCATGCGCATTTCGGCATAGCAAAAAGGCGCGCGGTAATAGGGCTAATACTGAGGAGAGGCGGCGGGACGGGGCGTGCGGACAGGTTCGCGCAGGCGCCCGGCGGTGCTGTGCCGAGCATACTCGGCTGGTTTTATGCGGGTGTTTCCGCGGGTGTTTCGCGGCGCGCGGTTCAGTGCCCGTGCTGCAGATCCCGCAGCGTGTCGCGCAGCGCCACGAGCGGCGCTTTGGTTTCGTCGTCGGCCCAGTGATCGAGGTCGTCGAGCGCGCGCTCGCAGCCGTCGAGCAGGACGTCGAAGTCGATCGGCACGCCGTTCGCGAGCGCGAAGCGGATCGTTTCGGCGAAGCGCTCGCAGTCGTCGTCGCCGTACGAGATGTCGAGGTTCTCCGCGATGATCTCGGCGATGCTGCTGCGCGCGCGGTCGTCCTCGCCGACCATGTCGATGATGCCGCGCGCCACCGCCGGCGAGTAGTAGAGCGCGATGTCGAGCCATTGCGCGGCGTCGAAGCCGGGCTCGTCCATCTGCGCTTCGAAGCATTCGATGCCTTCCTGCTCGTGTGCTTCGTCCGCATCGATGCTGATGCACAACTGCTCGAAATATTCTTCCCGCTCGCTGCGGATGTTGCTGCTCATCGGATCCTCGATTGCTGTTCGTTCAACGGCGTTCGTCTGCCGGCGGCGGAGCCGCCGCGCGACGCGCATCGGATTATAGGCGGTCGTCCGATACGGGCCAGCAGCAAAAGAGGCGCGCGGCGTCACTCGAGATTCGCGTGTCTCTGCGCCATCTCCTCCTCCCCGATGCCCTTCTTGGCTTTGAGCCAACACACGACCGACTCGCACAACAGGAAGAACGCCTGTTCGAACAGGGTGCGCATCGGTTGCAGGTTGTGCGGATGCTCGTGATTGACGAGGCCAGAAGGCGCCGGAATCAGGACCGTCACGTCGGCGGCCATGCTTCGCGCCTTGCTGCGCTGCGCGGCGGTGAAGAGCGCGACTCTCGCTCCGGCTGAACGTCCCTGATCGAGGATCGCCGAGACGCTTCGCGTTTCTCCCGAGCCGGAGGCGACGATGATCAGGTCATCGGCGGCGACGGGGGGGCAGGGCAGACCTCCTGCCATGTAGGCGTTGAATCCCAGGTGATTGAGCCTCATGCAGAAGGCTTGCAGAAGGATGCCGGACCGCCCGGCGCCGAGGCAGAACACCCTGGGCGCGCGCTCGATTTCCGCAACCAGCGCACCGACGGCGACGGGATCGACGCCACGCAGGGAAGCGTGAATTTCACCGAGGATTTCGCTCGCCAAGCGGGGAATCTCCAGTTGTCTCAGTTCGTTCATGGTGGCACTTAGCGTCTCGTTGGTTGCGTTCCGTTGCCCGGCTTGGGTGGACTGCGGCACCTGGTTGTGAATCAACTATAACATCCGCAGTGCAATAATGTTAAAACTAAAACAATTATGTTGCACTTATAACTTCCGTTGTGTAGAGTGTCCTCATGGTTGAGTCAGTTGGAGACGCTGGCTCACCCGGCTGCCGACGCGCCGCTGGCTCGTGTCGCGGACCTCCGCAGCCGTTCGCTTTCTTGTATCTACCGAAACAAGGCCGAGAAATGGGAGACACACCAATTCTTGAGTTGCGTGGAATCGAAAAGCGATTCCCGGGTGTGATCGCGTTGCGGGACATGAGCTTCGCGGTCCGCAAGGGCTCGGTCCACGTGATTTGCGGTGAAAACGGAGCCGGCAAATCGACGCTGATGAAGATCGTCAGCGGCGTCTACCAGCCTGACGGCGGCGAGATCTTCGTCAATGGCGAGAAGGTCGCGATCGACAGCCCGGTGACCGCGCGGCGGCTGAAGATTTCGATGGTCACGCAGGAGCTCAACTACATTCCCGAGATCACCGTCGCGCAATCGCTGTTTCTTGGCGACGAGCCGAAAACGCGCTTCGGTTCGATCGACTGGAAAAAGGTCTGCGCGGATGCGAAGGCGCTGCTCGAACGCGAGGGGCTGCACTACTGCCCAGACACGAAGCTCAAGGACCTGAGCGTGTCGGATCTCCAGATGCTGGAGATCATGAAGGCGGTGTCTCGCGAGGCGAACATCATCATTTTCGATGAGCCGACCTCTGCGATCACGTCGAAAGAGGTCGATGTCCTCTTCAAGAAGATCAATGAGCTGAGAGCCAAGGGCGCAGGGATCGTCTATATCTCGCACCGCTTCGAGGAGCTCTATCGGATTGCCGACGACATCTCCGTCATCCGGGACGGCAGTCATGTCGCGACGCGGCCCGCCGGCGAGATCGACATCGATACGATCATTCAGATGATGGTCGGCCGCAAGCTCGACAACGTCTATCCGCACAAGCCTGCGCGCGAGCTGGGCGCCACCGCGCTCGAGGTCGAGGCGCTCGGCGACGGCGAGCGGTTTTCGAACGTCAGCTTCCATGTCCGCAAGGGCGAGATCATCGGCTTGGCCGGCTTGATGGGCGCGGGCCGCACCGAAGTGGTCCGCACCGTGTTCGGCCTCGATCCGTACACGGCGGGAGAGATTCGCGTACATGGGAAGCCGGTGCGGATCCGGTCGGTTCAGGATGCGATCCGGCTCAAGATCGCGATGCTTTCCGAGGATCGGAAGCGCTACGGCATCGTGCCGATGCGCAGCATCACCGAGAACACCGGCCTCGTCTCGCTCGAGAAATTTTTCAAGCGCGGCCATCGGAACGCGAAGACCGAGAAGCGGCTGATCGACGGCGTCAGCAAACGGATGCGGGTCAATGCGCCGAATCTGAATACGCAAATCGGGCTGCTCAGCGGCGGAAACCAACAGAAGGTGATGCTCGCGAAGTGGATGCTTTGCGGCTCGGATGTCCTGATTCTCGACGAGCCGACGCGCGGCATCGACGTCGGCGCGAAATTCGAAATCTACAAGATCGTTTTCGAATTGGCGCAGGAGGGACGAGCCGTCATTGTCATTTCGTCCGAACTGCCGGAATTGATCGCAATCTGCGACCGCATCTATGTGATGGCCAACGGACGAATCAGCGGAGAGCTGCAAGAGCCCGAATTCAGCCAGGAGGGAATCATGCGCCTGGCCACTATTGGTGGAGACGACAATTGAATACCGCTACTCGCAATCTTCCCGGCCGCTGGACGCTGCTGTCGAACGGCCGGTACAGCATCTATCTGATCCTGGTTGCGATGATCGTCGTGAGCTCGATCATCAGCCCCGTATTCCTCTCCACGACCAATTTCCTGAATATTTCCCGGCAGATTTCGATCACGACGATTCTGGCCTTCGGTCAGACGCTCTTGATCATCTGCGGCCTGATCGATCTTTCGGCAGGCTCCGTGCTCGCGCTTTCCGGGCTGTTGTCCGTCATGTTTTACAAGGCCACGGGGTTGTTCGTGCCGTCGATGCTGGTCGGCATCGCGATCGGCAGCGCGTGCGGGCTCGTGAACGGCTGGATCGTCACGCGCTTCAACACGCCGGCCTTCATCGCGACGCTGGCGATGCAGACGGCGGCGCGAGGCGGGGCGCTGATGCTGACGAGCGGCCAGAACATCTACGAGCTGGATAAATTCGTCGGCTGGGGCCAGGGGGCGGTGCTGGGCGTTCCGTCGCCGGTCATCTTCCTCGTGCTGATCGCGTTGCTGACTTGGTATGTGCTGAACCATACGCGGCTCGGCCGCTACATCTACGCCATCGGCGGAAACCAGGAGGCCGCGCGCGCGTCGGGCATCCGCATCACCCGCATCAAGATGATGGCGTTCCTGTTGAACGGGGCGCTCGTCGGGCTTGCCGGGGTGCTCTACATGTCGCGGGTCAATGCGGGTTTGCCGAATGCGGGCATCGGCTTCGAATTCGATGCGATGACGGCCGCGATCATCGGCGGCACCAGCTTCTCGGGCGGCATCGGCACGGCGATCGGCACGCTGGCCGGCGCATTCATCATGGGCTTCCTCGGCAACATCATGAATCTGCTCGGCATTCAGTCGTACCTGCAGCAGATCATCAAGGGCGGAATCATCGTGCTCGCCGTCGCATACGACATTTCCGCGAAGCATGGAGGCAAGAAGAAAAAGGTCAAGGCCGCGCAGACGGAGCAGGCCAAGGCGGCTGCCAGCTGACGGTTTGGGGGGGCTGTTCCAAAGACGGGAAGTCCTGACTGTGTTGGCCTCGACTTCCTGTATCAAGCAAGCATGACGTCATAACCTTGAGGAGACGGTGGTATGAAGCTGAAGAAACTGATGGCGTGCGCGGTGGCGCTGGGTGTGTGCGCCGCGAGCGGCGCTGCGATTGCGCAGACCGCCAAGTATCGCGTCGCTTACCTCGCACGCGCGCAAAGCGATTCGTTCGCTGCGTGGCTGGCCAATTCGATGGTCAAGGAGGCGAAGAAGTATCCGGATATTTCATTGACGGTGTTCGACGGCCAGAGCCAGAACTCGGTGATGCAGTCGAACATCGAGAACGCCGTCACGAACAAGTACAACCTGGTGATCATTCAGCCGTACGATCCGGCGGTCCAGGTGGGCCCGGTCAAGAACGCGATGGCGAATGGCATGAAGTTCGTGGCGACCAACCCGAAGTTCCAGGACGACTCGATCCCGTCCGTCGACTCCAGTCCCTACCTGCTCGGCCAGGTCAACGCGAAACTCGCGCTGACGCAAGTGCCGAAGAACGCGAAGGTGGTCGTTCTGCTTGGGCCGCCGGGCAACCCGCACTCGCTCGGCCGGCGTGAGGCGTGGCAGAAGGAGTTCTTCGCCAAGCGCCCCGACGTCAAGATCGTCAACGAACAGACAGCGAACTGGAACAAGGACGAAGCGATGCAGCTGACGGAGGACTGGATCCAGGCGAACCCCAAGATCGATGCGGTGATTTCGATGAACGACAACATGGCGGCAGGCGCCATCGAGGCGCTCAAGGGCTCGGGAATGAATCCTTTCCCGTTGGTGTACGGCACCGACGGAACGGCTGAGGCGTGCCTGCTGATCAAGGACGGAAAGATGACCTCGACCGCGCTGCAAAGCGCGGACGAACTGGCCCAGAAGTCCATGGCGATGGCGCACGACATTCTCACCGGCAAGCAGACCAATCTGCACCAGGTCGAAGGGACGGAGCTGTATACGAAACAGAACGTGAACAGCTGCATCGCGCTTCACAAGCAGTTGGGCGACATCAAGTAACGGATTCGCCTCAGGGCCTGTTATTGGCGCGAACAGGCCCTGAGCCAACGGCATTCATCAACGGAATGGAATTGACATGAAAGCGTTAGTGCTCGAAGAGAAAGACAGGCTTCGGATCCGCGACATCGAGATCCACGAGGAACTGGGTCCGAACGACGTGCGCATCAAGATTGCGAACGTCGGCGTCTGCGGTAGCGATGTCCACTACTACAAGCATGGCCGGATCGGCGATTTCGTGGTTCGCGAACCGATGGTGCTCGGGCATGAGGCGAGCGGCGTCATCGCCGAGGCGGGCAGCGCGGTCAAGCATCTGAAGGCGGGCGACCGAGTCTGCATGGAGCCCGGCATCTTCGACCCGAACTCCCCGGAAGCCATGCAGGGCATGTATCACCTCGACCCGGGCATCAGGTTCTGGGCGACGCCGCCGATTCACGGCGTGCTGCGCGAGTCGGTCGTCCATCCCGCGAGTCTCACGTTCAAGCTGCCCGACAACGTCAGCCTGGAGGAGGCCGTGCTGGCCGAGCCGCTGACCTCTGGCGTGCACGTTGCCCGCAAGGTCGGCATTTCGCCGGGCGATACCGCGGTCGTTTCCGGCGCCGGCACGATCGGCGCGTTGATGGCGCTCGCGTTGCTCGCTTCCGGCTGCAGCCGCGTCATCATCACCGACGTGAAGCAGGAAAAGCTCGACTTCCTGGCGCAGCACTACGGTGAGCGCCTCATCACGTTCAACGTGACGAAGGGCGATCTGAAGGCGTTCGTCGCGCAGCACTTTCCGCACGGCGCGGACCTGTTCGTCGACTGCAGCGGCAGCCCGGCGGCGATCGGCGCCGCGCCGCACTGCCTGCGTCCGGCCGGAAAGATCGTGTTCGTCGGCATGCCGCAAGATCTCGTGCCGATGGACATCGTCGCGATGCAGGTCAAGGAGATCGAAACGGTCTCGATCTTCCGCTATGCGAACGACTACGAGCGTTCGGTCGCCTTGATCGCGTCCGGGCAGATCGACGTCAAGCCGCTGATTTCCCGGCGCTTTGCGTTCGAGGACAGCATCGAGGCGTTCGAGCTGGCGGCGTCTGCGCAGCCAGACGTGATCAAGGTCGTGATCGACTGTCAGTAACGCTCATCGAACGATACGGAACGATACGAAGAGGGAACGCATGTATCTCGGCATCGACTGCGGTACGCAAGGTACCAAGGTGGTTTTACTGGATCCTGCAACGGGTGCGATTGCGGCCCGTGGTCATGCCGGTCATCCGATCATTGCGGAATCGAACGGCAGGCGGGAGCAGAAGACCGAGTGGTGGGTGTCGGCCCTGAAGACCGCGCTGCACGGCCTGTTCGCGCAAACGGCGCACACCCCGCGGGACGTCGCGGCGATTGCCGTTTCGGGACAGCAGCACGGTCTTGTCATGCTGGACGAAGGCGGTGCGGTGCTGCGCAACGTCAAGCTCTGGAACGACACCGAAACGACCGAGGAAAACGAACGGCTTTACGCCGCCGCCGGGGGCGACGCGCGTATCCGCAGCCTGATCGGCACGACGATACCCGTCGGCTTCACCGCGTCGAAGCTGGCATGGGTTCGCAGGCATGAGCCCGAAACCTACGAGCGGATGCGGCACGTTCTTTTGCCGCATGACTACATCAATCACTGGCTGACGGGCGAATACGTGACCGACGCGGGGGAGGCGTCCGGCACGGGTTATTTCGATGTCGTTTCGCGTTCGTGGTCACAGTCGATGACGGATCTGATCGACCCGGCCGGGACCTTGGAGCGGTCCTTGCCTCGCCTGGCTTCGCCTCTCGAGCCGATCGGCGCGATCCGTCCGGAGGTGGCGGCGGAATTCGGCTTCTCGCCGAAGACGCTGGTCGCCTGCGGTTCCGGCGACAACGTCATGGGCGCGGTCGGCACGGGTAATGTAGCGGCCGGCCGCGCGACGCTCGGCCTCGGGACCTCCGGCGTGCTCAACATCCATGCGGACAAGCTGGCGGCCTCAGTCGATCCGAGCGTCTACATATTCTGCGGGCTCGACGGCGGCTGGCTTCCGACCGTCGCGACGATGAACGCGACGTCGACGACGACCTTGCTGCAGCAGCTCTTCGAAATCGAAATCGACGAGGTCGAGCAGCTGATTGCCTCGGCGAGCCCGGGAGCGGGCGGCGTGCGCCTGTTTCCGTATTTCAGTGGCGAGCGGATTCCGGCGCTGCCTCGTGCGCGAGGCGTGATGAAGGGCTTGTCCGCCGACAACCTGACGCGCGCCAATCTGATGCGGGCAGGCGCCGAAGCCGTCGCGTTCGGATTGAAATGGGGCTACGAGCTGCTTGCGCAAAGCTTCGGCCGCCCGCAGCAGTTTCGCCTGACGGGCGGCGGCTCGAACAGCGCGGCTTGGCGGCAGATACTCGCCGACGTATTCGACACCGATGTCATCCGCGTCAAGTGCGATGAGGGCGGGGCGTATGCGGCGGCGTTGCTCGCGCTGACGGTGGATCAGCGTTCGCGAGGTGCGGGCGTCACGTTATACGACGTGTGCGAGCGCTACGTCGAGCTCGATCAGACGATGGCGGCGCAACCGCGTCCGGACGTCGCCGCGTTCTATCGGGAATCGTTCCGCGCTTTCACCGGCACGATCGCAAACGAAGATTTCGAGGCGAAGTGAAAGCGGACCTCGTCTGGCAGCGATCCTGCCTGATCGCGCCGTCGCTGATCACCTTCGATCTGAGCAATCTCGAGCGTCAGGTGCAAATCATTGCCGAGTCCGGCATCGACGTTGTCCATCTCGACGTCATCGACGGGCATTTCAGCCCGAGCATGCCGTTGGGCATCGAGACGATCGCGCATCTGCGCCGCAAGACGGATCTGGCCTTCGACGTGCATCTCATGGCGACGCGGCACGATTATTTCGTGGACGCTCTGCTCGACATCGGCGTGCAGCAGCTGACGTTTCAGATCGAGTCCGAGCCGCACGTGGACCGGCTGCTCAATCGCATCCGATCTGCGGGCGTTCGTGCGGGCGTCGCGCTCAAGCCCGCGACGCCGCTTGGCATGCTCGACTACGTGCTGGAGAAGTGCGACACCGTGCTGCTCATGCTGACGAATCCTGGTTACGCGGGAAGCCCTGGTGAAACGCAGGTCCCGTACGCGGAGCGGAAGATCCTGGCGTTGCGCGAGTTGATCGATCTGTGGGGACTCGACACGGCAATCGAGATCGACGGCCGGGTTTCGAAGGCGGCCATCGGTCAGTTCGCCCCGGCCACGGTCGACATGTTTGTGGCCGGCAGTGCGTGCATTTCGCGGGAGTCTCCGGGCGCCGGTCTCGGTGAGCTCGTCGAGCTTCGGCGCTCGATTCTCGCCGCCGATTCGAGAGCTCGATCATGACGGCGCACCGCGATCCCACGCGAACGCGCGGCCGAGATCAGTGTTAACCACAATCACAGCGAAGTTGTGCTGTCTGTGTGAAGATCATATCATTTGTTAAAAGTCGAACATTTAAAGTGATCTGACGAACATGACCCAAGAGCGCATAAGGATGGACCGCGAACCCGCCACGACGCCGTCAGCCGAAGAAGGCGCAGGCGTCCGGAACCTGAGGAAACGGCTGCCGGACGAATCCGGCATCGCATTCGTCCTGCTGGTCATTTTGATCGGCGGGGCGTTGGCTACGCCGGATTTCCTGACGCTGTCGAACCTCAAGATCCTGTTGCTGAACGGCGCCGTGGTCGGATTTCTGTGTCTGGGGCAGACGTTCGTCCTGCTGACGGGCGGCATCGACCTCGCGTGCGGCTCGATTACGGCCTTGACCTGCGTGACGGCGGCGCTGCTGATGAGCCTTGGGATCGATTGGCATGTCGCCGTGCTGGCGAGCTTGTCGATCGGGATAGTGGCGGGAGCCGTGAGCGGATTGCTCATTACCGCCACGGGCGTGCCGCCGTTCATCGTCACGTTTGCCATGATGGGCGTGGCGGGCTCGATACCGCAAATCGTGACGGGCGCGGAAACGATTCAGGTCACGCAGGAAGGCTACAAATTCATCGGGCAATCGTATCTGCTCGGCGTGCCGTTTCCCGTGCTCGCGCTCGGCATGACGACCGTGAGCGCGATTCTGTTTCTGCGGCGCAGCGTTCTCGGCACTCACATCTATGCGGTCGGCGGCAATGCGGACGCGGCCAGGCTGGCCGGCGTGAACGTGCGCAAGGTGACGATCCTCGTCTATGCGATCTCCGGGTTTTGCGGCGCCTGCGGCGGGCTCATCTACGGCTCGAGACTGATGAACGGATATCCGACGGCGGGCCGTGGGGACGAGCTGTTTTTCTCGATCGCAGGCGCGGTCGTGGGGGGCGTCAGCCTGTTCGGCGGCAAGGGGAGCATCGTCGGCGCGGCGATCGGCGCGACGCTGGTCGCGACCATCTCGAACCTGATGAACGTCCTCAACGTCGACTCGTACTGGCAGCCGCTCGTGATCGGACTGATCATTCTCGTCGGCGTGACCTTCGACACCATGCGCTCGAGAAAGCATTAAGGCCTGTTATCGATGACCATTCCAATCCTGGAGACATATTCGTGAAAGCCGTTCAGCTCAGCCACTATTTGATCGTGCCGATCCTGGCAGCATGCTTCGCATCGTCGGCGCTCGCCGCGGACAAGACGATCGGCGTCTCGCTGCCCAACCTCAGCAACCCTTACTACATCGCGATGAAGAAGAGCTTCGAGGAGAACGGCAAAGCAAGCGGCTTCAAGGTCAAAGTGCTCATCGCCGACAACGACGTCGCGAAGCAGTTGTCGCAGGTACAGAGCCTGATCGAACAGAAGGTCGATGCGGTCGCGCTCAACTGCATTGCCTCCGGTCCCTGCGTGGCCTCGGTCGGCGAACTCAACAAGGCCAACATTCCGGTCTTCACCATCAACCTGCTGCCCGATCCCGACGGCTTGAAGCGGGCCGGCGCGAAGGTCGTGCAGTCGGTGCAGACGGATCAGAAAATGGGCGGCAAGTACATCGGCGAACAGCTCGTCCATGACCTTGGGCCGCAGGGCTCGGCAGTCGTCGGCATCGTCGGCGAGCCGACTTCGGTCGCCGCCAACGCTCGCGATGCCGGATTCAAGGAGGCCATCGCCGTCAATCCGAACATCAAGGTCGTCGCGCTGGTGAACGGCAAGGTCGAGGAAACGACGTCGCTGAAGGTGACGACCGAGATGCTGCAGGGCAATCCGCGCATGAACATCGTCTATTCGGACACCGAGCCGTCTGCGTTGGGGGCGTTGGCCGCGATCCAGCAATCCGGGCTCGCGGGCAAGGTCAAGCTATACGCTTTCGTGGACAAACGGGGCGTTCAGGCCATTGCGGGCGATACGCTGATGAAAGCCGGCGCCATTCAGGATCCGGCCGGGCTGGCAAAGATCCAGGTCGACGGAATCAAGAAGTACTTCGCCAACGCCACGATCGAGCCGAACATCTCGGTTGCGCCGGTGCTCGTCAACCAGGCCAACGCGGCGGCTGCGGTGAAGAGCGCGTACTAGCGTGGCCGCAAACATGACGGATGAGATCGTGAGTCAGACGGATCGCGGCTATCGGGCTACCGGCATTCGCAAGTCCTACAACGACGTGGCGGTGCTGCGCGGTGTCGATTTCGTGGTCAAGCCCGGCCAGATCCACGGTCTGTTCGGGCATAACGGAGCCGGCAAATCGACGCTGATGAAGATTCTCGCCGGAGCCGAGACGCCGGACTCCGGCGCGCTGTCGGTCGATGGCAGTCCGATCGCGTTTCGCTCGCCGGCGGAGGCGCTGTCGCATGGCGTTGCCTGCGTGTATCAGGAGTTGCGCTTGATCCCCGCGCTGACGGTGGCCGAGAATCTCTTCCTGGGCCGCGAGATTGCCCGCAACGGCATGAGAGACAACCGGCGCATGCGTGCCCATGCGCAGCGCTTGCTGGACGAGTACGGCATCGACGTGCGCGCGACGGACCTGCTTCGCGATCTGTCGCATCCGGACAAGCAGATGATCGAGGTCATCGCCAACCTGGATCGGAACGCGAGCTATCTGTTTCTCGACGAGCCCACCACCGCGCTCAGCGGTGCGCAGGCGGAGGGCTTGCTCGCGAGGATCAAGCAAATCGCGCTTGCCAAGCGCATTGGCGTCGTGCTCGTCTCGCACAAGCTGGATGAAGTGCTGGGCGTTTGCGACGACGCCACGGTTCTGATGGCCGGCCGCGAGCTCTTCACGGACCGCGTGGGGCCGACGACCAAGCAACGGATCATGGACTGCATTGTCGGCGAAGAGCATCACGAGTCGCCGCGCTCGCAGAAAAAGGCTCAAGACCGCGACGCGAAATCCGCGATCACGGTCAGGAATCTTTCGAATCCATGGTTGCGGGACGTTTCGCTGGATGCCAAGGCGGGCGAGATCGTCGGCATCTACGGATTGGCGGGCTCCGGCCGCACGCGCTTTCTCCGCGCGTTGTACGGCCTCGATCGGATCGACGGCGGCCGCGTCGAAATGGGCGGGCGAGCGTACCGGGCGCGCGAGCCGATTGGCGCGATGGCGAGCGGCATTGCCTATCTGACGGAAGAGCGCAAGAAAGACGGCTTCATCCCGGCGATGTCTGCGCTGCAGAACGTGGTGCTGTCGACGCTTCACCGGTATTCGAGGTTCGGGCTGGTGCAGCACGCATCGGCACATGCCGCCGCCGAAGCGCTGCTCGAGCGGATGCGGATCAAAGGGCAAGTGTCGAGCCGCATTACCGGATTGTCCGGCGGGAACCAGCAGAAGGTGCTCTTCGCGCGCATCATCCAGGAAGATGCGGCGGTCGTCTTGCTTGACGAACCGACGAAGGGCGTCGATATCGGCGCGAAATCCGACATCTACGCCATTATTCGGCAGCTGGTCGAAGATGGGCGGTGCGTGATTGTGGTCTCGAGCGAGGAAGAAGAGCTGCTCGAGATCTGCGACTACATCTATGTATTCAAGAGCGGCGTATGCAGAGAGGCGCCGCTGGCTGCCGCGGATCTGTCGATCGGCGCGCTGCGCAAGGCGGCCTGGGCCTGACTGGCGCAGGCGCCGTCAGGCGATCAGCAGCTTCAAGCCCTTTTCTTCGAGATCGCGCCGGTATGGCTCGGGAATGCCGTCGTCCGTGACCACGGTGTCGAAATTTTCCACGCCGGCGAAACTGCAGGTGGAGACCTTGCCGAATTTGGATGAGTCCACCAGCAAGATTCTTTCGACGCTCGATTGCATGGCGGCCTGCTTCCACGAGCAATCTTCAACGTAGCTGCACGTGAGCCCGTGCTTGAGCTCGTACCCGGTCGCGCCGATGAACACCTTGTTGGCTCGGTACTTGTGCAATGCCTGAACGGCGTCGGGCCCCGAGAACGTGTACGACTTCGGCGAAAGGACGCCGCCGAGCGAAATGACCGTGGTGTCCTCTCGTCTGGCCAGAACGTTCATCGTGTTCAGGCTGTAGCAGATGAACGTGAATGCGCCTTCGGCCGGAAGGCATTCCGCGAGTTGCTGGACCGTCGTTCCCGAATCGAGGATCGCCACGTCGCCCGGGCTCAGCAATGTGCTCGCAGCCAGTGCGATCCGCCTTTTCTCGTCGGCGTGCTGCGTCCGCTCGGTCTGCGCGTTGTAATTCGCAGTCGCGCCACTGTTTTCCAATGACGCCACGCCTCCGTAGACTGCCCGCACTTTGCCCGCGTCGACGAGATCCCGCACGTCGCGGCGGATCGTCATTTCGGATACCGCAAACGACTTGGCCAGATCGCCGATGCTCATGAAATGGTGGGAACCCACCATTTCCAAAATACCGTCCAATCGTTGATTTTTGCTGGTCATAGGGAAGCTGTATCGCCGGCTTGATCGACATTCGACATCATGAATGCAAACACTGTTCGCGTAGCAAAACAGATGTTCGACAAGCAACATCTTATCTCATTCGCTTGCGATCCGGAGCCGGTGGCGCGACCGTGCCGTCCGGGCGAATGCACGAACGTTCGCGCCAGAGGTTTTTCTCAAGTATCGGGAGTTGCCGCCGTTATCCGCCACGAGGATCACGAGTCCTCTACCGCCTATTCGTCGGAAGGAAACCTCCCACATGTTTGCTTCAATCCGCTCGCGCGTGCTGGCAGCGTGCATCGCCATCGTCGTCTGCTCGCTCGTCGTGAACGCCGCGCTCAATTACTTCGTCGTCAGTTCCTACGACAACGACTCGATCAACAACAACCTCGCCGCGCTCGCGAACGGCCACGTCGCCGGGATTGGCGACTGGGTCGCGTCGAAGACGGCTGCGGTCGTCTCGCTCGAAGACACGGCGCTCACCGCGGACCCCGTGCCGGTTTTCAAGCAGGTCGCCGCGGCGGGCGGCTTCACCAACGTCTACGTCGGCACCGCGGAGAAGACCGCGAAGTTCTCCGATCCGACCGGCGTGCCGGCCGACTACGATCCGACCGGACGTCCCTGGTACAAGCAGGCGGCCGCTGCGGCCAAGCCGGTCGTCACGCAGCCTTACGTCGATGCGGGTTCGGGCAAGCTCGTGGTCACCTTCGCCGTGCCGATCGTGCGCGACGGCGCGTTGAAGGCGGTGGTCGCCGGCGACGTCAACATGGACAGCGTGATCGCCAACGTCAAGTCGGTCCACCCGACGCCCGCGAGCTTCGGGATGCTGATCGACGCGAGCGGCACGATCGTCGCGCATCCCGATGCGAAGCTCACGTTGAAGCCCGTCTCCGAGCTGATGCCTGACCTCGACGCGGCAAGCGTCGCGTCGCTCGCTTCGGCGGACCGGCCGCGCGAGGCGCATGTCGATGGCCACGCGAAGCTCCTGCGCGGACAAGCCGTGCCGGGCACCGACTGGGTCACCGTCGTCGCGCTCGACAAGTCCGAGGCCACGGCCGGCACGCGCTCGTTCCTGACGACCTCGGCGATCGCGCTGATCGTGATCGTCGCGGTGGCGGCGGGGATCGTCAGCGCGATCACGGCGACCGCGTTCAAGCGCCTTTCGCTGGTGCGCGACGCGATGGATGCGATCGGCTCCGGCGAGGGCGACCTGACGAAGCGCCTGCCCTCGGACGGCGCCGACGAAGTCGCGCAGATCGCGCGCGCGTTCAACACCTTCGTCGACAAGCTGAGCCACGTGATGCGCCAGATCCGCGACACGAGCGAATCGGTGCGCACGGCGGCCGACGAGATCGCCGCGGGCAACCACGACCTCTCGGGCCGCACCGAGTCGGCGGCGGCGAGCCTGCAGGAGACGGCGGCGTCGATGGAGCAGATCACCTCGACGGTGACGCAGTCGGCGAGCGCCGCGCGCCAGGCCAACGACATGGCGGGCGCGGCGTCGGCGGTGGCCGGGCGCGGCGGCGCGGTCGTGTCCGAGGTGGTCAGCACGATGGGCCAGATCGAGAGCGCGTCGGGCAAGATCGGCGACATCATCTCGGTGATCGACGGCATCGCGTTCCAGACCAACATCCTCGCGCTCAACGCGGCCGTCGAAGCGGCTCGCGCGGGCGAGCAGGGACGCGGCTTCGCGGTGGTGGCGGGCGAGGTGCGCAGCCTGGCGCAACGGAGCGCGCAGGCCGCCAAGGAGATCAAGTCGCTGATCGAGGCGACGATCGACAGCGTCTCGTCGGGCTCGGGCCAGGTGCGCCGCGCGGGGGACACGATGGGCGAGATCGTCAGCAACGTCTCGAACGTGACCGCCATCATGTCCGAGATTACGAACGCCGCCGAAGAGCAGCAGCGCGGCATTCACGAGGTCAACCGAGCGGTGACGCAGCTCGACGAGATGGTGCAGCAGAACGCGGCGCTCGTGGAGGAGTCGGCCGCCGCGGCGGCCGCGCTGCAGACGCAGGCGGTGCAGCTCGCGAGCGCGGTGGGGCAGTTCAGGCTCGATTGAGGCAATGCCTGGAGCCGCGTGCGAACCACGCGAGCGTCGCTGAGACAATCCACAAACGGCGGGCCGCACGGTGACGGCCTCTCAATCGGCCGGGACGTCTTCCATGAGCGGCGGCCCGCTCAGTTCGAGTGTAAGCAGATAACGCTCGTCTTGCGGCCGGTTTTCATGGACGAACCGTCGAATATCGAGTGCCACCTGGAATTTGCCCGCTGCCTGCCAGAAGGTCTGCGGATCGTCCCCGCGCCGGATGCTTTGCACCATTGCGGGCGTGTTGGCGATTGGCGGGAAACGATGCGCCCGGATTGGATGCCAACCGCGCCGCCGTAGTTGCTCCTGCAAGTCGAGGACAATCGCCATTGCCTTGTCGAGCGGCAAGGTCCCGATCGGCGGTAGCGTCGACCGGGATTGTTGGCGTACGTGTTCGTACGGTTCGCCAAGCGTCAGCACGACTTCATCAGCAGGGAGTGCCATCGCACAGATACCCAATAAGGCTGCAAAGCTGGTCACCGCGCACGCGAAATACCTGAACCGCCAGAACTTTCGACGTTGCATGACTACCTCGGGTGCGCAATGAGATAGATGGAATTCTCGACCATGTGCTTTTCTATCGGGTCGCGCAACAGGTCATCGAAACGCTGTGCGCGTGGTCGGCGTGAGCCATGTCCGTACGCGCTGCTATTCCAGCAGGTACATCAGTCAATCAATCGTCTGGACGGTTCTCAAACACCGAGAAACTAAGATCCAGAGTAATCAGGTAACGCTCGTCGTTTGCCCGATCGTCCGTCCGAAAGCACCGTATATTGAGCGAAACCTGATATTTGTCGTCGGCGTGCCAGCGCGTTGTCGGTGCTGTGCACGTCCGGATTGCATTTCGAGTTGCCTGAGTGTCTTCGATGGGGGGGGTGTCACGAGAGTGAAATGGCTTCCACCCTTTCCGCCTGAACTGATTCTGTAGGTCCGTGAGAATATCCATTGATTCGTCAAGCGGCAATGTTTCGACTTGTGGCGATAGGGTAACAAGCGACACATTGCCGAGCTGATCCGCATAGAGACTCAGAAACCTCGCGGGCGGTGTAACAAAGCCGAATTGCGGATCGCGAAACCGGAAGACTGCGGGGCGCCTTACGTACAGATTGATGGAGTTGTCTTCGGTTGCAACCGGCAGCGTTGATCGCGAGTGCTGTCGCACTTGTTCATAGGGCTCCCCGAGCGTCAGCACGACTTCATCGACGGGCTTGGTCATCGCATAGATTCCCCAAACGACAGCACAGCCGAACAGTGTGCACGCGGTGTACCCGAACCGCCTGATTTTTCCACGCAGCATGATTACCTCGGGTGCGCGATGAGATAGAGCGAGTTTTCGACCGAGTACTTCTCAATCGGATCGCGTAACAATTCATCGAAGCGCTGGGCGGCGCGCATGACGAACGCCATGCGCTGATCGGGGGCCGCGAGGTTGGCGAGCGGTTGCTTGCTGAAAATTTCAATTTGTGCGTTTGCGCCCGTTACAGTGCATTGATTCGCGAGGGTTAACTGGATCTCGCGTGCAGATCCGGTTGGAATGTTCAGTGCCCACGCGAACTGGTTGGCGCGCATCAGCATGGCAAATGACGGATCGTTATACATGGCGGGTTGCAGGATATTGATCTGTTCGTGACGGGCGAGCAACCTTACGCTTTCCACGATGTTGCCTGCATCAATTGCGCGGAATGCGAGTAACACCTCCGGTTTGCTTTCGGCGAAGAGAACACGATCCGCAATCGGCCAGATAACCGAACCGCGCAACTGCGCGCGCTCCTTGAGACACTTCTCGAACCGCTGTAGTCCGAGCTCCTTATAGAACATGTGCAGCGGCCAGATATCGAGGAACAGCGCCATGTTTCCCTTTGCCAGCATCTGATACCCCTTGGCGGCACCTTCGCCCGTTGCCTGATCCGGCATGGACATGCGTGGCGATGCGTAGGGCGAAAGTCGCTCGAGCGGCGAACTGCTTCTCTCCCATTTCGGATACGCATTGCGTTGGCGGTTCGACTTGCTGATCAGTTCGGCCGCATTGAGCAATCCGCAACCGACTTGCTTGGATGCAAAGGCTGCCAGCCCCGCCCATTGAAAGCGACGATCGTCGAGCCACAGCTTGGCATAGGCGGCATTGATACGCCGGTTACGCGCAATCGGATCGTCTACCGAGATGATCGCTTCGGCTTGCTTCTGATAGTGTCGCCAGCAGTTGATGCAGTTCTGGCGATCGTCTTCCGTACGCTTTGCGGCGGCGGCTTCCTCCTCCCTCCAGTTCGGGTAACAGATCGGACAGCGTCGGTTTTCACACTTTTGCATGAGTTCTTGTTGACGTTGAAGTTGTGCCTATGCGCAACGCATGAACGCGCTTGCGCGCAATCCATAGCGTTATGGACTGAAGATTCTAGGCGCACTTCAGTAGTTCAACGAACAGAATGCGATCGAATGCCAAAGCCGAAGGTTGATCGAGGGATTACGCCGCGTCGGTGACCCACGCGCCGAACCATTCGCTCGGCTGGGCGATTTCGTTCTGCGCGGCGACGATCTCGAGCTCGTAGCGGCCCGCGTCGTAGGTCGCCTTGACGACCGCGTGCACCGCGGCCAGCGTGTGCTCGAACGCGGCGCGCACGGGGTCGCCGAGCAGGCGGCGCGCGACGAACACGGCGCTCGTCAGGTCGCCCACGCCGACGGGCTGGCGCGCGAACGGATAGAGCGGACGCTGCCCCATCCACGCTTCGTTTTCGGTCACGACGAGCATGTTGAAGCGGTCGGCGAGGCTGTTGCGATCGATGAGGTGCTTCACGAGGACCACCTGCGGACCGCGCTCGATGATCTCGCGGCACGCCTGCACGGCTTCCTCGACGGTCTCGATCTTGCGGCCGGCGAGCTTTTGCAATTCGTTGTGATTCGGCGCCAGGCCGTCCGCCACTTCGGGCATCGTCCGCACCAGATACTCCTGGATGCCGGGCTCGACGGTGCAGCCGCCGGTCTGACCCATCACCGGATCGCAGAAATACCACGCGTGCGGATTGGTCGCTTTCACCGCGCGCACGATCTCGACCACCGCCTCGGCCTGCTCGGGCGAGCCGAGGTAGCCGGAGAGCACGGCGTCGCAGCGTCTCAACATGCCGATCGCGCCGATGCCTTCGACGAGCTCCTGCATCTGCGAGGCGTCGATGGCGCTGCCGGCCCAGTGGCCGTACTGCGTGTGGTTCGAGAACTGGACGGTGTTGAGCGGCCACACGTTGACGCCCAGGCGCTGCATCGGGAACACGGACGCGCCGTTGCCCGCGTGGCCGAACACGACGTGCGATTGGATGCTGAGGACGTTTTTCATGGTTGGTTTCGCTGCGTCATGCGCTGTCTTGGATCGATGGCGGAGGGGGCCGGTGTTCCCGGGACTCTGCCGGAGCGGCTCCGCGTTGCATCAATCACGATGCCCTGGAGCAGACCGCTTCGTCTATCGGCTGCGGCCCAGCCTTGCGTGCCGCACTGCCGCATATGAAAGAACAATACATGACTTTTGGGGATCGCAAAGCGTCCGGTAGACGGCTTGTTGCGCTGCATCATCGGTTCGGCATAGGGGAGCGCCGAGTCCCGGGGGGCGCCCCCACATGCCGTCGGCATTCGCTTCAGGCGAGCTCGCGATAGAGCGCCAGATAGTGCTGCGCCGACGCGCCCCAGCCGAAGTCCTGCGCCATCGCGCGGCGCTGGACCGTCTTCCATTCCTTGCCGCGCGCGTAGAGCGCGAATGCGCGCCTGATCGCAGCCGTGATCGAGACCGGCTCGAAGTGATGGAACGCGAAGCCGGTGGCGAGATCGTCGGCGAGGTTTTCGAGCGAGGCGTCGATCACGGTGTCCGCGAGGCCGCCCACGTGATGCACGAGCGGCAGCGAGCCGTAGGCGAGGGCGTAGAGCTGCGTGAGCCCGCAGGGCTCGAAGCGCGACGGCACCGCGACGACGTCGCTGCCCGCGATGATCGCGTGCGCGAGCGCCTCGTCGAAGCCGAGCTGCACCGCGACGGCGTCAGGGTGGGCCTGCGCGACCCGCAGCAGGCCCGCCTCCAGCGCGGGCTCGCCGCTGCCGAGCACGGCGAGCTGTCCGCCGCGCTTGACGATCTCGGGCAGCACTTCGAGCAGCAGGTCGAGCCCTTTCTGCTCGGTCAGCCGCGAGACGACGCCGAACAGCAGCGCGTCGCCGTCCTGCGCGAGGTTCAGGCGCACCTGCAAGGCCTTCTTGCAGAGACCCTTGCGCGAGAGTTTGGCGGCCGTGTACCGGCTCGCAATGGAGGCGTCCTCGGCCGGGCTCCACACCGCGTAGTCGACGCCGTTGAGGATGCCCGAGAGCTCGTGCGCACGGCCGCGCAGCAGGCCGTCGAGCCCGGCGCCCTGCGCGACGGTGCGGATCTCGCGCGCGTAGGTCGGGCTCACGGTCGTGATGCGGTCGGCGAAGTGCAGGCCCGCTTTCAGGAACGAGAGCTGCCCGTAGAACTCGACGCCGTGCATGTCGAAGAAGTCATCGGGCAGGCCGAGCTGGCCGAACAGCGCAGCCGGGAAGATGCCCTGGTAGGCGAGGTTGTGCACGGTCATGATCGAGCGCGCGAGCGGCGTGCCGCGGCGGCGCTCGGCGGCTTTCAGGTAGGCCGGCGCAAGCCCCGCATGCCAGTCGTGCGCGTGCACGATGTCGGGCTTCCACTGGGCATCGAGATGCTGGGCCATGAGCGCCGCAGTCCAGCCGAGCAGCGCGAAGCGCTGAGCGTTGTCGCCATACGGCGCCTGCGCGGTGTCGAGGTAGGGGCTGCCGCTGCGCTCGTAGAACGAGTCGGCGCGGATGACGTAGATGCCGACGCCGCTCGCGGCGAGCGTTCCATATTCGACACGCGCGTCGCGCGCGCCGAAACGCGGCTCGAGCGTGGCGACCGGCCGCAGGTCAGCCACGCCCGCGAGCACCGAAGGAAAGCCCGGCAGCAGCACGCGCACGTCGGCGCCGTGCTCGATCAGGGCGGGCGGCAGCGCGCCGACGACATCGGCGAGCCCTCCGGTTTTCAGCAACGGATACAGCTCGCTTGCGACGTGCAGCGCGCGAATCGTCATGGGCTGGCTCCGCTAGGGCGTGTCCTGGGAAAAGGTTCGGGGCGGCGTCTGGTTCGGCAATCCAGGCGGTCTAGCGCTCGATCCGCGCGAGCGCGTCGCCCGTCACGAGCACGATGCCGGCCTCGGTCCGGTAGAAGCGCTCGTTGTCGAGCACCGGGTCCTCGCCGATCACCGTGCCGTCGGGAAGGGTGCAGCCGCGGTCGACGACCACGCGCTTCAACCGGCACCCTTGTCCCACCTGCACCTGCGGCAACAAGACTGCCTCATCGAGATGACAGAACGACTGCACGCGCACGCTCGACGACAGCACCGTGCGCGTCACTTGCGAGCCCGCGATCACGCAGCCGCCGCAGACGAGCAGGTTGGTCGCCATGCCTTGCTCGCCCTTCAGGTCGCGCACGAACTTGGCGGGCGGCAACTGCTCCTGGTGGGTCCAGATCGGCCAGGTGGTGTCATAGAGGTCGAGCGCGGGGATCGTCGAGGCGAGGTCGAGATTGGCGGCCCAGTAGGCGTCGATGGTGCCGACGTCTCGCCAGTACGGCTCGACGCTCGCATCCGACGACACGCACGACATCGAGAAAGGATGCGCGATCGTATTGCCGACCGTGACGACGCGCGGAATGATGTCCTTGCCGAAATCATGGTCGGTCGCGTGGCTCGAGATGTTGTCCTGGAGCAGCGCGTACAGGTAGTCGGCGTTGAACACGTAGATGCCCATGCTGGCGAGCGCGATGCCGGGCCGGCCGGGCATCGCGGGCGGGTCCTTGGGCTTCTCGACGAAGCCCGTCACGCGGCGCGAGGCGTCGACGGCCATCACGCCGAACGCGACCGCGTCCATGCGCGGCACCTCGATGCAGCCGACCGTGCAGTCGGCCTGGCTGTCGGCGTGATCGAGCAGCATGCGCATGTAGTCCATCTTGTAGATGTGGTCGCCGGCCAGCACCACGATGTACCTCGGCTTCATCGAGCGGATGATGTCGAGGTTCTGGAACACGGCGTCGGCGGTGCCGCGATACCAGTGCGCGCCTTCGACGCGCTGCTGCGCGGGCCACAGGTCGATGAACTCGTTGAACTCGCCGCGCAGGAAGCCCCAGCCTCGCTGCAGGTGGCGCAACAGCGAATGCGCCTTGTACTGGGTGACGACGGCGATGCGGCGGATGCCCGAGTTGAGGCAGTTCGACAGCGCGAAATCGATGATCCGGTATTTGCCCCCGAAGTGGACGGCGGGCTTGACGCGCTTGTTGGTCAGCGGGCCGAGCCGGGTGCCACGGCCGCCGGCGAGCACGATGGCCAGCGTCTGGCGCTGGATCAGGTTGAGGCGGGGGGATGTCGAAGTCTCCATGTTCGTCTCCTGTCGATCAGAGTTAGCGCTTTAGCGCTTACTCTGATCCCATGCAAAGCGGATTCCTTGCAGGTAATGCAGGTAGCCCCCGAAGACGGCGCTGGGTCTCAGTTGTTCTTTTGCAGGCAGATTCAAGCGTTTTAGCACCTAAACGCTTGATGCGGGTAGTCGCGTTTTTCTTGAGGCGCGGCAAACGGAGGTCCGGCCGGCGTCCGGACTCAGTTCAACGAAGCACGGCGCGGCTGTCTGTGCGGCAAGACGCGTTTCGCCAGCGATGCAACGGATTTGCTGCGATGCGGCACCAGGATGCGCGCCCGGCCACCGGGCCGGCGAATTCATGTTCCCGTCTGGGAAAAATAAAATCCGTGTATTCCCTTGGGTGTGTACTAAGATGATTTTCATCAAAATGCAGGACCAGAAGGAATTAAAAGAACGACAGGAGCAATGCAATAAGCATTACGGGGAGTTCATTCCTTGTGGAATGAAAAAAACCAAAACACACTTTAGATATCGATCGGGGGATGACATGAAAAAGAATTGGCTGATCTTGATATGCGTAACGGGGATGGGCGCGCTGGCGGGCTGCGCGCAATTTCCCAGCGGCGGCGAAGGGCCGCTGGTCGAAACGGCCGCCTGCACGGGGAGCATCAACGTGCCGTACGGGCTCGTCGAAGTCGCGGACGACACCCTCCTCAAGCAAGTCGTCCAGCCGGCCGGAAAGGGCGGGCTGTGCGATGCGAAGGTCTTCAAGGTGGCGCAGCCGCTGACGGTCTATCGCGTCTGGGATCAGGCCAATCAGAATTCGCAATACGGACGCTGGTGGTCGTTCAATCCGCCCGCGGGCCCGGTCGGCACTTATCGCGCGGCAAATGCCATTTGCCCCGAATGGAGCGCATTGAATCGCGTCAAGCAATGCCGATTGAAAGTCGGCGCGGAAATCGTAATTGGCCCGGGGCAAAGCGCGTTATGTTCGAATAATCTCACCTATCCGCAATCCGCCACGAATCAGGTTTTCGTTCCCAATGACACGCGCGATCCGAAAAACCTGAAGCTCGACGTCGGCGATTGCCTGGCGGATGCCGCGTGGCCTTGATAGGGTGTGGGTCCTCATCAGCACAGGACGCATGCGGCGCTGCACGATCGCGGTGCGCGCCGCCGCCACGCCACCGATGATCGTCAAATTCCGCTGTTTGCTCGCCCGGCTGTTGCCGGTTGTTTGCGCTGCCGCATCGATCCTGCCGCCATCGCCCGCGGGAGCCGCTGACGCCGACCACGGCCCTGCCTACGGCCCCGAGCTGGAAGGCTTCGCCTATCCGGCGCCGGTCGAGCACTACGCGTTCACGTCACAGCAGGAAACGCTGCAGATGGCGTACATGGACGTCAAGCCCGAGAAGCCGAACGGCCGCACCGTCGTGCTGCTGCACGGCAAGAATTTCTGCGCGGCGACCTGGGGCGAGACGATCGAGGCGCTCGCGGCGGCGGGCTACCGCGTCATCGCGCCCGACCAGATCGGCTTTTGCAAATCGAGCAAGCCGGCGCACTACCAGTACAGCTTTCAGCAGCTCGCGCACAACACGCATGCGCTGCTCCAGTCGCTCGGCGTGACCGAGGCGACGATCGTCGGCCACTCTACGGGCGGCATGCTGGCGATCCGCTATGCGCTGATGTACCCGCAGGAAACCCGTCGGCTCGCGCTGGTCGACCCGATCGGCCTGGAGGACTGGAAGGCGAAGGGCGTGCCGCCGATCACCGTCGACCAGTGGTACGCGCGCGAGCTGGAGACGACCGCCGACGGCATCCGCCGCTACGAGCAGGCAACCTACTACGCGGGGCAATGGCGCGCGCAATACGAGCCCTGGGTGCAGATGCTGGCGGGGCTGTACCGCGGGCCGGACAAGGAGATCGTCGCGCGGAACTCGGCGCTCATCTACGACATGATCTATACGCAGCCGGTGGTCTACGAGCTGGGCAACCTGACGATGCCGACGCTCCTTGTCGTCGGCGACAAGGACGCCACGGCGATCGGCAAGGATTTCGCGCCGCCCGAGGTGCGCGCGAATCTTGGCCACTACCCGGAACTCGCCAAGCTGGCGCGGGCGGCGATCCCGCATGCGACGCTCGTCGAGTTTCCCGGCTATGGGCACGCGCCACAGATGGAAGACCCGCCGGCGTTCCACAAGGCGTTGCTCGACTGGCTGGCGGCGCAGCCGTGAGCTTGCCGCCTGACGCTCGTCCAACCGATTACTGACCACCGCCTGCGGGGCGAGCCGTCCCGGCGTCCGCCAGTTCCGCGCGCACCTGCGCAGCGATTTCGAACGACTGCAGCCGCGCCGCATGGTCGTAAATCGACCCCGAGAGAATCAGCTCGTCGGCGCCGGTCTGCTCGATGATCGATGCAAGACCGGCACGCACCGTGTCGCGCGAGCCGATCGCCGAATAGGCGAGCGAGTGCGCGAGGCTCGACAACTCGAACTCGGACGCTTCGAGCCGGTCGACGGGCGGCTGGAGCTGCCCCGGCGTGCCGCGCCGCAGGTTCAGGATCTGCTGCTGCAGTGAGGTGAACAGGCGCTGCGCCTGCCCGTCGGTCTGTGCCGCGAACACATTGACGCCGACCATCGCATAAGGCTTGGCAAGCGCCGCCGACGGCCGGAATTGCGTGCGGTAGACGTGCAGTGCCGTCATCAGGTGATCGGGGGCGAAATGCGAGGCGAACGCGAACGGCAGCCCGAGCGCCGCCGCGAGCTGCGCGGAAAAGAGGCTCGAGCCGAGCAGCCAGAGCGGCACGTCGAGCCCCGCGCCCGGCACCGCGCGCACGCGCTGGCCGGGCGCGGGGGCGGCGAAGTAGCGCTGCAGCTCGACGACGTCGTCGGGAAACGACTCCGCGCTGCTCGCGAGGTCGCGCCGCAGCGCGCGGGCGGTCGTCTGGTCGGTGCCGGGCGCGCGGCCGAGCCCCAGGTCGATGCGGCCCGGGTAGAGCGAGGCGAGCGTGCCGAACTGCTCGGCGATCACGAGCGGCGCGTGGTTCGGCAGCATGATGCCGCCCGAGCCGACGCGGATGGTCTGGGTGCCGCCGGCCACGTGGCCGATCACGACGGCGGTCGCCGCGCTCGCGATGCCGGGCATGTTGTGGTGCTCGGCGAGCCAGTAGCGCCGGTAGCCCCAGCGCTCGGCGTGCTGAGCGAGATCGAGCGTGTTCGCGAGCGCCTGCGCCGCGGTCGCGCCGGCGGCGATCGGGGAGAGGTCCAGGACGGAAAAGGGAATCATGTGGCGTGCTCCGAGGTCGGGGCTCGATTGTGCCAAAGCGCCGCCTGCGCTGCTGGCGGGCGCGTCAAGCCCCTGTGCGCCGCAGGGATGCTGGCGCGGTGCAGGCTGCGGCGGTCGAATTCGGGTCGGATTGTTTGCGCGAGAGGCGGCAATGTCCGCCGGCGAATTCATCCGTTTTGAATCCGTGAACAACCCAGTTTCGGCATCTGAAATGCCGGAAATTGTCAAGACAAAATTAAAGCGGTGTAAAAGCGCAACGACTCGCCGAATGAGGCTTTTTCACCCGCAAAAGCCTGCCGGACGCCCGTTGCGGCGCGCCTCGCGCGTTGTGGCAATTAATGCGCAAACGGTTTGGCCCCCAACGAGGAAAGACTGTTTCAGAAGTTTGCAGAGCGGCGCTCAGCGTTTTTACGGATGTCCTGCTAAAATTCCACGATTCCAAAAACCAACTTGCGGTTTCCGTTCAGTCGAAACCGGGCGTGGGGCCAGGTCCGCGCTCGTTCACGAACTCATTGCATTCGCAGCCTTGCCCCGCATCAACAGAGCAGAAAGCACCGCGCGACTGGCTGGCCCATCGGTTTCCCGTGAGGGCCGGCTCGTCCGGCGCAAGCTTTCGCGTTCTGTCGCGTCGCGCTCGCTGCGCCCGCACCGCAACGCCGGAATCCGGCTGTGTAGCGTGGCAAAGCCGCGCCGGCAAATGCCGTGGCGCCGCGGCGGCACGCAAAACGAAGGAGCAGCGAACGTGTCATTTCACAATTTGAAGAGTCTGGTTCCCGCAACGGCGGCGGCCGCGTGTGGCATGCGCGCCGCGGGAGGCGCTCAATGACGGTGGTCTCCTTGTCGGACTGGGTGCTGGTCCTGCTGTGCAGCGTGGCGGCGATCTATGTGGCGGTGGCGGCCGCGGCGCTGTCCGCCGGTCCGTCGGCGGCCGAGCGCGCGAGGCGCCGCGGCCGCGGCGCCTTGGCCGCGCTGCCGGTTTCCGTGCTCAAGCCCTTGTGCGGCGCCGAGCCGCGCCTCTACGAGAATCTCGCGACGTTCTGCGAGCAGAACCATCCGCGCTTCCAATTGCTGTTCGGCGTATCTTCGCCGGCCGATCCGGCCATCGCCGTAGTGCGGCGGCTGCAGGCGGCGTATCCGTCGCTCGATATCGAGCTGGTCGTCGATTCGCGCGTGCACGGCCAGAACCTGAAGGTGAGCAACCTCATCAACATGGCTGAGCGCGCCAAGCACGAGGTCATCATCGTGGCCGACAGCGACATCGCCGTCGAGCCGGACTACCTCGAAACCGTCACGGCGCCGCTCGCGAACCGTGAGGTCGGCATCGTGACCTGCCTCTATCACGCGGTCAGCGTGGGCGGCTTCTGGCCGCGCGTCGGCGCGCTGTTCATCAACGAGTGGTTTGCGCCGTCGGTGCGCGTCGCGCACGCGGGCGGCTCGACCGACTTCGGCTTCGGCGCGACGCTCGCGCTGCGCGCCGAGACGCTCGAGCAAATCGGCGGCTTCTGGGCGCTCAAGGACGATCTCGCCGACGACTACTGGCTCGCCGAGCACGTGCGCCGGCTCGGCCTCTCCACGGTGCTCTCGGAAGTGACTGTCGCCACCGACGTCATCGAGCCCGATCTCTCCACGCTCTGGCTGCGCGAGACGCGCTGGCTGCGCACCATCCGCTCGATCAATCCGCTCGGCTTCGCGTTCCTGTTCATCACGTTCACGACGCCTTGGCTCGTCGCCGGCGTACTGCTCGCGCACGGCTTCGAAGGCTTCACCGGCTCGCTGCGCGACTGGGTGCTGGCGGCCAGCACCGGCGCGGGCGTGCTCGCGCGCATCGCGCTTCATGCGCGCAGCGCGCGGCAGGCCCCGGAGGGCACGTTCTGGCGCGACCTGCCGCTCGTGCCGCTGCGCGATGTGCTGCTCGCGCTGCAATGGCTCGTCGCGGCGTTCGGCTCGTACGTGGTCTGGCGCGGCGCGCGCGTGACCGTGGTGACCGCGCCGCGAGCCTCGGTGGTCGAAGGATCGGAAGGTTCTTAAGACACATTAGACAAATTAGGAAGAGCGGTCGGCGGAATCGGCCGCTCGCGCGTTAAGGTGCCTTATGGCCATACGGGCCGTGGGGCTGTGATCCCCGAAGCGCCTCGTTCAAGTTTTTAATCATTCAAGTGAAAAGCCCCATGCAAGTTGCCGGAGCACCCATGAAAACGCTGTTTTTGCAGGCCCCGTCCTATGACGGCTTCGATGGCGGAGCCGGTTCGCGTTACCAGGCGAAGCGCGAGATCCGCTCGTTCTGGTACCCGACATGGCTCGCGCAGCCTGCCGCCATGGTGCCGGGCAGCCGTGTGATCGATGCGCCCGCCGACGGCATGTCGGTCGAGGAAACGCTCAAGATCGCCGAGGAGTACGACCTCGTCTTCATCCACACGAGCACGCCGTCGTTCCCGACGGACGCGTTGTTCGCCCAGGACCTGAAAAAGCACAAGCCGTCGATCCTGGTCGGCATGGTCGGCGCGAAGGTGATGGTCGATCCGCACAACTCGCTCACGGCGACCGAAGCGATCGATTTCGTCTGCCGCGAAGAATTCGACTTCACCTGCAAGGAAATCGCCGAAGGCAAGCCGTTCCCGGAGATCAAGGGCCTGAGCTGGCGCGCGAAAGACGGCTCGATCGAGCACAACGAAGCGCGCCCGATCCTGGAAAACATGGACGAGCTGCCGTTCGTCGCGCCCGTCTACAAGCGCGATCTCAAGATCGACAACTACTTCATCGGCTACCTGAACTACCCGTACGTTTCGATCTACACGGGCCGCGGCTGCAAGTCGCGCTGCACCTTCTGCCTGTGGCCGCAGACGGTGAGCGGCCACCGCTACCGCACGCGTTCGGTCGAGAACGTGATCGAGGAAGTGAAGTGGATTCGCGACAACATGCCGGAAGTGAAGGAGGTCATGTTCGACGACGACACCTTCACCGACGACGCGCCGCGCGCCGAAGCGATCGCGCGCGGGCTCGGCAAGCTCGGCGTGACGTGGTCGTGCAACGCCAAGGCCAACGTGCCGTATGCGACGCTCAAGGTCATGAAGGAAAACGGCCTGCGCCTCTTGCTCGTGGGCTTCGAATCCGGTGACGACCAGATCCTCGTGAACATCAAGAAGGGCGTGCGCACGGACTTCGCGCGCCGCTTCAGCGCGGACTGCAAGAAGCTCGGCATCAAGATTCACGGCACCTTCATCCTCGGCCTGCCGGGCGAGACGCAGGAAACGATCAAGAAGACGATCGAGTACGCGAAGGAAATCAATCCGCACACGATCCAGGTGTCGCTTGCCGCTCCGTATCCGGGCACGACGCTCTACAAGCAGGCTGTCGACAACGGCTGGCTCGAAGAGAACAAGGTCATCAACCTCGTCAGCAAGGAAGGCGTACAGCTTGCGGCGATCGGCTATCCGCACCTGTCGCGCGAAGACATCTATCACCACCTCGAGCAGTTCTATCGCGAGTTCTACTTCCGTCCCTCGAAGATCTGGGAAATCGTCCGCGAAATGCTGACGAGCTGGGACATGATGAAGCGGCGCCTGCGCGAAGGCGTCGAGTTCTTCCGCTTCCTGCGCGCGCACGAGGCGTAAAGCGGGATGTCTTCGACGGGGCCGGCGCCCGCGATTCCCGCACCGGCTGAACGCGCGCTGATTTTCACGGCCGATGACTTCGGCCTGCATGAGCGCGTCAATGCGGCGGTCGAGCGCGCGCATCGCGAGGGCGTGTTGACCGCGGCGAGCCTGATGGTGAGCGCGCCGGCCGCGCGTGACGCAGTGGAGCGCGCGCGAGCGCTGCCGAGCCTGCGCGTCGGCCTGCATCTCGTGCTCGCCGACGGCCCGGCGGCTTTGCCGCCTGCCGAGATTCCGGCGCTCGTCGGCCCCGATGGGCGCTTCGGCGACAACATGGTGCGCGACGGTTTCCGTTTCTTCTTCCTTCCTGCCGTGCGCGCGCAACTCGCCCGCGAGATCCGCGCCCAGTTCGAAGCGTTTGCCGCAACCGGGCTGCCGCTCGACCACGTCAACACGCACAAGCATTTCCACCTGCATCCGACCGTGCTCTCGCTGATCCTCTCGATCGGCCGCGACTACGGGCTCGCCGCGGTGCGGCTGCCGGCCGAGGCGAACGAGCCGTGGTGGCTCAAGCCCTGGATCGCGCTCGTGCGCTCGCGGCTCGAGCGCGCGGGGATCGCGCACAACGATTACGTCGTCGGCATCGCCAACACGGGCGGCATGGACGAAGCCGTGCTGCTCGATGCGATCGCGCGCCTGCCGCGCGGCGTCGGCGAGATCTACTGTCATCCGGCGGAGGCGGGGGATGCGCCGCTGACTGCCTCGATGCACGCATACCGGCATGCCGATGAGCTCGACGCGCTGCTTTCGCCGCGCGTCGCGGCCGCGCTTGCCGCGGCCGGCGTCGGCCCGGCGGCGCGCGGCGGTTTTGCCGACGTGTTCGGCAAGGGGCGCCGCGCGAGCGTGCCGGGGGCGCCGACGTCATGATGGTGTGGGTGAAGCGCGCCGGCTGGCCGGCCGGCATCGCGATCCTGATCGCGCTCGTGCTGAAAGAAGGCGTCGGCGACGTGATGCACGTGATCGGCGAGGCTGGCCCCGTGCTGCTCTGGCTCGTGCCGTTCCATGCGCTGCCGCTTCTGCTCGATGCGTACGCGTGGCATCTGCTGCTCGGCAAGCGTGCCTCGCTCGCCTTCCTCTGGTGGATCGCGACCGTGCGCGAAGCGGTCTCGCGGCTGCTGCCGTCTGCGGGCATCGGCGGCGAGCTCGTCGGCATTCGCCTCGCGCGCTGGCGCGTGCGCGACGCGAGCGCCGTCACCGCGTCGGTAGTCGTCGAGGTGCTCGTGACGATCGCCGTCCAATACGCGTTCTCCGCGCTCGGGCTCGTACTGATTCTTGCATCGACGCATAACGGCGGCGGCAAGACGATTGGCCTCGCGCTTCTGCTCTCGCTGCCGCTGCCGGTGCTCGCGGTCCTGCTGCTGCGGCGCGGCGGTGTGTTCCATGCGATCGAGCGCTTCGCGGCGCGCGTGCTCGGCAGCGAGCATCGCCTGCTGCAAGGCATCGACGGCCAGCGTCTCGACGCCGAGATCGACGCCTTGATGTGCCGCACCGGCCTCATGTTCCGCTCGTTCCTCTGGCAGCTTTCCGGCTATGTGATCGGCGCGCTCGAGACCTACTGGGCGCTACGGATGCTGGGCCATCCGGTGTCGCTCGGCGGCGCGGTCGCGATCGAGGCGCTGACACAGGCCGTGCGCCACGCCGCTTTCATGGTGCCGGCGGGGCTCGGCATCCAGGAGGTGGCGGTGGTCTTGCTCGCGCAGATGTTCGGCGTCAATCACGACGTGGCGCTTTCGCTCGCGCTCGTGAAGCGCATGCGCGAAGTGCTGTTCGGCTGCCTCGCGCTCGGCTCGTGGCAGCTTGCCGAGATTTACCGCGCGCGCCGCCATGCGCTCGCCCAGGCCGACGAGCATGCGCGGATGGCGCCTGCGGCCGTTCCGGCGCGCAGCGTCGAGCGTGACGCGGAGCCCGCAGCGGAATCGCCTCGCTGAGGCTTGCGCGACCGCACAGGCCGAGGCGGAAAACCTTACCCGATTGATCAGCGGATTCGGTGTAAACACTCTCTGGTTGTGTCGCGTCGATGCGTCTAGATTGAGTGCACTGGACACGATATCGCATAAAGGCCAGACGGTCGCGAGCAGCGGTAGATCCGAGGGGAGTGCGTTCAGGCGGGAGCGTTTGCATCCGGCCGCGCACGCGGAAGGCGCTGCGAAATTCTTGACGCCGATCGGCCCTGTGTTCAGCATAATTTGCCGACGTATTGTTTGCGTCGCGCTTCAAACGTTTACCGGCCGCCTACGTCATGTGACGGCCGGTTTCGTTTTCCTGCTCCGTGTTCTTCCCTCCGCGCCGGTTATCCTATGGGCCTCGACGCGCCCTGACTCTTCCCCTGATGCCCACCGACGCCACCTCGCGTAACCGGCTCTTCGCTGTCGCCGCCCTGTGTGCGTGCTTGGCGCTCACCGCGTGCAACGACCGACAAAGCGAGCTCGCCGTGCAAAAACTCAAAGACTGGTTCAACTCGATCAAGCCGGAATCGATGCTGTTGCGAGGCCTGACGCGGGGCGTCTCGACCGAAGCCCAGATCCGCGACCAGATGGGGCGTCCCGAGACCGAGCGCGATTATCCGGACGGCCGCAAGCGGCTCGAATATCCGCGCGGCCCGGCGGGCCTGCACACGTTCATGGTGGACATCGGCCCGGACGGCCGGCTGAAGGCGATCACGCAGGTGCTGACAGCCGCCAACTTCGCGAAGATCCACGCGGGCATGAGCGAAGACGAGGTGCGTGAGCTGCTCGGCAAGCCGACCGGGATCGCTGTCTACCCGCTCAAGCCCGAGACAGTCTGGAGCTGGCACTGGTTCGAGGGCGGCGTGAACCAGGATGCGTATTTCAACGTCCATTTCGCGCCTGACGGGCTCGTCTACACGACCTCGCGCTCGGACGTGATCCGGGGGCACTGAGCCTTTCGCTGAATATCGAAAAAGCGACCCAAAACTTGCAAAAACGCGGCGCGGCCTGCGCCGCAATCCTGCCCGCCGTCCTGCCCGAAAAGAGCGGTTTTGCCGCCACCACAAGCGTTTGCCGCCCACAGTCGCGGTGGTGCGCCTCATGTTGCGTCGCAGCATGCTCATGCCTTTCAGTTTGAGCAATTTAATTTCGCTTGCGAGTATCCGCGCCACACCCAACCCCAATCAGACGGAGGCGCGCGTGGTTCTCTACGGCTTTGGTCCGGTGCTCATGGCCGGCACGATACAGACGATCAAGCTGTCGGCGCTGTCGCTGGCAGTGGCGGTACTACTCGGCCTCGCCGGCGCGGTGGCGAAGCTCTCGCACAACCGCGTGCTGCGCTCGACGGCGACCGCCTATACGACGCTGATCCGCTCGGTGCCCGATCTCGTCCTGATGCTGCTGCTCTTCTACAGCATCCAGATCGCTGTGAACCAGATGACCGATGCGCTCGGCTGGGACCAGATCGACATCGACCCGTTCCTCGCGGGCGTGCTGACGCTCGGCTTCATCTACGGCGCGTACTTCACCGAGACCTTCCGCGGCGCGTTTCTCTCGGTGCCGCGCGGCCAGCTCGAGGCGGGCAGCGCCTACGGCATGAGCGGCATGCGCGTGTTCGTGCGGATCATGTTCCCGCAGATGATGCGCTTCGCGCTGCCGGGCATCGGCAACAACTGGCAGGTGCTCGTGAAGGCGACGGCGCTGGTGTCGATCATCGGGCTTGCCGACGTCGTCAAGGCCGCGCAGGACGCCGGCAAGAGCACCTTCAACATGTTCTTTTTCATCCTGGTTGCGGCGCTCATCTACCTCGCGATCACGACCGTCTCGAACGTCGTGCTCCTGTGGCTCGAGAAGCGCTACTCCATCGGCGTGAGGCACGCGGAACTATGATCGAGATCCTTTCGCAATTCGGCCAGGCGTTCCTCTATTGGGACGGCCAGCGCTTCTCGGGCCTCGCCGTGACGGCGTGGCTCCTGGCGGCCTCGATCAGCATCGGCTTCGTGATGGCGGTGCCGCTCGCCGTGGCGCGCGTCTCGAAGAAGCGCTGGCTCTCCACGCCCGTGCGCCTCTACACCTACGTGTTCCGCGGCACGCCGCTCTACGTGCAGCTTTTGCTCATCTATACGGGCGTCTACAGCCTCGAAGTCGTGCGCTCGCACGAGCTGCTCGATGCGTTTTTCCGCAGTGGCTTTCACTGCGCGATCCTTGCGTTCGCGCTGAACACCGGGGCCTACACGACCGAGATCTTCGCGGGTGCGATCAAGGCGACCAGCTACGGCGAGATCGAGGCGGCGCGCGCCTACGGGATGGGCTGGTTCACGATGTACCGGCGCATCGTCGTGCCGTCGGCCTTGCGCCGGGCGCTGCCGTTGTACAGTAACGAAGTGATCCTGATGCTGCACGCGACCACCGTCGCTTTCACGGCGACCGTGCCCGACATCCTGAAGGTCGCGCGCGACGCCAATTCGGCCACGTACATGTCGTTCCAGGCGTTCGGCATCGCCGCGCTGATCTATCTTGCGGTATCGTTCGCACTCGTCGCGGCGTTCAGGCGGGCCGAAAAGCACTGGCTCGCGTATCTGGCCGTCGGCCGCCACTAGCGCTTTGCATGGGACCGGAGTAAGCGCTAAAGCGCCAACTCCGGATCGACAGATTGACCAGGGAGAGCAAGGTGCTCCAGACCACTACATCCACCCCCGCCAAGCTCGCGGCGCTCGACATCCACAAGCGCTACGGCGACAACGAAGTGCTGAAGGGCGTGACGCTCGAGGCGAAAGCCGGCGACGTCATCAGCATCATCGGCGCGTCAGGCTCGGGCAAGAGCACGTTCCTGCGTTGCATCAACTTCCTGGAGCGGCCGAACGCGGGGCAGATCATCGTCGACGGCGAGACGGTGAAGACCAAGGCCGATCGCTCCGGCAATCTCGAAGTCGCGGACCACAAGCAGCTGCAGCGCATGCGCACCAAGCTCTCGATGGTGTTCCAGCACTTCAACCTGTGGGCGCACATGAACGTGCTCGAGAACGTGATCGAGGCGCCGATCCACGTGCTCGGCGTGCCGCGCCGCGAGGCCGAGGAGCGCGCCCGGCAGTATCTGGAGAAGGTGGGGCTCGCGCCGCGCGTCGAGAAGCAGTATCCGTCGCATCTGTCGGGCGGGCAGCAGCAGCGCGTGGCGATCGCCCGCGCGCTCGCGATGAACCCCGACGTGATGCTGTTCGACGAGCCGACCTCGGCGCTCGACCCGGAACTGGTCGGCGAAGTGCTGAAAGTGATGCAGAAGCTCGCCGAGGAAGGCCGCACGATGATCGTCGTGACGCACGAGATGGGGTTCGCGCGCAACGTGTCGAACCACGTGATGTTCCTGCATCAAGGGCGCACCGAGGAACAAGGCGATCCGAAGATCGTGCTGACGCAGCCAAACAGCGAGCGCCTGAAGCAGTTCCTCTCGGGCAGCCTCAAGTAAGCCGCGTGCGCCTTCGCATGCACTCAGCCGTTTTGTTGCGGTCTCGCCGATGGTCCGGCAAGTAAATCCCGCACGCGCGACCCAGGTGGCGATCGTCGCGTTGCCGCCCGTGTCGATGTCGGGCGTCGGGCCGATCGTCGACGCGCTCTCGCTCGCCAACGAGATCGACGGACGCCTCTTGTACCGCTGGCAAGTCTGCTCGTGGGACGGGCGTCCCGTGCCGCTTTCGGGCGGCGCGCAATGGCCCGCCGACACCGCGTTCAACGACGCCATTTCGTGCGACTGGCTGATCCTCGTCTCCGAGCGCTTCCAGCAGTTCGCCGACTACCGCCTTTTTCTCGCGAGCCTCGCGCGCGTCGGACAGCGCACGCCGCTCGTCACCGGCATTCATCACGGGGTCTGGTGGCTCGCGATGGCGGGGCAGCTCTCCGGTTATCGCGTGAGCGTGAACTGGGAGACCTACCAGCAGTTCGCCGAGCAGTTCGAGCGCTCGATCGTCACCCAGCAGATCTTCGAAATCGACCGCGACCGCGCGACCTGCGCGGGCGGCCAGGCCACTGTCGACTTCATGCTCGCGATGATCGGCCGCGATCACGGCCCCGAACTTGCAGAGCGGATCGCCGACGCGATGGGCGTCGGCCAGTTGCGCGCGGGCGAAGAGCGTCAGCGCATTCCGTTCGTCACCGCGCCGGGCGAGCGGCATCCGCGCCTGAACGACGCGCTGCTCCTGATGGAAGCGAACATCGAAGACCCGCTGACCACCGATGAAATCGCGGGCCTGGTCGGCGTGTCGCGCCGCCAGCTCGAGCGCCTGTTTCGCCAATATCTCGGCTCGATGCCGTCGAAGTACTACCTCGGCCTGCGTCTTCTGAAAGCGCGCACGCAATTGCAGCGCACGAGCAAATCGGTCGTGCAGGTGAGCCTCGCGTGCGGATTCTCGTCGGCGGCGCACTTTTCGAACGCGTATCGCGAGCGCTTCGGCGTGACGCCGCGCGAGGATCGCCGCAACTGGATCGAGAAGCAGCACGGCGGCTCAGTGGAAGGCGGCGCCAAGGCGCATGCCGGCGAGCCGCGCGCGGGCGCCCTGATCGAGCGGCCGGACGAGCGGTGAGTCACGATTTGCCCGGCTCGAAGCCCGATAATTCGCGTCGCGTATGCGCAAGACGCTGCGCGTTTCGTTTCCTAAACTATTGCCATTAGCCCAACGAGGATTTGCCATGAACGACCTGACTGTGAACCGCCAGACCTTCGACGAAGTCATGGTGCCGGTGTTCTCGCCCGCCCCCTTCGTGCCGGATCGCGGCGAGGGCTCGCGCGTGTGGGATACGCAGGGCCGCGACTATATCGACTTCACCGGCGGCATCGCGGTGACGGCGCTTGGGCACTCGCATCCGGAGTTGCTGCGCGTGCTGCGCGAGCAGGGCGAAAAAATCTGGCATGTCAGTAATGCGTACACCAACGAGCCGGTGCTGCGCCTCGCCAAGCGCCTCGAAGCGCTGACCTTCGCGGATCGCGCATTCTTCGCCAACTCCGGCGCTGAAGCGAACGAAGCGGCGCTCAAGCTCGCGCGCCGCGTCGCGGTCGAGCGCCACGGCGAGGACAAGTACGAGATCGTGTCGTTCACGCAATCGTTCCATGGGCGCACCTTCTTCACCGTGAGCGTCGGCGGCCAGCCGAAATACGCCGAAGGCTTCGGCCCGCAGCCGGCAGGCATCATCCACCTGCCGTACAACGATATCGAAGCGGCCAAAGCAGCGATCGGGCCGAAGACGTGCGCGGTGATCGTCGAGCCGGTGCAGGGCGAGGGGGGCGTGATTCCGGCCGATCCGGCGTTCCTGCGCGCGCTGCGCGAGGCGTGCGATGCGCACGGCGCGCTCCTGATTTTCGATGAAGTGCAAACGGGTGTCGGCCGCACCGGACACTTCTACGCCTACATGGATACGGGCGTCACGCCGGACATCCTGACCACGGCCAAGTCGCTCGGCAACGGTTTCCCGATCGGCGCGATGCTGACGACGAAAGAGATCGCCGCGCACTTCAAGGTCGGCGTGCACGGCACGACCTACGGCGGCAATCCGCTTGGCGCGGCGATCGCGGACAAGGTCGTCGAGCTCGTCGGCGAACCGGCGCTGCTCGAAGGCGTGAAGGCGCGCGGCGAGGCGATCAAGGCGAAGCTCGCCGAGCTCAACGCGCGCTTCAACCTCTTCACGGACGTGCGCGGCAAGGGTCTCCTGATCGGCGCGGAGCTGACGAGCGCGTACGAAGGCCGCGCGAAGGATTTCGTGAACGCCGCGGCCAAGCACGGCGCGATGCTCTTGATCGCGGGCCCGAACGTGCTGCGTTTTGCGCCGTCGCTGATCATCCCGCAGGCCGATATCGACGAAGGCTTCGCGCGTCTTTCGAAGGCGATCGAGGAAGTGGTCGGCGCGACGAGCGAAGCGCACGCGAAGTAATACGCACGTGACGCCCTCGATGCCGCGACTCACTCAAACACTGGAACGATGATGCTCTACGTACGCCCGGGAAGATTGTCCGATCTCGATGCGCTCGAACACATGGCGCGCACCGCGCAGCCCGTGCTGCACTCGCTGCCGCACGATCGCAAGGCGCTGGAGGCGCGTGTCGCGCTTTCCGAGGATTCGTTTCGCGCGGAAGTCGATTTTCCGGGCGAGGAGTTCTATCTGTTCGTGCTCGAAGATGCGGCGAGCGGCAAGCTGCTCGGCACGGCGAGCATCGTCGCCGCGGCGGGCTACTCGGAGCCGTTCTACGCGTTTCGCAACGACGCGCTGATCCACGCGTCGCGCGAGCTGCACGTGAACCGCAAGATCCACGCGCTGACGATGTCGCACGAGCTCACCGGCAAGAGCCGTCTGGCCGGCTTCTATATCGATCCGTCGCTGCGCGGCGATGCGGCCGCGCATCTGATGTCGCGTGCGCGGATGATGTATATCGCCGCGAACCGCAAGCGCTTTACGCCGGAAGTTTTTTCGCTGCTGCTCGGCGTGAGCGACGAGAACGGCGTGTCGCCGTTCTGGGAGGCGGTCGGGCGCAAGTTCTTCGGCCGCGACTTCGCGGATGTCGATGTCGCCTCGGGCGGCCGCAGCCGGACCTTCATCGCCGAAGTGATGCCGAGCTATCCGCTCTACGTGCCGCTGTTGCCGGAGGCGGCGCAGCGCGTGCTCGGCGAGCCCGACGAGCATGCCTTGCTCGCCTACGACATTCAGCTCGAAGAAGGCTTCGAGCCCGATCGCTACGTCGATATCTTCGATGCGGGGCCGGTGCTGACGGCGCAGGTCGATCGCAGCGCGTGCGTCGCGCGCAACGAATCGCGCGTCGTGCGCGAGAGCGCGGCGAGCACCGATGCAACCGCCGCGTACCTCGTCGCCAGCAACCGCGCGGGCGACTTCCGCTGCGTGCTGGCCGAGCTGCCGCACGAGCGCGCGGCGGGCGCGGCGCTTTCGGGCGCTGCGCGCACGGCGCTCGACGTGCAGGACGGCGACACGGTGCGCTGCGTGCCGCTGCATCAGCGCGGATCCGGTGGCGATATCGATGACAGCGCGGACAACCCCCAAGGAGTCGGACAATGATCGTCGTTCGCGTCGTCAAGCCGAGCGATGTGGACGCGCTCGTCTCGCTCGCCCAGGAGACGGGCCCCGGCCTCACCACCTTCAAGCCCGATCGCGACGCGCTCGCCGCGCGCATCGCCCGCTCGCAGAAAACGATGGACGGGCGCGCCGCACCGCACGAGGCGGGCTATTTCTTCGTGATGGAAGACACGGCGACGGGCGACGTCGCGGGCGTCTGCGGGATCGAGACGCAAGTCGGTCTCGAGCAGCCGTTCTACAACTATCGCGTGAGCACGGTCGTGCATGCGAGCCAGGATCTCGGCGTGTGGACGAAGATGTCGGCGCTCAATATTTCGCACGACCTCACGGGCTACGCCGAAGTGTGCTCGCTGTTCCTGAGCCCGCGCTATCGGACGGGCGGCGTCGGCGGCCTCTTGTCGCGCTCGCGCTTCATGTTCATCGCGCAGTTCCGCGACCGCTTTCCGGAGCGCATCTGCGCCGAGCTGCGCGGCCATTTCGACGACGACGGCACGTCGCCGTTCTGGCGCTCGGTCGGCTCGCATTTCTACCAGATCGATTTCAACGCCGCCGACTACCTGAGCGCGCATGGCCGCAAGTCGTTTCTCGCCGAGCTGATGCCGCGCTATCCGGTGTATGTCGACCTGCTGCCGCAAGAGGCGCAGGACTGCGTCGGCGTCACGCATCGCGATACGGCGCCGGCGCGCAAGATGCTCGAGGCCGAGGGCCTGCGCTATCAGAACCACGTCGACATCTTCGATGCCGGCCCCGTGCTCGAATGCCATATCGCGGACTTGCGCACGGTGCGCGAGAGCGTCGTGGTGCCGGTGGAGATCGGCGCGGCCGGCGTAGGTGCTGCGCCGGTTGGTAACGACGTGCCGCGCTCGCTCGTGTCCAACACGTCGCTGAGCGATTTTCGTGTCGGCGTCGCGGCCGGGTTGGTCGACGGCGGTGTGTTCCGCCTGAGCGCCGAAGAGGCCGCCGCACTGAACGTCAAAGCAGGCGACCCCGTGCGCGTGTTGCCGCTCAAACCAAAACAGCAGGGATGAATATGACCCAAGAACTCTTTATCGACGGCGAATGGGCTGCCGCAAGCGGCCCCGTCTTTGCGTCGCGCAATCCGGGCACGGGCGCGACCGTGTGGGAAGGCAAGAGCGCCTCGGCGGACGACGTCGAGCGCGCCGTGAAGAGCGCGCGCCGGGCGTTCGCGACGTGGTCGGCGGTGAGCTTCGAGGAACGCTGCGCGATCGCGCGCCGCTTCGCGGCCTTGCTGACCGAGCGCAAGGAAGCGATCGCGCATGCGATCGGCCGTGAAACGGGCAAGCCGCTCTGGGAAGCGCGCACCGAGGTCGCGTCGATGGCCGCGAAAGTCGAGATCTCGATCACGTCGTACCAGGAGCGCACCGGCGAGAAGCGCGCGCCGATGGCCGACGGCGTCGCCGTGCTGCGGCACCGTCCGCATGGCGTCGTCGCCGTGTTCGGGCCGTACAACTTCCCGGGCCACTTGCCGAACGGGCACATCGTCCCCGCGCTGATCGCGGGCAATGCGGTCGTGTTCAAACCATCCGAGCTCGCGCCGGACGTTGCGCGCGCAACCGTCGAGGTGTGGCGCGACGCCGGGCTGCCCGCGGGCGTGCTCAATCTCGTGCAGGGCGAGAAGGACACGGGCATCGCGCTCGCCAATCATCGGCAGATCGACGGCCTGTTCTTCACGGGCAGCTCCGATACCGGCACGCTGCTGCACAAGCAGTTCGGCGGACGCCCCGAGATCGTCCTTGCGCTCGAGATGGGCGGCAACAATCCGCTCGTCGTCGCGGAGGTCGAGGATATCGATGCAGCCGTGCATCACACGATCCAGTCGGCGTTTCTGTCGGCGGGGCAGCGCTGCACTTGCGCACGCCGCGTCTTCGTGCCGCGCAATGCGTTTGGCGAGAAGTTCCTCGCACGCTTCGCCGAAGTGAGCTCGCGCATCACGTATGGCCTTTACGACGCTGATCCGCAGCCGTTCATGGGCGCGGTCGTGTCGGCACGCGCGGCATCGAAGCTCGTGCAGGCGCAAGGCCGTTTGCTGGAGAGTGGGGCACAAGCGCTTCTGACGATGGAGCAGCGCGATCCCGAACTCGGCTTCGTGAGCCCCGCGATTCTCGACGTGACCGCCGTTCGCGATCTGCCCGACGAGGAGCATTTCGGCCCGCTCGCGCAGATCGTTCGCTATGCGACTCTCGATGAAGCGATCGAGCGCGCGAACGACACCGTCTACGGCCTGTCGGCGGGTCTGCTCGCCGACGACGAAGCCACCTGGACGCATTTCCAGCGCACGATCCGCGCCGGCATCGTCAACTGGAACCGGCCGACCAACGGGGCGTCGTCGGCGGCGCCGTTCGGCGGCACCGGGCGCTCGGGCAATCACCGCCCGAGTGCGTACTACGCAGCCGATTACTGCGCCTACCCGATGGCATCGGTCGAAAGCGCGCAACTGCAAATGCCCGCGAGCGTCTCGCCGGGCCTTCACTTCTAAGGACTGGCGATGGAAGCACGGGAAGCCAATTTCGACGGACTCGTAGGTCCGACGCACAACTACGCAGGGCTCTCGTTCGGCAACGTGGCCTCGCAGAACAATGAGAAGTCGGTCGCCAATCCGAAGGCGGCGGCCAAGCAGGGCGTGCGCAAGATGAAGCAGCTCGCCGACCTCGGTTTCCTGCAAGGCGTGCTGCCGCCGCAGGAGCGGCCGTCGCTGCGCCTGTTGCGCGAGCTCGGCTTCTCCGGCAACGAAACGCGCGTGATCGAGCGTGCGGCGAAGGAAGCGCCGGAGCTGCTGGCCGCGGCGAGCTCGGCCTCGGCGATGTGGACCGCCAACGCGGCGACGGTGAGCCCGTCGGCCGATACGCATGACGGCCGCGTGCACTTCACGCCCGCGAACCTGACGAGCAAGCTGCATCGCGCGATCGAGCACGAGGCGACGCGCCGCACGCTGCGTGCGATCTTCGCGGATGAAGCGCATTTTGCGGTGCATGAAGCGCTGCCGGGCACGCCGGCGCTTGGCGACGAGGGCGCGGCGAACCACACGCGCTTTTGCTCCGAGTATGTCAAGCGCGGCGTCGAGTTCTTCGTCTACGGACGCAGCGAGTACCGGCGCGGGCCGGAACCGAAACGTTATCCGGCGCGCCAGACGTTCGAGGCGAGCCGCGCGGTCGCGCAGCGTCACGGGCTCGATGAAGACGCAACCGTCTATGCGCAGCAGAGCCCCGACATGATCGACGCGGGCGTCTTTCACAATGACGTGATCGCGGTCGGCAATCGCGAGACGCTGTTCTGTCACGAGCGCGCGTTCGTCGACCAAGGCACTGTCTACGATCAGTTGCGCACGCAACTGTCGAGGCAGGGCGCGGGGTTCAATGTGATCGAGGTGCCGGACGCGCAGGTGAGCGTCGCCGACGCGGTCTCGTCCTATCTGTTCAACAGCCAGCTGCTGACGCGCCCGGACGGCAGGCAAACGCTCGTCGTGCCGCAGGAGTGCCGCGAGAATCCGCGCGTGGCCGAGTACCTTGACCGCCTCGTGAGCGGCGCGGGCCCGATCGACGACGTGCTCGTCTTCGACCTGCGCGAGAGCATGAAGAACGGCGGCGGCCCGGCATGTCTGCGCCTGCGCGTGGTGCTCGACGATGAGGAGCGCGTAGCGGTGAAGCCGGGCGTGTGGATCGGCGACACGCTGTTCGGCCGGCTCGACGCCTGGATCGAGAAGCACTATCGCGACCGGCTGGCGCCGACCGATCTGGCCGATCCGAGCCTGCTCGTCGAATCGCGCACGGCGCTCGACGAGCTGACGCAAATCCTCGGCCTGGGCTCGCTCTATGACTTCCAGCGCTGAGCACGGCGCGATGGCGTTCGCGAGCGACTTCCTGGCTTTCACGCTGGCGGGCGGGCGGCCCTTGGCGGGGCGCGAGACGCAGGTGTGCGCGAACGGCGTGCGCGCGACGTGGCTCGACGACGGCATCGTGCAGCTGGAGCCTGCGGCCATCGGCGGCAAGACGCGCAGCGTGCTCGTATCGGCGGGCATTCACGGCGACGAGACGGCGCCGATCGAGCTGCTGTCGTTCATCGTGGGCGATATCGCGAGCGGGGCGCTGCCGCTCGCGTGCCGCTTGCTCGTCGTGCTGGGCAATATCGAGGCGATGCGAACCTCGTGCCGCTATGTCGATGACGACTTGAACCGCTTGTTCAGCGGCAAGCATGCGCAGTTGCCGGAGAGCCGGGAGGCGCCGCGTGCGGCGCGGCTCGAGAGAGCGGCTGCGGATTTCTTTGCGCATGCGCCTGCGCAAGCCGATGCGCGCTGGCATATCGACATGCACACGGCCATTCGCGCGTCGGTGTTCGAGCAGTTTGCGCTGCTGCCGCATACGGGTGCGCCGCTGTCGCGGGCGATGTTCGAGTGGTTGCGGGATGCGCGGATTGCGGCGGTGTTGCTGCACACGGCCAAGGGCAACACGTATTCGCATTTCACGGCACAGACCTGTGGCGCGAGGGCTTGCACGCTGGAATTGGGCAAGGTGCGGCCGTTCGGCCAGAACGATTTGACGCGGTTTGCCGGCGCGGACCGGGCCGTGCGGCAGATGGTGGCTGGGGGCGCAGGCGATGTGGCCGCGCCGATGCCGCGTGTGTTTACCGTGATCGATCAGATCACCAAGGTCAGCGACCAGCTCGAGTTGTATCTGGCGGCCGATGTGCCGAATTTCACGCCGTTTCGCAAAGGGATGCTGCTTGCGCGCGATGGCGACTATCAGTACATCGTGAAGCACGATGAGGAGCGGATCGTGTTTCCCAATCCGGCTGTCAAGGTTGGATTGCGGGCGGGGCTCTTAGTCGTTGAGACTACGCAGGCTACGCTTGCTGCTCTGGTTGAGTGAGTTTTTTGCCTGCGGCGGTTGGTTTCTTTCGCTAAGGTTTTCTTTTAAAAGTTCATGTCGCGACGGTGAGCATGCGTTGCCCCTCCCCGGGGCGTGGGTCACTTTTGTCTTGCCAAAAGTAACCAAAAGCGCGTCCTGGGCGGACGGCCTTGGCCCGTTAGCACTCAGTCCTGTTTGCGATAGCGGTCTGAGGGCTACCGTTATCGCTCGCCGTACGGCCCGTTAGCACGCGGCACGGGGTTGCGCAGATTCGAATCAAATCAATCTTGATGGTCATGCAAGGCCTGAAGAGGCTTGTTTTGCGATGCATGCGCCACGCGCGGGAGCTCGCTCCCAATCGTAGCAACATGGGGCGTGGCCAAACCACCGCCTTCAATTTGTATCGTCGCAGGGCAATTCCGTGCCGCGTGCTAACGGGACGTACGGCGAGCGATAACGGTAGCCCTCAGACCGCTATCGCAAACAGGACTGAGTGCTAACGGGCAAGGCCGTCCGCCCAGGACGCGCTTTTGGTTACTTTTGGCAAGACAAAAGTGACCCACGCCCCGGGGAGGGGCAACGCATGCTCACCGCCGCGACATGAACTTTTAAAAGAAAACCTTAGCGAAAAAAACCAAACACGGTAGGCAAAAAAAAGCAAATTGCCCAATAGCGACATCAACTTGAGCATTAGCTGAAGCCAAAATCCCGCGCCGACCAGGCGCCTAAGCTTGTAGTATTACCGCCCGGCACCTGTTGCGCCGCATCACAAAATCCAGATGGATTTGAATCGCAATTGAGTTATTGCGACGATGCACGCCAGTGCCCAAGCCGAAACCTAAAACAAATCGATTCCAGGATCACAAGAGAATGAAATTGAATTTCCGCAAGACTGCCGCATTCGCGGCACTGACAACAACGGCCGCGCTGATCGCAGGAAGCGCCCTGGCCGCAGACATCAAGGAAGTCCGCTTCGGCCTGGAGGCTTCCTACGCCCCCTTCGAATCCAAATCTGCCACGGGTGAACTGCAAGGCTTCGACGTCGACGTCGGCAACGCCGTCTGCGCCAAGCTGAAAGCCAAATGCGTCTGGGTCGAAAACTCCTTCGACGGTTTGATCCCCGCACTGCAAGCGCGCAAGTTCAACACCATCAACTCGGACATGACGATCACCGAGCAGCGCAAGCAAGCCATCGATTTCACCGACCCGATCTACTCGATCCCGAACCAGCTCATCGCGAAGAAAGGCAGCGGTCTGCAGCCGACGGTCGCGTCGCTCAAGGGCAAGCGCGTCGGCGTCCTGCAAGGCACGATCCAGGAAACCTACGCCAAGGCGCGCTGGGCGACGGCGGGCGTCGGCGTCGAGTCATACCAGACGCAGGACCAGGTCTACGCGGACCTCGCCTCGGGCCGCCTCGACGCGTCGTTCCAGGATTCGGAAGCGGCATCGAAGGGCTTCCTCTCGCGAGCGCAAGGCGCGGGCTTCGCGTTCGCGGGTCCGGCCGTCGTCGACGACAAGCTGCTCGGCTCGGGCGTCGGCTACGGCGTGCGCAAGGGCGACCATGCGTTGAAGGATGCCCTCAACCAGGCCCTCAAGGAGCTCAAGGCCGATGGCACGATCGACAAAATCGCCGCCAAGTACTTCGACGTCAAAGTCGTGCTGAAGTAATCCACGCGCGCCAGCAGAGTCAAACAGGCAGGTCCGGTTTTTCGCCGGCCTGCTTTTTTTTGCATCCGGGCATTTCTGCAAGTAAATGTCTGCCCCACGACCGCCAGCGTATAATCCCGCACAAATTCGAGACGGAATCCGTTCAGGATTCTGATAAAAAACGCCGTAATACAAGGCATCAAGCGCATGTGTGAGGGGAATTGGAGATGGAAACCAGGGACGGGCCCACGCTAGGCTCCGACAGCGGTCTGGCTGGGGTGGACGCTCCATCCGGCGTTCCCGAACGCCTTGCGCACCTGGGCCGGCAGCCGTTGCTCGACCGCGACGGGATGCTCCGCGGCTTCGAGCTGTTGTTTCGCGGCGACGTGGAAAACGAGGCGGACATCGAGGACGCCGACGCCGCCACCGCCCAGGTCATCATCCGCACGATCGGCGAGTTCGGCGTGCGCGCCGCGCTCGGCGGCCACAAGGGCTATCTGAATGCGAGCCGCGCCATGCTGCTCGCCGACGCCATCACGCTGATCCGTCCCGATCGCTTCGTTTTCGAGCTGCCTCCCGATATCGAGGTGGACGCGGCGCTGCTCGGGCGGATCGTCCAGTTGCACGCGAAGCGCTATCGCTTCGTGCTCGACGAGGTGGTGCTGCCCGATGCGACCTTCGCCAAGCTCTTGCCCTACGTCGAATCCGTCAAGGTCGATTTCAGCCGCTGCTCGCCCGAGCTGCTGCCGAAGCTCGCGAAGGTGCTCAAGTCGGCGGGCAAGCTCCTGATCGCGATGAAGATCGAGTCGAAGGAAGCATTCGAAGAGGCCAAGGAGCTCGGCTTCGATCTGTTCCAGGGGTATTTCTTCGCGCGGCCGCAGATGCTGACCGCGCGCCGGGCGAGCGCGCCGCGTCAGGCGCTGCTCAACCTGCTGCAGCTGCTCTCGTCGGACCCGAGCGTCGCGCAGCTCGAAGCGGAGCTGAAGCTGAGCCCGGTGCTCGTCATGCATCTGATGCGGCTCGCGAATTCGGGCGAGAACAGCATCGGCCGCAAGGCGGTGACGCTGCGCGACGCGATCGTCGCGACCGGCACGAACCGCATCACGCGCTGGACGCAGATGCTGCTCTACGCGGACGGCCGCAAGGTGCCGCTCGAGGACGATCCGCTGCTGCAGCTCGCGGCCACGCGCGCCCGTTTCATGGAGCTTGCCGTCCGGCGCTTGCCGAATGCGAACCGGCAGGTGACGGACGCGGCGTTCCTGACAGGCGTGTTCTCGCTCGTCGATGCGGTGTTCGGCGATTCGCTCGAGCGCACGCTCGAGGACCTGACGCTGTCGCGCCACATTCGCTCGGCGATCCTGCATCGCGAGGGCTCGCTCGGTATGCTGCTTTCCGCCGTCGAGGCGCTGGAGCACGGCGATTGGGCTGCGCTCGACCGCGCCTGCGAGACGCTCGCGCCGCTTACCGCGGCCGAGCTTGCCGAGCTCGCGCTCAAGGCGGCGGCCTGGGCGAGCTCGTCCGATCACACCGAGGACAGCGCCGGGCTGGAGCGCCTGGAAGACCACGAGTAGCCCGTGAAGGCGGGGCAGGGCGGCGGCATGCCGTCCTGTGGATTGGGATGGCGCCGGTCATCTGCGCAGCCGCCCGCGAACCCTGGCGCGCCTATCAGCGCATCAAAGCGTTTCCACCTCGCGCGTCGGCGCGTGCGTGAAGAAGCGGCCCAGCTCGCGCGCCAGCTCGTTGAGCGCGCTCATCTCGCGCTGCGAGATCTTGCGCGGCTCCTGCTCGCGCGACCAGTCGCCGTATATCAGCGCCACCGTCGAATGATTGGCGACCACCGGCAAGAGGACGAAGGAGCGCGCGTCGTCGAAGGCTTGCTTGAACCAGTCCGGCAGGCGCGCGACCATTTTCGGGTCGTGCGCGTTCTCGATGAAGATGCCGACCGAATTGGCGATCGCGAGATGGAACACGTCGGGCTCGAAGGCCTCCGGAAACTGCAGCGATGGCAACAGCGTGTCGATGTCTCGCCCGAAGCCGAGCCGCGCCTTGAAGACACCGGGCGCTTGCCGCACGAACACGGCCGTGCGGCGGAAATTGAGCCCCGCCAGCACCGTCTCCGACGCGAGCGCGAGCACCGGCCCGAGCGCGTTCTCGGACGGCAGCGCGCGCAGGTCCTCGAGGCCTTCGCCGATGCGCGCCTCGGGCGTGACCGCGGCGCGGGCGATGGCGTCCGCGTTCGCGCGCAGCTCGACGATCTCGCGCATCACGCCGTCGTCGGTCTCTTCGCGCGCGAGCGTAACGCTCATCTGCACGAGCGTGTCGGCGTCGGTGGACAGCGCGCGGCTGTAGCGGTGCGCCACATCCGCGATGCGCGCGTCGCGCACGTGCTCGGGGCCGTCGACCGCGGTCAGCGCGTCGGCGACCTCGGTCGAAAAGTTGGTGATCGCGCGCAGCCACTGCACCTGGCGCGACTCGTTGACGTCGGCCTCGTACGTGCCCATGCCCGCGCGGATCGTGTCGGGCAGCCGCCAGCGCGTCGCCGCCTCGTGCCCGATCTCCTCGAAGTTCACGCCGAGCACGGCGGCGCAGGCGTCGGCTTCGGGGATGCCTTCGGCTTCGGCCTTGCGGCGGATCTGATCCCACTCGGCTTCGAGGTAGAACACGACGAGCAGCTTGCCGATCTGGCGCATCAGCGTGCAGACCACGGCTTCTTCGCTCGCGCGCAGGTCGCCCCACTCGGTGAGCTTGCGCGCGACGCAGCCCGACAGCAGCGTACGATTGAGCTCGAGCTTGGCGTCGATGCGCCGCGGCGCGCTGTGGTGGAAGTGATCGACGAGCTTGAGCCCGACCACGAGGTGCCCGACGGCGTCCATGCCGAGCACCATCAGCGCCCGCGTGACGGTCGTGATGTTGCCGCCGAAGGCCATATACATCGCCGAATTCGCGAGGCGCAGCACCTTCTGCGTCAGCGCGAAATCCGACAGCACGACTTGCACGAGCGCCGTGAAGTCGAGGTCGTCGTTATTCATCGCCGCCATCGTGGTGCGCAGCGATTGCGAAAGCATCGGAAAGTCGCCGCGCTCGCTCATGCGCGCCCACAGCTTGTCGAGCAGCGCCGCCTTTACCATGTGAATTCCGTAAAAACCATACCTGTTTCAGTATTTGCCATGCCGCCGGCCGCCCCGGTGAGCGCCTCAGGCATCGCTTTCCTCGTGCAGCACCAGCGCCTTCGTTTCGAAGCGGCGCGCCAGCTCCTCGGACGGCAGCGCCTTGCAGACGAGCCACCCCTGGATGTGGTCGCAGCCCATTTCGGTGAGCAGCGCGCGCTGCGCCTCGGTTTCGACGCCTTCGGCCACGAGCTCGAGATCGAGCGTCTGTGCGAGCCCGACCACCGCGGAAACGATTGCCTGATCGTTGCGCGAGGTTAGCAGGTTCTCGACGAAGCTGCGGTCGATTTTCAATTTCGCTAGCGGGAAGCGCTGCAAGTACGCGAGGCTCGAATAGCCGGTGCCGAAGTCGTCAACGGCGAAGCGGATGCCGATGCCCGTCAGCTCTTCGAGCAGCACCTTTGCGTGCGCGGGGTCGTGCATCAGCAGGCTTTCGGTGATCTCGAAGACGACCCGGCGCGGGTCGAGCCCGGTCAGCTCGATGGCGTCGCGCACGCTTTGCGTGAAACGCGGATCCCGGAACTGCTGGGCCGAGACGTTGACCGCCACGTATTGTAGCGGGATGCCCTGGGCGTCCCATTGGACGAGCTGCATGCAGGCGATCTTCAGTACCCAGTTGCCGAGGTAGTTGATGAGCCCGATCGATTCCGCAAGCGGAATGAAAGTCGACGGCGGCACGAGCCCGTGAACGGGGTGGTGCCAGCGGATCAGCGCCTCCACGCCGACGACGCCGCGCGTCGTGCTGCTCGTGATCGGCTGGAAATGCAGCGAGAACTCGCCGTTGCGCACGCCGTCGTAGAGGTCGGCTTCGAGCTTCAGGCGCTCGGCGTCGGCCGGGTCGGACTCCGGTGCGTGGAAGGTCAGCATGTTGCCGCCCGCGGCCTTCGCCTGCGCGAGCGCGTGGTCGGCGCAGCGGAGCATCTGGCCGTAGTGCGCGTGCTCGGTGCCGTGGCCGTGATGGGGCTCGTCCGGATAGAGCGCGATGCCGATGCTCGCCGACAGGTGCACCGGCTGGCCGTGGAACGTGTAGGGCTGCTGGACCGCGGTCATCAGGCGGCGGCCGAGCGCCTCGGCCGTGGCGATGGCGTCGGCCCTGGACGGCGCGGCGAGCAGGATCGCGAACTCGTCGCTGGCGATGCGCGCGAGCGTCTCGCCTTGCGTCGCCATCGCCTGCAGGCGCCGGGCGGTTTCGCGCAGCATGTCGTCGCCGGCGTCGTAGCCGAGCGCGCGGTTCACGCGCTGATAGTCGTCGAGGTCGAGCAGCAGCAGGGCGGCGCAGGTGCCTTGCCGGTCCGCGGTTTCCTGCGTGCGCCGCAGCGCCGTGACGAGCCCGGCGATGTTGGCGAGGCCCGTCATGCGGTCGTGGTGCAGCTCGTAGGTGAGCCGCTCCTCGGTCGCGCGCCAGGCGGACACGTCGAAGCCCGCGATCGCGTAGCCCGTCACGCCGGCGTGACTGCTCTTCACGACGCGCAGCTCGACGGCGATCGGGTAGGTCAGCGACTTCACCAGGTGCAGCGTCGCCTTCTCGACGCCGCCGGAGAGCTCGGCGCGGGCAAGCAGCGCGTCGAGCACGGCGGTCTCGCTGGCCGGCACGAGATCGTGCAGCGCGATGGTCTGCAGGTACTCGCGGCGGTAGCCGATGAAGCGCAGGCTGGCGTCGGAAACGTAGAGAAAGCGCTGGCTCAGGTCGATGTGGGCCAGGAAATCGACGGCGCCTACAGTCTCCTCCAGCCGCGCCTGCGCGGCTGCGCCCGCCGGGTCCGGAGCGGGGCCTTCGGCCTCGCCCGGACGGCTGCGCAACTTGTCGATTGCGGCGCGCCAGGAAGGCCGGCGGGGCGCATTGATCCTATTCGCTTCCATGTTTCTTGTTGGCGACTGTCGTGTCTTTGCGGCCGGCCTCTCTCGGGGGGAGGCCGGCGGGTTAGCGGGAGGCGCGGCGGGCTGGCCCTGTCGGCGGTCCGTTATGCCTCTCGTCAGATCAAGTTATCGGCGTTGCCCCGGATTTCTTTAGCGCGGCCCAACCATGCGGTATGGACTGGTCTGCAGAACCGGGAAATTTTGAGACAATACCAGGAAGCGCATCAGCGCCGAAGGCGGGATCTGTATTTTGCTTACCGATCCTTACTCGTGGCTTTATTCGAATTCATCCAGGTTTGATTCATGGTCGAAAACCCGTCCATACGCACGACGCCGGAATCCGAATGCGTGTACCTGGGGCGCCAGCCGATTATCGAGCGCAATGGGGCGCTCAATGCATACGAGCTGCTGTTTCGTTCGAGCAGCCAGAATTTCGCCCTCGTCAATGACGACGCGCAGGCGACCGCGCAGGTCGTCGCGCGCACGATCGGCGGCATCGGCATCTCGGCCGCGCTCGGCTCGCATCGCGGCTATGTGAACATCAACCGCGAGCTGCTGCTCGACGACATCATCCACCTGATGTCGCCCGAGCGCTTCGTGCTCGAGGTGCTCGAGACCGTGTCGTTCGACGCGACGCTGATCGCGCGGATCGGCAAGCTGCGCCGCGCGGGCTACGCGGTGGCGCTCGACGACGTCTGCGAGCTCACGGACGGCTTGCTCTCGATCATCACCCATGTCGACATCATCAAGATCGACTTCCTGCAGACGCCGCGCGCGCGGCTTGCCGAACTCGCCGAAGCGGTGCGCGCGCGCGGCAAGACGATGATCGCCGAGAAGGTCGAGACGCGCGAGGACTTCGCGCTCGCGCGGCAGCTCGGCTTCGACATGTTCCAGGGCTACTACTTCGCGCGCCCGCAGGTGCTTACCGCGCGCCGCACCGACCCCTCGCGGCGCTCGCTCTTGCGCATGCTCGCGCTGCTCGCCGGCGACGCGCAGCTCACCGAGCTCGAGGCGGAGCTGAAGCTCAATCCGGAAGTCGTCGTGCAACTGCTGCGGCTCGTCAATTCGAGCGCCTATGGGCTCGGACGCCGCATCGCGTCGCTGCGCGAGGCGATCATCGCGGCCGGCACGCGCCAGATCGCGCGCTGGGCGCAGCTATTGCTCTATGCCGGCAGCGGCGACCTGCCGTGGCGCGTCGACCCGCTCGTGCAGCTCGCGGGGGCGCGCTCGCGCTTCATGGAGCTCGCGGCGAGCCGCGTGCGTCCCGACGACGAGCGTTTCGTCGACGCCGCGTTCATGACCGGCATCTTCTCGCTCGTGCACGTGGTGCTCGGCGTGGCGACGCCGGCGGAGGCGCTCGACAAGCTCGGGCTTGTCTCGGAGATCCGCGATGCGATCGTCTACGGGGTCGGTCCGCTCGGCGCGCTGCTTGCGATTGCCCAGGCGGCCGAGGAGGGCGGCATCGAGTTGCCCGCGCAGCAGCCGTTCGAGGCGCTCACGCCTGAGGTGCTTGCCGAGCTGAATCTGGCGGCGGCCACGTGGTTCGGCGAGCACGCGGCGGATTGATGGCGCAGCGCCGCCGGACGCGATTTTCCGCAGCGTGGTCCAATGGGAGCTTGTGCGGCGCGCTCGCCGTGCAAGCCGTTCAACGTTACGAGGAAACTCAATGAATCTGAAGCGAAAAGCAGGGTTGATGGCGGGAGCGGTGGCGTTGAGCTTGGGCTTGTCGTTCTCGCTGCCGGCGCTGGCGGTGCTCAAGCCCGGCGACAAGGCGCCGGATTTCAGCACGCAGGCCTCGCTCGGCGGCAAGACCTTCGACTACACGCTTGCCGATGCGCTCAAGCGCGGGCCGGTGGTGCTGTATTTCTACCCGGCGGCGTTCACCACGGGCTGCACGATCGAGGCGCATCTCTTTGCCGAGGCCGTCGACGAGTACAAGCAATATGGCGCGACGGTGATCGGCGTGTCGCACGACGATGTCGACACGCTCACCAAGTTTTCGGTGAGCGAGTGCCGCAGCAAGTTTCCGGTCGCCGCCGACACGGACGGCCACATCATCGATGTCTACGACGCGGCCCTGCCGATCGTGAAGAGGGCGAACCGCGTCTCGTACGTGATCGCGCCGGACGGCAAGATCATTTACGAATACACGAGCATGTCGCCCGACAAGCACGTCGAGAACACGATGCAGGCCGTGAAGGCGTGGGCGGCCGCGCACAAGGCGCAGCAGTAGCGCGCAGTGAAGCCGCGGCGGCGGTCTGGCCGCATCGAATCGGCGCCGAAAACGATTCAATTGGCTTATTCAGTGAAGCGCTCGAGATATTGGATCTCGGTAAAGCATGCTTGCTGTGAGAATTAATACTGACCGCTCCATATATCGGAGTCGGCAGTCATATTCATTGATCGGCATGAGGCGTTTGAAGATACAGCTAATTAATTTATTTGCCTAATTCGTGCGATTAACTAAGCTGCTTTGGCTGTGCAGGAGTTTTGTTGGGCATGGCGAATTCGCATCGAGATGGATTTCTCACTTTTCTTTCGATAAGGAGCTCCAATGAGAATTTTCGAAAGCGGCCGCTCGGCGTTCAAGACGCTGCTTGTCTCGTCATTTCTGCTGCTGGGTCTGGCGGGATTCGCCACGCAAGCCAGTGCCCAGGCGGTGGTTTGCTCGGGAACGGAAACGGGGACATTCAACCCGCCATTGACCAATACGCAGCAGAATTTGCAAATCACGGTCAGCGCCAGCTATAGTCCGTGCCTCGTGACGGGGGTCTCCGGCATTACCTCCGCATCGGTGAACAATCAATTCGTGCGCGACTACGCGTGCCAGACGCTGCTTGGAGGCGGGCCGGGCACGCGGGTCTTCATCTGGTCGAACGGGCAATCGAGCACGTTCAGCTATACCGCGACGACCAACTCGGTCGGCGGCAACGTCGTCTCTACGCTCACCGGAAACATTTCCGCGGGACTGTTTCAGGGCCAGTCCGCAGTGGTCGTCGTCACGCTCACCAGCATCAGCCAAGCCGACTTTCTCACGGCCTGCGCCGGCAGCGGCATCACGAGCGTAAGCGGCCCGACCGAGCTGACGATATTGCCTCCGCTCTGAGCGCCTTCACGCTGCACCGTTTGACAAGCACCTCGGCACCCGATGCCGCGATCGCGGTCCCGCTCCCGCGGTTGGCGCTCCGAACCGAGAACGGCAGAGATAAAAAAAGCGCCGCGTTTTGCGCGGCGCTCGATGATCGCCAACTGGCCGGTCAATACCCCGGGGGCGGCGGCGGGACGTAATACGCACCCGGAGGCGGGGGCGGCGGCATGTAGTAGTACCTGGCCGGAGGCGGCACGCTCGTCACCGTCCGGTTGTAGACCGGCACCTTGTCGCCCGATGCGTACATGCACTGCACGTACGCCTGGTCGTAGCGGCGCTGCGAGCCATAGCCGGAGGCCTGCGCATTGCCCGCGCCGACCAGGCTGCCGGCGAGCAGGCCCACGCCCGCGCCGACCGCAGCGCCCTGGCCGCCGTTGAACGCGGCGCCGGCCGCCGCGCCGAGCGCCGTGCCGACGACCGCGCTGCCCACGGCAGCATTCGTCGCCGCCTCGTTGGCCGTGACGCCGCCCACTTGCTGAAGCGCGAAGTTGCGGCACGAGGCGTCATCGGCGCGGAACTGATCCATGGTCTTGCCCGTGCCGGGCAGCGCCATCACGCTGGGTCCGGTGGGCATCACGGTGCAGGCGCCGAGGCCGGCAACGGCGGCGAGCGCGAGCCATTTTGCGTTTGTCATGACAGCACCCTTCATGTCATTGATTCGGCGCGGGCGGAGTCGCCGGCACCGTGCGCCAGCCGCCGGCGCATTGCTTGACGTACGGGTAGTAGGCCTTTGCCGCGTCGCAGTAGTACCACGTGCCGGCAGCCTGCTGCGGGGCACCATCGGCGGCTGCTTGCCCTTGCTCGACGTAGGTCGGCGGATCGTCGGCCGGAACCGCGACCACCGGCGCAGGGTAGTAATACGGGTACGGATACGGGTAATAGGGATAGGCCGGCACCCCGATGCCGACGCCGACGAATACGCGTGCCTCGGCTGTGCCGCTGACGGCGATCGCCGCCAGTGCGCAGACAGCGACGGAAGCTTTCATCCACTTCACGATCGACTCCTGATTCGAATAGTTTGTGTAAATGCGTTTGCAGTACGCGATTGAAGGCTAGGGCATACACTGGCCCAATACAATCACAGCAAGTCTCACACTTGTTTCATTCGCTTACAGGTGGAAAGATCCACTCGAAAATGCCATGACGTGCACGCCTTTCTGCTGAAGGATAGGCGTAAAAAAGGCGGCAAGATTGGTAGTCCGATTCAAATTACCGGCGGGCGCGTTTTGATTACGGGAGGTTACGCTGCGGGCGGTTCGCGGGTCGTTCGGCTTCAGGGGGAATAAGGGGCGGACGATTTTTGGTCGCGCACTTTATACGAACCGTAACAACGCAAAAATCGCGGCAAGGCGGCCTGCGCAAACGGATCGGCATATGCTGCGCCGCCTCGGATGATGTGACGACGTAACGACTTGAAACAAGCCTGTAGCGAAACGGTCTTCTCAGCCGGTTAGGATGTTTGGGGTGATCGGATAGCGACTCACGTCTGATGGAGAAGCGAATGCTCAGTCCCCACGAAATATCCACCTTGCTGCTGGTGCAGCGCGCCCCGTACCAAGTCGACGTCCAGCGCCACGATCTGTTGACGCTGCAGCGCCGCTTGCTGGTCGAGATCGAGCGGCGCGCGAGCGGGGCGAAGGTGGCCAGATTGACGGCGCGCGGCTCGGAGCTGCTGCGCAAGCTTGGCGGTCTCGACGAGGATCGCGAAGCTTGAGATTCGACGAGACCGGCGCGACGGGCCAACCCGCGTGCCGGCAGTATCAGGGCATCAATCACTCAGGCCCTCAAGCCTGTCCCCCCGGCGCCAGCCGCCGCCCCTTGCGGTTCTCCCACCGCACGCGAATGCGGTCCATGTAGAGGTACACGACCGGCGTCGTATAGAGCGTGAGCAGCTGGCTCACGATCAGCCCGCCGACGATCGAAATCCCCAGCGGCGCGCGCAGCTCCGCGCCCTCGCCGTTGCCGAACGCGAGCGGCACTGCGCCGAGGAGGGCGGCGGCGGTCGTCATCATGATCGGACGGAAGCGCAGCAGGCACGCCTGGCGAATCGCGTCGAACGACGACATCCCTTGCCGCGACGCCTCGATCGCGAAGTCGATCATCATGATCGCGTTCTTCTTCACGATCCCGATCAGGAGGATTACGCCGATCAGCGAAATGATGCTGAACTCGGTCTTGAAGAGCAGCAGCGCGAGCAGCGCGCCGACGCCTGCCGACGGCAGCGTCGAGAGGATCGTGATCGGGTGGATGTAGCTCTCGTAGAGAATCCCGAGCACGATGTAGACGGCCGCGAGCGCCGCGAGAATCAGGAGCGGCTGGTTCGACATCGATTGCTGGAATGCCTGCGCGGTGCCCGAGAAGCTGCCGTGAATCGTCTCAGGCATGCCGATTTTCACCATCGTCTCGTAGATCGCCTGCGTCGCGTCCGACAGCGACACGCCCGGCGGCAGGTTGAACGAGATCGTCGAGGCGACGAACTGGCCTTGGTGGTTCACCGACAGCGGCGTATTGCCGGGGCCGAACGACGCGATCGCCGAGAGCGGAATCATCGGCTCCTTCGAGGTGGACACCGAGGCGCCTGTCGACGCGCTCGACTTGCCGCTTGCCGCGATCGAGTTGTTCGCGAGGTTGCGCGCGCTGTCGGCCGCGACGCTCGCGGCGCTCGACGACGAACTCGAGCTGCTGCTCTTCGACGAGCTGGTGACGGTGCCCGCCACCGCGTTCGTGGTCTGCGAGCCGCTCGCCGAGCCGCCCGTCGTGCTGACGTAGATCTGCTTGAGCATGTCGGGGCTCTGCCAGTAGCGCGGCGCGACCTCCATCACGACGTGGTACTGGTTCAGCGGGTTGTAGATCGTCGACACCTGCCGCTGGCCGAACGCGTCGTAGAGCGTGTTGTCGATCTGCGAGGGCGTGATGCCGAGGCGCGAAGCCGTCGCGCGGTCGAACGTCACCATCGATTCGAGCCCGCCCTGCTGCTGGTCCGAGTTCACGTCGGCAAGCTCGGGACGCAGCTTGAGCGCATCGGTGAGCTTCGGTCCCCACTTGTAGAGGTCGGACGTCGAATCGGCGAGCAGCGTGAACTGGTATTGCGCGTTCGACTGCCGGCCGCCGACGCGGATGTCCTGCACGGCCTGCAGGAAGGTCTGCGCGCCTGCGACATGCGAGAGCGGCTCGCGCAACTGCGCGATCACCTGGTCGGCGGAGAGCTTGCGCTCGCTCTTCGGCTTGAGCGACACGAACATGAAGCCCGAGTTGGTCTGCCGGCCGCCGGTGAAGCCCGCGACGCTGTCGACGGCCGGGTTGCTCCGGACGATGCGCATCATCTCCGCGAACTTGACCTTCATTGCCTGGAACGAGGTGCTCTGGTCGGCCATGATGCCGCCCACGAGCCGCCCGGTGTCCTGCTGCGGGAAGAAGCCCTTCGGGATGACGACGTAGAGGTACACGTTCAGCCCGACGGTTGAGATCAGGATCAGGAGGATCAGGAGCGGGCGGGCGAGCGCCCAGCGCAGTGTGCGCTCGTAGCCGCGCTGCATCGCCACGAAGCCGCGTTCGAGCCAAAGCGCAAAGCGGCCCTCTTGCTCCTGGTCGTGCGTCTCGCGCAACAGGCGCGAGCACATCATCGGCGTGACCGTCAGCGAGACCAGCAGCGACACGCCGATCGCGAGCGAGAGCGTCAGCGCGAACTCGCGGAACAGCCGCCCGACGATGCCGCCCATCAGCAGGATCGGCAGGAACACGGCGACGAGCGAGATGCTGATCGACATCACCGTGAAGCCGACTTCGCGCGCGCCGAGGTAGGCCGCGCGCATGCGCGGCACGCCGGCCTCGATATGCCGCGAGATGTTCTCGAGCACGACGATCGCATCGTCGACGACGAAGCCCGTCGCGACGATGAGCGCCATCAGCGAGAGGTTGTCGATCGAGAAGCCCAGCAGGTACATCGCCGCGAACGTGCCGATGATCGAGATCGGCACCGCGACGCTCGGGATCAGCGTCGCGCGCCAGTTGCGCAGGAACAGGAACACCACCATCACGACGAGCGCGACCGCGATCAGCAGGGTGTGCTCGGTGTCCTTCAGCGACGCGCGGATCGTGGTCGAGCGGTCGACGGTCGGGACCACCTCGACGTCGGCGGGCAGCGACGCCTTCAGCTGCGGAATCATCGCCTTCACGCGGTCGACGGTCTCGATGATGTTCGCGCCCGGCTGCCGGTAGAGGATCACGAGCACCGAGCGCTTGCCGTTCATGAGGCCGAGGTTGCGCAGGTCCTCGACCGAGTCGACCACCTGGGCGACGTCCGAGAGCTTCACCGCCGCGCCGTTGCGGTAGGCGATCACGAGGTCCTTGTACTGCACGGCCTTGCTCGCCTGGTCGTTGGTGTAGAGCTGGATGTGGTTCGGCCCGAACTCGATCGCGCCCTTCGGGCTGTTCGCGTTCGCGGAGGCGAGCGCGGCGCGCACGTCCTCGAGGCCGATGCCGTAGTGAAAGAGCGCCTGTGGCTCGAGCTCGACGCGCACGGCCGGGTTGGCCGAGCCGCTCACGTCGACTTCGCCGACGCCGTCGACCTGCGAGAGCGACTGCTGCAGCACGGTCGCCGCGGAATCGTAGAGCTGGCCGGGCGGCAGTGTCGGCGAGGTGAGGCCGAGGATCAGGATCGGCGCGTCGGCGGGGTTGACCTTGTGGTAGGCCGGGTTGCTTCTCAGGCTCGCGGGCAGGTCGGCGCGGGCCGCGTTGATGGCGGCCTGCACGTCGCGCGCGGCGCCGTCGATGTCGCGGCCGAGGCCGAACTGCAGTGTGATGCGCGTCGTGCCGACCGAGCTTTGCGAGGTCATCTCGGTGACGTCGGCGATCGTGCCGAGATGGCGTTCGAGCGGGCTCGCGACGCTGGTCGCAACGGTCTCCGGGCTCGCGCCGGGCAGCTGCGCCTGCACCGAGATGGTCGGGAAATCGACCTGCGGCAAGGGAGCTACCGGCAGCCTCACGAACGCGAAGCAGCCGGCGAGCGCGACGCCGATCGCGAGCAGCGTCGTCGCGACGGGACGGGCGATGAAGGGGCGCGACAAATTCATCGCATCATGCTCCCGCGTCCGTGGCTGGTTGAGACCCGCCCTGGAAGCGCTCGCGAATGCGCCGCGCCAGCGAATCGAAGCCGAGATAGATCACGGGCGTCGTGAACAGCGTGAGCAGCTGGCTCACGATAAGGCCGCCCGCGATCGCAATACCGAGCGGCTGGCGCAGCTCCGAGCCCGAGCCGGTGCCGAGCATCAGCGGCAAGGCGCCCAGGAGCGCCGCCATCGTCGTCATCAGGATCGGCCTGAAGCGCAGCAGGCACGCCTGGTAGATCGCCTCGCGCGGCGGCTTGCCTTCCACGCGCTCGGCATCGAGCGCGAAGTCGATCATCATGATCGCGTTCTTCTTCACGATGCCGATCAAGAGCACGATGCCGATGATCCCGATGATGTCGAGATCGTGGCCGGAGATCATCAGCGCGAGCAGCGCGCCGACGCCCGCCGAAGGCAGCGTCGAAAGGATCGTGATCGGATGGATGAAGCTCTCGTAGAGCACGCCGAGCACGATGTACATCGTGACGATCGCCGCCAGGATCAGGAACAGCTCGTTGGCGAGCGAGGCCTGGAACGCGAGCGCCGCGCCCTGGAAGCGCGTCTGGAACGAGGCGGGCAGGCCGATGTCCTTCTCGGCCTGGTCGATCGCCTTGACGGCCGCGCCGAGGGAGGCGCCGGGCGCGAGGTTGAACGAGACCGTGGTGGCCGGGAACTGGCTCAGGTGCGTGACGAGCAGCGGGGCGGGGCGCTCGATGAACTTCGCGATCGACGAGAGCGGCACCTGTCCGCCCGACGCAGTCGACGACGGCAGGTAGATCGATTTCAGCGACTCGACGTAGTGCTGCTGCGTCGGCTCGGCTTCGAGGATCACGCGGTACTGGTTCGACTGCGTGAAGATCGTCGAGACGATGCGCTGGCCGAACGCGTCGTAGAGCGCGTTGTCGACCGTGGCCGGCGTGATGCCGAAGCGCGCCGCGGTCGCGCGGTCGATCTCCACGTAGACCGACTGGCCGTTTTCTTGCAGATCGGTGGCGACGTCGGCGAGCTCGGGGGCCTCTTTCAAGCGCTCGACGAGCTTCGGCACCCAGGTCGCGAACTCGGCGGCGTTCGGGTCGGTCAGCATGAACTGGTACTGCGTCGGGCTCACCGTGGAATCGATCGTCAGGTCCTGCACCGGCTGCATGTAGAGCGACGCGCCCGGAACGTGCGCGACATCGGCCTGGATGTCGCGGATGATCGCGCTCGCGGTCTTCTTGCGGTCGTCGCGCGGCTTCAGGTTGATCAGCATGCGGCCGCTGTTCAACGTGATGTTGCTGCCGTCGACGCCGATGAACGAGGTGAGGCTCTCGACGTCCGGGTTCTTCATGATCACTGAAGCGAGCGCCTGCTGGCGCTCGGCCATCGACCCGTACGAGACCGATTGCGGCGCCTGCGTGATCGCCTGGATCACGCCCGTGTCCTGCACGGGGAAGAAGCCCTTCGGAATCACCGCGTAGAGCACGCCGGTCAGCACGAGCGTGAGGACCGCGACGACGAGCGTCGAGCGATGGTGGTCCAGCACCCAGCGCAGCGCCACCGCGTAGCGACCGATCACGTAGTCGATGAACGCATGCACTTTCGCCTCGAAGCTGCCGCTTCCCTTCGGCGGCGTATGGCGCAGCAGCTTCGCGCACATCATCGGCACGAGCGTGAGGGAGACCACGGCCGAGATCACGATCGTCACCGCGAGCGTGATCGCGAACTCGTGGAACAGGCGCCCGACCACGTCGCCCATGAAGAGCAGCGGAATCAGCACCGCGATCAGCGACACCGTCAGCGAGATGATCGTGAAGCCGATCTGCTTGGAGCCCTTCAGCGCCGCTTCGAGCGCCGTGTCGCCTTCCTCGACGTAGCGCGCGATGTTCTCGATCATCACGATCGCGTCGTCGACCACGAAGCCGGTCGCGATCGTGAGCGCCATCAGCGAGAGGTTATCCAGCGAGAAGCCGTACAGGTACATCACCGCGAGCGTACCGATCAGCGAGAGCGGCACCGACAGGCTCGGGATGATCGTCGCGTAGATGTTGGCGAGGAACAGGTACATCACGAGCACGACGAGCACGACCGACATCGCCAGCTCGAACTGCACGTCGCGCACCGAGGCGCGGATCGTGGTGGTGCGGTCGGTGACCACCTTCACGTCGAGCGACGCCGGCAGCGACGCCTGCAATTGCGGCAGGAGCGCCTTGATGCTGTCGACGACCTGGATCACGTTCGCGCCCGGCTGGCGCTGCACGTTCAGGATGATCGCGGGCTCGACCGACGGTTTGGCCGACGCTTCGCCGGCCGCCGGACCGCCGGCGTTCCGCATGCCGACCCAGGCGCCGAGCTTGGTGTTCTCCGCGCCGTCGACGATCTTCGCGACGTCGGTCAGCATCACCGGCCGGCCGTTCTTGTAGGCGATCACGGCGCTCTGATAGGCGCTTGCGTCGGTCAGCTGGTCGTTGGCGTTGATCGTGTAGGCGCGCGTCGGGCCGTCGAAGTTGCCCTTCGGCGTATTGACGTTGAGGTTCGAGATCGTCGTGCGCAGGTCGTCGAGGTTCAGGCCGTACGAGGCGAGCGCGAGCGGGTTGGCCTGAATGCGCACGGCGGGCCGCTGCCCGCCGCTGATGGAGACGAGGCCCACGCCCGCCACCTGCGAGATCTTCTGCGCGAGACGGGTATCTGCGAGATCCTGGATCTCGGTGAGCGGCGTCGTGTTCGAGGTGATCGCGAGCGTGAGGATCGGCGCGTCGGCCGGATTCACCTTCGCATAGATCGGCGGCGCGGGCAGGTCCGACGGCAGCAGGTTGCCGGCCGCGTTGATGGCGGCCTGCACTTCCTGCTCGGCGATGTCGAGCGGCAGGTCGAGGCTGAACTGCAGCGTGATGACCGACGAGCCCGCCGAGCTTTGCGACGACATCTGGTTGAGCGACGGCATCTGCCCGAACTGCCGCTCGAGCGGCGCGGTGACCGACGAGGTCATCACGTCGGGGCTCGCGCCCGGGTAGAAGGTCTGGACCTGGATCGTGGGGTAGTCGACCTCGGGCAGCGCGGAGATCGGCAGGAAGCGCAGGGCGACGAGCCCGACCAGCATGATGGCCGCCATCAGAAGGGCGGTGCCGACCGGGCGCAGGATGAAGGCGCGGGATGGATTCATGCGGTATCAGCGTGTTCGGCGTTGCGTTATTGGCTGGCGCCGCTTGCTTGCGCGGGCTTGCGGCGGCCGTGAAGCGCGCCCGAGGCCGCCGCCGCACCCGAGGCGCCGCGCGCGTGCGCACCGGACGCACCGGACGCAACCTGAGGACGCTGGCCGTCCCCGCTTGCGCGTGGGATCGTGACCTTCGCGCCTTCCTTCAGGCGGTCCGAGCCGTCAGTGACCACGCGCTCGCCCGGCGCGAGACCCGAGGCGACGCTCGTGCGCTCGCCGTCGACGGGGCCGGTCTTGATCTGCCGCACGGTGACGGTGTTGTCGGGCTTCACCACATAGACGAACGGCCCGCTCGAGCCGTTGAGCACCGCCGAGGTCGGCACGATCACCGCGTCGTGGATCGTGTCGACGAGCAGGCGCGCATTGACGAACTGATTCGGGAACAGCATCAGGTCGTCGTTCTCGAACAGCGCGCGCAGCTTGACGGTGCCCGTGGCCGTGTCGATCTGGTTGTCGAAGGTGTCGAGATGGCCGGTTTCGAGCGGCTTGGCGTTGTTGCGGTCGTAGGCGGTGGTCGAGAGCTTCGCGCCGCCCCTCGTCTGCTTCATGATCGCGGGCAGGTTGTCTTCCGAGGTCGTGAAGATCACGCTGATCGGCTGCAGCTGGGTGATGACGACGATGCCGCTGGTGTCGCCCGGCGTCACGTAGTTGCCCGGATCGACCTGGCGCAGGCCGACGCGCCCCGACACCGGCGCCGTGATGCGCGCATAGGTCAGGTCGAGCTTGTAGGTGTCGATGTTCGCCTGGTCGGACTTCACCTGGCCTTCGTACTGCTTGACGAGCGAGGCCTGCGTGTCGACCTGCTGGCTCGCGATCGAGTCCTGCGCGAGCAGCGTCTGGTAGCGCTTCAGGTCGATGCGCGCCGTCTGCAGGAGCGCTTGGTCCTTGGTGAGCGTCCCTTCGGCGTTGGCGAGCGAGATCTGATAGGGGCGCGGGTCGATCTGCGCGAGCACGTCGCCCTTCCTGACCATCTGGCCTTCCTGGAACTCGACTGTCTGGAGCGTGCCCGAGAGCTGCGTCTTGACCGTCACCGTGGCGAGCGGCGTAACGGTGCCGAGCGCGTTGAGCACGATCGGCATGTCGCCTTGCGTGACGGCCGCCGCTTGCACCGGCTGCGGCTGGTTCGGGAAGCCGCCGGGCCCGCCGCGGCCGGCATGCGGCGCGCCCGGGGGGCCACCCGCGCCGTCGGGACTCGTGCTGCTCCACGGATGCCACCAGGCGATCACGCCCGCCGCGATCAGCACGGCGACGACGAGCGAGGCGAGCCTGCGGCGCGGCGAGCGGCCCCGGGCCACGGCCGGTTCGACGCCGGGCGGGGTCTTCACGGGCGTCAGGGAGCGTTGCGTTTCGGTGACGTTTTCTTGTTCGTCCATCGGTTCGATGAGTAGCGTGTGTGGAGGCGTCGAAACCCGCGCGATGCGGAACGCGCCTGTCGAGGGCGCATCGCGGGCGGCCTGTGCGCAGGACACACAGGCTGGCTGAATTCGCGATGCCAGGCGAGGAACATGAACAGACGCTAAAAGTGCGATGTTCGCCTGAGGTGCGACGGCGCTGGCGGTGCGCCTCGTGCGCGAGGCGTGCGGGGCGGTGTTTCGGCGGAGCAAAGAGCGGCGGTGCGCGGTGCCATGTCGTGGCTGCCGCGCGGAAAGCATGATCGTACGATGGGGCCTCGGGTCCAGTCCAGAGCGGTATTTTTCAAGCAGTTACGAGCGTTACAGAGTGCGTCGGCGCCGGTGCGCCCCGGGCTCAGTTGTCGAGCCGGTAGCCCGGCGAGCCGCCGATCTCGCGCATGATCTTCCCGACGCATTCGAGGAGCGCGGGCACCGCGTGCTCGATCAGCCATTCGCGCGGGCACATGTGCGCGGCGCCGCCGCAGTTCACCGAGTAGCGCGTGCCGGTCGGCCCGACGAAGCCGGCAGCGACCGCGTTGAGACCTTCGTACCACTCGCTCGTCGCGATCGCGAAGCCGTTCGCGCGCGTTTCCTGGAGTGTTTTCGTGATGCGGGCATGGATGTGGGGCCAGTCGTCGCCCGACGCCGTCTGCAGACCCGTCAGCAGCGCGTCGAGGTCGGCGGGCGGGAGTGCCGCCATGTAGGCACGGCCGACGGCGGTGCGCGTCAAGTCCATCCGCGAGCCGACTTCGAGGCGCGAGACCAGGATCGCCGAGCGCGGCCGGATCGAGTCGATGACGACCATGTCGAGCCGGTCGCGCACCGCCAGGTGCACGGACAGCGAGGTCTTCTCCGCCAGCTCGATCAGGAACGGCCGCGAGCGCGAGCGGATGTCGAAATTGCGCAGGAATCCGTTGGAGAGCTCGAGCACCGACGCCGTCAGCACGAAGCGCTCGCTATCCGGGAGCTGGAACAGGAAGCCCGCGTTGACGAGCGTCGCCGTGATGCGCGAGACCGTGGGCTTGGGGATGCCAGTGAGCTCGGTCAGCTCGCGGTTGCTGACCGGCGCGTCGGCTGCGGCGATTCGGCGCAAAACGGTGAGGCCGCGGGCCAGTGCGGTGACTTCGTCGCCGGAGCCTTCTTTGTCGCGGGGTTCGTTGGCGGCGCCCGGTTTGCGAGAGGGGGTGGACATGGTGAGCATGCGGTCATCTTTTCTGAAACTTTATTTCATTTTTGGACTCGCATGCGCGTTACGGTCGCATTTATTGCATTTCGTGCTCAAGCGTACAAGCTAAGCCAAATTTCAGTTTCTCATTATGAAATTTCGAGGCAAAGTGACGCGCGGGCTGAACAAATTGCCTGAGAATTTGCTTGACTTGGTCAGCGTAACCGGAAAAAATGGAACCCGATTTCGGATTGAGGTCTCAGAAGGGGCGCGCGGCGTGTTTGCAGTCTGCTTCGCAGGGCCTTCGCTGCGCGAGTTCGCGGCGACATTCGAATCACGTCTCTCAGGTTCTAGCACGGCCCTCGGAATGGCTAGAACTTTTTGATGGCGCCACTTAACCGTGGCGCCATTTTTTTTGCCCCGGGCGAGTTTCCCTTAGTCGCGTGTCAGATAACGCCTTTCAGCGCGTCCTCGGCACGCCATCCGTGCAGCCAGTGCAGCGCGTCGTAGAACTGCTCCTGCGTGCGGCCTGTCCACAGAGAATTGCGCACGAGACGCTCGACACCCTTCGCATGATAGATCCGGCCCATCTCCCGAGCCGAATACAGCACGCGCGCCGTACGCGGAATGCGGGCTCGTTCGTACAGCGCGAACGCGGCGGCGAAGTCGCCGCCGGCGGCTTCGATGGCCGCCCCGAGCGTGACTGCATCCTCGAGCGCCTGACAGGCGCCTTGCGCGAGGTACTGCGTCATGGGATGCGCCGCGTCGCCGAGCAACGTGACACGGCCGATGCTCCAGCGCTCGACGGGCTCGCGGTCGGCCGTCGCCCAGCGCTTCCACGAAGTCGGGCGGTCCAGCATCTGATGCGGCAGCGGGTGGATCCCGTCGAAATACGAAAGCACTTCTTCCTTGCTGCCGTCGGTGACGCCCCATTGCTCTTGTTGCCGGCTGTGGAACGTCACGACGAGGTTGTACTGCTGGCCGCCGCGCAACGGGTAGTGCACCAGGTGGCAATGCGGTCCGGCCCATACCACCGGCGCATTGATGCGGAGATCGGCCGGCATGTTCGCCACGTCGACCACGGCGCGATAGACGACGTGCCCGGTCACATGATGCTCGTCGCCGATCATCGCGGCGCGCACGACGGATTTGACGCCATCGCAGCCGATGACCGCATCGGCCCGGTACCGGGTGCCGCGTTGATCGATGACGGTCGCGCCGCTTTCGTCCTGCTCGATCGCTTGCACTTGCGTGTTGGTGCGAAACCGGATCAGCGGACTCGATCGAACCGCTTCGAGGATCGACAGATGGATATCCGCGCGATGGATCACGGCATAGGGGTTGCCGAAGCGCTGACGGTACGGCGCGCCTACGTCGATTCGCACGACCTCGCTGGCGTCGACAGCGTCCATCAGCTTCAGATAGTCGGTAAACACCGCGCGACGGCGCGTCGCCTCGCCCACGCCGAGCGCGTCGAGCGCGTTGAAGGCGTTCGCCGCGAGCTGGATGCCAGCGCCGATCTCGCCGATCTCGGGCGCCTGTTCCAGCAGTTCGACGCCGATGTTCTGCCGGGCCAGCGCAAGCGCCGCGGCGAGGCCGCCGATGCCGCCGCCGACCACGATCACGCGGCGCGTGCTTTTGGTTGTCTCGCTCATGCTTGTCTCCTCAACTTAGGCATCAAGCCTTGTAATCCGGCTGGCGCGCCGGCCGTGCAAGCTCGAACGCGGGGTGTTCGATCGCGTGCCGGTAAACCGCCAAACTGCGCGGGTAGGCGGAGAGATCGCAGCCCATCCGCTGCGCGTTCCCGATTTGCGGCACGAGGCAGCAATCGGCCAGCGTCGGTTGTGCGCCGAAGCACCACGGTCCGAAGCCATATCGCGCGAGCAAGCGTTCCACTCCCGCCATGCCTTGCTCGATCCAGTGCCGGTACCACGCATCCTTCTGATCCGGCGTCATGCCGAGCACGTCCTGCAGGTAGCGCAGCACGCGCAGGTTGTTGACCGGATGGATGTCGCACGCGATCAGATACGAGAGTTCGAGCACCCGCACCCGTGCGTCGAGCTCCGGCGGAATCAGCCGGGGCTCGGGATAGCGCGCGTCCAGCCATTCGATGATGGCGAGCGACTGTCCAAGGTGAAAGCCGTCTTCGACGAGCGCGGGCACCGCTGCCGACGGATTGACATGGTCGACATAGTCCGGCGCGCGATGCGCGCCCGCACGGATGTCGACCGGCAGATAGTCGTATGAGAGCCCCTTGAGCGCGAGCGCGATCCGCACGCGCCAGGAGGTCGAGCTGTTGAAAAAGCTATGAAGCTGCACGATAGCGTCCGCTTGGTTGGGTTTAGACGACTCGCACCGTCAGTTCGCCGAGGCGCTCGACGCCGACGGCCATCACATCCCCGCGCTTCACTGCGCCGACGCCTTCAGGCGTGCCGGTGAAGATCACGTCGCCCGCCTCGAGCCGGAAGAACCTGGACAGATCGGCGACCGTCTCGGCCACCGACCAGATCAGATGCGATACGTCGCTTTTCTGCTTCGTCTCGCCGTTGACCGTCAGCCACAAGCCGCCCTGCTCGAAATGGCCGGCCGCGCTGGCCGGGTGAATGGGGCCGATCGGCGCGGAACGGTCGAACGCCTTGCCGATTTCCCACGGACGGCCCATTTCGCGCATCTTCATCTGCAGGTCGCGCCGCGTCATGTCGAGACCGACTGCATAACCCCAGACGTGCTCGAGCGCCTGATTCAGCGGAATGTCCGATCCGCCCTTGCCGATGACCGCGACCAGCTCCGCTTCGTAGTGGTAGTTCTGCGTCTCGCCCGGATAGGCGAGCTCGAGCGTCTCGCCGTACGCGACCGGCACCACGGCATCGGCGGGCTTGCAGAAGAAGAACGGGGGCTCGCGGTCCGGATCGAAACCCATCTCGCGCGCATGAGCCGCATAGTTGCGGCCGACGCAGTAGACCCGGCGCACCGCGAACAGGTCGTCGCTGCCGGCGACGGGAATACCGACGGGAGCGGCGGGGGGGAAGACGAATGCCATGATGATCGACTCGCTAATAAGAGGAAGCCAAGGGGGAGGGGACGCGCCGTTCAGAGGCGCTCCTCGCGCAGCAGGTTCAGCGCGGCGAGCACGGGCCGGTCGGAGTAGCTGAACAGCACGCTTTCGCCAACCGCGGAGAAGCGCACCGGCTGCCACGCCGGTACGACGAACACGTCGTGCGCCGCGAATGAAAACGCGTCGCCGCCGATGTAAGCCGTGCCGTGTCCTTCGACGACGCAATAGACGGTGGCGTCGGTGCTGCGCCGGGCCCGGCCTTCGAAGCCTGCCGGCAGGTACTGCATGAACGTCGCCATCGTCGGCATCGGCCAGCCGCCCGTCGTGGGATTCACGTAGCGCAGCTTCACGCCGTCCCAGGCGTCGAGCTCGCCGTGGCGATAGAGCGTGTCGAGCGCCTCGCGGCTGCGTTCGTACGGATAGCTGAAGATGGGCGAGGTGGGGTGCGGCGCGAGCTCTCGCACTGGCGCCATGTTGTGGCCGAAGCGCGCAAAGCTGTAGCCCTCGGGGCGCGTGACCGGCTGCGTCGCTTCCGGGTAGCTCTCGGCAAAGCCGGCGTCGAGACTGGCGACGAGCGGAATGTCGAGCCCGTCGAGCCAGATCACCGGTTCGCCGCCTTCATCGACGGACGGGTTGCCGTGGTCGTGCCACGTCCATGACGGCGTGATGATGAAGTCGCCGGGACGCATGGTCGTGCGTTCGCCGTCGACCGCGGTCCATGCCCCGCGGCCTTCGACGATGAATCGCAGCGCCGATTGCGTATGGCGATGACTCGGCGCGATCTCGCCCGGCAGGATCAATTGAAGTCCGGCGTAAAGGCTCGGCGTGATGCTCGACTTGCCCGGCAGCCCCGGATTCTCCAGCACCAGCACCCGGCGCACCGCTTCCTGAGCGCTGATGAGCGCGCCCGCCTGCATCACCAGGTCGCGGATCTGCGCGTACCGCCATATCGCGGCCTTCGCGCGCGGCTTCGGTTGAGGGGGCACGAGGTTGTGGAGCGATTCCCAGAGCGGCGACAGCTGGCGCTGGGCAATCAGTTCGTAGTAGGCCGCGCGTTGTTCCCGCGCTGGGGTGGCGGTTGGCATCGATGTCTCCTCAAAGCTCGATCGTCTGCGTGATTTATACGTCTGCGAGATATGCCTCGTAAAATGAAGAATTGCTCTAATCCATGTGGTTTTGGATATACCTAAGAAGGGGTGGCTCGATGGACTGGACTTATCGATTGCGTCTGAGGCATCTGCAGGTACTGGTGAGCCTCGCCGAGACCGGCAACCTCAGCCAGTCCGCGGCAGCCCTCAATACGACGCAGCCCGCGCTCTCCAAGTGGCTCAAGGAGCTTGAGGCGGATGTCGGACTGCCGCTGTTCGAGCGGCACGCGCGGGGTCTGCGGCCGACGGCCTACGGCGAATCGCTGATCGAGCACGCCCGGCGCATCGAGGCGCATCTCGACGGCGCGCGCGACGACATGCAGGCTTTGCTCGACGGCGGCAGCGGGCTCGTGACGATCGGCACGTCGGGCGTCGCGTCCGGCGATACGGTGCCGCTCGCCGTGGCGGGGCTGTTGCAGCGTCTGCCGCGCGCGCAGGTGCGGCTCGTCGAAAGCACGATGAACCTGCTGATTCCGCAGCTCGTGCGCGGCGAGCTGGACATCGTCGTCGGCCGTTCGGCCCCGGACAATGCGGACCCGCAGATCGAAGCCGAAATCCTGTACATGGAGCCGATTCATTTCGTGTGCCGGCCGCAGCATCCCTTGGGGGAGAAGGGCACCGTCGATTGGGAAGATTTGCTCGCGTACCCGTGGATCGTCTGGCCTCGCGGCACGCCCGTGCGCACCGCTTTCGAGACCGCTCTCGCAGCCGCCGGACAGACGATGCCGAGCCGTTGCGTGGAATCGAATTCGTCGCTGCTCAACATCACGCTTCTCAATCACACCGATCTCCTGGGCATCGCGTCGCATCGGGGCGCGCTGCGTTTCGAGCGGATGAACGCGGTGAGGATCCTGCCCGTGCAGCTTGCCGGCTTCGGCTCGGTGTCGATGTACTGGCGCCCCGACAGCCTTAGCCGCACCGCGGTTTCTGCCGCGCTCGACTGCTTGAGAGCCTGTGCGGCCGCCGATGCGGAGCCGTGATTTCCCAATGACCCTTGACAATGCATTATACACAATAGGATCATGCTATATAGAATGAAACGACGGCGATCGACCCGGTCTCGTGGCTCGAATGGCCATGCCGTCGCTCACGCTTCGCTTGGTTCAACCTAGAGAGGAGATGCAATGGGAAATCACAAGCTCCAGCTTTCGATCGCCGTCGGCAACTATGACCGCATACGGCCGTTGGTCGATGGCGATGTCCAGATCGACGGCGTGGATCCCGTTTTCATGCTGCAGGATCCCGAGGAGATTTTCTTTCGGGCCTTCCGGCACGCGGACTACGATATCTGCGAGCTATCGCTCAGCAGCTATTCGGTGAAGACCGCCGCGGGGACGTCGCCGTATATCGCCATCCCCGTTTTTCCGTCGCGTGCGTTCCGGCATACGTCGATCTACGTGCGCGCGGATCGCGGGATCGACAAGCCCGAAGACCTGAAGGGCAAGCGCATCGGCGTGCCCGAGTATCAGCTCACCGCCAATGTCTGGGTTCGTCTGTTCCTCGAGGAGGAGTACGGCGTGACGGCGTCGGATGTGACCTGGGTGCGCGGCGGCTATGAAGACCCAGCCAGGGTCGAGAAAATCGCGCTGAAGCTGCCCGGCGATATCAAGCTCGAGGACGCGCCTGAAGGCGAGACGATCTCCAGCCTGTTGGCCGCCGGGAAGATCGACGCCGTCATCGGGCCGCGCGCGCCTTCATGCTTCGATCAAGGGCATCCCCAGGTCCGGTACCTCTTCGACGATCCGCACAAGAGCGCAGCCGATTGGTATGCGCGAACGAAGCTGTTTCCGATCATGCACACGCTTGGGATCAGGAAGACGCTCGCGGACCGCCATCCGTGGCTGCCGGGCGCGCTCATGAAGGCGTTCGAGAAATCGAAGGCCCTCGCGCTCGCGCGCCTGAGCGATACGGCGGCGACCAAGGTGACTTTGCCGTTCGTCGAGGATCATTTGCGGGCGGCGCGGAAGTTGATGGGGTTCGACTTCTGGCCGTACGGCTTTGCACAGAACGAGCACGTCGTCGATCGTTTTCTTGCGCGGCATCATGCGGAGGGGCTTTCCAGCCGCCGGCTGGAAGCGCGCGAGCTGTTCCATCCGGCGAGCCTTGAAAGCTTCAAGATCTGATCGGGGGTTGCGTGTCCTCCGGCGCACTGAACCGTAGGGCTCCTTTTTTGGGGCATTCTGGTGGCGAGGTCCCCGTGACTGGGTGCTCACCTCTTCAACGCAAGAGGCTTCACGCGAGAAAATTTGCGTCGCTAGTGAAAAGCGCTCGCCCATCGCTGTTTGCCTCAAACGCGTGAAAGACGTCTGTGTACGCCAGTGTCGTACCAGCGACGCGTTGCGTTGGATGCTACCGTGCATCGTATTCCGCTCGTGCTGTGCGGACCTGCTTCCAGTTCTGAGCCACCCAGTCCACCAATCCTTGCATGGCCTCCGCTAGGCTTCGGCTAAGCGCTGTCAGCTCGTATTCGACGCGCGGAGGAACTTCCGCGAACACCTCTCGTGCAATCAACCCGTCTCGCTCCAAATGCGTCAATGTCAATGTCAGCATCCGTTGCGATATTCCTGGTATTGCGCGATCAAGTTGAGAAAATCGAGCGCGACCGCCAAGCTTCGCTAAGGACAATATAAGAAATATGCTCCATTTGTCGCCGACTCGAGTGAGTAATTCGCGAACCGCGATTGGATCCTCGTGGCCGCAGACCAGTGCCGAATCCAGCGGCTGTTTAGCTTTTCCCATGCTCACATCCATGTAAGTTACTAACCTCGATGTGCCGTATTGGTGGCAATTGATCTCGCTGTTAGAGTTTATCGATCGAGACGCGATCGTTCTCTTCTACCAGTGAGAAACCATGATGCAGATACTCATCGTTGAATCCAGTCCTCGGGGAGCTGATTCCGCTAGCCGTCGATTGACCGATAGCTTGCGCCAGAGACTGGAGGGGCAATACCCTTTGGCCAATGTGATTGTGCGCGATCTCGCGAAGGCGCCACCGCTCTACCTGGACGCCACCACGCTCAGAGCCATCTCCAGCAAAGATCCAATGGAGGTCATGACGCTCAAGGGTGCCGCGGATCTGTCCGATCGGCTTGTGGACGAAGTCATGACGTCGGACATCCTGATCATCTCCTCTCCAATGTGGAACTTCGGGATCCCGGCGTCCTTGAAGGCCTGGATCGATCATGTTGTGCGAGCCGGCAAGACCTTCGACTACGCGGGTGCTGGCGTGGAGGGGCTGGCGACGGGCAAGCGGGCGTTCCTGCTGCTTGCGTCAGGCGGCGTCTTCAGCGAGGGCCCCTGGAAGCCGTGGGATTTTGCAGAGCCGTACCTTCGCCAAATTCTTGGCTTCATTGGGATCTCGGATGTCCAGACTGTTCGTGCGGAAGGCATGAATATTCCGATGCTCGCTCCAGATGCTGTCGCGAACGGCGAGCGAGCCATCGAAGCACTTGCACTGTGAGGGGGAAGGTATGCTTGATCACATGATCCTGACCGTCAGCGATATCGAGCGCTCGCTGGCTTTCTACGAAGCTGCCTTGAAGCCTATCGGGATTAGGTTTTTCCTGCCGTACAAAGGGGAGAATGGGCATCCTGACCTGTGGGGTTTCGGCGATGGCGAGAAGGCCTTCTTCTGGCTGAAGCAGGGGAATCCGAATCCCGAAGCTGTTCACTGGGGCTTTGTGGCGTATAGCAACGCCAAGGTCGACGAATTCCACGACGCCGCAATCACCGCTGGTGCACGGGAGAACATCCCGCCTCGCGCACGGCTTGAATACTATCCCGGGTACTACGCGGCCGATGTATTCGATCCGGACGGGTATTCGTTTGAAGTCGTACACAAGAGCTAGCGTATTGGTGCTTGGCGAATTTCGAGTCGCCAAGCCAGCCCGATCTTGTTCCAAGGCTGAGGACCTCCAGCGAGCGCGTGTGCAGTGTGCCGGCCGTCGACCCGACAACGCGTGAGATCGCGACCGGCATCATTCAGATCGACTGCGGTATCGCCGACATGGACCAGGCCATGCAGCAAAGTACGGCGCTGATCCAGTAGTGGATTGGAATCTTCGTCGACGCTCGACGAAGAGAGTGCTACTTGGTCACGAGAGAATCTCCAACTACGATCGAACTCTCCACAGACTGCCGAACAACGTCCGCGACGATATCCGCTGTAACTGCCGACAGCGTCCAACCCAAGTGTCCGTGCCCGGTGTTATAGAACACGTTGGTCGCATGACCGCGTCCGACGCGTGGCATCATGTTCGGCATCATAGGACGCAAACCTGCCCACGGGACTACGCTGCGCGTGCTGACACCCGGGAAGCACTGGTGAACCCAGTCGACCAGCGGCTGAATGCGATCGGCACGGATGTCCCGATCGATGCCATTGAACTCCGCGGTGCCGGCCACGCGGAAGCGGTCGATGCCCAGGCGACTCGTAACCAGCTTGGTTTCATCGTCGAGCAGGCTAACCGTCGGCGCCGATGCCTGGCTTTCTTTATCAAGCAGATTGACGGTGATTGAATAGCCCTTCACGGGATAAATATTCACACGGTCACCAAGCTGGCTTGCCAAGTGTCGGCTTGCCACTCCGGCACATACGACGACGCTGTCGAACTCATGCGTCGAGCACTGGCCATCAGCATCGGCTGTGACCGTCACGGAGCGGCCGTCTGTCGATACAGATTTCACGTCCTGGTTGTACAGCGTATGTACGCCAAGTCGCTGCACGGCAGACGCCAGTCCCAACGTGAATTTATGGATGTCGCCCGTCGCATCGCTCTCCGTGTAGTACCCACCGTAATAGTTTCCGGCCAGCGTTGGTTCGATTGCGCGCATTTCTTCCGGCGTCACGGCGTGACGCGCTAGTCCTCCTTTGGAAAGCAACTGCGACACGCGACCGGCATGATCAAAGCCTGCCCTATCTCGATAGATATGAAGGATGCCCTGCTTCTCGAGGTCGAAATCGATACCTTCCGCCTCGGCCCATGCAAACAGGTGTTGGCGTGCCGCAATTGCCAGCCGAGCCGTCTCTATCGTATTGCGGTGGTACTGCGGAATCGATGCGATAAATTCGACGAACCAACTTAGCTTGTGCCATGTCGGACGAGGGTTCACGAGCAAGGGCGCATCGTTGCGCAACATCCACTTGATGCCTTTTGCAAGCGTGGACCAATGCGTCCACACCTCGGCGTTCGACGCAGAAAGTTGTCCGCCATTTGCGAACGATGTCTCCATGGCCGGGTAGCGATGCCGTTCGAACAGCGTCACCGAGAAACCGCGTTTAGCCAGGGCGTACGCTGTCGTGACGCCGGTGATCCCGCCGCCAATTACTGCAATGGATGTCATGAGAAGGTCTTCCAGGACGTCATAGGGGAGGGCAGCCCGATGCACACCATGTGCTAGTCGGACGCCCCCTCTGTCCTTGACCTGAGAGATTCACCACGCGTGGCATTCGCGCAGCTTGCTCCTTCGGTACCGTCGGCGGACGTATGCGCCGAGGTTCTTCAGAGTGTAAAAGCGATACCGGTCCTTTAGCCTGAGAGTTTCCGGGGCGGTTGCTCCTTCGGCGCTTTGCCTGCCGCGGCAGGTCGAGACTCTCCCGATATCAATCGCATACAGCGGTGGCAACTATGCCACACAATTTCATGGCTGTGCTACAGGTTTAACACGACGGCGCCCTGCGGCCTCTGCCGCTTGGCGAGAAGATGTTATTGGTCTTTAGACACACAGGCCTGCACGACCTCGACGAAACGTTGCAATGCTGGCGAACTATTGTCCGAGCGCCAAACCAAATCCAGTGGCAACTTGATATCAAGGTCTTTGACCTCCAGGAAGACCACGCTCTCAGGCGCATTTATGCTGGCCGTAGCGGGCAGGATCGTGCAGCCCAGTCCCGCGGCCACCAGACTCAGGAGCGCGCTGTTGTCCTCTCCCTCCTGTGTGACGCGAGGGGTGAAGCCTGCCTTCCGAAAGCAGTGAATCAACTGATCGTGATAATCGGGGGACGCCTTTCGTGGGAACCAAAGGAAATCCGCTTCGCACAGCTCCCGTAGCCGCTCAGGAGGTTTCGCAGCCCAGTCCGAGTCGCGGGGTACCGCGAGCGCAAGTGGCTCCCGGTGGATCGTGAAACCGGTAAGCGCCTCGTCGCCTGCGGGCCGGAAGAATAGAAAACCAGCATCAAGCCTCCCCGAGCGGATTTCCTCGAGTTGCGGGCCGGACAGCAGTTGCCGCAGGGAAATCGACACGCCAGGCACACTCTTGCGAAACGCCCGCATGATCTGCGAAAAAATGGGAAGGAGAGCATGGAGTACGGTAATCGCAATTGACAGCGAGCCAATCTGACCGTTGCTTACGCGCCGTGCACGCTCTTTAGCCAAAGCCACCTCATTCAGAATCCGCGTAGCGTCGGTCAAGAATTGCTGCCCCGCTGGGGTCAGTTGAATCCCACGCGAGCGTCTTTCAAATAACGTCAGCCCCAGCTCCTCCTCCAAGTCGCGGATCTGCTTCGTGAGGGCAGGTTGCGCGATATGTACGCCACGCGCTGCCTGACTGATGCTCCCGTGCTCAGTGACCGCTACAAAATATCTCAGGTGGCGTAGTTCCATGGCCATACATAGAAGTGATGGATGGCATCGGAAAGTAGTATTTATTCCCCTGTTCGTCAATGCGCAAGAATGCGATCAGACGCATGGTCGGCCCTGCCGGACCTGCGACTCTTCGTGCGGCGCGCTTATCGCTCGTCGCCAGGAGAGTCTCTCTACAGACAATGACGAACTATGTCCCCGACAAAACAGATCTTGGAAGAGATGGAGGCGTTGCGTGCGATTCGACGCGACCTACACGCACATCCCGAACTCGGCTTTGAGGAACACCGCACGGCAAGCCTCATTGCGGAGGAACTCTCGAGGTTGGAGATTCCCCATCACGTCGGCATAGGTCGTACTGGTGTAGTCGGTGTGATCGAGGGCCGCAGCAATTCCCTCGGGCGCTCCGTAGGGCTGCGTGCGGACATGGACGCGCTGCCGCTGCAGGAACTTACCGGACTTGCGCACCAATCACGTTGTAGCGGCCGCATGCATGCTTGCGGGCACGACGGCCATGTCACCATGCTGCTTGCCGCAGCACGCTATCTGCAACAGACACGCGAATTCGATGGCACGGTTTATCTGATCTTTCAACCTGGCGAAGAGGGCTGTGGCGGTGGGCGCGCAATGGTTGAGGACGGGCTGTTCGAGCGCTTTCCAGCAGATCGTGTCTATGCGCTCCATAACTGGCCAGGTTTGCCGTTGGGCGCCGTGTCCATTCCGAGTGGACCGGCAATGGCCGCAACGGACCGGATCCGCATACGGATTCGTGGGCACGGCGGGCACGGTGGAGTAGCTCCACATCGCACAGTAGACCCGGTGTTGGTGGCTGGGCATCTGATTGTGGCCGCTCACAGCATCGTCAGCCGCAATATCGATCCGCTGGAAGCCGCTGCGATCAGCCTTTGTGCGATTCAAGGCGGTGATCTGGAGCGCGGCTTCGCGGTGATTCCCGAGGAGGTTGTGATTGTCGGCACTGCCCGTTCACTTCGCCCCGAAGTTCGGGACCTCATAGAGCGGCGTCTGCACGCGGTCGTGCAGAGCATCGCGGAAAGCTTTGGCGCTACCGCCACGCTTGAGTACGAACGCGTGTTTCCGGCAACGATCAATTCGACAGAGGAAGCGCGATTCGCCAATTCGGTCGCGGCAGAACTCTTCGGCGCAGACAAGATCATCGCCCACCCTCGCCCCAGCCTCGGTGGCGAAGATTTCGCCTACATGCTGCAACAGCGTCCGGGGGCGTACATCCATCTGGGAAGCGGTAGCGATGTTGGCTTGCACAACCCGCACTTCGATTTCAACGACGAACTCATCCCGATCGGAGGTGCTCTATTGGCGCGGCTAGCCGAGCGGGCACTTCCGTCGAGCTAGGCCTACTGCAGTCACTCGACGTTCCCAGCCTACGGCCCCGATAGCACAAGAGGGCCGAATCCTATTCTAGGAGACTACGATGCAAAACTCACAGCGCTCGCAAGCTGGCGCACCCCGTGCGCGCCAGGTAATCGCAGCGATCATCGGCAACGCTTTGGAGTGGTACGACTTCATCGTCTACGGATTTCTGACCGTTGTCATCTCGAAGCTATTCTTTCCGACAGACAGCGAATATGGTTCCTTGCTACTTACCACCGCGACGTTCGGTGTTGGCTTCTTCATGCGCCCCGTAGGGGGAATACTGATAGGCATGTACGCGGATAGGAAGGGACGCAAGGCCGCGCTGCAATTGATCATCGGTCTGATGACTGTGTCGATTGCGATGATTGCGTTTGCGCCGACCTATGCGGCAATTGGAATCGGTGGCCCACTGATCATCGTGCTGGCCAGAATGCTGCAGGGCTTCGCTACAGGCGGAGAGTTCGCCAGCTCAACTGCGTTTCTGGTCGAGTCAGCTCCCTCCGACCGCCGCGGGCTGTATGGTTCCTGGCAGATGTTTGGTCAGGGCTTGGCGGTTCTTGGCGGTGCGTTGGTGGGAGCCTTGGTCACGAAGGGGCTGTCTCCCGAGGCGGTCGAGGCTTGGGGCTGGCGCATCCCATTTTTGGGTGGACTCCTGATTGGCCCTGTAGGTTTGTGGATTCGCCGACATTTGGAGGAAACCGAAGCCTTCATCGAGACGCAGAAAGATGCAAAGAGCCAACAAACGCTGCGCTCCGTGTTTAGCGAGCATCGACGTGGTGTCCTGGTAAGCATGTGCCTGACCGTCTGCGCGACAGTGTCCTTCTATGTCGTGCTGGTGTACATGCCGACCTTTGCGAACAGGCAATTGCATTTGCCGCTTGATGCCGCATTCCTGGCGCAAGTGATCGGCGTCTCATGTCTCACCCTGATGGTGCCGCTGTTCGGTGCCGCATCCGACCGTATCGGCCGCAAGCCGATCCTGGCAGGTTCGATGGCGCTCTACCTGGTGCTGCTGTATCCGCTGTTCCACTGGGTCAACGCCAATCCTGGCCTTTCCAACCTGATCGTAATGCAGGTCATGCTTTGCAGCCTGCTTGGTGCGTTCTTTGGCCCTTTTTCGTCGGCCCTGGCGGAACAATTTCCCCCCGGAGTTCGCTCGACCGGAATGGCGGTCGCGTACAACATCGCGGTGATGGTGTTCGGAGGCTTCGCGCAACTCATTGTCACCTGGCTTATTCACACGACTGGATCGCCCATCGCGCCGGTGTTCTATGTAATCTTCGGTGCGGTGCTTGGCTTGCTAGGGAACGTGTTCCTGATCGACCCAGTCTTGGCCCCGCACAGCGCCGCGAGCACCGGGGCCAACATGAAGCAGCCGTCCATTTGACGTCGTACGGAGCCGGCGGGTCGGACTAGCCTCGCCTAGCAAGCTGCGCGTATTTGCACGCGACGCATCCGGGCGGTCCTTCGGAGGCGCAGGGCCGAAAGCCGCAGCCAACGTCGCCGGCGCCTGCTGGATTTGGGGCGCCGGCCAACGAGGTGTCAGCGCATGCCGCCGGCGGCGAGCAGATGCTCGCCGGTCAGCCAGCGCGCGTCGTCAGACGCGAGGAATACGGCGATGTCGGCGATGTCGTTCGGCTGGCCGGCGCGGCCGAGCGGCGTTTTAGCGACGAAGCTCGCCTCCATGTCCGAGCCCGATATGCCGGCGCTATGTGTGCCCTCGGTCTCCACATAGCCCGGATTAATGGCGTTGACACGGATCTTGCGCGGAGCCAGCTCAAGCGCGAGTACGCCAGTAATCGCATCGACGGCGCCTTTCGTGCCCGTGTAGATCGCACTAGCAGGCGGCGTAATTCGCGTTACACCAGAACTGATGTTGATGATGCTGGCCCCTTCGCCGAGGTGCTTGACTGCCGCTTGTGTCACCAGCAGTACGCCAAGAACGTTGGTGTTGAACTGATGATGGAACTGCTGTTCCGTGATCTCTTCGAGCGTCGAGAATGCGTAGACGCCTGAATTATTCACCAAGATATCGAGGCGGCCGAATTGATCGATTGCGGCTTGCACGAGTCTTGCGGCATCTGCCGCGTTCGACACATCCCCGCCCGCCGTCGCGGCCCTGCCGCCTGCTTCCTTGATCGCCTCGACCACCGCTTCCGCGCCAGATTTGCTGCTTGCGTACGTGACGACCACCGCGGCTCCCTGCGCGGCGAGCGCTTTGGCGATTGCGGCGCCAATACCTTTGGATGCGCCCGTGACGAGCGCGACTTTTCCCTCAAGCTTAGCCATGAGTTCCTCGCAAGTTGTTTCGTCGACGCGGGTATCCGATCCAGGTGAACACCCGGGACGAACTTCAAGGTAGTCGCGGCGAGCTCGATGAAAAAGTGTCGCCAGCCGAATGGACTTGCCGCATTAGACGAACAATGGTTGCCGGATAGCGCCGTTTTCCCGCTCAAGCAAGCCGCACTTTCTGCGTAGAAGAAGGCGAGGGCGCCGGTTGTCGGCCGAGGACCTGCGCTCGCCCTTTTTCCGCAAGGGCCATCGCGGCCAGATATCCGAACGTCAGTGCGGGGCCGAGCGTGATTCCCGCGCCGATATAGTGTCCGCCCACGGGCGAGTTCATGTCGTTGCCGCACGCGTACAGCCGTGGAATCGGGCGGTCTTCCTGGTCCAGGACTTCGCCGAGCGCGCTCGTCACGAGCCCCCGGCTGGTTCCGAAGTCGCCGGGCATCAGCTTGACGGCGTAGAACGGTCCGCGCTCGATGGGTCCGATGCAGGCATTCGGCGAATGCGCAGGGTCGCCCTTGTAGACGTTGTATGCGGAGGATCCCTTGCCGAAATCCTCGTCGACGCCACTCACCGCAAACTGGTTGTTGCGCTCGACGCTGCGTTCCAGCCCGCTCGTGTCGACGCCGATCTTTTGGGCGAGCTCGGCCAGCGTCCGGCCGCTGAAGAGATAGCCCGCCTTCTCATAGCGAGCGAGCGGCCAGCTGCCGGGCAGGATGACGCCGATTCCATACTTCTTCACAGCCGCTGCGTCCGCGATCAGAAAGGCCGGAATCGCGCCCGCCTCGAACATGCCGAGGGTGAACGCATGGTACGAAGCCGCCTCGTTGGTGAACCGCTTCCCGTCCTTGCCGACCGCGATGAAGCCGGGCTTGGGGCGATCGAGCATGAAGTGCCCCCACTGCGTCGTGCGGCCTGCTTCGTCCGTGTAGACCGACATCGGCACGTAGTACCCCGTGTCGCTTCCGTTGTGGTCGAGCCGTCCGCCCGCCGACAAGCCGAGGCGGATGCCTTCGCCCACGTTGCTCGTCAACCCGAGCGTGAGGTCGACCGTCGGCTGGCGGGAGTGCTCGCGGCGCATGTCCGGGTTGCCGGGGTAGCCGCCGGTCGCGATCACCACGCCGCGGCGGGCGCGCACGCGGACGGTGTGGCCGTCTCGAACCACTTCCGCGCCCACGACTTCGCCGCGCTCGATGACCAGCTTGGTCGCGGATGCACGCAGCCAGACTTCGACGTTCCGGTCGAGCAAGGTCTTGTACAGGCGCGCGATGAGCGCGTTCCCGCCGACGAGCCGGGTGCCGCGGTGATGGCTCAGCCGATCGATGCCGTAGCGGGCAAAGCGTTTCAGCACGTGAAAGAACGACCGCATGGACCGCGTGACGGACAGAAAGTGGAGCAGGTCGGGAAGGTCGAGCATCATGCCGCCGAACGGCGCAAACGCCGGAAGCGGGGCGCGCAGGTCTTTGAAATGCGGGCCGAGCTTGCGGCCGTCGAATTCGAGCGGAGCATGGGCGCGGCCGAACATGCCGCCGGGCAGCTCGGGGCTGTAGTCCGGATAGTCGACTGCCATTACCTCGAGTTCCGAATGCCGCAGCAGATAGTCGAGCGCGGCGCGGCCCTGGACGATGTAAGCCTCCTGCAACGAGCGCTCGACACTTGAGCCGACCGTCGCGGCAAAATACTGCCGCGCCGTCTCGAACGAATCCTTGAAGCCGGCGGCTTGCATGGGCGTGCTGTCGACGAACCACATCATGCCCACGGACCACGCGCTGGTGCCGCCGACCTGATCGGTCTTCTCGAGGACGAGCGGCTCGAGTCCTTCGTTCTTCGACACGATCGCGGCCGTCATGCCGGCCGCGCCCGCGCCCATGATGACGACATCGACTTCGCGGTCCCAGTTTTCCGTCGCAGCGGTACTCATGGCATGTGTCCTGTTGTCGGGTTGGCGCTTAAGAGCGATGCGCCGGTTTCGCTGTCGAGCTAGTCAAGGTCAAACCAGCAACGTGCCGAGATTGACGCTTCCGGTGCGCTCTCTCGATGCGATGACTTTCTCGGCCCCATCCTTTCGCACCCGCAACTCGATTCTCGAGGACGGCGCGGTGAGGCCGGAGAATCGGAAGTCGCCGAAATGGTCGGTCTTGGTCGTGCGTTCGCCTTCGGCAGCGGAGTCGTACAGGACGACTTCAACCCCCTCCAGGTTGCACAGCCGGCCATCGCCCAGGTCTTCGCAGACGTTGCCTGCCACCAGGTGGCTCAGCGCGTCGTCCAGATTTCTGTAGAACACGCGCGGCCTGGTGCCGAACTCAGGGTGGATGACCGATAGGTGCTCCTTTTCGACCATGTCCCGCAGCGCTTCCGGCTCCGCTTTCAGCGCGCGTATCGCTTTGGTCGGGCAGGCCTGCGCGCAGCGCGGTTCTTTCCAGCCGGCGTCGAGCAGGTGGGCATCGAAGTTCCAGTTCTGCGGCACCTGCTCCTGTTCGTTCCATTCGATCATTCCGTATGGGCACGACTTGACCAGATCGCGCCGGCCGCGCGACTTGACCGGGTCGATCATGACGACCCCGTCCGGGCGCTTGTAGATGGCCCCGTCCGGCGCTGCCTTGACGCAAGGCGCGTTGTCGCAGTGATTGCACGCTTGCGGGATATAGGTGACGTCGACGAGCGAACCTTCGCCGCGAATGTGGCGTTCGACCCGGATCGTCTCGAGGCCCTCCGGAGGATGAGGCGCCGAATAGCCCGGGAATGCGTTGCCGGTGTACTCGTCCTTGGTCGCGATGACGCAGTTTCTGCAATTGATGCAGAGCGAGACGTCGATGATCAATGCCCAGCCGCTCATGCTGCTTTCTCCATTGGCGCGTCCCATTTCTCCACCTCCACCCAGCAACTGTTCGGCATGATTCCGTCTGCGGTCGGGCTCATCTTTCGCCCGGGAGTGAGGAGGTTGAGGCAGCCTCCTCGATCGACCACGCCAACCGAAGTCTGGATCAGGTCGAGTTCCGCACACGACTCGTTGCCGCGCGCGACGCCTGCCTTGACGAGCTGAGAGACGTCCACGGCGCAGATCACCGACGCCTGCGCGTTGTAGACCCGCACGAGATCGCCGCGCCGCACGCCTCGCGCCTCAGCATCCTTGGAACTCATGCGCAGAACCCAGTACCGATATCCGCCGACGTTCATCCGGTGCTCGTCGATCGTGTTGACGTGGCTGTTCTTTCCGTCGGCCTGGGTATGGAAGCTGTAGACCGGATGATTGGTCACGAGCTGCAGCGGAAACGGCTGCTTCACGGCGCTGTCGCCGTTGATGTACCGATTGACCGCCGGCCGCGCGGGATCGATTGTCTCGATGCGGCGCAGACTCGACGGCACGAACTCGAACTTGCCGGACTGCGTGGGAAGCCCCTCTCCGAACGCGGTCGAGTACACGCCCGGTAGTGGGTTCGCCTCGGGCAGATCCTTGGGGCGGCCTTCGGCGAACCAGCGCATGTCGACTGGCGGCTTGTCGTCGTCGGCGGGCGGCGGCACGACGTGATAGCCCTTTTTCAGAAACTTCTTCCAGGTGGTCTGCTTCGGCAGATCCGTGGAGTTGAACATCCGTTCGCACCAGGTCAGTTCCGAGCCGCCGCCTTCCGAGTACATGCCGCCGTATCCGAGCCGCAAAAGGATCTCCAGGAAGATCTGATAGTCCGATTTCGATTCGCCGAGCGGCTCGATGCATTTGTGCTGCATGATCATCATCCGATGGTTGATCTGGCTCTGCGCGTGCTGGATGTAGCCGCCGCAGTTGGCCCATTCGGAGATGTCGTCGCGTTCGAGCGCCGTGCAGGCCGGCAGGATGATGTCGGCGAACTGCGCTTCGTTCTCCATCCAGATCGACTGGTTGACGACGAATTCGAGCGATGCATGGCGATACGCATCGACGAGCCGGTTCGATCCCGGGACCGTGCCGAACGACGAGGAGCCGTAGCGGTACAGCATGTGGACCTTGGAATAGCCCGGCCGGGGGTACGCGTAGTGGGCGAATTGTCCTTCTATCGAGAAGCCCTCCCACAGATAGCCTTCCGCGGCGCCCTGCGTGATGGCCTCGGCAAACCGCTGGCGGGGAATGGACTGCTTCACGGGATTGATCGTGATGATGTGAGGCATGCGGCAGTAGTTGTGCGCTGCGCTCGCCGTGTAGTTCAGGTCGCCGGAGATGCCGCCCTCGGCGTAGCCGGGGAAGTAGAAGTTCAGGTCCTGCGGCGCGCCGATCTGCAGGTTGCCGAAATTGACGCCTGGCTTCCCCCAGCCCTGCATCGCCATCATCATCACGACATTGCGCGCCCACTGCGCGCCGGTTTCCGTGCGGCACGCGCCGCCGAAGCCCGCGCCCAGGCCGCCCGCCGCGAGGTAGGTCTTCTTCGAGGCCCACAGCCGGGCAAGGCTGCGGACGTCCTTCGCCGGAATGCCCGTTTCGGCTTCCTGCCACTCGGGCGTCTTGGGCACGCCGTCCTCTTCCCCAAGCACGTAGGCGCGCCATTCGTCGAAGCCCGTCGTCCGCGACGCCACGTACGCCTTGTCGTACGTTTCGTTCACCATCCATTCGTGCATGATGGCGATCGCAAAGGCGGAGTCGGTGCCGGGGCGGATGGGAAGCCACTTTCCGCCGAGAAACTGGGCGGATTGCGTCAGGTACGGGTCGATGTGGACGAACTCGATGCCGAGCTGCTTCGCCCACAAGCGGCGCTCCGTGCCTTCGAAGCCGGCATAGACGCCGTTGGTCGACTCGGGGTCGCTCGACCAGAACACGATCACCTCGGCGTGCTCGAGGCAATCCACGGTCGTGCCGTAAAAGCTCGGCGTGCCGAGGCGAAGACTGTTGCCGTAGTGGTGCATGGCGCCCCAGTACCAGCCTTCCCAACTGATCGGGCTCATTTCGATGCGCGTGTAGCCGATCAGGTTGCCGAAGCGCTGCATGGCGCTCAGGTAGTAGTTGATGTTCCCCCACTGATGGTGCGCACCCGTGGCCATCGCGATCGCGCCGGGGCCATGCTCCTGCTTCATGCGGCGAATCTCGCCCGCGACGATGTCGAGCGCCTCGTCCCAGCTGATCCGTTCATAGCCGGAGATCCCGCGGTTCTGGATATTGCGCTCGCCCTGCGGGTCGAAATCGACGCGCTTCATCGGGTAGAGGATGCGTTTTTCCGAATACACCAGCGACTTGAGCGAGAGTGCATGCGGACTGACCGTCCCGCGGCGGGCCGGCGAAAATCGGCGGCCGCGCGCGGTGATGGTCCAGCTCGGCCCGTCTTCGTCGACCAGGTCGATGGGCGTGGTCCGGATGATTTTGCCGTCCTTGACGAACACGAAGACGGGGCCGCCGTTGGTGAGAGTGACGTAGCGGGTCGTCCCGTCCTTCATCGGGGTGCCCTTGCGCCACGAGGCGGTCTTCATCGTATTGACGAGCTGGCCGAACCAGACGAGCGCCTGGTCGCTGCCGCCCTGTGTGATCTTGAAGTTCTTGAGCGCATCGATCAGGAATGCGTGATCGGTGGTCGGCGCGAGCATGCGGCGCGCGGTTGCCGCGTCCATGAACACGAGTTCCGCGTCCGGCGCGGCGCACGGCCCCCAGCTCCCGGACACGGTGCCGTCCTTGAAATGAAGCTGCCGCGCGAGGCTGTTGTCCCGCAGCCGCAGTTGGATGACCCATCGCCCCGAGCCGAGGTGCTGGCGCACGCTCGGAAACTTGCGCGCCGCGATACGCAGGACGGCCGGCATGAGCCACAGTATCAATACGAGAAGTTGTCTCTGCATGAGCGTTTTAATCCCTGAGCTTCCGGCCCGGCGGGTCCTGGCTGCGCCACGAGCTATTGGCGATCCTGTTCATGTTTTAGACCCTGCCTGCGTCTCCGTGTTACCGAAACGAGCCGCGCTGCATGCCTGGCTGTTCCCGCTTGCGCCTCGATGGGCCGATTTTGCGGGGCAGCACGACGAAGCGGCCGCTCGTGTTGTATGATCTTTCTCGCGACGGATCATCTGCATAACGATGATACCGAATAAGATCGATCTATATCGAATGATGTGTCGTGGTGCTGAAAAAGTCAAGGACTCCTCTGGCGAGGTGGTTTCTTGAGCGTCGATTCTTCGTGGCCCGGATCCCTGTCCGGGGCCGCTCATACAATGAGGAATGAGTGAATGCCTAAGTCGAACTCCACTGCAGCCAAGGCAACGAAGGAGGCTCGCGAGCTGCCTGGCGAGTCAGCCGAGAAGCCGATGTCCGAGCTATTCGATGACCGCGGCAGGACCGTTCCGTGGATGGCGCGAACGGTGTACAGGCTCTATGACGCCCAGGCGCAGAAAATTCTCGACAGGGAAGACCTCGCCATCGCGTACTGGTATTACCTTCGCGTTCTGGCCGAGCGCGGCGAGTTGAATCAGCTCGAATTGAGCAAGCGCGTGGGGATTGCTTCGACCACCGCGGTTCCGGCGCTCGACAACCTGGAAAAGCGCGGGCTGGTGCAACGCGTTCGAGATCCAAACGACAGACGAAAGTACTTTGTCCAGCTCAAGGACGAGGGCAAGCGTCTGGTCGACGACATGTTGCCCGAGATCACGAACATGATTTCGACCTCGCTCGACGGGATCACCCAGAGGGACATGCGTGTTTTCTGGAAGGTCATGCACCAGATCGAAAAGAACCTGGGCCAGATGTCCCAGGACGATACGGTCGTGGACTGACTGCGTCGAGCCGTACGAGACGGACACGACGCGCAGGATCGGCGGCAAGACGCATCGAAGCGCCGCAAGCGCGGCGCTTCGATGGCGTGTTCCAGCACGAGCGCGTTCAGAAGTAGTGCATGACGCCGAAATAGCCGCCTTGCTGATTGTGGCCGGGCAGCGGCGGAGAATCGCCTGTTTCGACCGGGAAGGCCGCATTGGGGCCGTTGAACATTGCCCCGATCGTCAGGTACACGAAAGTCCGCTTCGACAGGTTGTAGGTGGTGCCGAGGACGCCCAGGTTTCCGGTGCCGCCGCCATGATTGACGCTGCCGTGGAACCACGCGGCCTGGAAGGCGAGGGCAGGGGTGGCCTGATAGGAAGCGCCGACCCACTCCTGCTGGCTGCGTGTCGCCCCGTTGGGGTTGAAGGATGTGGCGACCGTCTCGGCTCCCGAGGCCAGCAGCTGATAGCCGCCATAGAGCTTGACCCCGCCCAGTTGGTAGGTTCCTCCGATCATGTATTCGCGCGACGCGGCGTAGAGGTCCGAGAACTTTCCGTTGGCGTCGCGGATTTCCTCATAGACGCCGTATGCGCTGAAGCTTGCAAGCGTATAGGCGAAGCTCGCGCTGAACTGGCGTCCCGCCTGGAAGTTTCCAGCCTGGTTGCCGAAGCCGTCCTGCACGCGGAACGAGAAGCCGGCCCACTTTGGCGAGTTATACGTGATCACGTTGGAGCGAGGGCCCCACGCGCGTCCGTATGCAAAGTTGCCGACGCCCGTCGCCTGCTCTCCGAAGGGGTCGATGTACCAGCCGGTCTCGTCGGTCAGGCTCATGGCGCGGCCGAACCAGATGCTTCCGTAGCTGTCGTGCGACAGGCCCACATAGGCGTCGCGCGTCCATATCGTATTGGGCGGAGTCTGGCCTGTTCCGGACGTAAACAGGCTTTCGAGTTTGAAGACAGCGTGCAGACCGGCGCCGAGATCTTCGTTGCCTTGCAGGCCGAACCAGCTGTATCCATACTGGTTGCTGCCGAATCGAAGATTGTGTGCCGAGTTGCCGTTCGACGTCGCGACGTTGCTGACGTAATCAATGCCGGCCGCGATGCGTCCATACAGTGTCACGCTGCTCTGGGCGTACGCGTTGCACGTGCCTAAAGCCATCGCTGCCGTGGCTAAGATCAGCTTTTTCATTTGGGATCCTTACGGAATAGAAGTCTCCAGGAACTGCTTTCATGCCTCTGACGGGCTATGTCAATCGAACTGCCAGGTCAAGCCGAACTGCTTTTGCAAACAACGTTTTCCCTACTGCTTGAATCTGCGAAAGGTCCGCAGGGCGGCCGGCAGATGGCGAATCAGCGTCGCAAGCAGAATGGCGCATGCCTGCACGAGCAGCTGGACCGAGTCGCCCGCGCCAAGCGCCAGGACGAGCTGGCCGAGTTGCGCCATGAACAACGCCGCGACGGCGCTGGCGATGACGCTGCCCTTGCCGCCGGTGAACGGCGTCCCGCCGACGACGACCGCCGCGATGGCGGGAAGCAGGTAGTCATTGCCGGACGTCTGCGACGCGCTGCCGATGAATCCGGCCAGCAGCATGCCGGCCGCCGAAAAGCACACAGCGGACGCGACATAAGCGCCGATCCTGTACCACAGCACGCGCACTCCAGCGGCTTCGGCCGCACGCGGATTCACGCCGACGGCGACGAACTTGCGCCCCACCGCGGTCTTTCGCGTGATGATCCATGCCGTCACGACGAAGGCAAAAGCAATCAGGACGTTGGCGGGCAAGCCGATCAATTGCGCATGGGAAATGGTCTGCATGACGGCCGGGACATTGGCGGGGACGCTCCCCGTCAACGAGCGGACACTGCCGATGAGAAGTGCGTTGACAGCCAGCGTTGCGACCAGCGGCGTAATGGCGAGCCGCGACACGAGCGTCCCGTTGACGATGCCGACCACGGCGCAGACGCCCAGCGTGAAAACGACCGCGACGGTCAGCGAGCCGAATGCAAATCCGGTTCTGGCCATCAGTACGCCCGCCAGCGAGACCATGCCGATTGCCGACATATCCAGTCCTCGCTGCTGGATGACGAGGGTCTGGCCCGTCGCCACGATGGCGAGGATGCCCGCGAACGGAAGCATGGCCAGAATGGAGCCCCGGGTCATGGTTCCCGGCGCGACGGCCAGGCTGACGAGGAAGAGAAGCGCCAGCCCGATCCAGATCCACCCGAATTCGCCGAGCGCGGGAAGTCTGGCGCGCTTCGGCTTCGAGGATGATGACGATGACGAGGAGGTTTCCGGTACCACGGCCGCTTGATTGCTCATGACTTTTCTCATTTCGCCACCGCCATTTCCCTGCTCTTCGAATAGAGGGCGACGGACACAAGGATCATTCCGCCCAGCAAATACGACTGCCACGAATCTCCGATGTCCAGAAACGAGGTGACGACGTTCACCTGAATGATCAGCAGCGCGCCGAGCAGCGAGCCGATGAAGGAGCCGCGTCCGCCGAACAGGCTCGCTCCGCCGATGACGACGGCGGCGATGCTCGCGAGCGTGTAGTTGATGCCGGCATTCGGGTCGCCCGAGCCGACCTGCGCCATCATCGGCACGGCGGCAACGGCCGCGAGGAGCGAACAGCCGAGATACGCCGCCAGCAAGGTCAGCTGGGTGCGAATGCCAGCCATGCGGGCGGCCTCGAGCCGCGAGCCGACGCCGCGGAACACGACGCCCATCCGTGTCTTGAACAGAGCGAACTCGAGCGCGACGGCCAGAACGGCGGCCACGATCGCAATCACCGGCACGAATCCGATCTGCGCGCCGATCGTGTCGATGAGCGCGTCCGCGATGATGCCGCCGGGAACCGGACGCAGGATCAGGGAAACCGCCTGCAAAGCCATGTAGGTGGCCAGCGTCGCGACCATGGGGTGGAGCCGGAAGGGGCAGACCAGCACCCAGTTCACCAGCCCGACCGCCACCGCAACCAGGCAAGCGATCGCCCATCCCGTCAGTTGATGGCTCAAGGCGGACCCGCCGTTCAGAAAGAACGACTGGATGACGACCATCAATCCCATCAGGGGACCCACGGACAGATCGATGCCGCCGACGAGCATCAGCGCCTGCTGCCCATAGGAGACGATGGCCAGCGTCGCCACGAGCGCCAGCATTCCGCTCACATTGCGTGCGGACAGATAGGCTTCGTTCACGTGCGCCGCGTACAGGCCGAGCGCGCAAACCGCCAGTGCGAGCATCACGAGGGGCGCCCAGTCTCCGGATGCCCACTTCCAGAAAGCCGGGATGCCTGCCATGCCCCTCGTCCGCTCGGTGGTCGCCGTGAGCACCGCGGAGGTGATGTTGTTCTCGCTGACGTCGCGCTCACGCAGTTCCTTGACGATGTGCCCGCGCGAGAAAATCAGCACGCGGTCGCACAAGCCGGCCACTTCGAGCGCATCGGACGAGACGACGATGACAGCGGTGCCGGCTGCGGCGGCCTGGCGGAGCACTTTGTAGATTTCCATCCGGGCGCCGATATCCACGCCCTGCGTCGGCTCGTCGACGAGCAGGACTTCGGGGCGGCTGGCGAGGACGCTCGCAAGCACGAGCTTTTGCTGATTGCCTCCCGAAAGAGAACGGATCGGCGTCTCGACCGAAGGTGTCTTGACCGCGAAACCCGTCACCGCCTCCCGGGCTCGCCGCGCCTCGCCGCTTTGGCTGATCCAGCCTTTGACGGAGTCGAGCGCAAGACTGCGGATCGAGAAGTTTTCGCGCACGGAGAGCTCGCCGAAGATGCCTTCCCTGTGGCGGTCGCCTGGAAGCAGGCGGATGCCTGAGGCCGCGGCCGCGCGGGAATCATGAAGGTTCGCTGGTCTGCCGTTCACGCTGACCGCGCCGCGGCTTCGAATCAGGCCGGCAAGGGCCGACATGAATTCCCGCTGCCCGTTGCCGTCTATCCCGGCCAAGCCCACGATCTCGCCCTTCCTGACCCGGACCGACACGTCGTTGAAGCCTGCGCCGCCGAGCGAGACGACCTCGAGAACCGTGCCGGCGGAGCAGTTTCCGGCCTTGGCGGGGAACTCCCGGTCGAGCGCTCCGCCGACGATGAGCTCCACGATTTGCTGCTCGCTCAGTCCTTCGGCGCCGTAGGTGCCCTGTCCTTGTCCGTCGCGAAGCACTGTGATGCGGTTGGCGATCTTCTGCACTTCGCGAATGCGGTGCGAGATATAGACGACGGCGCAACCCGATGCGGTGACACCGCGGATGCGTTCGAAAAGACGCTCGACGTCTTCCGCGAGCAGGTGTTCGGTGGGCTCGTCGAGAACCAGGACCTTCGGCTTGGCCGAGAGCGCTTTCACGATCTCGACGATGAAGCGCTGTTCCGGAGTCAGGCTGGAGACGCGCTCGTTCGCGTCGATCGCGGCGTTCCCGCTCCATTGGCGCAGCCGCTCTTGCGCCCATTCGCTCGTGCTCATCAAGGACGGGCGCTGCTCGGCCGGCACGCCGAGATAAAGATTTTCGGCGACGGTCAGCTCCGGCATGAGCGCGGGCTCCTGCCGGACGATCGCCAGCCCCAGGCGGCGCGCTTCTTCGGTATCGCCCTTGGTTTCCGAGCCATCGATGACGACGCGTCCGCTTTCGGGGACGAGCGCGCCCGACGCCACGGCCATGAGGGTGGATTTCCCGGCGCCGTTCTCGCCGACCAGACCGTGGACTTCGCCTGCGAGCACCGAGAACGTCACGTTATCGAGCGCCCGCACGCCGGGAAAGGTCTTCGTGACCCCGTCGATCTGCAGCAGGAAATGCGGTTCGTTCATGACTCTTCCCGAGCTATCAATGTTCAAACACGGCCTTCAGCTTCTGAGGCGGGAGTGCGGACGAGAGGTCGGCATCGGGCGGCGCCGCGGGGTCGCACTGCGGGTCGAGCCCCTTGGCGCTGTCCGCATAGGGGTAGGGAAGGACGGCAGGAGACTCCTTGTCGGCGGTGCCCTGGTAGGCGGCTACGCCTTGCCGTACCGCGAAGCGCACGTAAGTCGTCGTGCCGTCGAGCGTGTAGTAGGGAAACGGCGTCCCCGACTTCTTCGCCGCCAGGTAATGACAGTTCAGCTGGTTGTCGCTGGCAATGGTGGCGATGGCCGGCACCGGAAGGTGCGCCTGCTCGAATGCCTTCACCGCGGCGAGCGCGGTTTCGCCGTAGTCCGTGACGATCGCGTCGATCTTCGAGTAGTGGGCGATCAGGCCCACGGTAGCCTTTTGCGCGTCGACGGGGTTCCAGTTCGTCACGACGAACTGCTCGTTCAACAGCTTCAAGTCAGGGTACTTCTTGAGACCGCCTCTTAAGCCGTCCATGAAGTTTTGCGACCCGGCAGCGCCGGCCGATCCGCCCATGAACACGACGTTGCCCTTCTTGAGCGCGGTGCCGAGCCAGTCGGCCCACAGCACGCCGACCTGCTTGGTATCGCCGACGACGTTGACGACATAGTCGCGCCCGGGCACGCCGGCAATTTGCGCGGAGTAGGGAATGACCGATACGCCGGCTTTCATGGCGGCGCGCATGGCGGGGAGCTGCACGGCGCCGAAGTCCGGAACCATGATGAGCACGTTGACGCCTTGCGCGACCATGCTGTTGATGTCGGAGTTCGCCTTCTGCGGGTCGCCGTTGGCGTTGCTGTAGAGGACGCGCGTGAGGTTCTTGCAGCGGCTGAGCTCGTCCTTGACCTCCGCGAGGCCCGTTTTGCGCCATGTGTTGCCGCCGTATCCGTCGGCTACGCCGACGATCATCGGCTTCGTGCCGCAAAGCGGCGCGATGTCGCCTTGATGGTTCGTGATGGAATCTTCCGCTGCGTGTGCGGCGGTGCAAATCAGGCCTGCCGAAAACAGCAGGCCTACGCTTCTGAGAGCGCTCGGAACGGGTTTCCTGAAGAACATGACGATCCTCGACGTGGGTGATGGAGGCGAATTCGAAACGGCCCGGAACGTGGCGCTAACCGGCGCGCTTCATGATCCTTTTCACGATGATTCGCTATAAGATCGATTTATATCGAATGATGTGATTCGGAGTGAGTGAAGTCAAGCATTCCTAGGGAATCTCCCTAGCGAGGGCGAGCGCGAACGCGGCGAGTGAGGCCGAACACGTTTCGCGCGTGAGGGTGGGGGGCGCGGGTGCTTCGCGCATGCCCCGGGCTGAGAATCGGGGCATGACGGGGTGGCGGGGTTAGGGCAAAGGCTGCTCAGTCGACGATATCGCCATTCGCCATCGCCGTGAGGTTTTGCTCGATCCGATGCAAGACCTTCCAGAAGATGCGCAGCTCTTCCTTGTCGACCCCGTCGAACGATGCGTCGATCATCTTGACGACCTCCGGCAGCAATTGATCGACCAGGCGCCTGCCGTCGCCGGTCAGGCTCACGTAGTACTTTCGCCGATCCTTAGGATCGCGGGTTCGCTTCAGCAGGCCGCGCCTTTCCATGCTGTCCAGGGCGGGCACGGCGGTGGTCGAGGCGATCCCGATGCGCTTGCTGAGCTCCAGCTGATTCAGCTCGCCGCTCTTTGCCAGCACGCGAAGGTAGTACCAATGCGCGATCGAAATCCGCTCTTTGCCAAGCACCTTCTGCGCCTCCAGGTCGTAGAGGCGATGCAGCGTTCGGGTCATCCACGGAACGGTCCTGCTCCGGTCATCGAAGACCGGCTGCGTCTCCATCCCCCCTGAGCATCGGGCCGGCTCAAGGGGATCCCGGACCACGTCGATTGCAGTCGAGCCGGACTTGGTCATTTGCTCGTTCCTCGGTAAATGCTAGGGAATTCCCTAGTGCCCTTGACTTTGTTGATTCCAAGGCTAATCATTCGATATAAATCGATCTCTTGTGGAATAATCGTAGCACAGACGATGTGATCAGGGGCGATGGGAACGTTAACCACTACCGACGTCGAGGTTCAGATGATTGAAAAACTGCCACTCTGGGAAGCCGCCAAACGCGAAATGGAGGAGTACCAGTTCATTGCGGGGGCCGAGTTGCAGCCCAAGTGGAACGTGCCGGAGAAGATCGCAATCAACGCCGCGGTCTCCGGGCGCTTCGAAGACACGACGTCGTTCCAGGCGTACGTGGATGAAGCGACCAGGGTGATCGAAGCCGGCGCCTGCGGCGTTCACATCGACTTCTCGTTCATGACCGACGCACAGGGGCGCCGCATGGATCGCGACATCGTGCCGGTCGAAGCCTACAAGCAGGTTATCGAGCCGCTGCGCGCCCGCTTCGGCAGCGACTTCGTGCCGAATGTGAACGTGCTGCACGGCACGACGTTCGACATGTGCATGGACCCGGCGCGCGCGGGGATGTGCGAGGTGGCGCCGTGCGCGCCGGGCCATCCGGAGGCCTTTGCGGTGCCGGCCGTCGCAACGCTCGAAGAGGTCGGCGTCAAGCCCGAGCTGGCGGTCCACAGCTCCGGCGAAATCGAGCTTGCCAAGCGCAAGCTGATCGATACCGGGATTCTCAAGAAGCCGTACAACTGGATCATCCTCTACGGGCTGCCGTTCAACGTCGGGCGTACCCTGGTTTCCGGCACCTGGGTCAGTGACGCCCAGGACATGGCTCAACATATGTTCCTGATGGTGGATCAGATCCGCAAGATCGACCCGACCTCCGTGATCAGCGTGTGCGCGGCGGGCCGCGCGAGCCTCTACATGACGACACTCGCCACGATGATGGGCCTGCACATTCGCGTCGGGACCGAGGACACGCCGTGGAAGTACCCGAACAGCGACGAGCGCCTCCAGAGCAACCTCGAGATGTTCAACATGGCGAAAGACATCGCGGCGCTGCTCGGACGCAAGCCGGCAACGGCGAACGAGTACCGGGCCCTGGTGGGCAAGCCGACCCGTTCGTGATGCGCAATCCGGCGGCGCCGCTCCAGGCGCCGTTGCCTAGACTGGATGTGCGGCCGCCGAAGAAAAGCGATGGCGAGAGCCGGATGGCGGCAGCGTTCGAGAGCGAAGGAGGGTGACAAATGAGTGATAAGCCGCAGGACGCGGGGCCTCCCGTGCAGCTGTGGACTCGGGACGGGTTCCAGGGGGCGATGTCGGTCGTGACCCGGCCGACCTACGCGCCGGACTATCTTTCCGTGCAAGGCCCGCATGCACCGAGACGAGCGGTCCTCGAGCGATTGACGCCCGACGACCAGGACGACGCCGAAGCGCTCCCGACAACGGTGGCGACATCCAGGCTCGGCGTCAGGCTGCTCGTATCCGGCCGGCGCAAGCCGATGCCGTACGTGGTCCGTAACGTCGAAGCGGACGAAATCCATTTCATCCAGTCAGGCACGGTCAGGTTCGAAACAGACGTCGGCTGCCTCACCGCCGAGGAAGGCGACTTCGTTTGCATCCCGCGGGCCGTGGCGTATCGATACGCGCCGGCGAACGGCGCCATGCGCAGCGTCATCGTCGAGAGTCCTTCGGCCTTGAAGCTCTCGCCCCCCGCGCCGACGGGAATGCTCAACGTCGCGCGCGACCTGAAGCATGCCGAGATCGATCCCGGCATCGCGGCCGGCGGCCCGACGAAGCTGGTGCTGAAGACCTTCGACGACGAGAACACGGTCTTCAGGATGCCGCACGATCCGCTTGCGCTCGGCGTGCGGCTGTCGGGGGCCGCTCCAGTGTGGAAGCTGAGCCTCGCCAGCATTCAGGTTCACGCCTATCTGCCCGAGGGCGGCCCGCCCAGCCAGTTCCTGTCCTCGAGCACGGGCGACGTCCTGATGTTCAACCTGAGCGCGCGTCCCGGGGGACGGCCGCCGGTGCACATCAATGCCGATTTCGACGAGGTGGTCTGCTACGTGCGGGGCCCCGGCGTCTGGGGCGGGTGCTCGGAACCGGGGACGCTGACCTGCGTGCCGAAGGGCGTCATTCACCACGGGCCTTCGGAGAACGTCGTAGAGGGCTATCAGGCGTGGCTGCTCGAAACGCGCGCGACGCTTCGTTGGACACCCAAGGCAATCGCCGCCTCGGAGCTGATGGAAACGGGCCAATACGGACCGCATCCGAGCGCGGGCAAATCAAACCAGGAGACATGACTTGGAACCGAAACTTCAACAGCTTCTGGACGAAGCGGACATTCGCCGCGTCCATATCCGCTACTGCCGGGGCGTCGACCGGATGGACTGGGATCTGATCCGCTCGTGCTACCACCCGGACGCGATCGACCGGCACGGCGCTTATGAGGGCGGCGTGGAGGGTTTTATCGATTGGGCCGCGGGGTTGTTGCCGAGCTTCGAGTGCACGCAGCACTTCACCGGCAATCAGTACGTCAAGGTCGATGGCGACGTGGCCTATGCGGAGCATTACGCGCAGGCCATCCACCGGACGAAGCCGGCGGGCGATACGCCGGCCATGGACTGGATCGCGTTCGTCCGCTACGTCGACCGGATGGAGCGCCGCAATGGCGAATGGCGCATTGCCGACCGGATGGTGGTGCTCGATTCGCAGCGCTCCGATCCGGTGCCTGCCGATTCGGCGCCGCTCGCGAATTTCCACGTCGGACGGCGCGACAAGGACGATATGTCCTACAAGTACGGGCTCGTGTGAAGCGGGCGCCTTCGCCGATGCGGCGCCCGCGGGGCGTCGCTCGTGCGAGCGACTCAAGTGACTTAACGGTTTCGAGGAAGCAATGAAAAGACGCATTCGAGTGGGTATCGTCGGCCTGAGCACAGAGCGCGGCTGGGGCACGACAGCTCACATTCCCGCCTTGCGCGCCCTTGACGATGTGTTCGAGATCGCCGGCGTCGCCAACACGAGTCTCGCCAGCGCCCAGGCCGCCGCAGCCGCCTTCGACATTCCCCGCGCGTTCGAGAACGTGGCGGCGCTCGTCGCCTCCCCGGATATCGACGTCGTGGCCGTGGCGGTCAAGGTTGCGCACCATCGTGAAGTCGTCGCGGCGGCGTTGGAGGCGGGCAAGCGTGTCTACTGCGAATGGCCGTTGGGAAATGGCCTGGCGGAGGCGGTCGAGCTTGCCCGGCTTGCCCGCGAGCGCAAGGCGCCGGCGGTCGTGGGAACCCAGGCTATCGCTTCGCCCGAGGTCGAGTTCGTGCGCAAGCTCGTTGCCGACGGATTCGTGGGCGACGTGCTGTCGTCGACCTATCTCGGCAACGGCTTCACCTGGGGCGACGAAGTCACGCGCGGCGACGCCTACGCCATGGACTCGCGCAACGGCGCGACCATGCTGTCGATCATCGGCGGACACGCCATCGCAGCCGTGCAAAGCGTGCTTGGCCTTATCGACGAGGTGGGCGCGGTGCTGTCGCAGCGCCGGCAGACCGTGCGCATCGCCGGGACGGACGACACCATCCCGATGCAAACGCACGATCACGTGATGGTCAACGCCGTCCTGCAGTCCGGGGCGCCGTTGTCGCTGCAGCTGCGCGGCGGCTATCCGCGCGGCACGCGGCTCTTGTGGGAGATCAACGGCACGGAGGGCGACCTGCGCATCACGGCGAGGAACGACCACGTGCCCGTGATCAACATCTCGCCGTTGCGCGTCGAGGGCGGCCGGAAGGGGGAGGAGGGCTATCGCGAGCTCGAGATCCCGCAGTCGTACTACTTCGGTCTCGAGGACGCGGTCGCGGCACGGAACGTCGCCGGCATCTATCGGTGGATGGCGGACGATGTGCTTCATGGAACCGCCGCGGCCCCCGATTTCGACTATGCGGTGGCCATTCATCGGGTTGTCGACGCCATCGAGCAGTCGGATCGGACCGGCAAGCGAGTGCGCATCGGCTGACCGGCGTGCGCGGCCGCCTTGCCGGTGGCCGCGCTAGCGCTGCCGGTTCAGGTCTTCGAATCCCGTCACGAGCGCATCGAGCAAGTGGCGCACGGCCGGCACCATGCCGCGGCGCGTGGGGAAGATCGCATGCACGAGGCCCGGCGTGGAAGCCAGGCCCGGCAGCAGGTGCAGCAGCCGGCCGGCCCGGATATCGGCCTCGACGAGCTCTCTGGGCAGCATCGCCACGCCGGCGCCGGAGATCGCCGCGACCCGCAGGCTCGCCAGGTCGTCGGTCGCGAGGCGGGGCTGATGCGCCCATGGCGTCGCGCGCCCTTCGGCGTCGACCAGGTTCCATGCAAACCGCTCACTGCTGCTCGCCATGGAGAGGGTCGGCCATTCCTTCATGGATTCGATCGAGGCCGGTGCCGGATGGCGCGCCGCCAATGCGGGGCTGGCAACCAGAATATGGATCGACAAGCCCAACTGGCGGACGGCGAGGTCGGTGTTTTCCAACGGCGGACGCCTGACGCGGATGGCGAAGTCCAGGCCTTCCTCGACCACGTCCACGCGGCGGTTGGTTGCGTCCAGCAGGACCTGGACGTCGGGGTTGTCCTCCACGTAGCGCGCGATGATCGCGGAGACGCCGGACTCCAGCAAGGCCACGGGGCAGCTGATGCGGATGGTGCCCTGCGGTTTGGAGCGCGTGCGGTCCACGATGTCTTTGGCGGCCTTGGCTTCCGCCACCAGCGCCAGGCAATGCTGGTGGAACTGCCGCCCGGTTTCGGTCAACGACAGGCTCCGGCTGGTGCGATTGAGCAAGCGGACGCCCAGTTCTTCTTCCAGGGCGCGAATGCGCCGGCTGAGTTTCGACGTCTGGATGCCGAGGCCGCGCGCGGCCGCCGTGTAGCTTCCCTGCTCGACCACCTCTGCGAAGAGCCGGAGATCGTTGAGGTCGGTGATTCCGTTCATGGACAGGCTCCGTCTCCACTTATTGTTCTATTTAAAGCAACGATACGTTCCGATTCTGGATATATGCATTGGTTCGTTGCGAATATAGCATTCTTCTCAAGCAGGAAACGGAGACGGACATGCTCACACACAGGCGTTGGGAATCATTGGACAGGGCGGATCACGGCTGGCTGCGCGCGAAATACCATTTCGCGGTCAGCGCCGGCGGCAATCCCGCGCACGCCGCCCTGGGCCCCCTGATCGTCTGGAACGACGACGAGATCGCCGTCGGCGGCGGGTTCCCCATGCACGGGCACCGCGACATGGAGATCGTCACCTATGTGCGCCAGGGGCTGGTCAGGCATCGGGACACTTTGGGATCCGAAGGAACGATCCACGCGGGCGACGTTCAGGTCATGAGCGCCGGCACAGGCATACGCCACACTGAGTTCAACGGCGGCGAGGTGCCGCTCAAGCTGTATCAGATCTGGTTGCTGCCTCGTGAAGCCGGTGGCGAACCCGCATGGGGCACCAAGCCGTTTCCTCGAAGCGACCGGTCGGGACGATTCGTCATCCTGGCCAGCGGATTCGACGGCGACGAAGGTGCGCTTCCCATTCGGGCCGATGCGCGCGTGCTCGGCGCCATGGCGAAGGCAGGCGAAAGCCTTCGATACGAGCTGAGTCCGGCGCGCCGTGCCTATCTCGTCGTGGCTTCCGGACGCATCGAAGTGAATGGCGAGCCCGTTGGTCCGCTGGACGGCGTGGCGCTCACGAATGTGCGGGCGGCCGAGATAACCGCCCTTGAAGATTCCGAGCTGGTGATGGTGGACGCCGGCTGATTCCCTTTATCGCACTCCACCAATGCATTTTCATTTCAGGAGATCGTAATGGACCGTTTCAAATTTCTTCCGCTGTTGGGCCGCATCTTGATCGGTGCGCCGTTTGTCATGAGCGGGCTGGGCAAGCTCGGCGCGTACGCGGCGACGGTTGGCTATATCGCGTCGGTGGGCCTGCCCGTGCCGCCGCTCGCGTTCGCGGTCGCCGTGCTGACCGAGCTGGGCGGCGGTCTGCTGCTGCTGTCCGGCTACCGGGCTCGCACCGTGTCGCTGGCGATGGCGGTGTTCTGTATCGCCACCGCCGTGTTCTTTCACCACAACTTCGCGGATCAGAATCAGATGATCCATTTCCTGAAGAACGTGATGATGGCGGGCGGCCTGCTGCAGATCGCCTACTTCGGCGCCGGCGCGTTCAGCCTGGACGCCCGCTCCGGTCGAGCGGCCTCGCCTGTGGCGGCCCTGAGCGCAAGCTGAGAAAGAAGGCGGGTCCGTCGAGAGACGGCCGCCTGCCAGACCTGCCGGCTAGTTGAGCGCGTTGCCGTGTTCGCGCAATTTCTTGCCGCGGCACTGCTGCGGATAGGGAAAGGAAACCGAAATGTCGAAGACTGAAGCTGCATTGAGCGATTTCGTCGTCACTCATTCTCTTGACCCGGACGATGGGGCGATCGTCGCTGCCATGCGAACCATGGCGAGTTCCCGGAAAGGCGCATTGAGGGGCATCGAGGCGCGCGAGCCGTTCGACGCCATGATGGAAAGCGTGTTGCCGCGCGGCGACGTGACCTTCGAACCCGACACGGTTGGCGGTATCCCCGGGCTTTGGGTCGATCCGGCGCATCGCCGTTCCGACGCGGCGATTCTCCATCTGCACGCCGGATGGTTCGTCCTGGGAACGGCCAAGGCATTCCGTCACCTTGTCGGGCATATCGCCGCGAGGGCGGGCGTGAGCGCATTCATCCCGGACTATCGGCTGGCTCCCGAGCATCCTTTCCCTGCGGCCGCCGACGATGTGCTGGCGTGCTACCGGGGGCTCGTGGAAAGAGGGATGCGCCGCATCGCCGTCACGGGGGACTCTGCCGGAGGCAATCTCGCGTTGGGGCTCGCCTCGCGCGTCGCGGGCGGCGCCGTTTCCGCCAAGGCGGCGCTGGTCGGCGTGGCGGCGCTGTCGCCGGTTGCCGATTTGACGCTCTCGGGCAAGACGTACGAGACGCGCGCGGATGCCGATCCGTATTTCACCCGAGCGCAGGTGGTGGAACTGGTGAGTGCCTATTTGCGGAGCGCCGACCCGCAACATCCGCTGGCTTCGCCGCTCAACGGACTGCTTTCCGGGTTGCCGCCTGTTCGCATTCACGTTGGGGACGACGAAGTATTGCTCGACGATTCGCGCCGATATGTCGAGCGTGCCGTCGCCGCCGGGGTCGATGCCCGGCTCGACGTATGGATGGGGATGCCGCATGGATTCGCCGGCGGTATCGGAAGGCTGAAGGCGTCGTCGCAAGCGCTGGACGCCATCGGCATGTTTCTCGCCGAGACGCTGAATTCCGCCGCTTCAGGCGATGCCAGGCAGACGTGACGTTCTCTGCCCGGACGCTTTTTCTGTCGCGATGACAGCGGTTTCAGCAGCATTTTCCGGCTTCTGCTATCTTCGCGTCCATGCAAAATATCCTCTCCATCTCCAATCTCTCCAAGACCTACGCGTCGGGCTTCCAGGCCTTGAAACGCGTGAACCTGGAGATCCGCCGCGGCGAAATCTTCGCGCTGCTCGGCCCGAACGGGGCGGGCAAGACCACGTTGATCGGCACGGTCTGCGGGATCGTCAACGCGACCGAAGGGCGCGTGGTCGTCGCCGGCCACGACATCGTCAAGGATTACCGCGCGGCCCGCTCGATGATCGGCCTCGTGCCCCAGGAGCTCACCACGAACGCGTTCGAGTCGGTCTGGGCGACGGTGTCGTTCAGCCGCGGCCTGTTCGGCAAGCCCGCCAATCCGGCGCACATCGAGAAGGTGCTGAGGGCGCTCTCGCTGTGGGAAAAGAAGGACGCCACGATCATGATGCTTTCGGGCGGCATGAAGCGCCGCGTGCTGATCGCGAAGGCGCTCGCGCACGAACCCGAGATCCTGTTTCTCGACGAGCCGACCGCGGGCGTCGACGTCGAGCTGCGGCGCGACATGTGGGAGCTCGTGCGCACGCTCAAGGAAGACGGCGTGACGATCATTCTCACGACGCACTACATCGAAGAGGCCGAGGAGATGGCCGACCGCATCGGCGTGATCAGCAAGGGCGAGATCATCCTGGTCGAGGAAAAGGCGGAATTGCTCAAGAAGCTCGGCAAGAAGCAGCTGACGCTGCAGCTCGAGCGCGCGCTCGAGCGCGTGCCCGAGGCGCTGGCCGGTTACCGGCTGGATTTGTCGAAGGACGGCTGCGAGCTGACTTATACCTACGACGACCGCCACGGCGAGCGCGCGGGCATCCTCGGGCTTCTGAAGGATCTCGACGAGGCGCAGATCCGCTTCAAGGATCTGCAGACGAGCCAGAGCTCGCTCGAAGACATTTTCGTCGACCTCGTGCGGGAGAGGCGCGACGACTCCCACGCTCACTTGAGTTCGCCGCCCCCCGAGGGGGCGTCAGCCCCCCTTGGGGCGGCCCGTCGGGAGGCATCATGAATTTCTACGCAATCCGCGCGATCTACAACTTCGAGATGGCGCGCACGTGGCGCACGCTGATGCAGAGCATCATCTCGCCCGTGATTTCGACCTCGCTCTATTTCATCGTGTTCGGCGCGGCGATCGGCTCACGCATCGACCACATCGACGGCGTCAGCTACGGCGCCTTCATCGTGCCCGGGCTCGTGATGCTGTCGCTGCTCACGCAGAGCGTGTCGAACGCGTCGTTCGGCATCTATTTCCCGAAGTTCACGGGCACGATCTACGAGCTGCTCTCGGCGCCGGTGTCGTACCTGGAGCTCGTGCTCGCCTTTGTCGGCGCGGCGGCTACCAAGTCGATCATGCTCGGCCTGATCATCATGGCGACCGCCGCGCTGTTCGTGCCGCTGCACATCGACCACCCGCTGTGGATGCTGCTCTTCCTGCTGCTGACGGCGCTCACCTTCAGCCTGTTCGGCTTCATCATCGGCGTCTGGGCCGACGGCTTCGAAAAGCTGCAGGTCATTCCGCTCCTGATCATCACGCCGCTCACGTTCCTCGGCGGCAGCTTCTACTCGATCCACGTCCTGCCCCCGTTCTGGCAGACGGTCGCGCTCTTCAACCCGGTCGTCTATCTGATCAGCGGCTTCCGCTGGAGCTTTTACGGCATCTCCGACGTGCACGTCGGCGTGAGCCTTGCGATGACGGTCGTGTTCCTCGGCCTCTTCACGGCGATCGTCGCGTGGATCTTCAAGACGGGGTACCGGCTCAAGAACTAGCTGTTTCTTACATTCTGTTTTCATCTGACTGCGATCAGATGAGATCTCGCCGCGATCCTTTGTCATTCGCATGAAACGCCGACATAATGTTCCGTCGCCCGCGCACCGCTGGGCGGCATTCAGAACGATTTCACGCGCGAATGAGACTGACGACCAAAGGCCTGTTGCTGATCGCGATCCCCACCGTATTCGAATTGGCGCTTCTGGCCGGGCTCGTCAAGGCGCAGGGGGAGGCCGAGCAGGCCGAGGCGTGGGCCTTGCACAGCAAGGACGTGCTGCGCCAGACGAGCGCGATCCTCGAGCCGGTGCTGGTGGAGTCGGTGCGCGTGCGCGGAGCGATCATCGAAGGCGACCGCGATTATTCGACCCCGCTTTCGCTCTGGCTCGACCTCGACCGCAATATCGACCATCTGGTCGAGCTGGTCGCCGATAACCCGCTGCAGGTCGAGCGCGCCGGGCAGATCCGTCAGACCGTGCAGGAATACCGCCAGTGGTCGGACCGCGCGCAGGACCTGCTCGCCACCGGGCGCCGCGCCGACGTGCTCGCGCGCTTTCGCGACCAGGCGACGACCGACGTCGTCGATCGTTTCCGCAGCCAGGTCGCTGCGTTCCAGACCGCCGAATTGCGCGTCGACACGCAGCGCTCGGCGGACGCCGAGACGGCTCGCGCGCAGCAGCAGATGCTGACGGTGGCGGCGGTGGTCGGCTCGCTCGCGGTCACCGCCTGCGCCGTGTTCGTGTTCGCGAGCGGCGTGCGCGGCCGGCTCGCGCTCTTGTCGGACAACGCGCGGCGGCTCGCCGACAACGAGCCGCTCGGCCCGGTCTCCGCTGGCGAAGACGAAATCACGCGGCTCGACGAGATGCTGCACGAGACGAGCCGGCGCCTGCTCGAATCGGAGCGCCTGCAGGCGCGCTTCCAGAACGATCTCGCGCGGCGCGCCGACGAGCTCGCGCGCACCAACGCGACGCTCCACCAGCAGACGCAGGAAAACGAGATGTTCATCTACAGCGTGTCGCACGACCTGCGCGCGCCGCTCGTGAACCTGCAAGGCTTTTCGAAGGAGCTCACGCACGCCTGCGACGACTTGCGCCAGGCCGTCCGGGCTTCGGCGCTTTCCGCGCGGGAACGCGCGCGCGTCGAGCGGCTCATCGACGAAGACGTCGGCGAGGCGCTGCGCTTTTTGCAAAGCGCGGTGCTGCGCGCCGCGCACATCATCGATTCGCTGTTGCGGCTCTCGCGCGTGGGGCGCGTGGAGTACCGGCGCCAGGAGGTCTATGTCGGCGTGCTCGTGCAGCACGTCGTCGAGGCGATGCAGGCGTCGATCAAGAGCGCGGGCGCCGACGTTGTCGTGCAGGACCTGCCGGCGGTCTGGGGCGACCCGACCGCGCTCGAGCAGGTGTTCGCCAACCTGATCGGCAACGCGGTCAACTACCTGAACCCCGAGCGGCCGGGCCGCATCGAGATCGGCACGATGCCGGCGCCGCCCGGCGTGCACTCGCTGCGCATTTTCTACGTGAAGGACAATGGCCTCGGCATCCCGGCCAACGCCTTGCCGCGCCTGTTCAACGCGTTCCAGCGCCTGCACGGCAACGTCGCCGCGGGCGAGGGGATCGGCCTTGCGCTCGTGCGGCGCATGGTCGAGCGGCATGGCGGGCGCGTCTGGGCGGAGTCGACCGAAGGCGCCGGCACCACGTTTTACGTTTCGCTACCCGAGGCGGCCACGCCGGTCGCCGCATGAGGAATATGAATTACTACCCCCACGCTCACACTTGTTCGCTGTCGACCGGAGTTAGCGCTTTAGCGGTTACTTCGGTCCCATGCAAAGCTCCCCCCGGGGGGGCTGTTGCCTCCCTCGGGGCGGCATGGGACCCGAGTAGAGCGCTGAAGCGCCAACTCGGGTCGACACGGGAGGCAACATGACACAGCACGAGACCGCGGGCCAATCGGTCAGCATCATCCTGATCGAAGACGACGACGGCCACGCCACGCTGATCCAGCGCAACCTGCGCCGCGCGGGGTTGACCAACGGCTTCATCCGGCTCGCCGACGGCCAGGAGGCCATCGACTACTTCTTCGGCAGCGACGCGCGCTTCGAGCACGACGCCTTGAGCGCGCCCGTGATCCTGCTCGACCTGAAGATGCCGCGCATCGACGGGCTCGAAGTGCTGCGGCGCCTGAAGACCGATCCGCGCACGGCGTCGCTGCCCGTCATCATGCTGACGACCACCGACGATCCGCGCGAAATCGAGCGCTGCTACGAGCTTGGCTGCAACGTATACGTGACGAAGCCGGTCGAGAGCGAGGCGTTCATCGAGGCGGTGCGCCGCCTCGGCTTCTTCCTGCAAGTGGTCAAGCTGCCCGCGGGCGGGCGATGACCGCGCACGTTCTCTTCGTCGACGACGACGAGGGCCTGCTGCGGCTCGCGACGCGCGCGCTCACGCGCGTGGGCTACCGCGTGTCGACGGCGCCGGGCGCGAACAGCGCGCGCACGGCGCTGCTGCTGGAGCTGCCGGAAGTGATCGTGGTCGACTACACGCTCGGCACCGCCGAGACCGGCCTCGACTTCCTGCGCGCGCTGCGCGCGGCCGGCATCGTGCTGCCGGCGATCCTGTGCACCGGTTTCGCCGACGAGGCGCGCGTGATCGAAGCGCTGCGCTCGGGCGTCGCCGACATCGTGCCGAAGAGCGACGGCTATCTCGACTACCTGCCCGAGGCGATCGAGCGCGTGCTGCGCGAGACGCGCGTGCAGCGCGAGCTCGCCGAGGCGCAGCGCCTTTCCGAGCGTGAGGCGCACTTTCGCACGCTCGCCGAGGAGCGCGAGCGGCTGCTCGCCTCCGAGCGCGCGGCGCGGGCCGAAGCCGAGCGGGCCTCGCGCGTGAAGGACGAGTTCGTCGCGACGCTCTCGCACGAGCTGCGCACGCCGCTCAACGCGATCGTCGGCTGGACGCAGATCCTGATGCGCGACGCCACGGAGCCGGAGCGCGTCAAGAAAGGCCTCGAAGTGATCGAGCGCAATGCGCGCGCGCAGGCGCAGATGGTCGACGACCTGCTCGACTTGTCGCGCATCATGGCCGGCAAGCTGCGGCTCGATCTCGAGCGGCTCGACCTCCAGGACATCGTCGAGTATGTGATCCGCTCCGTCCAGCCCGCGGCCGATGCCAAGGAGATCCGCATCACGCCGGTACTCGATGCGGCGGGGCCGGTCCAGGGCGATCCGGCGCGCCTGCAGCAGGTCGTCTGGAACCTGATGAGCAACGCGATCAAGTTCACGGGCAAGCGCGGCAAGGTCGAGGTGGTGTTGCGGCGCGTCGAGGGCGAGGTGGAGCTGACGGTCAGCGATACCGGGCAGGGCATCAAGCCCGAGTTCCTCGCGCATGTGTTCGAGCGCTTTCGCCAGGAAGATACCGGCACGACGCGCCAGCACGGCGGGCTGGGGCTCGGCTTGTCGATCGCGAAGCAGCTGATCGAGATGCACGACGGCCGCATCGAGGCGGCGAGCGACGGCGAAGGCCGCGGCGCGACCTTCACGATTCGGCTGCCGGCGGCGAGCATCGAGCCCGTGCGCGTCGCGGGCGAGCGGGCGCATCCGCTCGAGACGCCGCCCGCGCTCGCCGGCCTGCACGTGCTGATCGTCGAGGACGAGCCCGATGCGCGCGAGCTCGTCGAGCGCCTGCTGCAGGAGCGCGGCGCGACGACCACGGCGCACGGCAACGCGGCCGACGCGCTCGCCGCCTACGAAGCCGCGCCGCCCGACGTGGTCGTCAGCGACATCGGGATGCCGGGCGAGGACGGCTACGAATTCATCCGCAAGCTGCGTGCGCTGGAGCTCGCGTTGAGCGAGCGGGGCGGCCCGAGCCGCACGGCGCCCGCTGCCGCGCTGACCGCGTTCGCGCGCAGCGAAGACCGGCGGCGCGCGCTGCTCGCGGGGTTCCAGACGCATATCGCGAAGCCGGTGGACCCGCTCGAATTGGTCGTGGTGGTCGCGTCGCTCGCGGGGCGCACGAAGGCGTTGAGCGGTTAGGGCCTGTTCCGTCGCGCGTGAAAACAGGCCCCGGCGGCTTACATCAAAGCTCGATGCGCGTGCCGAGCAGCGCGAGGAACTGGCGCAGCCATTCGGGATGGGCCGGCCACGCGGGCGCGGTGACGAACGGCGCGTCGGTGATGGCGGCGTCCACGGGAATGTCGGCATATTCGCCGCCCGCAAGACGCACTTCGGGCGCGCACGCGGGATAGGCCGAAATGCGCTTGCCGCGAATCACCTCGGCGGCGGCGAGCAGCTGGGCCGCATGACAGATCGCCGCGACCGGCTTCTTCTCTTCGGCGAAGTGGCGCACGATCTCGATGACCTTCGGGTTCAGCCTCAGGTATTCCGGCGCACGGCCGCCGGCGATCGCGAGCGCGTCGTATTGGCGCGCATCGACGTCGTCGAAGGCGGCGTTCAGCGTGAACTGGTGGCCGGGTTTCTCGGTGTAGGTCTGGTCGCCCTCGAAGTCGTGGATCGCGGTCTTGATCTTGTCGCCGGCCTTTTTGCCGGGACACACCGCATCCACCGTGTGGCCGACCGCCTGCAGCGCCTGGAACGGCACCATCGTTTCGTAGTCTTCGGCAAAATCGCCCGTCAGAAATAGAATCTTCTTTGCTGCCATGGCTTCCTCCGTTTGAAAAGCGGAACACATCGGACCGGTGGACAGTCTACTGCAGGGTCTTTGACAGATGCGCGACGCCGCGTCGTGGCCGCGGCGTATCATGCGCTCCATCCGGACAATCAATGCCCTCGATACGGGGGGAGTGACAATATGAATCGTTTCAACCGTTTCAACCGCGCCGCACTGGCGGCTGTTGCGCTCAGCGCGCTTGCCGCGTGCGAGAAGCACGACCAGGACCAAGCCCAGCAAGCGGCGCAACAGGCACAAAAGCAGGCTTCGGAGCTTGGCGACGCGGCCGTGCAAGCGGCCCAGAAGGCCGCCAAGACCGTCGACCAGGCGGCGAGCTTCGTCAACCAGCAGGTCGATGCGGCGCGGCAGACCGCGCAGCAGCATGTGGATGCGGCCGCGTCGGCGCCGTCGATCCGGCTCGACGCGAGCGGCGTGTCCGCGGCGGCGCAAGCGCACCTCCAGGGTGCGGCGAGCGCGGCCAACGCAATGCTCGGCCAGGCGGCGTCGGCCACGGGCTACAGCCTCGAGGCGGCGGGTCACAAGCTGCAAAGCTGGGCGAGCCAGAACGCGGAAACGAGCGGTGCGGCGGCGGGCCCCGCGACGACACGCAACGGCGCCAAGCCGGGCAATAATTGACGCGCCGCTTGCCAGACCGGATAAATGTAATTACCATGGTTACACATTGTCGTCGGGCGGATTTGCGGTGAATACGAGCAGCCGGTTTGCATTTGCAGTCCACGTTCTCGCGCTGCTGTCGCTGCAAGAAGGCGTGCCGCTGTCGTCCGAGATCATCGCGGGCAGCGTCAATACGAATCCCGCGTTGATACGCCGCTTGTTGTCGATGCTCGCCGAGGCCGGCTTGACCACCTCGCAATTGGGCGCGGGCGGCGGCGCGCTGCTCGCGCGCGAGCCGGAAGACATCACGCTCTTCGATGTCTATCGCGCCGTCGACGAAGCGCAGCTGTTCGCGCTTCATCGGGAGCAGCCGAATCCGGACTGCATGGTCGGCAGGCAGATTCAGGGCGTGCTGGTCGGTATCGTCGGCGACGCGCAGCAGGCAATGGAAGCGTCGCTGGCGGCGCGCACGCTGGCGGACGTCACAGCTGATGTCGTGCGCGCCGAGCGTGCGCAGGAGCGCAAGCGGCGGCGCGGCGAGACGGGGTGAGAGAGGAAGCCGCACGGAATGGCAGTCATGATGGACGCGGCGTGTGTCGCGGTATTGGGCGCGCGTTGTGTCGCAGGTTTGGGAAGAGGCATGAGCCTCTGTTTTTTTCGCAAAATATGTAACTAGTACAGTTACGTTAATTTGAGAGTCAGGAGAGAAACAATGCAAAAGTCCTTGAAAATCGCCCTGTTTGGGGCCACCGGCATGATCGGCTCGCGTGTCGCCGCTGAGGCGGCTGCTCGCGGACACCAAGTCACCGCGCTGTCGCGCGACCCGTCGCGCGGCGCGCAAGGCGTCGCCAACGTGACATCGGCCAAGGCCGATTTGTTCGACGCGGCGAGCATTGCCGCCGCACTGGAAGGGCAAGACGTGGTGGCGAGCGCCTACGGTCCGGCGCAAGGCGATCCGCAGAAGGTCGTCGAAGCGTCGAAGGCGCTGGTCGCCGGCGTGCGTGCGGCGGGCCTCAAGCGCCTCGTCGTGGTGGGCGGCGCGGGTTCGCTCGAAGTGGCGCCGGGCAAGCAGCTCGTCGATGCGGAAGGCTTTCCGGAAATCTACAAGCCGGTCGCGCTCGCGCACCGCGACGCATTCAACTTCTATCGCACCGTGAACGATCTCGACTGGACGTTCTTCGCGCCGGCCGCGGTGATCGCGCCGGGCGAGAAGAAGGGCCAGTTCCGCACGGGTGCGAACTCGCTGATCGCCGACGCGAGCGGCAACAGCACGATTTCTGTCGATGATTACGCGGTCGCGTTCGTCGACGAGCTCGAGCAGGGCCGTTTCGTGCGCCAGATCGCGACCGTCGCGTATTAATAGGGCGCAAGCCGAGCGCCTCGTCCCGCAAGGCTAGGCGAGGCGCGCGGGGCATCCGGCTAACATTCGGTTACGGCTTCGGCGCGGCAGCGCGGCTACACTGCGCTGTCCCATAACGCGACCGGATGCCATGAAAGCTAGCCGTGAACGGCGTATCGCCGGCGGCGGGGCGTATCGCGCCGCGCTGCCGGTGGTTCGTACCGCAACCCTCTTCATCGCGTGGGTCCTGCCCTCGTTTTTCCGCCGATTCTTTTCAGCGCTTCCGGCGCTGGTTTCCTCCACTCGCGGTGGTGTCTTCGCTCGCGCGACGCACCATGCCGCGCGATGCGCATGGCTTGTTGCCGTCCTCGCCGCCGCGCTGGCTGCGCCGCTCGCCCAAGCCATCACGGTGGCCGCGGGTCCGCCGTCGCTGCAGAGCTTCATCAACGCCGTCGCGAATCCCGCATCGGCGCCGTCTTCTGCTTCCTCGGCCGCTGGGGCGTCCGCGGCCGAGGCGGCGTCGGCCCCGTCGCCTGCGAGCCAGGCCGAGATCGCGCGCTCGCTCGACAACGTCATCGTCACGCTCGACAACGACCGCCAGCGCACCGCGCTCGTCGCGCAACTCAAGAAGCTGCGCGACGCCACGCGCAATCTCTCGCCCGCCGCCGCTTCGGGCGCCCAGGCCGCGCAGCAGACCCCCGGGCTCCTCGGGGCGATCGCCTCGGGCATCACCTCGATCGAAGCGCAGGTGCGCCATGGCGATACGCCACTGCGCTACTGGGCGAGCCGCCTGAGCGCGGCGGGCCTCGACCTGTACGCGATCGCGACCGGGCAGGGCGCGAATTCGCCGGGCCATGTGCTCCTGGACCTGTGCGCGATGCTGGTTGCCTGGGGCGCGTGCGCGAGCGCGCTCGTCTATTTGCAGCGAAGGCTGCATGCGCGCTACCGGATCGATGCGGGGCTGCAGCCGAATCCGTCGACGAGCGAGCTCATGATCTTCGCGCTGCGCCGCGTGAGCCCGTGGGTGATCGCGTTCGTCGTCGTGCTGTCGCTCTCGCATTCGCTTGCCGATTCGCTCGGCCGCACGCTCGCGATGGTGATCGCCTATGCGATCGTCGCCGGCGCGGTGTTCTCGGCGATCTGCCTGATCATGTTCTCGCTGTTCGGCTCCGGGCACCGGCGTGTCGCCGTGCGCGTGCTGCTCCAGCATGCGCGGCGTCTCTTGTTCGCGATGGGCATTTGCGGCGCGCTCGGCGATGCCGCCGTGAACTACCAGGTTGCGAGCCAGCTCGGCAACAACCTCGCGTCGCTGATCTCGACGGCCGCGAATATGGCGGCCGCCGTGCTGACCGGCTATTTCGCGCTCGCGTTCCGCCGCCCGGTCGCGCATCTGATCCGCAACCGCGGCTACGAGAAGCGCGTGCGCCGCAAGGCGGCCACCGAGGCGTTCGACGTGCTCGCGTCGCTCTGGCAACTGCCGATGCTGCTGCTCGTGGGGGCGTCGGTGGTCGCGACGCTCGCCGGCCTCGACAGCTCCGAGAACGTGCTGCAGATCTCGGTTGTCACGGCGCTCATGCTCGTGCTCGCGTTTTTCCTCTGCGCGGTCGTGATGCGCATGACGCGCGCAGCCGAAGCGCCTGCCCGCCGGCGGCGTTCGGCCTATGTGACGCGTCTGCTGCGCTTCGTCGGCACGTTGATCACGCTTTTCATCTGGCTCGCGTTCCTCGAGTTCGCCTCGCGGCTGTGGGGATTTTCGCTTGCCGAGATGGTGGAGGAGAGCGTGACGGCGCGTGGCATCGCGCATGCGGTGACAGCAATCCTGATGACTGTCTTCATCGCCTGGCTCGTCTGGATCGCGATCGACACGGCGATTCTCGAGGCGCTCAATCCGAGCGGCCCGCGCAGCAAGTCGCGCGCGCCGGGCACGCGCACGCGCACGATGCTGCCGCTCGTGCGCAACGCGGTGCTCGTGACGATCTTGACGGTCGCGGCGATCGTCACCGCCGCCAACCTCGGCATCAACGTGACGCCGCTTCTCGCGGGCGCGGGCGTGATCGGGCTCGCGGTGGGCTTCGGCGCGCAGTCGCTCGTGTCCGACCTGATCACCGGGCTTTTCATCATCATCGAGGACACGATCTCGGTCGGCGACTGGATCGATATCGACGGCGGCCATGCGGGCACGGTCGAGCACCTGACGATCCGCACCGTGCGCCTGCGCGACGGGCAGGGCGCGATCCACGCGATTCCGTTTTCGCAGATCAAGATCGTGAAGAACCTGTCGCGCGACTTTGCCTATGCGGTGTTCGAGGTGCGCGTGCCGTTTTCGGCCGATGTCGAGCACGTGACGCGCCTGATTCGCGAAGCCGGCTCGGAGCTGATGGCGGACTTCCGCTATCGGCGTGAGATGCTGGGGCCCGTCGAAGTGTGGGGGCTCGACCGCTTCGAGCAGAACTGGATGATCGTGAAAGGGCAGATCAAGACGCGGCCGCTGCAGCAATGGAGCGTCGCGCGGGCGTTCAACCTGCGCGTGAAGCGCAAGCTGGATCAGGCCGGAATCGATATTCCCGTACCGCAGATGCAGGTCTACAAGGCCGAGCGGGAGGCGCCGGGCGAGTATGCGGCGGCGCGTGAGAAGAAGGACAAGGGGGCGCGGGCGGCGCGCGACGCGGCACATGAACCGCGCCCCGCGCCGCCGGCGACCGGGCAGACTGCGCCGGTCATGCCTCAGATTCCGACGACGGAGACGTCCGGCAAGGTGTGAGGCATTCCGGCCCCGGTCAGAGCATCGCGCCGGCTTCGACGCGCACGAGGTCGTTGACGTGCGTTGTGATCTGCGGGCCCGCCACGCCGTACAGATGGAGCGATACGGCAGGCGCGGTGCTGGTGTTGCAAAGCCTGTGGATCCCCGTCGTCCCGGCGCGCGTGTACGACGCCGCGCCGGCCTCGCGCGGATGCGTGCGCGATTCGGTGGCGCAGCCGGCCGCTTCGTTCCAGTCGTAGACCGTTTCCGTCAGCGCGCCGTCGATCACGGCGTAGCCGCACCAGGTGTGATGGGCGTGCACGGGGCTCGCTTGTCCCGGCTGCCAGACGAGCGCGGCGATCGCATAGCGGCCGCGTGGATCGGCGGCCAGCAGGTGCCGGCGGTAGCAGTCGGGCGAGCCTTCGCGTTGCGCCGGAGCGAGCAGCGTTTCGTCGGCGACGGCTTGCGCGAGCGCCGCGCGCACCCGGCGCGCGAACTCGGCGCTATGCGACGGCTCGCCGGCGTGCGCGGCCGAGAGGAACGCGGCGTCGAGCGCCTCGCAGAGGCGCGCGAGCGCGGAGTTTGCCGGCGCGGAGAGCGCGCCTTCAACAGACTCGCCAGCCGGGCAAGACGCCGCGAACACGACAGGCGCGCCCGGCATGGCGGCATGGCTGTCCGCACCGGGCGTGCGACGGACGGCTGCGCTGAATTCGGCATCGTGGTTCATGGGACCTCCGTCGAAAATTCGTGTTGTTCGTGCCCATATTTATACCGGTTTGCACGTAGAAAGAGTTTTCATATAATTTCCCGCATAAGCTGAAAAGTAGAAAAAATTTCTAGGGAGTCGGGAAAGTGGGAATGGACCTGATCGATCGGAAGCTGCTTGAACTGCTTCAGGAAGACGCGACGATGCCGGTCGCGGAGCTGGCGCAGCGGGTCAACCTGTCTCAGACGCCATGCTGGAAGCGCGTGCAGCGGCTCAAGGAAGCGGGCGTGATCCGGGCGCAGGTGGCGCTGTGCGATCCGCGCAAGCTCGGGGTCGGCACGACGGTGTTCGTGGCCGTGCGCACCAACCAGCACACCGAGGAATGGGCGCAGCGCTTCACGCAGGCCGTGCAGGACATTCCGGAGGTGGTCGAGGTGTACCGGATGAGCGGGGAGACGGACTACCTGTTGCGCGTCGTGGTTACGGATATCGACGACTACGACCGCGTCTACAAGCAGCTGATTCGTTCGGTACCGCTGTTCGACGTGAGCTCGAGCTTCGCGATGGAGCAGATCAAGTACTCGACGGCGCTGCCGGTGCGGGCGCCGGCGGGGGATCACGGGGGGCGTTGAGCACCCGGTCGGGGCCGCGCCGGAAACGGCTGTGACGGCTTGAGCGCGTGAAGCCGGCGACCCCCGCGCGGCCTGCATCTCGCCGCAAGCTGTTAGCAAGCTGCATACGCGTAGAATGCCGGCTTCGTTACGTCGATAGCCCAGGCCCATCCCGCACCATGAACGATCCGCGCAGCAACAAGAATCCCACCGTTCGCATCGGCATTTTCATCGTGGTCGTCGTGCTGCTCGTGATTGCAACGCTGCTCTACAACGCCATTTCCGAAAAACGCGAATACGACCGCGCGAACGCGCCGGCAAGCGTTGCGCCAGCGGCCGCGAGCGTGGCGACGGCTGCGTCCGCGGCGAGCGCCTCACAGTAACCTGACCGCCAGCCGCCAAGGCTTGAGCCTTGTCTTGGGGGCAAGAGCGGGTGGGTTCCACCCGTCCGGGCTCTGCCCCCTCGACTATCCCGCCGGCAATGCTTCCTGCGGCAGCCGGATCACCCCCGCATCCTTGCGGATGAAACCCGACGCCGCGAGCATCTGCTTGCACTGATGCGCGAGCAGTTTCACTTCCTGCGCGAGCTCGGGCGACCCCGCCTCCGACTTCTCGACCTCCACCGCCATCAAATCCAGCTCGCGCGTGAGCTGCTTCGTGATCTCGGCCTGATCGGCGGGCGGCGGCTCGCCTGCGAGCGCTTGCGTCAGGTTTTCGCGGACCACGGACAACGCGCGCTGCAATGCCTGCAGACCGGCGCCTTCGTGTTGCGCGGTATTGCGCAAGAGCGGCGCCGCGGCGGTGATTTGCGAGGCGAGCACGTGGCTTTGCACGAGCAGGTCGTTGAGCTCGGCGACGAAATGCTGGTGCGCCTTCGGCTCGAGCATCATCCGCTGGAATGCCTGTCCGAGGTTGGCGAACGCGACGTGCATGTGCTTGCGCGCGAGCCGGTAGCGGAAGTCGCGCTCGTGCGCGGCGGCGGCCGGAGCGGCCGGCGGGGCTTTGAGCGCGGCGGCCGGTGACGCGGACGCATGCGAGGCGGGGACGGTGGAGCGCACGGGCACGTCCGTTGCTGTGGCGACGCCGGATGCACGCGCGCCGCCACTCGACAATGCGAGAGCACCCGCCTCGGATTCGAGCGCGTGAAGCTCGGCATCGGGTCCGGCCGCCGCGGGTTCCCCGGCGCCGCTCGTCTTCGCCATCCCCGACGGCATCGCGGCGGTTGCCGGCTTGCCCGCGCTCCACCAGCTCGCTTCGAGATATTGCCGGGTGGCCGAAACCATGTCCTTGACGAGCTTGCCCATCAGCCGGTATTCCCAATACGGGAACAGCCGGCTCGCGGCGATCGCGATCATGCAGCCGACGAAGGTGTCGATCGCGCGCTCGCCGATGATCCGCATGCTGCCCGGCGCGAGCAGATGGAACAGCAGCAGCACGTACGACGACGTGAACACGACACTCGCCGCATAGTTGAAGAGCAGCAGGCTGTAGCTCATCACCATCGACGCGAACATGATGACGAGCAGGATCGGCGGGTCTTTCACGAGCAGCATCAGCGCGATGCTCGCCGCGCAGCCGATCGCGGTGCCGACGATACGCTGCGCGTTGCGCTGCTTGGTCAGCGAGTAGCCGGGCTTCAGGATGATGATGCTCGTCATCACGATCCAGTAGGCGTTGGTGAGCGGCAGGAGGCGTCCGAGCCAGAAGCCGACGGCGACCGCGATCGTCACGCGCAGCGCGTGCCTGAAGCTCGGCGAGGCCATCGTCAGGTTCGAGAAGATCTGCCGGAACGGCACGCGGCGGCTCGAGATGAAGCGCGTGAGTGTCTGGTCGATGCGCATCTCGGTATGTGTCGGGGCCTCCTCGCTCGCGAGACTCTTCCTGATCTTGTCGATGAGACGCGTGGCGCTCCAGATGCGCCGGAACGTGGCCGACACCGCCGCGTATGCCTCCGGGTTCTTCTTCGGAAAATCGTGCTTGCGCATCAGCTCGAGCTCGAACTCGATCGCGCGCAGCTCGGCCTTCACGCTGATGCGCGAATGCGGCGGCCGGTTCTGCAGCACCGCGAGGCCGATCTCCTCGAGATCGCGCGCGGCTTTGCGGATCAGGTCGCGATAGAAGATCATCAGGTCCGAGCCGCCGAAGGTGTTGCGCACGAGCGGGTAGTCGGTGTGTGCGCCGACGAACAGGTCGTGCAGGTCGACGGAATTGATGAACAGGTTGAAGAGCACCGTGCGGCGCGGGTCGAGCTTGCCGCTCCTCAGCTTCGGCAGGTTGCGCAGCACGATGTCGCGCGCGGCGTCCTGCATCTCGACCACCGCGATCTGCTTCGCGACGAGGTTGCGATAGCACTCGTCGAGATCGCAGTCGAGGTCGTAGAAATCGGCGCGCGCGAGCAGGTAGTTCGCGCAGGCGAAGACACCCTCGGCCAGCGCCTGCTTTTCGATCCGGTAGGCCTGCCAGCGCGAGACCAGCGTCGCCCAATAGGTGTACCAGAGGCCGCCCGCGAGAATCCACAGCGCGTTGACGAGCGCCTCCATCGGCGTGAATTTATCTTCGAGCGTCACGACCATCATGAACAGCGTGGCGAAGCTGATCTGCGGCCAGCGGTTGCCGTACACGACGATCAGCGACAGCACGAAGGTGAGCGGCACGATGGCGGCCCAGAGCGCGAGCACGTTGAACGTGGCGAGGCCCGTGGCAAGCGCCGACAGGAAGCCGATCACGCTGCACGCGAGCATTTCGTTGTGCTTGTACTTGAGCGGGCCGGGCATGTCGACGACGCAGGCGCCGAGCGCGCCGGTCGCGATCGTGAAGCCGAGGTCCTGGTTCTTGAAGACGATCAGGCACAGGACGGCCGGCAGCGAGACGCCGACCGCGATGCGCAGCCCGCCGAAGAAGTACTGGCTATAGAGAAACTTTTTGATTTCGACGGAATAGCGCATCGCTTGAAAAGCAGGCAACGAAACCGGTAGTGCGAAGGAAAGGCCAAGGGACGCTTGGGGCCATATCCAGGATTGGCGTCGAGTCTAACGTATTTTGGCTGCGTGAAGACTCGGCCGGACGGCCGAGTTCTTGGCGCGAACGGCCTTTGCTATGCTTGCGCTTTCGATCGCCGTGCGCGGCTTGGCGCTGCCGTTTTTCGTGCGCCGCACGCTTTCCCAAAGGTCCATGCTCCAGCTTTTCTACTCGAACCGTTACGAGACTCTGGCTGACGCGCTGCTCGACGACTTGTCGGCGGCGCCGTCCGATCCCTGGGTCGCGCAGCAGATCATCGTGCCGAGCGCGGCGGTGCGGCGGCATCTCGAGCTCGATATCGCCGCGCGCCACGGTGTGTGCGCAAACGTGAATTTCAGCTATCTGGCGCAGTGGCTGTGGGCGCAGATCGGCGGCGTGATTCCGGTGCCCGAGGCGTCGCCGCTCGCGCCGGACAGGCTCGTGTGGCGCTGCTATCGCCTGCTCGGTCTCGATGCCGAAGAAGCCGGGTGGAACGCGTCGCCGCGCCTCGCGTCGTACCTCGCTGCCGCCGATGCGCCGATGCGCTACGAGCTCGCGCGGCGCGTGGCGGCCGTGCTCGATCACTACCTGACGTACCGGCCGGAATGGCTCGCGCACTGGCAGCAGGGCGGCTCGATCTTCGCGGCGGGCGGCGATGCCGCCGCGAGCATCGAGAGCCGCGGCCCCGCCTTGCGTGGCGCGAGCGGCACGGCGCGCGAGGACGAGCGATGGCAGGCGGCGTTGTGGCGCGCGCTGCTCGCCGAGCTGGGCGGCGGGACGGATGCGAAATCGCTGGCCGTGGCCACGCCGCCTGCGTACCGCTTTCTTGCCGAGGCGCGCTCGCTCGATCTCGATGCCGTGATGCGCGCGCGCTGGCCGGAGTCGGTCCACGTGTTCGCGCTGCCGACCATGCCGCCGCTTCACATCGCGTTGCTGCGCGAGCTGTCGCGCTGGATCGACGTGCGCGTCTATGCGATGAACCCGTGCCGCCAGTTCTGGTTCGACATCGTGAGCGTCGGCCGCCTCGAAGCGCTCGATGCGGCCGGCCAGCTCGACTATCAGGAAGTCGGTCATCCGCTGCTCGCGGAGTGGGGCCGGCAGACGCAGGCGCAACTGCACATGCTGCATGAGCTGACCGAGAGCGCGGCGTCGGCGGAAGCCACGCGCTTTGCCGAGAACCCCGCGCCGACGTGGCTCGCGAAGATGCAGAATGCGATCCTGGATTTGGAGACGGAGACCGCTGACGATGACGCAGGCGTCGAGCGCGGCATCGAAGTCCATGTCTGCCACAGCTTGTCGCGCCAGCTCGAAGTGCTGCACGACCGTCTGCTCGGCTGGTTCAACGAGTTCGACGATCTCGTGCCGTCCGACGTGCTCGTTGCGTGTCCCGATCTTGCCGCGGCCGGGCCGCTGATCGATGCGGTGTTCGGCACGACATCCGCGGGCGAAGGCTCGCCTGACGCGGCCCGGCGGATGGACGCCCCCGGTATCGACCGCCGCGGTATCGACCGCCGCCGCATTCCCTATCGGATCACGGGTCTGCCGCCGTCGCAGGCGAATCCCGTGGCGCGCGTGCTGCTCGATTGGCTCTCGCTTGGCGAGCGCAGCGTGAGCGCGCCCGAGCTCGTCGAATGGCTGCGCGTCGACGCGGTGGCGGCGCGCTATGGAATCGACGCGGCGGCGCTCGAGACCGCGCAGGAATGGCTTGCCGCCGCGGGCGCGCGACGCGGCCTCGCACCCGAAGCACCTGTCGACGAGGCGGTGCCCGTCGCGCGCCACACGTTCTCCGACGCGCTCACACGGCTCTTTCTCGGCTACGCGATGCCCGAGGGCGGCGAGCCTGTCGACGCATGGCTGCCGGTCGAAGGCGCGAGCGGGTCGGAGGGCGAGCTGCTTGGGCGGCTCGCGCGCTTTGTCGACGATCTCGACGGCTTTGCGGGCCGCACGTCGGGGTCGCTCGCGCCGCAAGCGTGGGGTGAGCTGCTGCTCGACGCGCTCGCGCGTTTTTTCGACCCGGGCATTCCGTTCACCGACGCGCTCGCCGACGTGCGCGACGCCATCAACGCGCTCGTCGGCGTGATGCGCGAAGGGGCGCAGGATGCCGAGCTGCCGGCCGCGGTCGTGCGCGCGGCGCTGACCGAAGCGCTCGACGACCCGGCGCGCGGCGGCGTGCCGTGGGGCGGCGTGACGTTCTCGTCGCTCACGAGCCTGCGCGGCCTGCCGTATCGCGTGGTCTGCCTGATCGGCATGGACGACGGCGTGTTGCCGTCGCTCGCGCGCGCCGACGAGTTCGACCTGATGGCCGAGTTCGGCAAGCTCGGCGACCGGCAGCGGCGCGACGACGAGCGCAACCTGTTTCTCGACCTGCTGCTCGCCGCGCGCGAGCGCCTCTTCATCGCCTACACCGGACGCAGCATTCGCGACAACGCGGCGCTGCCGCCCGCCGCGCTCGTCGATGAGTTGCTCGACCATCTCGCCACGGTGTCGGCGGGGCCGGAAGCATCGCCTGCCGAAGTCGAAGAAGCGCGCCGCGCCTTTATCGTCGAGCATCCGCTGCAGCCGTTCGCAGCCGAGTATTTCGACAGCCGGAGCGGGCTCTTCACCTACGACGCGGAGCGCGCCGTGCTGGCCGAGCGGATGGCTAGCCGCGAGAGGACCCGCCTCGCGCCGTTCTTCGCCGAGCCGCTGCCGCTCGAGGCTGCCGATTCCATCGCTTTCGACGAGTTCGAGCGTTTCTGGCGGCATCCCGCGCGTGCGCTCCTGCGCGACCGGCTGGGCATCGTGCTGGCCGATACGCAGGGCGAGCTGATCGACATGGAGCCGTTCGAGCTCGACTATGCCGGGCGCGATGCGCTGGCCGGCCGCTTGCTGCCGCCGCTGCTCGAAGCGGACGGCGACACCGTCGCCGCACGCGTGCAGCGCGTGGCCGAAGCGAGCCCGGAATTGCCCGGCGGTGCGACGGGGGCCGTCTGGCGCAGCCGCGAGCTGGGCGCGTTGAGGCGGCTCGCGGATAACGTGCGCAGTGAGCTCGCGGCGGGCGTCGAGCGTTTGCCGTTCGTGCTCGACGTGAAACCGCGCTGGCCCGAAACCGAGGGTGTCGCGATTTTCGGCAGGCACGACGCCGCCCTGCGCGAGGCCGTCGAAGCGGCGCCTGCGCCGCTCGCGCTGCACGGCACGCTGAACCTCCTCACCGAAACCGGACAAGTGATCTTCCGCTACGCAAGCCCGGCCGCGCGCGACTACCTTTCGGCGTGGCTGGCGCACCTCGTCTATTGCGCGGTTCGGCCGGACGGGCCGCGCCGCACCGTCTGGCACGGCAGCAAGGAAAGCTTCGAGCTGACGCCGGTCGCGGCGCCCGTCGAAGAACTTGCGCCGCTCGTCGCGCTGTTCCAGACGGGCCGTTCACTGCCGCTCGCGTTCTTTCCGAAGAGCGCGTGGGCCAAGGTCAGCAAGGGCGATTCGGATGCGTTCAGCGCCTGGATCAACGACCGCGTGCGCGGCGAATCGGACGATCCCGCTTTGCGCATCGCGTGGCGCGGCGCGAACCTGTCGCTCGACGAGCCGTTCGGCACGCTCGCCCGCCTCGTCTTCGAGCCGCTCGTCCGGCATCTGAGGAGCGGCTCATGAGCGCAGCGCATTTCACGCCGGCCGCATCGCCCGTGCGGGAGCTCGATGTGTTCGCCTGCGAGCTCGACGGCGTGAATCAGATCGAGGCGTCGGCGGGCACGGGCAAGACCTGGAACATCTGTGCGCTCTACGTGCGCCTGTTGCTCGAGAAGAATTTCAACGCCGACCAGATCCTCGTCGTCACGTTTACGAAGGCGGCGACGGCCGAGCTGCATGAGCGCATTCGCGGCCGGCTCGCGGAGCTGGAGCGCGCGATCGAGACCGGCGAGCACGGCGGCGATCCGTTCGTCTTGCGCCTCTTCGAGACGACGCTCGCAGCCGATGGCGGCATCGAGCGCGAGGCGGCGAAGAAGCGCGTGCGGCGCGCGCTGCGCACCTTCGACCAGGCGGCGATTCACACGATCCACGCGTTCTGTCAGCGTGCGCTGCAGGAAGCGCCGTTCGCCGCCGCGATGCCGTTCGCGTTCGAGATGGAGGCCGACGATGCGCCGCTGCGCTTCGAACTGGCCGCGGATTTCTGGCGCGAACGCGTCGAGCCCGTGGCGGCGGCGCATCCTGCGTTCGCGTCGTGGCTCGTCGCCAGGCGCGCGGGCCCGGCATCGCTCGACGAACAGCTGGCGCGCCGCTTGAAGAAGCCGCTTGCGCAATTGCGCTGGGGCGGGGCGGATGCCGATGCGGCGCTGTCGGCGGCGTCGAGCGCGCAAGCGCGCTTCGACACGGCAAGCGCGCTCTGGCAAGCGGAGCGCGACGCCATCGTGAAGCTTCTGGACGCCGTCCAAGCCGGGCTCAGCAGGACCTCGCACAAGCCGGAAGCGGTGAGTGCGGCAATCGAAGCCTGGTCCGCCTATTTCGAAGAAGGCGATTGCCATGCGGCGCCCCCGCGCGCCGCGCTGAAGCTGACGGCGACAGCGCTCAAGAAGGCGACGAAGGTCAAGTTCACGCCTCCTGAGCACGAATTTTTCACGCTCGCCGACGAACTGACGGCGGCGCTCGACGCCGCCGAAGCCGCGCACCGCGCACGCTGGCTCGGCCTCATCGCGGCGTGGCTCGACGAGGCGCCACGATCGCTCGCCGCGATGAAGCGTACACGGCGCGTCGTTTCGTTCGACGATCTGCTCTCGAACCTATATGGCGCGCTTGCCGCGCATCCGTGGCTCGCCGACGCGCTGCGCAAGCGCTATCCAGCCGCCCTCATCGACGAATTCCAGGACACCGATCCGCTGCAGTTTGCGATCTTCGAGCGGATCTTCGCGCAGGGGCCGAGTACGCCGGGGCCGCTGTTCCTGGTCGGCGATCCGAAGCAGGCGATCTACAGCTTCCGCGCCGCCGACCTGCATACCTATCTGGCGGCACGCGCGTCGGCCTCGGCGCGCTATACGCTGGCGGTCAACCAGCGCTCGACGCCGCCGGTCGTCGAGGCGTGCAACCGGATCTTCGGCGCCAACCCGCACGCCTTCGTGCTCGATGGGCTCGACTATCAGCTGGTGCGCCCGGGCTCGCGCGAGCGGCCACCGCTCGTCGATGCGGCGCAAGGAGCGGCAGGTGCGGGCGACTTCCGCGTTTGGCTGCTGCCCCAAGGCGACGCCGTGCTGCAAAAGCGCGAAGCCCAACGGCAGGCGGCGGAGGCTTGCGCGGCCGAGATCGTGAGGCTGCTGCGCGGGGCGCGCTCAGGTGAAGTGACGATCGGCGGCGCGCCGCTGCCGCCCGCCCGGATCGCCGTCCTCGTGCAGACCCACAAGCAGGGCAGCCTCGTGAAGCGCGTGCTGGCGGCGTGGGGCGTCGGCAGCGTCGAGCTGGCGCAGGCATCGGTGTTCGCGACGCTCGACGCCGAGCAGCTCGAGCGCGTGCTGGCCGCAATCGATACGCCCGGCGACCTGCGGCGCGTGCGCGCCGCGTTGGCAACGGACTGGTTCGGGCTCGATGCCGCGGCGCTCTGGCGTCTCGAACAGGCGGCCGATGCCTCCGGCGCCGCACAGTCTTTCGAGTCTTCGGCGACGGCGGATGCTGCCGAAGACGCCATGGGCTGGGTCGAGCGCTTCTCGCGCTACCGCGCGCTGTGGCACGAGCGCGGTTTTGCGCTCATGTGGCGCACGCTGATGCGCGAGCTGCGCGTGGGCGAGCGGCTGGTCGCGCTCGCCGACGGCGAGCGGCGCCTGACCGACGTCAATCACCTGGCCGAGCTCGTGCAGGCGCGCGCGGCCACCCAGCCCGGCATTGCGCCGACGCTGCGCTGGCTTGCCGCGCAGCGCGAAGCGGGCGGCGGCGAGGACGCGCAGTTGCGGCTCGAGTCGGATCGCAACCTCGTGCAGATCGTGACCGTCCATAAATCGAAGGGGCTCGAGTATGCGGTCGTGTTCTGCCCGTTTCTCAATGACGGCGCGTTGCGCGAGCCGCCTGCGTCCGGCTTGCCCGATGCGCGCGAATACCACGACGAGGCCGGCCTCGCCGTGCTGCACTATGGCTGCGACGGCGCAGAGGCCGAGCGCGCCGAACGCGATGCCGCGCGCGAGCAGGCGGCCGAGCGCGCGCGGCTCGTCTACGTGGCGCTCACGCGGGCCGTGTATCGCTGCTATCTGGTGGCAGGCGCCTATCTGTCGTCGCGCTCGACGAAGGAGTCGCGCCGCAGCGTGCTGAACTGGCTCGTCGCGGGCGGCGATCGCACGTTCGACGACTGGCTCGCCGACCCGCCCGACGAGGGCGCGCTCGCCGAGCGTTGGCTTGCGCTGCGCGGCGGCCCGATCACGCTGGCGCCGTTGCCCATGCCGGTGCAGCGCGAGCCGCTGCAAAGCGAACGCGCCGACGGCCGGCATCTGTCCGCGCGCGCGAGCCGGCGAGCGTTGCATGATGCGTGGCGGATCGCGAGCTTCAGTTCGCTGATTGCCGCTGGCGCGCGTCACGAGGCGGGCGGCGCCGGGCCCGATGAGGCGCGTCCCGATCACGACGAGCTGGCCGAGGCGGCGGCGCTGGCGCGTTCGGCCGATGCCGTGCTCGAAGGCGGGGAGCCAGGACCAGCGCAAGTTGCGTTGCCGGCCTTCGGCACGCGCGATCTTCCAGCCGGCGACATCCTCGCTTTCCCGCGCGGCGCGGCAGCGGGCGAGTGCCTGCACCGGCTGTTCGAATTGGCCGACTTCTCCGATCCCGCGAGCTGGCCGCAGGCGATCGAGCGCGCGTTGCGCGAGCGTCCGGCGCCGGCTGCACAGGACGAAGCTCGGCGGCTGCCGGCGATGATGGCGCAGCTCATGGCCGATGTCGTCGCAACCGAGCTCGTGCCCGGCATGACGCTCGCCGCGCTGAACCCCGAGCGCCGGCTCAACGAGCTGGCGTTCCTGTTTGCCGCGCCGGCGCTCGATTTCGCGGCGCTGCGGCGCCTGCTCGCCGCCAACGGCTATCCGGACACCGCGCTCGAAGCGGGTGCGCTTTCCGGTTTCGTCAAGGGATTCATCGACATGATCGTCGAACACGACGGCCGCTATTGGATCGTCGACTGGAAGTCGAACCATCTCGGCACCGCGCCCGAGCAGTACGGCGCGGCGGCGCTCGACGCCGCGATGGCCGAGCACGCGTACCACCTGCAGGCGCTCATCTACACGGTCGCGCTGCATCGCTACCTGAAGACGCGCAAGGCGAACTACGACTACGACGCGCACATCGGCGGCTACCTGTACCTGTTCGTGCGCGGCGTGCGGCCCGCATGGCGCGACGGCGCAGGGCCGGCGGGCGTGCATGCGCGCACGCCGGCCCGTGCGCTCGTCGAAGCGCTCGATGCGGTGATGGGCGGGGGGAGGGTATGAGCAACCTCGACGCTCCCATCGACTTCGGCACGACTCTCGCGGAGGGCTTCGCGCGCCGCATCGGCGCGCTGTCGCGCCGGCTCGGGGCTGACACCGCCAGCGTGCGCTGGGCGCAGCGCGCCGCGTTCGCGGCAAGCCGCGCGACGAGCGCAGGGCACGTCTGCGTGCCGCTCGCGAGACTCGCGCGCCGCTACGGCGATACGCCCGCCAATGCGCGGGCGGCGCTGCTGGCGAGCGGGGTCGTATCGAGCGGCGAGGAGGACGCGGCGGCGCTGCGTCCGCTCGTGATCGACCAGTCCGGGCGCTTGTATCTCGCACGCTACTTCGATTACGAGCGGCGCCTGGCGGCGTCTCTCGTCGAGCACGTGGAGGCGCGCGAGCCGCGGGCTCGTCCGTCAGCCGCCGCGCAGGGAACCGGGGAGGGCGGCGCCGTTGCCGCCGACGCGCTGCGCTCGCGCGTGGCGCGCTACTTCGGCCCGCCGCAGGACGACGGGATCGACTGGCAGCGCGTCGCCGCCGTGGCCGCGCTGTCGGGGCGTCTCACGATCGTGAGCGGCGGCCCGGGCACCGGCAAGACGACGACGGTCGTCGGCGTGCTCGCCTGTCTCATCGACGAAAACCCCGCGCTGCGCATCGCGCTCGCCGCGCCCACGGGCAAGGCCGCGCAGCGCATGCAGGAGGCTTTGCTCGCGCAGTCCGGCAAGCTGCCCGAAGCGATCGCGATGCGCTTGCCGCAGACTTCGCACACGCTGCACCGGCTGCTCGGCTCGGGGCCGCGAGGGCGCTTCCGGCATCACCGCGGCAATCCGCTGCCGTACGACGTGGTGGTGGTCGACGAGGCGTCGATGATCGACGTCGCGATGGCAGTGCACCTCGTCGACGCGCTCGCCCCCGAAACACGTCTCGTGATGCTCGGCGACAAGGATCAGCTTGCGGCCGTCGAAGCCGGGGCAGTGTTCGCGGAGCTGAGCGCTCGGCCCGCGTTCAGCGCGGCCGGCGCCGCGCGCATCGCGCAGGCATTGGGGATCGACGAAGCACGCTTCGCCGAGGCCCTGGCGAACGACGGCGAGGCGGCGCTCGAGCCACACGCGGCGGACGATTCGACGGCGGCGGCCGATGAGGCTGCCGCCGTCGAATTGTCCGCGCCGCCGGTGCTGGACGACGAGGCGTACTTCGCCATCCTGGACGATAGCGGAGCGCTCATCTGGATCGACGAGCCGGGCGCGTTGCCCGGCGGTGGCGGCATGCGGGATCGAGCGGGCGGGCAGGCCGCCTGTGCTTCGGATGTCGAATCGTCGAGTGGCTCGCCGCTGCCCTCCACGGCCTCCACACCGCTGACCGACTGCGTCATCTGGCTCGAACGCAATTATCGCTTCGGGCTCGATTCGCCGATCGGCAGATTGTCCCTGGCGATCCGGCGCGGCGATGGCGATGCGGCCCTCGGCGCGCTGACGCTCGACCCCGAGGCTCCCTGCGCCGCGGCGCTTTACGAAGACGCGGGCGCGGCGCTCGCCGAGCCCACCGTGGCGCGTCTCGCCCAAGGTTTCGCGCCGTACGCGCAGGCGCTCGCCGATGCCTTGGCGCAACCCGCCCCCGACCCCGCGCCGCTCTTCGACGCGCTGAACTGCTTCCGCGTGCTGTGCGCAACGCGCGCGGGCTCGCGCGGCGTCGATCGGTTGAACGCGTTGCTGGCCGCGCACGTGCGGCGTGCGGCGAAGGTGACGCTCGGCGTGGGCGCCAGCTGGTTCGCCGGCCGCCCGGTAATGGTGACGCGCAACGACTACGCGCTGGGGCTCTTCAACGGCGACATCGGCGTCGCGCTGCCCGCGGCGGGAGCCGGCTCCGAAGGCGCGTTGCGCGTCTATTTCCGCGCCACGGACGGCAGCCTGCGCGCCGTATCGCCCGCCGCGCTGCCGCCGCACGATACGGCATTCGCGCTGACAGTCCACAAGTCGCAGGGCTCCGAGTTCGATCACGCGGTGCTGGTGCTGCCGGGGGCGGCGAGCCGCGTGCTCTCGCGCGAGCTGGTCTACACGGCGGTGACCCGCGCGCGCCGCGCGGTGCAGGTGATCGGCTCGCGCGCGGTGCTCGCCCAGGCGATCGCCACGCCGACGCAGCGCGACTCCGGCCTCGCCGCGCGGATGGCCGCCCCGCGCATCGCCGCAACGCTGCGGGAGCGGCAGTCATGACGATCTGCGGGGCGGCCATCCGCGGGGCGGCCATCCGCTATAGCCTCCTGCCCGGCGAGATCGAGTTGACCGCGGTTCGCGCACAAGGCGCGGGCGGGCAAAACGTCAACAAGGTGTCGAGCGCGATCCACCTGCGCTTCGACATTCGCGCGTCGTCGTTGCCCGATGTCTTGAAGATGCGGCTGCTCGCGCTCTCCGATCACCGGATCACGCGCGACGGCGTCATCGTCATCAAGGCGCAGGAGCACAGGACCCAGGAGATGAACCGCGCGGCCGCGCTGGCGCGGCTCGACGAGCTGATCCGCAGCGTGAGCGTGACGCACCGCGCGCGCATCGCGACCAAGCCGACGCGTGCGTCGATGGGGCGGCGCCTCGATGCGAAAACGCGTCGCGGCGCGATCAAGGCAGGGCGCGGCCGCGTGACCGAGTGAGTCTTGAGTGCCCCCAGACCTGTCGCTGCGCGCCAGGCTCCCCGAGGGGGGCAATCCCACAAGGGGACTTCCTTCGGGGCGGAAAACTTGGGGCGGCCCGGCGTTTTCTTGAGAGCGGTGTCGAATGAAAGCGCCGTGCGCGTCAGTTCCCGGCCGCATGAACGGGGGTATGCGCTTCCATCATGAAATCGACGCAGAACACGTCGAGCGCGCCGTTCAGCGTGATGGCCACGGCGGCCGTATAGCAATCCTTGCCGTCCGACGGCGAGAAGTGCGGGCCCATCACCGCGACGCGTCCCGGCGATGCAAGCGCGCGCTTGAAATAGCCGCGCCGTGACCAGTTGCTGTGAATGTCGGGATAGAGCGGCGCGAGGCGTTCGGGCCGCGACGCGCCGGCCGCGGCGATCGACGGCCGCTGCTGCTCGCCGTGCGCGTCGATGACGAACACGCGCCGCGCTTCGGGCACGCGAAACGCGAATTCGGCCGCCTGCGCGAGGTCGCCCGAGGCCTCGTAGACGCGCGCCCCGGCCATCACCGCTTCTTCGAAGCCCGCGCACGCGGGCGGTCTGCCGCCGCGATGCGCTTTGGCGCGCGCGTTGAAGCGCTGCCACATCGATTCGATCAGCGCCGGCGCGGCGGCGTTGGCCGCGTCGATCGACGCCTGCGGGCGGCCGAGCCAATAGCCCTGGACGAAATCGATGTCGGCGCTCATCAGCGTCATCAGCTCGCCCTCGGTCTCGACGCCCTCGGCCAGCACCATCGCGCCCGCGCGGTGCAGCATCGTGACGAGGTGCGTGACGAACTGATGGTCGCTCCCCGCGCTTGCGATGCGCGTGACGAGCGAGCGGTCGAGCTTCACGATGTCGGGCCGGAATTGCCAGACGCGATCGAAGTTCGAGAAGCCGGTGCCGAAGTCGTCGATGGCGATCAGGAAGTCGCGCTCACGCAGCGAGGCGATGGCGTGCGCGAGGAGCGCTTCGTCGTTGGCGGGCTGCTCGAGCACTTCGATCACGATGCGGCTGTGGGGCAAGCCGAAGTGTGCGCACAGCTCGTCGACGAAGGTGCGCTGTGGCCAGCCGATCTGGAAGAGGCGGGGCTGCGCGTTGACGAACAGCCAATCGGTCTTGGCGTCCTGCTCGGCGAAATTGGCGAAGTGCACGCAGCGCGTGAGCCGCTCGAGCGTGAGGGCGGCGCCGAGCGAATGCGCCTCGCCGAACAATTCCTCAGGCGTGATGGCGCGGCCGTCGGCTGCCGTCGCGCGCAAGAGCGCTTCGTAGCCGACGATGCGCTTGTGCGCGATCGACAGCACCGGCTGGAACGCCGTACGCAGCGTGACCGATTCGTGCGTCGCATACCATCCCGCCGCATCGCGTGCGAGCCTCGGCAGGAGGCCTGCGAGCGTCAGATCGCGTTTCGTGGTCATGGCGAGACCACGCAAACGAATAGATCGTACGAGACCACGCGAACCAGGAGGCGAGGCATGCCGGACTCCGCTGAAGCACTCGAATCGAGTGTAACAAAGCGAGCAAAACGATGTATCTCAGTGCGCGCCGGGCCGCCCCGAGCGCACTGAGAAGCCCCCTTGGGGGGCAGCTCACGTGTCGATCCGGAGTTAGCGCTTTAGCGCTTACTCCGGTCCCATGCAAAGCCAGTGAGCGTTGGGGGCGTTGATTCCAGGGTAAGTCCAGACTCGAGCGTCTATCTGTGCGATCGGGTACGGTGGCCGGGGATTGGCGGATGAGGGAAGGGTATTTCATGGCGCCGCATCGCATGCGCGGCGCCGGTCAAAAGCAATCAGGATGCTTTTCCTGTCTCCCGCCGCCACGGGATGCCCTTGATGAAGCCGGTGGCGAGCGCCGTGCCGAGGAGCACGATCGCGCAGCCTTCGAGCATCGCCGGGCTCACGCGCTCGGCGAGAAACAGCGCGCCCCAGAGAATCCCGAAGATCGGGATCACGAAGGTGACCGTCATCGCGCGGGCCGGGCCCGCCACATTGAGCAGATGGAAGTAGATGAAGTACGCGATGCCCGTGCAGGCCACGCCGAGCGCCAGCACGGCGCCCCACGCATGCAGCGAGACCGGCGCCGCGGGCCACGTGACGAGCGCGAACGGCACGAGCACGATCGTCGATCCGGTCATGCTGCCTGCGGCGAGCGTGAGCGCATCGACACCGCTCAGATGACGCTTCGTGTAGTTCGCAGCGATGCCGTAGCAGAGCGTCGCGCAGAGCGCGGCGGCAGCGGCCAGCGCGGTGGCCCACGGCGTCGCGGCGCCGCTGCCGTGCGGGGAGGCGATCTGGTCCCACACGAGCGTCAGCACGCCGGCGAAGCCGAGCGCGAGGCCGAGCGAGCGCGCCGCGTTCAAGCGGTCCTTGAGCCACACGTAGGCGACGAGCGCGCCCCAGAGCGGCGTCGTCGCATTGATGACCGACGTCACGCCCGCCGAGAGCGTCAGCTCGGCGAACGCGAACAGGCAAAACGGCGCGCCCGAATTGAGCACGCCGAGGATCACGAGCGGCCCCGCCCGTTGGCGCAGCATGCTCAACGCCTCGCGCGGCGGCTTGCGCGCGAACAGCAGGCCGAGCAGGAACAGTGCGCCGATCGCGACGCGCAGCGCCATCAACGGCGCCACGCCGAACTCGGTCACACCGACGCGGATGAATAAAAACGATGCGCCCCACAATGCGGCGAGCACCATCAGTTGGACTATGTTTTGGAGTTTCATCGAAGACGCGCTGCGAAGCGCTCGGGACAGGATGCGCACGCATCTTATCACCGGCTTCGCGCCGATATTTCACTGTGCGATGAAACAGCAAGAAACGGCAAATTCCGTTGGACAGGGGCGCAGACCGGTCCGATCGCGCGCGGAACTCAGTGCGGAATCATCCCCGTCAAGACGTTCTGCTGGAGCCACACGAGAACGCCGAGCACGATCGTGAGGAAGATCGAATGCTTGAACGTCTTCGCGAACACGACGCCTTCCTTGCCCTTGAGCTCGGTGGTCGCGACGCCGGTCGAGATGTTCTGCGGCGAGATCATCTTGCCCATCACGCCGCCCGACGAGTTGGTCGCCGCCATCAGCACCGGGTCCAGGTTCAACTGATGCGCGGCCACGACCTGCAGGTTGCCGAAGAGCGCGTTGCCCGAGGTGTCGCTGCCCGACAGGAACACGGCCACCCAGCCGAGGAATGCCGATACCAGCGGAAAGAGCGCGCCGACCGACGCCACGCCGAGGCCGAGCGTGTAGTTCAGGCCCGAGTAGTTCATCAGGTACGCGAGGCCGACGATGGTCGCGACGGTGAGAATGGCGATGCGCGTCTGCACCCAGGTATCGACGATTGCGCAGAAGAACTCGCGTACGGGGAGCCTGACGAGGAGCGCCGTGATGATCGACGCGACGAGGATCGCGGTGCCGGTCCCGAGCGGCTGGAAGTCCCAGACGGCGCCATAGGGCGTGTGATAGAGGGTGATGTAGACGGCCTTGTCGAGCCCCGGCCACGGCAGCTTGATATCGCCGATCAGGAAGACCTTCGCGATGGTCCAGACGATCACGACCGCCGACACCACGAGCCACGGAATCCATCCCTGCCAGCCACCGACCTCGCCGCGCGCCTCGCCGGCGCGATCGACGCTGACGGCGAACTGCGCATCCGCAGCGGGCTTCCAGACGCGCAGGAAGCCGATCGTGAGGATCAGCGAGACGAGCGACGAGAGCACGTCGGTCAGGCTGTAGTTGATGTAGTTCGAGGTGACGAACTGCGTGAGCGCGAAGCTCGCGCCCGAGACGAGCAGCACGGGCCAGATCCGCAGCATGTTGCGCAGGCCCGCGTAGACGGCGATCACGTAGAACGGCAGCAGGAGCGCAAAGAACGGCAATTGCCGGCCGACCATCTTGCCGAGCGCATCGACGGGCAGGTGCGTGACTGCGCCGAGCACCGTGATCGGCACGCCGAGTGCGCCAAATGCGACCGGCGCGGTATTGAAGATCAGCGTGAAGGTTAGGGCTTCGAGCGTCGGAAAGCCGAGCAGGATCAGGAGCGAGCTCGTGATCGCAATCGGCGTGCCGAACCCGGAGATGCCTTCGAGCAGCGCACCGAACGAGAAGCCGATGACGACGAGCACGACGCGCCGGTCGTTGGGCAGGTTGTCGATCATCCACATGCGGAACGCTGCGAAGCGGCCGGAGCGCTGCGCGATGTTGTAGAGCACGATCGCATTGAAGACGATCCACATCACGGGCCAGACGGCGAACACGGCGCCCGCGAAGACCGAGTCGAGCGCGAGGCCGAGCGGAAACTGCCAGAGCGCGACTGCGATGACGAGCCCGAGCACGAGGCCCGCGAGCGAGGCCTGCCATGCCGGCCGACGGGCCCAGCCGAGCAGGACGAGTACGAGTGCGATGGGAAGGACTGCGACGATGAACGACGGCAATAGCGCATTGCCGATGGGGGTAAGCAGTTGATGGAACATCTCGGCTCCTTCGTTGTTGTTCGATGCCGGGCGCGTGCTTGCGCTTCCAAGCATAGGAGCCGGGGCGGTTCAGTCAAGGCGGGTAAGTACGGCCTTAAAGAACAGAACACGCCCGCGCGGGGATGCCGGGCTAGCGATGCCCGTGCCAACCGCCGCCGCCGTGCCAGTAGCCGCCATGCCATCCGCCCCAGCAGCAGCCGCGCCCGCCCCACCAGCCTCCGAATCCGATCGAGACGGACGGACCCCACCAGTACGGGTAGCCGTAGTAAGCCGGGTAGGCGGGATAGTAGGCCGGGTAGGCCGGATAGTAGGCGGGATAGGCGTAGTAGCCGGGCACGTCGGCGACCGCGTATTGCGTTATGGCGGGCGCCGTGCTGTAGGTGGCGGGCGGAGGAGGCGGCTGGTTCGGTGGCGGAATGGACGCGGCGCCCGGCTGGGCGACGACCGGGACGGCTTGCTGCGTCGCCGCAGCCGGCACTGTCGTGTGGTAGCCGTAATAGCCGCCGTACGGGTCATAGCCGTAGGGTCCGTAGTAGCAGCCGGCCAATGACACTGCGCCGGCGAGCGCTGTTGCTGCAAGCTTGGTATTCATGAAATGCGCTTCCTGGAATCGATACGGCCTGGGCGCGGCACACCGTGCGATCACTGTACGCCAATGCGGAAGGGGCGGCGCGGCCGTTCGTTTTACGGATTGTTTCGGCGCAGGGTGTCCGCACGACAGGGAATCGCGCAACGCCGCGCGGCGAGACCACTACAAGCAAGCGCGCAGCAAAAAGCCCGCCGAAGCGGGCTTTTTGCCGGTCATGCGTCATGCGGAACGCTTACTGCTTCTGATAAATCTCCGCACCGCTCTTCACGAACTCGACGGCCTTCACTTCCATTCCCTTCTTGAGCGCCGCCTCATCCGACACGCCCTGCGCCGCCGCGAACTCGCGCACGTCCTGCGTGATCTTCATCGAGCAGAAGTGCGGACCGCACATCGAGCAGAAGTGCGCGACCTTCGCCGAATCCTTCGGCAGCGTTTCGTCGTGGAATTCGCGCGCCTTGTCCGGATCGAGGCCGAGGTTGAACTGGTCTTCCCAGCGGAACTCGAAGCGCGCCTTGGAGAGCGCGTTGTCGCGCACCTGCGCGCCCGGATGGCCTTTCGCCAGGTCCGCCGCGTGGGCCGCGAGCTTGTAGGTGATGATGCCTTCCTTCACGTCGTCCTTGTTCGGCAGGCCCAAGTGCTCCTTCGGTGTCACGTAGCAGAGCATCGCGGTGCCGAACCAGCCGATCATCGCCGCGCCGATGCCCGAGGTGATGTGGTCGTAGCCGGGGGCGATGTCGGTCGTGAGCGGCCCGAGCGTGTAGAAGGGCGCCTCGTCGCACCAGTCGAGCTGCAGGTCCATGTTCTCCTTGATGAGCTGCATCGGCACGTGGCCCGGACCTTCGATCATCACCTGCACGTCGTGCTTCCAGGCGATCTGCGTGAGCTCGCCGAGCGTCTTCAATTCGCCGAGCTGCGCATCGTCGTTGGCGTCGTAGATCGAGCCGGGACGCAGGCCGTCGCCGAGCGAGAAGCTCACGTCGTAGGCCTTCATGATTTCGCAGATCTCTTCGAAGTGCTCGTAGATGAAGCTTTCCTTGTGATGCGCGAGGCACCACTTCGCCATGATCGAGCCGCCGCGCGAGACGATGCCCGTCATGCGGTTGGCCGTGAGCGGCACGTAGCGCAGGAGCACGCCCGCGTGGATCGTGAAGTAGTCGACGCCTTGCTCGGCCTGCTCGATCAGCGTGTCGCGGAAGATTTCCCAGGTGAGGTCCTCGGCCTTGCCGTTGACCTTTTCGAGCGCCTGGTAGATCGGCACCGTGCCGATCGGCACCGGGCTGTTGCGGATGATCCATTCACGGGTTTCGTGGATGTGCTTGCCCGTCGAGAGATCCATCACCGTGTCGCCGCCCCAGCGGATCGCCCACGTCATCTTGTCGACTTCCTCGCCGATCGACGAGGTCACCGCCGAGTTGCCGATATTCGCGTTGATCTTCACGAGGAAGTTGCGGCCGATGATCATCGGCTCGCTTTCCGGGTGGTTGATGTTGGCGGGAATGATCGCCCGGCCGCGCGCCACTTCTTCTCGAACGAACTCGGGCGTGATCTCTTCGAGCGCGTTCGCGCCGAAGGCCGCGGCGCCGAACGCCTGGCCCGGGTGCTGGCGGCCCATCATCGCGGCGAGCTTCGCGCCGTTCGGGCCGCTCGCCTTCAGGCTCTCGAGGTACTCGGCGCGGCGCTGGTTCTCGCGGATCGCGATGAACTCCATCTCCGGCGTGATGATGCCGCGGCGCGCGTAATGCATCTGCGTCACGTTGGCGCCCGCTTTGGCGCGGCGCGGCGCGCGGTGCAGGCCGGGAAAGCGCAGTTGCGCGGTGGCGGGGTCGGCCGCGCGCTCGCGTCCGTATTGGCTCGACAGGCCCGGCAGCGTCTCGGTGTCGCTGCGCTCTTCGATCCAGCCCTGACGCAATGCGGGAAGACCCCGGCGTACATCTATCTCGATTTTAGGATCAGAATACGGGCCGGAAGTGTCATAGACGTAGATGGGGGGATTCTTTTCCCCGCCGAAGGCGGTCGGCGTATCGGCCTGGGAGATTTCGCGCATCGGCACGCGAATGTCGGGACGCGACCCGTTTACGTAGACCTTTCGCGAATTCGGCAGCGGCTCGACGGCTGCGGCGTCGACGTGTGCGTCGGCGGAAATGAATTTGGGGTTGGCGTTCATGCATATCTCCTGATGTGGGGTGCTAAGCAGGAGACGAGAGGAAGGCAGGGCGATTATGCGCGGTGAATTGCGGTGAAGCCCGTACGCTTCCCTGCGCTGGCATTATCCAGATCAGGTTCAAAGGGTATTTCTCACCCGCGCGACGCCATTGCTATGAACTTTTAGCTCTAGCGCAACACAGGACCCCCGCGTTAGCAGCGCACACGATACACCGGGTTGACGCCGGTTTGCAACCGGCGGACACGGCAAGCCGCGAGGCACCGATGCTTGACATCGTCCTAATTTCGAGATGACGGCGACAAAGAGGCAGTGAAGAGACCAATCAGCCGCGCAGCGGCAGTAAACCGGGAGTTCAAGATGAGCGCGCAGAACCTGTATCCCCTGACCATGCTTGGCGCCGCATTGGGGGCGGCGGCCGTTTTGACGATGCCGGCGACGTCGGCGGCGGGGCCGATGACGGGGCAGGGCGGCATCATCACGTTCGTCGGCCGCATCGTCGGGCCGAGCTTCGAGGTCAGCGCCGCGCCCATCGAACCGGTGACCGCGGCAGGCGGACCCTCGATCGCCGGCACGAGCCGCGGTCTCAAAGTCACGTTCGCGGCGCAGGCCGCCGGCGTGCCGCCCGCGGAGGTGTCGTTCATGGCCAACGATGCGGCGCGCTCGACGATCGGACCCGGCGCGAAGGACGACGTCGTGACGCGCTTCGTCGATCCGAAGGGACGCGCGTTCCCGTGGCAGCCGGGCGGGTATTACCACTTGCCGCCGAGCGGCGGGGTGCTGTCGCTGACGGCGCCGCGCGCCGACGAGAAGGGAGAGGCCAAGCCGATTACGCTGATCATGAGCTACGAATGAGCGGAGGCGGCTGTGTGGCCGCCCCCGTTTAAAAAAGCGCCGCGGCTGTCATCTCTTGCGCCTGTGCCCGACTAACGTACATCGCGCACGTGAGGGAGCTGCATCATGCATACCAGGACGAAGTGGATGAAGGGGCTCAGGGCGGCGCTGGCGGTTGCCCTGGCGGGACCGCTCGGTTTGGGGAGCGGCGCCGCGTCGGGCGGCGAGGCGTGCAGCGCGCACAGTCCGGCGCATCGCGTGGCGCTCGTCGAGCTCTACAGCAGCGAGGGATGCAGCAGTTGTCCGCCGGCCGACCGGTGGCTCAGCGGGCTGCGCGACAAGGGCATGGGTGCGGGCATGGTGCCGCTCGCGCTGCATGTCGACTACTGGAACAGCCTCGGCTGGACCGACCGCTTTTCGCAGCACCGCTTCACGGAGCGCCAAAAGAGCCTCGCCGCCTACGCTGGCGGCCATCTGATCTACACGCCGGAAGTGTTCGTCGCGGGCCGGGAACTGCGCGACTGGGGGGCGTCCGACAGCTTCGAGGCGCGTCTTCGCGAGTTGGCGGCCCAGCCCGCGCAAGCCGACGTAGCGATTACGCTCGCGCCGGCCGCCTCGCCATCGGCGGGCGCGCTCGGCGTCGATGCGCAATTCGCCGCCCGGCCCGGTGCGCCGCGCATGCTGAACGCCTACATTGCGGTCTATGAGAACGCGCTCAGCTCCGATGTCGACGCGGGAGAGAACCGTGGCGTGACGCTGCATCACGATCGCGTCGTGCGCGAATGGCTGGGGCCGGTGCCGCTTGCCGGCGGCCGGGTGCGGATTCGCCGCGACGTCGTGCTGACGGCGGATGCGGGCGCCGCCCGTGCGTCCGCGCCTGGCCGCTTCGGCGTGGCGGCGTTCGTCGAGGACGCGGCAACCGGCGAGGTGCTGCAAGCTGCCGATCTGCCGGCTTGCCGCTGACGGTGGCGCGGGCGCCAGCCCGGCACTTCTCACTTACCTTTCCTTTTCGATCTGACAATCTTTAAAAGATTCTGTTTTACGCGCTTCTTATACTGTGCGGTACGTCAATTTGCGCGCGTCGATGCCGTTAATGCATTGAAAAGCCGGCAAATTGCGGCGCGAGCCGATCAAAAAGCCGTCATTCGTTTTCGCTTACCCTTGAAAAAGGTGATTGCCACTGCGGCCGAAGGGCCGAAATCCGCATCATTTTTGAGATGATCCGGCGGCGAGCCGGAGAAGAGACGGGCGTGCAGACCGAAGAACGACGAAAAATGAAATTGTGGTGTGGGGTGCTATGAGAATCGCGGTACTGGATGATGATCCGGCGCAGACGGAATTCGTTTGTCAGACGCTGTCGGCGGCGGGGCATGTCTGTCATGCGTTCGCGGAAGGGCGCGCGCTGGTGCGGCAGCTGCGCCGCCAGACGTTCGATTTGCTCGTGCTCGACTGGAACGTGCCCGACATGTCCGGCGAGGAGGTGCTGAACTGGGTCCGGCAGAGCGTCTCCGAGCAGTTGCCGGTGCTCTTCATGACGAGCCGCAGCCGCGAGACCGACATCAGCTCGATGCTCAACACCGGCGCCGACGACTACGTCGTCAAGCCCGTGCCGGCGTCCGTGCTGCTCGCGCGCGTGGGCGCGCTCTTGCGGCGCGCGTACCAGCTCAGTCCGGCCGCCACGAAGGAAGTCTTCGGCGACTACGAGTTCGACCTGGGCGCGAAGAACGTGCTGGTGAAGGGCGCCGCAGTGAGTCTCACGCAAAAGGAATTCGAGCTCGCGCTGCTGCTGTTCCAGCATTTGAGCAGGCCGCTCTCTCGTGCGCACATCCTCGACGTGATCTGGAAGCAGGCCGCCGACATCCCCTCGCGCACCATGGACACCCATGTGTCGATGCTGCGCGCGAAGCTCGGGCTGCGTCCCGAGAACGGCTACCGGCTGATGCCGATCTACGGCTACGGCTACCGTCTCGAGCGCCTCGAGCAGGGGGGCGCGTGAGGCATGCGAGCCCGGCGGCGCAGGCGCCGCGGCGGCCCGCACGATACCGGCGCAGGGTGGCAATCGCTGCCGTGGCGGCGTCGCTGGCGGTGCTCCAGGCGCGGCCGGCTGAGGCGCGCCAGCCGCATGTGCCCACCGCGAGCGCTGCCGCCGCGCCCTATGTGACCCGGCCCGGCGATACGCTCATCGGCATCGCCGGACGCTATTTGCGCGACCCCGGTGACTGGCGGGCGCTGGCCCGCGGCAACCGCGTGTCCGAGCCACGCCACTTGCCTGCCGGCATGACGTTGCGGCTGCCGGTCGCGCTGCTCAGACGCGACCCGCTGACGGCGAGCGTCGTCGCCATGAGCGGGCCTGTCGAGCGGGCGTTCCGCGGTGGCCGTTACGTGCCGGCGACGGTCGGCGCGACGCTCGCCGAGGGCGACTGCGTGCGCACCGGCGACAACGGCTTCGTCACGCTCGAACTCGCGGACGGCTCGCACTTGTCGCTGCCGTCGAACACCGAGCTCGATCTCACTACGTTGCGGCAGACGGCGCTGGTCGGCACGACCGTGCGCCAGTTCGCGCTGAAGCGCGGCGAGGTCGACAGCCAGGTGACGCACGCGACGCACAAGGACGATCGCTTCCAGATCCGCTCGCCGTCGGTGGTGGCCGGCGTGCGCGGCACGCGTTTTCGCGTCGGCTACGACGACGCGCAGCAGGCGACGGCGGTCGAGGTGCTCGACGGCGCGGTGGGCGTCGCTGCCGCGGCTGCCAATGGCATTGGCAATGGCGGGCCGCAGCGCGACGCCTATGCGGCCGGGCAGCTCGTCGGCGCGCGTTACGGCAGCGTCACGCGGGCGAGTGGCGGCGTCGGCGGCCCGGTCGCGCTGCTCGGCGCGCCGGCCTTGCGCAATCCCGCCAAGGTCCAGGACGACAGCCAAGTCGCGTTCGACCTCGACCCGCTGGCGGGCGCCGGGCGCTATCGCGTGGAGATCGCGCGCGATGCGGGTGTGCTCGACGTCGTGCGCGACGCGCACGTCGACGCTCCGCACGCGTCGTTTGCCGATCTGCCGGATGGGACGTATTTCGTGCGTCTCTCCGCGATCGATACGAACGGGCTCCAGGGGCTGCCGCAGACCTATGCGTTCGAGCGGCGCTTGACGGGGCTCTCGGCCTCGGCGGCCCGGCGCCCCGGCAGCCACGATTACGAGTTCCGCTGGCTCGTGAGCCGCGCGGGCGAGCCGGGCGCCGCGACGCGTTTCCGCTTCGTGCTGGCGGCGGCACCGGACTTGCAGCATCCGCTCGTCGATCGCGTCGATCTCGACGCCGGGCATATCGTGGTCTCCGATCTGCCGGCGGGCGTCTACTATTGGACGGTCGTCGCCGAGCGGTTCGAGAACGGGAGGTTCTACGAAAAGGCCGGCGCTGTGCAGTCCTTTACTCTGGCTTACTAGGCTCGGCATCTTGCTCACGTGACCTTCGATCTGGGTACCCGCGCGCGGCGCGCCATCGGCTTGAGGAGGCCGGTCGGGCGCCGCTTCATCGTCGAGTGGCTGGCGATCTGCGGCCTCGGGGTCGCGGTGGCCGTGCTCGGCTCGGCGGGGCGGCTGAGCGCGAGCCTCGATCGCATCGTCTACGACCATTTCCTGCTGTGGCGGCCACTGCCGGTCACGCCTGACATCGCGATCGTGGAGATCGACAACGCGAGCCTCGCGCGTCTCGGACGCTGGCCTTGGCCGCGCAGCGTGCATGCGCAACTGCTCGACGCGCTCGCGAAAGCGCGGCCGGCGGCCGTCGTCTACGACATCCTGTTCACCGAGCCCGAGGCGAGCGACGCCACGCTGGCGAAGGCGATCGGCGCGGCGCCCACCTATTTGCCGCTGCTCCTCTCCCCGGAGGCGGGCGACGGCAGCCGCAGCGCGACGCTGCCGGTGCCGGCGCTCGCGAGCGCTGCCGCCGCGCTCGGGCATATCAATCTCGAAGTGGACCCCGACGGCATCGTGCGCAGCGTCGCGCTCGTCGAGGGCGACGCCGCCGCGCGCTGGCCGCAGCTTGTCGTGCCGGTTTATCGGGCGCTCGAAGCGGGGGCGTTGAAGGCGCGATTGCACGCGCAGCGGCCGGGCTCGGCGGGCGTGCGCGGCGCGGTGGCGGCCGCGAGCGATGCCGCGCATGCCACATCCGGTGCAACAGCGGACCCAGCACCGGCGGTCGCCGGCGAGCAGCGCTTCCTGATCCCGTTCAGCCGCCGCTCCGCCGACTACGCGAGCGTGTCGGCGGCAAGCCTGCTCGCGGGGGACGTGCCCGCCGACGCGCTGCGCGGCAAGATCGTCTTCATCGGCGCGACGGCGTCGGGCCTGTACGACCGCTTCGCGACGCCCGTTTCGGGCGAGCTCGGTCCGCTGCCGGGCGTGCTGATCCACGCGAACGTGCTCGACGCGCTCATCGCCGGCCGCGAGATCGAGCCGGCCGGCGCGTGGTGGGGCTGCGCGGCCGCGCTCGTGCCGCTCGCGGCGCTGCTCGCGGGGCTGCTGTTCCTGTCGCCGTGGCGCTCGCTGTTGCTCACGGGCGGCCTGTGCGCGGGCGTGACCGCGGCCAGCGCCGCGCTTTTGTACGGCGCGCGTGTCTGGATGTCGCCGGTGCCGGCGGTGGCGGGCCTCGTCGCCGTGTATCCGCTCTGGAACTGGCGGCGGCTCGAGATGACGATGTCCTATCTGCGCCGCGAGCTGCAGCGCCTCGCCGACGAGCCGTATCTGCTGCCCGAGGCGGCTGCCGACGACGGAGATGAAGCGCGCGCTGCAGGCGACCCGCCTCGCCGGAGCGGCGGCGAATTCGGCGGCGACGTCCTCGAACGCCAGATCGCGCTGATGGCGCAGGCCTCGCAGCGCGTGCAGGACATGAAGCGCTTCGTCTGGGACAGCCTGAACAGCGTGCCGGAGCCGATTCTCGTGACGGACCGGCAAGGCGTCGTGCTGATCGCCAATCACGCGGCGCGCGCGCATTGCGCGGGCTTGGGCGCGCCGGCGCCGGAAGGCCGGCCGATGCAGGAGGCGCTCGCGGGCCTCGCTTTCGTGAAGACCATCGACGACGACGCGGACGCCGAAGCCTTCGCCCGCGCGCACTGGCCGGCGCTGCTGGATCCGACGCAGCCGCAGCACGCGCACCTGCTCGAGCGCGGCATCGAGGTGCGCGACGTCCACGAGCGCGACCACTTGCTGCGCTGCGCGCCGTGCACGAACGCGCAGAGCGAGGCGACCGGCTGGATCGCCGGTCTCGTCGACGTGACGGCGCTGCATGCCGCCGAGCGCCATCGCGAGGAGGCGCTGCGCCTGCTGTCGCACGACATGCGCTCGCCGCACGCGTCGATCCTCGCGCTCGTCGAGACCGAGCGGGGCCGCGTCGAGTCGGAGCGCACCCGCGAGCTGCTGGCGCGCATCGAGCGCTACGCCGAGCGCGCGCTCACGCTCGCCGACGATTTCGTGCAGCTCGCGCGAGCCGAGTCGCAGGCCTATGTGCTCGAGCCCGTCAGCATGATCGAGCTCGCCATCGACGCGAGCGACGAAATCTGGCCGCAGACGCACGCGAAGCGCATCCAGCTCGACACGCAAATCGGCGACGAGCCGCATTGGATCTGCGTCGACCGTTCGCTGATGACGCGCGCGCTCGTCAACGTGCTGACGAACGCGGTGAAGTACAGTCCGCCGGATACGCGGATCGTCTGCACAGTCGAAGCGGCGGCGCACGGCGCGCTCGTGCGCTGCACGATCCGCGACCAGGGCTACGGCATTCCCGAAGCGGAGCAGCGTCATTTGTTCGAGCGCTTCCGGCGCTTCCAGAGTCCCGGACAGCCGAGCGTGAACGGCACGGGGCTCGGCATGGCGTTCGTGAAAACGGTCGTCACGCGCCACGGCGGGCACGTCGAGGTCGACAGCGCGCCGGGCCGGGGCACAGTGTTGACGATGACGCTGCCCGCGTTCGAAGACGCACAACCATCGGAGCGATGACAACGTGAAACGTCTCTTGATCTGCGCCGCGCTGGGGGCGGCGGTTTTGCCGGGCTGCGCCGATGTGGGGACCGAGGTGCGGGCGTCGAACCTGCCGGCGGCCTTCGGCGGGGAGCGCAGCTATGAGCTCGTGCGCGCGCCTTCGCAGAGCGATAGCCCGTTGCAGCGGCAATACGAAGCGCTCGTGCGCGATGAATTGGCGCTGCATGGATTCGCGAGCGATGGCGGTGCGCGCTATCTCGTCTCGCTCGCCTTCGACACGCGCAGCGCCGCCGTGCGCGTCGCCAGCGGCGACTGCGCCCACGCCGCAGGCGGCGCGGACGCCGCTTGCGGCGGGCCTGAGACCGCAGCGCCTGCATGGATGTGGCCCGGCGAGCATCCGTTCGTCCACACGCTGACGCTGCGTTTTTTCGAGCGCTCGAGCGGCCGCGAGGTCTATCGCGTCTTTGCGGCAAGCCGCGGCCACGATGCCGATCCGGCCCGCGCGAGCGCTTATCTGGTCAAAAGCGTCTTCGCGCAATTCCCGTTCGCGGACCACGAGGCATGGCGCGTGAAGCTGCATCCGGCAGAGCAGGGCGCGGCGCCCGGCATCGTGTCGGTCAAGCCGCTCGAGCGTTGAGCATCGACTGTCGACTGTCGCTCGCAAACATCACTTACATTTCTTTCGGCTGGACTCGCCGTTCGTTTGCGATTCCTTATTGCATAATGCTGCGGATGCGCGACGGGCCCCCTGAATCGGCCCGTTATCTCTTTATCGGCCGCCAATTGCAGTGGCCGCCAATGCGGTCTTTTTGCTCCATCCGTTCGACATGCCGTCCTGTCTTGCCCGGTTTGCCGCGTCCGCGACGCGGCGCACGCGTCTTAGCTGTCTGGTGACTCTCGCGTGCGCTGAACCCCTGCCGGGCGAGGCGCGTCGAGCATGACTCCGCGCTTTTCCCTTCCGTTCCGCCTGCGTTTGCCGCAATCTCGCAACGGCCAGATTGCGCTCGCGCTCGCCGTCGTCTATCTCGTCTGGGGCTCCACGTATCTCGCGGTCCACGTCGCGCTCGAGTCGTTTCCGCCGCTTTTGCTGTCGGGGATGCGCAACCTGTTCGCGGGCATCGGCCTCTTCGTGCTCGCGATGCGCCGCAGGCCGGCGATGCCGACGCTCCGCGAAGTGCGCAACGCGGGGATCGTCGGCACGATGCTCGTCGGGCTGTCGAGCGGCCTGCTCGCGCTCGGGATGCGCAGCGTCGGCACCGGCACCGCGGCGGTCATGGTCGCGACCGTGCCGCTGTTCGCGACGGTGATCGCGGCCGTCGCCGGGCGGCCGATCGCGAAGGGCGAATGGGTGGCGGTCGGTCTGGGGCTCTTCGGCATCGTCGTGCTGAACCACGGCGATGCGTCGCCGGGCTCGACGCTCGGCAGCATTGTGATTCTCGGCGGCGCGCTGTTCTGGGCGGGCGGCGCGCATCTGGCCGGGCGGCTCAAGCTGCCCTCGGACCTGTTCCTGTCGACGGCGCTGCAGATCGGCCTCGGCGGCGCGATCTCGGCGACCGTCGCCTGGTTCACGGGCGAGCGCATGCTCGCGATCGGCTTCTGGCCGATCGTCTCTTTTTTCTATTTGATGCTGGTCGGCACGATGGCTGCCTATATCGCGTACGGATTCCTGATCCGGCACACGAGCCCGATCATCGCGAGCAGCTGCATGTACGTGAACCCGGTCGTCGCGGTCGCGCTCGGCGCGCTGATCCTCGGCGAGCCTGTCACGCGCTGGACCGTGATCGCGACCGTCGTGATTCTCGCGAGCGTCGCGCTGTCGTTCTGGTTCGACCGGCGCAAGGCGGGGTGACCGATGCGCTGTGGCGGCGCCATGATGGCGCCGCGCGCGAGGACGGCGCGGCTTCTACGCGTCTTGCCGCACGGCAACCGGCTCGCGCCGCGACTGGACCCACGCGGCCAGCGCGGCAAACAGGAAGCCGGCGAGGCACACGCCGGTCCAGCCGAAATTGCGCCACGCGACGGCGCCCACGGCCGAGCCGGTCGCGCCGCCGATGAAGTAGCAGACCATGAACACCGTATTCACGCGGCTGCGCGCTTCGGGCTTGAGCGCGTAGATGCGCGACTGGTTCGAGATCTGCGCCGCCTGCACGCCGATATCGAGCACGATCACGCCGGCGATCAGTCCCGCGATGCTCGCCCCCGACAACCCGAAGATCACGAACGCGACCGCCACGAGCCCGATCGACAGCGAGATGATCGCGCGCGGTCCGCGCTTGTCGGCGAAGCGCCCGGCGAGCGGCGCGGCCAGCGCGCCCGCCGCGCCGACGATGCCGAACAGGCCCGCCGCCTGCGGCCCCATATGAAACGGCGCTTCCGCCAGCAGCAAGGTCAGCACCGACCAGAAGAGGCTGAACGCCGCGAAGATCGCCGCCCCGGTGAGCGACGCGGCGCGCAGGCCGTGCAATTCCACGACGAGATGCCACATCGAGCCGAGCAGCTTGCCGTAGGGCAGCGTCGAGGTCGGCTTGCTGCTGGGCAGCCGCATCACGATGACCACAGCGAGCACGATGAGCGCCGCCACCGACGTGCCGAACACCGCGCGCCAGCCGAAATACTCGGCGACGAAGCCCGCCGCCGTCCGCGCGAGCAGGATGCCGAGCAAGAGGCCGCTCATCACCGTGCCGACCGCGTGTCCGCGCTGCGACGCCGGCGCGAGCTCCGCGGAGAACGGCACGGCCTGCTGCGCGATGGTCGAGAGCACGCCGATCGCGAGGCTCGCGGCGGCCAGCACGGCAAGCGAGGGCGCCGCGGCGGCGGCGATCAGCGCGAGCGAGAGCCCCGCGATCTGCAGCAGGATGATGAGCCGCCGGTCGAAGCGGTCGCCGAGCGGTGCGAGAAAGAACATCCCGGCCGCGTAGCCGAGCTGCGTCGAGGCCGGGACCGCGCCGATCCACGGCGCGCTCGCGGGGAACGACGCGCGGAAGGCGTCGAGCAGCGGCTGGTTGTAATAGATGTTGGCGACGGAGACGCCCGCGATTGTCGCGAGCAACAGCAGCATGCCGCGCGAATAGTGGATCGAGGCGTCGGAATGGGCGGAATCGGCAGCGGACATGGGCAAGGCCTTAAAGCAATGAGGGCGCCGCGCTAGCACGACAATAATCGTGCGGCAACGGCGCCAAGCGAGCGATCATACCGGAGAGCGTTCAAGTCTGCCGGGAGCCGCCCGGTGCCGCGCCGCAGCTTTCCGCCGCTTTTCCCCGCCTTTTCCCGCCTTTTCCCGCCTCGCGCGACGCGAAGGCCGTCAGTCGATCAGCTCTCCCGAGGGTTCGTAGAACGGATACGGCCCATCGCTTTCTTCGACGTAGGCATGGTGCGTGACGAGCCCCGTCGCCGGGTCGTAGCGGTGCAGCGCGAACGCGGGCGGCTCCATGCGGAACGCGGACGGCGCGTCGTCGCGCAGATCGAGCGCCACCTGATGCGCCGGCGCGGGGATCGCCGCGGCGATCGTTCCCGCGAAGCGCGTGAACATCGGCCGGTGGACGTGCCCGCACAGCACGCGCTCGACATTCGGATAGCGGCTCACGATCTCGGCGAGCTTGTCGGCAGCAGCGGGCGCGAGGCGGATCTGGTCCATATGGCCGATGCCGGAGACGAACGGCGGATGATGGAGCGCGACGATCACGGGCTTGCCGCGCGCGGCGTCGAGCGCGTCGGCGAGCCAGGCGAGCCGCGCATCGCAGAGCTCGCCGCCGCTTTGGCGCGGCACCTGCGAATCGAGCGCGATCACGCGCAACGGGCCGATGTCGACCGCGTACTGGATGAACTCGCCGCCCTCGCTGAGTTCCGCGCGCTCGGCGAAGACTTCGCGCAGTGCGGCGCGATCGTCGTGGTTGCCGATCAGCAGGTAGTACGGCATCTGCAGGGGATCGAGCAGCGACTTCAGGTGACGGTACTCGTCGGCGTTGCCGCGGTCGACGAGGTCGCCCGTGACGAGCACCGCGTCGGGACGCGGCTCGAGCGCATTGAGCCGCGCGACGCAGCGCGCGAGATGGGCGGCCGTGTCGACGCGCTGATAGGCGAGTGCGCCGGGCCGCTTGATGTGCAGGTCGCTGATGTGGGCAAGCAGCATGGGGATCTCTCAGTATCGATTGTCGTGTGTTGGATGAAGCGCGCTACGACAGGGCAATCAAGCCTTCGGGTGCGATCGAAATGCCCACCGCCGTGCCGCGCGCGAGCTCGACGCGGCCGGCGACGTCGACGAAGAGCGCATCGGGCGCCGCGCCGCCGATCGTGAGCCGCGTGCGCTCGCCGAGAAACGATACCGCGTCGACCATGCCGCGCAATTGCGCGCTCGCGGGATCGGCGAGATGGGCGTCCTCGGGGCGGAAGAACAGCTCGGGCGCCTGCGTGAGCGCGGCGCGTTGCGGCAATGCGATGCTGCCGCCCGTCGTTTCGAATGCGCCGTCGCGCCAGTGGCCTGCCAAGCGGTTGATCGTGCCGACGAACTGCGCGACGGTCCGGTTCGCGGGACGGAAGTAGATCTCGCGCGGCGTGCCGATCTGCTCGATGCGGCCCGCGCTCATCACGACGATGCGATCGCCCAGCTCCATCGCCTCGGCCTGGTCGTGCGTCACGTAGATCGTCGTCACGCCGAGGCTGCGCAACAGCGCGTTCATCTCGCTGCGCAAGGTGTCGCGCAGGCGCGCGTCGAGCGCGGTGAGCGGCTCGTCGAGCAGCAGCACGCGCGGCTGCATCGCGAGCGCGCGCGCGAGCGCCACGCGCTGGCGCTGGCCGCCGGAGAGCTGGTCGATCGGCTTGTCGGCGTGCGCTTCGAGCCGCATCATCGCGAGCAGCTCGTCGACGCGCTGGCGCGCTACGGCCGCATCGGTCCTGGCGATCTTGAGACCGTAGCCGACGTTGCCGCGCACGGTCAGGTTCGGAAACAGCGCATAGCTCTGGAACACCATGCCGACCTGGCGGCGCTCGATCGGCAGGCGCGTGACGTCGTCGTCGCCGAAACGCACCTGGCCGCTCGCGTCGGGTGTTTCGAGGCCGGCGATGATGCGCAGCGTCGTCGTCTTGCCGCAGCCCGAGGGGCCGAGCAGCACCAGCGTTTCGCCGGCGCCGATCGAGAGGTCGAGCGGTTCGAGCACGCGCGTGCCGCGAAAGGTCTTGGCGCACTGCGTGAGCGTGATGGGAACGGGGGCGAGTTTCATCGTGGTCGGGTCGTTCGGGTTCGATCGGCGGATCAGGACGCGCGCGGCGGCTTGCGCTTTTTCGCGCCCGCGCGGCGCTGGCCCGTCGCGTCGACGCCGAGCCATTGCATCGCGACGAGCAGCGGCATCGTCATCAGGAAAAAGAGGATCGTGTAGGCGCTGCCGATCTCGATGCGCAGCGACGCATAGGTATCCGCGAGGCCGACCGGCAGCGTCTTGGTATCGGGCGTGTGCAGCATCCAGGTGAGGTTGAACTCGCCGATCGAGAGCGTGAGCACGGCGAGCGCGCCCGCGACGATGCCGGGCCGCACGTTCGGCAGCACGATCGTCACGAAGCGCTGCCGGAAGGTGGCGCCGAGGCTCGCCGCGCCTTCTTCGAGCGTGCGCAGGTCCGCACTCGACGCGACGGCTGCCACCGCGCGCACCATGAACGGCAGCGTGAACAAGACGTGGCCGACGACGATGAACATCGCGCTCGTGCGAAACGCCGTGAAGCCGCCATAGAGAACGAGCAGCGCGAGCGCCGAGGCGAGGCCCGGCAGCGCGATCGGCAGCACGAGCAATTCTTCGACGATGCGCGAAGCGCGCGTCTTGCTGCGCGCGAGCGCGTACCCGGCGGGCACGCCGATGACGAGCGTGATCGCGAGCGTGGCGACGGCGATTTCGAGCGACAGGAACACGGAGCCGTGATACTGCGTCCAGACTTCGCCGAGCCAGCGCAGCGTGAGGCCGCTCGAGACGCCGCGGAAGTAGTTCACGGTGAGGCCCGCGAGGATCGACATCACGACGGGCACGATCAGGAACGCGCAGATCAGCAGCGTGACGGCCCATTGGCCGGCGGCGAGAAAGCTGCGCGCCGACAGGTGTTCCTTTACGCGCTGCAGCGCGCGGCGCGCGGTGGAGGCTTCGGCTTGGGTTTCCAGGATGGTGCTCATGCGCATCTCCTTACGCGGTAGCCGCAACGGCCGATCCCGTCACGCTGCGCGCCAGCGCCAGCACGAGCCACGTCACGACGCCGAGCACGATCGACAAGCCCGCCGCTGTCGCCATGTTCGCGTTGAGCGTGAACTCGGTGTAGATCGTCATCGGCAGCACGTCGATGTCGGTGGCGAGCGTGAAGGCCGTGCCGAACGCGCCCATCGCGGTCGCGAAGCAGACGGCGCCCGCCGCGATGAGGCCGGGCGAGAGCGCCGGCAGCACGATGTCGCGCATGATCTGCCACGGCGAGGCGCCGAGCGAGCGCGCGGCTTCTTCGAGCGAGCGGTCGAGCTTGGTCGCGGACGCCATCACGGTCACGATTACGCGCGGAATCGAAAAGTACAGATAGCCGAAGAAGAGGCCCGTCATCGAATAGGCGAACACCCACTTGTCGCCCGTGAGCCTCAACGACAGCGCGCCGATCAGCCCTTGCCGGCCCGCCAGCATGATGACCATGAAGCCGACGACGACGCCCGGAAACGCGAGCGGAAACGTGAGCAGCGCGAGCAGCGTGCGCTTGCCGAAGAATTCGCGGCGCGCGAGCAGGAGGCCTGAGATGACGGAGAGCGCGAGCGTCGCGAGCGTCACCGCCGCCGACAGCACGACCGTCGCGCCGAGACTGCGCATGTAGCGCGCGTTGGCGAGGAGGGCGAGATAGGTGTCGAACGCATGGCCGTCGGCGCTGACCTGGGCCAGTATGCCCATCGGCAAGAGCCAGAACGCGGCGAACACGGCGAGCGCCGGCGTGATCAGCGCGATGCGCCAGCGCAGCGGGAAGGTGATGTCGTGCATGGGAATGGGTGCTTCAAGGTGCGGGGGAAGGGCGCTCGTCGCCAGGCTATGTCTTTCCGCCAGCGAAAGCGCCCCTCGCCGCAATCAGCAATCAATGCATGATCTGCAGATACTGCTCGCCGAACGCCTGCTGCTTCTCGGCCATCTTGGCGAAGTCGACCGGTTTGGCGCGCGCATAGTCGCTCGCCGGCAGGAATTTCGCGGCGGCGTCCGCGCTCATCTGGTTCGCGCGCACCGGCCGCAGGTACGCATTCGCCCACAGCTTCTGCCCCTCGTCCGAAAGCACGAAGTCGAGCACCTTCTTGGCCGAAGCTTCGTGCGGCGCACCCTTCACGAGGCTCATCACGTAGGGCACCGAGATCGTGCCTTCCGTCGGAATCACGAACTCGACGTTCGCGTGATCCTTGTACTTCGCGCGGTACGCATCGAAATCGTAGTCCAGCAGGATCGGAATTTCACCGGACAGCACGCGCGCATAGGCCGTCTGCTTCGGCACGATCGGCGCGTTCGCCTTCAACTGGCGGAACCAGTTCAGGCCCGGCTCGAAGTTGTCCATCGAGCCGCCGAGCGCGAGGTTGACCGCGACCGCGCCCGCGTAGCCGACGAACGCGCTCGACGGATCGAGGTAGCCGATCATCCCTTTGTACTCGGGCTTGAGCAGGTCGGCCCAGGAGCGCGGCACGGGCTTGCCTTCGAGCGCGTCCTTGTTGACGAAGAAGCCGAGCGTGCCCGAGTGGATCGCGAACCAGTAGCCTTGCGGGTCCTTCATGTTCGCGGGGATGTCGTTCCAGTGCGCGGGCTTGTAGGGCTGGATCACGCCTTTGTCCTTCGCCTGGAACGCCGACGACACGCCGAGGTACACCACGTCCGCCACCGGGCTCTTCTGCTCGGCCATGAGCTGCGCGATCGCCTGGCCCGAGTTCTTGTTGTCGAACGGCACGCGGACGCCGGTCTTCTGCTGGATTGCCTGGATCTGGCTCGCCCAGTCGGCCCATTCGGGCGGGCAGTTGTAGCAGATCGCGGTTTCGTCGGCGTAGGCGGCTTGCGGGGCGGCGACGAACGCGACGCCGCCGACGGACAGGACGGCGGCCGAGGCGAGCGCGGCCGCGCCGGCCTTGGCGAGCAACCGGCGCAGCGGCGCGCCGAGGGAATGGGAACGACGTGTCACAGCGGGTCTCCTTGCGGGGAACGGGTTGGGGCTTGCCGGTGCTGCTCTGTTGCTTGTGTTTTGCTTGCGTCGACTGGAGCCGGAGCGCTTACCGCTGGCCGACGATGTCCGAGATCGCGCCGACCGTCTCGCCCACGCGCAGCGTGTGCGGCAGCGTGAGCGAGAGGGACGAGCCGTCGTCGACACCTTCGATGCGGTTCATGAGGCGCTGCCACGCCGCGCAGCCGATCTCGCGGTTCGGCGTGCACAGGCTCGCAAGCGGCGGCGACAGCAGCTCGCCGACCGCGAGGCCGTCGAAACCGAGGATCGACATGTGCTCCGGCACCGAATACGACGCGCGGCGCAGGCCGCGCATGACCACCATCGCGAGCAGGTCGTTGCTGCAGAAGAGGGCGGTGGGGCGCGTCGCGCCCTTCGTCAGGTGCGCGAGCACGGAAGGCGCGAGCTCGTCGGCGTTGAAATCGACTTCGAGCGCGGGGGCGGGCGTGAGGCCCGCCTGCTGCATCGCCTGCGAGTAGCCGACATAGCGCAGCCGCGCGCGGTCCGACTCGGCGAGCGTGCCGGCCAGCATCAGGATGTGCCGGTGGCCGTGCGCGATCAGCATGCGCACGCCCTCGTACGCGGCGAGGCGGTTGTCGACCGACACCGCCGGGCGGCGCACCGTATCGTTGTGCATCAGCACGTAGCGCAGGCCCGCATGGTCGAGCTCGTCGAGGAGCGGGTGCGTATCGGCGTCGGCGACCGTCAGGATGAGGCCTTCCACGCGCTGCGCGCGCAACGTCTCGATCGCATGGCGCTCGCGGTCGGCATCGTATTGCGTTGTCATCAGCATCAGCCGGTAGCCTTGCGCCGACGCGAGCTCGTCGATGCCTTGCAGGCATTCGGCGAACACCGGGTTGGCGAGCGTCGGCAGCACGATGCCGATCAGCCGCGTGCGGTCGCTGCGCAGCTGGCGGCCGAGGGGGTTGGGGCTGAATTGGAGCGCGTCGATGGCCTCGCGGATTTTTTCGAGAGTGACGCGGTTCACGGAATGGGGCGCGTTGATCGCGCGCGAAACGGTGGCGATCGAAAAGCCAGCGTAGGCGGCGACGTCCTTGATCGTGGTTTTCATCCTGGAGAGAGTGCTTGTGTAAACGTTTTCGTAGGGGATTATCCGGACATAATATGTCTCTCACATGACGGTTTTGCGCATGGGTGGCGCATCGGCGCCAAGGCCTGGCGAGCCGGCCTTGGCGCCGATGCGGCGGGGCTCAGCGGGCGGCCTGACCGAGCGAGGCGACGAGCGACTTGAAGCCGACCCATCCCCAATACACGCGGTGATGGACGATCAGCCCGCCGGCAAGCTCCATCACTTCGACGAGATCGACCTGGTCGCCCTCGGGCGTCTGCCGCGGGTACTCCCAGGTCAATTGCCTGCCGTTGGAGAAAAAGACGCCGGTTCGATACCAGCGCCCCAGGCTGTTCGGCAGCTTGCGCAGCCCGGCGGCGAAGAATTCGCGGATTGCCGGCTTGCCGCTGAGCGTGCCGTTGCCGCGCTCGGGCAGGGTCACGACGATCAGCGGCGTTTCGAGCACGGCGTCTTCCGCATAGAGCGCCATCAGCCCCTCGAGGTCGCGATCGACGACCGTTCGATGCCATTGCTCGTAGACGTGGAGGATTTCGGAATCGGTGCTGGTTTTCATGGGAGTTTTCCGCCGGATGGAGTCGGAAAACCAGCGTAGCAGCGGCGCTGGCCGGATGTTTCGACGCGGATCGAAGCATCAATGGCTGCCGGCCTCGATGCGCGGGTGCGCGCCAGTTGGTGGGCTGGCGGCGCGATGGTAGAATCCGGTCCGCCCTGCCCGGGTGATGAAATTGGTAAACATAGCGGACTTAAAGCATTGAGTGCCCGCGCCGGAAACGGCCGGTGCAGAACCCTTCAAATTCGGCGAAACCCCTGGCCCGACGCGCTCGCGAAAAACGCCGAGCGCCGGCCGCCGAGGCAACGCCGAGCCAAGCCCGATACCGGTCGCCGCGACCGCTTCTGGAAGGTGTAGAGACTAGACGGGGGGCGCCTACCGCTCGCCGCATCGATCGATGCGGGACGCCATGGCGAAGGCATAGTCCAGCGCACGAACGGCGATGCATCATGCAGCGCCGGCTTCGAAAGATTCAGTGTGACGAAAATCCGCCGCTTAACGGCTTGCCGGTTCGAGTCCGGTCCCGGGCACCATCCAGCCTCACTTTCGTTTCGACCTTGACGGTTATTGCCGATCGTTCTTGTCCAGCTCGGCAAGCACGTCAGAAAACCCGCAACGGCATCGCCCCGTGCGGGTTTTTTCTTTCAACCCTGCTGCGGCATCATCAAGAACAGCTGATAGCCACGCGCCGGCAACACCATGCCCCACGCCTTCTTGGCGACATCGATGGAGATCGGCTGCACATGGCTGAACGATGCCGCCTTCCTCACACATGCCGCATCGCTATTTGGGCAGACGAGCACCGCTCCCTGCCGGGCGAGGTCTTCTGCCTTCAGCCACGGCGTCGTTTCCGGCTCCGCTATATCCCAGAAGCGGGTCTGGCCGTCGCTGTAAAAGCCGACCGACTGCGCCTCGTGAACCGAGCCCGCAGCGATCGGCAGCGCTTGCCCCGTGCGCTCGCGCCACAGCGCATGCACGGCCGCGGCCAGTTCGGCGCGCGGCTCGGCCGCATCGTCGGTATTGCGCGTTGCCCCGGCATAGCCGACGGCCGCCGACGCAGCCAGCGCCAGCGCCCAATAGATGCAGAGCATGCGCGCCGCGCGTCCCGGTTCGAGCCGGACCGCCGCACGATCCAGCACGGCCACCCACAGCGGCACGAGCGCGAACCACTGAGCCATGCCCCACACGGAAGCCATCTGCGTCTTGCTGCCCACGGCGATGACGCCGACGACCATGAGCGGCCCGATCGCGAGGCACCACAGGTCCCGATGCAGCGAGGGCCGGACGTGGCTCAGCAGTATCAGCTTGGCGGCGTGCAGCCTGTCACGCGCGACCAGTCCGACGACGAACCCGAAGCTGAGCAGCATGTAGCCCGCTTGCGCGAGCGTATAGACGCCGAAGCGCAGCGCCGCCGCGGGGAGCGTCCCGCCCGTGCGCCGCTCGGCGTAGCCGAAGGTCGGAAAGTGATGCAGTACGAGCCAGCGCAGGTGCGGAAACAGCACCACGGCGCCCGCGGCCGCGACCAGCAGCGAGTCGACGCTGAGAAGCCGCGCGCGCCACTGCGGCCGCGCGAGCGCGGCGCCCAGGAGCGCCACGAGCAGCACGATCGAAAAATACTTGCCGAGAATTGCAAGCGCGGCGAGCGCGCCCAGGGCCAGGGCGGCCGAGCGCTTGCCGGTCTGCATGTAGCGCACGAAAAAGTATGCGGTCCAGGGCCAGACGGAGAGCAGGACGGAGTTGGCGTTGAACTTGATTGCGAGGTTCGAGTAGAGCGGCGAAACGGCCATCGCGAGCCCTGCCGCGATTGCCAGCCGACGCGGCAGGAACCGACCGGCGAGCGCTACGATGCCAAGCAGCCCCGCCAGCGCATTGACCGCTGATAGTCCAAAGTAGGCGAAATCGGTGTGCGGGAAGACTTCGAACCACGCCGCCGTGATCCACGCGAAGAGCGGCGGATGCTTCGCATAGCCCGCCTGCCACTCGGCGCCCCACACGTAGTTTTCAATCATGTCGCCCTGCACGTCCAGATTGCCGCGCGAGAGCCACGCGGCAAACGTCCAGACGAGCGCGTGGATCGGCAGGAGCAAGGCGAGCGGCGCGGCAAGCGAGGGCTCATCGGCTCGGGCCGTGGACGGTTCGGAGCCGGGGTAGTACGACGAGACGGGATCTGACATGAGGACGACGAAAGGGCTAAGAAGAGGGCCGCGTGCGGCTCCGGATTCAGGGAACGACATTCGGAGCGCGAGACGCCGCGCCCGCGCAGGTGCGAGAGCGCGTGACCGGGCCGCCCGTCACGTAGCGCTTTGCGCGTAGATCTTGCGCACGATATAGATCGGCCGGCGCTTGCTCTCGATATAGATGCGGCCCAGGTACTCCCCGATCACGCCGATGCCGATGAGCTGGATGCCGCCGAGGAAGAGCACGGCGGTGATGATCGACGCGTAACCGGGGACGTCGACGCCGCGCACGATGGTCCGCAGGAACAGGTAGGCGGCATAGCAGATGGCGAAGGCCGCGGTTGCGCCGCCGATGTAGGTCCAGACGCGCAGGGGCAGCGTGCCGAAGCTCGTAAGCCCTTCCAGCGCGAAGTTCCAGAGCTTCCAGGCGGAGAACTTGGTCTTGCCGCCGGCGCGCGGACGGCGCACGTACTCGATCTGCGCGGTCCTGAAGCCGACCCATGCGAAGAGCCCCTTCATGAAGCGCCGGTTCTCGGGCAATTGCTTCAGGGCGTCGACGGCTTGCCGCGACATCAGGCGGAAATCGCCCGCGTTCTCGGGAATCCGGACTTCGCTGATGACGTTGTGCACACGGTAGAAGAGGCGAGCCGTCATGCGTTTCATGAACGAGTCCGTGTTGCGTTCGGCCCGTTTCGCGAGGACCACGTCGAATCCTTCGCGCCATTTGGCGATCAGGAGCGGAATCGCTTCGGGGGGATCCTGGAGGTCGGCGTCGAAAGGGATGACGGCGTGGCCCGCCGCCTCGTCGAGCCCCGCGGTCATTGCGGCTTCCTTCCCGAAATTGCGGGACAGGTCGACGATCTTGACGCGCGGATCGACGGCGCGAGCTGCGAGCAGCAGCTCGAGGGTCGAATCGGTGCTGCCGTCGTTGACACAGACGATTTCGTAATCAGCATCGGCGATGCCGCGCAGCACGGCGGGCACCTCGCGGAAGAACGCCTCGACCACGGCCGACTCGTTGTAGAAGGGCACGACGAGCGAAATCAGGTCCTTCGCGGACCCGTCGAGCACCGATACGGACTCTCCCGCAGCGATGGAGAGCTCGAGCGCTTCCGTCTGTGCGTGCTTCATTATTACGAAATATCTCAAAAATTCAGGGGATATTACCAGAGGCGTAATGTTTCGTTGCGAAATGTCGATGCGAGTTGACGCGATTTTTGGTCTCGTTAACGGTGTGTGGCAAGCGTTTCTTGAGTGCGCATGACGCATCGCTTGCATCGCATGCGACCGGTGCTCTCCAATCATTGTCCGGAAACAAGGAACAGTGAATTCGAAATCTAGGTATTCACCCTAGCTTTGCTCGGCCCTAGACTGCCTTCAACCGCTGCAGACAACCGAACGCGTTTGCGGCGCCCCGTAAAGCACAATCATTGGAGGTAGTCGTCATGAAATCGCTCGTCAAGGCTGTCGCAGTTGCTCTCGTTCTTGCCGCTCCCGTTGCTTCGTTCGCTCAATCGAACCAGCCGGTGACGCGCGCGCAAGTCCGCGCCGAACTCGTTCAGCTCGAGAAGGCCGGTTATGCCGTAAGCGGCGACTACGCCACCTATCCGAATCAGATCCAGGCCGCCGAAGCGCGCGTCGCCGCGCAAAGCGGCGTTGCGCAAGCGGATGCGACCGGCTTCGGTCCGGAAGCCGGCGGCGTGTCGCAGTCGGGACAGCGGACCGACAAGGTCGTGAGCAGCTACTCGGCTCCGATCTATCAACATCCGTAATCGGCGTGCGCGCCGGCACGAGCGCTCACACGCGCATTCGAAATCGAATGCGAAACAGGCCGGGCCCGCCAACGACGGGCAGCCTGCATCGAGTTTCGCGCTGAATCTCCGTCGCTTGCCCTGGCGACTTCGCCCAGTCTTCGTGGACTGGGCTTTTTTGTTTTCAGGGCCTGAAGATAGCCTGAAAACGCGTCTGGATATCGTATGCAGGACGAAGCGTCTGCGCTGCTGCACGCAGATCTTTTGACTGAGCGTCGCGCGTTATGAAGGTGATTTGTCATTGTGACGCAGCCGACAACAATGTTTTCCTGAATTAGGTATTAACCCTTAAGAGTTCGGCGACTAGACTGTTCTCATCGGCTCCGGACACACGCAAATCAACCCGTTCGAGAGTCCTTAAAAGACAACTTTTGGAGGTAGTTCATCATGAAATCGCTCGTTAAAGCCGTTGCCATCGCCGCCGTTCTCGCTACCCCGCTTGCTGCGTTTGCCCAGTCGAATCAACCCGTGACGCGTGCACAAGTGCGCCAGGAACTGATTCAGCTCGAACAGGCCGGCTACAACCCGGCCACGGCGAACGACTATGACTATCCGGCGAACATCCAGGCCGCCGAGGCGCGCGTGACCGCGCAGAAGGACGGCACGGCTCAAGCGGCCGCCACCGGCTACGGCCCGGCTGTCGGCGCTTCGTCGAAATCGGGAAGCCCGGTCGCGGCTCCCGGCACGCAGCCGATCTACTTCGGCAACGGCCAGTAATTCGGCAGTATTCCGCGTCGGCCGGGACTCATTCCCGGCCGCGCTGAAAGCGGTCTGGGCGAGCCATGCACGACAGCGTCCAGTCGCGACTGAACAAGAGGCTCGCCCACAGACGTATCGATCGTCCCGGGCGGGGCGGGCCCGACAAGATTGGAGCGTTACCTCCGTCGCCGGCGATCCGGCGGCTTCGCCCGGCCATTCCGACCGGGCGCTTTTTCCCGTTCCAGCTTTTCAACTCCCCGTCATCGCTTTAGTTATTGGCTGCCGAAGAAATTGGCTCCGGCATTGGTGTGCCGTTGTCGATTGGTATCGGGACGCCGTGAACAGCACGTTCGATCAAATGAACCGGCAGCGGGTCTTCTAGCATCGGTGCGACCCATGACGGAGACCTTATGAAAACCATCCAACGCGTTCATCGGCCGGCTCGCGTCTGCGCGGCCATTCTGGTACTTGCATTCGGCATGTTCATGAGCGCTCGTGCGCAGGCAGAAGCGACGGTCGGCTTTCAGCGGTTGACTTACGACGTTCCCGGCGGCGGGCAAGTCGAGGCCGGCATCTGGTACCCGAGCGAAGGCGTCGAGAAGCCGGAGCCGATCAGCCTGAACGTGCAGGATGTCGTGCCTGACGGCGCGATCGAGGGGAGCGGATTGCCGCTTATCGTCATCTCGCACGGAACCGGCGGATCGTACGCGGGGCACTACGACACCGCAATCGCGCTGGCCAAGGCGGGCTTCGTCGCCGCCGCGCTGACGCATCCGGGCGACAATTTCCGCGACGACAGCCGCGCGCTATTCATCTACGAGCGGCCGCGGCAGGTGAGCCAGCTGCTCGACTTCGTGCTCGAGCGCTGGACCGGGCGGGCGAGCTTGTCGAAAGAGCGCATCGGTGCGTTCGGCTTCTCTTCCGGTGGTTTCACCGTGCTCGCGCTCGTCGGCGGGCGCTATGACCTTGCGATGAGCCCGGCGCACTGCAAGGCATACCCCGGCGAGTGGCCTTGCCAGCACATCGCCAATCGCCCGGTGCCGGCGGGCATGACCGTGCCGCCGCTCAACGGGGACGATGCCGACGCGCGTATCAAGGCCGCGGTCATCGCCGCGCCTGCGCTCGGTTATGCGTTCGGCAAGGCGGGTCTCGCCGGCGTGCACGAGCCGATCCAGCTCTGGCGCGCCGCCGATGATCGCATCCTGCCGCAGCCGTTCTACGCGCAGGCGGTCTACGACGCGCTGCCGAGCGCGCCGCAGTACATCGTGGTGCCTCACGCGGGCCATGACGACTTTCTCGCGCCGTGTTCCGCCGAGCTGGCGCGCCGCGTGCCGGAGATCTGCGCGTCCGAGCCCGGCTTCGATCGCACTGCGTTTCACCGGCAATTCAACGCTGCGATCGTCGAATTCTTCGAAGCGAATCTCCGGTAACGCGCGAATGGCGTCGCTGCCCCTTTCCACGAAGCCGCCGCGGCTGCTACAGTCAACCTCCCTTCACTTCAAGCAACGAGGCTCGGAATGAAACTGGTTGGCATGCTGGATTCACCGTTTGTGCGTCGCGTCGCCATTTCGATGGCGGTGCTGGGAATTCCGTTCGAACATCGAAGTCTGTCGGTGTTTCGCACGTTCGACGAGTTCGCGAAGCTGAATCCGATCGTGAAAGCGCCGACGCTCATCGAAGACGACGGCACCATGCTGATCGACTCGACGCTGATCCTCGACCATCTCGACCACAAGGCGCCGCCCGATTCGCGGCTCATGCCCCAACGCGGTGCCGACCGCACGCGGGCGCTGCAGTTGATCGGCTACGCGCTCGCGGCTGCGGAGAAGACGGTGCAGATTGTCTACGAGCGTGAGCTGCGGCCGCAGGAGAAGCAGCACGCACCGTGGCTCGAGCGGGTGCAATCGCAATTGAGCGCGGCCTACGACCTGCTCGAGAAGCAGCTTGATCGAGCCGATGGCTGGCTCGTCGGCAGCCGGATCATGCAGCCCGACATCACCGTGGCGGTCGCGTGGCGCTTCACGCAATACATCGTGCCCGGGATGATCGATCCCGCTCGCCATCCGGCGCTCGCCGCGTTTTCGGCGCGGGCCGAGGCGCTGCCCGAGTTCATCGGCGCGCCGCTCGAATAAGCGGGCGCCTTGTCCGCTCTGCTGTAAAGCGCACCGGCTCGCACGGGGCCGGTGCGCCCCCATCCTCCCGCCGCGATTGTTCGCCGGCGCCGACAAGTGACTTTCACTTTCGCGCATTTATCCGCGCGAGCCCCGTCCCTAGAATGGAACCCATCGATACATGGCAAGCGGCGGCGCGATGAGCGCCCGGCGGGAAGGGCAAAAATGAGGGAATTGATCGAAAGACAGCTGTACAACCCATCGGTGGTGTTGCCGATGGTGGCGTTGATGGAAGTGCTGGTCTCGACGGATTTCAGCCTCGGCAGAGCGGGCCTCGTTGTCGCGACGAGAGGCGCTCAGGCTGCGCTGAATCGTTCGCGCGAATTCATTTGCGCGTATCAACACGGCGCGCACGCCGCGGTGCATTGATACAAGCGAATCGGGCGCGATGGATATCCGCGCGCTTGATTCTCCTTCGTACGTTCCTCGCATTCTCCAACGCATTCATTCGAGGCTTCGCCGGCCGGCGGGCGGGTAAGATGGCGGGACCGTCATATCGCCAGGCCAACGCGATGAGCGTCTCCCGCATCGGGCTCATTTCCGACACCCACAACCTCGTGCGTCCCGAAGCGCTGCAATGGCTCGCGGGATGCGACGCCATCATTCATGCAGGCGACATCTGCGCGCCGCAGGTTCTTGATGCGCTCGCGCAGATCGCGCCTGTCACCGCCGTGCGCGGCAACAACGATATCGGCGAGTGGGCCGCGCAACTGCCGGTTTCGACGACGCTCGACGTGCAGCGCGTGAAGATTCACGTCGTGCACGACATCGCCGATTTGCGCGCGGACGCGCTTGCCGGCATCGATGTGGTTGTCACCGGACATTCGCACAAGCCGCACGTCGAGACGCGCGGCGGCGTGCTGTTCGTCAATCCCGGCAGCGCCGGGCCGCGCCGCTTCAAGCTGCCGGTGTCGGCGGGAATGCTGGCGATCGAAGGGGCGCGTGCCGAGGCGCTGCTGCACACGCTCGTCGTCTGAGCATCGCGCGCAGCGCGCCCCATTTCATTGACGGCCGGCGCGGTCCTCGCGGTCCTTATACGCGCACCGTCGCCACGGATGCGTACGCGCTATCGTCCAGGTCTTCCGTTTCACGCGCCTGGCGCGCGAGCGCATGCGCCTCCGCACGTGTGGCGACCGCGGGCGGCGAGCCCTCGAGCGGCTTTTTGGCCGTCTCGGCAAGCGCAACCACCGACACGATCCCGATCACCGATGCCCCCATCAGGTAGTACGCGGGCATCATCAGGTTGCCCGTCGTCTCCACGAGCCAGGCCGTCACGAGCGGTGTCGTGCCCCCGAACAGCGACACCGAGACGTTGAAGCCGATCGCGAGCGCGCCGTAGCGGATCGGCGTCGGAAAGAGCGCGGGCAGTGCCGACGGCATCACGCCGGTGAAGCACGACAACAGCGCCCCGAGGATCATGAGGCCGCAGAACACCGGCAGCATCTGGCCGGTCTGGATCAGGAGCAGGGCGGGCATCGACAGCAGCAAGAGCCCGACGCAGCCTGCGAGCATCACCGGCTTGCGTCCGATCGCATCGGACAGTCGTCCGGCCGCGAGCGTCAGCGGCATCATCAGCACCATCACGATCAGCACGAGAAAGAGGCCGTGCGTCTCGTTGAAGTGCAGTGTCGCCGACAGGTAGCTCGGCAGATACGAGAGCGCCATGTAGTCGGTGACGTTGAAGATCAGCACGAGCCCGACGCACAGGAGGAGCGGCTTGAATTGCGTCGCGAGCATCCGTGCGAACGAAAGCTCCGGCGCGGCGCGGTCGAGCGCCTCGCGCGCCTCGGCTTCGCGCTTGAACGCGGGTGTTTCCTCGAGCTTCATGCGGATGTATAGGCCGACGAGGCCGAGCGGTCCGGCGATCATGAACGGCACGCGCCAGCCCCACGAGAGGAGCGCGTCCTCGGACAGCGTGGCGGTCAGGACGGCGACCGTGCCCGCGCCAAGGATGTAGCCCGCGAGCGTGCCGAACTCGAGGAAGCTGCCCATGAGGCCGCGGCGCTTGTCGGTCGAGTATTCGGCGATGAAGGTCGCGGCGCCGCCGTACTCGCCGCCGGTCGAGAAGCCCTGCACGAGGCGCGCGAGCAACAGCAGCACGGGCGCGAAGATGCCGATCGTGCCGTAGCTCGGGATCAGGCCGATCGCGAAGGTGCCGGCGGCCATCATGATCATCGTCATCGCGAGCACGCGCTGGCGGCCGATGCGGTCGCCGAGCGGGCCGAACACCATGCCTCCGATCGGCCGCACGAGAAACGCGGCAGCGAACGTGCCGAAGGTGGCGATCAATTGCGCGGACGGGCTGCTCGATGGGAAAAACACTTTGCCGAGCGTGACGGCGATGTAGCTGTAGACGCCGAAGTCGAACCATTCCATGGCGTTGCCGAGCGCCATCGCGCCGACGGCGCGTTTGAGGAGGTTCTTGTCGACGACGATGACGTCGTCGGAAACGTCGTGCCGGTTTCGTGCGGGGCCGTTATGGGTAGCGGTCAAGGTCGAAGGCTCCTGTGACTGCGGCCGAATCGGGATGCGAATCGTGTCCCGATTCGGCCACGGTTGCCGAAAAAGCGCACGTTCGCGGGTTCGAGCCGGCGGCGGACAAATCGAAGAAAAAGAAACGCCCGTGCCTCGCGGGGGAAAGCGCGAAAGTGCACTCGAGAGAGATGCTGCAGGTACGGCGCCTGCCCGCTTGGAAGGGCAGATCGAACTGGCGCTGGCGGAGGATTTCCGCGCTGGCCGGCACACGCCGGGTCAAGGCTTGGAACGAAAAAGGCCGGATGCGTGATGCGCTAAGCGACGTGGCTCAAAAGCGCTGCGACCGACAAGCCTTTCTGTGTCAAAAGTAATTCAATCTCGCGGCGCCGGAAAACGGATCTGTACGAAATTGAACGCGAATGAAGGTGAATTGCTGTTGGAACGAGGCAGATAGTATCACGATGTAAGCGTTCGCTGCAAACTTGAGGCGGGCGGCGGGCCTGTGTGAATCGCTCGATCGCTGGTCTGGCGGGGGATGGGAGGGGATGGGAGGAGATGGCGGCGAGGAAGGAAGATGACGTGAAGTCCGTCAAAGCCGGCTCGCGCATCGCGCGCGAACCGGTCATGCAAACGCTCAGCTTTGCGCGGGCGGCACGTAGCCCGAAGCATGGTCGGCGCCTTCGCCGAAGAAGTACTTCTCGGTCTGCTTCATCAGGTACTGGCGCGCGCGCGGATCCGCCATGTTCAGGCGGTTTTCGTTGATGAGCATCGTCTGATGCTTGAGCCACCCCTGCCACGCTTCCTTCGAAACGTTTTCATAGAGGCGCTTGCCGAGCTCGCCGGGCAGCGGCGGGAAATCGAGGCCCTCGGCTTCCTTGCCGAGCTTCGCGCATTGGACCATACGAGTCATCGTGTTTTTCTCCTGGAGTCGATGTGGGGGCAGCGTAGCGTCTTGCTCTCGCGCTTGCCGCTCAAAGCTGCTTCATCAGCACGAGCGATTTGCGCTGCCAGTTATAGAGGCGGCGGCGGTCTTCAGGCAGGTCGTCGACCGTCACCTTCACGAAGCCGCGCTTCAAGAACCAGTGCTCGGTGCGCGTCGTCAGCACGAAGATGCGCGTCAGGCCGCGCGCCCGCGCGCGCTGCTCAATGCGCTTCAGGAGCCGTTCGCCGTCGCCCGAGCCTTGCGCTTCGGGCGCCACCGTCAGGCACGCCATCTCGCCGATGCGCTCCTGCGGATACGGATAGAGCGCCGCGCAGCCAAACAGCACGCCGTCGTGCTCGATCACCGAGAAGTGGTCGATGTCGCGTTCGATCTGGTGACGTCCGCGCCGCACGAGCGTGCCGTCTGTTTCGAGCGGCTCGATCAGTTGCAGGATGCCGCCGACGTCGTCCGGCGTCGCCTCGCGCAGGCTCTCGAGGTTCTCGTACGAGATCATCGTGCCGACGCCGTCGTGCAGGAACAGCTCGAGCAGCAGGCTGCCGTCGAGCGAATAGGGAATGATGTGCGCCCGCGCCACGCCGCCGCGGCACCCGCGCACCGCGTGCTTCAGATAGAAGCCGGCGTCGCCCTTCAGCTCGCCGCTTTCGTTGAGCTTGTAGGCCTCGTCGAGCGACATTTCGCCGATCAGCTCGCCGTTCTCGTCGATCAGGCCTTCGGTCTCGGTGAGGAAGATGATCTTGTCGGCGCGCAGCGCGATCGCGGTGGCCGACGCCACGTCTTCCATCGTGAGGCTGAACGCCTCGCCCGTCGGCGAGAAGCCGAGCGGCGAGAGCAGCACGATCTTGCGGCTCGCGAGCGAATGGCGGATCGAATCGGCGTCGACCTTGCGCACGACGCCCGTGTGCTGGAAATCGACGCCGTCGAGAATGCCCACCGGGCGCGCGGTCACGAAGTTGCCCGACACGACGCTGATGTGCGCGTGCGCCATCTGCGTGTTCGGCAAGCCCTGGCTGATCGCGGCTTCGATGTCGAGACGCACTTCGCCGGCGGCTTCCTTCGCGGATTCGAGCGCCTGCGCGTTGGTGATGCGCATGCCGTGCGAAAACTCCGACTGCACGCCGTGCAGGCTCATCTGCTCTTCGACCTGCGGGCGCGAGCCGTGCACGAGCACGATCTGGATGCCCATCGCCTGCAGCAGCGCGACGTCGGCGACGAGCGCGTTGAGCAAGCCATCATGGACCACTTCGCCGCCGAAGCCGACCACGAAGGTCTTGTTGCGGAACGCGTGAATATAGGGGGCGACCGAACGCATCCAGTCGACGAATTGCGCGCGCTCGGCGACGGTTTCCTGGTCCTGGGGCGGGCTCGGAACGGTCTCGGCGGCGGGGATGAGGTCGGTTTGAGAATTCATGCCGGGATTATAATGCGCCCCCATGTCGAATGTACCCAAAAAGCCTGCCGCGCCCAACACGGATGCAACACGTGAAGCGGCGTTGCGCAAGGAGCCGCGAAGCGGCCGTCAAGATGTGCCGCAGGGCGCGCGCGAGAAGCGCCAACAGCACGAGCAGGGCGCGCAGCCTGAGCAGCGCGAAAGGTCTGGATCGCGGCAGCACCCGAAGCCGTCGCGCGACCCGGTCGGGCGCGGCCCGATCGAAAAACAAAGAGACGCTCGCCCGCCGCGGCGCGTCGAGCCGAATCCGGTTCCGCCGATCGAATTTCCCGAAGCGCTGCCGGTGTCGGGCCGGCGCGAAGAGATCGCGCGCGCGATTGCTTCGCATCAGGTCGTCATCGTCTGCGGTGAGACGGGCTCGGGCAAGACCACCCAGCTGCCGAAGATCTGTCTTGCGCTCGGGCGCGGGCTCGGCGCGGGCGGCGCCGGTCTCATCGGCCACACGCAGCCGCGCCGGATCGCGGCGTCGGCGACCGGCCGGCGGATCGCCGAAGAGCTCGGCACGCCGTTCGGCGAAGTGGTCGGCTACAAGGTGCGCTTCACCGACAATCTCGCGCCGGGCGCCTCCGTCAAGCTGATGACGGACGGCATCCTGCTCGCCGAAACGCAGACCGATCCATTGTTGCGCGCGTATGACACGCTGATCATCGACGAAGCGCACGAGCGCAGCCTCAACATCGATTTCCTGCTCGGCTACTTGAAGGAGATCCTGCCGCGTCGTCCCGAGCTGAAGCTGATCGTGACGTCGGCGACGATCGACGCCGAGCGCTTCGCGCGCCATTTCGGCACCGGGGAGAAGCCTGCGCCCGTGATCGAGGTGAGCGGGCGCCTTTATCCGGTCGAGGTGCGCTACCGGCCGATCGAGGAGGATAGCCCGGCGGTGAAGGCGGCCGTTGGCACGGCGTCGAGTCGCGAGCGCTCGAAGAGCGCGCGCGAAGCGGACCGCGACCTGATGGATGCGATCGTCGACGCCGTCGACGAGCTGTGCCGAGAAGGCTCCGGCGACGTGCTCGTGTTCCTGCCCGGCGAGCGCGAGATCCGCGACGCCGCCGAGGCGCTCCGCAAACACCATCCGCCGCACACCGAGATTCTGCCGCTCTTCGCGCGCCTGTCGGCGGCGGAGCAGGAGCGCGTGTTCAAGGCGTCGAACGCGCGGCGCATCGTGCTCGCGACCAACGTCGCCGAGACCTCGCTGACGGTGCCGGGCATCCGCTATGTCGTCGATACGGGGCTCGCGCGCGTCAAGCGCTACTCGTACCGCAACAAGGTCGAGCAGCTGCAGGTCGAGCCGATCTCGCAGGCGGCGGCGAACCAGCGGGCAGGGCGCTGCGGGCGGGTGGCCGACGGCGTCTGCATCCGTCTTTACGACGAGAGCGATTTCCAGTTGCGTTCGCGCTTCACCGATCCCGAGATCCTGCGCTCGTCGCTCGCCTCGGTGATCCTGCGGATGAAGTCGCTGCACCTGAGCTCGATCGAGACCTTTCCGTTCATCGAGCCGCCGCCCGGCCGCGCGATCGCCGACGGCTACCAGCTGCTGAACGAGCTCGGCGCCGTCGACGACGACAACGCGCTCACGCCGCTCGGCCGCGAGCTCGCGCGCCTGCCGCTCGATCCGCGCGTCGGCCGGATGATTCTCGCCGCGCGCGACCAGGGCTCGCTCGCCGAAGTGCTGATCATCGCGAGCGCGCTGTCGGTGCAGGACCCGCGCGACCGCCCGATCGAGGCGCAGGAGCAGGCCGACCAGGCGCACAGGCGCTTCGCCGACGACCGCTCCGAGTTCCTGCAGTGGCTGAAGATCTGGAAGTGGTTCGAGGAAGCCGTTGCGCACAAGAAGTCGAACCGGCAGCTCACTGACGCATGCCGCGCGAATTTCCTCTCGCATCTGAGGTTGCGCGAATGGCGCGACGTCCATTCGCAGCTGTTGACGGTGGTGCGCGAGCACGGCTGGCGTTTGAGCGAAACCGAAGCGACGTTCGAGCAGATCCACTTGGCTTTGCTGACCGGCCTGCTCGGCAACCTCGGCCTGAAAGCCGACGACGAGCCGCACTACCTCGGCGCGCGCGGCATCAAGTTTTTCCTGTGGCCGGGCTCGTCGCTCGTGAAGAAGGCGGGGCGCTGGGTGATGGCGTCCGAGCTCGTCGAGACGAGCCGCCTGTATGCGCGCTGTCTCGCGAAGATCGAGCCGGAGTGGATCGAGAAAGTCGGCGCGCATCTGCTGAAGAAGTCGCTCTCCGAACCGCATTGGGAAAAGCGCGCGGCGCAGGTGACCGCGTTCGAGCGCGCCGCGCTCTATGGGCTGCCCGTCTATCACAGGCGGCGCGTGGCGTTCGGCAATGAAGACCCGCGGCGCGCGCGCGAGCTTTTCATTCGCGGCGCGCTCGTCGAAGGCGAGTTCGATACGAAGCTCGCGTTCTTCGCGCACAACCGCAAGCTGCTCGCCGACATCGAGCAGCTCGAGCACAAGTCGCGCCGCCAGGACGTGCTCGTCGACGACGAGCTGATCTTCGCGTTCTACGACCAGGCGCTGCCGCAAGGCATCTACACGGGGATGTCGTTCGAGCGCTGGTATCGCGACGAGGTGAAAAAAAGCGGGCAGCCGGAGGACAAGCTGCGCCTTCTGTACTTGTCGCGCGACGACCTGATGCGCCACGAGGCGGCCGGCGTCACGACCGACCTGTTCCCGAAGCGCATGACGATGGCAGGCGTCGAAATGGGGCTCACGTACCACTTCGAGCCGGGCTCGCCGCGCGATGGCGTGACGCTCGCGGTGCCGCTCTTCGCGCTGAACCAGGTCGATGCACGCCGCGCCGAATGGGTCGTGCCGGGCATGCTGAAGGAGAAGGCGCAGCTGCTCTTGAAGTCGCTGCCGCAGAAGCTGCGGCGGCACTGCGTGCCGCTGCCCGAGTACGCAGCCGGTTTCGTCGAGCGTGCGGGGGGCGAGCGTTTCGGCGCGGGCGGCCTGGTCGAGGGGCTGATCATCGACGTGCGCGAGATGACACAAGTCGCGATGAAGCAATCCGACTTCAAGCTCGAGACGCTGCCCGCGCACTTGTTCATGAACTTCAAGGTCATCGACGAGCACGGCCGCCAGCTCGCAATGGGGCGCAATCTCGCGCAACTGCGCGCCGAGCTTGGCGGCGAGGCGCAGCGGCACTTCCAGAAGCTGGCTGCGGGTGCGGCGCTGGGCGCTGGCGGGGCGGCGTCCCAGAGCGTCCGCAGCGCGGAAGACGGACCGCGAGGGGCGCGGAACGAGGCGCTGCGCGGCAAAGCCGCCGCGCAGGGCGCTGCCGTTCCTGGGGCGCCGGCCACGCAGAGCGCGCCAGGCGCCGCGCCGGAATCGGCCACTGCGCTCTATGACAACCTGACGACCTGGAACTTCGGCAAGCTCCCGGAGCTGCTCGAAATCCGCCGCGGCGGCCAGACGCTGTTCGGCTATCCTGCGCTCGTCGATCGCGCGACGCACTGCGACGTCGAAGTGTTCGACTCGCCGGAAGAGGCGGCGCGCATCCACCGCGCGGGGCTGCGGCGGCTGTTCGCGCTGCAGCTGCGCGAGCCGATCAAGTACCTGGAGAAGAATCTGCCGGGCCTGCGCGAGATGGCGATGCAATACATGCCGCTCGGCACCCAGGAGGAGCTGCGCGACCAGCTGATCGACACGGCGCTCGACCGCGCCTGCCTGCAAGACCCGCTCCCCGCCGACGACGTGAGCTTCCACGCGCGCCGCGACGAGGGCAAGAGCCGCCTCAACCTGCTCGCGCAGGAGATCGCTCGGCTCGTCGGGCAGATCCTCGCCGACTACGCGGCGGCGGGAAAAAAGCTCGTCCAGGCGAAGCCGTTCGCCGCCGCGCACACGGACCTGCAGAACCAGCTGAACGCGCTTATCGGCAAACGCTTCGTGATCGACACCCCGTACGTGCAGCTCGCGCATTTTCCGCGCTATCTGAAGGGCATCGCGCTGCGCGTCGACAAGCTCAAGGCCGACCCGGCACGCGATGCGCGCCAGTTCGCCGAGCTGCAGCCGCTCGTGCAGCACTACCAGCGCGCTTTGTCGCAGCGCGGCGGCGTCGCGGACCCGCGCCTCGCGGAGTTCCGCTGGCTGCTCGAAGAGCTGCGGATCTCGCTGTTCGCGCAGGAGCTGCGCACGCCGATGCCGGTGTCGGTGAAGCGGCTCCACAAGGTGTGGGAATCGATGCAGCGCTAAAGTGCGGCAAAGTGCGCGCCCGGCAGCCGTCCAAATCGGCCAAGACCGCGTCAAACGGACGTTTCCGGCAGGACTTTTGGTCGGCGAAAGTCAACCGGAAAACCGCCTGAACGTTCTAGAATGGCGGCTGCCATTTTTTAGTAGGTTCCCATGCGCAAATTCCTCCTCGCCGGCTCGAACGGCATCGCCGGCGCATTCGCCGCCGGCGTGGCGCTCGCGGCGGCAGCGGGCGTGTTCTCCACCGCTGCCCGCGCCAACAACGTCATCGTGCTCAACTCCGGCGAAGCGACGCTTTCGCTGATCGACCAGACGACCCACAAAGTGGTCTCCACGGTGCCCACCGGCAAGGAACCGCATCACCTGATGGCGACGCCGGATAATTCCTCGTTGATCGTCGCCAACTCCGTCTCGAACAACCTGATGTTCGTCGACCCGAAAACGGGCAAGACGCAACGCTGGCTCGAGAACATCGAAGATCCGTACCAGCTCGGCTTCTCGCCCGACCGCAAATGGCTCGTGACGACAGGCCTGCGCCTCGACCGTCTCGACATCTACCATTACGACGGCCACGATCCGGTGCTCGCCAAGCGCTTGCCGCTCGAAGTGATGCCGAGCCACATGGCGTTCACGAACGACAGCAAGATCGTGTTCGTGACGCTGCAGGTCTCGGGCGAGCTCGCCGCCGTCGATCTGCCGACGCAGACCGTCCTGTGGAAGATGAAGGTCGGCAAGGTGCCGGCCGGCCTCTGGATGACGCCCGGCGAGAAGTACCTGCTCGTCGGCATGACGGGCGCCGATTACGTCGCCGTGGTCGACTGGCGCAACCAGAAGATCGTGAAGACGATCCATACCGGCAACGGCGCGCACAACTTCCGCTCGCTCGACGACGGCCGCCACGTCGCGGTCAGCAACCGTGTCGCGAGCACGATCAGCATCATCGACGAGGAGTCGCTCACGAACGTCGGCGACATCACGGGTCTCTTGCCCGGCCCCGACGACATGGAACTCACGGCGGACAAAAAGTATCTATGGGTGACGTTCCGCTTCGCGAAGAAGGTCGGCATCATCGATCTGGCGTCGCGCAAGCTGATCGAAACCATTCCGGTCGGCCGCTCGCCGCACGGGATCTACTTCTTCGATCGCGCGCCCGTCACGGCTGCGAACGGTGCGTAACGGCGCATTACAGTGCGATAAGGCGCGCATCGTCAACGGCCCCCGGCTCAAAGGCACCCCATGTTCCATCTGATCGTCTCGTCTCTCGACAGCTTCGTCTCGGCCTTGCAGACGTTGCTTTATATCGACGTCGTCCAGCCGCTGCTCTTCAAGTTCGACTGGATGGACTACGACGAGGACACCTACGACCGGCTGTACTGGGTGATCGTCGGTGCGCTCACGATCGTGGCGATGTACGCCGTGCTGCGTCCGCTCGAAGCGCTGCGCCCCATCGAGAAGTGGGAGAACAGGAAGGCGGTGCGTGTCGACGTGCTCTACACGTTCATTGCCAAGCTCGGTGTCTTCAACCTGTTCTTCTTCTTCGCGTTCCAGCCGTTCTTCGACAACCTCCAGGTCTGGCTGCGCTTCAAGAACATCTCGAACATCGATCTCGACAACCTGTGGCCGGGCGTCACGTCGCAGCCGATCGTCGCGTTCCTGATCTATCTCGCCGTGCTCGATTTCGCCGGCTACTGGTATCACCGCTGGCAGCATCGCATCGGCATCTGGTGGGAGCTGCACGCCGTCCATCACAGCCAGCGGCAGATGTCGCTCTGGTGCGACGACCGCAACCACCTGCTCGACGACGTGATCCAGGCCTGCTTCTTCGCCGCCATCGCGCTTGCGATCGGCGTGCCGCCGGCGCAGTTCGTCGTGCTGTCGGCGGTCACGAACTTCGCGCAAAGCATCCAGCACGTCAACGCGAAGCTGAACTACGGGTGGCTGCTCGAGCGGCTGATCGTCAGCCCGACGTTCCATCGCCGCCATCACGCGGTCGGCTACGGGCACGAAGGCACCGCCTACGGCTGCAACTTCGGCGTGCTGTTCCCGTGGTGGGACATGCTGTTCAAGACGGCGTCCTGGAATCGCACGCTCGAGCCGACCGGCATTCGTCAGCAGTTCGAAGGCGAGTCGTATGGCGAGGGCTTCTTCTCCCAGCACTGGCTCGCGTTCGTGCGCATCGCGCGGCGGCTGTCGCCGAAGCGCCGGGCGGCGGGGATTTGATTTCCAGCCAAGCTTCCCATCCGGCGGACTTTGGTTCGCCTTTCCCTGCCTTCCTCCGATGAGCCACTCTTCGCGGCGCCGCCAAGAGTGGTTTATGCTGTCCGCCGGGCTCTCCTCCTCCTAATTCACTCCATCCGTACTGGTTCGCATGAATGATTTGCTGCGCTCGTTTGGCCGGGCGCTCGCGAGCGCGCTGCATCCGCGCATGCTGTTGCTGACGCTTGCGCCGTTCGCCGTGGCTGCCGCCGCCTGGGGCGTGTTTTTCTGGTTTTCCTGGCAGACGCTCGTCGACTGGACTCACGGCTGGCTCGACGGCTGGCCGCTGACCAACTCGCTCTACCGGGTCTTCGACTGGGTCGGCTTCTCGGCGCTGCATTCCGTGATCGCGCCGTTCCTCGTGATCGCGGCTGCGATTCCGCTGATCGTCGTCACGGTCCTGCTGCTGATCGCGATGCTCGCGATGCCGGCGGTGATCCGCTATCTGTCCGCGCGGCAGTTCGCGGGCCTCGAGCTGCGGCGCGGCGGCAACTGGTTCGGCAGTCTCGCGCACGCGCTCGTGACGACGATCGTGTGTCTCGTCGTGCTCGTCGTGACCCTGCCGCTGTGGCTGATTCCGCCGTTCTTCGCGCTGATCCCGCCGCTCCTCTGGGGCTGGCTCACCTACCGCGTGATGACCTACGACGCGCTCGCGCTCCACGCAAGCCGCGACGAGCGGCGCGAGCTCATGCGCCGGCACCGCTTGCCGCTCCTGATGATCGGGATCGCGAGCGGGCTGCTCAGCTCGCTGCCGACGCTCTTGTGGGCGTCGTCGGTATGGCTCATCGTGCTGTTCCCGGTCGTGACCGCGGCGACGATCTGGATCTACGCGTTCATTCTGGTGTTTTCGGCGTTATGGTTCGGCTACTACTGCCTGCGCGCGCTGCAGCGGCTGCGCGCCGAGCAGGCGGACGCGCGCGGCGAGCGGCTGGCTTGAGCGCGGCGGCTTCTTATCCTTGGCGAGGCGGTTATGGCATTCGGCGTCATCATCATCGGCGATGAAATCCTGTCGGGCAGGCGCACCGACAAGCATCTGCCGAAAGTCATCGAGCTTCTCGCGGCGCGCGGGCTGCCGCTCGCCTGGGCCGAATACGTCGGCGACGAGCCCGAGCGCATCACGGCGACGCTGCGCCGCTCGTTCGCGTCGGGCGACGTCGTGTTCTCGACGGGCGGCATCGGCGCGACGCCCGACGACCACACGCGCCAATGCGCTGCCGCCGCGCTCGATGTGCCGCTCGAGCTGCATCCGGAAGCGGCCGAACTGATCCGCCAGCGGATTCGCGACATGCATCCGGCCGGATCGCCGCATCCTGCCGACCTGAATGCGCCCGAGAACCTGCATCGCCTGAACATGGGGGTCTTTCCGCGCGGCGCCTCGATCATCCCGAACGGCTACAACAAGATTCCCGGCTTCTCGGTCGGCGACCATCACTTTGTGCCGGGCTTCCCGGTGATGGCCTGGCCGATGATCGAGTGGGTGCTGGATACGAAGTACGCGCGCTTGCATCACAGCACGCCGCACGCGGAGCGCTCGCTATTCGTGTTCGAACTGATGGAGTCGACGCTCACGCCGCTGATGGAGAAGATCGAAGCGGATTTTCCGGGCGTGCGGGTGTTCAGCCTGCCGAGCGTCGGCGATGCGGAGAAGGGCGGGGTGTTCGCGCGCCGTCATATCGATCTCGGCGTGAAAGGCGAACCCGAGGCGGTCGCTGCGGCGTTCGTGAAGCTCCGAGAAGGCGTGCACCTGCTCGGCGGCGATATCGTCGAGGCCGATGCGCAGCAGGGCAAGCCGGCCTGAGGCGGCGCAGCGCGGCGCCTTGAGCGGCGCGATTCGCGCGCTGTTTACGTACCGTTCTCGCGCCGCTTGTCTGCCAGCGGCATCATCTTCCTGTCATATCCAGCGCCGACGATGCCCTGTCGATGGCGCTGCCTGCGGGCGGCAACGGCGGCCGCACCTCGTCTCGTCCGAGTGACCGGCTGACTTGGCCCCGGTGCTGCAAGCTCAAGCGCTCAAGCGCCGATCCACGGCAACCCGCGAAAGCACCATCCTTCGACCGTCTTTCGATGCCCCTGTCCGTCCTTGCCGCCTTCAAATCCTTCGAGCAGGTCGTAGGCCTGCGCATAGCCTGCCTGGGCCGCCGCGACTGCGGCGAGCTTGGAGCGTGCGGCACTGCGGCACAGGAACAGCACGGGCGTGTCCAGGGGGGCGACCTGACTGAGCTGAGCGAGGAATTCGGGGTTCGGCACGCCGCCGGGATAGCGGGTCCATTCGATGTGCGCATATTGACCGTCGCCGACGACGGGCCGCCCCACCCAATCGAGCTCGGCGCGCGTGCGCACGTCGATGAGCTTCACGCGCGGATCGAGTTGCAGGAGCTCGAAGGCCTCGGCCGGCGAGACGGCGCCCGCGTACGGCAATTGATGTTCGGCGCGGCGCTTGCCGGCCTGGGCGTAGAGTTGTTCGAGCGTGCTCATGACTGCGTGTCTCCGAAAGACCAAAGGATCATTCTAGCGCGTCGCGCTTGACAGGAAGCTGCGGCGGCTTGGCCTCATGCGGAGCGTCTCGAATGCTTGGAATTGGTGCAAAATCCGTATGGTGCACCGAAATGGAAATCGAGATGGCTCGCAATCCAGAGTTTGCACCGTTTCTGTGCCGAAACGGCCAATGCCCCGGCATCGAGCAGGCCCGACGATCCAACTCAGGGCGTGCACGTTTCTCGGGGACGCATGATGCACAAGGATTTACGCTGATGAAGCATTTACTTGGCACAGAAGTTGCTTTAAGGGTCGGCGATCGTTTTGATCGCCTGCTATAGCGTCGATGCAGTCGATCAGCTAGATTGGGCGACGGCGGAAACCGCCGACTTCATTAATCAGGAGAAAAGGATATGAGTAAATCCGTGGCCGACGTCATGCAACTCGTGAAGGACGAGGACGTCAAGTTTGTCGACTTCCGCTTCACCGATACGCGCGGCAAGGAACAACACGTCTCGGTGCCGCTGTCGGCGTTCGACGAAGACAAGTTCGAGAGCGGCCATGCGTTTGACGGTTCTTCGATTGCGGGCTGGAAGGGCATCGAGGCTTCGGACATGCTGCTCGTTCCGGACCCGAACACGGCCTTCATCGACCCGTTCTACGAAGAATCGACGCTCGTGATGACCTGCGACGTGATCGAGCCGGCCGACGGCAAGGGCTACGAGCGCGATCCGCGTTCGCTCGCCAAGCGCGCCGAAGCGTACCTGAAGAGCACGGGCCTGGGCGACACCGCCTACTTCGGTCCGGAACCCGAATTCTTCATCTTCGACTCGGTCCAGTGGAACACGGACATGTCGGGCTGCTTCGTGAAGATCGGCTCGGAAGAAGCGCCGTGGTCGGCAGGCAAGGAATTCGAAGGCGGCAACACGGGCCACCGTCCGGGCACGAAGGGCGGCTACTTCCCGGTCGCGCCGGTCGATTCGTTCCAGGACATCCGCTCGGAAATGTGTCTGCTGCTCGAGCAGATCGGCATTCCGGTCGAAGTGCACCACCACGAAGTGGCGGGCCAGGGCCAGAACGAAATCGGCACCAAGTTCTCGACGCTCGTGCAGCGCGCCGACTGGACGCAGCAGTTGAAGTACATCGTTCATAACGTCGCGCATACCTACGGCAAGACGGCGACGTTCATGCCGAAGCCCGTGGTCGGCGACAACGGTTCGGGCATGCACGTTCACCAGTCGATCTGGAAGGACGGCCAGAACCTGTTCGCGGGCAACGGCTACGCCGGCCTGTCGGAATTCGCGCTGTTCTACATCGGCGGCATCATCAAGCACGCTCGCGCGCTGAACGCCATCACGAACCCGACGACGAACTCGTACAAGCGCCTCGTGCCGCACTTCGAAGCGCCGGTCAAGCTCGCCTACTCGGCACGCAACCGCTCGGCCTCGATCCGTATCCCGCACGTGAGCAACCCGAAGGGCCGCCGCATCGAAACGCGCTTCCCGGACCCGATGGCGAACCCGTACTTCGCGTTCTCGGCGCTGATGATGGCCGGTCTCGACGGCGTGCAGAACAAGATCCACCCGGGCGAAGCCGCCGACAAGAACCTGTACGACCTGCCGCCGGAAGAGGATGCAAAGATCCCGACCGTGTGTGCCGGCCTCGACCAGGCTCTCGACGCGCTCGACAAGGACCGCGAGTTCCTGACGCGCGGTGGCGTGTTCACCGACGGAATGCTCGACGCCTACCTCGAACTGAAGGAAGGCGAGCTGCAGCGCTTCCGCATGACCACGCACCCGATCGAGTTCGAGATGTACTACTCGCTGTAAGCAGGTATATGCGCTTCGCTCGGCTATCCGGCGAAGCGCATTCGTTGCTTGCGATCGGTACCAAGGGACGGCAGTGCCGTCCCTTTTTTGTCGACCCGAGTTGGCGCTTCAGCACTTGCTCCGGCCCCATGCAGAGCATTGCTCGGGTCCTATGCAAGGCCGTTCGCGGGCGATTGGGCTTTTCCCTGTTCCACCCCACCTCGTCGTGATTGCAAGATGGTCCTCAAGAACTTGATCAAGGCGAAGAAAGGGCACGCCGAAGCGCTGTCCGACGATGTGCAGCTCGTCAATTCCGGGCTGCTGCCGGGCCTCGAAGCGTTGCCGACCGTGGTGCTCGTGCTCGACAAGCGCACCTTGCGCGTCGCGTTCGCGAACCCGTCGGCCGAGTCGATGCTCGACTTGTCGCGCCGACAGCTCGCCCAGATGCTGTGGTCCGACATCTTCGCGAATGCGGAGGAGTTGGTCGCCACCATCGCGGCGATCGCCGAACACCGTTTCCATGCGACGCATCTCGACGCGGTGCTCGAGCGCGCAGGGCGCGAGCCGCTGCACGTGCACGTGATCGTCGGCTATCTCGAAGGTGCGCAGGACTATGTGCTGCTCGAGCTCTTCGAGAACGAGCGTCACATGCGCAGCGACCGCGAAGAGCGCATTCACGACCTCACCGCGGTCAACAAGCAACTGATCCGCAATCTCGCGCACGAGATCAAGAACCCGCTCGGCGGAATCCGCGGCGCGGCGCAACTGCTCGAGTTCGAGCTCGACTCGCGCGAGCGGCACGACTTGCGCGAGTACACGCAGGTCATCATCAAGGAGTCGGACCGGCTTCAGACGCTCGTCGACCGGCTGCTGGAGCCGCATCGCCATCCGCATGTCGTCGGCGATGTGAACATCCACGAAGTGTGCGAGCGCGTGCGCGCCGTGATCCTCGCCGAGTTTCCGCGCGGCCTGACGATCGAGCGCGACTACGACGTGAGCCTGCCGGACTTTCGCGGCGACAAGGAGCAGCTGATCCAGGCGCTCCTGAACATCGTGCGCAACGCGGCGCAGGCCTTGCGCGAACGCATCTCCGAAGGCGACGCGCGCATCGAGCTGCGCACGCGCATTGCGCGCAAGGTCACCATCGCGAAACGGCTTTGTAAGCTGGCATTGGACTTGCATGTCATCGACAACGGACCGGGCATTCCCGAAGAGATCCGCGACCGCATCTTCTATCCGCTCGTATCGGGGCGTGAGGACGGCAGCGGTCTCGGTCTCACGCTCGCTCAGACCTTCGTCCAGCAGCACGACGGTCTGATCGAAGTGGACAGCCGCCCGGGGCACACCGAGTTTCAGATTTTGCTTCCGCTCGATAACTGATCACCCGCACACCACGCTTTCTGACCGACCATATGAAGCCGATCTGGATAGTAGACGACGACCAATCGATCCGCTGGGTGCTCGAAAAGGCCCTCGCCCGCGAGAGTTTCGCGACGAGGAGCTTCGCCAACGTGCGCGACGCGCTCGCCGCGCTGGAGCACGAAAGCCCGCAAGTGCTCGTATCCGACATCCGGATGCCGGGCGGCTCGGGCCTCGAATTGCTGCAGACCGTGCGCGAGCGGCTCCCAGGGCTGCCCGTCATCATCATGACGGCGTTCTCCGATCTCGACAGCGCCGTCGCCGCGTTTCAGGGCGGCGCGTTCGAATATCTCGCCAAGCCGTTCGACGTCGACAAGGCCGTCGAACTGATCCGCCGTGCCGTCGACGAGAGCCTGCGCGGCGCGCATGCCGTCGACGAGCGTGTGGCGGAAGCGCCCGAGATGCTCGGCCAGGCGCCCGCGATGCAGGACATGTTCCGCGCGATCGGGCGACTATCGCATTCGGCGGCGACCGTGCTGATCACGGGCGAGTCGGGCACCGGCAAGGAGCTCGTCGCGCGCGCGCTGCACCGGCATAGCCCGCGCGCGAACGGGCCGTTCATCGCGCTCAACACCGCGGCGATTCCGAAAGACCTGCTGGAGTCCGAACTATTCGGCCACGAGCGCGGCGCGTTCACGGGCGCGCAGGCGATGCGGCAGGGCCGTTTCGAGCAGGCGGAAAACGGCACGCTGTTTCTCGACGAAATCGGCGACATGCCGTTCGACCTGCAAACGCGCTTGCTGCGCGTGCTGTCGGATGGGCAGTTCTATCGCGTCGGCGGGCACAATCCGCTGCGCGCGAACGTGCGGGTGATCGCCGCGACTCACCAGAATCTCGAATCGCGCGTGCGGCAAGGGCTTTTCCGCGAGGACTTGTATCACCGCCTCAATGTGATCCGTCTGCGCCTGCCGCCGCTGCGCGAGCGCAGCGAGGACATCCCGCTGCTCACGCGTCACTTCCTGCAAAAGAGCGCGCGCGATCTCGGCGTCGAGCCGAAGCGCGTGTCGGATGAAGCGCTCGCATACTTGGCGTCGCTGCCGTTTCCGGGCAACGTCCGCCAGCTCGAGAATCTCGCGAACTGGCTGATCGTGATGGCGCCCGCGCAGACGGTCGAGATCAAGGACTTGCCGCCCGATCTCGTGCCCGCTCATGCGGGCGCGCAGGAGATCGTGGCGGGCGTCGCTGCGGGAGCCGCCACCGGCATCGCAGCTGTGGCTCCGTTGGCGACGAGCGGGGGCGCGGGTGGCTCCGGCACGAACGGCGTGATGCCCTCGGCGGCTGCGCCGGCCGGGCTCGGCAGTCCGGCTGGCATGGCGCCGATGAGCGCTTGGGAAAGCGGTTTGCGCACCGAGGTTGCACGCTTGCTGCGCGAGAACTTCGCCGATGTGATGGACGAGCTCGCGCGGCGCTTCGAGGCCGCCGTGATTCGCGAGGCGCTCGACTTCACGCGCGGCCGCAAAGTCGAAGCCGCCGAGCGGCTCGGCATCGGCCGCAATACGATCACGCGCAAGATTCAGGAGCTGCATCTCGAGCCGTGATGCGATGTGGACGGCGCGCTCCATGCGAGCGCGCCGTCCCTCGTCAGTCGATCTGCGCAATCACCGGCGTGTGATCCGACGGCTGATCCCACTTGCGCGGCGTCTTGTCGACCTCGCACGCGGTGCAGCTTTTCGCCAGCGCGGGCGACAGGAGAATGTGGTCGATCCGCAGTCCGGCGTTGCGGCGAAACGCCATCATCCGGTAGTCCCACCACGTGAAGATCTTTTCGGGCTGCTCGAACTTCCGGAACGAGTCGACGAAGCCCAGCTCGATCAGGCGCGCGAACGCCGCGCGTTCCTCGGGCGATACCAGGTTTTGTCCTTCCCACGCTTTCGGGTCGTGCACGTCGCGGTCTTCCGGCGCGATGTTGTAGTCGCCGAGCAGGGCCAGCTTCGGATACTGCGTCATCTCGCTCGCGAGCCAGTCGTGCATCGCATCGAGCCAGCGCAGCTTGTAGGCGAACTTGTCGGTGCCGGGCGCCTGGCCGTTCGGGAAGTACGCCGAGACGATCCGCACCCCTTCGACAGTCACCGCGATCACACGCTGCTGCGGGTCCTCGAAGCCGGGGATGTTGCGCACGACGCTCGTCTCCTCGACGGCAAGACCGTCACGCACGAGAATGCCGACGCCGTTATAGGTCTTCTGCCCGGCAAACCAGCTTCGATAACCCTTCGCTTCCAGTTCGGCGCGCGGGAATTTCTCGTCGGGCAGTTTCAATTCCTGCAGGCACAGCACGTCGGCGTGGCTCGACTCGAGCCAATCGATCACATGCTGCTGGCGCACCTTCAGGGAATTCACGTTCCACGTCGCTATTTTCATTGCTTGCTCGACCTATTGATCCGGGGATTGCGTGGCGGCGGTGGTTCGCGCCGCGGCGGGAGAACGCCGCCAATGGTACCCCCGTATGCGAGGGGCCTGGTTCCGGTCTGGCGAAATCCGCCAGCGGGCATGTGGCTTGCGCACGGCAATATGCAGTGGCGATACCTATTGAAATCGACTAAAGCAAAAGCTAGCGTTGCCAGACTGACTGGTATGCTAATCTCCATATGAAGTTGAATTTCATATATCCGCTTCGAGCAGAGAGCGGTATTGGCGGATTTGGCGGCCACCCTGGCAACAACACTAGAGAGCTGCACGAGCGGCCCGAAGAACACTTCCACACAACGGATCGATTGCGGAGAATTTATGGACCATACCCAACTAGGCCGGGGCGCGGCGCCCGCGGGCGTGCCGGGCGGCGTGCTCTCGCGGGAACGCACGGTTGCCGGCGCGCATTACAACCGGTGGCTCGCGCCGCCGGCCGCGCTGGCCATTCACCTGTGCATCGGCATGTCGTACGGCTTCTCGGTGTTCTGGCTGCCGATGACCAAGCTGGTTCCGAATGCCGATGCCGCGGCCTGCTCGGCGCAGGGCTTCAGCGCCGAGCTGTTTTCGGCGAGCTGCAATTGGTCCGTGCTCGCCGTCACGCACATCTTCGAAATCTTCATCGCGATGCTCGGCATTTCGGCCGCCATCTGGGGGCGCTGGCTCGAGCATGCGGGGCCGCGCAAGGCGGGCTTCGTCGCCGCATGCTGCTGGGGCGGCGGCCTGATCCTGATGGGCTTTGGGGTGTCGATTCATCAGCTCTGGCTGATGTATGTAGCCGCGTTCGTCGGCGGCATAGGGCAGGGGATCGGCTACATCACACCGGTCTCCACGCTGATCAAATGGTTTCCCGACCGGCGCGGCATGGCGACCGGCTTCGCGATCATGGGATACGGCGGCGGCGCGATGGTCGGCGCGCCGCTCGCGGTGTGGCTGATGGGGCATTTCGGACACGACGGCATCGCCGGCGTGAGCCAGACGCTCGTCGCGATGGGCGTGATCTACTTCATCGCCATGACAGCCGGCGCATTCGGTTTTCGCGTGGCGCCGAGCGGCTGGTATCCGCGCGGCTGGACGCCGCCCGCCAACGACAGCGCGAAGGGCATGATCACGCGGCAGAACGTCCATTTGAACAAGGCGTGGAGAACCCCGCAGTTCTGGCTGATCTGGGGCGTGCTGTGCCTGAACGTGACGGCAGGCATTGCCGTGATCGCGATGGCGAGCCCGATGCTGCAAGAAGTGTTCGGGCCGAAGCTGCTCGGGCTCGAGGCGGGCACCGCGATGAGCGCTGCACAAAAGGCCGCACTGGTGGCGTCGGCGGCGGGGCTCGTCGGGCTCATCAGCCTGTTCAACTCGCTTGGACGGATCTTCTGGGCGTCGCTCTCCGACAAGATCGGCCGCAAGACGATGTACTTCACGATCTTCGTGCTTGGCATCGCGCTCTACGGCTTGCTGCCGACGTGGGGGCATTTGTTGCAGCCGGCCCTGTTCGTGGCTTCGATCTGCATCATCATGAGCATGTACGGCGGCGGTTTCTCGACCGTGCCCGCGTATCTCGCCGACATCTTCGGTCCGCAAATGGTGGGGGCCATTCATGGGCGGCTGATCACTGCGTGGTCGGTGGCCGGCGTGGTCGGGCCTACGCTGATCGCCGGCATTCGGCAGTTCCAGATCGATCACGGCGTCGCGCACAACCTCATCTACGACGTTACGCTCTACATCATGGCTGTGTTGCTGGCCGTTGGTTTCCTGTGCAACTTGTTCGTCAAGCCGGTCGACAAGAAGTACTGGATGACTGAGGAGGAGCTCGCACACGAACGCGCATTGCTGCATGAGGACCGCACGAGCGGCAACGCGGAGACGGCGGCGCGCGGCAAGTTCGGCGTTGGCAGCGTGCTGGCCTGGCTCGCGGTCGGCATTCCCTTCGCCACGGGCTTGTATATCGCCATTCAAAAGGCCGTGGCGTTGTTCTGACGATTGGTAGTGGCGTGCAAAGAGCGAAGCGATCGATGCGGCATGCGATCGCTTCGTTCGATGCTCGTGTGAAGGGGATCGAAGGGGCGATGAAAATTATCGAAGCTTTTGTTTGACGTGACGCAGGCAAGTCCGTACAATTCGCTTCCTCTGACGCGGGGTGGAGCAGTCTGGCAGCTCGTCGGGCTCATAACCCGAAGGTCGTAGGTTCAAATCCTACCCCCGCAACCAAGCCTTCAGCACAAAGCCCGCCTTGAGCGGGCTTTGTGCTTTCTGGGCGGTGGCCTTCTTCGGTCTCGTTACCGCAGATGGTTCTTGCTCAATCGTGCGCAGCCCATTCGACCGCCGCCTGCGCATGCAGCGATGTGGTATCGAACACCGGCAGCGATGCCTCCTCCGGCTTGATGAGAAGGGTGATTTCCGTGCAGCCGGGAATCACGGCTTGAGCGCCGCGCGCGGCGAGATCGTCGATCATGCGCTGGTAGGTTGCACGGGACTCCTCTCTGACGATGCCGTGGCACAGCTCGTCGTAGATGATGCGATGCACGTCGTCGCGGCCCGCTTCGTCCGGCACCAGCGTGTCGAGGAGGTACTGCTCCCGTAGCCGGCCCGTGTAGAACGTCTGCTCCATGGTATAGCGCGTGCCGAGCAGGCCGACGCGCTCCACGCCTGCGTCGCGCAACGCGCGCCCGGTAGGATCGGCGATAGCATAAGGGGCGCGGCAGTGTTTGCCGCGATACACATGGCGGTCGTTTCGCCGGTGCGGACGCGCTTGCGCGCACGGGCCGCCCGGCTTGAAATCACCACTGTATTTTTGTACAGTGGTGCCACTTTGAACCCGCTCGATCCGCACTCCATCCCGTCCGCGCTGCCGCCTTCCGGCGCGAAGGACGCGTTCGTGCGCAAGATCATCCATTGCGATTGCGACTGCTTCTACGCGTCGGTGGAGATGCGCGACGATCCGTCGTTGCGCGGCCGGCCGCTCGCGGTCGGCGGGCGGCCCGAGGCGCGCGGCGTCATCGCGACCTGCAACTACGAGGCGCGGCGCTACGGCGTGCATTCGGCGATGTCGTCGGCGCTCGCGATGCGCAAGTGTCCCGAGCTGCTGATCCTGCGGCCTGCGATGGAAAAGTATCGGATCGCCTCGCGGCAGATCATGGCGATCTATCGCGACTACACGCCCGATGTCGAGCCGCTGTCACTCGACGAGGCCTATCTCGACGTGACCGGTTCCGAGCGCTGCAAGGGCAGCGCGACGCTGATGGCCTCGGAGATTCGCGAGCGGGTGCGCGAGACGGTTGGCGTGACCGTGTCGGCGGGCATCGCGCCGAACAAGTTCGTCGCCAAGATCGCTTCCGACTGGAACAAGCCCGATGGGCTCTTCGTCGTGCGTCCGCATGAAGTCGACGCTTTCGTTGCGGCGCTGCCGGTGCGCAAGATCCACGGCGTCGGCAAGGTGACGGCGGCGAAGCTCGAAAAACTCGGCATCACGACGTGTCTCGAGCTGCGCGCATGGGCGCTCGTCGATTTGCATCGTCACTTCGGCGCGTTCGGTCAGCGGCTCCACGAGCTCGCGCGCGGCATCGACCATCGCGCGGTGCAGGCCGACCAGGAGCGCAAGTCGGTGAGCGTCGAGACGACCTATGTGACGGACTTGAAGACGTTCGACGAATGCGCGGCGGAAATCCGGCGCCTGACCGAAGAGCTCGACGAGCGGATCGTCCGCGCGGGCGTCGCGTCGGCCGTGCGCAAGCTGTACGTGAAGATCCGCTTTGCGGATTTCCAGCGCACGACGGTCGAATGCGTCGGCGACGCGACTCACGTGCCGACCTTGCTCGCGCTGCTCGAAAAGGGCTTGGCGCGGCGCAATCAGCCGGTGCGGCTGCTGGGCGTCGGCGTGCGTATCGAAGAGGACGATCCCGCGCGGCATGGGCAGTTCGAGTTGTTCGAGGATGGACCACAGCCGATTTCGGATCGATAGAATCGAACCCGAACCCGAACCCGAACCCGAACCCGAACCCGAACCCGAACCCGAACCCGAACCCGAACCCGAACCCGAACCCGAACCCGAACCCGAACTCACGAGCGACAGCTTTGCATGGGACCGAAGTAAGGCTCTGCATGGGGCCGGAGTAAGTGCTGAAGCACCAACTCCGACCGACACGCTAAAGCGCTAACTCCGGTCGACAAAGGAGCCTTTGATGGACCTGATCATTCGCCGCGCCGTACTCACGACACATCAATCGCATCGCGACGAGCCGGTCGATATCGGCATCGACGGCGAGCGCATCGTCGCGGTCGAGCCGCGCCTTGCGGCCGCCGCGCGCGAGGAAATCGACGCGGCCGGCCTGCTGGTCGCGCCGCCGTTCGTCGATGCCCACTTCCACATGGACGCGACGCTGTCCTACGGATTGCCGCGCGTGAACGCGTCGGGCACGCTGCTCGAAGGCATCGCGCTCTGGGGCGAGCTCAAGCCGCATCTCACGCAGGAAGCGCTCGTCGAACGCGCGCTGCAGTACTGCGACTGGGCCGTTGCGCGCGGGCTGCTCGCGATCCGCTCGCATGTCGATGTCTGCGATGCGCGCCTGCTTGCCGTCGAGGCGCTCCTCGAGGTGAAGCGGCGCGTGGCGCCCTATCTTGACCTGCAACTGGTCGCGTTCCCGCAAGACGGCCTGCTGCGCAGCGCGGGCGCGCGCCCCGGAGGAAGTCCCCTTGGGGGATTCGATAACCTGAAGCGCGCGATCGACATGGGTGTCGACGTCGTCGGCGGCATCCCGCACTTCGAGAGGACGATGGCGGATGGCGCGGAGTCCGTGCGGATCTTGTGCGAATTCGCGGCGGAGAAGGGCCTTTACGTCGACATGCATTGCGACGAGTCAGACGATCCCATGTCGCGCCACATCGAAACGCTCGTCGCGCAAACGCACCGGCTCGGGATGCAGGGACGCGTCGCCGGCTCGCACCTCACGTCGATGCATTCGATGGACAACTACTACGTGAGCAAGCTGCTGCCGCTGATGCGTGAGGCGGGCGTCGCGGCGATTGCGAATCCGCTCATCAACATCACGCTGCAGGGCCGCTCGGATACCTATCCGAAGCGGCGCGGCATGACGCGTGTGCCGGAGATGCTGGCGGCGGGCATCAACGTCGCCTTCGGGCACGATTGCGTGATGGACCCGTGGTACAGCCTCGGCTCGGGCGACATGCTCGAGGTCGCGCATATGGGGCTGCACGTCGCGCAGATGACGGGCGTCGACGCGATGCGCGCGTCGTTCGACGCCGTGACGGTCAACGCCGCGAAGATCCTCGGTCTCGAAGGGTATGGGATTGCGCCTGGCTGCCATGCCGACTGCGTGGTGCTCGATGCGCGCGATCCGATCGAGGCGATCCGCTTGCGCGCGGCGCGTCTGGCAGTGGTGAGGCGCGGCAAGGTGATCGCGCGTTCGCCCGCGGCGCGCGCTTCGCTGTCGCTCGAAGGCCGGCCCGCGGAGGTCGACTTCAAGCTGTATCGCTGAGCGGCGGGCCGCGACGCGAATCGGTGGAAATCAGCAAAAAGAAAACCGGCGACTGCACGTGGCGTGCGGTCGCCGGTTCATTCTCGCTTCGAAAAAATGCGCGGCGCGCAACCCGTCAACGTGAACAGGCCGCGCGCGTTCAGTGCGCCGTCGTGGCCGACATCCCGCTGTGACGCAGCAGCGCATCGATCTGCGGCTCGCGTCCGCGGAACGCCTTGAACGATTCCATCGCGGGCCGGCTGCCGCCCACTTCGAGAATCTCGTGGCGGTAGCGCGTGCCGGTCGCCGCATCGAGCACGCTTCCGTTTGCCGCCTTGGCGGCTTCTTCGAACGCGGCGTACGCGTCGGCGGACAGCACTTCCGCCCACTTGTAGCTGTAATAGCCCGCCGCATAGCCGCCCGCGAAGATATGGCTGAACGTGTTCGGCCAGCGCGAGAACGACGCCTGCGGAATGACGTGGAAGCGCGCGTTGATCTCGCGCGCGAGATCGTTCGCGCTCTTCTGCGCGGCCGGATCGAAATCGACGTGCAGGATCATGTCGAACATCGAGAACACGATCTGCCGTAGCGTGCCGAGGCCGCTCTGGAAGTTCTTCGCGGCAAGCATCTTGTCGAAGAGCGCGCGCGGCAGCGTCGCGCCGGTCTCGACATGCGAGGACATGTCGGTCAGCACGTCCCACTCCCAGCAAAAGTTCTCCATGAACTGCGACGGCAATTCGACTGCATCCCATTCGACGCCGTTGATGCCCGAAACGCCGAGTTCATCGACGCGCGTGAGCATGTGATGCAGGCCGTGGCCGAACTCGTGGAAGAGCGTGATGACTTCGTCGTGCGTGAAGCAGGCGGGCTTGCCGCCGACGGGCGCGGAGAAGTTGCAGGTCAGGTAGGCGACCGGCGTCTGCACGCCGCCCTGGGTGCGCTTGTGGCGCGAGCGGGCGTCGTCCATCCACGCGCCGCCGCGCTTGCCTTCGCGCGCGTACAGGTCGAGATAGAACTGCGCGACGAGGGAGCCGTCCTTGTTCTCGACACGGAAGAAGCGCACGTCGGGATGCCACGTGGCAGCTTCGTCGCGGCGGATGCCGACGCCGAAGAGCGTCTCCGTGACCTTGAACAGGCCCTTGAGCACGGCGTCTTCGGGGAAGTATTGCTTGACCTCGTTCTCGGAGAACGAATAGCGCTTCTGGCGCAGGCGCTCGCCGGCGAACGCGACATCCCACGGCTGCATCTCGGCCATGCCGAACTCCGCGGCCGCGAACTCGCGCAGCTCCTTCCAGTCCTGCTCACCGTACGGGCGCGCGCGCGTGGCAAGGTCTTCGAGGAATGCGACGACCTGCGCCGGCGATTCGGCCATCTTCGGCGCGAGCGAGACTTCGCCGAAGTTCCGGTAGCCGAGCATCTGCGCTTCTTCGCGGCGCAGCTTCAACTGCTCGGCGAGATTCGCGGTGTTGTCCCAGTCGGCATTGCCGTTGCCGTAGAGCGCGCCCAGCTCCGAGGCGCGCGTCACGTAAGCGCGGTACATCGCCTCGCGCATCGCGCGATTCTCTGCGTACTGCATCACCGGGAAGTAGGACGGGAAGTGCAGCGTGAATTTCCAGCCTGCCTTGCCGTCGCGCTGCGCAGCCTCGCGCGCGGCTTCGACGACGTCGTCGGGCAGGCCGGCGAGCTCGGCTTCGGTGGTTGCGATGTAGGCGTAGGCGTTGGTCGCGTCGAGCACGTGATCGGAGAACGCCTTGGAGAGGGCGGCCTGCTGCTCCTGCAATTCGGCGAAGCGCGGCTTCTGGTCTTCCGGCAGCTCGGCGCCCGAGAGGCGGAAATCGCGCAGCGCGTTTTCGAGGATCTTCTTGCGCTCGGCGGTGAGCGTCGCGAACTCGGCGCTCGCGGCGATCGCCTTGTATTTCTCGTAGAGCGCGAGATTCTGCCCGACGCTCGACCAGAACTCGGTCACGCGCTGCAGGTTCTCGCCGTACGCGGCGCGCAGCTCGGGCGTATCGGCGACCGCGTTCAGGTGGCCCGTGATGCCCCACGCGCGCGACAGCGGCTCGGTCGCCTGCTCGACCGGCTCGACGATATCGGCCCAGCTCGCGGGCGTATCCGGCGCGCTCGCGCGGTCGACCGCAGCCTGCGCGGCGGCGAGCAGCACATCGAGCGCGGGCGTCACATGCGCGGGCCGGATCTCGCCGAAGCGCGGCAGGTCGGAGAAATCGAGGAGGGGATTGTCTTGCTGCGGGAGGGTGTTGGATGACATGGAGCTTCCTGTCTGGCTGGATGACGAGGGCGCCGCGCGCCCGACATCGTCATTATTGGGGCAGGGCGGGCCAATTCCAATCGATACTTTCTACCGCGCCGATTATCGGGCCGTATGACACGGCCCGATAAGCCGGCCGAACGGCATAGGCCCGGCTCCCGCGAGCGCTTACGCGGAGAGGCCCGCCGCGCGCTCCGCCGCCTCGATCGTGTTCACGAGCAGCATCGTGATCGTCATCGGACCGACGCCGCCCGGCACCGGCGTAATGAAGCCCGAGACTTCCTTCACGCCCGCGAAGTCGACATCGCCGCAGAGCTTGCCGGCTTCGTCGCGATTCATGCCGACGTCGATCACGGCCGCGCCCGGCTTCACCATCTCGGCGGTGACGATATTGCGCAGGCCCGTCGCGGCGACGACCACATCGGCGTTGCGCGTGTGCGCGGCGATGTCGCGCGTCTTGCTGTGGCAGATCGTGACCGTTGCGCCCGCTTCGAGCAGCAGGAGCGCCATCGGCTTGCCGACGATGTTCGAGCGGCCGATCACGACGGCGTTCGCACCCTTCAGGTCGATGCCGTACGCCTCGAACATCTTCATCACGCCGTACGGCGTGCAGGGGCGAAAGAGTGGCTTGCCGGTCAAGAGCGCGCCCGCGTTGGCGACGTGAAAACCGTCGACGTCCTTTTCCGGCGCGATCGCCTCGATCACCTCGTGGCTGTCGATGTGTTTCGGCAGCGGCAGCTGCACGAGGATGCCGTGGATCTTCGGATCGCGGTTCAGCTCGTCGATGCGCGCCAGCAGGTCGGCTTCGGAAAGCGTCGCCGGATAGCGGTCGTAGGACGAGAAGATGCCGTTGTCCTCGCACGCCTTCACCTTGTTGCGCACATAGACTTCGCTGGCCGGATTGTCGCCGACCAGCACGACGGCGAGGCCCGGTTGATGGCCGCGCGCGGCAAGCGCGGCGGCGCGCGTCGCGACTTCGGCGCGGAGGGTCTTGGAGAGGGCGTTGCCGTCGATCAGTTGGGCTGTCATGGTGGTGTAGCGAATAGAAAAAACAGAAATGCGATGCGGAGGCGGAAATGCAATTGCGCCCGGAAAGGGAGCGGCAGTCCCCCCGGGCGCGAGCGCAACGTGCAATCGGTCTTGCTGCGGGTCTTACTGCGCTTGCTGCGGCTTGTTCGACAGCGCGAGCCGCAACAGGTCGGCGACCGTGTTGACGTTGAGCTTTTCCATGATGTTCGCGCGATGCGCCTCGACGGTCTTGATGCTGATGCCGAGATCGTCCGCGATCTGCTTGTTCAGGCGCCCCGCGATGATCCGCTCGAGCACCTGATGCTCGCGCGCAGTCAGCTTGCCCAGGCGCTCGGCGGCGGCGCGCTGCTGCGCGACGCTGCTGCTCTCGCTGCGGGCCTTGTCGAGCATCCGCTCGACAAGCTTGCGCAATTCGGCCTCGTCGAACGGTTTTTCGATAAAGTCCATCGCGCCTTTTTTCATCGTCGACACGGCCATCGGCACGTCGCCGTGGCCCGTCACGAAGATGATCGGCAGCGTCGCGTTTTCCGCGATCAGGCGCTCCTGCAACTCGAGGCCGCTCATGCCGGACATCCGCACGTCGAGGATCAGGCAGGCGATCTGGGCGGCTTGCTGCGCGGGCTGGTAGGCGTCGAGGAACTGTTCGGCGCTCGAAAAGCACTGCACCCGATAGCCGTTTGCCTCCAAGAGCCAGCGCAGCGAATCGCGCACGGCCTCGTCATCGTCGACGACAAAGACAGTTTCTTGAGTGGTGACTGGGCTATTCATAGCTCTCCCGTAACGGTTTGTGTTCTCGGCGCCTCGGACCCGCCGTTGCTCAGGTCGCGAGGCTCGCCAATGGGAAGACTGCAGTGGAACGTGGCGCCCGTGATGTGGCCGTCAGCCTCGACGTTGTTGACCACCCACAGACGGCCGCGGTGCGACTCGATGATGGAACGGCAGATGTTCAGCCCCATGCCCATGCCGTCGGACTTGGTGCTGTAGAACGGCTCGAAGAGGCGCTCGGTGGCGGCTTCGTCGACGCCTGGGCCCTGGTCGACGACGCTGATGCAGACGAAGCCGGCATCGATCCGCACCACGACGCGGATCACCGGATCGACCGCGTTCGGGCGCGCCTCGTGCATCGCCTCGGCGGCATTCTTGAGCAGGTTGACGAGCACCTGTTCGATCAGTACCGGGTCGACGTAGATGACGGGCAGGCGCGAGCGCATCTCGGTAATGATGCGGATCTTACGTTTGCGAGCTTCGATCTCGGCGAGGCCGACCGCATCGGCGACGATGTCGGCGACGCGCGCGGCCTGGCGCTTGGGCTCGCTGCGCTTCACGAACTCGCGGATGCGCTTGATGATCATGCCCGCGCGCACGGCCTGCTGCGCGGTCTTTTCGAGCACGGGCAGCAGGTTGTCGGAGTTCGAGCGGCCCGACTTCACGAGCGCGACCGTGCCCGAGCAATAGTTGTTGATCGCGGCGAGCGGCTGGTTCAGCTCGTGCGCGAGCGACGACGCCATCTCGCCCATCGTCATCAGGCGGCTCGTGAATTGGAGCTTCTCTTCCTGCTGGCGCGCGAGCTCCTGCGCCTGCTTGCGCGAGGTGATGTCGGTCGCGATCTGCATCTGCGCGAGGTGGCCGTCGACCCATTGGATGTACTGTCGGCGCACTTCGAACCACTTCTGGATGCCGTGGATGTAGACCTCGCGCGCGTCGGCGGTGCTCTCGGTGAGCGCGGCGGCGGGCAGGCCCGCGTAGGCATCGACCATGTCGATCGAATCGGACGACGCCTGCGCCGTGTCGAAGCTGCCGCCCGCGAGTTCGAGGTGCCCGTCGGGTCGGATGCCGAACAAGTGGCGGTAGTAGCGGTTCGCGAACAGCAGCTCGGCTTCGTCGGCGGCGAGCACTGAAACAGCCGCGTCGAGGCTTTCGAGCACGGTCGTGAAGCGCTCGTGCGCGGCGGCGAGCTCTTCGCGCGCGCGCTTCGGCTCGGTGATGTCGGTCATCGACGACATCCAGCCGGTCTGGCGGCCGGAGCTGTCGATGAGCGGCGAGACGTAGAGACGTGCGTGAAAGAGCGAACCGTCCTTGCGCCGCACGCGCAGCTCGAACCCCGACGACGGTGCCTTGCCGCGCAGCGTCATGTCGAGCTGGCGCTGCATCTCCGGATACGAATCGCGCGGCCAGTAAGGGAAGGGCGCGGTCTTGCCGACGAGATCGCTCTCGTCCCAGCCCGTCATGCGGCAGAACGCCGGGTTCACGTGAGTGATGCGGCCGTGCATGTCGAGCACGCGCATGCCGATCAGCACGGAGTTCTCCATCGCGCGCCGGAAGAACGCCTCGGCGTAGAGCGCCTGCTGCGCTTCGAAGCGCTGACGTGTGTGCTTCCAGAGGCTCCACAGGCTCCACAGCACGAAGCACGACAGCCCGGCGACGAGCCAGACGAGCGTGTTGTTCGTGAAGTTGGTGATCTGCGGGAACGAGTAGACGCGCACCGTCACTCCGTGGCCGGGCGGGTCGAGCGGCAGGTCGTAGTAGACGTCGCGCGGCAGGCGCGGGCGCGTCGAGGTGGTGGCGAGCTCGCGGTTGTTGGCGTCTGTGATCGAGATCTTGTACTTCGCCGATAGCTCGGGCGGGATGTCGTGCTTCAGGATCCCTTCGATCGAGAACACCGCGGCGACCGTGCCGAGAAACTCGCGGTCGCGGTAGACCGGCGTCTGCAGCGTCAGATAGCCGTTGCCGAGATCGTCGTAGATGAGCGGCGAGTAGACCTGGCGGCGCGTGCTCCTCGCTTCGTTGAAGGCCGCCTTGACGGCTTCCTCCATCTGCGCGTCGTTGGGGCGCGCGAGGCGCTGTCCGAGCATCGGCAGCGGATTGTTCGGCCAGCGCGCCACGTCCTCGTTGGTGTACCAGTTCAGGTAGAGGATCTCCGGATGGCCCTGCATGATGTCGGTCGTCGACACCAGGAACGAATGGGGATCGGCGTGGCCCGCGGCGAGGTCGCGCGAGAGCGCCTGGAGCTGCTCCTGTGCGCCCGTCATCGACAGGCGGATCTGCTGCTGGGCCCAGGCGACGTTGCGGTATAAGGTGTCTTCCTGCTGCTGCTGCTCGCGCCGGTTGAGGCTCCAGAGAATCAGGCTCATGACGACCAGGAACACCAGGATCGACAGGAGCGGCGTGAGCAAATAGGAGTTCGACCACCATGGTCCGTGGTGCCAGCGGGACGGCGAGGCGTCCGCCCGGGAGCGGGACGGCCGCGCCGAGCGAGAGAAAAGCCGTTCGGTCAACATGGCTCGCATTGTAGCGCAGCGTGTCATGCGCAAATGGCGTAAAAGGACGGCGAACCGGGGCTAATCTCGATAATTTGGCCCGCATAACCGCGATTTTGGCGCTCATTCGATGTGCAGCGCAGCAATATTTCGTATTATGGGAATCGATCTCGTAATTTGAAAATTTTGTTGCGCTGGCGGTGTTCGGCTCATTACAATCGCGCAAAAGCTGCCGCGGCCGGTCCCGGCCCGCGTCGTGTGTTCGAAGTGAATTCTCTAAATCAGGAGACGAGAATGTCCGCTGTACCCGACGAAGTGATGAAATATGTCGCCGCCGACAAAGACGACGATCCCCAGGAGACGGGCGAGTGGCTTGAAGCCCTCGATGGCGTGATTTCTGCTGTCGGGCCCGACCGCGCGCACTACCTGATCGAGAAGCAAATCGAATTCGCCCGCGTGCACGGCGAACACCTCCCGTTCTCGGCCAACACCCCCTACATCAATACGATCCCGGTCGCGAGCCAGGCCCGCATCCCCGGCGACCAGGACATCGAACACCGCATCCGCTCCTACACGCGCTGGAACGCCATCGCGATGGTGGTGCGCGCGGGCAAGCATACGAACGTCGGCGGCCACATCTCGTCGTTCGCGTCGGCGGCCACGCTCTACGACGTCGGCTTCAATCACTTCTGGCACGCGCCGTCCGAGGACAAGAACGGGCACGGCGGCGACCTCGTGTTCGTGCAGGGCCACTCGTCGCCGGGCGTCTACTCGCGCGCGTTCCTGCTCGGCCGCCTGACCGAGAAGCAGCTCGACAACTTCCGCCAGGAAGTGGGCGGCGAGGGCATTTCGTCGTATCCGCACCCGTGGCTGATGCCGGACTTCTGGCAGTTCCCGACCGTGTCGATGGGTCTCGGCCCGATCATGGCGATCTATCAGGCGCGCTTCATGAAGTACCTGCAGGCGCGCGGCATCGCGAAGACGGAAGGCCGCAAGGTCTGGGCGTTCCTCGGCGACGGCGAAACGGACGAGCCGGAATCGCTCGGCGCGATCGGCATGGCCGGCCGCGAGCGCCTGGAAAACCTCGTGTTCGTCATCAACTGCAACCTGCAGCGCCTCGACGGCCCGGTGCGCGGCAACGGCAAGATCATCCAGGAGCTCGAAAGCGAGTTCCGTGGCGCCGGCTGGAACGTGATCAAGGTGATCTGGGGCAGCCGCTGGGATGCGCTCTTCGCCCGCGACAAATCGGGCGTGCTGATGCGCCGGATGATGGAAGTCGTCGACGGCGAATACCAGACCTACAAGTCGGAGTCGGGCGCGTACGTGCGCGAGCACTTCTTCAACTCGCCGGAGCTGAAGGCGCTCGTCGCCGACTGGTCCGACGACGACATCTGGGACCTGAACCGCGGCGGCCATGATCCGCACAAGATCTACGCGGCGTTCAAGGCGGCGACCGAGGCCAAGGGCCAGCCGACCGTGATCCTCGCGAAGACGATCAAGGGCTACGGCATGGGCGAATCCGGCCAGGCGATGAACATCACTCACCAGCAGAAGAAGCTGCCGGTCGAGCAGTTGAAGAAATTCCGCGACCAGTTCCGCTTGCCGATCTCCGACGAAGCCATCGTCGACGTGCCGTACGTCAAGTTCGAGGAAGGCTCGAAGGAACTCGAATACATGCGCGCCCGCCGCCAGGAGCTGGGCGGCTATCTGCCGGCGCGCCGCGAGAAGGCGGAATCGCTGCCGGTGCCGGGCCTGGATGCGTTCGAGCCGCTCTTGAAGGGCACGGGCGAAGGCCGCGAGATCTCGACGACGATGGCGTTCGTGCGGATCCTCAACATCCTCCTGAAGGACAAGGCGCTCGGCAAGCGCGTCGTGCCGATCGTGCCGGACGAGTCGCGTACGTTCGGCATGGAAGGCCTCTTCCGTCAGATCGGCATCTGGAATCAGGACGGCCAGAAGTACGTGCCGGAAGATTCCGACCAGCTGATGTTCTACAGAGAATCGGAAACCGGCCAGATTCTGCAGGAAGGGATCAATGAAGCCGGCGGCATGTGCGATTGGATCGCAGCCGCGACGTCGTATTCGACGCACGGCGAGATCATGATTCCGTTCTACATCTTCTACTCGATGTTCGGCTTCCAGCGCATCGGCGACCTGGCGTGGGCCGCGGGCGACATGCGCTCGCGCGGCTTCCTGCTGGGCGGCACCGCGGGCCGCACGACGCTCAACGGCGAAGGCCTGCAGCACGAAGACGGCCACTCGCTGCTGTGGGCGGCATCGGTGCCGAACTGCGTGAGCTACGACCCGACGTTCGGCTACGAACTTGCTGTGATCATGCAAGACGGCCTGCGCCGCATGGTGCAGGAGCAGGAGGACGTGTATTACTACGTCACGGTGATGAACGAGAACTACGAGCACCCGGCGATCCCGCAGGGCGAGCACGTGGCGGCCGACATCATCAAGGGCATGTACTCGTTCAAGAAGGCCGACGCCGACGCCAAGGCGCCGCGCGTGCAGCTGATGGGCGCGGGCACGATCTTCAACGAAGTGATCGCCGCCGCCGACCTGCTGAAGAACGACTGGGGCGTCGCCGCCGATCTCTGGAGCGTGCCGAGCTTCACCGAGCTCGCGCGCGAAGGCCAGGCGGTCGATCGCTGGAACCTGCTGCATCCGGCCGAGCCGCGCAAGCAATCGCACGTCGAGAAGCTGCTGAAGGATGCGAAGGGCCCCGTGATCGCGTCGACCGACTACGTGCGCGCGCTCGCGGACCAGATCCGCGCCCACGTGCCGCAACGCTTCGTCGTGCTCGGCACCGACGGCTTCGGCCGCTCGGATACGCGTGAGCGGCTGCGTCACTTCTTCGAGGTCGACCGTTACTGGGTCACGGTCGCTGCACTGAACGCGCTCGCGGACGAAGGCACGATCGATCGCAAGATCGTCGCCGACGCGATTGCGAAGTACAACCTCGATCCCGCCAAACCCAACCCGATGACCGTCTAAGGCATCGTCCGCGTGATGCCGGCATGCGCGCTTTCCTTCGATGAAGCGGAGGCGCGCGTGCGGCCCAGGAGACACTAACAAATGAGTCAAGCGATCGAAGTCAAAGTACCCGACATCGGCGATTACAAGGACATCCCTGTTATCGAGGTGCTGGTGAAGGCGGGTGATACCGTCGAAAAAGAGCAGTCCCTCGTCACGCTGGAATCCGACAAGGCGACGATGGACGTGCCGAGCCCGGCCGCCGGCACGGTCAAGGAAGTCAAGGTGAAGCAGGGCGATCCGGTGTCGGAAGGCACGCTGATCATCCTGCTGGAAGGCGGCGCCGCGGTGGAAGCTGCGAAGCCTGCTGCTGCGCAAGCCAATGGCGCGGCGGCTGCGCCGAGCGCACCGGCGCCGGCTTCCGCTCCCGCGCCGGCCGCTGCGGCGAGCGGTGGCGGCGTGCAGGAAGTGAAGGTTCCGGATATCGGCGACTACAAGGATGTGCCCGTCATCGAGATCGCGGTGAAGGTCGGCGATCGCGTCGAGAAGGAGCAGTCGCTCGTCACGCTCGAATCCGACAAGGCCACGATGGACGTGCCGAGCCCGGCCTCGGGTGTCGTCAAAGAGATCAAGGTGAAGGTGGGCGATGCGGTGTCCGAAGGCACCGTGATCGTGCTGCTCGCAGCCGAAGGCGCGAGCGCTGCCGCAGCGCCGGCTCCGGCTCCGGCCAAGCACGTCGAGCATCCGATGGACGAGCCGCAGCCGGCCGCCGCGCCGCAGCGCGCAGCCGCACCGGCGTCCGCGCTGGCGCAGGCGCCGGTCATCCCGCCGGGCGTCGGCGGCGAGCGCAAGCCGAGCCATGCGTCGCCGTCCGTGCGCAAGTTCGCGCGCGAGCTGGGCGTCGATGTTTCGCTGGTGCAAGGCACGGGTCCGAAGGGCCGCATCACGCAAGAGGACGTCACCGCGTTCGTGAAGGGCGTGATGACGGGCCAGCGCGCGCCGGCTGCCGCGGCAGCGGCTCCAGCTGCGGGCGGCGGCGAGCTGAACCTGCTGCCGTGGCCGAAGGTCGACTTCACGAAGTTCGGTCCCGTCGAGCCGAAGCCGCTTTCGCGCATCAAGAAGATTTCCGGCGCGAACCTGCATCGCAACTGGGTGATGATCCCGCACGTCACGAACAACGACGAAGCGGACATCACCGAGCTCGAAGCGCTGCGCGTGCAGCTCAACAAGGAAAACGAGAAGGCGGGCGTGAAGATCACGATGCTCGCGTTCGTCATCAAGGCTGTGGTGTCGGCGCTCAAGAAGTTCCCGACCTTCAACGCGAGCCTCGACGGCGACAACCTCGTCTTCAAGCAGTACTACCACGTCGGCTTTGCGGCCGATACGCCGAATGGTCTCGTTGTGCCCGTGATCCGCGATGCGGACAAGAAGGGCTTGATCGAGATCGCCAAGGAAATGACCGAGCTTTCCAAGCTCGCGCGCGACGGCAAGCTCAAGCCGGATCAGATGCAAGGCGGCTGCTTCTCGATTTCGTCGCTCGGCGGCATTGGCGGCACGCATTTCACGCCGATCATCAATGCGCCGGAGGTGGCGATTCTCGGGTTGTCGCGTAGCGCGATGAAGCCGGTGTGGGATGGGAAGCAGTTCGTGCCCAAGCTCACGTTGCCGATGTCGCTGTCGTATGACCATCGCGTTATCGACGGGGCTGAAGCTGCGCGCTTCAATGCGTATCTGGGCGGGCTGCTTGCCGATTTCCGGCGAGTGATTCTTTGATATTAGTGCCGTCGCGGGGGCGTGGGTTTCTTGGGTTTCGGTGATCCACGTCCGTCGTGGAACCTGATTTCACGTCGGTCCGCAAGCTTTGCCCCTGTGCGGGGCAGCACCTACTTTTCTTTGCCCACCAAGTGGACTTCCTTCGGGGCGTCTTCCAAAGAAAAGTAGGCAAAAGCAAGGCGCGTCCTTCGGCGGACGGCAAAGGGGGTTCTGCCTTTGTCGTCGCCAGCTTTGTGGTCCTGGGTTCCATGGTTTTTGCGCGGCGCTTCTAGTCAACGCGGTCAATAAGAGAAGGGGACGTTAATGAGTCTCGTCGAAGTGAAGGTGCCGGACATCGGCGATTTCAAGGATGTCGATGTCATCGAAGTCAACATCAAGCCCGGTGACGTCATCGAGAAGGAGCAGTCGCTCCTCACCCTCGAGTCGGACAAGGCGTCGATGGAAGTGCCGAGCGATACCGCCGGCACCGTCAAGGAAGTCAAGATCAAAGTCGGCGACAAGGTCTCTCAGGGCACCGTCGTCGCCATCGTCGAAGCCGGCGCAGCCGCTGCGCCCGCGAAGCCCGCTGCCGCGCCCGCCGCAGCAGCGCCTGCGCCGGCGGCTCCCGAGCCGGCCGCGCCAGCGCCTCAAGCCGGCAGCTTCGGCGGCTCGGCCGATATCGAATGCGACGTGCTCGTGCTCGGCGCAGGCCCCGGCGGCTACGCGGCTGCGTTCCGCTCCGCCGATCTCGGTATGAAGACGGTGCTCGTCGAGCGCTATTCGACGCTCGGCGGCGTCTGCTTGAACGTCGGTTGCATTCCGTCGAAGGCGTTGCTGCATACAGCACTCCTCATGGATGAGGTCAAGGGTTTGGCTGCACACGGCATCACGTTCGGCGAGCCGAAGGTCGATCTCGATAAGCTGCGCGCCTTCAAGGCCGGCGTCGTCAAGAAGCTGACCGGCGGTCTCGCCGGCATGGCGAAGGCGCGCAAGGTCGAGGTGGTGACGGGCGTGGGCTCGTTCCTCGATCCGCATCACATGGAAGTGCAGGGCGAGGGCGGCAAGAAGGTCGTCAAGTTCAAGCAGGCGATCATTGCGGCCGGCTCGCAAGCGGTGAAGCTGCCGTTCATTCCCGAAGATCCGCGTGTCGTCGATTCGACGGGCGCGCTCGAACTGCGCCAGATTCCGCAGCGCATGCTCGTGATCGGCGGCGGCATCATCGGCCTCGAAATGGCGACGGTCTATGCGACGCTCGGCGCGCAGATCGACGTCGTCGAAATGCTCGACGGCCTGATGCTGGGCGCGGACCGCGATCTCGTGAAGGTGTGGCAGAAGTACAGCGGCAAGCACTTCGCCAACATCATGCTCAAGACCAAGACCACCGCGGCCGAGGCGAAGCCGGACGGCATCTACGTGTCGTTCGAGGGCGAGAAGGCGCCGGCCGAGCCGCAGCGCTACGACCTCGTGCTGGTGGCCGTGGGCCGCAGCCCGAACGGCAAGAAGATCGGCGCCGAGAAGGCAGGCGTGGCCGTGACCGACCGCGGCTTCATCGAAGTCGACAAGCAGATGCGCACGAACGTGCCGCATATCTTCGCGATCGGCGATATCGTCGGTCAGCCGATGCTCGCGCACAAGGCCGTGCATGAAGCGCACGTCGCCGCGGAAGCCGCGCATGGCGAGAAGGCGTACTTCGATGCGATGCAGATTCCGTCGGTGGCCTACACCGATCCGGAAGTCGCCTGGGCCGGCAAGACCGAGGAGCAGTGCAAGGCCGAAGGCATCAAGTACGGCAAGGCGGTGTTCCCGTGGGCGGCGTCGGGCCGCGCGATCGCCAATGGTCGCGATGAGGGCTTCACGAAGCTGATCTTCGACGAGGAGACGCATCGCGTGATCGGCGGCGGCATTGTCGGCCTGAATGCGGGCGACCTGATCAGCGAAGTGTGCCTCGCGATCGAGATGGGTGCGGACGCAACCGATATCGGCAAGACGATTCACCCGCACCCGACGCTCGGCGAATCGATCGGGATGGCGGCGGAGTTGTACGAAGGCGTCTGCATCGACTTGCCGCCGCAGAGAAAGAAGTAAGCCACGGCATCCGCAGCTGGCTGGATAGCGGAACGAAAACGGCGCGCCCAGGGATGGGCGCGCCGTTTCGTTTTCGGCACGGGCGATCCGAGTGCAATTGCGATCGCAATGCGATGAACAGAAACCGCCAGGCGAAAAAAATCCCGGCTCACAGGCCGGGATAACGATACGCTGCTTGCCGTATCGGGGCTCTGGGCGACCCCGCCGCGCTATCGGCGCTGGCTGAACCGCACTGTTGCTTACGATACTGGGCAGGAACGCTTGCGGCGCGTGCCGCAGGCGTTCACTTGCAACTCGTTGGCAGATTTAAGCAGCCGGCTTCTTCGCAGCGCGCGAAGCTTGCGAAGCGGCTTGCTGAGCAGCCTTCGTCGCAGCCGTGGCGGCGGCGTTGAAGTTGCTTTCGGCGATTTCGACGGCTTGCTTCGTTGCCTTGTGAACCGTTTCGTACGTGGTGTTGGCGGCGGTGATGGCCGACTTCATCACGGCGACAGCGGTTTCCGAACCGGCCGGTGCGTTCTTCGCGACGTTCTCGACGAGCGCCTGGACCTTGCGGTTCTGCTCTTCGTATTGCGCTTCGGCAACGCGTGCGAACTCGGCTTGCGTGGCCGAGGCGATTTCATACAGGTGACGGCCATACGCCAGGACCTTTTCAGCCACCGGTTGCGACAGGCTGGCTTGCAGCGCGAGCAGTTCTTGCGCGTCTTTCACCGACAGCGCGCGTTGTGCATTTTCCTGGCTTTCCGCGAGCGTCGATTTCACGACTTGCAGGTTCAGTTCAACCAGCTTCTCAACGCCTTCGAACGCCTTGTTCGTGAGGCCGAAGAGGGCTTCGAGGTTGGCTTTCTGTGCCGCGGCAAATTGCTCAGGGGTCAGCAGAGTCATGTTTACGCTCCTGGAATTCGATCCGTCTAGCGCGGACCGATGGGTTAACAGCCAAACAAAAGGGGGGGAACCACTGGCGGCGCCGATGCATTGTGCGTCGCAACAATGGTTCCCATTTTAGGATGGCATGCACAAATGTCAAGCATATTTTGTGCGACGCACAATGCCGAGAAATTATCGAGAAAACAATACGTTATCCCTATGCGGAATGGGTTGTTTCACGCGTTTGACATCGATGCTGCCCTGCGATGGAGCAGCTTTGGCGGATGAAGATCCGATTGTGGCGGGCGAATTTGGGGCGTAAACCGAAGATTGACATTGAACGTTAAGAAAACATCCCGGTCGAAAGCGCGCGTCCTAGGAATCGCAACAGGCGCTTGATCTTTGGCACGGGATGCCGTTCGGCGGACTTCGCAATCCAGCAGTTCGTTGTACCATCGGCGCGATCCGTGTTTTCCCCCGCTCAAGTTCGTGTTGGCATTGCCGATATGCTGATTAGTCATATCGGTGAGGCGCAGCCGATGTCGGTTACGTACCGAAACAGGTCAGGATAGGCCTGCGCCGGTACCGGCAGGTGCTGGTGCACCCGGGCGATGGATTTTTTCGATTGCTTATGCGGTACTTATTGGTTTTTTACAATCGGTTCTAATAAGTCGGTTTAAGGACACTCGATAAGTGCTTAATATTGCTTATTTTTTGTAGCTTTACTACACTGGCGAGAAAACTCTCGCCTGCTTTATTCAGAACACCAATGAAAACCGAAATGTTTTCGTCGATCAAAGTGATGCAAGGCGTGGCGCTCAGCACCGCGATGTCGGTCGCCACGTCGATGCTCATGGCCGCGGCGCTCGCCGCGCCGGTCAATGCCCTGGCCGCATCCGCCGAGTCTGCGGACGCCGCGACGGCCGCGCCGTCGAAACCGGCCAAGTTGCACAAGAAGAAGGTCTCCGCGGAAACCACGCGAAAATCGTCGAAAGTCGCGAAAACGGCGTCGGCTCAGGACGATCAGACGCCAGCCCGAGTCGAATCGAAACGCAAGCGCGTGTCGTACATGATCAACGCGCACGGTCACCGCACGGCGGTGCACAAAGTGGCGTTTGCGCCGCGTCCGCCGTCGGCAGGGCAAGTGTTCGGCCTGCACGACACGCCTGACGCCCTCGCGTTGCGCTCCAGCGTTGCCTACGTGGTTGACCAGAACACGGGTGAATCCCTGTTCGACAAGAACTCCCAAGCCGTCGTGCCGATCGCGTCGATCACGAAGTTGATGACCGCGATGGTTGTGCTGGATTCGAAGCTGCCGCTGACCGATCAGGTCGAAGTCACGGACGAAGACCGCGACTATGAGAAGAATACTGGCTCGCGTCTGTCGGTCGGCTCGGCGCTTTCGCGCGAGGATATGCTGCATATCGCCTTGATGGCGTCGGAAAACCGCGCTGCCGCGGCGTTGTCGCGCTATTACCCGGGGGGGCGTCCGGCCTTCCTGCAAGCGATGAACGCAAAGGCCAAGCAGCTCGGCATGAACGACACGCACTTCGAGAACCCGACCGGCTTGACGAGCCAGAACGTGTCGAGCGCACGTGATCTCGTGAAGATGGTCAACGCGGCGTATCAATATCCGCTGATCCGCAAGTTCTCGACCGACGAGAGCTATGACGTCTTCACCGGCAAGCGCACGCTTGCCTACCGAAGCACGAATGCGCTGGTGCGCAATCCGACTTGGGATATCGGTCTGCAAAAGACCGGCTTCATTAACGAAGCGGGGGAGTGTCTCGTGATGCAGGCCACGATCGATAACCGGCCGGTCGTCATGGTGCTGCTCGATTCGTCAGGCAAGTACTCGCGGTTTGCTGACGCGACGCGCGTGCGGAAGTGGCTCGATAACGGTGGTGCCGACCGTATCACCAGCGCGGATGCTGGTGGCAGCGGCACCTGATTCGAGCGCGTCTCCAATGAACAAAGCCCCGCATTTGCGGGGCTTTGTTTTGTGCGCCCAGCATGGGCGCACTTATATGGACGCCTCCCGGTTTGCCAGGTGACATTCGTGTGCTGCGGACAGGATCAGGCTGCAGACTTATATCCGGCCTACGGTGCGGACAGAGGTCCGCTGGCCCTGATGGAATTCGCTGGGGAAGGCCTCATCTCCTGAGAGTCCTCGAAGGACCGGCGCCCATCCAGGCTTGCTTCCCCACGGTCGGACCTGTTTTGCCATCACACGTACATCAACCTGCGCAACCTATCGGCGATCCATCTCCTTGAGTCAGTTGAACCTCTGCGCGGCTCGTGCCACATAGCCGGAGTCGTACACGCGATAGTGGGCAAGCAGTGCCCAAATCGTGCGCGCGATTTTGTTGGCCAGTGCCACCACCGCTACGTTGAACGGTCGTCGCGCCAGCAGTCGTTGCAGGGTTTCGCTCAAATGTCGGCTGCACGTGAGAACGGAGCGCGCGCCGTGAATCAGCAAGGTGCGCATATAAACATCGCCGTGCTTGCTGATGCCTAGCAGCTTCACCCGCCCGCCCGTGCCGCTCTGTCGCGGCACCAGGCCGAGGTATGCGGCAAACTCCCGTGCCGAGCGGAACATGCGGACATCGCCGATTGTGGCCACGGCCGCCGTCGCGCTAAGCAGGCCGACGCCGGGAATGCCCATGAGGCGCTTAGCGGCTTCATTCTCTCGTTGCCAAGCTCGTGCGCACCTTGACCAGCTGCTCACGCACACGGTGAAGCGTCAGCACGCTTTGCTGCGCCTCGCTCTTGAGCGCGACGAACCGCATTTCGGGGCGTTGCGCAGCTTCCCAGATCGCTTGTGCATCGGCAGCGTCGGTCTTATTGCGCTTCACGAAAGGTCTGACGAAGTGGGCCGCGATTAGCCGAACTTCGTGTCCCAGGTTCGCCAGCTCTCGAGCCCAGTAGTGCGCACTGCCGCAGGCTTCCATGGCGATAACCGCCGGAACACGATTGGCGAAGAACGCCACTAGTTGATCCCGCTTCACCTGTCGCCGACCGACCTCACCCGTTTCCATATCAACCCAATGAATCTGGAACACTCGCTTTGCCAAGTCCACGCCGAATGTCATAGTCTTCATTTCGAGCCCTCCTTACCCTTGGTGGTCATGTTGACGCCACCACTTTGGCACTCTGATGCCGTCGGGTACAGCGAGGGCTCCGCTTTTCCTACGGCCTCTCTGGCCCGACTCGGGAGGGAGGCGTCCATACCATCTCCTGCGGGTGCAAGTCCCGCCATAAGCGGGTCATGGCGAATGAAGCGAAGCGCAACTGCATGAGGGCGACCGGGTGTGGGGAGGAAGCGTGGAGCGTAAATCGCGAGCCGATGGACAAGAACCGTATAGAAGGCGCTGCCGAGCAGGGCGAGCGGGCAACGAACCACGAAGCTCTCGTGACCAGGGCGAAGCGGCGTAAATGCGGCGGCTGTGCGATGAAGGAGTGCGTTCTTACCTGGGGAGATCTCGCCTCGTGCCTGAAAGGGCGACGGCGCTGAGCCGGAGCGAGAAGTCAGCAGAGGCCGTAGTAGCAGCCGGTTGGTGGCGAAGGGCCGAACGAGTAGGAGGGCCGAAGGCCGTGTCGCTTGGACGTGCAGTGCATCAGAAGGCCGCGCAGGCGGCGCG
>NZ_SWJE01000001.1 GCF_005144415.1 Trinickia terrae | reverse complement strand
CCCGGCTTCAAGCCGAAGAAATCGGTCGCGCTCTCGGGCGTGACGGCGGGCAACACGGCGCTGTGCACGGTCGGGCGCACCGGCAACGATCTGCACTACCGCGGCTACGACATCCTCGACGTCGCCACCACCTGCGAGTTCGAGGAGATCGCCCACCTGCTCGTGCACGAAAAGCTGCCGACGCAAGCCGAGCTCACCGCCTACAAGACCAAGCTCAAAGCCTTGCGCGGCCTGCCCGCGAACGTCAAGGCCGCGCTCGAATGGGTGCCCGCTTCCGCGCATCCGATGGACGTGATGCGCACCGGCGTCTCGGTGCTCGGCACCGTGCTGCCCGAGAAGGACGACCACAGCCTCGCCGGCGCGCGCGACATCGCCGACCGCCTGATGGCCTCGTTCGGCTCGATGCTGCTCTACTGGTACCACTACTCGCACAACGGCCGGCGCATCGAGGTGGAGACCGACGACGACTCGATCGGCGGCCATTTCCTGCACCTGCTGCACGGCAAGGAACCCGCGAAGGCGTGGGTCGACGCGATGCACACCTCGCTGATCCTGTACGCCGAGCACGAGTTCAACGCCTCGACCTTCACCGGCCGCGTGATCGCGGGCACGGGCTCGGACCTCTACTCGGCGATCACCGGCGCGATCGGCGCGCTGCGCGGGCCGAAGCACGGCGGCGCGAACGAGGCCGCGTTCGAGATCCAGACCCGCTACCAGACCCCCGGCGAGGCCGAAGCCGACATCCGCCGCCGCGTCGAGAACAAGGAAGTGGTGATCGGCTTCGGCCACCCGGTCTACACGATCTCGGACCCGCGCAACAAGGTCATCAAGGAAGTGGCGAAAAAGCTCTCGAAGGAAGCGGGCAACCTGAAGCTCTTCGATATCGCCGAGCGGCTCGAAACGGTGATGTGGGACGTGAAGAAGATGTTCCCGAACCTCGACTGGTTCAGCGCCGTGTCGTACCACATGATGGGCGTGCCGACGGCCATGTTCACACCGCTCTTCGTGATCTCGCGCACCTCGGGCTGGGCTGCGCACATCATCGAGCAGCGCATCGACAACAAGATCATCCGGCCGAGCGCGAACTACACGGGCCCGGAAGACCTTAAATTCATGCCAATCGAGAAGCGCTGACCGGGAAAGTAAAGGGGATAATGCGGGATCGAACCCGCATGTCCCCTCGCCTCACGATCACGACTCGCGTATCACCCCACGCCATGAATACAGCACATCGCAAACCCCTGCCCGGCACGAAGCTGGATTACTTCGACACGCGCGCCGCAGTCGAGGCGATCCAGCCCGGCGCCTACGACACGCTGCCCTACACCTCGCGCGTGCTCGCCGAAAACCTCGTGCGCCGCTGCGATCCCGATTCGCTCGCCGCCTCGCTCAAGCAGATCATCGAACGCAAGCGCGAGCTCGATTTCCCATGGTTTCCGGCGCGCGTCGTGTGCCATGACATCCTCGGCCAGACCGCGCTCGTCGATCTCGCCGGCCTGCGCGACGCGATCGCCGCGCAAGGCGGCGATCCGGCGCTCGTCAACCCGGTCGTGCCGGTGCAACTGATCGTCGATCATTCGCTCGCCGTCGAATGCGGCGGCTTCGATCCGGACGCGTTCGCGAAGAACCGCGCGATCGAGGACCGCCGCAACGTCGACCGCTTCGACTTCATCAACTGGACCAAGCAGGCGTTCAAGAACGTCGACGTGATTCCGCCGGGCAACGGCATCATGCATCAGATCAACCTGGAACGGATGAGCCCGGTGATCCATGCCGTGGACGGCGTCGCCTACCCCGACACGCTCGTCGGCACCGACAGCCATACGCCCCACGTCGACGCGCTTGGCGTGATCGCCGTCGGCGTGGGCGGGCTCGAAGCCGAGAACGTGATGCTAGGCCGGGCGTCGTGGATGCGCCTGCCCGACATCGTCGGCGTGGAACTGACCGGGCGCCGCCAGCCCGGCATCACCGCGACCGACATCGTGCTCGCGCTGACCGAATTCCTGCGCAAGGAAAAGGTGGTGGGCGCGTATCTGGAGTTCCGCGGAAGGGGCGCATCGAGCCTCACGCTCGGCGACCGCGCGACGATCTCCAACATGGCGCCCGAATACGGCGCCACCGCCGCGATGTTCTTCATCGACGAGCAAACCATCGACTACCTGCGCCTGACCGGCCGCGACGATCAACAGGTGAAGCTCGTCGAGACCTATGCGAAGACGGCCGGCCTGTGGGCGGATTCGCTCGCGCACGCCGAATACGAGCGCGTGCTGCACTTCGATCTGTCGAGCGTGGTGCGCAACATGGCGGGGCCGTCCAACCCGCACAAGCGGCTGCCGACGTCCGATCTCGCCGCGCGCGGCATCGCCGGCAAGTGGGAGGACGTGCCCGGCCAGATGCCCGACGGCGCGGTCATCATCGCCGCCATCACCAGTTGCACGAACACCAGCAACCCGCGCAACGTGATCGCCGCGGGGCTGCTCGCGCGCAACGCCAACGCGCGCGGCCTGGCGCGCAAGCCGTGGGTGAAGTCGTCGCTCGCGCCGGGGTCCAAAGCGGTCGAGCTGTATCTGAAGGAAGCGAAGCTCTTGCCCCAACTCGAGCAGCTCGGCTTCGGCATCGTCGCGTTCGCCTGCACGACGTGCAACGGCATGTCGGGCGCGCTCGATCCGGCGATCCAGCAGGAGATCGTCGAGCGCGACCTGTACGCGACCGCCGTGCTCTCCGGCAACCGCAACTTCGACGGCCGCATCCACCCGTACGCCAAGCAGGCGTTCCTGGCGTCGCCGCCGCTGGTGGTGGCCTACGCGATCGCCGGCACGATCCGCTTCGACATCGAGCAGGACGCGCTCGGCACAGGCGAGGACGGCAAGCCCGTCTACCTGAAGGACATCTGGCCGAGCGACGAGGAGATCGACGCGATCGTCGCGCAAAGCGTCAAGCCCGAGCAGTTCCGCCAGGTCTACGAGCCGATGTTTGCCGTGACGGCCGAAGGCGGCGCGCCGATCAGTCCGCTCTACGACTGGCGCGCGCAAAGCACCTATATCCGCCGCCCACCCTACTGGGAAGGCGCGCTCGCGGGCGAACGCACGCTGCGCGGGTTGCGTGCCCTCGCAGTGCTCGGCGACAACATCACGACCGACCACCTCTCGCCGTCGAACGCGATCCTCCCGGACAGCGCCGCCGGCGAATACCTCGCGCAAATGGGCCTGCCGGAGGAGGACTTCAATTCCTACGCGACCCATCGAGGCGATCACTTGACCGCGCAGCGCGCAACCTTCGCCAACCCGACGCTCGTGAACGAGATGGCGATCGTCGACGGCAAGCTCAAGAAGGGATCGCTCGCGCGCATCGAGCCGGAGGGCCGCGTCACGCGCATGTGGGAAGCGATCGAAACCTACATGGAGCGCAAGCAGCCGCTCATCATCATCGCCGGGGCGGACTACGGCCAAGGCTCGTCGCGCGACTGGGCGGCCAAGGGCGTGCGCCTCGCGGGCACCGAGGCGATCGTCGCCGAGGGGTTCGAGCGCATTCACCGCACGAACCTCATCGGCATGGGCGTGCTGCCGCTCGAGTTCAAGCCGGGTACGAACCGCCTGACGCTCGGCATCGACGGCACCGAGACCTTCGACGTGATCGGCAAGCGCACGCCGCGCGCCAATCTCACGCTCGTGATTCACCGCAGGAACGGCGAGCGCGTAGAGGCGCCCATGACCTGTCGGCTCGACACCGCCGAGGAGGTCTCGATCTACGAGGCGGGCGGCGTGCTGCAGCGTTTCGCGCAGGACTTCCTCGAATCGTCGTCGAAAGCGGCTTGAGCGAGGGACGTACATAGCCATCGCCGGCGGGCGGCGCGACAGTGCCGCCCGCCGTCTCCGTTTCATCAGGACATCCACCCCATGGCCCACGTACCGCAGACCAAGATTGCCGCCGCTTACATGCGCGGCGGCACCAGCAAAGGCGTGTTCTTCCGCCTCCAGGACTTGCCCGAAGCCGCGCGCGTGCCGGGCGCCGCGCGCGACGCGCTGCTCATGCGCGTAATCGGCAGCCCCGACCCGTACGGCAAGCAGATCGACGGCATGGGCGGCGCGAGCTCGAGCACGAGCAAGACGGTCATCGTGTCCAAGAGCCGCAAGCCGGGGCACGACGTCGACTACCTGTTCGGCCAGGTCTCCATCGATAAAGCCTTTGTCGACTGGAGCGGCAACTGCGGCAATCTCTCCGCCGCCGTGGGGCCGTTCGCCATCGCCTCCGGGCTGATCGACGCGAGCCGCATCCCTCGAAACGGCATCGCCACGGTGCGGATCTGGCAGGCGAATATCGGCAAGACCATCGTCGCGCACGTGCCGCTCACCGATGGCGCCGTGCAGGAAACCGGCGATTTCGAGCTCGACGGCGTAACCTTCCCCGCCGCCGAAGTGCAGCTCGAGTTCATGGACCCGGCCGCTGACGAAGACGGCGCAGGGGGCGCGATGTTCCCGACCGGCAATTTGGTCGACGACCTCGACGTGCCCGGCATCGGCACACTGAAGGCGACGATGATCAACGCCGGCATCCCGACCATCTTCGTCAATGCGGAGGCGATCGGCTACACCGGCACCGAGTTGCAAGACGCGATCAACAGCGATGCCGATGCCCTCCAGAAATTCGAAACCATCCGTGCTTATGGCGCGCTACGCATGGGCTTGATCCAGGACCTGAACGAGATCGCGACGCGCCAGCACACGCCGAAGATCGCGTTCGTGGCGAAGCCCGCCGATTACGTCGCATCGAGCGGCAAACCCGTTTCGGCCGCCGACGTCGACCTGCTCGTGCGCGCGATGTCGATGGGCAAGCTCCATCACGCGATGATGGGCACAGCGGCGGTCGCCATCGGCACGGCGGCGGCCATTCCGGGCACGCTCGTGAATCTCGCCGCGGGCGGCGGCGAGCGCAATGCGGTGCGCTTCGGGCATCCGTCGGGCACGCTGCGCGTCGGGGCGCAAGCCGCGCGCATCGACGGCGAATGGACGGTCACCAAGGCCATCATGAGCCGCAGCGCCCGCGTGCTGATGGAAGGATGGGTGCGCGTGCCGGGCGACGTGCTCTAGGCAGGACTTGATTTGCAACAAAAGGAAGCGGACATACGCCGCTCGGCTTCAACTGGCAGATCAGCCTCTCGCTGATCCCGGTGTTCGCCGCGCGCGAAACGGCCGTCGCGACGCTCGCGACCGTCTACGCGGTCGGCGGCGGCGACGCCGACACGGCGGGCCGTGCCGGAGAAACTGTCGGCGCCGCTCGACACCGGCGAGCAACCGCCGCGCTTTCTTCCGCCGCGCAAATAGCGCACCGCCAGGCGGCTATGGCCCTGGCGCCGGCCGCGCCGGACCAAGCCGGGATTCCAGCGCACCCCGCTCTTGCGGCCGATAATCGGTCGGCCGCCCCCCCGTCCACTTCCTGAACGCGCGATGAAACGCGCTCGGCTCGGCAAATCCCACCGCGATCGCGATGTCCGCGATCGTCTGCTCGCCCGTCTGCAGCGCGGCGATCGCCATGTCCCTGCGCAGCGCGTCCTTGATCGATTGATACGTGTAGCCCTCCTGCTTGAGCCGCCGACGCATCGTCGCTTCGGCAAAACGCAGCTTGGCGGCCATCCCGTCCGCGCCGGGCCACTCGGCGATCGGCATCGCGCGCAAGGCGCGCCGCACGCGCGCGGCAATCGAATCGGGATTGCGGTACTTGACGAGAAAACTCGCGGGCGCGTCACGCAGGAACGGCTTCAGCGACTTCACAGTCTGGATCACCGGCAGTTCGAGAAATTCCGGCGACAGATCGACGTGCGACGAGCGCTGCCCGAACTTGAGGTCGTCGCACAGCATCGACCGGTACTCGTGCCCGGCCTTGGGCTCGGGGCAGCTGAAGCGCGCCTCGAGAATCGGAATGCGCCGCCCCACGAGCCAGCACACCACGCCGTAGACGAGGATGAAGTAGGTCGCGTAGGCGAACATCTGCTTAGGGCCGGCGCCGTCGCGCACTTGGAACGCCAAGCGCACGCGGCCACGTACCATCTCGATCTGCGCGCCCATGTCGTCGAGCACGAAGCGCATGAAGCCCGTCGTGCGCGCGAGCGCCTGCGCGCCGTTGCGCGCGGTCAGCGCCGCCTGGCACATCGCGATGAAGCTGCCGCTTCTCATGGGATGCGAGTCCTGCCCGAAGAACTCGTCGTCGAGCGTGCGGCAGACCGCATTCCACAACGCGCCGTATTGCGCCGACGACACGCGCGCGAGCGGCGAGCCCAATAGCTGCGGCGCGATGCCGGCCTCCTCCAGAAGCGGCTGCGGATCGGCGCCGCACCGCTTGACGCAGCGCACGGCCTCTTCGACGAGGCTGACTGCGATAGTCCCTTTTTCGTTATGCATTGCAGCAAAGTTGAATCGGCACAAGTGCCGATGGCAAATACGCTCAACAAAATTGATCGGCTTGAGCATCGAAAGCCGCCCCCGCCCTTCATACACTCTGTCGCAACAATCAGCAAGACAGGAACGGATGTGATGGACGACTTCTACACCGACGAACAACGGATGATCCGCGACGCGGCGCGCGAGTTCGCCACTGAGCGCCTCGCGCCGAACGCCGGCAAGTGGGACCGCGAAGGCGCGCTGCCGCGCGAAGTCGTCTCGCAGCTCGGCGAACTCGGGCTGCTCGGCATGATCGTGCCGCCCGAATGGGGCGGCACCTACACCGACTACACCGCCTACGCGCTCGCGCTCGAAGAAATCGCCGCAGGCTGCGCCGCCTGCGCGACGTTGATGAGCGTGCACAACTCGGTCGGCTGCGGGCCGATTCTGAATTTTGGCACCCATGCCCAGCAAGCGCGCTGGCTGCGCGATCTCGCGCTCGGCAGGACCATCGGCGCGTTCTGCCTGACCGAGCCGCAAGCAGGCTCGGAAGCCAACAACCTGAAGACGCGCGCCGTGCTCGAAAACGGCGAATGGGTCCTCAACGGCAGCAAGCAGTTCGTGACCAATGGCAGCCGCGCGGGTGTCGCCGTGGTGTTCGCGGTCACCGACCCGGAATTGGCCAAACGCGGCATCTCCGCGTTCATCGTGCCGACCGATACACCGGGCTTCAACGTCGGCCGCCCCGAAAGCAAGCTCGGCATCCGCGCCTCCGACACCTGCCCGATCTCGCTCGAAAACTGCCGCGTTCCCGAGGAAAACCTGCTCGGCGAGCGCGGCGAAGGCTTGAAGATCGCGCTGTCGAATCTCGAGGGCGGACGCATCGGCATCGCCGCGCAGGCGGTCGGCATCGCGCGCGCCGCATTCGACGCCGCCCGCACGTACGCGAACGAACGCATCCAGTTCGGCAAGACGATCAAGGAGCACCAGACCATCGCCAACATGCTCGCCGACATGGAGACGCGCCTGAACGCCGCGCGCCTGCTCGTGCACCACGCGGCGCGGCTGCGCAGTGCCGGCAGGCCGTGCTTGTCGGAAGCGTCGCAGGCGAAGCTCTATGCTTCGGAGCTCGCGGAGGAAATCTGCTCGAACGCGATCCAGATTCATGGCGGCTATGGGTATCTCGAGGATTACCCCGTCGAGCGGCATTACCGCGATGCGCGCATCACGCAGATCTACGAAGGCACGAGCGAAGTGCAGCGCATGGTGATCGCGCGGCACGTGTGAACCGCGCCCGCTACGAGCGGGACGATAAAGAAAGCATGGAATCGGCGTAAGCGCTGAAGCGCTAACTCTGATCGACATAGGAGACGACGATGACGGCAGCACAACGCTTCCTCGATGCGCGCGATTTCCTCTTGCGCCATCGAACCGACTACGAGCGCGCCTATCGCGAGTTCACGTGGCCGCAGCTCGACGCGTTCAACTGGGCGCTCGACTACTTCGACGCGATGGCGCGCGGCAACGACAATCCCGCGCTATGGATCGTCGATGCAGCCACGGGGAACAGCCTGAAGCTGTCGTTTGCGCAGATGTCCGAGCGCTCGTCGCGCATCGCGAACCATCTGCGCAGCATCGGCGTCGCGCGCGGCGACCGGGTGCTGCTGATGCTGCCGAACCGCGTCGAGCTATGGGACGCGATGCTGGCCGCGATCAAGCTCGGCGCGGTGGTGCTGCCCGCGACGACGCAACTCTCGGCAAGCGACGTGCGCGACCGCGTGGAAGTCGGCGCGCCGAAGTTCGCGATCGTCGATGCGGCGGAGATGGCGAAGTTCGAAGCGCTCGATGCACCGCTCACGAAGATCGCCGTCGGCCATGCCGAAGCCAAGGAAGGCTGGCTCGATTTCGCCGACGGCTACGAGGCATCGCCGCACTTCACGCCCGACGGCATCACGCACGCCACCGATCCGCTGCTGCTCTACTTCACCTCCGGCACCACCTCGAAGCCGAAGCTCGTCCAGCACACGCACCAGAGCTACCCGGCGGGCAGTCTCTCGACGATGTACTGGGTAGGCCTGCGGCCCGGCGACGTGCATTGGAACATCAGCTCGCCCGGCTGGGCGAAGCACGCCTGGAGCTGCTTCTTCGCGCCGTGGAATGCACAGTCGTGCGTGTTCGTCTCCCAGTACACGCGCTTCGACGCCAAGGAAACGCTCGATACGCTCACGAGGCACGGCATCACCACGATGTGCGCTCCGCCCACCGTCTGGCGCATGCTCGTGCAGGAGCCGCTCGCGTCGTACGCGGTGAAGCTGCGCGAGATCGTCGGCGCAGGCGAGCCGCTGAATCCGGAGATCATCGAGCGCGTGCGCAACGCGTGGGGCGTGACGATCCGCGACGGCTTCGGCCAGACCGAAACCACCTGCCTGATCGCCAACTCGCCGGGGCAGCCGGTGGTGCCCGGCTCGATGGGACGGCCGATGCCCGGCTACCGGATCGAGCTCGTCGATCACGACGGACACCCTGCGGACGAAGGCGAGATCACCCTGCCGCTCGCCACGAGCACACCGCTCGGCCTCATGACCGGCTACGCGAACAACCGCGAGGCGACGGCGCACGTGATGCGCGACGGCCGCTACCGCACCTCGGACGTCGCGGTGCGCCGCCCCGATGGCTATTTCATCTACATCGGCCGCGCCGACGACGTCTTCAAGTCTTCCGACTATCGCTTAAGCCCGTTCGAGCTCGAAAGCGTGCTGATCGAGCATGAGGCGATCGCCGAAGCGGCCGTCGTGCCGAGCCCCGATGCGCTGCGCCTCGCCGTGCCGAAAGCGTTCATCGCCTTGCGCCATGGCTTCGAATTCGGCCCGGAGCTCGCGAAGAGCGTGTTCCGCTTCTCGCGCGAAAAGCTCGCGCCGTACAAGCGGATTCGCCGCATCGAAGTAATCGAGCTGCCGAAGACGATCTCCGGAAAGATCCGCCGCGTGGAACTGCGCCGCCGCGAGATCGAGCGCGGCGAGACGCCCGCGCGCGCTGCGGGCGAGTTCTGGGAAGAAGACTTCCCCGAACTGCGCTGAGCAAGCCGTGCTTTCCGTTCCCCCATTCCCTATCCCCGGCCGCGCGCCGGGACGACCCACATGAGGAGCCTGTCAATGAGCGCAATTCCGTCCACCGCTGCCAAGCCGTCGGCCGTGCCGAGCGTCAAACTGCTGATCGACGGCGAGTTCGTCGAATCGTCGACGAACGAATGGCGCGACATCGTGAACCCGGCGACGCAGGAAGTGCTCGCGCGCGTGCCGTTCGCGACGGCCGCCGAAATCGACGCCGCCGTGAGCGCCGCGCATGCGGCGTTCGCGCAATGGAAGACGACGCCGATCGGCGCGCGCGTGCGCATCATGCTCAAATACCAGGCGCTGATCCGCGAGCACATGCCGCGCATCGCGAAGATCCTCACGGCCGAGCAAGGCAAGACGCTGCCCGATGCCGAAGGCGACATCTTCCGCGGCCTCGAAGTCGTCGAGCACGCCTGCTCGATCGGCACCCTCCAGCTGGGCGAGTTCGCCGAGAACGTCGCCGGCGCAGTCGATACCTATACGCTGCGCCAGCCGCTCGGCGTCTGCGCAGGCATCACGCCGTTCAACTTTCCCGCGATGATCCCGCTCTGGATGTTCCCGATGGCGATCGTCTGCGGCAATACGTTCGTGCTGAAACCGTCCGAGCAGGACCCGCTCTCGACGATGGCGCTCGTCGAGCTCGCGATCGAAGCCGGCGTGCCGCGCGGCGTGCTCAACGTGATCCACGGCGGCAAGGAGGCCGTCGACGCGCTCTGCACGCACGAGCACGTGAAGGCGATCTCGTTCGTCGGCTCCACGGCCGTCGGCACGCACGTCTACACGCTCGCGAGCGAGCACGGCAAGCGCGTGCAATCGATGATGGGCGCGAAGAACCACGCCGTGGTGCTGCCCGACGCGAACAAGGAGCAGACGCTCAACGCGCTCGCCGGCGCGGGCTTCGGCGCGGCGGGCCAGCGCTGCATGGCGACGTCCGCGGTGGTGCTGGTCGGCGCGTCGCAGGCGTGGCTGCCCGAGCTCGTTGCGAAGGCGAAGACCTTGAAGGTCAACGCAGGCACCGAGGCCGGCACCGATATCGGCCCGGTCGTTTCGAAGAGCGCGAAGGAACGTATCCTGTCGCTGATCGGCAAGGGCGTCGAGGAAGGCGCGACGCTCGATCTCGACGGCCGCGGCGTCAAGGTGCCGGGCTACGAGCAAGGCAACTTCATCGGCCCGACCATCTTCTCGAACGTCACCACCGACATGACGATCTACACGACCGAGATCTTCGGCCCGGTGCTCATCGTGCTGAACGTACCGACGCTCGACGACGCGATCGCCCTCGTCAACCGCAATCCGTTCGGCAACGGCGTGGGCCTGTTCACGCAAAGCGGCGCGGCGGCGCGCAAGTTCCAGAGCGAGATCGACATCGGCCAGGTCGGCATCAACATTCCGATTCCCGTGCCCGTGCCGTTCTTCAGCTTCACGGGCTCGCGCGGCTCGAAGCTCGGCGACCTCGGCCCGTACGGCAAGCAGGTGGTGCAGTTCTATACGCAGACCAAGACCGTCACCGCGCGCTGGTTCGATGACGCGACCGTGAGCGACGGCGTGAACACGACGATCAGCCTGCGCTGAACAAGAGGACTTAAAGATGAAAATCGCCTTTATCGGCCTCGGCAACATGGGTGCGCCGATGGCCCTCAACCTGCTGAAAAACGGCCACACGCTGAACGTGTTCGACCTGAACCAGGCCGCGGTGCAAACGCTCGTCGACGCCGGCGCGAGCGCGAGCGCCTCGCCGAAAGCCGCCGCCACCGGCGTCGAATGCGTCGTCACGATGCTGCCGGCCGCCGCGCACGTGAAGCGCGTGCTGACCGCCGACGACGGCGTGCTCGCCGGCATCGCGCGCGGCGCGACGATCGTCGATTCGAGCACGATCGATCCCGCGAGCGCGCAGGCGTTCGCCAAGCTCGCCGCCGAGCGCGGCAACCCGTTCGTCGATGCGCCCGTGTCTGGCGGCACGGGCGGCGCGGCAGCGGGCACCCTGACCTTCATGGTGGGCGCGAACGCCGGCGTCTACGAGCAGGTCAAGCCCATGCTGGCGGCGATGGGCAAGAACATCGTCCATTGCGGCGACACCGGCATGGGACAGGTCGCGAAGATCTGCAACAACCTGCTGCTCGGCATCACGATGGCGGGCGTGGCCGAAGCGATGTCGCTGGGCGTCGCACTCGGCATCGATCCGAAGGTGCTGGCGGGGATCGTCAACACGTCGACAGGCCGCTGCTGGAGCTCCGACACCTACAACCCCTACCCCGGCATCGTCGAGACCGCGCCGGCCTCGCGCGGCTACACCGGCGGCTTCGGCACCGACCTGATGCTGAAGGATCTCGGCCTCGCCGCCGACGCCGCAAAATCCGCGAAGCAGCCCGTCTATCTCGGTGCGCTCGCGCAGCAGCTCTACCAGACGATGAGCAAGCACGGCGACGGCGGCCTCGACTTCTCGTCCGTCATCAAGCTGTACCACGACGTTGGAGCCAAGCGATGATCGAACTCGATACCGCGAGCGAGCCGGGCATCGCACTGATCACGCTGAAGCGCCCTCCCGCCAACGCCTTCACGGCGGAAGGCCTGCTGCAATTGCAGCGCACGATCGAGCAGCTGAACGACGAGCCGCGCGTGCGCGCGATTGTCATCACCGGGGACGGCCCGAAGTTCTTCTGCGCGGGTGCGGATCTCAACCAATTCGCCGATGGCGACCGCGCCCACGCACGCGTAGCGGCGCAACGCTTCGGCGCCACCTTCGAAGCCCTGCAGAACGCGCGCGCGGTGGTGATCGCGGCGATCAATGGCTACGCGATGGGCGGCGGGCTCGAATGCGCGCTCTCGTGCGATATCCGCATCGCCGAGGAGCACGCGCAGCTCGCGTTGCCCGAGCCGGGCGTCGGCCTCCTGCCTTGCGGCGCAGGCACGCAGACGCTGCCCTGGCTCGTCGGCGAGGGCTGGGCCAAGCGGATCATCCTGACGGGCGAGCGCGTCGATGCGAAGACCGCGTTGCGCATCAATCTCGTCGAGGAAGTCGTCGAACGCGGCGCGTCGCGCGATGCGGCCATGGCGATGGCGCGGCGAGTGAATGCCTTGAGCCCGCAGGCAGTGACGTCCAGCAAGACGCTGATTCATCAGGCGCGCAACGGCGTGCCCCGCGGCGCGGCGCTCGCCCTCGAGCGCGAGCGTTTCGTCGATCTGTTCGATGGCAGCGATCAACGCGAAGGCGTCAACGCCTTCCTCGAAAAACGCGCGCCGCACTGGAGCACGAGCCAGGGAGATAATCCGTGAACGAGCGCGTCGAAGCACCGGCGGTTCAGGTTCAGGCCGCGCAATCGCCGGAAGCCCCATCGCAGGGACGCGTGCTTTGCCACGTCGTCAATCGCGTCGCCATCCTGACGCTCGATCGGCCGCACGCGTTGAATGCGTTGTCGCACGAGATGGTGCTCGAGCTGGCGGAGCAAGTCGAACGCTGCCGCGGCGACGACAAGATCGTCGCGCTCGTGCTGCGCGGCACGGGCGACAAGGGCTTCTGCGCAGGCGGCGACGTGCGCGCGCTCTATCACGCCAGCGCCGCGCCGCTCACGGATACGCCCTCTGCGTGGCAGCAATTCTTCATCGACGAATACCGCCTAGATTTCGCGCTGCACGCGTTTCCGAAGCCGATCGTCGCGCTGATGGACGGCATCACGATGGGCGGCGGCATGGGGCTCTCGCAAGCGGCGACACTGCGCATCGCCACCGAGCGCAGCAAGATCGCGATGCCGGAGACGCGCATCGGCTTCGTGCCCGACGTCGGCGCAACACGCTTCCTGAGCGTGATGCCCGTGGAGCTCGAGCTGTACGTCGGCCTGACCGGCGCGACACTCTCCGGCGCCGACGCCGTGCGCTGCCGCCTCGCCGATGCGTGCGTGCCGGGCGAATGGCTGCGCACGTTCGAAGCGCGCCTGCAGCGCATGCCCGATACCGATGTCGAACGCGCCCTCGCAGACGTCTTCATTCCGCCCGCGAACATCACGCCGCACGCAAACCTCGACGCGTTCATGCCGCTCATCGTCAAGCACTTCGCGCCTCGCCTGAGCGTGATGGAGATGGCCGCATCACTCGCCGCCGACCTTCGTCTCGATCCGCCGCGCGAACTTCGCACCTGGCTGCAAGCGACGCTCGACGCGCTCAATGCGCATTCGCCGACGATGCTGCAGGTCACGCGCGAAGCCCTGCTGCGCGGACGCTCGATGACGCTTGCCGAATGCTTCCGCATGGAGCTCGGCATCGCCACGCGCGCGATCGAAGAAGGGGATTTCCGCGAAGGCGTGCGCGCGCATCTCGTCGACAAGGACCGTCAACCGCGATGGCAGCCCGCGACGCTCGCCGAGGTGCGCATCGAACGCGAGCGGCACTTCCTGCGCTCGCCATGGATGAGCGACAGGCATCCGCTCGCGGAACTGGGCGCACTGCCGCAACGGCGCGCATCGAAGCTCGCGGCCTAGCAGCCGCTGCCGCCGCTTTGCTCACGGCGAATCGACGAGTCCCATCGCGATCGCCTTGACGACGGCCTGCACCTTGTTGGTGGCCGAGAGCTTGAGCAACACGTTGTTGACGTGGAAGTTGACCGTGCGCTCCGAAATGTTGAGGATCTGCCCGATCTCGCACGACGTCTTGCCTTCCCCGGTCCAGCACAGCACCTCGCGCTCGCGCGGCGTCAGCACAACGCTCGCTTCGGGCGCGAGCTTCGGCACGAGAAACCGGCTCATCAGCGTATGCGCCATGTTCGCGAGCCAGTTCGTTTTCAGCGTCAGATCGTTGATCTCCGATGGCGTCAGCAGATCGGAAGATCGTGAAATCGTCAGGAGTCCGCATACACCATGCGCGGCCCAACTCGAATGCGCGACACCAACCGCAAGCCCGAAGTCGCGCGCGTCCTCCCATAGCTGGGGCGAATCGTCGGGCGGCGAGTCAGGCCACACGATCAGGCCCGTGGTACTCATCGCCGCGCGTACAGTCGAGTCTATTTCGATGTAGTTGCTCTCCTGATAGTGCTTCATCCACCCCTTCGGATACGTATCGAAGATCGCCACCGAAGGCTTCGATACCGGCAGTGGGACGCGAATTCCGTAACAGCAATACTCGAAGCCGAGCTGCTTGGAGAAATCAGCGATCTCCGCAAACAGAAGCTGCTCGTTCTTCGCACTGTGAAACCGCTGAAAAGCGTCTTGCCATATCAACTCCATTTTTTCCCCGCACATCGAAAGACTGTCATAGTTAGCAGGTCTCATCACGCCAGCAGGCTGGTACAGTCCAAGCATGAAACCCTCTTGTGCATCTCTGCGTAGTCCTTCTCCCGATGGCTATGTCCGTGTTCGGGAAGACGTGCTCGCAGACTTGCAATTGATCCACGTTGACTCCGGCGTCGACGAATCATTGCTCTGGGACCTGCGCGCTAGCGACGTCGATGCGGTGCGCGCAGGCTACACGGAATGGCAGAGATTGCGGCGCCCTGGAGCGGCGCACATCTCGGTGGGATGGGACTGGTATCTCGACCGCGCGTCCGGCGTGCTTCTCGTTGCCTGGAACGATGTCAGAAGCAACATCATGTGCGTTAACCAGCGCGGCCTCGACATCGGCATGACGGGCACAGCCAATGCGCTGATCCGGAGACTCGCGCAACTGAACTGGCGGAACACGGTCGCCAATGCGACGCTCATGCAGCATGGCTATCTGTCCACGCACGGCCCCAGCATCCAGTAACGCCGTCTCCCCGCTTCTCTACACTCGCCCCGCCCCGCCCAACATCCCATCTCAAAAAATTCCCCAGATCTATTTATAAGCAAACTCCGGGCTCATTTCAATCGCATTATGAATTGATGCTCGCCATCTCAATTACGTCGTCTTCGAACGCAAAACCGCCGTCATCACACGCAAACGCCTGTCAACGTTGACAGTTTCATGTCTTCAGGGTGCGCGATTTAATGGGCTCATTAAAAAGCACCCGAGAGGAATCTATGCAAACGTCAATTCATGGCGACGGGCGTATGCCCGCGCACCTCGACACGGCTCTCGCGCATTATCGCCATCGAATTTTCGTGCAACAGCTCGGCTGGGACTTGCCGGGCGCCGACGAGCATCTCGAGCGCGATCAATACGACCGGGACGATACCGTTTACGTGGTGGCTCACGATGAATCCGGATCGATCTGCGGCTGCGCACGGTTGCTGCCTACCAATCGCCCTTATTTGCTGCAGGAATTCCCCTTCCTTCTTGCTGATGGCATGCCTGCGCCCAACTCGAGCGACGTTTGGGAGGTATCACGCTTGGCGGCGAGTCCAGACGCATCCGACCCCGCTGACACCGACGCCGCCTGTGCCATGCGCCCGATGATGGCGGCGGTGGTGGAATGCGCGGCAAAGCGCGGTGCGCGACAGTTGATAGCCGTGACATTTCTTAGCATGGAGCGGCTCCTTCGCCGGATCGGCTTGCACGTGCACCGCGCCGGGCCGGCGCAACGGATCGATGGCAGGATGGTGGTCGCGCTCCTGATGGATATCGATGCTCAAACGCTCGGCGCGTTGAATCTCGATCCGTCGCTTTGCACGGTTGCGCCGGCGCTGGCGGCTTGACCGGTACGACGCTCCCGATTAGTCAAACGATATTGCCTGTATGACGCCGACTGTTCCGTCGCCGCCGTCTTCCTCGATGCCCGAAACCCTGCTCGATCCAGCCCCACTCGGCGCCGGGTATCGGCTCGATATGCGGCGGAGTCCGGCAAGGCCTGTGCACAAAAACGGCGGCATTGCCATGCTGACGGAGCGCCACGATATCGACGCCACACGGAAGAATTGCCGTTCCGGCGCCGGAATCGTGCCAGCGGCGCTTCAAGCGCGGGCCCGGCACTGGGGCATCGATGTGCCTGCGCGTGTTTGGCTTGACGTCGCTCGCGTGCTGGCACCGGAGGAGGACAGCCAATCCGGCCACCACGGCGCATGGGAAGCCAGCGCGTGCTCGCTTGCGGCACTGGCAGCACTGCGCGCCTGCGCCCGCACCGCCGTGCAAAACCGGCTGACGCTGATTCACTCTCACGGGCGCTCGACCGTCGACCTCATCGAAGAAATCGCAATACCGCTATGGCCTCACGTGATGGCCCAATGGAGTGGCTTGGCGGAGCAGCAAAGCCGCAGGCTTCAGCATCTAAGCCGCACGCTCCGGGCCGCCGCCCTAATGCCAGACAAGCTATCGGCTGCGGGCGTTCGTAGCGCCGTCGACGCCTTCGACGAACTGCACCGGATCTTCGCAAGCGCCTACCGCCAGCCGCGCAACGTCGCTGGTATGCCGAGTTTGTTCGCGTCGCTCCAACTCGCCTGGAAGCCGACGCTCGGATCGATCGAAAGTGAAGCTGTCATTGCGGGCATGCGGCTCCTTCGCGCCGGTGGCGAGACTGCGCCCGCCCTAATTGGTCATCTCACCAATCTGCTTCTCGAACAGCGCGAACTCGCGATCGAATTGAACGCGCAGCCCGACGCGATTCGCTCTTTTGTCGCCAGGGCGTCGCGACACGTAGCGACTCCGCAAATCATGCCCCCGCTCGCTCAAGTGCAAGCGGAGGCGGTGCTCGAGGTATTGTTGCCGAACTTTGACTGTACCGCTCGCGCTGCGCGCCGGATGCGCCCAGAATCGAATGCTTCCGAGCATCTCGTGCTGCGTCTCCGCATGTGAACATTCAGGCTGCGCATTCCATCCCCGCACAGTCGCGGATCACCGATACCTCAGCGCCGCAGCGACTGCCGCATGTACGGCGTCGGCGCGAAACCCACGCCAGAAAGCGGTTTGAACAACACCCTGCCCACAGCCTATTCGTTCTCTTCGAAATAGTAATGCCCGAATTTGACCTGTTTCGTGCGAATGTAGCGCTCGTTTTCCTCGCGCACCGGGATGGCAAGCGCCACACGCTCGCAGACCGGAATGCCGTGCTTCGACAAGGTATCGAATTTCTTCGGGTTGTTGCTCATCAGTCGCACCGACGTCACCTTGAGGATGCGCAGGATCGCGGCCGCCGAGTCGTACTCGCGCGCGTCGTCGGGCAAGCCGAGCTCGAGATTGGCCTCGACGGTATCGAGCCCCTGCTCCTGCAGCGCATAGGCGCGGATCTTGTTCGACAGGCCGATGCCGCGCCCTTCGTGCCCGCGCAAATACAGCAGCACGCCGCGACCTTCTGCGGCGATGTAGCGCAGCGCCAGGTCGAGTTGCTCACCGCAATCGCAGCGATACGAACCCAGCACGTCGCCGGTCAGGCATTCCGAGTGCAAGCGCGCCAGCACCGGTTGCTGATCGCCCACCTCGCCCATCACGAGCGCCAGATGCTCGGCATCGCCGCCGGTAACGCGAAAAGCGTACGAGGCGAAGACGCCGTAACGGGTCGGAAGAGTCGCCGTCGCGGCGAGCGTGACGCATTCTTCGGTAGCGGCGCCGTCGGCAGGCGACGGAGTGTAAGGCGTGGACATGGCGATAAGCAGTGGCGCGAAGTCAGGATTTCAAGGGGTACCGGCAACCGGTACGCGGAACCGAAGTTTACCGCTAATCCTAATATCGGTTTGGACACGCTCTTTTGCGCTCTCGCCAACATGCCCGGGTCTGCCCGGGCACGAGACGGCGCCCGCAACGCCTATACTGGAACGAAAGCCTGCTTGACCGTGCCCCTTCACACCCAAATGGAGCCACCTTCATGCCAAGCGTTGCGCAAATCCTCAAGTCCAAGCCTAACCAGGCCGTCGTGACGATCACCGCCGACAAGTCGGTATTCGACGCGATCAAGCTGATGTCCGAGCGGCAGATCGGTGCGCTCATCGTCACGCAAGGCGACGATATCGTCGGCATCGTCACCGAGCGCGACTACGCGCGCAAGGTCGTGCTGATGGACCGCTCGTCGAAGACGACGCCCGTGCGCGACATCATGACCACGTCGGTGCGCTATGTGCGCCTGAGCGAGACCGCGCAAGACTGCATGGCTTTGATGACCGAGCACCGGATGCGGCACCTGCCGGTCATCGACGACGGCAAGCTCGTGGGCATGGTGTCGATCGGCGACCTCGTGAAAGACATCATCTCGGAGCAGCAGTTCACGATCCAGCAGCTCGAGCACTACATCACAGGGGCGCATACCTGAGCGCGGCGCCGCACGCGCCACGCTTGTCGACAGCCGTACATCAACGGCCGAAGTAGACCGACATCGGACCGTTCGCGTTTGCCGACGGGCCGCCCGACTGCACAGCGCCGGTCACTTGCGGCCCGTAGCCGCTCGTGTCGGCTTTGGCCGATTGCCGACTTTGTGCGTGGACGCGCTGCTCGGCCGCCTGGATGTCGGCCGAATAGATAAGATTGTCGGATGCGGGGTTGTAGCCAGCCTTTTCCAATTGCACGAGTTCCGCACGCATTTGCGCGCGGGTCACGGGCTCCGCGGATTGAGCAAACGAAGCCACCGGCGCGGCAAGGACAGTGGCGAGCACGGCAGCATAGACGATCGATCTCATGGTGATTACCTCCAAATCTTGGTTAAGTCGCTGTCGGCGTGATGTCTTAAGCGATTAACTTCAGTCTAGGCAGTGCTTGCTCGGGTAAAAATACCTATCTCGGATATGCACTTTTGCAATCTCAGAAAGAATGGATCTCCCAAACGGCACACCCCTCGAGATATACGACATGTTTCGCATTAATACTCGCTCTCTGGAAAAATCTAGCCAGAAACAGATTCTCCCGGGACTCGCAAAACCGAACGACAATCCATGCAAACCTCAAAGATTGTTTGGTGCGAATGTCTAATCAGGCCGTTTTTTGTGCCGCCTCGGCTGCGATATTGCGTCGCGACGAATCGCATGCCATTGCAATTCAATCCGCGCTACCCTACTCACGCCGGTGCTAACGGCTTTGCTCTCGAGTGAGATGAAATCAAACGGATGCATATCTTTCGGCAGCTCATCAAACATCGACACTCGAGTTTGATGGTCGAGGATAAGCAGTTAAAGATGCATTTGTCTGGTATGATTTCTCCGCTGGGGCAATTGGATTTACAACTAGAGCCCATCCAGCGCAAGCGAATCAGACGGTTCGCCACGCATGGCCTTTCTGACCTCCGAGGGTGTAATGCCACGACAATTCATGGAACCGATGTCTCCGCTTTGGCAAGCAAAAGACGAGAAATCGTGGTTCCAAGCGCTTTCTGCATTGGGGGAGCAATACGGCTTCGATCGCACGCTATTTGCAGTGCTACCCCGTCCCGGGATGCGACACGTCGAAGCCTATCTGCGGTTCAACTACCCGGCCGAATGGTGGCAGACGTACGTTGCGGAGGAATTCGTCAGGGTCGACCCCACTGTCTTGCACAGTTGGACGCACACGCGACCGCTCGTCTGGTCTTCGTCGTTATTCGTCGAGGAGCGGCAACAGCGGTTATACGAAGAAGCCCGGTACCATGGTTTGCGAACCGGCGTCACGTTGCCAATTCATGGGCCCAAGCAAGAGTCGGGAATGTTGTGCTTCGTCTCAAGCGACGCCCCAAGCAGCGATATATCGACTCGCATAGAGCATGATTTGCCGATGCTAGCGCTATTGCGCGACGTCGCGTTCGACATCAGCCAGCGGTTTCTGAGCAATCACACGGAATCGCTCATTCCGAAACTGACGCCGCGCGAATGCGAATGCCTGAAGTGGACGGCGCAAGGAAAATCGACCTGGGAAATCGCAAAGATCTTCAATTGCTCCGAAGCTACGGTCAATTTCCACATGACCAACATTCGCACCAAGTTCGGCGTCAGTTCAAGATGTGCGGCAGCGGTCAAGGCGACCCGAATGGGCTTGATAGATCCTGACTGATCACCTTCGGCCAGCGCGCCTGAGGACGCACTTGAGAAACATAAGAAATGTCGTCCTCCGAAATGATTTTTTCAAAATAAAGCCGAAGCAGAATCATGACCGGCTTCGGAATGCTCGCGCCGAGCTCGAATCGGCTGCCGCGTGATTGCGTCACGCCAAAGCGTGACCAGAAGCGCTTCTGGCTTTCCTTAACTTTCTTGCGATAAGCCTGGATAAAGTTGCTATCAATCTCAAGGTGGGCCGGCGGACGCGGCTCTTGAGGTTCGACGGAGTAAAGGTTGACGCTCGACATGATTGCCTCCTCGTTGACATCTTACGTTCCGCATCATCTCAAGCCTCGCCGTACTTTGTACCTATCTTGCTAGACAGTTACGCGCTCCACTCGAAATGCATAGTTTCACATGCTCGTCACATTGCATCCCGATAAGCGCCGAAGCTCGGTCGGTTCAGGCCGGTGCCTCAAAATCTTCGATGCCACCTCGAACCCCTCCCCGCGCAAGCCTTGGAGACATCTTAAAAACGTGATATACCGTTTAGATTATTTCAACTTGCGAAGGAGCCCGACCATGCTGACCAAGAAGGCCACCACAGGCGCCGCCGAACAACGCGCATCGTCCGCAACCGGCACGTCCGCAACCGGCACGTCCCCTGCCGGCAAGTCGAAAGCAAAGACCAAGGCCGCCGCCAAGCCGGCTGTGAAAGCCGAGGAAAAGCCCATCAAGGCGGCCGAGGCGCAAGCGGCCACCGTCCCGGCAGGCAACGGCGCCCAGGCGGCCGGCGCAAAAAAGAAAAAGACCGAGAAGCGCGAAAAAGTGATTCGCGACAGCTTCACGATGCCCAAGCACGATTTCGAGAAGATCGCCGAGCTCAAGGCCACGTGCCTGAAGAACGGTGTCGTCGTGAAAAAGAGCGAATTACTGCGCGCCGGGCTGGCGGCCCTTGCCGCGCTGCCCGAAAAGAAATTGCTGGCGGTGGTCGCGTCGATCGAAACCGTCAAGACTGGCCGCCCGGCGACACATTGAGCCCCTCATTGCGCCCAATCGGCTCGAGCAGCCGTTTCGGCCCGCTCACGAAACGGCTGCCGGGCACATAAAAGCGCAGTGGTTCATGCATCTCACGCGTGAGACCGATGCGCTTGGTCGACGCCACGCGGGCAATATCCGGTTCAAGCCGCTCGGGATTGAGCCGTCCGATCCACAGCGCATTCCCGCCGCATAGGTCGGCGCAGTCCCATTCGGGGCCGATCGCCATGGCGGCGCACAGGCGGCCCGGCCCGCGAGCGAGATCGACGAGCTTCGCGCCCGGGCGACGCGCCCGCATCAGATCGATCCCGTCGAGTGGCTCGATGGCGCGAAAGAGCACCGCGGCGCCGACGCCCTCCTCCTCGCTCGACATATTGATCGTGTATGACGCCCCGTAGACCAGACGCACGTACGCATGGCCCCGCACGCGAAACAGCGCGCCGTTGTAGGACCTGAGACCCCGATACGCGTAGCTCGTGGAATCGCCAACCGGATAGGCCTCGGTCTCGACGATGCGCCCGCTAACGCGCCCTTGCCGCGTATCGTGCACCAGGCATTTACCGACCATCCAGCGCGCGAGCTCGACTGTATCGACGGGCAGTTCGTCGCGTGAGAGCGGCGTGATTGAAAACGATTGCAGGTTCGCGATCAACTCATTGCTCCAGCGCGATGGCGTAAACGCCAACCGCTGAGGGCCGTTTCGACAGAGGGTGTGAACTGTTGCGCGGCGATGGCGTCCGAATCGACTGGCTGCGCTTGCGTTCGCCTCCTCCATGAAGAGTCAGCAAAACTTTTCTCCTGAAAGGAAAACGTTTGGCATATTACTTCATGTAAAAATTGACGCTTTTCATACCTCCATGCGGTTCGTCGCCTGGCGACGCGTCCAGCCTGCCGCCCTGTCGTCAATAAAAGGAAAGGAAATCTCCGATGCCCCGATCACCGAACGACCTCCCTCGCTGGACCCTCTGGGTGCCCGTTGTGGCCTGGATCGTACTGGCCGCGTCACCCATCTCCGGCGACGGGACATGGTTCGTCGCGCTGGTCGCGCTGTCGCTCGCGGGCGCGGTGTTTTCCGCCGTCCACCACGCGGAAGTGGTCGCGCACCGGGTCGGAGAACCACTCGGCACGCTGGTGCTCGCCGTGGCGGTGACCATCATCGAAGTCGCGCTGATTGTCTCGGTGATGCTCTCGGCCGGCCCCGAGAAGTCCGCGCTGGCGCGCGACACGGTCTACGCCGCCGTCATGATCGTCTGCAACGGGATCGTGGGGATCTGCCTGCTGGTGGGCGGGTGGCGCCACGGCGAACAGAATTTCCGGGTGCGCGGCGCGAATGCGGCGCTGTCGGTGCTCGCGGCATTGTCGGTCTTGACGCTCGTGATGCCCAATTACCTCAGCGCAGCGCCCGGGCCGGTGTTGTCGACTTCGCAGCTTGCGTTCGCAGGCGTGTCGTCGCTGGTTCTCTATTGCGTCTTCGTCTTCATCCAGACGATTCGCCATCGCGATTACTTCCTGGCCGATACGCAAGCCGGCGACGAGTCGGTGCACGCCGCGCCGCCGAGCCCGCGCACCGCGATCGTCAGCCTCGTGTTCCTGCTCGTCGGCCTCGTTGCCGTGGTGCTGCTCGCGAAGCTGCTATCGCCGGCGGTCGAACGCGCCGTGCGGGCGGTGGGTGCGCCCGAGGCCGTGGTCGGCATCGTGATCGCCGCGCTCGTGCTGCTGCCGGAAGGCGTCGCGTCGGTGAGCGCGGCGCGTGCGAACCGTCTGCAGACCAGCCTGAATCTGGCGCTCGGTTCCGCACTGGCGAGTATCGGCCTGACGATTCCGACCGTCGCGGTAGTGTTCATTTCGACCGGGCAACCGCTCACGCTCGGCATCGGCGGGATGGAGACGGTGCTGCTCGCGCTCACCCTGCTGGTCGGCACGCTCACGCTGGCCACAGGCCGCACGACCATTCTTCAAGGGGCCGTGCATCTCTCGCTGTTCGCCGCGTACCTGTTCTTGTCGATTACGCACTGACGGAACTTCGATGCCGCCAGATCGAGGCGGCAGCGTCTTGCATGAAGGCGCGCCGCTCGGCGCGCCTCATGTGATCAACGGTTAACCGGCAAATCGGCGTCGTTCTGCCTTTGCAATTGCTGAACCTGCCGCTGCAAGTCACGCAGTCTCGCCTGCGCCTCGCTCTTCTCGGCCTGCAGCTCGGCAGCTTCGCCGCGCGCCTGGCGCTGCTGCTCCGAAACCTGCGCTTGTTGGGCACGCGCGATGGCGAGATCGGCCTGCAAGCGCTTGGCCTGATCGTTCTGCAACGCGATGATGCGATCGAGGAAGACGTTTTGCGCTTGCAATTCGGTGCGGCGAATTTCGATTTCCGACAGTTGTGCCGTCTTCTGCGCGAACGACGCGTAGATCGCTTCCGCCCGCCCGCGATCCTGCGACTGAATCACGCGCCAAAAATGCTTGTCCTGGAACAGCGCGACGTAATACGTCATTTCCTGCGCATGGAAAAACAGGCTCGCGCCGTAGGTCCCGTTATAGGTGGTGCGCAGTTCGTTCAGTTCACCGTTGCGGATCAGCTTCATCAACTGGGCAACGTTGCCTTGGGCATTGTTGTCGCCCTCGGGCGCAACTTGCTGCGCCGCCGGACCCGCCTTGCCGTCGAACGTGCCGAGCGCCGGCCGATCGCCCGCGACAGGCGCGGATTCTCCCTGGCCCCCCTGCGCCCACGCCGTCCCCGCAAGCATCAGCCCACAGGCGATCGCGACCAGCTCCGCGCTTCGAATCTTCAAAGACTGCTTCATACCCCTGTGCTCCATGCGGTTTCCTCGTCGGCCGAATTATCTCTCGGAGTTGCCGATTTTCATCTCGTATTGGTCCGTTTGGGACCATGCCGGGAGGCATGATACGCGACCGCAGCCGCGTTGCGCTTCTGGCCACGTAGCAGGCGTTTGCATCCGGCAACGGTAGGCCGCTCTGTCTTGAGCGGAAAAGCCTGTCATTCATCGACAAGGATGCTTTGCGGCATTTCGCCATTGTTTTTTAAATCCCGAGCGCGGAAATCCAATAAGCGCCGCAGACCCGCTCAATCGTCCCGGTGTTGCGCGATCCATTCGCTGAAGCGCATGACCTTTTGCTGGTGTGCGACACAGTCGGGATACACGAAGTAGTAACGCAAGCCCGTCTCGACAACCGCCTCGAACGGCATCGCGAGCCGCTTGGCCGCAACGTCTTCGCCTACCAGCGTCCAGTCGCTGATCGCCACGCCGAAGCCCTGCATCGCCGCGTTCGTCGCCATGTCGAGCGTTTCGAAGCTTGGGCCCAGGTTCGGGTTCACGTTGCTCGCGCCAACGTGATCGAGCCACAGCTTCCAGTCGCGATGATCGCGGGTCGGGTGCAGCAGCGTGTGCTGCGCCAAGTCGGCCGCATCGGCGAGCGGCTTGTCGTTCAGCAGCTCCGGCGCACAGACCGGCGTAAGGCGCTCGTCGAAGAGCGGGATCGCGTGAACGTCGACGCCCGGCGACGAGCCGTAGATGATCGCCACGTCGAAGGGCTCCACCTGGAAGTCGACGTCGTGCTGCGAAGTGGTCGTGATCTGCAATTGAAGATCGGGGTGCTCGGCCTGGAACCGCATGATCTTCGGCAGCATCCAGCGCATCACGCAGGTCGGCACCTTCAGCGCGAGATCGGTGCGCTGGCGGGTGAGGCGCAGCGAGATCTCCTCGATGCGCGCGAAACTCTCCTTCACTGCGGGCAACAGCAATTCGCCCTCGGCCGTCAGAGTGAGCCCTTTCGCGTGGCGCGTGAACAGCGGGAACTGGTAATAGTCCTCGAGCGCGAGGATCTGCCGGCTCACCGCCCCTTGTGTCAGGCACAGATGCTCGGCCGCGCGCGTGAAGCTGCGATGGCGGGCAACGGTTTCGAAGATCTGAAGCGCGTTGAGCGGCGGAAGTTTACGCATGGCGACGGATAGGCTTCGGCATTGGAAAAACTCATGGCTTCTGCGCGTCGACCGGATAGGGGAAACGGCATGCAGTACGGAGAATAAGGTATACAAAACTCCGTGTGATATCCCGGCGTACGCGTTTCCATGAAAAATCGTCATGGGAAATCGGCAGCCCCGAGCCCCGCTGGCTGTTTGCTGAAACACGGTGTTTTTGCCGATCACGCACATCTGGCCGATGCGTGCGCAATTTAATTTCAGTTGTTCCAAGATTTTGGCGCCCCTACAGTCGCCATTTGCTTTTTCAGAAACCACACCATGTCCGCATTCCAAGCCGCCACCCGGCCGGCGGCACGCGCGCCCGCCAAGAGGCCGCGATGAGCTATACGTTCGATTTCAGCGACTTCGGCGTATACACCGGGATGCTCGCTCGCGGCGGCGTCGTGACGCTCGGGCTGACCGCCGTCTCCACGGTGCTCGGCGGCATCGTCGGCGTGGCGGGGGCCGGCGTCGCCACCTCCGGGCCACGCTGGGCGCGTGCGCTCATCTCGGCGTACGTCGAGGCCATCCGCAACACGCCGTTTCTCGTCCAGCTCTTTTTCGTGTTCTTCGGCTTGCCGAGCCTCGGCGTGCAGATCAACGAAATCGAAGCCGCCGTGCTCGCGATGACGGTCAACCTCGGCGCCTATGCGATCGAGATCGTGCGCGCCGGCATCGACTCGATCCCGCGCGGCCAGATCCAGGCCGCCATGGCGCTCGGCCTGCACCGGCAACAGGTGTATCGGCACATCGTGCTGCCACAGGCGCTCGCGAACGTCTTTCCGGCGCTGCTAAGCCAGGTGCTGATCGTGATGCTCGGCTCGGCCGTCGTGTCGCAGATCTCGGTCCCCGACCTGACCTATGCCGCCAACTTCGTGCAATCGCGCAACTTCCGCGCGTTCGAGAGCTATGTCGTGATCACCGTCGCCTATCTGGTGCTGTCGATCGTGTTGCGACGGGTGCTCGGCCTGCTCGGCGCGCGGCTGTTCGCAGGGCGTGCGCCGCGCGGCCAGCCCCCGGCGCGCTCGCGCGGTGCGTGGCCGTTTCTGCGTGCGCGCCGGGCGCTGTCGACGGAGCAATCGTCATGATCGAATTCACGCTATGGGACATTGCCCGCAACCTGCTGCTCGCCTGCCGCTGGACGGTGCTGCTCTCGCTGATCGCGTTTGTCTGCGGCGGCGGCGTCGGGCTTGCCCTGCTCGCGCTGCGCGTGGCGCCCGCCGGCTGGCTGCGGCGCGCGATCGCGCTTTATGTCGAGCTGTTCCAGGGAACGCCGCTCCTGATGCAACTCTTCCTGGCGTTCTTCGGGCTGCCGCTCGTGGGCATAGAGGTTTCACCCTTGACCGCCGCGACCGTCACGCTGACGCTCTATACGAGCGCGTATCTCGTCGACATCTGGCGCGGCTGCGTCGAAGCGGTGCCGCGCGGGCAATGGGGCGCGGCGGCCAGCCTCGGCATGACCTGGACGCAACAGCTGCGTTATGTCGTCTGGCCGCAAGCGTGGAAGATTGCCGTGCCGCCGACGGTCGGCTTTCTGGTGCAGGTCGTGAAGAGCACGGCACTGACGTCGATCATCGGCTTCACCGAGCTGACCAAGACCGGCACGATGATTACCAACGCGGCGTTCCGGCCGTTTCCGATCTACGGCATGGTCGCGCTGCTGTACTTCGCAATGTGTTTTCCACTGACGTGGTATGCGCGCGTGCTTGAGCGAAAGTTTCGGGTTCGCGGGCGCTGAGGGAGAAATAGGCGCGGCGACAGCGGTCAGCTGGCCAATCCCCGTGCGACGCGGCAAGCCGCCAGATCCCACGCCGCGCAGCCGACGCTCTTGAACACCACGGGGACCGTTCGCGGCGCGGCCGATGCGTCGTCGCCAAGCACCGACGCCAGCGTGGCCACGCGAGCCCAGTCGACGCCTGCTTGGATGAAGTCGCCGGCTTCATGGCGGGCGCCGGCCAGATCGTCGACCAACAGCGTGCTGCCCAGCACCGTCCTCGCGCCAATCTCGACCGCATCCGGCGTGAACGCGCCGACGCCGACCACGAGCCGCTCGCGCCGCGGCGCTTCGTCATAGACGGCGACCTTGCTCGTCGTGACCGTCACGACGACATCGACGGAATCCGGAATCTCGACCCCATCGATCGGCTCCAGATTGGGCGCGGCCGAACCGTACGCCGCGCAAAACGCCTGCGCACGGGCATACGAACTGCCGCGCACCCGGATCTTCGCTTGCGGAAACACTTCCCCCAAGGCCCGTGCATGATGGGCGCCTTGCGTCCCGGCTCCGATCAGAAGCACGTCACGCGGGGCGGTGCCCATCAACGTTCGAATCGCCAGCATCGAAACCGCCGCCGTGCGGCGGCCGGTCACCGTCGGGCCGTCGAGCGCGAAGAGCGCCTCGCCGGTATCGGCATCGCAAGCCGTCACTTGGCCGTGAATGGTCGGCAGTCCGCGTTCGCCATTGCGAGGACACACCGTCACCAGCTTGTGGATCGCAAGATCGCCGGCCGTGGCCGGCATCGACAGCATCACGCCGCCGTCGTTGAGCGGCACGACAAGACGCGCCGGGCTCGCGATCGCGCCTCGCGCATACTCGACGCACGCCGATCGCAGAGCGTCGATGAGCTGCGGAAAAGGCGTCAGGCGCACCGTGGCCTGTGCGTCGAAGATCTGCATCGCGGTCATGGTCCAGGGAGCTCCAGGGCTGTCTGCGCGCCGGTCTTGGTCGGCACCGCTGACGGTGGTCGATCGGGCGATCACACGATGCAACCGTACGCGAACGGATCGCCCTCGTCGATGATCCAGCTTGCAAAGCCGCAGATGCGCGCGTGTCCTGTGCGCTGCTGGGCCTCAGTCGTACAGGCCGGCTCGACGCCGTGCCTGCGCTGCGCGCCCGGGGCGGCGCCCACCACCGCGCGGGCGTATGCCTCGCGGGCCTCGGCCGATACCTGCGCGTCCGCAAGGCGCACCGCGCCGGCATGATCGCCGTCCCATCGCACGAGCGCTTCGGCGATGCGGCCAGGCAAGTCGATCACCACGCGCGTTTCCGGCGCAACGCGCTCGACCCAGCCGAGCGCCACGGCGACCGTCGCCAGCGCGATCACGCCGTCGTCGTCGCACTCGAAGTAGCCATCCGAATCGACGAAGACCATCCCCAGGTTCGCGCCAGCGCTTACCGGCTCGGTCAGGAAGCCACCGGCAAGGCCTGCGTAGCCGCGCGGCGCCAGCAACAGCGCACGCCGCCAATGATCCGCCGAGTGCTCGAGCCACGCGCGCCGCTCGGCGAGCGTCGCGCCCGCGAGCTTCGGCAAGCCGCGTGTCACGAGCCTGAACGGCCGGCCGTTGGTGTGCATCTCCACGGTTTCGATCATGCGGTTCAGCTTCATGCCGCACCGCCTGTCGCCGTCGACGAATCGTCACCCCGCCGCTCCATCTTGTTCCTCCCGTTGCTTGCGCGATCGATGGTGGCTCGAAACTTAGACGACATTGCGCCGCCCGGCAACGTTTTCAAAATTGAGGCGCAGCCCCGAACAGACCCTGGCCGTTCGCGCGCGAGATCGTCATGCCGCGCCCCGCAAAGAAGCGCTCGAACGCATCGAAGCGCAGATAGGCATCGGCTTGATGCGGCGCGATGCCCGAGGGGTTGTGGAACCATGCGCCGTGACGATCGGCGCCATGCAACAGGATGAGGTGCCCGCCACGCGTCTCGTTCGGCTCGTCCGGATAGCGAATCAGCGGGCTGACCGATGCGATCGCAAACGTGTCGCCGTCGATGTGCGCAGCCAGTTGCGCGATGCCGATTTGCGGCAGCACCTCCACCTTGAGGCCGAAAACCTCGCCGACCCAGTCGGCGAACGGCTGGTAGATCAGCCCGTCCACGCCGCCGTCCGCGCGCATCTTGTACGCGCCGCGCGCCAAGGCCGCGTCGAGCAGCGAGGCTCGCGAGCCTCGCCTGATCCGCCAGAAATCCAGTATCGATTCGAGGCACGTCAATCCGCAAAGACGCTGTGCCCAGAACCGATAGCGCTCGGGATCGGCAAAGCCGCTTTGCCGCCAATGCGGATCGTCGCAAGGATCGGCCGCCTCCTCGACGATCGGTTTCACCCAATCCGGACTCCCCCACTGCGAGTAATAGGGCACATTGATGTGACGAATCGAGCCGGCCGTCATCGGTTTACATTTTCCTCATATAAATAAACAACCGCGAAAGCCGCGATTTCCTTCGATTCTTTCCAGAACATTACATCGCGCCGATGCCGCTGAAATCTGCATTCGTCACGAGAATGTACGACATTTGCCATGGAAATCCCGCACACTCTTGCATAATGTGCGAAGCGTAACGCGTTGAAACAAATTTGACAGAGGATCTTCGCTTTTTTCTCGCTAAGATATACTGCGCTTCTCAGCATGATGCGCCGCCGCGAAACCGGTTTCACGAGGCTGCGCTGTAAGCAACGTAGAGACGCTTTTCTTTCAGTCCGTTCGCCTATTTCCCCAGCATGACCGGCCAGCTTACGAAGCAAGCGGCCAATCAAAGCGCGAATTGCGTTGATATTCAGCTTGGTGTCCTCTTACTACAATTGAAATCGAGACGCTTTCAAGCAGCATGACCAACGAAGCAACTTCAACCGACTCCCTCGCAGTCGCAGAACGCGTTCGCGAGCTGATGAGCCGACACGGCATCGGCAAGCGGCAGCAAACGACCGAACTGTGCCGCATCCTCGACCTCAGTTTTTCGCAGGGCCACCGCAAGCTCCGCGGCAACAGTCCATGGACGCTTTCGCAGATCAAGAAAGTGGCCGAAGCGTTCGGCGAGCCCGCAGCGCAACTGTTCGGCGCGCAGACGCTCGACCCCGGCATGGTGGGCGCCAACGCGCAGGAGGCGGTCTTTTGCGTCGGCGCGGTCGAAATGGCGTGCACCGCCTGGATCGGCGCGCCGATCGAGGCCGGCTCGCGCCCCGAATTCATCGCATATTCGAAGCAAGGCCAATGGCGTGTGGTGCGCCATGACGGCGCGCTCTATCAGAACGCATTCGAAGTTCACAAGATCGAGGTCTATCCGCGGCGCGGCGAAACCGACAAGCCGTCGGTGGCCGTCGTCGACGACGACCAGGCCTCCGCCGACAACCTGCGCGACTACCTCGAGCAAAGCGGCTTCTCGGCGACGGCGCTGTACGGGCTGCAGGCGTTCAACGACGCCCTGCAGACGCAAGTGTTCGACGCCGTCGTGATCGATTGGCTGTTCGGGGGCCAGACGTCCGCCGAGGCGATCCGGAACGTGCGCGCGTCGGAAAACCCCGATGCGCCGATCTTCGTGCTGACAGGCGAACTGCTGACCGGCAAGGCGAGCGAATCGGAGATCAGTGAGGTGATCCGCCGCTTCGACGTCGCCTGTTACGAGAAGCCTGCGCGGCTGGCGATTCTCGTCGCGGATCTGACCAAGCGCCTGAATCGCGCGTAGAGCGCGCGCTTCCCCCGGCCCGCCTTACGCCCCCTGGCGGGCTTCGCGCCGCACGACGCGCGCCCGCTCCACCGCGTCGCGCAACTGATCGTAGTGGACGGGCTTCGAAAGCATGTCGAAGAACGGTCCGCTCGCGCCTTGCCCGGCAGAATCCGGCGCGTAGGCGCTCACCGCAATGACAGGCACGCCCGTGTTCGTCCCGCCGCGCTCGCGAAATTCGGCGAGGAACGAATAACCATCCTTCTCCGGCATGTGCAGGTCGACCAGCACGAGGTCGCACCGCTCGGTGTCGAGCCAGCGCAGCGCTTCGTCGGCGCTGCCCGCCGCCACCGCCTCACATTCCATGTGGGCCAGCAACTCGCCGAGCGATTCCCGCACCGGCGGGTTGTCGTCGATGACGAGCACGCGCGGCCGGCTACCGCCCTGCGCGCCCGCACGCGCGGCGCCGTCGGGCGCCGGAGGTTCGACGAGGCGCACGGGAATGGTCACCGAGAACGTCGTGCCCTCGCCCATGCGGCTCGCCACGCGGATCGTGCCGCCGAACAGATTGACGAGCCCCTGGACGATCGCGAGCCCCATCCCCGCGCCGCCGAAGCGCCGCGTGCGCGAGCCGTCCAGCTGGGTGAACTCCTTGAACAAGAGCGGAATCTGCGCCTCATCGACGCCGGGGCCGGTGTCGCTAACGGAAATCGCGAGCGCGCCGGACTGTACGCTGAGCACAACGCGCACCGAGCCGGTGTCGGTGTAGCGGATTGCGTTGGTCACGAGATTGCCGACGATCTGCCGGATGCGATGCGGATCTGACTCGACCAGGCCCGTGCCTCCGTCGGCGCCGCTCGTCAGCGTCAGGTGCTTCGCGCTTGCTGCCTGAAGATTTTCGTCGACGATCGATTCGATCAAGGCGCGCGGATCGAAGCGCTCGTCATGCAGCACGAGCTTGCCGGCGCCAAGGCGCGCGTAGTCGGTCAAATCGCGCATCTGCACTTCGAGATGGCGCGCGGCGGCCTCGAGACGGCGAATCACCTTGCGGTCGGCCTCGGATTGCTGATGAAAGCCGAGCAGCTCGACCGACGACACGATCGCATGCAGCGGCGTGCGCAACTCGTGGCTGATCATGCCGAGGAAGGTGTCCTTCGCGAGGCTCGTTTCGCGCGCTACGCGCGCCGCTTCGTGCTCGGCGGCGATCGCGGCGTGCTGCTGCACGATAAGCTTGCTGCGGCGCAGGCCGTTGAAGATCAGGAGCGCCGTCGCTGCTGCCGACAGCAGCAGCAGCACGACGCCGCCCGCGAACAGGTAGCGCCGCTTGGCGAGGAAATCCCTCGCGATCGCGTCGCGCTCGGCGACGTCGAGAAGCCGCCGGCTTTGCGCGAGATCGTTGACCTCGTCCCAATGGTCGTTCAGCGCCGCGACGATCTGATCGGCGCGCGAACGATCGCCGGGCAAGGCTTCGATGTCGGGGCTCAGCGCCTTGACCGTCTTGTCGAGCGCAACCAGCTCGTCATGCTGCCAATGTTCGAGCGACGGCTGCGTCTCCAGCATGCGGGTCGACCCGAGCATCACCCGGATCTTCGATTGAAGGATCTGGTAGCGCAGCGTCAGCGTCGAGCCATCGCGGTCCGCGCCGGTCTGGTAAAGCAGCACCTGGTTTTCGAGGCGCGCGTAAGCGATCTGGAATTGCGCGGCATCCCAATAGAAACCGTCATACGGGCCCGCGACCTCGACCCCGGCGCGCGGCGCCAGCAGGTTGTCGTAGAACAGGTAGCCGACTGCTCCGATGGGCGGCGCCAGCGCGGTCAACCATATCAGCACGAACGCGAAGCACCGCAATGAGGCCTTTTTCATTTGATGACGAGGGACTTGATCTGCCAGACGAATTTGGCGGTAGCCCCGGCCGTCGACAGCTCGTCCGGGTATTGGTCGCGCGGATAGATCAGGAACAGCGGACCGAAATCGCTCACCTGCAGGCGCTTGCCGTTCATGCTGTAGGCCAGGATGACGCCGTAGCGATCCGCGTCCGAGGCCGGGACCGTGTAGGTGTAATCGTCGAACGAATGCACCTCGACCGATTGGCCGCGCGCGCCGACCGTCTTCAGGATATCTGCGAGGCTCGGCCCCGTGAATACCGATTTCTTCGTCCAGGGCGTGCCGGTCGAAATCGAATGGGCCGGCAGGTTCAGCAATTGCTCTTCGCCGAAGTGGTAGACGGTGTGCTCGGCATTGGTCGTCTTCGTGATCTGGCCGGTCACGTCGAGCGCGAGTGGTGCGGCCTGCACGCCCGGCGCGGCAAATGCTGCGGCAAAAGCCACGCAGAACGCGCCTGCTACGGCCCGGCAGGGTTTCCCTCGGTTTGCTGTCGTCGGCATATCTTGTACCCCATTTTTATTCTGCGCCCGTGCTCACTATGTGAACCGGTTCCTTGGGCGCGCATTGTAGCCGCTAATGGAGGATGTGCCGCGCCGGAAAACGCGTGGAAAGAGAAAAGGCGGCCAGCCCGGCCGATACTGCAGCCGGGTTGGCCTGCGGCAGGCAGGAAGCCTCAGACGTCGAATTTCACGCCCTGTGCAAGCGGCAGCTCGCGGCTGTAGTTGATCGTGTTGGTCGCACGCCGCATGTAGCTCTTCCATGCGTCGGAACCCGATTCGCGGCCGCCGCCGGTCTCTTTCTCGCCGCCGAACGCGCCGCCGATTTCCGCGCCGCTCGTGCCGATGTTCACGTTGACGATCCCGCAATCGCTGCCCGCCGCGGACATGAACTGCTCCGCCTCACGCATGTCGTTCGTGAAGATCGCCGACGACAAGCCTTGCGGCACGGCATTGTGCACCGCGAGCGCCTCGTCGAAATGGTCGTAGACGAGCACGTAGAGGATCGGCGCGAACGTCTCGCGCTCGACCACCGCGGTCTGCTTCGGCATCCGCACGATCGCGGGACGCACGTAGTACGCGTCGTCATGGCCGGTATCGACGCGCTCGCCGCCCCTCACTTCGCCGCCCTCCGCGCGGGCTTGCACGAGCGCGCTTTGCATGGCGTCGAACGAAGCGCGGTCGATCAGCGGTCCGACGAGCGTGTCGGCGGCGAGCGGGTCGCCGATCTTCACCGACGCGAACGCCTTCTCCAGGCGGGGCAGCAGCTGGTCGGCCACGCTGCGATGAACGATGAGCCGGCGCAGCGTCGTGCAGCGCTGCCCCGCGGTGCCGACGGCCGCGAACGTCACGGCGCGCACGACGAGATCGAGATCCGCGCTCGGCGCGACGATCATGCCGTTGTTGCCGCCGAGCTCGAGGATGCTGCGCGCGAGGCGCTTCGACAGCACGTGTGCGACTTCGATACCCATGCGCACGCTGCCCGTCGCGCTGACGAGCGGGACCTTCGGCGACGCAGTCAGCACGGCGCCGACGTCGCGCGCGCCGATCAGGAGCTGCAGCAGCCCATCCGGCACGACGCCGGGGTGGGTCTTCTCGAACTCACGCACGGCCTTGCTGAAGAGCGCATGGCAGGCGATCGCCGTGAGCGGCGTCTTCTCCGACGGCTTCCAGACGACCGGATCGCCGCAGACGAACGCCAGCGCCGCATTCCACGCCCACACCGCCACCGGGAAGTTGAACGCCGAAATCACGCCGCACACGCCGAGCGGATGCCAAGTCTCCATCATGCGGTGCCCCGGACGCTCCGAAGCGATCGTCAAACCATACAACTGACGCGACAGGCCCACCGCGAAATCACAGATGTCGATCATCTCCTGGACTTCACCGAGGCCTTCAGACTGGATCTTTCCCGCTTCGAGCGTGACGAGCTTGCCGAGCGCCTCCTTGTGCTCGCGCAGCACGTTGCCGAACACGCGGACAAATTCGCCGCGCAGCGGCGCGGGGACGACGCGCCATTTCGCAAAAGCGGCGTGCGCGGCGTCGATCTTGCGCTCTGCGTCCTGCGCGGTATCGGCGGCAAGCGTGGCGAGCGTCGCGCCGTCGCGCGGCGAGCGGGCCGTCAAGGCGTTGCCCTGCCATTGGGCGAGATCGATATCGAGCGCTGCAAGAATGTCGTTGACTGCCATCACTTCCTCTTCGAGTGGAAGCGCAACGGGCGGCGTCGCGCGCGAGTGGAGCGCGAGGCCGGCCGCGATGCGCGGTATGCGCGGCGGGATCAGCCGCCGCTATCGGTCGATTCGATCCTCGCGGATCGAGATGCGAGTGAAACCATGCGTCGATTGAAACGCGTTCGCGCCATCCGCGCAAGCCGCCGAGGGGTCGGCCGAATGGCCGATGCCGGGCGGGCTCGTGCCGCGCTAAGCTTGTGTCCGATCGCTGCGTTAGCGGCTTTGCAAGGCCTTCGCGAGCCGCAGCACGCCTTCGAACACCTCGGCTTCCGTCGGCGCCGCGAACGACAGTCGCAGGCTGCTCGCGTCCGCGTCGCGCACAAAGAACGCGGCGCCTGGAACGTACATCACGTTTTGCTCGATCGCCCGCTTGACCGTTTCCGAGGCGTCGCGGCCGCCGGCGAGGCGCGCCCAGACGAACATCCCGCCTTCGGGCGCGGCGAACTCGATCTCGTCGGGCACGAAGTTGCGCAGCGCATTCAGGAGCGCTTCGCAGCGCTTGCGGTAGGCGTCGACGATCGTCCCCAGGTGCTCGGCAAGCCGGCCGCTGTCGAGGTAGTGCCGCACGGCTTCCTGCGCGAGCGGCGCCGTGCAGAGGTCGCTCGTCTGCTTCGCGACGATCATCCGGCGCGCGATCGCGGCCGGCGCGAGCGCCCAGCCGATGCGCACGCCGGGCGCGACGATCTTTGACAAGCTGCCCAGATAGACGATCCAGTCCCGGGCCTCGGGGATCGTCGCGGCGAGCGCGAGAATCGGCGGCACGGGCGTGCCGGAAAAGCGCAGTTCGCCGTACGGATCGTCCTCGACGAGCACGAAGCGGCGCTCGGCGGCCAGGCGCGCAAGCGCCTCGCGGCGAGCCTGCGGCATGGTCGCGCCGGTCGGATTCGCGAAGGTCGGGACGGTGTAGAGGAGCTTCGGGCGCGTGGCGGCCGGCAACGCGTCGAGCTGGGCGCGCAGCGCGTCGACGTCGATGCCGTGCGCATCGGTGCGCACCGTCAGGATGTTCGCGCCCGCCAGACGCAGCGCCTGGATCGCCGCGGAATAGGCGGGTTGTTCGATCAGCGCGGTGTCGCCCGGTGCGATCAGCGTGCGCAGCAGCAGGTCGAAGCCTTGCTGGGAGCCGGTGGTGACGATCACGTCGTCCGTCTCGCAGCGCACGCCGCGCCCCGCCATCAACCGCGCCAGCGAGCGGCGCAGCGCGGGCACGCCGGCCGTGTCGCCGTATTGCAGGCAGGCGGCCGGATCGGCTTGATAGGCGGCTTCGAGCGCGCGTCCGAAGCCCTGGCGGTCGAACAGATCCTTCGAGGGATAGCCGCCCGCAAACGAAATCATCCCCGGGCGGCCGAGGTATTTGAAGAGTTCGCGGATCGGCGAGCCCTGCGGCGAGCGGAACGGTTCGGCGAAGGGATACGCGTCGTCGGCGTCGAGCGTGGCGGCGGAAGTCATCGCTGCGCTCCGCTCAGGCCGCTGCCGTCATCTTGAAGATGCCGGTCGCGTTGCCTGCGTCGAAACCGAGGTCCAGCACGGTGCGGTCCGTCGCGGGGTCGAGGCAGGCGTCGCGCGTGATGAACTCGTAGAACGAGCCCGGGACGGTGCGCTCCACGGGGTTGCCCGCCTCATCGATGAACGTGCGCACGACCGGATCGGCGCGATAGGCCGTCTGCTTCACGCGGCCCGACTTCGACACTTCGACCGAATCCTTGATCGGCCGCCCCAGCGCGCGCTGGGCGTCGGCCACGGCGAACACGTCGGCGACGCGGTCGGTCACGTGGTTGAACGCGTTGCCCTCGGTCGCGATCCAGGCCATCTCGGCCGATTCGGCGAGCAGCGTCTCGTAGTCGGCAAGCCTTGGCGCGCCGTGCCGACGCTCGAAGCAGCGCACGAGCACCGGCAGCAGCGCACAGGCGGCGGCGAGCGGCAGCGACGCGTCGCGCTCCAACTCCGCGAGCCACGCGACGGCCTGCGGCGTCAGCGGATCGGCCGACGCGCCGAGCACATTCGTCGCCGCCCGCTGGAAGCCGGCGCTGAACCGCTCGGGGTGCAGCTCGCTCACGAAGAACTGCGCGATGTGCTCCGGCGCATCGAGATGCGTGTAAGAACGGCCCGTCATCCTGATCCGCTCGAGCGGATAGGTGCCGTTGAGCCGGTAGCCGAGCGGCTTGAGGATGCGTGTAAACGCCGCTTCGCCGGGCGGCAGCGCGCCGCAATGAGGCCAGCGAACGGTACGCAGCGCGCCGTGATCGAACTCGACGCGGCCGCCCGCGCGGATCACGTCGGCCGTGTAGGCGCGGCCCGTCGGCACCCGCTCGAGCAAGCCGGAAAACAGCGCCATGTTGAGCGCCTGCGCGAGCTCGGCACGCGTGACCGTGCCCTCCTCCGAGCGCGACATGCACGCCGGTATGTTCATCAATTGCACCAGCTGTTGCGCGGCCTCCTGGCCGCAGGCGGCGTCGAGCAATGCGGCGAGATTGGGATTCATCGAGGCGTCCTTGTACTCGTGGGTCGTGGCGGTCCAGCCGTGGCGCGGGCTAACGCCGTTTCGCGGCTGCCGGGAGCTAGCTTGCGCCGGTTTGTTCGAGTGCGATTTTCGAGGGGCGCGCATGCATTGGCAATTGATTTAAACTCACCACTTCATTCTCAAAATGCACCAAGCCCGCCTCTGGCGGCATCGCGCCAAACGATGAGAAAAGGCATTCCGAACCTCGCCGCGCTGCAGATCTTCGAGGCCGCCGCGCGCCACGAAAGCTTCACCCGCGCGGCCGACGAGCTCGCGCTCACGCAAAGCGCGGTGTGCCGCCAAGTGGCCGCGCTCGAAAACCGGCTCGGCGTCGCCTTGTTCCTGCGGATCAAGAAGCGCGTCGTGCTGACCCCGCACGGGCGGCACTACGCGGCGCAGGTGCGCAAGAGCCTGGAGCGCATCGAGCGCGATACGCTCGAGCTGATGGCGCAACGCGGGGTCGGGCGGATTCTCGAGCTCGCCGTCGTACCGACCTTCGCGAGCCAATGGCTGATTCCGCGCCTGCCGCAATTTCGGGCGCTGCGGCCTGATATCACCGTCAATCTGTCCATCCGCACGGAGCCGTTCCTGTTCAGCGATTCGCCGTACGACGCAGCTGTCTACTTCGGCCACTCGGTCTGGCCCGGCACGCAAGGCAAGCTCCTCTTTCGCGAAGGGAATGTGCTGCCGCTCTGCAGCCCCGCGCTGCTGCGAGGCCAGGCGCCGCTCGCACCGGAGGACGTCGCGCAAATGCCGTTGCTGCATTTGTCGACGCGCCCGGACGCGTGGCGCGACTGGTTCCGCCTGCACGGCCTCGGCAACGACGTGCGCGCAGTGAGCGGGCCGCGCTACGAGCTGTTCACGATGCTATCGAGCGCGGCGCAGGCGGGCATGGGCGTCGCGCTGATGCCGGAGATCCTGGCGGCGGACGAACTGGCGTCGCAACGCCTCGCCGTCGCACTCGAGCTGCCGATGACGAGCGACGCCGGCTACTATCTGGCGGCGCCGGATGAAACCGCCGGCGATGAGCCGTTCGTGGCGCTGTCGAAGTGGCTGAGCTCGCTCGTGCCGCGAGACCCGATTGACGCGTGATGGATACAGACTACTAACCATGGAAAGCTTCTACGAAGCGACGGTGTCACGGCCCGCGCGGCCGATGCTGGAAACCTCGCGCGAGGCGGAGGTCTGCATCGTCGGCGGCGGGCTCGCGGGACTATCCATCGCGCTCGGACTCGCCGAGCGCGGCGTGCGCGGCATCGTCGTGCTCGAGGACCAGCAGGTCGGCTTCGGCGCCTCGGGGCGCAACGGCGGCTTCGTGTTCGGCGGCTACAGCCTCGATTGCGCCGATCTCCTGCGCGCTCTCGGCCCGGAACGCGCCCGCGCGATGTATCGCCTGACCACCGACGCCGTCGACCTGATCCGCGCGCGGATCGAACGCTATGGCATCGGCTGCGACGCCCGCTACGCCGGCGTGATTCTCGCCGACTGGTTCGGCGATCCGGCGCGGCTCGAGACGCAGCGCAAGCTGATGAAAGCGTCGTTCGGCGTCGATTGGGAACCGATTCCCAAGGAAACGTTGCGCGCGCAACTGAAAACGGCGCGCTATCACGGCGGCCTGCTCGAGCGTCATGGCTTTCACTTTCATCCGCTCAAGTACGTGCTGGGCGTTGCGGTTGCGGCCTCGCGCGCCGGCGTCGAGATCTTCGAGCGAAGCCCTGCGCTAAGCCTTACGCGGCGCGGCAGCGGCTTTTCGGTGCGCACTGCGCGCGGCTGCGTCGACGCCCGGCATGTCGTCATGGCCGGCGGCGGCTATGCGCGCAACGTCTACCGGCGCGTCGAGCGCGCCGTGCTGCCGATCGCCACCTACGTGATGGCGACCGAGCCGCTCGGCGCGCGCCTCGCGGACGCGATCGACTGCACCTCGGCCGTCTACGACACGCGCTTCGCCTTCGACTACTATCGCCCGCTCGCCGATACGCGCATCCTCTGGGGCGGCCGCATCTCCGTGCTCGAGCGCGAGCCCGAGGCGATCGCGCGCCTGCTCAAGCGCGACTTGCTGCGCGTCTATCCGCAACTGCGCGACGTGAAGATCGAATACGCATGGGGCGGCCTGATGAGCTACGCGCGGCACAAGATGCCTCAGATCGGCCGAAGCGTGGATGGCGTCTGGCATGCGGTCGGCTTCGGCGGGCACGGGATGGCGCCCACCACCGTGGCCGGAGAACTGCTCGCCGCGGCAATCGGCGAAGGCCGGCCCATTCCCGGCGGCTTCGCGGCATTCGGCCTCACGCCCGCGTTCGGCCGCCTCGGGCTCGCCGCCGCGCAGTTGACCTACACGGCGATGCAGGCGCGCGACGCGCTCGCCGAACGGCGCGGCTGAGCCGCTTGCGGCACTCCCGTGCGCAGCGGGGCAAGACATGCGGCCATCGCCTCTAAAACCGGCTATAGCGCCGCCGGACGCGCACTTTGCGCGTGCTAGAATCGCCGCGTTATCGCCGAGCAATTGACACAATGAAGAAGGCACTTAAGGCCGCACCGTCCGACCTCAACGAGGCACCCACCGAAGCCCGGCGCAAATACGATCCAGAGCAGACCAAGCGCAACATCCTCGATGTCGCGACGCAGGAATTCTCCGCGATGGGTCTCGCCGGCGCGCGCGTCGACCAGATCGCCGAGCGCACCAACACTACGAAGCGGATGCTGTATTACTACTTCGAGAGCAAGGAGGGGCTCTACGAGGCCGTGCTCGACAAGGTCTACGGCGACATCCGCACGCTCGAGCAGGATCTGCACATCGACGAGCTGGAACCGCAGGAAGGGATGAAGAAGCTCGTCGAATTCACGTTCGACTATCACGACAAGCATCGCGACTTCGTGCGTCTCGTCACGATCGAGAACATCCACGGCGCGAAGTACATCGAGCAGCTGAAGTCGTTCAAGAACCGCAACGCCAGCGTGATCAAGACGATCGAGGACCTGCTCGAACGCGGCGTCTCTGCGGGCGTGTTCCGCGCCGACGTCGATGCGATCGACCTGCACCTGATGATCAGCGCCCTCTGCTTTCACCGCGTCTCGAACCGCTACACGTTCGGCACCGCATTCGGGCGCGACCCGTCGCATCCGCGGCTGCGGGCGCGGCATCGCGAGATGATCGTCGATGCCGTGCTGCGGTTCGTCAGGAAGGAATAGCGCATCCGTCGAGCCGGCTTGCAAAACGGCGATGGGCCGCTTGGACACGCCAAGCGGCCCATCGCTCATGAAGCGGCGGATCAGTTGTCGAGCACGATCCGCTTGATATCCCCGACCACGAAGATATAGGCGAGCGCCCCGATCAGCGCGATCGCGCCGATGAACACGAGCGCGCCGACGAACGAGCCGGTCGCCGCCACGATCATGCCCACCACGAGCGGCGTGATGATCCCCGCCAGATTCGCCGCGAAGTTGAAGATGCCGCCCGTCACGCCGAGCAGGCCGTCCGGCGCGATATCTGAGACGAGCGTCCAGCCGAGCGCGGCCATGCCCTGCGCGAAGAACGCCAGCGACATGATCGCGATCACCACCATGTTGCTTTGCACGTAGTTCGCGAGCACGATCGTCGACGCCAGCAAGAGGCCCGCGATGATCGGCAGCTTGCGAGCGATGTTGGCCGAGATGCCGCGCCGCAGCATCCAATCGGAGATCGAGCCGCCGAACAGCACGCCCACCGACGCCGCGATGAACGGCATGATCGCGAAGAAGCCGATCTTGAGCCAGGCCATATGGCGCTCGGTCGCGAGATAGGTCGGGAACCACGTCAGGAAGAACACGAGCGTCGAGTTGCCGGCGAACTGGCCGAGGCAGATGCCAAGCAGCTGACGGCGCTTGAGCAGTTGCCCGATCGTGCCCCAGCTCAGCTTGGCCGCGGGCTTCTGGGCGGCTGCGTCAGCACCGGCCTTGCGGTGCGTGAGCCCGCCGCCCGCCTCGATGTATTCGAGCTCGGCGGCATTCGCGCCCGGATGCTCGCGCGGCTCGCGGTAGAAGATCCACCAGATCACGCCGAACACGAGGCCGGCGGCGCCGACCACGTAGAACAGCGTGCGCCAGCCGTACGCTCCCATGAGCGCAAACAGGAACGGGCTGAAGAACGCGAGACCGATGTATTCGCCTACCGTGTAGGTGCCCGTCGCGAGCGCGCGCTCGCTCTGCGGAAACCAGGTGGCGACGACGCGGCTATTGGTCGGAAAGCACGGCGACTCCGCCACGCCGAGCCCCAGCCGACACGCGAGCAACGGCGAGACGCCGTGCACGAACCCTTGCAGCAGCGTGCACAGCGACCAGAACGTCATCGCCAGGTAGTAGGTCAGCTTGCTGCCGAAGCGGTCGAGGAACAGGCCGCCTGGAATCTGCGCCGCGACGTAGGTCCACGAAAACGCCGAGAACATCACGCCCATCACCGCCGCGTTGATGCCGAGCTCCTTGGTCAACTGCGGTGCCGCGATGCCGAGCACCGTGCGGTCCAGGTAGTTGATCATCGTGCCGATCGCCAGCAACACGAGGATCTTGTAGCGCGCCGACGAACGGCGCGTGGTTGCGGCGGACGCGCCTTGCACAGGCGCGTGCTCTCCCTGCGGCGCGCTTTGCGCCGGAATCTGCTGTGGCACGGATGTCTCCTTGATGTAGTGTTCGCGGCCGGCGGATCAGCGCGGCAGCAAGGTCTGAAAGTGCTGGAACATGCGCTCGGCGTCCGGCGCGATGCCCGTGAAAATCTCGAAGGCGTCGACCGCCTGGTAGACCGCCATGCCGCCGCCCGTCAGCGTGCGGCAGCCGAGCGCTTCGGCGGCCTTCAGGAGTTCGGTCTTGATCGGGAAGTAAACGACGTCGGCGACCCACAGGCGCTTGTGCAGCAGCTCGGCCGGCAGCGGCAGGCCGGGCAGCTTCGCCATGCCGGTCGGGGTCGCGTGGATCAGGCCGTTCGCCGCGGCCATCGCGTCCGCAAGCGCGGCGGGCGACTCGCCGCCCGCCTGCACTCGAGCGGCCGGAAAGCGCGCCTGCAATTCGGCCGCGAGCTTCGCCGCGCGCGCCGCCTCGACGTCGAACAGCGTCAGTTCGCGCGCGCCCATCATCAGCGCGGCATGCGCCACGGCCGCACCCGCTCCGCCCGCGCCGAGCTGCACGACGCGCTCGAGCGGCACGCCCGGCAAGCCGCGCTCGAAGGCGCGCTTGAAGCCCGACCAATCCGTGTTGTGGCCGATGCGCTTGCCGTCCTTGAGCAGCACGGTGTTCACCGCGCCGAGCGCGCGCGCATCGTCGGACAAATCGTCGAGCAGCTCGATGACGGCCTGCTTGCACGGGTACGTGATGTTCAAGCCGTTGAAGCCCATGCGCTCGGCGGCGGTCAAGAGCGACGGCAGCGACGACATGTCGAGCCGCAGCGCCTCCAGGTCGATGCGCCGGTAGACGTAGTTCAGGCCGAGCCGGCGGCCTTCTTCTTCATGCATCGCAGGCGATAGCGAGCCGCCGATGCCAGAGCCGATCAAGCCGGTCAGAAACGATTTCGATGTCATTCAATACTCCTTCAACCACCTTTTAGAGCGTCAGCTCGCCTTGGCGAGCAAGGTCGCCATCCGCTGCAGCGCCAGTTCATAGCCCTCGGTGCCGCAACCGCAGATCACCGCCTCCGCCACGTTCGACACATACGAGTGGTGCCGGAACGCCTCGCGCCGGTGGATGTTTGAAATATGCACTTCGATCACGGGCTTATCCACCGCGGCGAGCGCGTCGGCGATCGCCACCGAGGTATGCGTGTATGCCGCCGGGTTGATGACGATGCCGTCGGCCGTCGTGCGCGATTCCTGGATCCAGTCGATCAACTGATGCTCGGCGTTCGACTGGCGGAACTCGATCGCGATGCCCAGCGCCTCGGCCGCCTTGCGGCAGCGCGCTTCGACGTCCTGCAGCGTTTCCGCCCCGTAGATGTGCGGCTGGCGCGTGCCCAGCAGATTGAGGTTCGGCCCGTTCAGGACCAGCACCGAAGGCTTGCTCATGTCTTGCAACTCCGTCAATGAGGGCGCGATTGGAAGACTGCGCTCTCGACCATCGTGAGGCGGATTTTGCCTGCGTCTTCTCGTCGCGTCTTTTGGGGTTTTCCAGAATTTGTACGGTCTAGTTAGTTTGTACAATACACGCAAATTCATTGATCTGGATTGGCTTGGTGCGGAATTAGATTGGGATCAGATAGTTCATTTCCATCGAACGTCCCGTTTCGCCCGGTGCGATTTCCAGCCTTAGCCAGCCATGGGGCCAGAGTAAGTGCTCTGCACTAACTCTGGCCGACATAGGAGCCTCACCATGCAGCGTTCGATTGCCACCGTGTCCATCAGCGGGACACTCGCCGAGAAGCTGGCCGCCATCCGGCAGGCGGGCTTCGACGGCGTCGAAATCTTCGAGAACGACCTGCTCTACTTCGACGGCTCGCCCGCCGAAGTCCGCCGCATGGCCGAGGACCTCGGCCTGAAGATCGTGCTGTTCCAGCCGTTTCGCGACTTCGAGGGCGTGAGCGCCGAGCGCCTTTCGCGCAATCTGGAGCGCGTCAAGCGCAAGTTCGACCTGATGCACGAATTGGGTTGCGATCGCATTCTGGTGTGCAGCAACGTGTCGCCGGAGACAATCGCCGACGATGCGCTGATCGTCGACCAGCTCGGCGCGCTGGCGCGCGCGGCGCAGCAGGCGGGCGTGGTCGCGGCTTACGAAGCGCTGGCGTGGGGACGGCACGTGCATTCGTACCGCCATGCGTGGCGCCTCGTCGACGCCGTGAATCACCCGAACCTCGGGCTCGCGCTCGACAGCTTCCACACGCTGTCGCTGAACGATCCGGTCGACGAGATCGCGTCGATTCCCGGCGAGCGCATCGCCTTCGTGCAGATCGCCGACGCGCCCAAGCTCGCGATGGACGTGCTCGAATGGAGCCGCCACTACCGTTGCTTCCCGGGCCAGGGCGATTTCGACCTCGCCCGCTTCACCGCGCGCGTGATCGAAGCGGGCTTCACGGGGCCGCTGTCGCTCGAAATTTTCAATGACGGGTTCCGCGCCGCGCAGACCGCCACCACCGCGAAGGACGGCTATCGCTCGCTTCTCTATCTCGAGGAGCAGACGCGCGCGCTGATGGAGCGGGAACGCGCGGCTCGCCGCGCCTCACAGCCGCTGTTCACGCCGCCCGCCCCGCCCGCGCACGTCGGCTTCCAGTTCCTCGAATTCGCCGTCGATGCAACGACCGGCGCGCAAGTCGCCGACTGGCTCGGCAAGCTCAGCTTCCGCCTCGCGGGGAAGCATCGCTCGAAGGACGCCACGCTCTACCAGCACGGCGCCGCGTCGATCGTGCTGAACGCCGAGCGCGACTCGTTCGCCGACGCGTTCTACCAGCAGCACGGCTTGTCGCTGTGCGCGTCGGCGTTCCGCGTCGACGACGCGAAGGTGGCCTTCGAGCGCGCCGCGGGCTTCGGCTACACGCCGTTCTCGGGCCGCGTGGGGCCGAACGAGCGCGTGCTGCCGAGCGTGCAGGCGCCCGACGGCAGCCTCGAATACTTCGTCGACGAAGCGCCGGACGCCCCGACGCTCTATGAATCGGACTTCGTGCTGACCGACATGAACGGCCCCGCGGAAGTGGGCCCGCTCGACGGCATCGACCACGTCTGCCTCTCGCTGCCGGCCGACGCGCTCGACACCTGGATCCTGTTCTTCAAAACCGCGTTCGGCTTCGACGCCGAGCCGAGCTGGGTCGTGCCCGACCCGTACGGGCTCGTGCGCAGCCGCGCGGTGCGCAGCCGCGACGGCTCGGTGCGCATTGCGCTGAACGCGTCGGCGGACCGCCACACCGCTGTGGCCGACGCGCTCGACACCTACCACGGCTCGGGCCTGAACCACGTCGCGTTCCGCACCGGCGATATCTTCGGCGCGATCGAGCAGTTCGTCGCCGACGGCGTGCCGTTCCTGCGCATCCCGCGCAACTACTACGACGACCTCGCGGCCCGCTACGCGCTGCCCGACGACTTGATCGACGCGCTGGCCGAGAAACACATCCTGTACGACCGCGACGAGCGCGGCGGCGAGTTTTTCCATGCCTATACCGAGCGCATCGGACGGCGCTTCTCGTTCGAGATCGTCGAGCGCCGCGGCGGCTACGACGGCTACGGCGCGATCAATGCGGCCGTCCGTCTCGCCGCGCAAGCCCAGCAACGCAAGTGAATCGCCAGCAGCCCCTCTGTAGCCCACTAAAACAATTCCGCAACGTCAACGTACCAATCAGGAGATCTTTGGATGAAATCCAGCTTCACGCTCAAGAAAACACTGTTTGCCGCCGGCGCGGCCCTCGCGACGGTCCCAGCATGGGCGCAAAGCAGCGTCACGCTGTACGGGGTGGTGGATGACGCCATCACCTACGTCAACAATCAGAAAGGCAGCTCGAACGTCTACCTGCGACAGGGCAACCTCTATGCATCGAAGTTCGGCTTCCGCGGCTCGGAGGACCTGGGCGGCGGCACGAAGGCGATCTTCGACTTGCAGGCCGGCTTCGATCTGAACACGGGCGCGGCCTCGACCTCCGGCCTCATCTTCAACCGCCAATCGTACGTGGGGTTGCAGAACACGCGGTACGGCACGGTCACGGCCGGCCGCCAGTACACCCCGTATTACCTGATGGTGGGACCGCTCACGGGCAGCAACTGGCTCACCGGCGCAACCGGCGCGCACCCCGGCGACATCGACGGGCTCGACACCACGATCCGCATCAACAACTCGGTGACGTACACGTCGCCCAACTACTACGGCCTCACCGCGAGCATGATGTATGCATTCAGCGGCATCGCGGGCAGCATGGGCAAAGGCCAGACGTGGAGCGGCGCGGTGAGCTACGCGAACGGCCCGCTGAGTCTCGGCGCCGGCTATCTGCGGATGAACAACACGGGCCTCACGAGCAGCTTCGATACCGCCGCCACGGCATCGTTCAGCACCTCGGCGGTAAACCAGGGCTATGTGTCGGCCAAGGCGGTCCAGCACATCGCGACCGCCGGCAACTACACGCTCGGGAACCTGACGCTCGGCCTGAGCTATTCGAACGTCCAGTATCTGCCGGGCGGCTTTTCGCTGTTCAAGAACACCGCCGTCTTCAACACCTACGCCGCGCTCGCCGACTATCGCTTCACGCCCGCGTTCGATGTCGCCGGCGGGTTCTCGTACACGGCGGCGTCGAAGGCCAACGGCATCACGAGCGCGGCGCGCTACGAGCAGTATTCGCTGCGCGAGTCCTACCGCCTGTCGAAGCGCACCACGCTCTATTCGACGCAGGCCTACCAGCATGCGAGCGGCAATACGCTCGGCAAGTCGGGCGCGGGCAACATCATTGCGGCGGCGCCCGATGTCGGCGATTCGCAAAGCTCGACGTGGTCGTCCACGCAGGGGCAGTTCGTCGCGATGTTCGGGGTCGCCGTTACGTTCTAAGCACATCGTGCGACGACAGGCGGCCGTTGCTCGACGCCCTGTCGCAACGCATGCGCAAGGGGGTGGCAAGGCATCTCGCCTGTGCCGGACGCGGCTCGCGCAAACGCAAGGTTCCGCACATGCGGCGAATGCAACGGTGCGAGCCTTACCCGCCAAGTGTGCGCGAGCGCTTTCGCGAAGTCCCAGGCATCGCGCGATCGCGCCGATAGCGAAACAGGGCCGGTATTCGTCATCTGCTCCTCCTTGGTGCGGCCGATCGAATGCCGACCTCTCACTCCGCAAGCGAAAACGGATTGAACCTCGTATTCACGTCGTAGTAATCGATTTCGTCTCTCTGCTTCAGATACCTCGCAGCGCGCATGACGAGCGGCAGCAAAACGAGCTCGTACAGGAATTTGACGACGATCATCAGTATTTCCTTCGCGCTCAACACGCCCCAAAACAAAATACAAAAATAGGCAATGGAAGAAGCGACAAATGCTCTCACATACCCGGAAAAGAGCGCCTCATATGCCTGTGCGCCAATCCCAGCGTGTGTAGGCGAAGTCGGCAACAGCGAAACCAGCCAGACGCCCAGCACCACCAGCGAATTCGCCACGAGGCCGCCCCATATGGCAAGGCGGCTCACGTGAAACCCATACACTTCGGTCAAGATCGTGCTGAACGCGTACGTTGCCGGAAACAGAATGAGCGCGGCGGGGAATTGAATTCACACGGCATCGCCGAAAATCCTCGACGGCAACACCACCTCCGACAACTGAAAGGCGGTCATATTCGACGTCATGAGAAAGCATACGAAAAGAATCATGTGTCGCTGCAGTAGTATTCATTGGCGGATCAACCGAGGATTGGCGATTTTCTGGTTTTGCGTGGACCTGACGGGATTGATGTCGATCCCGCCACGGCGCGTGTATCTCGCCCCGACGGTCAGGCTTGCCGGCTCGCACATCCGCATGATGTCGACGAATATTCTTTCCACGCATTGCTCGTGAAACTCGTGATGCTCGCGAAACGAGACGATATAGCGGAGCAACCCCTCCCTGGATATCTTCTTTCCCCGGTACTTGATCCAGACGCTTCCCCAATCCGGCTGCCCGGTCACCAGGCAATTGGATTTCAGCAGATTCGAATACAGCATTTCTTCCGCTTGCCAGCGCTCCGTTTCCAGGTATTGCGGGTTGAGAGCGAAATCCTCGACGTCGATCTCGGCGTCATCGATGCAAACACCCTCCAGCGGCGAAATAATCCTATGCATCTGGTCTTGCAGCGGATTGACGACGACCGAGACATTCGCCTTCAAGCGCGAAGACAAATCGGCCGCAATGGTGTCTCGCAGGACATCGATACTCTCGAAACGGGTGTTGTTCAGGCTATTGAAGTAAAGCTTCATCGATTTCGATTCGATGATGAATTCCGAATCGCAGGGGTAGGCGATTTGCGCGGTCGCCACCTGCGGCTTGCCGCGCTGGTCGAGCCACGATACTTCGTAGTGGTTCCATAAATCGTATCCGACGAATGGCAATAATTCCCCGGTAATGCCCAGCTCTTCTCGCTTCGGCCTGCGCGGTATCGCAAACAGCCTTTCGGGGTTGTATTTAGACTCGTAAACGGAAGTCTTGCCCAGTTCCATATATTTCCTTACATTTGGTCAATCGATGGCGCTGCCAATCAGGGCCGAAAAGCTTGGGAGAGCTGTCGCGGATTTGCAATCTAGCGCAACCGGAGATCGCGCCAGAACCCATCAACGTTATTAGGGGACGAGGCGCCGGCCCGCTGGGCAGCTCGCGTCGATGTGATCTAATGGCGGCTTTTGTATCGCGCGCCGCGATCCGTCGCCGCACGCGAGGTCAGTCCTTCCGGAGCACCCCACGTCCATGAACAGACTCGCCATCGCCGCAGCCGTATCGATCCCGTTGCTCGTCGCGGGGTGCGCCATGTTCCAGAGCAACCCGGATTCCGGCGAGCCGGAGATCGATCATGCGACCGACCGCTCGGTCAATGATGTCGTCGCATGCCTGACGCAAGACGCGGCCAAGCACGGCGTCAGCTTCAAATCCACGCCGATTCCGCAAGGCACGATGCTCGAGTTCGGCGATTCCAATGTGGTCAAGGTGCGCAGCGACAACGGCCAGACGTGGTATCGCTTCTATCCGGGCCAGCGCCACGTGTCGAACCTGTGGCTCGAAGGGGCAAGCAAGACCTGCGCGCCGTAAACGGCTGTAAGCCAGCGCCGGGGGGTGAAAAAACGGGTTCGCGGGCCGATTTAAGAATCGTTTAATTTTTCTTGACGATCATCGCCAAGCAAAATCTAGCGATAGGAATACGAGAATGAACGAGCTGAACCGCCAGCCGGATCGCGCAGGCCCGCCTGCCAAGCAGCCGCACATTTTGCGGCGGCTCTTGAGCCATCACGAGCTCGCCACGCTGCTGCTCCTGCTGCATGCGCCCATCGACGTCAACGCCAAGCCGGAAATCCCGATGCTCGAGGAAGCCGGCCTCGTCGAGGTCGTCACGAGCGCACCCGGCACCCAGCGTTTCCAGCTGACGCCGCAAGGCAATGCGATTCTGCGCGGGCTGGGCGTCGCCTGAGCGTGACCTGCATCAGCCGACGGGCTCGCTAACGCGTCCTCGATTCCGCATCGCCCCTACTTGCACAGCAGCAGCAACTGCTCTTCCGACGAACACGTCGGCTTCGGCTTGTCCTCCGCCACCGGACGCGGGCGTTGCCGCTCCGCTGCGGCCCTGCGCGTGAGACACGCCCGCAAGCGCCGCTCCATCGGCGGGTAGTACTTCCAGCCCGAGCTCAGCGGCGGCAATTCCAGCTTGACCTCCTTCCACTTCGGATGCCCGTGCGCCTGCAGGTCGTCGAAGTGCGTGCACAGCGATTCGGCGAAACGGTTCAGGTTGCCGACCGTGTCGCGCAAGCCATAGTCGTAGGTGACCAGATAGGCCTTGACGGTCCACGTCGGCACATCTTCCTTCAACCAGTTCGGATAGCTGCTCTGGTGTATCACGGCGGGGAAATACGTCTGCTTGGCGCGCGCCGTCTCAGGCGCGTTCGGATCGAGCTTGAGGAACTTGATCTGCGAGAGCAGTTCCGGGTTCATGTCGGTGAACAGCTTCGCCGGCTGGCCGGCGACGACGATCGCCACGTCGATCTGCTTGGCGATCAACTGCGCCAGCGCGTCTTCATTGCTCAAGTGCTGCACGTTCGCGTCGTCGATCGGGCGGCCGAACATCAGGCGATAAAGCGTCGTCGCCGATTGGGCCGTGCCGCTGCCGAGTAGCCCGACGCTGATGGTCTTGCCCTTGATGTCCTGGATGGCGTTCATCGGCGAATCGGAGCGCACGACGAAATAGATCTCCTCGTCGTAGAGCGGCATGATGAGCCGCAGCGGACGAATGATCGCGCCGGCCTCGTCGTTGCCGGCGTCCGCCATGTCGACAAAGGCCTGGTACACGTCCGACTGCACGAGCGCGAGCTTGACGCCCGGCTCATAGCGCATGCGCTGCACGTTCTCCGCCGAGCCTTTCGACGGCAGCACCTCGAGATCGATGCCCGCCGGCGCGGCGACATATTTGGCGAGATCGGCCCCGATCTGGATATAGGTGCCCCTCTCCTGCCCCGTGACGATCTTGTAGTGCGCCTCGGCGCGCGCCTGCCCCGTCAATGCGAGCGTTGCGAGCAACGCCAGCGCCATGGTCCCCAACCCCGCCGCTATCGTCCTGATCATGGTGCACCTGTTGGTTTGGTTGACTTCCCGCGCGCAGCACGCGCCTGACGTGCCGGGCTGCCCTCATCGTTGTGCGCCAGTGCGGCGCACGCTTCTGATTTCCGTCGGCGCATCGTGCGTCACTGACTGTTCGTCTGCTCGGGAGCGGGAGCCGGAGCCTGCGAGGCCTTGCCCCAGCCCGATTCGCGAATCGAACGCGCAATGAGCGATTTCGCCTCGGCGCTGCCGGAGTCGGCTGCGAGCGCATCGCCCGCGTTGTGCCAGACGCAGGTCCACAGGCCCTGTTGCGCGCAACCGCGCGCCACGCGCAGCGCTGCGTCGCGCGCCTGCTCGCGCGCCTGCAGTTCCTGGCGCATGCGCTGCGCGTCGCCGTTGTCCGGCTGCGCGGCGAGCACCTCGCTCAACGCGGCGTGCGCATCGGTGAGGTCGTTCTTTTGCAGATTTGCCTGGATCGACTGAAGGTCACGCGGGGGCGCCTTGCCGTGGCGATCGGTCGAATCGGGCGCCGCGGCGGACGCCGTCGTTTGAGCGGCTGCCGGAATGGTTGTCGGGGTGGGAGCCAGTACAGGCGTTTTGGCGGGCGCAGGCGCCTGCGCCGCGACGGGTGCACGCGACAGCAGCGGCGGAAGCGCCGGTAGCGCGGGCTCCGCAGCGGCCCTCGCCTGGGCCCGCAGTTTTGCTTGCGCTTGGGCCTGCAGCTTCGCCTGGGCTTGAGCCTGTGCCTGCGACCTCGCCTGCGCTTGAGCCTGCAGTTTCGCCTGTGCTTGCGCCTGCGCCTGTGCTTGCATTTTCGCTGCGGCCTGCGCCTGAAGCTGGGCTTGTTCCTGAGCCGCCTGCGCGCTAAGCGCCGGCGCCCCATGGAGCGCCGCATTGCGCTGTTGGCCCGTCGCAGCCGCAGGAGGCGCAACGGAAGCGGGTCGCAAAGGCGCGGCAGGCGTTGCGCTCGCCGAAGCCGGGAGCTCCAAGCCGGGCGTCACCGAACCCACCACCGTGCGCGACATCATCTCTTCGATGCGCGTCTCCGGGCTGTTGAACTGGCGCAGCAGCACGAAGCCGCCGAACAGCACCGCGAACGCCGCCAGCGTCCACCCGGCGCCGTGGCTCAAGCCCCAATGCCGGGCGCCGTCGGGTATCGGCGAGGGCGACATGCCCGCTGCGGCGAACAGCGGCACCGGCCGTGGCGTCCCCGCGAGTTCGACTCGCGGCAACGCCTTGCCGGGCGACGCTGGCGCAGCGGCCGCCGGACTCGCAGAAGCGCTGGCGGCGGCAGCCGAGCCGGTCCCCAGCGCGACCCGCGCCGTTGCACCGCAATGCGGACAGAAGGAAATGGGTTCGGTCAACAATCCGCCGCAGCGTCGGCACGCGACGGGGAAATCGGCATCGGGAGTGGATAGGCTAGACATCGCCGGACCCTTGGATGAATACGCGATGGGGCACGTCGCTCCGACATCGCGGCTGCTGCGCTCAAAGGACTAAGCTGCCAACGGAACCAAGCTTCCAACGCGCTTCGTCGACGAGGAAAAGACGACGAAGGGGGTCACGAATTTGCAAACTAATATGTGTCACTTGGTGGCGTGCGTCAAGCAAGCGCCGGGCTTGCGGCTAGCATCGATCCGCCATGATGGCAGCACGATTCCGCCTATTGATTCGCGATCCGAAATATTAATTACCGCGTGGTTTCCTCGCATCAATTCCAGCTTCCGCATCACACTTCGCGGCCCGCCAGAAGCGAAGCCGATCGACATGCCCGGTGAATGCGACTGTCTGAACGACGCACGATACTCACGGTGTGTTGCCAAAACCGCGACACCGCTTAGCGCGTTCTTGCCGGCGACGCCCACTGCATCCGCACCGCTCATTCCTCATCAAACGACGAAAACATCTGCCTTCGGCTAAGATGCCAAGCCATCCGCAGCGGATCCACCACAGGAAGACATTCGATGAGCCCTGCAACAGGAAAGGTCGCCTTGATCACGGGCGCAAGCGCCGGCATCGGGCGCGCCGTCGCGCTCAAGCTGCTGTCGCACGGATACCGCGTCGTGCTGGCCGCGCGCAACCAGGCGGCGCTCGATGCACTCGCCGACGCCGCCCGCCAGCGCGGCGAGGACGCGCTGGCCGTCGCCGCCGACATCACCGATGCGGCAAGCGTCGCCGCGCTGTTCGACGCCACGCGGCAGCGCTACGGACGGCTCGATCTGCTCTTCAACAACGCCGGCCGCAACGCGCCGCCCGTCGAGATCGATCAGCTCGGCGTGGGCGACTGGCGCGCGGTCGTCGACACCAACCTGACCGGCGCGTTCCTCTGCACGCGCGAGGCCTTCGCGATGATGAAATCGCAAGCGCCACGCGGCGGACGCATCATCAACAACGGCTCGATTTCGGCGCACGCGCCCCGCCCCTTCAGCATCGCCTACACGGCGACCAAGCACGCCATCACGGGCCTCACCAAATCGACCTCGCTCGATGGCCGCAAGTACGACATCGTCTGCGGCCAGATCGACATCGGCAACGCCGCCACCGATATGACGGAGCGCATGGCGAAAGGCGTGCCGCAAGCCAACGGCGAGATCGTGCCCGAGCCGACGATGAACGTCGAGCACGTGGCTGCCGCGGTGCTGCACATGGCCGAACTGCCGCTCGAAGCAAACGTGCAGTTCATGACGATCATGGCAAGCAAGATGCCGTATGTCGGGCGGGGTTGAAACGCGGGAGAAGCGCCTTCAGCGCGGCGCGCCGTTCAGCAGCATCCGATACTCGGTCGGCGTGACGCCTACCGTCGCCTTGAACTGCCGCGTAAACGCACTGTGGTCGGTATAGCCGCAGAGCGCGGCGACGTCGGTCACCTTGTCGTTCGAGACGAGCAGCGCCGTGGCCGCATCGAGCCGGGTCTTGAGCAGCACCTGGCGCGGCGTCAGGTGAAACACCTTGTGAAAGTAGCGCTCAAGCTGAGCCACCGACATATCCGCCATCTCCGCAAGCTGCTTCAAGTTCAGCGGCTGCACGTAGTTGTCCTGGATGTATTGCACGACCGCCGCCAGGCGGCTATAGGCCGGATGCGTGCCTTCGTCGGCCTTGAGATCGCGCGAGATGCCGGAAAGTCCCACGATGCCGCCCGACTCGCCGCGCAGCGGCACCTTGGTCGTCAGGCACCAGCCGGGCTGGCGGCCGGGGTAGAGATGCAGCTCGAGCTGGTCGAGCATCGGATTGCCCGCGCCGATGATCGCCTGGTCCTGCGCCGTGTAGACGCTGCCGAAGCGGCGCGGGAAAACGTCTTCCGCGGTCTTGCCGAGCAGCTCGCTTTTCTCCTTGCAGCCACAGCGCCGCGCCAGCGTGCGGTTCACGAGCACGTAGCGCGCCTCGCGGTCCTTCACGAAGAACACCACGTCGGGCAGCGCGTCGAACACGGGCTCGAGCATCGCGTAATGCGCAAGCATGCCGGCAAGCGTGGCCGCCGCGGGCGCGGGCGGCAGGTCGAGGGAGACGTTCGGCGCGAAAGCCTGCGTGTTCATGGTCGAGTGGCCGGGTGGCGCAGCGCAACCGCTGCGCTGTGAAGGTGCGATCGATTATAGGGCTGCGGGGTCGTCATCCGGAGCGGCTGCCATCAGCGTGGCGATCTTCGCGGGACTGAACGGCGGACGCGGCGGCGGCGCATCCCAGCCGCAAGCGGCCCCGCCATTGGTGGCCCCGCCATTGGTGGCCCCGCCATTGGTGGCCCCGCCGAAGTACATGTGCGCCGCCGCGCCGCACGTGCGTCCCTGGCACGCGCCCATGCCGCAGCGCGTGTGCAGCTTCGCGTCGCGCCAGCTCGCGTGGGCCGCGACCTCGCCGAACGTCACGTCCTCACAGCGGCACAGGAGCGTGTCGGCGCTCGGCCGCTCGCAGGCGGCAGCCGAGAGCGCGAAGGCCGTTTCCACACGGCCGGCGAAGCGTGCCCAGCGGGTGCGCGTGCGCAACAGTGCGGATGGAATCCGCGCACCGCTCGCGGCGAGCCCTGCAATCTCGCCTTCTGCGCGCGCCAGCTCCATCCCGCCGACGCCCGTGCATTCGCCCGCCGCAAAGATTCCGTCGACCGACGTACGCTGCATGTCGTCGACCACAATCGCTCCATCCGCCAGCTCGCAGCCGAGCGCGTGAGCGAGCGTCACGTTCGGAAGCAGGCCGTAGCCGCAGGCTACGCGCTCGCAATCAAGCGTCACATCGTGCGTGCCGCGCCGGATCACGACCGCCTCGACGCGCCCTGTGCCGCGCACTTCGCGCACGACGCCGCCGGTCCAATAGCGCAGACCGGCAAAACCTCGCGTCAAACGCGCAGCCTGCCACAGCTTCCCGGGCGTCGCGGCAAGCGCCATGCCGAAACGCGCAACCGCCGCCGCACTCGCCTGCTCGACAACCGCGATCACCTGTGCGCCGGCCTCGCGCGCGGTAGCGAGCGTCGCCATCAGCAACGGCCCGCTGCCCGCGATCACGATGCGTTCGCCGCGCACCGCCACGCCGCCCTTGATCAGCGCCTGCAAGCCGCCCGCGCCGGTCACGCCGGGCAGCGTCCAGCCCGAAAACGGCAACAGGCGCTCGCGCGCGCCGGTCGCGATGACGAGGCGATCGAAAGCCAGCGTGACGCCGCCCTTGTCCGGCGTCTCGATCAACAAAGCGCGCCCAGGCAACGCTGCGATCACGCGCGTCGAGTTGTAAATCGTCACGTGCGGAAAAGCACGCAACGCTGCAAGCGCATCGGCAAGCGGACGCGCCGCGCGCCGCCCCGGCCCCTGCCGCCAGACCTGGCCGCCGGCCCGCGGGTTGTCGTCGAGCACCGCGATCCGTGCGCCGCCAGCCGCCGCCGCGAGCGCCGCGCTCAACCCCGCCGGCCCCGCGCCGGCGATCACGATGTCATAGCCGATGGCCATCACACGGCCCCTGTCTCGATCGTCATGCCGTCGCGGCAAACGGTCTGGCACGCAAGCACGTGGGCGCGGCCGTCGACCGTCACCCGGCACTCCTGGCACACGCCCATGCCACAAACCATAGTGCGCGGCTCGCCGTTCGCCGAGAGACGCGTGCCGCGGATGCCGCCCGCGAGGACGAGCGCCGCCGCCACCGTCGCATATTCCGGCACCTGCAACGGGTGTCCGTCGACGGTCACGCTGACGGGTTCGCGATTCGCCTCACGCATGGCACGCCCCCGAAACCGACCCGATGGAAAAGCGCTCCGGCAGATAAGGTTCGAGCGGAATCGCAGCCTGCGTCCCGGTCAATTGGGCCGCAAGCAGCTTGGCCGTCGCGAGCGAGGTCGTCACGCCGAGGCCCTCGTGCCCCGTCGCGAGCCATACGCCCGGCGCCGCCGCGCCGGCCGGGCCGATGAGCGGCAGGCCGTCCGGCGTCGCCGCGCGAAAACCGGTCCAGGCGCGCAGACCGTGCAGTTCCGGCAGCATCGGCAGATAGCGCGCCGCACGCTTGAGCATGCGGGCAAGCACGGGCATGTCGACTGCGGGATCGATCGTATCGAACTGGCGCGAGGAGCCGATCAAGAGTTGCCCGGTTGGGCGCGGTTGCGCATTGAACGCGACCGAAATGCCCGCCGCATGGTGCGCGCTCTTGATGTAGCCGAGTTCGAGCAGCTGATGCCGAATGATCCCGGGATAGCGATCCGTAATCAGCAAATGTCCTTTTTTAGGCCGCATCGGCAACGCAGGCACGAGACGCCGCGCGCCCATGCCGTTCGCAACCACGATATGCGCGGCGTTCATGCGCCTGCCGTCGGCCAGCGTCGCGTGAGTGGCCTCGACGGCTACAACGTCGTGCGCAGGATGCACGTGAATCCGCTGCGCGCCGGACGATTGCGTGAGCAACCAAACGGCTGCAGCGGGCGCGTAGACGATGCTGTCGTGCTCGACAAGCAATCCCCCGGCGAGCGCCGGCGCAAGTGCCGGCTCGCAACGCCGCAGTTCGCCGGCATCGATCAACTGAGCGGCAACCTGCTGCGCCGAGAACGTGGCATGCATCGCGCGCGCGGCCTCGAATTCCTCGTCATCGGCAGCGACCCAGAGCGTGCCGCAGCGCGAAAACGCGTCGCGAGCACGCAGCCTCGGCGCAAGCTCGAGCCACAAGTCGCGCGAGTAGCGCGAGAGCGCCAGCTCCGCAGGGGAATCGTTCATCACGACCAGATGGCCCATGCCGGCGGCCGTCGCGCCGCCGCCGATGCCGCCCGCGTCGAGCACATCCACCGTCATGCCGCGCGCGGCCAGCTCCGCCGCGCAGGCCGCGCCGACGATCCCCGCGCCGACGATCACGACATCGGCCGTCATGCGCTGGGAATGCCCCAGGCGAACGGATCTTGCGCATCGAAGCACAAGCGCCCTTCCGCCATGATGTGCGCGTGTCCGGTGATGGTCGGCACGATCGTGCCGGCGCGTTCGCCCTCGGCATAGCGCGCTTCGAACACGCTGCCGATGATGCTCTCCTGCCGCCACGCCTCGCCCGAGGCGAGCTTGCCGTCCGCCGCGAGACAGGCGAGCTTTGCGCTCGTGCCGGTGCCGCACGGCGAGCGGTCGTATGCATTGCCGGGGCACAGCACGAAGCTGCGGCTGTCGACGCCGGCTCGCGAGCCGGGGCCGAACAGTTCGATATGGTCGATCAATGCGCCATCCGCACCCGTGATGCGCTGCGAGATCAATGCGTCGCGCACCGTCGACGTGAATGCGGTCAATTCCGCGATATTCGCCGGCGCCAGCGTGCGTCCATGCTCGGAGACGAGAAAGAACCAATTGCCGCCCCAGGCGATATCGCCGGTCAACGACCCATGCCCCGGCACCTCGACCGTCACGGCTTGCCGGTAGCGATACGCGGGAACGTTCTGCACCGACACGCTGCGATCGCCGTTGAGCGTCGCCTCGACGATGCCGACCGGCGTCTCGATCCGGTGGCGGCCGGGCGCGATCCGCCCCATGTGCGCAAGCGAAACGACGAGGCCGATGGTGCCGTGCCCGCACATGCCGAGGTAGCCTACATTGTTGAAGTAGATGACGCCCGCGGCACAGGAAGGATCGTGCGGCTCGCAGAGCAGCGCGCCGACGATGACGTCGGAGCCGCGCGGCTCGGTCACGATGCCCGCGCGCCAGGCGTCGTGACGCTCACGCAGGATGGCAAGCCGCTCGGCGAGCGGGCCGCGGCCGAGATCCGGGCCGCCGGACACGACGAGGCGGGTAGGCTCGCCGCCCGTGTGCGAATCGATGATGTCGACAGTTTTCATGGGACTCATGTTAGGAACGCGCCGGCCTGCCGTCTTGGCGGCGTTGCGCGCCCGGCATGACGATTTCAGCACAAATCCCGACGCACGCGGCTATGCCGAAATCGTCACCCGGCACGCGCGATTGGCGCAAGACGGCACGATTTTCGATGCTTACACTGCGATTCAATCGTTTATCGGCCTGGCTTGCTCTGCATGGGATCAGAGTAAGCGCTGAAGCGCTGGCTCTGTTCGACAAAGGAGACATGAAATGGCACATATCTGGGAAGGCGTACTACCCGCGGTCACGACCAAGTTCCACGCGGATTTCAGCATAGACCATGCGTGGACGAAGAAGAACATCGAGGCACAGATCGAGGCCGGCGTGGACGGCATCATCGTGTGCGGCTCGCTCGGCGAGGCCTCGACACTCTCGCTCGACGAAAAGCTCGAAGTGCTCGACCTCGCCGTCGATGCGTCGCACGGCCGGGTGCCGGTGCTGCTGACGGTCGCCGAGAACAGCACGCTCGACGGCTGCCGCCAGGTCGAGCGCGGCGCACAGCGCGGCGCGTCGGGCTACATGGTGCTGCCGGGCTTGCGCTATCTGTCGGACCGGCGCGAGACGCTGCATCACTTCCGCACGGTGGCGAACGCCAGCCCGCTGCCGCTGATGATCTACAACAATCCGCTCGCCTACGGCGTCGACATGACGCCCGACATGTTCGCGGAGATCGCCGACGAAAAGAAAATCGTCGCGATCAAGGAGTCGTGCGGCGACGTGCGGCGCGTCACCGACCTCATCAACGCGGTCGGCGACCGCTATGCGATCTTCTGCGGTGTCGACAACCTCGCGATGGAAGCGCTGCTGATGGGCGCGCACGGCTGGGTGGCGGGGCTCGTCTGCGCGTTCCCGCGCGAGACGGTCGCGATCTACAAGCTCGTCAAGGCGGGGCGGCTTGAGGAAGCGCGCAAGATCTACCGCTGGTTCGCGCCGCTCCTGGCGCTCGATGTCTCGGCCAAGCTCGTGCAGAACATCAAGCTCGCCGAGGCGATCGTCGGCCTCGGCACGGAGCCGGTGCGCCTGCCGCGGCTGCCGCTCGAGGGCGTTGAGCGCAAGGCCGTGGAGACGCTGATCCGGCACGCGATCGAAACGCGGCCGGCGCTGCCTTCGCTCTGAATCATGCCGCTGCGGTACGTGTGCCCGCGCGTGCCGCCTCCCCGCCCTTCGCTATCGATCGCTCGTCGCGTTGTTCACATACATTGACTGAATCCCCACCCGCCCAGGGCCGGTGAAACGATTCACCGTGAAGTTGAAACCGGCGCCGAACATGCCGCTCGTCAGCCGGTCGATGACGGTCTCCATCTTGACCTGCGGGTCCTTGTAGAGCCAGCCGCCGGGCTCGACGTCGATCGTCTCGCCCGGCTCGAGCGTCTTCTCGAAGACGTTGCCGTAGCCGTGCAGCCAGAGCACGCCGTCGCCGCCGTGGCCGTGAAACTTGTCGACGAAGAAGCCCGTCTGGCCGAACAGCATGTTCACGATGCCGCGAATCCGCTCGTACGTGTACTCGATATTGGACGTCGCGGCGAGGAACTGATGCTCGCGCACGTGCAGCTCCTCGCCCGCGCGCAGGTGAATCGGCACCACGTGGCCGGCGCCGTCGCGGCTGAAGGCGATGATGCCGTCGCCGCTCGCTTCGGTGACGAACACCTGCATGCCCGCGAGCATCCGCTTGACCGCCCCCTTGACGGCCTTGATGCCGATCCGGACATTCGAATGCTTCCATAGCAGGATGTGGTGCTCGAAGTACACGGGCTGCCTCGATACGTCGACCGACAACACCGGCACCAGCTCGCCGCCGATGTGATAGGTGACGCCGCCGAAGTTTTCATCGGACGCCGCCGTGGGCAAAAGACGCGGTAGTTCGTTCATCGTTGTGGTCCCTGTCTGTCTATTCGATCCATGCACGATGCAAGCGCGACGCGTGCGCTTGCAAGGTCGCGCCGGCGCAGGTCCCGGCAAGCGCCGGAGGCCAGCGTAACACCACTGTCAGCGCAAGAAGCGGATATCGATCGCCATGGGCATATGTGATGCTGCGAGCGTCCTATGTTCCATTCAGCCGCAGGCGAACGATGCGGCATCGACAATTCAGGCGAGCCCGAAACGTCGACACGTGCGCGAGCCTTACGATGGGTTCATTCCTTCTGCGCCCAATCCCATGGAAACGACTCAGCCCATCTTCACGCCCACGATCGCCCGCATCCTCGCGACCGTGAGCGTCGCCTTCGTCGTGACGCAGCTCGACGTCACGATCGTCAACATCGCCCTGCCGCGCATCGGCTCGGACCTGCACGCCGACGTCGCGAAACTGCAATGGATCGTCGATGCCTATACGCTCGCGTTCGCCGTGCTGATGCTCTCGGGCGGCGTGCTCGGCGACCGCTTCGGCGCGCGGCGCCTGTTCGCCGGCGGCATCGCGCTCTTCGCACTGGCCTCGCTCGCCTGCGGGCTCGCGCCGAACGTGGCGACGCTGATCGGCGCGCGCGCCCTGCAAGGCGTCAGCGCCGCGGCGATGCTGCCGAACTCGCTCGCGCTGCTCAATCAGGCATGCCGGCACGATCCGCGCTTGCGGGCGCGCGCGGTCGGGCTGTGGACCGCGTCGGGCGCGGTATCGATCGCGGCCGGCCCGATTGCGGGCGGCCTGCTGATCGCGGCGCTTGGCTGGCGCAGCATCTTTCTCGTCAATCTGCCGATCTGCGCGGCGGGCCTGCTGGCCACGTTCGCCTGGGTGCCTGCTCCGGCCCCGAGGCCGCGCTTGGCGACGCACGCGCGCACCGGCGGCATCGACCTGCCGGGCCAGTGCCTCGCAATCGTCGCGCTGACCGCTTTCACTGGCGCCGTGATCGAATTGCGCCCGCTCGGCTTCGCTCATCCTCTGATTGCCGGAAGCTTCGCGCTCGCACTGATCGCGACCGTCGCGTTCCTCGCCGTGCAGGCGAAGAGCGACATGCCCATGCTGCCGCTGCCGCTCTTTCGCGATGCCACGTTCAGCGCCGCCGTGCTGTTCGGGGTCTGCGTCAATTTTGCTTACTACGGGATGGTCTTCGTGCTGAGCCTCTTCCTGCAGCGCGTGCATGGCGATACGCCGTTGCAGGCCGGTCTCGCGTTCCTGCCGCTGACAGGCGGCTTTCTGATTTCCAACGTCGCGAGCGGCTGGGTGGTCGGGCGCTACGGCCCGCGCGTGCCGATGATCGCGGGCGCGGCAACCGCCGCGCTCGGTTATGCCCTTCTCCGCGCGACCCAGGCCGCCACGCCGACCCTGGCGCTGTTGTTTCCATTCCTGCTGATCCCGTCGGGCATGGGCCTCGCGGTGCCGGCGATGACGACGGCCATCCTCGCGTCGGTCGAGCCTCAGCGCGCCGGCACGGCATCGGCTGTGCTCAATACCGCACGGCAGGCGGGCGGCGCGGTCGGCGTCGCGGCGTTCGGCGCGCTCGCGAGCAGCGAAGCCGCCTCGCACGTGGTGTCCGGCTTGCAGGTGTCGGCGCTCATTGCCGCGGGATTGCTGGTGGCGGGCGGTGTGCTTGCCTGCTTCATTCATCCGCACTCGCATCGGCGCGAACCGGTTCGGCCGGCTGCCGCCGTGGCGCCGTCCGGTCGCGGGGAATAGCGTGCGATGGGCGAGGCCCAAGGCCTCTTCATACGAATAGTGACAAGCCTTAGAGCGTCGCGTTCTGAATCGCGCCCGTGTCGAGCGCGCGCTCGATCAGTCCTTCGTCTTTCGTCTTGCGGATCGCGTCGGCGAGCAGCACGTCGGGCGCTTCGATTTCGGCGCGGATCGCACCGAACAATCCGGACGCATCGAGGACCACCAGCGTCTCCGCCGAATCCTCGCGGCTGATGATCACGCGATGCTTCGACTCCCCCTCGCCGAGACTTGCGCAAAACGACATCTTCTCGCCGCCGATCACGTGCTCGAAGTTCAGAATCATCGCTACCCTCCGTCCAGAGCGCTCGATCCCCGATGTCAAGCAAGCGCTGTGCTAGGGCCTGCTCACACTAACAACAGGCCCAGGGCGCGGGGCGGCCCGGCTCAACGCAGCCCGCGTCCTCCGCGCGGGGTGCGCGCGCCGTCGATGCTGAGGCCGCCGGCGCCCGTCACGAACAGCAGCAGAAAGCCGCCGGCCATCGCCACGTTTTTCCAGAAGTGAATCAGCATGTCACGCTGCATGGCCGCATCGCTCACGTTCCAGAAGTCGTGGCCGAGCACCGCGGTGACGATGCAGTAGACCGCCATGAAAATGCCAAGCGGCCGGATCTTGAAGCCGAGCACCAGGAACAGGCCGCCCAGCACTTCGACTGCCACGGCGAGCGGCGCACCGACCTGTACGAACGGCACGCCCTTCGCTTGCAAATAGCCGACAAAGCCCGCATACCCCAGCAGTTTCATCACGCCGCTCCAGAGGAACAGGATCGCAAGCGCGACGCGCGCAATGAAAATAACGCCGGAATCGACGGGACGCGTCATGAGGTGGCTCCTGGAATCAATCGAATGAAGAATGGCTTGTAAAAACGACACGCCCGACAAGCGCGTTCTGCATCGACCTGCGCACGCCGCGCGAGTTCAACGCGGCCGCCAAGCGGCGGGAAACGCATCGCGTGGCGCCGGCGCGAGCGCATTCAGCGTGGCGAGGCCGGCGCGGGCGAGTCCGGAGCCAGGATGACGCCCTTCGTGAAGACGAAGCAGCCGTAGCCGCGCAGCTCGCCGGTCGCGATCACGCAGTAGGCTTTGCGTGCGCGCGCATAGAACGCGTGGCGCTCGATCGACGCAAACGGCACGTCACGCCCTTCGGCGGTATTCACTTCGGCCTGCGCCTCGCGCTGCACGATGGGAATGGTGCCGGGTTCGCCGACCACCTCCATGCGCATCGCAGGCGCGTCGACATAGGTATCGAGCGGCAGCACCGACAGCACCGCGCGCACGGCGCGCGCCGAATCCGCGCCGTCGAGGCGCAGCAGCTTGCCGAGCACCGTTGCGCGCGCAACGGAATCGGCGGGGAAATTCGCGTCGCAGATGACCACCTCGTCGCCGTGCCCCATCGAGCTCAGCGCGTGCAGCACGTCGGCGTTCAAGAGCGGGTCCAGGTTCTTCAGCACGCGGCCTCCCCGGAGCACTTCGAACGATTGCGCGTGTAGGTCGTGTTCAAACTGTCTTCTCCGTTGTTTTGTGCAATGCACCGCAAAAGCGGAGCGCGGGTTCGCAGGCATCGTACCCCTCGCACAGCGTCATCACAACGCGTTGCCGCGATTATTTCCCGGCAGCTTCCAACGCGTCCCGATCCCTGGGATGCCGCTGTTTGCGCTCGCAGCATCCATCTCGTCCAGCCGACGAGCGCCAGCAGCACGAGCCCCATCGCTCCCAGCACCGGCTCACGCAGCGACGCGTAGGCGGCGAAGGCGAAGAGCCGTCCTCCCGCGAGCAGCGCAAAACCGGCGACCGTGCTCGAGAGCGCATCGAGCGAACGCTGCGCGCGCAAGCGGACGAAGGCAATGGGCTCGGCCATGATGCGGTTCTCCTTGTTTCGTTAGCGGTTCATCTCACGCCATGCCCGGCGCTGCATCGAGAAACCCGGTGACGGCGGCGAGCCGCCCCGATGCGTCGACGACGCCGAAGTCCGAGCCCTTGACGATCGCGTCGCCGTCGGGCGTGCGCAGCTCCCAGGAGAAGCGCAGGCGGTTGCCGAAGCCGTCGACGTCGGTCGTGCGGCGGAACGTGTGGCGCGGGAAGCGCTCGTGGACGGCGCGGATCATCGCGTCGATGCCGTCGTGGCCATCGCCGGTCAGAAGCGGATCGGCATAGGAGGCCTCGGCGGCCCAGGTCGAAGCGATCAGCTCGCGCCGATGCGCGGCGTCAGGCTCGTTCCATGCTTCGAAGTAGCGGTCGATCAATTCGATATGCGGGTTCATGCCGGGCTCCTTGAAAAGGGATGCGGTGAGTCGAGATCGTTCGAGGTTCGCGAGGCGATTGCGGCTCGCTTGAGACGAAGGATCGGCGAAGGCGCGCGGCGGGTCGATTACGCGGGAGGTAATGCTTTTGCCCGCCGCTCTCGCGAGACATGCGGATGGGAGCGGCATCGAGCGCTCGATGCGCTTCTTCGGCGCAGCAATATCGATATTCGAAAAAATTCGTTCGGCTTGGCCCGCGGATTGCCGACACTGGTTCACCGGCTCGTTGCCAGCCGGTTTCCATACTGAACGTTGCATCTGGAAGGAGACTCTCGATGCCAACCTGGAAGCCCGATCCGACCTTCTATCCGTCCGCACGCCTGGCGGGCAGCGCCCCCAAGGAAACGCTTGCCTATGTCGCGAGCTTCGATCCCACGCGGCAGACGCCCGACGCGCTCGACATCGTCGACCTCGACTCCGCTTCGCCCGACTACGCCCGCATCGTCAACCGCGTGGTGATGCCGAACCTCGGCGACGAGCTCCATCACTTCGGCTGGAACGCCTGCAGCTCCTGCCTGTGCCCGAACGCGCCGCATCCGCATTCGGAGCGGCGCTATCTCGTCGTGCCCGGGCTGCGCTCGTCGCGCATCCACGTCCTCGACACGAAGCCCGACCCGCGCCATCCGCAGATCGTGCGCGTGCTGGAGCCCGCGGAAGTGGCCGAGCGCGCGGGCTACACGCGGCCGCATACGGTCCATTGCGGGCCCGAGGGCATCTACGTGGTGTCGCTCGCGAACGCGCAGGGCGAAGCGCCGGGCGGCATCTTCCTGATGGACCACCAGACTTTCGACATCCGCGGCCAATGGGAAATCGACCGCGGCCCGCAGCAGCTCGCCTACGACGGCTGGTGGCATCTCGGCTACGACACGCTGGTGACGAGCGAATGGGGGCTGCCCGCCACCTTCGAAAACGGCCTCGTGCCCGAGGTGCTGCTGGGCGGGCAATACGGCCACCGTTTGCACTTCTGGGACCTGCATACGCGCAAGCACAAGCAGGTGATCGATTTCGGCGCGGAGAACCAGCTCGTATTCGAGCTGCGTCCCGCGCACAATCCGACGCGCGCCTACGGCTTCGTCAACTCGGTGATCAGCTTGAAGGACTTGTCCGCATCGATCTGGACCTGGTACCGCGAAGGCGGCCAATGGGCCGCGCGCAAGGTGATCGAGATCCCGGCCGAGCCCGCGGACCCCGACCTGCTGCCGCCAATGCTCAAAGGCTTCGGCGCCGTGCCGCCGCTCGTGACGGACATCGCGCTATCGCTCGACGACCGCTTTCTCTACGTGTCGTGCTGGGGCACCGGCGACCTCAAGCAGTATGACGTGTCCGATCCGCACGCGCCGAAGCTCACGGGCAGCGTGCGCATCGGCGGCATCGCGGCGCGCGCGACGCATCCGAAAGCCGGCGCTCGCAAGCTGAACGGCGGGCCGCAGATGGTCGAGGTGAGCCGCGACGGCAGCCGCGTCTACTTCACGAACTCGCTCTACGGCGCGATCGACGAGCAGTTCTATCCCGACGGCATCGACGGCTGGATGGTGAAGCTCGACGCCTCGCCCGCGGGCGGCTTGTCGTTCGACGAGCGGTTTTTCATCGAATGGCCGAAGACGCACCGGCCGCACCAGATCCGTCTCGAAGGCGGCGACGCGTCGTCCGATTCGTATTGCTATCCGTGACGCCATGCGCGCGAGAACGAGAGCATCGTGAACAGCCTCTTCGACAGCGGATCGGCCGCGACGTGGGCGGCCATCGTCGGCAGCGGCGTCTTTCACGGCGTCAATCCGGCAATGGGCTGGCTCTTCGCGACCGCGCTCGGCATGCAGCGCGGCAGCCGCGCCGCGCTTTTGATGGCGCTGCCGCCGCTCGCGCTCGGGCACGCGGCGGCGATCCTGCTCTTCACGAGCTCCGCCGCTGCGCTCGGCGCATGGCGGGCGGCGCTGCCGCTCAATCTGTGCCTGGGCGCGCTGCTGATCGGCTGGGCGCTGTATCGGCATCTGTACGGACATCGGCATCGGGTGCGCGTCGGCATGACGGCGGGATTCGCGGGCCTCACGGCATGGTCCGCGGCGATGGCGGCGATGCACGGCGCGGGGCTCATGCTGATGCCGGCGATGCTGCCGCTGTGCGGCGCGGGCTCGGGGTTCGGCTCAGCCTCGAATCTGCTGATCCCGCTGCAATTCACCGTCGCCCATACCGTCGTGACGCTCGCCACGACCGCGGCGATCGCGCTCGCCGCGTACGAATATCTGGGACTCGGCGTCCTGCGGCGCGGCTGGATCAATTTCGACTGGCTCTGGTGCGGCGCGCTCGCCACGACGGGCGCCGTGCTCATCGCGAGCGGCTGAGACCAACTTCACGCCCTCACGCCTTCACACCTTCACGCCGGCGACCGCGCACAGGCACTCGGCGAACCGCGCGGTCGCCGCCTGCTGACTCAGGCTTTTCCGTTCGACAAGACCGATCTCGCGGTAAAAACCTTCTTCGCCGAGCGCGATCGTCGCGACCGTGCGCGGAATCCGCAGCGCGGACGATTGCGGCACGATGGCGACACCCGCGCCTTGCGCGACGAGCCCGACGATGCCCTGCAGCTCGTCGAGCTCGACCGCATCCTGCACCGTGAGCCGCGCCTTGCGCAGGAAGCGATCGACGAGACGCCCGCCGAACGAATTCCGGTCGTAGCGGATGAAGGGCTCCGAGCGCAGCAGCTCGCGCCACGGCTCTTTGGCGAGCTCGCGCGGCGCCAGCAAGACGAAAGGCTCGGCGAGCAGCGTGCGCCACTTGAGCTCGGCCGGCATCGCGAATGGCGGCTTGATCATCACCGCGGCATCCACTTCGCCCGCGTCGACCTGCGCGAGCAGATTGAGCGACACGCCGGGAATCACGCGCACCCGCCAGCCGGGCGCGTCGCGCCGGAACCGCGCGATGGCCTCGATGAGGAACGAGGTTTGCGCCGACGCGATCGCGCCGATGCGCAAGACGCCGAAACGCTCCGCCGCGTCGCCGCGGCCCCCGAGCTTTCCATACACCGACAACAGCTCCTCGGCGACCTCCACCGCCTGCCGGCCGGCGGCGTTGAGCGTCGCGGAGCGGCCGGTGCGGTCGAACAGCGGGAAGCCGAGATCGTCCTCGAGCCGCTGGATCTGGGCGCTGACCGCCGATTGCGTGAGACCGATATGCGAGCCCGCGCTCGCGAAGGTGCCGTAGCGCACCACGGCAAGAAAGGTTTTCAGTTCGCGCAGCATGGCATCGATTGATCGAAATTTTTGTTGCTCAGGCCAAAAAGATATCGTTATTCACGGGTTTTTGTCATTACTAGACTGGCCTCCATGACATGACTCCGCTTTACGCCGGATTCACGCCGGACCGCGCGCACAGCGCGCTTTCTCACCCACAAGGCCCATCATGAGCAATACGACCGCCGTCCTTTGTCCCTTCCACCTTGCGTTTCCGGTGCACAGCATCGCCGCCGCGCGCGAGTTCTACGGCGATCTGCTCGGCTGCCCCGAGGGCCGCAGCGCCGACGACTGGGTCGATTTCAACTTCTACGGCCATCAGATCGTCGCGCACCTCGCGCCCGAGGAAGTGGGCCACCGCAAGACGAGCGCCGTCGACGGCGACGCCGTGCCGGTCCGCCACTTCGGCGTCGTGCTGCCGATGGACCAATGGCAGGCGGCGGCGGACAAGCTGACCGCCGCCGGCGTGTCCTTCATCATCGAGCCGCATATCCGCTTCAAGGGCGAAGTCGGCGAGCAGGCGACGATGTTCTTCCTCGATCCGTCGGGCAACGCGCTCGAGATCAAGGCGTTCGCCAATATCGCCTCGCTGTTCGCGAAGTAAAGCGCAACGCCGGCGAGCCGCCAGTCATGAACGCGCGCAGCCCGGACGGCGTCGAGATCGAGCGAGGCTCGGCCTGGCGCATCGTGCCCTCCGGCGATTGCTGCCTGATCGTGGAGTTCGACGCGCACGACCCGGCCGCCGCGAACCGGAGCGTGCGCGCGGCAGCAGCGCGCCTGCGCGCCGCCGTGCTGCCGTGCTGCCGGGCGCCGTCGAGATCGTGCCCGCGCTCACGACGCTCGGCGTGCACTACCGGCCGTATGACCTGACGCCGGAGGGCGAGCCTGTCTTCGCAACGCTCGTCGACGCGCTCGCCGGAATGCTCGCGGGCGGCGCTGCCCTCAGCCTGCTGGTGCTGCTGCGCGTGAAAGAGACCGCGAAGAGCGGGCTCGAGTGACCGGCGCCCGCGTTTTTTTCTTCAGTGGTGAAATAAAAAAATACCGAGTAGTCTGGTCTGCAATTCATCCGGCCCCGGCGGCAAGCGCGCCGGACCGCGCAGCGCAGCCGGCCCGCTTCCTGCCTTTCCGACCGGCCGTCCATTTGCAAGGGGGTGTCATGTCCGCGTCTCCTCCGCTCGACAGCCATTCGCCCTACGGCCCCGACGGCACCATTGCCGGCGCCGACGAGCGCCTCTTCAACCGCGATCTCGCGCCCGTGCCGCGCAACCGGCGCACCTGGACGAGCTACAGCATCTTCGCGATGTGGATGTCCGACGTGCACAGCGTCGGCGGCTACACCTTCGCCGCGAGCCTGTTCCTGCTCGGCATCTCGGGCTGGCAGGTGCTGCTTGCGCTCGCCATCGGCATCCTCTGCGTGTTCGTGCTGATGAACTGGGTCGGCAAGCCGAGCTTCGAGCACGGCATCCCGTTCCCGGTGATGGCCCGCGTCAGCATGGGCGTGATGGGCGCGAACCTCGCGGCGATCATCCGCGGCGTGGTCGGCATCGTCTGGTACGGCGTGCAGACCTACTTCGCGTCGAAGGCGGTCGCCACGCTCTTGCTGGTCTTCGTGCCCGCGGTTGCGTCGTGGCGCGACGTGAGCTTCCTGCGGCTCGACGGCCTCGGCTGGTTCAGCTTCCTCTTCATGTGGCTGTTCCAGCTTTTCATCTTCCAGCGCGGCATGGAGACCATCCGCCGCTTCATCGACTTCTGCGGCCCGGCCGTGTACGTCGTGATGTTCGTGCTGATGGCGTGGATCCTGTCGCAAGCCGGACTCGGCAGCCTGAGCCTCACGCTCGGCGGCAAGGTGCTCTCCGCCGGCGAGCAGCTCGCGAGCATGGGCAACGCCATCCTGCTCGTCATCAGCTATTTCGCGGCGCTGCTGCTGAATTTCGGCGACTTCTCGCGTTTCGCGAGAAGCGAGGCGCAGATGAAGGTCGGCAATTTCCTCGGGCTTCCAGTCAATTTCGTCGTGTTCGCGATCATCACGGTGATCGTGACGTCGGGCAGCGCGCATGTATTCGGCTCGATGATCATGGACCCGGTCGCGATCGTCGGGAAGATCCAGAACAAGGTGGCGGTCGTGCTCGGCAGCGTGACTTTCATCGTCGCGACGATGGGGATCAACATCGTCGCCAACTTCGTTTCGCCCGCGTACGACATCGCCAACCTGTTCGCCAAGCACGTGGACTTCAAGAAAGGCGGCCTGATCGCATCGATCCTGGCCGTGCTCGTCTGCCCGTGGATCTTCGTCGACAGCCCGAAGGCGATCACGGTCTTCGTCAGCGTGTTCGGCGCGGTGCTCGCGCCGCTGTACGGCGTGATGATGGCCGACTTCTATCTCGTGAAGCGCCAGCAGGTGGACACGGCCCAGCTCTACACGATGGCGCCCGAAGGGCGCTTCTACTACGACGGCGGATGGAATCGCGTGGGCCTGGCGGCGCTCGTGCTGTCAGGCGTCATTTCGATCGGCTGGGAGCTGTGCACGCAGCTGCTGCGCGTGCTGCCGGACAACAACTTCGGCTGGCTGATCGGGGCGGCTGCGGGCGCCGTGATCTATACGGCGATGATGCGGGTGGCGCGGCGGTTGTAGTTGGCTTTTGGGGTTTTTGTTCTTGTCGTTTAGGGTTTCGGGCAACTTTGAATTCGTCGTGCAACTTTGAATTCGCAGCGTTCCGTATAGTCCGTCCCTCCCCGGGACCGGGGTCACTTTGGTCTTGCCCAAAGTAACCAAAAGCGCGTCCTGGGCGGACGGCCTCGGCCGAAGCGCACTCAGTCCTGTTGGCCGTAGCGGTCTTTCGGTTCCAGCGTCATCGCACGCCGAACCGCCGAAGCGCACGCGGCTCGTGGTCGCCTCGGCCTCGAATCAAACCCATGTCGGCGGTCACTCGTCTGCGCGCCCGACTATCCGTGCCACCAACCGCTACGTGCGCCGGACGACGTCGCGCGGGCGGAGCGGCTGCTGCACGGGCAAGCCGAAATCGTGTGGATCAAGTGGGCGGCGCGCTACGGCGTGAATCAGGCGCAGGCGCTGGCGGGCACGCGCTTCGAGCGGTACTCGGTGTTGATCCAGGCCGCGCAGGCGGGGCTCGGGGTTGCACTGGTTCCGCGCTTTCTCGTGCGCGACAACCTCGTGAACGGCACGCTCGTGGAGCCGCCGGATGTCGCCATCGACGTCGAGGAACAGGGGCATTACCTGTGCTATCAGCCCGAGCGCCTGGAAAGCTCGAGCGCGCTGCGGCAATTGCGCGAATGGATGCTGGCGGAAGCGGGCCGTGAAGGAGAAAGCGCTCGATAGGAAAATGAAAAGCCCCCGCACGACAGCGGATGCCGCACGGGGGCCTTCTGAAACACGAGCTACAGCAAATTACATCAGCCGTTCACCGCCGCCAGCGCCGCATTGAACGTCTTGCTCGGACGCATCACGGCGGCGAGCTTGTCGAAGTCGGGCTGGTAGTAGCCGCCGATATCGACCGGCTTGCCCTGCACGTCCGACAGCTCGCCGACGATGGTCTTCTCGTTGTCGGTCAGCGTCTTGGCGAGCGGCGCGAACTTCGCGGCCAGTTCGGCATCCTCGGTCTGCGTGGCCAGCTCCTGCGCCCAGTACATCGCGAGGTAGAACTGGCTGCCGCGGTTATCGAGCTGACCCGTCTTCGGCGACGGGCTCTTGTTGTTGTCGAGCAGCTTGCCGGTCGCGGCGTCGAGCGTCTTCGCGAGAAGCTTGGCACGGCTGTTGCCGCTCTTGATGCCGAGATCTTCGAGCGACACGGCCAGCGCGAGGAACTCGCCGAGCGAGTCCCAGCGCAGGTGGTTCTCCTCCTTCAACTGCTGGACGTGCTTCGGCGCCGAGCCGCCCGCGCCCGTCTCGTACATGCCGCCGCCCGCCATCAGCGGAACGATCGAGAGCATCTTGGCGCTCGTGCCGAGCTCCATGATCGGGAACAGGTCGGTGAGGTAGTCGCGCAGGATGTTGCCGGTGGCCGAGATGGTGTCGAGGCCGCGCGCGACGCGCTCGAGCGTGTAACGCATCGCCCGCACCTGCGACATGATGTGGATGTCGAGGCCCGTGGTGTCGTGGTCCTTCAGGTAGGTCTCGACCTTCTTGATGAGCTCGGCTTCGTGCGGACGGTACGGGTCGAGCCAGAACACAGCCGGCATGCCCGAGTTGCGCACGCGCGTGACGGCGAGCTTCACCCAGTCGCGGATCGGCGCGTCCTTCACGAGGCACATGCGCCAGATGTCGCCTTGCTCGACTTGCTGCGTGAGCGCTTCGATCACTTCGCCCGTGGCGTTGTCGACGATGCGCGCCGTGCCGTCTTGCGGGATCTCGAAAGTCTTGTCGTGCGAGCCGTATTCCTCCGCCTTCTGCGCCATCAGGCCGACGTTCGGCACGGTGCCCATGGTGGTCGGGTCGAATGCGCCGTTGGTCTTGCAGAAGTTGACGATTTCCTGATAGATGCGCGCGAACGTGCTTTCCGGAATCAGGCACTTGGTGTCGGCCGGGCGGCCGTCGGCGCCCCACATCTTGCCGCCGGCGCGGATCATCGCGGGCATCGACGCGTCGACGATCACGTCGTTCGGCGCGTGCAGGTTCGAGATGCCCTTGGCCGAATCGACCATCGCGAGCGCCGGACGGTGCTCATGGCATGCGTGCAGGTCGCGGATCACTTCTTCGCGCTTCGATTCCGGCAGCGTCTCGATCTTCGTGTACAGATCGACCATGCCGTTGTTGACGTTCACGCCGAGTTCCTCGAACAGCTTGGCGTGCTTCGCGAACGCGTCCTTGTAGAACACCTTCACCGCGTGACCGAACACGATCGGGTGCGAGACCTTCATCATGGTCGCCTTCACGTGCAGCGAGAGCATGATGCCGGTCTTGCGCGCGTCTTCCATCTGGTCTTCGTAGAACGCGACGAGCGCCTTCTTGCTCATGAACATGCTGTCGACGATCTCGCCGTCCTGCAGCTTGACCTTCGGCTTGAGCACGATCGTCTCGCCGCTCTTCGTGACGAGCTCCATGCGCACTTCACGGGCACGGTCGAGCGTGATCGACTTTTCGCCGTGGTAGAAGTCGCCGTGCTTCATGTGCGCCACGTGGGTGCGCGAAGCCATGCTCCACTCGCCCATGCTGTGCGGATGCTTCTTCGCGTAGTTCTTCACGGCGGCAGGCGCGCGGCGGTCGGAGTTGCCTTCGCGCAGCACCGGGTTCACCGCGCTGCCGAGACACTTCGAGTAGCGCCGGAGGATCGCCTGCTCTTCTTCGGTCTTCGGGTCTTCCGGATAGTCCGGCACCTTGTAGCCCTTGCCTTGCAGCTCCTTGATCGCGGCGACGAGCTGCGGCACCGATGCACTGATGTTGGGCAGCTTGATGATATTGGTGTCGGGCAGTTGCGTGAGGCGGCCGAGCTCGGCGAGGTTGTCGGGCGCGCGTTGCTCCTCGCTCAGGAACTCCGGAAACTCGCCCAGGATACGGCCCGCCACGGAAATATCGCTGGTGATGACGTCGACGCCCGCCGGCGCAGCAAAGGTGCGGATGATCGGCAGGAAGGCGCTGGTCGCCAAAAGCGGCGCCTCGTCGGTCAGGGTGTAGATGATCGTGGATTGCTGGGTGCTCATTGCTTGGCTCAAGACGAGAAACAGGTTGAGGAACGTCGCAGACGGGCTGAAACTTTAGAATTTTGCCTCAATTTGCTTTCATGAGCTTTAATCGGATCTGAAATCGGTCCGATTCCCTTACTTATGAGGTAATGGAAACCCCGCTCCGATTGACTATCATCCCCCGCATGAGCACCTTGACCGCCTCCCTGCCCCCTTCCTCCGCCCCAGCGGCGGCCAGCCGCACGGTCGGCGACATGCTGCGCGAATGGCGGCAGCGCCGCCGCATGAGCCAGCTGCTGCTTGCCTCCGAAGCCGAGATCTCGACGCGGCATCTGAGCTTCGTCGAATCGGGGCGCGCGCTGCCGAGCCGCGAAATGGTCATGCATCTGGCCGAGCGGCTCGACGTGCCGCTGCGCTCGCGCAACGCGCTGCTCGTCGCGGCCGGCTACGCGCCGCTCTTTCGCGAGCGGCCGCTCTCCGACCCGCAGCTCGCCGCCGCGCGGCAGGCCGTGGATCTCGTGCTGAAGGGTCACGAGCCGTATCCGGCGCTTGCCGTCGACCGCCACTGGACGATGGTCGCCGCCAACCGCGCGGTCGCGCCGCTCGTCGCGCGCGCCGATCCCAAGCTGCTGACGGGGCCGGTCAACGTGCTGCGCCTGTCGCTGCACCCCGACGGCCTCGCGCCCCATATCATCAACTGGCACGCGTGGCGCGAGCACGTGATCGGACGCGTGCAGCGCCAGGCCGAAGCGAGCGGCGATGCCGCGCTGGCCGCCCTCGCCGGCGAGTTGAGCGCATACCCCGCGCCGCCGCATGCGGGCGCGCACGAGCAGGACGCCCCCTCGGACGTCAATCAGATCGCCGTGCCGTTCCGTCTCGCGACCGATCTCGGCGTGCTGTCGTTCTTCAGCACGACGACGGTGTTCGGCACGCCGGTCGACGTGACGCTGTCCGAGCTGGCGATCGAGGCCTTCTTCCCCGCCGACGAGGAGACCGCTCGAGCGCTGCGTGCTCGTGCCGAATCCCAGGCGGCGTCTTAGGGCCTGTTCACGCTAATAACAGGCCCTGGTGCAGTGTCCCGCAAGAGACTTTATTAGGTCTTGTCGCGGGAAGGCACACGGACAAAGATGATCGATATGAAAAGGACAGCTCACGTTGCGAGTTCGTGGAACCGATCGGCATGGTTCGGGCGCGCCGCTTGATCGCCCGATGGTCCTGCTCGACGAGGTTGTTGAGATATTTGGACTCGCGGATCTTGATGAGCGTCTCACGGTTTTGACCGGCGGCCGGGATATACCGATGTCAGGTCAGCCGGTGGCATGGGGAACCGGAAACAAGATTCTGCAAAAAGCGCGAACTACCGCGCACCTTACGATTCCTCGCGTCGCGCCATCCGCAGACGGCTGTCACGATCGGAAGGTAGCAAGATGTCCGCGCCCGGCTCAGGCTTACCCTTGGCCTGTGCATACTGCATCTGTAAGTTGTATCGAATTTCATTAGTGGTTTTGGGTTTGCCATCGTTTAACCCCTTGGCGACCAAATGCACCAGGTTCTCCGATACGCTTTCCAGAAAACGTACGCCGGGGAAATTCTCGTTGTCCAGCGCAATGAGCTCATCCAGGTAGTGGTTGCAGGTGCTAACGAGACGCTGGTTCTGAGCGTGCGTAAGATCGCCAGCGTATACGAGCGCAGTTTTATTAAATTGCGTCTGAGCCACACTCTTTTTAACATCATTGGACACGTTGTCGAATACGATCTGGGAAACTCTGGTTTGGAGCGCCTCGTTTTCCAATGGATCGTTGCTCCCGATTAGAATCGTCGCGCGGCTCCAGTCGAGGTTCGCGTCGTAGCCGCCGATCTTCAGCTCTTTCTTCGACGGATCCAGCAAAAGTTTAAGATCGTTGAGATTATTCCCTGTCAATTCAAGTTCATCAATCAAGACAATCGGGTTCGTGCATCCAGCTTTGATTAGCTTAAGCGGTAGCTCGCCTATAATCTCTGAATCTTGGGTAGTCGGTGTATAAGACGATACGTCCCACTGGGTACCCAGTATGCTGTCAAGATTCTTCGCCGGAATTTTGACGGTCACGAGCGGCACATCCAATACCTTGGCGAGTTCGCGAGCGAATCTCGTCTTGCCGGTCCCCGCTGGGCCGTATAGGTAAGCCTGCACCCGCTGAGGTTCGTTCCTGACGGAATTTGCCTGTATTTTCTGCACCATCGTCTCGATGATGCCATGATTTTTTTCTGGATAATCGCTCAGGAGCTTTTCAAGCGCAGCAGCTCGCCGTTGCTTATCCTGAGGTGCCTGGCTCATTAGATTTTTAGCTTCGAGCGGCCTACTCAGTATTACGAGTTGCAGATGCTTGATTTTCCAATCCAGCCACGTTGCGCTTTGCGTCCCAAAGCGAATCGCATGGTCAATTTCCTCCATTGTCGCACGAGCAGCCGTTTTGATATCTTCCGGGTATCGCGCCAGGTACTCCGGCGTAATATCCTTCTTCAACTTCGCATAGGTTTCTTCATGCGCTCCACGTTCGTCCAGAGTACGTTGGTTGACGATCGTCGAAATTGAGTTTTTAACAAGGTTGGTCGCCGCAACGGCGAAGGAAGCCGTAACTGCCTGAGTGATTGCATTGTTGGAGTTGTCCGTGTCGGGATTACGCATGCTCGAGGCTGCATATGTGACAAGGCCGGCGCCAATCGCCGTACCCGTAGCCTCCTGAAGAGCGTCGCCGACGCCCTTGACTAGGTTGATCCCCAAACGCCTGGGAGCGAACGTTCCAGGCTGGACCTTTACTTGATCCAATCTCGCTTTCTGCCGGTTGCGCAGCGGCACGAAAGTCTTGCCACCTGTCAATGCTTGAAGCCGTGAGTCTGTAGAAGAGATAGGTGCTGCCACTTGACGTCTTTCCGAATTGTCTTCGGCATGTATTTCCTGTGGGGTTTGGGTGGGGTAGGGAAAAGCGCCGGGCATTTTAAGATCCGACATTTAAATTACCTCGCGTTATTAATAATTTCAATCATAGGAAGGTGGCACCGCTTGATCCGTCGATCGGTCCTGCTTTCCCTTCTGAATAATTTTCTTAAGGGTATGTTGGCAAAATTCTACGAACTCCGGTTGACCCGAAAGAGCTCGAAGTTAATTTTCAGTGCGTTAGGCTCCATGTTTGTTGATTGACTAAAATAGCGCAAGATATGCCATATTAAAATCAAACAAAAGGTCCGACACCACGAAAAATTAGTTATGCAGCCCCTCCTCAACAGGAGCGGTCGAAATCAAAAAACCCTCAAGCGTCATTTTTCAAGGCTTCTTAGTTGCAAGCGTTAGCCAGTGCGGCGGCCGTTTTATCGTGAATTCCATGGATCCGCTGACTTGTGGTGATGCACACGTATATCGCCGCCATTCCGCCAAAGCTCTGAATTCCATAAGAAATCGCGATTCAAAAATTTCCTCGCATACTGTCAAATGAATTTTATTCTTATTAAATAAAAATTAATTTCATACGACGAATCCATGTTCTGTTTTGCGAAGAGCGGAATCGTTTTCAGCTGATGGCCGAGCCCAACGCATCGCGACGGTCGAGATCGGCTGACGATATTTGCGATCGCGATTTAGAAGTGAGCGCCGAGTTAATGGAGCGAGCACGCTTGCCTCAATTACCCGCCCAGCATAATCGAACGGCAGCCGCTTCGTTTCTTCGAATTAATCTTCGCGGCAAAGGTATGGCAAAACAAGGCTCTTTCATATCGTGATTTGCAGAGAATTTTCGTCAATATCGCAGAGGAAATATGTCAGGCGCCGCCAAGATAAAGGCGTCGTCTTCATCGGCGACTGTTTCTCCTTCCGAGGACCCGTCCGAACACGTTTCCACCGCGCCGACGCGCCCATCCCGGCAGGCTCGCCAGCCGGCCTCCGGCATGGCGGGTGGACTGTCCGGAATGGACGACCGTCTCAAGGCCGCACGGTATGTTGTGTCATCGGGCATCGTGTCCCCGAGCGCGTGCGCACCAAGGTGATCCCCGCGATCGAGGCGCAGCAGGCTGCCGCGCTTGCCAAGGGCAAGGGCCTGCCGCAGTCGATCGAGCAGAAGGCAGAAGCGAGTGAAACCGTCCGCGAGCAACCCCTCGCCGAAGAACAGGCATCGGGCGAGCAAGCACCCGCCGAAAAGCCGTTTTCGCTCGCGGCTTGCAGCCAAGTACTACGACGAGCCGCCGTCTTTCGATTTCAGCAAGACGCTGGATGCGTTCTGGTCTGCTTCCAGTCATAGCCCGATCAAGTCGACTGCGCCGGCCATGGCCCATGGCCGCCAGCGATACCACCACGGCGCTTCACGGCGCTTGCCAGGTATGGCATCAACAAGACGGCAGGCATGATTGCCGACACGACGTCGCGGCGGCAAGACACCCGGTCCAGAGAGCACCGGGCGGGCTGAGCTCCAGCAGCATCGTGACTTCGCAGGTCATGCACACGCTGGGTGAATCCGTGTATGAAGGCACCCAGGCCGCCGTGCACAATGTGATTAACCAAGTGCGCGCATCGCGGCGCCCCCGCATGGAACTCGATCCATACGGATCCAAGAATCAGGTGCACCTGAAGTTGATGGATGAAACTCGAGATTACGTCGCTCGATAACTCGATCCCCTGACTCGAGGCAAGATCAGCACCATCGATTCGCACATCGCCCAATGGCTGCACCCGGCCAACGGTACGAGCGGACTGGCGCAAATCGAGCTGTCGATGGCACGGCGAGAAACGCTGGTTGGCTCGAAGATGGTGACAAAGCACGATAGTGAATGGCTCAAGAGCCCTGCAGTCCGGAAAAAACTCGATGGATTGGCCGACTTTTTCCCGAAATCCACGGCCGACCAACTGAAAACCGTCTTCTTCGAAAAGTTGGGCGACGAGAGCCGGCCGGCTGTCTTTCTGACAAGCCGAGGCGGCGTGGGCAAAACCCAGTTCGTCAACAATTTTGCCGCCGCAGTGGATCGGCCTATTGTGGAGACCACGCTGGAAGAACTGCTGGACGAGCAGCAATTCTGGGGGCCGCGCGGCGATTGGTCGCTGCACGGGCTGGATGCGCCGCTGTCCGAAGTCGCCGGCAAGCTGCACGCCAAGAAGATGGAGCTCGGCCGCAACGACGTGAATTCGATCGAAGCACTGTGCCGGCGTATTCCCGAGGTCACGATGAAGTCCGAAGAGCCGCGCGGGTGAGCTGGGCCGAAAAGGTATTGACCCAGGAGTCAACCAACCTGAAGCAAACCCGCCCCGACGCCTTCGTCAAGGCCGTGGAGGCGCGGGTGCGGCGCGATATGGATTTCATCCGCGAGGTCGGCAATGCCACCGAGTGCGGCATTGCCATTACGGGAACGGTCGTCAAGACAAGTTTCAGGAACGCAGTCAGAGACGAAGAGCAAGGAAATACGGTCACAGCCCGAAGTGCCCAGGCCGCTATCCTGAGCGTATTCCGTTCCAACTTGGGCAATGTCGCTTACAAGGCGCTCGACGCGTTTGCTTCGAACCGGAATGGCACACGGCCACGCAGCCAGTCGCTTTAAATAGCGCACAGGTTCTCAACAAAACGACGCGCTTTTCAACAGCCTGCCAGGGCCTGTTCACTTGAATCACAGGCCCTGAAACCCTCGCTCAGAATTCGATCTTCGCGTTGAGGCTCAGCATGCGCGGATCGCCCGGCTTGACGTAGTCGGCGTACTGGAATTCCCAGTACCGGCGGTTCATCACCTTGTCGATGACGCTGCCGCTGTGGGCGCGCATCGCCAAGCGCCTCGACGCGATGCATCTGCTCGTCTACACGCAGTTCACGGCCGGCACGACCAGCTCTCTGGCTCGCAGTGCACAAGGAGAACGCCGCGTTCCACTGCTCCGCGGATCTCGACTACACCCGCCTCATGAACGAAGAACTCGGCGCGGCGACGCTCGACCGCTTCCAGGCGACGATCGAATCGCACGGATGCGACGTCGCCGACTACCACCTGATGCCGGCGCACCCGTGGCAGTGGTTCAACAAGCTGTCGATCTGCTTTGCGTCCTACGTGGCGACGAACCGGATCATCTGCCTCGGCTACGGCGACGACCGCTACCTCGCGCAGCAATCGATCCGCGCGTTCTTCAACGTCACGAACCGGCACAAGCGCTACTTGAAAACATCGCTGTCGATCCTGAACATGGGGTTCATGCGCGGACTGTCGCCGTACTACATGTCGTGGACGCCGGCGATCTGCGATTTCATCCAGACGAGATCGCTTCGTTCGAGCGCGAGTTTGTCGAAGCCCATCGCGCGGCGTGACGGACGCCGGACCGTATCAGTCGCCGCTGGAGGACGGCATACGGCATTTCCATGACTGGTACCGCAGGGCGTTGCGGACGCCGCCGGCAGCGGCGGCGGCGGCGTCGGCGAGAAGCGCCGCCGCCTGCACGGCTTGCGTGATCGAGCGGGCGAAGACGCCGCTATGAATGGCCTGCGGCTAATGGGATACGTGCTCGGCGCAGCGCGGCGCGCGGGCATTCGCGCTCTGTCCGGCTTCCGCATCCAGGAGACGCAGGTCCTTCATCGCCGGTTGCTCCGAACGCAAGCCGATCGAATTCAGCAGCCGGTAGAGCGTCGCGCGCGAAATGCCGAGCTCGGCCGCAGCGCCCGACAGGCTGTACGCATGCCGCGTCAGCGCCTCCTGCACGGCCGCGCGCTCCGCGTCGTTGCGGATCTCCGCGAGCGTGCGGCCCGTTTGGCAAGGGGCATCCGGCAGGCCGAGATCGGCCGCGGTGATGAACCGCCCTTCCGCCATCACGACGGCGCGGCGCACGCAGTTGATCAGCTCGCGGACATTGCCCGGCCAGTTGTAGTTGAACATCGCCGTGATCGCATCGCTCGAGAAGCCGCGAATCTTGCGCGCGCCGTCCTTGCGGTGCATCGCCAGCGCATGGAGCGCGAGCAGCTTGATGTCGTGGCCGCGCTCGCGCAGCGGCGGCTCGGCGAGCCGCAGCACGCAGAGCCGGTGATAGAGGTCCGCGCGGAAGCGTCCGTCGGCCACCGCGGCCTCCAGATTGACGTGCGTCGCGGAAATGACGCGCACGTTGACCTGGATCGGGCCGCTGCCGCCGACGCGCTCGATCGTCCCTTCCTGCAGGAAGCGCAGCAGCACCGCCTGGCATTCGTGCGGCATGTCGCCGATTTCGTCGAGAAAGAGCGTGCCGCCGTCGGCGGACTCGATGCGGCCGATCTTGCGCTGCAGCGCGCCCGTAAAGGCGCCGCGCTCGTGACCGAAGAGCTCGGATTGCAAGAGCGTCGGCGGAATCGCCGCGCAGTTGATCGCCACGTAGGCCTTGCCTGCGCGCGAGGAGCGGTCGTGGATCGCGCGCGCCGTCAGCTCCTTGCCGGTGCCGGATTCGCCCGCGACGAAGACCGGCGCGCCGGTGTGCGCGCATTTGTCGATGCCGCGGCAGAGGTGAAGCATCGCGTCGCACTGGCCGATCATCTGGTGCGAACCGAGATCGAGCTGCGGCGCCACCACGCTTTCGCGCAGCCGCGACAGCCCATGCGCGTGCCCCAGCACGAAGACGAGCCGCTCGTCCAGGCACGGCAGCGTCACGAAGTCGAAGCAGTAGTCGAGGATGAAGCGCCGGACCGGCTCGCTTTCCGCCTGCCCCGGCTGCACCTGGGCGACCCAGGTGACGTCGGTGCGCGTCGCGCACGCGGCCAGCTCGGAGAGCTGCTGCTGCGTGCCCTCGGGCGGCAGCACGATCAGGCCGACCGTGGCGGCGCTGCGCTCGAGCATCCGTTCGGCCTGCTGGGTCGTTTTAGCATGCGCGACGTGCCAGCCGGCCGCCTCGAGCGAGTCGACGCTGCACGCGTCAGGCTTCGGCGATACATAAAGGACGGTGCGTTCCGCGCTGGACGGAATCGTGACGGTATTCATGGTGCCCCCGATCCGATGCCAAGCGCCCGCCGTGAAAACTGGCTTTCATGCGCGCTGCGTGCATCGATGACTACTGGTTTTGAATGATCACGGCGCGCCCAGGACCCAGGGGCGCCGTGGCACACGCATCAAAAATGCACTGGCGAGCCGTCTGCGCGGCCTGGTTGTCGTGTCTTGGGGAGCGGTTCGCGCACAGGCGGCTTGCTGCCGTGCCGCGCATGCGGCCAAGCGGCAGGCGCGGCGGCGTCAACGCCGGCTCGCGCGGGTGCGGAACAAATCGTGCGATCGTGCGATTTTTTGTCCGTCATTTTGAATCCCCGTTTTCCAACCCTCATATTGCAGTGACGTGCAATTCGCGCTCTAACCGGCGCATGGGACTTAACTTAGATCACCCCGTCTAAAATTGCCATAGATAAAAACGACATTCAGACAAATACCACTGTGGAACCGTAATTCGATTTCGCTATGTGAGCATTCCAACATTACGACCGCGGTAAATGAATTAGCGCCGCGCGCGCGGCGCGCAGGAGCGTTTGAGATCGCAGCGCGGAGCCTTTGCCGATGCCCATTCCCCGGTCGTCTCAGACCTGAGACAAGTTGGTCCGTCCGTGTTTCCCCGAGGTCGCGCAATTCGCCGTAATCCCCGCCGGTTCGTTATAAACCACGCACAGCAAGCATTTGTGATGTTTCGCAAACGTTTTTCTCCTCCCCGTCAATCGCGTGTTTTAAGTCTGTCGAATTCCGGCATGCCATTTCGGCCATGTATCGGAAATGAAACATCGCCTGCTTCCCACATGCTGGGGCAGCCCGGCGGCCACCCGCCAGCCCCAGCCGCGACAAGGGTTTGCGCACCCATGGCACAGCCATTGCCTCAGAGCCCGCAAGCGAAATCGCCGCGGCAACAAACGGTGATTTCGTCATTTCCCGTCCCTTGTGGACGGTTTGCACTCCGCAGTCCTCCTTTGCGGCTGCGGGCTCTGGTCGAACGTTCGACCTATCTCTGACGGGGGCTAGCATGAAGAGCTTGATTCAACAGTTTGTGCGCGACGAAGACGGTGCGGCGGCGATCGAATACGGTCTGCTGGCAGGGCTGATCTCGATCATGATCATCGCGGGAGCGACCGTGATCGGTACCAACCTCCAATCGCTGTTCAACTACATCGGCACCAAGGTGCCGACGGGCGGCGCCTGAGCGTTGCACGACCTCGCGGGCGAGGACTTGCCGCCCGCTCTGCATTTCGATGCACAGCGGCGGCAATCCTCCCAGCGAACGGATTCGACTCATCGACCGGAGCCTGCCATGAACGGTGTGCCCTTTCCCATCGGACCCTGCGTCGTGCTGCTCGTCAGCATTGCGATGGCCTCGGACTTGCGCACGCGGCGCATTCCCAACTGGCTCGTGACGTCGGCACTCGCGCTGGCACTACCCGTGCAATGCGCGCTGCACGGCCTGGCTCACGGCGCCGGGCTGTGGCTGGCGGGCTGCCTGACCGGCGGCCTGCTGTTTCTGCCGGGCTACCTGATGAGGATGATGGGCGCAGGCGATGTGAAGTTGATGGCGGCAGTCGGTGCGTTTTGCGGAGGGATCGGCGCATTCGAAATCGCGCTGGTGTCGGGAGCGATCGGCGGTGTGTTTGCCGTGATCGCCATGATTCAAAGACGGCGGGTGCGCGACGGCGTGACGAATGCCATGTCGGCCTTGATCACGATGTCCGCGCAGCCGGGCGACGCGCCGCGAGGCATGCGGCACAGCGTCAGGCCGTCGGTCGGATCGCTGCCGTACGGCGTCGCGATTGCGGTCGGGACGGTCTGCGTGCTGTTCGTAAGCGTCTGACGGCGTCGGCAGGCGACGAAAAACGATAAGCATCAGGGAGAGCGGCGGGGGCAACGGCCGGGGACACGGCCGGAAGTACGGGGGAAGTGCGAGAGAAGCATGGCAACGGGGGCGCGGCGGCGCCGGCAATCAGAGCGCCGCCGCAGATACAACGAAACCGGCCGAAGTCTCCACGAAGAGAGACACCGGCTAACCGGATCGCGCGGGAGTGCGCAGCGACGCAACGCAGGGCGAACCGGATTGAGCCTTCTTAGCAGAGGCTAGCCACAAACACGGGGGATGTGCGATGAGCGAAGCGATCGAGCCGGCCGATCTGACGGCCGCTAACTGGTGGGACCGCCTGAACGCGGAGAACGCAACACACTCGCAGGGCGCGGCCGATACCGCGCGCCGCGCGGTTGAGCGGGACGTTCAACTGCCCTCCGCCGCCCTGCAGCGCGCGCCGCGCACGGTCGCCGAGACCGGCCTCGACATGTCGATGCTGGTGGAGCTGATCGCCAAGGTCGCATTCGCACGCGGCACGGTCGAGCTGGCCCAACTGGTCGACACGCTGAAGCTGCCGATTCCCGTGATCGAGGAAGTCACCGTCTTCATGATCCGCAACCGGCTGCTCGAAATCACCCGGCGCGGCGGCGCAGGCTTCGACGTGCACTACCAGTTGACCGAGGAAGGCCGCGACCGCGCGCGCGTCTACATCGAAAAATGCGCCTACGTCGGCCCCGCGCCGGTATCGCTCGCCGACTACAACGCGGCGATCGCGGCGCAATCGGTCGAGCTCGTGCGCGTATCCCGTGCTTACGCGCACGCCGCCTTTGAAGACCTGACGATCAGCGCGGACCTCGTCGACGAGGTCGGCGGCTCGATGAATACGGGCCGCCCCCTGCTGCTCTACGGTCCGGCGGGCGGCGGCAAGACCTATCTCGCCGAGAATCTCGCCAGGCTGCTGCCGGGCACGATCTCCGTTCCGTATGCCATCGCCGTCGAGCGGGAGATCGTGCAGATCTTCGATTCGCTCGTGCATGTGCCGGTCGAAACGCCCCGGCACATGACCAGCGAAATCCAGCCGGACCGCCGCTGGCAGCGCTGCCGCCGGCCGGTGGTGAAAGTCGGCGGCGAGCTCATGCTCGACATGCTCGAGCTGCGCTACGACCGCACTACCGGCTTCTACCAGGCCCCCAGCCATGTGAAAGCCAACAACGGGCTGTTCATCGTCGACGACCTCGGCCGTCAGCGCGTCTCGCCGCAGGAGCTGCTCAACCGCTGGATCACGCCGCTCGGGCGCGGCAGCGACACGCTGACGCTGAATTCCGGCATGCGCTTCACGTTGCCGTTCGACGTCCGCCTCGCCTTCTCGAGCAACTTCACGCCGAGCGAACTCGGCGACGAAGCGTTCCTGCGGCGGCTCGGCGCGAAGCTGTACATCGGCGCGCTCGCCGAGCACGACTACCGGGCGATGTACGAGCGGCTGTGCCGCGAGCTGAAAGTGGCGTCGGACGACGAAGCGTTCGGCTACCTGCTGAACCATCTGCATTACCCCGCACGGCGGGCGCTGCTTGCCTGCTATCCGCGCGATCTCCTGAGCCTCGTCGTCGCGCATGCGCTGTATCGCGAAGAGCCGGCCAAGGCATCGCCGGAAACGCTGCGCCGCGCCTGGCTGAGCTACTTTGCCAACACGAGCGGACTCGGCGCGAGCCCCGTCATCCAGAACCCGTCGACGGAAAGCGCACAGCGCGAGCTGGGCGCCGACCCGGCTTGAAGTGACCGGGCACCGATGCTGTACCAACGCGTCCAGGACGCAAGGAAAGTTCTTAGGAGAACAACATGAAGAACATGCGCGCTTTACTGATGCTGCTGATCGCAGCGGCGGCCGGCCTTACCGCCGTGGTGTTCGCATCGCGCTGGATGATCAGCCAGGCATCGAACGCGACCACCAAGGTCATCGTGGCCACCGGCGACATCGACCTCGGCCAGCGTGTCACGCCGGAGGTGTTGAGGGTCGTCGATTGGCCGAGCGGCAGCGTGCCGGCCGGCGCGTTCTCCGACCCGCAAAAGCTCGAAGGCCGGGTGATGAAGGAAAGCGCGCTGCGCGGCGAGCCGATCCTCGAAGCCAAGCTCGCGCCCGTCGGCACGATGGGCGGCCTCTCGGCCGTCATCGATCCCGGCCAGCGCGCGATCACGGTGCGCGTCAACGATGTCATCGGCGTGGCGGGCTTCGCGCTGCCGGGCAACTACGTCGACATCATCGTCAACACGCAGAAAGACGCCAACGCGCAGCAGGACCAGAAGATCTCGAAGACCGTGCTCGAGCACATCCTCGTGCTGGCCGTCGCGCAGGAAGTCGGCCGCGACGAGACCAAGCCGAAGGTCGTCGACGCGGTGACGCTGCAAGTGTCGCCCGAGCAGGCCGAGAAGATCGATCTCGCGCGCAGCATCGGCACCCTGTCGCTCGTGCTGCGCAACCAGGTCGATCCGCAGAAGACCGACACGGAAGGCGTCACGCGGGCCACGCTGCTCAAGCTCGCAGCGCCGGCGCCCGCGCCGGTGAAAGTGAAGGTCGAGCACCGGGCGCCGGCGCCCGTGGCGCCGCGCGACTGCGTCGGTGTCATTTCCGGCACCCAGACAAAACAAGAATGCTTCTGACAGGCCCAGCCTGCAGGCCGCCCAAGCCACTCGAGCGGCCCTTCTACGAAATTGAAAGAAACCGGGGGAACCGAAATGAAGACCAGACTTGACCAGCTGAACTGCCCGCCGCATGGCTTGAAGCAGATCTCGCAAGCCGCCCGCGCACGCATCCTGCAAGCCGGCGTATGCGGACTGATCGGCACCTTCCTGTGGGTGTTGCCGAACGCACAAGCACAAGTCGCGGGCGAATATGCGGGCACCGCGGGCGCCGTCGCCGCGCCGGTCTCGAAGGGGGCCTCGCGCATGCCGCTCAAGCTGGCCGCGGGCGGTGCGCCGCTGCACCTGACGATCGGCATGGCCGCCGGCCCCGCCGCCGCCGCAGCAGCCGCCGCACGCGCCATGCCGGAGAAAGGCCCGAACTGCACCGGCGAGCTCGGGGCGCACCAGTCGGTCACCGTGCCGCTCGGCAAGTCGACGATGCTCGATCTTCCCGAACCGGTCCGCTCGCGCACGCTCGGCAACCCTCAGATCGTGCAGGCCATGCTGGTTTCGCCGCGCACACTTTATCTGCTCGGCAACCAGATCGGCACGACCAACATGATCGTGCAAGGCAGGAGCGGCTCGTGCAGCGTCATCGACGTCGCCGTCAGCGTCGACCCGGCCGGCCTGCAGCATGCGCTCGCGGCAGTGATGCCCGAGGAAAACGGCGTGCGCGTCACGGCCGTGTCGGACTCGCTGGTGCTGAGCGGCATGGTCTCCGACACGACCAAGGCCCAGCGCGTCGTCGACCTCGCGAACGCCTTCGTCGACCGGCAGGACGCGCAGGCACAGGCGGGCGGGCAGGATTCCGGCCAGGGCGCCGCGGGCGGCATGCTCACGCTGAGCCTGTCCTCCGCAGGCGGCAATAACGGCAGCAGCCAGCGCTCGAAGATCATCAACATGATGCACGTCGCCGCGCCGCAGCAGGTGATGCTCGAAGTCAAGATCGCCGAAGTCGACAAGACGCTGATCGACCAGCTCGGCTCCGCGCTCAACATCAACGCCCATTCCGGCAGCTGGAGCTTCAACCTGCTCTCGGACTTCCTGTCGGGCGGGCTCTCCGCCGTCACCGCATCCAAGGCGAACAACTCGCCGCTTGCGGCGGCGCTCGACGCGCAAAAGACGGATCAGCTGACCAAGATCCTCGCCGAGCCGAACCTGCTCGCCATCAGCGGCCAGGAAGCGAGCTTCCTCGCGGGCGGCAAGGTCTTCATCCCGGTGCCGCAAAGCAACAACTCGAACGGCGAGACGATCGTCCTGCAGGAAGAGCAGTTCGGCGTCGGCCTCACGTTCACGCCGACGGTGCTCGGCAACGGCCGCATCAACCTGAAGGTGGCGCCGGAAGTCTCGGAGCTGTCACCGACCGGCGTCACGGTCACGGCCCCGGGCACCAACGCCACCTCGATCCTGCCGCTCATCACCACGCGCCGCGCCTCGACGACGGTGCAGCTGAACGACGGTCAGAGCTTCGCGATCGGCGGCCTGTTGAAGAACAACATCACGGGCGCGCTGAAGGCCATTCCGGGCCTGGGCGAGTTGCCCATCATCGGCGCGCTGGCACGCGACACCAACTACCAGAACGACAAGACCGAGCTGATATTCGTCGTGACGCCGCACCTGGTCAAGCCGCTCCAGCCGAACTATCCGCTGCCGACCGACCACTTCGGCGACGTGAACGAAGCCGAGGTATACGCGACCGGCAACATGGAAGGCCACGCGCGTCCCAAGGCAGGCAGCGCTCCTGCGGTGGCGGCGCCGACGGCGGCCGCCTCGGTGAGCGCTCCTGCTGCCGCAAAGCCGGCTCCGGCTGCGGCAGTCCCTGTAGCACCCGCTCCAGCCGCAGCCGCTCCGGCGGCGGCTGCCGAGCCCGCCGCCACGACGACGCCGGTGCCCTCGCCCGAAGCCGCGGCAATCCCGCTACCCGATCCGCTACCTGCGCCGGCCCCTGCCCCGGCGCCCGCCGCGAACGACACGCCGCCTGCCGCGATCAAGCCCGCCTCGGCCGACACGCCGGCCGCCGCACCGGTGACGATCGCCGAGGTCGCAACCGAGCCGGCACAAACACCGGCGCCGGAATCGGCTCAGGCCCCGGCCGCGGACCCGGCCCTGGCGCCGTCGGCCAGAAGCCTGCGCACCGCGTCCCTCTATGCCACCCACTAACGCAGCCGACCGATATCCGGAGACCGCCATGAAATTCAAGCTCACACCGTTTCGCACCGTCGTCTGCATCGGCGCGTGCTTCGCGCTCAACGGCTGCCTGTCGTCGACGCCGCATTGGGACCAGACCTTCGGCGACTCGATCCACCAGGTGACCGCGATGCAGGTGCTCAACCCGCAGGCGGGCCAGAACGACGACCCCGTCAACGGCATCGACGGGTCGGCGGCCAACTCGCTCATGGCGAACTACGACAAGTCGTTCACCGCGCCGCCGCCGCCCATGAACATGTTCACGATCGGCGTCGGCGCTCCCTCGGGATCGTCGAGCGGCAACTAGCGTTGACGGACCACTAAAGCAATACGCGGTGAGCGGAGACTCCCATGATCGACATCCTCCTGATATCAACCGACGAAGCCCGTGCGGCGCGCATCGCCGCCATGCTCAAGAAAAACGGCGTCGATCATCGCCTGCGCACGGCGCCGATCCAGGCACGTCAATTGAAACAGCATGCCGAGGCGTTCAAGTCAGCCGACTTGCTGATCGTCGACGACGATGAATTGACGGCGCTGGACCTGAGCGGCATCGAGGAAGCGCTCGTCGCCACGCCGCGCCTGAGCTGCATGCTCGTCACCCCGTCGCTGTCGAAAGAGCAGCTGATGGCCGCGATGCGCGCGGGCGTGCGGCACGTGCTGTCCTGGCCGCTCAACGAGCAGCAGCTCGACGAAGAGCTCGCGCATCTTGCCACCAAGCGGATCTCCGGCGTGCGGCGCGAGGGACGCGTGCTGTCGTTCGTCTCGTGCCGCGGCGGCAGCGGCGCCACCTTCATCGCCGTCAATCTCGCGTACGCGCTCGCCGCCATGCGCGACAAGCGCGTCCTCTTGCTCGACCTGAACCGGCAGTTCGCCGATGCGAGCCTGCTGCTCGCCGACCAGGTGCCGACCGCGACGCTCGCCGATCTCTGCGCGCAGATCGACCGGCTCGACGCCGCCTTCTTCGACGGCTGCGTGATGCGCGTGCACCCGAACCTCGACGTGCTCGCCGGCGCCGGCGACCCGATCAAGGCCGCCGAGCTGCGGCCTGCCCAGCTCGAGCGCGTGCTCGAGCTGGTGCGTCCGCGCTATGACGCGGTGATCGTCGACGTCGGCCAGACCATCGATCCGCTCTCGATGCTCGCGCTCGACCAGAGCTACGCGATCTGCGCCGTGCTGCGCCAGACCATTCCGCAATTGCACGCCGCGCGGCGCCTCTTGCGGATCCTGCTCGAGCTCGGCTACCCGTCGGGCAAAGTCCGCCTGCTCGTCAACCAATACGACAAGAGCGCGCAACTGAGCCTGGCGACGCTCGAGGAAACGCTGGCGGTACGCGCGGCCCACTTGCTGCCGCGCGACGAGAAGCACGCCGACCTGGCCGTCAACCACGGCGCGCCGCTCCTGACGATCGCGAAGAACAGCGCCCTCGCGCAGAGCCTCGCCGCGCTCGGCGAGCAGCTCTGGCCGCAACCCGAAACCGCTTCGAAGAGCGTCCTGAAGCGCCTCTTCGCGCCGAAGACGGCCGAGCCGCACCAACTGAAAACCGAATCATGACCCGCTGCGGAGACCATCATGTCACTGCGTGAACAATTGCTGATGCAGAGCAACGTGGCGTCGTTCGACGCAAGCCCGCCCGGCGCAGCCTCCACCTCGGCCGAAAGCCTCGCTTCCCGGCAGGCCTACCAGCAGCTGAAGATGACCATCCACGAGACGATCATCGATCGCGTGGAGCTCGACAAGCTGCAGCGGCTGACGCCCGACCAGGTCAAGCGCGAGCTCGCGCAGCTCGTCGAGCGGATCGTCGAAGAGGAAAAGATTCCGATGAACGAATCGGAACGCAAGCGCCTCGTGCAGGACGTGCAGGACGAGATGCTCGGTCTCGGCCCGCTCGAGCCGCTGCTGCAGGACCCGACGATCTCGGACATCCTGGTCAACACCTGCAAGCACGTCTATGTCGAGCGGCGCGGCAAGCTCGAACACACCGACGTGACCTTCTACAACGACGCCCACCTGATGAAGGTGATCGAGCGGATCGTCTCGCGCGTCGGCCGGCGCATCGACGAATCGACGCCGATGGTCGACGCCCGTCTGCCCGACGGCTCGCGCGTAAATGCCATCATCCCGCCCTCGGCGATCGACGGCCCGCTCGTCTCGATCCGCCGCTTCGCCGTGAATCCGCTGACCGTCACCGACATGGTGAACAACCAGAGCTTCACGCCCGCCATGGCGCAGCTCTTCGAAGCGATGATCAAGGCGAAGCTCAACGTGCTGATCTCCGGCGGCACCGGCAGCGGCAAGACGACGCTGCTCAACCTGCTGTCGGGCTTCATCCCCGCCGACGAGCGCATCGTCACCGTCGAGGACGCCGCCGAGCTCCAGCTGCGCCAGGAGCACGTGCTGCGCCTCGAAACGCGTCCGCCGAACATCGAGGGCAAGGGCGAGATCACGCCGCGCGCGCTGGTGCGCAACGCCCTGCGGATGCGCCCCGACCGCATCGTGCTCGGCGAAGTGCGCGGCGGCGAAGCGCTCGACATGCTGCACGCGATGAACACCGGCCACGAAGGGTCGATGGCGACGCTGCACGCGAACACGCCGCGCGACGCCCTCACCCGGCTCGAGAACATGGTCGGCATGGCCGGCCTCACGATGCCGATCAAGGCGACGCGCCAGCAGATCGCGTCAGCCATCAGCGTGGTCATACAGGCCATCCGCCTGACCGACGGCACCCGCAAAGTGGTGAGCATCCAGGAAATCGTCGGCATGGAAGGCGACATCATCAACGCGCAGGAGATCTTCACCTTCAAGCGCACCGGCGTCGACGAGAACGGCAAGGTCAAAGGCTACTTCGCCGCGACCGGCGTGCGCCCGAAATTCTGCGACCGTCTCGCCGCATTCGGGCTCGGCCTGCCCGACAACATTTTCGATCCCTCGCGGCGTCTCGAAGTCTGAGCCGCCGCCACGACGCCCAGGAGTCAGGCATGGACACTTCGTTAATCGGCTTCGCGGTCTTGCTGTTCCTTGCGATCGTGCTGCTCATCGAAGGGATCTATCTGTATTGGAACAGCCACCATGGCCCGGCCGCCAAGCGCATGCAAGAGCGCGTGCTCGCCATGTCGGCGGGCGGCAACGTGAGCAGCCAGCAGTTCTCGATCCTGAAGGAGCGGCTCTTGAGCGGCTCGCCGCTCCTCACCCGGATCCTGATGCGCATGCCGCGCGTGCAGCAGCTCGACCGGCTCTTGCAGCAGTCCGGGCTCGACTGGTCGGTGGCGCGTTTTTGCGGCTATACCTGCGCGTGCGCCGTGCTCGGTTTCGCGTCTGGCGTCATGCTGCACCTGCCCTTCATGTTCTTCGCGCTGCTGACTTGCGCTCCGGCGCTGCTGCCGGCCTGGACATTGCGCAGGAAGCGCGCCAAACGGCTCTCGCTGATCGAACGCCAGCTGCCCGATGCCGCCGATCTGATCGGCCGCGCGCTGCGCGCCGGCCACTCGTTTCCGACGGCGCTCGGCATGGTGGGCCAGGAAATGCCCGAACCCATCGCCAACGAGTTTCGCATCGCTTTCGACGAAATCAACTATGGCGTATCGATGAACGACGCGTTGCTGAACATCGTGACGCGCGTGCCTATCGAGGACCTGCGCTACTTCGTGATCGCGGTGCTGATCCAGCGCGAAGCGGGCGGCAATCTCGCCGAGATCCTCGGCAATATCAGCGAGATCATTCGCGAGCGCCTGAAGCTGTTCGGCAAGATCCGCGTGCTGTCGGCCGAGGGACGTCTGTCCGCGTGGATATTGTCGCTGCTGCCGTTCGTGATCGTCGCCATCGTATCGATCCTGAACCCGGGCTTCATCCGCCTGCTCTGGAATGACCCGATCGGCCAGAAGTGCTCGAGCTTTGCCTTGATGCTCACGATCTCGGGCATCTTCTGGATGCGCAAACTGATCCGCATCCGCGTCTAGCACGAAAGCGCGGCATCGACTGAGAACTCATCGGAGGACGGGATATCCCGGGCAACCATGAAAATCGAGCAGATTGTCTTGTTGGGGCTGACGTTCGTCATCGTCTTCGGCACCGCCCTGAAAATGCTGACGCTGTTGCAGCCCGACCCATTGAAGCGCCGCCTCGACCAGCTCGGCGCCGGTCCCGCAACGCCCGGCGCCGCGCCTGACGAGAACGCCTGGATCGAACGGGTCGCGGAGGTTTCCAAGCACGTCGCCAAGCTCTCGTTGCCGAAAGAAGATTGGGATCGTTCCGCGCTGCGCGTGCGCTTCATGAACGCCGGCCTTCGCACCAGCTCCGCGCCCGCCATTTATTTCGCGGCCAAGACCGTGCTCGCGATCGCGTTGCCCTTGATCGTGCTGCTGACGGCGGCGAGCCGCTTCGACGCAAACCAGCGCCTGCTTCTGCTGCTCGTGCTGCTGTTTGCCTCCGCGCTGGGCTTTTATCTGCCCAACTTCGTGCTGACCCGCATGGTCAAACAGCGGCAGCGCGCACTGTTCGAAGCGTTGCCCGACGCGCTCGACTTGACGACGGTGTGCGTCGAAGCGGGCCTCGCAATCGATGCCGCGATGATGCGTGTCACCGAGGAAATCGGCGTACGCAGCCCTGATTTGCGCGACGAACTGGAGCTCATGCTGCTCGAGCTGCGCGCCGGCGCCTCGCGCGAAAAGGCGCTGCGCAATCTTGCGCTGCGCACCGGCGTCGAGGATATCGACACGCTCGTCGCGATGATGGTCCAGGCCGACCGCTTCGGCACCAGCATCGGCGATTCGCTGCGCGTCTTCACCGACAACCTGCGCACCAAGCGCCGCCTGAGAGCCGAGGAGCTGGCCGCCAAGATCGCGCTGAAACTGCTCTTCCCGCTGATTTTCTGCATCTTCCCGACACTGATGGTGGTGCTGCTCGGCCCGGCCATGATCAACATCTTCCGCCTGCTGCTGCCCAGCATGGGAGGCCACACGCTGTAAGCATCACATGGCGGTTCAAAGAAGCTGCCGCGCCTAACTACAACCGAGGAAATCCATCATGTCCAGTCACGGCATCTCTTTGCAGCGCTCGGCGCCGGCCACGCCGACGGCTCTGCCGGCTCCAAGCGTCCCCGCATGGGACCTGCGCTCGGCGCTGGCCGAAATCACCATCCGCGCGCTGTCCGGGACCGCGCTCGCGATATTCGCGTACAGCGCGATCAAACAATGGCTTGCCGCGCCGGAACGGGTCACGCTGCTTCTGCTGGTGGTGGCCGGATGCCTCACGGCAGGCATTGCGCTGTTCTCGCGCGTGCCGGTCAAGCGTGACTGGCGGCCGCACGTGCTCCTCTGCTCGCTCGCCGGAAGCTATGGCTTCATCGCCTATCAGCTCAATCCGGGCACGCAGCTCGCACCCGAGATGGTCGGCGCGGCGCTGCAGGTCGTTGGAATTGTCTGGCAGATCTATGCGAAGGCTTCGCTGCGGCGCTCGTTCGGCATCCTGCCCGCCAATCGCGGCGTGGTGTCGTATGGCGCCTATCGATTCATGCGGCACCCGATGTACCTCGGCTACATCACGACCGATCTCGGCTTCCTGGCGGCGAATTTCGCCATGCAAAACGTGCTCGTGTACGGCGTTCTGGTGGTGCTCCAAGTCAGCCGCATCCTGTTCGAAGAACGTCTGCTGTCGGCCGATGCGCGATATTGCGAGTACCGCGATATCGTGCGCTATCGCCTGATTCCCAAGGTGTTTTGACATCGCGGCCGCGGCCCGCCGCTCGCGGACCCTGCCGGCAGAGGAGAACGCCGATGTCTTCGTCAAATTCGCTGCTGATGCTTTGGCACTTCACCAGGGATTGGCTCGTTACGTATTCGATGGTTGTCGCCCTCTTCTCGACCGGCGCGGCCATCGAACGCGCGAATCCGGTCCAGAGACTTCAATCGAAGGTTTCGTCGCGGCTGAACGTGGTGTATTCCGTCTTCTACACCGCGCTGCTTCAAGCGGCGCATCCGCTCACGGCCGCTTGCTCGGTCTGGCTCGTCGGCGCGCTGGGCGGCGGACTCGTCACGCTGCAATCGCACGGGTGGTGCGCAATCGCATCGTTCGTGGTCATGGTGCTCACATTCGATCTGCTCGAATACCTGTTTCATCGCCTGGAGCACTCGGTGCCCTTCCTATGGCGCATGCATGAACTGCATCACAGTGCGCGCGCCTACAACGTGACCATCACCCAGCGGCACTACTGGACTGAAGGATTGATCAAGAGCGCGCTGCTCTACCCGATCGCAGGGATGCTGTTCAAGGTCGAATCCCATATCGTCGTGTTGGCGTTTGTCGTCTTTACGATCAACAACTACTACGTGCATCTGAACGCACGCTTCTCGATCGGCCGCTTCGCGACGTGGATCAACAGCCCGCAGTATCACCGGATACATCACTCACGCCGTCCCGAGCATCTCAACAAGAACTTCGCGCAAATGCTGCCGCTCTGGGACCGCCTGTTCGGCACGATCTGGGTGCCGGGCCCGCACGAGTGGCCTGCGACCGGTCTCGCCGACGAAGCCGAGCCGCAGTCGTTCGCGCAGGCGCTGATGTGGCCGTGGCGCGAACGGCGTGCGAAGTCTGTGCCGGTTGGGGGGAAGACGGTGTGACAGGCGCTTACGCCCTCACTACGCCCTCACTCGCGCGCCGTCCGGATCGTACGGCGCCTTCAGGTGCACGGCGACATCGAGCCGTTCGCCAGCAAGATCGATCTGGTAGCGCCCGCTCGCCAGATACCCGGCATCGACCGCCGCGCTGCCCGCGCCGATATACCCGAGCGCGACCGGGCAGCCGAGCGTATGCCCGAACGCCGCCGAGCTGACCGAGCCGACAGCCACGCCGTCGCGCAGAATCGCCTCGCCGCCCCACAGCATCTTGTCGGCATGCCCGTCGACGGTCAGCGCCACGAGCCGCCGCTGGAGCGGCTTGCCCCGGCGCGCGAGCAGCGCCTCGCGGCCGCGGAACGGGATGTCCCTGCCGAGCTTGCAGGCGAATGCGAGACCCGCTTCGAACGGATCGACATCGGGCGACAGCTCGCGCCCCCACGCGCGATACCCCTTCTCGATCCGCAGCGATTCGAGCGCGTAATACCCCGCGTTGACGAGGCCGAACGCGCCGCCCGCCGCCATCAGCGTCTCGTAGACGCCCACCGCGAATTCCACGGGCACGTAAAGCTCCCAGCCAAGCTCGCCGACGTAGGTGAGACGCGTCGCGCGCACCGTCGCGTAGCCGATATCGACCTCGCGGCTCGTGCCGAACGGAAAGGCCTCGTTCGAGTAATCGCTCTTCGAGACCTGCTGCAGCAACGCGCGCGAGTGCGGTCCCATCACGGCGAGCACCGCGTATTGCCCGGTCACGTCGACGGCCGTGCAGTGCTTGTCTTGCGGGATGTGCTTTTCGATGAAGTCGAAATCGCGCACGGTTTGCGCGGAGCCCGTGACCAGCAGGTATTGATCGTAGGCAAGACGCGTCAACGTGAAATCGGATTCATACCCGCCGCGTTCGTTGAGCATGCCCGTATACACAGTCCGGCCCGGCTCGACCGCCACGTCGTTGGCAACGAGCCCTTGCAGCACCGCTTCGACGTCGCGCCCCTTGAGCAGGAATTTCGAAAACGAGCTGAGATCGAAAAGCGCCACCCGCTCGCGGCAGGCGCGATGCTCGGCCGCGCTCCACGCGTGCCAGTTCTGCTGTCCGAAGCCATATTGGATCTCGGGCTTTTCTCCGGGCGGCGCGAAAAAGTTCGCGCGCTCCCAGCCCATCTTGCTGCCGAAGCACGCGCCGGCGTCGCGCAGGTGCGCGTGGAGCGGCGAGCGCCTGAACGGCCGCGCCGTATCGAGCTCGCGGTTCGGCCAGGGCATCGCGTAGTGGAGCCCCAGCGTTTCCTTCACGCGATCGTGCAGCCACGCGTCGTTGCCGTTGAAGCGGGCGAAGCGGCGGATGTCGACGGGCCACAGGTCCACGGTCGGCTCGCCCGCCATGATCCACTCGGCAAGCGCCATGCCGGCGCCGCCCGCCGACGCGATCCCCGCCGAATTAAAGCCCGCGCCCACGTAAAAGTTCTTCAGCTCGGGCGCTTCGCCAAGGATGAAGTTGTTGTCCGGCGTGAACGACTCCGGGCCGTTGTAGAACTGCCGCACCTGCGCCGTCTCGAGCGCGGGCACGCGGATCAGCGCGTTTCGCATCAGGATCTCGAACTGGTCCCAGTCGTCGGGCAACAGCTGGAATTCGAAATTCTCGGGGATGCCGCTCATGCCCCACGGTTTCGCGTTCGGCTCGAAGCCGCCCATCACGAGGCCGCCCACTTCCTCCTTGAAGTAGATGTAGCCGTCGGGATCGCGCATGACCGGCAGGTCGGGATGCACGCCGGGGATCTTCTCGGTGACGATGTAATAGTGCTCGGCCGAATGCAGCGGCACCGTGACGCCGGCGAGGTGGCCGATCGCCTTCGCCCACTGGCCGCCGCAATTGACGACGATGTCCGCGCCGATCGTGCCCGCCTCTCCCGCCTTCGTGCGCCACGCGACGCCGGCCGCCTTGCGGCCGGCGCTCGTGCGCCCGGTGGCGATGCCCGTCACGCGCACGTTCTCGACGATGCGCGCGCCGCGCCGCCGCGCGCCGCGCGCGAGCGCCTGCGTGAGGTCGGTCGGGTTCGCCTTGCCGTCGCCGGGCAGCCAGACCGCGCCGAGCAGGTCGTCGGTGCGCATCACCGGCCAGAGCTCGCCGGCCTCGCGCGCGCCGATCACCTCGCATTCCACGCCGTAGGCGCGCGCCACGGCCGCGGTGCGCTTGAGCTGCGTCATGCGCTCGCTCGTGCGCGCCACCGACAGCGAACCGCACTGCTTCCAGCCCGTCGCGAGCCCTGTGTCGGCTTCGAGCTCCGCGTAGAGCCTCGTGGAATAGCGGATCAGCTTCGTCATGTTCTCCTGCGATCGCAGCTGGCCGACGAGCCCGGCGGCATGCCAGGTCGTGCCGCACGAGAGCTGACCTTGCTCGAGCAGCGTCACGTCATCCCAGCCGGCTTTCGCGAGGTGATACGCGACGGAACAGCCGACGATGCCGCCGCCGATGATGACGACGCGCGAATGCGAGGGAACGGCAGAGCTCATGGATGTTTAGGTAGCAGGTGAACGAGTGGCGACGCGGCTGTTGCGGACGCGAATCCCGCCGCGCCCAATCGACGCACATAATGCCACTTATTGCACCAAAATGCCACAAAACGCCAGCGCTCGCCTACACGTCGATCACCAGCTCGCCAGACCGCGCGCGGGAAACGCAGATCATCAGCGATTTGTTTTCACTGCGCTCCTCGTCGCTCAGCACATAGTCGCGGTGCTCCACCTCACCCGACAGCAACGGCACCTCGCAACTTCTGCAGAGCCCCTCCCTGCACGAGAACGGCGGGCGGACGCCGTGGCGCTCGAGGCTGCCGAGTATCGATTCGCCGGGTTCGACGACGCATCGCACGCCTTGCCTGGCGAGCAGCACGGTGAAGGCGCCTTCGGCACCGGCACCGGCATTTGCTTCCCTGGATTTCGCAGGCGCCGTGAAGCGCTCGAAATGGAGACGACTGCGCGGCACGCCTGCCTGCTCGCCATGCAGCAGCACCGCGTCCATCAGGCCGCCCGGTCCGCAGCAGTACACATGCTCCCCGGACTGCCCCCCGCTCACCATGGCGCGAACGTCATGCGGCAAGGCGTGCGCCTCGTCGTCGACATGCAGGCGAACGCGCTCGCCGAATGCGCTCAACTCGCCGAGATAGGCGGCATGCGCCCGGGAGCGCACGCAGTAGTGCAGCTCCCACGGCTTGGCGTGGCGCTCGCACCATCGAATCATGCTCAGGATCGGCGTGATGCCGATCCCGCCCGCGATGAAGCGATGGCGCTGCGCGTCGGGCGCCAGCGTGAACAGCGCGCGCGGCTCGCCGATCGTCAGGCGGTCGCCCTCGCGAAGCTGCTCGTGGATGTAGCGCGACCCGCCGCCCGATGCGCCCGCGCGCCCGACGCCCAGGCAATAGCGTCCGGTCTCGATTGCGTCGCTGCTGAGCGAATATTGGCGCACGAGATCGCCGGGAAGATGCACGTCGACGTGGGCGCCGGGCTCGAAGGATGGCAGCGCCGCGCCGTCCACGGCGCGCAATTCGACGCCGAGCACGCCCTCCGCCTCGCGGCTCAGCTTCGTGACCTCGACGGCAATCATCTCGCGGCTCCCTCCGCCGCAAGCGGCGATGCCTGGCGCTCCTCCTCGAGCCGCTGATCGACGATCCGGCGGAATTGCGAAAGGGCCGAATCGATACCGAACGCCATCATCCTGAAGCTCGGATCGAGTGCAAGGTTCTTCTGCTGCGCGTGAATGATGGCGGAGTCCTCCGCGAATGCCTCGACGATGGACTGGTGAATCGAGTCCGTGACCTCGGGCTGGTCGATCGCGAAGTTGTGCGGCATGCTGAAGAAGTAATGCGTGGAGTGCTCCGTCTCGGGCGTGAGCGCCTGGCAGCTGCGAAATTCGGCGGCATCCACGCGCGTGCCCTCGCGCGCGCCCGTGCCGGCCGGCGCCATGCCGGAATCCATGCGCAGGACGCCCGGCAGCGTGAAATCGTAGATGTTCCAGCGGTCGACCTTGCCCGGGCAGTGCTTGACAGCCGCCGCAAACGGCGGCGCATCGGTATTCATGACCCAGCGCGTCACGCGCACGCCGTTCTCGATCCGCTCCACCTTCGGCTGCACCGCCGCGTACTCTTCGTGCCCTCCGAGCGTCGTCCGGTGAACGAACGGCAAATGCGAGAAATCGAGCAGGTTGTCGCAGATCAGCAGGTAGTCGACGTCGTAGTGGATGTAGCCGGGCCGGCAGCGCCACGCGGGATCGTCGAGCCAGTGCGTGTCGGGAATCTGTGCGGGATCGGCGAGCGCGGGGTCGCCGGTCCAGATCCAGATCCAGCGATGCCGCTCGACGGCGGGGAAGCTGCGCACCTTCGCCTGCGGCGGGATGCGCTGCTGGGCCGGCGCCTCGACGCAGGCGCCGGCGCTGTCGAACCTGAGCCCGTGATACATGCAGCGCACGCAATCGCCTTCGCGCCGGCCGAGCGACAGCGGCGCGCCGCGGTGGCAGCAGCGGTCTTCGAGCGCGACGATCTCGCCGCCCTCCTTCCGGTACAGCATGACGGGGATGCCCGTGATGACGCGCGAGAAAAAGCCTTCGGCCAGCACTTCGTGCGACCAGGCGGCCACGTACCACGTGTTCCTGATGAACATCGCTTGTCTCCTTGATGGAATCGTTATGGCGTCCTGTCCACCTGGACCGGCGCGCTTGACCTCACGATAGGTTTCCCACCATCATGCGTCAACCGAATGCCATCAATACGGAGAATGCACATTGTGCATATCAGAGACCTGGACCTGAACCTGCTCGTGGTCTTCGACGCGCTGCTGCGCGAACGCAGCGTGACGCGCGCCGCGGAGGAAATCGGCCTGTCGCAAGGCGCGATGAGCCACGCGCTGAACCGGCTGCGCACGTTCTTCGAAGACCCGCTGTTCGTCAAAACGCCAGGCGGCATGGCGCCGACGCCGAAAGCGGAGCTGCTCGGCGCGACCGTCATCGACGTGATCGCGACGCTGCGCCAGAACGTCGTGTCGCAGGCGCGCTTCGATCCGTCGACCGCGCGCCGCACGTTTGTCCTGTGCATGACCGACATGGGCGAGCTGGTGTTCCTGCCGCCCTTGATCCGGCGCCTGCGCAAAGCTGCGCCGCATTGCACGCTGCGCTCGGTCCAGGTTCCGCTGGAGAAGATCGAGGGGCTGCTGGCATCTGGCGAAGCGGATCTTGCCCTGGGATCGATCCATGCCGCGCCCGAAGGTCTGTTCCAGCAGCAGCTCTTCCTGCATGCGTTCGTGACGATGGTCAGCGTGCGCAATCGCGCCGTCGGCAAGACCATCACGCGCGAGCAATTCGAGGCGCTGCCGCAGATCGCCGTGTCCTTGAGCGGGCGCGCGAACGGCGCCTACGACAGCGCATTCGACGAGTACGGCATCAAGCGCAATGTCTACCTGACGACGCCGCACTTCCTGACCGTGCCGCATCTGATCGACGCCTTCCCAGACCTGATCGCGACGGTGCCGCTCGAGCTCGGCAACGTATTCGCGAAGCTGGGCACGGTCAGGACGCTGCCGCCTCCGGTCAGCCTCCCGCCGTTTGCGCTTCGGCAGCATTGGCATCCGCGCTTTCACGCCGACTCGGCGAACATCTGGCTGCGGCAACTCGTCAAGACGATGTTCGAGCGGTATCCCGAAGTTGCGGATGACTGACTGGCTCAGGCCTCCGCGGTTTCGTCCAGAGCCGGGTAGTCGACATACCCGCGCGCGTCGCCGCCGAAAAAGGTCGCGTGGTTCACATCGTTCATCGGCGCGCCGGTCATCAATCGCGCGACGAAATCCGGGTTGGCCAGCGCCATCTGCCCGTAGGCCTCCAGCTCGGCGAAATGCTCGCGCAACCCACCGCTTCGATCTCACGCCGCGGCGTGTCGATCTGGTGAGCGAGCCCTTCGACGTAGCGATTCGCGTGGGCGAGCCCGAGAGCTCGCAACTGATCGCTCGCCCGCTGGCCTCGTTCCGCGCTCATCTCTACGCCTCCCCTCGGTATCTCGAGCGCGCGGGGGAACCGCGCGAGCCCGCCGACCTGAAACAGCATGAATGTCTCGGCATCCTGAGAGCCGGTTCGTGGACATTGCATGACGGAACGAACACCGTGCCGACCCCGGCGGGCAGCCGGTTCACGGTGAACAGCGTCGGCATGATCCGGCGTCTGGCAACGCTCGACATGGGCATCGTCCCGATGGCGAAGGAGATCGTCGCGGACGACCTCTCCAGCGGACGGCTGCGGCGCGTGATGCCTCAATGGCAAGGCACGCCAATACCCGTCTACGCCATCACCGAAACGCGTTTGCTTCCCGCGAAGACACAGCGTTTCATCGAGTTTCTTCGCGAGCGGTTTGCGCAGTAAAAAGCTAGTCCTTGGACTCGATGCTTTCGAGCATCGCAGGTATCGAAATTGTTTATGTGACGAAGCTTCTTTCCGACGCGCGAATCCCCCTTTGCGACGGTGGTTTTTTGCTTTTCGCCCGCCAACTTCCGGGGACTAAGACGTTGGAAGCCAGGTTGACACGCCTTGGCAGGGTGATATTTCATGCATTTATCCAACGCCCGACGAAGCTCGCTAACTAGCCGCCCGGCGTTGCAACGTATGTTCCTTGACTTCAAGCCATGGCAAAAATCATCGGCGGACTTGCCGCTTCACATACCCCGACCATTGGTTTCGCGTTCGACAAGAACAAGCGAGACGACCCGGTATGGGCGCCTATTTTCGAAAATTTCGCCCCCTTGGCCGCATGGCTGGCTGAAAAGCGTCCCGATGTGGTGCTGACCATCTACAACGACCACGTCACTTCGTTCTTTTTCGACCACTATTCGGCGTTCGCACTCGGCGTCGGACAGGAATGGCACGTCGCAGACGAGGGCGGTGGCGCGCGCGACCTGCCACCGGTACAAGGCCATCCGGAATTCGCTGCGCACCTCGGCAAGTCTCTGATGACCGACGAATTCGACATGTCGTTCTTTCAGAACAAGCCGCTCGACCACGGGTGCTTCTCGCCGCTGTCGATGCTGTGCCCGCACAAGCCCGCATGGCCGATCAAACTGGTGCCGTTGCAAATGGGCGTCCTGCAACTGCCGGTGCCGAGCGCGAGGCGCTTCTACAAGCTCGGCCAAGCGTTGCGCCGCGCAATCGAAAGCTATCCGGAAGACCTCAAGGTGGTGATTCTGGCAACCGGCGGCCTTTCGCATCAGGTGCATGGCGAGCGTTCGGGCTTCAACAACACCGGGTGGGACCAGCGCTTCCTCGACCTGTTCGAACGCGACCCTGAGCAACTCGCGAACATGACCATCGCCGAGTATGCCGAGCTCGGTGGTTATGAGGGCGCGGAAGTCATCATGTGGCTCGCCATGCGCGGCGCCCTGTCGTCGAACGTGGTCTGCAAGCATCGGAGCTACTACCTGCCGTCGATGGCCGGTATCGCGGCTGCCATCTACGAAGGTGAGGACAGCGAGGCCAACTCCGCAACCGTCGAGCGTCATCGTCAAAAGATGGCGGTTGAACTAGCCGGCGTCGAAAAGCTTGAAGGCACGTATCCGTTCTCGATTGAAACGGCAGTTCGCGCGTATCGCATCAACGACTACCTGCATCGCATGGTTGAGCCCGAGCACCGCGAGGCGTTCAAGCGCGATGAGGAAGCCAGCTTCGAAGCGGCTGGACTCACAGAGCAGGAAAGGGACCTGATCCGTCGGCGTGACTGGCGCGGACTTCTCCACTATGGCGTCATCTTCTTCATGCTCGAGAAGCTCGGTGCTGTGACGGGCGTGTCGAACCTGCACATCTACGCAGCCATGCGCGGCGAGACGCTGGAAGCCTTCCAGAAAACCCGCAACGCGCCCGGCGCGCTTTATTCGGTAGCGGGCAAAAGCGGACAAAGCCTTTCGTGGGACAAGCCCGCGTCGACCACAAAATAAATCGCGCGTCGATACGCAACCACTACACCTGTTCGTGCAGCCTTCGACCTGACAGAGACAGCAACGATGATTATCGACATTCACGGTCACTACACCACCGCACCAAAGGCATTGGAAACCTGGCGCAATCGCCAAATTGCGGGCATCAAAAGCCCGCCAGAAATGCCGCATGCCTCTGAACTACGGATTAGCGATGACGAGTTGCGCGAGTCTATCGAAAGCAATCAGCTTCGACTTATGCGGGAGCGAGGACTCGATTTGACGATTTTCAGTCCGCGCGCAAGCTTCATGGCTCATCACATCGGAGACTTCGAGGTTTCAAGCACGTGGGCGGCCATCTGCAACGAGCTGTGCTTTCGCGTGAGCCAGCTCTTCCCGGACAGCTTCATTCCAGCGGCAATGCTGCCGCAAAGCCCCGGCGTCGACGTCAAGACCTGCATCCCCGAACTGGTGAAGTGTGTCGAGCAGTACGGGAACGTCGCCATCAACCTGAACCCGGACCCGTCGGGTGGTCACTGGACCAGCCCGCCGCTGTCGAACAGGTATTGGTACCCCATCTACGAAAAGATGGTCGAGTACGACATCCCCGCGATGATTCATGTGAGCACGAGCTGCAACGCGTGCTTCCATACCACGGGCGCGCACTACCTGAATGCGGATACGACCGCGTTCATGCAGTGCTTGACGTCGGACCTGTTTCAGGATTTCCCGGCACTGCGCTTCGTCATCCCGCATGGAGGCGGCGCCGCGCCCTATCACTGGGGACGCTTCCGCGGGCTCGCTCAAGAGATGAAGAAACCGCTGCTCAAGGAGCATCTGCTGAACAACGTGTTCTTCGATACCTGCGTCTATCACCAGCCGGGCATCGACCTCCTGACGCGCGTGATACCCGTCGAAAACATTCTGTTCGCGAGCGAAATGATTGGAGCCGTCCGAGGCATCGACCCGGAGACGGGCTTCAACTTCGACGACACGAAACGTTATATCGAGGCAGCGGCCATCGACGCAGAGGACCGTTACAAGATTTACGAGGGCAACGCGCGACGCGTATATCCGCGCCTGGACGCAGCACTCAAAGCGAAGGGAGTTTGACTATGTATGAGATGGGAGTCGTCTACCGCAACATCAAGCGCGCAGACAAGGATGTCACCAGCAGGCTCGGCGCCCTGGGCTCGGCAACGGTCCACGAGGCAATGAGTCGAACTGGCCTGCTCAAGCCGTACATGCGCCCCATCTATCCTCACGCACAGGCCTGCGGTACGGCAGTCACGGTTCTGCTTCATCCCGGCGACAACTGGATGATGCACGTCGCCGCCGAGCAAATTCAACCCGGAGACATCGTCGTCGCAGCCATTACAGCAGACTGCACCGATGGCTACTTCGGCGACCTGCTGGCGACAAGTTTTAAAGCACGCGGCGCCACGGGACTCATCATCGATGCCGGCGTGCGTGACGTGAAGGTTCTCGAAGAAATGGGATTCCCCGTTTGGAGCAAAGCGATTTCTGCGAAGGGAACCATCAAGGCAACCTTGGGTTCCGTCAATATCCCGGTGATTTGCGCTGGGGCGCTCGTTACGCCGGGCGATGTAATCGTCGCTGACTTTGACGGTGTCGTGGCCGTCCCCGCTTCTGCGGCTGCTTCGGTACTCGACAAAGCGAGCTCGCGGGAAGCGAACGAAGCAGATAAACGCGCCAAGCTCGCTTCCGGAGTGCTGGGACTCGACATGTACAGCATGCGGGAGCCCTTGAAGCAAGCCGGCCTGCGTTACATTGACTGATAGAGGCCAGCATGTCGACCGATACCTCTAGCCTGCCGTTGACAGTTATATCGTCCATGGCCACGCGCCATGTTCTAACACGGCTAACGGAAGCGTACGAAACCGCGTCCGGGCAGCGCGTCTCGATTGTGTCAGTCGGCGGAGTCGAAGCAGCTCGCCGCATTCAGGACGGTGAACGTTTCGACGTTGTGGTTCTCGCGTCCGATGCGCTCCGGCGGCTGGAGAAAGACGGTCACATCGTTCCGGGAAGCCGCCTCGACGTTGCACGCTCGCAAGTGGCGGTCGCCATAAAGCGTGGAGAGCCGTATCGCGACATCGGTTCTGAGTCTGCCGTGCGTGCTGCAGTCCTGCACGCTCGCACCATTGGATATTCGACGGGGCCAAGCGGAACCCATATCATCGGCCTGCTCCGTCAATGGGGCATTGCCGACGCCATCGCGCCTCGGATCGTCGAGGCTCCGCCAGGCGTCCCCGTTGGCAGCCTTGTCGCCGAGGGAAAGGTTGAACTCGGGTTCCAGCAGCTAAGCGAACTCATCCACCAGCCCGGAATCGAAGTGCTGGGAAGGCTTCCGGCGGCCATCCAGGCGGCCACGGTCTTCGCCGCAGCCATCAGCGCGACATCCGACCAGCAGGGAGCAGCAAAATCCTTCCTTGCGCATCTAACCTCTCCGGACGGCGATGCGGTAAAAGTCGAGCACGGGATGGAGCCCCTCTGACGGTGACGTCGGCAAAAGCGTCAACCCGTGCGGCAAGCCGTCTACGCCTGCCCGTGGTCTTCGACGCGCTGTCGCGCGTCGTTCGAGCTCGCGGCGCTACGCCAGGATCATGTCGAACTGCTCCCATCCGCCGACCACGGTTGCGGTGGCGATCAACTGTCCCTGCCCCGCGTTCGTCGCCGTCACGTACTTTCCGTTTGCGTGAGCCCGCAACGCGACAGCGCCGTTGGTGCTGGGCTGGACGATGAGATCGAACGTCTCCCAGGGGCCGACAGCCGTGCGATTGGCGATCAATGGCGCCGCCCCCGCATTCTCGGCGGTGACATACATGCCGTCCGCATGGGAGCGAAGCGCGATCGCGCCATTGCCCGCGTCGACGAGGTCGAACTGTTCCCACGAACCGATGGCGGTCCGGTTGGCGATCAGCGGCTGGCTGCCCGCGCTCTCGGCCGTCACGTAGAGGCCGTTGGTGCGGGACTGGAAGCTGATGACCGTTGCAACCCCGGTCGTGCTGTTCACGACCGGAGCCGTGGGCCTGACCTGGGTGAGCGCAAGCGTCCCCTTGAGCATGTGCCCGCCGTCCCGCGTCAGGCGCAGGTAGTAGTCGGACGAGCACGGCGTGCCGTCTTCGTCGAGGCTCAGATAGCCCGAGTTGGACGGTACGTCGGCCTGGGTGGCCGTGGTCTTGGCGATCTGATTGCCTTCGTTGAATTCATCGAACATCGAAATGTAGATGCCCGCAACGCCGAGCTGCGTCATGTTGTAGAACTGACGCCACATGTAGTTGCCGTGGCCCCGCTGCCGTATCGACAGGTCGCCAGGCATGATGCAGGGCTGGTAGTCGATGCCGTTCGCGTCGCAGTCGGCCTTGTCCGCTGCGGTGACGTCCACGGCGAACGCGTTTGCCTGCTGCACCGTGCCGATCGCGCCGATCATCCACGGCGACAGCATGTCGAACTGATGAAACACCGGCAGGAAATTGGGGCGAACCGAATCGCCGGTTCGCCAGTGCGTCGGCACGCCGCCGATCACGTAGCAACCCTGCGCCTTGAACCAGCTGACCACGTCGGAGCAAGACGCCGCGTCGAACGGATGGTTGTCGTCGTTAAAACCGAAGCCCCAGATGCACACGACCGGCTTGCTGTTCTGCATGGCATAGGCAGGAGAGGCGACCAGCGCGGACATCTTGGAGGTCCAGTCCTGCTTGATCTGCGACTGCATGCTGGTCCAGCCGGACACGTCGTACATGATGTAGAACTTGCGCCCATAGGTTTCCGCGGCCTGGCGCACCTTCTGGGCCATCGCATCGCGCGTCGGCCCTTCTCCGGAGAACGGGTTGAAGCGTTGCAGCGCGGCCGTGTCGATGTCGTTCTGCTGCATCCAGCTGAAGTGGTGATTGACCGTATCCTGGTCGTACGAGGAGAACAGCGTTGCCGGCGCGCCGCTGTTCAACGGGGCAAACGCTGTCTGGTACCCGTTCGCGTACTCGTGCATGTCGGGCCACGCCTTGATGCCGGTGTTGGTCGGCGAAGGCGCCTGGGACATGTTTGGCGCCCAATGCCACCAGCCGTTGATCGGGGCGCCGTCGCCGATCGCCGCGAACCAGCCTTGATAACCCACCGTGATCTTGCCGACGACATCGCCGGGGCCGCTGACAGCCGAACTTGCGGCCGCAAACGCTCTGGACATCGAAGCAACATCCATCGCAGCCAACGCAGCTGCGGCTACACCGCCTTTCAGAATTGAACGGCGCGAAATACCCATTACGTCCTCCAGTGAATAAGTAACGACGATTAACGACGGCCTACGAAAATTCATCGGATGAATCGATTGCTGTCTTATACGTTCAATCCAATCGAACACGAACGGCGACGCGAACAAATGCACTGATTTCCGAAGCGGGCCGTCGCCGGCTCGACATCGCCAACGCGCCCTACCGCACAGGCGGATGCTCCCTGCGCCAGGGAATTCCGCAACGGTCGAGGTTGACTTGGATTCCATCATGTTGGAATATTCGTGCATCATGATGGAATCCAAAGACCCTGCCAGCCACGACGACACCGGCGTCAACGAGCGCATCGCCCGCCGGGTGCGCGAATTGCGGTCTGCGCGCGGCTACACGCTCGACGCGCTCGCCACGCGCTGCGGCGTCAGCCGGTCCATGATTTCCTTGATCGAGCGCGCCGGCACCAGCCCGACGGCAGTCGTGCTGGAAAAACTGGCCGCCGGGCTCGGCGTGTCGCTGGCGCATCTGTTCAGCGGCGGGCCAGACGAGGAGCCCGCGCAGCCGCTGGTGCGACGCGCCCAGCAATCCCAATGGCGCGACCCGGAGTCCGGCTACTTGCGGCGAGCGCTCTCGCCGCCCGGCTGGCCCTCGCCCATTCAACTGGTCGAAGTGGACTTCCCGCCTGGCGCGCGCGTGGCCTATGAAACAGGTGGACGTGAGAAAGTCTTTCAGCAGCAGGTCTGGGTCGTGAAGGGGCGTATCGACGTCATGCTCGGCGCCCAGCTTTATGTGCTCAACGAGGGCGACTGCCTGGCCATGCGCCTGGATCAACCGCTCCTCTATAGCAATCCCACCGCCAAGCCCGCGCGATACATCGTGGCCATCTGCGACGAGCTCGCTCCAACGGGCGCGAGAACTGCCTGATTTTTTTCAGCCTTCAGTCAACAGGAGCTTTTAATGAATTCCTCCGTGCCGGATAACGACGTGCGCCCGATCGACTGCACCGAAGCCGAGCATGCTTCGGCCATCCTGGAGATCCTGAACGAGGCCATCGTCAATTCAACCGCTCTCTACGACTACGTGCCTCGCCCCCCGCAAGCCATGGAGACCTGGTTCGCCACGAAGCGCGCAAACGGCTTTCCGGTCGTCGGCGCGGTCGATGCATCAGGGCGATTGCTGGGCTTCGCCAGCTGGGGGACGTTCCGGGCGTTTCCAGCCTACAAGTACACGGTGGAACACAGCGTCTACGTGCATCACGAACAGCGCGGCCGAGGACTCGGCAAACTGTTGTTGAACGAACTGATCCGGCGTGCGCGCGAAGCTCAGCTCCACGTTCTGGTGGGCTGCATCGATGCCAGCAATACCGGCAGCATCGGCTTGCACACGCGGATGGGCTTTGTGCATGCGGGCACCTTCACGCAAGTCGGCTTCAAGTTCGGCCGCTGGCTGGATGCCGCGTTCTATCAGCTCAACCTGGAGACGCCCTTGCAGCCGCAGGACGGCTGATGGAATGAAGGCGCGTCTTGAAGCGTCGTTCGCTCCGTTTATCCAGCCCGCAATCTCGTCTGTCGATCAATCTTCCCGTGCAAGCCGCAGCAAGATGTCGGCGAGGGCGCGAATCTTGGGCTGTGCCGCGCGCTGGGGCGGATAGACGAGGAAATAGGAAAGGCCGTTTTGGGCCGAGTCGTCAAACGGCGTCACCAGTGACCCTGTCCGGAGTCGATCCCTTGCCATGCGTGGATCGCCAATCGCAACGCCGTGCCCCTCCATCGCCGCCGTGAGCGTCAGTTCGAGGGTATCGAATACCGGCCCACGCCCCGCGTCGATCCGCCCTGCTCCAACGTGGTCGAGCCAGCATCGCCACTCCGCATGGCTCGGTCCGGGATGGAGCAAAGTGGCATGAGCAAGGTCGGCTGCGGATTTCAGCGATGCGGCCAATGCGGGCGTGCACATCGGCGTGAGCGATTCGGCAAACAGCGCCATCGACTCCATACCGCTCCACTGCCCTGTCCCGCGCACGACGATGGCGTCGACGTCGGGCGCCGAGAAATCCGGCGTGTCGTCCGCCGATGTCGAGATGCGGAGCTCCGTTCCGCTCAGCGCCCGCTCGATGTCAGGCAGTCGCGGAAGCAGCCAGCGGATCGCAAAGGTGGACGGCAACCTCAGCGTGAGGGCCGGCTTCGTCCCATCGTGAGTTTTTGCGTGCTGAACCAGTTGCGTGAGCACGTTGACCGCGACGCTTAGCAGCGCGTTGCCTTCTGCCGTCAACGTCAAACCCGACGCATGACGCGCGAAGAGCGCGCATCGGTAATGCGCTTCCAATTGCTGGATCTGACGGCTCACTGCGCCTTGTGTCCGGCACAGATGCTCTGCTGCTCGACTGACACTGCCCAGCTGCGCCGCGGCGACGAATGCCTGAAACGCTGCCAGCGGAGGGAGGGGCCGCGTCAGGTCGGCCAGCGGATATGCATGCGCCGCATACCCGGTTTGCGAATTTTTCGATTGTTCGGTCATGAGTGCATCGCTATCGTGCGTGTACCGGAGACCCTGTTCTTTTGAACGGACCCGGTTGTCAACGAATGATCGGAGATGAATTGTGGCCTTATCGTCGGAATCACTTTACACGCAGCAGATTCGCACCTACCTCCAAGCGCTGGAACGCGGCAATGTCGACGCGATCTGTGCGTTGTTCACGCCGGACGCCCGGATCTTCTCGCCGTTTCTCGGCTGGATGCAGCCCGCGCCATTTTTTGCAAAGGTCGACGCGGCATCGGGGGAAAGCAAGATCACACCCATCGACATCTGCATCAGCGCAACGGGGGCGCCACGCGCAACAGGCTACTTCATTTATGACTGGGGGCTGAAAGATGGTTCGGCTGTGCGCTTCGAGTGTGTCGACGTGTTCGAGTTCGACGACAGCGGGCTGATCGAACGGATGATCATCGTCTACGATACTCATCCGGTTCGCAGCACGGTTGGGGATAAGTACGCGTAGCGGGGAGGAGATCGAATCACCGGATTTACCGCCCGGCTCGGCATGGCCTGCCCCGGCGCCGCGATCACTTCGCCCCGGCTCCTGCAAAATCGTTCAATACTTTTGGCAAAAGCTTCCCTAGCATTCTCTCCAAGGCTTTTTCTTCAGGAGAGAGACGTTGTTATTGCAAACCGAAGCACACCCTGCGAACGACACGGAGGCTCCGCGCAAGCCGGAGCGTTGTGTCATCGTCGTGGATGAAGCACTGCCGCCCGGCAAGGCGTCGAACGCAGCCGCGGTGGTGGCGTTCACGCTGGGCCAACGTCACAGCCATCTCGTGGGAGCGCCTCTGCGGGAGCGGGATGGCACGACGCACCCGGGCCTCATTCCGATCGGCATTCCGGTGCTCAAGGCCACGGCTCATCAATTGAGCGAGCTTCGCGAGAAATCGCTGGCGCACTGCGACGTGGTGGATTTTCCTGTGCAAGGACAGGCCACCACCGACTACGACGCCTTTATGAATGCCGTCCAAGCGCTCTCCGGCGAGTCGCTGCAATACCTGGCGGTCGGCCTGGTCGGGACGAGGAACAGAATCGGCAAACTGGTCGGCGGCTTTTCTCTGTTCGCATGATGGAAGCCAACATCACATCGGAGCTCGATGGCCAGATCTGGTCCATCGGGATAAACCGCCCGGACAAGCGCAACGCGCTCGATGGCATGATGTTCGACGCATTGGCGAACGCGCTGCGCCTCGCACAGGGCGACATACGCGTGCATTGCGTGCTGCTGCACGGAACCGGCAATAGTTTCTGCTCGGGCCACGACACCGCCGCATTCGGGACGCTATGGCCGCAGGCCGCCAACGGCGCGGTCGCGCGCTGCATCAACGCGTTCGCGGAGCAACCCAAGCCGTTGCTGGCTGCCGTCAACGGCGCAGCGGTGGGCTTCGGCGCGACGATGCTGTTGCACGCCGACTGGGTGGTCGCCGGCGAGAGCGCGATGTTCCGATTTCCATTTGCCGATCTCGGCATCGTTCCCGAAGCCGGGGCAACGGCTTTGCTGGCTCGCCGGGTCGGCGATCTGGTGGCACGCGACTGGTTGATGAGCGGCCGCCCGATAACGGCGGCGGAAGCCTTGCGGCACGGATTCGTCTCGTGCGTCGTGCCGGACACGGAGGTGCGCGCATCGGCTCACGATTACGCCATGCGCCTCGCCGCCAAACCGCCGAGCGCCCTCCAGGCCACGCGGCGCCTGTTGCTGAAGGGCTCGGCTCTGCCTGCGCGAGAGGCGATCGAAAATGAGCTCGCCCATCTCAACGCCTTCATCCCCGCTGTCACCTGGACATCGATCCCTCATGGCTAAAGTTCACCTCGTCCACGCCCACCCGGAGCCGCTCTCCTTCTGCACGGCCATGGCCCACGAAGCCCGGCGCCTGATGGAGTTGCGCGGCGACGAAGTGAGTTTTTCGGACCTGTACGCGCTCGAGTTCGATCCGGTGGTTCGCGCCAGCGATTTCGCCGAACGCGCCAACAGCGACTACCTCGTCTATGCATTGGAGCAACGCCAAGCGCTCGAGCGCAATACGCTTGCGCCCGACATTCGGCGAGAGGTCGACGCGCTGTTGGCCAGCGACACGCTGATGCTGGTGTTCCCGCTCTACTGGTTCTCGGTGCCCGCGCTGATCAAAGGCTGGATCGACCGCTGCTTCCTATCCGGCGCGCTGTACGGCGGCAAGCGCATTTACGGTCGCGGCGGCATGGCGGGCAAGCGGGCCGTCGTCGGCGTCACCCTCGGGGGGCGGGAGCACATGTTCGGTGCGCAAGGCATCCATGGCGAACTGGCGGGCGGCATGCTGCGCCATCTGCTGCAAGGCACGTTGGGATATGTCGGCTATGAAGTGCTCGAGCCGTTCTTTGCCTGGCACGTCCCATACTGCTCGGACGCGCAGCGGGCGGACACGCTGACGCGCTGGAGCGGCTTCATCGAGAGACTCGACGAGCAACCGCGCATTCCGATGCCACGGCTCGAGGAATATGATGACGTGTTCCGGCCTCTTCCACTGTCCGTCTCATCATGAAAGCTACAGCGCCGACTCGTTCGATCAAGCTCTGGCGTGCGCCGGACGTCATGGACGCGGTCATGCTCAAGGGCCAGTTCGTCGGCCACCGCTATCCGCCGCACGCACACGATACGCACTGCCTTGCGGTGATCACCGGCGGGGTCCTTGCAGTCGAGGTTCGGGACCAGCGGCGCTTATGCCGCCGCGGCGACGTCATCGTCATCGATGCCGATGTGGTGCACGCGGGCGCCGCCGCCGGCGACGGCCAGTGGAAGATGCGCGTCGAACATGTGCAGCCGGCGGCGCTGGCCGCCTACTGCGAAAGGCTCGGCATTCCCCGGTGTGAGCGATTCGAGCTGGCGAGCCCGTTCGTCGTCGACGCCGAACTGTCGCGGCACCTCTATGGCGTGAACTGGTGCTCCGAGATGGACGACGATCCCTTCAAGCGCAGTGAAGCGCTGGCCTGTGCCGTCGCCGGCCTGCACGCGCGGCACGCGGGCCGCTCTGTCGACCTGCCCGTCGTGCGCAGCGAGCCTGCTCTGATACGCAAGGTCAAGAGCCGCCTTCGCGAGGACTTGCATGCACGGGTGACCCTGTCGACACTCGCCTGCGAGTTTGGCGTCACGCCATTCGTGCTGCTGCGTGCCTTTGTGCGCGGAGCGGGACTGAGTCCGCACGCCTTTCTGCAGCAGGAGCGCGTGCGCATCGCGATGCCGATGCTGCGTGACGGCAGCCCCATTGCGGAGGTCGGTGCGCGAACCGGCTTTGCCGACCAGGCGCACTTCACGCGCGTGTTCAAGCAACAAACCGGCGTGACACCGAAGGTCTATCAGAACGCCTTTGCATGAACCCGTTAGCGGGCACCTGATGAGAACGAGCAAGCAACCATTGGTGAGATTGGGGTTGATTGAAGACGATGGATCGATTTCCGTCGACCGCATCAGGCAGTAGTCGGCCATCATCTGCCGGTCGCAGTCACATTTCACTTGAATGCCATCAGGCGTCGGCTATGTTGAATCCATGGCGAGACAGGAACTCGGTCTTGGCCAGAAGGGCATACTCAGCCAATTCGGTGAGGGTCGCAACATGGGCGTACAGCTAAACCACACTATCGTCTGGTGCAGCGATAAGCAGAAGTCGACAAGGTTCCTCGTGGACATCCTGGGGCTTCCGAGTTCCATTGAGTTCGGGCAGATGCTGGTCGTTCAACTCGACAACGGCGTTTCGCTCGACTTCGTCGAAAGCGACAGCGCGATTTCCAGGCAGCACTATGCGTTTCTGATCAGTGAGGACGAATTCGACCGCGTCTTCGCTCGTATTCGTGATAGAGCGCTTCAATACTGGGCCGATCCCAGCAAACAGCGTGCCGGCGAAACCTATCTGCACAACGGCGGCCGGGGAATGTATTTCAACGATCCTGACGGTCATTTTCTTGAGGTCATGACCCGCCCTTATTGAATAACCGCAGTAGGTCGTCAAGACCGCGCACTTGCCAGTCCGGTGCCTGGCCCATCTCTTCGAAGACATTGCCTGCGGGATTGATCCAGCACGCCGGAAATCCGAAATAGCGGGCTCCAGTGGCATCCCCACGCATTCGACGACACGAAGAGAATCGACGATCGAGACACGCCGGCACAACAGCCGGTTTGCTGCCGCTGCCGCCGTCGTGTCAGCCGTTCTCCCGTTCCTTGAGCCTTTTCCGGTGAGCCGCCACCTTCGCGCGGTTCCCGCAGATCGCCATGCTGCACCACCGGCGCGCGTGGCCTCGCGTGTGATCGGCAAACATCAACGTGCACCGCGGACCTTCGCACGCCTTCACGTGCGTGAAATCTTCTTCACACACGAGTTTCGCCAACACCTCGGCAATGGGCATCAGTAACGACTCCGGTGATTGCCAGCGCCGATTCTCACGAAATTCAAACGTCGTCACGCCGTTGGTGACATTAGCCACGACTTCGCCGTTTCGTTCGTCCCGCTCGAGCAGTTGATTCAGTGGCTCCAGCTCACGCACATCCCTGGCGGCCAGCGGCCGCCCCTTTCGCTTCTGGACGAAGCCCCTGAACCACTCCCGCAGCGCGCGCGCCTGCGCCGCAACGGCGTCGAGTTGAGCCGGCGTGGACCGCGTCCGTATCGCCGCGAGCGCGGCGCGAGGCACCAGCCCTGCCTGTTCCAACCAGGCCAGCAAGCCCTCCCCGTCGCTGATCCAGTCGACCTCCTCATCCACCGGCGTTGCAACCGAGTTCAGGAAATCGAGGCCCGGTGCATCGGCCACGAATATCGCGGGAATCTGACGGTAGTCCATCTCTCATGACGAATGTGAAGTAACGATGCTCACATCGTAACCACTAAAAACACGCTTGACAAGTTACATACTCGATGAGTAACCTTTAAAACAACGACAGCAAGGTTACATTGCCTGCCTCGATGTATGAGCATCAGCGACCTGTCGTGCTGACAGTCAGACGCCGGCGTTCATCACTTGTCCAATCCTGCTTACCTGCGGAGGGAAACCATGTCCTCTATCGCCTATAGCCATGCCGACGTCGACGGTTTCAAGGTGTTCTACCGCGAAGCGGGTCGATCGGGCGCCCCGAAACTCCTGCTCCTGCACGGCTTTCCGAGTTCGAGCCACATGTTCCGCGACCTGATCCCGAGGCTCGCCCACCGGTTCCACATCGTTGCTCCGGATCTGCCTGGCTTCGGACAGTCGGACATGCCAGGTCGGGGCGCATTTGTGTACACGTTCGACAACATCGCCAATGTCATCGACCGCTTCACCGAGGTGATCGGTTTCGATCGCTTTGCCGTCTACGTGTTCGACTACGGTGCGCCGACGGGTTTCCGGCTTGCGCTCAAGCATCCCGAACGGATCGCCGCGATCATTTCGCAGAACGGCAACGCTTACGAAGAAGGGTTGAGCGAGGGCTGGAATCCGATCCGCGCGTATTGGCAGGATGCTTCGCGCGCCAATCGCGAGGCCCTTCGTGCGCTGCTCACGCACGAAACGACCGTCTGGCAATACACGCATGGCGTTCACGACACGACTCGCGTGTCACCGGACGGCTACTCGCTCGACGACTTCTATCTGAGCCGACCCGGCGCGGACGAGGTTCAGCTCGATCTGTTCGCCGACTATCGCAGCAACGTCGCGCTGTATCCCGCGTTTCAACAGTATTTCCGCACTCATCAGCCGCCCTTCCTCGCCGTGTGGGGAAAGAATGATCCGTTCTTCTTGCCGGCAGGCGCCGAGGCATTCCGGCGCGACATGCCAGGCGCGGTAGTGCGCTTCTTCGATACCGGGCATTTCGCGCTGGAAACGCACGCCGCGGAGATCGCCGCGGCCATTTCTGAGTTCCTCATTCGCTGACGTGCAGCGCCTCGCCAGCATCAACAGCAGTGCCATCAAACATCAGGAGAATAGTCATGCGCGCAATCGTGCTCGAAAAGTTCGGCGGCCTCGATAGCCTCGTCTATACGGAACTGCCGGAACCCGAGCCACTGGAAGGTCATGTGGTCATCGAAATCATGGCTTTCGGCCTCAACCATGCCGAGCTGCATATGCGGCGAGGCGAGTGGGCCGAAGCTGCCAAGGTCAGCGGCATCGAATGCGTGGGCGTCGTAAAGTCGTGTCCTGGCAGCGAATTTCCTGTCGGCGCGAAAGTCGCTGCGTTGATGGGCGGCCTCGGACGAACCATCAACGGCAGCTACGCGCAATATACGCGGGCGCCCGCGTCGAACGTGGCGCTGATCGAGTCCGACCTGCCGTGGGCGGAGCTCGCGGCGATTCCGGAAACCTACGCGACCGCGTGGACGTGTCTGTTCCGCAATCTCGAGATCGAAAAAGGGCAAACGTTGGTCGTCCGTGGCGCGACGTCGTCGTTTGGACAGGCGGCAGTCAACCTCGCTGTGAACGCCGGCGCAAAGGTCATCGCGACGACGCGCAGTCCGGCACGCTTTACGATGCTTGAAGGTCTCGGCGCCTCGCGCGCAGAGATCGAAGGCCCCGATCTGTCGAAGCGCATCGCCGAAGCAAAGCGCATCGATGCGGTGCTCGACCTCGTCGGCAATAGCACGGTTCTCGACTCGCTTGCCATGTTGCGGCGCGGCGGTCGGGCTTGTCTTGCGGGCTGGCTCGGCGGCCTCGCTCCGATAGCCGATTTCAACCCGCTGGCGCAAATGCCGAGCGGCGTTGATCTGACGTTCTTCGCCAGCTTCGTGTTCGGCACGCCCGGTTTTCCGCTTTCCGACGTACCGCTTCAAAAGATTGCCGAAGACGTCGCCGCCGGCCGTCTCAAGGCAAAGCCGTCCCGTGTGTTCGGTTTCGATGAAATCCGCGAAGCGCATCGGGTGATGGAAGCCAACGAAGCTGGCGGAAAGATGGTCGTCGTCCTCTGACCGACCAGGTGCTCATGGGACGACGGGAATTGATGGTCGTCCATGAGAATCGCGCGCTCCAATTGTCCACTGCCAGCGGACTACGGCCGGCTCGCAGTGATAGCAGAAAGCAGTGGTTCGCTACCGGTTTGAATTGACGCGGACGAACGCTTTGGCCGCCGAGTAGCTGTCGATCGATACAACGGCGGGCGTGACCGTTGTACTTTGAAAGCCGCCTTCGCGGTCACATCCTGATCTTGACCGCGGCGAATGAGCCTGCCCTTGTCTTGATCGTCTCCACACCTTCCACTTCGCACTGGGCTCGCAGTGGAAAATGACGCGCGATACCGCAGGCATGCTGGCCGGCCCCGTCGGGAATCACGTTTGCTTCAGAGGTCAGTTCGACACGCCCGCCTCCGCGTCCGTCAAGGACTGGTCAAACCTCGGAGCGCTTCAGCCTCATTGATACCGAAAAGCGATCGGCTGGATGAATGCTGATCGAGACTTCAAATGCGATGCCGGTGGAATCGATGTAACGACGCACGATTTCCAGCGCAGCCGTCCCAGCCGGCATCTGCAGCCGGGCCGCCATCTCTTTCGAGACGTTCACCGCGTGGACGTTCTGCTGTATCTCGGACACGCATCGACCATAGCGCGCCTCGATCAATGAGCTGATCAGCCTGTCCGGCTCGTTGCGCGCCGCGTCCGCGATTTCACGGTAGGCCGGATCGATGAAGACGTCGGTCCAGCCGATCGGAGGCCGCTTCCTGTCGCTTTCGACGCGCAGGCTCGAAATGCGCAGCCACCGCGTCCCCTCCTCGCAATGCAGGACCTTGGCAAGCGTCGCGTCCGCGGCGATCTCTTCGGCCGACTGCACCACGCGCAGATGCTCCGTGCCGAACTGCACGACATCCTCCACCGACGCCAGCGACGGGCGGAAATCGTTCCGCGGCTGGGCCGATTCCACGCGCGTCCCCGCGTTCTTGCGGCGCGACACGAACCCGAGCTGCTGAAGCTCGTGCAACGCCGCGCGAATCGTGTGCCGGCTTGTCTGGTATCGGTCGCGCAGCTCGAGCTCGGTCGGCAGGTACGAGCCGACCGGATAGCGGCCGGCCGCGATCCCTTCAGTCAGGTCCTGGGCGATCTCGGCGAAATGGGGTCTGTTCATATTCACTGCTAAACGGTCGTGGGTAGGTCGTGGGTGCGAGTTTAGGGTAAATCATCATTGAGCGATATGTTCGAACATATTAGATTAAATATGTCCGGACATATAGCCGAACAGACCTTGTCCGCTACCCAGTTTTCTCTCTTCGAAGACCGCCATGACCAGCCACACCCTTCCACTTTCCAGCACCGTCGTTGATTCCATCCTGTTCCGTGATGCGTTCGGCACCGCAAAGATGCGCGCACTCTTCTCCGACCACGCGCTCGTGCAGCGTTATATCGACGTCGAAGTCGCGCTTGCGAAGGCGGAGGCGCGCGTCGGCGTGATTCCCGCGGACGCCGCCGAGGTGATTGCGCGCGAATCGAAGATCGAGCGCATCGATTTCGACCACATGCGCGAGGAGACGGACATCGTCGGCTATCCGATCCTGCCGCTCGTGCACCAGCTCGTGGGCATGTGCGGGGACGCGGGCCGCTACGTGCACTGGGGGGCAACGACGCAAGACATCATGGATACGGCGGTGTCTCTGCAAGTTCGCGACGCCCTCGATTCGATCGATGGCGACATTCGCGAACTGCGCGCGATCCTTGCCGCTCTTGCCGAGAAGCACAGGAACACGCCGATGGCGGGCCGCACGCATCTGCAGCAGGCGCTGCCCGTCACGTTCGGCTACAAGGCGGCCGTCTGGCTGGCGATGTTCGACCGGCACCAGCAGCGGCTTGGGGAGTTGCGTCCGCGCGTTGCAGTCGTGGAATTCGCGGGCGCCGCCGGCACGCTCGCGTCGCTCGGCAGCGACGGCTTCGCGGTGCAGCAAGCGCTGGCTGAGGAACTGAAGCTAGGTGTGCCCGCCACGACGTGGCACGTCGCGCGCGACGGCTTCGCCGAAGCCGTCAACTTCCTGGCGCTCGTCACGGGCTCGCTCGGCAAGATCGCCGTCGACATCATGATCATGGCGTCGAACGAGTTCGCAGAAGTGTACGAGCCGTTCGTCAAGGGACGCGGCGCCAGCAGCACGATGCCGCAAAAGCGCAATCCGATCTCCAGCGAACTGATGCTTGCCGCGGCGAAAGCCGTGCGCCAGCACGCGGGGCTCATGGTCGACGCGATGATCCAGGACTTCGAGCGCGCCACGGGCCCCTGGCACGCGGAATGGATCGCCATTCCCGAAAGCTTCATTCTGACCTCGGGCGCACTGCATCAGGCGAAGTTCGCACTCGGCGGACTGATCGTCGACGCCGAGCGCATGAAGCACAACCTCGGCATCAGCCGCGGCCTCATCGTCGCCGAGGCGGCCATGATGCAGTTGGCGCCCTTCACGGGCCGCCAGCAGGCACACGACATCGTCTACGACGCCTGCCGCGCAGCGAACGAAACGGGCGGCTCGCTCGCCGATGCATTAGCGGCGCTGCCGGCGGTCACACGGCACTTCGACCGCGATGCGATCGAACGGATGACCGATCCCGCCAACTATCTGGGTCTCGCACCGCAAATGGTCGACCGGGCCGTCGCACTGTCCCGCGAAATCTGAACGGAAGACATGGAGGAGCAGACAACATGAATAGCCATGAGGCATCGCGCGACGCGTCGGCCGCACCGGCCGCCAGGCGGCCGTGGTACAGGAAGCTGGGTATGCAGGTTCTGGCGGCCCTCGTGCTCGGCATCGCCGCCGGCCTGGTTTTTCCGAAGTTCGGCGAACCGCTCAAGATCTTCGGCGACATCTTCCTTGCGCTGATCAAGGCCGGTGTCGCACCGCTCGTGTTTCTCACCATCGTGCACGGCATCGCTTCGGCAGGCGATGTCAGGAGCGCCGGCCGGGTCGGCTGGCGCTCGGTCGTCTACTTCGAAGCCGTGTCTACCCTGGCGCTGGCGGTCGGCCTGCTCGCCGGCAACCTCATTCCCGCTGGCCAGGGCATGACGGCCGTGGCGGTCGGCGCGGTGCCGGCCACGGCGGCAAAGGCAGCGCCTCAGGGCTTCCATGACTTCGTCATGCACCTCGTGCCGGACAACTTCATCGGAGCCTTCGCGAAAGGGGAATTGCTTCAAGTCGTCGTGCTTGCCGTCATGGTGGGAATCGGCATCCTCGCCATTCCCGAGGCGCGGCGCGTGCGGATCAACGCGGGGCTCGACCTCGTTTCCGAGGTGTTGTTCTCGTTCATCAATCTGGTGATGAAGCTCGCGCCGCTTGGGACCTTCGGTGCGGTCGCGTTCGCGGTAGGCAGCAACGGGACGGCCGTTCTGATTGCGCTCGCGCAGCTGGTATTGAGCTTCTATGCGGTCATCGTGCTGTTCATCGTCGTCGTGATGGGCCTCATCGCAAGGCTGGCGGGATTCAGCATGTGGCGCTTCATGCGCTACATCAAGGACGAAATCCTGATCGTGCTCGGCACGGCCTCCTCGGAAAGCGCGTTGCCGCGGCTCTTGATCAAGCTCGAACGGCTCGGCTGCGCCAAGCAGACCGTCGGGCTCGTGTTGCCCACCGGCTACGCGTTCAACCTCGACGGCACGTCGATCTTCATGGCGATGGGCGTCATGTTCATCGCTCACGCCTACAACGTACCCATCACGTTCGAGCACCAGCTCGGCATCCTGCTCTTGATGCTGCTGACTTCCAAGGGCGCCGCAACCGTCTCGGGCGGATCCTTCGTCGTGTTCGCGGCAACGGTGACATCGACCGGCATGCTCCCGGTGGAAGGGCTCGCGCTGATCTTCGGCGTGTATCGCTTCATGTCGATGGCGATCGCGACCTGCAACACGATCGGCAATAGCCTGGCGACGGTGGTCGTCGCCAGATGGTCCGGCACGTTCGACAGGCAGGCCGCGCTGCGGCATCTGCACCCTGAGCGCTATCCCGAGACCGCTTGCGCGGATGCGAGACTCGATGACGGAAACCTGCTGCCCGAAGATACCAACGACGCCAATCCCCATCCTTCGGGCATCCCGTTGAAGGCCGCAGGCACCTCTCATTGATCCGAGGCGGCAGGCTGAAACAGCGATCGATCGGCGGCGACGCCGGAGACCAACGGGCCTCCGGCGCCGGTCAGGCTGCTTTACATTCGCACGACGTCAAGCAGGACCTTCTTGCCGCCCTTGTACGAGAAGATCGAGATCGCGCCATGCTGGAGATCGCCCTCGGCAGTGAAGCTCGTCTCGCCGATCACACCCTTGTAGCGGGTGGACGGCATGGCGGCCAGGATCTTCGCCGGGTCGGTCGAATTCGCCCGCTTCATCGCGTCGGCAATGATGTACACCGCGTCGTAGGAGAAGGGGGCGTACACCTGCAACGGCTGGTGAAAGCGGGCCTCGTATTTCCGTACGAACGTCGGTCCGCCCGGCATTTTCTCGAGCGCCATTCCGGCCTCGGAACACACGATGTTGTCGGCGGCCGGGCCCGCGAGTTTCATGACGTCAGTCGAGCAGACGCCGTCGCCGCCCAGAATTCTTGCTCGCACGCCCAACTGCCGGGCCTGCTTCGCGAACGGACCACCCGTTGCGTCCATGCCGCCATACAGGATCGCATCGGGATTCTCTCCCTTGATTTTCGTGACGATTGCGCGGAAATCGACCGCCTTGTCGTTCGTCGCGTCCCGTGACACCACGCTCATGCCGGCGGCCTTCGCAGCTTTCTCGAACTCGTTGGCAAGCCCCTGCCCGTAAGCGGTGGCATCGTCGACGATCGCCACCGTCTTCACGCCAAGGCTCTTTGCCGCGTACTCCGCCAATGCCGGTCCTTGCTGCGCATCCGTTGCGACCACGCGATAGGTCGTGTTGAATCCCTGCTTCGTATAGGCCGGATTGGTGGCCGCCTGTGAGATTTCGACGATGTCGGCCTCCTTGTAGATCCGCGAAGCGGGAATCGACGTGCCGGAATTCAAATGGCCGACGACGCCGACCACTTTATCGTCAACAAGCTTTTGGGCGACCTGCGTGGCGGTACGAGGATCGCCCGCGTCGTCTTGCGGATCGAGCTGCAATGTGACGCGTTGTCCGCCGACTACCAGGCCGCTTGCATTGATTTCCTCGATGGCGAGCCGCGCGCCGTTCTCGCTGTCCTTGCCCAGGTGGGCGATAGCGCCGGTAAGCGGTGCAACGTGACCAATCCGCACCGTTTCGTCCGCGTGGGCCGCGAAAGGAAAGGCAATCGCCGCTGCCGCCATCATGCTGCTCCAGGTATTTCGTCTCATCTCCATTTCTCCTTGTATAGCGCACTCGCGTGCCGCTTCGTTTTCAATGCCGGATGGCGCCCTGTGCCAGCGCAACCGGCTTCGCGTGCTCGCCAATCCCGCTGCCGACTGCCAAGCCGTAAAGATCCTTCGGGTCGTGCGGTGCCGGAATCAGGTCGAGTTCGATGCCGATCAGCCGCTCGCGCGAAACCGCATGCAGGTAGCGCAGCGCGGAAAAGTCTTCGAGCGCGAAGCCTACCGAGTCGAATACCGTCACCTGCGAGGCGGATTCGCGGCCCTTTTCGTCGCCCGACAGAATTCGATGGAACTCGACGACAGGGAACTCGGGCGGCAATTGCTGGACGTCGCCCTCGATACGCGTTTGAGGTTCGTATTCCACGACGACCCGTGATCGGCGCAGCACATCCGCGTGCAGCTCGGTCTTTCCCGGGCAATCGCCGCCGACGGCATTGATGTGCATGCCGTCCTCGATCATGTCCGGCGTCAGAATGGTCGCGTTCGTCTTGTCCGCCGTTACCGTCGTCACGATATCCGCGCCGCGCACCGCGTCCGCCGCACAGGCGCTGCGAACGATACGAAGCCCCCTGAACCGGGCGAGGTTGCGAACGAGCTTATCCGTTGCCGCTTCGTCGACGTCGAACACGCGGATCTCGTCGATGCCGAGCATCTCGTGAAAGGCGATCGCTTGAAACTCGCTTTGCGCGCCGTTGCCGATCAACGCCATCGAGCGAGCGTCTTTGCGCGCGAGAAAGCGTGCAAAAAGCGCCGACGTCGCCGCCGTGCGAATCGCGGTCGTCAACGTCATCTCGCTGAGCAGCAACGGGTAGCCGGTGTCGACATCCGCGAGCACGCCGAAAGCCATCACGGTCAGCAAGTCCTCTTTCGTGTTTTTGGGGTGCCCGTTGACGTACTTGAACGAATAGAGCTTTGCGTCGGATGTCGGCATCAGCTCGATGACGCCGTCGGTCGAGTGACTCGCCAGGCGCGCTGTCTTCTCGAACGTATGCCACCGGCGGTAGTCCTGCTCGATGTAGCTCGCCATCGAGATCAGGACGCGCGTCACGCCGGCTTCCTGAACCAGCTTCGAAACATCATTCACATCTATGTATCGTGTCATGTCTTCTGCTCCTGTCTTTTGCCATTGCCGAATGGCGCGGTGCGGTCACCATGAACCTCGTCAGGCCCGGCCTTCAAAGCCGAGCAGGACGTTGACCGCGTTGACGCCAATCTCGTCCACCATGTAGCCGCCCTCCATCACGAACAGCGTGGGAGCGCCAAACCTTCCGATCACTTCTCCGATGCGCAAGTAGTCGGGCGTGCGCAAGCGGAAGTGGCTGATGGGGTCGTCTTCGAACGTGTCGACTCCGAGGGAAACGATCAGCGCGTCGGGCGCATGCCGAGCGATTGCAGCACCAGCGTGATGCAGCGCCGTCGCGAATTGGTCCAAGGCGGTCCCTTTCGGCAAGGGCATGTTCAGGTTGAACCCCTCTCCCGGACCTGCGCCTCGTTCGTTTGCATGCCCGGAGAAGTACGGGAAGGAGACTGCCGGGTCGCCGTGAATCGATATGAACAACACATCGGAACGGTCATAAAAGATTTCTTGCGTGCCGTTTCCGTGATGAAAGTCGATGTCGAGGATCGCTACGCGCTCGGCTCCCCGCGCGATGCAATGCTGTGCGGCGATCGCGGCGTTGTTCAAATAGCAATAGCCGCCCATGTATTCGCGGCCGGCGTGATGGCCCGGCGGGCGGCACAGCGCGAACGCGGAGCGCGTGCCATCCGACAGTCTGTCGATGCCGGTGAGCGCCAGGTTTGCGCTAGCGCTAACTGCATCCCACGTACCCGCGTTGATGGGCGAGCCCGCGTCCATCGAAAAGAACCCCAGCTTTCCATCGATGAATTGCGGCACTTCGATACTGGGCAATCCCCGTACGGGCCACACGAGCGGCAGTGCCTGACAAGTCCGGCCCGTTGCTATCCATTCGCTCCACGCGCCTGCCAGGAATTCGATGTACCGCTCGCTGTGCGCGCCGACATAACTCGAGCGGTCATAGGACTGTGGACCGATGATGCCGCCCAATCCGGCGGCCTTCACTCGTGCGAGAACGGTTTCCGCGCGAGCAGGCTTCTCGAACGATTCTGAAACTGCGCCGTCCTTCAGTTCGACGCCGTGGTGCAAGCGATGATCGCTGCTGTAGATGGTGAGCATGGTTGACTACCGCGTTGACGATAGCCAACAGTCTACGGACGGGCGGGTGCAAAGATTTTGCTTTCGATTTCGGCTGAGCCTAGACTATTGGATAGTTTGTCTACGAAACGACGAAAATGAGCACAAAGCGCCCAAAGGTTGAAATGGATACGGTCGATCGGTCAATGCTGCGCCTGCTTCAGGACGATGGCTCGCTGTCGAATGCCGCGCTCGGGGAGCAGCTCTCGCTCAGCGTGACGCCGTGCTGGAGGCGGCGCAAACATCTGGAGGACGAAGGCGTCATCACCGGATATCAAGCGAACATCGATCGGCGCGCCGTCGGCCTGAATCTCCTCGCGTTCGTGCAGATTCGAATCAACATTCACTCGGACAAGACTGCCGACAACTTCGAAGCCGTCATCCGCAATCGGCCCGAAGTCCTGTCCTGCCACAAGATCACCGGCGATGCAGACTACATCCTGCAGGTCGTCGCTGCCGATCTTGACGCGTATGGCGAGTTCGTCGAGCGCGTGCTGCGCCGGCAAGCTGGCATCGCTTCGATTCAGTCAAACCTGGCGCTGCGCGAAGTGAAGTTTTCGTCGCGCATTCCGATTCCTGACGAAGCCTAGAGCTTGTCTTGTCTGGCTTGCCGCTCACGGCGCAACGGTCAACGACGTGTGCATGCCGGCGGCGTAATGGCCGGCCTTGTTGCAAATGAGCACGTAATGGCCGGGCGCGAGCTTGATCGTAAAGCGCTTGCTTTTGCCCGGCGCCACGTCCTCGACCTCGCCGATTTTCATGAACTTGCGCTCCGGCACCTGCCCCTTGACAACGGGAAGCGATCCGTCGGGACGGTCGGTTCTCAACACGACGAGTTCGTGCGCGTTGGCATCGCCCCCGGCGTTGTGCACGTTTAGCGTGACCTCGCCGGCCTTTACGTCGTGCATATCGAGCTGAATGGCGTTCGACAGCAACGTTGCGCTTACGATTTGCGGCATACCCGCAGCGCTCGAACCGACACCAAGGGACAAGGTGGCGGCAAGCATCACCCACCAGCAAACCCAGTTCATCTTCGTGCTCCCGTTCCGTTAAGCAGTTAAGTCCTTAAGCACGTCACGTGGCGGTCAACATGCTGGCTAAACGCATGCTGCGGGCCACCTATTCCGCGATTGGGGCGCCGCGGAAATATTTGAAGGGAGCGGAATAAAGGCTGCCGCGATCCGTTTATTGCAAGCGATCCTCTGCATTCAAGCATCGCGAGCTCTTTCGGAGCCGGCTGTCGGCTGCCCCCGCAGCCAGTGGCAGCCCGCGCAACCAGGAGGTGTTCCATGGAAACCTCGGTTCGGTTGTCCCTCGTCGATCCGCCTGCCAGCAGCATCGATTCCTCCACAGTCCCCCATGCCGCCCGATCAAGATTCCGGCGTCTCTTCAACGCGGTGTGCGGCGCCGGGCTCGCGGCGCTATCGCTCGGCACCGCATGGGCACATGACAATGAAGCGATCCTGCCGCCGCAGTCGTTCACCGCGTCCACCGTGCCGGATAACGGCGATCTCAACCCTTACGGCATCGCGTTCGTGCCGAAGGGCGTGCCCGCCTGGAGCACGCTGAAGCCGGGCGACATCGTCGTGTCGAATTTCAATGCGAAGTCGAATCTGCAGGGCACGGGAACGACGATCGTCAAGCTTGTCGCGAACGGCAAGCCAGTGACTTTCTTCCAAGGAAAGAACTTCGGCTTCACGACTGCGCTGGCAGTGCTCAGAAGCGGCTTCGTGCTCGTCGGCAACGTGCCGTCGAACGACGGCGTGACAGTCAGCTCGGCCGGTTCCTTGCTCGTCATCAATCCACAGGGCGGGCTCGTTGCGGAGCTGAAGGATGCAAAACTGCTGAACGGACCGTGGGACCTCACGGTGCTCGATCTGGGACCGCTGGTTAAGGTGTTCGTCGCGGAGGTATTGAGCGGGACCGTTTCCCGCTTGGATCTCTCGATCGGACCGAATGGCGTGAAGGTGCTATCGAGCTCGACCGTCATTGCGTCGGGCTACCAGCATCGCAGCGACCCGGTCGCGTTCCTCCTTGGCCCGACGGGGCTCGCATTCGACGCGAATCGAGACGTGCTCTACGTCGCCTCGACGGCCGACAACGCCATATTCGCGATTGACCGCGCGTCGCGCACGACACACGACGGCGGTGTGGGCAGGCTCATCTATCAGGACAACAAGCACCTGCACGGGCCGCTCGCGCTCGCGCTCGCGCCGAACGGGCATCTCGTCGTGTCGAACGGCGACGCGATCAATGCCGATCCACAGCAGCCGAGCGAGATCGTCGAGTTCACGGCGGACGGACGCTTCATCGCGCAATTGCAGATCGATCCGGCGCCCGACGGCGCATTCGGCATCGCGTTCGGACGCGACGGCAACGGCCAATTGCAGTTCGCCGCCGTGGACGACAACACCAATGCCGCGACCGTATGGACGTTGCCGGACGATGACCGCAACTGATTCAGTCAGTAAAAGGCAGTCCGCGTTCCACGCAACGACAGGTAGTTCCCGCCGTCGCGCCGCCCCCCAACCTACAGCGAGATATTCACGCCCGGATAGACCAGATGGCTTTCCACGCGCCTGACGCCGGGAACGCTCTCGGCGGCGACGCGGATCGCATGGCCCTCCTCTTCGGTATTGATGACGCCCCACAGGTGCACCACGCCATCCTTGACGAGCACGCTCCCTTTCGGCAACCCCCAGCGCTGCCCGTGCATTTCCAGGACGATTGCGGCCCGGAGCTCCGCGTCGTCGTGCGAGCCGTCGTCATGAGGGGGCTCGAGGCTTCCCAATGCGCGGATCAGGTTCGAGCGGCTCACGATGCCGATCAGCGCGCCGTCCTTCAGCACCGGCACCCGCTTGATGTGACGGCGCTCCAGGATGTCCGCGATCTCCTTGAGCGGTATGTCTTCCGTGATCGATATCACGCGATCCTTCATCACGTCACCGACGAAGTGCCCGTGCTCCTTCACATAGGTCGCTGCGAGATCGCGGGTCGACGAGAGCCAGTCCAGCCACCAGGGCCGCCGCTTCGCGCCGGTGCCGAGCTCCGCACGGTGCAGCAGATCACCGGCGCTCACGATGCCGATCATCTTTCCGTCTGCGTCGACGACCGGCATGCCGCTGATATGGTGGTCCGCGAGCCGCCTGGCCGCGGCCTGGATCGTCATGTCCGTGGTGGCCGTGATGACGGGTGTAGTCATGATATCGAGTGCGCGCATGATGGCTCCCCAACATTGACGCCAAGGGCCCCCATCCGTCGCCCCCTGGCACGGTTACGGCAAACTGGATCATAGTGCCATCCCCGGTCTGCCACCAGTTTTGGCCGATAGCGTTGGCCGATAGCGCCTATGCCTGAGAGGAAAGCTCTATAAAAGCTTCACGAGTATCGGACAACGGCCTTAACGGTGATGGATGTGATTCGAATGTGAGGCCTGGGAGTTCGCCTAACGCCCCTCGCCAATATCGATATCTGAATTCACCATTTAGCATTCGCTTAACGCGCTGATAACCTGCATTCGACCTGCAGGCGCGCGGCTCGATGATCGATTGCACGTCTGCTCCCACAGTCCATCCGTCCGCTCGAGCGGACATCGCGGGAAGGAGCCAACGTGAGCGTCGAATTCATCGGCATGATCCAGCAGCGCAAGGTATCGGAGACGCATCGGCCGCAGGGCCCGGCTATCGATACCGACTACGTGCGCGCCTTCGCGCAGGCGCACGAGAACGCCGGCTTCAACCGTATCCTCGTGCCGCACGGCTCGACGAGCCCCGACGCGACGATCACTATCGCCTACGCCGCGAGCGTCACCTCGCGCGTGCATTTCATGCTCGCGCATCGTCCCGGCTTCGTGGCGCCGACGCTCGCCGCGCGGCAGATCGCGACGCTCGACCATTTCTCGGGCGGCCGGCTCGCCGTGCACTTCATCTCGGGCGGCAGCGACGAAGACCAGCGCCGCGACGGCGACTTCCTCGACCACGACGAGCGCTACGCGCGCACCGACGAATACCTGCAGATCCTCAAGCGCGTGTGGACCGAAGACAAGCCGTTCGATCACGAAGGCCGCTTCTACCGCGTCGAGCAAGCGTTTTCCGATGTGAAGCCAAAGCAGACGCCGCACGTGCCCATCTATTTCGGCGGCGCGTCGGCGCCGGCGCTCGCCACCGCGGGCAAGCACGCGGACGTCTACGCGCTGTGGGGCGAATCGAAGCAGCAAGTGCGCGAGCAGATCGCTCGCGTGCGCGAAGAGGCGGCCAAGCATGGCCGCACGGTGCGCTTCTCGGTGTCGTTCCGGCCGATCCTCGCGCCCACCGAAAAAGCCGCCTGGGAGCGCGCCGAGCACATCCTCGAAGAGACGCGCCGCCTGCGCGTCGAACAGGGCTTCTCGCGCGGCGGCCCGCAGCAGAGCGAAGGCGCGCGGCGCCTGCTGGCCGCGGCCGGCGACGGCGTGCGCGCCGACGAGCGCCTGTGGACGGCGGTGGCCAAAGAGATCGGCGGACGCTCGAACTCCACCGCCCTCGTCGGCACGCCCTCGCAAGTCGCCCAGACACTCTCCGAGTACTACGGCCTGGGCGTCACGACCTTCCTGATTCGCGGCTTCGATCCGCTCGAAGACGCGATCGACTACGGACGCGAGCTGATTCCCGCCACGCGCGAGCTGACTTCACGCGTACGCCACGCCGCTTGATGGCGACTAGAACGATTACCGCCCTCCACTCATGAGCTCCGCCCTCCTCGATACGCCTGCTTTGCCTTTTCGCAAACCGCCCGTGCGCAAGTTCTGGTTCGACGACGATGCCGCCGCAACGCGGCGCACGCCGGCGCGAGAGCGCCGTCACCGTCAGGAACGTTTGGCAGGCGCGTTCCGCCTGTTCGCGCGCTACGGTTTCGACCAAGGTCTCGCCGGCCACATCACCGCGCGCGATCCGGAATGGACCGATCACTTCTGGGTCAACCCGCTCGGCAAGCACTTCGGCCGCATCCGCGTGTCGGACCTGCTGCTCGTCAACCGTCACGGCGAAATCGTGGTCGGCGACGGTCCGGTGAACCAGGCCGCGTTCGCGATCCACGCCGCCATTCACGAGGCGCGGCCCGATGTCGTCGCGGCAGCGCACACGCATTCGCTGTATGGCAAAGCCTGGTCTACGCTCGGACGCAAGCTCGATCCGCTGACGCAGGATTCCTGCGCGTTCTACGAGGACCATGCGCTATTCGACGACTTCCGCGGCGTCGTGCTCGACACGGACGAAGGCGCGCGCATCGCCGGCGCGCTCGGCAACCACAAGGCCGTGATCCTGAAGAACCATGGCATCCTGACTGCAGGCCCGACGGTCGAAGCCGCGGCGTGGTGGTACATCGCACTCGACAACGCCTGCCACGCGCAACTGCTCGCCGAGGCGGCCGGCGCGCCGCAAGCGATCCCGCACGAGGTGGCCGCGTTGACGCACGAGCAGATCGGCCGCCCCGGCGGCGCGCTGCATGCGTTCGAGAGTCTCTACGAAGGGCTCGTCGAAGCCGAGCCAGAACTGCTCGACTGATGGCAATCCACAAACTGCGCCGCTTCGTCGGCGAGATCGCGGAACTGGTCGATTCGACGGCGAGCGAAACCGCTCTGCTCGAACAAGGCGGGCTGGCCTTGCGCGAGTTGATCCGCGTCGACGATTGGCTGCCCGAAGCCTATGCGCAGCCCTCCCCCGATCGCTACCAGCAGTTCCTGCTCTACACCGACGTGCGCCAGCGCTTCTCGGTGGTGAGCTTCGTCTGGGGTCCAGGGCAACGGACGCCAGTTCACGACCACACGGTATGGGGGCTGATCGGCGTGCTTCGCGGCGCGGAACTCGCGGCCTCTTACGAACGCACCGCCGACGGCACGCTGCGGCAGAGCGGCGAGGAAATCCGCCTGGACGCGGGCGATGTCGAAGCAGTATCGCCCGCAATCGGCGACATCCATCGCGTGCGCAACGCCTACGACGACCGCGTGTCGATCAGCATCCACGTCTACGGCGCGAACATCGGCGCGGTGCGGCGCTCGACCTATCCGCCCGATGCGCCGCCCAAGCCCTTCGTCTCCGGCTACTCGAACACCACCCTCCCGAACCTGTGGGACCTGAGCAAGGAAGTTCGTCATTCATGAACTCATATCCGGTGCGCAGCTATCAGGACGTGCGCGAAGCGCTGCTGGCAAAACGTGAAATCGCCCTGCTCGACGTCCGCGAAGAAGCCCCGCATGCCGAAGGGCATCCGCTCTTCGCCGCGAATCTCCCGCTCTCGCGGATCGAACTCGAGGCCTACACGCGCCTGCCATGCCGCGACGTGCCGATCGTGCTGCTCGACGCGGGCGAAGGCTACGCCGGGCGCGCGGCGCACACGCTGACGTCGCTCGGCTATACGAGCGTCGCGCTCTTCGCGGGTGGACTCGACGGCTGGATTCGCGCGGGCGGCGAAGTGTTCCGCGACGTGAACGTGCCGAGCAAGGCGTTCGGCGAGTTCGTCGAAGCGCACAAGCACACGCCGTCGGTCACGGCGCAAGCGCTCGATGCGCTGCTCAAGAACGGCGACGATGTCGTCGTGCTCGACGCCCGCCGCTTCGACGAGTACCAGACGATGAACATCCCAGGCAGCATCAGCGTGCCCGGCGCGGAGCTGGCGCTGCGCGCGCGCTCGCTCGCGCCCGATCCGGCGACGCGCGTGATCGTCAACTGCGCGGGCCGCACGCGCAGCATCATCGGCGCGCAGTCGCTCGTCAACGCAGGCTTGCCGAATCCGGTCGCGGCGCTGCGCAACGGCACGATCGGCTGGACGCTCGCAGGCCAGGCGCTCGCGCACGGCAGCGCGCGCAGCTTCGATCCGCAGGCCGGGCTCGATGCCGCGCAGCTCGAGGCTTCTCGCCGCGCGGCGCTCGCGCTCGCCGAACGCGCGGGCGTGAAGCGCACGACGCTCGCCGAAGCGGCACGCTGGACCGCCGACGCATCGCGCACCACCTACCGCTTCGACGTGCGCACGCCCGCCGAATACGAGCGCGCGCACGCGCCGGGCTTCGTGGGCGCGCCCGGCGGCCAGCTCGTGCAGGAAACGGAGATGTTCGCGCCCGTGCGCGGTGCGCGTGTGGTTCTGTTCGACGACGATGGCGTGCGCGCGAACATGACGGCCTCATGGCTCGCGCAGATGAATATCGAGGTTTACGTGGCCGACGGCGCATCGCATGAAGACCTGACGGAAAGCGGGCCATGGCAAGCGCCCAAGCCGCAACCCGCCGCACCGACGCCCGCCGTATCGCCCCACGAACTGGCCGCGCTGCTCGCCGATCCCGCGAGCCGCACCGTCGTGCTCGACGTCACGTCGAGCGCCAATCACGTGAAGGCGCACATCCCGGGCGCGTATTGGATCGTGCGCTCGCGCCTGTCGAACGCATTCGACGATCTGCGCGACCTGCCCGACGCGAAACGCTACGTGCTCACCTGCGGGACCAGCGCGCTGGCGGCGTTCGCCGCGCCCGAAGTCGCCGCGCTCACCGGCGGCAAGCCCGTGCACGTGCTCGAAGGCGGAAACTCGGCATGGATCCGCGCGGGATTGCCGACGGAATCCGGCGACACGCGCCTCGCGTCGCCGCGCATCGATCGCTATCGACGTCCGTATGAAGGCACCGGCAACGCGCACGAAGCGATGAATGCCTATCTGGAGTGGGAGTACGGCCTCGTCGCCCAACTCGAACGCGACGGCACGCATGGGTTCTTCGTGATCTGAAGCGCGCTGCACCGCAGTCTCCTTCATTCGTTCCTGACGCCGTCATCGCTCATGACCAGCCGCCACCCCGGCAACGCCCTCCTCGAAGTCGCGCGCGACGCCGACGCGCTCGAAGCGCTCGCCGATCTCGACAGCCCGCGCGCCGCCGCATGGCTTGCCTCGCTCACGCAGGAATTCGCCGCGACCGCCGCCGCACTCGACGCCGGCCCGCTCTTTCCCCACGACAATCTCGCGCGCCTGCGCAGCGCGGGCCTGCTGTCGCTGACGGTGCCGAGCGCGCTCGGCGGCCGCGAGGCGACGCTCGCGCAGACGCTCGCGGTGATCCGCGCCGTCGCGCGCGGCGAGCCGTCGACGGCGCTGATTCTCGTGATGCAGTGTCTTTACCATCTGCGCCTGCAGCAGAACCCGAATTGGCCGGCTGCATTGAAGGAGCGGATTGCGCGCGATGCCGTCGAGCGCGGCGCGCTGATCAATTCGCTGCGCGTCGAGCCGGAACTCGGCTCGCCGTCGCGCGGCGGACTGCCCGCGACGATCGGCGTGCGCCATGTCGACCGGGATGGCGGGCATTGGATACTGAACGGCCGCAAGCTCTACTCGACGGGTAGCCCGGGGCTCACGTGGTTCGCCGTCTGGGGACGCACCGATGAGGCGTCGCCGCGCGTCGGCACCTGGCTCGTCCATCGCGACGCGGCGGGTATCCGCTTCGGCGAGCCTTGGAACCATCTCGGCATGCGCGCGACGGGCAGCCACGAAGTGATCTTCGACAACGTGCGCGTGCCGCTCGATCATGCCGTCGACCTGCAAGCGCCTGGACCGGGGCAAGGTCTCGACCCGCTGACGAACCTCTGGATGAACGTGCTGCTGCCGGCGATCTACGACGGCGTCGCGCGCGCCGCCCGCGACTGGTTCGTGCAATGGGCCGCGCAGCGCTCGCCGTCGGGCCTCAATGCGCCGCTGGCGAGTCTCGACCGCTTTCAGCAGACGGCCGGGCGCATCGACGCGTTGCTGTTCGAGAACCGTGTCCTGCTCGATGCCGGCGCGGCGGGCTCAATCGGCACGGACGAAGCGCCGGCGATCAAGTACCTCGTCAGCAAGCACGCAATCGAAGCCGTCGAGATCGCGCTCGAAGCGAGCAGCAATCCGGGCCTGAGCCGCAACAATGCGCTCGAGCGCCACTATCGCGACGTGCTGTGCGCACGCATTCATACGCCGCAGAACGACACGGTGCTTGGGGCGCTTGGGCGGGCGGCGTTTGCGGGTTTCAACGCACATTGACCATGCCGTGCGACAGCGAGTTGCTGAACAGCGCCTTGACTTCGGCTGGCTTGGCGTCGAGCTGGCACGAAAGCACCGACTCGACACGAATTTCCGTCTGCCGGATTAAAATGCAATATATTCGGACATCGAAAGATGGAAGCTGATATTGGATGCATTTTGCATAGCCCCCCCCATGCGAGGCGCTCCGGCGATCAGCCTCCATCAAACCTTCGTTTATTGGACTGAGCGAGGCAGGTTTCACATGGCGTCATGGAGCACACTCGATGTCCCGCTGGAGATCGGCCGACAATGCACCCTGGTGCTGGCCGATGCTTATCGCAGCGAGTCCGGCGACTCGTTGCGGTTCATGAAGGACGACGAATGTAGGCAGCTTGAACAGGACCGACGCGAGTTTGCCCATTATTTCCGGCCGGGCTGGGACCTGAGAACGATAACCGGCGGGACCAACCTTCGCGAAATTCAGGCGTTCGTGAGCGAGCAACTGAACGTGGCCCACTGGAACCTGCCGACGGACAACGCAGGCATCGAGCGCACGCTGAAGGATGCGATAGCCTCCGGACGGCTGGTGCCGATCATCAATCGAGAAGGGAACTTTAGTGGCCGCGTGTCACGCCCAACACCTGCCCCGCTGAGATGGCCCACCACTGGCGGAGGCGGGAGCTGGAAGCGTTCAGCCTATCTGTTCCCACCCGGCACCACCTCGTTTAACGGCGAGCCGGTGCTGTCCGGTCCTTACGACCCTGCCACTCAGGCGGCACAACTGGCCACTGCGCGCGCGGCCAGCGGTGTTAGCGATAGCAGCGACTGGCTCGGCGTGGTCGAGGAGGTTGCCGGGGCCATACTCGGGAGCGATGCTGGTTCGAGCGATGGCGTCGATATTGGCCACGACACCTCAACGCCGCTCGGCAATGCGCGGCCTTTCGAGTACAGCGAAGCTCTACCGGACGCCGGCACGGAGCAGGTAGCCGGCATGTCTTTTCACGGCACGCCCGGATCGTGGGCTTCGAGCATGCCGGGAACAATGCCGCAGTTGCGTCAGTACGGCCCAAATGGGACTCCGTTGACGGACATCGACTTCGAAGCCCATCACGGAAACCCTAACCCGCACGCGCACAATTGGGACGGTTACAACCGCGACGAAGGTGCTCCTGTTTCAATACTTCCCTGGTAGTCGACATGACAGAAGCAACGCTGACTGAATGGAACCATTTCCACGACTGGTACCTAGACCGCATAGCTGTTGGGCCGAATGAAGAACCTCGCACATTGACGCTCGGCCTATATCTTGGGAACAAGCGCGCGACCGTGACGTTCGAAGGCGTGACGTGCTTTAGCCTGGAACACCTCGGGCTATTGAACATCGTGTACAGCATCAGAATCGTCGAGGCAATCGACAAAAACTACGAGTACGTGAGCGCTGCCTTGAACAAGGGCGAGCGGCTATCAACAAGGAAAGGTGCAAAGACCGCATTCATGTACTCAAGCCTTGGTGCCGAACTTGGCATTGAGTTCGATTCACTTCGCATCGAACGCTCTCCGGCTGAACACTAAATGCTGCGGTTGGATGAACGAGACAGGCGATCTCACACGTTCGAGTAGGCAAAGCATGGCGCGGACGCTTCGCGACCGGATGCTGGCCGCCGGGCTGCCGATCTGAGCAGCGTCAGTGGCAGACAATGTGAGCACACGGCGATGGAATGCAAGCACGCACAGCTGAATGCAAGCACAGCTGCAGTTAATCCGAGCACGCGGGTTCCGTCAGTGGCAGTTATTTCGAGCAGGAAACCGCGTCGATTGCAAGTTCGGCCGGTTTCGATTGCAGGTCAATACAATTACTGACTCCCCGCTCAAGCCAGCACGTCCGAAAACACCCGCGCCGCGAAACGCTCGGAATCCGTCGCGCCGTTGACCACGCCGACCGTCTTCAGATCGTCGGCATAAAGCGCGATCTCCTTCTTGAACGCGTCGCCGACGGGGTGATGCCGGTCGGTATGGCTCTGCAGCATCGCCGTCAACTGACCGACATCCGCCCCCGGCGCGTTCGGCGCGAAAATCGCCGCGGCTTCGGCCGGATGGTTCGCCGTCCACTCGGTCGCCTCGATGAGCGCCTGCGTCAGCGCCTGCGCCGCCGCGCGATCCTTGCGCACGAGCGAGCCGCGCACGCCCAGCACACAACACACGCGATTCGCGTACTCGCCGCAAAGATTGTTCGACACTTCCTGCAGATGGTTCGACTCGCGCAGCGTCCAGATCGTCGGGTCGCCGTCGGCGATCGCCTGCACTTCGCCTTTCTTCAGCGCTTCGCCCAGCAGCGTCGCCGGATACTGGCGCCAGTGCACGTCGTTGTCGGGATCGACGCCGAGCTTCTTCAGCGTGATCGCAAAGAAGTTCTTGGCGGGGCTCGCCATGTCGCTCACGCCCACCGTGCGGCCCTTCAGCCCTTGCAGGTCGACGATGCCCGAGGTCTTCGTCGCGAGCAGGCGCATGCAGCCGCCGTGGATGCCCGCCGTCAGCTTCACGTCGAAGCCCTGCTCCAGCGGCTTGATCCAGCGCAGCGCCATGCCGACGCCCGCATCCGACTTGCCCGTCGCGATCGCTTCGAGCAGCTGGTCGGTCGAGCCCGCGAAGTTGACGAGCTCGACCTGCAGGCCATGTTTTTCGAAGAAGCCCTGCTTGAGCGCGACCGGCACCGGCGCCGTGCAGATCGCGCCCGCGTTCCAGGAGAGCTTGAGCGGCTTGAGGTCGCCGGCGGCCGCGGCGCGCACGCCGGGCAGGCCGAGGGACGCGCCGCCGAGCGCCGCCGCGCCCGCGGCCCAGGCGGTTTTGCGCAGCCAGGCGCGGCGGGCGGGATTCGCGGGCGTTGGCGCCGTATCGTCGTCGATGAAATTCATGTCGTTGTTTTTCGTAGCAGTGGTGGAGTTGTGTCGATCTTTCGATGAGCCGAGCGCGATCGATCGCGCTTCACGCCTCGAGCCCAAGCTGCCCGAGCACTTCCCGGCGCAGCGCAACGAGCTTCGGATCGTCCCGGTGACGCGGATACGGCGCATCGTTGCGCACTTGAGCCACGATGCGCGCCGGCCGCTCGCTCAGCACGATCACGCGGTTCGCCAGATACAACGCCTCTTCGACGTCGTGCGTGACGAACAGCACCGAAAAGCGCGCCGCCTGCCAGAGCCGCACGAGCTCGCCCTGCATGCGGATGCGCGTCAGGGAATCGAGCTTGCCGAACGGCTCGTCGAGCACGAGCAGCTGCGGGTCGTTGACGAGCGCGCGCGCCAGCGCCGCGCGCTGCGCCATGCCGCCCGAGAGCTGGTGCGGAAACGCGTCGGCGAACTTCGTCAGGCCGACGAGCTCGAGCGCTGCGTCGATGCGCTCGCTCGCGCTGGGCGGCGGCGTCCGCCCGCAGGGCGCGCACGCTTCCCTCGCCTCGCGCCGCCCTTTGCGTTGCGCTTGCGGCCCCAAGCCGACGTTGTCGCGCACGGTGCGCCACGGGAACAGCGTCGGGTCCTGGAACACGACCACGCGCGACGGATCCGGTCCCGAGATCGGCTCGCCGTTCGCGTGCAGCGTGCCGCGCGCGGGCGTCTCGAGACCGGCGACGAGACGCAGCAAGGTCGACTTGCCGCACCCGCTCGGCCCGAGCAGCGCGACGAACTCGCCCGGCTCGACGGTCAGACTGACATCGTCGAGCACGGGCAGCATTTCGCCGCGCAACGCGAAACGGTGACTGACGCTGCGCACGTCGATGCGCGCGCCCGGTGGCGTATCGCGCCTGATGGGCCTGATGGGCTCGGCCGCCAGCGCACGAAAAACCCCTACCATTTGAGCACCCCTTTTTGCCAGGCAAGCAGACGGTCGCGCAGACGGAACAGCAGCGTGACGAGCCCCGAGCACATCAGCGCCATCACGAGCAGCGCCGCGTACATGTTCGAATACGCGGCCCAGCCTTGCGCCCATTGCAGATACCAGCCGAGACCCGCTTTCACGCCCATCATTTCGGCGACGAACAGCACCGAGAACGATGCGCCGAGCCCCATGAACAAGCCGACGAACACCGACGGCAACGCCGCGGGAATCGCCACCCGCAGGATCAGGAATGCAGGGCGTGCGCCCAGCGTGCGGGCCACGTCGTAATAGGCGGCGTTCACGCCCGCGACGCCGGACCACGTGAGCACGGCGACGGGAAACGCCGTCGCGAGCGCGATGAGGAACACACTCGCGCTGAAGCTCGACGGAAAGAAAAAGAATGCGAGCGGCAGCCAGGCGACGGCCGGCAGCGGCCCGATCAAACGCAGCACGGGATGCAGCCAGTAGCCGACGGCCCGCGACCAGCCGATGCCCACGCCAACCACGAAGCCCGCGAGCGCGCCCAGCGCATAGCCATACGCGAGCAGCCCGAATGAATGAGCGACGCTCGATGCAAGCCTCGGCAGATCGTCGAAGTACACGGCGATCAACGCCTGCGGCGGCGCAAAGAAAGGACGCGGCAGCCATTCGAGCTGCGCGGTGACGATTTCCCAAGCGGTCACGCCGAGCGCAAGCGCAAGCAGCCAGGGCGTCGCGGCGAGCCATGCGTCGAGGCGGGCCGACGCGCCGGCCGAAGCGCCGCGCGAGCGCCACGCCGCGATGCCGATCGCCGCCGGCAACGCCGCCAGCGCGAGCTTCAGGATCAGCAGCTCGCGCGTGTGCGGCCAGTCGTCGAGCGCCGGCCACCATCGCGTGACCGCCGCGCCGCCGAGCCAAGCGAGCGCCGCCAGCGCCGCGACCGTCCGCCTGCCTGCGCCGCCGCGCGTATGCGGCGCAGCCTCCTGGTCCGCATGAAGGCCCGCGATATCGAGCGTTTGAGTGGGTGAAGACATACCGATGCGCTCCGTGCAGATACGTTGCGAATGCGCGCTATGCGCTGGCGAGATGCGTCTCGGAGATCGCGCGAACGTCGATGCGGCGCGGCAGAATCGCGTCGCGATACGCCGCGTCCGCGACCTTCTGAAGCGCGCCGATGTCCGCATCCGAGACGAAACGCTGCTTCAGCGAAGCGCGCTTCGTGATCTGCCTGGCCGCGTCGAGCGGCGAGCGCGTGAGCGTCGCGTAGATTTGCGCGTAGGCGCCGGGGTTGGCAAGCGCCCAGTCGCCCGCGCGCTGATAGCGCTGCAGGACGTCCGCGATCGCGGCGCGCTTCTTCGTGTCGGCGAGCGCCTCGCCCGATGCGGTGATGAAGCCCAGGCCGCTATTGATGCCCGAGCCGTCGCGCAGGATGCGCGCGCCGCGCTGCACGGCGATGCCGTAGTACGGATCGAAGGTCGCCCACACTTCGAGCGCGCCGGACTCGAACGCGGCGAACGCATCGACGGGAAGAATGAAGCGGATCGTGACGTCGTCCTTGGAAAGCCCCGCTTCGGCCAGCGCGCCATAGAGCTGGAACTGCGAGATGCTGCCGCGCGCCGACGACACGCACACGGTGCGCCCTTTCAAATCCGCGACCGAGCGGATCTTCGAATCCCCCGCGACGAGAATGCCGAGCTGCGCGCCGGAGCCGACGCGCGTCGCGACGATCTTGAGCTGGGGATCGCCGACAGCCGCCGCGAGCACCGGCAGATCGCCCGCGGGCGCGAGATCGACGGCCCCCGCGCGCTGCGCCTCGAACAGCGGCGCGGCGCCCTGGAAATTGGCCCAGCGAAACGCATACGGCGCGCCGTCGAGCACCTTGGCGGCTTCGACGAGCGCACGCGTGCCGCCCGCCTGGTCGCCGAGAACGAGCGTCGTCGATGCGGTCTCCGCTGCGTGCGCATGGCGCGCCCCGCCTGCGACCAGCGCGGAAGAAAACGCTGCGATGGCCGGCGCTGCAGCGAGCATGCGCAGCGCACGCCGCCGCGTGGAAAAAGACGTGGGAACAGAAGCGGTCATAGGCCCTCGCTGTCGATGTGCAGGACAGCGTAGCGACGAAGGACCGCCGTGAGAATGATTCTATTTCGATATGTTTATATCGGAGCCACCGCTATGCATTTCATGTTTCGATGCATTCGCGCAACGCCCGCCATGGCTCACCATCGCTCACCAGACATACGGCACGAGCCGATACCGCACGCGCAGCATATACGCGTCATATCCCGCCAGCCGCTCGGCGAGCAGGCCCTCTTCGCGCACCGCGCGATAGCCGAGCCCGGCCGTGATGAGCGGCACGCACGCGAGCCCCCACCACGACCCGAGCAGCAGCGCCATGCCGACGAGATACACGATCGCGCCGGAATACATCGGATGCCGGACATAGGCATACGGGCCCGTGTCGATCACCTTGTGCCCTCGCTCGCTTTGAATCTTGACCACGGGCGATGCGTAGCTGTTCTCGCGAAACACGAAGCACACGAACAAGATGCTGAGCGCGAGGAGCGCACCGCCCAGCCCCTGCAGCCACGACGGCGCCACGGACCCATGAAAGCGCATCGCGTCGAGCCCCATCAGCACGAGCCACGCGACCCAGGCCACGGCGGCGCAGATCATGAAGACCTGATCCCAGCGCGACTGCCCGCGCTGCACGAACACCGAAAGCCGCTCGGCGAGCAATTCCGGATCGTGCCTGGCGAGCCACGCGCCCGAGCCGATCGAGAGCAGCCCCATCTCGACGAGAAACGTCCAGCCTGCGGGCCAGTCGAAGGTGCCGGCCGCGCCGAACAGACACGCGCCCATGAACACCATCCAGCCGAGCGTACTGATGATCAGACGCGCAATCACGCTGTTATCCCTCCACCGGCGCCGCCACGCGCTCGAACACACGTGCGACGTCGATCCCCTCGATGTCGATGCCGAACCGTTGCGTCAGCTCGCGCGCCAGTTCGTCCGCGCTGCCGATCGGGCGCTCGACGCCGGCGCCGTCGTTGCCGCGCTCGGTCAGCTTGCCGTTGAAGAGCGTGAAGCGCGACCGGGGAAACACCCGGCACACGACCAGATTGTTCGTGAAGCGCGAATCCGGATGCGCCGTCGTGAACCAGTTCGCCACCTCGAAGTCGATCCACTCCGCGCGTTGCAGCGTGAAGCGATAGATCGACGGCCAGCCCTCGGGCGTACCAAGCTGTAAATCGATCGCGCCGCTGGCGCCGTCGCGGTGCAGGCGAAACACGCCGTGCGGCGTCTCCTGCGCAAGACCGGGCGCCATGCGCAGCGGCGCGGTCAGGGTGAGATTGCCGAACCCGACGTCGGCAAGCCACGCTTCGTAGTCCAGGTCGACGCGCAGCAGCATGTGCGTTTGCGCCGTGACCGCCCCCGGCTCCCTGCCCCATAGCACGCGCGCGATCAGCGGCGTCACGCGAAAGCCGAGCTGCGTCAGCACGTGCGCGAACAACGTGTTCTGCTCGAAGCAATATCCGCCGCGCCTTCTTCGGACTAGCTTGTCCGCGACCGACGGCAGATCGACGCGCACGCGGCGTCCCGAGATCGGATCGAGGTTTTCGAAAGGGATGCTTTGCGGATGCAGCCATTGCAGCTCACGCAGGACATCGAGCGTCGGTGTGCGCGGCCCGCCGTAGCCGATGCGTTCGAAATACGGGTCGAGATCGAGCCCTCGACTGGTCTCTTGAATCATCGAAAGGTCCTCAGCAAGAATGCGGGGCGCGTGTCGCGCCGGCCGCTAGACGCCGTTTCGCGGCCTCAGGCTACCTGATTTCGCCATTGTGCGCGCCCAGCTCGACATCGCACGCCCTCCTGATTCAGCGCTCATTTATTTCATTTTCATTACCCATAAATTTCACTTTCATTTGGCAGATCTTGGCGGCTTCCAGCAATCCGTAATAGACAACATTACACCTCAGTAATATAGATGCGAATCATTCGCATTTGTATTGACGATAATATTCCACGTGGGTACGATTCCGGGATTCGCTGCAGTGTCGGCCGCGGCACGGTGCCTGCCGAATGACCACGCCACGATCGACGCGATTCGGATTCGCAGCGATTGGCAACGCCTTCAAGAAACGACCACGGCTGCCAGCCGGCTCAAACAACAAGGACATCGATGAAGCCTGCTTCGTCCATTACACGCGATTCCCTGAAGGGCTCGCACGGGAGTGCGCCGCGTGGCGCGCGCATGCCTGCCCTTCGCCGTCTTGCCGCTCATACTGCCTTCGCCTGCGCGTCGCTGGCCAGCGCCTCCGCCTTCGCGCAAGCCACCGATGCGCAGCCCGAAGCACCCGAAGCCGACCTCAAGATCCAAGCGCAGCCGACCGACCAGTGGACCGGCCTGTGGACCCGCCAGAATCTGCTCGGCGATATCGGCGGACTGCGTCCGTGGCTCAACCGCTACGGCGTCACGTTCAACCTGCAGGAAACGAGCGAGTACCTCTACAACACGCGCGGCGGCCTCGGCACCGGCGGCGCCTACGACGGCCTCACGACGATGTCGCTGCAAGTCGACACGCAAAAGGCGATCGGCCTGCCGGGCGGCACGTTCAACATCAGCGCGCTGCAGATTCACGGCACCAACCTCTCCACGCGCTATCTCGGCACGCTGAACACGGCGAGCGGCATCGAAGCGCAGGGCACGACGCGCCTGTGGGAGATGTGGTATCAGCAGTCGTTCCTCGACAAGAAAGTCGACGTCAAGGTCGGCCAGCAGAGTCTCGATCAGGAGTTCATGGTCAGCTCGTATGCGGGCACCTTCGTCAACACGATGTTCGGCTGGCCGGGCCTGCCCTCGTACGACATGCCGAACGGCGGCCCCGCCTACCCGCTGTCCGCGCTCGGCGTGCGCGTGCGCACGCAGATCACGCCGTCGGTCACCGCGCTCGCGGGCGTGTTCGACGGCAACCCGCTCGGCAACGACCAGAACAACCTGAGCGGCACGAACTTCAATCTGCACAACGGCGCGCTCTATATCGGCGAAGTGCAATATGCGATCAACCAGCCCGGCGACGGCGCGATGGAACTGCCCGGCGCCGCGAAGAGCCGCAGCGGCGGCCTGCCCGGCACCTACAAGATCGGCCTCTGGTACAACAACGAGACGTTCGCCGATCAAGGCATCGACAACACGGGCCTGTCGCTCGCGGATCCGAACACGACCGGCACCCCCGCCTCGCACAAGGGCGACTACAGCTTCTATGCCGTGGCCGACCAGATGGTGTGGCGCCCCGACCCCGACGAGCCGCGCAGCATCGGCGTCTTCGCACGCGTGATGGGCGCGCCGGGCGACCGCAACGAGGTGAGCTTCAGCGCGAACGCGGGCGTCGTGATGAAGGCGCCGTTCAAGGGGCGCGACAACGACAGCGTCGGCCTGGGTCTCGCCTACATCAAGGTCGGCAATCACCTAAGCAACTTCGACGCAGCCCAGGGCCTCGTGCCGCGCAGCAGCGAAACGGCGCTCGAAGCGACCTATCAATACCAGGTCACCCCGTGGTGGCAACTCCAGGGCGACGTGCAGTACACGTTCAATCCGGGCGCGGGCCAGAACCCGAGCAACCCGAGCCAGGGCATGCGCAACACGCTCGTGGTCGGCCTGCGGACCAACATCACATTCTGAGCACCAGCACCCTATGCAATCGATGAACGACGGGGAGACACATATGAAACCCAACTCGCCTTCCAGATCCGGCGCACGCCTCGCCTTCGCGGCGGCGGCCGCAGCCGTGGCGCTCGTGTTCGCGCAAGCCGCTTTCGCCGAGCCGCAAGGCTTCCTCGAAACGGTCCACAAGCACACGACGCTCATCAACACGGTGCCCGACAACGGCGACCAGAACCCGTACGCGATCGCCGTCGCGCCGGTCACTTCGGGCGCGTTCAAGAAGGGCGACGTGCTCGTCGACAACTTCAACAACGCGGCCAACCTGCAAGGCACGGGCAGCACGATCGTCGACTACCACCCCAACACCCGGCAGATGACGACGTTCGCGACGCTGCCGCGCGACCTCAAGGAATGCCCGGGCGGGATCGGCCTGTCGACGGCGATGACGGTGCTGAAGTCGGGCTGGGTGATCGTCGGCAGCACGCCGAGCAACGACGGCACCACGACGACCAAGGGCGCCGGCTGCCTGATCGTGCTCGACAACCAGGGCAAGGTCGTCTCGACGATCACCGGCGAGAACATCAACGACCCGTGGGGCAACATGGCCGTCGTCGACAACGGCGACACGGCGACGCTGTTCGTCTCGAACGCCGGCTTCGGCGTGGGCAGCCCGAAAGCGGCCGGCCCCGACGGCGACCCGCCCGTGTTCAAGCAATCCACGGTGCTGCGCCTGGACCTCGACATTCCGGCCGGCAAGCCGCCCGTCGTCAAGAAGCAGACGGTGGTCGCGAGCGGCTTCGGCGCGCAGGCCGACAAGGGCGTGTTCCTGGTCGGGCCGACGGGCCTCGCGCTGTCCGCCGACCGCAAGCTGCTCTACGTCTCCGACGCGATCGGCAACCGCATCAACGAAATCGAAGAGCCGCTCACGCGCGACTTCAGCGGCGGCGTCGGCCGCCAGCTCACCGCCGACGGCCTGCTGCACCGTCCGCTCGCGATGGATACCGCGCCCAACGGCCACCTGCTCGTCACGAACGCGCTCAACGGCCAGATCGTCGAGATCGATCCGGCGACCGGCAAGCAGATCTACGCGCGCTGGATCGATACCGACAAGGCGCAATCGCCCCCGGGCAACGGCGACTTGTTCGGCATCGCCATGACGCCGGAAGGCGACGGCTTCTACTACGTCCAAGACGACGTCAACACTCTCGTACTGGCGAAATAACATGACAGACGATACTCAGCGTCCGGCGCGCAACGCCAGGCGCGGGTTCCTCAAGGCGAGCGGCGCCGCGGTAGCGGCCGGCGCGACGCTGGGAGCCGCGCTCGGCACGAGCGCGGCCCAGGCGGCGCAATCCCCGCACGCGCCGGCGCACGGCAAACCGCACGCCGACGATCCGCAATTCGCGATCGAGCCGTTCTACGGCGCGCACCAGGGCGGCATCGTGACGCCGCAGCAGGCGCATACGTACGTGGCGGCGTTCGACCTGACGACCGCCAAGCGCGAAGACGTGATCAACCTGCTGCGCGAGTGGACCGACGCCGCGGCGCGCCTCACGCGCGGTCAGACGGCCCAGCCGCTGCCCAGGGCCGACGACAAGCCCGCGACCGATTCGGGCGAAGCGCTCGACCTCGGCGCCGCCGGTCTCACGATCACGTTCGGCTTCGGCCCGGGCCTCTTCACGAAGGACGGCAAGGACCGCTACGGCCTCGCCGGCAAGCGCCCCGCCGCGCTCGTCGACCTGCCGCGCTTCAACGGCGACCAGCTCGTGGCGGAGAAATCGGGCGGCGACCTGTTCGTGCAGGCCTGCTCGAACGACTTGCAAGTCACCTTCCACGCGGTGCGCCAGCTCGCGCGCATGGGCTACGGCATCCTGCAGATGCGCTGGGGCCAGGCCGGCTTTCTGTCGGGCCCGAAGGGGCAGACCGCGCGCAACCTGATGGGCTTCAAGGACGGCACCAACAACCCGTCGCCGAAGGACCCCGCGCTGATGAACCAGTTCATCTGGGCCGGCGACGAAGGCCCGGCATGGATGAAGGACGGCACCTACGCGGTGTTCCGGCGCATCCGCATCACGCTCGAGCACTGGGACCAGATGGAAGTCGGCTTCCAGGAATCGGTGTTCGGCCGCCACAAGTACAGCGGCGCGCCGATCGGCAAGCAGAACGAGTTCGACGCGCTCGACCTCGACGCGCAGGACAAGGACGGCAATTCGCTGATCCCCGACAACTCGCACGTGCGCCTTTCGACGGCCGCGACCAACAACGGCCAGCGGATCCTGCGCCGCTCGTATTCGTACAACGACAGCACGAATTTTTATATCGAACGCTGGCCGCCGTGGCGCCAGGAAACGGAGTACGATGCCGGGCTGATTTTCCTCGCGCACCAGCGCGACCCGCGCACCGGCTTCATTCCGATCAACGAGAAGCTCGCGAAACTCGACATGATGAACCAGTTCACGACGCACGTCGGCAGCGCGATCTTCGCCCTGCCGCCGGGCGCGAAAGAAGGTTCGTTCATCGGCGCGGAGCTGTTCGACGCGTAATCGACGCGTCGTCTACACAAGAATTCGACAAGCACTCGAAAAGGACTATTCGATCATGGCAGGTTTGAAGTTGAGCAACCGGTTCGCCGCCATCGGCGGCGCAGCCGCTCTCGCCGTCGCAACGCTCGGCGCGCTGCCCGTGGCCGCGCATGCCGCAACGCTCACGCTCTACAGCGCGCAGCACGAGCAGGTCGTCAACATGCTCACCAAGGACTTCGAAAAAGAGACCGGCATCGCAGTGAAGGTGCGCAACGGCGAAGGCCCGGCGCTCGCCGCCCAGCTCGTCGCGGAAGGCGGCGCGACGCCCGCCGACGTCTACTTCACGGAAAACTCGCCCGAGCTCGTGCTGCTCGCCGAGAAGGGCCTGCTCGCCAAGGTCGACGCCTCGACGCTCGCCGTCACGCCCGCGCGCTATAACGCGCCGCAAGGCGACTGGCTCGGGGTGCTCGCGCGCGAGAACGTGCTCGCCTACAACACGGCGAAGCTCCAGCCGTCGCAGCTGCCGGCCTCGCTGATGGATCTCGCCAAGCCCGAGTGGAAGGGCAAGGTCGGCATCGCGCCCTCCGACGCGGACTTCCTGCCGGTGGTCTCCGCCGTGCTCGCCGAGAAGGGGGAAGCCGCCACGCTCGCCTGGCTCAAGGGCCTCAAGGCCAACGCGCAGATCTTCGACGATGACGAAGGCGTGGTGGCCGCCGTCAATCGCGGCGCGGTCGCGACCGGCGTGATCAACAGCTACTACTGGGCGCGCCTGCATGCCGAGCTTGGCGACAAGTCGACCAAGAGCGCCGTCTACCACTTCGGCAACGGCGACATCGGCGCGCTGATCAACGTGTCGGGCGCCGCCGTGCTGAAGAACTCGAAGAACGCGGACGCCGCGCAGAAGTTCCTCGCCTATCTCGTGAGCGAGCGCGCGCAGAAGCTGATCGCGGGCAACCGCATCAGCTTCGAATATCCGCTGCGCCCAAGCGTCGCGCCCGATCCGATCCTGAAGCCGTTCAACGAACTGTCGCCGCCGTCGCTGACGCTCCAGCAACTCGGCGACGACAGCCAGGCCGGCAAACTGCTGCGCAAAGCCGGGCTGCTGTAATGAGGCTGTAAATGAGCAATGCCGCCGTGGCGGTCACGCCATCGCCCGATACCGCGGCGCGCGCTTCAAGGCGCGCGCCGCGCGGTCTTTTCGCGGCCGCCGCCGTCGGCGCGCTGCTGGTGCTGATGCCGCTCGCGTTCACGGTCTACCGTGCCGCGAGCTTTGGTCTTGCCGACGCCGAAGAGCTGGTGTTCCGTCCGCTCGTCGGCGAGCTGCTGCTCAACACGCTGCTGATCACCGTCACCGCGACGCTCGCCTCGGCGGTGCTCGGCACGGCCGCGGCCTGGTTCATCGAACGCACGCATCTGCCCGGACGCCGCGCCTGGGCCTTGCTGGTCGCCGCGCCGCTCGCCATGCCCGCGTTCATCACGAGCTATGCGTGGGTGTCGTTCTCGCTCGACTTGCAGGACTTCGCGGGCGCCCTGCTCGTCATCACCTCGACCTACTTTCCGCTCGTCTACCTGCCGGTGGCCGCCGCGCTGCGCGGCATGGACCCGGCGCTCGAAGAAAGCGCCCGCTCGCTCGGCTGCGGACGCTGGGCGACCTTCGTGCGCGTCGTGCTGCCGCAATTGCGCCCGGCCCTGCTGGGCGGGATGCTGCTCGTCGCGCTCGGCGTGCTGTCCGAATTCGGCGCGTTCACGCTGCTGCGTTTTCGCACCTTCACCACCGAGATCTACGCCGAGTACCGCACGAGCTTCGACGGCGGCGGCGCGTCGATCTTCGCGTCGCTCCTGATGACGATGTGCCTCGTCTGCCTCGTGCTCGAAGTCCGTGTGCGCGGCAAGGCGCGCTATGAGCGCGTCGACCGCGGCGCGCGGCGCGCGGCGCTGCGCTATCGGCTGGGCGGCTGGCGCTGGCTCGTCGTCGCGGGTTTCGCGGCGGTCGTGATCGCGACGCTCGGCGTGCCGCTCGGCATGATCGGCTACTGGCTCACGCAGCCGGGCGCCGCCGCCGTCACGCCGGCCGACGTCTCGCCCGAGCTGCTGTGGAACGCGGCGACCGCCTCGCTCGGCTTCGGCGCCGCCGCGGCGTTCGTCACGACGCTGCTGGCGCTGCCGCTCGCCTACCTGCTCGTGCGCTATCCGGGCCGCATCCCGACGCTGTTCGAGCGCACCGTGTTCATCGCGCAGGGCATGCCGGGGCTCGTGATCGCGCTCGCGATCGTGTCGATCGCCGTGCATATCCTGTTGCCGCTCTATCAAAGCGCGACGCTGCTCGTCGTCGCTTACGCGATCCTGTTCCTGCCGCTCGCGCTCGTGAGCGTGCGCGCCGCGCTGATGCAATCGCAGACGCGCCTCGAAGAGACCGCGCGCGCGCTCGGCCTCAACGCATGGCAGACGATGTGGCGCGTGCTGCTGCCGCTCGCGGGGCCGGGCCTCGGCTCGGCCGCGGCGATGGTGTTCATCTCCGTCGTCACCGAATTGAATGCGACGCTGCTGCTCTCGCCGATCGGCACGCAGACGCTCGCGACGCAAGTCTGGACCGACACCTCCACGCTCGCGTTCGCGGCGGCGGCGCCGTATGCGGCGCTGCTCGTCGGCATCTCGCTCGCCGCCTCGGGCGTGCTGTTCGCGCTGCTCGGCAAATCGGCGGTGCTCGAACACTGAGGGCGCACGGGCCGGAATCCAACGGCCCACACGAACGTTTTACGAATAGATCGTCATCGATGAGCAATCTGAACATCAGCGGCTTGAAGAAGTCGTTCAGCGGCGCCGCGGTACTGCACGGCATCGACCTGACCGTGAAGAGCGGCACGCTGCTTGCGCTCCTCGGACCGTCGGGCAGCGGCAAGACCACGCTGCTGCGCGTGCTGTGCGGGTTCGAGCAAGCCGACGAGGGCACCGTCGAGATCGACGGCCGCCGCGTGGCGGGCCCGGGGCTGCATACGCCGTCCGAGGCGCGCCGCATCGGCTACGTGCCGCAGGAAGGCGCCCTCTTCCCGCATCTCTCGGTCGCGGACAACATCGTGTTCGGCCTGCCGCGCACGCAGCGCCGCGCGCGCCATCGCGTGGCCGAATTGCTCGAGCTCGTGGGGCTGCCCGCAACCTGCGCGGAGCGCGCGCCGCAGCAGCTATCGGGCGGGCAGCAGCAACGCGTCGCATTGGCTCGCGCGCTGGCGCCGTCGCCGACGCTCGTGATGCTCGACGAGCCGTTCTCGTCGCTCGACGCCGCGCTGCGCATCGAAACGCGGCAAGCCGTCGCCGACGCGCTCGCGGCGGCCGGCGCGACCGCGGTGCTCGTCACGCACGATCAATCGGAAGCGCTCTCGCTGGGGCACGAGGTGGCCGTGCTCTGGCGCGGCAAGCTGATCCAGACCGCGACGCCCGAGGCGCTATACCGGCGGCCGGTGTCGCGCGAGCTGGCGTCGTTCATCGGGGAAGCGGTGCTGCTGCCGGGCATGGCGGCGCGCGGTGCGGTCGACTGCCGGCTCGGGCTCCTGAAGCTCTCGGCGCCGGCCAATGACGGGCCGGTCGACGTGATGGTGCGGCCCGAGCAGATCCGGATACTGCCGGCTGGCGCGGCGGCCGAAACGCCTGCGAACGGCGACGCGTCCTGCCACGCGGCGACCGTGTGCGACGTCGCCTTCTTCGGCCAGGACGCGAGCATCGGCCTCGTGCTCCACACTGCGCCGGACCTCGCGATCCGTGCGCGCGTGCCGGGCTATCTGAGCCCGCAGGTCGGGGACAAGGTGCGCGTCGCGGTGGATGGGGAAGTGACCGCGTATCCCCGTTCGTGACGCCAGGCGAAACACCGAAGGCGTGAGCGCCGCACCGAGTGTTGGCGCGGATAGAAACGTTACCGCGCCTGCACGTCCGCAGCCTGGGTGCCGCGCTCGTCCGCCGCGCGGTCGCGATGCCGCGAGCGGTTAATGAGGCTCAAATGGAGCGCGAGACCATACTCGCCGTACAAGCGCTCCACGAGCTGCCGCAGCACGCCCTCCTTCTGCCAGCGCTGATAGCGCCGATGGCACGTCTGATACGGCGGATAGCGCACCGGCAGCCTCGACCACCCTTCGCCGGTGCGCATGAATCGGCGCCGCGCTCGCGGACGTATGGAAGACGAGCGTCTCCGGCTTGTCCGCCTGCGACGAACGGGCGTCGAGCCCGCGAATGCGAAACGCCTGGCGCGCGGAGCCGGCTTCGCCATACCCGAGCTGGGCGCTCAGCCGGCCCTCGGTGGCGGCGCTGCGCGTCTTCCAGGTCGCATCGAATTGCGCGATGCGCTCGGCGAGCTCGCCCTCGTCCTGCGCCCTGCCGCTGATCTGCGCGACCACCGCGCTCTTGACCTGCGCGAGCTGCGCGGTAGCGCGGCCGAGGAATGCGAGTGTCTGCTGCGCGCCCGTGACCTGCTGGTTGAGCCGCAGGTGCGCCGCGACGGCATCGCCGCGCCGGTAGCCGGTGAGACTCGGGCTGCGCGACGCGCTAGCGGTGCGCGCCTTGGCCGCAAAACTCAAGCCCGTTGTCTGAACAACGGCCACCGCGCCCGGGGTGCGCGCCGAGCCAACCGGCAAGCAGCTGCTCGCCTCGCCGAACGCGCTGTTCTGCGCTGCGGTACTGATGTTCGTGCTCGCCATCATCCCGGGCATGCCGTGGCTGCCGTTCCTGAGCTTCGCCGTGGTGCTCGCGTTCGTCGGCTGGCGCATCTCGCAGCGCACGCCGGGCGAGGCCGACGACGCCGAGCTCAAGAAGCTCGAAACAGCGCTGTTCTCGACGAAGGAAGAGCCGCTTGGCTGGGACAACATCGGCTATGTCGATCCGCTGTCGGTGTCGATCGGCTTCCAGCTCGCCCAGATGATCGACAAGTCGCAAGGCGCGCCGCTCACGCGCCGCCTCGAAGGGCTGCGCCGCAGCATGAGCAACGCCTCCGGCTTCCTGCTGCCGGCCGTCTCGGTGCGCGACGATCTCGGACTCAAGCCCGCGCGAACGTGCATCCCGACAAGCTGATGGCGATTCCGTCGCCCGACGTGTATGGCGAAGTCGACGGCACGCCCGAGGTCGACCCCGCCTACGGCATGCTCGTCACGTGGATCAAGCCCGAAGACAAGCCCCATGCGCTCGGCCTCGGCTATCAGGTGGTGGAAAGCGCGGCGGTGATCTCGACGCACGTCGCGAACGCGATGCGCGACTATCTGCCGGAGCTGTTCCGCCACGACGACGTCGCCGCATTGATGCAGCGCCTAGCAGGCTGTTGAAAAGTGCCTCGTTTTGACGATCGGGGCACCGTTTATAAGGGTTCCGTATGCAATGTGCTGCTCAGTTGCAGATGGATCACCCGGGTCGCCCCGCTGGCGAGCGGTCCAACCGGTGCGTTGCCGCGCGACGGTCGCGCCTGGGCGGCTCATTGCGCCGCTCCTTGCGGCACCGCCGTCAGCATTCGGGCCATTCGAGTCAGGTTGCTCGCCAGCATCGTCAGCTTGAAGTGCTGATCGACCCGTTTGATGCCGCGATAGACGGTCTGTCGAATCCTGCCGACGGTCTTGCCCCAACCAAAGTGCTCTTCGATGCGTTTGCGTTTCGTCTGGCTGATTCCGTAGCCGGTGTGCCGCGAGGTGCGCGCGTCGATCGCGCTGCCGCCTTGATGCGTGGCGTTGCGTGCGACGTGCGGCGTCACCTTGCGCGCTCGGCAGTCGCCAACGAAATCGCGCATGTCATAGGCCTTGTCGGCGCCCAGCGTCTTGGCATGCCGGCCCGGCACGCAATCGAGCAGGCGCAAAGCGTTCGCACGTTCGGCGAAGCCATCGGCGTGGCTGACGACGGCTCCCACCACCAGGCCCGAGCGGTTCTCCATCAGTACGTGCCCGTGGTAGCACAGGATGGCCGGTGTACCCTTGCTCTTCTTGAACAGCCGGGCATCCGGATCGGTGCTTGATTCGTGCGTCTCGTTGCTGCGCCGCCGACCCTTCCAGTCGGTGTCGGCATTGCGTCCGCCACCGGCCGGCGGATCTTCCGAGCCGTCCTTGGGGCGGAAGCTCTTGTGGCTGGCCCACGCCTGGATCAGCGTGCCATCGACCGAGAAGTGCTCGCGCGAGAGCAGGCCCTGCTCATCCGCCAAGCTCATGACCTCGGTAAAGAAAGTTTCGACCACTTCGTGTTCCAGCAGCCGGTCGCGGTTCTTCGAGAACGTCGAGTGATCCCACACCGCCTCTTCGATCGCGATCCCGACGAACCAGCGAAACAGCAGGTTGTAGCGCATCTGCTCTATCAGCATGCGTTCACTGCGCACCGAGTAGAACACCTGCAACAGCAGCGCGCGCAATAGTTTCTCCGGTGCGATCGAGGTGCGGCCACTGTCCGCGTAGATCACGCTGAACAGCCCGTTGAGCCGCTTCAGCGCGTCGTTGACAAGCAGCCGAACCGGCCGCAGCGGATGATCGGTCGGCACAAAATCTTCCAGCTTTACCGTCGTGAACAGCGACTCTTGCATCTCGTCCAATCCGCGCATCGCACTCATCGCCCAATTCCATGAACACGATATCCATAATGCACGGTGCTCAAAGCCCGTTTACACCGTACCCAATTTCAACAGCCTGCTAGAGGCGATCGCGCCGAAGCTCTCCGATGCGCTCGACAAGGCCATGACGCAGAACCAGATGCGCAAGGTGCTGCGCATCCTGCTGGCCGAGAACGCGTCGCTGAAAAACATCGCGCTCATCGCGACCGCGCTGCTCGAAACGAGCGAGACGACGAAGGACCCGATCCTGCCCGCCGCGGAAGTGCGCTGCGCGCTCAAGCGTGAGATCGTCGCGGAACTCGTGGGCGCAAGCGCGGAGATCCAGGCGTTCGGCCTCACGAGCGAGCTCGAAACGATGCTGCTGACGTCGCTCTCGCAAGCGCAGCAGACGGGCGCGGTCAATCTCGAGAACTTCCCGATCGCCCCGAACCTGCTCGCGCAGTTGCAAACGCGGATGCCGGCCGTGCGCGAGCAACTCAAGCAACAGGGCCTGACGCCGGTCCTGCTCGTGATTCCGCAGCTGCGGCCGCTGCTTGCACGCTATGCACGGCTCTTTGCGCCGGGATTGAACGTGCTGTCGTATAACGAGGTGCCGGAGGCGCGCAACGTCAATATGCTGGGGACGCTGGGATAAGCATTCCCCGCCATGCTACGATTTCCGTCCTTACGCCAAGCGCAGGAGATAGCCGTGATCCGCAAGACGCTCAACGCATCCCGGCTGCAGGACGAAGTGAGCCGGCGCATCCATCGCATTCACGAGGTCGTCGAAGACGGCGTAAAGATCCGCGTGCCTCGCCCGCAAAAACAAGACCCGGACAAAACCGGCTGCAATTGGACGATGAAGCACTTCGGCAACGCGATCGGCTACGAGCGCGTCATCGCCGAAGTGCTCGACGCGGCGCGGGCCGAATACAACCTGTCGGAAGACACCCAGAACATTCACAGCCTCTTCGGCGATCCCGAGGGCTCCTGAGGCTTTCGAGGCTCGTCGCCGCCCTGCCGCCCTGCCCGGCTCAACGCCTCGCGCGCGCTTTGCCGAGGCATGCGCGGCAACAGCGACTTCACCAGGCAGCGGAGCAAGCCAACCTTGTGCGCGAGCGAAACGGCACGCCAGAAACGCGCTGGATCGAACTCGGCAAATCGCGCTTCGCGTTCGATGAGCTGCTTGTTGCCCGGAAGATGGACGAACGCGCAGTGCTTGTACCAGTAGAGATTGCGATGCGTGTTGCCGGGCCAATGACGCCCCACCGTCTGATACGCCCCGAGGTCCAGGATCGGCTGCCCTTCGTCGGCCAGCACGTTGAGCGCGGCCGACATGAACGCCTCGTCGCCTAGATGATTCAAGCGCGACATCTCGGTCGCGTAGCGATCGAAGTATTGCCTCCCGCGCACCACGAGCCTTCTGAGAAACGCGGGCGTCGCCAATAGAAATTCGCCGCCGTACCAGCGCGGATTGTTCAGGCGCCTTCCCGCGACGATCTCCAGATCCTCGATCACGCGCGCACTGCCGTACGCGGGAAAGACCTGGTCCGAAATGTCGAACGCGCCTACGCCAAGCCGCGCGCTGCGCCTGACCACGTCGGCGTCGAGCGGGCGCAGCGCGACGATGTCCGTATCGAGCAAAAGCGCCAGCACGTCTTCGGGCAGCCGTTCGCTGACCTGGCTCAGCAAATCGAGCTTGAAATGCGCGGCGTAGAACGGCGTGCTCTTCGGCAGGTCGATGCCTGTCTCGGCGAGCGAGTGCACTTCGGGACGCATGTTCGCCGGCACGCTCGACAACAGCGCGGTAACGCGATCGGCGGCGTTCGTATAGACATTGAGCCGGGGCATGCCGGCGCGCAGCAGCGATTTGTTCAGGCTCAGCGCCTGCCAGACATAGCCAAGCGGGCTCTTGCTGCGGCTGTTCGGACTCGACGCGCCGGCCGGATCCAGATACACGAGCGAGCACGGATAGATCGCGTGCGCCGTCGACGAGTATCGATCGGCGTTGTCCTGCGAACGGCGCCGCATCGTCATGTTCGAAACGACGCGGCGAATATCAGCGACAAATGAACCCTGCATGTGCATGCGTTGCCCCACGAACCGGCTCCAAGCTGAGTCAATGGTATGAGGGACCGCACGTATGTATTCGCCACAATGCCGTTGCATGTAGCCATCGGCGCAAGCTGAATGGCAGGGACGTATCGCGGACCCGTTTGCGCGAGGAACTGCGCAAGCAGCGTTCCCAACCGCTCGCCGCGGTGCGTTTCATTTGCAAAGCAAGAGGCTGCAGCGTGCGCTCAAAGCAGCGGCAAGCCGCTGCTGCGCTTCACTTCGCGCAGCGAGAGCACCGATTCGACCGCGGTGACGCCAGGCAGCGCGCGCAAGACGTCGCGCATGAACACGCCATAGTCTTCGAGATCTTTTGCCACCACTTGCAGCAGATAGTCGGCGCTGCCGGAAATGTTGTGGCACGAGACGATGCGCGGAATCGCCTGGATTTCGCGCTCGAACTGATCCGACAGCTTTCTCTCGTGCACGCCGAAGCGCACGTGCGCAAACGCCACGACGCCGATCTGCAATGCCGAGCGCGACAGCACCGCCTGATAGCCTTCGATGTAGCCCTCGGATTCGAGCCGCTTCAAGCGCCGCGCGCAGGGCGTCTCGCTCAAGCCGACAGCCTCGGCCAAACTCGCGTTGGTGGCCCGGCCGTCGGACTGGATCTTCATCAGGATCGCGCGATCCGTTTTATCAAGCTTCATGAGTCGATCTCCAAGAACGCGCAGAATCATAGTGTATTCCTCCAACGCGCGAGTCTCGACAGCTGGAATTAGCCGGAAATGCTCATGGTTTGGCGAGAAGACGGTGCCGGAATCAGATCGGCACGTGCGTCGAACGCAAGCGGGGCGCCTCGCACCGGACTGCCGCGCAACTTCGCGCAACCGCCCGGCCGGGCGCCCCTTACTGCAGGTACGTCGTGCTCAATCCTGCGCGAGACGCGTCTTCAGCTCGTTCGCCAATTGCTTGAGCGCGGCTTTGGCCGGCGCATCGTCGGCCAGTGCGTTGAGCAAGCCGAAGTCGTGGATCGTGCCGTTGTAACGGGTCGTCGTGACTTCGTCGCCGGCCGCATCGAGCTTGCGTCCGTAGGTCTCGCCTTCGTCGCGCAGCACGTCGAACTGCGCCACCTGGATCAGCGCGGGCGGCAGCCCCTTCAACTGCTCGGCCGAGGCGCGCAGCGGCGAGGCGTAGATCTCGTTGCGCTGCTTCGGGTCCGTCGTGTACGAGTCCCAGAACCACTTCATCATCGAGCGTGTCAGGAAACGATCCTTCTGGTACGTGATATACGAGCCGTTGTCGAAGTCGTGATCCGTCACCGGCCACATCAGGCCCTGGAAACGAATGCGCGGCCCTTGCTTGTCCTTCGCCATCAGGCTCACGACCGCCGCCATGTTGCCGCCGACGCTGTTGCCGACCACCGCGAGACGCTGCCCGTCCACACCGATCTCGCTGCCGTGCGCCGCGACCCACTTGGTCGCCGCGTAGGCCTGATTGATCGCCACCGGGTAGTGCGCCTCGGGCGACGGCGTGTAGTTCACGAACACCGCCACCGCGCCCGACTGCACGACGAGGTCGCGCACCAGCCGCTCGTGCGTCTGGAAGTCGCCCAGCACCCAGCCGCCGCCGTGGAAGAACATGAACACCGGCGGCGTGCCCGTCACGCCTTGCGGGCGCACGATGGTCAGCGGCACGCTGATGCCGTCCTGCTCGATGGTCTTGTTCGACACCTCGATGCCGGACAGATCCACCTTGACGCCGTTTTGCGCGTTGACCAGAACCTGGCGCGCCTTCGCAGGCGGCAGCGTTTCGAGCGCCGGCCCCTTGGCGCTATTGAGCACGCTCAGGAAGCTGGACGTGACGTGGTCCGGGGCGAGCGGCACGGCGGCGCCCGCTGCGGCCGCGAGCGTCGGCGCGGCAGCAAACAGCGTCGCCAACAGCAAAGGCTTGAAGCTCTTCATGACTAGACTCCTGTCGATCAGAGTTAGGCAGAGCACTACTCTGATCCCATGCTGTGGTTGCGTGGAGTTAGCGCTTCAGCGTGTCGACCGAAGTTGGCGCTTGAGCGCCTGCTCCGGTCCCATGCAGGGCCTTGCTCCACGCCCGCAGCGGGTTCGAATCGATGATCGATGTGGAAGAAAGAACGTCAAACGAGCGTCAGCGTGACGTCGATGTTGCCGCGCGTCGCGTTCGAGTACGGGCACACGATGTGCGCCTTGTCGACGAGCACCTGCGCCGCCGCGCGATCCATGCCCGGCAGCGAGATCTTCAGCTCGACTTCGATGCCGAAGCCGCTCGGAATCGCGCCGATGCCCACGCTGCCGTCGATCGAGATGTCCGCGGGGATAGCGATCTTGTCGCGCATCGCGACGAACTTCATCGCACCGAGGAAACATGCGCTGTAGCCCGCGGCGAACAGCTGCTCGGGGTTGGCGCCATCGCCACCCGCACCGCCGAGCTCGCGCGGCGTGGTGAGCTTGAAGTCCAGCTTGCCTTCGGGCACGACCGCGCGGCCGTCGCGGCCTCCAGTGGCGGTGGCGTGAGCGCGGTAGAGAACTTTTTCGATCGACATGATGAGGCTCCTGTTAAGGTTATCTACTACTAGATAGGTATAGAATTTAAAAAAACCGCCGGTATTTTGTGTACCGGCTTTTGCATACCAGCTTCAGCCTATCTACCCAAAGGTAGACAGTGAAATCAAACAAAAGGGCGTTACCCGCCCCACTCGCATTGCTACAGCGAAACCACCGCGACAGTTCGCTTTCCATCTTTGCCGAACCTGCACGTCATTCGGTTCCATGCGTCGAACTTTATCTACTCATAGATAGACTGTCAAGCGTTTTTTAGAGACAACAGCGAGCCGTGCGTAAAATGCCTTCAGGAAGCCCGGAGCGGCAACTGCCCGCCGCGCTCACGACGCTCCAGCCTTTCGAGCCGCAACGCACGCTTCTCGAACATGAACTCCACTCGCCTGCTGCAACCCGGCACCCTGGGGCCGGCCATCGAGAAACAAACCTCGCATGCCCTGCATTGCGGAGCGCTGCAGCCGATCGCGTCCGACGAACGGACCATCGACGACGCCGGGGTCCGCTTCATCGTCCGCCAGGTCTCGAGCCTCGCCCGCAAGAACGCGGCGAAGACGGCGCCCGCGGCGCGCACCGTGGCAAGCGTCCCGGTCAATCCGTTTCTTCCGCACGACCCGAACCTGTTCGTCGCCGACATCTCGGAGACACACTTCGCGTTGCTCAACAAGTTCAACGTGATCGACCATCACCTGCTGATCGTCACGCGCTCGTTCATCCCGCAGGACACGCCGCTCGACGCTGCCGACTTTGCCGCGTGGCTGGCGTGCCTTGCCGAATTCGACGGACTGGGCTTCTACAACAGCTGCACGGAGGCCGGCGCGAGCCAGCCGCACAAACACTTGCAGATCGTGCCGCTACCGCTTGGCGCCGCGGGCTTGCGGCTGCCGATCGAGCCGCTCGTCGCGGCGGCGCAATGGCGAGGCGCGATCGGCACGCTGCCGGGCTTGCCGTTTCGCCACGCGTTCGCAGCGCTCGATCCTGCCGCCGGCGACTCGCCCGAGGCAGCTCACGCCGCTGCCGATCACTATCGCGCCCTGCTGGAAGCGGTCACGGGGCCACGCCCGAATTCGGCGAGCGACGCGCACGGCGAAACGCCACGGCCGGCGCCCTCACGGCCGGCGCCCTATAACTTGCTGATCACCTCGCATTGGATGTTGCTGGTGCCTCGGTCGGCGCAAAGCGTCGAGTCCGTCGAGGTCAATGCCTTGGGTTTCGCGGGGTCGCTCTTCGTGCGCGATGCGTCCCAGATGCAGGTTGTCGAGCGGCTCGGACCGATGAACGTGCTTCGCCGCGTCGCCATGCCGGCAGACGAAACGCGCTAAGGCCGTCACTGCGTCGAATCCATTGCAATTCGGCCCCGCAGGCGCCGCAACTCCCCGTATCATCATGGCCTTCGTGCCCATCCTGCGAGCATCATGCCTTTTGCCGTTCCCGCTTCCCCGTCTTCATGCAGTGCCGCTGTCCGTGCGCCGTCGCGCTCGCACCGGGCCGCAAGGCTTCGATTGCGCATTCCGGCCGCGATACTCTGCGCCGCGCTGGCCGCGTGCAGCACGACAGCGCCGGTATCCTCGGGCCCTGCCGCCGAGATCGACCGAATCGGACTGTTTCCGATGGCCGCGTACGATCAAGACGTCGATCATTGGATCCCCCCCGCGAGCCCCGGCTACGACCAGCCGTTTCTCAGCGCAAGCGATCAGCAGGCCCATTTCGCAGCGCTCTTCGCGCGCGAATTCGGCACAGACGCGAACAGCCCGTCGCCCTGGAACCCCGCGTTCGTCACCGGGCGCGTGTACAAGAACCAGGGCAGCGATATCGCAAGCCTGCAACGCAGCCGCATCGCCCGCTACGACAACACCGGCAAGGCCGACCACGAGATCGGCTACGGCCGGAACTTCCGTCCGTACACGAAAGCGTGGATCGATGACATCGCGCGGAACCTGGACGTCGGCCAGTTCGAACGCAACACGGCCTACACACCGGCGCGCCGTGCGATCGCCACGGGCAACCTGCTCGTGCGCGAGCTGCCGACGATGGACCCGTTTTTCTACTCGCGTCATTTCGCGGGCGAAGGCTACCCGTTCGACAATCTGCAGATCTCGGCGATCCGCCCCGGCACGCCGCTTTACGTGCTGGGGCGCAGCGTCGACGGCGGCTGGGATTACGTGCAGACGCCCGAAGTCCAGGGCTGGGTGCGCAGTGACAACGTGAGCCTCGCCGACAACACGTTCATCGCGGCGTGGCGAAGCAACGCCCAACGCGGGGGGCTCGGTGCGGTCATCGCCGCATCGGCGAGCGTCACCGACGCCGGCGGCACGTTCCGCTTCGACGCGCCCGCGGGCACGCTGTTGCCGCTTTCGTCGCTGCGGCTCGGCGCGCGGCCCGGCATGCGCGTCGTGCTCGTGCCCGCGCGCGACCTGGACGGCCGCACCGTGATTCAGACCGCGCAGCTTAGCGACACGCAAATCGTGCCGATGCCGTTCGCCGCCACGCCGCGCCATCTCGCGACGCTCATCAAGGCGTTGATCGGACGTCCGTACGGCTGGGGCAATACGGGCCTCTACAACGACTGCTCCTCGGAATTGCAAAGCATCTTCGCCGCGTTCGGCGTGTGGCTACCGCGCCATTCGTCGACGCAGATGAGCGCGGGGCAGATGGTCGACCTGTCATCGTCGAGCCCCGCCGTGCGCCTCGACTATCTGGTGAAGAACGGCAAGCCGATGCGCACGCTGATCTACATCGGCGGCCACGTCATGCTGTATCTCGGGAACACCACGCGCGGCACGCAGACGGTGCCCGTGGTCTACCAGGACATCTGGGGAATGCGCCCCGCCGACAACAGCCGGCGTGCGGTGATCGGCGGCTCGGTGATCCTGCCGTTGCTCGAGCAGATGCCCGAAGACCCCGCGCTGCAATCGCTTGCGGGCACATCCATTTTTCGGGTCAGCATCCTCGATGCGCCAGAGAACGGCACCCCGCCCGAACCCGACGAGGACAATCCCGCAAGCTGATGCGCCTAGTTGGTCGCCGCTGCGCCGCTTGCCAGGCGCACCGCGGCGCCGCTGCCCACGATCTTCGCGCTCATGCCCTCCATGCGGAAGAAGCGCATCCAGTCCTGCTCGGCCTTGGTCGTCAGGATCATCAGCTCGACGCGGCGATCGTGCTCGCCGGTTGCATCGCTACCCCTGGCCGGCACCTTGTCGGCCATCCCGATCACCTCCAGCACCTGCCGGTCGTCAAGGCCGCCATCCTCCAGCGTCTGACGCACGCGCAGCGCGCGCCGGCTGGATAGGTTCCAGTTGTTGTTGAACACGCTCGAATCCGTGTATTGCGCCGAGTCGGTATGACCGGCGATCACGACCTTGTTCTTCACCTGCGTCAACACGGGAACCAGGCTGAGAAAGAGCGTCGCGACCTGCGGCTCGAGCACGTCGCTGCTGCGCACGAACATGCCGTGGTCGTCCGAGTCGTGCACGATGATGCGCAACCCGTCTTGCGTCATGATCGTCTCGAGGTTCTTGTCGAGGCCAAGCGCTTTTGCCTGCGCCTGAATCGCGGCGGCGAGCGCCTGCTGCTGCGCCAGCGAATCTGCCGAAGATGAAGCGTAGGGCGATACATCGTCGCCGCCCTTATCACGATCCTTGCTTCCTTCAGCCGCGTGCGGCGCGTACGGCGCTATCTGCGGCGTCTTGCTGTTCTGCTCGAAGATGCCGGCGCCTCCGTCGATAACCGGGCTGCCGCTCACCTGGGCCGCGATCTTCATCCGCTCCTCCTGCGTCGACGCGCTCATCACCCACAACACCATGAAGAGCACCATCAGCGCGAGCATGAAGTCCGCAAACGCCACCTTCCAAGCGCCGCCGTGATGCTCGTCGTGATGCTTGGAGCCGCGCTTGATGATCGCGGGACTGTGATGTGCGTCGTCCTTCTTCATTTCGCCCCTACTGCAATCAGTTGGTTCTCAGCTTCGTGATCCACGACTCGAGCGTCGCGAAGCTCGGCTTCACCTCGAGCTGGATCAGCTTGCGGCCCGCATCCACGGCAAGCAGCGTCGGCTTGCCGGCAACCTGCGCGCACAGCACCACCTTCACGCACTCGAACGCCGACATCTCCGACTTCACGCGCTGCACTATCGCCCCCGCCAGCGTATCGAGAAAGCCATAGCAAAAGAGAATGCCCATGAACGTCCCGACCATTGCGCCGGCCACCTGCACGCCGACCTCCGCCACCGAGCCGCCGATGCTGCCCATCGTCGTCACGATGCCGAGCACGGCCGCCAGAATCCCGAAGCCGGGCATCGCTTCAGCGATCTTGCCGAGCGACTTCGATGGCTGCAGGAATTCACCTTCGATCGCTTCGATCTCCTGGTCGAGCATGCCCTCGAGCTCGTGCGAGGTGATGCGGCCCATTGCCATCAGGCGGAAGTTGTCGACGAGGAACGCCGTAAGCTTGCGCTCGCCGAGGATCATCGGATACTTCTTGAAGACTTCGCTTTCCTCCGGGCTTTCGACGTGCTGGTCGAGCGCCTTCAAGCCGCCGTCGCGCACCATCTCGAGCAGCTCGTACAACAGCAACAGCAACTGGCGCTGAAACTCTCCATCGTTCTTGCCGCGCGCGACGACCTTCTTGATTTGCGCCAGCATGTCCATCAGCACATGCTTTGCGCTGCCCATCACCAGCGCGCCGAGCGCCGAGCGCCGCGCCCACGATAATCAGAATCTCGGTCGGCTGCCAGATCGCGTGCAGCGATCCGCCGTGCAGGAGGAATCCCCCTAACACGCAACCAACAATAAATAGTTAACCTAACAATATCTGCATTTCACACCCCTCTATATTCGATCGATCAGCGCCACTTCCCGGAAACGCCTCGACTCGATGCCTGACGGGACCCGCCTGCCTGTCACTCGCACAACAGCTGAGTGATGATTGCCGCGTTGAACGGACGATCGATATGCCAGCTGTCCGCGATGCTCAACATTCTCGTGCTGACGTCGTTTTGCAATTCGTCGAGCGGAACATTGCGGATCTTGTCGTACGTATGCACCGACAGCGCCTGGACGGCAATGCTGCGCACCAGCGGCGTGATGTTCTTGAACTTGTCCTTGTCCTTCGCGTTGACCTCGAACGCCATATCCAGCGAACAGACGCGATAGATCGACGACGCGGAACCGTCCGATGCGACAGTCAACGGCACGGAAACCATGATCTTGTTCAACTCGATGTAGTCGAACGGCTTCGCGTGCTTGACCACCTTGGCCTCTTCGTTGTGGTCATCTCGAAACCCGTTAAAGTTTTGGAACAGCAAGGCTCCACCGGCGCCACCCGCAATCAACAGACCCAATCGAAGCCGCCACGCGGGCGGCCTCATTCCGATACTCTATTGAGGCAGCACCTCCCCTCGTGTTTCAGGCGCGAGCGGAATGATGAAGAGTCCGATCACGAAAGCAATCGCCGTCAGCGCCACCGGCAGGCCAAGCGTATGCATATGCAGCACTGCCGCGCCGAGCGCGAAGTTCACAGCCGCGCCGACAAAACGGCCGAATGACGTGCAGAACGCAAACGCAGTTGCGCGCACGCGCGTCTCGAACTGCTCGGGCAGCCAAAGGCTGAAGAGCGCGAAATTGCCGCCGAAGAAACCGAGCACGAACAACCACGCGATGAACGGCGCGAGCCCGTCGGGCAGATAGAACGCCCAGCCGAAGCTCCCGGCAATCGACACGGCCATCCCCGCAAAGTAGATCGCAAGCGTCTTCCTGCGGCCGACGCGCTCCGCAAGCGGCGGCAACGCCAGACAGCCCAGTATCGTGCCGATCGACAAGAGGCCCGTCGCAAGCGACGCGGTTTTGATTGCACCGGCCTTGTCCATGCCCGACTTCTGCGCCAGCTGAATCACGGCCGACGGTTCGTAGACCGCGCCCGCCCACAAGCCCACGATCGCAATCGTCAACAGCGCGCAGGCCACCCACGTCCGCCGCCGATAGTGCGAGCCGAAGATCTCGCGCAACGGCTTGAAATAGGACAGCCCCCTGCGCTCACTGCGTTCGCTGCCCCCCGTGGGGGCAGTCAGTGCGCTTGGGGCGGCCCGGCGCGCACTGACATGGACCGCGCGCGCTTCGGCCTTCTGCCATTTCTCCGTTTCCTTCACGCGGGTCAGGATAAGAATGGCGACGAAGACCGGCACCGCGCCTGTCAGGAACATCGCGCGCCAGCCGAAATGCACGCCGATCGTGTAGTTCAACGCGGCCGCCAGAAAGAAGCCCGCATAGTAGCCGGTCTGCAAATAGCCCGCGCCCATCTTGCGCCGATCCTCGGGCCATGACTCCGCCACGTAAGTCCCCGCGAGCGCCCATTCTCCGCCGATCCCCACGCCTGCGATGAAGCGAAAGAGCGCGAGTTCCCAGACGTTTTGCGCCGTGGCCGAGAGCCCGGTGAAGATGGCGAACGTGAAGATCGTGGCGGCCAGCACCTTGGTGCGCCCGAAGCGGTCGGCAATCGGCCCCCAGATGAACGACAGGCCCCAGCCGACCAGGAACAGCGCGAACAAGATCGATCCGGCAAGCCCGACGTTGGCAGGCGTCGCGGCATATCCGGAACGCGGCAGCAGCTCGGTCAGCGCCGGCGTGAGCACGAGCGCGTAGATGAACGAATCCATTCCGTCGAGCGTCCAGCCTGTCCACGCGCCCCAGAATCCCGCTATCTGCGAACGATTGAGCGGCGTGCGATGTCGCGCGACACTCGCGCGTTCCGTCGTTGAACTCATCTTGCTCCTCCGGTGATACGGTTGAACGTCTGTCCCTAATGAATTCGCGAGCACGCAGCTCTCGCCGCGTGCTCGCGTCCGATACGCGCCAGACCCGGGCTTCGTTTCGTGTTTGTCCCGATTGCGGGTTCGTATTTTATATATAATATTCACCATCATGAGCGACGCAACGAATCGTTTTCCCCTAGACAGTCCGTCCGGCACAAGTGCGCTGCCTGCCGCGATTTCCGTCGCGGAGCGCGCCAGCACGCCGCGGATGATCGCGAACGCGCTGCGCACGGCAATCGTCGACGGCACTCTCGCGCCCGGCGCGCCTCTACGCCAAGACGCCATCGCGCGGCATTTCTCCGTCAGCGCGATTCCGGTGCGGGAGGCCTTGCGTCAGCTCGAAAGCGAAGGCTGGGCGAAGGTCGAGATGCACAAGGGCGCGACCGTCGCGCCGCTTTCGGCCGAGGAAGCGCGCGAAATCTATGAGATTCGCGCCGCGCTCGAAAGCCTAGCGATCGGCCTCGCGATTCCCGCGCACACGCCGGCCTCGTTGAAGCACGCGCAAGCGCTCTGCAAGGCGGCGTCGGCCGAAACCGATCCGTCGCTTTACGTCACGCGCAACGAGGCTTTTCATTTGAGCCTTTACGAGCCCGCTGCGCGGCCGCAGCTCTTCGAAATGATCGGCACGCTGCATCGGCGCGGCGAACGCTATCTGCGCCTCAAGTTTGGCCTGCCGTCGTACAAGGGCGAATCCGACCGCGAGCATGTGGCACTGCTCAAGGCCGTGCGCCAAGGCGACGTCGTCACGGCGCAAACGCTCGTCACGCAGCACCTGCTCGACACGGGCGAGCTGCTTTATCGATTCCTTTGCGAACATGCCGGCACAGCCGGCGCTTCGTCCCAAACGCGCAAGCCGCGTGTGAAACGCCAGCGCGACACTTCCGGGAGCTGATCCACCGATGAATCATCCAGCTTTCATGCCGGCCGGCGCCTCATCCGCCTCCCCCGCCGCGCGCTCATGGACCACGCTGCGCGACGAGAAAGCGCGCCGCCTTGCTGCGATAGCGCCCTGGCTCGACGCGCGCGTGCTGCCGCGCGAGCACATCGTGCAAGCGCTCGAAGCGCTGATCCGTCCCGGCGACCGCGTGGCGCTCGAGGGCGACAATCAAAAGCAGGCCGACTTCCTGTCGCGCTCGCTCGCCAAGGTCGATCCCGAGAAAGTCCACGACATTCATTTGCTGATTTCCAGCATCAGCCGCCCTGAGCATCTGACGCTCTTCGAGCAAGGCATCGCACACAAGGTCGACTTCTCGTTTGCCGGCCCGCAAAGCTTGCGGGTCGCACAGCTGCTCGAAGACGGGCAGCTCGAAATCGGCGCGATCTATACATATGTCGAGCTGTACGCTCGGATGTTTGTCGACCTGACGCCGCAAGTCGCGCTGCTCTGCGCCGAGAAAGCCGATCGCCACGGCAACCTGTACACAGGCCCCAACACCGAGGACACCCCCACCATCGCAGAAGCTGCTGCGTTCAGGCACGGCATCGTCATCGTGCAAGTCAACGAAATCGTGGACGAGCTGCCGCGCGTCGATATCCCGGGCTCGTGGGTCGACATCGTCGTCGAGGCCGATCGTCCGTTTGCGGTCGAGCCTTTGTTCACGCGCGATCCGCGCCATATCGGCGACCTGCAGGTGCTGACCGCGATGATGGTGATCCGCGGCATCTACGAAGCGTATGGGATCACGTCGCTCAATCACGGCATCGGCTTCGACACCGCCGCGATCGAGTTGCTGCTGCCCACTTACGGCGAATCGCTCGGCCTCAAAGGCAAGATCTGCCGCAACTGGACGCTCAATCCGCATCCCACGCTGATACCCGCGATCGAATCGGGCTGGGTCGACAGCGTGCATTGCTTCGGCAGCGAAGTGGGGATGGAGGCGTATATCGCGGCGCGCCCCGACATCTTCTTCACGGGCCGCGACGGCAGCCTGCGCTCGAACCGCGTGCTGTGCCAGTTGGCTGGACAATACGGCGTCGATCTGTTCATTGGCTCGACGCTGCAAATCGACGCCGATGCGAATTCGTCGACGGTCACGCGCGGACGTCTCGCCGGCTTCGGCGGCGCACCGAACATGGGACACGATCCGCGCGGCCGTCGTCATTCGAGCGAGGCGTGGCTCAAGCTGTTGAAGCAGGACGGGCCGATCGCGCGCGGACACAAGCTCGTCGTGCAGCTCGCGGAAACGTACAAGAAAGGCGGCGAGGCGACCTTCGTCGACGAGCTCGACGCGATCGCCGTCGGCGCCAAGAGCGGGATGCCGATCGCACCGGTGATGATCTACGGCGACGATGTGAGCCACGTCGTCACCGAAGAGGGGATCGCGCATTTGCACAAGGCCGAAGGCATTGACGAACGGCGCGCGGCGCTCGCCGCGGTGGCCGGCGTCACGCCGATCGGCTTGCGCGCGAAGCCTGAGCAAACGGCCGCGTTGCGGCGGCGCGGGATCGTCGCCTATCCGGAAGACCTCGGCATCCGGCGTGGCGACGCGAAGCGGTCGTTGCTCGCCGCGCGCAGCATCGACGACCTCGTGACGTGGTCCGGCGGGCTCTATGCGCCACCGGCACGTTTCAGGAGCTGGTAAGCCGATGCTTGCGACTTCAGTTCTTGCGGAATGCAGCAGCGATCGCTGCTGCGCAGCCGCCTCCATGCAGGCGGCTGCGCAGATTCCAACCGATGCGCAACTTGCGCGCCTCGCCGTCGAGGCGCTGCTCGAAGAAGCGCACCTGACGCCGAAGCCGGCGCTCGTCGACCGGCGCGGCAGCGGCGCCCATCACGATCTCGATCTCGCAGTGATGACACGTTCCGCGCGCGCGCTCGAGCCTACTTTCGCGGCGCTCGCGCAGGCGTCGCGCAACCGCGAACCGTCGGCGGCACTGCGCACCGAACTGGCTCGAATCGGCCGAACAGGCGAAACCGCCATGATGCGTGCGACGGGCGGCAGCAACGCGCATCGCGGCGCAATCTGGATCGTCGGGCTATTGGTTGCAGGCGCAACCATCTGTGGCGACCTTCATCGCATGAGCGCTCCACGCATTTGCGATCTCGGTGCGCAAATCGCCTGCTTCCCCGACCGCCTCGCAACCCATATCGACAGCAACGGTTCACGCGTACGCGAGCGCTATGGCGTCGGCGGTGCGCGCCGCGAAGCCCAAGAAGGCTTTCCTCATGTGATAGGCGTTGGCCTACCCGCGCTTCATGCGGCACGGCAACGCGGCATCGACGAGAACGCAGCCCGCGTCGACACGCTGCTCGCGATCATGACGATGCTCGACGACACCTGCCTCCTCCATCGCGCCGGCCAGCCCGCGCTCACCGCCGCCAAGCGCGGCGCACGGCGCGTGCTCGGCGCGGGCGGCAGTTCCACCCCAAGTGGACGCGACGCGCTAGATACGCTCGAGCGCACCCTGCTCTCGCTGAACGCATCCCCCGGCGGCGCAGCCGACCTGCTCGCCGCGACCCTTTTCATCGACAAGCTGGTCCCGCACCGGACTGGCGGGAGCCCCACGACATGGAACATCTGACGTTCGACTACCCGGCACGACGCCCCGCGACCGCCCGCGCACACGTGGGCGTGGTCGGCTCGGGCGACCTCGAGGTGCTGCTGTCGCCGAGCGCGGCGATGACGGCGCACGTCGTCGTGCGCACGAGCGTGGACGGCTACGGGCACATCTGGAAGCACGTGCTCGATCGCTTTTTCACACGTTACGACGGCGCGGCGTCGATCGAGATCAACGACTTCGGCGCGACGCCGGGCGTCGTCGCGCTGCGGCTCGCCGAAGCGGTCGAAGCTTCGGAGCAAGGAGCCGTGCAATGAGCGGGCGCGACACCGTTGGCACCGTACACGCCGCGTCGATCATCCGCGACAGCTTCATCGAACTGCCGGCGCGCGAACGCGCGCGCACGCTGCTCGATGCAGGCACGTTCCGCGAGCTGCTCGGGCCGTTCGACAGGCTCGAATCGCCGTGGCTGCCGCTGCAAGGCATCGTCTGCCAGGCCGACGACGGCGCCGTGATCGCGCGCGGCACGATCGACGGCGAGCCGGCCGTGGTCGCCGCGATCGAATCGGCGTTCCAGGGCGGCAGCATCGGCGAAGTGTCGGGCAGCAAGATCGCGGCAGCGCTGGAGCTCGCGTTGCGCGATTGCGAGCGCGGCAAGCCCGTGCGTCCGGTCATCGTGTTCGAGACCGGCGGCGTGCGCTTGCAGGAAGCCAACCTCGGCCTCGCGGTCATCGCCGAGATCCAGGCGGCGATCGTCGCGCTGCGCCGTCATGTGCCGGTCGTCGGCGTGATTGCGGGGATGGTCGGCTGTTTCGGCGGGATGTCGCTGGCTGCCGCGCTGTGCTCGTATCTCGTCGCGACCAGGCAGGGCCGGCTCGGGATGAACGGACCCGAAGTGATCGAGCAGGAAGCCGGCATCGACGAGCTCGATGCGAGCGACCGGCGCTATGTATGGCAGTTGATCGGCGGCGAGCAGCGCGCGGCGACCGGTCTGGTCGACATGCTCGCGGATGACGATACGAACGCGATCCGCTCCGCCGTGCGGGAAGCGTTCGCGCGCGGCGTGCCGGCGCAGCATCGCAGCGAAGCCGTCGATAGGTATCTGGCGAGGCTCGCGCAGATCGATCCGGCGAACGTCGCGCCCGAATCGATGCGCGCGGTGTTTCATGCAAAGGAGCAAGCATGAGCGAGAACACGATGACCCGCGGACAATGCTGGTTCCGCGCCCTCGCGGGCGAATCGCGCACCGGCGCGCCGGTGTGGTCGGGCGATGCGGCGCTCGGCGCCGAGACGGCGCGCTTCATTGCTGTCGTGCCCGATCCCGGCAATCGCTTCCCGCGCGCGGTCGACAACGTCGTCGGCCTCGAGCAGGGCTGGCGGCTTGCACGCATCGTGCGCGACACGATCGAAGAAGACGCCCGCACAGGAACGCGCCGCCCGATCGTCGCCATCGTCGATGTGAAAAGCCAGGCCTATGGGTACCGCGAAGAAATGCTCGGCATTCATCTCGCCTGCGCGGCGGCCGTGGACGCCTATGCGGCCGCGCGCGCCGCGGGGCATCCGGTGGTCGCGTTGATCGTCGGGCCGGCCATGTCGGGCGCGTTTCTCGCGCACGGCTATCAGGCCAACCGGATCGTCGCGCTCGACGCGCCCGGCATCGCCGTGCATGCAATGGGCAAGGAAGCGGCGGCGCGTGTGACGCGCCGCACCGTCGAAGCCCTCGATGCACTCGGCGAAACGATCACGCCGATGTCCTATTCGCTCGCGGCATTCGCCAAGCTAGGGCTGCTCGACACCTTGATCGACGGCGTCGATGCCGATGCGCCGACCGATACGCAGACCGAACGCGTGCGGGCGGTGCTGAGTGAAACCGTGCGGAGTGCAAGGAGCGGCCCGCGCAATCTGTCGCACAGGCTCGAATCGGCAACGGCGAAGACGACGCGCGCTGCCTCGATCGAAGTGCGGCGGCGTCTGGCCGAGCAATGGGATGCCTGATGAAGCCTGAAGCGACGCGTGCTTGCGCACTGCCGCCTTGGGCACCGGATAAGCAGGTCGCGCTCGATTCGCGGTGGCGCGCGCACGATCTGCTGAAGTTGCGGCGGCTGGCGGTGCTGCCCGGCGAGCCGGAGTGGGTACGCAGCGCGTTTGCGCGTGCGCCATTCGCCGTCGTGCGCAGAGCCGAATCGGCAGCCGGATACGTCGCGGTGGGCTTGCGCGGCGGCGCGCGAAACGAGCGCTATGGCGCCTGGGCCGAAACCGCCGACATCGAAGCCGTCATTGCACCAGAGTCTTTGGTTGGTATACAACCTGCGGTCGACCGTGCACGGTATCCGGTATTCAATATTTTGCATGCCTTGCGCGACACATCCTGCCTTGCCGAATTCAGTTGGGGGCCTACCGGGAGCGCGGGCTTCGAACTCGCGACCGGGCTGCCGACCACGACTCCAATCAGCGATCTCGATCTGCTGATCAGAACCCCGGCGCCGCTCTCGCGCGAGGCCGCACGCGCCCTGCTCGGCGAATTGACCGCGTATGCCGAGCGTGCCGGAACCCGGCTCGACGCGCAGCTGGAAACGCCGGCCGGCGGCGTCGCGCTCGCCGAGCTCGCATCGGACAAAGCGCGCGTGATGGTGCGGGGTGCGCAAGGTCCGCGGCTCGTCGCAGACCCTTGGCCAGCAGCAGAAACTCACATGCGGGAGTCCGCGTAATGCTTGCCTATCTCTATCCGGGTCAAGGCGCGCAAAGCGCCGGCTTTCTGCATCGGTTGCCACCGAACGCCGCGGTCCGAGACACGCTTGACGAGGCCTCGCAGGTGCTAGGCCTCGACGTGCTGACGCTCGATTCCGCCGATGCGCTGCGCTCGACCGTCGCGGTGCAGCTATCGCTGGTGATCGCAGGTGTCGCGATGACGCGCCAGCTCGCAGCGGAAGGACTCGGCCCGGAGATGTGCGCCGGCTTGTCGATCGGCGCCTATGCGGCCGCCGTCGGCTGTGAAGCGTTGGCGTTCGCCGACGCGCTGCACATGGCAAAAAAGCGCGCCGAGCTGATGGAGAGCGCCTATCCGGGCGGATACGGTTTGTCCGCCATTTCAGGCCTGACGGAACACGAGATCGAAGCGCTGGCGCGCGGGACGGAAAACGATGCCGCTGGACGCATCTACATCGCCAACGTGAATGCGCCGAGGCAAATCGTCGTGGCGGGTTCCGATGCCGCGCTCGCCGCCTTCAACGAGCGCGCGCTCGCGGCCGGCGCGCGCAAGGCGACGCGGCTCGATGTCAGTGTGCCGTCGCATTGCGAACTGCTCGCGCACGCCTCCGACGAACTGCTCGCCTACAGCGCGAACGTTCCATTCCGTGCGCCACGCAGCACCTATATCGGCAATCGAAGCGCTCGTCCGTTGCATTCGGCGGACGCGGTCCGCGACGACCTCGCCACCAATATGCGCCATACGGTGCGCTGGTTCGACGCGCTCTCGGTGATGATCGAAATGGGCGCAACCCTGCTTGTCCAGGCGCCTCCGGGACAAGTGCTGACCGACATCGCAGCCGACGCTTATCCGGACGTCCGCGCGATCTCGGCAAGCACGATCGCCCACGACAAGCTGGCGGAAACGATTCGAAGACGGCTGGGTTGAACGCTGCTCCCGAATAGGCTCACCATTGAGATCGGTGCATGTAGATACAACTAATGCGCGTTTTGGCGCGCAATCGATCGTCTTTAGGGGGTAATGGCGCGACGATCGGCCTTGATCGGCCGTAGAAGTACTAACAACCCAGCGCATTCCCAGCAGTCCGGCCACATACGAAGGTGAGACTTTGCGGGATCCGTGGGTCAAGCCATTCAGCCAAGCCATTCGACGATGGCTTGAAACTCATGCATCCCGCTCCCCCCGATCGTGTTCGCTCACGCGCTCAACCGTGCCCGCTCGGCAGATACGGCATCGGATCGACCGGCTTGCCGTCGCGGCGCACCTCGAACAGCACCGCGACGCGCGGACTGTCGACCTTGCCCATCTCAGCGATCTCCTCGCCTTGCTTGACGACGTCGCCCGTCTTCACCAGCAGCTTGCGGCTATGCGAATACGCCGTCAGGAAATCGGCGTTGTGCTGCACGATGATCAGGCTGCCGTAGCCGTTCAGCCCCGTGCCTGCATACATCACGCGCCCGTCGGCGGCGGCACGCACCGGGTCGCCCTCGTTGCCGCCAATTTGGATGCCCCGGTTGTGTCCTGGCTCGAACGGCTCGATGACGGAGCCGTCGGCGGGCCAGGCGAGCACGACGCGCCCGGTGTGCCGATCGAGCGTCTGGGCGGTAACGGCACCGCCGTTCCCGCCGCTGCGCGATGCGATGCGCAGCGATTCCCCTTTCACCAGATGCGTCTTGCGCTTCAAGTGATTCCACGCGATCAAGTTCTTCACCGTGCAGCCCTGGCTCCTCGCAATGCTTGCGAGCGTATCGCCGCGCTTGACGACATAGCGGGTCCACTGCACCTGCACTGCTTCATCGCTTGCCGGTGCGGATGAAGTATCCGCACTCCCGGCGCTCGCGCCTTGCCCTGCCTGAGCTGCCTGTACCGCAGATGCGGGCACCGCGCCGGCCACGGTATCGCTCGATACAGGCGGCGCGACCGTTGCACAGCCCGCCATGAAGGCGGCGATCGCGGCGCTCGCCATGAGCGCCATGCTTCTGTCGAAATGACGTCGACTCATCTTCGACTTGAACTCCATTTTTCCAAGGGCGTCGCGTCCAGGACACCCGCGCGGCGCCTCGATGGCCTGCAAACCCGCATGCGAGCGAGACGCCCCTTTGTTACTCGCGATCCAACGGCATGATGTATACCCAATACAAAATACCGCATACGTTGTGCATCAAAATGTGATGGTGCATTGTAAGGGCAACATCTCAAAATTGAGTCCGCCGACATGTAACGGACTGCAATCGATCATTAACAAATGCAACGGCATAGACCGCCGTGAAAACGCCGCTCAGGCCGGCTCGCTTGCCTCTTCAACCTGCCGCTCCACAACGCGTGTGCGCTCCTCCACGCGGCTCGCGAACACACGCTCCAGCGCGGTGTCTCCCGAGATGCGAAACACCGCCACTGCCGTCGTCAACCTGCGCGCCTGCTCCTCGAGCGCGCCGGCCGCCGCCGCAGCCTGCTCGACGAGCGCGGCGTTCTGTTGCGTGACTTCGTCCATCTGGGCGACAGCGATGTTGACTTGATCGATCCCGGTGCTTTGCTCGTGGGCCGCCGATGCGATCTCGTTCATGATCGCGCTCACGCGCGTGATCGCCGACACGATCTCGTTCATCGTCGCGCCCGAGCGCTCGACGAGCTCGGCCCCCGCTTCCACGCGCGCCGACGATTCGCCGATCACGGTCTTGATCTCCTTGGCTGCGCTGGCGCTGCGCTGCGCGAGCGAGCGCACCTCGCTCGCCACCACGGCGAAGCCGCGTCCCTGCTCGCCAGCCCGCGCCGCTTCGACGGCCGCATTGAGCGCAAGAATGTTGGTCTGGAACGCGATGCCCTCGATCACGCCGACGATGTCGGAGATCTTGCGCGAGTTGCCGACGATCTCCTGCATCGTGCCGACCACCTCCTGCGTGAGCTCGCCGCCCTGTGTCGCGAGACCGGACGCGCCCCGCGCGAGCGAGCTCGCCTCCTGGGCGTTCTGCGCGGTTTGCTTGACGGTCGAGGTGAGCTCTTCGATGCTCGCGGCCGTCTGCTCGAGCGACGCAGCCTGCTCTTCGGTACGCTGCGAGAGATCCGTATTGCCGGCCGCGATCTCGCTCACACCCGTATCGATCGAATCCGCGCTGCTGCGCACGGTGCCGACCGTCGCGACGAGCGATGCCTGCATCTTCTGCAGCGCGGCGGCAAGGCGCCCCATTTCGTTGTCGCTCTCGACTTCGACGCGCCCCGTCAGGTCGCCGTGCGCGATGCGCTCGAACTGCGCGATCGACGCGTCGACCGGGTGCACGATCGCCCGTACGAGCGTGACACGTGCGAACCACCCGCACAGCAACGACAACAGCATGCCGACCGCGACCACGACACTCACGATCTGAAAGCGCTGCTGTGCGTCCTGATAGCGCCGCCCGCCACGGTCGAGCTGCAGCTTTTCGAGCGCGGCGGTCGCCTTGTCATAAGCGTCGTAAAGCGCCGGCAGCTGCTTGCCCTGCGATTGCAGGAAAGCCGCCTTGTCGCCGGATTTCAGCGCGGCAAGCGCGGGATCGACGCCGTCATGCAGGAACGCGTTGCGCGTGTCCTGCAAGTCCTTGATGAGCTGCTGCTCCTGCGGATCGCTGCTCGCCTGGCTCAGGTAGTGAGCGAGGCGTTCGTCCGAAGCGCGCTGATAGTCGTCGGCACGCTTGAGCACGGCAGCCGCGGCGTCCTGGTCGTTCAGCTCGGTCAGCGACGCGTAGGTCGCCAGCGCGAGGCGCAAGCGCAGCAACTGGCCGGCGCTGCCGTCGATGTCCGCGATGGAGGGCGTATCGACCGTGAACACCTGCTGCAGCGACTCGTTGTCCGCGCGCATCGACAGCAATCCGGCGGCCGCCCCGGCAACGAGCACCACGGCAAAGCACACGACCATCAGCGTCAGCCATGCGCGGATCGTAAGGTTCTTCAACATCAGTTTTCTCCAGTGCGGTGGAGCCGGCGTGTCCGCCAACCCTCTTTCTTTGCTCGCGCACTGCACACATGGCACAGGCGTGGCCAGCGTCCGAATTAAACGGACGCCACATGCCATGGTCTACGGCCGCTGCTTAAAAAACTTGATGGCCTACTGCTACTGCGCGGCGTTCTGCCACACCGGCTACGCGTGCGCGGCGAGCCCGCGAAGCGACGCGTCGCGCACGGTGATGGGAACGGGAATCGGCCCGCGAATCTCCCCGATAAGCGACCGATGGATCGGTCAACTGATCTCGAACTCGATGCCGCCGATGCCCTCGATCGTCCCCCGCACGATATCCGGCCCTTCGGCCAGATAAAGGCCGGTATACGAGCCTGTCGTCAGCAGCGTGCGGGCAGGGATGGTCTGCACGTTCTGCAAGGCGCGCGTCACGAACCACACGATGAGCCGCCGCGGATCGCCCGCGGGATTGCTCGCCTGGCCGCTGAAGATCTCCTGGTCGCCGCAATGAAAACTGACTTTCGGTGCGACGAAATCGAAGCGCCGGTCATAGCGCTTCGTATCGCCGATCACGAGCGCACCGTTGTTCTGCAGATCGGCGAGCTGTGCGAGCTTGTCGACTTGCGGCCAGGTCTTGAAGCGGCTGTCGACCACTTCGACCACGACCGACATCGAATCAATGGCATCGAGGACGTCGTCGGTGCGCTCAGCGAAGCTGTTGTCGATATCCGTGGCGAAGCTGAACGCGATCTCGAGTTCGAGGCCCACGCGTGCGTACTCGGCGCGGCGCACGCCGGTTTTCGCGCCGAACACCCGGGTGGCAGGCAGCGGCGCGCACTGCGGATCGTCGGTTGGCGTTTTCGCGCCGATCTTGTAGCCGGCGCCGCCGCCGAGTTGAGCGATCGTCAGCTGCTGGGCGAGATAGGCATCGGCGGTGCTGGCGGGCAGCAAGTCATCCGGCAGCGTGTCGATCAAGGTATGCGTGCGGCGCGCCTCGACGAGCCGCGCGGCGAGAGCTTGCATAGAGGCCATGGTATGAGGTGTCTCCTTGCCTGCGTAGGATTCCGGCGCGCATTGCGCGCCGCCCGGCGGATGCGGCCGGGATAAGAATGATAGACGTTGGACGGAAATTCAGTTTCATCCGTTCTGCGGTACCAAATTTGGTATTTGGTATACCATATCCAGTCAGTTTGCGAAACGCAAATTCTTCCCGTAGCCGTTCGATATATGGACGCATTGCCTTAGTCACCCTATCATGACTGGGTTTCCTGGTTTCTGGCGTGGGTATCCATAATATGGCAACTGGTATATTGCATACCAAATCTGACGATGTTGAATCAGAGGCCGCCAAGCCAGGCCGAGGCGGATTCGCGGTCGCCCGTCCGGTGCTGCACGAAACGGTCGCCAATGCGCTGCGCAAGATGATCGTGGAAGGCGCCCTGGCGCCGGGCGCCCGGCTCAATGAACGGGATTTGTGTGCCGTGCTCGGCGTCTCTCGCACGCCGTTGCGCGAAGCGTTGAAGGTGCTCGCCGCCGAAGGCCTGATCGACCATCAGCCGAATCGGGGCGCTGTCGTGGCGGTCATGAGCGCTAAGGACATCTGCGAGACGTTCGACCTGCTCGGCTGCCTCGAGAGTTTTGCCGGGGAACTGGCATGCGCAAAGAGCACGATTACCGATTTGAATGAGCTCAAGGCGCTGCACTATTCGATGCTGGCCTGCTATTCACGCGGCGACCTGTCCGGCTACTACGAGTACAACCGCACCATCCACGACCGCATCAACCTGCTCGCGGGCAATGACGTGCTGCGTCAAACCTATCTGGCGCTGAACCGGCGCGTGGAGGGGCTGCGCTTCCGCTCCAATCACGACGCGCAGAAATGGGCGCGCGCCGTGGCCGAACACGGACAAATGATCGAAGCGCTCGAAGCGCGCGACGGCCCGCGGATGGCGAAGCTGATGCGGCAGCATCTCGACGAGAAAAAGCAAGCGGTGCTCGTCACGCTGCGGGGTGATGCCGAACCCGCTGCGTGACGAGCGCGGCGCCTCGCTGCTTCGCTTCCTGCACAGCGCCTTAGTGCGAAGCCGGCGAATGGCCCGAGCCACGCTCGCTGTCGAGGTGATCCATCTGCGCTTGCGGATAACGCTCGCCCGCCACGGCATCGGCAGGAATCGCGGCCTCGATGCGAGCAAGATCGTCGGCCGACAGGCGCAAATGGGTCGCCGCGATCGCGTCGGTCAACTGCGTACGGCGCCGCGCACCGACGAGCGGCACGATGTCGTCGCCGCGCGACAGCGCCCAGGCGATCGCGACCTGCGCCGGGTTGCTATTGCGCTCATCGGCAATCGCGCGCAGCGCCTCGACCAGCGCGAGATTGCGCTCGAGGTTCTCACCGGAAAAGCGCGGGCTGGCGCCGCGAAAATCGCGCTGCACCGAGCGCTCTTTCGACCACTGCCCGCTCAAGAGGCCGCGCGACAGCACCCCATAGGCCGTTACGCCGATGCCGAGCTCGCGGCAAGCCGGCAGAATGTCGGCCTCGATGCCGCGCGACATCAGCGAATACTCGATCTGCAGATCCGCGATCGGCGCGACCGCATGCGCGCGGCGGATCGTCTCGGCACCCACTTCCGAAAGCCCGATCTGCCGCACATAGCCTGCCTTGACGAGATCCGCGATCGCTCCGATCGTGTCCTCGACCGGCACGCCCGGGTCGAGCCGCGCGGGCCGGTAGACGTCGATGTAGTCCGTGCCGAGCCGGCGCAGCGTATAGGCCAGGAAGTTGCGGATCGCGGCCGGACGGCTGTCGTAGCCAAGCCACGCGCCGGCGGGATCGCGCAGCGCGCCGAACTTCACGCTGATCTGCACCTTCTCGCGCTCATGGCCGCGCAGCGCATCGCGAATCAACATTTCGTTCGCGCCCATGCCGTAGAAATCGCCGGTGTCGAGCAGCGTGATGCCGGCGTCGAGCGCGGCGTGAATCGTTGCTATGCTTTCGTTCTGATCGGCGGGACCGTACAGATCGGACATGCCCATGCAGCCGAGACCAATAGCGGATACCTGCGGACCATTGCGGCCAAGACGTCTCGTGTTCATGCGAATCGCTCCTGTCGATCAGAGTTGGCGCTTCAGCGCCTTACTCTGATCTCATGCAAAGCTTGCGGTTGAGAGGGGCCGGTGCCGCCAGTCGCCGGGACTGTCGCGACTGACATGCCGCACCGCGCTTGAAGAGCATTCTGCCGAGCGGGCGCATCCCGATAAATCCGCTGCGCTCGATCAATTTATTCGAGCGGCGTTACCAATCGGCGGCCCACGAGCAGGCAGCCGCTGAGGAAATCAACGCCTTGAAGGAAATTATGCGCGTATGGACCACTTGCAAGCGATGAGAGTATTTGCGCGCGTCGCGCAGCTGGGCAGCTTCACGAAGGCCGCCGAGCAAATGCAGCTGCCGCGCCCTAGCGTGAGCAACGCGATCCAGTATCTCGAGGAGCATTTGCGCGTGCGCCTCCTGCAGCGCACGACGCGCCGCGTCTCCCTCACGCACGAAGGCAGCGCCTACTACGCGCGCTGCGTGCAGGTGCTCGCCGACATCGACGACGCCGAATCCCTGTTCTCCGACGCCACGGCGGGCCCGCGCGGTGCGATCCGCGTCGACCTTCCCGAGCGGCTGGCGCTGCATACGGTGATCCCGGCGCTACCCGATTTCTTTGCGAAGTATCCCGACATCCGCGTCGTGCTGAGCGCATCGGACCGGATCATCGACTTGATCGACGATGGCGTCGACTGCGCGGTGCGCGTGGGCGTGCTCAGCGACACGACGCTCGTCGCGCGGCGCATCGGCATGTTCGAGCAGGTCAACTGCGCGTCACCGCTGTATGTCCAGCGGTACGGCATGCCAAGCACGCCCGACGACTTGCCTCAGCACGTCGCAGTCGGTTTCTTTTCGAACCGGACGGGGCGCGATCTGGACTGGGAATACGAGGAAGACGGCGAGATGCGCTTTGTGAAGATGCGCAGCCTGATTTCGGTCAACAGCGCGCATGCCTATCTTGGCAGTTGCCTCGCCGGGCTCGGAATGATTCAGGTGCCGCGCGACAACATCAACGAACTGCTTGCCTCAGGGCAACTGGTGGAAGTGCTCCCTGAATGGAAAGCCGCGCCGCTGCCGGTATCGGTCGTGTTTCCGCACAGCAGGCATCTGGCGCCGCGGGTGCGGATCTTCATCGATTGGGTCGCGCAACTCATCAAGGAGGCGCACGGCTGAGCGCGGCTCTGCCTGGAAAAACGGACGCCCAAAAAGCAAAAGGCTCATCCGAGCCAAGCTGGGATGAGCCAAATCGCCGACAAACGGCGCAGATCGAAGACCCGCAGCAACGAGAACGCAGCTGCCAGCACATCGACTTGTTAAAAACTCGCGCGGCGCGCCAGGCGCCGCGCGTTGTCGCGTCAGGTTAGAACTTGTGACGGATTGCGACACGAACCGAAACTTGATTCGCCGTCGACGAGTTCTCATCCGCACTCACGATGAGTGCGTTATCCAAGAACGTGCCCGTATTGGCGCTCTGCGCGTGCTGGTACGCACCCTGGACGTAGAAGTCCGTACGCTTCGACAAGTTGTAATCTGCCATCAGGCCTACGGTGTGGTACTTCGGCTTCGCACTGCCGCCGGACGTGTTGGCCTTCGCCAGCGTATAGACGTACTCTGCCCCTACGAAGAATGCCGGCGTGAGTTGGTACTTGCCGTTGATTTCGAAGTTCTGGAAGCGCAGCGAGTTCAGGCCCGCAGGAAGCCCGGTGGTGGTGGCGTTATCCTCAAAACCGGTCGGATTGCCGATGTACGTGTTGGTGTACACGAAACCTGCGGTAGCGGGACCGAAAGTATAGTTGATACCGCCGCCAAAGACACGCAGTTTGTTGGAGATGAAGTCCGCATCGTTCGGCGAGATTGCGCCACCGCTGGGTCCGTTGCCGTTGTCAACGCCCGGATTGTTGGCTTGCAAATACGCGGCAGCCACCAGCAGGCCGCCGTTTGCATATTGGCCACCGATGCTGTACTGACGATTGTTCGCGAAGTTCGTGCTGTTGCTGAAGCTATAGGTGCCGCCGAATTGGAAGCCCGCGATATCCGGGCTCGTGTACTTGACGGTGTTGTTGACGCGGAACGAGTTATCCGTGTTGTCGTTGTCGTACGGGTGCGAGAACATGTAACCGGCCCAGTTACCGTTCGCCGTCGTCTGTGCCAGGAAGTCAACGAGCGAGTCGTACTGGCGGCCCAACGTTACCGTACCGTATTGATCTTGCGCGAGACCCACATAGGCTTGACGGCCGAACATGCGACCACCCTGGTTCAGCTTGCCGGTGTTCACATCAAAGCCGTTTTCCAACTGGAAAACCGCCTTCAGGCCGCCACCCAGATCTTCCGACCCCTTCAAGCCCCAGCGGCTGCCTTGCGCAAAGCCGCTTTGCAGCTCCCAAACGTGGCTGCCGCCCACGTTGTTCGTATAGTTCAGGCCCTCATCGATCACGCCATACAGCGTGACGCTGCTCTGTGCGAAAACCGGCGCTGCGAATGCGGACAGCACTGCAAGCGAGATGACGTGTTTTTTCATCAAAATCTCCAAAGCTTTTTGACTTGTTGAAAATTTTTTCAATCTACTTATTTTAGGCGGAGCCTCTAGTGTTCGGTTGCGGTAAGTTCATGCAACACGGAGGAGATGTTTGCACGATGAAATCCCCGAGTCCATTCTGGTGCGTGCTTTTGCACTGAACCGTTGCGAATTGCCAACTAAAGCCGCATCAATCAGACGGATTGACACAGCACTGGTCAACCCAAAGGCCAAGACAATAAGTGATAACCCTATAAATCCAGCCCCAAAGACGAAGAAGGGAAGATCAAGCCATACAACAACGCGAAATGCATAGCAGTGCGTCGATTAAAACCGGCGTATTAACAACAAACGCCGGCCTTTTGGACGTACTCGTTAATTAACCCGCATCAATCAATCCTGATTGCAGAATATCGCCGTGATATGCGGCGCGACCTTGTGCACGACCGCCGTGCTATGCGCCGCCGTCACCGCCGCCCGCACGCTGTCCAGCCAGCCGAATACGACCGCGCCGTACGCCGAATCGCTAATGGGCTTGCCATCCCCGGTGCGGAACAGCGGGTCATTCTTTTGATATCCGACTATCGCAAACACGTGAAATCCGTATGCCGTGAGCGTCGCGCCGCTCGCTGGCCGGAACGCGTTGATCGAGTTCGGCTCGACGCGTGTCGGGGCCGGATCGATCAGCTGTTGCTGCTCCAGCGAGCCGATGAACTCGTGTGCGGAGACGCCGCACTTCAGCTGCTCATCGAGGTCGGCTGCGGAGCAGATGACAGGCAATAAAGCGAAGAAGACCGCAGATAAAACGCCTTTCATTTTAATAACCGCAGGATGCAAGCAGAACGGAGCCATCCGGACTCCGCACACCGGTGCCTGAAGACAAGGGAGTCGGCCAAGGCCCGCACTTTACCGATGTTTTCCGCGCTTTGCTGACAGCAATCGAAGTACCCGCCCGGGCCGGCGAAAAAGCAACCCTTTGCGGATATGTATATATCGCGCGGCGAGTACGGCGAGCGCCGCCTCGCGATCAGCTCACGTTGAAATGCACGCGCACGTCCAGATGGCTGTCGACCGGGCGGCCGTCCCGCATCGCCGGAAAGAAGCGCCAGCGGTGCAACGCCTGGAGCAAAACCTGGTTGAGGCGCGGGTTCTGCGTCGCCTTCAGCAATTCGACTTCGGTGCTGCCGTCTGCGTGGACGCTGAAGCGGGCGACGGCTTCCGCGCGATAGGCATCCTCGCGCAAATCGTCGGGCAACTCGGGCAACGGCTGCGAAAGCGGATATGAGTCTGCGGTGGTTCATCTTTTGTTGTTCTGCGAAGTGGGAAATTTCTCGAGGCTCTTGTCGTACGCGCAGACGCGCGCTGCTGCGGCGGCGCGATTGCACCCCCGCCCTCTCACACCGCCACCTTCCGAGGCGATATAACGTATCCATCTTGATATACAACAAGCCCGTTCCCGGTATTCGCCTCACGATGCCGCGTTTGCCGCAGTGCAGCGTAAATTTCGGCAATAATCTCGAAAGATTTTTGTAATGACAGTCGAAACCATTTCGGGCCTGGCGGGTCCGTCAAGACTGTGTCTTGCAGCCGATCCACGCGTCTGCCTCGCCGGCCTGGCGCCATCCGTTTCGATCGGGCGCCGCCCCTGCAACCCCCATTCCCAGCCTGACGCCAGGCCCTGCCCATCGGGCGGGCCACCGGGCCAGACCGTTAAAACCATGCAGAAGAAATCGCAACGCCTCGTCGAACTGGACTTCCTGCGCGGACTCGTGCTCCTCGTCATCGTCGTCGACCACATCGGCGGCAGCATCCTGTCGCGCTTCACGCTGCACAGCTACGCGTTCTGCGACGCGGCCGAGGTCTTCGTCTTTCTCGGCGGCTATGCAACGGCTACCGCCTATCTCTCGCTCGCCGCAAAGCGCGACGAAACCGCCGCCCGCCTGCGCTTCATGCGGCGCGCGCTCGAGATCTACCGCGCGTTTCTCGTGACCGCAGGCCTGATGCTCGTGATCAGCGCGGCCTTCGTCGCGTTGGGCATGGATGAAGCGCCCAACCTCGCGTACGCCGATCTCGACAGCCTCACAAGCACGCCGTTCCAGAGCCTCATCGACATCCTGCTGCTGCGCCGGCAGCCCTATCTGGCGTCCGTGCTGCCGATGTACGCGTTCTTCGCGCTGGCCGTGCCGCTTGCCCTGCCGCTCGCGCGCAAGAAACCGTGGCTGCTCGCCGCCGGCAGCGTTGCGCTATGGGCCGCCGCGAGCCACGCGATCCCCTACCTGCCGGCCGCCGACGACATGCACTGGGACTTCAACCCGTTCGCCTGGCAACTGATGTTCTTGCTCGGCGTGCTCGCACGCTGCCAGCCCGTCTATCAGCGCGTGAGCACGTCGCACTTCGGGCCGCTCGTCAGCGGCGCGGCGTTCGTCATCATCGCGGCGCTGTGCTTCGCGAAGCTCGTCGGCGTCGAAGCGGCGCTGCGCCCCGAGTTCAAGCAGAACCTCGAATGGCTGCGCGTCGTGAATTTCCTGGCGATCGCCTGGCTCGTGGCGGACATGATCCGCATCGGCTGGGTCGGGAAGACCGCCGAATGGCTGCCGTGGATCGGCATCGTGGGCCGCAAAGGGCTGCTGTGCTTCATCGCCGGCACGGGCATTTCGCTGATCGTCGACTCCGCGCTGTACACGATGACCGACGGCCTGCTCGACGTGCCGCTCGGCCTCGCCGCCGACGCTATCGCGATCGGCGCGCTGCTCGCGGTCGCCAAAGTCTACGGGCCGCTCGTGCGCGTGCTGGCCGTCAAGACGAGCTGAGCCGCCGCTCGTACGCGGCGCCGTCCGGGCTGTTCACGCGCGCCGCATCGCGCCGATGACAGCTCCGTGCTGCTGTTAACATTGAACCTCTGGGCACTTCGCCCGGGGCCGATTTCCCCATCGACGCTCATGCGCACACTCCTCTATTTCTTCGCCGCGCTCATTTGCGCGGCAGCGGCAGCGCCAGCGCCTTCGTTCGCGAGCACCGTTGCGGCGCGCACCTTCCATTCCGAGGCGCTCGAGCGCGACTGGTCATACACCGTCTATCTGCCGACCGGCTATCGCGACGAGGGTCCACGCTATCCGGTGCTCTATCTGCTGCACGGCAATCACGGCGACGCGAACGACTGGATCACGCAAGGCCAGTTGCAGGCCACCGCCGACCAGCTGATCGAACGCAAGGAGATCCCGCCCGTCGTGATCGTGATGCCGCAGGCCGGCACCGATTGGTACGTCGACCGCAAGGAGCGCATGCAGACCGCGTTCTTCGACGATCTGCTGCCGGAAATCGAAGCGCGCTATTGGGTGTCGAACCAGCGCGGCGGACGGGTGATCGGCGGAGTGTCGATGGGCGGCTTCGGCGCGCTGCGCTATGCGCTGCTCAAGCCCGACCAGTTCTGCTCGGCGATGCTGCTGAGTCCGGCCATCTATGCGGACGTGCCGCCGCTCACTTCGGCGGCGCGCTATGTCGGCGTATTCGGCGAGCGGCAATTCGATCCGCATGTCTGGCACGAACTCAACTATCCGACGCTGTGGAGCGGGTATTTCAGCAAGCCTTGGCGGCTGCCGTTCTTCATCGCCGCCGGCGGCGACGACCTCGTGATCCAGGCCGAAGCCGACGCGCTCTACACGCACCTGCGCCAAGCGAACAATCCGGCGGCATTGCGGATAGTCGACGGCGCGCATACGTGGGATGTCTGGCGCGGGCTGATCGCGCCCGGGCTCAAGTACTCGCTCGAATGCGTGAAGGGCGGCGCCAAGTAAGGGGGCAAAGGCGCGGCGCCGCGCCTATCTGACCCACTCGCTCCACAGCACCGTCAGCACGGTCATCAGCGCCGGACCGATGAAGAGCCCGAGGAAGCCGAACGTCTGCGCGCCGCCGAGGATGCCGAACAGCACCAGCAGAAACGGCAGGCGCGTCGATCCGCCGATCAAGAGCGGCCGCACGAAATGCTCGGCGATGAACACCACGATAAAGCCGAACACCGCCACGCCGATCGCCCCCGCTGCCGCCCCCTGCGCGAAGAGCCAAAGCGCCGCGCCGCAAAAGACGAGCGGCGCGCAAAAGGGCAGCATCGCCGCGATCGCCGTCAGCAGGCCAAGCACCGCGGCGTGGGGTACGCCGCTCACGAGGTAGGCGATGCCGAGGAACGCGCCCTCCCCCAGACCGACCACGACGAGACCGCTGACAGTCGAGCGCACGGCGGCCGCCATCCGCACGGCGAGCAGCGCGCCGTGGGAGCCGAACGCGCGGCGCGTGCCCTTGAGCAGGTTGCAGCTCAAGCGCGGGCCCGCCTGGAACATCACGAACAGCGTGACGAGCGTGAAGGAGAACACGACAAGGCCATGCGCCGCGAGCGTGCCGAAGCGCCTTCCGATGGTGACAACCGCGTCGCCGTGCAGCGCCTTCATCGCGGGCGAGCCGTGCAGCGGCAGCGCGAGATTGTCCTGCCACCACGAGGCCACTTGCGCTGAGCCGAACGGCAGATGCGCGACGAAGTCCGGCACCGGGATGCCGGTCGCTTCGGCCTCTCTGAGCCACGCGATGAAATCGTGCATTTCGCTGACGGCCTGCGCGAACACGAGCACGAACGGCAGTACGATGAGCAGGCCCACTGCCGCGGTCAGGGCGATGGCGACGAGGGTCGTGCGCTTGTGCGAACCCGAGCGCGCTTCGAGACGCGTCAAGAGCGGCCACAGCGCGATCGCGATCACCCCGGCCCAGGCAACGGCCGGGATGAAATCGCGCATCACCCAGAGCGCGAGCAGGACGAGCGCCGCGTAGAGCACCGCTGCGGCGATGTGCTGGGGCTTCCTGTCCGTTGAGGGGACGCTCTCCAGGGCGCCGTCCGTTTCTTGCTCGGGAGAATTGTCTTGTGGCATGGCGGTGATGTCGGCGCTTTCGTTGCGTGAACAACCGTTGGGCGGCACGCTGCGAAATAGTCAAGTGGTCAATGCACGACATCTTAAAGGATTGCGTCAAATGGCCTTGGCCAGCTCCCGATCGAGTTCGACGATCGTCTGATACAGCACGCGCGTGCCGTCGAGCAGCTGCTGCGGCTCGATCCACTCTTCCGGACAGTGGCTGCGTCCGTTCAGGCATGGAATGAAGATCATCCCGATCGGGCCGGTCGCCGCGACATACACCGCATCGTGTCCCGCGCCGCTCGGCAGCCGCATGTTCGCGTAGCCGAGCTGGCCCGCCGCACGTTCGACGGCGTCCATCACGAGCGGCTGGCAGTCGGTCGGTTTCGCACGGCTCACGTGCGCGGCGCTCGCCGATACGCGCAACGCCTCCAGATCCGCGGCGGCTGATGCCATCAGGTCTTCCGGGAAGCGATCGAGTATCGCGTCGCTGTCGCTGCGCACTTCCAGCATCAGCTCGACCTGGCCCGGCACCGCGTTGGGCACGTTCGGTGTCATCGCGATGCGGCCGATCGTGGCCACCACGTAGTGCGGCGCACCGTTCAGCGTGGACGCCATCCGGTACGCGCCTTCGATCAGCCGCGCAGCGCCGACCAGCGCATCGCGGCGAATATCCATCGGTGTCGTGCCGGCGTGATCCGGCTGCCCCGTCACCGTGATCAGCACCCGGCGAATGCCGACGATGTTCGTGACCACGCCGATTGGCAGTCCGCGCGCCTCCAGCACCGGCCCTTGCTCGATATGCAGTTCGACGAACGCTGCGGTGCTGCCCGGCTCGCGCAGCGGCCGGGTCAGCGCGCCGGGGTCGCCGCCGATGCGCCGCACCGCTTCGCCGAGCGTTTCGCCCGCCGCGTTCTTCGACGCGAGCATGCCCGCGTCGAGCACGCCCGAGAAAGCACGGCTGCCGACACACGAAATGCCGTAGTCGCTCGGCTCTTCCGACAGAAAGTCGATCACTTCCAGCGGATGGTCGAGCGTGATGCCCTGCTCGTTCAGCGCGTGGGCAACCTCGATGCCGGCCAGCACGCCAATGATGCCGTCGAAGCGCCCGCCGCCGACCACGGTGTCGCAGTGCGAGCCGGTGACGATCGGCTTGGCGCAGCGCCCCGAGCCGGCGCGCCGGCCGATCAGGTTGCCGCCCGCGTCCTGCGTCACCGCAAGGCCGGCCGCGGCAAACTCCTCGGCAAGCCACGCGCGCGCTTCGGTGAACAGCGGCGAGAAGGCACGGCGGGTCCACGGCACGTCGGGCAGCGTGAAGCGGGCCAGCCGTTCGGCACGCGCATTGAGCCGCTCGGCGTTGAGCGGGGGAAACGGGATAGCGGTCATGGAATGTCCGTTCAAGCGGATGGGGAGGCAGCCTCGGCCGCCAGTTTGGTTTGCGGCTGCGGACGCAGGAAACGCCCATACCCTTGCGGATTGACGATCCTTGTCCCGTCGAAGACCTGCACGCCACGGCAATAGGCGGCTGCGATACGCACGCTGAACTCCATCCCTTCGAACGAGCTCCACTGCACCGCGGACAAGCTGCTCGACGGATCGAACCGATAGCGCTCAGGCTTGAGAATCACGATGTCCGCATCGGCGCCGACATCGAGCGAGCCCTTGCGATCGTGCAGAAGGAAGTGGCGCGCGGGGTTTGCACTCAGTTGCCTGGCGACCATCGTCGGCGCGATGCCGTGCGCCTCGCAGCCGGTCCAGAACGCCGGCAGCAGCGTCTCGAGCCCCGGCCCGCCCGATGAATTCCTGAACACATTCGGGTTCCCCTTTCGCTCGAGGCCCCAGCTGACGTGATCGGACGAGACAAACGTGCAGGCATCGTTGGCGATGTGGGTCCACAGCAGCTCGGTTTCCGCCTTCGGACGGATCGGCGGATAGTGCTTGGTCTTCGCCCCGAAGCGCTTCGTATGTTCTTCGTGATTGAGCATCAGGTATTGAACGCAGGTCTCGATGCTCGCCCGGTGTCCGGCGCGCCGGTACATGTTGCACAGCTCGAAGCCGCGCGAAGTGGACACATGCACCGCATGCGCGCGCGCGCCGGTTTCCGCGCCGATCTCGTAGATGAGCGTGGTCGCGAGATTCTCGATGAGCGGCGTATGCGCGCGCATGAACGCGTCCCAGCCGGTGTCGCCCGCGTCGATCATGCGCGCGATGTTCTTGCGCGTGAGCTCCTGCATCTGGTTGTGCACGCCGCACGCGAGCCCCGACGGCGCGATCAGCCGGAACGCTTCGTAAAGATCGTCCTCTTCCACGCGCGGAAAGCGTCCGGGCGTCGCTTCGAAGGTCGAGAACTTGAACGCGCAAACGCCGCCTTCGATCAGACCGGCCGCTGCCTGCATGCCGTGCCGGTCGTTCAGCGTGCCGAAGAGCGCCACGTCCACGTGACAATCGCGCTCGACCTCGGCGATCTTCGCGTCGAGCTGCGCGCGCGACGCGACCGGCTCCGGGTCGTCGTACGGCATATCGACCATCACCGTCACGCCGCCGGCCGCCGCCGCACGGGAAGCTTGCCCCAGCCCCTCCTGATGGGCCTGGCTGCCCGAGTGCACTTGTCCGTCGACGACGCCCGGCATCACCCACTGCCCGCTCGCATCGACGCTATCGCGCGCCCGCGGCGCCGCGCCCGTGCCGCGCGCCGCCACCTTGCCGTCTCGCACCGCCACCCAACCGTCCTCCACGATGCTCCGGGCATCGACGAGATTGCCGCGCACCACCAGATCGAAATCGCTCATCCTTGCTCCCGGCATGTTCTTGTCCGAAGCAAGTTTAGGCGGTGCTCTGTCAGAATGTCTCATGCCTATTTATTGCATCGACATAACATGGAGTTAATCCCTTGCGACTCAACCTGCGGCAAATCGAAGTGTTCCGCGCGATCATGTTGACCGGCTCGATCAGCGGCGCCGCCAAGCTGCTGCACGTCTCACAGCCGGCCGTGTCGCGGCTGATCTCCTATGCGGAGCAACGGCTTGGGCTCGCCCTGTTCGAGCGCATCAAGGGCCGCCTCTATCCGACGCCCGAAGCACGCCGGCTCTTCACCGAGGTCAACGCGGTGTACCAAGGCGTTCAGCGCGTCAACGAGGTGGCCGAGGACCTGATCGAGAACCGCATGGGACACCTGCGCATCGCGTGCAGCCCGAATCTCGGGCAATCGCTGATTCCGCGCGCGATCGCCCGCTTCTACGAGCACCTTCCGGACGTGAGGATCATCCTGCACACGATGATTCCCGGTGTGTTGATGCAGGCCGTGCTCACGCAGCAGGTCGAGCTGGGGGTCGCGTTCCTTCAGGAGACGCACCCGAACATCGAGATCCATCCGCTGCACGAAAACCGGATCGTCGCCGCGCTGCCGGCCGATCATCCGCTCGCGAAGCACGAGACGCTGCGCGTGCAGGATCTCGTCGATCAGCCACTGATCGGCTACGGCAGCGACATCCCCCTCGGACAACTCGTGCGGCGGCTCTTTCATGACGCGCAGTGCGTGCCGCAAATCAAGATGGAAGTGCAGCAGTCGCATGTAGCCTGCGCGCTCGTCCAGGTCGGCGCGGGCATCGCGCTGATCGACGAGCTCACGGTCAGCGGGCCGGTGTGGCCGCAAGTCGTCGTGCGGCCGATCGTGCCGACCGTCAGTGCGCCGGTCAGCGTGCTCCATCCGGTGCTCGAACCGCTGTCACGGCCGGCGCGCGAGTTCATCGCCATGCTCGAAAGCCTTCGCGCAGCGGTCTGAAGCACGGCTCCGGCCGCTCGCACCGCCCCTCCGAGGGATTACCCTAGCCTTAACACTGCGTTATGCCTCAGCCATAAAAAAGCAATAACGAGCAAAAATAAACGCTCCCTAGAATCCCCTTCAATCCTCGCAGCCACAAGGCTCCGAGCATGCCAATACCCGCGTCTGGCGCAAGCGGCGCCGGACGCGTCGACGCCTTCGCCGTCGACGCTCACGCAACCGAAAACCAACAGGAAGGAAAACACCATGGGACGCATCTTGTCGTTGAAAGATGTCGAGGCCGCCGTCAAGGGCGGCTCGATCTTCGCGTGCGGCGGCGGCGGCTGGGCCGATCACGGCCGCGAGCTCGGCACGCTGGCGGTGACGATCGGCCGCCCCGAGCTCGTCACGATGGACGAAATCCCCGACGACGCGTGGATCGCGACCGCGGCGGCAATCGGCGCACCGGGCGGCCTGACCGACTGGGAAATGCTCGGCGTCGACTACGTGAAGGCGGTGCAGCTCGTGCAGGAGGCGCTCGGCGCCCCGATCCACGGCTTGATCATCGGCCAGAACGGCATGTCGAGCACGCTCAACGGCTGGCTGCCTTCGGCGCTGCTCGGCACGAAGGTGGTCGATGCGGTCGGCGACATCCGCGCCCATCCGACCGGCGACATGGGCTCGCTCGGCCTCGCGTCGAGCCCCGAGCCGATGATTCAGGCGGCCGCCGGCGGCAATCGCGCGAACCACGCGTATATCGAGCTCGTCGTGCGCGGCGCGACCGCGAAGGTCTCGCCGGTGCTGCGCAAGGCGTCGGACATGTCGGGCGGCTTCATCGCGAGCTGCCGCAATCCGGTGCGCGCGTCGTATGTGCGCCAGCACGCGGCGCTCGGCGGCATCGGCATGGCGCTCGCGCTCGGCGAAGCGATCATCGCGGCGGAAGCGAAAGGCGGCGGAGCCGTCGTCGATGCGATCTGCAAGGCGACGCGCGGGCAGATCATCGGCAGCGGCAAGGTCGTGCGCAACACGCTCAAGTACACCGACGAAGCGTTCGATGTCGGCGTGATCGAGATCGGCGCAGGCGCGAATCGCCGCCTGATTCACGTGATGAACGAGCACATGGCCGTCGAGGATGCGCACGGCGCGCGCATCGCGACCTACCCCGACGTGATCACGACGCTCGATGCCGGCGGCTGTCCGGTCAGCGCGGGCCAGGTCCGCGAGGGCATGGAGATCCTGCTGTTTCACGTGGCGAAGCAGGACATTCCGCTGTCGTCGTCAGTGCGAGATCCGGCTGTCTATCCGCCGGTCGAAAAGGCACTCGGCATCAGCATCGCCGATTACGCGCTCGCTCAGTAAGGGGTATCGGAAGCATGAAACGCGAATTCAACGTCACATCCGGTACCACGCTGCGCTGCAAGGGATGGCGCCAGGAAGCACTGCTGCGCCTGCTCGAAAACGTGCTCGCCGTCGGCGAAGCGCCGGAGCAGTTGATCGTCTATGCGGCGCTCGGCCGCGCGGCGCGCGACTGGCCTTCGCACGACGCGATCGTCCATGCGCTCAAGACGATGGACGAGGATCAAACGCTCGTCGTCCAGTCCGGCAAGCCGATCGGCTTGTTGCGCACGCATGCTCAGGCGCCGCTCGTCATCATGGCGAACTGCAACATGATCGGCCAATGGGCGAAGGCCGAGAACTTCTACGAGTGGGAAAAGAACAACCTGATCTGCTGGGGCGGGCTCACGGCCGGCGACTGGCAATACATCGGCTCGCAAGGCGTCATTCAGGGAACCTACGAAATTTTTTCGCGCATCGCCGAGCGGCATTTCGGCGGCGACCTGCGCGGGCGCTTCATCCTGACGGCCGGCATGGGCGGCATGGGCGGCGCGCAGCCGCTCGCGGGCCGGATGGCGAACGCGGCGATCCTCACGATCGAAGTCAATCAGGACAGCATCGACAAGCGCATGAAGATCGGCTTCCTCGAGCGTCAGGCACGCGATCTCGACGAAGCGCTCGCGATGATCCGCGACGCGCAGGCGCGCCACGAACCGCTGTCGGTCGGCCTGCTCGGCAATGCCGCCGATGTCTATCCGGAGATCCTCGCGCGCGGCGTCATCCCCGACATCGTCACCGACCAGACCTCCGCGCACGATCTCGTCTACGGCTACGTGCCGGCGGGCTGCACGCTCGACGAAGTGCGCGCGCTGCGCACGGCCGACATCCCGCGCCTGATGAACGCGAGCCGCGCGTCGATCGTGCGTCACGTCACGGCCATGCTCGGCTTCAAGGACCGCGGCGCGATCGTCTTCGACAACGGCAACCTGATCCGCACGCATGCGAAGGAAGGCGGCGTCGAGCGCGCATTCGAGATCCCGATCTTCACCGAAGCCTTCCTGCGCCCGCTGTTTTGCCGCGCCATCGGCCCGTTCCGCTGGATCGCGCTGTCCAACGATGCCGGCGATATCCGCAAGATCGACGACCACCTGCTCGAACATTTCGGCCACAACGCGATCGTCGCCAACTGGATCAGGCTCGCGCGCGAGCATGTGCCGTTCGAGGGGCTCCCCGCGCGCATCGCGTGGCTCGGCCACGGCGAACGCACGGAACTCGCGCGCGCGGTCAACCGGATGGTCCGCGAGGGCCATCTCGCCGGCCCGGTCGCTTTCACGCGCGATCATCTGGACGCGGGCGCGATGGCGCACCCGAACATCATGACCGAGAACATGCGCGACGGCTCGGATGCGATCGCCGACTGGCCGTTGCTCAACGCCATGGCAGCCTGCTCGTCGATGGCGGATCTCGTCGCGATCCACTCGGGCGGCGGCGGCTACAGCGGCTATATGACGAGCGCCGGCGTGACGGTCATTGCCGACGGCACCAAGCAAGCCGACGCGCGGCTCGCGCTTTCGATGACCAACGACACGTCGATGGGCGTCATGCGCTACGCCGACGCCGGCTACGAAGAAGCACTCGACGAAGTCCAACTCAAGTCGGTTCCCCATATCCGGCTGTAGCCTCATCTCTCGTCCATGAGCCAATCAGGAGCCACCTTGGAAAACGCCGCGCCACCGGCCGATGCCGCTCGACTCTCTTCGCCGCACGCAATCAACACCGGTCGACGGGCCGTTGCAGCCGCATCGATAGGCAACGCGCTCGAGTGGTACGACTTCTCGGTCTACGCGTTCTTCGCGGTCTACATCGCGCAGAACTTCTTCGGCCACGCGGATTCGAGCGTGCAGTTGCTGGAAGCCTTCATGGCGTTCGGCCTCGGCTTCGTCGTGCGGCCGCTCGGGGCGCTCGTGATCGGCGTCTACGGCGACCGCGCGGGGCGCAAGGCCGCGCTGACGCTCACCATCCTGGTGATGGCGGCCGGCACCGGCATCATCGCGTTCGCGCCGCCCTATACGGCGATCGGCGTGGGCGCGCCGCTCCTGATCGTCTGCGGACGCCTGCTGCAAGGCTTCTCGGCCGGCGGCGAGGTCGGCGGCGCGGCGGCGTTCCTGATCGAGCACGCGCCCGCCAACAAGCGCGGCAAGTATGCGTCGTGGCTGCAGGCGAGCATGGCGCTGTCGAACATCCTCGGCGCGCTGGTCGCCACCGTCGTCACGCTGCTCTTCACGCACGAGCAGATCGGGGACTGGGCTTGGCGCATTCCGTTCGTTCTGGGTCTCGCGATCGCGCCGGTCGGTTTCTGGCTGCGCAAGACGCTCGATGAAACGCCGCACTTCCAGGCCGAAATGGAGCGCGCTCATCGCCAGCACGAGGCGCAGAAGGCGCCGCTCATGCAAGTGGTGCGCGAATATCCGCGTTCGCTCGCGATCGGCGCCGGCTTCTCGATCCTGTGGGCCGTCTGCGTCTATGTACTCGTCATCTTCATGCCGACCTACGCGCAGCGCACGCTCCACTTCGAAGGGCGCCAAGCGTTCATCGCTTCGCTGATCGGCAATTGCTTCATGGCCGTCGTATGCGTGTGGGCCGGCGCGCTGTCCGACCGCTTCGGCGCGAGGAAGGTGCTCACGGCCGGCGCGTTGCTGATGCTCGCGAGCGTCTATCCGCTGCTCGTCTGGCTGCATGCATGGCACACGAGCGCCGCCCTGATCGTCGTGCAGACCGCGTTCTGCGTGATGGTCGCGATCTTCACAGGTGTGGCGCCGTCCGCACTGTCGATGCTGTTTCCGACGCGCGTGCGCTCCACCGGCATGTCGCTTTCCTACAACCTTGCGGCCACCGTGTTCGGCGGCTTCGCGCCGGCCATCCTCACCTGGCTCACGCAAAGCACGGGCAATACCTTCGCGCCTGCGTGGTACGTGATGGCCGCGTGCGTCGCCGCTTTAGTCTCCATCGCCTTCCTGCCCCGGCAGGCCCTCCAATAACCGACCATCACAAGGACATCCGCCCGTGCTCCGCTCGATTCCCCGCCTGATCGTGGCCTGTGCGCTGCTGCATGCCACGCTTTCCTTCGCCGAAGTGCAGTTGGACGGCCGCTCCGCGACACCAGCGGTCATCGCCCGCATCGCCGGCGGCGAACAAGTCGGCATTGCTCCCGCCGCGCGGACGCGTGTCGAGAATGCGCAGCGCGTGCTGCTCGCAGCCGCGCAGGCGGGCCAGCAAATCTACGGCCTGACCGTCGGTGTCGGATTGAACAAGGACCACGTGATGGTCGACGCCCACGGCAAGCTGACCGACGAAGTGCTCGATGCGTCGCGCCGCTTCAACATCGGCCTGATTCACGCGCACTCGGGCGGCGTGGGAGCGGACATGGACATCCGTGTCGCGCGCGCCGCGATGGCTGCGCGCCTGAACGCGATGCTCGACGGCGGTGCGGGCGTTCAGCCTGCGATCGTCGATACCTACGTGCAGTTCCTCAACCACGGCATCACGCCGGCGATGCCGTCGGACGGCTCGATCGGCGAGGCGGACATCACGATCCTCTCGCACGTCGGGCTCGCGATGCTCGGCGAAGGCGACGTCTACTATCAGGGCAAGAAAATGCCCGCCGCGGACGCGCTCGATTCGGCCGGCATCGCGCCGATCAAGCCATACGGCAAGGACGCGCTGGCGATTCTCAGTTCGAACGCCTATGCGGCCGGCATGGCGGCGCTCGCCCTCGACGACATGGCGCGCCTCGCGCGCACGACGAAGCTCGTCTACGCGCTCTCGCTGCAAGCGCTGAACGGCAACGTGTCGCCGTTCCTGCACGACACCCTCGCGCTTCGCCCGTTCCCGTACACCATGCGCGCGGGCGACGAACTGCGTGCGCTGCTCGCGGGCGGCAGCATCTGGAATCGCGACGATCAGCGCCCGCTGCAGGATCCGCTGAGCTTCCGCTCGGGCGTATATCTGCTTGGCGAAGAGGATCGCGTGTACGACGAAACCCGCGCGCTGCTCGACGTGCAGCTGAATTCGTCCGACGACAACCCCGGCGTCGCCGTCGGCGTCACGCCGAAATCCGCGCGCTGGCAGGACAAGCGCGGCTATGTGGATGCGAATCCGGGCGGCGCGGTGCTGCCGAGCGCGAACTTCGAGCCGCTGCCGTGGGTGCTCGCCTTCGAGGAACTGGGCCTCGTGCTCGCACACAATTCGCTCGCGTCGGCGCAGCGCATCGTCAAGCTGAACGACTCGCATCTCACCGGCCTGCCCCGCTATCTCGGCACCGGCAAGACCGTCCACGCATTCGGCGCGATGGAAAAACCCGTGATGGCGCTCGCGATGGAAAACAAGCAACTGGCGATGCCGGTCTCGACGGACTACCTGCCGGTGGCAGGCGGCATCGAAGACATCGCGACCAACGCGCCGCAAGTGGTCGAACGCGTGCAGCGGCAGATCGACAACAGCTACGCGCTGCTCGGCATCGAGCTGATTCACGCCGCGCAAGCCGTCGACCTGCGCAAGCAGCAGCAAGCCGACTTCACGCTCTCGCCCGCCGCGCAGGAGCTCTATTCAGCCTTGCGTCGCCAGGTCGCCTTCCTCGACCAGGACCGGCCGCTTACCATAGACTTCCGCGCAGCGGCGGACCTGCTGCGCAACTACCACGAATGATTGAGGCAATTCAGTGAAACCCGTGATTCAGGCGTTCCACGATCCGGCGACATCGACGCTCAGCTACGTCGTCTATGCAGCACCCGGCTCGCCGTGCGCGATCATCGACTCCGTGCTCGACTACGATCCGCACGCCGGCCGCACGGCCACGCATTCGGCGGATCGCATCATCGCTTTCGTGCGCGAGCAGCAACTCGAGGTGCAATGGCTGCTCGAAACGCACGCGCATGCCGATCACGTGTCGGCGGCGCCGTATCTGAGGGCGCAGCTCGGCGGCCGCATCGCGATCGGCGAGCACATTCGCGCGGTGCAAAAGATCTTCGCTCCGGTCTTCAATTTCGAGCCGGGCTTCCGTCTGGACGGCTCGCAGTTCGATCGGCTGTTTCGGGACGGCGACACGCTTCGCGTCGGCGAACTGGAAGCCACCGTGATGCATGTGCCGGGCCATACGCCGGCCGACGTTGCCTATGCGTTCGACGGCGCGGTGTTCGTCGGCGACACGCTGTTCATGCCGGACGTCGGCACCGCGCGCTGCGATTTTCCGGGCGGCGACGCGCACACGCTGTATGCGTCGATCAGGCGGCTGCTCTCGCTGACCGGCGACACGCAACTCTTCATGTGCCACGACTATCCGCCGAACGGGCGCGAACTGCGCTGGCAAACGACTGTCGATGAGCAACGCGCGGCGAACATTCATGTGCGGGACACCGTCGCCGAATTGGACTTCGTTGCGATGCGCACCACGCGCGACACGACGCTCGGCATGCCGACGCTGATCATCCCCTCGGTCCAGTTGAATATTCGCGCGGGCGTCCTCCCCGAGCCCGAGGCAAACGGCATTCGCTATCTGAAGATACCGTTGAACGTGCTTTGAGCGCATCGACGCGATAACCAGACAATAACCAAACAATAACCAGGCCATGACAAGAATGATCGAAACGACCATGCCCGCCAACGGGCGGCCCCATCACAAGCCAACCTTCGATATCGTCGTCGTGGGCGGCGGCGCAGCCGGAATCGGCGTGACGGCAAGCCTCCTGCGGCGGCAGCCGCGGCTGAGGATCGCGATCGTCGAGCCGAGCGACAAGCACTACTACCAGCCCGGATGGACGCTCGTCGGCGGCGGCGCGTTCGAGATCGGCAAGACGGTGCGGCCGACCGCTTCGTTGATCCCCGGGGACGCACAATGGATTCAGGCGCGCGTGACGCGCTTCGCGCCCGAGCGCGACGCGGTCGAGCTCGACGACGGACGCGAGCTCGGCTATCGGCACCTGATCGTCTGCCCGGGCTTGCAGCTCGGCTGGGACAAGATCGACGGGTTGGAAGCGTCGCTCGGCAAGCACGGCGTCACCTCGAACTACCGCTTCGATCTCGCGCCCTATACGTGGCAACTCGTGCGCGAAACCCGGCGCGGCCGGGCGCTCTTCACGCAGCCGCCGATGCCGATCAAATGCGCGGGCGCGCCGCAAAAAGCGCTGTATCTCGCCTGCGACCACTGGCGGCGCGAAGGCGTGCTCGCCAACATCGACGTCGAATTCAACAACGCCGGCGCGGCACTCTTCGGCGTCGCGGCGTTCGTGCCGTCGCTGATGCGCTACATCGAGCGCTACCACGCGGCGCTCGCGTTCAATTCGAATCTGGTTGCGGTCGACGGCCCGAACCGCGTCGCGACCTTCGCGGTAAAGGACGCCGACGGCAACGTGACCCGCGTCGACAAGCCATTCGACATGCTGCACGTCGTCCCGCCGCAAGCCGCGCCCGACTTCATTCGCACGAGCCCGCTCGCGAATCCCGACGGCTGGTGCGAAACCGATCCGGCAACCCTGCGCCATCCGCGCTATCCGAACATCTTCGCGCTCGGCGATGTGTGCTCCACCTCGAATGCGAAGACGGCTGCCGCCGTGCGCAAGCAGATCGTGATCGTCGCCCGCAACCTGCTGGCGGCGCGCGACGGCCAGCCGCTGCCGGCTGCCTATGACGGCTACGGCGCGTGTCCGCTCACCGTTGAAAAAGGCAAGGTCGTGTTCGCCGAATTCGGCTACGGGGGCAAGCTCCTGCCCACGTTCCCGCTGGATGGAACGGTGGCGCGCCGCTCGTCGTGGCACATGAAGACCAAGCTGCTGCCGTGGCTCTACTGGGAAGGCATGCTGAAGGGCCACGAGTGGCTCACGCAGACGAAGGCCGGTTGACGCATGGCGATGGTTGAATTGATCAGCGCGTTGCTGGGTTCGGTAGTCGGCGTGATCCTCGCGCTGACCGGCGCCGGCGGCGCGATCATCGCGGTGCCGCTCCTGGTGTTCGGCTTGCACCTCGCCGTCGCGCAGGCGGCGCCGATCGGCCTCTTGGCCGTCGCCCTGTCCGCCGCGCTCGGCGCCGTGCTTGGCCTGCGCGCGGGGATCGTCCGCTACAAGGCCGCGAGCTTCATCGCCGTGACCGGGATGCTGATCTCGCCCGCCGGCGTGTGGGCCTCGCAACGCCTGCCCAACGCGCCGCTCACGCTGCTGTTCGCGGCGGTGCTGATGTTGGTGTCGTATCGGATGTTCCGGCAGCCGGGCGCACAGTACGACGGCGAGCGAATCGGCGCCGGCGCCGACGTGCCGTGCGCGCTCGACGGCGCCACCGGACGCCTCGTCTGGACGCTGCCTTGCGCACGTGCGCTGGCGGCGTCCGGTGTGAGCGCGGGCTTTCTGTCTGGGCTCCTTGGCGTCGGCGGCGGCTTCGTCGTCGTGCCGGCGCTGCGCCGCGCCACGCGGCTGCCGATGCAGTCGATCGTCGCCACGTCGCTCGCGGTGATCGCGCTCGTATCGATGTCGGGCGTCGCTTATTCGGTTGCGAGCGGCCAGATGAACTGGCGCATCGCGATTCCGTTCGCGGCGGGCGCGCTCGGCGGGCTGATCGCCGTCCGGCCGTTGGCGCGGCGTCTCGCCGGACCCCATTTGCAACGAGGCTTCGCGGTGATCGCAACGGTCATCGCGATGGGTTTGGCGATCAAGGTCGCCGTTCAATGAGCGTCGAAATGGATGCAGCCGGTCATTGGGAGGCGGTCTATCGGACCAAGGCGCCGGACGCGGTGAGCTGGTATCGCCCGCATCTCGAGCTATCGCTTCAGTTGATCGAACGCGTGGCGCCGGACCGCGCCGCGGCGATCATCGACGCAGGCGGTGGTCAGGCGTCACTCGTAGACGACCTGCTTGCGCGCGGCTATCGGGATGTCACCGTGCTCGATCTCTCGCGGGCGGCGCTCGACGCGGCACAACGGCGCATCGGCGGCGCAGCAGCACGCGTGAACTGGATCGCCGGCGACGTGACGCGCGTGGCCCTTGAAGCGGATCGCTACGACGTCTGGCACGACCGGGCCGTGTTTCATTTTCTGACGGAGCCTCGGCAGCGGGCGGCGTATGTACGTCAGGCAAGCCGCGCGATCAGGCCGGGCGGGCACCTGATCGTCGCGGCGTTCGGCCCCGAGGGGCCGCAAAAGTGCAGCGGCCTCGACGTGGTTCGCTACGACACCGATGCGCTGTACGCGCAATTTGCAGCGAATTTCCGGCTTGTCGAAAGCGCGACGCAATGGCATCGGACGCCGTCCGGGGCCACGCAGCAATTCGTCCATTGCTGCCTCGAGCGAGGCTCGCAGGGCGATTGAGCCGGTCGAGCGCACGACCAAACAACTCGCGGGGCAATGCGGATGTCCCGTCATATGACCGGTGACGTGACAACGCCGCTCAAACCATTGACTCGATGCGCGACATTGCGAAGAATCGGAGCCAATTCCGTCAGTGCCACATTCAACCGGACCGGCCATGCGCTATCGCTTCGCAATCTCGCTGCGCGGTTTCATTGCCGCTGCGTCGACGGCAGTCGCCGCAGCCTTGGCATCGGCGTCGGGCCTCGCAGCGAACGCGGATTCGCCGGCAGCCTCCGATTCCGCGCCGGCCATCGCCACCCCGCTACCCGCGGCATCGGCGCCCGGCGACCAGCCCGCTCCGGGCGCCCAGCACACCGGCGGGCCGGCGAGCGAGACCGAACCGTCCGGCGCCACCCGTGCCGCCGCCGTCCCCGTTCCGCCCGAGACAGCCAGCGTCACCCGGCATTCGATCCGAATCGACGGCCACAAGCTCGACTACACGGCGAAAGCCGGCAACCTGCTCCTGCGCAACAACGCCGGCGACGCGCAAGCGAGCGTCTTCTACGTCGCCTACACCGTCGACGCCCCGAAGGAAGCCGCCTCGGGGCATGCGAAAGCGCCGGCGCAGCGCCCCGTCACATTTCTCTTCAACGGCGGTCCCGGCGCGGGCAGCCTCTTTCTGCTGATCGGCTCGTTCGGACCCAAGCGCGTGCGCACCGCGAGCCCCTCGGTGACCCCGCCCGCGCCTTACGTGCTCGCCGACAACCCCGACAGCCTGCTCGACAAGAGCGACCTCGTGTTCGTCGATGCGGTCGGCACGGGCTTTTCGAAGCCGGTCGGCAGCGCCACCGGCAAGCAGTTCTGGGGCGTAGACGAAGACCTCGACGCCTTCGCGCATTTCATCGAGCGCTACCTGACCGTCAATCAGCGCTGGAATTCGCCGAAGTTCCTCGTCGGCGAGTCGTACGGGACGGCGCGCGCCGCGATGCTCGCCTACAAGCTCGATCAGGAGAACATGGCGGTGAATGGCGTCGTGCTGCTGTCCTCGGTGCTCAATTCGAACGTGCGCGCGCCTGGCTACGACTTCGTCAACGAGCGCTACCTGCCGAGCTTCGCCGCGATCGCCTGGTATCACGGCAAGCTCGACCCGAAGCCCGCCGACCTGCCGGGCTTTCTCGACGAAGTGCGCGCGTACGCGACCGGCCCCTACGCGCAGGCGCTCGCCAAAGGCGACACGCTGAGCGACCAAGAGCGCGACGCCGTCGCCGCACAAGTGGCGCGCTTTACGGGGCTCGACGTCCGCTACGTCGAGGAATCGCGCCTGCGCATCTGGCCGTCGCATTTCCGCAAGGAGCTGCTGCGCTCGGCGTCACGCACGGTGGGCCGCTACGATGCGCGCTTCGAAGGCATCGACTACGACGACGCGTCCGACAGCCCCGACGGCGACGCATCGGTGAGCGGCATCTCGAGCGCCTTCGACGCCGCGTTCCACCAGCACCTCGCGCAGGACCTGCACTACGCCGCGCAGGATCGCTACCGCGTCTTCAACGACACGGCGCTCAAGCAATGGAACTGGAAGCACCGCACGTGGTCGGGCGAAGAGCTCGCCGAGCCCTACGCGGCCGGCGACCTCGCGCAGGCGATGCGGCAGAATCCGCGCTTGCAGGTGCTGTCGGCGAACGGCTACTTCGATCTCGCGACGCCGTTCTTCGCGACCGAGTACGACCTCGCGCATATGGGACTCGATCCGTCGCTGCGCTCGAACATCCGCATCACGTACTACCCCACGGGGCACATGATCTATCTCGACGATGCGGCGCTGCACGCGCTCAAGGGCGACCTGGCGCGCTTCTACGACGCCGCGACGGGAGGAACGATCCGAAACAAATAATCCAGTCAGAATTAGAATTAACTCTCGATTTCATCCAAAGAAAAATATCCATAAAAATCCCCTCCATATTTTCAAATTAAAAATCGTCAACCCCCATTTTTCATTCAACAAGCTTTCAAATTATATTTTCCAATTCGGGTAGCCGAGAAAAATTCGCGCCTCCACTAACAGTTTAGACAGTACCGCCATCAAAACCGCCCCTGCTAGCTTAGCGGCGCGCATCGCCCCGGCGATCGCCAACAATCCATATCGACGAAGTCGCGCCTGAGAGGGCTGGTCATTTCAATTCGCCGATGCATCGAGACTCGACGGATTTGTCTTCTCATGGCATTTCGCTTTAGGAGCTCAAATGAAATTGACGTTAAATACAAAACGTTCCGCATTTGCTTCCTTTAAACACAACGCATGGATGCTGCCGCTCGCCCTGGCATCGACCGCTTACGCGGCCGCGCCGGCGCAAACCGCCTGGGTCAGCACCGAAACCAAGGCGTTCATCGCCCCGACGCGCACGCTCACCGCCACGCCGCTCGCCGAGCTGGCCGCCGGCACGCCGACCCATGTCGTCGTCAGCCTCAAGCTGCGCAACGCCAGCCAGCTCCAGCAGCTCGCGCGCGACGTCGACGATCGCCGCAGCGCGCGCTACCGCAAGTTCCTCACGCACCAGCAATTCCTCGCGAACTACGCGCCGACCGAGGCGCAGGCCCAGGCCGTCGCCGCACATCTGCGCAAGCACGGCTTCATCAACATCCGCGTGGCGCCGAACCGTCTGCTGGTATCGGCCGACGGCACGGCGAGCTCGGTGAAGAGCGGCTTCAATACGCCGCTCGTCCACTTCCAGCGCAACAACCGCGACGTCTACGCCAACACTGCGCCCGCGGAAGTGCCCGCGGAGCTCGGCGACGTCGTGCTCTCGGTGCTCGGCCTGCAAGACGTGACGCGCGCCCACCCGATGCTGCATGCCGGCCCGCGCACGCAGGCGCGCACGCTCGCGACGGGCACGGCGAAGGGTCACAGCCCCACCGAATTCCCGGCGCTCTACGACGTCGGCAATACGCCGAGCGCGGCGAACACGACCGTCGGCATCATCACGCAAGGCGGCGTGAGCCAGGCGACCCAGGACCTGAACCAGTTCACGAGCGCGAACAACCTGCCGGCGGTGAACGTCCAGGCGATCCAGACGGGCAGCCCGAGCGGCGACTACAGCGACGACCAGCAAGGCCAGGGCGAATGGGATCTCGACAGCCAGTCGATCGTCGGCGCGGCAGGCGGCGCGGTGAACCAGCTGCGGTTCTACATGGCCGACAACAGCGCATCCGGCAATACCGGCTTGACGCAGGCGTTCAATCAAGCGGTCTCCGACAACCTCGCGAAAGTGATCAACGTATCGCTCGGCTGGTGCGAGGCCGATGCCTATTCCGACGGCACGATGGCGGCCGAGGACCAGATCTTCACGACCGCGGTCGCGCAGGGGCAGACGTTCTCGGTATCGTCAGGCGATGAAGGCGTGTACGAGTGCAACAACCGCGGCTACCCGGACGGCGGCACCTACTCGATCTCGTGGCCGGCGTCGTCGCCGAACGTGATCGCGGTCGGCGGCACGACGCTCTACACGACGGCGAGCGACGGCTACGCGAGCGAGACGGTCTGGAACGAAGGCCTCGACCAGGCCGGCAAGCTATGGGCGTCGACGGGCGGCTTCAGTTCGTACGAGGCGAGCCCGTCGTGGCAAGCGGCGCTGTCCGTGAGCCCCGCGCCGGCTGGCCGCGCCGTGCCCGACATCTCGTTCGATGCCGCGCAGAGCACGGGCGCGCTCGTCTACAACTACGGACAGCTCCAGCAGATCGGCGGCACGAGCCTCGCCTCGCCGATCTTCGTCGGCTTCTATGCGCGCCTTCAGTCGGCCAACTCGAACGCGCTCGGCTTCCCGGCGGCGAGCATCTATGGCGCCGTGCCGTCGACGCCCTCGCTCGTGCACGACGTGACCTCCGGCAACAACGGCTACGGCGGCTACGGGTACAACGCCGGCAAGGGCTGGGACTATCCGACCGGCTGGGGCAGCGTCGATATCGCGAAGCTTGGCGCGTACGTGCAGAGCCACAAGTTCGCGCAGTGAGAGCCTGAGCGCGTGACGTAGCCGGATCGCCCGCCTCCTTCGCTCGAACGGAGGCGGGCCGCCATCACACTCTGCTGTAAACCCGCCGCGAAACAGCACAAACGCATCGCGAGACGCACCATCCCCCTCCCCAACGCGATTGAAGTAGGCGCATAATCAGCGCTTTGCCGCTGCCATCGCTCGCGCCGTCTTCCATGCCGCTTGCCATCCGAGCTTTCCTGGTCCCCCTCATCGTCGCGTGCGCGATGTTCATGGAAAGCGTCGATGCCAACATCATCGTCACGGCACTCCCCTCGATGGCCCGCGATTTCGGCAGCGATCCGGTCGCGCTCAAGATCGGCGTCATCAGCTACGTGATGGGGCTCGGCGTCTTCATCCCCGTGTGCGGCTGGTTCGCCGACCGCTTCGGCGCCCGCACCATCTTCCGCACGGCGATCGGCATCTTCGTGGCCGGCTCCCTGATGTGCGCCGCTTCGCGGTCGCTCGACACCTTCACGCTCGCGCGCTTCATCCAGGGCGTGGGCGGCGCGATGATGGTGCCGGTCGGCCGCATCATCATCTTCCGCGTCGTGCCGAAGGCGGAGTTCGTGCGCGCGATGAACTACCTGAGCATGCCCGCGCTCCTCGCTCCAGCGGTCGCTCCGCTCCTGGGCGGGTTCATCACCACTTACCTGCACTGGCGCCTGATCTTCTTCATCAACGTGCCGGTCGGCGTTCTCGGCATCTACCTGACCAACAAGCACATCGTCAATTCGCACGAGCCGCATCCAGGACCGCTCGACTGGGTCGGCTTCGTGCTCTCCGCGTTCGGCGCGTCGCTGTTGCTCTTGGGGCTGTCGCTGATCGACGGCGAGCTCGTCTCGGCGCGCACGGCGTTCGAAATGTGCGTGATCGGCGCGCTCCTGCTCGTGCTGTACGTGCTGTACGCCCAGCGCGCGGCGCGGCCGCTGCTCGACCTGGCGTTCCTGCGCATTCCCACTTATCGGGCGAGCGTGCTCGGCGGATCGATGTTCCGGATCGGGCTCGGCGCGGTGCCGTTCCTCTTGCCGCTCTCGCTGCAGGAGGGGCTGGGCATGTCGGCGTTCCAGTCGGGTGCGATCACTTGCGCCTCGGCGTTCGGCGGCATGTTCATGCGCTCGCTCACCTCCACCGTGCTGCGCCGCTACGGCTTCCGCACGGTGCTGATCTATAACGCGATGTTCGCCGGCATCGCGATCGCGGCCTGCGGCACCTTCGTTCCCGGCATGCCGGTCTGGCTGATCTGGGTCATCGTGCTGTTCGGCGGTTTTTTCCCGGCGCTGCAGTTCACGAGCCTCAACTCGATGATCTACGCCGACATCGACAGCCGCGACGCCGGCCGTGCCACCAGCCTCGGCAGCGTCGTGCAGCAGATGTCGCTCGGGCTCGGCGTGACCGTCGCGGGGATCGTGCTGCAGATCTCGCGCGCGCTGCATGGGCACGCGCACATCATGTGGTCGGATTTCTGGCCGGCGTTCGTGGTGGTCGGGCTGTTCTCGTTCGGCTCGATACCGATTACGCGGCGGCTGGAGCCGAACGCCGGGGATGAGATTGCGCGAGGGACGCGGGGGTGAGCCGCTTACCGAGGGAGATGGGCAGCCTCCCGGCCGATCGCGGCCCGGCCTATCGCGGCCCGGCCAATCCTCGGTTCGGCCCCCGTCCGTCAGCCCATTGATCAGCGCCTGCGTATCCCTGATCAAATCGTTTCGCGAAGCGTGGCTTTGCACGAGCACCATGAAAAGCAGGTCAGTCACCGCGCTCAACGATCCCGTGGGCCGCCGCCAAGGAATAAACTATCCAAACAACAAATTAAAAGGATACGTCTTCATGGACGACGCACCGATCCCGCTGAACGAGCTGATCACGGAGCAACGCAATCCGGCCAGCGAACGGATTGACCGTGTCGACACGCTGACCATGTTGCGAATCCTCAATGCGGAAGACCAGAAGGTTGCCCTCGCCGCCGAAGCGGTTCTTCCTGCTGTCGCGACGGCGGTCGACGCCATTGCAGAGGCGCTGTCGCGGGGCGGACGCCTGATCTATGTCGGCGCGGGCACGTCGGGGCGCCTCGGCATCCTGGATGCCAGCGAATGCCCGCCAACCTTCGGCGTCGCTCCGGCGATGGTTCAGGGGTTGATTGCGGGCGGCCCCGACGCGATTGTCGGTGCAATCGAATTCGCCGAGGACGACGCCGACGCAGGGCAAATCGACCTTCAGAACATCGGATTCCGCGACCGGGACATCCTGGTGGGAATCGCCGCCAGCGGGCGCACGCCCTATGTCATCGGCGCCATGAAATGGGCCGCCTCGCTTGGTGCGCGGACCATCTCGATCACCTGCAACCCAGGGAGCGCGATGGCATCGATGGCCGATATCGCAATCACGCCCGTCGTCGGTCCGGAGGCCGTAACGGGCTCGTCGCGCCTGAAGGCTGGAACTGTCCAGAAGCTCATCCTGAACATGCTTTCGACAGGCGCCATGATCCGGCTCGGCAAGGTGTTCGGAAATCTCATGGTCGATGTCGAAGCGACCAGTGCAAAGCTGATCGAGCGGCAGATACAGATCGTCATCGCCGCCTGCGGCTGTTCTCGGAACCAGGCCTGCGAGGCACTGGAGCTCAGCGAGCATCACTGCAAGACGGCCATCGTGATGATTCGCGCCGGCGTCAGCCTTCAGGAAGCGAACGCCGTTCTCGAGCGGACCAACGGGCACGTGCGGGCTGCGCTCGATGCGCTCGGCGCGGACTGATCGCTGACCGAAGGCCGCGCAGCATCCAACGCCGTCCCCTACCTCACCATCGCCCGCTTGCGAATCATGTCGTACAGCGCCTGCGCCGCCGGCGAGAGCCGCGCGCTCTTGCGCGCCACCAGCACGAGCGTGCGCGACACGACAGGCTCCACCAGCTCGACCATCCGGATGCTCGGATACGCGCCCTTCTGAATCGCCAGCCGCGGCACGACGGCGGCAGCCACCCGCTCAGCGACAAGCCCCACCGCCGTCGAGCTGCGCTGCACCTCATAGAACGACTGCAACGTCAGTTCACTCACGCCGAGCGCGAGATCGAGCGGCGCGCGGTTGCCGCTCACTTGCCCCGCGAAGATCAGCGGATACGGCTGCAATTGCCGCCATGTCACGCGTTTGCGCTTGGCGAGCGGATGCATGTCGTCGCAGATCAGCACGTACTGGTCCTCGATCAGCGGAATCGCCGACAGTTCCGGATGATGCGCGCCCGCGATATTGATGCCGAATTCGGCTTCGCGATGCAGCACCGCATCGGCCACGGCGGAAGAAGCATGATCGAGAATCTTGATGCGATTGTGCGGATAGCGCGCCGAATACTCCTGCATGATGCGCGGCAAATACTGCACGCCGACGGTCGGCACGCAGGCGATCGACACATCGCCACGCTCGGCCTTGCCCGTCTCGCGGATCTCGATCAGCGCATGCGACAGCTCTTCGAGCAGACGCCGCGCTTGCGGCAGGAACTCGCGGCCGATGCGCGTCAGCGCGATCGAGCGCGTCGTGCGCTCGATCAGCGTCACGCCGAGAAAATCCTCGAGCTTGCGCAAGCGCTGCGTGATCGCCGTTTGCGTGACGTGAAGCTCGTCGGCGGCGTTCTGGAAGCTGCCTCGATCGGCAATCGCGACAAATGCCTGCACGCCCAGGGTATCGATTTTCATAAGAAAAATGAACCAATTCGCAGAATAAATTCATTTTACGCAGACATCGCGGGTGCGCAAACTTGCGGCACCTCACACCCCACCCCACAAAAGAGGAAACCGCGATGTCCGCAATCGAATCCCCCGTGGCCATGGCCACCGCGCTCTACGCACAGATGGAGCAAAAGCTCGCCATCGTTCGCCGCCGCAAGAACCAGCCGCTCACGCTCGCCGACAAGGTATTGCTCGGCCATCTCGACGACCCCGAGCAGCAGGAGCTCGTATCGGGCAGCAGCTACCTGATGCTGCGCCCCGATCGCGTCGTGTTCCAGGACGTGCTCGGCCAGACCGGCATGCTGCAGTTCATGCAGACGCGGCGCGAGCGCGTCGCCGTGCCGGCCAGCATTCACTGCGATCACCTGATCCAGGCGCGCACCGGCAGCATCGCGGACCTGCGCGCGTCGATCGTCGAGAATCACGAGGTCTACGACTTCCTGCGCAGCGCCGCCGCGAAATACGGTGCCGGTTTCTGGGAGCCGGGCGCGGGCATCATCCATCAGGTCGTTCTGGAAAACTACGCGTTTCCCGGCGCGCTCATCATCGGCACCGATTCTCACACGCCGAACGCAGGCGGGCTCGGCGCATGCGCGGTAGGCGTCGGCGGCGCAGACGCGGTCGAGACGATCGCAGGCCTGCCCTGGGAAGTGCTGTATCCGAAGCGGATCGCTGTCCATCTCACCGGCAAGCTGAGCGGCTGGACCGCGCCCAAGGACGTGATTCTTTGCGTCGCGGGCCAGCTCACCGTGTCGGGCGGCACCAACGCGATCGTCGAGTACATCGGCCCCGGCGCGCGCACGATCAGCGCGACCGGCAAGGCGACCATCACGAACATGGGCGCCGAGCTCGGCGCAACGACGTCGATGTTCCCCGCCGACGACAAGATGCTGACCTATCTCGACGCCACCGGCCGCGGCGAGCTCGCGCCGCTCGTGCGGCAGTACGCGCATCTGCTCGCACCCGACGCCGAAGTGGAAGCCAACCCCGAGCGCTACTACGACCGCGTGATCCGCATCGACCTGTCGACGCTCGAGCCGCACGTCGTCGGCCCGCACTCGCCCGATCGCGCACGGCCGATCTCGCAGCTGGCGGCCGAGCTGAAAACAGCCGGCAACCTCATTCCCGAGACCATCTCGGCCGCCTTGATCGGCAGCTGCACGAACTCGTCGTACGAAGACATGAGCCGCGCCGCCGACGTCGCCGCCCAAGCAAGCGCGCACGGCGTGAAGGCCGCCGTGCCGTTCCTCGTGACGCCGGGCTCGGAGCAGGTGCGCGCGACGATCGAACGCGACGGGCAGCTCGACGCGCTCTCCAGGATCGGCGGCAACGTGCTCGCCAACGCCTGCGGCCCCTGCATCGGGCAATGGCGCCGCGACCCGCAGGCCTACGCCGCGCCAAACACGATCGTCACTTCGTACAACCGCAATTTCCCGCGCCGCAACGACGGCTCGCCATCGACGATGAACCTGATCGCGAGCCCCGAGATCGTCACCGCATTCGCGCTCGCCGGCCGCCTCTCGTTCAACCCGCTGACCGATACGCTCACGGGCGCTGACGGCAAGCCGTTCGCGCTCACGCCGCCCAAGCCCGCGCCCGAAGTGCCGCCCGCCGCGTTCGAACCGGGCCGCACGACCTACGTCGCGCCACCCGCGGACGGCCGTGCGATCGAGCTGGCTGTCGATCCGCACAGCGAGCGCATCCAGCTGATGCATCCATGGCCTGCCTGGGACGGCCACGACTTCGCGAACCTGCCCGTGCTCATCAAGACGCGCGGCAAGACCACGACCGACCACATCTCGCCCGCCGGCCCGTGGCTGCGCTTTCGCGGCCACCTCGACAAGTTCAGCGACAACCTGCTGAACGGCGCGACCAACGCCTATACGGGCAACATCGGCACGACCGCCGATCAGTTGAGCGGCGAATACGGCATCACGCCCGCGCAAGCGGCGCGCCGCTATCGCGACGCGAAGCTGCGCTGGCTCGTGATCGGCGACTTCAACTATGGCGAGGGCAGCAGCCGCGAGCATGCGGCGCTTTCGCCGCGCTTGCTGGGCGGCGCGGCCGTGATCGCGCGCAGCTTCGCGCGCATCCACGAATCGAACCTGAAGAAGCAAGGGCTGCTCGCGCTGACGTTCGCCGATCCCGCCGACTACGAGCGCGTGCGTGCCGACGACCGTATCGACCTGCCGGGATTGTCAGCGCTCGCGCCGGGCAAGGAAGTCGAATGCCGCCTGATGCATGCCGACGGCAAAGAGGAGACGCTGTGGCTCAAGCACACGTATAGCGCGGCGCAGCTCGAATGGTTCCGCGCGGGCTCGGCGTTGAACTTGTTTCATCATCGCAAGGCGGCGTAGCGCTGTATAAAAACCGGTATCCGTATTCCGCGGTTGATTTGTCGTTGTGCGGCGCAGTGAAAGCGGCGGGATGCAAGTGGCTATCGAGGTGGCGCAGAACAGCCACTAGCCGCCGTCGGGCATCTACACGGTCAGGCCGTTCGAGCGGCCGCTCCCCATCAACCAACGGACGTTGATGGGGAGGCAGATCCGAGACGACGGGAGCGATCAACTATGGGTTCAATCGTTGGGCGGCACTCGTCTATTACTGCTCTGACGGCTGCGCGGAGATTGACAACCTGATCGCGGAGCGGGCGTTGCGCGGTATAGCCATCGGAAGGCGCAATTATCTGTTTGCCGGGGCCGACTCCGGCGGCGAGCGCGCTGCCGCGATGTACAGCCTGATCGGCTCGGCACGTCTTAACGGGATCGATCCCGAAGCGTACCTGCATTACGTCATCGAGCGCATTGCCGATCACCCCGTCAACCGCATCGACGAACTGCCGCCGTGGAACGTCGCGCCGCATCTGCCCGCAGCGGCAAAAGCCGCACCCATTCGGTAAAGTCAACAACCTGAGCTACGGCCCTCGGTGAGCGCTTACGTGTGGTTCAGTTTCGGCACCCTGAACATGCCTGATTTCCTTCCTTTCCGTTGAATTTATACACGACCTCATGGAAGGCAAAATTTCAGGGGAAGCTTAGTCTATTTCTCCATTCTGCCGCTTTGTCATCAGCAATTTTGCGGAGCTTACCATTTCTGCAAATTTCGCCTTGACTCCTCCACTAAGCGAAATACTGAAACCGGCATCCCCCTTCGACTCCGCTTTGATTCCAATATAATCTTCGTGCGCGCCTTCGGCTCTGTTTCCCTTATTCTTCGCGCCCGTTGCATTTTTTATCCTGCCGACCGGCTTTTTATCATCATCCTGCCCTTCCTGTATGGCCAAATCATCAGAAAAAAGAGTTTTCTCTTCCTCTCGCTTCAGCACAAATTCGACCAGGAAATTGGGTGGATTTGTATCCCTATGAAAATAATCGAGCGCTTGTTTATAGTCACCCAAATGAGCCCCAACCTTGGAATAATCTTTATCTTTCAATATCGCATTGGCCTCATCCTGGCTCATGTTTCGATAAAGCCTGAGATTTGTAGGCGCATTTTTCCCCGTTCGCCGCACAACATTCGGATTGACGGCTGGATTCGTTTTATGAAGAGATTTCGCCTTCCATCCACGTCGAGTCATGAACTCTTCTTGCACGGACATTTTTTTATCGAAATCAACCTTTTGACCTTTCACAAAAGATCGTGTCCGCGCATCATATAGAACCGCATCTTTCAAATGCTGATAATTTATGAAGGCTTCAACATTTTCATCGCTCAAATACTGGGACAGAAGAAACTCGACGACTTCCTTCTTTTCCCCAAGGCCTGTTTCTTTTATTAATTTCCCATACATGGCGCTGCTCGTGATATTTTGAACGTTCGCCACCGCTTCCCCGCCAGTTATCTTTAGCATCCGCTGTACAGGCACTGTCCCTTCGATCTTTTCTTGCGACTGCCGTTGTATGACGGGATGCACACCGCTGCGAGTCGAATCCAATACGCTTCTTTGCACGGCCATACGTGGACTGTGGTGGAGCATATTGGCTTGCCTACGCTGCGCCGCCAATCGCGGACTACCCTCGCTCATTGCCGCCATCTGAGTCAACTTGGCTGCTTGCGGACTGTGACTTGTCAGGACTTCTCGTTGAATAAGTTGCCGCGCGCTTGGGGCCTCGACACCTGCACCACTTTTGCCCTGAATAGCCGATTGTGAAGGTTGCGAGTGCGGCTGATCTTTTTGAGCTTTTTCCATCTCGACTCCTGGAGTTGCCCCTGTAAGTCAGGACAACCAGACACCGTTAAGTTAATGACGCGGCGGCTCGCCGAAACTCCCGAGACGAGCGGTATCTCAACGCTTTGTGCGGGTGGCGCTCATTGTAGTGCACGAAAGCAGCAGCCAGATGTGAGAGCGCGGTTGGCACGCCCAATTTTTGCGATGCAGCAGAGACCGCCGGTATCAATCACCAAATACCGATACCCATAAAAACAAGAGCGTGCGGACCGGCGAAGTCCGCACGCTCTCACTCGCGCGAAACCCGAAGCAACCCTCAGCGCAAATTCGTATGCGCCAGCTCCACGACCTCATCACCACGCCCGTTCAACACCGCGCGCAGCATATAGAGACTGAAGCCCTTCGCCTGCTCCCATTGAATCTTCGGCGGCATTGCCAACTCGTACTTCGACGTCACGACATCGACCAACGCCGGCCCCGGCTTCGAGAACGCGAGCCTCAGCGCTTCGGCCAATTGCTCCGATTCCTCGACCCGCACGCCGAAGATCCCCGCCCCGTTCGCGATGTCGGCGAAATTCGTCGCGGCGAGATCCGTGCCGTTGTCGAGATAGCCGCCGGCCTTCATCTCCATGGCGACGAAGCCGAGCGTGCCGTTGTTGAAGACGACCACCTTGATCGGCAAGTCGAGCTGCCGCGCGGTCAGCAAGTCGCCCATCATCATCGAGAGCCCGCCGTCGCCCGACAGCGACACCACCTGCCTCCCCGGATGCGCCGCCTGTGCGCCGAGCGCCTGCGGCATCGCGTTGGCCATCGAGCCGTGATTGAACGAACCGTGCAGCGAGCGCTTGCCGTTCATCGTCAGATAGCGCGCGGCCCATAGCGTCGGCGTGCCGACGTCCACAGTGAAGGCGGCGTCAACGGCTGCGATCTGGTCGACGATCCGGGTCAGGTACTGCGGATGAATCGGCCGCCCGGGCGCCGACGGCCGCGCCAGCTCGTCGAGCCCTTTGCGCGCCGCCTGATAGTGCTTGAGCGCCCGCCCGATGAAATGCCGGTTCGCTTTGCGCGCGAGCCTCGGCAGCAGGTCCTGCAGCGTCTCGCGCACGTTGCCGACGAGGCCCAGCTTGAGCGGCGCGCGCCGCCCGAGCGCGGCTGCGCGCCGGTCTATCTGCGCGATGCTCGCTTGCGGCGGATAGAAGTTGCGGTACGGGAAATCGGTGCCGAGCATCAGCAGCGTGTCGCACGACATCATCGCGTGATACCCCGAGGAAAAGCCGATGAGGCCGGTCATGCCGACGTCGTTGGGGTTGTCCCACTCCACGTACTGCTTGCCGCGCAGCGCATGCACGACAGGCGCACCGAGCAGGTCGGCGAGCGCGACGACTTCGTCGTGCGCCCCGGCGCAGCCGCTGCCGCAGAGGAGCGTCACCGCATCCGATGCGTCGAGCAGCTTCACGAGCCGGTCGAGATCGGCCGACGACGGCACCGTCGCCGACGCCCCGGGCTGCGCCCACTGCGCCTCCTCTTCCGGCGCCTCGGCCAGCGCGACGTCGCCGGGCAGCACGACGACAGCGACGCCATGCTCGTCGATGGCGGTGCGCATCGCCGTGGCGAGCACGCGCGGGAATTGCCGCGGGTTGCTCACGAGCTCGACGTAATGGCTGCACTCCTTGAAGAGCACCTGCGGATGCGTCTCCTGGAAGTAGCCCAGGCCGATCTCAGAGGACGGAATGTGCGCCGCGATCGCGAGCACCGGCTGATGATTGCGGTGACAGTCGAACAGACCATTGATCAGGTGCAGGTTGCCGGGCCCGCAACTGCCCGCGCAGACCGCGAGCTTGCCGGTCGCCGCGGCCTCCGCGCCCGCTGCGAACGCCGCCGTTTCTTCGTGGCGAGTGTGCATCCAGCGGATCGAGCCGAGCCTGCCGAGGCTGTCGGAGAGGCCGTTCAGGCTGTCGCCCGTCACGCCCCAGATCCGCTCGACGCCGGCCGCCTGCAATGTCTTCGCCAGGTAGTCCGCAACGGTCTGCTTTGCCATGACGCGCTCCCATCGACGTATCCGCACGTGGTTGGAAGATAGACCGTTCGCGGCGGCAATGCCAAGCTAGTTCACTTCATCGGGATGCAAGCCGCGCAACAGCTGACGCACACGCGACATATCCTTGCCGACGAGCTCGGCCTGCTCGAACAGCTCGGCGAGCCAATCGACGAACGCACGCACGCGCGGCGCGACACGCCGGTTCTTCAAATAGGCGACCGAGACCGGCACAGCCACGGGCGTATAGCGCGGCAGCACTTCCTTCAACTGCCCCGAATCGAGGTACGGCTGCGCGGCGATCCGCGACGGCTGGATCAGGCCGAGCCCTTCGAGCCCGCAGGCCAGATACGCATGCTCGTCCGCGACCTGCACGAAGCCTTCCACCCTGACGCTCGTGACACGGCCGTCGTCCTCGAAGTCGAATTCGGCCCCGCGCGCCGCGCTGCCGCACACCTCGGCCATGCAATTGACGGCGACGTGCCCAGCCAGGTCGTCGAGCGTCATCGGCGTACCGTGGCGCGCGAGATAGTCGGGGCTCGCGCACGTCACTTGCTCGAGCATGCCGAGACGCCGCGCGACGAGCCCCGAATCGGGCAATTCGCCGAGCTGCACGCTGCAATCGACCGCCTCGCCGACCATGTCGACGGTGCGGCTGCTCAAGCCGATCGCGAGATCGACATGCGGAAAGCGCGCATGAAAATCGTCGAGCGCGGGAAACACGAGCGTGGTCGCGATCGCGCCCGGCATTTCGACGCGCAGGCGGCCGCGCAGGTTGTCGGTGGCGTCGCGCAGGCTCGCCTCCATTTCGTCGATGTCGGCGAGAATCTGCACGCAGCGCTCGTAGTACGCCGCACCCTCGGCGGTGAGGTTCAGGCGGCGCGTCGTGCGTTGCAGCAGTTGCACCCCGAGCATGGCTTCGAGGTTCTGGACAATGGTGGTGGCGGTCGCGCGCGGAATGTCGAGCGAAAGGGCGGCGCGCGTGAAGCTTTGGGTATCGACGATGCGAACGAAGGTACGCATCGCCTGGACACGGTCGATCACGGGCTTTTCTCCTGGCAAGCAAAGAGGGCGGCACGGAGCTCCGGTGTGAACACAAAGGACGGAGTCCGTCAGGGCTCCCATCTTAGGAACCGGACGCCAGCCCGTGAATACCTGAATATCTCGAAGACTTGCCTATTACTCTCATGGAACACTAGACGCGCCGGTTTGGTGCTAGATTTCAAGCCTGATTCTCTTGTCTCGCATACGGGCCATTCTCATCATGGAAACGACTGCTCCGGCTACCTCCTTCGTCAGCCCCGCCCAGCAGCGGATGGTCGAATTGCTCGCCACGCTGGCGCCGTCCGAGGGCGCAACGTACTCGCGCCTCGACGGCGTCAAGTTCATGCGCTCGAGCCGTTCGCATCCGCGCACCGCGGTGCTGTACGAGCCGTGCATCGTGATCATCTGCCAGGGACGCAAGCGGGGGTATCTCGGCGACAAGATGTTCGTCTACGATGCGCAGCAATATCTGGTGCTGTCGGTGCCGCTGCCGTTCGAGGCCGAAACCGAGGCGAGCGCGGAGCATCCGCTCCTCGGCATCTCGATCCGCGTGGACCTGACGATGGCGGCTGAGCTGCTGCTGCAAATCGACGACACGCGCGCCCCGGCCTTGAACGATCCGCAAGGCATCTACTCGACGCCGCTCGACAAGCCGCTCAGCGACGCCGTGCTGCGCCTGCTGGAAGCGCTCGCATCGCCGCTCGAGGCGCGCATCCTGGGGCCGTCGATCGTGCGCGAGATCTGCTTTCGCGTGCTGACCGGCGTGCAGGGCAACGCGATTCGCGCGGCGCTCAACTACCAGCACCACTTCGGCCGTATCGCCAAGGCGCTGCGGCGCATCCACAGCGACTATCGCGGCGATCTCGACGTCGATACGCTCGCGAGCGAAGCAGGCATGAGCCTTGCCGTGTTCCACGCACAATTCAAGGCGGTGACATCGACCTCGCCGATGCAGTACGTGAAGACAACGCGCCTGCATCAGGCGCGCCTCCTGATGCTGCAGGATGGATTGAATGCGAGCACGGCGGCGGCGCGCGTCGGCTACGAGAGCGCTTCGCAATTCAGCCGCGAATTCAAGCGGCTGTTCGGGCTGAGCCCGGTCGACGAATTGCGGCGCGTGCGCACGGGGATTGACGCGTCGTCACAACAGGAACCGGAGCAGCCATCGGCCCCGCGCTATGTGACGACGGAGTGAATGATCGACTCTTCGATGCGCAGCCGCCCCTTGCGATCGGCGCGTTCCTCAGGCCCGGCCGTGAAGTCCAACTACAATAGCGCACGTGCCGGCGCCCACCGCGAGCCCATGCTCGCCGCGTGACCCGCGCGCCGCCGGGCGGCATCGCCCCGCCCTCGATCCGATTTCGCCTATTGCCGCCGCGGGCCAGCGTCCGCGCGCCGAAACCTCAGGAGCATCGTATGACCGACTCGAACGGGTCTTTCTTCGGGAGATTTTCTCTCGCGGTCGGAACGTTTTTCAGCATCCTCGGTGACCGCAATCTCGCTGCCCGTGTGCGCAGCCTGCGCGAAGCGCCGGGCATTCCCGCCGCCCCAACGCCGGCTGCCGCGCCGCAACCGCAGCCCCAGCCTGTCGTGCGCACGCTGAAGGAAGCCACGCCCGACGCGGCGCTCCAGCTCCTCGGCCTCCTGCAGCGCGAAGCCCGTTTCATCGACTTCATCGAAGAGGACGTGGTCAGCTACTCCGACACCGATATCGGCGCCGCGGCGCGCCTCGTCCACGACGGCTGCCGCCGCGTGCTGCGCGAGCACTTCACGATCCGTCCCGTGCGCGACGAGGCTGAAGGCAGCCGCGTGACGGTGCCCGACGGCTTCGACGCCACCGCTATCCGCCTGACCGGCAACGTCGTCGGCAAGCCGCCGTTCCACGGCAGCATCAGCCACCGCGGCTGGCGCGTCGCCGACGTGCGCCTGCCGAAGCTCGCCGAGAGCCATGACGCTTCGGTGATCGCCCCCGCCGAGGTGGAGCTATGAGCGATACGCGCTACGCGATCGGTATCGATCTCGGCACGACCCACTGCGCGCTTTCCTATGTCGACGTCGCCGCGAGCGACGGCGACAAGACCGCTCAGCAAGTGCTGCCGATCTCCCAGCTCACGGCTCCGGGCGCGACCGGCTCGCTCGACCTGCTGCCCTCGTTCCTCTACCTGCCGCACGCCAACGAGCTCGCGCCCGGCGACCTGAGCCTGCCGTGGACGGCGGAGCGCGGCTTCGCGGTCGGCGAGCTCGCGCGCAGCCGCGGCGCGGCCACGCCGATCCGCCTCGTCTCGAGCGCGAAGAGCTGGCTCTGCCATCCGGGCGTCGATCGCCGCGCGGCGATCCTGCCGAACGACGCGCCCGAGGAAGTCGCACGCGTGTCGCCGCTCGAAGCGTCGATCCGCTACCTCACCCACCTGCGCGAAGCCTGGGACCACGCGCACCCCGACGCGCCGTTCGCCGACCAGGACATCACCGTCACGATCCCGGCCTCGTTCGATCCGGCTGCACGCGAGCTGACCGCGGAAGCCGCGCAGGCGGCCGGCTATGCGCGCATGACGCTGCTCGAAGAGCCGCAAGCCGCGCTCTACAGCTGGATCCAGAAGAGCAACGGCCAGTGGCGCAAGCAGGTGAAGGTCGGCGACATCATCCTCGTCGTCGACGTCGGCGGCGGCACGACTGACTTGTCGCTGATCGCTGTCGTCGAGCGCGAGGGCAACCTCGAACTGCATCGCGTGGCCGTCGGCGAGCACATCCTGCTTGGCGGCGACAACATGGATCTCGCGCTGGCCCACGTCGTCGCGCGCAAGCTGGCTGCGCTCGGCACGCAGGCCGACCCGTGGCAGCTGCGCGCCCTCACCTACGCGTGCCGCGCCGCGAAGGAAACGCTGCTCACGCGTGACGATCTCGACGCCGCGCCGCTCGTCGTGCCGAGCCGCGGCTCCAAGCTGATCGGCGGCTCGATCCGCACCGAGCTCACGCGCGCCGAACTCACGCTGACGATTCTCGAAGGCTTCTTCCCGCAAGCCGAAAGCTCGGCGCGGCCCGTGAGCCGGACGCGCGCGGGCTTGACGCAGCTGGGCCTGCCCTATGCGCAGGATGCCGCCGTGACGCGCCATCTCGCGGCCTTCCTCGCGCGCCAGGTGGGCGCGCTCGCGGATCTCGAAGGTGTCCAGGTTCAAGCCGCGGCAGGCGCGACGTTCCTGCACCCCACCGCGGTGCTGTTCAACGGCGGCGTGTTCAAGTCGCCGCTGCTCGTCGAGCGTGTCATGCGGACGCTCAACGATTGGCTTTCCGCCGAAGGCGCGCCGGCCGCGCGGCTGCTCGAAGGCGCGGACCTCGATCTCGCCGTCGCGCGCGGCGCCGCTTATTACGGCTATGTGCGGCGCGGCCAAGGCGTGCGGATTCGCGGCGGCACGGCGCGTGCGTACTACATCGCGATCGAATCGGCGATGCCCGCGGTGCCGGGGCTCGAGCCGCCGATCCAGGCGCTCTGCGTCGCGCCGTTCGGGATGGAGGAAGGCACCGAAGCCGAACTGCCGGCGCAGGAGTTCGGACTGGTCGTCGGCGAGCCGGTGCACTTCCGCTTCTTCGGCTCGTCAGTGCGGCGCCAGGATCAGGTCGGCGCGTTGCTCGACTTCTGGCAGCCCGACGAGCTTCAGGAACTCGAAGAGATCCAGGCCACGCTGCCGACCGAAGGCCGCACGCCCGGCGAGATCGTGCCGGTCAAGCTCCATGCCCGCGTGACCGAAGCCGGGACGCTCGAGCTCGAAGCCGTGCCGCGCGGCACGGGCGAGCGCTGGAAGGTCGAGTTCGATGTGCGCGGTGGCGTGAGCGACTGAGGCTCGGTATCAATGGCTGTCGGTTGAAGTGAAGGATCGCGGATTTTGGGTTTTCGTAAAACTTGAAATTTTGGGTTTTCGTAAAACTTGGGTTTTCGTAAAACTTGAATTCGCGGCGGTCCGTATGGTCCGTCCCTCCCCGGGACCGGGGTCACTTTGGTCTTGCCCAAAGTAACCAAAGGCGTGTCCTGGGCGGACGGCCTGGCCCGTTAGCACTCAGTCCTGCCAGCGATAGCGGTCTAGGGCAAGCGTCACCGCTCGCCGCGCGGCCCGTTCGCACGTGGCACCGAATGGCCTTGCAACGAAACAAATTGAAGAGTTCGATTTGCCTGCGCCGCATCNTTGCCGTTTGGGTTTTCGTGAAAAGTTTGGGTTTTCGTGAAAACTTTGATATCGCGGCGGTCCGTATAGTCCGTCCCTCCCCGGGACCGGGGTCACTTTGGTCTTGCCCAAAGTAACCAAAGGCGTGTCCTGGGCGGACGGCCTGGCCCGTTAGCACTCAGTCCTGCCAGCGATAGCGGTCTAGGGCAAGCGTCACCGCTCGCCGCGCGTCCCGTTAGCACGCGGCACCGAATGGCCTTGCGACGAAACAAATGGAAGACAGCGGTTTGGCCGCGCCCCACGTTGCCTGCGATTGGATGTGAGCACAGGAGCATGCGCCGCATCGCAAGACAAGGGTCTTCGGACCTTGCCTGGCCATCAGTATTGATTTGATTCGAATCTGAGCAATTCCGTGCCACGTGCTAACGGGACGTGCGGCGAGCGATAGCGGTAGCCCCTCGACCGCTATCGCCAACAGCACTGAGTGCCTCCGGGCCAGGCCGTCCGCCCAGGACACGCCTTTGGTTACTTTGGGCAAGACCAAAGTGACCCCGGTCCCGGGGAGGGACGGACTATACGCACCGCCGCGAATTCAAAGTTGCACGAAAACCCAAACGGCAAGAACAAAAAACCCCAAAGCCAGTTTTGTCAGCGAGTCTAAGCAATTGGAAGCAATGAAGCAGTACATCGTCGGGATCGATCTAGGCACGAGCAATACCGTCGTCGCTTATGCCGAGGCGGGCGGCAACGAGATCCGCGTCTTCGATATCGAGCAGCTGGTGGGCGTCGGCGAAGTCGCGGCGCGGCCGATGCTGCCGTCGGTCCGCTATCACGCGGCTGAAAGCGAATTGAACGCGGACTCGCTGACGTTGCCCTGGCAACCGGAAGCGGACCTCGCTTCGCCCCAGCCCGCCGTGATCGGCCGCCTCGCCCGCGCGCTCGGCGCGCAGGTGCCGGGCAGGCTTGTCGCGAGCGCGAAGAGCTGGCTGTCGCACGCTTCGGTCGACCGTCTCGCGCCGATCCTGCCCTGGGGCGCCGACGAAGGCATCGTCAAGGTATCGCCCGTGACGGCAAGCGCGAGCTATCTGGCCCACGTGCGCGAGGCGTGGAACCACCGCTTCCCGCAAGCGCGGCTCGAAGACCAGGAGGTGGTGCTCACCGTGCCAGCGTCGTTCGACGAGGGCGCGCGCGCGCTGACGCTCGAAGCCGCGCGCATCGCGAAGCTGCCCGCCTTGCGCCTGCTCGAAGAGCCGCAGGCGGCGTTCTACGACTGGCTGTTCCATCATCGCGATACGCTCGCCACCGAGCTTGGAGAAACCCGTCTCGTGCTGATCTGCGACGTCGGCGGCGGCACGACCGACCTCACGCTCGTCAAGGTCCGAGTCGAGAACGGCGAGCCGCAGTTGACGCGGATCGGCGTCGGCAATCACCTGATGCTCGGCGGCGACAACATGGACCTCGCGCTCGCGCATCTCGTCGAGACGCGCCTCGCCGCAGGCGACAAGGACCAGAAGCTGTCGGCGGCAAGCCTGTCGCAGCTCGTCGAGCGTTGCCGCGCCGCGAAAGAGCAACTGCTCGATGCGCGCGCCCCGGACTCCACCTCGATCACCCTGCTCGGCTCGGGGGCGAGGCTGATCGGCGGCGCGCGCTCGGCCGACGTGACGCGGCAGGAAGCCGAGCGGCTGATCGTCGACGGCTTCTTTCCGATGGTCGATGCGAGCGAGCGTCCGCGGCGCGCGCGCGGCGCCATCGTCGAGTTCGGCCTGCCTTACGCGAGCGATCCGGCGATCACGCGCCACGTCGCGGCATTTCTGAGCCAGCACGCGGCCCAAGCGCGCAATGCGCTGGGCATCCAGGAGACGGAAGGCAACAGCGCGTTGCCGATGCCCGATACGCTCCTGCTCAACGGCGGCGTGTTCCGCGCACACGCCTTGGAGCGGCGTCTAGCGGATACGCTCGGCGCGTGGCGCGGCGCGCCGCTCAACGTGCTGCAAAACGCCAACCCCGATGTCGCCGTCGCGCGCGGCGCGGTCGCCTATGCGCTCGCAAGAGCAGGCAGCGCGCCGCGCATCGGCGGGGGCTCGGCGCGCAGCTACTTCCTCGTGCTCGACGACGACGGCAAGGACACCCCGCACGGCGTCTGCCTCCTGCCGCGCGGCACCGAAGAAGGCCAGGAGATCCACCTCGCCGACCGCACGTTCGCATTGCGGCTCGGCTCGCCGGTGCGCTTTCACCTGGCGTCGTCCGTCGCCGACGCCCCGTATCGGCCAGGCGACCTGGCCGATCTCGACTCGAGCGATTTCGTCCGCCTGCCGCCGATCGCCACCGTGGTCCAGCCGCGCGGCGCGAGCGGCCCCGGCGAAACGCCGGTCCAGCTCGCCACGGCGCTTACCGAGGTCGGCACGCTGCAAGTGCACTGCATCGAGACCGCCGGCGCGTCCCAGCGCTGGCTGCTCGAATTCCAATTGCGGCGCGACGATGCCCAAGGCGGCGCACCGTCCTCGTTGGAAACCACGGCCCATCCCGCGCTGAAAGACGCGATCGAGCAGATCGACCGCATCTTCGGCTCGCGTTCCCACGACGTCGCGGCCAAGGACGTGAAGCGTCTGCGCGCGCAACTCGAGCAGACCTTGGGCGCGCGCGAATCCTGGGACAGCGCCCTGCTTCGCGAGCTGTTCGGCGCACTGTGGGAGCGCGCGCGCCGGCGCCGCCGCTCGGCGGACCACGAACGCCTGTGGCTGAACCTCGCGGGCTATTGCGTGCGTCCGGGCTTCGGCTACCCGCTCGACGAATGGCGCGTCGAGCAGCTGTGGTCGCTGTTCGACGACGGCATCCAGTACATCAACGAAAGCCAGGTGTGGTCGGAGTGGTGGACGCTCTGGCGGCGCGCGGCCGGCGGACTCGGTGAAGAGGAGCAGCTGCGCCTGCTCGAAGCAATGGACTACCTGCGCGAGACCGCCGGCGCGAAGCGCCACAAGTCGCCTTTCGACCCCGCGAAAGTGGGTTTTGCCGACATGGTCCGGCTCTCGGCATCACTGGAGCGCATCGCGATCGATCGCAAAGTCGAGATCGCCGAACGCTTGCTCGCGCAATTGCAGAAGTCGACGGAGAACCAGCAGAACTGGTGGGCCATCGGCCGCATCGGCGCGCGCCGGCCGTTCTACGGCAGCGCGCACACGGTCGTGCCGCCCGAGGCCGCCGGTTCCTGGCTCGACGCGATTCTCGCGCTCGACTGGAAGAAGGTCGACACGGCCGCATTCGCCGCCGCCCAGATCGCGCGCATGACGGGCGACCGTTCGCGCGACCTCCCTCAGACGGCGCGCGAGACCGTCGTGCGGCGGCTGGAGGCGATCGGCGCGTCGCCGTCGTGGATCGCGATGGTCCAAGCAACCGTGACGCTCGACGAAGCCGACACCGGCCGCGTGTTCGGCGAATCGCTGCCGGCGGGGTTGAAGCTGATCGGGGAGTGAACGCGGGCGCTATGCCGCCGCCTCCCGATGAAGCCACGCTCGAAATGCAGCGCTCTTTTGCGGCAGCGCCACGCCTGCCGGATACACGAGGTAGTAGCTGATCGGCGGCTCGATCGAATCCGCGAACAACAGAACGAGCCTGCCCTCTCGCAATTCGTCCGCGATCAGCGACTTGCGCGCGAGCGCCACGCCGTGGCCGTGCAGCGCCGCTTCGACGACACCGTTGGAATCGACGAACACCGGGCCGCGATCCCACTCGACCTCCTCCGCATCGGCGGCCTGAAGCCACAACCGCCAATCCTGACGATGCGCGTCGTGCAGCAACGTCAATCCGCTCAATTGCTGCGGGCGGCGCAATTTTCTTCGCCGGATCAGCGACGGGCTGCATACGGGAAACATGTCGTCGCCGACCAGCTTTTCCGATATCAGATTGGCGTAGTTCCCCAACCCGTGGCGGATGGCGAAATCGACATCGTCCCGCGCAAAATCGACGAGCCGGTCGGACGTGCTGATCCGCACGTCGATATCCGGGCACGCATCATGAAACCGTGCAAGCCGCGGCAACAGCCATTGCATGGCGAAACCCGATGTGCAGCTGACCGTGAGGTTCGAGCGGGATTCGCGGATCAGCATCCGCGTCGCATCGTCGATCTGCGCGAAGGCGCCGCGCAACGTCATGAAATACCGTTCGCCTCGCTCAGTGGGCGCGACGCCGCGCGCCGCGCGCTCCAACAGCTTGATGCCCATGCTGTCTTCGAGATTCGACAGCTGCTGGCTCACCGCCGCCGGCGTGACATGCAGTTCCTGCGCCGCGAGCTTGACGCTCGAATACCGGCAGACGGTAACGAAACAGCGCAGCGCATAGAGGCTTGGCCGGACAGTCATGAATGTAGATTCTCTTAATTGAACAGCAAGAATAGTTGCTTGTACGCTGAAACCAATCCGGCCTTAAATATCGACACTGCACTTCAGTGCGTCGATTGCCGGACTTTAGCAAAATTGATTTCTCCGGCAACCGGCGAATTCACTCCTATCCTTTGCCGCCCCTTCATTCATGAACGACCACGACGTCCTCGCGCGCGCAGCCGCGCATGCACAACGCTATTTGGACCAACTGAACGAGCGCCCAGTACACGCCACCGTGACCGCCGGCGAATTGCGTCAGCGCCTCGGCGGCGCACTGCCCGCCGGCCCGAGCGACCCCGCCGGCGTCATCGACGCATTGGTCGCCAACACCGAAGGCGGCCTGCTCGGCTCGACCGGCGGACGCTTCTTCGGCTGGGTGATCGGCGGCACGCTGCCCGTCGCGCTCGCTGCGGACTGGCTCACGTCGACCTGGGACCAGAACGCGGCATCCGTCGCGTGCTCGCCCGCCGAGGCCGTGATCGAGGAGATCTGCGGCGCGTGGCTGAAGGAATTGCTCGGCCTGCCGGCAACGGCATCGTTCGCCTTCGTGACCGGCTGCCAGATGGCCCACACCACGGCGCTCGCGGCCGCGCGCCACAAGCTGCTGGCCGCGCGCGGCATCGATGTGGAGCGGCAAGGTCTCTACGGCGCGCCGCCGCTGCGTCTCCTGATGAGCGAGAACCGTCACGAATCGATCGTGCGCTCGGCGCGCTTGCTCGGCATCGGCACCGATGCAATCACGCTGCTGCCGGTCGGCGGCGACGGTGCGCTCGAACTCGACCCGCTCGCCACCGCCTTGCGCGAATCCGATCGCCCCACCGTCGTCTGCCTGCAAGCGGGCGACCTCAACACAGGCGCTTTCGACGCATTCGGCGAAGCCTGCGCGCTCGCGCATGCATCAGGCGCATGGGTGCACGTGGACGGCGCGTTCGGCTTGTGGGCCGCAACGAGCGAGCGTCATCGCCATCATCTCGCCGGCGTCGAGCGCGCCGACTCATGGGCGACCGATGGACACAAGTGGCTGAACCTGCCGTTCGACAACGGCTTCGTGTTTGTCGCCGACCCGGAGGCGCACCGCGCGGTGTTCACGATGGAGACCAGCTATTCCGCCGCGTCGCAAGGCGTGCGCGAGCAGCGCGACTGGAACCCCGAGTGGTCGCGGCGCGGACGCGCCGTCGCCTGCTACGCGGCGATTCGCGCGCTGGGCCGCGACGGGATCGGCGAGATGGTGGCGCGCTGCTGCGATCTCGCGGCGCAATTGACCGGCGGCCTCGGCGCACTGCCCGGTGTCGAGGTGCTGGCGCGTCCGCGGATCAACCAAGGGCTCGTGCGTTTTCTCGATCGCGACGGCGCACACGACGCGCGCACCGACGCCACGATCGCCGCGATCCAGGCATCGGGCATCGCGTGGTTCGGCGGCACGACGTGGCGCGGACGGCGCGCGATGCGCATCTCCGTCTGCAACTGGCGCACGACGGCCGACGACGTGCGGCGCACGCTCGATGCCGTTGCGGAAATCGTCAAGCGAGAAACGCCCTAGCGACCAGCAGCGCGCCGAAACGGCGATACACGTTTCGGCGCGCCATTGCCGTTGCTGCGATCGATTGGGTCAGCGCCGGGGCACCGCCCGATACCACCAATCGTGGTGATCGAGATTCCTCATCAACGCTTGCCGCCGATGCTCGCGGCGATAGTGGACGACCACGCTCAGTGCCGCAATGACGAGGGCCGCCGAGCCCCCTGCGATGCCCCACCACGACGTGCTCATTGCTGCGCTCCTTGGTTGGTGTTTGCAGCTTCAGATTCGCGTCCCGCTGGCCTGCTCGATTGCAAAAGAGACTATTTGGCAGCGCCGCGTCTGCCAGCATTCGGCGTGGACGCAATGGCGGCAAGATTCGATTCGGTCGCATGCATCGCCTGCTCGCAGTTCTTGCGGATGGTTTCGATCAGCGTGCTCGATGTCGTGATCGCCGCTTTCCAGGCGGCGATGGCGGCTTCGGATCCGCTCGGGGCGTTCTTGGCGAGGTCCTCGACCAAGGTCTGCACGCGGCGGTTGTAGGCATCGGTCTGCCCTTCGCCGACCTTCAGGAACTCGGCGATCGAGGCCGACGCGAGGTCGGCCAATTGACGGCCGTAGGATTGCGCCTGCGCGGGAATGGAGGCCGCGAGCTCGACTTGCCGCGCGCCGCTCTCGGGCGTTTGCGGCGCGCCCAGGCCTTGCAGCAGGCTCGCTTGCGCGCTGGTCAGCACCGACTTGGTCAGTTGCAGATTCAGTACGGCCAGCTTTTCGAAACCGTCGGCGACCGACTTGGCGAGCGTGAACGCCGTATCGAGGTTGGCCTTCTGCATCGCCATGAATTGCTCGGGGGTGAACAAGGTCATCATCCAGCTCCTGAAGAAGAATCTCGCTGACGCCCCGTCACGCCACTGGCCGGCGTGCGCGAAGCGCTCGAAAGACATGGTCAAGGAAAAGACAGACAAGTTCTGAAGCAGTCAGGAAGCCGCATCTTAGAACCGGTCCCAGGAAATATCAACATGTGAGATTTCAGAGAGTTTCATTGAAAACGCTTTCATATCGGCAGCACGTTTCGTCAGACATTCATCACGCGGCATACGGCTCGGCACATCGCGGGAAACTCGAAAGTGGCGTTCCGGCCTACTCGACCGTGACGCGGGGCGCGCCCTCCGTCATCGCGCCGATGACGGCCGCGCGGTCGAAGCCGCCGTCCCGGAGGCAATCGAGCACCGCATCCACGCTGCCCGCGCCGCATGAGACGAGCAGGCCGCCCGAGGTCTGCGGGTCGGTCAGAAGCGCCTGTGCAATGGCGGGCAAGTTTCCGGCGAGCGTGACGCTTGCGCCATAGCTCGTCCAATTGCGCGCCGACGCGCCCGTCACGAGACCGGCGCGCGCCAGTTCCGGCGCCGGGTCGAGCCACGGCAGCGCCGCGTAGTCCACGCGTGCGCCGAGCCCCGCGCCCCGGCACAGTTCGAGCAGATGGCCGAGCAGGCCGAAGCCGGTCACGTCGGTCATCGCATGCACGCCGTCGAGCGCGGCGAGCGCCGTGCCCGGGCGGTTCAGGCGCGTGGTCGCGCCGATCATCGCCGCATAGCCCGCGTCGTCGAGCTTGCCCTTCTTCAGCGCCGCGGACAGCACGCCGACGCCGAGCGGCTTGCCGAGCACGAGCACGTCGCCGGCCCGCGCGCCGGCGTTGCGCGCGACGCGCTTCGGATCCACGACGCCGATGGCCGCGAGCCCGTAAATCGGCTCGACCGAATCGATCGAATGCCCCCCGGCCACGGGAATCCCCGCTTCCGCGCACACCGACTCGCCGCCTTCGAGAATCCGGGCGATGGTCTCGTGCGGCAGCACGTTGATCGGCATCCCGACCAGCGCCAGCGCGAAGAGCGGCTTGCCGCCCATCGCGTAGATGTCGGAGAGCGCGTTGGTCGCGGCGATGCGGCCGAAGTCGTAGGGGTCGTCGACGATCGGCATGAAGAAATCGGTGGTCGCGACGATCGCCTGCTCGTCGTTGAGGCGATAGACGGCGGCGTCATCGGCGGTCTCGGTGCCGACCAGCAGATCCGGAAAGGCCGGCATCGGCGCGGCCCGCTTGAGCAGTTCGGCCAGCACGCCGGGCGCGATCTTGCAGCCGCAGCCGCCGCCGTGGGACAGCTCGGTCAGGCGCGGCGCCGCGCCGTGGTTCGATGAAGTGGAGTTCATGACAAGCCCTGAGTCGAATCAGACGCGATTCAAAAATGGAGTGCAACGGCGGCGAGGCCGCCGACGACGCCCGTCGCCACCACCATCAGCACCAGCAGCGCCTGGACTCGCACGCCCAGCGCGCGCGCTGTCATCGCGAGCGACGGCACGCTGATGGGAGGCAGCGTCATCAAGAGCGCGGCGGCGGGCCCCGCCGCCACGCCGAAGGACAGCATCGCCTGCACGATCGGCACTTCGCCGGCGGTCGGAATCACGAACAGCGTGCCGGCGATCGCAAACGCAACGATCCACCCGAGCGCGTCGTCGACTTCCGGCCCGACGTGCGGGAACAGCCACGCGCGCGCCGCGCCGAGCAGCAGCACGAGCACCACGTATTCGGGCACGAGGCGCAGCGCCATCTGCGCGAGCAGCTTCAGCCAGCGCGCGAACCGGTTGCCCTGGTGCGACGCGGCCTCGGCGAACGCATCGAGCTGCGCGAGCGCGGCGGAACGCTCGGCGGACGTCGCGTGCCGGTTGACTAGCCAGCCGCCGCCGAACACGAGCAGCGCGCCGAGCGCCAGCCGCAGCGCGGTCCAGTGCCAGCCGAGCACGAAGCCCATGAAGACCAGCGTCGCCGGATTGAGCACCGAATTGCCGAGCCAGAACGCCACGGCCGCGCCCGGCGAGGCCTGCCGCGCCCGCAAGCCCACCACCACGGGCGCCGCGCAGCAGGTGCACATCATGCCTGGCAGCGCGAGCAGACCGCCGGCGGCGACGCTGCGCAGGCCGGTGCTGCCGAGCACGCGCGCCACCCAATGCGCGGGCAGGAGCGTTTGCACGGCCGAGCCGAGCAGCAGCCCAAGCACCAGCGCCTGCCAGATCGCCTTCGCGTAGGCGCTCGCATAATCGAGCGCCGCATGCCACGAGGCCGCGGGCGGCGACGCCTGCGCGCCGGTCAGGATCGAATGGCCGATCGAATGCGTATCGGCGGCGACAAACGCGCGGTGATAGTACGGCGACCACTTGACGTAGTAGAGGCCCGCCACCGCGATCAGCGCAAACAACGCGATGGCGAGCGCGGAATTGGGGCGGCGCTGCGTCGGAAAAAAGGATTCCATGGTCTCTTGTCGGTAGGTTCGAAAGGGTCAGCGAATGCGGGAAGCGTCCTGCGCCGCAGGCGCTTGCTCTTCATGCATCGGTTTGCCTGCGGACAGGTCCGGCGCCGGGCTCTGCGCCGCCGCGACCAACGCGATCAACTCGCGCGCCTGCGCAAGCGGTTCGGCCGCGCACGGATCGAAGCCGAACGGCAGCGCCTCGCCGATCCGGGTGAACGAGCGCTGGCTGCTGCGCGCGTAGGCCGGATCGTAATGCTGCTCGACCAGCTCCGTGAAGAGCTGTGCGCGCTCGCCGCTGTCGATGAGCGCATGCCAGTGCGCGACGGTTTGCCTGCTGTGCAGTCCGATCAGGTACGCGAGCTGGTCCTTGAAAAATTGCGGCGTGTCGAACAGATGCCCGTAGTCGGCCAGCAAGAACGCCACGCGCGCCTCGAGCGGCGCCGTCACCCGGACGCAGCGGCCCGCGTGGAACGCATCGAGCAGCGTGAGCGGCAGCGTAATGTTGCCGATGCGGCGGCTCTCCGCCTCGATGAACACGGGACGGCTGGCGTCGAGCTTCGACAGCGCGGCGGCCAGCGCTGTATCGAAGGCTTTCTGGGTGGGCTGCGACGAATCGGGCAGCGCGCCGAGCAGCGAGCCGCGGTGCCGGGCCAGCCCTTCGAGATCGAGCACCTGCGCGCCCGCTTCCGAGAGCGCATGCAGGAGACGCGTCTTGCCCGTGCCGGTGTGTCCGGTGAGTGCGATGTAGCTGAGCCGCGGCGGTAAGCGCTCGAGCTCTTCGAGCACGCGCTGCCGGTACGACTTGTAACCGCCGTCGAGCTGGCGCGCCTGCCAGCCGATCATGTTGAACCACGTGGTCATCGAGCCTGAGCGCTTGCCGCCGCGCCAGCAGTAGATGAGCGGACGCCAGTTGCGCGGACGGTCGGCGAAGACCGTATCGAGGTGGTGCGCGATGTTGCGCGCCACCATCGCCGCGCCGAGCCGGGTGGCTTCGAACGGCGAGCTCTTGTACAGCGTGCCGACGATCACGCGCTCCTCGTTGCTGAGCACCGGTGCGTTGATGGCGCCGGGCACGTGGTCTTCGGCGTATTCGAGCGGCGTGCGGACGTCGACGATCTCGTCGAATTTGTCGAGCTGATCGATGGAGACTACGAGGTTTTTCACGATGTCTTGATGAAGCACGGACGTTGCCGGGCCTGTCCGAATAATTGCTTATTATTCCATGCGGGCGCGCTGTCCGATGCGCGGCCCGTCCAAGATGACAATTCGCCCACGGACCGCCGACATCATGCTCAACGAGGAAGCCGCGCTCACCCACCCGGGCATGCCCGAGTTGCAAACGAGCGACGGCGGCCGCTGCAGCTTCGGCAACGCCGCCATAGCGTTGACGTGGGCGCTGGAAGACGGGCGGCTGGGCGCGTTCGCCGTCGTCGACCGCGCGCATGGGCGGACGCTGGCGGTGTCCGAGCCCTTCGCGCTGACGTTCGCAGATGGGCGCACGCTAGGCGTCGCCGGCCTGACGCTGCTGGCACCTTTGCGCGACGAAGCACTGGCGGCCGATCCGCGCGCGGCGCGGCTCGCCGAACGCATCGCCGGCAGGCGCGTGAGCGCCCTCCTGCGCGACGAAGAGGGCCGCTTGCGCGTGGAATGGAGCATCGAGCAGCGCGAGGGCTCCCCCTATCTGCGCGAACGCGTGGCCATCACCGCGCTCGTGCGGGACGAGCCCATCGTCGCCGTTTCGATGCTGCGGACCGAGGCAGCCGGTGCGCGGAAGACCAGCGCATTGCCTGGAACGCCTGTGGTGACGGCGACGGAGGATCTCTACCTGGGCTTCGAGCTTCCCATGTCTGTGAGCGAAGCGCGCGACGGCATGGTCCGCTTCACGGTGGCGAGAGCCTTGCCGCTGGAAAAAGGGAAAACGCTCGCCTACTCGGCGGTGGCAGGCGTGGCTCGGCAAGGCCAGTTGCGCCGCGATTTCTCGGCGTATCTCGAACGCGAGCGCGCGCATCCGTACCGCCCGTTCCTCCACTACAACTCGTGGTACGACATCGGCTACCTCACCCGCTATACGGAAGCGCAAGCGCTCGAGCGCATCGACACGCTAGGCCGGGAATTGCACGACAAGCGCGGCGTGCAGATCGACTCGTTCCTGTTCGACGACGGCTGGGACGACTACAGCGGCAGTTGGCGCTTCAGCGAGCACTTTCCGCGCGGCTTCGCGCCGCTGCGCGAGGCCGCCGCCCGGTACGGCGCGGCGCCCGGGGTGTGGCTGTCGCCGTGGGGCGGCTACTGCGGGCCGCGGGAGGAACGCGTCGCGCGCGGACGCGCCGCCGGATACGAAACGGTCGACGACGGCCTGGCGTTATCGGGGCCGAACTACTACGGCCGCTTCCACGACGTCGTCATGGACCTGCTCAGCGTGCACGGCGTCAACCAGTTCAAGTTCGACGGCACCGGCAACGCCAACCGGGTGTTCCCCCGCAGCGCCTACAACAGCGATTGGGACGCCGCGATCGAATTGATCGACGATATCCGCCGCGCCAAGCCCGAGACCTTCATCAACCTCTCCACCGGCACCCTGCCCTCGCCGTTCTGGCTGCGCTACGCCGATACCATCTGGCGCGGCGGCGTCGACGACGGCCTGGCCGGCGTGGGCAGCAATCGCGAGCGCTGGATCACGTACCGCGACGCGCAGACCTATCGCAACGTCGTGCGCGAAAGCCCGCTGTTTCCGCTCAATTCGCTGATGCTCCACGGCATCATCCGCGCGCGGGAGAATCCGCGCTTGAGCGACAGCTCGGGCGACGATTTCGTCCACGAAGTCCGTTCGTATTTCGGCAGCGGGACGCAGTTGCAGGAGTTGTACGTCACGCCGTCCCTGCTGGGCGCGCGCGATTGGGACGTGCTGGCGGAGTCGGCGAAGTGGGCGCGCGCGAATGCGAGCGTGCTGCGGGACAGCCATTGGATCGGCGGCGCGCCGGATGCGCTCGACATCTATGGGTGGGCGGCGTGGTCACCCGAAAAAGCGATCGTCACGCTGCGCAATCCCGCCAATCGCGAGCAGCGATTCGATCTCGACTTGCGCCGGAGCCTGGAATTGCCCGCCGGTTTCGACAAGCGATTTCGTGCGCACTGCCCTTGGCAAGAGCAAGCCGTGAATGTTCCCGGGGTTCTCGATGCGGACCAGCCGCAGACCGTTCCGCTCGCGCCATTCGAAGTGCTCACGCTGGAACTGCTGCCTGTTCCCGGCATGGAGGACTGAGCCGCGCACATCAGCCTGACAACGTGCGCGCGAGTTCAATCGGCCTGGCCTCCGTCTGGTGCAAGTCGAAGACGATGACCACGTTCTCGCCCTGCTTGAGCCACGGCGCGGGACAAAACAAGCGCGTTTGCGGGCCGATGTTCCAGTAGCGGCCAAGATTGCGGCCGTTGACCCAGACAACGCCCTTCGTCCAGCAACTCATGTCGAGATAGGTGTCGCCGAGCGCATCGAGCGACACCATCGCCCGAAAGAACATCCCGGGCCTGTCCGGGTTCGAGCAGACGGCCCGCAGGTTGCCGATGAAAGCCTCGTCCATCGGCAACGGGAACACCTCCCACCCCGTGAGAACTTCGCTCGCGCCCGTCGAATCCTCCAGCGTGATAGGCCCCAGGATGCCCTTGCGGTCGATCATCGCGTGACCGTAGTTGACGCGTCCCATCGCTTCCACGAGGATTTCCAGCGCTGCCGCACCGGCTTTCGACGGAAGCACGAGCGGCGCATCGTGAACCACATGCAAAGACTGTGCGGAGCGCGCCGGCACGAGCGCCCGCGATACGCCGCCCACGTATTGCCCGCCTGAGAAAACAGCCGCGTAATCGTGGACATCGCCGATTCGCAACACGCCGCCGCGTCCGTCCTGCAGCGTCTTGCGGTAAAGCACGAAGCCGAACGACTGTCCATATGCCTCGAAGGGCTGCGGATCGAGGCTCTGCTCGACGGGAAGCGCGGCGGGCAGATTGTCCCAAACGGACGCGTAGGGCTCCGGCATCAAGGCCCTGTCCCCGCGGCGCTCGATCGTCGCGATGGGCTCGGGCGCCTCGGGCTGCGGCGCCGACAGGTATCGCGCAATGATGCTGCGGTACGTCATGTATTTCGGCGTCGCCACGCCTTGCTCGCTGACGGGCGCCGCGTAGTCGTAGCTCGTGATGTCGGGCTGGTAGACGCCGGAATCGGGGTCGACGTTGGCCCCCGCGTAGAAACCGAAGCTCGTGCCGCCATGAATGACGTAGAGATTGAACGAGAGGCCCTGCTGCATCAGCGCATCGAGCGTGCCGGAAATATCGACGCTGGCGCCCTGCAGCGCCGCATCGCCCCAATGCGTGAGCCAGCCCGGATAAACCTCGCCCGCCATGACCGGAACCTCCGGAAATGCCTGCCTTGCCGCCGCGATTTGCGCGGCGTCGCCGTTGCTCAACGCAATCGCGCCGCCTGTTATGGTCGAGCGATTCTCACGCAGTTGAGCGATGCCGTCTTCGGTATAGAACGGGCCTTCGATGCCGCCATCCAGCCAGAGTTGCCGGATTTCCTCGAGGTAAGCCGGGTTGCCGGCATACGAGCCGAACTCGTTCTCGATCTGGATCATCAGGACCGGGCCGCCATTGCACGCCATCAGCGGCTTCACGCGCGGGGTCAGTTCGCCGATGTAGCGCGCGACCGCCGACATGTAGCGCGGATCATGGGCCGAATCGGTCCTGAGCTGGATGCCGGGGTAGCTCAACAGATAGGAAGGGAGGCCGCCCAAGTCCCATTCAGCGCAGACGTACGGGCCAGGCCGCAGCAGCACCCACATTCCCTCCGACTGGCACAGGCGGATGAACGCTTCGATGTCGCGGTTCTCGCTGTGGAAGTCGAAGCGGCCGGGACTCGTCTCGTGGTAATTCCACATGACGTAGAGCGCGATGGTGTTCATGCCCATCGCCTTCGTCATCCGGATGCGATGCCGCCAATATTCGAAGGGGATGCGCGCCGGATGCAGCTCGCCGCTACGGATCTGAAACGGGCGGCCGTCGAGCAGAAAGGCGCTGCCGTCTTCGCTGAAGGAAAACGTGTGCATGGATTCGATCCCCTTCGACCTATCCCTCGTCAATTCAGCGGATGCAGATCCTGGAGCAGCGTCGGCACCAGTTCCGACACGGTCGGATGGATGTGCACCGCGCGGCTGATCGTCGTGTAGGGCGCCTTTGCATACATCACGTCGAGCAGCGCATGAACGACTTCGTCGCCCGTCACGCCCAGGATCGAGGCGCCGAGTATGGCCCCGGTATCCGCGTCGACGATCGCCTTCATGAAGCCCTGGCTCTCGCCTTTTTCCACGGCGCGTCCGACGCGCGTCATCGGGCGCGTTCCGACCAGCAGCTTGCGTCCCGATTGCATCGCCTCGGCTTGCGTCATGCCGACACGGCCAAGCGGCGGATCGATGAACATGGCGTAGGCCGTGATGCGGTCCGACACTTGGCGCGGGTCGTCGTCGAGAAGGTTTGCCGCAACGATCTCATGGTCGTGGTACGACGTATGCGTGAACCCGCCGCGACCGTTGCAATCGCCCATCGCCCAGATGCCGGGGACATTCGTGCGCAATTGCTCGTCGACCTTGATGTAGCCACGCGCGTCCGTCTCGACGCCGGCGCGGTCCAAGCCGAGATCGCCGGTGTTCGGCACGCGCCCGACGGCGAGCAGCAGATGCGAGCCCGCGGCTTCACGCGCCCCCGTGGCGCAATCCAGCCCGACGACCACGTTGTCTCCATCGCGTCGCGCGCTCAGGCAGTTGGCGTCGAGTTGAACGTCGATGCCCTCGCTTTCGAGGATTTCCTTGACCGCCTGCGACACGTCCTCGTCCTCGCGCCCGATCAGGCGCGGGCCTTTCTCGACGATCGTCACCCGCGACCCGAAGCGCCGGTACATCTGACCGAACTCGAGACCCACGTAGCTGCCGCCGACGACAATCAAGTGCTCCGGCAGGAAGTCCACGTCCAGCATGCTCGAGCTGGTGAGATAGGGAACCTGGTCCAGGCCGGGCATCGGCGGAACCAGCGCACGCCCGCCGACGTCGATGAAGATCCGCTCCGCCTCCAGCAGCTCGTCGCCGACTCGCACGGCATGCGCGCTTTCGAAGCGGGCGTGGCCCTGGTAGACCGTGCAGTTCGCGAGGCCGCGGACCCACTTCTCCACGTTGCGGCTCGAGCGCCCGGAGATCTGGTCCTTGCGAGCCTTCACCTTCTTCATGTCGACCGTGACCGGCCCGCCGATCACCACGCCGTACTCGTCGGCCCGCTGAGCCAAGCGGGCCGCATAGGCGCTGGCGATCAACGTCTTGGTGGGGATGCAGCCCGTGTTCACGCAAGTGCCGCCGAACTGCGAGCGCTCGACGATGGCTACCTTCATGCCCGCGCCGGACAACCGCGCGGCGAGCGGCGGGCCGGATTGTCCGGTGCCGATGATGATTGCTTCGAAGCGTTGAGTCATGGAACTCTCCTTCGCTGCTACATCGTATGCATGGCGTTGCGCGAGCCATTCGCGTGAAGTTGACGCGCCGCTCGCGGACAGTTGCCCGCATATGGTAGACCTGTTGCAGCTCCTGCAAGCAACGGCGATTCACGCTACCCTTTCGGACCCTGCCGCTCGCATGCAAAGGCGTGCCGCGCAACAGGTTATTGCCATCAGGAAAGCCATGACACAACCGCTCAGAATCGATTTTGTCTCCGATATCGCATGCCCGTGGTGCGCTATCGGCCTATCCTCGCTCCAGCTCGCGCTGTCGCGCCTCGGCAATGAAGTCGACGCGCAGGTCGTCATGCACCCGTTCGAGCTGAATCCGCAGATGGGGCCAGGCGGCGAGGACGTGGTCGACTATCTCGGCAAGAAATACGGACGCACGCCTGCACAGATCGCCGAGACGCAGGCCATGATCCGCGATCGCGGCGCGAGCGTCGGCTTCACGTTCGGCCCGCGCACGCGCGTCTACAACACCTTCGACGCGCATCGCTTGCTGCATTGGGCCGGCATCGAAGGCAAGCAGCTGCCGCTGAAGCTGGCGCTGATGCGCGCCTATCACGCCGACGGCAAGGACCCGAGCAACCACGACGTGCTGGTCGATGCCGCACAATCGGTCGGACTCGACGCCGCGAAGGCGCGCGACGTGCTCCGCAGCGGAGACTACGCCGACGAGGTTCGCGCGGAAGAACGGGAACACCAGGCGATGGGCATCCAGTCGGTGCCGTCGATCATCTTCAATCAACGCTATCTGGTGTCGGGCGGACAGCCCGTGGAAGCATTCGAGCAGGCCATCCGGCAAATTCTGGCCGAGAACGCGTGAGAGAGGGTTAGGGGGCTTTCGCCCCCTAACCCGGTGCGCTGTGAAGTCGGCGCGAACGTCTATTGAGAATTTATCTTGTAGTTATTTTGGAGTCCGTGAGGTACTGACGGGTTTTTAGTGAGAGCCGTTGCTACCGCCGTGACCACCGTTTCCGCCACCGCCCTGGCCGCCTGAGCCCTTGCCGCTTGAGCCTTGACCACCTGCACCACTTCCACCGGAACCTTGACCACCAGCGCCTTCGCCGCCTGAGCCTTTTCCGCCCGTGCCTTTTCCGCCCGATCCCTGACCGCCAGCTCCCTGGCCACCGGCACCGCTTCCTCCGGAACCTTGACCACCAGCGCCTTCGCCGCCTGAGCCTTTTCCACCTGAGCCTTTTCCGCCCGATCCCTGACCGCCAGTTCCCTGGCCACCGGCACCACTTCCTCCGGAACCTTGACCACCAGCGCCTTCGCCGCCTGAGCCTTTTCCACCCGATCCCTGACCGCCAGCTCCCTTGCCACCGGCACCGCTTCCTCCGGAACCTTGTCCACCAGCGCCCTCGCCGCCCGAGCCTTTTCCGCCCGATCCCTGACCGCCAGCTCCCTGGCCACCGGCACCGCTTCCTCCGGAACCTTGTCCACCGGCGCCTTGGCCGCCTGAGCCCTTTCCGCCGGAGCCCTGACCACCAGCGCCTTGACCGCCAGCACCGCTTCCTCCGGAACCTTGTCCACCAGCACCCTCGCCGCCTGAGCCTTTTCCGCCCGATCCCTGACCGCCACCGCCCTGTCCGCCTGCACCGCTTCCTCCAGCACCTTGCCCACCACTACCCTGACCACCTGCACCGCTTCCTCCCGCACCTTGCCCACCACTACCCTGACCACCTGCACCGCTTCCTCCCGCACCTTGCCCACCAGTGCCCTGACCACCTGCACCGCTTCCTCCCGCACCTTGCCCACCAGCGCCCTGTCCGCCAGCACCGCTTCCTCCGGCACCTTGCCCACCAGCGCCCTGTCCGCCAGCACCGCTTCCTCCGGCACCTTGCCCACCAGCGCCCTGTCCGCCAGCACCGCTTCCTCCGGCACCTTGCCCGCCAGCGCCCTGTCCGCCAGCACCGCTTCCTCCGGCACCTTGCCCACCAGCGCCCTGTCCGCCGCTACCCGAACCGCCATTGCCCGAGCCTTTGCTTCCGGTGCTTCCGGTACTCCCAGCGTTTCCGTTGCCCGAACCCCCGGGGGTGTTGCCTGCCGCACCCGGCCCACCGGATCCGACGCCGGCGCCACCATTGCCCCCGTGCCCCCCGTCACCGCCGGTCGTCGCCGTGCCCGGACTTCCCGAGCCCGTGCCGCGTCCGCCGCCACCGCTGCCCGCGAAGCCGGCCACTCCGGCACCTCCAGCATCGCTGCCGGATGAAACGTCATCGCCATATCCGCTCGAGGTCTCATCCGTCAACGACAGGTCAACGTCCCTGCGCGGGCAATCTGTCGCCCCGGTTAACGGGCAATCACTCGCCGCACTCTGCCCGGTCGAGGGCGCTTCCGACTGCTGTGCCTGGCTCTCCATCATTACGCCGTGATCCGGCACCGCGTAGGCCGTCGTACCGCCGTCTTGCTGGGCGTATGCCGCCGCCACATGCAGACTGACTGTCAGCACCGCCAGCATTTTCAACGGCACCCGCCCCCTATATCCCCGGTTATATTTATTCATTTTGAAATCCTAATTATCTTGCCTGGATCCTCGTCGACCCATACTCGTTTCATCTGGCAGCGCTAGTGAATCACGCGGACTGCCCCCCCATTGCGTGAAGTTACGTTAGGCGGTCCCGGATGCGAGAACCGTGCGCAGCCCCACGCATTGGTATGAATGGACTTGAAAGCAGGGAGATAAATGGCGGGGATGATCGCTAGCGAACATTGGCGGCGGAGAGCGCCAAGGTGCTCATCGCCGTCGCGTCCGGCAGCAGCGGCACGTCACACGCGCCTATCGCAGCGAGGGTTAACGCTGGCAGTGCTGCTCCGACACGAGCATGCCGAATCGGAACTCACCGCTCACGTTATAAAATCTGTCTTTAATCCCACCTGCATGCCACCATGCTCGCTCTCAAGCTCACGCTTGTCCCGGCATTCCTGTTGATCGTCTCGTCGTCCGGAAAGTGGTGGGGGCCATCCATTGCCGGATGGCTCGCAGGCTTGCCTGTCGTCGCAGGTCCGATTCTTTATCTGCTCGTCCTCCAGCACGGCCCGCTATTCGGCGCGCACGCCGCGATACTCTCGCTGTCGGCAATCCTCGCGTCCGAAGCATTCAACTTCGCCTATGCATGGACCTGCCGCACGCGTGCATGGCCCCTCGCCTTGTGCTCCGGTCTGCTTGCATGGTTCGTTTCGGCTTGCGCGTTGTCGCTGTTGCCCGCCTCTCCGGCCTGGGCTGCGGCAGTCGCGTTGGTAGCGGTCTTGTTCGGTCAATCGTTCCTGCCGCGCGCGAGAAGTGTCGCGGCGGGCGCGCCGCTCACGCGCAGCGACCTGATCGGCCGCATGCTGGCCGGAGCCGCGCTCACGCTGCTCGTCACGTCGCTGTCGGGAATGCTCGGCGCGAAGTGGAGCGGGCTCTTGGCGGTGTTCCCGTTGCTCGGCATCGTGCTGTCGGTATCGTCGCAGCGCGCCCACGGGCCTGACTTCGTCATCTCGCTCTTGCGCGGCATGGTGCTCGGACGGTTTTCGTTCGCCGCGTTCTGTCTCTGGCTTTCATTCGCGCTGATGCGCCAAGCGCCCGCTGCAGCGTTTGCCGAAGCGGCCGTCATCGCAATGGCGGTCCAGTCGAGCACCAAACGGCTCGCCTCCGTGCAGCGGCATCAGCGAGAACCGTGGCGGCAACGGTAGCGCAGCATCGGATAGCACACCCCTCACTACGCCGCTTCGCCATCGAGCGGATTCGCAAAGCTGCGCACCGACTCCACCATCAGCTCCGCCAGCCGTTCGACCGGCGGCGTCACGGCGGACGCCCCGCGCAGCAGCATCAGCGAAAACTGGGGCAGCGGCGGCAAGCCGTGCGCCTTCGCATCGAAGGCGATGAGCGTCGACGGCATGCCGTACAGCGTGCGCACGGTCAACCCAAGGCCCGCCGACGCCGCCGCCCACAACCCCGCCAGGCTCGGGCTCGTGAACACGACGCGCCAGGGAATCCCCGCACGATCGAGCGCGGCCCGCGCCGCGTCGTACATCACGCAAGGTCCATCGAAAGCGATCAGCGGCAGTGGCTCGCCCGAATCGACGCGCCAGCTCAGCGTCTTCGAGCCGATCCAGCGCAGCGCGGGCCGCGCGACACGATCGGCGCGCCCGTCCGCGCGGCGCGAATAGGCCGATGCCGCCGTGCTGTCCCAGATCAGCGCAAGATCGAGCTCATTCGCATCGAGCCGCGCCATCAGATCGACGTTGCGCGCGACACGCGCCTCGACGCGCACCTTCGGATGCGCCCGCGCAAACGAGCCGAGCACCTCCGGCAAGAGCGTCTCGCCGAAGTCCTCCTGCAGGCCGAGCCGCACCCATCCTTCGAGATCGGTGCCGCGCACCGCCGCCGACGCCTCGTCGTTCAGCTCGACCAGCCGCCGCGCGTAGCGCAGCATGGTCTCGCCCGCGTCGGTCAGCGCCAGCCCGCGGCCGGCCTTGCGAAACAGCGGCATGCCCGCCTGCTCCTCGAGCTTCTTGATCTGCGCGCTGATCGCGGACGTGGAGCGCCCGACTTTGCCGGCCGCCTTGGCGAAGCTGCCCAGGTCCATGCCCGTGACGAAGCTGCGCAGGCTCACCAAATCGAAGTTCACCTGACTCATTCAATCATCCTGTTTTATCGAACGATGCGACGAAAAATTTCTGATATTCAGGATGAATATAGGGTGCCAAACTGCGTCCGTCAAATCCACCCAGAAGGGACGCTCATGGAAACCCGATCTCTGATCAATCCCGCCGGACGGGCGAAATCGGCGAAGTTGGCGCTCGGCGCCTTGCATAAATGGAAGGTGCTCGGCGTCGGCGTGGCGGCCAACGCGAGCTTCTCGGCCACGGCGACCGGCATTCCGACGACCGCCATCTGGATGCGTCACGACTACCACTTGAGCAATGCCGCTCTCGGCCTCGTGATGGGGTCGATGGGACTCGGACTGGCGCTGTCGGAGTTGCCGTGGGGCTTCGCGACCGACCGCTTCGGCGACCGGCCGGTGCTGCTGACAGGCCTCCTCTCGACCGCGTTCATGCTGCTGATGATGACGCTGTTCGCCGTGCCTGCGGGCGGGTCCGTGCCCGCGCTGCCGCTGATGATCGCGGCGATGTGCGTGACGGGACTGCTCGGCGGCAGCGTGAACGGCTCGAGCGGGCGCGCGGTGATGAGCTGGTTCAAGGACGGCGAGCGCGGTCTCGCGATGAGCATCCGCCAGACCGCGGTGCCGCTCGGCGGCGGTCTCGGCGCGGTGCTGCTGCCGTGGCTCGCGGGGTCGTGGGGCTTTGGCGGCGTGTTCGGCGCGCTTGCCGCGATGGTCGCCCTGTCCGCAGGCTTTGCGTGGCGCTGGCTGCACGAGCCACCGGCTGCGGCAGCGTCACCGGAGACCACGCGCGCGGACGCCGCCGCGCAGCGCGGGCCGCTCGCCGATATCCAGATCTGGCGTGTCGTGCTCGGCATCGGGATCCTGTGCGTGCCGCAGTTCGCTATCCTGACGTTCGCGACCGTGTTCCTGCACGACTTCGCCCGTGTGCACGCCGGGGGGATCAGCGCAACGATGGCGGTCGTGCAAGGCGGCGCGATGGTGATGCGCGTCTGGAGCGGCCGCTACACCGACAGGCGCGGCAACCGCCGTTCGTACCTGCGCGGCTCGACGCTCGTCGCTACGGCCTCGTTTGCGGTGCTGGCGCTAGCCGTGGCGGTCCTGCACAGCACGTTCGCGGCCTTGCTCGTGGCGCTGATCGCCTTGGCGGGGATCTGCGTGTCGGCCTGGCATGGCGTCGCGTATACCGAGCTCGCGACGCTGGCCGGTCCGCGGCGCGCCGGCACGGCGCTCGGGATGGCGAACACAGTCGTCTACTGCGGGCTCTTCGTCGCGCCGATCGCGATCCCGCATCTGCTAGCCGCCGGCTCGTGGGCGGGCGTGTGGGCCGTGGCGGGTTTGTCCGCGCTGCTGACGTATCCGCTGTTTCCGAAGGCGGCGCGTGACAGGTAGCTCGTGCCGTCATTCGAAAGACGCGCGAGGCAAGCATGATCGATCTCGATACAATGCCGTCTCGATCAAAAGGAGATGCCATGTCCAGTCACAGCGTCAAGATCGAATGGGACCGCTCCGGGGCGCTCTTCACCGACAACCGGTACAGCCGCGCGCACCACTGGTCGTTCGACGGCGGCACGGTCGTTCCCGCGTCGAGCTCGCCCGACGTGGTGAAGGCGCCGCTTTCGAATCCGGCCAATGTCGATCCTGAAGAGGCGTATGTCGCGTCGCTGTCGAGCTGCCACATGCTGTGGTTTCTCGACATCGCGCGTACCGCGGGCTACGTGGTCGACCGGTACGTCGACGAAGCGGTCGGGCACATGGAGCGCGGCAGCGACGGCAAGCCCTGGATCGCGAGCGTCGAGCTGCGGCCGGCCGTTGCGTTCTCCGGTGCCAAGCGGCCCGACGATGCGGCCGTCGAGCATCTGCATCACCGCGCGCATGAGGAATGCTTTCTGGCGAAGTCGGTGAAGAGCGAAATCGGCGTCGCGGGGACGTGGACGTATCGCGAAGGTTGAGCGGAACGGCAGGCGATCAGCGCGCCGTTTCGCTGCATACGCGAGCGCGCGCAACGCGCCGCGATTCTGATCCTATCGGCACCGGAAACGCGACCTCGACGAACCCAAACCGTGAAAACCCTCCCGCTCGCCGCCGCCCGCACGCTGCACCTCGCCGCCCAGGGCCTGCTCGCGCCGCCGCGCCGCAAGGCGGACAAGGCCGACGTGCTGGCCGCGATCCGCCGCATGGCGCAGCTGCAAATCGACACCATCCACGTCGTCGCCCGCAGCCCCTACTTCGTGCTGTTCAGCCGCGTCGGCGCATTCGAGCCGCAATGGCTCGACGAGCATCTCGCCGAAGGACGCCTCTTCGAATACTGGTCGCATGAAGCGTGCTTCGTGCCGATCGAGGACTACGGCCTGCTGCGTCATCGGATGCTCGATCCGAGCGGGATGGGATGGAAGTATTCGGTCGACTGGCACGAGCGCCACAAAGACGATATCGACGCCCTCCTCGCGCACATCCGCGACAACGGCCCCGTGCGCTCGGCCGACTTCGCTCGCGCCGACGGCGAAAGCGGCAACGGCTGGTGGGATTGGAAACCGGAGAAGCGCCACCTCGAAGTGCTGTTTACGCTCGGGGAGCTGATGGTGTCCGAGCGGCGCAACTTCCAGCGCGTCTACGATCTCGCCGAGCGCGTGCTGCTCGATTGGGACGATGCGCGCGACCTGCCGCCTCTCGAGGCAACGCAGCAGGCGCTGGTGGCGAAAACCTGTCGCGCGCTCGGCGTGGTCCGCGCCGACTGGATCGCGGATTACTACCGGCTCGCGAAGCGCTCGTACGCCGCGGACCTGCATGCGCTCGCGGATGCCGGCGAACTGCTGGCCGTGCGCGTGGAAGGTTGGAAGGAAGATGTGTTCGTCTCGAGCGATCTGGCGCCGCTGATCGACGATGCCGCGAACGCGCGCCTGCGCTCGACCGTCACGACGCTGCTCTCGCCGTTCGATCCGGTCGTCTGGGATCGCAGGCGCGCCGCGGGGCTGTTCGATTTCGACTATGCGATCGAGTGCTACACGCCCGCCGCAAAACGCAAGTTCGGCTACTTCTGCCTGCCGGTGCTGAGCCGCGGGAAACTGGTGGGCCGCGTCGATGCGAAGGCGCATCGGGCGAGCGGCGTGTTCGAATTGAAGTCGGTTCACCTTGAGCCCGGCGTGCGTATCGGCGCGGGGCTCGTCGCGGATTTGCGGCGCGCCGTGCAGCGCTGCGCCGATTGGCACGGCACGCCGCAGATCGCCGTCGGTTCGGCGCCGCCGGAACTGGCGGCCGGCCTGGCGCGGCCTTACGAAACCGAATAGACATCGGGCCGATGCAGCTCCATATACCGCTCCGGCTGCGTCAAAGCCGCGAACCCCGCCGGCCGGTACAGCTCGTGCGCATCCGAGGTCACGAGCACGATGCGTCGCAGGCGCGCCAGCGACGCGTCGGCGAACACATGCTCCATCAGCGCCTTCGCGTAGCCGCGCCCGCGATACTCGGGCAGCGTGAACACGTCGCACAGGTAGGCAAACGTCGCATGGTCGGTCACGAGGCGCGCAAAGGCCACCTGCGCGCCGTCGAGATAAGCGCCGAAGCACAGCGAACCTTCGATCGCCCTTTGCACGACCTCGAGCGAAATCCCTTTCGCCCACGGCGCCTCGTCGCGCAGGAACGTGTGGATCATCGGCACATCGAGCCGGGTCTTGTCCGTCGAGAACTGCAACCGCGGTTCCAGCATGGCGCTCCCCCATCGCATGACAGTGACAAAAGAGCGCCAGTATCGCTCAAGGCGTCCATCGATACATCAGGATCTTGGCGCGCGCGTCGTCCTCGACGAGCACGACATATTCGCCGGTGCTGCGCTCGACCGCGCTGATGCCGAGATAGACGTCGACCCAGCCCGACGTGCCGCCCACCGACGTCCCCGGCTTCATGTAGCCGACCTGCTGCCCGTTGCGCACGTCGTAGACATCGACGCGATCCGTATACAGCTCCGCGACGAAAATGTAGTTCCCCGCGACCGCGACGCCCACCGGCGTCTGCTGCGGATCGGCTGTCACGTTCCACGGCAGCATGATCGTGTAGCGCGCCTGCGGCGTGCCCGAGCTCCAGTTGTCGTAGCGCACGAGCAGGCGCCCCGCCGCTTTCCAATGCGACGAGTCGTACGGATAGGCGCTCGTATAGCCGGACACGTACATCGCGTCGCTCGATGCGTCGTAGACGATGCGCGCCACGCGCGAGAACGGCTGCGGCATCGCATACGTCTTCGCGCTCGCATAGGTATAGACCGGATTGCCGTACGCATCGAAGCCTTGCAGCGGCAGCTCGCGAATCCCGCTGCCCAGCATGCCGAGCCAGATATTGCCCTGACTGTCGACCCACCAGAAACCGTCCTCCGGCGCGTTGCCCGAAGACGGGTTGGCCTGGATCTCGCTGGCATCGACGTGGCCGTCGCCGTTGGCGTCGCGCCACATCCATTCGCCGTACGAAGGCTGCCCCGAGGGCCAGCTGCCCGGAATCGGATTCTCCGCGAAGAGGCCCGAAGGAATCGCGACCTGCCCTTCAGCCGCCGCGTTGAAGCGGTAGATGCTCAGATAGTGCGAGTACATGTCGATCGTGTAGAGCAGCAGACTGCCGTTCACGCGGCGCACCATCGGCTCGCCGCGCACGCCCTTGGGCAAGTGGAGCGCCGGGTCGTCGGGATATTGGAAGCGGTCGAGCGTGAACCCCGCATAGCTCCATTCCTGCCCCGGCTGCGTTTGCCGGTAGTCGAGCGAGAAGTGCTTCGATCCGCTGAAGACGCTCGCGGGTTCAGCCGGATCGAACGATCCGCCGTCGACGAACGTCAGCCCATAGAGCCGCCAGTTCAGCGCCTGCGACGACCATGCGTAGCTTTCGAGCACCGTGCCCTCGCCGTCGAACACCGAGCCGAACGCGCGCGGGCCGAAGCCGTTCTGCGCGACGTAGAGATTGCCGGATGCGTCGAAGCCGATCCCGGTGATGCCGTTGAAGCGCCAGTCGCCCGGCACGCCGGTGGTCACATGGAAGATGCCGTTGCGCGTGCCGAGCTGGCCAGCGAGCGACGTCTGCCCCGAAGCGGTCTTGTTGTAGAGGAGGATCTGCTGCGACGCTCCGCCGTCCGCGACGAGCAATTGTCCCGAGGGCGAGATCGCCAGGTCGACGGGGACCGTCCCTGAAGGCAGCGACACCGCGCTGCCGATCAGCGCGCCGGCCGTCGAATAGTGGACGATGCTGCGGCCCGTCGCGCCCTGCAGCCCCTGGATGATCCAGAGCGTGCCGTCGGTGTCGATCAGGATGCGGCCCGGCGACGGCACGGCCCACGAGCGCAGGCGGCGCATCGTGTTCGCATCGTCGACTTCGATCTGGTTGGCGTAAGTGTTCGCGACGTAAAGCTCGGTGGCGCTCGCGGCGAGTCCGCGGATGCTCGCGTCCGTTCCCGTGGGCACGGCGTTCTCGCGCAGGAAGCTGTTCTTGGTGACGTTGGCGCTGTTGCCGATACCGCTCGCGAACGGCGCTCCGGTAGCGATATTGCTGACCAGGCGGCGCGTGATGCCGTACCACGTCGTGTTCGAGGGCGGATAGTCGCTGCCCACAAGCGCGTTGCTCTCGTTGCCGATCGACATCCCCGCATACAGGTACGTGCCGTTCGATGCCACAGCGTCGCCGCCGGCGTTCCCCCAGCCGTGCGTATTGCCGGCCACGGCGACCTTGCTGCCGCCTTTGTAGGCGCCGACCTCGCTGCCGCTTTCGTCCCACGGCGCGTTGGTATACACGGTGCCGTCCGAGCCGACGCTGATCGCCTCCACGTCGAGCTGCACCCACTTGCCGTCGCCGAAGCCGAAGCTATTGCCGATCCACGAGGTTTCGTAGGTCGGCTGCGTTTGCGCCGAAGCGCCTGGTGAAACGGCGGCGCACAACGCCGCCACGGACAACGAAATTCGATGCAGCCATTTCATGAGCGATCCTCGGAAACACGTCAACGGGAAGCCATTCGCTTTTATCAGATGAATAAGTAATTCGTCTGACGATAACGAATCCGACCGCCATCGACGATCCGCAAATCAGATCGACCTCTCGCACGCCTCCATCATTCGTGCGATCAGTAGACGCGTTTTCGGTCGTTTTTCCTTGCGCGTGCCGACGAAATAAAAGCGCAGCGGACTTTTTACCGCATGCTCGCTCACCCGCACGAGCTTGCTTTGGCGCAGGTACGCATCGGCGAACGGCACGCGCGCCAGCCGGACACGTCCGAGTCGTGCAATAGCGGATAGTTGAGGATATCGGCCGCAGACAACGCATTCTTGAGCTTCTCCGCCAGGCCGAGGCTCGCGACCGGATACAGCGCTTCGTCCAGGAAGGATTCGACCTCGACGTTCTGCCACATGCCGTGTCCATAGCGAATCGCCAGATCGGCCTCGCCGCCGTCGACGTCGACATTGCCGATCTTCACAGCGATCTTCGCGACGGTGTTCCTGCGCGAGCGCTTCAACCGCTCGGGCTGGTATGGCTCGGCGTTCAGCCTGGCGGGGGTGGCGGTCATCGCGCTCGGGCAGCCCGGCGGGCTCTTGCTCGGCGCGGGGGCAAGCCTGATCCTGGGAGCGGCGATGTGCTGCGCGGCGTATTTCGCGCCCGGCTACTTCGGCGCGGCGCGCGCAGCGAACTTCCTGTATCTGACGCCGGCCGTCGCGACCGCGCTATCGATCGTGCTATCGATCGTGCTACCGACCGCGCTGACCGGCGAGCGGCCCGGACCCGCCACGCTGTGCGGCGGCCTGATGGCGATCGCGGGCGTCGGGTTCGTCGCGCTGCGCGGACGCCGCTAACCATCGCGGGCGGGCGGACAGCAAGCGCGTCCGCCCATGCGACGTCATCCCATCGGGCGCACGCCGATCAGCCAGCCGTGCAGGAACAGGCCGAACACAGCCCAAACGACGAGCCCGCCCACCACCACCCTGACATCGCGCCCAACGGTCCCTGCCGGGTAGGTCGTGCCCGCAACGGCATCGCGACGGCGTCCCGCGAGGAAGCTCGCAACCGACCAAACCAGGAACGCGGCGAACAGCAGCTCGGCGTTGGCCGTGCCGTTCGCGATCAAGTGGCCGAACGCCCAGAGCGCAACACCGGCGGCCATCGGATGCCCAAGTGCGCGCTTGATCCGGTTGCCCGGCACATAGGCCGCGGTAATCAGGACGAAGGCAATCGCGACGAGCAGGATCGTCAGATGCTGGATACCGGCCGGCGGCGCCCAGACCACGACCGGCTCGCGCCGCGCGATTCCGTAGCCCCAGACGATCAGCACGAAGCCGACAATCGAGGCGATCGAATACAACCCCTTCCACGGCCTCTCGCCGAGGCGCGCGATTAGCGCGCTGCGCCATGGATCGGCGAAGATTCGAATCGAATGCACGCCCAGGAAAATCAACAACCCAATTACCAGAATTCCCATCTCGAACTCCTTGTTTGGTCTTTGCGCGTCACGATTGTACGCAAGCCGCCGATCGATCCAATACGGGATTTACCAGAAAAATCTGAAAATAAAGACAACGGATTCGCACCGTGGATTTGCGTCCGTACTAAAAGGGTAAATAGGTTAATCGGCGATTTATCGCGTGTATCCTAGGGCGCGCCCGCTTCACTCTTTCGCTTCCGTACAAGCAATCCGCTCGCCATGACATTCAGTCTCATAAATAGTCAGTACACCGACAAGACTCGACAAACATCATCGCAAGACGACCAGTTGACGCTTTACACCCTGTTCGGCACCACCCGTCCCCGCTGGCGCCTCACGAGCGACAGCAACACGCTCGAGCTCGCCGCCTTTGCCGATGCGCCCGCCGCGCCGGCTGCGGCCGCCGTCGCGCTCCCGCGCGAAGAGGCTCAGCGCATCCGCCGGCTGACGGGCGTCACCGCCCATCTCGCCGTCGACGTCAGCTTCTACGGCAAGCCGCTGCGGCTCGATCTCGTCGGCAAGAAGCTGAGCCCGGCCGAGTGGGCCGGCACCGCCGCCCCTTACGACGACAGCCGCGCCGTCGCGCGCGACCGCACGCACCGGCTGCCGTTCGCCGAGCAGGTGCTCGCCGAAGTGAACTCGGTCGTCGTGATTCTCGATCGCCGCGGCATCATCCAGCGCTTCAACCGCCTCGCCGAAGAAACAACCGGCATGAAGGAAGAGGACGTGGTCGGCAAGAGCGCGCAGGCGCTGTTCATCTCCGGCGACGGCGCGTCGAGTGGGAACATCGATAGTTTCTTCAGGCACGGCAAGTCATCGGAAGTCGAGCGCTACGTCAAGACGCTCAAGGGGCCACGCCTCTATCGCTTCCGCAACAAGTTCGTCAAGAGCGGCGGCGGGCTCGACGAAGTCTTCCTGATCTGCTCGGGCGCCGACATCACCGACGAGCGCTCCGCGCAGGCCCGCCTCACGGAACTCGCCACCACCGACGCGCTCACCGGGCTGCCCAATCGCCACGCCATCCACGAAAAGATCCGCGCCGCCATCGATGAGGCGGGCGACGGCCAAACGGGCATCCTGTTTCTCGATCTCGACAACTTCAAGAAGGTCAACGATCACTACGGCCACGCGTTCGGCGACCAGTTGCTGCGCGACGTCTCGTCGGCGGTCAAGGGGTGCCTCGCGCCCGGCGACACGCTGGCGCGCCTGGGCGGCGACGAGTTCATCGTGCTCTCGCCCGCCGCCACGCTCCCGGCGCTCGAAGCCACCGCGCAGCGTATCCAGGAGCGCCTGTGCGTGCCGTTCGACATCGGGGCCGTCGAGGTCCATACCGGCAGCTCCATCGGCATCGCGCTCGCGCCGCGGCATGGCGACAGCGTCGAGAGCGTGATCCGCAGCGCCGACGTCGCGATGTACGTCGCCAAGGACTCCGGCAAGCGCGCCTATCGTGTGTTCTCGCCGGACATGGACAAGCGCGTCGCCGATTACGTGTGGCTCAACACGAACTTGCGAAAAGGCCTCGAAGAAAAGGAGCTGGTGCTTCACTACCAGCCGAGGCTCTGCACGCGCACGAGCGCTGTCGTCGGCGCCGAGGCCCTGCTGCGCTGGAACTCGCCCGAGCGCGGCCAGATCGCGCCGGCCGAATTCATCCCGTATGCGGAGGAATCCGGCCTGATCGCCCCGCTCGGACGCTGGGTAATGGATAACGCGGCGGAGCAGGCGGCGCGCTGGCAGGCTCAAGGGCTCGATTTGCGGATCGCAGTCAACGTCTCGCCGCGGCAATTGGTCGACACGGCGATCACCGCGCATTTCGAGGAGGCGCTGCGCAAGGCCCGGCTCGCCCGCTGCACGCTCGACATCGAGCTCACCGAGAGCTGCCTGATCGAAAACGAAGCGGCCGCGATCAGCCTCATCAAGGAATTCCGCAAGCTCGGCGCCGAGGTCCATCTCGACGATTTCGGCTCGGGCTACTCGTCGCTCTCGCAGCTCGCGCGCATTCCGTTCGATGCCATCAAGCTCGATCGCAGCTTCATCACCGCGATCGACGTCAATCCGCGCTCGCAGGTGGTGGTGCGCTCGATGGTCGCGGTGGCGCAGGAACTGAACGTTGAGGTACTTGCCGAAGGCGTCGAGACTCCGGCGGAGGAGGACTTCTTGAAGGCGGCGGGCGTCGATTGCGTCCAGGGCTACCTGTACGGAAAACCGATGCCCGCCGCCGAGTTCGAGGCCTGGCTCGCCGGCCGGCGCAGGCTCAGGCTGATCGCATGAGTCCGCGCACGGTTGGTGATTCGAAGCGTTCAGCTCAGCTCGATGCGCCGGACTCGGCTAAGCCTCGGGCAGGCGTTGCAGCAAGGCGAGCCGCTCCATGCAGAAGAGGTCCTGTTCGCCGATCGCGAGCGCCGCGTCGATCCAGTCCTCCGTCAGCTCCGCGAGCTCGGCGCGCGTGAGCTGCGACATGCGCTGCCGCGCGCGGATCATCGCGCGCATGCCGTGCAGCTTCGGGCGCATCGCGTCGATGAATGTGCGCGTCGCCAGATACCCCTCGCCGGGGCTGAATAGCTGATCGACGAGACCGTGGCGCGCGTGCCATTCGGCGGCGTGCACCGCGCCGCTGCCGGCCAGCTCTTCGGCGAGGCGCGTGCCCCCCTTGCGCGCCGCCAGCACGTAGCCGCCCATGCTCGGAAACAGATTGCAGGCGATCTCCGGAAAGCCGAGGCTCGCATCGCTTTGCGCCAGCACGAAGTGATGCGCCAACGCCGCCGCGAAACCACCGCCGAGCGCCGCGCCTTCGACCATCGCAATCGTGATCGCGCCGGTGTCGAAACCGCTCGCCACCGCATGCACGCATTCGACGCAGGCTTGCAGGTACGCCGCGATCCGCTCACGCTGGCCCGAGCGGATCGCGGCGGCAAAAAAGCCGAAGTCGCTGCCGGCGCTGAACGTCTCCGGTGTCAGCGAGCCCGTGACCCAGAAGTCGATCGGCACCAGCGATTCGCGCGCGGCGCGCGCCAGCGCCAGGATGTCCTGCGCGAGCGCAAGGCTGAAGTACGGTCCGGGCCGCGCGCGCAGCATCATCCACATGACGTTGCGCCCTTCCTCGTAATGGGCCGCCAGCTGCGACAAATGACCTGCCTCGACAAACAGCCTGCACGATTGATGATTTCCGAGATGCATAGGGAGCTCCCTTTTTGACGTTATTGAGGGTGGGTGAAGCCCCTAGCCTAAAGGAGACCTAATCGAAAAAACTTCTACGCCCGACTCATCTCGGGAAAGTCAGGAAGAGACGCGCAGCGCTGCGCGTCGTTCCTGGATGGCGGGGATGGCTGATGAGGGCGCCGGGCTCGCCTCGAGCAAGACGAGCCACGGATGATGCGTCAAGCGGAACGGCGTGCGCTCTCGCTGTATCGACCGATTTCGCCGGTGGTCATGCCGAGTTCGAGTGCGGCGTCGCTGATCTGCTGCCAGGTCGCCGGATCGATCGGAATGCCCTGCGCGCGGCGCGCCGCCTGCGTGGCGAGCTCGGGCTCGCCGGGCATGAGGACCTGCCCGGCGCCGGCCGCGAGCGGCGACGCCTTCGCCCACGCGACGAACGCCTCGGCCTGCGCCTGTCCGTCGTGCGCGTCGAAGGCCTGCGGATCGATGATGATCGACAGCATTCCGTTGACGATCGCATTGGTCGTTTCGAGCGTCGCCGCGTGCGTCGTGAGGCCGCCGGTGAGCGCGCCGCCAAACAGCTCGCACAGCACCGCGAGGCCGTAGCCCTTGTGCGCGGCGAACGGCAGCAGCGCGCCGAACGGCGTTTCGTGCATCACCTTGGGCTCGATCGTCGGCCGCCCTTCGGCGTCGATCAGGCAATCGGCCGGCACCGTCTTGCCCTTGTTGTAGGCGACCCGCGTCTTGCCGTAGGCGATCGCGCTCGTCGCGAAGTCGAGCACGAACGGCGGCTTGCCATCGCGCGGATACGCGGCGCAGAACGGGTTCGTGCCGAAGCGGCGATCGGCGCCGCCGAACGGGGCGACGAGCGGATCGCCCGCCACGTTCACGAAATGGAACGACGCCATCCCCGCTGCCGCGCATTGCTCGCCCCAATGCCCGATGCGGCCGAGATGGTGAGCGCCGCGCAGGCCGACCGCGCAGATGCCGTGCCGCTTCGCCCGCTCGACGCCGAGCTCCATCGCCTCGAAGCCGGCCACCTGCCCGAAGCCCTTGCCGCCGTCCACGGTGAGCACCGCGCCGGCGTCGCGAATGATCTCGGCGTGGCGATTCAGCTTCAGCTCGTTGTCGTGCAGCGAATCGGCGTAGCGCGGGATCATCCCGACGCCGTGCGAATCGTGGCCCGCCAGGTTCGCCGCCACCAGATGGTCGGCGACCAGCCGCGCTTCGCGGGCACTGCTTCCCGCTCGCTCCCAGATGGCGCAGACATAGGCATGCAGTTCGTCGGCTTGGAGACGCAGCTCCGGCTGGTCGGTCGCGCGGGTATCGGTCATCGGTGATTCAGGTGTCGCCCAGGTGTGGACAAAGGTTGGGATTCGAGGCGGCTCGGCGCGAGGTTCGGCCTGCTCCGAGCGCTCAGGGCGCCGCGGCGATCACCTGAGCGACCGCCGCCGTCAGCTTCTTCGCGTACGGCACATGCAGGAACTCGTTCGGCCCGTGCGCGTTCGACTTCGGCCCCAGCACGCCGCATACCATGAACTGCGATTTCGGGAAGCCCGCTTGCAGCACGTTCATCAGCGGAATCGTGCCGCCCTGCCCGATGTACGCGCAGTTGGCGCCGTAGTGCGCTTGCGAGGCCGCGTCGAGCGCCGTCTGCAGCCACGGCGCGAGATCGGGCGCGCTCCAGCCGTTGGCCGCGCTCGGGTCCGGCTTGAACGTGACCTTCGCGTTGTACGGCGGGTCGAGCTCCAGGAGCTGCTTCAGGTCGGCGACGGCCTTCGCCGCGTCGACGAGCGGCGGCACCCGCAGCGACAGCTTGAACGCCGTGCGCGGACGCAGCACGTTGCCCGCGCTCGCGAGCGGCGGCAGCCCCTGCGCGCCCGTCACCGACAGCGACGGCCTCCACGTCGAGTTCAAGAGCGCTTCGCAGGCGTCGGTCGTGGTGGGCAGCACCGGCTTGCCGTCCTGGCCGCAGGCGAACGGGACGGTCTTCCAAACGCTGTCGCCGAGAATGCCCGCCGTCACCTTGGTTTCGTTCAGCCGGTTCGCCGGAATCGGGCAATGGAACGCCTGTGGCAGCAGGTCGCCGGTGGCGGCATCCTCGAGACGCGCAAACAATTGCCGCATGATGCGGAAGCTCGATGGCGCAATACCGCCGTAGCCGCCCGAATGGATCCCTTCGTCGAGCACCTCGACTTCGAGGCCGCCGGAGACGAGCCCGCGCAGCGACGTGGTCAGCCAGAGCTGATCGTAGTTGCCCGCGCCCGAGTCGAGGCAGACGACGAGACCGACCACGCCGAGCTTGTCGCGCAATGCGTCGACGTACGGCAGCAGATCGTAGCTGCCCGATTCCTCGCAGGTTTCGATCAGCCCGACGCAGCGCGGCCGCTCGACGCCCTGCGCATCGAGCGCAGCCAGCGCGCTGATGCTCGCGTAGATTGCGTAGCCGTCGTCGGCGCCGCCGCGGCCGTACAGCTTGCCGTCCTCGAGCTTGGGCTGCCAGGGGCCGAGGTCGTTGCGCCAGCCGTCGAACTCCGGCTGCTTGTCGAGGTGACCGTAGAGCACGATCGTCTCGGTGCTGCCCGAGCGCGTGGCGGGCGACTCGAAGAAGATCACCGGCGTGCGGCCCGGCAAGCGCACGATCTCGAGCTTCAGGCCGCGCACCGGTTGCGTCTCGGCCCATTGCGCGGCGTCGGTCACCACGCGCTCGATGAAACCGTGACGCGCCCAGTCCGCGTCGAACGCGGGACTCTTGGCCGGCACGGCGATGTAGTCGGTCAGTGCGGGAACGATCTCGTCGTTCCATTTGCGGTCGACGAACGCGACGAGCGCGTCGTGATCGAGTTGCGCGGTCTGCGAAGTCGTGGCGGCGGAAGTCATGTTCGATTGTCCGATCGGTCGGTCGAAACGCACATGATAGTACCGATCGGGGTCGCCCTTGCCGGCCGCGCGCACCGGCGACGGAACGGCTCGGCGCAAGCATCGGCTATCTCGATGCATGAACCGTACAATCGCGCGACAATCGGCATACCCCACCCTTTGGAGAACCCGTCATGCAAGGCGGAATCGTCATTCAGACCGCCGAAGTCATTGGTGCGCTCGCCGCCTATTTCCTGCCGGCAATCGTCGCCGACCGCCGCAAGCGCCTCGATGTCCTGCTCATCGCGCTTTTCAATGCCTGCCTCGGGTGGACCGTCGTCGGCTGGCTCATCGCGCTGTATTGGGCGTTCCAGCCGAATCCTCCGGCCGATGTCGCCGACGAAGTGAAGAGCAAGCGCCGCCTGCTCAGCCTGAGCACTTTCTCCAAAGGGCTTGCGGAGCGCGTGCAGGCGCGCGCCGCCAAGCGCGACCGGGCGCGCAATTGACGCCGTCGAGCGCTTGATCGGGTGATGGCGGGCGAAGCGCGACCGCAGCCGTCCTTCCTCGTCCACGTCATCCCAAAAAGCGTGCAATAATCGCCGGGCTCGCGTAACTGGCGCTTCGAGATGGATCACCATCAGGGAACGCGAAGCGCTGTGCCGCCGCGCGCCTGGGCATTGTCCTGACCTGACCCATTGACTCGTCTCATTGGAGTGTTGGCAATGCCCGACTTTCCCCGCCTCTTCACTTTCGGCCTGGTTGCCCTCGGCATGGTGCTCACGCCCGGGCCGAACATGATCTACCTGATCTCCCGCTCGATCAGCCAGGGCCGCACTGCCGGCCTGATCTCGCTTTGCGGCGTCGCACCTGATCTCCCGCTCGATCAGCCAGGGCCGCACTGCCGGCCTGATCTCGCTTTGCGGCGTCGCGCTCGGCTTTGTCTTCTATATGTTGTGCGCGGCATTCGGCATTACGGTGCTGGTGCTCGCCGTGCCGTACGCCTACGATGCGCTGCGATTCGGCGGCGCGTTGTATCTGCTGTATCTCGCGTGGCAAGCGCTCAAGCCCGGCGGACGCTCGCCGTTCCAGATCCGGGAGTTGCCCAAGGACAGTCCGCGCAAGCTGTTCGCGATGGGGCTCGTCACCAACCTGCTGAATCCGAAGGCGGCCGTGCTGTACCTGTCGCTGCTGCCGCAGTTCATCGATCCGTCGCACGGCAGCGTGCTCGCGCAATCGCTTGCGCTGGGGACGACACAAATCGCCGTCAGCGTCTGTGTCAATGCGACGATCGCCGTCATGGCGGGCTCGATCGCCGCGTTTCTCGGCAACCGGCCTACCTGGATCCTGGTTCAGCGCTGGCTGATGGGCACGGTGCTCGCGGGGCTCGCCGTGCGGATGGCGACCGAAGCGCGGCGCTGAGGCCGCACTTGCCGGCACCGCCCGTGCCAAAGCGAGCTCGGCATTGGCATACCGTATACATTCGACCGTATACCAATAGCGCTTATCCGGCGCGGGCGGCTGGCCGTGCGTCGCGCATAGCGGTGAAGACCGGCAACCGCGCATTGGCCGACGCGCGATAGGACCAGTCGAGATCGTCTCGCCCCGCGAGCGTGGTGCGCTCCAGCAGCACGCCGACAGCCGCCGAAGCGATCGTGTATGCCAATTGTTCGCCCGGGCATGCATGCATGCCGTGGCCGAAGCCGAACACGCGCCGCCGCGGACGGTCGAGCAGGAACTCGTGCGGCCGCGCATTCGCGGCCGGGTCGCGGTTCGCCGCAGCCAGCAGCACAAGGATCGCCGCGCCCGCCTCCAGACGCTCGCCGCAAACCGTCGTATCCGCCGCAACGAAACGCCGTGTGTTTTGCACGGGCGAGTCGAAGCGGCTCGTCTCGCGAATCAGGCCGGCGAGCCTGTCCGGCGCGCGCCTCACCTCGCTTTCCACACCCGGCTGCGTGATCAGCGCCACGACGGTATTGCCGATCAAGCCCGCGGTCGCCTCGTAGGTCTGCGACAGCAAGCCGACGAGATTCGCGGCCAGCGCATCGGCATCCTCCCAGCCGGTTGCCTCCGCTTCCCGCCGCACGAGCGCCACGAGCGATGCGCCGCCGGACATCCCCGGGGCCGACGAACGATCGCCCTGCGTCCCCTCTCTCGCTGCCGCATGCGCAACCAACGACTCGACGCGCTGCACAAGCACACGCGCTGCGTCGTTCGCGCGGGCCAGTTGCTCCGGCGTACTCAACGGGGAAAGACAGGCGACGAAATCAGCCATCCATGCGACGACGCCAGGCAACGTCTCGTCGGCAAAGCCGAGCAACGACGCGACGACCTGCACCGGCGTCTCGAACAGCCACGCCGACAAATCGCCCGGCCGCTGCAGCTCACGCTCGGAATCCGCAGCAATGCCGCGCGCAAGCGTGGACACCGCTTGCAGGTCGAGACCGCCGAGCACGTGCTGCAAAGCGAGCTTCGGCGCTCGATGCGGCGCGCCGTCGTTCATGCGGGCGAGCCGCGCAAACACCTCGCCCGACGGTGCGCCGGCGATCGCCTTTGGCACGGGCTCGGCTGCGGGCCTCACGCGCAGCTCGGGATGCGCCAGCACCTCCGTGACAGCCTCCGCGCTCGCCGCGAGCCATAGCCGCAGCCGCGGCTCGAACACGAATGGCGCATTGGCCGTGAGCCCGGCGTAGTAGGGATAAGGGTCGGCATGAGCGACCGCATCGATGGGATCGATTGGATTCATGCCGGAAAGTATGCCCGCCGGATGAGGCTCGACGCTTCAGGTTGAAGCGAAATATGCACGCATGCGTTGCATGCTCCGGCAGGGATGCCGCCAAACGGCTTCGGCGGCCCTGAGGCCGCCGAAGCACAAGACTACGAAACCCACGGAATCGTCTAGAAAGACGAGCGGACTGGACTCGCGTAGGTGCGCAGGTGCATGGAGCCCGGAGCGATGGAGCGCGGCTCGCGCTTGACGTCGTCCTGGGAAAACAGGTCCTGGCGCAGCTCGCCGCGGTCGTCGAACCACTCGCAGCGCAGCCAATCGCCCTCGGCGTATCGCACGGGTCCGATATAGGTAATGGTCATTCGCGGTCCGCCCGCCTTGAGCGTCACCACGTCGCCTACGAAAAACTGTGCCATCTGTGTGCAGGTAGCTGTAAGCATATACGCCCCGATATAGATTTAAGCTCGTTCGTCGAAGTTTGTGCGCCGATGAACACAAGAATCAGATTTGAACCTCAACCCCGGCTGCCAAAAGGAAATCCCCCAACGTGGAAGTAGGCTAACAATAGAATATTTGTTCTACAAGCGATTTTAACCAAAACCCTTCGGCTCCCGGGTTTATCCGGAGCACCCGTCAAAGGGTAGCAGAAGCTTCCCTCAGACATACCGCCACCTCGATGCGTAAAATCGCAATACTGATTTTCGGGCTGAGAAACACTCGAGGCAGGACTGATGCATTTCTGCTGCAGCGCCCACCTGACGGCCTGGATAGGGAGGCGCCAAACGGCACATGGCATCGCCGCTACCCGCCCCACATATCTTGCCTCAAGTCAGACATTTATACCGATCGCGCAAAGTCAAACTATTGCGCATGGAATTTTTGACCGAACAACAAATACAGCTTAATTCACATGAAAATCACATTGAGTTTTATGCGAATTTTGCGGAAACGTTTTCGGTTTTAACGATTTGTTTTGAAACTGCCGAGAATGCAGGCGAGCTGCTGGGCGAGTCCGTCCATATTCCCGGACGGCACGCCAGCATAACCAAGTGCTAAACCGTTATAGCGCGCTATATCGACGCACGGCAGGCAGTAGGCGCTGAGCGGCGGCACGATCAGCCCGGCCTGGCGCGCGGCCGCGCAGACGTCGACATCCGCGATGGGCGCCGTGAGCTGCGCGCTCAGGTGCATGCCGCCCGCGCCGGCCGAGACCGTGAGCATCCCGCCCAAATGCCTGCGCAGCGCGTCGCTGAGCGCATCGCGCCGCTCGGCGTAGAGACGCCGCATGCGCCGCAGGTGCCGCGTGTAGAGCCCGCTCTCGATGAAATCGGCCAGCGCGATCTGCTCGGCCAAGCGGCCGCGCCGCGCGAGAGCCCCGAGCGGCCCCGCTGCCGCGGCCGTCAGCGCCGCCGGCACGACCATGAACCCGAGGCGCAACGACGGAAACATCGTCTTGCTGAAGGTGCCGAGATAAATGACCGGCGCATCGGCGGTCAGCCCCTGCACCGCGGGCAAGGGCGGGCCGTCGTGGCGAAACTCGCTGTCGTAGTCGTCCTCGATGATCCAGGCGCCGGTCTTGCGCGCCTCTTCGATCAGCCACAGACGGCGCTCCAGGCTCAGCACGCTGCCGAGCGGATACTGATGCGACGGGGTCACGTAGACGAGCTTCGGCGGCGCGCGCCGCCAGTCCTTCGCGCTGGGCGCGATGCCGTCCGCGTCGACGGGAATCGGCACGATCGTCAGGCCCGCCGACCGGAACGCGGCGCGCGCGCCGTTATAGCCCGGGTTCTCGAGCCAGACGGGCTCGCCCGGATCGGCGAAGAGGCGCGCGCAGTGGTCGAGGCTGCTTTGCGTGCCGTCCGTGATGAAGACCTGGTCGATCTCGCAGCGCACGCCGCGCGACACCTTCAGATGCTCGGCGATCGCATGCCGCAACGCAGGATGGCCTTCGATATTGCCGTAGCCGAGATGCTGCGGGCCAATCGTGCGCCACGCGCGCTCGAGCGAGGACCGCCATTGCGCGAGCGGAAACTCGTCGAGCGCGGGGATACCGAGGCGAAACGGCTTCTGCTCACCGTGGGCGACGCTCTCGCGGTACAGCCCCTCGACGCGCCGCGCGAGCGCAACCTCCCGGCCCGCGGCGACCGGCGCGGGCTCCGGCCGCACGAGCCCGACGCGAGCCACCTCCGAGCCTTGCCGCGTGGCGGCGACGAAACCCTCGTCGGCCAGCCTCTCATACGCGTACAGCACCGAATTGCGGGCCATGCCGAGCTCTTCGGCGAGCGCGCGCGACGAGGCCAGCCGGCTGCCTTGGGCAAGACGGCCCTCGAGAATGGCCTGTCGCAGGCACTCGTAGAGAAGCCGCTGCTGCGTGAGCCCGCGCGTCTGGTTTCGATGCGTGAAGGTCGAGACGAGCAGGCCGTAGTCCATAGTCGTGGTTCCAATATCTGCATGATCCGTGGGTCTAATCATGGTGCCACGAAATCGCTATTCTGCACGCTGACCCACCCACTTGGAGCCCCCTCTTCAATGACCCAGACCACCGCCCCCGTTTCGGACCGCACCCGCGTACGCCGCGAAGCTGATCGAGGACGCTACGACAAAGAAACGCTCCACGCGATCATCGACGCCGCCTACGTTTGCCACATCGCCTTCAACGACGACAAAGGCACGCACTGCATCCCGACCGCCTGCTGGCGCGAGGACGACCATCTGTATATCCACGGCTCGAACGGCAGCCGCATGCTGAAGGTGGCCGCCGCCGGCCTGCAGGTCTGCGTGACGATCACGCACATCGACGGGCTCGTGCTCGCACGCTCGGCGTTCAATCATTCGATGAATTACCGGTCCGCGGTGATCTACGGCGTATTCGAGCGCATCCCAGACGAACGCAAGGCGGGCCGTCTCGATGCGTTCATGGAGAAGCTCGCGCCGGGCCGCTCGCGCGAAGCGCGGCCCGGCGACGCCACCGAGCTGGCCGCGACGACCGTGCTGCGCGTCTCGCTCGCGGAAGCGGCATGCAAGATCCGCACGGGCGGCCCTCACGATAGCGAAGAGGATATGTCGCGCGACGTCTGGGCAGGCGTGCTGCCAATGACGACGGCCGGACAAACGCCGATTCCGGACGGCCCCATGAGCCGCATGCCGGACTACGTCGCGAAGTGGGCAGCAGACTGACAGCAGGCTCCCGCCCCAACCCCTCGCCCGGTGCGGGCAAACGCGCTGCCGGCGCTTTCGCGATGCATAATGTTGCCCTTCCTCATGCGGCAACCCCCTCGCGCCGGCAGCATCGCCATGCCCAGACCGATCCTCCCCCTGACGTACGAACACCTCGACCACTGGATCGAATCGCTGCAGCCGGCGCTCATCGCCGAAGACTTCGCGATGGCCATCGGCATCCTGCGCGGCGGCGCGCCGCTCGCGCTGATGGTCTCGCACGCGGCGGGCGTGCCCGTCGCCTTCCTGCGCTATGACCGCGCGACGCGCACCGTCGCCTGGGACTGCTCGCTGCCGATGCCGCCGCGCGGCGCCAAGGTCCTGCTATGCGAGGACATCTCGGGCCGAGGCTTCACGATGGCCGACTGCGTCGCGTTTCTGGAGCAGCATGGCCTCGCCGTAAAAACGCTTACTGCCGCTTACGACGAGCTGAGCCGCGTGCGCCCCGACTACGGGATCGATGCGGCCGGCTATTTCGCGCACTTTCCGTGGGAGCGGCAGGCCCATACCGAACGCTACCGCTCGGACTGGGATCAGGCCGTCGCCGGGGGACGCGGGCGGATGGCGGAGGACCACGAGTACGCCGCCTATGCGATCGATCTCGACGGCATCCTCCTGCCCGACATTCCGCTTGCCCGCTACGACGAAGACCTCGCCGCGGCCTTGATCGAGCGCGATGCGCTCGCGCCGTTCGAAACGCTGCCCGGCATCGCGCTCGATACGGTGCGCGCCATCGTCACCGGCCGCCCCGAGGCGGACCGCGGCCGCACCCAGGCCTGGCTCGACCGGCACGGCTTCGGCGGCCTCGAACTCGTCATGCGCGACCCCGCGAGCCACGGCGAAGGCCCGCAAGGCGCCGCCGAGCACAAGGCCGCGGCGATACGTGCGCTCGGCATCACGCATTTCATCGAAAGCGACCCCTTGCAGGCGATCCTGATCTCGCGGCTCGCGCCGCTTTTGCGCGTGATCTGGTGGGACGCGCAGCAGAACCGGGGCACGCTCGTCAGTGCGGCTCACTGGCGCTGAGCGCGGCGCCCCTCAAGTTTTCCCGACAGGTTGCCGTAATCACCGGATGTCGCTCCCGTGACACCCGGTTGCGCCCGCGCGTCGCCGGCAAGCGTTTTTCCCTCGTCCGATCGCGCCCGCCATGTTCAAACGCCTGTCCATCAAAGCCCGCCTCTACAGCACGCTCGGCCTGCTCGGGGTCTTGCTCATCGTCATCGGCCTGCTCGGCCAGATCGGCATGCAAGCGAGCAATCGCGCGCTGGAACACGCCTACTCGCACCAGTTGGCATCGCAAATCGCGCTCGACGAGTCCAAGCTGAACCTGCTCATCGTCCGCACCACGCTCGATCGCGTGCTCATTCACCCCGATTCGCCCGAAGTGCCCGCGCTGATCGACAAGGCGCTCAACTACCAGGCGATCTCAGACAAGGCTTGGAAGGACTATGAGGCGATACCGCGCAACGCCGAGCAAGAAGCGCTCTACAGCGCCATCGCCTCCGCGCGCCAGACCTTCTTGCAGCAGGCGATCCTGCCGCTCGTCGATGCGCTGAAAAAAGGCGACCGCGAGAGCGCCGACACGCTCACGATGAAGACCATCCCGCCGCTTTCGGTTGCGCTGTCGAAGCTGACCAACGCGCTCGACGAGTATCAGCACACGCACGGCCAGCAGTCCTTCGAAGCGGCGCAGGACCGCTTCACGACGCTCTCCTGGATCAACGGCATCCTGATCGTGCTCGGCCTCGTAACGTGCGCGGGCTGCGCGTTCAGCCTGCAGCGCGCGATCGGGCGCCCGCTCGCGGAGATCCTCGATCACTTCAAGCGCATCGCCGGCGGCGACCTGACGGCCCGCATCGAGACGCGCTCGCAGGACGAAATGGGCGAGCTCACGAAGGGTCTGCAGACGATGCAGCGCAGCCTGACCGACACGGTGCGCAAGGTCACGCACGGCTCCGAATCGATCGCGACGGCCACGCGCGAGATCGCGGCCGGCAACTCCGACCTGTCGCAGCGCACCGAAGAGCAAGCGGCGGCGCTGCAGCAGACCGCCGCCAGCATGGAGGAGCTCACGGCGACGGTGAAGCAGAACGCCGACAACGCGCGCGAAGCTCAGACGCTCGCCGACAACGCGCAGCAGATCGCGAGCAAGGGCGGCTCGGTGGTCGGCGAAGTCGTCGGGACGATGAACGAGATCGACCGCAGCTCGCAAAAGATAGTCGACATCATCGGCGTGATCGAGAGCATCGCGTTCCAGACCAACATCCTCGCGCTGAACGCGGCGGTCGAGGCCGCGCGCGCCGGCGAGCAAGGCCGCGGCTTCGCGGTCGTCGCGGGCGAAGTGCGCACGCTCGCGCAGCGCTCGGCGGTGGCCGCGAAAGAGATCAAGGAGCTGATCGGCGAATCGGCGCAGCGCGTGGCGGCCGGCTCGCGGCTCGTCAGCTCGGCGGGCGCAACGATGCAGGACATCCAGAGCGCGGTGCGCCACGTCACCGACATCATGAACGAGATCGCCGCCGCCTCGCACGAGCAGAGCGACGGGATCGAGCAGGTGAACCGCGCGGTGTCGCAGATGGACGAGGTCTCGCAGCAGAACGCCGCGCTCGTCGAGCAGGCCGCGGCGGCGGCCGCGTCGCTCGAGGAGCAGGCCGACGGCTTGCGGCGCGCGGTGTCGACGTTTCAGGTTGCGTAGAGAGAGCGAGTCACGCCTCGCCGCCGCGCAGATGGCGCGCCGCACGCTGCGACGCGACGACGATCAGCTTCATCGTCGCCCGCGTCGCGCCGACGAAGAGCTTGCGCGCGCTGCGTTCGTCGAAGGCTTCGAAATCGACCTCGGTCAGGATCACGCACGGCGCCGACTGCCCCTTGAAGCGATAGATCGATTCGAGCAGCACGTCGCCCTCGCGATACTCGGGGTTGCCGAACAAATCGTACTTGCCCGTGAAGCTGCGCAGCCGGTGCGGGCCGAGATGATCGAGCGCGGTCAGCGCTGAGCCTTCGCGTCCGCGAAACGACAGCACCGCGATGTCCTGCTTCCGGAAGCCGAGCGAGAGAGCCTGAGTGATGGCGCGCTTGGTCGCCTCGATGGCGCCGTCCCCGCTCGCGGCGTCATAGGCGGACACGGCGATCTCCGAGCCGTCGAACGGGCTGCCCGATGCCAGGCTCGCCGCGAGCGGCACCGGCTCGCCGACGATGTCGCGCACGTAGTCGAGGATGTCGCGCGGGCTGCGGTAGTTCGTCATTTCCTTGAGCACCGTCCAGCCCGGCAACGCCACGGGCTCGCGCATGTAGAGGTTCTGCAGCGGATCTTCGAGCCACCACCACGCACCGCCGGGCGCCACGAGCCGCGCCAGCGCATCGACCCACGGCTGCTGGAAATCCTGCCCCTCGTCGACGATCAGGATGTCGAATTGCCAGCGCGCATCGATCGGCGCATCGGCGAAGGTCGTCTCGAGACGGCTGAAGATGTCGGGGGACTGGAAATCGGGCGTGCGCCCCGCGTCGCGCGCGATCCAGTCGCAGAGCTGGTGGTAGTTCGCAACTTTCGCCTCGGGCGGCGCGACGCGCGCGATGTGATCCGCCAGCGGCCGGTTGAAGCAGACATAGAGCGGACGCTTGCCGCTCGCGACCGCATCCTTCATCACCTGCACCGCCAGTTGCGTCTTGCCCGAGCCGGCGGTGCCGATCACGCGCAGCCGGAACGGCGTGAACTCGAGCCGGCGCGCCCAGGTGGCGAGACCGCCGGCAAGCCGCGTGACGAGCGTGCCCGCCTGGCCGACGAGCGCGCTCGCGTCGGGCGTCAGCGCCAGTTCGTCGGCCAGGAAGTGGTGGATTTTCGGCGCGCATGAGAGTCGCGGCTCGTCGGCCGGAAGCGCCTGGAGGACGATCGCCGCGAGGCGATCCTTGCGCGTCGCATCGACGATGCGATCGGGATTCACGCCCGCGATCGCCGCATTCTTCACGACATAGTCGGGGCAATACAGCAGCTCTTCGATGCAGTAGGTGCCCGCGCCGAAGGCCGCTGTAAAGCGCCGATGCATCCCCTCGATCGTGCGCGCCAATTGAATCGACACGTTGCGCTCGGTCTGCAGGTACACCTTGACGAGCCCCTTGGGCGTCTCGCGCAGAAACCCGGCCTTCTGCTCGACGATCAGCACGCGGCCCGCCGGACTCACGATCACGAAGTCCGCTTCGCCGAATACCGAAAAGCTCTGGTTCAGGCGCGTCCAATGCACGCCGTGATAGACGGTGTAGCCGTCGGGCAGCGCCGTCTCGAAGCGCGCCAGCGTCTCGCGCTCGCGTTCGGCGGCGCCGACGGCGGTCAATTGCTTCCAGTCGTCCGGGACAATGCGGGCCATTCGGGTGCCTCCTCGCAGGACCTTCGAAGTTCTCCGTATTGTACAAATTTGTCGAGGCAAAACGCTGGGCAGGGCCGTCCCGCCACGGCAGGCGGCTCGTCAGGCTGATCGTGTATCGTAGCGGGCAACGAGACGCCGCTTATGGGAGGAATGGACAAATGCTGAAAATCTGGGGACGCGCCAACTCGGTCAACGTTCAGAAGGTGCTCTGGTGCTGCGACGAACTGAGCCTGCCGTTCGAGCGCATCGACGCCGGCCTGCAGTTCGGCCGCGTTCGCGATCCCGACTACCTGAGCCTCAATCCGAACGGCCAGATCCCGACGCTTGTCGACGGGACCTTCGTGCTCTGGGAGTCGAACTCGATCCTGCGCTATCTCGTCACACAGTACGGACCCGCGAGCCAGCTCTACCCCGCCGAGCCGAAGCTGCGCGCGAGCATCGACCGCTGGCTCGACTGGTCGCTCTCGGCACTGCAGCCCGCCGAGCGGCCGGTGTTCATGAGCGTCGTGCGCACGAGCGCCGCCGAGCGCAACCTCGCTCAGTTCGAAGCGGACCTGAAGACCGTCACGGCGCGCTGGAAGCTGCTCGACGACCATCTGAGCGGCCGATTCTTCCTGGAGAGCGACAAGTTCACGATCGCCGACATCGTGCTCGGCGCGTTCGCCAAGCGCTGGTTCGGGCTGCAGGGTGTCGAACGGCCGTCGATGCCGAATCTCGAGCGCTGGTATTCGCGGCTCGAACAGCGCGCGCCGTTCAAGAAGCACATCGATTTGCCGCTCACTTGACGCCGCACTGATGGGGACCACGCGCGCTAGTGCGCCTCTCCCCCGCCGCGCCGCTCGATCGCGCGCTGCAGCAGCGAATCGATCAGGGCCAACGGCACCGGCTTCGTCAGATGCGCGTCGAATCCGCCCTGCAGCGAGCGCTCCATGTCGCTCGCCTGGCCGAAGCCGGTCATGGCCGCGTACAGCACCTCCTTCGTCGCCGGTATCGCCTTCAACTGCCGCAATACCGCGAAGCCGTCCGCGCCCGGCATCGCGATGTCGATCAGCGCGACGTCCACGCGTTCGGCGCTCGCCATCTCCAGCGCCTGCAGGCCGCTATAGGCCACCCGCACGCGATGCCCCTTGAGGGTCATCAGCATCGCCATGCTGTCGGCCGAGTCGCGGTTGTCGTCGACGATCAGGATGTGCAGCATGTTGCGATCGTCGTTTCCGCCCGGCTCAGCCGCCACCGGTGCGGCGCCATCCGGCTCGGCGTCTTTCGACGTCGCCGCGATCCGCGGCAGACGCAACGTAAACGTGGCCCCCTGCCCGCGGCCGGCGCTCGCCACCGTCACCGCGCCACCGTGCATCTCGGCGAGCCACCGGCACAGCGTCAAGCCGACGCCGAGCCCGCCTTCCTTGCGCTCGAGCTGGTTGTCGGCCTGCATGAACAGATCGAAGATCGAATCGAGCGCATCGGGCTCGACCCCGCAGCCGCTATCGGTCACGCGCAGCGTGGCCAGATTCCCCTCCTGGTGCAGCGACATGCCGATCCGCGTTTTCGGCTCCGAGAACTTCGACGCGTTGCTGAGCAAGTTCTGCGCGATTTGCACGAGACGCGCCAAGTCGCCGTTCACCATGATGCGCGTTTTCGGATAGGAGACGTCGATCGCTTGCTCCCGCATGTCGAGGTGCGGACGCATCATCTCGATGGCGCGGATCATCACGTCTTTCATGTCGACCGGCTCGAGGCGCAGCACGATCTTGCCCGTCGTCACGCGGCCCACGTCGAGCAGGTCGTCGACGAGACGGGTGAGATGGGTAATCTGCCGGTCGATCATGTCGCGGCATTGCTTGACCGTCGGGCTCGCGAACGGCTCGAGCATCATCACGCTCAGCGCGTTGCGCACCGGCGCGAGCGGATTGCGCAACTCGTGTGCGAGCGTGGCGAGAAACTCGTTCATGTGCTGGCTCGCCACTTCGAGCTCGCGTAGCCGCTTGCGTTCTGTCATGTCGCGGGTCACCTTTGCGAAACCGCACAACTCGCGTTTGCCGTCTCGCGTTTCGTAGACTGCCGTGATCACCGCGTTGGCCCAGAACATCGAACCGTCCTTGCGCACGCGCCAGCCTTCGTCCTCGACGCGCCCGATTCGCGTCGCCGTCTCGAGCTCCCGCTCCGGCTTGCGCGCCGCCACGTCGTCGGGCGGATAGAAGATGGAAAAATGCCGCCCCATGATTTCGCGCGCCGAATAGCCTTTGATCTTCTGCGCGCCGGTGTTCCAGCTCGCGATGCAGCCATCGCGATCGAGCATGACGATCGCGTAGTCTTCGACGGCTTCGACGAGAATTCGGAAGCGCTCTTCGGGCGGCGCGACAAGGTCGCGCGCGGCGGCGGAGAAAGCATGCTCTGAGGCTGGATTGTCCGGGTGCATATCGGTGGCGGGCTCGCTAAAAGGACGCGGCCCAACCAGCCGCTCACATTTGCCTCAAGCAAGGCTTATGCCGATGTTCGCTATCCGCAACGGCGGTCAATCCAAAAGGTCGTAAGGACCGCCCCGCGCCAGCGCTCGCCGATATGCCGGGCGAGCGTGAATGCGTTCGAGAAACGCCAGGATGTTCGGATGCTTTGCCGCGCCCGCGCGCTTCGCGCCTGCTTCCAGCGGAAAGCTCATTTGAATGTCGGCGGCCGTGAAATCGTTGCCCGCGAACCAGCCGGTTGCGCTCAATTGGCCGGCAATATAGCCGAAGTGCAGATTCAGTTGCGGATCGACGAAATCCGCTTGCAGCTTCTCAGAGATCTTGCGTGCAATCGGCTTGACGAAGAACGGCGCCTTCGCTGCCGCGATGCGCAAGGCGACGAGCTTGAGCAAGAGCGGCGGCATCGCCGACCCCTCGGCGTAGTGCATCCAATAGGTATGGCGCGCTCGCTCGGGCGTGCCTGGCGGCGGCATGAAGCGCCCGTTGCCGTAGCGCTCGACGAGATATTCAAGAATTGCGCCGGACTCCGCCAGCGTCAGCGCCCCGTCGGTCACGACCGGCGACTTGCCGAGCGGATGGACGGCACGCAGCTCGGGCGGCGCGAGCATCGTCACGCGGTCCCGCTCGTAGCGGCGCACGTCGTACTCGACGCCGAGTTCCTCCAGCATCCACAGCACGCGCTGCGAGCGCGAGTTGTTCAGGTGATGGACGACGAGCATCGGCGGGTCCTTTTTCTTGGCTGCGCTTCAGCCTGCCGGCGAGCCAAAATAGGCATTTCCGGTATGAAAAATTGACAACAAAATTGCAAAAAAGCGCATTCGCCAGACGAATCGATTCGTGCCGCGCTTAATTCACGTTGCACTTGGGAACGGACAAATCCGATCCGAAGTGCAACCCGATACCGTCCATCACGCCGCGGCGGGTGCGCCGCGAGTCTCAGGCGGCAGCGCTTTTGGCAGCGCTTTTGGCAGCGGTAGTGCGGCGCTTGCTGCGCGTTGCGGCCGGTTTGGCCGCTTTGCTGGTCTTGGCGGGTTTTGCCGTTGCCGTCTTCTTGGCGGCGGCCTTGCGCGTCACCGCCCGTTTTACGCCACGCGCCTTCTGGGCGGCGGGAGCCTTTTTAGCGGCAGCAGGCTTTGCCTCGGAAGCGCCCGCGGCCGACTTGTCGATCAGGAAGACTGAGCGGTCTTTTGCATCCTTGATCCATGCCGGCGGACGCGCATGGCCGCTCCAGGTCGCGCCGGTCGCCGGATCGCGGTACTTCGGCGGCATCTTGCCCGCGGCCGTGAGGCCTTTGACCTTGCCCGGCGCGCCTGCCAGCGAGGCGGCGCCCTTGGGCTTCGGCCCGCGCTTCTTCGGCGTATGGGCGTCGATATCGGCGGTGGTCAAACCATGTTTATCCATCATGGCGCGGATTTCCGCGATCACGACCGACGCGCGTTTAGCGAGCAAGCTCTCCGCTTGCGCCTGCAGCTTTTCGATTCGGCTTTGGATTTGCTTGAGCGTAGCCATCTTTTCTCCTAAAGAACAATTTGCGTGACTATGCCACGGGTTGCCCGGATTGACTAACGCTATCTGCCCCCGCGCGGTAAAGAACAATAAAAAAGCGCCCAAAAGGGCGCTAAAAACAACACCGGTTCTTAGGAAAGAAGCTTGTTGCGGTGCAGCCGCCTGTCGGCCCCAATCGGGTTAGAAATTGAAATTATCGATATTGCTCGCATCGAATGTCGTCGGCGGCCCAAGGATGATCTCGCCGTCCTTGCCGATCGTCCGCTTGCCGAGCTTGCCCGCGTCAAAGGATTCGCCTTCCTTGCCGGTGATCGTCCCCGACGCCAGGTTGGCCGCGGCATAAGCCGCCAGATAACCCAATTGACCCGGATCCCACAATTGGAATGCCTTGACGGTTCCATTCTTGATGAACGCGCGCATCTGGTTCGGCGTGCCAAGCCCCGTCACCACGACCTGCCCTTTCTTAGGCGAAGTCGACAAATAGCGAGCCGCCGCCGCGACGCCCACCGAAGTCGGCGCGACGATGCCCTTGAGATTGGGATACGCCTGCAGCAAGCCTTGAGTTTCGACAAACGACTTCTGGTCGTCATCGTTGCCATAGGCGATCTTGACGAGCTTCATCTTCGCGTATTCGGGCTTTTTCAATTCCTCCTGCATCCACTTGATCCAGGTATTCTGATTCGTCGCATTCGGCGTCGCCGAAAGAATTGCGAATTCGCCCTCGCCGCCGATCAGCTTCGACAGCAATTGAATCTGCCCGCGCCCGATCGATTCGGCATTCGCTTGGTTGACGAACAGTTGCCGTCCGGCAGGCGCCGTGTCCGAATCGAAGGTCACGACCTTGATGCCTTGCGACATCGCCCGCTTGAGGTAAGGAACGAGTGCATTCGCATCGTTGGCGGCGATCACGATCGCGCTCTGGCGCTGCGTGACGAGCGTATTGATGTACGAAACCTGCGACGAAGCGCCCGCATCCGACGGCCCGACCACCTTGCCGTCGCCGCCGAATTCCTTGATCGCATCCATGCCGCCGTTATCGGCGGTCACTTCGTAAGGGTTATTGATCTGCTTCGGCACGAAGGCGATCTTCAGACCGGACTTGATATCGGCGGCGCTAGCCGCACATGTCGCCACCACCAGCGCGGCGCACATCAGCGGCTTGCCGATGCCGCGAAGAAAGAAACGCAAATGCCCAGCCATAGCAAGTCTCCTGATAGACGCCCGGACCCCGCCATTCGGAGCCCCAAGCGGTTGTTGGTATAGAAGGAATCAGCGCGAAGCCGCCGCGCGCATCAGCGAGCGCCGCTCGCGGATATTGCGCCAGCGCGCGATCAGATTCGGGATCAGCACCGACGACAGCAGCAGCGCGCCGGTCACGATCGTCAGCGTTTCGCTCGATACGTCGTTGAGCGTCAGCGCATTGCGCAGCACGCCGATGATCACGAGCGAGAGCAGCACGCCGATCATCGAGCCGCGTCCGCCGAAGATGCTCACGCCGCCGAACAGCACTGCCGCGATCACCGACAGCTCGAAGCCTTCGCCGTTGTCGCCGCGCGCGCTGGTGAAACGCAGCGTGTAGACGACGCCCGCCAGCGCGCTCACGAAACCGGACATGACGAACAGCTTGAGCTTGACGCGCGCGACGTCGATGCCGGAGAACGCGGCGGCTGTCGGGTTCGCGCCGATCGCGAAGAGGCTGCGCCCGAACGCCGTGCGATGCAGCAGCACACTGAAGACGATCGCGCCGACGATGACGAGGATGAACGGCTGCGGCAGGAACGTGCTGCCGACGTTATTCATCCCGAACGCGGTATAGCCGGCCGGAAAATCGGCGACCGCCTGATCGCCGAGCAGCACATAGGCGAGCCCGCGAAAGAGCGCGAGCGTGCCGATCGTGACGGCGAGCGACGGCAGGTTGAAGCGCACGATCACGAAGCCGTTCAGGAACCCGGCCAATGCGCCGAAAACCAGCACCAGCGCGATGACGGCCGGCATCGGCAAGCCCATATGCCATAGCACGCCCATCAGCGCGCTCGACGCGCCGAGCACCGACGCCACCGACAAATCGATTTCCGCGGTGACGATGATGAGCGTCATGGGCAGCGCCATCAGCGCGATTTCGGTGAAATCGGCGAGCATGTTGCCGAGGTTCGCGCTGCTGATGAACATCGGCGAGAGCGTGCTGCCGAACACGAGCGCCAGCACGAGCACAAGGCCAAGCGCCGCCTCCCAGGTGACGCGAAACTCGCGCTTGCGAACGGCCGGGATGGAATTGGGTTTAGCCATGATCGCGTTTCCTCATCATGCGTTTGGCAACGGAGCGGGCAAGCAGCGTATCGACCGTGATGGCCGCGACGATCAGCGCCCCTTGGATAGCCTGCTGCCAGAACGGCGACACGCGCAGCACGACGAGCGCGATATTGATCACGCCGAGCACGAGCGCGCCGAGCGTCGCGCCGAGCACCGTGCCGACACCGCCCGTGATCGCCACACTGCCGACGACGGCGGACGCCACCACCTGCAACTCGATGCCCTTGCCCGTGCCGGCGTCGACGGTGCCGAAGCGCGCGAGCCACAGCACGCCCGCGAGCCCGGCGATCGCCCCCGACAGCAGGAAGCCGGCAAACACGCGCCGCTCGACCTTGATGCCCGCGAGCACCGCGGCCTCCGGATTCGAGCCGATCGCGTAATGCTCGCGCCCGGCTCGGAACTGCTTGAGATAAATCGCGAGCGCGATCAGCACGGCTGCCGCCATCACGACGAGGTTCGGCACACCGAGGAGCGTTCCAGTGGCGAGCCGCTGAAACGCGTCGGGCAGGCTCGTCGAGTTGATCTGGCCGCCATGGACCCAGGCGTAGCCGGCGCCGCGGAAGATATAGAGCGTCGACAAGGTCGCCACCAGCGAAGGCACACGCCCGAACGTCACGAGCGTGCCGTTGATCGCCCCCGCCACCAGCCCGATCGCGATACCCGCGGCGAGCGCGCCGGCGATCGGCAGGTTCGGATAGGCGACGAACAGGCTGCCCACCGTATAGGCGCTGATGCCGACCGTCGAGCTGACCGACAAATCGATGTGCCGCATCAGCATGACCACTGTCATCCCCGCCGTCAGCAGGCTGATGATCGACACGTTCAGGAGCACGTCGCGCAGGTTCTGCAGGTTCAGGAACTCGGGCCGCGCGAGCGCCGTGCCGCCTACGAGCAGGATCAGCACGACGAAGAGCGTCGTCTCGCGGCTTTGCGCGACGACGGCCGCGATCCGTCCGAGTCTGAGAGCGGGCAAGCCCGGTGCGTGATGATGCGCGCCAGCGGGCGCCGTGGAAGAATGCCGGGTCATGCCGCGTGTCCCATGGTGACGGGCGTGCCGCCGAGCGCGGCGCCCATGATGCTTTGTTCGGTGGCCTGCGCGCGCGGCAGGCTCGCGCTGATGCGCCCTTCGTGCATCACCAGCACGCGGTCCGCCATGCCGAGCACTTCGGGCAGCTCGCTCGAGATCATCAGCACGGCCATGCCCTCGCGCACGAGGTCGGATAGCGTCCGGTAGACCTCGGCTTTCGCGCCGACGTCTATACCGCGCGTCGGCTCGTCGATGATGAGGACGCGCGGATCGGTCGCGAGCCATTTACCGAGCACGACCTTCTGCTGGTTGCCGCCCGAGAGCGTGCCGGCCGGCGCGTCGAGGCTCGCCGCCTTGAGCCGCAGGCGCTCGCCCCAATACGCCGCCAGCTTCGTTTCGCTATTCGATGAAATGAGTCCATGCCGCACGAGGCGGCCGAGCACGGTCAACGAGGCGTTGCGCGCGATGCTCAGCTCGAGCGCCAGCCCTTGCGCGCGCCTGTCCTCCGGCACGAGCGCGATGCCTGCCCGCACGGCGGCGGCCGGCTTGCCGGGCGGGACGCGCGCTCCCGCGACGCGGACCTCTCCCGCATCGGGCATGTCGATCCCGAAGATCGCGCGCGCGACTTCGCTGCGGCCCGCCCCGACGAGCCCGGCCAGCGCAACGATCTCGCCCGCGCGCACCTCGAACGACACGTCCTTGAACACGCCGGCGCGTGTCAGGCCGCGCACCGACAGCCGCACCTCGCCCGGCGTCACGTCGGCCTTCGGATAGAACGTGTCGAGATCGCGACCCACCATCTTGGCGACGATCTGCTCGGTGGTCAGCGTGCCGGTCATCGCGGTCTCGACGGTGGCGCCGTCGCGCATGATCGTCACGCGCTCGGTCAGCGCGAACACCTCGTCGAGCCGGTGCGTGATGAAGAGAATCGCGACGCCGTCCGCGCGCAGCTTCCTGACGATCGTAAACAGACGCTCGACTTCGGGCAGCGAAAGCGCGGCAGTCGGCTCGTCCATGATGAGCACGTTCGCGTTGAGCGAAAGCGCCTTTGCGATCTCGACCACCTGCTGGTCCGCGATCGACAAGCCCCGCACGAGCCGCTGCGCCCGCAGGTTCACGCCGAGCGACGCGAGCAGCGCGTCGACCTCGCGATGCATCTCGTCGTAGCGGATACGCCCCAGCGCGTCGGTCGGCTGGCGTCCCATGTAGATGTTCTCGGCGATCGACAGGTCGAAGAACAGCGTCGGTTCCTGGTAGATCACCGCGATGCCTGCGCTGCGCGCGTCAGCGGGATCGTGGAATACGCGCGCCTGGCCGTCTATCGTCAGTTCGCCGCCGTCGGGGCGATGCACGCCCGCGAGGATCTTCACGAGCGTCGATTTGCCCGCGCCGTTCTCGCCGAGCAGCGCGTGAACTTCGCCGGGCCAGAGCGTGAGGTTGCCGTTCTCGAGCGCGCGCACGCGCCCGAAGGTCTTGGTCGCACGCGCGAGCGTGAGACGCGGTGCCGGATGGGTCGATGTGGTCATGCCTGCCTTGCATTGGTCAATGGCGCCTCGCCGATGGAGCATCGATAAGCCGCCGCCTTCAGATCCGGTAGCAGCGCTGGGCGTTGGTCTTGAACAGCGCATCGCGCTCGCTCTCGCTAGCCCCCGCGACGATCGCCGCATACGCCTGCCACAACGCGGCATAAGTGCCGAACAAGCGATCGACCGGGAAGTTCGACGCGAACATCGCGCGTTCGACGCCGAATGCGTCGATGGTCTCCAGCACATACGGGCGCAAGCTTTCGACCGTCCAGCGGTGATCGAACATCGCCAGCCCGCTGATCTTCACGGCGACGTTCTCGCACGACGCGAGCAGCCGCAGCCCGTCGCGCCATGCGCGATAACCCGCGACGCTGTCGCGATCGACGAACATGCCCGCGTGATTGAGGATCAGCAGCGTGTCGGGATGCGCACGGGCGAGCGCCGCGGCATCGGCCATCTGCGACGGATAGATCTGCAAGTCGAACGACAGCCCATAGCGCGCGAGCAAGCCGAAATTGCGGCGCCAGGTGTCGTCATGCAGATAGTCCTGCTGCACGTAGTTGTAGAGCGGATCGGAATGGCGGTTGAGAATCTGGCGGATGCCGCGCGTATTGGCGTACTCCCTATGCGCTTCGAGCACGGCCTGCGCATTGCTTTGCGACAAGTCCGCGGCGGCGACGATCGCATTCGGGAAATCGCGGCCGCGGCGCGTGTCGGCCAGCGACTGCAGCCAGCGCGTCTCGCCGACCGGGTTCGCCGGATCGTAATTCGCTTCGACGTGGACCACCTTCAGCAACTCGATCTCGGCAGCGTCTTCGATCAGGTCGGCCGGCAAATAATCGTGCTTCAAGTCACGCGCATCGCCGACAAACGACATGCTGGGATTCGCAAGCCACGGATAGTGATGGGCGCTCAAGTCCCAAAAATGGACGTGTGAATCGACGACTAGCATCGGGGTTCTCGCTAAGCGTTCAAAAAGGGAAGTCCGTTGAAGAACCGGGTATGGACTTTCAAGGCAAATGAAAGACTTGGACCAAAGGCGTCGCGACTGGCGTGCCGTCCCCTTCGGTCTGCATGATGTCGGCCATGTAGTCCCACCAGCGGCGCATCACGTCGAGTTGCGGAAGGCGATCCATCGTGTGGCCGGGCGCTCGCTTGAGGACGGCGAACAGATGGTTCGTCGCTTCGTCGAGAAAGATCGAGTAGTCGTGCACGCCGGCGTCGCGCAGCGCCTGCGCCAGCTCGGGCCACAGTTCGCGATGGCGGCGCGCGTATTCGTCGCGCATGCCGGGGTTCAACACCATTCTGAAAGCGATCGTCTCCATTTGCGGCTCGTTGTTGTTGCGGCCGGGATAGCGCTCGAAGAGCGGGCCCGGCGAATCCGTTGAGCTTCGGAGACGGCGATGCAAACAGTGCGCAAGGTGCGACACGCATCGCGGTGCCGCTGTCTCCGGTTTGTTTCGCCCGCGCACTGAGGCGTTTGCGTGGCGTTGATATGTTTTGACTATAATCGGCCCACCGATAACATCTCAATCCGTTCTTTGGATTGGGCGATCGCTAAAGCGAATCAATGAGCTCCTCTTCGTCGTCGTTCGTCGCGCTGGTCAACCGTCTCAAGTTCAAGCACCTCGCCTTGCTCGTCGCGCTCGACGACATGCGCAATCTCCATCAGGCCGCCGAAGCGATCAATGTCGCGCAGCCGAGCGCGAGCCGCATGCTCGGCGACATCGAGGAAGCGTTCGGCTTCCTGCTCTTCGAGCGCAATTCGCGCGGCATGCAGCCGACGCCGCTCGGCGTCGTGGCCCTCGCCTATGCGCGGCGCTCGCTGGCGGACTTGCAGCGCTTCGCCGAGGGGCTCGAAGTCAGGCGCAAGGGCGGCCACGGTCAGCTCGCTGTGGCTGCCATCATGGGCGCGGCACCCGATTTGCTGGCGATGGCGATTGCCGATCTCAAGGCGGAGCGTCCGCTTTTGAACGTGCGCATTCTTGGCGAGACCAGCGATCAGGTACTGCAATTGCTGCATCGCCGCGAAGTGGATCTCGCGCTGGGGCGCTTCACCAATGCGTTGCAGCACAACGACTTCGACTTCGAGCCGCTTGCACGCGAATCGCTGATGCTGGTGGTGCGCTCGGTGCATCCGCTTGCTAGCGGCGCGGCGGCTCCCGCCGCATCGCTCGCGGACTTGCTCGGCTGGCCCTGGGTCGTGCAGCCGCTCGCGAGCCCTGCGCGGCAATTGTTCGAGGAGGAGTTGGCGCGGGCGCAGTTGGCGTCGCCGGCGAATCTCGTGGAATGCGCGTCGATCTTCGCGACGCTGCAATTGCTGCAGAACACCGATGCGGTGGCGATGCTGCCGGAGTCGGTCGTCAGGGATTATTTGCGCGCGAAGTTGCTCGTGGCGTTGCCGATCGACATCGGCGAAAGCCTGGAAGGGTTCGGGCTGCTGGTGCGTAAGGAAGAGCCGTTGTCGGAGCCGGCGGTGAGGTTCGTGGAGTTGCTGAGGCAGTATTCGGGCGGGCGGCAGTCCGAAGCCGTATAAGGGAAAACAGAAACAATGGAGCGTTTGACCGTGGCTGCTCTTTTCATGGCGATGATCGGCGGGTGCTCGAAATACGGCAGCGAGTCCAATGCGTGATACGGCAGAACCTCACATCCTCCAGTTCTTCCGCGATAGCGGAAGAACCGAGTCTCCCTCGTTATCGTGCGCCAGGTAGACGGAGAACAGATTGAGTGTCGCGGGAGCAAGCAGCTTGGCCGATAAGGCCGCCGGATTCAGGTCGACCAACCGCTGATGAGCGATTTCCGTCTCACCGTACTGGGTCTGCCAGTCGCCCTCAACGGATGTGAGCAACGACATTTGCGCGTCGGTATTCGCCGACTGCTGCAGTTCGCGGTATGAGCGGATGATCGAGAAGCCGCCATTGAGCAAATGGAAGATGCTGACGTTGCCTTCGATACGCGCTCCCTCGTAGCAAAGTTGCTGGCGCAGAGCGGGCAAGATCGAGGGAACGAGTTGCAGTGCGCCGTCTCCGATAAAACCGAGAATGTTGCGACGGCTGCTGAGCGCCACGGCGGGAATGGCCTCGAGTGCGTCGCCCATGAGTGCGCGTCCGTACCAACCGGACACGCCTTCGCCAGTTCGCACCAGATTCCTGACAGCGGAAATGCCGCCGCGGCCGACGTCATAAAAACCCGTGTAGGTGTAGTTGTGGTTGGCGATGAGTTCTTCAAGCACGGCGTTGAGCTGCGCAAAGAAGTATTCGGAGCTCATCGGCATGGAAGGCACCGCGACGAGCGGGTCGAGTGGGCGGGCACGGGCCTCGGCGATCGCCGTACGGCGTCTTTCGACGATCCAGTATTTGGGCGCAATGCGAGGCTTGAGACGAACGAGAAAGGAATGAAGTTCGTCGACAACCGGGAGGTCCGTAAATGGCGCGATATGCGATGGCGTATCGGTTACCTGGACCACCCGAATGCGATCACGCAGCACGCTTTCGCTAAAAGGCGTCGCTAGATCCGTGATCCGGCTCTTCAAAAAAATAACCGCGTTCTCGTCGTGCTCCAATGGGCGTCCAGCCGGGTGGAGCAGATGCCACACCGAGGATGAGCAGCCGTATAAGCTCATCGTTCCGAGGAATTCGTCAACGACGCGTCCGTTGTCGTATCGCGCCGTGGTGCCGGGACGGGCTAGAGAATCGACGAGAGCGATACCCGTTTGATGCGCGATTTCATAAACAAGATTGCGCTCGGATTCGGAGAGATGGCCGCACTGACACACCACGACGCACGGCTCCTCGTTGAGGAGACGCGCTACTGCGTCGATGCTGTCGTCGCTTGCATTCGGCTGGGCGGCGACGGGTTCTGGTTTGGGTATTTCAATCGGTTCGGCGTAGCGCAGTATGGTCGGCGAAGCAATGATCGCGACTGGCCCCTGGCGCCGATGATAGGCTTCAAACGCAGCGGTCAGATCCTGCCCAAGCCGGTCCGGGTCAGTGAGGTAGACGCACGGGATGCCACGTGCGGCCATGACCGCTCGCGCATCTTCGTCACGATGCACTGTCCCTTGAAAGGGCTGCCAGACGCCGGGCTCGGTCTCTCCAAAGACGATGAAGCCTTTTGCCTGAGCCGCTCTGAGATTGGCCAGCGTGCCCCTGAACTCGTCAACCATGGCGGCGGTAACGACGATGAGGAAAGGCGCTTGCTGCAGTTGCCAGCGCGCCAGGGCGCCGGCGGCGAGACTGTGTTCATTGGCGCCTCGCAACACCGGGTTGCCGGCCCAGCGAGCGGCCGTGGCGCAGTCCTGAATCAGCTTCGAGACAATCGTCCCCGTGAAGAAGTGGAATCCCCACCGCGTGCCGGCTTGCCTGGTTAGAAAATCGGTCAGGGCAATCGAGAGGCTAATCTTGGTCTCGGTTTCCGGCAGTATGGCGCGCGCATTCGCGTGGCGCGTTTGAACCAGATCGGTGAACGCGCGAATGGCGTCCACCGCAAGCACCCATTTCTCATCAGGAAGCTTGCGCCTGCTTCCAAAGGTGTGGGAATAAACGATGCTCTCGTCAAACTCGTCATAGATGCAGACGGAGTATGGCGACAGCGAAATTCCGAATTTTTCGCAAACGCGAAAGAGGGTGGCCTTTGCGATGTTGAACCGGGCATCGCTATTCGGGCTGGTCGAGGCGGTGCGGGTATCGATCAGGAACAGCACGGTTGTGCCGTCGCTCCATGGTCTCGGGCCGTCGGTGGTCCGCTGCAAGGTCCGCAGCCGCTCCTTGAGCGCGATATCCAATTCGTCGAGACGTGCGACGTTGACGAGTTTGATCAGAGCATCCGGAAGCGCTTCGTCGAGGTAGGTGTTCGCGCGTTCGGAAAGCGTGCGGAACACCGGATGTTCAAAATCAGATGACGGATCGTCAAATGACATTCCGGTGATCTGCCTCTCGTCGCGCCCGAGGTGGCGTAGCGCGGAAGCAATGGTATTGGCGAAACTCCGATCACCGGACACGATCGCGACGAAGAGTTCTTGCTTGTTGCGAGCGATAACCATAGCGTCCTCACGTTTTCGATGATGGGGAATCCGTCGCCTTTTGTTCCAGATCGATTACCCGTAGTTACGGCACTACCGCAAATCGATTTCAAGAATCGAGTCGGCGTGTCTATTGAGCATCACGCCGATTTCATTCGGCCGAATTCAACGAGGCAAAAAGCGCTATTTCATGGCATGGCGTGCGCCGGTGGTGTAATGGCACTCGAATGAGTGCCAGCCTGCGCCGATGCGGAGGAAACTTATGAAACCGCTTGTCGGACGCGGTTGGCTTCGCGGCAAGTGCCAGCAATTTTTTCGTTGCCGGCGACGCAGTCGTTGATCCAATCGGCTGAACTCCATAAAAGCTCCGCTTGATTGAATCGATTAAAAAACTCAACGTATCCGCGATAACTTCGAGCGCCTCAATGCTAAAGACACCATTTGATAAAAAAGACCTGTCTATATTGGATCAATTCACCTTTAATATGCAAAACGCAAGATCAGCAATGATATTAGATAACTCCTCGGAAGTTTCAAGGTGAAATGATATCCAGCCAGTTGGACTTATCCAGGCTTTCATTTTCCCGACAAACATGGGGTGCTGAGGAGATCGGCCGCCGCCATGCCCCGCTGTCCGTTCGGTGGTGCACGCCACCACGGTTACGATGGCGCGCGGACGATCGAAGCGCGGTATTAGATGACCTTGTCTGCAATGCGGACATCGGCATTTACTGCAAATTCACAAACATCCCCCCATCCACCAGCAACGCCGCGCCCGTCACATACCGCGCCCTGTCCGACGCGAGAAACACCACGCATTCGGCGACGTCTTCAGGCGCCCCCAGCCGCCCTAGCGGAATGCGCTTTTCGAAGTACGCCTTCTTCCCCGCATCCGACAAATCCTCCGCATTGAGATCGGTGGCGATCGTCCCCGGCATCACCGAATTGCAGCGAATGCCATAAGGCCCCAGCGCAATCGCGCACGATTGCATCAGCGAATGCACGCCCGCCTTCGTCGGCGTGTAGTGCGTCTGCATTCCGCCGCCCACGAGCGCGCTGATCGAGCTCGTCGCCACGATTGCGCCGCCCGTGCCCTGCGCCTTCATCTGGTTCGCGGCCGCCTGCGTCACATAGAACGCGCCGTGCAGATTGACCGCCATCGTCGTCTCGAACACCTCGGGCGGCATGTCGAGGAACGCATGGAACGGGCAGATGCCGGCGTTGCTCGCAAGCACGTCGACACGTCCGAACGCGTCGACGGCCGCGCGCATGAGCGCCGGCCCGGTCTCGCGCGCGGCGACGTTGCCCTCGACCGCGATCGCGCGCCGCCCCAGCGACGCGATATCGTCGAGCACCTCGCGAATCGCCGGGCGACGGTCGTAGGCCGCATCGTTGTCGCCCCAGTAATTGAGCACGACGTCGGCGCCCTCGCGGGCCGCCGTCACCGCGATGGCGCGGCCGATGCCGCGGGACGCACCCGTCACGATCACTATCTTGTCCTTCAGCAACATCCTGTTCTCCTTCTGCGGGATGCGGGCCGCCAGCCGCAGCCGCACGTTCGCTCGCTTCAATGCTGGTAAGGCCGGTGTAGCTTGCACTCGGGATTGAGCCGCACGCCGAAGCCCGGCGTGTCGGGCACCTTCATGCGGCCGTTCACGGGCACCGGCTCGTCGAGCAGGAGCGGGTTGAACATCGGCACGACCTGGTCGGCTTGCGGCGCCATCATGAGGAACTCGGCAAACGGCGAATTATGCCGCGTGACGACGAAGTGATAGCTGTACACCGACGACCCGTGCGGCACAACGAGCGCATTGTGCGCATCGGCAAGCGCCGAGATCTTGATCAGCTCAGTGATGCCGCCGCACCAGCCGACGTCGGGCTGGATGATGTCGCAGCAGCCCATCTCGAGCAGCAGCCGAAAGCCCCAGCGCGTCGCTTCGTGCTCGCCGGTCGTGACGAGCATGCCGTGCGGCACGTTCTTGCGCAGTTGCGCGTATCCCCAATAGTCATCCGGCGACAGGCACTCCTCCACCCACTTCAGCCCGTATTCGTGCGCGGCCTGCGCCAGACGCGTCGCATAGTTGACGTCGAGGCTCATCCAGCAATCGAACATCAGCCAGAAATCGCCGCCGACTTTCTCGCGCATGCCGGCGAGCTTCTCGAGATTGAGCTTCAGGCCCTCCTCGCCCTCCGCCGGCCCATGCTGCAGCGGCATCTTCCCGCCGATGAAACCCATCTGCTTCGCGAGATCGGGCCGCGCGCCCGTCGCGTAGAACGTCAGCTCGTCGCGCACCGGGCCGCCCAGCAACTGGTACACCGGCTCCTTGCGCACCTTCGCGAGCAGATCCCACAACGCGAGATCGACACCGGAAATCGTGTTCAGCACCACGCCCTTGCGTCCGTAGTAGAGCGTCGCGTAGTACATCTGGTCCCACATCTTCTCGATGTCGGTGACGAGCTGCCCTTCGAGAAACCGTGCGAGATGCCGCTCGACGATGAACGCGCCGATCTCGCCGCCCGTCGTCACCGCGAAGCCGACGGTGCCGTCGCTCGCTTCGATCTCGACCACCAGCGAGCCGAGCACGTTGATCCCGAACGACTGGCGGCTCTGCCGGTACTCGGGATAGCGCCCCATCGGCGTCGAGATGTGGTCGTCGATCCAGTGATCGGCGCCCTGGTCGTGATAGTCGGCGCCGCCGCCGCGCACCGTGAACGCGCGGACGTGCCGGATGGTAGGCATTGCCATGAGTTAGCTCCGTCGAGTGGAAGCCGATGCGGCTTGGGCGTCGGCGATGAAAGTTTGGGTGGCGCCGTTGCCGGCCTGCAGCGCCGGCTGGCGGCGCACTGCAGCGGCAATCAGCAACGCTGCCGCGAGGCTCGCCGCGCCGAGCACGGCAAGACCGGCGGCGGCCGAGGCAAACGCATGCTCGGCCCCGATGCGCAAGGTCGGCGCGAGAAAGCCGCCGAGACTGCCGATCGAATTGATCAGCGCGATGCCGCCGGCGGCGGGCGCGCCTGTCAGATAACGCGTCGGAAAGGTCCAGAACAGCGGCTGCGCGGCAATGAAGCCGCTCGCCGCGCAAGCGAGCGCGATCAGCCCGACAGCCGCGCTCGGCGTCATGCCCGAGACGATCACACCGATGCCTGAGACAAGCAGCAAGCCGATCGCCCAACCGCGATGCGTGCCGCTGCGATCGGCACGGCGCGGCACGAGCCAGGTTGCGATCACCGCGCACAGCCACGGCAGCGCGGTCACGAAACCGACTTCGGCGCCCACCTTCGTGCCAAGCAGCTGCGCCACCTGCTGCGGCAAATAGAAAATCACGCCGTAGACGCTGACCTGGATCAGCAGATAAATGGCCGCGAGCATCAGCACGCGCGCGTCGGTGAGCGCGCCGGCCACGCTATGCGGCCCATGCGCCGCAGCGGAACGCGCGTCCTCGCCGACTGCTGCCTCGAGCGCGTTGCGTTCGTCAGCACCGAGCCAGCGCGCGTCGGAAGGCCTGTTGTCGAGATACCAGAACGCCCACACACCGACCGCCGACGCGAGCAACCCCTCGACGATGAACATCCATTGCCAGCCCGCGATGCCGAATGCGCCGTGCAGATCGAGCAGCATGCCCGACAGCGGTCCGCCGATAATGAAGGCCAGCGGCGCGCCGAAATAGAACAGGCCGAGCGCGCGCGCCCGCGAGCGCTGCGGAAACCAGCGCGACAGGCAATAGACGATGCCGGGGAAAAAGCCCGCTTCCGCCACGCCGAGAAGAAAGCGCAGCGTATAGAACACGGGCGCCGTGTGCGCGAATGCCATGCAGGCCGAGACGAGGCCCCAGGTCACCATGATCCGGCACATCCAGCCGCGCGCGCCGAAGCGATGCAGCGCAAGATTGCTCGGCACCTCGAAGAGCGCATAGCCGATGAAGAACACCCCCGCGCCGAACGCGAACGCGCTGTCGGAAAGGCCCGTGTCGTGCCGCAGTGCGTGCTGCGCGAAGCCGATATTGGCGCGGTCGAGAAACGCCAGCACATACATCAGCAGCAGGAACGGCAGCAGGTGCCGCATCGTCTTGCGTGTCGCGCTCGACTCTGCCGCGCAACGCGTCGTCTCCATCATGGTTGTCTCTCTCCTGTCGGCCAGAGTTGGCGCTTCAGCGCTCAGTAAGTCGCACGGCCGCCCGACAAATCGAACACCGCGCCCGTGCTGAACGCGCAATCCTCGGACGCCAGCCACAGGATCAGCGACGCCGCCTCTTCCGGCAGCAGGAAGCGGTTCATCGGAATTTTCGAGAGCATGTAGTCGATGTGCTGCTGGGACATCGAATCGAAGATCTCGGTCTTCGCCGCCGCCGGCGTGACCGCATTGACGAGGATGTTCTTGGTCGCGAGCTCTTTGCCGAGCGACTTCGTGAGCCCGATCAGGCCCGCCTTCGACGCGCTGTAATGCGAGGCGTTCGGATTTCCTTCCTTGCCCGCGACCGACGCGATGTTGACGATGCGTCCATAGCCCTGCTTGAGCATCTGCGGCACGACTGCACGGCAGGTCAGGTATGGCGCGATCAGATTGACTTCGATGACACGGCGCCACACGTCGGGGGCGAGTTCCCAGGTCACGCCGTTGCCGCCGGTGATGCCGGCGCAGTTGATGAGCACGTCGAGCGAGCCGAACGCCGCGACCGTTTCCTGCGTGGCGCTCGCGACGGCCGCCTCGTCGGTCAGCTCAACGGCAAAGGCGCTCACCTTGCCGAGCCCGCTCAATTCCGCCTGGCTGCGCGACAGGCGCTCGGCGTCGAGATCCCAGAGCGCGACCGCCGCCCCGGAACGAAGCGCGCGTTGCGCAACCGCATAGCCGATCCCGCGTGCGCCGCCCGTCACGACGACAACACGATGGTCCAGATCGATTCGATTCATGTCTTCCTCCACGCGTGGCGCAATCGAAGCGCGCCGTTGATGTCATGCGTTCGACTATATCGACAGGGTCGATAGCAGGACAATTCGCGTATTGGATCGGGAGATAGCGAAAGCGGATTGCGATCCGCCCGGTGGATAAGGTGTGGCTGCCCTTTTGCTTACGCAGATTTGTCCACAGTTTTTGTTGGCAAGCTTGTGGACAACCTGCGGGAAGAATGCGTAAGAGTCTGACGCCAAAGAAAAAAAGATGGCCGTCGCTGGCGGTGGCAGCCGCCAGCGGGAAAAAGCGCGCACGCCGCCTCGTGCAAACGGCGTCAGCCCGCCGCGCGAGCGCCGATCGATTCGTGCAGCAGCGCCACGAGCGCTTCGGGCTGCGCGGGTTTCGTCATGAAGTGCTGAAAACCTTCGCCGATGCTGCGAAGCCGGTAGGCCTCGTCGGTGTGCCCGGTGATCGCGACCGCGACGCACGGGCTGTGATTCGTGCAGAGCTCGTAATCGCGCAAGCGCTGAATCAAATAGAAACCGTCCATCGCCGGCAGGTCGAGATCGCAGACGACGGCGTCGGGCAGCACCCGCATCGCCGCTTCCACGCCCTCTTCCGCATCCGCCACCGCCACGACTTGCGCCCCTTCCGACTCCAGCAACATCACGAGCGAATCCCGGTTCTGCGGATCGTCCTCCACGAGGACGATCGTCGCCCGGTCAAGTCTCAATGCTCCGTCCATATGTTCTTTACCACCCGATACGACGCGAAACGCCACGAGCCAAGCGGCGTGTCACCAATCAATCTGCTTTTTTTGCACGCATCCGTTGCAACCGTTTCATGGCGGCTGACGACTCGCGGACGTGTGCCGAAGTTTCCGGCCCGAATGCGTAACGTGAGTTGCCGCGCCGCGCCCCATGCAGCGCGGCGCCCGCGCGCGCAAACGTGACGGGCAGCACGCTAACACGCGAGCAAGAAACGCCCATGACCGACGGCCGCCATTTGGGGGCCATCAAGCCGGTTTTCAAGCATGGCGCGCGAGGTTCGCCGCTGAATGCCGCAAGACCCGGGCCCGGCGATATGTCGGCATCCAGTCAGCTATTACGGGTACGCGCTCCGACGCCGCTTGTGAGCACCGCGACAGCGTGCCGCGCAATTTCCCGCGTGCCGATCTGGCGCCGCTCCGGATCTGCGCGCCAGGTCGTCGAGGCCGCCAGCGGCAACAGCGTGAGGCCGAGCAGCGTCGGGAAGACGAGCGCAGGCTCGAGGTCCGGATTCAGGCGGCCCTCCTTTTGCCAGCGGATGATCCATCGAAGCGCTCTTTTGCGGTGCGTATCCCTGAAGCGGTCGTCCATGCGCTGCTTCAGCAAACCGGCATCGCTGATGACTTCCCGTACCCATAGCGACGGAAACCAGGGGCGCTCCGCGGCGATATCGACGAAGCGCTGCGCGACGGCCGTCAGCGCCGCGACCGGGTCGTCCTCGTTTTCGTTGAACGCCTCGCGAATCGCCACGCGCACCGGCAGGAACCGCTCGTCGATCAGCACGTCGAGCAGTTGCTCACGAGTCTTGAAGTAGTAGTGCACCATCGCCGGCGTCACGCCGGCTTCGCGCGCGATCGCGCCGAGCGTCGTATCGACGATCCCTTGCCGCGCGAACAGCGCAAGCGCCGTGTCGAGCAGCCGCTCGCGCTGCTCCGGACCGCTCGGGCCGCCTGTCGGCCGGCCTGGCCGGCGGCCCGCCGCGGCGGGTTTGGGCGAGGTTTTCGCGGTTGGGGTGCTGCTCTCGGCGCGCTTTCTGGTAGCCATCTTCGGGGCGAGTTGTTTGACCAAGCAAGGAATGTCGACTATATTAACTTCCGCATTAATTAATTTCAAGGCGACAGCCCCCATGGATATCGAAACCTCCGCCACCCAGGTCGAAAGCATGCCCGCCAAGGCCGGCGAGCATGCGCCGATCCGGCTGATCTTCTCGGCGCTCATGCTCGTCATGCTGCTCGCCGCACTCGACCAGACCATCGTCTCGACCGCGCTCCCCACCATCGTCGGCGAACTCGGCGGGCTCGAAAACCTGTCGTGGGTCGTGACCGCCTACCTGCTTACCTCCACCATCGTCGTGCCGCTGTACGGCAAATTCGGCGATCTGTTCGGCCGCAAGATCGTGCTGCAGGCGTCGATCGCGCTGTTCCTGCTCGGCTCGGCGCTATGCGGGCTCGCGCAGAACATGCCGCAGCTGATCCTGCTGCGCGCGCTGCAAGGCCTGGGCGGCGGCGGCCTGCTGGTCATCACCATGGCCGCGATCGGCGACATCATTCCGCCCGCCGAGCGCGGCCGCTATCAGGGCCTGTTCGGCGGCGTATACGGGCTCGCGACCGTCATCGGGCCGCTCGCCGGCGGCTTCATCGTCGAGCATCTGTCGTGGCGCTGGATCTTCTACATCAACCTGCCGATCGGCCTCGTCGCACTCGCGGTGATCGGGGCGGCATTCAAGCCGCACGTCGCGCACGTGAAGCACCAGATCGACTACATGGGCGCGGGCTTTCTCGCCACCGCGCTGACTTGCATCATCCTGTTCACGAGCCAGGGCGGCACGATCCTGCCGTGGTCGTCGCCGCAATTGTGGTTCACGCTCGTGCTCGGCTTCATCGCGATTGCCGGCTTCATCTACGAGGAGCGTCTTGCCGCCGAGCCGATCATTCCGCTCGAGCTATTCAAGCACCGCACGTTTCTGCTCTCGAGCGTGATCGGGTTCATCGTCGGCGTGTCGCTGTTCGGGGCGGTGACGTTCCTGCCGATGTACCTGCAAGTCGTCAAGAATTCGACGCCCTCGCAAGCCGGCATGCAACTGCTGCCGATGATGGGCGGCATGCTCGTCACGTCGATGGTGTGCGGGCGCATCATCAGCAAGATCGGCAAGTATCGCGTGTTTCCGATTGCCGGCACGCTGCTCGTCTGCATCGGGATGCTGCTGCTTGCCACGCTCACCGTCACCGCTCCGATCGAGCGCCTGTACCTCTACATGGGGCTCGTCGGCTGCGGGCTCGGCATGGTCATGCAAGTGCTGATCCTCGCCGTGCAGAACACCGTGGCGTTCAAGCACATGGGGGTCGCGACCTCGGGCGCGACGCTGTTCCGCTCGATCGGCGGCTCGGTCGGCGTGGCGGCGTTCGGCGCCGTGTTCACGAACGTGCTCCATGCGCGGCTCGCGGCGCGGCTGCCCGCCGGCGCCGAGCTGCCGCAGACGCTGCGGCCGTCGGCCGTCCACGAGTTGCCGGCTGCGCTGCGCGGCGATTACTTGCAAGCGTTCGGCAGCGCGATGCATACGGTGTTTCTCGTCGCCGCCTGTGTCGTCGTGCTCGCGTTTGCGCTCGCGTGGCTGATCGAGGATGCGCCGCTCAGAAAGAAGTAAACGAGCCAGGAATTCAGCGAATGCCGATGCCAGGTGCGCCGAGTTGTTGTATCCTCTCGCCCCGCCTACCTGGAGGACACATGAAGCTCTCGACCTGGCTCGCCGTGGCGCTCACGCTCGCCGCAGCAGCCGCTACCGCAAGCGCCACCGCGCAGACTTCCCAAACGTACCGTTTCGATGAAGGCCAAGCTGCGCCGCACGCGCATCCGGCCCAAATGCATCGCCATCCCCCGCGGTACGGCAAGCCCAAGCACCGCAAGCCGCGCCATCATGCGCCGCGCCATCATGCGCCGCGCCGTCACGCGCAACCGCATCGCGTCTAGAACCCAAGCCTCCATTCGCACGGTTGATGCGCGTATGGCATTGCCGGGCCGCCGCACGCTGTGCGGCAATGCCTGGCCCGCGTCGTTCCAGAGAATAGTCCTGCGCGTTGCGTCCGCGAACAGCTGCGGTATGCTCCAACGACCTCCAATAAAAAGGACACGCCGACATGAAGATGGACGCATTTGCTTTTGGAACGACCAACTGGGCGGAAGTCGAAAGAACCGAGCACAAGGGGGAAACCGGCATGGCCTATTGGCGAACCCGGTTCTTCGGCGACGAGGAGAATCGCATTCGCGTGCGCATGGTCGAATACGCGCCGGGCTACCTGGCGGACCACTGGTGCAAGAAAGGACACATCCTGTTCTGCCTGGAAGGCGAACTGGAGACGACGCTCGAAGACGGGCGCAAGTTCGTCTTGACGCCCGGCACGAGCTATCAGGTTGGCGACAACGCCGAAGCGCACCAGTCATTCAGTCGCACCGGCGCGAAGTTGTTCATCGTCGATTGAACACGGATGAGCACAACCGACGCCCCCCTCTGTGCGAACAAATTCACCGCGCCCGTCATTCGCGACGCAACCGGCGCCGACGTTCCCGTCATCCAGTCCATCTACGCCCATCACGTGCTGACCGGCGTCGCGTCGTTCGAGGAGACGCCGCCTAGCGTCGACGACATGCGCGCACGGCGCGCGTCGGTGCTGCAGCACGGCTTGCCTTATCTGGTCGCGGAACTCGATGGCCGCGTCGCCGGCTATGCGTACGCGACGCCCTATCGGCCGCGCGCCGCCTACCGCCATACGATCGAAGACTCGGTCTATATCGACGAGACCTGCCGCGGACGCGGGGTCGGCCGCGCACTGCTCGCCGCACTGATCGGGCGCTGCGAGGCGGGACCGTGGCGGCAGATGATTGCCGTGGTCGCGGACGGCGGCCGCGGCGGCTCGATGTCGCTGCATGCGAGCCTCGGCTTCGAGCCGATCGGCACGTTGAAGGCCGTCGGCTTCAAGCACGGCCGCTGGCTCGACACGGCGCTCATGCAGCGCACGCTCGGCGCGGGAAGCGATGCGTTGCCGGACGGTCTCGGCAAGTAGCAAAAGCCCGGTACCGCAGCGCTCGCGTCATATTCAAATCGCAATTGCTTGGTTTGCTTCGCCGTACCTGCATGCGACGATTCGCTGACTCCGGCGGCCTCTGCGCTTCGATATGAAGCGCGGGACCGCCCCTCGTCACCGCTCGCTCGCATGGAGACTCATTCGTGATCCAACCGGCTGCCCGCTCCCGTTTTCGCATTGCCGCTACCCTGCTGTTGGCGCTGGCAGCCGCTTCCGCATTCGCACAAGGCGATGCCGGAAAAGTGCTGCGTATCGGCTATCAGAAGGCCGGCCTGCTTGCCGTGCTGAAAGCGCAAGGCGTGCTCGAGCAAAAGCTCAAGCCGCTCGGCTATGAAATCAAATGGTTCGAATTCCCCGCGGGCCCGCAATTGCTTGAGGCGTTGAACGCCGACAGCGTCGATTTCGGCTACACGGGCGCGCCGCCGCCGATCTTTGCACAGGCGGGTGGCGTGCGCTTCGTCTACGTCGGCGCTGAGCCGGGCGCCTCGCATAACGAGGCGATTTTCGTCAAAGACGATTCGCCGCTGCGCAAGCCCGCCGATCTAAAGGGCAAGCGCGTCGCGCTGCAAAAGGGATCGAGCTCCCACTACCTGCTGCTCGAAGTGCTCAAGAAAGCCGGCTTGCGCTATGAGGATGTGCAGCCCGTGTATCTCGCCCCCGCCGATGCGCGCGCGGCTTTCGAAAGCGGCAACGTCGACGCGTGGGTGGTATGGGATCCTTATTACGCTTCGGCGCAAGCGACGCTCAAGGTCCGCACGCTTGCCGACTATGGCGGCATTCCCACCTACAGCTTTTACGAAGCAACACGCGAATTCGCCCAAGCGCATCCGGATATCGTCGCTGCCCTACTGAGTCAGTTGCGTGCAACGGGTCAATGGGTCAACACGCACCCCGACGAAACGGCCGCGCTGGTCGCGCCGAAAATCGGGCTGGAACTGCCGATCGTCAAGACTTGGGTGCGGCGCGTGCCGTATGGCGCGACGCCGGTCACGGACAACGTCGCCGCCTTGCAGCAGGACGTTGCCGACTCGTTCTACGGCGCGCGTCTGATCCCGCAAAAGCTCACCGTCAAGGACAACGTCTGGCAGGACAAGGCCGCGGCGGAGAGCTTGAGCGAGGCGCGCTGATTACAGGCCGCCCGGGGCAGGCACGCCGAAACCGCGGCACCAGGGCACCAGCGAATCGAGCGTCGGAGCCTCGATATCAGGCGGCCGCGCACCTTCGACCAATGACAGCCCAATCGCGTTGTGCCAGTACGTGCGCAGGCCAACTTCAGCCGTACCGAACATGTCATAGCTCGAGCCCGCGACAAACGCCGCATCCGCGGGGGCCACGCCAAGCCGTTCGAGTGCGAGACGGTAGGGACGCGGGTCCGGTTTGTACGCACCGGCTTCCTCGGCGGTAATCACCGCATCCCATTCGATCGGAATGATGGCTGCCGCCTGCCGGCCCAGCGGTATCGAGCAGTTGGTGACGATGGCGAGCTTGCAATGCGGCTGCAGTTGCCGCAGTGCCTCGACGGCGCCATGCCAAGGCGCAAGCTTCAGCCAGCCGGCTTCGAGCGCAAGCGGCGCGGATTCCGGCAGCCCCACGCGCTCGGCCGACTGCCGCACCAGCTGTTCGTAAGCGACATAGTCGCCACAGCCATACGTCAAGCGCAGGTATTCAGCGCGCCAGGCACGCCCAGCCTGCTCCGAACCGGCAGCACGGTTCCACAGCGTCCATGAATCGAGCAGCGCCGTCAAAAGATCGAAGAGCACCGCCTTCGGATAGGCGGCCAGTGCAGAAGAATCACTCATGAGCTGACGAACTCCGTTATGGACCTGGCCAGTATAGTGTTTCGTCGCTCATGAGCGATTCAGCCAAACCGATTCAATCATTCAAATAGACTGAATCAGCTTCGCCACGGCGGCTGCGGCTTGAACCTGTCCTGCAGGTAGCGCATGAAATGTCTCGTCCGCGCAGGCAGGCCTGCGCGGTGGTGGGTGAGAGCGATCACGTCGGCATCGCGCGCTTTCCATGCCGGCAGCAGACGCACGAGATTTCCCTTGGCGATATCGTCGGCCACATCCCATTCGGAGCGGAGAATCACGCCGCGGCCCTCACAGGCCCAGAGGCGTATCACTTCGCCATCGTTGCAGCTCAGCTTCGACGGCACCCTGACGCTGCACGTCACGCGTCCTTTGCGAAACTGCCAAAGCGACACATCTTCATTGTTCTCGCGCAGCACGATGCAAGGCAGCCCGGCCAGCTCTTCGGGGGATTCGGGGTGCGGGAAGCGCTTCAGCAATGCGGGGGATGCGCAAACGAAGCGCGCATTCGGCGCAATCGCATAGCCGACGAGATTCGAGGCGGGAAGCTCGCCGATGTGGACGACGATGTCGTAGCGATCGGCCGTTTCGGTCAAGGGTTGATCGGAAAGCGTCAAGGCGATGTCCACGCCTGGATTCTCTTTCTGAAAGTCGGCGATAACGGGAGCCAGGTAACGTCGCCCGAATCCCAGCGGCGCGTTGATCTTCAGGCTGCCGACAAGACCTTTGCGGCGGGCCTGCAAATCCTCGAACAGCGCGTCGAACTGTTGCACGATCTCTGCACCGCGCTGGCAGAGCAATGCCCCTTCCTCCGTGAACTGCAGCCGGCGAGCCGTGCGATCGACCAGGCGCGTATCCAGTTTCCGCTCCAGCTGCTGCAAACGCTGCGTGACCGCGGACGGCGACAGCCCGAGCTTTCTCGCTGCCGCAGCGAGGCTTCCGGACGCCCGGATCGCCAATAGGAAACGGATGTCGGGGGAGTCGTTCATGTCGGCAATGTCGTCGATAAAAGAGTGGATCGCTCTATTATCGACGACGTACCCGCGAATCAGCGCGCGCCGACCTTCTTCTGCCGCCAGAGGCACAGCAAATCGCAAGCGATATGCGCCGCGGCGAGCGCCGTGACCTCGCTCTGGTCATAAGCCGGCGCCACTTCGACGACGTCAGCGCCGATCAGGTTCACCGCGCCAAGGCCTCGCACGATCGCCAGCGCTTGCGCCGAGGTCAGGCCGCCGGGCACCGGCGTACCGGTACCCGGCGCGAACGCCGGGTCGAGGCAATCGATATCAAAGGTGAGATACGTGGGGCGGCCGCCCACGATCGACGCGATCCGCTCGATCGCGGCGCGCGTGCCGTGCTCATGAACCCACGCGGCGTCGAGTATGTTGATGCCGAGATAATCGTCGTTCCAGGTGCGGATGCCGACTTGCACCGATGTCTTCGGATCGATGAGCCCTTCCTTCACCGCCTTGTAGAACATCGTGCCGTGATTGAGTGAATCGGGGGTGTCGTCGGCCCAGGTATCGCAGTGGGCGTCGAAGTGGATCATCGAGAGCGGTTTGCCGTACTTCTCCGCATGCGCGACGAGCAACGGATACGTGATGTAGTGGTCGCCGCCGAAAGTCAGCATCTTGGCGTTCGAGCGCAGGATCGTGCGCGCGTGCTCGATGATCGCGGGCTTGATCGACAGCGGGTTGTGTGCGTTGAACCAGCAATCGCCGTAGTCGATCACGGCGAGATCGTCGAACGGATTGAAGCCCCACGGGTAAGGATGCAGCTCCGCCAGCTGCACGCTCGCGGCACGCACCGCGGACGGCCCAAGCCGCGCGCCCGAGCGGAACGTCGTGGCGAGATCGAGCGGCACGCCGGACACGGCGACATCGACGCCGTCGAGCTCGCGCGTGTAGTTGCGTCGCATGAACGACAGCACGCCCGCATAAGTGTTTTCGATCGAGGACCCGTAGAGGGACGGACGGCGGATTGCGCCGTCGCCATAGAGGAGTTCAGTCATGGGATGACCTGATGGAATGTGCCGAATGCAGCGCGCGAAAGTTTCCTGGTTGAGCGCGCCGCTTCGGCGTCGGATTCATTGGGAACGCGACGGCGCGCGCCATGGCTTTGCTTTGCATGGGACCGGAGTAAGCGCTGAAGCGCAAACTCCGGATCGACAGCCGCGCTGGCTTGCGAATCCTTTAGCGCAGCCGCACGAGCGTGGACTTCAGCTCGGTGTACTTCTCCAGTGCGTGCAACGACTTGTCCCTGCCGTTGCCCGATTGCTTATAGCCGCCGAACGGGAAGTTCATGTCGCCCCCTTCGTCGTAGCAGTTGACCCACACGGTGCCGGCCCGCAGGTTGCGCGCGACTTCGTGCGCGTGCGTGAGGCTCGCGGTCCACACCGCTGCGCCGAGGCCGTACTCGCTATCGTTGGCGATCTGCACCGCTTCCTCGACGCTGTCGAACGTGATGACCGAAAGCACCGGCCCGAAGATTTCCTCGCGGGCAATCTTCGCGCCCGGCTTCGCCACGTCGAAAATCGTCGGCTCGATATAGAAGCCGCCGCTTTCCTCCTTGACGCGCGAGCCGCCCAGCAGCAGCTTGGCCTCGGCACGCCCCGCTTCGATATAGCCGAGCACGCGCTCGAGCTGGATCTTGTCGACGATCGCCCCCATCGACGTTTGCGGATCGAGCGGATTGCCGGGCGTATAGCCGCGCGCAGCCGCGATGACCTTGTCGAGGAACGCGTCCTTGATATCGCGGTGCACGAGCAGACGCGAACCTGCCGTGCACATCTCGCCCATGTTGTAAAAGATCGCACCGGCCGCGGCACGCGACGCGCGATCGAGATCGGGACAATCGGGCAGCACGATGTTCGGCGACTTGCCGCCGAGCTCGAGCCACACGCGCTTCAAATTGGACTGCCCCGCGTATTGCATGATCAATTTGCCGACGTTGGTCGACCCCGTGAACGCCAGGCAATCGACGTCCTGATGCAGCGCCAGCAGCTTGCCCGGCTCGCCGCCGCCCGGCAGTACGTTGAAGACGCCCGCGGGAATGCCTGCTTCGTGCGCGAGTTGCGCGACGCGAATCGCGGTCAGCGGCGACTTCTCGGACGGCTTGAGCACGACACTGTTGCCCGCCGCGAGCGCAGGGCCGAACTTCCATGACGCCATGAGGATCGGGAAATTCCACGGCACGACGGCGGCGACAACCCCGATGGGCTCGCGCGTGACCAGACCCACGAGGTGATGATCGCTCGGCACGACCTCGCCGCCGACCTTGTCGATCGCCTCCGCAAACCATTCGACGCAATAAACGGCGCCGGGCACATCCACGGTCGTGGTGTCGCCGATCGGCTTGCCCGCATCGAGCGTTTCGAGCAGCGAGAGCTCATCGAGATGCTCGCGCATCAGCGCGGCCCAGCGAAGCAGGATCGCTTTTCGCGCGCGCGGATTGAGCCCGGCCCACACGCGCGACTCGAACGCGCGCCGCGCCGCGGCGACGGCGTGATCCACGTCTTCCGCCCCGCTGTCGGCGATCTTCGCGAGCACCTTGCCGTCGATCGGGCTCACGCAGTCGAACGTGCGGCCCGATCGGGCCGCGCAGTATTCGCCGTCGATAAATGCCCGCCCCTCGATCGAGAGCTTGGCGGCCAGTTCGTTCCAATATCCCAGGTTCTTCGTTTCCATCAGGATGCCTCACTGTTATGCGTTCGATGCGCGGCGCGCCGTGAATCCCTCCGGCGGCACCGGCAAGAACGCGCTGCGCGTTGTGCGCCGGTACTGTGTATGGGTGATTCCTTCGCTATCGAGCGTCAAGTCTCAGAACGTCGCCGGCGAATTCGCCGACACGATCTCGCAGACCCGCTCCGGGCTCGGATTGCGAAAGCGATGCGGAAAGCGGCTTTCGAAGTAATAGCTGTCGCCGGGGTCGAGCAGCCACGTCGTACCGTCGACGGTCAGCTCGATTTGGCCGCTGACGATGACGCCGCCCTCGTGTCCCTCATGCTGCAGCATCTCCGGGCCGGTATCGGCGAGCGGCTGATAGACCTCCCGCAAGATGCACATGTTGCGATCCTTCACGCCGGCTCCGGCAAGGTAGAACTCGATCGACTCGTTGCCGAGATTCGGCATCTGAGCGCGGCGTGAAATGACCGCGCGGTTCGCCTCGACGTCGAACGTGAAGAACTCCGCAAGACTCATCGGTATGCATTCGAGCAGTTTCTTGAGCGAACCCACGGACGGGCTCACGCGATTCTGCTCGATAAGAGAAATCGTGCCATTCGTCACACCAGCGCGCTTTGCCAATTCGCGCTGCGACAGGCCATGCTTCTTGCGAATGTACTGAAGGCGGGTGGCGACTTCGATAGACACGATGCGATTCTCGAATCGGGGTTGATGGGGCTCGCGAGTGTTGAATATTCTAATCACTTTGATGCCCGCGCCGCTCGGGAAAACCCTGAGAAATTTCGAAAACACGGGGACGTACCCGCACGTTCCGTTCGGCCCCGCATCGCCATTCACGCTCAGGGAAACCCCCGAGAAAAAATTTTATAAAAGGAATTGACGCCGTTTTTGGCTCGTATATCCTGAATCCCAGGTCGTAGTCACACCTTTGTAACGCAATGCAGCATAAATGCTTCAATAGGGTGCAAGCCATCGACCGATGCCCCATTTCGTTAAACGCACAGTGCGTTTTTCCGAATGAGGCGTTCAATACTTTCAACGCAGCCAGTCGAGTGTAATCGTGAGAGTCCGAGGCCCTTTGGTTAGGTGGGATCGAAGTCAGTTGCGGGGTTGCCCCCGTGCTGACGGCGCCATCGCCGACGGCAGCAGCGGCAGCCTTGCGTTTCGCCGTTTCCTGTCCGTCTTCACGATCCTCTCCCGTCGTTCCGTCCGACGTCATAATGCAGTCGCAGCACGCGCCTTCATCGCCGTGCACTGCGACGAGGTAGCTTCCCTGCTCCCGTAGCGCCTCTTTCCTTCTTCGCGGTTCGATTTGTCGGATTGCGTGAACGTGCGTTGATTCGCACGTGCCGTGTTCGCTTGCGCCCGTCCATCGCGTGCTTGTTGCATCGCGCTGCGGCAAAGCTCGCGCAAGCCCCGGATCGCAATCGGAAAATCGAACAGCGCCCCCATTTCGCTTGGTCCGGCGTACGCCGATGCGCGACGTCAGGCGGTCTTTGTTCGTCCGTACAAAGCCGCGGCGTGCCGCCGTCCGACGCGAACGTTTTGCGATGCCGCTTTTCGCGGCCACTGAAAATCACTGTTAGCCATGCGAAATAAACCGCTAGTGGGCATTACCGCCGACAGGACCATGATGGGATCGCATCCGTCGCACGTGACCGGCGAGAAATACATTGCCGCTATCGTCGACGGCTCCGACGCACTGGCGATGCTGCTGCCTGCCCTCGGCGCGAAGCAATCGGCCGACGACGTGCTGGCGACGGTCGACGGGCTGCTCTTCACCGGCGCGTATTCGAATGTCGAGCCACACCGCTACGGCGGCGCGGCCAGCGCGCCGGGCACGCTGCACGACCCGGCGCGCGACGCGACGACGCTGCCGCTGATGCGCGCGGCGATCGATGCCGGCGTGCCGGTGCTCGCGATCTGCCGCGGCTTTCAGGAAATGAACGTGGTCTTCGGAGGAACGCTGCATCAAAGGGTTCACGAGGTGGAAGGCTACAACGACCACCGCGAGAACAAAGACGACGCACTGGACGTGCAATACGCGCCTTCGCACGCGGTTCGCCTGAGCTCCGGCGGATTGCTGAACCGCCTTTCCGGCGGTGCGCTCGAAGCGCGCGTGAATTCCCTGCACGGCCAAGGCGTCGAGCGGCTGGGAGACGGCTTGCTTGCCGAAGCCGTCGCGCCGGACGGATTGATCGAAGCGATCAGCGTGAAGGACGCACCGGCTTTCGCCCTGGGCCTGCAATGGCACCCGGAGTGGAAGCAGGCGGACGACCCGCTCTCGAACGCGATCTTCCGTGCATTCGGCGCCGCCTGCCGCGATCGAATGCGCACCAGGGCCGGCCTGAATGCGGCGCTCGCCGCAGCAGCACGCCGCTAAGAAGCCGGTCCGCGCACAACTCTGCCAAGAGAACAATCATGCAAGACATCGATGAATTTCTGAAGAAACACCGCATCACCGAGATCGAGGCGATCATCCCCGACATGGCCGGAATCGCGCGCGGCAAGATCATTCCGCGCAACAAGTTCGAATCCGGCGAATCGATGCGGCTGCCTCAGGCCGTGATGATCCAAACCGTGACCGGCGACTATCCGGAAGACGGCAGCTTCACCGGCGTCACCGATCCCGATATGGTGTGCGTACCCGATCCGTCGACGATCCGCATCATTCCCTGGGCCGTCGATCCGACCGCGCAAGTGATTCACGACTGCGTGCACTTCGACGGCTCGCCCGTCGCGATCTCGCCGCGCCGCGTGCTGCGCCGCGTGCTGGAACTGTACAAGAGCCGTGGCTGGAAGCCCGTTGTCGCACCAGAGCTCGAGTTCTACCTGGTCGACATGAACAAGGATCCCGACCTGCCGCTGCAACCGCCGGTCGGCCGTACGGGCCGCGCGGAAACCGGCCGGCAAGCGTATTCCATCGAAGCGGTCAACGAATTCGACCCTCTCTTCGAGGACATCTACGAGTATTGCGAGGTGCAGGAGCTCGAGGTCGACACGCTGATTCACGAAGTCGGCGCGGCGCAAATGGAGATCAACTTCCTGCACGGCGATCCGCTCAATCTCGCGGACCGCGTGTTCCTCTTCAAGCGCACCGTGCGCGAAGCGGCGCTGCGGCACCACATGTATGCGACGTTCATGGCGAAGCCGATGGAGAACGAACCGGGGTCGGCCATGCACGTCCACCAAAGCCTCGTCGACGAGGAGACCGGCCGCAACCTGTTCACCGGCGCCGACGGCGCGCCGACCGAAATGTTCTATGCGTACATCGCCGGCTTGCAGAAGTACACGCCAGCGCTGATGCCGATCTTCGCGCCGTACATCAATTCCTACCGGCGTCTGTCGCGCTTCATGGCCGCGCCGATCAACGTGGCGTGGGGTTACGACAATCGCACCGTCGGCTTTCGCGTGCCGCACTCGTCGCCCGCCGCGCGGCGCGTCGAGAACCGCATTCCGGGCGTGGACTGCAATCCGTACCTTGCGATTGCCGCGACACTCGCCGCCGGTTACCTCGGCATGACGCAAAAGCTCGCGCCGACCGAGCCGCTTGCGACCGACGGCTACGAGCTGCCCTACCAGTTGCCGCGCAATCTCGAAGAAGGCCTGACGTTGATGGGCGCATGCGAACCGCTCGCGGACATCCTCGACGAGCGCTTCGTGAAAGCCTACCTCGCGCTGAAGGAAACCGAATACCAAGCGTTCTTCCGCGTCATCAGTTCGTGGGAACGCAGACATTTGCTGCTGCACGTCTGAAACAAGGACGCGCAAGCGCAAACCAATCGGAGGAACCATGAACTACAGAACCGAAGAAGTCGCTTACGTTCAGCCTGTCGCGCCCGCCAGCGGCGAGACGCGCCAAGCGCGCAGCACGGCGCAATACCGCGCGCTCGACGCCGCGCACCACATCCACCCGTTTTCGGACATGGGCACGCTCAATCGCACGGGCAGCCGTGTGATCACAAAAGCGAAGGGCGTCTATCTGTGGGATTCGGACGGCAACCAGATCATCGACGGCATGGCCGGCCTCTGGTGCGTGAACGTCGGCTACGGCCGCAAGGAGCTCGCTGACGCCGCGTACCAGCAGATTCAGGAACTGCCTTTCTACAACACGTTCTTCAAGACGACGCACCCGCCCGTCATCGAACTCTCCGCCTTGCTCGCGGAGATCACGCCTGCGCCGTTCAATCACTTCTTCTATTGCAACAGCGGCTCGGAAGGCAACGACACGGTACTTCGCATCGCCCACCGGTTCTGGAGCGCGCAAGGCAAGCCGTCGAAGAAGTACGTTATCTCGCGCAAGAACGGCTATCACGGCTCGACCATCGCGGGCGGCACGCTGGGCGGCATGGGCTATATGCACGAGCAGATGCCCTCGAAGGTCGAGCACATCGTCCATATCGACCAGCCCTACTTCTTCGGCGAAGCCGAAGGCAACCTGACGCCTGAAGAGTTCGCGCTCGCTCGCGCGCAGCAGCTCGAAGCGAAGATTCTCGAGCTCGGCGCGGAAAACGTCGCGGCGTTCATCGGCGAACCGTTCCAGGGCGCGGGCGGCGTCATCTTCCCGGCCTCGACCTACTGGCCGGAAATCCAGCGCATCTGCCGCAAATACGACATCCTGCTCGTCGCCGACGAAGTGATCGGCGGGTTCGGCCGCACCGGCGAATGGTTCGCCCATCAGCACTTCGGTTTCGAGCCGGACCTGATGACGCTGGCGAAGGGCCTGACGAGCGGTTATGTGCCGATGGGCGCCGTCGCGCTGCATGACCGCGTCGCGAAAGTCATCGTCGAGAACGGTGAGTTCAACCACGGCCTCACCTATTCGGGCCACCCCGTGGCGGCGGCAGTCGCGGTCGCGAACCTCAAGCTCCTGCGCGACGAGAAGATCGTCGAGCGCGTGAAGACCGACACGGGGCCGTACTTCCAGAAGCTGTTGCGCGAAACGTTCGCCAATCACCCGATCATCGGCGAGATCGCGGGCACGGGGCTTGTCGCCGGCTTGCAACTCGCCGAAGACCCGAAGGCGCGCAAGCGCTTCGCGAACGGCGGCGACGTCGGCACGATCTGCCGCGACTTCTGCTTCAACGGCAACCTGATCATGCGCGCCACCGGCGACCGGATGCTGCTCTCGCCGCCGCTCGTGATCACGCGCGGCGAAATCGACGAGATCGTGTCGAAGGCGAAGAAAGCCATCGACGCCACCGCTCAACAAATGGGTCTTTCGTAACGGCAGTTCCGACCGGCGCAGGTGCGGCGACCGCACATGCAAAACGCACCCGCGCCGGGTTTTCATCTCCAAGGAAAATCATCATGAGCGTTATTTGTCCAGGACGTCATCTTCGCCATGCCATCGCGGGGGCCGCTCTCCTAGCCATCACGAGCTTGTCCGCGTCGCTCGCCACGCCGGCGCTCGCTGCCGACACCGAACTGAACGTGTACAACTGGTCGGACTACATTGCGAAGGACACGATTCCGAACTTCGAAAAGGAAACGTCGATCCACGTGAAGTACGACAACTACGACAGCGACGACACGCTGCAAGCGAAGCTGCTGGCGGGCAGCTCGGGCTACGACATCGTCGTGCCGACCTCGAACTACATGGCGAAGCAGATCCAGGCAGGCGTCTACCAGAAGCTCGACAAGTCGAAGCTGCCGAACCTGGCGAACCTCGACCCGACGCTCATGAAGATGATTGCCGATGCCGACCCGGGCAACCAGTACGGCGTGCCCTGGGCCTACGGCACCGACGGCATCGGCTACAACGTCCAGGCGGTGAAGAAAGCGCTCGGCGACAACGCTCCCGTCGACAGCTGGGCGCTCGTGTTCGATCCGGCCAACCTGTCGAAGCTGAAGGGCTGCGGCGTGTCGTTCCTCGACCAGCCGGCGGACGTGTTCGCGGCCGCATTGCAATACATGCACAAGGACCCGAACAGCACGAACCCCGGCGACTATCAGGCCGCGTTCCAGATGCTCAAGCAAGTGCGCCCCTACATCACGCAGTTCAACTCGTCGGGCTACATCAACGATCTCGCGAACAACGACATCTGCGTCGCGCTTGGCTGGTCGGGCGACGTCGGCATCGCGCGCCGCCGCACGATGGAGGCGAAGCGTTCGTATGAGGTCAAGTTCGAGAACGTGAAGGAAGGCGGCCTGCTGTGGTTCGACGTGATGGTCATTCCGAAGGACGCGCCTCACCCTGAAGCCGCGATGAAATGGATCAACTACATCGAAGATCCGAAGGTCAATGCGGCCATCACGAACGAGGTGTTCTATCCGACCGCGAACCACGCCGCGCGCCAATACGTGACGCCCGCGGTGGTGGGCGACCAGACCGTCTACCCGCCGGATGACGTGCTGAAGAAGATGACGCTGATGAAGCCGATTCCGACCGACATTCTGCGCCTCGAAAACCGCCTCTGGGCCCAACTGAAAACCGGCCACTGATCCACTGACAGCCGCGGGCGAGGGGTCGCTCGATCCCTCGCCTGCACGAAGTCGCATCACGGTAGTCAATCTGCGCGCTCAGGCGTAGCTGCTCGCGCAGTCCCCAAGTTTCTCTCGATCGCTGCACACCCTGTGAGCCGCATTTGCGCCTCGCGCGGGACCGCTCATGCCCGCGATTCGCAAGGAATGGTTAGATCATGAATACGACAGCCTCAACAATCAAGGCGCCCGAAGCGCCGCAATCGACCCGCAATTCCCCCGCCGCTTTCACGAAGGCCGCGAAATCGGACGAGTTCGTTCGCATCGAAAACGTCGTCAAGAAATTCGGCGACAGCACCGCCGTCGACAACGTCAACCTGACGATCGCGAAGAACGAACTGTTCGCCCTGCTCGGCAGCTCCGGCTGCGGCAAGTCGACGTTACTGCGGATGCTCGCCGGCCTGGAGACGGCCACCTCGGGAAAGATCTACGTCGACGGAGAAGACCTCGCGACGCTGCCGCCGTACAAGCGCCCCGTCAACATGATGTTCCAGTCGTACGCGCTCTTTCCGCACATGACGGTCGAGGCCAACGTCGCGTTCGGCCTCAAGCAGGAAGGCACACCGAAGAACGAGATCAAGGAGCGCGTCGCCGATGCGCTCGCACTCGTGCAGATGAGCAAGTACGCGGGCCGCAAGCCGCATCAATTGTCGGGCGGACAGCAGCAGCGCGTCGCGCTTGCGCGCTCGCTCGTCAAGCGTCCGAAACTGTTGCTGCTCGACGAGCCGATGTCCGCGCTCGACAAGAAGATCCGCCAGAAGACGCAGCTCGAGCTCGTCAACATCATCGAGAAAGTCGACGTGACCTGCGTGATGGTCACGCACGACCAGGAAGAGGCGATGACGATGGCAAGCCGCCTCGCGGTCATGAGCGAAGGCAAGATCGTGCAGATCGGCTCACCTTCGCAAGTCTACGAATTCCCAAATAGCCGCTTCTCCGCCGAGTTCATCGGCTCGACCAACCTGTTCGAAGGCGTCGTGGTCGAGGACGAGCCCGATCACATCTTCGTCGAAAGCGAAGATCTCGAAGCACGCATGTACGTGAGCCACGGCATCACCGGGCCGCTCGGCATGCCCGTGGGCATCTCGGTGCGCCCCGAGCGCGTGCGCGTGTCGCGCGAGCGGCCGAGCGCGCCGCACAACTGGGCGCGCGGCGTCGTCACGGATATCGCCTACATGGGCAGCTATTCGCTCTACCACGTGCGCCTGCCGAGCGGCAAGGTCGTCGTATCGAATCTCTCCAGCTCGCACCTCATGCAGGACGGTGCGCCCGCCTACAACGACGACGTGTTCGTCTACTGGTCGCCCGCTAGCGGCGTGGTGGTGACGCAATGAGAAATCCCGCATCATCCTCCCTGCCCGCAGCGAACGCCAACGCCGGAACGCTGTTCGCGCCGCTGCGCGCCTTCGCCGCGCGCCTGCTGCCTTCGGGCCGTTCGACCGTCATCGGCATACCGTTCCTCTGGCTCACGGTGTTCTTCGCCGTGCCGTTCGTCCTCGTGCTGAAGATCAGCTTCGCGGATCAGCAACTCGGCATTCCGCCGTACAACGATCTCGTCAGCCTCAAGGACGGCGTCGTGCACTTCGCCTTGCAGCTCGGGCACTACGTGTTCCTGATGCAAGACGACCTGTACATCGCCACCTACATCAGCTCGCTGAAGATGGCCGCAGTCTCCACCTTCTTCTGCCTGCTGATCGGCTATCCGATGGCGTACTACATCGCCCGTTCGAATCCGGCCACGCGCAACCTCTTGATGATGGGCGTGATGCTGCCGTTCTGGACGTCGTTCCTGATTCGCGTCTATGCATGGATCGGCATTCTGAAGGACAACGGCCTGCTCAACCACTTCCTGATGGCGATCGGCCTGATTCACGAACCGCTGCGGCTCTATCGTACCGACATCGGCGTCTATATCGGCATGGTCTATTCGTACTTGCCGTTCATGGTGATGCCGCTTTACGCGCACCTCGTGAAAATGGACCTCACGCTGCTGGAAGCCGCCTACGATCTCGGCGCAAAGCCCTGGACCGCGTTCACGCGCATCACGCTGCCGCTCTCCAGGAACGGGATCATCGCGGGCAGCTTGCTCGTCTTCATTCCGGCGGTCGGCGAGTACGTGATTCCGGAACTGCTCGGCGGCGCGGACACGCTGATGATCGGCCGCGTGATGTGGGACGAGTTCTTCAACAACATGGACTGGCCGATGGCTTCCGCCGTGACGGTCGCGATGGTGGTGCTGCTGCTCGTGCCGATGGCCGTGTTCCAGTACTACCAGGTCAAGGAATTGGAGAGCACCAAATGATCAAGCCAAGCAAACCTTTGTCGGCGTCGGTGCTCACGGTCGGCTTCCTGTTCCTGTACATCCCGATCGTCAGCCTCGTCGTGTTCTCGTTCAACGAGTCGAAGCTCGTCACTGTGTGGTCGGGCTTCTCGCTCAAATGGTACGGCGCGCTGCTGAAGGACGACGAGCTTCTTGCCGCCGCATGGCTCTCGCTGAAGATCGCGCTGATGACCGCTTGCGCGTCGGTCGTGATCGGCACCTGGGCCGGCTTCGTGCTCGCCCGCTTCGGACGCTTTCGCGGCTTCACGCTGTTCGCCGGCATGATCAATGCGCCGCTCGTGATTCCCGAGGTGATTCAGGGCATTTCGCTTCTGCTGCTTTTCGTGGCGCTTCAGCAGATGATCGGCTGGCCGAACGGGCGCGGTGTCGTCACGATGTGGATCGGCCACGTGATGCTGTGCGTCTCGTACGTGGCGATCATCGTGCAGTCGCGCGTGAAGGAGATGAACAAGTCGCTTGAAGAAGCGGCGCTCGACCTCGGCGCGACGCCGCTCAAGGTGTTCTTCGTGATCACGCTGCCGCTGATCTCGCAGGCGATCCTCTCGGGGTGGCTGCTCTCGTTCACGCTGTCGGTCGACGACCTCGTATTGTCGGCGTTCCTGTCCGGCCCGGGCTCGACCACTCTGCCGCTCGTCGTGTTCTCGCGCGTGCGCCTCGGCCTGAACCCCGAAATGAATGCGCTCGCAACCATCTTCATCACGCTCGTGACAATCGGCGTGGTGCTGGTGAACCAGGTGATGCAGGCGAAGGAACGCAAGCGCGCGCGCGACATGCAGATGGCGTTCGCCGCACTCGACAACGACGACACGAAACCGCACATCGCGCAGACGGCCACGGCGCGCAAGACGCCGGAACCGCTCGGCACGGCTTGATTCACCAAGAAAACCCTTTGCAAAACGACTTGAAACGGAGAATTGGGATGCAGAAGAAACTGATATGCATGCTGGTGGCGGCCAGCATGCCGGGGTTCGCGTTTGCCGACTCGACGAGCGCGGAAATCAAGGCGTTGCAGGCCGAGCTGAGAGCGCTGCAAAAGGAAGTGAAGGAGCTCAAGGCCGAAGTCGCGGCCAAGCCGGCGGGCGCGGGGGCCACGGCCACCGCGGCAGCCGCGCCCGCTGCACCGGTCGACATCTCGTCGCCGGACTACGGCAAGGCGACGGCGACGCTGACCAACGACGACCTCACGTCGATGAAGCAGCAGATCGCCAATCAGCAGTTGAAGGTCGATTCGCTGACCGACGCCGCCAACACCGGGCCGATCGCGGGCCTGTCGGTCACGGGCTATATCGATCCGACCTACATTTTCAACCGCGCGCAAAGCAGTTCGTCGTTCTTGTTCGCGAACCACGAAAACAGCTACAACTACTTCAACAGCACGTTCGGCGATCTTTACCTCGACATCAAGAAGACGTTCGGCGTCGGCCCGATGGCGCCGTCCGCCGAAATCACCCTGATGCCGAACCGCGGCAACGGCATCACGCTGCTGCAGAACGAGAAGGGCAGCACCGGCCTCAATATCCTGAACACGGCCGTGGTCAACGTGCCGCTTTCGGGCACCAGTATCTTCGTTGCGGGCCTGATCCCGAGCTTCGGCGGCTACGAAGTACAGCAGTCGAACCAGATGCAGACGCTCACGCACGGCCTGCTCTACGACTTCTCCGACCCGGGCAGCTATGTTGGCGTTGGCTTGAATTACACGCCCAGCAGCAGCAGCCAATGGGCATGGAAGTTCTTCCTCGGCAACGAGCAATATCGCACTTATGGCTCGGTGACGCAGACCGGCTTGAACTCATTCAACGACCCGATCACATCGAGCAACAAGATCCCGACGTTCACCGCGCGCACCGACTACACGTGGTCGAGCGCACTCGACATCGGCGGCTCATTCAACATCGGACGCCAAACACTCGCCGCCACGCTCGACTCGGCCGGCAATGCGACTGGCTACGGTCCCGGCGGCTTGTCGAGCAGCGGATACGGCACCTTCCTCTTCGGCGAAGCGGACCTGACCTACACGCTGGCCGACGTGATCTACAACGCCGAAATCGACTACGGCCAGCAGCAGCATGCGGCGTACAACGGCGGCCAAGCGCAATGGTATGGCTTGTCGCTGCTCGCGCACCGCAAGTTCAACATACCCGCCCTGGGACGGATGGGCGCCACGCTGCGATACGACCTGCTCGTCGACAGCAAGAACGGCGGCGGTGGCGGTGGCATCGCGTTGAACAGCCAGGGCCGTGACCCGTACAACGGCTTCGGCATCAGCACCACGTGTTTCCAGAACTCGACCGACAACGGCATCGAGTGCAAGGGAGCAAATCGCCAGGACGTCACGCTCGACCTGCTGTTCTACCCGACTCAGCAGATCACCGTGAAGGTCGAATACCGGCACGACTGGGCCAACAATGCGGTGTTCCTGCGCAACGACGGCTCGTACGCGAAGTCGAACGACCTCTTGGCCACGCAGTTCATCTACTCGTTCTAACCCGTTGCACCGTTGCGGCGTGAGGCGCCGCGCACGTTTCACCGCGCGCCGCCTCACGCCCTTTTCCCTGCCTATGCTCAAATTCTCGAACCAGCCTCACGTTGCGTCCTACTACGCGGCTACCGCCAACGACGCCACCCGCCACGCGCCCCTCGCCGATTCGCTCACGGTCGATGTCTGCGTGATCGGCGCCGGACTCACCGGCATCAGCACCGCGCTCAATCTCGCGGAACGCGGGCACTCGGTCGCGGTGCTCGAAGCGTCGAAGGTCGGCTGGGCCGCGAGCGGGCGCAACGGCGGACAGTTGATCGCGGGCTTCGCATGCGGAATCGACGCATTCGCGAACCACCTCGATGCGGCCGACGTGAAGCGCGTCTGGGACATGGGGCTCGAAACAATCGATATCGTCAAAGACCGCATTGCAAAGCACGACATCAAGTGCGATTTGAGGATCGGCTACCTGACAGCAGCGAACAAACCACGTCACACCGACGAATTACGTGCTGCGCGCGATGACGCGGCAGAGCGCTTCGGCTACGACCGCCTGCGTTATGTCGAGCGCGACGCGATGCACGAATACGTTCAGTCGTCACGCTATATCGGCGGCTTGTACGACCCCGACAGCGGCCATTTGCACCCGCTCAACTACACACTCGGCCTCGCGCGCGCCGCCAAGAAAGCCGGCGTGAAGATATTCGAAGACAGTTGCGTGACGTCGATTGGCAACGAGGACGGCAAGCACCTTGTCGAGACCGCCAAGGGCCGCGTGCGCGCACAATACGTCGTGCTCGCCTGCAACACCTACCTTGGAACGCTCGCGCCGCAGCTCACGCGCAAGATCATGCCGGTCGGCACTTACGTGATCGCCACGGAACCGCTCGGCCTCGAACGCGCGCAAGCGCTGATGCCCGCAGGCGCGGCGCTGTGCGACAGCCGCTTCGTGCTCGACTATTTCCGCCCCGCTCCCGACGGCCGTCTGCTATGGGGCGGCAAGGTCAGCTATTCGACGTTCGCGCCGCCCAACCTCGCGCAGGCGATGCGCCGCGACATGCTCAAAACGTTCCCTCAACTCGCCGACGTGAAGATCGACTACGCCTGGGGCGGCTATGTCGACATCACGATGAACCGCGCACCGCACTTCGGACGCCTGTCGCCGACGGTCTATTTCGCGCAGGGCTTCTCCGGTCATGGCGTCAATACGACGGGGCTCGCCGGCAAGCTGATCGCCGAAGCGATCGACGGGCAAGCCTCGCGCTTCGATTTGTTCGGTAAGATTCGGCACCGCGATTTTCCGGGTGGCGCATTGCTGCGCACACCGGCGCTCGTGCTCGCAATGGCGTGGTATCGGATGAAGGATTGGCTTTGATGACGCAAGCGCTCGACAGGCGCGCGGACGAACTCGCGCGCCACTCGTATTACGAAGCAAGCGCACGGCGCCCCACAGCCGACGACTCGGTGCTCGAAGGCACGCTCGACGCCGACGTTTGCGTGATCGGCGCGGGATTCGCGGGCCTGTCGACAGCGCTCGAATGCCGCGCACGCGGCCTCACCGTCGCCGTGCTCGACGCGCATCGCCCAGGTTGGGGCGCGTCCGGCCGCAACGGCGGGCAAGCGCTGGTGGGCTTCGCGAAGGACGAGGTCATCGAGCAACAACTTGGCCTGGAAGGCGTGCGGGCGCTGTGGGCCATGTCGATCGACGGCCTCGCGCTGATACGCGAGCGCATCGCCAAGTACGGCATCGATTGCGATTTCACTGCGGGCTATCTGACGGTCGCGACGAGACCCAAGCGCGTGCCGGATCTGCGCGCATGGATGGAGTCGGCGGCACGCTGGGGCTACCCGCACCTTGACTGGCTCGAACGCGACGGCGTGCAGGCGCGTGTCGCTTCCGAGCGCTACATCGCGGGCGTCCACGATCCGCATTCAGGTCACCTGCACCCGCTCAAATACTGCCTCGGCCTCGCTGATGCCGCACGCCGCGAAGGCGCCCAATTGTTCGCGCATTCGCGGGTGCTCGAAGTCGTGCGGGGTGCGCGCCCCGTCGTGCGCACCGCATCGGGCGAAGTGCGCTGCCGCTTCGTCGTCGCAGCCGGGAATGCCACGCTCGGCGCGGTATTGCCTGCACCCGTTGCGGCGCGCATCGCACCGATCGCGTCTTACATCGTCGCGACCGAACCGCTCGGGCAGGCCCGCGCCGATGCGTTGATCACCAGCCGCGCCGCGATCTGCGACAACAATTTCTTCCTCGACTACTTCCGCCTCTCCGCCGACCACCGCGTACTGTTCGGCGGACGCGCGAGTTCGACCGGCGCGTCGCCCGCCAAGCTCGCAGACGATATCCGCAAGCGCATGATCGGCGTCTTTCCTCAACTATCCGGCGTTCGCATCGAGTATGCGTGGGGCGGATTCGTCGACGTCACACGCAATCGCGCACCGGATTTCGGCGCGATCGATCCCAACTATTTCTACGTGCAAGGGTTCTCGGGACATGGCGTTGCGCTGACCGGCATCGCGGGGCGTGTCGTCGCGAAAGCAATCACCGGCGACACAGCCGCATTCGATCTGTTCGCGAAGCTGCGGCACACGCGCTTTCCCGGCGGATCGGCGCTGCGCGGCCCGGCGCTCGAGCTTGGAATGCTCTATCACCGGGTGCGCGAGTTGTTCTGATTCGACATTCGACATCCATGTAGCCGTGGGCTGTATTCGCCAAGTCATGCGTCGTCGCAGTCACCGGTGTGCGCGAGCAGATGCCCAAGCGTCTTCCCTGCGTGCAGCGCCTGCGCGATGGTCAGTGCGGTATATCCAACGACGACCCCGGAGCTAAGCACCGCTTTCCTGGTAAATGCGCTCAGCGGCTGCAGCGCGACGCCCGCTTGGGCAGCACGGGCGACGAACGCGCGATCATCAACACCATTCGCGAGCCACAGCATGAAGTGAAATCCCGCGTGCTCCCCCGATATTGCATACCGGTCGTTCCCATACCGGGCCAATTGTTGGAGCACCGAGTTGCGGCGCTGCAGGTACGCGTGTCGGCTCGCGCGCAGATGTTTTGCAAAGTCGCCGCTACTGATGAAGCTCGCCAATGCGAGCTGTTCGGCGACTGCGACCGAGCGGCCAGTCACGCGCCAAATCGTAGCGACGGGCACCCTGAGTTCGGCCGGCAACACCATAAAGCCGACGCGCAACCCGGAGAACAATGTCTTGTTGAATGACCCGCAATAGACGACACGGTCGTGCACGTCCAGCGACTTCAGCGCAGGCAACGGCGCGGCCTGGTAGCTGAATTCGCCGTCGTAATCGTCCTCGATGATCCACGCATGACTCTGGCTCGCCCACTCAAGCAGCTCCAGACGACGCGATACGGACATCGTGACGCCTAGCGGCGATTGATGCGCGGGCGTCACGTATGCCGCCGCCACGTCGCTGCGCCGCGGCAGTGCGGCGGTTTCGATGCCCTCTCGGTCGACTGGTATATCGATAGTCGCCGCGCCCGCGAGCTCGAAGATCCGCTGCGCGGACGAATAGCCGGGATCCTCAATCAGCACAGCATTCCCTGGCCGCAACACTGCACGTGCGATCAGGTCGATCGAATTCCGAATCCCGGTCGTGATGAACACGTCATCAGCGCCGCACGGAATGCCACGAAACTTGCGCAAATACTCGGCGATCTGCTCACGCAGCTGCCCGTCGCCTTGCGGTAAGGTCGAGCTCAAATCGGCAGGCGTAGCGCGTGTCAGCCCGATTCCGGCATGTTTTCTCCAGCTGCGCATGCGCAGCAGATCCGGGTCAGCCAGCCTGGCGATAAAGGGCACGCCTGCCTGAGCGGCATTTTCCGCCGCGGGGTATGGCCTCTCACGCGAGGCAACGACGGTGTCTTTGCGCTCGTGGACGGGCGCCCTCTGCGCCTGCTCCGACGAAGCAAGATAGGTGTCAGGCACCACCGCGCTAACGCGAGTGCCCGAGCCGCGCGTCCGCACGATATACCCCTCCGAACACAAGCGATCGAACGCGCCTTCAACGGTGCCGCGCGCTACGCGCCATCGCTCGGCCAGCGTCCGGGTAGACGGTAGCGCGGTGTCACCTGCCAGCAGCCGGTTCAGTATCGCGTCTCGAATGGCTTCGGCGATGCACTCCTGCTTCGATCGCGTGTCGTCCGACAGCCCTGGCGGACGTGGCAAATCGAGCGGAATTGAGGCCTTTCCCCGTGGCATAGTGGTCCATTACAAAATTTCTTAAATGGCCCTTCAGCTTATACCAGATTGTTCTTAAATTGCCGCCAGCCAATTATCCAAATATAAGTCCGAGGGCAACTTGAACACATCAAAACATCACGAGAGATTCACGATTGGGGTCGTCGGCGGAGGTGCGGCCAGCGTGGCGTTTCTCTACCATCTAACCAATTTGGTCGAACCGTCGGTCGCGCAGCACGTCCGAATCAGGTTATTCGAGCCACGTCCGTCCGTCGGGCCGGGACTCGCCTATCAGCATGATGTCGATTCGTTGCTGCTCAATCGCGCAGTCGAGACGATGTCGGTGTCGGCTGGCGATTTCTCGACGTTCACATCGTGGATGCGCTGGAAGGCGCATCACGAGGACGGACTACACGAACTGACGAAGCGGGATCTGTCTGCCACTTACGTGCCGCGAGCATTGTTCGGCCGGTACCTGCGCGACTTCTTTCAGGAGACGGCGACGGTCGCACAGCGCAAGGGGCTGGCGATCGACATCGTTCCGCATGAAGTCCGCAAAATCAAACGCGATACCCGCTATCAGCTGATTGCCGGTTCCGACTCTTACGAGGCCGACATCGTAGTGCTAGCAATCGGGAACATCAGCCAGCGCGATATCTACCGATTGTCCGGGCACGCGTGCTATGTGCCGCACCCCTATCCATTGGCGCCGCTGCTCGCGCGGCTCGGCAACTCGAAGCGGATTTGCATTCTCGGTGCGGGCCTAACCGCTGTCGACGTCGCGATCAGTCTCTACAACACCAATCGCGACGTGGAGATTCACATGATGTCTCCAACCGGGACGCTTCCCTATGTCAAGGGCCGGCAGGCACCGCATAGGCCGCTGCGCTTCATCACGCAGGAGAGGCTCCGTGCGTTGACCGCGGACGGCACCCGGAAGATTTCACTGCGTGCGCTCGGTCGGCTGCTCCGCGCTGAATTTCGGGCGGCCGGTACGGACTGGCGGGAACTCTTCGCGCGGACGGACAACGCACGGGACCTGCTGGGTGACGAAATCGCGCACGCCGATCGTGAACGCCCGTGGCAAACGATCCTGGTGGCGACCAACGACATCGTCGAGGACGCTTGGCACGCGCTCGACGCGCGCGGCCAGTTCATCGTACTCGAACGTTTCGCGCGTCAGTGGTTGACGCGTCGCGCGCCAATGCCGCTGGAGAATGCACGGCTGCTTGCGCGCATGCTCGACGACGGCCAGCTGAAGCTTGTCAAGACGCCGGTCATGTTCGACCGGACGGACCCATCGCATCTCGCGATGACGCGTGTCGACACGACTTCGCGCGAAACCTACGACTGTGTCATCAACGCGACCGGTTCGGCCAGGTATGTCGAGGGCCCGGACGATTCCCCGCTTGGCTGGCAATTGCTACAGGACGGACTCGCGAGCCCAGACCCTCGAGGCGGCCTGCGGGTCGACTTCGATACCGGCGCGTTGCTCGACAGCGATGGCGAGCCGGACTGGCAGTTTCGCGCGCTCGGCCATCTCACGTCGGGGACCTACTTCTTCGTGAGTTCGCTCGAAATGGTCGCAAAACGCGCGCGCAAGATCGCTGCCGATCTCGCGTCGTCATTGTCCGAGGAAGATCTCGCGCTGCGTCCAGCCAGCCGAAACATCGCACTTTCATGAGAGTCGCCAAGAGAATGAACGAGAAGACTTTATCGCAGCGAGCATGGCTCGTGCTGCTGATGCTGGTTGTTTGTCTGCCGCGCGTCACGATAGACGCGTATCTCCCTTCCTTGCCGGCGATGGCGGATGCGTTGCACGGCACCGACGCGCAGCTCCAGTTGACGCTGACCATGTACATGGTCGGATACGCCCTGTCGATGCTGATCGCGGGGCCGTTGTCTGATCGCCATGGACGCCGGCCTGTGCTTGTCGGCGGACTACTCGTATATTTGTGTGCGACTGCCGCGTGTGCGCTGTCGACCAGCGTGTCGGCGATCGTCGTCGCGCGAATCTTCCAGGCGCTCGGCGGATGTAGCGGCACCGTGATCGGCCGCGTGATCGTTCGCGAACGCTTTCCAACCGGTATTCAGGCGGCGATGCTCAGCAGCATCTCGGCAGGCATGGCGCTATCGCCCGTCGTTGCGCCGCTCGCAGGTAGCTTCGTCGCACAGTGGCTTGGCTGGCGTGGCGTGTTCGCGCTGCTTGGGGTGGCCGGACTCACCGCGCTGTTGATGGTGTGCCGCCATCTGCCCGAGACGCGCGCGCCCGCAGTGGCAAACTCGCGCCGCGAAAGTCTCGTGAGTACCTACGCTACGCTGCTACGCGACCGCAGCTTCCTGCGCTACTCACTTGCGATTAGCTTCATCTATTGCACGTACTTCCCATTCGTTGCTGAATCCTCGACGCTGTTCCAGCGGCAACTGCACGTGTCCGGCCAGGTCTACGCAGCAATTTTCGGCGTCACCGTGCTCGGCTATCTGATCGGGTCGGCCGTCTTTCGCCGCACGAGCGGGCGGTGGCCGACCGACGGCGTGATCGCGTGCGCCGCCATCATCAATCTAGGTGGCGCAGCCGCACTGTGGGGGGCGGCGGCGGTCGCGCCGCTGTCCGCGTGGTCGATCGTAGTGCCGATGTTCACCATCATGCTGTCCGTGGGCATCGCGATTCCAGCCTGCCAGTTCGCCGTTCTGCAACCGTTCACACACATCGCCGGCACCGCATCCGGCCTGTTCTTCTTCATCCAGATGGCGATCACCGCGATCTGCGGCGGCTTGTTGAGCGGGCTGGCAAACGGCTCCGCGCAACCGATGATCTCACTGACCGTCGGTGCCAGTATCGCGTTCTTTATCGTGTTCGCCGGCTTGCGTTCGCGAAGCGTCGCTGCTGGCGGAAGCATCGCCAGCAGATCCTGACGTGCGGTGGCGCCACGAACATGTCACGGCTACGACATCGAAAATCACGCACACAAAAGCGGCTGCCAACGAACGACTAGATTTTTTGTGCATCCTCAGCAGCCCGCACGCGCGTAAAGAGAGTCGGATAGTCGATCACCAGACCATCCTCGTCGACTTTCAGATTGGCCGCAAAATCCGAATCAACGTTTTCATAGCGATATTCGCGGTCCGGCTCAATGCAGATATAGGCTTGCCGCATGCGTGTCACTTGAAGATCAGGCGTCGAGATGTATGCCATATCGAGCTGCGCACGCTCTCCTTGCGCGAGCTTCAGGCGGCGAATCGGCAACGTATTGGTGAACGGCGTCGCGGCAATATCGACGTCGATGCAACCATCGAGGTGTGCCAACGCCAGACCGTTGCCGTCGCGCCAATGGCCCGCGCCATCGCTATGCAGTTCGAGATTTTGGCCACCCATCACCCGCACGAATGCGTGCCGCGCGCATCCTTGCGCATCGCAATCGATGCGGTAGCAAAGCCCATAAGCATGCCCTTCGCGCTCGCCGATCAGCGCACTCTCCGCCACGACACATTCGTCCCGCACATCGAACGCCAAATGTTCAATGCCGTCCCCCTCCTCCGATATCCAGCGCAGTTCACGCATGAGCAATGCCTCTCTTCGAAATAGCCGCTATCAACGCGCGAGCATGTAGCGCACACCGCTTCTGCCCTATGCTCGCGGCTCACAAGCGGCGTGTGCCCGCACGATGAGCTGGGGCATACTGAGAACCTCGGCAAGCAACCCGGTCGTGCGCTTCACGCCACCTTCCTGCACTCGAAGGAAACGAACATGTCATTCACTCACGCGCCCAAGCGCCGGATCGCCGCCTCCGGCCCTCTCTCCGTTGCCGAGCAGCAGACCCGCTTCGACCTTGCCACCGCCTACCGCCTCGCCGCCCTCAACCAATGGGACGACCTCATATACACGCATATTTCCGCGAGCGTGCCGGGCGAGCCAGGCCATTTCCTGATCAATCCCTTCGGGCTCGCTTTCAATGAAGTGTGCGCCTCGAATCTCGTGAAAATCGACATCGAGGGCAACATCGTCGGCGAGAGCGAGCATCCGGTCAATGCAACAGGCTTCGCGCTGCATGCGGCCGTACATGCCGCGCGCACCGACGCCTTTTGCGTGATGCATCTGCACAATACCGCTGGAATTGCCGTGTCCGCGCAGCGTGAAGGCCTGCTGCCCGCCTCGCAGCATGCGCTGCGTTTCTACGGCCAGCTTGCCTACCATGACTACGAAGGGCTCGCGTTCACGCCGGCCGAAGGCACGCGGCTCGTCGCGAACCTCGGCGGCAAACCGGCGATGCTGTTGCGCAATCACGGCACGCTGACCGTGGGCCGCACCGTCGCGGAAGCTTACGTACTGATGGCCACGCTTATCAAGGCCTGTGAAATCCAGATCCAGGCGCAAGCCAGCAAGAACTACCTCGTCGTGCCAGACGATACGATCGCCAAGCGCGCCGCCGAGCAGTTGCTCGACGGCGGCGCGATCGAAGGCGCGCTCGAATGGCCCGCGCTTTTGCGCAAGATCGATCGAATCGATACGTCTTATCGCGACTGAGCGCGGCGCAGGCACACTACCCTCCCATTCTTCCCACCAATCGCCGAGGAGCAACCCAATGCCAACCTTTCATATCGAACTGTTCGAAGGCCGAAGCATCGAGCAAAAACGCAAATTCGTCGAGGCCATTACCCGCGTGACGTGCGAAACGCTCGACTGCGAAGCCAGCTCCGTCGACATCATCCTGACCGACGTCAAGCGCGAAAACTGGGCGACCGCGGGGCGCCTGTGGTCCGATCCCGAGCCGTCGGTCTAAGCGCTTCCCTTCGCAGAAGGTTGCCAACGCAACTTGGCAGCCAAGCACGGAAACACCGCTTTTCACGGCAATTGTCCGAAATGACCGCGCAAAAGGGATCGGCCCCCATCCGAATCCGTCCGCGCCGCGACGGAGGCCAAGCACACCGTTCAATTGACGCCCGCTAAGCGCTGGTTGTGCGCTTAGCGGAAGCATCAAGAAAGCAATTCGCAAGACAAGCGCAACTCGACGTATGCTGCTGCGCGGTCGATTGCCGCACTTTTCAAGCATCAGTCAATTGACACCTATCAAAACACATGTTGGCAATTCATTGCACATCAGAGACTTAAATCTCAAATTTTGATGTGAATCATTGACGACTCGGCTTAAAGCGACAAAACGCAGTGCAGCAACCTTCGCTTCGCCGCTCTACCCTTGCGTCCATCTGCATGGCAAAGCGCAGTGCGCACCGGCAACGGCCGACGCGCGTGGTCAACTTCTGCTTTCAAGCTTATGGAACCCGCACTCAGCGCATTCGAACTGGCGCGCATTCAGTTCGCCTTCACCGTTTCATTCCACATCGTCTTTCCGGCGCTCAGCATCGGCCTCGCCAGCTTCATCGCGGTGCTCGAATGGCGCTGGCTCAAAACCGGCAAGGCTTACTACAAAGACCTGTGCTTGTTCTGGTCGAAGATCTTTGCCGTCGCTTTCGGCATGGGCGTCGTATCCGGCGTCGTCATGAGCTATGAGTTCGGCACCAACTGGGCCGGCTTCTCGAAGTTCGCAGGTCCGATCACCGGACCGCTCCTCGCGTACGAAGTGATGACCGCGTTCTTCCTCGAAGCGGGTTTCCTCGGCATCATGCTGTTCGGCTGGAAACGCGTCGGCCCGCGCGCGCATTTCGCGGCGACACTCATGGTCGCGATCGGCACGCTGATCTCGACGTTCTGGATTCTCGCATCGAATAGCTGGATGCAAACGCCGCAAGGCTTCACGATCGCCAACGGCCACGTGGTCCCGCTCGACTGGTTCAAGATCATCTTCAACCCGTCGTTCCCTTACCGTCTCACTCATATGGCGCTTGCCGCCTTCATCGTCGCCGCACTCGTCGTGGCTGCAACAGGTGCATGGCATTTGCTCAAAGGGCGGCGCGATCCGGCGATCAAGAAGATGTTTTCGATGGCGCTGTGGCTACTCCTGATTCTCACGCCGATCCAGGCATTCGTCGGTGATCAGCATGGCTTGAACACACGCCAGTATCAGCCCGCGAAGATCGCTGCAATCGAAGGCCTTTGGGAGACCGAGAAAGGCGGCACCGCTCTGAATCTGTTCGGCATCCCCGACATGGACGCGGAAACCACGCGCTACGCCGTGTCGATTCCACACCTCGGCAGCTTGATCCTCACGCATAGCTGGGACGGCGAGATTCGCGGCCTGAAGGAATTTCCCAAAGAGGATCGGCCTGACTCGACGGTAGTGTTCTGGAGTTTTCGCATCATGGCGGGGCTCGGCATGCTGATGATCCTCATGTCCGTGCTTTCCTGGTGGCTGCGCCGTCGAGGACGGCTGTTCGACGCCAAGTGGTTCCACCGCTTCGTGATCGCGATGGGGCCGACCGGATTCATTTCGCTGCTGGCGGGCTGGGTCACGACCGAAGTCGGCCGCCAGCCGTGGGTCGTGTATGGCGTGATGCGCACAGCGCAGGCCGTGTCGCCGCTTACCGCTCAGCAGGTCGGCATTTCGCTGATGGCGTTCGTGGTCGTCTACTTCCTCGTGTTCGGCACCGGCGTCTACTACCTGCTGAAGCTGATGAAGCACGGCCCGACGCTGCCACCCGCGGACCGGGAAACGGAGCGCGACACGCCGCTCGACGCGCCGAAACGTCCCAAGCGAGAACCGCTTCCTGCGCCCAAGCAGTTGATCGACGCATGAGCACGAGCGCTGCGACAAGCGTGAAGAACCTCACGAACCCCCTGCATTTCGAGGCTTAAAATGGATGTGACCATTGTCTGGGCTGCGATCATCGCGCTCGGCCTGTTCCTGTATGTCGTGCTCGACGGCTTCGACCTCGGCATCGGCGTCGTCTTCCCTTTCTTCCCCGACGAACGCGAACGAGACCTGATGATGAACACCGTCGCGCCCGTGTGGGACGGCAACGAGACATGGCTCGTGCTTGGCGGCGCATCGCTCTTTGCGGTGTTTCCCGTCGTCTATTCGACCGTGCTGTCGGCGCTCTATCTGCCGCTCGTTTTCATGCTGATCTGCTTGATCTTCCGCGGCGTGTCGTTCGAGATCCGCGCGAAGGCCAAGCGCACCAAGCACATGTGGGACCTTGCGTTTATCGGCGGGTCGACGGGTGCTGCGTTTTTTCAAGGTGTCGCGCTTGGCGCTTTCCTGCAAGGAATCCCGGTGGAAAACGGTCAATTCGCCGGCGATGCGTTCGGCTGGCTCACGCCGTTCAGCCTGCTGACGGGGCTCGGACTCGTCGCAACCTATGCGCTGCTCGGCGCCTGCTGGCTCGTAGCGAAGACCGAAGGCGATCTGCAACGGCGACTGCATCGCGTCGTATGGCCGCTTACGCTCGTGCTGCTCGCGTTCATTGCGATGGTCAGCGTCTGGACGCCGCTGCAAGACCCGGACGTGGCGGCGCGCTGGTTCGACTCGGGCCTGTTCTATCGTTTGCTGCCTGCTCCCTTCCTGGTCGCGGTTTGCGCGTTCCTTATGTATAGAGCGGTCAACGGGCGACATCACACGACGCCGTTTTTCGTCGCGCTTGCGTTGGTCTTTCTTGGTTATGCAGGCTTGCTTGTAACGCTTTGGCCGTATGCGATCCCGTCGAGCATTACCGTTTGGGAAGCGGCAGCGCCTCGCTCCAGCCAGACGTTTACGCTCGTCGGCGCGGCCGTGATCCTGCCGGTCATTCTGGCCTATACGACATTGGGTTATTGGGTCTTCCGCGGAAAGGTGCGCCATGGCGACGCGCATTATCACTAAGTCAGTCGCCGCGCTTCAGCGCGCGAGCTGGGTGATTCCAGGCTGGGTCTGGTTCGTCTTGCTGTGGGGCGTGGGCGTGAGCGGCGCGATGCTGGTCGGCGCGCTGTTCAAGGTGTTCATGAACGTCACGCTGTTTGCGGTTTCGAAGTGAGTCTCCGCGCCGGGTTGCGCCGGGGATGCCGTTGTCGGCATCCCCGGCGGCTCCCGTTCTCCCCTCTTCCCCGTCAACGCACGGTCCCTCACCGCATGGGTTAGACGAAAGGGGGAGGTGGATTTTGAAAGGCGATGCGCATTTTATTTTCTTTCTTTATGGCTGCCCCGGGTGGCCGGCTGAAAGCCGGCCGGCAGCGCGACCTACTCCGGCGACTGACTGGCCGTTACGGCAACACGCTCAATCGCACACCAGCAACAGGTTGTCTGAACACACATTCTCTTCAGGCAACCGCCCCCCGTTCAAGCGGCTACCGAGGTATCGCAGACATCTCAGCGCCGTGGCTCGAGCTCCAGCCGTCTATAGGCACTCGCTCTAAGCGTTTGACAGATCGCTTCGGCAGCAACCTCGCATGTTTCGGCTATCCGGGGTATGCAGGTATTGCGATGTTGTTCCAATTCTTGCATCAGTTCTACCCCACGTGCTTCCCGAGCGAGCTTAATCAGCTTCGAATTTTCTGCCACTACTTGTTCATCTGAAGGAGTGACGTCATCCAATTCGCATCTCACGGTGTCTTCACCGCGTATCAAGTCAAGGCTGCATAAAATTCCGTAAACATACGTGCTGTGATACCCGTGCACCACTGTATATTGTTTTTTCTGATTATCCGGTAGCGCGTTATATGTTTCGGCAACAAAATTCGGACCTGGGATGAACCAGTCTCGCGAAAACACATCAGACAATACGGAATTCGCCATCCGTAAGAAAATGGAATCGCGAGATTGAAGAAAACGTTGAACCATGACAATCTCGCCAAGCAAATCCCAGTCAGAATAGGCAAGACACCAGGAGATTGAGTGATCAACAAATCCACATAACTTCCATCGATCTATACTTGGCGAAAATGCCGAACGACCGAAATCGGTTAGATACATTGCCGCATGAGTTACCGCATATGCGTCTTCTCGCCGCATGAAAATGGGATGCATTGGTTTATTAATAATACTGCACGGAAGTAAATCCGAGAAATCTGGGATTGTATTGGAGTAGAGACTGTATAGCCATCTGACCTCCATCTGTCGAAAATTGGGTCGATCAATTGAATCAATATAAGGCGACGCAAATGCTGCCTGTACTGCGGCGTCGAAGGTGTCATCCCGCTCCCCTAGACACGTCAGTGCAATATGAGCCAGGGCAATGCCTCCGACGGCTTGCGGGCTCGAAGCCAGCAGGAAGAGATGCCGAGCGGTGCGGGCGTGTGGGGATAAAATCGCGCTCAGCTCACGAATATCTGTTTGAAAACCGTAGCTTTCAGGGATACGGCTTGCTATGAGGAGCAGCAACGCCGTTTCAGCAACCAGCTTATCTAGGATTTGATGTCTATCGAGCGCAGGATCATAACGGGATGACGATTCCGCAAATCTGTCCAGGTCCGTCAGCAAGGATCGCGCGAATCCAAGAACGTGTGCAAGATTATTTCGGGTGTCGCGCATTGGTGGGCTCGCTTGAAAAATTCGCCCGCAGCTTCGCGGGCGGAAATGGCTACGTGTGCCAAGTCTGGGACTTCCAAGTCGGGCTACTGGCCGTTTCCTTGCGCAGCGGCACCTTGATTGATCACAGCACTACCCGGGTTTTGGCCACAGACGATGACATAGTGATCACCACCCAATGCGTACCAGCCGGCCTGAACGCCTGGATTGGTGATATTGTCCGCAGAAATGGATAGCAAATCGTTCAGCGTGGTGCTGGTATTCAGGATGTTCTTGTTATTCATGTCAGTGACGAGGCGATGAATATCGCTGATGTTCGGCATGATGGATCTCCTTGAGCGGTTGAAAATCACGTCGGGGTTGACGTGACAATCGGTAAACGAGGAGCACCCGCTTTTTTATGAAGAATTGGGCAGTTTTTTTGTTGGAGTGATCCGCTTGTTCAATTGTCCCGTGACAACGAACGTATCGAGGCAGCTACTTAATTAGTCGCCCCTGCCCTGAACAATTCGTTTTGCGATGCGCTCGGTCTCATGCCATTGAGACCGCGCCGGCGGCAGCGGCCGCAACGGCGACGAGCGTCGGGTCCACGCCGAACACGTTCTTCATCCCGTCCATGATGAGCATGATGTTCACGACGTTGAAGCCGACGAACACGAACAGTGCCGCGAGCAGCGCGAGGATCACGCCGCGATAGCCGAACATGATGCCGAGCGCGCCGGCCAGCGGGGTCCAGCCGTTATGTTTCGTGGCGAACGGCCGCCCGCGGCCTCTCGCCACGGCGGGCAGCCCGCACTCAGCCGCGGCGCTTCACGCCCGGAAAAACGCACAGCATCTCATAAGCGAGGTTGGCGCCAAGGAGCGCCGTCGTGCCGAACGGGTCGTAAGGCGGCGCCACTTCCACGAGGTCCGCGCCGACCAGGTTCAGCCCCCAGCAGCCGCGCACGATTTCGAGCGCTTGCGGCACCGTCAGGCCCGCGATCTCCGGCGTGCCCGTGCCGGGCGCATAGGCGGGATCGATGCCGTCGATATCGAAGCTCAGATAGACCGGGCCGTCACCGACACGCGCGCGCACGTCCTCCATCAGCGGCTCGAGCGAACGGTTCCAGCATTCCTCCGCCTGCACCACGCGAAAGCCCTGCGCGCGGCACCAGTCGAAATCCTCGGCGGCGTAGCCGGTGCCGCGCAAGCCGATCTGCACGACACGCTCGCAATCGAGCAGCCCTTCTTCGACCGCGCGGCGAAACGGCGTACCATGCGCGATTTTTTCACCCATCATCGTGTCGTTGACGTCCGCGTGCGCGTCGACGTGGATCAGTCCGACCTTGCCGTGCTTCGCGTGGATCGCGCGCAAGATCGGCAGCGTGATCGTGTGATCGCCGCCAAGCGTGATCGGCGTCGCCCCATGCTTCAGGATCTCGCCATACGCGGCTTCGATGCGCGCAATCGAGTCGTGCAAGTTGTAGGGGTTGATCGCGACATCGCCGATATCGGCGACGCGCAGCGAATCGAACGGCGCGGCGCGCGTCGCCATGTTGTAGGGACGCAGCAGCACCGACTCGGTGCGCACCTGTCGCGGCCCGAAACGCGCGCCAGTGCGGTTCGACGTGCCCAGATCGAACGGCACGCCGACGAAGCATGCATCGAGCCCCTCGGCGCTCGACAGGTGCGGCAGGCGCATCATCGTCGCGATGCCCCCGCAGCGCGGCATTTCGTTGCCGCCAAGAGGTTGAAAATACTCGGCCACCATCGTTTCCTCCGAATTACATTCAATGAGCCGTATCATTCGTTCCGGCTATAGGGCTGAGTTTTAAGCGGCCACAAAGAAAACTTGAATGACAAATTTCGGATGCTTACATCTATATATATCGATGTAACCGCGCGCGATGGAGGGCCTTGTGCTCGGAACCTTGTCTGACCTCGATTTGCGATTGATCCGGGTGTTTCTTGCAGTCGTCGACGCGGGCGGCGTCTCGGTCGCGCAATCGACACTGAACGTCGGCCAGTCGACGATCAGCACGCAGCTCGCCACACTCGAGACGCGGCTCGGCTTCCGCCTCTGCGAGCGTGGTCGCAGCGGCTTCAAGCTGACCGAGAAAGGCGAGCGTTTTCATGTGCTCGCGAAGCGGCTGCTCGCGGCCGCCGACGAGTTCAGCGCCGAAGCCCGCAACATGGACAAGAAGCTCGTCGGGACGCTGAAGATCGGCCTGATCGGGCACACGCCGATCAGCCAGAACGCGCGCATCAGCGATGCAATCGCGCGCTTCCGGAAACGCGACGAGGCGGTGCGCTTTTCGATCTCGGTCAAATCGCCGGGCGATCTCGAAGCGCAACTGCTGAACGGCGAGATACAGCTTGCGGTCGGCTACTTCTGGCATCGCGTGCCGACGCTCGAATACACACCGCTATTCGTCGAGCGGCAAATCGCCTATTGCGGACGCGGACATCCGCTCTTCGCGCGCGCCGGGCGGCTCACGCCCGCGGAGGTTGCCGACAGGGAGTGGGCCTGGCGCAGCTACCCGCTTCCCGAGGCGCAGCTCTCGACGACGCCGAACCGCGTCACGGCCCAGGCCGACAACATGGAAGCGGTCTCGCTCCTGATCCTGTCGGGCCATCACCTCGGCTATTTGCCGGAGCACTTCGCGGCGCCTTACGTCGCACAGGGGCTGCTTGCCGCGCTCAATCCCGATGCGCTGCGCTACGACGTGACGTTTCATCTGGTCGCGCAGCATGCGAGCCGTCACAGTCCGATCGTCGCTGCGTTCGTGGAGGATTTGAAGAACGCACGCGCGTTGCCGGCTGCTTGAGCGCCCTACCGTTAAAAAGCAGTTACGCAGGTTCGTCTATCGTGTAAGCCGGAGAGCGGCCCGCTCGCTGCGCTGCAATACACCCCGCCTTGTGTTTCGCGGCGGGCTGGCCGTATAACAACAATCAGAGCCAGACTCGGAGATGGAATGGACCACCCCCACGCTCACTGTTGCTTGCTACCCCTCTCAAAGCGGGTGGCGTCATGAAATTCCTCGTCGCCGACGATCACGAGCTGATTCGCCAAGGCGTCAAAGGCCTGCTGCGCGGTCTCGACGCGGACGCCCAATTCGACGAAGCCGACAGCTGGGAGACGCTCGCCGCCGCAGCACGCCCCGACGCCAACCACGACCTTGCGATCGTCGACCTGCATATGCCCGGCATGGGCGGCGCCGCGTCGCTCGAAGCGCTGCTGAAGGCGAACCCGGCGCTGCCCGTGGTCGTGCTGTCCGCCGAGGAGTCGCCCGACGAGATGCGCGCGGTGCTCGCTGCCGGCGCGCTCGGCTTCGTGCCGAAACGGCAGCCGGCCAGCGTGATGCTCAAGGCGATCGAGCTCGTGCTGTCGGGCGGCGCGTATGTGCCGATAGAGGCGCTCAGCCTGCTCGGTTCTTCGCACGCTGCGGGCGCATCCCCCTCCACCGCTGCAGGGACGACGGAAAGCCCAGGCGCCCCGTCATCCTCATCCTCCCAGCCCGGCATTCAAGCGCTACAGCCGCATCAGCGTCATTTGATGGAAAACCTCTCGCCGCGCCAGCAGGACATCATGCGGCTCGTGCATCGGGGCTGGACCAACAAGATGATCGCGCGCGAGCTGGGCATGGCCGAGGGCACCGTGAAAGTCCATCTTTCCGTGATCTTCCGGGCGCTCGCGGTGCGCAACCGGGCGAGCGCGATCGCCGTCATCAACGGCTGGCTCGAGGCTGGGAAGACGCTTTGAACGGCGGCGCCGGCTGACGCAGCGCTTGCGGCGCGTCTGCCGCGGGCGCGGCAGGCGCGGAGTTCGCCGCATCGTCGGCGTCGCGCCATGCCGCCTGCAGCGTGCGCAGCAGCCTCGCGGGATTCACCGGCTTGTGCAGGATCGGCACGCCTTGCGCGGCGAGCGCCTTGAGCTCGGGCGAAGCCATGTCTCCCGTGATCAGCAGCAGCACCGCGCGCTGTGCGCCGTGGCGGGCGAGCTCGCCGCGCACCCGATCGAGCGCCGCCCCGCCCGCGCGGCCAGCGCCGAGCTGGTAGTCGCATAGCACCGCATCGGGAGCGAATCCATCGGCGATCGCGGCGCAGGCGGCGTTTTCGTCGGCGACGCTGCACACGACGCAGCCCCAATGGCCAAGCAGGCTGGCGACACCATCGCGGATCGCCGGCTCGTCGTCGATGCAAAGGATGCGCCGCCCCGCCACCGGCGCCACCGCGGCGCCCGCGGGCATCAACGCCCCCAGCCCGGCGACGATACGCTCCGGGTCCCCCGCGCGCACCGGAAAGCGAAACGTCGAGCCGCGTCCGGGCGCCGAGCGCATCTGCAGCTCGCCGCCGAGCAGGCGCACGAGCCGGCGCACCGTCGGCAGCCCGAGCCCGTGTCCGGGGCGCGCATCGCGCTCCGCGCTCGCGCCGCGATAGAACTCCTCGAAGACGCGCTCGTGCTCCTCGAGCGGAATGCCGATGCCCGAATCGCGCACCTCGATATAGCCGCCGTCGGCGCGCCCCGCCTGCCGCAGCCCGACCCAGATCGAGCCCTCGTCGGTATAGCGCACCGCGTTCGCCACCAGGTTGCCGAGCACGCGCTCGAGCAGCACCGGGTCGTCGTGCACCACCATGGAGGTCGGCGCGATCCGCAGCGCGAGGCCCTTGGCCGCCGCCTGCGGCCGGTACAGGCCGCCGACGCGTTCGAACAGCTCGGCGAGCCGGAAGTCGGCGCGCATCACCTGCGTCACGCCGCTTTCGATGCGCGACAGGTCCAGCACCTGGTTGAAGAGTTCATTGAGCGCATCGACGTTGCGCACGATGTTCTCCGCGGCCCGCGCCCGCTCGGCGCTCGGCGCCGCCGTATCCGCGAGCGATGCCGCGAGCAGCCCGATCGCATGGAGCGGCTGGCGCAGATCGTGGCTTGCGGCGGCGAAGAAACGCGTCTTCGCCAGCCCCGCTTCGATGGCCACATGCTTCTGCACCGCGAGCGATTCAGCCAGATGCTGCTGATCGACACGCGCCTGCACGACATTGCGAAAGAGCTTGCGATAGCTGATCGAGTACAGGTTGATCGCGGAGAAGAAGAACAGCAGCACGACCCCGACGACGATCCGCTCGAACGAATGCGAACTGAAATGCAGCACGACCGCGGGCAGCAGCAGCAAGGGAATGGCGACGGTGAAATTGAGCGTGTCGAAGCCGTTCGACATGAACACGCCGGCCGCGAGCATCAGGATCATCACCGTATGCAGGAGCGGCAGCTCCGCCTGCGTGCTGTGGAACGCGAACCAGATCGACAGCCCCGGCGCGCTGTAGAGCAACGCGCCGCGCAACGCGTGCAGGTTGATCCAGGCGCGCGGCGCCATCGCGGTTGGCCATTGCCGGTGCCAGAGCCAGAGCGCGAGGCCGAGGCAATTGGCCGTGCCGTAGAACACCAACCACGCGTTGAAAAAGCGCAGCGCGGACATCTCGGCCCAATAGATCGAGGTCAGCACCGCAATCGAAAACCAATGCGTAAAAAACGCAAGCGGGTCCTGCGCGTACAGGACCCGCACGAGGTCTTCATCGATGGCGCGCTGGATCGGATCGACCCGCATCGTGGGGTTTCCTTGTGACGTCACGGCGCTTTCGGCGGTTTACCCGGAGTTTACCCATCAGCTACCACTTAATCCATATAGGCGGCGGCGCGGCCGAAAACCATACTGGCGGCACTTCTCGCGCGGCCGAAGACCGACTCCCACTCTTCAGCGTTCTCTTAACGCTTGCACCAACGCCGCGTTCCCTCGAGCTCTTCCACAAGACGGAGGCATGCAATGGGCGCCCTGATCAGCCACGACTTCTCACACAGCGACAATACCCTCCTCCCCGACCTCTGGCGCCGCCGCAACCAGCTGTCGGGCGACGAGATGGTGTCGATGTGCGAGCTCGTGCGAAGCGCGCTGCGCGCCTACCACCCGCTCGAGCTGCACGCGCTCGCCGAGGACAAGGAAGAGCTCGTCGCGCAGTTCATCTACGCGAAGGTGCTCCGGCTCGAACCCGGCCACGCCGAATCGCACGCCTGCCCGGACAGCGCACCGTCGTCCCGCTACGCAATCTGCGCGTATTTCCGCCGCTACCTCATCGACTGCCTGCGCAGCGCGAGCCATCAGCGCAACGTGTCGATGGAAGTCGAGGGCATCGAGCAGGAAATCGATGCGCACGCGCATGCGCTCGAGGATCCCGTCGACGGCGTGCTGAAGCAGTACGGCCTCGACGAAGCCCGCGTGCGCGAAGCCGCGCGCCGCTTCATCGCCGGACTCGACGCGCCCGAGCAGGTCGTGCTCGCGGGCAGCCTGGGCTGGGGCTCGGAAACGAAGGGCGGACTCTCGCGCATCGCGGCACAGCATCGCGTGCCGTCATATCACTATCGCGCCGTGAAGCTCGGCGTCACGATGAAAAAGACGGCCCAGGCCGACGATTTTTCCAACACGAAGATCGGCCGCTGGCTCGTGGACGCGCTCGGCATCGACATCCACATCGAGAATCGCGAGGCCATCCTGGTCGCGTTGAATCTGCTTGCGGTCGAGGCAAGCCGTTGCCTCTGCAACGAGGCGGCCGCCTGATTTGCCGCAATGGCGTCATTCAGCGCCTAACATAGAGAAGCCGCGCACGTCCCCTCATTTTCCAAAGCGAGGTGATCGCATGAACCGCCTGTCGAGTCCCCTCGAGGATCTGAAGCCGCATTACGACGTGCTCGTCGTGGGCTCCGGCTACGGCGGCGCCATCGCCGCGAGCCGCATGGCGCGCGCGGGACGCCGGGTCTGCCTCCTCGAGCGCGGACGCGAATTCGCGGCGGGCGAGTATCCGTCGAAGGCCGAAAACGCCCTCGGCACCGTCCAGTTCAATCTCGAAGACGAGCGGCGCGGCTCGCCGCTCGCGCTGATCGAATTGCACGTCAATCAGGAAGTGAACGCCGTGGTCGGCTGCGGGCTGGGCGGCACGTCGCTGATCAACGCGAACGTCGCGCTGCATCCCGATGCGCGCCTGTGGAGCGACCCGCGCTGGCCCGCCGCGCTGCGCGCCGACCAGGCGGGCATCGAAGCCGGCTACGCCCGCGCGGTCGCCATGCTGCAGCCGCAGCCATGGCCCGCCGATTTTCCGCGCCTGCCCAAGCTCGATGCGCTGGAGCGCTCGGCGCAAGCGCTCGGCATGCGCGAGGCGTTCTACCGGCCGCCGATCACCGTGACGTTCAAGAACGGCCTCAACGCGGCGGGCGTGGAGCAAAGCGCCTGTATCGGCTGCGGCAATTGCAACTCCGGCTGCAACTACGGCGCGAAGAACTCGACGCAGATGAACTACCTGCCCGACGCCGCCGCGCACGGCGCGCAGATCTTCACGCAGGCGCAAGTCGATTCGGTCGCATGGGACGAGGCCGCGCAGCAATGGCGCGTCTATTACCAGTGGATCGACATCGGCCGCGAGATCTTCGACGGCGCCGAACTGTTCACGACGGCCGATCACGTGATCCTCTCGGCGGGCACGCTCGGCTCCACGGCGATCCTGCTGCGCTCGCGCGCGAAGCGCGGCCTCGCGCTATCGGACCAGCTCGGCAAGCACTTCACGGGCAACGGCGACGTGCTCGCGTTCGGGTTCAACACCGATCACGAGATCAACGGCGTGGGCTGGGAAACGTGCGAGGAAGCCAAGCGCGCGCCGGTCGGCCCGGTGATCACCGGCATCGTCGATCACCGCGATACACCCGAGGTCATGGACGGATTCGTCATCGAGGAAGGCGCGCTGGCGGCGCCGATCGGACCGGCGATGCTGAGCGTGCTCGGCATCGCGGATGCCGCCGGGGGCGTGCCCGAGCCGGAGCAGGATGCGGCCGGCGAACCTGCGGAGAACGGCGCGCTTGACGCCGACGCACGGATCGCGCTCTGCGCGGCGAACGGCGCCCACTACGGCGCGATGCGCAACACGCAAACGTATCTGGTGATGGCGCACGACGACGCCGCGGGACAGATCGTGCTGAAAAACGACCGCCCCCGCATCGCCTGGCCCGACGCGAGCAAACAGCCGATCTACCGCACCATCGGCGATACGCTCGAAACCGCGACGCAAGCGCTCGGCGGCAGCTTCGTCAACGATCCGCTCGACACGCCGCTCTTCAAGGACCGCCTCGTCACCGTGCATCCGCTGGGCGGCTGCGCGATGGCGGACGACGCCGCGCACGGCGTCGTCGACCACGCCGGCCGCGTCTTCAGCGGCGCCGGCGGCACGGACGTGCATCGCGGCCTCTACGTGATGGACGGCTCGGTGATGCCTGTCTCGCTCGGCGTGAATCCACTCTTGACGATCTCCGCGCTCGCCGAGCGCAACTGCGCGCAACTGGCCGCGGCCAACGGCTGGGCGATCGACTTCGCTCCGGGCGGCGCGCTCGCCGCCATCGCCGCGCGCGCTCAACCCGCCGAGCAAGTCGGCCTGCGCTTCACGGAAACCATGGTCGGCGACTACACGCCGTCCGGCCCGGAAGACGCCGCCCCGAGCCCGATGAGCTTCACGCTGACGGTGGACTCCAGCGACCTGCCCGCAATGCTGGCGAACCCCGAGCACGAAGCGCCGCTGGTCGGGACCTTGACGTGCGCAGCGCTGTCGAGCGAGCCGATGACGATCGCCGACGGACGCTTCAACCTGTTCGTCACCGATCCGGACCATGTCGATCGGCGCTACATGGTCTACCGGATGACGCTCGTATCGGCCGAAGGCAAGCGCTACGATTTCGCCGGCCGCAAGATCATCACGTTCAGCTCGCCGCTCGAGCTATGGAAGCAAACGAACACGCTCTACGCCGAAGTGCGCGAAGCGGATGGCGGCGATGCACGCTTGCTTGGCACCGCGACGCTCATCATCACCGCGGGCAATTCGCTGAAGCAGCAAACGACGCTCGACGTCACGAACGCACCGACGCTCGAAATGCGTCTGGCGTGGACCCTGCGCTTCGGCAAATTCTTCGCCGACGTGCTGTTCACCGAATACGGCGGCATCGCGGCGCCGCTGCAATTCGCGGACCCCGACGCAGCGCCGCGCGAGCGCCGCAAGCTGAACGCGCCCGCGCCTTGCGCGCACTACTTCCGCACGCCCGACGGCAAGACGCTGCGCCTTACGCGCTACCGCGCGGGCAACAAGGGGCCGCTGCTGCTGATTCACGGATCGGGCGTCTCGAGCCGCATCTTCTCGACGGACCTGATCGCGACCAATCTCGTCGAGCACCTGTGCGCCGACGGCTACGACGTCTGGCTCGTGGACCTGCGCGTGAGCATCGAGCTGCCGAGCGCCGCCGAGCAAACGACCGCCGACGCCATCGCGCAATACGACATCCCCGCCGCCGTCGCGAAGGTCTGCGAGCTGACGGGCGCGGACTCGATCCATGTGATCGCCCATTGCCTGGGCGCGGTCACGCTGACGATGGCGCTCCTGAACGGCCTGCCGCGCGTGCGCTCGGCGGTGATGTCGCAAGTGTCGGCGCACTTGATCACCGCGCCGATGCAGCAAGTGAGGGCCGGGCTGCATCTGCCGGAGATGCTCGACCATCTCGGCGTGCGCGATTTGACGACGGTGGCGGAGCATGAACACTGGCCCGCGAATCTTCTCGACACAGCGCTGCGTCTCTATCCGTTCGGGGAAGGCGAACACTGCCGCAGCGCAGCCTGTCACCGGGCGACCTTCATGTATGGCCAGATCTACGAGCACGAGAAGCTCACCGGCGTGCTGCACGAAAATCTGCAGGAGCTGTTCGGCGTGCACGACATGCGCCTCTTCGAGCACCTGGCCGCGATGGTGCGGGAGAAGCACATCGTCCGGGCAAACGGCGCGGATACTTACCTACGCGACCTATCGGGCCTGAACCTGCCGATCACGTTCATCCACGGCGCGCTCAATCATTGCTATCTGCCCGAAAGCACGCAGACGACCTGCGATCTGCTCACGCGCACCTACCCCGCCCAGCGCTACGAGCGCGTGCTCATCGATGGTTATGGGCATATCGATTGCATCTTCGGCCGCGATGCCGCCGCGGACGTCTATCCGTCGATCACGCGGCATCTGGCCGTTCAGGCCGGCTAGCGGCAAACAGCCTTAAGCAAAAACTTAAACGACGAGACGCGCCCGCAAGGCGTCGACAGTCGATTGCGCGAGACCGAGCCCTTGCGTCAGGTAGCTCGTCATCGTCCCGTAGCTCCCCTCCACTTGATCGAATCCCGCTTGCAGGTGGCTCGCTTGCGCGTTGAAGAGCGGCGCGGCGCTCGCAGCCGTATCGTCGCCGCCTTGCTGGCGGATCGCGTCGACGCGGGCCGCAATCGAAGCCTGCGAGTAGGTGTTGGTGAGCAGGTAGTCGGCCACGATCACGTCGAGCGGCACGTTGGCGATGCTGAGCAAGAGCGCTGCCGCCCAGCCAGTGCGGTCCTTGCCCGCCGTCCCGTGAAAGAGCTGCGCGCCGCTCGACGAGCTCGCCAGTTGCGTCAGCAGCGCGCCGTAGGCGGCCCGCTCGGATTCCGAGGTCACGAAGCCGCGGTTCCTCGTCTGCATGATCGCCACCGCTTCGACGGCGCTTGCGGGCGCGGGCATCAGGTAGTCGCTCGTGCCGTCGATATTGATCGTCGCATAGGCCGTCCCGGCCGGCAGGGCGTCCGCGGCGCGAGCGATTTCTCCCGGCGTGCGCAAGTCGTACACGCCCGCGATTCCCAACGTGCCTAGCGTCGCCTTGTCCGCGTCCGAAAGCGTCAGCGCGCTCGAGCGATAGAACACGCCGCGCTTCACGCGCCGGCCGTCGGCGGTCGGGTAGCCGTCCGCGCCGCCGACATCGCGGAAGTTGTCGGCCGAAGCCAGCCGAACCACCACCGTTTCTCCATCGGAATCGCCGTCGAGGCCACCGCCGCCGCAAGCTGCGAGCAGCGGGCTCACGAATGCCGGCAACAGCAGCGAGCCTGCCGCGCGCTTCAGGAACTCGCGGCGGCGCGTACTGGCGGCAGTGCCGGTCGCACCGGCGCCGGCGTCGCATACGAACGGCACGCGAGCGCGTGCGTACGTCGGGCGCGTGCGGTCAGTCGCGGTGGAATCCATGCGGGCTATCTACTCGGTGTAACTGGGTCGGGACTTGAAAGGAAGCGCTGCCGGCGTGGTTCGGCATTGCCCAAATGCAACTGTAACGGCAATTCGTGTTGCGAGTAGGGGTTAGTAGGAATAGGAAAGAATAAAAAAGATTGACCATCCCTATCCTCGGTAAAACTCATCCAACAGCCGCTTTATTCTTTCAAATTATTTTCAATTAGCAATCTTTAAACCTACAAAACTTGCGCCACGTTACTAAATTCAACCCGTTTTCGGTCAGTTTTTCCTGTTACAGAAATGTGAAAAACTTACCGAAATACGCCCTTATCTTTTTCACGACATTTTTTTGGGAATGGATTGATTTCGCCTGGGGGCCTGCATACAATGCGTCTCACGGGGTTGTTACAAGTTGTAACACCCTGTATCAAAGATACACAAAGGAAGCGCAAACGTTAGCGCTCAAATGCAGAAACAAATACACGGTATAAATTACCGGACAAATAACATCGGGGCTTCGGGAAGACCTAGAAATGGACCGTAGCAGCGAGACGCTGGATTCTATCCGCGAAATTAATCTGTCGTACATCATGCTCGCCCAGCGCATGCTGCGCGAGGATAAGCCGGTCGGAATGTTCCGCCTGGGCCTATCGTCGGAATTGGCCGATTTGCTTGCCAGTCTGTCGCTCGCGCAGATCGTCAAGCTGGCCTCTTCCGATCAGCTTCTCTGTTTCTTCCGCTTCAACGACCACTCGATGCTGTCGGCGCTCACGCAATCCGCGAAGAATGCGGAAGTCGCCCCGACGCACGCCGCCATTCTGCTTGCCGGTCAACGAGCCGAGCAGTTCGCGTAAGCAAGGAGCGAGTCGTGACGCTGAAAAAGAGTCTCTCTGAAGACGCTCAAGAAGTCTTCCGCGCCATCGCGCTGATCGAGCTCGGCGCGCGCATGCAGGTGCTCGAAAGCGAACTGACGCTGTCGCGCGACCGCATGATCCGCCTGTATCGCGAGGTCAAGGGCGTGTCGCCGCCGAAGGGCATGCTGCCGTTCTCGGCCGATTGGTACATGACGTGGCTCGCGAACATTCACGCATCGCTCTTCTATAACACCTACCTGTTCCTCAGGAGCGAAGCGCGCTGCTCGCATCTCGACGCGCTCACCAAGGGCTATCGCCTCTATCTCGAGCACTGCAAGCACAGCGGCGCCGAGCCGGTGCTCGACCTGACGCGCGCCTGGACGCTCGTGCGCTTCTTCGACGCCGGCATGCTCCAGCTCACGAGCTGCTGCCGCTGCAGCGGCAAGTTCGTTGCGCACAAGCACGATTTGCAGCACAACGTCGTGTGCGGCGCGTGCCAGCCGCCGTCGCGCGCGGGCAAGACGAAGAAGGCAGCGGCCGTCAAGGAAGCCGCCGAAATCATCGAGATTCCGGCTGTTGCGGCTGTGGCGGCCGTCGCTGCTGCCAAGACGAGCGACGATGCGACCGTCGTGCCGCTGCCGGTGGTTGCACAAATCCCGCCTGAACCGCCGATGGTGGCCTGCGCGGCGTAAGTCGCCATCGCACGGTCGCTGCAAAAAGCAAAAGCGCCTGAGCCGTATGGCTCAGGCGCTTTTGCTTGCTACCTGGACTCGCTTACTGCTTCGCCTCTTTCGGCGCCTGCGTATCTGTTGCGCCCACCTGCACCGTCCCCGCGTCACCCCATCCGCCACCGAGCGCCCGAATCAGATTAACCGTCGCCACCGCCTGCGCGCCATTGAGCTGGCTCGCTTGACGCTGCGTGACCAGCACCGTCCGCTCGCTGTCGAGCACGTTGAGATAGTTGACCTCGCCTTCCCGGTACTGTGTATCCGACAGATGCGACGCTCTTTCCGACGCCTCGACCGCGTCGTTCTGCTGGCGAATCTGATCGTCGAGCAAACGCAGATCGGAGAGGTTGTCCTCGACCTCGCGGAATGCAATCAGCACTTGCTGGCGATACTGCGCGACGTTCTCGTCGTACTGCCCTTTCGCCTGCTCGACGCCTGCCTTGCGCCGGCCGCCGTCGAACAGCGGCAGGGTCAGCGCGGCGCCGGCAGCCGGCCCGAGCAGGAACGCGCGGCTCGACCACTTGAACAGATCGCCCAGGCTCGCCGACTCGAAGCCGAACGCACCCGTAACATCGAGCTGCGGGAAATACGCGGACTTCGCGAGACCGATGCGAGCGTTCGCAGCCTGCATCGCGCGCTCCGCCGCCGCGACATCGGGGCGGCGCTCGAGCAGCGCGGACGGCAGCCCGGGCGGCACGCGCACGGTCGCCGGATCGAGCGGCATTTCCGCCAGCGAGAACTCGGCCGGCGCCTTGCCGAGCAGAATCGCCAAACTATGCTCGGACGCCGCCCGCTGCCGCGCGACGCCGACCGCATCCGCACGCGCGCTCGCGAGCTCGTTCTTCGCCTGCGCCACGTCGAGCTCGCTGATATCGCCTTCCTTGAAGCGCTGCTCGACGAGCTTCAGTCCGTCTTCGCGCAGCGCAACGGTGCGGCGATACAGCTCCTGCTCCGTATCCAGCTCGCGCAGCGAGAAGTAATTCGCCGCGACATCCGCCTGCAGCGAGAGCTGCACCGAGCGGAACAGCGCCTCGCTTTGTTGCGTATCGGCGCGCGCCGCGGCGACATTCGAGCTCACGCGGCCGAACAGATCGGCTTCATACGAGACCGTGGTCTGCGCGCGCCAGAGCGTCGTCTGAGGACCCTGCGCATTCTCCGGCAGGAACTGCGAGGCCGGCGAAAAGTGCTCGCGCGTCGGGCCGAAGCCCGCGCCGATCTGCGGGAACAACGCCGAGCGCGCCGCGTTCTGCACCGCGCGCGACTGCTGCACGCGCGCCGCCGCCGCCTTCAGGTCCTGGTTCGCGGCCAGCGCCTGCTCTTCGAGCTCGTTGAGCTTGGCGTCGCCGAAAACCGTCCACCACTGCCCGCGGTGCGCGGCATCGGCGGGCTCGGCCAGTTTCCACGTTCCCGTGTTTTCCGCGGTGGCCGCCGGCGCTTCCTTGAACGCAGCCGGCGTATCGACCTCGGGCCGCTGATACTTCGGCCCGACTGCGCAAGCCGCGAGCAGCGTCGCCATCAGTCCGCTCAGCAACGCGCCGCGCGCCATGCGCCCCATCCACGTTGGGCCCGCAACAGAAGTTATTCGTTTCATGTTTGTCCTCAATCCGTAGCCGCCATGCCGATGCGCGGCGAATCCTTTTGCGCGACGTGGATCTTGCCGCCCGCCAGCGTGCGCAGCACCACGTAGAACACCGGCGTCAGCATCAGGCCGAACAGCGTCACGCCGAGCATCCCGAAGAACACGGCCACGCCCATCGCATGCCGCATCTCCGAGCCCGCGCCCGACGACAGCACGAGCGGCACCACGCCCATGATGAAAGCGATCGACGTCATCAGGATCGGGCGCAGCCGCAGGCGGCTCGCTTCGATCGCCGCGGAGAGCGGCGTATGCCCGTCGTGCTCGAGCTCGCGAGCGAACTCGACGATCAGGATCGCGTTCTTCGACGCCAGCCCCACCAGCACCATCAGGCCAATCTGCGTGAAGATGTTGTTGTCGCCCTGCGTGAGCCAGACGCCCCCGAGTGCGGCCAGCACGCTCATCGGCACGATCAGGATCACCGCGAGCGGCAGCGTCAGGCTTTCGTACAGCGCCGCGAGCACGAGGAACACGAGCAGCACGCTGATCGGGAACACCCAGATCGCCGAGTTGCCTGCGAGCACCTGCTGATACGTGAGGTCGGTCCACTCGAACTTCACGCCGCGCGGCAGCGTCTCATGCGCGATCCGCTCGATCGCCGCCTGCGCCTGTCCCGACGAGTAGCCCGGCGCCGGGCCGCCGTTCACGTCGGCCGCCGTGTAGCCGTTGTAGCGCACCACCATCTCGGGGCCGAACGTCGGCGACACCTTCACGAGCGACGAGAGCGGCACCATGTCGCCCGACGCGTTGCGCGTCTTCAGGTTCATGATGTCGTCGGCGTGCGCGCGGAACGGCGCGTCCGCCTGCACGCGAACCTGGTACACACGGCCGAAGCGGTTGAAGTCGTTCACGTAGAGCGAGCCGAGGTAGATCTGCATCGTGTCGAACACATCCGTCACCGATACGCCGAGCTGCTTGGCCTTCACGCGGTCGAGATCGACGTTCAATTGCGGCACGTTGATCTGATAGCTCGTGAAGAGCGGCCCGAGTTCCGGCGCCGATTGCGCGCGCTTGATGAACGCCTGCGTGGCGTCGTCGAGCTGCGCGTAGCCGAGCGCGCCACGGTCCTCGATCTGCAGCTTGAAGCCGCCGAGCGTGCCGAGGCCGAGCACCGGCGGTGGCGGGAACACGGCAATGAACGCGTCCTTCATGCCCGCATACTGCTGGTTCAGCGCGCCGGCGATCGCGCCCGCCGACAAGGCCTTCGACTTGCGCTCGTCGAACGGCTTGAGCGTGACGAACACGATGCCCGCGCTCGAGCTGTTCGTGAAGCCGTTCACCGACAGGCCCGGGAACGCCACCGCGCTTTCGACGCCGGGCTGCTTGAGCGCCACGTCGCCCATGTCGCGGATCACCTTCTCGGTGCGATCGAGCGAAGCGCCGTTCGGAAGCTGCGCGAAGGCGATCAGATACTCCTTGTCCTGCGCCGGCACGAAGCCACCGGGCACGACGCGCGTGACGAGCACGGTTGCGCCAAGCAGCACGGCGTAGACGGCGAGCATGGCGGCCTTGCGGTTCAGCACACTGCGCACACCCTTGCCGTAGGAAGCCGAGCCGCGATGGAAGACCTTGTTGAAGCCCTTGAAGAAGCCGCCGAACACGCGGTTCATCGCACGCGTAAGCCAATCCTCCGGCTCATCGTGGCCGCGCAGCAGCAGCGCGGAGAGCGCGGGCGAAAGCGTCAGCGAGTTGAACGCCGAGATCACGGTGGAAATCGCGATGGTCATCGCGAACTGCTTGTAGAACTGGCCCGTCAGGCCGCTCATGAACGCGAGCGGAACGAACACGGCCACGAGCGTCAGCGCGATTGCGATGATCGGCCCGCTCACCTCGCGCATCGCCTTGTAGGTCGCGTCGCGCGCACTCAAACCCTCCGCGATGTTGCGCTCGACGTTCTCCACCACCACGATCGCATCGTCCACGACGATCCCGATCGCGAGCACCATCCCGAACAGCGATAGCGCGTTGATCGAGAACCCGAAGGCGAGCAGCAGCGAGAACGTCCCGACGATCGACACCGGCACCGCGACGAGCGGAATGATCGACGCACGCCACGTCTGCAGGAACACGATCACCACGATCACGACGAGCGCGATCGCTTCGAGCAGCGTATGGACGACCGCGTGGATGCTCGAACGCACGAACTGAGTCGGGTCATAGACGATCTTGTAGTCGACGCCCGCCGGGAAATCCTGCTTCAAGTCCTTCATCGCCGCGCGGACCTGGTCGGAGATCTGCAGCGAGTTCGCGCCCGGCTGCTGGTTGATCGCGAGCGCCACCGCCGGCTTGTTGTCGAGCAGCGAGCGCAGGCCGTATTCCGATGCAGCCAGCTCCACGCGGGCGACGTCGCTCAAGTGCACGACGCCGCCGTCGGGCGAGGTCTTCAGGACGATGTCGCGGAACTGCTCCTCCGTCTGCAGACGGCCGCGCGCATTCACCGACAGTTGCAGCGGCACGTCCGGACCCGACGGCGAGCCGCCGATCACGCCCGCCGCCACCTGCACGTTCTGCTCGCGGACGGCGTTGACGACATCGGTGGCCGTCATGTTGTGCTCGGCCACCTTCTGCGGATCGAGCCAGACGCGCATCGCGTAGTCGCCCGAGCCCCACAGCTGCACTTCGCCGACGCCCTGGATCCGCTCGAGACGATCCTTCACGTTGATCAGCGCGTAGTTGCGCAGATAGGTCATGTCGTAGCGGTTGTCGGGCGAGATCAGGTGCACGACCATCGTCAGCGTCGGCGAGCTCTTGATCGTCGTGACGCCGAGACGCTGCACGTCGTCCGGCAGACGCGGCAACGCCTGCGAGACGCGGTTCTGCACGAGCTGCTGGGCCTTGTCCGGATCGGTGCCGAGCTTGAAGGTGACCGTCAGCGTGAGATTGCCGTCGCTATTGGCCTGCGACTGCATGTACAGCATGTTCTCGACGCCGTTGATCTGCTCTTCGAGCGGCGAGGCCACCGTTTCGGCGATCACCTTCGGGTTCGCGCCCGGATACTGCGCGTGCACGACGACCGAAGGCGGCACGACCTCGGGGTATTCGGAGATCGGCAGCTGGAACAGCGCGATCACGCCGGCCAGCAGGATCAGGACCGACAGCACCCCTGCAAAGATCGGTCGATCGATAAAGAATTTGGATATGTTCATGAGTGACTCTCGAAATTTGAGCGCTCGCTGGCGGCGTGCATCAGGCACGCGTTGCGTTGCGGCGAGGCGCTCAAGAGTTCGTCTCCTTCGATGCGGTACGTTGCGCAACCGGAGCGGCCTTGGAGCCGTTCGTATTCGACGCATTCGCATTCGCGCCTTCGGCGTTCGGATCGCTGTCGTCCGTCATCGGCACAATGTGCACGCGCACCGTCGCGCCGGGGCGCACGCGCTGCACGCCGTTGACGACGATGCGGTCGCCCGGCTGCAGACCCGCCGTGATGACGCGCAAGTTGCCCTGCTGCTGGCCGAGCGTCACGTTGCGGTACGACACGCGGTTCTCGGCGTCGACCGTCAGCACGTACTTCTTGTCCTGATCGGTGCCGATCGCCACGTCGTCGACGAGCAGCGCCGGATGCGGCGCGCCGCCGCCCACCTTGATGCGCGCGTAGAGGCCCGGCACCAGCGCGCCGTCCGCGTTGTCGAAGCGCGCGCGCACGCGGATCGTGCCCGACGACGTATCGAGCCGGTTGTCGACCGAGGCGATCGTGCCGCTGCGCGAATAGCCGCTTTCGTTGGCGAGGCCGAGCTGCACCGGCACGCTGCCGCCACTCCTCGCGCTGCCGATGTATTGCAGATAGGTCTGCTCGTCTACATCGAAGGACGCGTAGATCGGCGAGACGGAGACGAGCGTCGTCAGCGCCGGCGAGCTCGCGCCCGCCGAGACGATGTTGCCGAGCGTGATCTCGGCGCGCGACACGCGGCCCGACACGGGCGCCACGATCTTCGTGTAGCCGAGATTGATCTGCGCGGTTTCGAGCGCGGCTTGCGCGGCCTTCAGGTTCGCGGCCGCTTCACGCGCGTCGTTCTGCTTCTGATCGTAGTCGCGCTTGGCGATCGCGTTATCGGCGATCAGCCGTTGCGCGCGCTCCCAATCGCTTTGCGTGTAGCCGACGCGCGCCTGCGTGGCGGCCAGCTGCGCGGCCGTGCGATCGACCTCGGCCTGGTATGGGCGCGGATCGATCACGAACAGCACGTCGCCCTTGTTCACGAGCTGGCCGTCCTTGAAATTCACGGACACGATCGTGCCCGACACGAGCGGCCGGATATCGACGCGATCGACGGCTTCCAACCGGCCCGAGTAGCTTTGCCAATCGGTGACGGTGCGGTTCAGGACGTTCGCGACATCGACTTCCGGCGCCATCTGCGCCTCGGCATGCGCCGGCGCGCTGGCATTGACACGAATTGCGCCGAACGTGCCGAGCGCGGCGACGACGATCGTTGCGGTGGCGGCTATCGCAATGCGGGAGCGGGTAAAACGCTGAGACATGTTGACCTCCGGTTTCTTGGATTTTTGGCGAAAGGGTTATTGAGCCGTGCGCGCCCTAGCGATGCGCGCGCAGATCCAAACGACATTCGAAAAAGCGCACGGCTTCCTGCAAGGCCGGCGTGTGCTGGGCAAGCGCGGCATGCGAGACGCTCGGGAAACGGATGACCTGCGTCAGCACACCGGCGCCGATCAAATTGCCTGCATACTTCTCCGCCTCGACATGCAGCACGTCGTTCTGGGCGGTCACGATGAGCGTGCCGGGCAAGCCCACCAGCCGCGACGCCTCGAGCGGCGCTGCGTAAGGATGGATGCGCTGGGCCGCCTGCGGCAGGTAGGCGCGATAGCAGGCCGCGCATTCGCTCGCGGTGATGTCGGAAGACAGGCGCGCGGCGTCGCCGAGGCGCGTGAGGCTCGGATCGAGCATCGGCCCGAAGAGCGCCTGCGCGAGAATCGTCACATCGCCCCGGTCGCGCGCCATGAAGGCGAGACAATTGGCGATCTGCCCGCCCGCGTCGTGGCCGGCCACGCCGATCCGCTTCGGATTGCCGCCGTAGGTGCGAGCCTTGCTTTCGATCCAGCGCGCGGCGCGATAGGCGTCTTCGGGCGCCGCCGGAAACGGATGTTTCGGCGCCAGCGAATAATCGACCGATACGACGAGCGCCGGCAATTGTTCCGACAAAAAGCGCGCGGCAAAATCGGCATCGTCGAGCGTGCCGCGGACAAAACCGCCGCCATGAAAATAAAGCACTATCGGCAATGCGGTTTTATTCACCGGCCGATAAAGGCGTAGCGTAATGTGCTTCTCGTACCCTTCTATCTGCACGTCGCTGACCGCGAGCGCACGCCCGGCGGCCGCAAAAGGCGGAATAAACGGATTGCGGGGATCGAGAACGTGCATGGCCAAATACGCGCAAAGCGCCGAAGTTTCACAATGGAACGAATTGTCGGTTCGGCAAGCTGGCGAATAAATGCCTATAATCCGGCAACACAATTCAGCGAGCCCCAACAATCAGTTGCATCTGTGCGTCCAGTGGCGCCAGATGGGGCGGCCTATTTCCGTGGAGGTTGCGATGGACCGGCTTCAGGCCATGCAAGTGTTCACACGTGTCGTCGACACGAACAGCTTCACCAAAGCCGCGGAGACGCTGGACCTGCCGCGCGCGTCGGTCACGACGATCATCCAGAATCTCGAGGCGTTTCTCGGCGTGCGGCTCATGCACCGCACGACGCGCCGCCTGAGCCTCACGCCCGACGGCGCCGCGTATTACGAGCGCTGCGTGCGCATCCTCGCGGACGTCGAGGAAACCGAGACCTCGCTCCAGAACGGCAACAAGAAGCCGCACGGCAAGCTGCGCATCGACATGCCGGGCTCGATCGGCCGCACGCTCGTGATTCCCGCGCTGTGCGAATTCCATAAGCTCTACCCCGATATCGACTTGCAGCTCGGGCTTTCGGACCGGCCTGTCGATTTGCTGCAGGAAGGGGTCGATTGCGTGATCCGCGTCGGCGCCCTGCAGGATTCGTCGCTGGTGGCGCGCCGCATCGGCTTGTTCGAAGGCGTGACCTGCGCCGCGCCCGGCTATCTAGAGCGCATGGGCGAGCCGCAGACGCTCGAAGACCTGAGCCAGCATCGCGCCGTCAACTATTTCTCGAGCCGCACCGGGCGCGTGATCGACTGGTCGTTTCTCGTCGACGGCAAGGAAATCGATGTCAAGATGGACAGCTTGGTGTCCGTCAACGACGCCGACGCGTACCTGACCTGCGCACTCGAAGGCTTCGGGCTGATCCAGCTCGCCCGCTTCATGGTGCTGCCGCATCTGCGCACCGGCGCGCTGAAGGAAGTGCTGCTCGACTGGAAACCGCTGCCGATGCCGATTTCCGTCGTCTATCCGCACAGCCGGCACCTGTCGCCGAAAGTGCGCGTATTCGTCGACTGGATTGCCGAAGTGTTCGACCGCTGCCCGCTGCTGAGCGGACGCCAGAGCCTTGAGGCGACTTGCAGCAAGCGCACCTTCGAAGAACTCGAAAAAGCGCCGTCGCTCGATACGCCAGTGATTTCGGAGTGGATGGCGTAAGGGTTTGAGGGGTCTTCCGGCTAAGGCGCCCAGGCGCGCAGGCGCGCCGGAACAGCGGCTACGAGGCGAGCCATCGCGGCGTCGAACCGCGGAGAGAACGTCTGGAAGTCGAGGCCGGGCTCGCTGAGCTTGGCGATGCGGTAGGCGTCGTCACGTTGCGCTTTCAGGTTGAAGCTGTGCCAGAACGCGTCGCGGCCTTCCTGCGACACGCCTTCAAACAGGTCTCCATCCTCTTTCGCTTGCCGGAGAATCGTGCGGTAGTAGTGTTTGATGGGTTCATCCCTGTCGGCGCCGTATGACAGGGAGTTCTTCTGGATGAGGTAGCGGTAGTTGACGTCATCGTCGTCGACGACCGGCATTGCGTCCCCAATGCGCCCAATCACCCGTGTGAGGAAAAAAATGTCCTCGAATATCCACATGTCGGGGTAGTCGGGCAGGCAATCCCGCCGGACCACGGGCACGAGGGGACCATCGAGCCACGGCACGTGCTTCTGCTTCATGAACCCGCCGACGGGGGTGCCCGGCGGGCAGCTGCTGTTCACGAATTCTCGCGTGGCGTCGTCAATGCGGGAGATGTTGCATGCCGCGGCGCCATGCTCGAGGGCAAGCGGCACCAGGACTTCGAGGCGGCGCGCAGGGTATTCGTCGTCGACGTCGAGAAAGGCCACCATCTTTGCCGAGGTCGCGGACAAGGCCGCATGGCGTGCTTTCGCCGGGCCGCTTCCGGTTTTCGGCGTGAACACCTGACGAACACGGTCGCCGAGCATGCCTTGCGCGAGCGGGAGGTAATCGAACCCGTCGTCGGCAGCCACGATGACGTCGAAGTCCTGATAGGTCTGGTTCCTGAGGCTTTCCAGAGCGCGAGGCAGGAATTTCTCGCAATGGAACGCTGGAATGATGACGGAGGTGGTGACGGACATGACCCTTGACGTAGGTGGAACGTGTGCGTGGATGCCCTGTGCGGCTGTACCGTCCGGGTAGTGTAGCAAGCGCCGGCTAAAACCCGCGATCCGATCAAGGTCTTCACCCGCGCGAACGCATTGTTCGCGCGCGGCAAAAAAACATTTCGGCAATCCGCCATTTATCGGCGCGAACGCATTCTCTACATTTCGTCCTGTCGCGGCGCTGGTTGTCAGCGCCCCAACGCATAGACAGGAGTTCGATCATGAAGCGCCAACTCATCGCAGGTCTTGCCCTTTCGCTGCTCGCCAGCACGTCTGTGTTTGCGCAAGGCAACGGCATCGGTCACTCCGGCACGTACAACGACTACTCGTGGGTGGGCACGAGCACCAAGACGCGCGTCGAAGTGAAGAACGAAGTCGTGGAAGCTCAGCGAGACGGCTCGTTGCCGTCGATGAACAAGCAGAGCTATCCGAACCTCAGCCTGCAAGGACAGACGCAAGCGGAACGCATCGCGCTGCAGGAGAACCACGACGCGCTGCGTCTTGCGCGCGCCGGGCACTGAACCATTTCTTAGTCACGGATCAAGGAGCGCATCATGCGCAATACACTGCCTTCCGAACTCGATCATTGGAATACCGACACGCCTGTGTGGACGCCATATCGACCGGTGCAACATTGACGCTCGGTCAAAAACCGCTGTCAGCGCCGCCGCTTGGAAGAACGACCGGCGGCCTCGGTCTTCAACACGCCGCCGGCGACCGCCAGGCCGCCCCAAAGCCGATTCGTCCACATCTCGCCTTGGCTAATCGATTGACCGGATAGTGCCGCCGCCAATTGCGGCGCGCTCATCACAATCCGCATGCCCTCCATTTCATCGTGATTTGTCACTGCGCCTCCTTTCTCAGCCATTAATTAGGAGAGCAACGCTAACAAATAAATTTCACGTCTATTTTTTGGGAAATTTGCACACTAATTCGCATAACGCTCTGAATCCCGCCACTACCGATCAGCGACGATCAGCGCTGGGGCACGGCATCGCGCCATTCGCTCCAGTGCGCCGCGATGTCCTGCACGAGCGGATTACCCGCGCGATAGAGATTCTCGACCGCGGGCGTGAATCCGCCTTGCGCCGCGTAGTTGAGTAGATTGTCCGCGCTCGTCTGCCCCGTATAAGGACGATCGAAATCCGATCCCGCGCGCAGCACCGCAACGCGGTTCAAATCGACACGATGCGCATTCGCTGCGCGCGTGAGCGCTTCATAAGTCGCGTTGTCCTCTTGCTGCGTCGTGCAATAGACGCCCTTGCCGTCCGTCAAGAGCTTGGTCCAGTCGCGAGCGCGCTGACCAAGCAAGGTCCCGGACCACCAGTTGTCGCTGGCGAGCGTGTCGCATTGAATCACCGTTGGCGGCTGATTCGCGGGTGCATAGCGGAATTTCGCGCGGGCTGCCTGTGCTTCCTTGCTATCCGACAGCGCGACGTTGCGCGACAAGGCAAACGCCGTATCTGCAAGCTGCGCGTTGAGCTGGAACACCTCCGTGCGATAGTCGAGCGGCGGCTTCTCGCCGGGGCTCTTCGTGTTGATGCCGAGATAGCCCGTCTTCCAGCCGCGCGGAATCTCGCGGCCGTCGAGCTCCCATTGGATGCCGAAGTCCACCAGGTACTTCGCCCACGCCGCCGAGCCGAGCGTGCCCTGCGCCGGATCGATGCCGGCGATGCCCGCGATGAGGAAATACGTCTGCCGCAAATCGAAGCGCGGCGAGAACGCGAGCGCCATCGTCGATGCCGCCGCATTCGCATGGCCCATGCCTGTCGTCATCACGCAGACGTCATGCTGGTTGCAGTGAACGTCGGGATAGTCGGGCGACAAGCCGGCCACCGGAATCGACTGCCACGGCCCCAGGCGATTCAGCCAGACCTGCCCTTCGGGCTCGAACATCGAGATGATCATGACTTTGACGGGGCGGCCGGAAGACACCGTACCGGCGAAGCTGCCGTCGTCCTTCGGCGCCTTCGAAGTGGCCGCACAGCCAGCGAGCGTAAGCACGGCAAGCGTGACGAGGGAGCGAGTCAGCATGGGCGTTTCCTTTCTTATTGACGACAGGTTCGCGGGCACTCTCGTGCCCGCTCATGCAAGAACAATCCGTTGATGGCCGACGCCTTGACCACTTTTTGATGCATCAAGGCGGCGTCATTCGAGCTTCCGGGCACTGCATTCCAGCCGCTGGTCCTGCTGCTCCGGCCCATCTTCCATCCTCTGCTCGAACGCCTTCTTGCTCGCGTAACCGACCAGTTGCCAGTAGCCGGGATACGCCGGATCGAACTTCACGGAAATATAGGGGAATTTGCAAGCAGAATTCCGCTGCTTGAGCCGATAGGAGGCAATGGGGGCTTTGGATTCCAGGTCTTGCTCTACGACATCGTAAGACGTTGCCTTGCAGGTGCCATAAGGCGTCTTCCATTCGATCGTCTTGCTTGTCAGCGTGAGCTGCCCCCAGCAGGACCGGCCTTGGCCGGAAAAGACTCCGGTCAGTGTCGAGGCCTTCGCGTGAACGGCAGTAAAGATACAAAAAAGATTGACGGCATGAACATATCGATTCAGACGAGGCATTGCACATCCATTTTCTTCAAAGCCGATTTCATCGGATACGCGAGCTTGCAGTACATGTCTTGGCGCGAAGCACTAGGCATCGCGCGACTGCTCCCGCACTTGCTTGACCGACGCAGACTCAGCCCCCCGAGTCTGCTTCGCCTTTTGATCGGCAACCTCCGGTTGCTCGAGCACACCATCTCGCACCAACACACTCCGCTGCGGATTCGCGATCTCGATCCCCTTCTCCTTGAAGCGCACCGCGATCTGCCGGTTGAACTCGCGCTGCACCGCCCAGCGCTTCGCATCGTTGCATTGAATCTGCCCGCTCATCGTCACGAGCGCGCCGTCGACCTTGTCGACGCCCCAATACGCGAAGTCCGACAGGATGCCTTCCTTGAACCGCTCGTCCTCGCGCAGCGCCGCGCCGATCTCCTTGAGCGTCGCGACCGCGAGATCGATGTCCTGCCCATAGACGATGCTCACCGAGACCGCCGCGTTGCCGATGCCGCGATTCGTGTTGTTGACCGTCGACACCGAGCTGAACGGCACCGTATAGAGCGAGCCGTCGCCGCCGCGCAGGCGCACGGTGCGGATCGACAAATACTCGACCGTGCCCGACACGCCCGCGAGCGTCACCCAGTCGCCCACCTGCATCGCGTTCTCCATCAGCAGGAAGATCCCCGTGATGAAATCCTGCACGAGCTTTTGCGAGCCGAAGCCGAGCGCCACACCGAAGATGCTTGCGCCCGCAAGCAACGGCGCCGTGTTCACGCCGAGCTCGCTCAAGCCCGTGAGCACGACCACCAGCGCGATCACGATGAAGAGCGTGGCGCGCAGCATCGGCACCAGCGTGCGCAGGCGCGCCGCGCGCACATAGTCGCCGTCCGCGGTCCAAAGGTCGAGACGGTGCTCGAGCGCGACGTTGACCGACTCCCAGACGAGAAGCGCAATGATCGCCGCGGCCGCGATCGTCGTAAGCGCCGACGCCAGGCGATCGCCGACGCTGCCGCTCGCCAACATCTGCCATAGGTGGATGCCCCACACCGAAAGCACGACGTTCGCCGTCACGAGCACGATGATCGCCGAGGCGATACGGCGCAGCATCGGGTAGTAGCGATACGCATGCTGAAACGCAATCGAACCCGCCTCGCCGTCCTTCACATTGAACAGACGCCCGAGCAGGCCGAACGTGATCATCGCGACCATCCGCGCGCCGATCAGCACCAGCACCGACACCCCTCCGCGATGCAGCAGCACGCGATAGCCGTTGTGCACGTCGAGCGCCCAGACGAACCACAGCGCCATCACGAAAAACGCCGCCAGGCCAGCCCAAACGTCGGCCAGCCAGTTGCCGGCGATGAGCAGCGAGCGGTCCCGCGCCGTTGACTTGCGAATCCAGCGCGCCACCGGACGACGGCATTGCAGGATCAGGATCGCGATCATCACATGGCCGATCAGCGTGACGACCTTGACGATGGCCAGATGCGCCTCGGCCGCGAGGCCGAGCGGCAGCGGCACCGCGGCGACGGCCGCACCCGCGCCGAGCACGGCGGCGAGCCGGACGATCCAGCGCTGCGCGAATCCCGCCCAAGTGTCCGACAGTTTCAAAAGACGCAGCCTTGGCGTCTTCGGCGCAAAGAAGAAATCGCCCGCGAGCGCGAGCGCGCGGCAGATCGCGTAGATCTCGATCAGCGAATCGAGCACGCGCGCCGCCGGACTGCCTTCCTCGGTCAGCGCCGACATCAGCCCGATCGCCACGGCCATGAACACCAGCAGCGGCACGGCCCTGAGCACGATGCGCAGCAGTGCGATGGGCAGGCGCTGGAGGACGGTCCAATGGTGCCCCGCCTGCGCCGCAGTGCGGGCGCTCTTTGCCGCAGCGCTGCCTTTAGCAGCGGATGCGGACGGAACGTCTTGCGCCGCATCGGCAAGCCGCCGCGCTTCCTCTTCGATTTCCAGCTTGCGCCCAACCAGCGCCCTCACTCGCTTCTTGAACAAGTAGTACGTCAATGCCGCGAGGATGAAGGCCGGTATCAGCGTGGCCAGCACGACCCACGCGAGATGGCGCAGCAAGGCGGCGTCCTGGGCGCTCGCCATTTCATCGGTCCACCACGCACGCACCGATTGCAGATCGAGCAAAGCGGACGTGGAGCGGCCGAGCGCGTCGCCGACGGTACGCACGCCGCGCACCCCCAGGTGCGAAAGTTGCGCCGCGAGCCCGTTCACCTGAAATGCGGAGTGCGGCGCACCCGACGCCGCGCTCGCCGCCTGCGGCGCCGAAGCCCCGGCCGTAGCGGAAGCTGGTGACGCAGCGGAGGCCGAGGCCGGCGGCGCACTGAGCGCGCCGGCCGCCGCGACGGCGCGCAGCGTGACCTCGATCTGCGCGCGGCGGCGAGGATCGTTCAGTACGTCGAGTGCCTGGCGCGCCTGATCGGGTGTCAGCGCAACCGGGGAAGGATTCGAGGCGGGAGCGGCCGCGGGCGGCGCGGCACGGGATGGAGAGGTGGCCGAAAGAAACGTAATCAGCAGGAATAGGCAAACGAGAACAGTTTTGCGCATAACACGGAAAGAGAATTCAGCGGCAAGCGTAAGGCGCACGCCGCATGCCGGCGTGGCCGGCTTGCACGCGGGAAGTCCCATCGGACCCTGGATAGGGGTATGACCTCGCTTGCGCGCAAATAATTCATTCGGATGCGCTCGGAGCGAGCGCATCCGCGTTCACACTCGCTCCAGCACCGCCATTTCCCGCACGAGCACGAGCAGCATCGACAGGCTCGAGCCACCCGTCGCCCGTTGCTCCGCGATCAGGCGCGCGTAACGCTCGAGCGGCTCCGCGCGCTTGTCACGCCATGCGCCGGCGATCGCCTGGGCCGAGCCCAGCTCGCGCCCCTCGCCGAGCGCGCTCACCGCCACGGCGCGCCGCAAGCGTGCGAACTCCGCAAGCGCCGCAGCACGCGCGAGCAGGTCCCAGTGCGTATGCGTCGGCAACGCACTCGCTCGCTCGGAGATGAACCCGTAGTTGAGCACCGTCGCGAGCGAGAAGTACACGCCCGCGACCAGTTCGAGCGGACGGCCGCTCGCCGCCGCCACGTCGGCGATATCGAGCACCGCCGCCGACACCTCGCCGCTCACCACGTGCATCGCCAGCTCGCCGTCGACGCCCGCCTCCACGAGCGCACGCTGCCGCTCCTGCAGCGCCTCGAGGTCTCCCGCCGGCAGCAGCTCCGGCAATTGCGGCGCGAGGCGCTGCGCCGCATCGCGGCAGCGCGCGATGAGCTCGGCGACGCCGTCGCCGCCGATGCGCTCGACGCTCGTCTGCAGATGCCGCAGGAACCACAGCGCCGCACGCTCGACGAGCCGCGCGACTTCGACGAACATGCGCGCCTGCACGTCGTCGGCGACGCGATTGTCGAGCGCGTCGATGCGGCGCCAGACGTCGTCGAGATCGAACACGTCGCGCGCGACGATGCACGCGCGCACGATATCGCTGGGCTTGGCGTCGGTCTCCTCCTGCAAGCGATGCACGAACGCACTGCCGACACGGTTCACGAGCGCGTTCGTCAAATGCGTCGCAAGGATTTCGCGCTTCAGCGGGTGCCGCTGCATCGGCTCGGCAAAGCGCGCCTGCAACGGCTTCGGGAAGTAGTCGACCAGCATGCTCGCGAACAGCGGATCTTCAGGCACATCGGAGTCGAGCAGCGTGTCGTAGAGCCACATCTTGCTGTAGGCGAGCAACACCGCGCGCTCCGGCGACGTGAGCCCTTGTTTCGCCGCCAGCCGCTCGGCGATCTCCTCGTCGTTCGGCAGGAACTCGATCACACGGTTCAGGCGCCCCAGGCGCTCGAGATAGCGCATCAGCCGCGCCTCGGACTCGAGCGATTCCGCCACGTAGCGCCCCGCGATCGACAGCGCCTGCGTCTGGTAGTAGTTGTCGCGCAGCACGAGCAGGCCCACTTCGTCGGTCATGTCGGCGAGCTGCTTGTTGCGCTGCTTCTCGGTCATCTCGCCGTCGGCCATCACGAGGCCGAGCAGGATCTTGATGTTCACCTCGTGGTCCGAGCAATCGACGCCCGCGGAATTATCGATCGCATCGGTATTGATGCGGCCGCCCTTCTGCGCGAACTCGATGCGCCCGAGCTGCGTGAGCCCCAGGTTGCCGCCCTCGGCCACCACCTTCACGCGCAGCTCCGAGCCGTTCACGCGCACGGCGTCGTTGGCGCGGTCGCCGACCTGCAGGTGCGTCTCGCGGCTCGACTTCACGTAGGTGCCGATGCCGCCGTTGTAGAGCAGATCGACCGGCGCGAGCAGGATCGCGCGAATCAGGTCCACGGGCGCAAGCGATGCCGCGTTGATGCCGAGCACCGCCTGCATCGCCGGCGACACGGGGATGGTCTTTGCGCTGCGCGGATACACACCGCCGCCCGCCGAGATCAGCGACGTATCGTAGTCGGCCCAGCTCGAGCGCTCGAGCGCGAACATGCGCTGACGCTCCTTCATGCTGACGGCCGGGTCCGGGTTCGGATCGAGGAACACATGGCGATGGTCGAACGCGGCGACGAGGCGGATATGCGGCGACAGCAGCATCCCGTTGCCGAACACGTCGCCCGACATGTCGCCGACGCCGACCACCGTGAAATCCTGCGCCTGCGTATCGACGCCCATTTCGCGGAAGTGGCGCTTCACCGACTCCCACGCGCCACGCGCAGTGATCCCCATCTTCTTGTGGTCGTAGCCGACCGAGCCGCCCGACGCGAAGGCGTCGTCGAGCCAGAAGCCGTAGTCGTGCGAGATCGCGTTCGCGTAGTCGGAGAACGTGGCCGTGCCTTTATCCGCGGCGACGACGAGATAGGGGTCGTCGGTATCGGCACGCACGACGTTCGCAGGCGGGATGATCGCGCCGGCCCTGCGATTGTCGGTGACGTCGAGCAGGCCGCGCAGGAAGGTCTGATAGCACGCGATGCCTTCGCGCATGAACGCCTCGCGATCGGCGGCCGGCGGCGGGTTCTTCACGATGAAGCCGCCCTTCGAGCCGACCGGCACGATCACGGTGTTCTTCACCATCTGCGCTTTCATCAGCCCAAGCACTTCAGTGCGGAAGTCCTCGCGGCGGTCGGACCAGCGCAGGCCGCCGCGCGCGACGCGTCCGCCGCGCAGGTGCACGCCTTCGACACGGGGCGAATACACCCAGATCTCGAACATCGGCTTCGGCTCGGGCAGGCCCGGCACCTTTGCCGGGTTGAGCTTGAACGACAGGTACGGCAGCGGCTTGCCGTCGCTCGCGCGGCGGAAGTAGTTGGTCCGCACCGTGGCGTTGATGACGCCGAGGAACTGCCGCAGGATGCGGTCCTCGTCGAGATTCGGCACCTGATCGAGCGCCGCTTCGAGATTCTTCGTCAACTGCTCGGTGTAGGCGGCGCGCGTGTCGCCGAGCGACGGATCGAAGCGCGCGATGAACAGCTCGACGAGCTGGCGCGCGAGCGCCGGATTGCCCGTGACCGCGCGCTCGATATAGGCATCGCTGAAATTCGAGCCCACTTGCCGCAGATACTTCGCGTAGGCGCGCAGGATCGTCACCTCGCGCGAGCCGAGATGCGCGCGCAGCACGAGCCGGTTGAAATCGTCGCTCTCGATCTCGGCCGACCATACGCGCTCGAACGCCTCTTCGAACAGCGCCTTCACGCGCTCGATATCGAACTCGACGTCGTCCGCGAGCTCCAGCCCGAAGTCGTGCACCCAGGCCGGGTTCGAGCCCTCGGGCTCGATCAGGTACGGCCGCTCTTCGTCGACGCGCACGCCCAGATGCTCGAGCATCGGCAGGCTGCGCGAGAGCGCGATCGCCTGCTCGGTGCGAAACACCTTGAAGCGGAACGCGCGCGGCGATGCTTCGATCGGGCGATAGAGATTCATCGCGAGCGGCTTGCCGCCCTGCACTTCCTCGATCAGCTCGATATCGCGCACCGCGGTGCGGGCCGCGTAATCCTCGCGATAGCCGGCCGGAAACGAGTCGCCGTAGCGCTGCAGCAGGCGGTTACCCTGCTCTTCGCCGAAGCTGTCGAGCAGCGCGTCGGCGAGATCGTCCTGCCAGCGCCGCGTCGCCTGCACGAGGCGCGTTTCGAGCTCGCGCGTATCGACTTCGGGCAACGCGCCCGGCTGCGTGCGCACGACGATATGAATCCGCGCGAGCGGCGATTCCGACAGGAGCGGCGTGAATTCGACGGCTGTGCCGTTGAACGCGCCCGTGAGCAGCTTCGCGATGCGGCGGCGCAAATCGGTGTTGTACTTCTCGCGCGGCACGAACACGAGGCACGACACAAAGCGGTCGAAACGGTCGCGCCGCACGAAGAGCCGCGTGCGCTGATGCTCCTGCAGGCGCAGCACGCCGAGCGCGATCTCGTGAAGCTCGGTTTCGTCGGTCTGGAACAGCTCGTCGCGCGGATACTGTTCGAGCACCGTCACGAGCGACTTGTAGAGGTGGCCCTTGGCGAGAAACCCGGCGCGCCTGACGATGTTCGCGCATTTGCGGCGCACGATCGGAATGTCCGCCGTGGAAACCGTGTAGGCCGTCGACGTGTAGAGGCCTATGAAACGCCGCTCGCCGCGCAGCTTGCCGTCCTCGCCGACGAGCTTCACGCCGACATAGTCGAGGTATCCGGGCCGGTGCACGGTGGCGCGCGAATTGGCCTTGGTCAGGAAGATCGGCGCGGGGCCGCCGATGATGTCGGCAGCCGCTCCCGGCAATGGCGTGATGTCCGGCGCGCCGGATGGGCGCAGCGCTTCGCGAAGAATGCCGCATCCTGTGTTGGGTATGCCACGCAGCGCGAAGCCGCCGTCATGGGTGACCAGCTCGTAGTCGCGCTGGCCGAGAAAGGTGAAATGATCGGCGACCATCCATTCGAGGAACGCGCGCGCTTCGACGCCATCCGGGCTCGTCTCGCGCGCGGCCATGTTCTTGATCGTGCTCTTGGCGACGTCGGTGATCTTCGGCCAATCCTCGACGGCAGCGCGCACGTCGCCCAGCACGCGCGCCAGAGTCGCGCGCAGCTCGGCGAGCTTCGCTGCATCGCCGCAACGGTCGATCTCGAAGTGAATGAACGATTCGAGGTGCGACGGCGCTTCGTCGGCCTCCCCGGCAAGCGCCGCGCCGCCGGGCGCGACGCGTTCGATCGCGCCGTTCGCGCCGCGCCAGACGCGAAACACCGGGTGCAGCCCCGAATGCAGCGCGAGCCCGCAGCGGTTCACCTCCATCGTCACCGAGTCGACGAGGAACGGCATGTCGTCGTTGACGATTTCGATGACGGTGTGGTCGGAATGCCAGCCGTGCTGATCGAGCACGGGGTTGTAGACGCGCAGCTGCTCGCTGCCCGAGACGAATTTCTGCGCGGTCTGCCAATGCGCCAGGGCCGCGCCGTAGAGGTCGGCGATGCCGCGGCTTTGCACGTCGTCCGCATCGGCCTGTTCGTAGTAATGCAGCAGGAAGGGTTCCACCGCGGCGAAGACGGGTTCCGGCAATCGTCCCCGCGCGTAGTCCACGACATCGTTGATCAGGTGCGCGACTGCATCTTCGTTCTTCGCTTCCATGACGTCTTCCTCCACTTGGGGTGACCATCTGGCCTGCAACTTTGAACGGCATTATGCGCCTCCCGCGAGGCACTTTGATGAGGCAGAAGATGTGCGGACGCACAATCGAGGTGCGTCCGCCGGGACTACTCGAGGAATACGTATCGGGCGATATAGGGGCTGCGGCCGGTCTGGCCTTCCTGCTTGCAGGCCTCGGCGGGCGCCGCGCCGCCGTGGGTCGAAAGGCGCTGCACGTAGTGCACCTCGCTCAGGAGCCCCGGCTTGCCGGCGTCTGTTGCTTGCAGCAGCAGCATCGGAATCGCGTCGGCGTCGTCGGGATTGGCGGCGTGCTGCATCACCTTGCCGGTGATCTTGCTGCCGTCCATCGCCTCCCACGACGGACCCGCGCCGTGCTTGACGGCGAGCTTGCCGGAGGCGTCGTAGAGATCGGCCTGCGGGGCCTGGAAGGTCCAGGCAAGCTGATTGTTGGCATCGCGCTTGCAAACGTAGACCTGCGCGCCCGACGCCGTGAGCGACGCCACCACGCGCGGCGCGCCGGGTGGCTGAAGCTCCGCCGGCACCGGCGTCTGGGCGTTCGCGGGCAAAGCGGCGAACCCGCCGGAAATCGCGATCGCAAGCGCGCTGCCTGCCAACCGCCGAACCGCGCGGCCGACCGTGCGAAGCATGTGTGACATGCGCGTTCTCCCATTGAATGAGCGTGCCAATCATACATATAACCATTGACCGGCGAGCACGCCACGAAGCCAATGCAAAACACAACTCGAAAATGGCGGAAACATCGCTAAGCAATTCTTTGCCGGCGCCAATAATGAGCGCATGATCGAAATCGTCCGCTCAGCTCGAAAAGGGACTCAATCGGGCAAACACGCGATTGAATCCGCGCCACGGATACGAGGATTGCTGTTGCCGGGCCAAAGCGGCAGCAGCCCGCTACTTTGCCGAAGATGGAGGAACGCATATGCAATGGACGACGCCTAGCTATACCGATATCCGTCTTGGTTTCGAAATCACGATGTATATCGCCACGCGCTAGCAGCGCGCGCCAATGGTTGCACTCGATTGCACTCGCCACAGGCAATCGAGAGGATGTTCACGATACCGGCTACTGAGCGCCCCCAGACCTGTCGCTGCGTGACAGGCCCCCCCGAGGGGGTCAATCCCACAAGGGGACTTCCTTCGGGGCGGAAAACTTGGGGCGGCCCGGCGTTTTCTTGAGAGGGGCGCTCCCTGGCGCCGTACTGCATGAAGATCAAGGTCCTCGGCTCATCTGCCGGAGGCGGTTTTCCGCAATGGAACTGCAACTGCCGCAACTGCGACGGCGTCCGGCGCGGCACGGTCAAGGCCGTTCGCCGCACGCAATCGTCGCTGGCCGTCAGCGCGAACGGCGCCGGCTGGCTGCTCGTCAACGCCTCGCCCGACGTCCTCGCGCAAATCGCGGCCAACCCGGAATTGCAGCCGGCCCGCCGGATACGCGACACGGGCATCGCGGCGATCCTGGCGGTCGACGCGCAAATCGATCACGTCACCGGGCTCCTGATGCTGCGGGAGCACGCCACGCCGTTGTCGCTCTACACGACGGACGCCGTTTGGGAAGACCTGTGCACGGGCTTCCCGATCGGCCCGCTGCTGTTCGACTACTGCGGCTTCGAGCGCCACGCGATCATCTTCGACGGCGGCCCGCTGGAACTCGACGCGCTGCCCGGCGTGCAAATCGACGCCGTGCCGCTCACCAGCAAGGCGCCGCCCTACTCGCCACATCGCACCACGCCCCGTCCCGGCGACACCATCGGGGTCGTCTTCACGAATCGCGAATCGGGCAAGCGTGCGTTCTACGCGCCGGGAATCGGCGCCATCGAGCCTCGCATGCTGGAAGCGATGCGAAGCGCAGACCTCCTGCTCGTCGACGGCACGATGTGGACCGACGACGAGATGATCCGCCTCGGCATTTCAGGCCGGCGCGCGGCGGACATGGGCCATCTGCCTCAAAGCGGCGCGGGCGGCATGATCGAGGTGCTGGACTCGATCGGCCGCGCCGGCGTGCGCAAAGTGCTGGTCCATATCAACAACACGAATCCGATTCTCGTCGACGACGGCCCCGAGCGCCGCGTCTTGTCGGAGCACGGCATCGAAGTCGCCTATGACGGGATGGCATTCGAGCTATGAGCGCGCCAGCGAATGCCGCGACACCGTGGACGCGCGACGAGTTCGAAGCGCAATTGCGCTCCAAAGGGACGGGCTATCACATCCACCATCCGTTCAACGCGAAGATGACGAGCGGCGGCTGCTCGCGCGAGCAGATCCGCGGCTGGGTCGCCAACCGCTTCTACTATCAGATCAATCTGCCGCTCAAGGACGCGGCGATCCTGTCGAACTGCCCCGACCGCGAGACGCGCCGCCGCTGGGTGCAGCGCATCCTCGATCACGACGGCTACGGCGGCAACGAAGGCGGAATCGATGCATGGGAGCGGCTTGCCGACGCGGTGGGCCTGCCGCGGGACACGCTGCATTCGCTCGAGCTCGTCACGCCGGGCGTGCGCTTCGCCGTCGACGCCTATGTGAATTTCGCGCGCCGCGCGCCGTGGCAGGAGGCGGTCTGTTCGTCGTTGACCGAGATGTTCGCTCCGCAGATCCATCGCGACCGGCTCGCGACGTGGCCCGAGCACTATCCATGGATCGAATCCGCGGGCCTCGCCTATTTCCGCGCGCGCGTAGCGCTCGCGCAGCGTGACGTGGAGCACGGCCTGGAAGTGACGCTTGCCTGGTTCACGCAGCGCGGCCAGCAGGAACGCGCGCTCGAGATCCTGCAGTTCAAGCTCGACATCCTGTGGACGATGCTCGATTCGATCGAAAAGGCGTTTCCATCATGAGCGAAACGGATTCGACGGCCCCCTCGTCCGACGCCGCGCGGCTTGCGATCCGGCCGCTGTTCCGCCTGCAATGGGAGCCGGCGCAAGACGCGCACGTGCTGCTCTATCCCGAGGGCATGGTGAAGCTGAATCAGAGCGCGGCGGAGATCCTGAAGCGCTGCGACGGCACGCGCGATCTCGACACGCTGATCGCCGATCTCGAGCATGCGTTCGACACGACGGGCATCGGCGAGGAGGTCCGCACGTTTGTCGCCGACGCTTTGAGACACGGCTGGCTGGAGCGGCGCGCATGAGCGGCATTTCCATGCCGCCGGCGACCGTCTCGCCGCCGCTATGGCTGCTCGCAGAGCTGACCTACCGTTGCCCTTTGCATTGCGTGTTCTGCTATAACCCGCTCGATTACGCAGAGCATCGCCGAGAGCTGGAGCTGGATACCGATGAATGGATCGATGTGCTCAAGCAAGCACGCGCGCTCGGCGCCGCGCAACTGGGTTTCTCGGGCGGCGAGCCGCTCGTGCGCGACGACCTTGAAACGCTGGTCGGCGAGGCTCGGACGCTCGGTTTCTATACGAACCTGATCACCTCCGGTGTCGGGCTGAGCGACGAGCGCCTCGATCGCCTGAAAGCAGCCGGCCTCGATCACATCCAGCTGTCGTTCCAGGATTCGACGCAAGCGCTGAACGACTTCCTGAGCAGCACGCGCACCTTCGAACTCAAGAAACGCACTGCGGCGTCGATCAAGCAGCATGGCTTCCCGATGGTGATGAACTGTGTGCTGCACCGCTATAACCTGCCGCACGTCGCGAAGATCATCGACATGGCGCTGGCCATGGGCGCGGAATATCTGGAACTTGCGAATACGCAGTACTACGGCTGGGCGCATGCGAACCGCGCCCAGCTGCTGCCAACACGCGAGCAGGTGGCCGTTGCTCAGGCGGTGGTCGAACGCTATCGCGACACGATCGGCGACGCGTGCAAGATCTTCTTCGTCGTGCCCGACTACTTCGAACGCCGCCCGAAGCGCTGCATGAACGGCTGGGGCGCTGTGTTTCTCGGCATCGCGCCGGACGGCGCGGCGCTTCCCTGCCACGCCGCGCGCGGCCTGCCGGGGCTGACGTTTCCCAGCGTGAAGACGTCGACGCTGCGCGAGATCTGGTACGACAGCGCGGCGTTCAATCGCTTTCGCGGCTTCGACTGGATGAAAGAACCTTGCCGCAGTTGCGACGAGAAAGCACGTGATCTCGGAGGGTGCCGCTGCCAGGCGTACTTGCTGACGGGCGACCCTGCCGACGCCGACCCCGTCTGCGACAAGTCGCCGAGGCACGGCGAGGTCGTCGATGTGGTGCGCCTTGCGGCGGTCGCCGCAGGCGCGGTTCACGAGCAACCGATCCTGTTTCGCAACGACGCCAACTCGCAAACGCTTGCCACATCGCACGCCAAAGCGACACAAAAATAACCTGCGCGCGCCCGCCGCGGGGCGTGTGGCTGGGGATGCGGTATGCGTGGCGGTAGCGAAGACGATCAATCTCCGTTCGCCAACGGTCCCGCCCCTCACCGCTGCTCGCTAAGCGGTCTTTCAAACGACGTCGCCCCCCAAGCCGCCACCGTATCGCTGACCCACGCCGGGTCGTCATGCGGCAGATCGTGCCCCGCCCACGGATGCTCGACATGCGCCGCCTGCCACGCGGCAGCCAGCTTCTTCGAGCAAACCGGATCGACCAGCTTGTCCTCGCGCGACGACAGCACGAGCGTCGGACAACGCGGCGCGGCAGGCGCCGCCTGAAAACGCGCCGCCGCCCAAAGCTGACGCAACGCATTCGCACGGCTCACGGGCGCGCTGCGATAGATTTCGGCCCACGCGGCCAAATCCGCCTCGCGCGTGTCGAGCCGATTGCAGGTCAGCTTGTGAATCGCAGCCTCGGCATCTTTCCGCTCGCGCCAGCGCAGCGCCGCGCACATCAGCTCCGGCCACGCGCTCGGACGCAGCCGCTCGGCCGGCCCGGAAAACGGCCGCATGCTCGTATTGATGAGCGCAAGACATTCGATGTCCTTGGGCGCGCGCTGCGCCCAGGCCGCCGCGACCATCGCGCCCAGCGACATCGCGATCACCCGGTAAGGCGGCGCATGCCCGAGACGCGCGATGTCCGCGCTGACGAAATCGACCATCTCCGGCACGCTCGCCGGCGCGCGTACGCGCGCATGCGCGCCGTTGCCCGGCAAATCGGCGAGCACGACTTCCCCTTCGATGCCGCTCGCGAGCAGCTTGTCGGGCAGTGCCGCCCAGTGGCGCGCTTCGCGGGTGAGTCCGCGCAAGAGAATCCAGGTCGTCATGCGTGGCGGGCCCGGTACCAGTGATCGGTGGCGCGCTGCAGCAATTGATGGCGCGCCGCGCCTTGCGGCAGCCAGCGCGGCGCGGCGAACGCGGCGCGGGCGAGGAAATCGAGCAGGTTCACGTGCCGGCGCAGCACGCGCTCGGTGCGGTGCGCCTTGATCGGATTGAACATGCCTTCGCGCTTGAAGATCTGCATCGGGTTCTTCTTGATCCACAGCCAGGAGCCGAGCTCGAGCGTCATCGGCAGGAAGATATTCGGCGCCTTCGTACGGTCATACGCGCAATCCCACAGGTCCCCATGCGCGAGATATTGATGGCTTTGCGGCTCGAACGCGTAGCCGTGATGCGGATGGGCGCTTTCGAACATGGTCTTCAGCGCGAACATTTCCGGAAGGTGCGCCATGTGCTTTTTCGATTTCGCGTAGGGAAACCAGATGCTGTCGCGAAAGCCGTAGCCCGAGTGGCAATCGAGCGCCAAGCTGAGCGGCCGCGACATCAATTCGTCTTCGACCACGCGCAGGAGCGTCGCGGACTCCATCTCCATCGGCGCGCCGCTTCTGCCGCGATACCACGGCAGCCACGGCCCGATGCGCTGGCCGCCGGCGAGAAACGGCACGCGCCCTTCCGCGTTCTGCGGCGCGTTGCGCATCAGGTCGACGCCGTTGGGGTTGGCGCGCGTCATGGCCCACATGCCGCCGGGATTGACGATCGGCATGAAGACGAGGCGGACCGCCTGCAACTGGTTGTGCAGCAGCTCGTCCCATTCGAGCCGGCAGAGCAGCGAGCGCATGTAGTCGAGCAGCAATTGCGTGCCGATGCGCTCCAGGCCGTGGATGCCGCCGAAAAAACCGATGGCCGGCGCCTGCGGATCGTTCGACCCGATCGTCGCGACATATACCGGGAAGGTCTGTCCTCGCGCCTGCGTCTCGCAGACGACGCGCATCGAAAAGCGCGTCGCGCCCGCGTCGAGAATCGCCTTGAGGTCTTCGTACTCGGCGAAGGTCGTCTCGGGCACGTGGGTCAGGACGGTAGTCATCGCGAAAGCCCGAGTCGGTGGGAATGGGCGCCGCTGGCGCCACGCAAGGCCTAAACAATATAGACGGTTTATTGTAGCAGCGGCGTTTCGCCGCACCTTCTTTTTTGTGAGACGGCGGCAACAGTTTCAGATGTCTTTTTGCGGTATTCGCGAACCGTTTTTTAAAAGCCCGCCGAAGATTCCTCATAACATATAGTCGTCTAGACGTTGAGATAGCTTCACCGAACCGTCATAGTCGCTTCTTAGAATGCCCTCACTCAACGCAGCGCTCGAGGCGCCGGGGAATTCATGGACGCGATCCGCATCGAACGCATCAGCAAGACGTTCGCCAACGGCCGCCAAGCGCTCGACGAAATCGGGCTGCGCATCGAACCGGGCGAGATGGTGGCGCTGATCGGAGCGTCCGGCTCCGGCAAGTCGACGCTCCTGCGCCACATCGCCGGCTTCACCGGGGGCGACCCGCAGCCCTCGCATATCGACATCCTCGGCCGGCCGATCCAGCGCAACGGGCGGATCGCGCGCGAAGTGCGCAGCATCCGGCGCGACATCGGCGTCGTGTTCCAGCAGTTCAATCTCGTCAACCGCCTCTCCGTGCAAACCAACGTGCTGATCGGCGCGCTGGCGCGCATGCCGCTCTGGCGTCGCTTGAGCGGCGTGTTTTCGCGCGCCGAGCGCGAGGGCTCGCGCGCGGCCCTCGCCGAAGTCGGCATCGCCGAGCACGCGCGCGCAATCTCTCCGGCGGACAACAGCAGCGCGCCGCACTGGCGCGCGCGCTCGTGCAGCACGCGAAGATCATCCTCGCCGACGAACCCATCGCCTCGCTCGACCCGGAATCGGCGCGCAATTTCTTCGTCAACTACGGCAATACGGATCCGCACGAGAAAGCGGTGATGGCGAACATCACGGGCTATAGCGGCTTCGATGCCTCGTCGAACGCGCAGCGCGTGCCGATCCGCCAGATCGCGCTGTTCCAGCAGAAAGAGAAGATCGAGGCCGACACGCACCTCTCCGACGCCGACAAGAAAACGCAGCTCGCCGCACTCGAGCAGCAGATGAACGCCTTGACCGCATCGGCCGGCGCGAAGCCATGAGAGCCGCCGATCTCGCGCCCGCGCGCGGCGCCGCCGCCGCGGCGGTGATGCTGATGGTCATCGTCGTCGTGACGCTGCTCGATTTGGCGTCGGCTTGGTTGAGGGAGCGGGTGATTTGAGGCCCGGCTGGCGACTTTCAAAACGCTGAAAATCGGTAAAATGTAGCGAACTTTATCGATCAACCAACGACGATTCAAAACTCGCTGGAGAAGCGCCATGACCAAGCCATCCGCCGCCCTGCAGGCACATCGCGCCGATATTCGCCGTATCGTCGCGGCCAATCATGCGGTGAACGCTAGGGTTTTCGGATCGGTCGCGCGCGGCGAGGACCATGACGACAGCGATCTCGACGTGCTAGTCGATGCACTGCCCGGCGCAACACTGCTCGATCTCGGTGCGATTCAGGTCGAATTGGAAGAAATATTGGGCGTATCCGTCGATGTGTTGACGCCGCAGGATCTGCCACAGAAATTTCGCGGCGAAGTGCTGGCCGAGGCGGTCCCGGTATGAATGCGAAACAACGCCGGCTGCGGCTTGGGGATTACCTCGAACATATGCGCGAAGCGGCCGCGCTTGCGCGCAGCTATGTCGACGGTCTGAACTTCGCTGCATTCCAAGGCAGCAGGATGACGCAGCAAGCGGTGATCTTGAACCTGATCGTCATCGGGGAAGCCGCCGTCCAAATTGAAACCGAGCATCCCGAGTTCGCCGCATTGCACAGCGACGTGCCATGGAAAAAGCTGCGCGGTATGCGCAATCGCATGACGCACGGGTATTTCGACACAAACCTCGAAGTCGTTTGGGATACGGTGAAGTCTTACGTGCCAGAACTCGAACGCCAACTTGCGGCTTGCAAAGTACCGAACGCGGAATAACGCGGCTCGGAGCGTAGACCATAGCGCCTGTCTAGCGCGACTACGCCCCCCGCCCCAACATCTCATCAATCGCCCCCGCCAGCAACCCGAACGCTGGCGCGATCTCCTCATCCGGCACGCACGCATAGCCGATCAGCAAGCCAGGCGCCGCCCGCGCCGCGTCCGCGTAGTACCCCGACAGCGGCCGCACCACGATATTGCGCTCGAGCGCGGCGGCGGCCACTTTGCGATCGTCCGCCTCACGAGGCAATTGCGGCAGTTGCAGCACGAGATGCAGCCCCGCGTCGCCGCCGACCGTCGGCAATGCATCGCCGTAGCGCCGCGCGACCGCATCGAGCAGCGTCTGCCTGCGCTGCCCGTAGAGCGTGCGCATCTTGCGGATATGCGACGTGAAGTGCCCCTCCGCGATGAACTCGGCCAGCACCGCCTGCTGCACTAGCTGCCCTTCGCGATACAGCTCGGCGCTCGCGGTCGCAAAGCTCTCGGCCAGCGCCTCGGGCACCACGAGATACCCCACGCGCAAGCCCGGAAACAGCGTCTTGCTGAAGCTGCCGACATAGATCACCTGCCCCGCCGTATCGAGCCCCTGCAGCGACGCGAGCGGCCGGCTGCCGTAGCGGAACTCGCTGTCGTAGTCGTCCTCGATGATCCAGCATTGGTGCTGTCGCGCGTATTCGAGCAGCATGCGGCGCCGCGCGAGGGTCATCACCATGCCGAGCGGATACTGGTGCGACGGTGTGACGAGCATCAGCTTCGGCGGATTCGCGAGATCGTCGGGCGACGGCGCGATCCCCTCGGCATCGACGCCGATCGGCCGGGAGCGCAGGCCCGAGACGTGCAGCACGCTGCGCACACCCCAATAGCAAGGGTCTTCGGTCCAGATGACGTCGCCGGGATCGGACAGCAGGCGCACCGCCAGGTCGACGGACTGGTGGATGCCGGTCGTGATGATGATCTGCTCCGGCGTGCAGCGCACCGAGCGCGACGTGCGCAGGTAATCGGCAAGCGCATGGCGCAGCAATGCGAGGCCGCCGCCCGGCGCATAGGTCAGGAGCTCCGGGCGCAGCCGCCGCCAGTATTTGCTGCTGATGCGGTTCCACACTTGCGCCGGAAAACGCGACACGTCGGGCACGCCAGGCATGAACGCGCCCATCTGTCGCTTCGACACGCCCGAGCCCGCGACCAGACGCGCGCCGCGCACCGACAGCGCCTGGGCCGTGGGAGCCGGCGGCTGCGCCGGCGCCTCGGGCGCCTCGACGATCTCGTCGGGCGCGCTGTCGGCGACGAACGTCCCGCGCCCGGTCGTCGACGTCACGTAGCCTTCGAGCACCAACTGCTCATAGACCTGCGTCACCGTATTGCGCGCAATGCCCAGCTCGTTCGCCAGGAGCCGCGACGACGGCACCTTGGTCCCCGCCGGCAGCTCGCGCGACAGAATCGCCTGCTGCAGCAGCCGATGCAGCTGCCGGTAGACCGGCTGCCCGTTGCCGCGGTCGAGCCGCTGCGCGAGCCAGTCCGACAATACGCTCGCGCGCATAAATTGGCTCCTACATTTTAATTAAAATGGCTCTAAGAATTGGAGCCAAACCTGATTATAGTCGTCGCATCAGACGAGCCCGTGCGTACGGATAAACGCTGCCCGGCTCCCACTCAACCCAACGCGAGGAGAACGCCCAATGACCACCAATTCCGAACTCCAGGCACGCAAGGACGCCGCCACCCCGCGCGGCGTCGGCGTGATGTGCAACTTCTACGCGGCGCGCGCCGAGAATGCGGAACTGTGGGACATCGAGGGCCGCCGCTTCATCGATTTCGCGGCGGGCATCGCCGTGGTCAACACGGGCCATCGCCATCCGAAGATCGTCGCCGCGATCCGCGAGCAGCTCGACCGCTTCACGCACACCGCCTATCAGATCGTGCCGTACGAGTCGTACGTCACGCTGGCCGAGAAGATCAACCAGCGCGCGCCCGGCAGCCATCCGAAGAAGACCGCCTTTTTCACCACGGGCGCCGAGGCCGTCGAGAATGCGGTCAAGATCGCCCGCGCGGCGACCGGCCGTCCCGGCGTGATCGCGTTCTCGGGCGGCTTCCACGGCCGCACGATGATGGGCATGGCGCTCACCGGCAAGGTCGCGCCCTACAAGCTCGGCTTCGGCCCGTTCCCCTCGGACGTGTTCCATGCGCCGTTCCCGAACCCGCTGCACGGCGTATCGACGGCCGATTCGCTGCGCGCGCTCGAAACGCTGTTCAAGGCCGACATCGATCCGAAACGCATCGCCGCGATCATCTTCGAGCCGGTGCAGGGCGAAGGCGGTTTCTATCCCGCGCCGGCCGACTTCGTGCGCGGTCTGCGCAAGATCTGCGACGAGCACGGCATCCTGCTGATCGCCGACGAAGTGCAGACCGGCTTCGCGCGCACCGGCAAGCTGTTCGCGATGCAGCACTACGACGTGGCGCCCGACCTGATGACGATCGCCAAGAGCCTCGCGGGCGGCATGCCGCTGTCGGGCGTGGTCGGCCGCGCCGACGTCATGGACGCCGCTGCGCCCGGCGGCCTCGGCGGCACCTACGCGGGCAACCCGCTCGCGGTGGCGGCGGCGCACGCGGTGCTCGACGTGATCGAGAGCGAGAACCTATGCGAGCGCGCCACGCAGCTCGGCGACAAGCTGAAGGCCAAGCTCGCCGCGCTGCAGGCCGAGGTGCCGCAGATCGCCGACGTGCGCGGCCCGGGCGCGATGGTCGCCGTCGAGTTCCTCAAAGCCGGCACGCGCGAGCCGGATGCCGAATTCACGAAGAAAGTGCAGGCGCGCGCGCTCGAGCGCGGGCTGCTGCTGCTCGTGTGCGGCGTCTATAGCAACGTCGTGCGCTTCCTGTTTCCTCTCACCATTCAGGACGCCGTGTTCGACGAAGCGCTCGGCCTGCTCGAAGAGGTGTTGAAGGAAAGCGTCGGCGTCAGCGCTTAAGCCGTTTAATGGAGTCATCGTCATGCAAAACCTGGAACCGATCACCCTGAAAGACCCGGCGCTCCTGCGCACGCAGGCGTTCATCGCCGGCGAATGGCAGGGCGCCGCCGATGGCGCGACCTTCGAAGTCCGCAATCCCGCGACCGGCAACCTGCTCGGCACGGTGCCGAAGATGGGCGCGACGGAAACGCGCCACGCCATCGAGGCGGCGAACCGCGCCTGGAGCGCGTGGCGCAGGCAGACCGCGAAGCAGCGTTCGGTCGTGCTTCGCAAGTGGCACGACCTGATGCTCGAGAACGCCGACGATCTCGCGCTGATCCTCACGACCGAGCAAGGCAAGCCGCTCGCCGAAGCGAAGGGCGAGATCCTGTACGCGGCGTCGTTCCTCGAATGGTTCGCGGAGGAAGCGAAACGCGTCTACGGCGACACGATCCCGAGCCCCGCTTCCGACAAGCGCATCGTCGTCGTGAAAGAGCCGGTCGGCGTGTGCGCCGCGATCACGCCGTGGAATTTCCCTGCCGCGATGATCACGCGCAAGGTCGGCCCCGCGCTCGCGGCCGGCTGCCCGATCGTCGTGAAGCCCGCCGAAGCGACGCCGTTCTCGGCGCTTGCGCTCGCTGTGCTGGCCGAGCGCGCGGGCGTGCCGGCCGGCGTCTTCAGCGTCGTCACGGGCGACCCGAAGGCGATCGGCGCGGAGCTGACCGGCAATCCGGTCGTACGCAAGCTGTCGTTCACGGGCTCGACCGCGATCGGCCGCCTGCTGATGGCGCAGTGCGCGCCGACGGTCAAGAAGGTGTCGCTGGAGCTCGGCGGCAACGCGCCGTTCATCGTGTTCGACGATGCCGATCTCGACGCGGCAGTGGCCGGCGCGATCGCGTCGAAGTACCGCAACAGCGGACAGACCTGCGTCTGCACGAACCGCTTCTACGTGCACGAGAAGGTCTACGACGCGTTCGCCGAGAAGCTGCGCGCGGCCGTCGCGGGGCTGAAGGTCGGCCTCGGCACCGAAGCCGGCGTGACGCAAGGGCCGCTCATCAACGAAGCGGCCGTGCTGAAGGTCGAAGCGCATATCGAGGACGCGCTCGCGAAAGGCGCGCAGGTCGTCGCGGGCGGCAAGCGCCACGCGCTCGGCCACGGCTTTTTCGAGCCCACCGTGCTGACCGGCGTGACGCCTGCGATGAAGGTCGCAAAGGAAGAAACGTTCGGGCCGCTCGCGCCGCTCTTCAAGTTCGCGTCGGACGACGAAGTGGTGCGCCTCGCCAACGACACCGAGTTCGGCCTCGCCGCCTACTTCTACAGCCGCGACATCGGCCGCGTGTGGCGCGTGGCCGAAGCGCTCGAGTACGGCATGGTCGGGATCAACACCGGGCTCATCTCGAACGAAGTCGCGCCGTTCGGCGGCGTCAAGCAATCGGGGATCGGCCGCGAAGGATCGCACTATGGGATCGATGACTATGTCGTCGTCAAGTACATGTGCGTGGGGGAGGTTTGATGCGCTGAGCGCTTAAACCGCTCGCCGCCTCAAGCAAAACGGCAACGGTATCGAACCGTTGCCGTTTTCTTTTCAGTGCTTGCTGCTCAGTCCGAGGCACCCGCCTCGAATCGAAACCAATTCGTCAGCGCAGCACCGCTACAGACTTTACACACTGTTACCCTGCGCCACGCGATTGAAAACGCGGCTTTCCCTATACTTCACGCGCAGATCCGCAATTGGATCAACTTGCCGCAAATGAGCGGCGCTTCGATGCCGAGACCACCGATGACGCGCGTTTTCTTCACTAAAGCCAGCACCCTGATTCCTCTTGCCGCCGTCGGCGCAGCGCTTGCCTTGAGCGGCTGCGTGGCGCCGAATCCGTACGCGTCACAGCCGCAGTACGCTCAGCCTCAATACGCACAACCGCAATATGCGCAGCCGGCGTACACGCAAGCGCCCGAGCCGCAGCCGGCCTACGTGCAGCAACCGCCAGCGGCCTATCAACCGGCACCGGCATACGGCTACGCGCAGCAATACGGCGTGGTGACCGGCATCCAGCCGCTCAACAATGCGGCAAGCCCTGGGGGGGTGGCGGGAGGGGTGGTCGGCGCGGTGGTCGGAGGCGTGCTCGGCAACCAGATCGGGCGCGGGCACGGACGCGATGTCGCCACCGTGGTCGGCGCGCTGGGCGGAGCGGTGGCGGGCAATCAAATCGGCCAGCAAATGAGCGGCCCCGCCGGTTATCGCGTCTCGGTCCAGTTGAACGACGGCTCGATGCGCGCGTTCGACATGCCGAATCCCGGCGACCTGCATCCGGGCGACCGCGTGCGCATCGACGGCGATCAGATATCGCGATATTGACGGCCATGCACCGGCGCTTGCGTCATGCACTCAGCGCCGGTGCGGCTTAACGCTAAATCAGACGCGCTCGATCGCGATCGCAATCCCCTGCCCGACGCCGATGCACATCGTGCACAGCGCATAGCGCCCGTTGGTGCGCTGGAGCTGATAGCTCGCGGTCGTCACGAGCCGCGCGCCGCTCATGCCGAGCGGATGGCCCAGCGCGATCGCGCCGCCGTTCGGGTTCACGCGCGGATCGTCCTCGGCGACGCCGAGCATGCGCAGCACGGCGATCCCCTGCGATGCGAACGCTTCGTTCAGCTCGATCACGTCGAACTGGTCGATCGTCATGCCGAGGCGCGCCAGCAGCTTTTGCGTCGCCGGCGCCGGGCCGATGCCCATCACGCGCGGCGCCACGCCCGCCGTCGCCATGCCCAGCACGCGCGCGCGCGGCACGAGGCCGAAGCGCTTGGCGCTCTCTTCGTTCGCCAGCAGCAGCGCGGCGGCGCCGTCGTTGACGCCCGAGGCGTTGCCCGCCGTCACCGTGCCGTCCGGACGCACCACGCCCTTCAGCTTCGCGAGCGCTTCGAGACTCGTCTCGCGCGGATGCTCGTCCTGCGAAACCACGAGCGGATCGCCCTTCTTCTGCGCGATCGTCACGGGCACGATCTCCTGCCCGAGCGTGCCGTCGCGCTGCGCGCGCGCGGCCTTCTGCTGGCTGCGCAGCGCGAAGGCGTCCTGCGCCTCGCGGCTCACGCTGTAGTCCTGCGCAACGTTCTCGCCGGTTTCCGGCATCGAATCGACGCCGTATTGCTGCTTCATCAGCGGATTGACGAAGCGCCAGCCGATGGTCGTATCGTAGATGTCGGCCTGCCGAGAAAACGCTGTCGGCGCCTTGCCCATCACGAACGGCGCGCGGCTCATGCTTTCGACGCCGCCCGCCAGCATCAGCGCCGCCTCGCCCGACTTGATCGCGCGCGCGGCGATCCCGACCGCATCCATGCCCGAGCCGCACAGGCGGTTGACCGTCGAGCCCGGCACCGCCTGCGGCAGACCGGCCAAGAGCAGCGACATGCGCGCGACGTTGCGGTTGTCTTCGCCGGCCTGGTTCGCGCAGCCGTAGATCACGTCGTCGACGGCGGACCAGTCGACGTCCTTGTTGCGCTCCATCAGCGCTTTGAGCGGCACGGCGCCGAGATCGTCGGCGCGAACCGACGAAAGGGCACCCGCATAGCGGCCGATCGGCGTGCGGATGGCGTCGCACAGGAAGGCTTCGGTCATTTCGATGTCTCCAGAGTATTCAGAGTAAAGAGCGCACGTTGTTGCGTGTGCGGAGGGATTCCGGCGCAGCCCGTCGAGATTCGAGCGCGTGCCGGACCGGCATTGTCATTTGTTCTATATGCGAACTAAAGATCGCTAATCGAACTTTCTGAGCGATCTTAGAGGGTCGCCGGAGCCGCTGTCAAGCCAGACGATTGCCGCGGGCGCGCACCTCCAGGCCGCAAGGTTGGCGAAAAAGAGGCGTTGAGCTATCTTCACGGCTGCCACTTTCCGCCACGAGGCCATGAGCAAAGCCCCCCAAGCATCGCCGCCCGCGCCGGTCGCATCGGCCGGCATTCCCGCAGAAGCCGCCGAAAACGCCGCCGCCGATTCGCCCGACAAACCCGGCGATTCCTATGTCCAGTCGTTCGCGCGCGGCCTTGCGGTCATCCGCACGTTCAACGCCGGGCGCCCCGAGCAGACGCTGACGGACGTTGCCGCGGCCGCAGGTCTCACGCGCGCCGGCGCGCGCCGGATCCTGTTGACGCTGCAAACGCTCGGCTACGTCGAAGCGGAGGGGCGGCTGTTCCGGCTCACACCGAAGATACTCGACCTAGGCTTCGCGTACCTGACGTCGATGCCGTTCTGGAACCTGGCCGAGCCGATCATGGAGGAGTTGTCCGCGCAGGTGCACGAGAGCTGCTCGGCCGCCGTGCTCGACCGCACGGAGATCGTCTACGTGCTGCGGGTGCCGACGCACAAGATCATGACGATCAACCTGTCGATCGGCAGCCGGCTGCCGGCGTATTGCACGTCGATGGGCCGCATGCTGCTCTCCGCCTTGAGCGACGAAGAACTCGACGCCGCGCTCGACGCCAGCCCGATCAAGCAATACACACCGCGCACGATCACGGACAAGGACGAGCTGAAAAAAACCATCGCGCAGGTGCGCCGCCAGGGATGGTCGGTCGTCGATCAGGAGCTGGAGGCGGGGTTGATTTCGCTGTCGGCGCCGATCCGCAATCGCCAGGGGCGCGTGATCGCAGCGCTGAATATCAGCGGCAACGTGCAGCGCAATTCGGCGAAGCAGATGGTGAAGGCGTTTCTCGAGCCGCTGCAGCAGGCGGCGCAGACGGTGTCGGAACTGGTGGCGCGGCGGGGGTGAGGGACGTTTGTTCTAGGCAGCCGCCCGACGCTTTCGCGCCGCGACTTCGCGCCCTGTCCGCAATTCATGCCACACGAGTCGCGGTTCCCGCAATCGACCGCAGCACCCCGACAAACGCCTGCCCCGCCGCTTCAAGCGTCCCCGAGTTATCAATCGCAGTCACCCTCACGCCATCCGGCACCTGAAACGGCGCACGCCGGGCGAGGCGCGCCGCGATCTGCTCGGCCGTCTCGCGCGCCCGTGCGCCGAGACGCGCCGCCAGGACATGCGGCGCCGCATCGACATGAACAATCTGCGCGAGCGGATAGCGCGCCAGTACGTCGCGCAAGTACTGCCGCGACCCGTTGACCACCACCGCGCACCCGCGCGCGAGCCACGCATCGAGCTCGATGCCGATGCCGTAGCGCAGCTCGTGGCTCGCCCATTCGAGCGCGAACAAGCCAAGCTTCGAGCGGCCGGCGAATTCGTCCGCAGTCAACGCGATGTGGTTTTCTCCGTCGCCGGCCGGCCGCGTGATGTAGCGGTGCGCGAAGACGATCGGCTCGCCGGCGAGCACGTTGCGAGCGTAGGCGAGCAACGAGTCCTTGCCCACGCCGGACGGTCCCATCACATAGACGAGTCGGCCGTTCATCGCGTCATCCCGACAGCGTCACCCGCCATGAACGGCAGCCGCCGCCAAAGCACGAACGGCGCCCCCGGCGACGGCTCGACGAAGAGCGCCGCGCCGTCGACCGGCAGCGGCCCCAGCCGCGCCGCCTCGGCTTGCCAGTGAGCGGCGAGCGCATGGCGCTCGTCGTCGGCGGACAGCGAATCGGAAAGCGTCATGTGAAAGCGGAATTCGTCGAATACGTATGGATACCCCCACGCGAGCAGCAGCTCATGCTGCCGCTCGGTCAGCGGCGCGGCAAGGCGGCGCTCGATGTCGGCCTTCGACGGATGCGCCCGCAAGGCATCGAGCGTGAGCAACGCATCGGCTGCTAGCGCGCGCATGGTGTCGTCGCCCGACGCCGTGGCGGGACGCAGCGCGACGAAGCGGCTCAGAAGCGCAGCCTCGGCCGGCACCGCGAACGGAGTCTGGCGCTGCGCCCAATCGAGCGCACCAGCAAGGACATCGTCCGGCTGGATGCCGTCCGCCAACCTGAATGGCGCAACCAACGTGCCATGCCACCCGTAGCGGCGCGGCGCGACGGTGAGCGCGCCGATATCGCGGCGCAGCACGCCAAGCCGGGGCGGCGTGTGAGCCTCACCACTCTCGGGATCACGCCCAAGCCACGCACAGCCCGCATGCCACCACCCGGATTCGCGCGGCGGCGCGTAATAAACGGCAAAGCGCGCACCGGAGGGCCACTCCACAGCCACGGCTTCGGCTCGCTCCTCCGCCCGGACCTCGCCCGCCAGTGCTTGCGAGCACGCCGAAGCGGAAGCCCGCGCGCTCATGCGTCGTGCTCGATCATCAACTGCACGCGGTCAGCCGCGAAGTGCGTGATGCCGTACTTGACCGGCACGCCATCCATATCGACCTCCACGTTCTCGACCCACAGCACCGGCTGCTGCCGGTTGATGTTCAGCCGCCGCGCGACCTCGGGCTCCGGCAGCACGCTGCCGATGCGGCTCCACTTGCGCACATAGTCGCTCACGCCAAACTCTGCCAGCGCCATCGTGATGCTGTTGGTGCGCTCGAGCACGCCGGGCATGTCGGGAAAGCGCGCGGCCGGATACCAGTTGCGCGCAAACGTGAGCGGCACGCCATCCGACTCGTGCCGCGACTCGATCCTGTAGACGAAGGCGCCCGCACGAATCGCGAGCGCCTTTGCGACGTTCGCATCGGCCTTCACGCGCGCTGCCGAAATCATCGTGCCGCCGGGGGCGTGATTCTGTTTTTGCAGGTTTTCCGTGAAGCGCGTGCGGCGGCCGATCGAATAGTCGATCGCACCGGGCTGGACGAAGGTCCCGCGCCCTTGCTCGACGCTAACGAGACCCAGTGCGGCAAGGCCGAGCATCGCGCGGCGCACGGTATGGCGGTTCACGTCGAAGCGCTTCGCCAGCTCGCCCTCGCTCGGCAGCCGCCCTTCGGCGCCGAAACCGCTCGCCGCGATTTCTGCCGCGAGAATCTGCTCGATCTGCCGCCATACGGCGACGCCCGCCCCGCGCTCGACGATTGTTCCCGGCGATCCGCCATCGTTCAAGGGGTTCGATGCGTTCGATGTCATGGCGTTGTCATTCCCTTGGGTTCCAATTTCGTTTTGCGCATTGCATTGTAGTGCGGACGGCGTTATGGAAATGTGAAAATCACGCGGCACACCGGCACCCAAAAATTTTACCTCTAAACGTCTAGACGTTTAGACAAATAGAGGATGAAATGTCCGGACTTCAGCTCGCGTCGACAAGGAATGCCATGAGCGCAACCGAGGCCTTGCCCCTCCACTCCGGCCGGCGTGCATGGCTCGCCGTGCTTGCCCACGCGCCGCGCGCCGATCTGGAAGCGGCGCTCGCACACGCGTTCGAAGGTGCCGCGCTGCCAGCCTTCGAGTGGCTGCGCGCTCCCGAAATCGGGCTCGCGATGGTACGCGGCCGCATCGGCGGCACCGGCGACCCGTTCAATCTCGGCGAAGCCACCGTCACGCGCGCCACGCTACGGCTGACCGGCGTCACCAAGCAGTTCGGCGGCCGCAACGGCTGCGCCGGTGTCACGTTCGATCTCTATCCGGGCGAGGTACTGTGCATCGTCGGCGAATCGGACTCGGGCAAAACGACGCTGTCGAACACGCTCGCCTTGCGCACCGAGGCCGATAGCGGCGCGCTCGGCTACACGAACGCAAACGGCGAGACGATCGATCTCTTCTCGCTCGGCGAACCGCGCCGGCGTCTTCTGATGCGCACCGAATGGGGCTTCGTCCAGCAGAATTCGCGCGATGGTCTGCGCCTTGGCGTTTCCGCGGGCGCGAACATCGGCGAGCCGTTGATGGCCGTCGGCGCGCGCCACTACGGGCAGATCCGCGGCACCGCCGCGAAGTGGATGGCGCGCGTCGAGCTCGACCCCGCGCGCATCGACGAACTGCCCGCCGCGTTTTCCGGCGGCATGCAGCAGCGCCTGCAGATCGCACGCAATCTCGTCACGGGGCCGCGCCTCGTCTTCATGGACGAACCCACCGCCAGCCTCGACGTCTCGGTGCAAGCGCGCCTGCTCGACTTGCTGCGCACGCTCGCCGCCACGCTGCATCTCTCGGTGCTGATCGTCACGCACGACATCGGCGTCGCGCGGCTGCTCGCGCACCGTCTGATGGTGATGCAAGGCGGCAAGGTCGTCGAAGCGGGCCTCACGGATCAGGTGCTCGACGATCCGCAACATCCGTACACGCAGACGCTCGTCTCGTCTGTGCTTCCCGTCTGACGGACAAACCAGGGACCGGCGATGACGACCACCGATACCGCCGCCACCGGGCGCGCGTTCATCGACAACGACGCGCTGATGCTGCGCGCGCGGCACGTCAGCAAGCGCTTCACGCTGCATGCGCAAGGCGGCGCGAGCATCGTCGCGCTGACCGGCGTCTCGCTCGACGTCGAGCGCGGCGAATGCATCGTGCTCGCGGGCCCGTCGGGGGCAGGCAAGAGCACGTTCCTGCGCTGCCTGTACGGCAACTATCGCGCCACCGGCGGCGCGATCGCGATCCGCGACGACACGCGCGCCGAGCGCCACGTGCGCATCGACGGCGCCGAGCCGCACGACGTGATTGCGCTGCGCCGCTCGGTGGTGGGCTACGTGAGCCAGTTCCTGCGCGTGATCCCGCGCGTGCCGGCGCTCACGCTCGTCGCCGAGCCGCTGGTCTCGCGCGGCGTCGACGAGCTTGACGCGCGCGAGCGCGCCGCGGCGCTGCTCGCACGCCTGAACGTGCCGCGGCGCCTGTGGGAGCTTGCGCCCGCAACCTTCTCCGGCGGCGAGCAGCAGCGCGTGAACATCGCGCGGGGCCTGATCGCCGGGCATCCGCTCTTGCTGCTCGACGAGCCCACTGCTTCACTCGATGCACACAACCGGGATATCGTGGCGGAACTGATCGAGGAAGCGCGGCAGCGCGGCGCGGCGATCGTCGGCATCTTCCACGACGAGGCGACACGCGCGAACGTGGCGACGCGCCGGCTCGAATTGAGCGCGCCCGCCGCCGCGTTGCAGACGCATTGAAGCCATACCGAGCGAGAAACCCCAGGAGCCCGTCAATGCTGATCAAAAACGCTCGCATCGTGACGCGAGACGACGTATTCACCGGAGTCGTGCAAATCGAGGGCGGCAAGATCCGCGAGCTGGCGCACGGCACGACCTCGGTGTCCGCAGCCGATGATTGGGACGGCGACTATCTGTTGCCCGGCCTCATCGAATTGCACACCGACAACCTCGAAAAGCACCTGTCGCCGCGCCCCGGCGTGATCTGGAATACCGACGCCGCGTTCGTCATCCACGACGCGCAAGTCGCCGCGGCCGGCATCACCACCGTCTTCGACGCGCTCGCGATCGGCTCGATGAGCACCGCGAAGCTGCGCAGCCGCGACATCCAGACGGCCTGCGCGCAAGCACTGCAGCGCTTCTCCGAGCGCAAGCTGCTGCGCGCCGAGCACTTCCTGCATCTGCGCTGCGAAGTCGGCACGGCGGACGTCGTGGAGATCTTCGATTCGCTGTCGTCGCATCCGCTCTTGCGGCTCGCCTCGGTGATGGACCACACGCCGGGCCAGCGCCAGTGGCATGACAAGGAGCAATGGCGCCGCTACCACGAGCGCAACGGCAAATGGACCGACGAGCACATGGCCGTCAAGCTCGCGGAGCTGACCGGCGACCAGGCGCGCTTCGCCATCGCCCATCGTCACGAGATCGTCGCGCGCTGCAAGGCGCTTGGCCTGCCCGTGGCAAGCCACGACGACACCACCGTCGAACACGTCGAGGAAGCCGCCGCCGAGGGCGTCGCGATCTCCGAATTCCCGACCACGCAGGTAGCCGCGGCCGCCGCGCACCGGCTTGGCATCGCAACGGTGATGGGCGCGCCGAACATCGTGCGCGGCGGCTCGCATTCGGGCAACGTGTCGGCGCTCGAGCTGGCGCGCTCGGACCTGCTCGACATCCTCTCCTCCGACTATGTGCCCTCGAGCCTCCTTACCGCCGCTTTCGAGCTCGTCGACAAGGCCGGCTGGACGCTGCCGCGCGCGATCGGTACGGTCTCGGCCGAACCGGCGCGCGCCGCGGGCCTTCACGACCGCGGCGCGATCGAGCCTGGCCTGCGCGCCGACTTCCTGCGCGTCACGATGCACGACACGCTGCCGGTGCCGCGCGCGACGTATCGCGAGGGGCACCGGATCGTTTGACACTGCGCCCGGCGGGGCTTTTCGTTAGAGGTTGCGCTCGGTTGCCATCCGGTGTTCTACTAGCGGCGCCATATTTTTGGCTTGGTATGCTGTGCGCGCGTTGCCGGCCGCCCGGGCCGGCAGCCGCAATAACCGTTCTGGCAAGCCATCGAGCCGGAACAGCCTTGACGCGGCACAGCCGCATCCGAGGCCGAACGAACCCCTCCAGGAGTAAAAGTGAAAAAACTACTAGCCGCCTTGACCATCTCGCTGCTCGCCGTTACCGCCGCGGGCGTCGCTCAAGCCAAAGACTGGACCACGATCCGTTTCGGCGTCGATGCGAGCTACCCCCCGTTCGAATCGAAGGGCTCCGACGGCAAGCTGGTCGGCTTCGACATCGACCTCGGCAATGAAATCTGCAAGCGCCTGAACGCGAAGTGCGTGTGGATCGAAAACGACTTCGACGGCATGATCCCGGCACTGAAGGCGAAGAAGTTCGACGGCGTGCTGTCGTCGATGTCGATGACGCCGCAGCGCGAAGAGCAGATCGCGTTCTCGGCCAAGCTCTTCAACACGCCGACCCGCCTCGTCACGAAGAAGGGCACGGGCATCAAGCCGACGGCCGATTCGCTCAAGGGCAAGTCGGTTGGCGTCGAGCAGGGCACGATTCAAGAGACCTACGCCAAGGCCAACTGGGAGTCGAAGGGCGTGAAGGTCGTCCCCTACCAGAACCAGGACCAGGTCTATGCAGACTTGATCTCGGGCCGTCTGGACGGCGCGCTGCAAGACGCCGTGCAAGCCGACATCGGCTTCCTGAAGACCCCGCGCGGCGCGGGCTTCGAATTCGCCGGCGGCGACCTGAACGATCCGAAGACGCTCGGCAACGGCGCCGGCATCGGTCTGCGCAAGGAAGACGCCGACCTGAAGGCGAAGATCGACAAGGCGATCGCCGACATCATCAAGGACGGCACGTACAAGAAGCTCGAAGCGAAGTACTTCACGTTCGACGTGTACGGCAGCTGACCGGCAACGGCGCGGGATGCTCCCGCGCCTTGCGATGTCAGGCTTGCAAGCGAAAGAGGCTCCGTGTTGCGCGGAGCCTTTTTTGTTTGTGCGCCATCGCACCGCGTCGTCCGCACCTGGCCGGACTCGCGCGAAGTACAATCGCCTGAGCACTCTCCTTCCAGACCACGCGCCCGCATGCCCTCCGGCGCGCATATAAAATCATGCAGACACTGACCCACCCGTTGATTTCCCCCGCGCTCGGCACCGAGCGGCATCTGACGAGCTTCCACTACGGCCCTTCCGGCGGACAAAAGATCTACATCCAGTCGTCGCTGCACGCGGACGAGCTGCCGGGCATGCTGGTCGCGTGGGCGCTGCGCAAGCGGCTCGTAGCGCTCGAAGCCGCGGACAAGCTGCGCGGCGAGATCGTCGTCGTGCCGGTGCCGAATCCGATCGGCCTCAACCAGCACCTGCTCGGCCAGATGCTCGGCCGCTTCGAAACCGGCACGGCGAGCAACTTCAACCGCCACTTCCACGACCTGGCCGCGCTCGTGATGCCGCGCATCGAAGGCCGCCTGACCGGCGACGCGCAACAAAATCTCGTCGCCGTGCGCCACGCGATGCGCGAGGCGCTCAACGAGCAAACGCCGAATACCGAGCTCGAATCGCAGCGCCTCGCGCTGCAGCGCCTCTCATACGACGCCGACGTCGTGCTCGACCTGCATTGCGACTTCGAGGCCGCGATGCACCTCTACACCAATCCCGACCTGTGGCCCGAAGTCGAGCCGCTCGCGCGCTACCTCGACGCGAAGGCGTCGCTGCTCGCGCTCAATTCGATCGGCAATCCGTTCGACGAGATCCACAGCTTCTGCTGGTCCGAGCTTCGCGCGCGCTACGGCGATCGTTATCCGATTCCGAACGGCTCGGTCTCGGTGACGATCGAGCTGCGCGGCCAGAGCGACGTGAGCTACGCGTTCGCCGAGCGCGATGCTCACGCGATCGTCGAGTACCTGACGCATCGCGGCGTGATCGACGGCACGCCCGCCCCGCTGCCGCAGCTCGAATTCGCGCCCACGCCGCTCGCCGGCACCGAGCCGCTGCTCGCGCCCGTCTCGGGCGTGCTCGTGTTCCGCACCCCGGTAGGCTCCTGGGTGGAGCCTGGCCAGGAGATCGCCGATATCGTCGACCCGCTGACAGACCGCGCCGTGACGATCACGAGCAGCATCTCCGGCGTGCTGTACGCCCGGCACCGGGCGCGCTTCGCTACGGCCGGGCTCGAGATCGCGCGCATTGCGGGTGCGACGTCGTATCGAACGGGCTCGCTGCTGTCGAACTAAGCCTTTCCCGGCTCGGAAAGCGGCTGAAGTCGCTTTCCGAGCTGTGCCCCGCCCTCCGCTTCCTCTTCTCCAGCAGGCGCCCCCCGTCTCGGCAAGCCCATTGTTGTAGCTACGCAACAAATTCCCCGAGCCACCTAGCTGTCATATGGCTTTCGTTCTTGTCATATAAATTGCCGCCGGTCCTGCGATTCCGCCACGAGAGCGGCACGCCGGCCCATTCCCTTTAGAACACGGAGAATTTGTGAACAAGAAAATCATTGCCGCCGCTACGATCGCCACGATCGCGGGGACCGCACATGCGCAGAGCAGCGTCACGCTGTATGGCCTGATTGACGCCGGTATCAGCTACGTCAACAACTCCAGCACGTCCTCGTCCGCGGCCGGCAACAAGCTCGTCAAGTACGACGACGGCGTTGCACAAGGCAGCCGCTGGGGCCTGCGCGGCACGGAAGACCTGGGCGGCGGCCTGAAGGCACTCTTCGTGCTCGAAAACGGCTTCAACAGCGGCACGGGCACGCTGGGCCAAGGCTCGTCGGAATTCGGCCGCCAGGCTTATGTCGGCATCTCGAAGGACAACATCGGCTCGTTCACGCTCGGCCGTCAATACTCGTTCTCGACCGACTTCGTCGGCGGCAACTACTCGACCGGCGCGAACACGGTTGCAGGCAACTACGCCTACCACATCAACGACGTCGACCAGCTCACGTCGAGCCGCATCAGCAATGCGGTCAAGTTCACAAGCGCCAACTTCGCGGGCCTGACGTTCGGCGCGTTGTACGGCTTCTCGAACCAAGCCGGCGCGTTCGCGGGTGCGGCCGGTACCTCCTCGCGCGCGTATAGCTTCGGCGCGAACTACGCCACTGGCCCGTTCTCGGTCGGCGCGGCCTACACCGACATCCGCTTCCCGGCTGCCGCATCGCCCACGACCTTCTCGACGACGCTCGCCAACCTGAGCCAGACCGCCACGGTCCGCGACCTGCATACGGTCGGCCTCGGCGGCCGCTACCTGATCGGCGGCGCCACGCTGTGGGCCCTGTGGACGAACACTCACATCGAGCCGATCACCGGCGCCCAGACGACGTTCAACGCGTATGAAGCAGGCGGCAAGTACGCGTTCACGCCGGCCCTGACGGGTGGCCTCGGCTACACGTACATGAAGGCCTCGGACAACTTCAAGGGCCACTGGAACCAAGTCGACGCCAGCGCCGACTACGCGCTCAGCAAGCGCACCGACGTGTACCTGCTCACCATCTACCAGAAGGCTGGGGGTAACAACAAGGGCACCAACGTGCAAGCGCAGATCGGCGATTCGGCTTCGTCGTACTTCGGCACGTCGGGCAACGACTCGACCGATCAGGTCGCCGTGCGCGTCGGCATCCGTCATAAGTTCTAAAGCGATTTCGGCTGCTGCCGCGTGACGGCAGCAGCCGATCATTTCTGGAAGCGCAACGCCCCGCGGATTTTCAGGCGGGGCGTTGCGCTTAATGGCATCCCTGCATGCATCGGCAGGACCTTTGCACAGCGCGGGGTGGCCAAGCCGGCGAGTTTTAAGTTTGGCTTAATTCTTGGCTGCGACCATGCAGTCCATACCACCCCTGTTCAGCCGCCGTAGCTTAGGCGGCATTTTTTTATCCCCTTCACTTGGCGCGCTGCGATGCGATGGGCGGCGGCCACGCGCAAACGGGAGTGACCATGACCGAAGACACGGTGTTCAAGCATCTGCAATCGACGCTGAAGAGCGAGCATGCTCTGCCGGTTCAAAGCTGCCGGGTGTCGATGCCCGTGCAGCGTCCGTGGGGACGGCCATACCGCCTCGTCGAATGGACCACGGTCGCGCACGGCGACGTGCCTTCGCACCGCTGCATCGTCCCTGCGGAAAGCACCGAGGCCGATATCGCCCGCGCCGTGGCGAGCCACGTTCCGGGCCGCCTGTACACGAGCGAAGCCAGCTAACAGGATTTGCCGCCCGGGCACGCGCCGCCGCGGCATGCCCCGCTTCTCTTCTTCGATACAAACCCGCGGTGCGGCCATGTGCCACAGTATTCGGCCCGCGCCCGGCGTCTCTCCGCAGAGTCTGATACGCTGCGCGCTTTCAACACCGCTTGTCTTTGCCGATGGATAACGCTTTCAACGAACGCGGCGTCACGATCACGCGCAACGGGCTCAGTGCCGCCGGACAGGTCTTTGCCCTGCGCGAGATCCACCGCACGCGGATCGTCACGATCCAGAAAAATAAGGCGCTGCCGCTCACGCTCTCCCTTATCGGCCTCGCCGGCGCCGTGGCTGGTGGAATCTTCCGTTCAGGCGCGGGGCTTACGCTCGGCGTCATGATGTTCGTCGTCGGCGTGCTGGCGTGGTTCACGCAGGACATCACCCACCGGCTGATGGTCGCGACCGCCGCCGGCGAACGCGAGGCACTCTCGAGCCCCGACCTCGAATTCGTGCAGCGCGTAGACCAGGTTCTGAAAACGGCCATCGAAAACGCAGCCGCCCGGCAGTGATCGCGATCGCGGCTGGCGCGCCGCACGACAACCGCACGCCCGTTCAGCACGCGCAAGCCGCAACGGCGCGCCTCGTGCGTATCGCTCGACGTCACCGTGCCGGCCGGCTCCTCCAGCATTGCGCGCCGCGCGCTGCACAGCGCGCTCGGCGACGACCTGCGCCTCTACGTCGTCACGATCGATAAGCTCCGTGAAAGCGTGACCTTTCGCCTCGAAGTCGAATCGCGCCCGCTCGATGCCGTCATCGCCGCGCTCACGCGCAGCCTCTCGCAAGCCACCATCGGCGCGGTTCGCGCCAAGGGCGGGCACCATAGCGCCCCGTGAGGGTGATGATCCGCCGTCAGGGCGCAAACCGCCCTCTCCACACCACTGGCGCGACGCGCGCTTAGCCGCCGGTCGAACCGACGTCGACCGGCTTCACATGCCAGATCTCGTGCGCGTACTCCGCGATCGTGCGATCCGACGAGAACTGCCCCATGCCCGCGACGTTCTCGATCGCGCTCTCGGTCCACAGGCGCGTCTCGCGAAAACGCGCGTCGACAGCTTCCTGCGCTTCGACGAACGCCGCGAAATCGGCCAGCACCATGTAGTGGTCGCCCCAATCGACGAGCGTATGGAAGATGTCCGAGAAGCGGTGCGGATCGCCCTTCGAGAAGTAGCCGGTGCGGATCTGGTCGAGCGCAAGGCGCAGCTCCGGATTGCCCTCGTAGATCTGCCGCGGCCGGTAGCCGGTTGAACGCAGGTCGTCGACCTCTTCCGCCGTGTGGCCGAAGATGAAGATATGGTCGCGCCCGACGGCGTCACAGATCTCGATGTTCGCGCCGTCCATCGTGCCGATCGTGAGCGCGCCGTTCAACGCGAGCTTCATGTTGCCGGTGCCCGACGCCTCGGTGCCCGCCATCGAGATCTGCTCCGACAGGTCCGCCGCCGGAATCACGAGTTCGGCCACGCTCACGCCGTAGTTCGGCACGAACACGACCTTCAGGCGATCGCCGACGAGCGGATCGTTGTTGACCTTCTCGCCGACGTCGTTGATGAGCTTGATGACCGTCTTCGCCATCTTGTAGGCCGACGCGGCCTTGCCCGCGAAGATCACGACACGCGGCACCCAGTCGCGCTCGGGCTCGGCGCGAATGCGGTTGTAGCGCACGATCACGTGCAGCAGGTTGAGCAGTTGACGCTTGTACTCGTGGATGCGCTTGACCTGCAAATCGAACAGCGCATCCGGATGCACCATGATGCCGGTATCGTGCAGCAAGCGATGCGCGAGGCGAATCTTGTTGCGGCGCTTGGCGGCCCGGAACTCGGATGAAAACGCCGGATCGGCCTTGAGCGCGCTCAGCTTGCGCAACTCGAACAGGTCACTGCGCCAATGCGTGCCCAGATGCTGGTCGATCAGCGCCGACAGCGGCGGACTCGCCTGCGCGAGCCAGCGCCGCGGCGTGATGCCGTTCGTCACGTTGGTGAAGCGCGCGGGGAACATGTGCGCGAAATCCCTGAAGAACTCCCGCGCCATCAGCTGCGAGTGCAGCTTCGATACGCCATTCACCTTCTGGCTCGCGACGATCGCCAGATGCGCCATCCGCACACGGCGCTGCCCATATTCGTCGACGAGCGAGATGCGGCGGATCACGTCGACGTCGTGGCCGAAGTGCGCGCTCGCGTCCTTCAGGAACTCGGCGTTGATGTCGAAGATGATCTCGAGATGACGCGGGAGCAGGCGCGCAAGCATCTCGACATCCCAGGTTTCGAGCGCCTCGGGCATCAGCGTGTGATTCGTGTAGGAAAACACCTGCTGCACGAGTTTCCAGGCGCGCTCCCACGGCACGTGATGGATGTCGACCAACAGGCGCATGAGCTCCGGAATCGCCAGCACGGGGTGCGTGTCGTTCAGATGCACCGCCACCTTTTCGGCAAAGCGCCCGAACGTGCTGTGGGTGCGCTGATAGCGGCGGATCAGGTCCTGCATCGTCGCCGATACGAAGAAGTATTCCTGGCGCAGGCGCAGCTCGCGTCCGGCGGGCGTCGAATCGTCCGGGTACAGCAGACGCGAGACGTTCTCCGAGGTCTCCTTCGCTTCAACCGCGCGACGATAATCGCCCTGGTTGAACGCCGACAGATCGAGCTCCTCGGTCGCGCGCGCGGACCACAGCCGCAGCGTATTCGTCGCGCTGGTGGCATAGCCGGGGATCACCGTGTCGTAGGCCATCGCGTTGACGTGCTCGGTCTCGATCCATTGGACGTGGCCGTCGCGCTCGATCGTTCGCCCTCCGAAGTTAACCATGTACCGCACCTCGGGCCGCGGAAACTCCCAAGGATTGCCCGCGCGCAGCCAGTAATCCGGCGCCTCGACCTGCTCTCCGTTGATGATCTGCTGCCTGAACATCCCGTATTCGTAGCGGATGCCGTAACCGAAGCCCGGAATCGCGAGCGTGGCCATCGAGTCGAGAAAGCATGCCGCAAGCCGCCCGAGGCCGCCGTTGCCGAGCGCGGCATCGGGCTCGAGCTCGGCGGCCGCATCCATGTCGACGCCGAGACTCGCCAGCGCTTCCTTCATCTGGTCATAGATGCCGAGCGCGAGCAAGGCGTTGGTGAACGTGCGGCCGATCAGGAACTCCATCGACAGGTAATACACGCGCTTGACGTCTTGCTCGTATTGCTGGCGCGTGGTCTTCATCCAGCGCGCGACGAGCCGATCACGCACGGCGAGCGCCGCGGCATTGAGCCAGTCTTGGGGACGAGCGGTGGCGGCGTCCTTGCCGACGCCGTACATCAGGCGGTTGGAGATGGAGCGCCGCAACGCATCGACGGTACTGTTGAGCTGGTCGAATTCCAGATCGACGGCTGTCATCGAAGCCTCCTTGTAAGCGTTGCGGCACGCGGTGGAGCGCGCCGCACAGGCAAAGGAACAATCAGGTTACGCCATTTTCCGCAGATAAGGCGACAGCACCACGACACTTGCGCGCTGTTACATCGATGCGCAGATGTGGTGCGCGTTGGCGGTTGCTGCCTTCGGGCCTAGTATAGAAAGTGCACATGCGATGCACGCTTGCGTGCTCGCGCGGGACGTTCAAACGGAGGCCAGCATGAACACGCACTCGACGTTAGGCATGATTCACGCGCAAGAACTGCTGATCATCTCGCTGATCCGCTCGCTGCCTCCCGAGATGCGCAGCAAGGCCGCCGACGAATTCCAGGCGCAGGTCGAATTATCGGAATTGCCGCATCTGAGCTCGTCGAGCGAGCGCGAGACACTCGATGCGTTCAAGGCCCATGTCAGGCACCTATCGATCCTGCTCTCTTCGTTTGCGTGATCGCATCATGACGTTGCGCCGGCGCTGGTGCTCGTATGGCGGCCCCGGGGCTGACCGTTAGTTGCGGTTGATGAGATTTTTTGGGGTAGACCAATACCTTTCGTTTTTCTTGCAATTGAGAATAACTCTCATTACACTTTCTTTCTCATTCAGCAGCGCCCGCATCGACAATGCGGGCCGCCACGCCAGCCAGGCATCACGTTCGCCCAGCCAGCTTTTCGATTCATTCGTGACTGGGAGAACCTTTCGTGCATCAACTTCGTTCGGCACGGCGTCCGCTCTACGCCGCGCTCCTCGGCGCGTTCGGCGTCCATGCGGCCGCCCTGCATGCGGCCCCCGCCGAAACCGTCCAGCTGTCCGCACCGTTTGCCGCATCGGGCGCCGATGCAAGCCCGCAGGCCGCGCAAGCCGCCACGCTATACGCTGCCCGCGATACGAACGATCAGCTCGACCCGGTCACCGTCACGGCCACGCGCATTGCGACGCCGGCCAGCCGCACGGCGGCGAGCGTGTCGGTCATCACCAGCGAGGACATCGAAGAGCAGCAAGCCAATGACATCAAGGACGCCCTGCGCTACGAGCCCGGCGTGACCGTGCGGCGCGCGCCGTACCGCCCTTCGTCGGCAGCGCAGGGCGGCGGACGCGACGGCGATTCGAGCATCAACATCCGCGGCCTCGAAGGAAACCGCACCCTGCTGATGGAAGACGGCATCCGTCTGCCGAGCTCGTTCTCCTTCGGCCCGCTCGAAGCGGGCCGCGGCGACTACGCGGATATGGAAATGCTCAAGCGCATCGAGATCCTGCGCGGCCCCGCCTCGGCGCTCTACGGCAGCGACGGGCTGACGGGCGCGGTGAACTTCATTACCAAGGATCCGCAGGACCTGCTAGGCATCTACGGCAAAAAAACCTACTTCGCGTTTCGCCCGAGCTACGCGTCGGCGGACCGCAGCTTCGGCGGCACGGCGTCCGCGGCCGGCGGCAACGAGACGGTGCAAGGGATGATCATCGCGGACGGCCGCCGTGGCCACGAGACCGAAACCAAAGGCTCGAACGACTCGGCCAGCACGCTGCGCGCGACCGCCAATCCGCAAGACACCTACTCGGAATCGCTGCTCGGCAAGCTCGTAGTGAAACCGACCGCGCACGACTCGATCAAGCTCACCGCCGAGACCGTGCGCCAACGCATCGACACGAACGTGCTGTCGGCGATCAATCCGCCGACCACTCTTAGCCTGACCGACAGCAACAAGCTCGAGCGCAACCGCTACAGCCTCGATTACGACTACGGCGACGACGCCAATCGATACCTCCAGGCAGCTCATTTTCAGCTTTATTATCAGGATTCCTATCAGCATCAGTTCTCGAACGAGATCCGTGGCAACTCGGCATCGCGCACGCGCTACAACACATACGCGGAGAAAGTCGTCGGCGGCTCGGCGTTTGCCGAAAGCGCGTTCACGACGGGGCCGCTTCGGCACAAGCTCGTCTACGGCGGCGACGGCAGCTTCGACCGCGTGACGAACCTGCGCAACGGCACGGTGCCCGGTGTCGGCGAGGCTGCGTTCCCGAACAAGGCGTTTCCCGATACCGACTACACCTTGCTCGGCGCCTTCGTGCAGGACGAGATCGGCTACGGCAAGCTCACCGTGACGCCTGGCCTGCGCTTCGACGCCTACCGGCTGAGCCCGCGCACCGGCGATCCGCTCTACAGCGGCAACCCGGTGTCGACGAGCGACCATGCGCTCTCGCCGCGGCTTGCGGTGCTGTATCAGGTATCGCCCGCGCTGATCCCCTACGCGCAATATGCACACGGCTTCCGCACACCGACGCCCGGCCAGGTCAACAACAGCTTCGCGAATCCGATCTACGGCTATACGTCGATCGGCAATCCTGACCTGAAGCCAGAAACCAGCGACACGATCGAAATCGGCTTGCGCGGCAAGCTCGGCACCGGCTACGGCCCGATCAGCTACAGCACTGCAGCCTTCGACGGCCGCTATCGCGACTTCATCACACAACGAACGGTGAGCGGCGCGGGCACGGCGGCGAACCCGCTCGTCTATCAGTACGTGAACTTCGCGAAGGCGCGCATTCACGGCGTCGAAGGACGCGCCGAGTGGGTGATGCCCGACGGCATCACGCTCAAGACGGCCATGGCGTATACGAAGGGCACGACGCAAAACGACGGCGGCCCGAACCAGCCGCTCAACACGGTCAACCCGTTCTCCGCGGCGCTCGGCGTGCGCTACGAGCCGGGCGAGCGCTGGTTCGTGCAAGGAGACCTGCTGTTCCAACTGGCGAAGAGCCAGAGCGACATTTCCTCCGATCTGTGCGTCGACGCGCGCCGCCAGCCGATCCCCTGCTTCGCGCCGCCCTCTTCGTTCGTCGTCGACCTGCGCGGCGGCTATCGCTTCACCAGGCACGTGATCGCCTATCTCGGCATCTACAACCTGTTCGACCGCAAGTATTGGAACTGGTCGGACGTGCGCGGCATCGCGCAATCGTCGCCGGTCCTCGACGCCTACACCGCGCCGGGCCGCAACGTCTCGGTGAGCATGAAGATCGACTTCTGATGCCGCGTTGGCCGCTTTCGCATCCGGCCGCGCATGGTTCATTTTTTATCCGGTATACAAGATAAGGAGTTTGGCATGTTGAATACCAACGCTACCGCAGCTTTCACCAACCGGGCGCGCCGTGCGCCGCATCTGCTGCGCGAGGACTTCCTGCGCCTCAAGCAGGAGCAGAAGCTGCGCAACCGCGAAGCCGCGCAGGCGCTCGGCGTAAGCGAAGCCGAAGCGCTGGCGGCGTTCGTCGGCGAGCATGTCGTGCGGCTCGAATCGAACTTCGTCGAGCTGTTCGAAGAGATGCCGACGCTCGGCTCCGTGATGGCGCTCACGCGCAACGAAGCCGCCGTGCACGAAAAAGACGGGCCATTCGAGCAGATGAGCCACGATGGCCCGGTCGGCCTCGCGCTCGGCAGCGCAATCGATCTGCGGATCTTCTACAACAACTGGGCTTCGGGATTCGCCGTGCGCGAGGAAACCGGGCGCGGCACGATGAAGAGCCTGCAATTCTTCGACGCGCAAGGCCACGCCGTGCACAAGGTGTTCCTGCGCGCACATAGCGACCACGCAGCGTTCGACGCGTTCGTCGAACGCCGGCGCATGCCAGAGCAGGCCGCGGGGCTCGACGTCGCCGCCGCCCGGGAACCTGCGCCCGTGCGTCCCGACGGCGAGCTCGACGTCCGCGGCTTTCACGCGGCCTGGGCCGCGATGACCGACACGCATCAGTTCTTCGGCATGCTGCGCAAGTTCGGTCTGGCGCGCACCCAGGCGCTGCGGCTTGCCGAGCGCGGCTTCGCGCAGCCGGTTGCCGCGGATTCGCTGAGGCTCGTGCTCGAAAGCGCAGCGGCAACGCAACTGCCGATCATGGTCTTCGCCGGCAATCACGGCATGATCCAGATCCACACCGGGCCGGTGCAGACGATACGCACGATGGGGCCGTGGCTGAACGTGCTCGATCCCGGTTTCAACCTGCATTTGCGTGAAGACCTGATCGCTCAGGCGTGGGTCGTGAAGAAGCCGACGAGCGATGGGATCGTCACGTCGCTGGAGCTTTTCGATGCGAATGGCGAGAACATCGCGATGCTGTTCGGCGCACGCAAGCCCGGCGAGCCGGAGCTCGAAGCGTGGCGTGTACTGGCGGCCAGCCTGCCGGTTCTCGACGGCAGCGAGGCGTCGGCATGAGCGGGGCTGTCGTGAATCGCGGACGGCGTGCTTTCATCGGCAGTTCGGGCACTGTGGCGCTCGCGCTGTGTGTGAGCGGCGTGAGCAGCCTGGCCGCCGCAGGCCGCGCAATCGCGGCCGGGCCGCAGCACGTGAAGGCTCCAGGCGCCGACGCCCGGCGTAGCGACGCCCGGCGCGTCGTCGTCATCGGCGGCGCGCTCGCCGAGATCGTCTACGCGCTGAACGCGCAGGCGAGGCTCGTGGGCGCTGATACGACCTGCACCTATCCGGACGCCGCGCGCAAGCTGCCGAAGATCGGATATCAACGGGCGCTGTCGGCGGAAGGGCTGCTTTCGCTTCGGCCCGATCTCGTGCTCGCATCGGCCGAAGCGGGGCCGCCCGCAGCGCTGTCGCAAGTCAAGAGCGCGGGGGTTGCCGTGCGATCGTTTGCCGAAGGCCACGATGCCGATACGGTACGCATGAAGATAAACGGCATTGCCGGCGCGCTCGATGCGCACGGCGCCGGCACATCGCTCCTCGCCCGCTTCGACAGCGAATGGCAAGCGACGCGAGCGGCGGTGGCCGCATCGCCGCTCGCGCAAGCGGCTCGCACGGGCAAAGCCCCACGGGTACTGTTCGTGCTGAACCACACGGGCAATCAAGCACTCGTCGCCGGACAGCGCACCGCTGCCGACGCGATGCTCGCCTATGCCGGCGCTCGCAACGTGATGCAAGGCTTCGCGGGCTACCGGCCGTTGACGGCAGAAGCACTGATCGCGGCAGCGCCCGACGTCGTGCTGACCACCGGCGAAGGACTAGCGGCGGCCGGCTCGGCGCAAGCGCTCTTCACGGCGCCCGGTTTCGCCGAGACACCCGCCGGCCGCGCGCAGCGCCTCGTCTCGCTCGATGCGCTGTTCCTGCTCGGCTTCGGGCCGCGCTTGCCGGCAGCGGTCGCGGCGTTGAACCAGAAGCTGACCGCAGCGTGACGCCATGTCGACGAAACCCCGCAGGCCATTCATGCGAGACCCGCTCCCCGCACCGGACGGACTCGCGGCACGCCGACGCCGTGCCGCGAGCGTCATGCTTGCGGCGCTCGCCGTGCTGCTCACGGCGTCGATGCTGGCCGCCGTCTGCATCGGCGCGTACCGCGTCACGCCGATAGAGGTTCTAACGGCGCTCGCAGCCGATCCGGCAAACACGCAAAACGAGGCGCTTCAGCAAATCCGCTCCGTCATCCTGAACATCCGCTTGCCGCGCGTGCTGCTCGCGGTGCTGGTCGGCATCGGCTTCGGCGCGGCAGGCAGCGCGCTGCAGGCGCTCTTTCGCAATCCGCTCGCCGATCCCGGCTTGATCGGCGTGTCGAGCGGCGCGGCGCTCGGCGCCTCGACGCTGATCGTGCTCGGCCCGCTCTTGTTCGCCGCGCCTGCCGCTCTCGGCTGGCTGCCTGTCGCGGCATTCGCGGGCGCGCTCGCGGTCGCCGCGCTCGTCTATCGGCTGGCCACGTCGCGGGGACGGCTCGCGTTGCCGCTGCTGCTGCTCGCGGGCATCGCCATCAACGCGCTCACGGGCGCGGCGATCGGCCTGCTCACCTACGTCGCCGACGATGCGCAATTGCGTTCCCTCACGTTCTGGAGCCTCGGCAGCCTGGGCGGCGCGCAATGGGGGATGCTCGGCGCGGTGCTGCCGCTCGGCTTGCTCGGCACCGCCTGGCTTTATCGCCAGCGCAATGCGCTCAACGCGCTCCAACTCGGCGAGACCGAAGCGCTGCATCTCGGCGTGCCCGTCTACGCGGTCAAGCACAGCGTGCTCGTCGCATCGGCGATGTGCGTCGGTGCGCTGGTGTCCTGCACGGGGGCGATCGGCTTTATCGGGCTCGTCGCGCCGCATTGCGTGCGGCTCGCCTGCGGCCCCGATCAGCGTGTCGTGATGCCCGGCGCGATGCTGCTCGGCGCATCGCTCACGGTGCTCGCCGACCTCGCCGCGCGCACGCTCGCCGCCCCGGCGGAAGTGCCTCTCGGCATTCTGACGGCACTGCTTGGCGCGCCTTTCTTTCTTGCGCTGCTGTGGAAAAGCCGCAGCCGCCTCGGCTTGTGAACCGGCAATGCAGTGCCGGGCCGCATCCTTCGACGAACGAACAGGAGCCGCACTCGCCATGCTGACGGCCGACAAACTTTGCGTGTCGCACGGCGCCACGCCGATCCTGCAAGACTTGTCGCTCGCCATCGAGCCCGGCGCGCTGACCGCCCTGCTCGGCCGCAACGGCGCGGGCAAGAGCACGCTGATGAAGGCGCTGGCAGGCGAATTCCATGGGCTGGCGCCTGCGCGAACCACGCGCGTGCGCGGAACGCTGACGCTCAACGGAGAAGCGCTGCAAGCGATCGGCTCGCAACGGCTCGCGCGCCTGCGCGCCGTGCTGCCGCAAGCGTCGCATCCGGCGTTTCCGTTCAGTGTCGAAGAGATCGTGCTGCTGGGCCGGTATCCGCATGCGCGGCCAGCCAGCGCGCCAGCCGTTTGCGATCGCGATATCGCGCACGAGGCGCTGGAACTCGCGGGCGCCGCGCCGCTGGCGGGACGCGACGTCACGACGCTCTCGGGCGGCGAGTGCGCGCGCGTGCAATTCGCGCGCGTACTCGCCCAGCTTTGGCCGGGAGAACGCGAGTTCGACGAGCGAAACTGCGGCGGAAAACCGGCGCCGCGTTATCTCCTGCTCGACGAACCGACAGCCGCACTCGATCTCGCGCATCAGCATCACCTGCTCGCGACGGTGCGCCGGCTGACACGCGACTGGCATCTCGGCGCGCTCGCCATCGTGCACGACCCGAACCTCGCGGCGCGCCACGCCGACCGCATCGCGCTGCTCGTCGACGGCGCCATCCTCGCGCAAGGCGCTCCGCGCGACATGATGCGCCCGGACCTGATCGAACGCTGCTTCGGGTTTTCGGTGCGGATGCTCGATGCGGGCGCCGATGCGCCGCCGGTGGCCGTGCCTGCGTGACGCTACTCAAACACCGGACGAAAGAAGCTGCGCTCATAGCTGACAATGCAGCGCGTCTCCTCCGCGTACTTGAACGCTGCCTGGCAATCGGGATCGTCCATCGATTTCTGACGGTACTGCTCATACGCAGCGAGCGACGGAAACGAAAACAGCGCCAGCGCGATATTGTTCGCGCCTTCAGAAGGCATGAAGTACCCGTGATGCTGTCCACCGAAGCGCTCGACGAGCGGAATCCACATGCGTCCGTAGTGCTCGAACTCCTTCAGCTTGGCGGGATCGACGACATAGCGCAGATAGCAGGTGATCACGGTCACTCCTGGGTCGGTTGCGGATGCGTAGCTTAACGCACCAAACCGGCATCGGCCTTTTTGCAAGCCAATCAAAATCCACCCGCAAGCCAATTGGAAAGCGCCTTCTGCACGCTCCCCGCGACTCTGCAACAATCGCTCGATGCGCCGCAGCATGCCTTCGATTCGGCGCACGTCCGCCCACGCCCCAAGACGCTCAAACGTGCAGAACAACATCCCTCCGAACGCCGCGGCGAACGCGGCCCGCGCGCCAGCCGGCTTCCCTGTCGATGCCCCGATGACCGCGCGCGACAAGCGCGCGCTCGCCGCGATCATGCTCGCCGTCGCGCTCGCCACCCTCGACACCGCGATCGCCAACACCGCCCTGCCGGCCATCGCCGCCGACCTTCACGCCGCGCCGGCCTCGTCGGTCTGGATCGTCAACGCCTATCAGCTCGCGATGGTCGCCACCTTGCTGCCGCTCGCGGCGCTCGGCGACATCGTCGGCCACCGGCGCATCTATATCGCGGGAGTCGCGATCTTCACGGGAGCGTCGCTCGTCTGCGGCCTCGCGTCATCGCTGCCGGCGCTGGCCGGCGCGCGCGTGCTCCAAGGGCTCGGCGCGAGCGCGATCATGAGCGTCAACATCGCGCTGATCCGCTTCATCTATCCGCCGCATCGGCTCGGACGCGGCGTCGGGCTCAACGCGCTCATCGTCGGGGTGTCGTTCGCGGTGGGGCCGACGGTGGCGTCGCTGATCCTGTCGCTCGCCAACTGGCCGTGGCTCTTCGTCGTGAACGTGCCGATCGGGCTCGCGGCGCTGGCATTCGGTATACCGTCGCTGCCGCACACGCCGCGCGGCAAGCACCACTTCGATGTCGGCGCGGCGCTCCTGAACGTCGTCACGTTTGCCGCGCTGATCCTCGCGCTCGGCGGCGCCGCGCAGCGCGCCGATACGCGCCTCGTGCTCGCGGCCGTCGCGGCCACGCTGGTGTTCGGATGGATGCTGATCCGCCGCGAAGCCGGGCACCCCGCGCCAATGCTGCCCGTCGATCTGTTCAAGCGGCCGGTGTTCACGCTGTCGGCCCTGACCGCAGTCTGCTCGTTCGCGGCGCAAGGGCTCGCGTTCGTTTCGCTGCCGTTCTATTTCGAGGACCTGCTGCAGCGCAGCCAGGTCGAGACCGGCTTCCTGATGACGCCGTGGCCAGTCATCGTCGCGCTGGCCGCGCCGATCGCGGGGCGCATGTCCGACCGTTATCCGCCCGGGCTGCTCGGCGGCGTCGGGCTGGCGATCCTGAGTGTGGGGATGGCGTCGCTTGCACTGCTGCCGGCGCATCCGCACGTGACCGACATCGTCGTGCGCATGGCCGTGTGCGGCGCGGGCTTCGGCTTCTTCCAGTCGCCGAACCTGAAGGCGCTGATGGCGAGCGCGCCGCCCGAGCGCAGCGGCGGCGCGAGCGGCATCATCGCGACCGCGCGGCTCATCGGACAAGCGACGGGCGCGGCGCTCGTCGCCTTGAGCTTCGGCATTGCGGGCCGGCACGGTCCGACGCTCGCGCTGGCGACGGGCGCCGTGTTCGCCGGCGCGGCCAGCGTGGCGAGCAGCTTGCGGCTGTTCGCGGCCGACCATCGCGCGGGACGCCAGGCGCGATAGCGGCATCAGGCGTTGGGTATACCCAATACGGCATGCGGTATACCGCATACCCTGCGCGGGTGCGGAAGGCGCCAGCCGATTGGCGCCTATCGCGCACCTACCGCGCCTTCACCGCGCGAAATACCCCTTCACAGCAGCGACGAACGTGTCGATGTCCGCGCGCGCGAGATCGCGATGCGTGACGAAACGCGAGGCGTACAGCATCTGGGTGAGCATGCCGCGCTCCTTGAGCCATGCTTCGAGCGGCGCGCAGTGCTCCTGCGGAATCTGCACGAACACCATGTTGGTCGCCTGCGATTGCACGCGCACCTGCTCGATCTGCGCGAGCGAACGCGCCAGATGCTCGGCGTTCGCATGGTCTTCGGCGAGCCGCTCGACGTTGTGCTCGAGCGCGTAGAGACACGCTGCCGCAAGCACACCCGACTGGCGCATGCCGCCGCCCAGCATCTTGCGCCAGCGGCGCGCGCGCTCGATCAGCGCGCGGCTGCCCACCAGCACCGAGCCGACCGGCGCGGCCAATCCCTTCGAGAAGCAGACCGAAATCGAATCGAACGGCGCGCAGAGCTCCGCGACGGGCCTTCCCGACGCGACGGCTGCATTGAATACGCGCGCGCCGTCCAGATGCGTCGCGAGCCCGCGGCTTTTCGCCAACGCCGTCGCCTCCGAGACGTAGCCGGCCAGCAGCACCTTCCCACCGATCGTGTTCTCGAGCGCCAGAAGGCGCGTGCGCGCGAAGTGATCGTCGATCGGCTTGATCGCGGCGGCAATCTTGTCGAGCGGCAAGGAGCCGTCCGCCGCGTTCTCGATCGGCTGCGGCTGGATGCTGCCGAGCACCGCCGCGCCGCCGCCTTCGTACTTGTAGGTGTGGGCGAGCTGGCCGACGATGTACTCGTCGCCGCGCTCGCAATGCGCCATCAGCGCGGCGAGATTGCTTTGCGTGCCGCTCGGAAAGAACAGGCCCGCTTCCTTGCCCGTGCGCTCGGCGAGCGTTGCCTGCAGGCGGTTCACGGTGGGATCGTCGCCCCAGACGTCGTCGCCGGTTTCGGCGGCGGTCATTGCGGCAAGCATCTCGGGGCTGGGACGAGTAACGGTATCGCTGCGTAGGTCGATCATCTGAGACTTCCTGTGGAGGGCGATGGGACGTGTCATTGCCGGCAGAAACGCCGCACGAGGGCGGCGGCGCGCATCGACAGCGTCGGCGCGTGCCGCTTCACACGCGAGCTTGGAAGTGTACGCAAATTGCCCGGCAGGCGCGTCAGCCGCCCGCGCGCGGCAAGTAGTTCAACGGATCGACCGGCGTGCCGTCGCGGCGGATCTCGAACTCGATGGTGCCGCGCCCGCTTGCATCGGTCGCCATCTCGCCGATCTGCTGCCCCGCGCGGACCGCGTCGCCTTCATTGACGAGCAGCTTGCCTGCGTGACCGTACGCGGAGACAAGCGTGTCGCTGTGCTTGATGACGATGAGCGGCCCGTACTCCTTGATCCCGGCGCCGACATAGACGACGCGTCCGTCCGCCGCCGCGGTGACTGCTTCGCCGGGCGCGCCGGCAATCACGATCCCTTTGGACTTGCCAGCCTCGAACGGCACGATGACGGAGCCGCGCGCCGGCCACGCGAAGCGGACCGGCGCCGTGCCGGCAAGCGGCTGCCCCGGCGCGCCCGGAGGCGCCGCCGATGCAACCGCCGGAGGCGACACGCGCAGCACCTGGCCGGGCACGACCGGCGCGTTGACAGGCATCCGGTTCCAGCTCGCGACGTCCTGCGGACGCTGGCCGTATGCCGCGGCGATGCTTGCAAGCGTGTCGCCGGAGTTGACGCGGTAATAGCCCGCCGCGACACGCGCAGGCGCGGGGTTCGGGGCGAACATGTCGCTCCACGGCGGCGTCGCGCAGCCGCCGATCAACGCCGCTCCCGCGAGCGCCAGCGCCAGCGCCGCTCGTGCGAGCGTGCGGGGTTCGCACGCGAAGTAGTTCGTTATTTTCATGATTGCCCCTTTTCGATACGGTAAACCTGTGCCGGCGTCGCACATGGCGTGCGCCGCGCGCGCGAAGCCGTCAAACGCTCCCTTGCGTCTCGACGACCAAAATACGTGCCTCGCCTAGCGGATGCGCGACATGCTCGGTCCCTGCCGACGCGTGGAAGATGTCGCCGGTTTCGAAGATCGTCGAATGCTCGTTGCCGTCGATTCGATAGCGCATCTCGACGCGCCCGTCGAGCGCGCCCCAGGCGCGCGCCGCGGTGAATGTCTTGCTGCGGATGATGTTCATGAAGCCAGCTCCAAGACCATGCGCCGAGCATGGTACACGCTCGACGCGTCTGCGTCGGCGCTTCGCACGAAAACGGGGAGCTGCCGCGAAGCGGCTATGGCGCGAGCCGATGGAGGAAAGACACCGCGCGCGGCGGTTGGTTCGAGGACGGATACGGATGCGCGGTGGCCGCAGTCAGGCCGGCGGCCCAAATAGACGACTGGCTCGCGCCTGCTCCCTTGCGGGAGCGCTGCGAGCCAGTCTGATTGCCTGCTGCTTTGCTGCGATTTACAGGGACCTATTCTTTCTCAGCCCTTTCAACCGCATGACATGCAACGATCAACGGCCGAAGTACAGCGGGTGGACGCCATCGACATTCATCGGCTTGGCGATGCCCGATTGCACCGCTCCGCCGTTGCTGCCGCCGTAGCCGCTGGTGTCCGCCACCGACGCGACTGCAGTGCCTTGTTGCGCGTTCACGCGCGCTTCGGCAGCCTGGATGTCGGCCGGATACGTGATGTTGTCGCGGTTCGGGTTGTAGCCGGCTTGCTCGACCTTGACGAGGTCGGCGCGGACTTCGGCGCGCGTCACGGGTTGTTGGCTCGATTGAGCGAACGAGGCGATCGGAGCAGCGATGACCGAAGCAGCGATGACAGCATAAACGAGCGATTTCATGACATTACCTCCGAGATTTTTGTTACGCCGCAAACAACATGTCTGCAGCGATTGACGAAAGTCTAGTCATCGAAACGCCTCGGGAAAACCCCGATTTCACAGATTGAGTTTTCGCAAATTCGCAACAATCCGAACGTCAACACCCCTATTGACAAGGCTGCATATCGATAATGAGCCCCTGCTTTCGCAGGTCTCGTCCGAAAAATTCCGAGGCGGCCCGGCCACCCGGCCGAACCGCCCCGTTCGATCGCGAATCCGTGCTGCGTTGCCGCAGCATGCAACTCAGGACCAGTTCGCGTGAAAGCTGCCCGCGCGATCGACCCGCTCGAACGTATGGGCGCCGAAGAAGTCGCGCTGCGCCTGGACCAGGTTGGCGGGCACGCGCTCGGAGCGATAGCCGTCGAAATACGCCACCGCCGATGCGAACGCCGGCACCGGCACGCCGGCCGCCACCGCCGCGCTCACCACCTCGCGCAGCGCGGACTGGTAGTTCGCCGCGATATCGCTGAAGTACGGATCGAGCAGCAGGTTATCGAGCGCCGGGTCCTTCGCGTAGGCGTCGGTGATCTTCTGCAGGAAGCGCGCGCGGATGATGCAGCCCGCGCGGAAGATCTTCGCGATCGTGCCGAAGTCGAGATTCCAGTCGTATTCCGCGGAGGCCGCGTGCAATTGCGCGAAGCCCTGTGCATAGGAAATGACCTTGCTGAAATAGAGCGCGCGCCGCACCGCTTCGACGAACGCCGCGCGGTCGCCCGTGAACGGTTTTGCGGCGGGGCCCGCCAGCACCTTGCTCGCCGCGATGCGCTCGGTCTTCAGCGACGACAGCACGCGCGCGAACACGGATTCGGTGATGAGCGGCAGCGGCACGCCGAGATCGAGCGCGTTCTGGCTCGTCCACTTGCCGGTGCCTTTTTGCGCGGCGCGATCGAGGATCACGTCGACGAGATCCAGGCCCGTCTCCTCGTCTTTCTTGCGGAAGATCTTCGAGGTGATTTCGATCAGGTAGCTGTCGAGCTCACCCTCGTTCCACTCGGTGTAGACCTTGCCCAACTCCGCGTTCGACAGCCCGAGCACCTGCTTCAACACCCAGTAGCTCTCGGCGATCAGCTGCATGTCGCCGTACTCGATGCCGTTATGGACCATCTTCACGAAGTGGCCCGCGCCGTCCGGGCCCATATAGGCCACGCACGGCTCGCCGTCGGGCGCCTTCGCGGCGATCTCGGTGAGGATCGGGGCGACGAGGTCGTAGGCGTCGCGCGGGCCGCCGGGCATGATCGACGGCCCCTTCAGCGCGCCCTCCTCGCCGCCCGACACGCCCGTGCCGATGAAGTGCAGCTTCGATTTCGCGAGATCCTGATTGCGGCGGATCGTATCGGTGAAGTGCGTGTTGCCGCCGTCGATCAGGATGTCGCCTTCGTCGAGCAGCGGCTTGAGCGCGGCGATCGTGGCGTCGGTCGCCTCGCCCGCCTTCACCATCAGCAGGATGCGGCGCGGCTTTTCGAGCGACTCGACGAACTCTTCCAGCGTGTAGGCCGGCACGAGCTTGCGCTCGGGAAACTCGGCGATCAGTTCGTCGGTTTTCGTGCTGCTGCGGTTGTAGACGGACACCGCATGTCCGCGGCTCTCGATGTTCAGTGCCAGGTTGCGGCCCATGACGGCCAGCCCGACGACGCCGATTGCTTGTTTGCCCATTGTCGAATTCTCCTGTCGGTCAGAGTTGGCGCTTTAGCGCTTACTCTGACCCCATGCAAGGCTAAGAAGGCCGTGGTGCGCTTAGGACGGACCACGGAACAGCGACAAGGATAGAAGAAATGCGCGACCGATGCCGTGAGGACGGGCATGTCGCTCAGCCGCCGTAAGCTTCCTTGCGAAACACGACGCTGAAATTATTCGCAGGCATCGCGACGATCTCGTCGAACGCGAAGCCGTTCTGCGCGGCGAGATCGATCACGGCCTCGATGTCCCGCACGCCCCACTCGGGATTGCGGCTCCTCAGCTGCAGGTCGAACATCTCGTTCGACTCCGCCGTGTGCGCACCGTTGCGCCGATACGGACCGTACAGATAGAGCGCGCCGCCCGCGCCGAGCACGCGCGCGGCGCCCGCCACCAACGCCTGCGCCGCCGCCCACGGCGCGATATGGATCATGTTGATGCAGACGAGCGCATCCGCCGCCGCGATCGGCCACGGCTCGCGCATCACATCGAGTTCGAGCGGCGCGCGCAGGTTCGCGACCCCCGTGTGGGCCTTCCACGCGGCGATCGATGCGCGCGCCTCGGGCGACGCGTCGCTCGGCTGCCATTCGAGCTCCGGCAAGGCCCCGGCGAAATGCACGGCGTGCTGGCCCGTGCCGCTTGCGATCTCGAGCACGAGACCGCTTGGCGGCAAGACGCGGCGCAATACGGCGAGGATCGGATCGCGGTTGCGCTCCGCCGCGGGTGCGCTTTGGCGCGAGGTCGAGAGTGAATCGTCGTTTGGCACGATGGTTGTCCGGCGTCGGAGGGTTCGCGGGTTCGCGAGGCGGCTATGCGTCGGCGGCGACGCGCTCGGCCAGTGAAGTCAGCGCCTCCCCGCACGGCGCCTGAACCTTCAGCGCCAGCAATGGGTCCGCACGCGTGTGGCCGAGATTGATCGCCGCGATCGGCTTGCCCATCTTCTGCGCCCAGACGCAAAAACGATACCCCGAGTACACCATCAGCGACGAGCCGGCCACGAGCATCGCATCGGCCTTCTCCAGCGCGGCCGACGCCGCATCGACACGCTCGCGCGGCACGCTCTCGCCGAAGAACACCACCGAAGGCTTCAACATCCCGCCGCAATGCGGACACGCGGGGATGCGGAAGCTTTCGAGGTCGTGCCACTCGAGATGCGCGTCGCCATCGGCAGCGGGCGCGGCCACGGCGTCGAGAAGCGCAGGGTTGTCGGCCACGAGACGCGGCTGGATCGCCGCGCGCTCATGCTCGGCGCCGCAGGCGAGGCACGCGACGCGGCCGATGCTGCCATGCAGCTCGATGACGTCGGCGCTGCCTGCGCGCTGATGCAGGCCGTCGACGTTTTGCGTGACGAGGCGGCCGATGCGCCCCGCCTGCCCGAGCTCCGCGAGCGCGCGATGCGCTGCGTTCGGCTGCGCGCGGCCAACCACGGGCCAGCCGACCATGCTGCGCGCCCAGTAGCGGCGGCGCGCTTGCTCGGAGCCGAGGAATTCCTGCAATTGAATGGGTTGCGAGCGCATCCAGCGGCCGTGCTCGTCGCGGTAGCCGGGGATGCCGGAGTCGGTGCTGATACCCGCGCCGGTCAGCACGAACAGGCGCGGATGGCGGCGCACGAAGTCGTGAAGCGCGTCGAGCGGATCGGGATCGGCTGCGGCGGAAAGCGGATCGGTCATGGTGTGGCGGGATGGCGCCGCGAAACGGCGAAGGCGGCAAGCCCGCCGATTTTACGCCGCTTGCCGCGCCAGCGCGTCGAGATACGGCCAGGGGTAGATCCCTTGCGCGTGGCCGTCGCTGAAGACGAATTGCATACCGTATCCCATCGGCCGTATACCGACCACCTCGACATCGTCGGCTACGGCAATCGGCCCGCCTTGCAGACGAATACGCCGGCACGTGGAGCACGGGCACTCGCCGCGCAATGACGCGTAGCTCAATGCGTCCGCGCGTCCGTCATGCCAGTGAATCGTGAGGACACGCGTCATCTTGTCGAGCGCGATACGTTCCGGCGCTTGCATCGCCCGCTCACCGGTCGAGCGCATCGATCTGCGCCAGCGCGATGCGGACGGCCTTGCGCACTTCCGGGTCCGCATCCGACTCGGCCGCTCGAAGCGCGGGCAACGCACGGCTCGCGCCGATCTCACCTAGCGCGAGCGCCGCTTCCTTACGCAGATTGCTGATCGCATGCGTCAGCAACGACACCAGCGCTTCGCACGCGAGCGCGTCGCGCAGCTTGCCGAGAGCGCGCGCCGCCTGCAGGCGCACTTGCCAGTATTCGTCGTCGAGCGCCGCGATCAGTGCGTCGCGCGCGGCCTGCGCGCGCAGCTTGCCGAGCGTCGCCGCCGCTTCCTCGCGAACCTGCCACGCGGCATCGCGCAACGCGGTCAGCAGCGCAACGACCACCTGGGTCGCGTCCGCATCGGTTCGCGCCGCGAATCCGAGCGCGCCGATTGCCGCGCGGCGAACCTGTGCGTTCGGCTCCGTCGTCGTCAGCGCGGTCAGCGCGGACAGCGCCCGCTCATCCTTCAGCCAGCCGAGCACGCCGACCGCTTCGAGACGCACGGCCGCATCGTCGTCGCCGAGCGCGAGCAGCGCCGGATCGAAGGCGCCGGCATAGCGCAACTCGCGCAGCGCATGCAGCACCGCGCCGCGCACGAACGCATCGGCATGCGAGCCGAAGCGCACGAGGATCGCGCCCGATTGCGCGCGCCTCACCTCGGCGAGACTGTGCGCGGCAGCCTCGCGGACTTCGTGCGAAGGATCCACGAGCGCCGTGCAGAGCCCTTCCACGACATCGTCGCGTTCCCACGCGCCGAGCAGACGCGCGGCTTCGGCCCGCACCGCTTGCGCAGCGTCGCCGCTCAACGCCGCGACGATCGGCTCGATCAGTCGCTCGTCTTCGAGATCGGCCAGCTCGATGAGCGCGATGCGCCGCACCGCGGCGTCGGCCGACTCGAGACGCGGCAGCAATGCGGCGGCGTCTACATCGAGCGCGGAAGGATCGAAACTCAGGGGACGCGCAGGGTGTGTCATCGATGCTCGCTCGAAAGTTGTTAGCGCAACAAATAGGGGATCTCGACCTTCACGGCCCCGGTCGGGCAATCTTTTTCGCAGGGCATGCAGTACCAGCATTCGTCGAACTTCATATACGCGCTGCCCTTCGCGACATCGATCGCAAGCAGGTCGAGGGGGCAGACGTCGACGCATACCGTGCAGCCCTTGTCGGCGATGCACTTGTCGGCGTCGATCGTTACTGGCGCGGTGCTGCGCTGGAAAATATCGTGCGGCGTGTGGGGCATGGTTGACTCCTGAGACTCAGCCTTCAGGCAGCGAGCGCTCGTCCGCATGAATGCGCAGGTTTCGATAAGCATCGCTCTCGCGCTCGTCGAGCGAGACGATGTAGGGCTCGACGGGACGCTTCACGCTCGTCATGTTGCCGCCGGCGTCTTTGTGCAAATGCGTGTGGCAGAACCACTCGGCGTCGTTGCGCTGCGGGTGGTCGACGCGATGGTGGTAGAGCCCCCAGCGGCTCTCGGTGCGAAACAGCGATGCCCGCGCCGCCATCTCCGCGCAATCGCGAATGGCGCGCACTTCGGCCGCGCGCATCAGCTCGTGCGGGTCGTTCGCCTTGATCGCGTCGATGTCCTCGGCGATTTCGGCAAAGCGCTGCAAGCCGATCTCCATCTTGCGCGTGACCTTCGGCGGCTGCAGATAATCGTTGACCATGCGCCGCAGCTTGTATTCGACCTGCGACGGCGAGAGCCCCGACTCGCGTTCGAGCGGCGCAAACACGCGAGCACGCTCCGCGGCGACTTGCGCTTCGTCGAGCCCGGCGTGCTCGCGGCCCGCGACATGGTCCGCGGCGCTCTCGCCCGCGAACCAGCCGTAGGTGAACGCGCCGAGCATGTAGTTGTGCGGGACCGCCGCCATGTCGCCTGCCGCATAGAGGCCCGGCACAGTCGTCTCCGCGCGCTCGTTCACGTAGACGCCCGACGCGCTGTGTCCGCTGCAAAAGCCGATCTCCGAGATGTGCATCTCGACCATCTGCCGGCGATAGTCGGTGCCGCGCCCCGCGTGAAAGCGTCCGCGGCTCGGGCGCTCGTTCGTGTGGAGGATCTGCTCGATCGTCCGGATCGTCTCCTCCGCAAGATGATCGAGCTTCAGGAACACGGGCCCGTTGCCGCTTTGCAGCTCCCGATAGAACTCCCACATCATCTGGCCGCTCCAGTAATCGCATTCGATGAAGCGCTCGCCGTTGCCGTTCGCGGTGAAGCCGCCGAGCGGACCGGTCACGTAGGCGCAGGCCGGGCCGTTGTAGTCCTTGATCAGCGGATTGATCTGGAAGCACTCGAGATTCGCGAGCGCGGCGCCCGCGTGATAGGCCATCGCGTAGCCGTCGCCGGCGTTGGTCGGGTTCTCGTAGGTGCCCATCAGGTAGCCGGAGGCCGGTAAGCCGAGGCGGCCCGCGGCGCCGCAGCTGAGGATCACGGCCTTCGCGCGCACGACGTAGAAATCGGCCGTGCGGCAGTCGAAACCGAGCACGCCGCACACGTGTCCTTGCGAATCGGTCAACAGACGCGTCGCGACGATGCGGTTCGTGATCGCCACGCGCGAGCGCTTCAACTGGCGGTACAGCACCTTCTTGATGTCGTGGCCTTCGGGCATCGGCAGCACGTACGAGCCCATGTGATGCACTTTCTTCACCGCGTAGTCGCCAGTGCCGTCCTTCTCGAACTTCACGCCCCAGCGGTCGAGCTCTTCGATCGTCTTGAAGCTGTGCTTCGCGTAGGCGTAGACGGCGCGCTGATCGACAATGCCGTCGTTGGCGATCGTGATCTCCTTCGTGTACTGCTCGGGCGTCGCGTGGCCCGGAATCACCGCGTTGTTGAGCCCGTCCATCCCCATCGAGATCGCGCCGCTGCGCTTCACGTTGGCCTTCTCGAGCAGCAGCACGGCGAGCTTCGGATTGCGTTCCTTGGCCTTCACGGCGGCCATCGGCCCGGCCGTGCCGCCGCCCACCACCACTACGTCGTATTCGAGCACATGCGTATTCATCGCGTCGTTCCTTCCCTGGCTTGCGTGGTTTTCCGGCGGTCGATGCGCAAGCGGTACTGGAATGCGTCGCCGCGGAAATAGAGATGTTCGTAGTCGATCGGCGCGCCGTCCGCGCTATGGGTCAGCCGCTCGATGCGCAATACCGGCGAGCCGTGCTCGACGTCGAGCGCGTCGGCGAGCTCGTCGCCGGCAAGCACCGCGTCGATCGCGACGTCCGCGTGGCCGAGCGGCACGCCGCAGTCGTTCTCGAGAATCAGGAAGATGTCGCGCGTGACGAGGTCGGCGCTCGCGAGACGCTTGCCGAGCGCCTCGGGCACGTAGGTCACTTCGAGGGAAACGGGCTCACGGTTCAGAAAACGCACGCGATGAATCTCGGCCACCTTCTCGCCTTCCGGTAGCGCGAGACGTTCCGCGACCTGACGGTTCGCGGCGACGAAACGCACGCTGCGCAATTGGTTGACGATCTCATGGCCCATCGCCGACATCGCTTCGGCAAAGCCCTGCAGCGACGTCACGTTCTGGAACGCCTTCGGCTTCGACACGAACGTGCCCTTGCCGTGCAGCTTGAAGACGAGCCCTTCTTTTTGCAGGTCGTTGAGCGCCTGGCGCACGGTGATGCGGCTCACGTCGAACATCGCGCACAGCTCGCTTTCCGACGGCATGCGGCTGTGCGGCGCATAGCGGCCGTCGAGAATGCGTGCGCGCAATTCGTCCTTGATTTGCGCGTACAGGGGCCGCTGAATGGGTGGCGTAAGGTCCGGGTCTGATTCGGCTGGCTGCGGCATCGATCAACTTGTCATAACAAGATGATCGGCAGTGTAGGGACGGCTGCGCGCCGGACCAACCAAGTTTTCGTGCTATCGATTTCGTACGCGGCGCTATAGGACGCGTGTCTTCGACGTCGACGGAAGAATCAGCTGCTCGCGACGCCTCACTCCGCGCCATCCTTCATCTGCTTCAAATGCTTGTAGACCGTGGCCCGCCCCATCCCGAACACGCTGGCGACGTAGTTCGCCGAGCTCTTGCCGCGAAACGCGCCCTCGGCATACAAGGCCTCGACGAGTTCGCGCCGGTGCTCGCGCGCGAGCCCGTTGAGCGTGGCCCGACATGCGGCCCGTGATCGGCCCCGCGCCGCGGCATCGCGGCCTGTGGTTCGCGTTCGGCCACAACCATCATGGGCTGACGCTCGGCCCGGTCACGGGCCGCCTGCTCGCGGAAATGATGACGGGCGAGACGCCGTTCACCGACGCGCATCCCTATCGGCCGTCACGGTTCGCGTAACGTCGCGGCAGGCGCCGCCGCCCTTCTACACCACGGGCAAGTAAGCACTGCGCCTTACGTTCGCCGGGCAGAAGATGCGAAACTCGACCGGCCCCTCCGGCGGCGCATCCTCGACGACGCCGCATGCGCGCAACAGATGTTGCAACGCCGAGATCACCTGCCCGTCGGGATCCTGGTCGATCGCGACGTCCATCAGCCCGGCCTCGATGTACTCGCGATGCGTATCGAGCATCTCATGCCCGACCCAGACGACGTCGCCGCGCGTGCCGTACCGGCGCAGCGCCGCCTCGATGCCCGGCGATCCATAGCCGCTGTCGTAAATCCCCGCCAGATTGCCGCGCTTGAGCGCGTCCACGACCGCGCGATAGCAGCGGTCCGCGTTGTCGAACATCTCGACCGCGAGCGGCGCGCATTCGAGCTCGGGAAACGCTTCGAGCGCCGCCCGGCAGCCGCCGATACGGTCGATGTGCGCGCGGTAGTCCAGGCGGCTCGCAAGCAGCAGCACATGGCCTGGCCGTTTCGCGAGACGTCCGAGGAAATAGCCTGCCGTGCGGCCCGCCGCGAAATTGTCGATGCCCGCGTAGTGCAGACGCCCCGGCGTCGCGATGTCGGTCACCATCGTCACCACATGCTCGCCGCGCTCGATCGCAGCGGCGAGCGCATCGCGCACGCGCGGCGTGTCGTGCGTCGTCACGATCAGGCCGGCCCGCTTGTGACGCGGATTGAGGATCGCGGCGGCGATCGTGTCGTCGTCCGCTTCGGGCAGCACCGACCGGTGCACGACGATGCGCCTGTCGAGCATCTGCATCGAACGTTGCAGCGCGAGCGTCATGCGCTGGAAAAACGGCGTGGGATTGTTCGGCAGCAGCACGTCGACATGCAGCAGGCCATGCCGCGTGTCCGGCAGGATGCGCGGCACCGCCAGGCGCTTGGCCGCCGCGACGACGCGCGCACGCGTCGCCGCCGAGACGCTGCCGCGCTCGTTGAGCACGCGATCGACCGTGGCGATGCTCACGCCCGCCTCCGCCGCGATCTCCTCGAAACGCGCGCTGCGCTTGCGCCGCGCGGCGGCGCCGGGCTTGCTCTCACTGCCTTGGGTCACGCTCGTCTCCTTTCGCCTTCGTTGCCGTGCAGCACGCGCGGCGCGGCGGCACGTCGGGCTCGCCATGGTTTTTCCGTGACGCTATGAGCTTGACGAAAAAACGTCAATCTTTTCGTTGAGAGCGCCTCTTGGCGGGCCTACGCTGCGCACATCGAATCACGTTTGCGAGCCGCCTCCTCGCAGACCGGCAAACCAAGGAGACAGTGGCGATGAGCACACCACAGAGCGTCGCGGCGCCCGCCGCCACGGCCCGCACCACCGGCCCCGCTACCGCCGCGGGCCTCGAAGGCGGCGAAGAGATCTGGTTTCGGCCGATGATCCCGCGTCAAACGCTCAAGCAACTGACCAAGCGCAGCGACGCGGAAAGCCTCAAAAATTTCGGCCTGTGGCTCGCGCTGCTCGCCGCCGCGGGCACGGTGGCCGCGTGCAGCTGGGGCACCTGGTGGGCGCTGCCCGCGTTCTTCGTCTACGGCACGCTCTACTGCTCGAGCGACGCGCGCTGGCACGAGCTCAGCCACGGCACGCCGTTCAGGACGACCTGGCTCAACCAGGTCTTCTATCAGCTCTGCTCGTTCATGACGATCCGCGAAGCCACGTTGTGGCGCTGGAGCCATGCGCGCCATCACACGCATACGATCATCACGGGCCGCGACCCCGAGATTCAGGTCGACAACCCGCCGCGCCTCGTCGAGATCCTGCTCGACTTCTTCTATCTCGTGGGCGGCACCAAGGAAGTCATCAAGATCGTGCGCCACGCATGCGGCTCGATCGCCCCGGAGATCGCCGATTTCGTGCCCGCCAGCGAGCGCTCCAAGATGGTCTGGATCAGCCGCGCCTACGTCGCCATCATGATCGCGCTCATCGCGTGGTGCGTATCGGTCCACAGCATCCTGCCGCTGCTCTTCGTCTGGACGCCGCGCTTCTATTGCGGCTGGTTCCACCAGACGCTCGGCCTCACGCAGCATGCCGGCCTCGCGGCGAACGTCACCGATCACCGCCTCAATACGCGCACCGTCCACACCAATCCGGTGTTCCGCTTTCTCTACATGAACATGAACTACCACATCGAGCACCACGTGCTGCCGATGGTGCCGTACTACGCGCTGCCGCGCCTGCACGAAGCGATCCGTTCGCAGACGCCGCCGCCGTATCCGAACCTGTGGTCCGTGTATCGCGAGATGGTGCCCGCGCTGATCCGCCAGCGCCGCGACAACGCGTACTTCATTCGCCGCGAGGTCGAGCCGCAAACTGCGGCGCACACCGCGCAATAAGCGCCCGATTGCGTAAATAATCCAGGAGACAAGCAATGGTTGAGCAACGTGAATGGGTCGTCGCGTGCGGCACCGGCGACATCGATGAAGAAGACGTCATCCGTTTCGATCATGGCGGCGCGACGTTCGCCGTCTATCGGATCGACGACGGCTTTCATGCGACCGACGGCTGGTGCACGCACGAAAAAGCCCATCTCGCCGATGGAATCGTGCTTGGCAACGTCATCGAATGTCCGCGCCATCAGGGACGCTTCGACATCGCCACCGGCAAGCCGCTGTGTGCGCCCGTCTGCGAGCGGCTGCGCACGCATCCGGTGCGCGTCGAGGGGGATGCGGTGCTGATCGGCGTTCCGCTCGCAGGGGAATCGTGATGCATGAGGACGCCATCGTCATCGTCGGAGCCGGTCTTGCCGGCGCGCGGGCGAGCGTCGAGTTGCGCGAGGCGGGCTATGCCAACCGTATCGTGCTGATCGGCGGCGAAGCGCATGCGCCTTATGACCGGCCGCCGCTTTCCAAGGCTGTGCTCGCCGGCCAAAAGACGATCGGCGAATGTGCGCTTTTTGCCGAAGGTGTTTTCGCGCAGCATGCGATCGATGTGCAGCTCGATCGACGTGTGGTCGAGATCGATCGAAGCGCGCACCGGGTGGTGCTCGACGATGGCTCGACTGTCAGCTATCGCAAGCTGCTCATCGCAACCGGCGCGGAACCGCGCCAGCTCGCTGTGAACGGCGCGCTGAAGGCCGGCGTGATGACCTTGCGCACGGCGGACGATGCCCGAAGCCTCGCTGCGCGCCTCTCGCCCGGACAGCGCCTGGCCATCGTCGGCGGCGGCTTCATCGGGCTCGAGGTGGCGGCCAGCGCGTGCGGCATGGGTTGCGATGTGACGGTGATCGAGGAGGGACAGCGCGTGCTGATGCGCGCGGTCCCGCCCGCCATCGCCGCACGGATCGAGGCGCGTCATCGCGCGGCGGGCGTGCGGTTCCGCTTCGCCGCGCAAGTCGCCGAAATCGCGGGTCGCGGTGCGGCGCGCGAAGTCTGTCTCGCGGACGGCGAGCGGATTCCTTGCGACACGGTTGTGATCGGCATCGGCGCAGCCCCGCGCACGGCGCTCGCTTGCGCTGCCGGCCTGGAGATCGCACACGATACGAAAGGCATCGCCGTCGACGAACGTCTTGCCACGAGCGACCCTGACATCTTCGCGGCGGGCGACGTCACGTCGTTCCCGCATCCGCTCTACGGCGCGCGCATCCGGCTCGAATGCTGGAAGAACGCCGAAGACCAGGCCCGCGTCGCGGCACGCAACATGACCGGCGCAGAGATCCGTTATCAAGCGGTGCCGTGGTTCTGGTCCGATCAGTACGAGCTGTCGATCCAGATCGCGGGGCTGCCGCAGTTCGGCGTCGAGCAAGTCGTACGCGAAACCGCCGATGCGCTGCTGCTTTTCCACTTGCGCGCCGACGGCGCGCTCGCCGCCGCGAGCGGCGTCGGCACGGGCGCGGTGGGCCGCGACGTGCGCATCGCGCAGATGCTGATCGAGCGCGGCGTGCGCGTCGATGCGGGCGATCTCGCCGATCCGTCGGTCAGGCTCAAGTCGCTGCTCGCAGCGGTTCCCGCCTGAAGCAGCCTCATCGATCCTGCCGCGCACATAACCTGAGAGCAAGAAAGAAGCTACCCCATCAAGGAGACGCCGTTGAAGAACCCCGCATTGCAGTTTTCGTTGAACCGCATGAGCGCGCCACGCATTGCACTCGATGAATTCGCGGCGCTCTGCGGCCGCCTCGAAGTCGACGCGATCGAAATCCGCAACGACTTGCGCGGCATCGAAATCGAGGACGGCACGCCCGCCGCCAAAGTGAAGGCCGTGGCTGCAGAAAATGGGCTCACGATCCTCTCGATCAACGCCTTGCAGCGCTTCGACCTGTTCGACGCCACCCGTGCCGAAGAAGCGGCGACGCTCGCGCAATACGCAGCCGACTGCGGCGCGCAAGCGCTCGTGCTGTGCCCGACGAACAGCCGCCAGGACGAACGCACGGCCGCCGAGCGGCGCGCGAACCTGACGGCCGCGCTCAAAGCGCTCAAGCCGATTCTCGAAGATCGCGGCCTCGTCGGCCTGATCGAGCCGCTGGGCTTCGAGGAATGCGCGGTGCGCCGCAAGTCCGATGCCGTCAAGGCCATCTACGACGCAGCGGGCGAGATGCGCTTCAGGCTCGTGCACGACACGTTCCATCATCACCTGAGCGGTGAAAACATCTTCTATCCCGACTTGACGGGCCTCGTGCACGTCTCGGGCGTCGAAGACAGCGAGCTCGCGGTGGACCACATGCGCGACGGACACCGCGTGCTGGTCGGCACCGCAGACCGGCTCGACAACGTCGGCCAATTGAACACGCTGTTCGCGCGCGGCTATCGCGGACACGTCTCGTTCGAGCCGTTCGCTCAGATCATCGCCGGGGCCGCCGATATCGAAACCCGCTTGCGCGACAGCATCGCGTATTTGCGTGCAAACGTTGTGACGGGGCAACTCAAAGCCGCCTAGCGGCGAGCATCCCAACGCAACACCAAGCAGCAAACCACGCGGCACGCGCATGAACCGGCGCCAGACCGGCAGCCGTGCCTTCAAATTCGACAATACATTGGAGACGAGGCATGAACCGCTGGATCCAATCCCTTTGCGCTTTTTCCCTTGCATCGATGGCGCCGATCGCGGCGCTCGCCAACCCGACGATCGGCGTCTCGATGGCGCATTTCGACGACAACTTCCTCACCACCGTACGCAACGCGATGGCCGCCGAAGGCAAGGCGCAGAACGTCACGCTCGATTTCGAGGATGCCCAAGGCGACGTGGGACGCCAGGTCAGCCAGGTGGAGAGCTTCGTCTCGCAGCGCGTTTCCGCGATCATCGTGAACCCGGCCGATGCATCGGCGACCAAGCGCATGACCGATACCGCGCGCCGCGCCGGCATTCCGATCGTCTACGTGAACCGCAAGCCCGACGAGCCGATGGGCGGCGGCGCCTATTTCGTCGGCTCCGACAGCCTCGTCGCCGGCCACCTGCAGATGGATTACCTCGCCAAGCAGATGAAGGGCCAGGGCAACGTCGCGATCATGCTCGGCGAGCTCTCCACCGACGCCACGCGCGACCGCACCAAGGGCGTCAAGGACATCGTCGCGAAGAACCCCGGCATCCATGTCGTCGAAGAGCAGACGGCCAATTTCGACCGCAGCCAGGGCATCAACCTCGTGAGCCAGTGGCTCAGCGCGGGCAAGAAATTCAACGCCATCGCGGCCAACAACGACGAGATGGCGCTCGGCGCGCTGATCGCGATGAAGCAGGCGGGCGTCTCGCCGAAGGACGTGCTCGTCGGCGGCGTCGACGCGACCAAGGACGCGCTCAACGCGATGGCCAAGGGCGACCTCGCCGTCACCGTGTTCCAGGACGGCCGCGGACAAGGCGCGCAGGCCGTCGATGCCGCGCTCAAGGTCGCGGGCGGCGACAAGAGCGTGCCGAAGGAAACCTGGATTCCCTACCAGCTCGTCACGCCCGACAACTACAAGACGTTCCTGAACAAGTAGTCCTGGAAAAGAAGCACATGTCCTCGGGGCAGCGTGCCCCGCTCCCTCAGCTTGAAGGAGTGTCGTCATGTCTGAACTCAGCACGCTCGAGCGCGCCTCTTTGGCAGTCCGCTCGAACGCCGCGCCCTTGTTCGCGGCGCGCAATATCCGCAAGGCGTTTCCGGGCGTCGTCGCGCTCGACGACGTCTCGATCGAGATCCACGCCGGCCGCGTGCATGCCTTGATGGGCGAGAACGGCGCGGGCAAGTCGACGATGATGAAGATCGTCGCGGGCGTCCAGGCACCCGACGCCGGCTCGCTTCTCTTCAAGGGCCGGCCCGTCGCCCTGAAAAACCCGCGCGACGCGCTCGGCAAAGGCATCGCGATGATCCACCAGGAGCTCAACCTCGTGCCCGGCATGACCGTGGCCGAGAACATCTGGATCGGCCGCGAGCCGCGCAATGCGATGGGCCTCATCAAGCACAACGCGCTCAACCGCCGCACGAGCGAACTGTTCGAAGCGCTCGCCATCGAGATCGATCCGCAGACGCCGCTCGGCACGCTCAGCATCGCGAACCGGCAGATGGTCGAGATCGCCAAGGCCGTGTCGTTCGATTCCGACCTGCTGATCATGGACGAGCCGACCTCGGCGATCACCGACAGGGAAGTCGAGCACCTGTTCCGGATCATCGGCGACCTGAAGGCGCGCGGCAAGGCGATCATCTACATCACGCACAAGATGGACGAGGTGTTCCGCATCGCCGACGACATCTCGATCTTCCGCGACGGCCATCACATCGTCACGCGAGCCGCGAGCGAGTTCGACAAGACCTCGCTGATCGCCGCGATGGTGGGCCGAGAGCTCGACCAGGTGTTTCCGAAGATCGAAGTCGAGCACGGCGAAGTCGCGCTTGCCGTGCGCGGCCTCGGCGTCTCGGGCGTGTTCTCGAATGTCAGCTTCGAGCTGCGCTACGGCGAGATTCTCGGCTTCGCCGGCCTGATGGGCTCGGGCCGCACCGAAGTGATGGAAGCGCTCTTCGGCGTGCGGCCGGCCGATGCCGGCGAAGTGCTGATCGACGGCAGGCGCACGGCGATCCGTTCGCCCCGGCAGGCGATTGCGGCCGGCATGGCGTTTCTGACCGAGGACCGCAAGGACAGCGGGCTGTTTCTCAAGCTCTCTGTCGGCGAGAACATGCAGATCTCCGCGCTGCCGAAGCATTCGGCGCTCGGCTTCGTGCGGCAGCGGCGCGTCGATGCGTCGTGCTCGCAGATGTGCCGGCAGCTCGCGGTCAAGACGCCGGGCCTTCACGAAATCATCGAGAACCTGAGCGGCGGCAACCAGCAGAAGGTCCTGCTCGCGCGCTGGCTCTTGAACCAGCCGAAGATCCTGATCCTCGACGAGCCGACACGCGGCGTGGACGTCGGCGCCAAGGCCGAGATTCACGCACTGATCTCGCAGCTCGCGAAGCGAGGCGTGGCGATCATCCTGATCTCGTCGGAGCTGCCCGAGGTGATGGGCATGAGCGACCGCATCCTCGTGATGCACGAGCGCCGCGCCAACGGCATCCTGCCGCGCCCGATCGCGACGCAGGAAGCGATCATGACGCTCGCGTCGGGCGAAGCGCTCTGACGCGCCGGGCAAACGGACTATCCCCATCGAAGATGGCCAAGGAGACGAACATGCGCAATTCCGCCGTACTCAGTCCCGAACTCGACGCCGCGCCACCGCGGCAAAAATGGCGCATGCCGCAGGAAACCAGCATCCTGCTGGTGCTCGTCGCGATTGCACTCGTCTTCGAAGCGCTCGGATGGATCCAGCGCGGACAATCGTTCCTCTACAACCCGCAGGGACTGTTGATCATGGTGCTGCGCGTCTCCGAGATCGGGCTCATCGCCGTCGGCGTGACGATGATCATCATCGCGGGCGGCATCGACCTCTCGTCGGGATCGGTCGTGGCGCTCTCCGCAATGATCGCCGGCAGCATCGCGCAAACGGCCGGCTATGGGCGCGTCGTGTTTCCGGGCCTCATCGACCTGCCCGTGATCGTGCCGGTCATGGCCGGCGTGCTCGCAGGCGGACTGTGCGGGCTCGTCAACGGCTCGCTGATCGTGCGAACGGGCGTGCCGTCTTTCATCGTCACGCTCGGCATGATGGTGTCGGCGCGCGGATTCGCGCGCTACTACACGCACGGGCAGCCGATCAGCAGCTTCACCGATGCGTACGCGGCGATCGGCGGCGGCGCCAAGCCGGTGGCGATCTTTCTCGTTGCGGCGCTCGTCTTTCACGTGGTGCTGCGCTATACGCGCTTCGGCAAGTGCCTCTATGCGATCGGCGGCAACGTGCAGGCTGCGCGCGTCTCGGGCATTTTGGTGGGACGCAACCTGATCGCGGTGTATACGCTGGCGGGGCTGCTGACGGGGCTCGCCGGCGTCGTGGTGTCGGCGCGGGCGCAGACGAGCCAGTCGGGCATGGGCATGTCGTACGAGCTCGACGCGATCGCCGCCGCGGTGATCGGCGGCACGAGCCTGGCGGGCGGCGTCGGCAGGATCACGGGTACGGTGATCGGCGCGTTGATCCTCGGCGTGATTTCGAGCGGGTTTACGTTTCTCGGGATCGACTCGTATCTTCAGGAGATCGTGAAAGGCGTGATCATCGTTGCCGCGGTGGTGGCCGATCAGTATCGGAAGCGGCGGGGGAAGTGAGCCGGCGGAGCCGGCCTATCCCCTACTCCCCAAGCAAATGCAGCACCACATTCCGCCGCTGCGGCCGGATGCGGTGCTCGAACACATAGACCCCCTGCCACGTGCCGAGCGTGAGCGCCCCGCGCTCGACCGGTATCGCCAGGTGCACCTGCGTCAAGGCGGTGCGCAGGTGCGCTGGCATGTCGTCCGAGCCCTCGGTGTCGTGCTCGTAGCGCAGCGGGTCTTCCGGCGCGATGCGCTCGAAATAGGCGCCGATGTCGCGCTGCACCGACGGATCGGCGTTCTCCTGGATCAGCAGCGACGCCGACGTGTGCTGACAAAACACCGTCAGCAAGCCGGTCTGGACGCCTTGCTCGTCGATCCAGCCTTGCAATTGCGACGTGATCTCCATGAGCCCGCGTCCGCGCGTGTCCACGCTGATGTGAGTGATGGCCTGTTTCATGGGGTCTCTCCTATTGTATGTTGTAGTCAGGCTTGGGCGGCTTTCGCCCCCTGCACGCGGATATCCGCTTAGCAGTAAGCTTAACCTCCGCGCGTGAAGCCTGGAGAACCGGAGATGAACGAGCGCATCGGACACGCCCTGACCGACATACTGGACATCGCCTATGAAGACGCCGGGCCCGGCGACGGCCCGCCCGTCATCCTGCTGCACGGCTGGCCCGACGCGGCGCGCGCGTGGAAGCCCGTGGCGGCGCGGCTGAACCAGGCCGGATTCCGCACCATTACGCCGAACCTGCGCGGCAGCGGGCAAACTACGTTCCTGTCCCCCGATACGGTGCGCGACGGCTCGGGCGTCGCGCTCGCGCAGGACGCGATCGATCTGGCCGACGCACTGGGTCTCGCGCGATTCGAAGTCGTCGGCCACGATTGGGGCGCGCGTGCGGCCTATACCATCGCCGCCCTCTTCCCCGAGCGCGTCAACAGCATCGCTGCGATCGCGCTGGCGTTTCAGCCGCGCGGCGCTTTCGTGCTACCGGACTTCTCGCAAGCGCGCCGCTTCTGGTATCAGTGGTTCATGTCGCTCGACGGCGGGCCGGACGCCGTGCGTCGCGATCCCAAGGGCTTCGCGCGGATTCAGTGGGACACGTGGTCGCCCGGCGGATGGTTCGGCGAAGACGAGTTCGCACGCACCGCCGAGAGCTTCGACAATCCCGACTGGGTGCCGATCACGCTCAATGGCTATCGGCGCCGTTGGCGCAAGGATGAACTCTCCGATCCGCGTTATGACGCGCTGTACGCGAAGCTGCACACGATCGAGACCGTCGACGTGCCGACACTGATGATCCAGGGCGGCGCGGATCTCTGCGACGAGCCGGCCACGTCGGAAGGCCAGGAGGGTCATTTTTCAGCGGGATATCGGCGCATCGTCATCGATGGCGCCGGACACTTTCCGCCACGCGAAGCGCCGGACGCGGTGGCGGATGCAGTCATCGAGCACTTGCGGCGGCATTGATCAGCACAGGGGCAGCAGGCTGATCGTCAGCGTCATTCTTTTTGCGCCTTCGGTTGCTGAGGTTGCTGCTGCGGAGCGGATCCGCTTTGCGTCGGCGCCCTCGTGCATGCGTCTGGCGGCGCCAAATGGGGCACATCCTCGCAGCAGCACGCATAAACCGGAAACCCGAACGCATTCGTGCCGACGATTGTCGTTGGCCCGTGCAGCGGGCACACCGCTTTCATGGCGCCTCCCGAAACTCATTGGATCAACGAGTTCTATCGTACATGCGGCTCGCCGGTTCGGCATGGCTAAATGCCGATTGGCGCTCAAGACAATCGATTTGTCTGATCCGTTGATTTCCGACGGCCGCAAGCTCCCTGCCGAACTCACGCAATCTCACTCGTTCCCACGCCTCGCGTCTCATCGCGGGCCGCTGGCGTGTCTTTCGTGAACTCGATATCCAATACAGTCAACGCGATCGCCAACCCAAGAGCCCCCAGCCCCGCCGTCAAGTAGAAACCCGAGTGCAGCACAGCCACAAACATCTGCCGCAGCGATTCGACGGCTTGATCCCCGCTGAACGGCGCGTTCGCCAGCCGATGCAGGACCATCGACTGCTTGTGCGGATCGACCAACACCTGCGGATCGTCGAACAACGCGGCCCAAGGCCGGCTCGCGGTTCGACCGGAAAGCGCATCGAGCACGCCGCCCACACGCGTTGAGTAGCGCCACGACACCCATGCGCCAATCGTCGAAACACCCAGGAGTCCGCCGATCATTCTCGCGGACTGAATCAGGGACGTCGCGATACCCACCTGCCGTTGCCCCGCGGTCTCTTGAGCAAATATGTTCAGGTTGTTCAATATCAGCCCGAGCCCCATCCCGCCGCAAAGCAGCGACATCTCCAGCAGCACGTGCCCGCTTCCCGCAGTCACCCCGGAGACGCCGGCGCATGCCAGCACGAGAAGCGAAAAGCCGATCAGCAGGACGGTCGCCGGCCGCCTCAGGCGCGTCACCACGCGCGTGTTCAGCAGGCTTCCGACTGCCACGCTGCCTGCCAGGGGCGTCGCCAGCTTCCCCGCATCGGTTGCCGACAGATTGAACCCGGCCTGCAGCAGCAGCGGCACGTAAAAGATGAGCGAAAACATGATCGCGCCCGTGAGCAACGACAAGCAAAGGAGCATGATCATTTGCCGGTTGTGCAGCAAGCCTAGCGGTACGATCGGCGCGATAGCGCGTTTTTCGCAGGCATAGAACAGGCCTAACAGCACCGGCAGACAGGCGATCACGATCGCTCTCGGCGGCAGGAACGCGGCGCTTTGCACCTCGCCAAAGGCAAGCAGCAGGCACGCAAGCGAGAGCGAGAGAAGCAGCGCGCCGAGGTAATCGATCCGCACAGCCCCGCGCGCGGCCGGCACAAAGCGCGGAAGATAGCGCCGAACGCACCATGCGGCCACCAATCCCACGGGAAGATTGATCAGGAAGGTCGAACGCCAGCCGGAGTGATCGGTCAGGAAACCGCCCAGGGACGGACCGGCTGACGTGCCGATGCCGTAAGCCGCGGCAAGCACGACTTGCCAGCGCGTGCGCGCCTTCGGATCCGGGAACAGATCGGGAATGGACGCAAAGGCGGTTCCGGTCATCATGCCCGCGCCAATGCCCTGCAACGCGCGCGCCGCGATCAACGCGCCCATCGTGGGAGCCGCCGCGCAAAGCGCGGACGCGATGGTGAACGTTGCGATGGCCGCGAGGACGAACGGCTTGCGCCCGTAGTAATCCCCCAGCCGGCCAAAGATCGGCACCGCAATGACCTGCGCCAGAAGATAAGCGCTCGCGATCCACGTGTAATACCCGAACCCGTTCAGCGTGGCGACAATCGAAGGAAGCGCCGTGCTGACGGTGGTTTGATCGAGCGCCACCAGCATGTTGACGAGGCCGATACCCAGCATGGCCAGCAGCGACTGGCCGAACGATCGAGTGCTCGAGTTGGGAACGGCGCTCGAGCCCGATTGCGCACTTGGGTTGGACGGAGCCGTTTGCAGCATGCCTGCGCCATCGGGGGAACGCATGTGAGGAGGCATGTGCAATCAGCCAATTTTTGCGGTGATGAACAATTCCTTACGTTCAACGAGGTCCGGCGAGAGTTGCCGGTACCTCGCGATATGCTCGGTGCTCAAGTGAGCATCCAATGCCTTGCGGCTCTCCCATATCTCATGAAATACGAAGATGCCAGGGTCGTCCAGATCGCGATGCAGTTCGTATCGGATCATGCCCGCATCGTTCGCAGTAGGCGCAATGAGACCAGACAGCAGAGCGGCCAGTTCATCTTCCTTACCCGCCTTTGCAACATTGACAGCGACAACGGAAATTTCCGACATGCCATATTCCTTGAAAATCAGTTTTTAACGAGAGTACGCAACGGCAACCCTTCCACACCACTCAAAAGGTAAACAGCGTTGACAACTGCGTGGGTATGCCACGGCGGCACCGTGTGCGCGGGAATATAGACGCGCTGCACATCGACGAGCGGAACGCCCTGCGGATAGTGCGTGTATTGGCCGCCGTCCCACGAATGGGTGGTATGCGCGAGCGGCGTAACGGTGACGCCCGGCACGGCCGCTTGAACATCGCTGGCCGTGCCGCCCTCCGCCAAAAGAATACCGGCAACAAAAATCGGCATGAAAAAAACCGGGCGCCACGTCTTTTCATACAAGTCTTTTTCATTTGCGTTCAGTCATTCGGCTTGCCGGATTCAACCGATCACGTGGACTGAATCCACCTCGGCGAGTATCGGCGACGGTGCGTAACCCTTGCGCTGTGCCGCCTTATTTGCGGCGAAGTCCGTTGTCATTCAGCGTCCCCGAACCGGCCGAAATCCATACGGTTGTTCAACCGCTCCGCGAGCGATTTTTTGTTGATTTTCTTTCCGCACACGTCACCCCTCAGTCACATTCGAATGCTTCCATAACTTACGCATCGTTACTGCCCATTACGGCCGATCCGTCCTACATGTCCGTCCCCCCAATCGCGTCAACGTCCCAGGAGCAAAACATGCGTCGCATTCGACCGCTTGTTTCAAGCAGCCGCATTTTGAATCGCACCACGCTGGCATTCGCCGCTTTCTGTTTCGCGGCCGGCGGCGCCGCTGCGCAAACGCCATCGGGTCCGGTCACCACGCCGGGCTTCACCATCAGCGTCTTCGCCTCGCCTCCCGCCGGCTCCAGTGCGCCGGACTCGATCGCCGTGATCGATAACCACATCTGGATCGCCTATGCAAACGGAGGCGCGCCGGATGGTTCCGGCAACGCGCAAAGCCAGATAGTCGAATACTCGAGAGACGGCAATGTCCTGAGGAGCATTACCGTAGCGGGACACAACGACGGCCTGAAGGTCAATCCCTACAACCGCGAGATCTGGGCGGTGCAAAACGAGGACGCGAATGCGAACCTCGTCACGATCGACTCGTCGACGGGCAGGACCACGCGCTATGTCTTCGGCAAGCCGCCGCACGGTGGCGGTTACGACGACATCGTATTCAAGGACGGCCAAGCCTACTTGAGCGCATCCAATCCCACTCTCGACGCGAGCGGCCACAACAACGGTCCCTCGATCGTGCGGGCGATCCTCGAGTCGAACGGCACGATCGAAGTCTCCGCCGTGTTCTCCGGCATGCCTGCCGCCGCCAACATTCCGTTTGGCAACGTGACGCGGCTCAACCTGACCGACCCGGATTCGATGACGACGACGCCGTCGGGCGACATCCTGCTCGACGATCAGGGAGATGGCCAGCTCATCGTGTGGCGCGGCCCGGGCACCGAGCCGCAATACCTGCCGCTGCTCGGCAACGTGCAGATCGACGACACGGTATTCGCCTCCTCACGAAAGGGCTACCTGCTGGTGTCGGACACGAAGGCAAACAAGATCTACAAGATCACCTCGAACGTCTGGCAGAAAGACGCGGCATTCTCCGCGTCGACGGGCGTACCCGCTGCGAACGGCGTGCCGGCGGTGCCGGCTTATGTCGGCCAGCTCGACATGAGCAGCGGCGCGCTCCTGCCGCTCGCGACCAATATGGTCAGCCCGCACGGCATGGCGTTCATCTCGACAGAGGACCAGTAACAGCGCGTTCGCGTTGCTTGCCGCGCGACGCCGTGGCTGCGGGCCGTTCCGCAGCGACGGCGTCGCGCGCAGAGGTCATCAAATATCGAAGTACAAGTAAAACTCCCATGGATGCGGGCGCAGCTTGACCGGATCGATTTCGTGCTTGCGCTTGTAGTCGATCCAGGTCTCGACGATGTCCTCGGTGAACACCTCGCCTTTGAGCAGGAACGCGCGATCGTCTTCGAGCGCCGCGAGCGATGCCTCCAGCGAACCCGGCACCTGGCGGATGTTCTTCGCCTCCTCAGGCGGCAAGTCGTAGATGTTGCGATCGAGCGGCGGCCCCGGGTCGATCTTGTTTTCGATGCCGTCGATGCCGGCCATCAGCATCGCCGCGAAAGCGAGGTACGCGTTCGCCGAAGGGTCCGGGCAGCGGAATTCGACGCGCCTCGCCTTCGGCGAATCCGAATACATCGGAATGCGCGCGGCTGCCGAGCGGTTGCGCTGCGACATCGCCAGGTTCACGGGCGCCTCGTAGCCCGGCACCAAACGCTTGTACGAATTCGTCGACGGCGCGCAGAACGCCATCAGCGCAGGCGCATGCTGCAGCAAGCCGCCGATGTACCAGCGGCAGGCCTCCGAGGTCAGCGCCCAGCCGTGCGCGTCGTAGAAGAGATTGACGTCGTCGTTCCAGAGGCTCTGGTGGCAATGCATGCCGCTCGCGTTGTCGGCGAAGAGCGGCTTCGGCATGAAGGTCGCCACCTTGCCGTGCCGCCGCGCGACGTTCTTGCAGATGTACTTGTAGATCATCACGTTGTCGGCCATGCGCGTGAGCGTCGCGAAACGCATGTCGATTTCGTTCTGGCCCGCGGTCGCCACTTCGTGGTGGTGCACCTCCACTTGCACGCCGGCCTGTTGCAGCGTCAACGCGATTTCCGAGCGGATCTCCTGCAGCGTGTCCTGCGGCGGCACCGGGAAATAGCCCTCTTTGTAGCGCGCCTTGTAGCCGAGATTGCCGCCGCCGTACGCGCCCTCGTCGCGGCCCGTCGTCCAGTCGCCTTCGGCCGATTCAACGCAGTAGAAACCGCTGTGCTGGTCCTGCCCGAAACGGATCGAATCGAAAATGAAGAACTCCAGTTCGGGGCCGAAATAGCAGGTGGTCGCGATGCCCGTCTGGCGCAGGTAGTTTTCGGCTTTCTTCGCGACGTAGCGCGGATCGCGAGAGTACGGCCGTTGCAGCACAGGGTCGACCACGTCGCAGATCATCGACAGCGTCGGCGTGCCGCAAACCGGATCGATGAACGCGGTGGAAGGGTCGGGCCTGAGCAGCATGTCGGATTCGTGAATCTCCTGGAAGCCGCGAATCGACGAGCCGTCGAAACCGATGCCCGCGCTGAAGAGGTCGGGATGCACTTCGGGCAGCGTGATCGAGAAATGCTGCCAGAGGCCCGGCAAGTCCGTGAATTTCAGATCGACGATCTGGACATCATGCTGCCGCAGCCACCCCATCACATCGCCGGCGCTTTGCGGCCGGGTCACGCGAAAACTGCCGGCTTCGACCGATGCACCAAAAGGGGCACCTGGAGCGCGTTGCGTCGAGGACATGACAGCCTCCTCTTTCCGACCCTCATACCGTTCAAATTAGTATGTCGTGGCGTAAAAACAAGGAAGGTCTAGCCATGCGCCTGCCGATCCGCCGCCAGCGCGGCCAGGCGCGCGACGCCGGCATCCCTGGCTGCCGCCGGCGTCGAATACGATTCGTCCGACACCAATGCGCGCTTGACTTCACGCGCCGCGAAATCGACGAGCGAAATTACCCAGACGAATCCGCCGGCCTGCTCGGCCGTCTGCACGAACGCCTTCACATCGGCTTGAGTTGCGACATTCATCGTGACCTCCATGACAGAAAAGCCGCGCGAGTGTAGGGCGCGCGGCAACGAAAGCGGTTGAGTGGAGTTGCGCGAACGCGCGTTACGGCAGCTTGGCGACGATCGCGCCGATTTCATCCTTCGTGAACGCACGCAGCGTTTGCGTATGGACGTTGCCCTGCGCGCCGATCGCCATGCCCAGGGCGCAAAGGCTTTGATCGTCAGGCGCATCCAGGGTGACGACGACGTCATATTCGCCCAGCGTCCAGTAGACGTTCGTCACTTTGCAGCCGAAGCCCGTGGCCATTTCCGCCACTTGAGCGGCCCTTTTCGGGGTGTTCTTCACGGTCTTGATGCCTTGATCCGTGAATTTAGCGAGGATCACATAAGTCGCCATGGCAGCCCTCCTTGCGACGAAAACAGAAATCGCGCAAAGCGGGTCCGCGACTGCTTCCCTGCTGCGTGCGAAATCGCCGTGCGCGTGAATGGATTGTAGGCAATGGGCGCGCATGCAACGGACATTACAGCGGAAACTTCGTCGTCGAGAGGATCTCCTTGAGCACCATGAAGCTGCGGATCTGCCGCACGCCGGGCAAGTACAGCAGTTGCTCCGCGTGGAGGCGGTTGAAGCTTTCGCTGTCGCGCGTGCGCACCAGCATGAAGTAGTCGAACTCGCCGGTCACGACGTGGCACTCCATGCAGCCGGACACCTTTTGCGCCGCCTTCTCGAACTCGGCGAACGACTCGGGTGTCGAGCGGTCGAGCACCACCCCGATCACGACGAGCATGCCGGCCCCGAGCGCCTTCGGGTCGAGCAGCGCCACCACGCCTCGTATCAGCCCCATTTCCTTTAAGCGCTCCACGCGCCTCAGGCAGGCGGGCGCGCTCAGCTTCACCTTCGCCGCGAGGCTGACGTTCGAGATCGAGGCGTCGTTCTGAAGCTGCTTGAGGATCGCGCGGTCGATGCGGTCGAGCTGCTGGAGCATGCCGGTGTCATCGGCGAGTTCGCTGCGTTTCTTTATTGCGCACATGATTCATCTTGAGAAATTTAATTAGGCCAATACAGCTTCATGTAGATCCAAAGTACGTCGACGAAATTTATTTCGCAACCTCATTTCCCGGCAACGTCCCTATCATTGTCTCCATTGCGACCCACCGAGGAGACACGTCATGAATCTGCAACGATTCCCCCGCTACCCGCTCACGTTCGGCCCGACTCCCATTCAGCCGCTCAAACGCCTGAGCGAACACCTGGGCGGCAAAGTCCAGCTCTACGCCAAGCGCGACGACTGCAACAGCGGCCTCGCCTTCGGCGGCAACAAGACCCGCAAGCTCGAATACCTGATTCCCGATGCGCTCGCCCAAGGCTGCGACACGCTCGTTTCCATCGGCGGCATTCAATCGAACCAGACGCGACAGGTCGCGGCCGTCGCCGCGCATCTCGGGATGAAGTGCGTCCTCGTTCAGGAGAACTGGGTCAACTACTCCGACGCCGTGTACGACCGCGTCGGCAACATCCAGATGTCGCGCATCATGGGCGCGGACGTGCGCCTCGTGCCGGACGGGTTCGACATCGGCTTTCGCAAGAGCTGGGAAGACGCGCTCGAAAGCGTGCGCCAGGCGGGCGGCAAGCCGTACGCGATTCCGGCGGGCTGCTCCGATCATCCGCTCGGCGGCCTCGGCTTTGTCGGCTTTGCCGAGGAAGTGCGCCAGCAGGAGGCCGAGCTCGGCTTCAAGTTCGACTACATCGTCGTCTGCTCGGTGACGGGCAGCACGCAGGCCGGCATGGTCGTCGGCTTCGCGGCGGACGGACGCGCCGACCGCGTGATCGGCATCGATGCGTCGGCCAAGCCCGAGGCGACGCGCGAGCAGATCACGCGGATCGCGAAGCGCACGGCCGAAGCGGTCGATCTCGGACGCGACATCACCGAGCGCGACGTGGTGCTCGATACGCGCTACGGCGGCCCGGAATACGGCTTGCCGAACGAAGGCACGCTCGAAGCGATCCGGCTTTGCGCGCGCCTCGAAGGCATGCTGACGGACCCGGTCTACGAAGGGAAGTCGATGCACGGGATGATCGACAAGGTGCGGCTTGGCGAGTTTCCCGAGGGGTCGAAGGTGCTCTATGCGCATCTTGGCGGGGTGCCTGCGTTGAGCGCTTATAGCTTCATCTTTCGGGATGGATGAAACTGGCTTTGGTTTTTTTGTTCTTGCCTTTTAGGTTTTCGCAAAAACTTTGATATCGCGGCGGTCCGTATGGTCCGTCCCTCCCCGGGACCGGGGTCACTTTGGTCTTGCCCAAAGTAACCAAAGGCGTGTCCTGGGCGGACGGCCTCGGCCGAAGAGCACTCAGTCCTGTTCGCGGTATCGTCCTGGGGCCACTGTTACCGCTCGCCGCACGTCCCGTTAGCACGCGGCACGGAATTGCGCAGAGTCGAATCAAATCAATACTGATGGTCAGGCAAGGCCCAAAGACGTTTGTCTTGCGATGCTGCGCCGTGCGCTCGTGCTTGTTCTCAATCGTAGTCAACATGCGGCGTCGCCAAACTGATGCGCTTGCTTTGTTTCGACGCAGCGCAACCCCGTGCCGCGTGCTAACGGGACGCGCGGCGAGCGGTGACGCTTGCCCTAGACCGCTATCGCTGACAGAACTGAGTGCTAACGGGCCAAGGCCGTCCGCCGAGGACACGCCTTTGGTTACTTTGGGCAAGACCAAAGTGACCCCGGTCCCGGGGAGGGACGGACCATACGGACCGCCGCGAATTCAAGTTTTACGAAAGCCTCAAACTCGCGCTCCTTAGCATCTCAAACCTCCGCCCCCCATTGCCGAATGAGATTGGCCCCAAACAACTGCGACAGCGCCGACTGATTCTTCAGCGCGTTCTCCAGATTGCGGTGCGCGATGCGCGCATGCTCGCGCATCAGCGCCTCGGCGCGCGCGCCTTCGCGGCGCTCGATCGCATCGAGCACCGCGCGATGCTGAGCCTGCGCGACGACGAGCACTTGATACGCGTCGGGCGCGACAGCCTGCACCTTGACGAACCCGCTAGGCGACGCGAACGGCAGCGCCATCGCTTTCGCAAGCTGACGCTCGACGACGCTGCTGTTGCACGCCGACGCCAGCAAGCGATGAAACCGCTCGTTGAGCTCGACGTATTGCGAAAACTTGGCTTCGGTCATCGGCGGATCTTCGAGCAACGCATCGATATCCGCCACGCAATCGCGCAGCGACGCCATCAGCGCGGGATCGACGCCCCGCTCCGCCGCGAGCCTCGCGGCCAGCCCTTCGAGCGTGCCGCGCACTTCGATCGCATCGTAGAGCTCGGCGCCGCTGAACGAGCGCACCGCGTAGCCGCCCGACGGCACGGCTTCGAGCAGTCCCTCGTCCTGCAAGCGCATCAACGCCGCGCGCACTGGCGTGCGCGACATGCCGAGACGGTCCACCGCCCACAGCTCGGTAATGCGCGCGCCGGGCGCGAGTTCGCCCGCGAGAATCAGCTCGCGCAGGCCGAGCTGCGCCTTGACTGTTTGCGACGATGCCCCCGATGCAGCGGCATCGCCAGGCATCGTGTCGTGTTGCTCCATCTGATCCCTCGATTCGATCGTTTCAAGCCGCGTACGTGCTTCCCTCGCGCCTCGATCGACGCCAACGGTCACAGATCCAGCACCAGGACCGGGGACTTCGAGCGCGAGCAGCACGGCAGGAACTGATCGTTCGCGGCCTTCTCTTCATCCGTCAAGTAGACGTCGCGATGATCGGGCTCGCCCGACAGCACGCGAGTGAGACACGTGCCGCAGACACCCTGCTCGCACGACGTCGGCAAATCGACGCCCGCGGCGGCGAGTGCGGCAGCCACCGTCACGTCCGGCGCGACTTCGATCAAGCGGCCGCTCGTCGACAGCTTGACCTGGAACGCGCCATCGTTGCCGCCTTCCTGCGGCCCAGCCGCGAAGAACTCGCGATGCACGCGCGCATCGTCCCAGCCTGCCGCTTTCGCGGCCCCCATCACCGCGGCGATGAACCCGGCCGGGCCGCATACGTAGAGATGCGTGTCGAGCGCGCGCGATGCGAAGAGCGCGGCGAGATCGAGACGAGCCTCGCCGTCGCGAGCGTCGTCGAAGTATAGATGAACGCGACCGGCGAAACTGGCCTCGCCAAGCCGCTCGCGAAACGCCGTGCGCGCGGCGTTTCGCGTGCAGTAGTGCATCTCGAACGATGCGCCGTTCGCGGCGAGCGCCTCGGCCATCGCGAGAATCGGCGTCACGCCGATGCCGCCCGCGAGCAGCAGCGAATGCCCTGCGCGTTCGTTCAACGGGAAATGATTCTTCGGCTCGCCGATCTCGAGCAAGCCGCCCTCTTCGAGCGCATGCATCGCCACCGATCCGCCGCGCGAATTCGCGTCGCGCAGCACCGCGATCAGATAGCGATGCGTTTCGCTCGGCGAGTTGCACAGCGAATACTGACGGACGATGCCGCCGCCAACGCGGACGTCGACATGCGCACCCGCTGTGAACGGGGGTAACGCGCGGCCGTCGGCACTGACAAGCTCGAATGCGCAGATATCGGTTGCGGCCTGGAATTTACGGGCGATTCTGACTTGCATGCTCGCCCCCTCTCATGACGCAACAGCAGCAACGGCGGCGGCAGCCTGCCGCTCTTCGGCGATCAGCCGTTCGAGAATCCGGCGCGACTGCACGCCGCCCGCATCGATGTTGAGCTTCAGCAGATTGCGCTCGGGATGGGCGAGCAGATTGCGCTGCTGCGCTTCGAGCATCTCGAGATCCTCGCCGAAAATCTTGCCCTGGCCCTCGCGGATCTTCTCGGTGAGCGCCGTGTCTTCGGGCTTGAAGTTGCGCGCCATGCCCCAGAAATACCAGATCGAGGTTTCCGTTTCGGGCGTGATGAAGTCGACGACGATGCTCGACGCCTTGTGCTCCGGCGCCGCGTGGTAGCCGCCCTTGCCCGCATGCGCGACGCCCACTTCGATCATCACGTGGCTCGGCGGCGCGAAGCGGCAGATTTGCCAGCGGTCGCAGGCAACGTCATCGGCGAGGCCGTTGCCGCGCAGCGCCGCGGCCCAGAACGGCGGCGGCATGATGTTCTCCATGAAGCGGCTCGTGACGACGCTCTCGCCTTCGGCCTTGGTCTGCGGCGGCGCTTCTTCGATCTCGGCCTGGCCGATGCTCGACGCGTGCACATAGGTCTCGTGCGTGAGATCCATCAGGTTGTCGATCATCAGCCGGTAGTCGCAGTGGATGTGATAGAGGCCGCCGCCGTGCGCCCATTCGGGGTTATCGGCCCACTCCAGGTGATGGATCTTCGCGGGATCGGCGAGCGCCGGGTCGCCGGGCCAGACCCAGATGAAGCCGTAGCGCTCGACCGCGGGGTAACGGCGGATCGACGGAAAGCCGCCGACGCGCTGGCCCGGCATCGATGCGCATTTGCCTTCCGCGCCCATCACGAGGCCGTGGTAGCCGCACACGAGCTGGCCGTCGCGCATGAAACCGAGCGACAGCGGCGCGCCGCGATGAGGACAGAAATCTTCGAGCGCGGCGACAGCGCCATCGGGACCGCGGAACAACACCATCTTCTCGTTGCAGATGCGGCGGCCAAGCGGCTTGCCTTCGATCTCGTCTGGCGTGCAGGCGACGTACCAGGTGTTCTTCAGGAACATACCCCCTCCAATGTATACAATTTCAATCAAAACTCAAACACTGAGATGCACCGCACCGCTGGCTGATTGCCAGAAATCGCCTTAATACTGGGGATTTTTCGTGGATGCACACTTTCGCCGTGGAATGCCGAGCGATGTGGCTTGATTTTATTGTATACAACGATCTCGAACTGAACACTGCTTTAGCGGCGAATCAGGGTAAACAAGTATGCGCATTCGCCGCCCGAAAAAGCCGTTTGCTCAACCCGCGCCGCCGCGCTTCTTGATCCGGTAAGCGAACTGCGCGCGCGTCAGGCCGACGAGCCGCGCCGCCGCCGAAACGTTGCCGCGTGCGCGTGCGAGCGCATCGGCCAAAACCTGCTCTTCGAGAGCGTCGATCGACATCGGCGCCGCGCCCGCAGCAGGTGCGGCGTCCCGCCGCTCCGCCACCGGCACGCTTGCCGAAGCCGCCTGCCCGAACGGCTCGATCTTCAGCGCGCCGTCGCTGACCGAATACAATTCGGCCGCCGGCAGCGGCTCGTGCCGGAACAGATGCGGAAGATCGATCGGCTGCCCGTCGTCGACCGCGATCACGCCGCGCTCCATCATGTTGCGCAGCTCGCGGATGTTGCCGGGGAACGTGTAATTCAGGAGCGTCCGGCGCGCCCGCTGCGTGATGCCCGGCGTCGAGCGGCCGTGCTCGCGGCAGAATTGCTGGAGGAAGCTTTCGATCAGGAGCGCGATGTCGTCACGCCGCTCGCGCAGCGGCGGAATCACGATCGGGAACACGTTGAGCCGGAAAAACAGGTCCTCGCGGAAACGTCCGCGCCTCACTTCCTCGCGCAAGTCGACGTTGGTCGCGGCGATCACGCGGACGTCGACGGAAAGCGTCTGTCCCCCGCCCACCCGCTCGATCTCGCGCTCCTGCAGCGCGCGCAGCAGCTTGCCTTGCGCGGGATACGGCAGGCTGCCGATCTCGTCGAGAAACAGCGTGCCGCCCGAGGCGCGCTCGAAGCGCCCCGCGCGCGTTTGCTGCGCGCCCGTGAACGCGCCGCGCTCGACGCCGAACAGCTCGGCTTCGATGAGCGTATCGGGCAGCGCCGCGCAGTTCACCGCGACGAAGGCGCGCCCCGCGCGCCGGCTCTGGCGATGCAGCGTCGCCGCGAACAGCTCCTTGCCGACGCCGGATTCGCCGGTGAGCAGCACGGCCGTGTCGGTCGGGGCCACGCGCCTCAGCGCATCGCAGGACGCGGCGAACGCGGCGGAACGGCCGACGAGGCCGGGATGTCCTGCCGGATGGGCGGAGCTTTGCGCGTCTGCGGTCTTGTCGAGAGCCGCTGCTTGCCGCCGCGCCGTCTGTGCGATGCCATCCCCCGCCGCTTGCGCCGGCAGATCCAGGTAGCGCAAGTCGTCCGCCACATCGTCCCAGCGCGCCGCGTTGCGGCCGATGACGCGGCACACCGCACTGCCCATCGCGCGGCACTCGATCTCCCGGAACACCACCAGCGTCCCCGTCAGGCCCGTGACGTAGCCCATCGCGTAGCCGAGCTCCATCCAGCACGCGGGCTCGGTGCCGATGCCATACGCCGCGATGTGCTCGTCGGCCTCGGACGAGTGATGCCAGTGGAACTCGCCGTCGTAGCGGCCCGTTGCGGCATCGAAGGAAAAGTGCACGGGCTCGACCTTGACGACGCCCTCGAGCGCATGCAGACGCGTACCCGCCGCGAGAATCGACGCACCGTCGGCCGCAGGCCAGCGCTGCCTGACCAACTCGGCGTCGCGCGCGCCCGACGCGTATCCCGCGCGCGTCAGAAGCCGTCGCGCACGCTCGACGCCGACGCAATCGATCAGCTCGCGCCGCAACGTGCCGAACGCGGCGCTATGCAGCAGCAGCATGCGCTGGTCGTTGAGCCAGATACGCCCATCGCCGGGCGAGAAGAACAGGCACTCGGCCAGATCGGCGAGCGTCGGCGCCGCGCCGGTGTCGAACTCCGCGCTGTCGCCCCTCTGCAGCAACGCACCCGACAAGCGCGCGGCGTCGGCGAGCGAGACCCGCGATGGATCGGCACAAGGCTGAGGCGTCATGCTGTTGGCCGCACCGAGAGAAGCCTCCACGCCCTCCGGGGGCAGCGAACCAAAGTGAGCGTCGTATGGCGCGTTCATGCGGTCTCCTTCAAGCGGGGCGGCCGTCGCGCGGTCGCCGCCGAATCGTTATTTGATGAAATGATCAAATTCAATATTAATTATTTGATATAACTTTTATCAAATCCGCAAGCTGCGGCTCACCCGGAGAAGCCGCTGCAAAGCAGCATCCGCATGCATGCGGCGCGCGCCCGAAAGCCGCCATACTCACGGCCGGCCGGCGCCGCGCGCATCGTGGCGCGGCACAGCAATCGGGTCCGGCCGCGCGGATGGCATACCCCTTGCGTTATCAGGCGCCGTGCGGGCAACGATGCGCCGCATTGACATCGACATCAAAGACGGAGACACACGACATGGCAGACAGTCAGCCGGGACCGCTCATCGATCACAGCCGCTGGGCCGGCCGCCTTTTCGGCGGCGCCGATGGTATTTGGTATACCGCATCCGAAATACGGGATGTCATCGAGCCGGCCACCGGCGAGCGGCTCGCCCAGGTCGGCCTGGCGCGCGCGGCGGACGTCGCGCGCGCCGCCAAGGCCGCGGCCGCCGCGCAACCTGCCTGGGCCGCGCTCGCCCCGCGCGAACGCGCGGCCATCCTGCGCCGCGCCGCTGCCGCGTTCGAGCGCGACCTGGAGCAGACCGCGCGCTATATCGCGCGCGAAACCGGCGGCATCCTTGCCAAGGCCCAGCTCGAAGTCGCCGAAGCGGCCACGCAATTGCACATCGCCGCAGGCCTGCCGCTGCAGCCGCACGGGCTCGTGCTGCCGACGGCCGCCGGAAAGCACAGCTACGCACGGCGCGTGCCGCATGGCGTCGTCGGCGTGATCTCGCCGTTCAACTTCCCGCTGATCCTCTCGATGCGCTCGGTCGCGCCCGCGCTCGCGATGGGCAACGCCGTCGTGCTCAAGCCCGACCCGCAGACGCCCATCAGCGGCGGCTTCGTGATCGCGCGGGCTTTCGAGGAGGCCGGCTTGCCGCCGGGCGTGCTGCAAGTGCTGCCGGGCGACGCCGACGCGGGCGCGGCGGTCGTGGAAGCGCCCGAAGTCCGCATGATCGCGTTCACGGGTTCGACGGCCGCCGGCCGCAAGGTCGGCGAGCTGGCGGGGCGTCTCCTCAAGAAGGTGTCGCTCGAGCTCGGCGGCAAGAACACGCTGATCGTGCTCGACGACGCCGATCTCGACATCGCCGCCAGCAACGCGGCGTTCGGCGCGTTCTTCCATCAGGGGCAGATCTGCATGGCGACCGGCCGCATCGTCGCGCATCGCAAGATCGTCGACGAACTGACGAAGCGTCTCGTCGAGAAGGCCAACCACCTGCCCGTGGGCGACCCCGCGAGCGGCACGGTCGCGCTCGGCCCGATGATCAACGCGCGGCAGTTGCAGAACTGCGACGCGATCGTGCGCGCGTCGGTGGAAGCCGGCGCCGTGCTCGAAGCCGGCGGCACGCACGAGCGCCTGTTCTACAAGCCGACCGTGCTGTCGAACGTGCAGCCTGGCATGCGCGCGTTCGACGAAGAGATCTTCGGCCCCGTTGCCGTCATCACGCCGTTCGATAGCGACGACGAAGCCGTGGCGCTCGCGAACCGCACCGAATATGGCCTCTCTTGCGCGGTGATCGGCGCGTCGGCGCAGCGCGCGAGCGCCATCGGCGAGCGGCTCAAATGCGGTCTCCTGCACATCAACGGGCAAACCGTCGCCGACGAGTGCGTGAACCCGTTCGGCGGGCGGGGCGATTCCGGCAACGGCGGCAGCATGGGCGGCCCCGCGGACGTCGACGAATATACGCAATGGCAATGGGTGACCGTGCGGGAAGCGGCAGAGCGCACGCCGTTTTGACTGGAGACGAGAAATGAAGATCAAGGCCGCTGTAGTCCGCGAGAAAGGCGGGCCGCTGTCGATTGAAATGCTGGAACTCGAAGCGCCGCGTGACGACGAGATCCTCGTGCGGGTCGTGGCGACGGGCGTGTGCCATACCGACGTCGTCGTGCGCGACGGGCTGTTGCCGACGCCGCATCCGGTGGTGCTTGGGCACGAGGGAGCGGGCATCGTCGAGCGCATCGGGCGCAACGTGACCAAGGTCGCGCCGGGGGATTCGGTCGTCATGACCTACGATTCCTGCGGCAGTTGCCCTGCTTGCGCGGCTCATGCGCAAAGCTATTGCCACGCGTTTTTTCCGCGCAATTTCTTTGCGGCACGCACCGACGGCAGTAGCGCGCTCTCGAAGAATGGCGAGCGGATTCATGCGAACTTCTTCGGGCAATCGTCGTTTGCGACGCATGCGATCTGCCATGAGCGCAACGTGGTCAAAGTGCCCAAGGAGGCGCCGCTCGAATTGCTCGGGCCGCTCGCGTGCGGCGTGCAGACCGGCGCAGGGGCCGTGATGAATGCGCTGCGGGTGCCCGCGGGGGCTTCATTCGCCGTGTTCGGCGCGGGGTCGGTCGGGTTGTCGGCCGTCATGGCGGCACGTGTCGTTGGAGCCACTACCATCGTTGCCATCGATTTGCATGACGAGCGGCTCGATTTCGCGCGCAGCGTTGGCGCTACGCATACGTTCAATCCCTCTCGCGACGACGTGGTGGCTTCGCTGATCGGGTTGACCGGGTATGGGATCGACTACGCGCTCGATACCACTGGAGCATCCAAGGTCATTCGCCAAGCCGCCGATAGTCTCGCGCCTCGCGGCACGTGCGGGGTGCTTGGCGCTTCCGCGCCTGGAACCGAAATCGTGCTCGATGAAGTTCATTTCATGAGCGGCGGGCGGCGGTTGATGGGAATCGTCGAAGGGGAGTCGACGCCGGAGACGTTTATTCCGACGTTGATCAAGCTTCACGCACTTGGAATGTTCCCGTTTGATCGCATGGTCAAGTTCTATGAGCTCGAGCAGATCAATGACGCTATTGCGGATTCGCTCGAAGGTAGAACGATCAAGCCGATCGTGAGGATGTGATTCTGGTTTTGCCCGCCGGACAGTTTTTGTTCGGCGGGCCTTTCTTTTTTCTGACGAACCTCTTTTTTAACGACTGCCGTGACAGGTTCATTGCGCGGTATAAAGTCCGACATCACTGCGCGGTTGTTTTCTCAAGTGTCATCAAGCGTCGAGCTTACGGGTACCGCGACGAGGAATACCTCTTCCTCAAGATTCGCGCTGCGTTCCCCCGTAATCCTCGATGAACCTTTCTATTTGGGATATCCGCATTTCCCGGTCGCCGCCTTCGATCACCTTCTCGATGCATTCAAGATAGCCGGGTTGCTCCTGGTGGCCGGCGCGACGGCCGTGCCGAAGATGAGCCAGGTCATTGACGGTCAAGCCTTAGCCTCGTCAGCTCTGGACGTTCAGTTCAGCGACCTCAATGCCAAGCAAGACCGAACTAATCGATTTCCCATGTGCGTCGATGGCGAGCGAACGCGTGACGCCTCCGCCCAGCGCATCACCGAGTACGAAATTGAACGACGCCAGTCGCGGCAGTTCGTAGCGCACCACGTCGCCGTGCACGATGTCCCCGAGCCAGGCCTTCACGCTTTCGGCGCTCAAGTGCGCGCGCAGATGTTCATAGTGACGCGGATCGTGACAGATCACCGACACGTTCAGCGTATTGCCCTTGTCGCCCGTGCGCGAATGTGCGAGGTCACGTAGCTTCATATCACGCCTCCACAAAAGTGAATGCCGGCTTTGCATCGGCACGCGGCAGCAATACCGACTGCACCGCGAGCACTTCGCGCGTCGACTTCGTGACACCACCACCGCCCGCCGGTCCGTTGGTATAGAGCGTTTCGACTTCGTTGCCGACGCGCAGTGCTTCTTCCGCCGTCGCCGTGCGGCCCGCAACGCGCACGCGCACTTCGTATGACTCGTTGCGCTCCGCGCCTGCCGTCTCGCCATAAAGCGAATCGACGCCGATCAGATCGAAACGCAGTTCACTCGCGTCCACACCCGTCAATGCAAGCCGTTCGCGTACGATATCGAGCGCGAGGCGCGCTCTCGCGACTGCGCCCGGCCCGCCATATGAAATCTGCCCTTCACCGATGAAGCCGTCGACATACGCCACCGACACCTTCAGCGTCTGCGTGCGCTCAGTGCCGCGGCCGCCTGTCACGCGCACGCGGTCGGTAGCTTCTTCCATCACCTCGACCTCCGTGAAATCGGCGACGACATCCGGTTGCAGATAACGGCTCGGATCATGAATCTCGTAGAGCAGCTGTTCCTTGCACGTTGCCGCGCTGACACGGCCGCCCGTATGCGGCACCTTCGTGATCGTTACCGAACCGTCCTCCGCCACCTCGCCGATCGGAAAACCGAGGCGCGCGAGATTCGGCACGTCCTTGTAGCCGGGGTCCGCGAAGTAGCCGCCCGTGACCTGTCCTGCGCACTCCAGCAAATGCCCGACGACGGTCGCCTGCCCCAGCGTCGTCCAATCGTCCATGCGCCAGCCGAACTCGTGAATCAGCGGCGCGGTGAACAGCGACGGATCGGCGACTCGGCCCGTGAGCACGATATCCGCGCCTGCATCGAGCGCCGCGACGATGGGCGCGGCTCCCAGGTACGCGTTCGCCGACACGATGCGCTCGCGGTAGGCGGCGACCGCGTCGCCGGACTCCTCGAAACGGAATTCGCCTTGCAGCACGAGATCGAGCACATCGTCGCCGCTCACCGCCGCGATCTTCAAACCGTTCAGGCCGAGCGCGCGCGCGATCTGTGCTGTCTTTTGCGCGGCGGCATAGGGGTTGGCAGCGCCCATGTTCGAGACAATGCGCACGCCGTTGCGCATGGCAACGGGCAGCACCGCGCGCATGCGCGCTTCAAGGAGCGGATCGTAGCCAAGCTGCGGATCTTTGCGCTTCGCTTGCTGCGCTATCGCAATGGTCCGTTCAGCGAGACATTCGAACACGAGATAGTCGAGCTTGCCGTGCTCCGCGAGTTCGACCGCGGGCTCGATACGGTCGCCCGAATAGCCCGCGCCGGCGCCGATTCTAACGAGACGCCGTGCACGACGCTCACGTGCCCCGCCTGTATTTGCTGTCATTGCCACACCACCATCGAATGAAACTCACAACGAAAAAATGCCGAGCACGACGCACGCAATCGTCATCACGATCGACGCGCCGAACAGCAGCGGAAACGTGAACTTCTGGTGCTCGGCCAGCTCGATCCCGCACAGGCCGACCACGAGAAAGGTCGCGGGCGTCAGCGGACTGACGGGAAAGCCCGTCGTCATCTGCCCGAGCAGCGCGGCCTGCCCCACGTGCACGGCCGGCACGCCGAGTTGCCCCGCCACTTCCGCGATCACGGGCAGCACGCCGAAATAGAACGAATCGGGGTCGAACAGCATGCTGAGCGGCATCGACAGCAGGCCGAGCACGACGGGGATGTGGCCCGCCATCGAGGGCGGCACGAAGCCCACGGCTGCCTGCGCCATCGCCTTCAGCATGCCGCTGCCCTGCATGATCCCGGTGAACACGCCCGCCGCGAGCAGAATGCCCGCCATCATCAGCGCGGCGCGTGCATGCGCGTCGATGCGCTTTCTCTGCATCTCGACATTCGGGTAGTTCACCATCAGCGCGATGCACAGGCCAACCATGAACATGATGGCGGGTGGAATCTTCTCGCCCATGACCACCATCGTGCCGAGCACGACCACGGTCAACACGATGTTGAACCAGAAATTTCGCGGGCGTCGCAACGCCTGTTCTTCCGGCGTCAACTCGCGCTTCGGCATCGGTATTCCGCCGTCCGTGTTCGACATGCCGAGGCGCTTTTCTTCGCGCCGCCCGAGCCAGTACGCCGCGCCGAACACGAACACGAGGCCGATCGCCTGCACCGGAATCAGCGGATTGAACAGCGCGGATACGGGCAGATGCAGCGATGCGGACGCGCGGATCATCGGCCCCGTCCACGGCAGGAAGTTGATGCCTGCCGCCAGCGACACAGCCGCTGCCAGCACGCGCTTGTCCATTTTCAGGCGCTCATAGAGCGGCAGCATCGCCGGAATCGTGACGAGAAAGCACACAGCGCCCGAGCCATCGAGATGGATCAGCAGCGCGAGCAGCGTCGTGCCCATTACGATGCGCGTCGGCCGCGTGCCGACCGCGCGAAGAATGCGGTCGATGATGGGATCGAGCGTGCCCGCGTCGGTGATCGTGCCGAAGTACAGGATCGCGAACACGAACATGCCGACCACCGGCGCGAGACTCTTCAGCCCATCGACGACGAACTTGCTGGTCTGCAAGCCGAAGCCGCCAATCAACGATGCCGCAATCGGCACGATGATGAGCGCGACGAGCGGCGACATGCGCTTCGAGAGAATGGCGCCGAGCAGAACGGCAATCGTGACGAGCCCCAGTAAAGGCAGCATGTTCGTGTCTCCAGTCTTGTCATTTAATGGTTTTCAGCGTAAGTTCGATCCAGCGATAACACAATTGAAATGATTTGATCGCAGTAATCACGAACTATTATGGATCTGAATCTTCGGGAAATCCGTGCATTCGTCACGGTGGCGGTGGCGGGTAGCTTCACGCGGGCCGCCTCGCGGCTGCATCTGTCGCAACCGGCGCTGACGGTGCAGATACGGCGGCTAGAAGAAACCGTCGGCGCGCGCCTGTTCGACCGCAACAGCCGCAGTGTGGCGCTCACGCAAACGGGCCGCGAATTGCTGCCGCTGCTGCAACGCTCGCTCGACGATATGGAGCGCGTGCTGCGCGACGCCCGCGCGCTCGGCGAGGGAACGAGCGGAACCGTGCGGCTCGCGTGTCTGCCGACCTTCGCGGCGAGCGCGCTGCCCGATCTGATCCAGGCGTTCAGAAAGCGCGTGCCGCAGGCGGCCTTTCAGATTCGCGACGTGGTCGCGAGCAGCGTGAATACGCTCGTGCGCAACGAAGAAGCCGATATCGGCCTGACGGGCGGCGATGCGTTCGACGCTTCGCTTGAAGTACTGTACGAAGGCGCAGACCGGCTGGTGGTCGTGTGCCCGAAAACGCACGCGCTCGCGCGCAAGCGGCGTGTGTCCATCAGCGACGTCGCGCGCTCGCCGCTCGTGCTCACGGCACAAGGCACGAGCGTTCGCAGCGTGGTCGATACGGCGCTCGAAGACGCCGGCTGCGTGCCGGAGATCGCCTGCGAGCCGACTTACATGATGACGGCGGTCGCGATGGTGCGCGGCGGTCTCGGCGTCACAATCCTGCCGGCGACGGCGCGCGAAGTGCTTGCTGAACCCGATCTTGTCGCCCGATCGATCGGGGGCGCAGCGTTTGTTCGCCCCATCGCGTTGATCAAAAAACGCGGAAGAACATTGCCCCCCATCACCAAGGCGTTTGTCGAGCAGTTTCTGCATTCGACTCGGTCGTCGACCATCGCGTAGGAGTCAGCGCGGAGCCATCCGCAATGCCCCGTCAAGGCGAATGACCTCGCCGTTCAATGCAACGTTGCTGACTACGTGCATGGCAAGGTCCGCGAACTCTTCCGGCTTGCCGAGGCGCTTCGGAAACGGAATCGACGCGGCCAGCGATTGCTGCACCTCTTCCGGCAGCGCGTACAGCAAAGGCGTCAAGAAAAGGCCCGGCGCGATCGTCACCACCCGCACGCCGTACTGTGCAAGGTCGCGCGCCAGGGGCAGCGTCAGCGATACCAAGCCGCCCTTCGAAGCGGCATAGGCAGCCTGCCCCACTTGTCCGTCGTATGCCGCGACCGAAGCCGTGCAGACAATCACGCCGCGCTCGTCATCTTTCAGCGGCTCCGCTCGCGTCATGCGCGCCGCCGCCAAACGAATCACGTTGAACGTGCCAAGCAGGTTCACATTGATGATGCGCGCGAAATCCTCCTGCGGCATCGCCGATCCGTCACGCCCGACCAAGCGCTTCGCGCCGCCGATGCCCGCGCAGTTCACCAGGATGCGCGCCGCGCCGTGCGCACGTTCGCCCGCGTCCAACGCCGCTTCGACGGAAGCCGCATCCGTGATGTCGCAGCGCTGTGCGAGCGCCGCGCCGTGGCCCAGTTCCTCGGCAAGCGCCTGCGCCGCGTCCTCGTTCACGTCGAGCAGCGTCACGCGCGCGCCCGCCGCCACCAACGCTCGCGCTGTCTGCGCTCCCAAACCCGATGCCGCGCCCGTGACGAGCGCCGCCTGTCCCTTTGCTTGCATGGCTTTACCCCAACAGTCAGTTCGATTGGATAGCGGCGCTCATGCCGCTTGCTCTGACGGCGCTTTGCCTAAACCCAGCAGCCGCACAGCGTTGTCCTTGAGCAGCAGTTGATGCACTTCCGGCTTGAACCCGGCCTTCTGGAAATCCTCCAGCCAGCGCTCGGGGCGAATCAACGGAAAGTCCGAGGCGAACAGCATCCGTTCCTTCAGCAACGAATTCGCGTACTGCACCAGTTGCGGCGGAAAGTACTTCGGCGACCACCCCGACAAGTCGATGTACACATTCGGCTTATGCAAGCAGATCGACAGCGCCTCGTCCTGCCAAGGCCACGACGGATGCGCGATCACGACCTTCATATCGGGAAAGTCCGCCGCAACGTCGTCGAGATGGATCGGCTCCGAATACTTGAGGCGCAGCCCGCCGCCCCCGCGCATGCCGCTGCCGATGCCCGAATGCCCGCTATGGAAGACCGCCGGCAGCCCATATTCGGCAATCACCTCGTAAAGCGGGTACGCCATGCGGTCGTTCGCGTAGAAGCCCTGTACGGTCGGGTGGAACTTGAAGCCGCGCACGCCGCACTCCTCGATCAGGCGCCGCGCCTCCCGTGCGCCCATCTTGCCTTTGTGCGGATCGATGCTCGCGAACGCGATCATGATGTCGCGGTTGTTCGCCGCGAATTCCGCGATCTCTTCGTTCGGGATGCGGCGGCGGCCCATCTGGCTTTCGGCATCGACCGTGAACATCACGAAGCCGATCTTGCGTTCGCGGTAGTACTCGATCGTCTCGGGGATCGTCGGCCGCTTCCCGCCGCGCAGCACCGTGCCGAAATACTTGTCGGCCGCGTCGTCGAATTCCTTGCCGAAGAGATCGGGCGGCTGGCAGCACGAAACCTCGGCGTGCACGTGCGTATCGATCGCAATCAGGTTGTCGATGTCCATTCATCGTCTCCTTGCTTTGCATTCCTTTACATTCATTTCAAATCGGGTTCCGCCAAAGCGATGCGCCTACCGCCGCGGCAACCAGACGGCCAGCGAACCACCACCGCGATGCAGCGCGTCGACCGTCGCCGCGCGCAGCGTGAGCACCGCGCGCTGATTGATCGAGCCCTTGTCGGTGATCTCGCCCGTCGCGAGCGATGGCGGCGGGTCGAGCAGCGCCGCGCGCGCCACGCGGTTCGCGCTGCCCGTGCCGCTCGCGTACAGCGTGTCGAGCATCGTCTGGAACGCCTCGGCGACGGATGGATGCGCATACACCTGATCCGCGCCCGCCTCCGGCAATCCGGCCAGCGTCCGGCATGCCGCCAGGTTCGGCACGATCAGAATGCCGATCTCGTCGCGGTCGTGGCCCGTGACGACCACGTCGCCCACATACGGGCTGCCGGCCGCAATCACGCGCTGCCGCAGCGGCCCGACGCTGACCCAGGTGCCGGTGCTGAGCTTGAAATCCTCCGCGACGCGCCCGTCGAACACGAAGCCGCGGTTCGGGTTCGACGGATCGAGCCAGCGCACCGCGTCGCCCGAGCGGAAGAAGCCCTCTTCGTCGAACGCGTCGGCGCTTTGCTCGGGCGCGCGCCAGTAGCCCGGCGTCACATTCGGGCCGCGATAGCGCACTTCCAGCTTGCGGCTCGCGCCGTCGCCGACCGGCACGAGCTTGAGCTCGGTGCCCGGCAGCGGCACGCCGATCTGCCCGGCCACCACCTCGGTCTCGGCCACCATCAGCGCGGAGGGCGCCGTTTCCGTCATGCCGAGGCCGGTATTCATCACGATCCGCTCGCCGCAATGCGCGACCGCGCTGGCATGGAGACGATCCCACACCGGTTGCTCGAGCGCCGCGCCCGCATAGAACTGCATCCGCAAGCGCCGGTAGAAGCTCTCGCGCAGCACGGCGTCGTCCTCGAGCGCGCGCGCAATTTCTTCCCAGCCCTTCGGCACGTTGAAATAGACAGTCGGCGAGATCTCGCGCAGGTTGGCAAGCGTCGTGGCAATGCCGTCGGCCGTCGGCTTGCCGTCGTCGATATAGAGCGAGCCGCCGTGAAAAAGCGTGAGGCCGAAGTTCTGGTTGCCGCCGAACGTGTGGTGCCACGGCAGCCAATCGAGAAACACGGGCGGCTCGTCCGCAAGGAACGGCCACGCGGCCGTTTCCATCACGAGGTTGCTTGCCCACATGCGGTTCGTGTTGATGACCGCCTTCGGCATCTTCGTCGAACCCGACGTGCAAAGGAATTTGACGACCGTGTCGCCATCCGTCGCGGCGCGCGCTGCGTCGATCGCGCTGGTCGGCTGCGTTGCGAGCAGCGCCGCCAGCGACGTGCTCGCGCGTTGCGTCGACGGCGCCTCGGCAAGCACGACTTCGACGTCCGCCGGCACCGCTTCGGCGATGGCCGCCGCAAAGCGGCTGCCGTCGTCGGCGAACACGAGGCCCGGCGTGAGCAGCGTCAGGATGTGCCGTAGCTTGCCGTAGCTCTTGTCGAGCAGCGAATACGCAGGCGATACCGGCGCATACGGCACGCCCGCGCAAAGGCAGCCGAGCGCGACGAGCGCGTGCTCGATCGAGTTGCCCGACAGGATCGCCACCGGACGCTCGGCATCGAGCCCGCGCGCGAGCAGCGCCTCGCCGATGCTGCGCGCGGCGGCGGCGGCCTGCGCATAGCTCACGCGCCGCCATTGCCCGTCGGCGCCGCGTCGCGCGATGAAGGTGCGTTCGCCCGCCGTGGCCGCGTGCTCGAACAGGCGGTCGATCACGCGCTCGGGATACGCGCCGAGCGGCGTCGCCGAGCGCACGCGCAGCGTGCCTTCGCGGGTTTCCGTCACTTCGATGGGACCGACGCCGAAATCCACGCGTCGATAAGGGTGTGCTGACATCGGTTGTCTCCGTCTATCTCTTGCTGAATACCGGTCTTGCCTGCCGTCTTGTTCAGTGCTTCAGTGCGTCGGGCTCGACGCCGCGCCTCTCACTTCGGCATCACGCGGCCGGCCTTGTGTTCGAGGAAGGCGGCAAGGCGGTCCTGCGTCTGCGGATCGCTCAGCGCCACCGACGCCATCAGCGATTCGGTCAGGAGCCCGTCCTGAATCGATTGGTCGGCGATGCGCGGCAGCACGTGCGTGACTGCGTAATTGGTGGTCGGCGAGTTCTGCGCGATGCGCTCGGCCAGCTCGCGCGCCTTCGCCAGCCCTTCGCCGTTGCCGACCAGGTATTGGGCGATGCCGGCGTCGTAGCCCTCTTTTGCGCTGTAGACGCGGCCCGTGAGCATCATGTCGGCCATCCGGGCGACGCCGATCAGGCGAGGCACGCGAACCGACGCCCCACCGCCGACGAAGAGGCCGCGGCTGCCCTCGGGCAGCGCGAAAAACGCGGACTCCTCGGCCACGCGCACGTGGCAAGCCGACGCCAGCTCGAGACCGCCGCCGATCGTCGCGCCCTTGAGCACTGCGACGACGGGCGCGCGGCCGAACTGGATCTCCTCGAACGCTGCGTGCCACATCCGCGAGTGGTGCATCGCCTCGACGGTGCCGCGCTCGCGCATCTCGGACAGATCGAGCCCCGCGCAGAAGTGCTCGCCCTCGGCATGAAGGACGATCGCGCGGACGAACTCCGGCATCGTTTCGAATGCGCGGCGCAGCTCGGCGACGAGCGGGTCGCTGATGGCGTTGCGTTTTGCGGGTCGGTTCAAGCAAACGAACGCTAAAGGATCGGCGTATTGGACCTTCAGAAATTCGTAGGAGGGCTGCGTCATGTTCATCACCAATCGAGTATCGGTTGCCGTGTTAATCGTTATAGCACATAACTATTTTTTCAACAAGCAATCGGCTTTGCCAGGAGCGCCGTGCGCTTAGGCGCAGGAGGCTGCGTGTTATGATCGGCGCGTTGTTTTCCAGGCCGTTTTCCGTGGCCTTTTGTTATCCACGCGCCCATTCTTCATGTCCTCGATTCCGCCCCTTTCCGACGACAGCAACGATCAAGCCGACCAATCCGAGCTGCTCGACCTCGTGGGCTACAACATCCGGCGCTCCTACATCGTGATCCAGGCGCTGTTCGACAAAGAAATGGAAAAGCACGACCTGCGCCAGGCGGAGTTCAGCGTGCTGTCCGTCGTGAAGGGGAATCCCGGCATCAACCAGCGCACGCTCGCCGAAGCGCTCGCCGTGGCACCGCCGAATCTCGCGACGCTGCTCGACCGCCTCGAGGCGCGCGGCCTCTTGACCCGGCAGCGCAGCACCGGCGACAAGCGAGTCCAGCATGTCGAGCTGACCAAGGAAGGCGCGCGTCTCTATGGCCGCGCGCTTAAGGCGGCGGCGGCGGCGGACGACGCCGCGATCGAAAAGCTGAGCGAAGCCGAGCGCATGCAATTGCGCACCTTGCTGCGCAAGATCTTCATCGAGTGAGCGCCGCGGCGCTCCTGGCCCGTACGGCGGCGCCCGCCGCAGGCAGCCCGTCGGTCTTGTTGACGCTGCACATGACGACGAGCTCCGGGCCGGCGGGCAGGATATAGGCCATCTTGTCCACCGGCACGCGCGTGGCCGGATGCAGGCTGCGGAACTCGATCCACCCTCCTCCGCGGTCCGCGCATTCGAACGTCTTCCCATTGAGTTCCTCGATATTCACGCCCGGCGCGGCGACAGCAGGCTTGCCCGCCTTGGCGGGGTCGGCGCCGAACGCGCGGAACCAGCCGCGCCTATCGAGCACGATGATGAACAAGTCGCGATCGACGAAGCCGCCGTCGCGCCGGTGAAAGCGCTGGATGGCCGCCGCCGCGCCCGCGCTCGCAATCAGTTGCGCGGCCCGCTCGACCAGCGTGCGCGCCTCGTCGGCGCAACCCTGGCGCAGCTTCATCGAAATCACCGCGGCGGAGAGCTGGCGTGACTGCTGACGCAAGCGCTCCGCGGAGCGCAGCGAGCCGTCGACCATCTGCGCGTTGCTCTGCGTGATGCGGTCGAGCCCCTGCACCGAGTGCTCGATGCCGAGCAGTCCATCGAGCTGCGCGGCGCTCGACGTCGAAATCACCTGCGCCTTCCGGGCGATCTCGATGATCCCGGCATCGACGGCGCGCAGCGCATCCGCCGCTTCGCGGATCCAGTTCATGCCGGCGCTCACCTCGGCAGTCGAGCCTTCGATCAGGCGCTTGACTTCGGCCGCCGCCGTCGCGCAGCGCTGTGACAGCGTGCGCACCTCCGCGGCCACGACCGCGAAGCCGCGTCCGGCCTCCCCCGCGCGCGCAGCCTCGACGGCGGCATTGAGCGCGAGGATGTTGGTCTGGAACGCGATGCCGTCGATGACGCCGATGATGTCCGTCATGTGCCCCGAGCGCTGCTCCAGTTCCTGCATGGTGCGCACCGCCGATTCGACGATGGCCGTGCCGCTGTCGGCGGCCTGGCGCACGCGTTCGGTCAGCGCATCCGCGGCCTGCGCATCGCTCGCGTTGACCTCCACGGTCGCCACCAGGGTCGCGACGCCTTCCGAGGTGCCCTTCAGGCTCAGCGCCTGCTCGTCGGTGCGGCTCGCCAGCGCCTGCGCGCTCGCGAGCAGCCCGTCGCCGGCCATCGCCACGAGCTGCGCCTCGCTGCGAATGCCCGATACCAGGTTCGAGAGCTGCCGTGTCATGTCTTCCACGCCGCGGCCGGCATCGGCAAGCTCGTCGCCGCCGGGCAGCGCCGCCGAAGAGGACAAGTCGCCCGCGCACACGGCCTTGACCTGGGCGTCGAGCGCCCGGATCGAAGCGCGCAGGCTCGCGTGAAAACACAAGGCGAGATAGCACCATGCGGCGAGCCCGGTGCCGGCCACGAGCGGCGCGTGCGAAGCAGCGCCTTCCGGCCAGGCAAGCGCGCCGGCGCTCGCGAACATCGGCGAGGCGAGCAGCACGAGCTTTCCCGCAAGACGCAGGCGCCGCATCGCCGCAACGCCGGGATGCAGCACGTAGTGAACGAAACGAATGGCCATGACGGAACGCTTGGATTGCAGCGAAGCAACGCAAACGCGGCGGCAGCGACGCCGCCGCACGCGTCTTCGATGCCGTTCAGAAACGCGTTTGCAAACCGATGCGCCCGATGAACTGCGACGGCGAGCTTGACGCAACCATCACGTCGTTGATCTGCGCATTGCCCCCTGCATTGGTCCGTTGATAGACCGCCGCGGCATACACGTTGGTGCGCTTCGAGAAGTTGTATTGCAGCTCCGCCGTCAACTGGTGTGCGTGGTTGTTGTCGACGACGTCGTTGCCCTTCATGTACGAATACACGCCGCTTACCAGCCACGGGCTGTTGTTGAACGAATAGGCCGCGCCCACCTCGGCCTCCCAGACGGCCGCGCCGTTCAGGTTGTTGCGCACGGTCGTGAAAAGCACCGTCGTGATGAGGTGGTCGAAGTGATAATGCGCGCCGACGCCCCAGTTGCGCACGCTGTCCTGCACGCCGCTGACATCCGTCTTGGTGAGCGTATAGGCTGCATTGGCGCCGAACGGCCCGTTGACGTAGTTCAGCCCGAAGCTCTGCGCGTTGCCCGCGCCGATCGATCCGGCCACGTTGCCGAAGCCATACATCGCGCCCGCCGAAAACCCGCTGAAGGTCGGGCTCAGGTATTTCACCGAGTTCTGCACGCGCTCGCCCGCCATGCGGTCCCAGTCGAACGCGCCGGTGGGGTTGTTCGGCAGCGCGAGCTTCGCAAACGGCCCGTTGCGGAAGTCGTAGATGCCTTGCGCGTAGAACGCCGCGTCGTTGAAGCCGAAGAACAGCGAATCGGTCATGAAGTCGTATTGATTGCCGAGCGTGACGCGGCCGTAGTGGTCGTCGTCGAGACCGACATACGCGTTGCGGCCGAACAGGCTCTGCCCCGGCATGAACGAGCCGCTGCCGAGCTCGAACTGGTTCGTCAAATCGAAGACGGCCTTCAGGCCGCCGCCGAGGTCTTCCTTGCCGTCGATCTTCAGGAGGTTCGGCACTTCGATGCCGTCGTCGAACTTCACGACGCTCTTGCCGCCCTGGTTGCTGACATAGGAAACGCCCCCGTCGATCAAACCGCTCAGCGTCACGCTGCTTTGCGCGAACGCGTGACATGCGAACAGCGTACCGGCCGCCGCACAAACCGCTTTCAACTTCATCGAATTCTCCTTGCCTGATGGTGAGGTCCGGCGGTCAGTCGCCGCCGGCTTGTTCAATGCCTGCCCGTGTCAAGGCGCGAATGCGCCCCGCAGTGCGGCCGCGAGGCCGCTCCGCTTGCTTGAAAGACAACTTCCCTGGATCGTTGCGAGGGCTGCTTTTGCGCCCGCTTCAGGCGCCTTGCCTCGCGTCGTTATGTGTGCGGCTCAGACCGCGGAATCGCTCGATACGCCGAGCGTGTCCGCCGCGCGGCTCTCGCGTTTGCGCGGCGCCGTTTCGACGAGAAAGAGCGACACCAGCGCACCGCCGATCAAGCCGGCCAGCGCGAAGTCGAGCGTGAAGGCGAGCCCGAAGTGCTGCGCGATGAAGCCCGCGATCACCGGGGCGAGGCCGCCGCCGAAGATCTCGCCCGTGCCGGACACGAACCCCACCGACGACGCAACAAGCCCGAGCGGCGCGGCTTCCGTCGCGATGGGTCCGCTCAAGAGGCCGAGCAGGCCGAGCGCGAACACCGAGATGCCGAACAGGAGCGCGAAGAGGAGCTGCGGATTGGGGCCCGTTTGCGCGAACACATAGAGCAGCACGGCGGCGCAGATGAACGCGATGACCGCCGCCGCCTTGCGCCCGATATAGTCCGAGACGCCCGCCACGCCGAACGAGCCGATGAAGCCGCCGAAGCCGATTGCCGATACGACGAAGCCCATGCTTTGCGTGTCGAGATGCAGCACTTCGACGAGATAGGTCGGCACCATCGCGCTGACGACGAAGATGCCGGCCATCGCGCAGAGAATCGCCAGCGTCGCGAGCATGACGTTGCGGCTCGCGAAGAGCTCGGTCCAGCGCGCCTTGGCGTGCCCGGCTTCCGAGCCCTGCAGTTCGCTCTTCGGATGCTCGCGCAGCATCGCGGCGATCAGCGCGGCGACGATCAGCCCCGGCACCGCCGAAATCATGAATACCCAGTGCCACGACGGCACGACGCGCAAGAGCTGCGTCGCGATGATCGGCGCAAATCCGAGGCCCAGCAGCGAGAACATGGAAAGCTGCAGGCCCTGGTTGAAACCGCGCCGCGACGGCAGTGACGCTTCGCCTGTCGCCGCGACGCTCGCTGGCGTGAACGCGCCTTCGGCCACGCCCATCACCGCACGGATCAGCATCAGGCCGCCGAAGCTCGCGGCCAGTCCCGACAGGCTCGACAGCAGCGAGAACGCAATCATCGTGACGACGAGAATCTTCTTGCGGCCGATGCGGTCGGACACCGGCCCCATCGCGATCGCCCACACGCCCCAGGCGACGCTCAAGATGCCGATCAGGCTGCCAAGCTGCTGAAAATCGAGGCCGAGGTCGCGCATCATATGCGGGAACAGCGGCGCGACGATCCAGCGATCGAGGCCGACGAGACCGAAGCCCAATCCCAGCAGGATGAGCGTCTTGCGCTCGTAGGCGGTGTCGTGCTGTGGTGCAAGGTTCATGAAAGCGTCTCCGATTGTTGTCTGGATGGATATAGTTATTCTCGATATTTGTTATAAATCATAAGTTGTTTACCGGCGATTGCAAGTGCGAGGCGCTAGGGGAAAACGCTGAACGGGGATGCGGGAGGGAGCGCGCGAAGAATGCGCACGCGGATCGCGCCTTGCCGGCGCGAGGAGAGAGGGGTCTTTACCGCTTGCGGATAGGGCGTAGCGGATTCGCTACGGAGGCGGGACAGGGAGACGAGGTCTGGAAACTACATGGAAATTACGGCAACTGCGAGAGCGGCGGCTGCGCCGCCCTCGACCGGGGCGACGCGCTTACGGATTGTCCCTGCGCCATAGCGCGTATGCGGCAAGCGTCGTATCGTCGGGCGGATAGGTGCCGCGCAGCGGCGCGCCGGCTTTGATGCGCTCCGTGAGAAACCTTTCCAGCCGTTCCTGCTCGGCCCCATCGCGCGCCACGTCTTCCGCGAGATGCCGCGGCACGATCACGACGCCATCGCCGTCGGCCACGACGATGTCGCCCGGATACACCGCCACGCCGCCGCAGCCGATCGGCACGTTCATGTCGACAGCATGGTGTTTCGCGAGATTGAGCGGCGCGCTCGCGCCCGCGCAAAACACCGGCAGGCCGAGCCCGGCGATCGTGCTGCTGTCGCGCACCGGGCCGTCCGACACCATGCCCGCGACGCCACGCTGCTTCAGGCGCGTTGCCAGGATCGAGCCGACCGAGGCCACGCTGCGCTCGCCGCGGCAATCCTGCACGAGCACGCTGCCTGCGGGCGCCGTCTCTACCGCTTTGCGCTGCGGATGGTCCGGGTCCCGGAACACGCCGAGATGATCGACGTCTTCGCGCGCCGGAATATTGCGCAGCGTGAAGGCCGGGCCAACGAGGTTCGGTGTGCCGGCAGCCGGCTTGACGAGCGGCGCAACGCCTTGCAGAAAGACGTTGCGCAGGCCGCGCTTGAACAATTGCGTGGTGAGCGTGGCCGTGCTGACGCGGCGCAACTGCTCGAGCGTCGCAGCGCTGACGGCGATATCGGATGCGTTCATGGCGATGTCCCGGGTGATGGATGAGTCGACGGCTTGCCGGGGCGATGCCGGCTTCCCGAATGGCCGAATCGTAGCAAATTCAGGAAGCGCTCAGGTTCACTTCAGATGGCGCACGAAGAACGTCCGGATGCGGCTTCGCGCGTCGGCCGCGTCCTTGTCCTTGTAGCTCGACCCGAGGACGGTGCCTAGCACGCCGATCAGGCCCTTGTGCTCGTCGAGGAAGGAATGCCCGGCGTCCGGCTACTCTTTGACGTCATGCTCGATCTGGTGCCGCTCGAGGGCGCCGGTCAGCCGCGCCGCCGCGCCGCCGCGCCGCCGCGCCTTTCAGCGTCCGGTCGCGGCCGCCGTAGCTCGCGACCACCGGGCAGGCGCCGTTCAGGATCGCGTCGATGTCGTTCGGGACCTGGCCGTAGTTCGGCGCCGCCACCGAAAAGCCGTGGCCGGCCGCCAGCAGGATCGCGAAACCGCCCGTCGCGCAGAATCCGATGTGCCGGTCTTGCCGCTGCAATCGAGACGGCCCGCGAGCCACTGCCGCACGGCGTCGACATCGTCGAACGCCGGCCCCTTGCCTGCCGCCAGATCCTGCATCAAGGCGCGGATGCAGTGAATGCTCCCACCCCACGAGAACAGGTCCGGCGCCACCGCGAGATACCCTTCCTGAGCGACCCAATCGGCGTGGCCGCGTAGGCCTTGAGTTGGTGGTGCGGAATCGAGATCGAGACATCGGCCATATCGTTTCCCTTACACGAGTTGCAAGTTGCGACTCCAATGTCGCGTCGAAGTCGACGCAAAGGCTGCGGAGACCCGGCTGTCTATTGGGATTCAGTCAATCAATGACAGCGGATTCTTTGCCGGCGTATTACATGGCTATCGCCTGAGCGGAAAATCGGTAGAAGTGGCGGATGGTAGTCAATATTTTACCTATCGTAAAGTATTATTTGAGCGTGGCAATTGATGCTCCTTCCTTCTTGGATTGAAACGCTCGCCAATGGATCGGCTCTGGAAAGGCGAGCTCAATACGTATTTGCTCATTGGCGATGCCTTGACCTATACTTTACGTGAGTGCAGTATAAAAAAGACATTTCTGAGCATGGCTGCGGTGTCGGCGAGATGGATTCACAACTTCCGGCGGCCGCGCATTCGCTTCGAACATCTTGAATTCGCCCACGAAGCTTTCCTGAAGCTGGCCGGCCGCGTCATAGCGTGGCGGCAACTTCAGAATCTATTTGTCAACGCTTTCAAGTAGCGCCCCAGTCTTTAAGACGAGGCGCATTTCCGTAGCCAGCCGAGGAGACAAGTCGCATGACTGCTTTCAACCGCCGCAAATTTCTTGGATCTCTTGCAGCAACCATTCCGCTTTCTTTAATAGCGGATCGCGCATTTGGCCTTTCCGATCAGGGGGGCATTTGGGATGCCGGATCGGCCGTCTCGACAGAAATCACTCAAGAGCAGACCTGGGCTTTCTTTCGATCGTTCTATCAGGACTGGAACAGCGGAGATTCAGGGCGTGTGCTTGCGCGCTTGGCTCAATTGAACGAATTCACGTTTTCCGATGCCACGATCAACCTGCTCTTTCAGGGAATCAATGCATTGGCTCCCGCGCTGGCTCAACTGTTCAGCAGTGAATCGCAGACACTGGGCACCACGAACGTCGCCACCCCCTTTCACGTCACGGGCGACGTCAAGTTCGGCGCCATCGTCGAACACGTCAGCGCCCGCAACGCCTTCTTTGCCACCAACGGGATCACGGCGCACAGAGTGTTCGATTTCGACAATGGTCTAGTCGTGAGAATGACTGACTACTGGGACTCCAGGGAACTGGGCGAGTCTGACATCATCGGCCCCGCGGTCACGCAAGGCGTCGCATTCCCGAATGCTCCAGTTCACCCCGGCGGAGTCCCTCGCTATTCAAGTTCCCCGGCAGCGCCCGGAAAACTAGCCCTCACGACCAGCGTGACGGGCCAGCCCTCCGCATCATCAACGATGATCGATTTCGCGCAACGGTTTCAGTCCGCTCTGAGCAGCGGCAACGTTAACTTCATTCAATCGTTTTTCACCGAAGATGCCATTTACGTCAATCCCCTGCTTCATCAAGGGCCTGTTCTCTACGGCAACTACGATCAAACGATACAAATTCAAGGTTTGGAGCTAATTTCCAAACTATTTTCCATTCTTGCAAAGGACCTTCCGGACGGCGTCGGCGCTTCACTCCTGCACATCGTCGGCGGCGATGCGGGTGGAGGCTTCGAGTGGAAGGCCGGGGGACAATATTCCAATACCGGCGTGAACCGCAACGGCCTTAACGGCTCGACAGCCGTAGAGCTTTTCAATGGCAAAATTCGACGAATGTCGGTGAAGTTCGACACCTACCAGCTTCAACCATCGTCCTATAACCTCATCCGATCCAAGCTGCTCGCTGCCGGAATCGTAGACCAAAGCAAGCAGAGCTTGATACAAGGTGGCGCAGCCTCCTGAGGCTCCGATTGCCGCATCCACTCAAGGCGCGCCTTTCGGCGCGCCGCGCGACTTGGCGAGCGACTCCAGCAACGCATTGGCCTGAAGCGAAACGGTCTCCTCGAAATTCGCCGACATCGGCCGCTCGTCCTGCATCGAAAGCAGGATATCGACGGCTTGCTTGAACACTTGCGCCACTTGCGTCTTCTGATTCGCGTCTTCCGCAAGCGCTTGCGCCAGTGCGGCCTGCACCGCGAGGCACGCCGCCAGATGCTCGATACCGCGTTCGAGGCGTGCGATGCGGGCTTCCAGTTTGCCATTGGGCATGTGAGTGTCTCCGGCTGCCCTCTTACGAGGCATGCCAGCATGCGATCGTTGGCTGGTACTTGAACAGCGTCGGCACTTCGAACTTGAAGTTGGCCGCCAAGTGACGAAGCACGAAGTGCTCTGCGCCGGAAGCGCCCGAGTGCGCAGCGCGATACTTGGTCGGCGTCGACGAAAATCTTCGTCTGAAGACGCGCGAGAGGCGCTCGCCACCACCCATTCCACAGCGGCGGGCAATCTTGTCGACCGGCAAGCTGGTCTCGATCAGCAATCGGCAAACGGCTTCAAGGCGGATGCCGAGCAGATACTCCGAAGGCGTCACCGACGTCTCGGCCTTGAAGCGGCGAAGAAACGTGCGCTCGCTCATGCCGGCCCCTTCGGCTGCCTGAGTGATCGAAATGGAGCGCTTGTAGTTCTCGCGCAACCACTTCGCTCCGGCCTTGATCCGATTCCACGTGTTGAGGATCGCGATCACCGGCTTGCCCGCGTATTCCTCCCGGCTGTAGCCCATCTGCGCCGCGCGCGAGCGGCGGCCGAACGAGCGCAGGTCGTTCACGCCGTACCGGCGGTGGCTGCGCAGGTCTTCAGGGGGTCCTGCGTTTGATGCTCACGGTCGTATGACTCCAGGCAAATCGAGGTGAATGCGGCCCGCGCGGCGCGCGCGTGCCGTCAGCGTTGTTCGTTGACGCGCGACACGAGCTGCGTGGGGCTCACGAATTGCAAGGCGATCAGCACCCAGACCAGCGTGATCGCCATGTAGATCATCGCCATCGCATCGATCGACTGCGGCGCGCGCACGCCGGTCGAAAATGCTGCGTAGTAGAGCGCGACCACGAGCGTTTGCGTCGTCGGCCCCGCGGTGAAGAAGGTCAGCTCGAACAGACCGATCGTGCGCACGAGCACGAGCAGCCCCGCCGCCAGCATGCCCGGCACGAGCAGCGGCAGCAGCACATGGAGAAAAAAGCGGAACGTGCTCGCGCCGAAGATGCGCGCGGCCGATTCGAGATTCGGGTCGAGCTGTTCGATGAACGGCGTCATCACGAGAATCACGAACGGCAACGCAGGCACCAGGTTCGCGAGAATCACGCCCGGCAGCGTGCCCGCGAGGCCGAACTTGTACATCGCGGTCGCCATCGGAATCCCGTACGTGACAGGCGGGACCATCAACGGCAGCAGAAACACGAGCATCGCGAGCCGCTTGCCGGGAAACTGCACGCGCGCAAGCGCATAGGCCGCAGGCACGCCGAACACGATCGACAGCACCACGACCGCGCCCACCACTTCGAGCGTGACGAGCAGCACGCTCGCAAGCTGGAAATCGCTCCATGCCTGCGCATACCAGTGCAGCGTGAAGCCTTCGGGCAGCGGCGTGCCGAACCAGCGCGTCGCGATCGAGTTGACGGCGACGGTCGCGATCAACAGCAGGATGTTCAACAGGAAGAACATCACCGCGGTCCAGACCAACACTTTCCAGGCGCGGGCGGCCAGGTTCGCGCGCGGCCTGGCCGCTTGCGCTGCAGCGGGCCCGATGCCGCCCTGAGGCCACGCGTGCCGGGCGCGATCGTCGATAGCCATCAGCCCTTGCCTCCGCTCACCGGCCCCGAGTAGAAGAAACGCCGCATGCCGAGCATCGCGACCACCACGAGCAATTGGACAAAGCCCATCACGATCGCGATCGTCGAGGCGAGCGAGTAGTCGTAGCTCTCGAATGCCGCTTCGGATGCCGCGATCGACATCACGCGCGTCGGCCCCGCCGGTGCGCCAAGCAGTACGGCGGACGGAAACACCGAGAACGCCTGCACGAACGACAGGCTCGCGGCCATCGTCAAGCCAGGCGCGAGAAGCGGCAGGTAGATCTGGCGGAACTGCTGCCAGGGGCTCGCGCCGAGCGTCGCCGCGGCGCGCGCGAGCGTCGGATCGATACCCGTGACGTAGGAGAGCGTGAGCAGGAACGCAAACGGAAAGCCCGACACGACAAGCGAGATCAGCACGCCCCAGTAGTTGTGCGTGAGCCGCACTTCGCCGGAGACCAGATGCAGCCCCGCGACCGCTTGCGAAAACCAGCCGTTCGGGCCGAAGTACGTGAGCATGCCGTCGGCGATCAGCACGGTGCCGAGCGTGACGGGAATCACGAGCAGTGTCGTCACGAGCTTCTGGTACGGCGACTTGCGGCGCAATGCGAATGCCACCGGCACCGATGCGCCGACGTTGATCGACGTCGCGGGGACCGCGAGCTTCAGCGTGACGAAGATCGTCGGCCACATCGACGTATCGGTGAAGAACGCGACGTAGTTCGCGAGCGCGCCGCCGCCGTTGGTCGGCTGGAACGACAGCATCAGCCCATAGGCAAACGGGTAGATGAAGAGCGCGACGATGAATGCGAGCGCCGGCGCGACGAGCCACGCCTTCGCGTCGTGCGGCACGCGAGGCGCCAAGAGCAGGCTCATCGCGCTTCCTCCGCATAGACCAGCACCCGCGACGGCGCGATGCGCAGCGTCACGCGCTCGCCTTCGCCGAACTCGCCCGGCATGCGCGCCCACAGCTTGCCGAACGGCGCATTCGCGAACACGAGCGAATCGCGGCCGCCGTACTCGACTGTTTCGATCCGCACGTCGAAGGCGTTGTCGTCGCCGGGCGCCGCGCGCTCGAAATCGTCGGGCCGCATCGCGAGCGCGACCGCCTTGCTGTCGAAGCCCGCCATCGGCACGCCGGCCAGCCGCACGCCTTGCGCGGACACGGCAACGTGCTCGCCGCACGTGCCTTCGAGCGTGAACGGCAGCACGTTGCGATAGCCCATGAAGCGCGCAACATGAAGGTTCGTCGGCCGCCCGTACACGGCTTGCGGCGTCCCGACCTGCTGCACGACGCCCTCCCGCATCACGACGATGCGATCCGCCATCGAGAGCGCCTCGTCCTGGTCATGCGTCACATAGAGGGTCGCGCGCTCGAGACTGCTGTGAATGCGACGGATCTCCGCGCGCATTTCGATGCGCAGCTTGGTATCGAGATTCGACAGCGGCTCGTCCATCAGCACGAGCGGCGGTTCGATGACGATCGCCCGCGCGATCGCCACGCGCTGCTGCTGTCCGCCGGACAGTTGTCCCGGCAACTTGTTCTCGTGGCCCACGAGCTGCACGAGCTGCAGCGCTTCGCGCGCGCGCCGCTGCACTTCCGCCTTCGGCACGCCGCGCATCTTGAGCCCGAAGCCGACGTTGTTCAGCACCGACATGTGCGGAAACAGCGCGTAGTTCTGGAACACCATGCCGAAGCCGCGCTTCTCGGGCGGCAGCACGTCGATGCGCTGGTCGTCGAGCCAGATGCCGCCCGCGGTGAGCGGCTGCAATCCGGCGATGCAATTGAGCGCAGTCGATTTGCCGCAACCGGAGGGCCCCAGGAGTGCGATGAACTCGCCGCGCCCGATTTCCAGGTCGAGATCGCGCAGCGCGGCGATCGCCTCGCCTTCCGCGTTCGTGAAGCTGCGGCACACCGAATCGAGCCGCAAGCGCTCGAAAGAATGCTTCATGACCACTCCCTTCGGTTGCCGCGAGCGGCCGGCTTACTGAAGCCGGCCGACGGCCCGCGGCGCTTCACGTCACTTCGTCTTCTGCGCACCGATCTCGCGATCCCATTTCTGGAACGCGGCGACCATCGTCTGCGCGGAAAGCGGTATCTGATGCGGCCGCTCGGCGATCCATTTGTCGTACTCGGGACGGCCATACTTCTTGATCACGTCCTGGCTGTGCGCCGGCGCCTGCTGCAGCGTGACGTCCTTCACGGCCGGCCCCGGATAGAAATAGCCGTCGTCATAGGTCAGCGCCTGCTGCGCGGGCTCGAGCATGAAGTTCATCAGCTTGAGGAGCACGGCGACCTTGTCCTTCGGCACGCCCTTCGGAATCACCATGTAGTGCGCGTCGTTCACCCACGTCATGTTGTCGAAGGACTGCACCTTGAAATCGGCGGGCACGATGCCGAGCGCGCGCGGATTGATGTCCCAGCCCGTCACCGTCACGGTCATGTCGCGCGTGCCCTCGCCCAGCTCCTTCATGACCGCCGAGGTGCCGCCCGGGTAGTAGGGGATGCAATCGTTCAGCGCCTTGAGAAACGCCCAAGTCTTGTCCCAGCCGTTGATCGGGTCTTGCGGGTTCTTGTCGCCGAGCACGTAGGGCAAGCCCATCAGGAACGTGCGCCCGGGGCCGGAGTTGGCGGGACGCGCGTAGATCAGCTTGTTCGGATGCGCCTTGCACCATTGCAGCAGCTGCTCGGGCGTCTTCGGCGGATCGCCGACCTTCGCGGGGTTGTATTCGACGAGCGGACCGGCCGGCATATACGCGACCTCGATGCCGTAGCCCTGCGCAAGATCCTGCATCTTGCGCGGCCCTGGCGCGTATTTGTCGAGCAAGCCCGGGAATGCGCCGGCGTTGTCGGGCAGCAGCTTCAGCCAGAGGTTCTGCTCGATGCCCGCGGCAAGCGCATCGGTGCCGGTCAGGACAAGGTCGATATCCGAGCGGCCCGCCGCCTGCATCGCCTTGATCTTGCCCGGCAGCTGCGGGGCTGGCGCGTTGGTATACGTAATGCCGGATACCAGATTCGGATACTTCGCCTTGAACGCCTCGAAGCCCTTCTGCGTGAGCTGCAGATCGCCCGCGACGTCGACGATGTTCAACGTGACCGGTTCCGCATGCGCGGCGGCGGCGCCAAGCGCTGCGCCCAGGACGGCGCATGCGGCCGCCAGCTTGACTGACAACCTGCCGGAAAAAGACATTGCATCTCCTCGCTTCCCGTGATGGAAATCTTCTTGGATTGACAGGCTTCGATACGCAGCGTCGAGGGCTGGCCCCCAGCGCCGAACATACAAAACGGCTGTCGACGATGTCAAGCAACCTTGCGTCTGGTATTCGGTACCGGGTATGCAGCATTTGGTATACCGCCGGCCGGACCGTGCATCCATTACGCGCAAGCCGCGCTCGAACTCGCGCAACGCCTGCACTGCCGCCCTGATCGACTCATGCTCGCTTTCGGGCGCGCCGCTCAGGAGCGGCAGGATCTGCGCGCGGCGCGATGCATCCGGAGCCGGTCGTCCAGGCGGCCAGGCTGAACTCGCGCACGTGCGTGAGCGCCGGACGCTCGCCCATGCCGGAAATCACCTGCGAGGGCCTGATGCTCCGCAGAAGACGCCGCAGATAGGGGTCGTCGGCAGCATCGCCGCGCACGATCGCGTACTTGACCGCAATCAGCGTGCCGTGATCGATCAGGCGCGCGAGCGTATCGACATCGACGTAGTTTTCGCTCTTGATGTAGAGCGTGAGCGGCATGCCCGCGATATCGGCGACGCGCGTCAGGCCCGCCTCGACACCCTGCGGCGTGGCGAAGCCCGCGAGCGGCAGGACCATCGCCGTGCGATGGGCGGTGCGCGCGAGGATGCGCGCCTGATCGAGCATCTTCCCGAAGTCGGGGCCGATCGCGGGAATCACGCGCGTATCGGGGCCGGCAGCGTCGGCGCGGCGCGCAAGCGGCGGCACCGCCCTCACAGTCGACGCGAATTCGCGCTCGGCAATGGGGGAGAGGTTCATGAGGTCGCGGGATCCGAACGAATTGAGCAACGGATCCCAAGGTAGCACCGCGCGAACTAGTGCTCAAACAACATTCGGCGACTTACGTGCATCCCCTTACGACTTTGCGGGGCCCAATCGACCCAGGCCCGCGACCCGGGCCGCCCGCTCACGACCCGAACATCCGCTCCACCGCACGCTCCAGATGCTCGCGCATCGCACGCCCGGCCGCTTGCGGGTCGCGCTTGCGGATCGCCTCCAGCACGGCGAGATGCTCCTGCTGCACGAGCCGCTGCCGCTCCACCGACTTCACGAGCGACAGATTGCGCGAAAGGTTCATGCTGAACACGACCTGCTCCTGGATGAACGACAGCGCGGAGATGAAGAACGGGTTCTTGGAAGCGCGCGCCACCGCCAGGTGAAACGCGAAATCGTCCTTCGCCCCGATGCCCTCCGTCTCCACGACCGTCTGCAGGTTGTCCCATTCGTGCTGGATCGCCGCGATATCGGCGTCGTCGGCCTTCTCGGCCGCGAGCGCGGCGGCGCCGGATTCGGTCACCACGCGAAATTCATAGCAGCGCTTGATGTCTGACAAGCTCTCGAGCGGCGCAAAACGCTTCACGTTCGGGTCCGGGCGGCGCACGACCGTCGTGCCGGAACCGTGGCGCGTGGTGATGATGCCGTCCGCGCGCAATTGCGCGAGCGCCTCGCGCACGGTCGGGCGCGACGTCGCGAAGCGCTCGGCGAGCGCGTGCTCGGTCGGCAGGCGGTCACCTTCCTTGTACTCGCCTTCGATGATGCGATTGAGGATGTCGCTGTAGATGCGTTCCGGCATGCCGGGGGATTTGCGTTCGGTCGTTGTCACGGGGAGGCGCCCACTTGTCGCGATAGCTCTGGATTGTAAGGCAAACAACGGTCATCATAGCGACATCCCGGTTTACAACTTTTTGCCGCGACCGGATCGAACCGGGCCGGCACGGCATCTCACTCGTCATCCATGCATCGCAGGCGTTTTCTCTTCACGGCGTTGGGCGCCGCTGGCGTCGCGACGGGCGCACGGAGCGCCCCCATCGAACCCTTCGACATCGTCTATCCCCGCGTACTGGCCGGCAACGACGCACGCGTGTCGTTCGCGCTCGCGGTCCTCGACGCGGCGATGAAATCCGTCAATGCGCCCTACACGATCCGCCAGTCCGAAGCCATCATGGAACGAGGGCGGGCGCTCGCCGAGCTGGCCGGCGGCGAGGCGATCAACCTCCATTGGACCAGCATGGAGGCCCGCGCCGAGCGCGGCCTGAACGTCATCCACATCCCGCTCCACCGCGGGCTCATCGGCTATCGGGTGTTCCTGATCCGCAAAGACCGCCAGCGCGACTTCGATCGCGTGCGCAGCCTCGACGACCTGAAATCGCTGACCGCCGGACAGGGGCTCGGCTGGGTGGACACCGGCATCCTGCGAGACGCGGGGCTGGCCGTGCAGACCTCGACTTTCGACACGTTGTTCGGCATGACGCAAAGCGGCCGCATCGACTACTTTCCGCGCGGCGTCGTCGAAGCGTTCGCCGAGCTCGACGCCCGCCGCGCGAGCGAACCCGATCTCGCCGTCGAGAACCGCCTCCTGCTGAAATACCGCTCGGACTTCCTGTTCTATGTCGGCAGGAGCCACACGCGTCTCGCCGAGGTGCTCGCGGCAGGCTTCGCCGCGGCGTATCGCAACGGCTCCTATATGAACCTGTTCAACACTCACCCGTACATCCAGAACGCGCTGGCCCGCGCCAACCTCGCCGGCAGGACGCTGATCCAGATCGACAACCCCTATCTGTCGGAAGCCGACCGGCAGATTCCGGACCAGTACTGGATGAGCTAGAAGCCCCCCGAAATTCAGGATTTCCCTACAGAAATTCCAGATTGCGCCTTACCCCTTTTCCGCGTTTCCCGACGGAAACGGAATGTCGGCCCGCCTACCATGAAGTACCGAAATAGCCCTGCGTCGCGGTGGTCGCCATGATTGTCCATTTGCACGAGCGTGAAGAAGCCGTCGAGCAGATCAACAGCATTTGTCTGCGCCTGTTCGACCTCTGGTGCGAAAAGCGGTGCGTGACGCCGCTCGCGTACCTGATGCATTGCTGGCCGCTGCTCGACACCGGCGGTGCATCGATCAGGCGCCTCGTGGATACGATGGACGAATTGTGCAAATTCCATCCGGACGAGGTCCTCGAGCACGATCTGTGGCTGCCGCTGCACGAACTCGCCGCGCGCGCCGACGATCTGCTCGTGCGTCATCCGGAGCCGTCGCGGCTCGCGGCGGCGGGATGAAGCGGGAACCGCCGGCGTTTTGACGGGCCGCGCGAGGACGGCGCGGGATCGGCCATGCAGAAGCAATCAGAAATGCCGATCGCGACGTTAAAGCGCTCCACTCAAACAGGCTTCGCGATGAGCGCTCGCCGCAGCCATCGGTCGATACAGGAGAAGGAGAACGCGGCACGACACTCGGGACAAGCGGCGTCGGCTTGAATCTCGAGCCGGCAATGCAAACGGGCACGGACTTTCGATTGGTCGGATTTGAGCGGCAACACGGCGTCGAGGGCCGGCGCTGCCGCAGCCGGCCGGGCCGCGATCAGGTCGGGCGCACGGGGTATTCCGCGCAAGGTGCCGGGTTGGCAGGCAACGCGCGCAGAATAGGCAAAACGAAAACTAAAGCACCTCCGGAAAGATATGACGCTCAACACGTTCGGTGAGCTGTGGGACCCTGTCCGGCGCTGGCGCCGCAGTGTCCTGCTGCGGCTGCTCGTGACGGTGCTGCTGTTCAGCTGCGTCGTCACGCTGATCCTGACCGCACTGCAGCTCTATCGCGACTACTACCGAGGCGAAGCGCTCGTCGCGAACCGGCTCATCGAAATCGACAAGAGCTATCGCGACAGCCTCGGCGAAGCGCTGTGGCGGCTCGACCGCGACCAGCTGCAGCTCGAGCTCGACGGCATCCTGCGGCTCGCCGACATCCGCGCGGCCCAGGTGCGCGAGGTCGGCTCGGCCGCGCCGATGGTGGTGACGGCGGGCCAGCGCGCGGCGCACTCGGCGATCTCGAACGAATTCCCCCTGCTCTACCGGGTGCGGGGCCGGGAGCAGGAGATCGGCACGCTCTATGTCGAAGCGACGCTGTCCGACCTTTATGACGACCTGAAGCGCACCGCGCTCGTCATCCTCGTCAGCCAGGCGGCCAACACCTTCGTGGTGTCGCTGTTTACGATCTACATCCTCTACCTGCTCGTCACGCGGCACCTCGGCACCATCGCGCGCTTCGTCGGCCGCTACGATTTTCGCCAGCCCCCGCAAGCGCTGACGCTCAATCGCGCGAGGCACCGTCACCCGGACGAGCTCGACCACGTCGTGACCGCCTTCAACGCCATGGGCGCGCGCCTCTGCCGTGCCTACCACGACGAGCGCGAAGCCGCCGACGAACGCGAAGCGCGGCGCCTGGCGGAGGCCGCCAATCGCGCGAAGGCCGAGTTCCTCGCCAACATGAGCCACGAGCTGCGCACGCCGCTGAACGGCATCCTCGGCTACGCGCAGATCCTGCGCCGCGACGGCACGCTCGACGAGCGGCAGCGCGACGGCATCACGGTGATCCAGAAAAGCGGCGAGCATCTGCTGGTGCTGATCGAGGACATCCTTGACTTCGCCAAGATCGAAGCCGGCAAGATGCGGCTCGAAATGAGCGACGTCTCGCTGTCCGGCCTGCTGCCGATGATTCAGAACATCATCCGCGTCAAGGCCGAGCAGAAGGGGCTCGCATTCGTCTGCGAGCTCGCGCAGGACGCGCCGTCCGGCGTGCGCGCCGACGAGCGGCGCCTGCGCCAGGTGCTGCTCAACCTGCTCGCCAACGCCGTCAAGTTCACCGAGCGCGGCAGCGTGAGCCTGCGCGTCACGCGCTCGGCCTTCGGCGCCGCCGTCTTCGAGGTCCGCGATACCGGCATCGGCATCTGCGAAGACCAGCTCGAGACCATCTTCGAGCCGTTCGTGCAGGCGAGCGGCGGCGAATGCCGCCGCGACGGCACCGGGCTCGGCCTCGCGATCAGCCGCCAGCTCGTGCGCACGATGGGCAGCGAGATCCGCGTCGAAAGCGAAATCGGCCAAGGGAGCGCGTTCCGCTTCCAGCTCATGCCCGCGCTCGCGCCGCAGGCGGGCCTCACCACGCCCGCACCGCCGTCCGAGCAGCTCGTGACCGGCTACGAGGGCCCGCGCCGCAAGCTCATGATCGTCGACGACGACGAAACCAATCGCCAGGTCGCGGCGGACCTGCTGAGCCGCCTCGGCTTCGCCACCATCGAAGCGGAGAACGGGCTCGCCGCGATCGAGCGCGCGCAGGCCGAGCAGCCGGCGCTGGTGCTGACCGACATCGTGATGCCCGTGATGGACGGCATCGAGGCGATGCGCCGCTTGCGGCGCATGCCGCAGTTCGCCGAGCTGCCGATCATCGCGGTTTCGGCGAGCCCGTCGGGCACGGACGAGCAGAAGAGCCTCGAAGCAGGCGCGAACGCATTCATCAGCAAGCCGATCGACTTCGACAAGCTGCTCGCGCAAATGGGCGTGCTGCTGCAGATCGACTGGCAACACGCGCCGCGCGCCGAGGCAAGCGACGCCGTAGCGCCGGCGGACGAGCTGTATGCGGTGCCTGAAGACGACATGCGGGCGTTGCATCGTCTCGCACGGCTCGGCAACATGCGAGACATCCAGCAGTGGGCCGAGCGCGCCGCGGCGCTCGACGAACGCCATGCGCCGTTTGCGGCGCAGTTGCGCGCGCTCGCGAAGGCCTATCAATCCAAGGCGATTCTTCAGCTCGTCGAGCGGCATCTCGACGAAAAGGAAGCGTGATGAATACCGCCGCTGTGATGACCATGGAGCCGCCGTCGATCCTGATCGTCGACGACACGCCGGCCAACCTCGGCGTCGTGATGGACAGCCTCGCCGACCAGGGCTTCCGCGTGCTGGTCGCGCTCGACGGCGCGGAGGCGCTCGAGCGCGCGCAGTTCTCGCAGCCCGACCTGATCCTGCTCGACGTGAAGATGCCCGGCATCGACGGCTTCGAGACCTGCCGCAAGCTCAAGGCCGACCCGCGCACCAGCGAGATCGCGGTGATCTTCATGACCTCGCTCACGAGCACCGCGCACATGATCGAAGGTTTCTCCGCGGGCGGCGTCGACTACATCACGAAGCCGGTGCAGATCGAAGAGATGATGGCGCGCGTCGGCACGCATCTCGCGGTGCGCACGATGCACAAGCAGCTCGTCGAGCAGAATCGCCGCCTGCAGAGCGAAATCGCCGATCGCGAGCAGGCCGAGGCCCAGCTGTCCCGGGCGCGAGACGAGCTCGAGGCGCGCGTCGCACAGCGCACCGAAGAGCTCGCCCGCGCAAACGCGAGCCTCAAGCTCGAGGTCGAGGAACGCCGGCGGGCCGAGGCCAAGCGCATCGCAAGCGAGGCGCGTTTTCGCACCATCGTCGAGACGAGCCCGGTGCCCTTTTGCATCACCTCGATGCCCGACGGCAAGCTGCTCTACACGAACGAGCCGATGCGCAAGCTGTTCCGCTTCGACGAGGGCGCAAGCCGCGGCGTCCACATCGGCGATTTCTATGCCGATCGTGCGGAACGCTGCGGGCTCGTCGACAATCTGCGCCAGGAAGGCATCCTGGACAATGTCGAGGTGCAGTTCAAGCGCCCCGACGGCACGACCTTCTGGGCCGTGATCTCGTCGCGCGTCGCGACCTACGACGACGCGCCGGCCATCTACACGGGCCTGAACGACGTCACCGCGCGCAAGGCTCAGGACGAAGCCTTGCGTCAGAGCGCGGCGAGCCTCGCGAACGCGCAGCGGCTCGCGCATCTCGGCGACTGGGCGTGGGACGCGCGCCTGGGCATGACGCATTGGTCCGACGAGGTCTACGGCATTCTGGGTCTCGCGGACACGCGCAAGCCGCCCAGCTACCGGACCTTTCTCGCCACCCTCCATCCCGGCGACCGGCGCGCGGTACGGCAGGTCGTGCGCGCGATGGTCGGCGGCGCGCGCGAGCAAGGCGTCGACCTGCGCGTCACATGTCCCGGCGGCGATTGCGAACGCATCGTGCGCCTGCAGGCCGAAGCGGCGCAGGCGCCCGGGGAGCCGGGAGCGCCGCTGAAGCTCGTCGGCACGATCCAGGACATCACCGAGCGCAAGCGCATCGAGCAGGAACTGCTCGAATCGCGCGAGCAATTGCGCGAGCTCGCCAACTACATGGAAGCGATCCGCGAAGAGGAACGCAGGCGCATCGCCATGGAAATCCACGACGAGCTCGGCCAGTTGCTGACCGCGCTGAAGATGGACGTCGCGCTCATGCGCATGCGCCTCGGCGAAGATGCCGACGCGAAACGCAAGGCCGACGACATGCGCGAGCTCGTCGAGAAAACGATCTGGATGGTGCGCAACGTCTCGAGCCATTTGCGTCCCGCGGCGCTGAATTTCGGCATCGTGTCGGCGCTCGAATGGCTTGCCGAGGATTTCGGACGGCGCACCGGCATCGCGTGCCGCTTCCGGGCGCGCGGCAGCGAACCGGCGCTGAACGACGCCCATGCCACTGCCGTGTTCCGCATCGTCCAGGCATCGCTCACCAACGTGGCGCGCCACGCCGGCGCTTCGCGCGTCGACGTGACGCTCGACACCGACGGCGCCGGACTCTCCCTGCAAGTGGGCGACGACGGCTGCGGCTTCGATCCCGACGAAGCGCGCAAGGGGTACTCCTACGGCCTGCTAGGCATGGAGGAGCGCGCGCGGCTGATCGGGGCATCGCTGCAAATAGATAGTGCGCCAGGCACGGGCACTGTAGTTTCCATCCACCTGCCGCTACCGGGCGGCCTTACGACATGATCCAGATACTCATTGCCGACGACCACGCGATCGTACGCGGCGGACTAAAACAAATCATCGCGACGACCACTGACATCGAGGTGGCAGGCGAAGCGGCGCACGGCGCCGAAGTGATCGACAAGCTGCGGGTGCTGCAGGTGGACCTGCTGCTGCTCGACATGACGATGCCGGGCATCAGCGGCATCGGCCTGATCCGGCGCGTACGCACCGAGCAGCCCGTGCTGCCGATCCTCGTGCTCAGCATCCATAACGAGGCGCAGGTCGTGTCGCGCGCGCTGCGCGCCGGCGCGACGGGCTACGTCACCAAGGACAGCGACCCCGAGATCCTGCTCGCGGCGATCCGCAAGCTCGCCACCGGCGGGCGCTTCATCGACCCGAAGCTCGTCGATGCGATCGTCTTCGAGACCCATGCGGGCGAGGCTCCGCCGCACGAAGTGCTGTCGGACCGCGAGTTCCAGGTGCTGCAGATGCTCGCGGCCGGCAAGAGCATCAACGACATCGCCGAATCGTTCGCCTTGAGCGCCAAGACCATCAGCACGCACAAAATGCGCCTCATGCAGAAGCTCAATCTCGGCAACAACGCCGAGCTGATCCGCTACGCCATCAAGCACGGACTGGTCGCCGAATGACCTTCCGCGTCCGCCGGTTCTTCCTATGATTGCTGTCGGCATTCCCGTAAGGATTTCCTGACGACGTATACAAGCTTTCCCGATCCGACATTCCGGCTGCACCGACTTCGCGCAGCCCTGGCGGGTGACTACGATGGTTTCGTACCCACCACGCATGTCGGAGATGGAAATGGCGGTCGCGGAACGGTCCTTGCGGATGCTGATCGAGAAATGGATCGGCGGGACGGGCGCGACGTCGGTGGGGGTGTCTCTGCTGGCGCACGGGACAGCTCGGCGCAGGCGCTGCGTCTGCATTCACGTCGAACGGCCGGCCGGCACGTTTGCGCTATTTTTCTTTCGCCATGACGACGGATCGTGGCATGTCATACCACCCGAGACGACAAGACCAGCAATGAGTGCCTGCTGACGCTCACCCAGCGAAGGAGAGAGTCGATGTCCGAGTCATTCACCACCTTGAGCAAGCACGAACCCGTGAGCAAGCAAGAAGCCGATTTACGCAACTGGATGAGCGCGTGGTTCGACTACGCCGTGGCCGTGGGCTTCATCCAGCCACCGTGGGTCCTGAAGGACGAAGCGGCCCAGAAGCTCGAAGGCTATTTCAGCGTCGGCCTTACGCCTAGCGAAGGCGCGGCGGCGTTTTTCGGCACGTTGCATTGACCGCCTCGGAGGGCACGGCTTTTTCACTGTCTTCTTTCTGTGAGCGCCGTGAGAATCCTGTGCGCGGCCGCGACCCGGTCTTCGATGGGGAAATTCCTGTTCGCGAGGATGACGATGCCGAGCCGCTTCTCAGGAACGAATGCAACGTACGACCCGAAGCCATTGGTCGATCCCGTCTTGTTGATCCAGACGTTGTCCCGCGGCGGCAGCGGGGGCTTGATCTCGGTCACCGGCGTGGCATCGAGCGCCATCGCGGGCGCATTGCCTTCCAGCAGAGACTTCAACGCGACGGGATACGGATATTGCTCCCAGATCAAGTCCTGCGTCATCGGCCCGGCCTTGAAGTAGCCGGTGTGCGTGTTCGTGATCGCGCGTTGCAGTGGCTCGTCGACCTTGACCAGCTTCATGTTGGCTTCGACGAAACGGAGCAGGTCGGCAGCGGTCGATTTGACGCCATACGCCTCGGGCGCAAGCACCCCGCCTGCCATGCGGATCGGCTTGCCGTCCTTCGTGTAGCCCTGCGCGTAGTCGTCCGCCCGGTCGGCGGGAACGTCGATGAAACTGTTCTTCAAATCCAGGGCGGGAAAGAGGCGTTGCTCGATTAGCGCCGTGAAATCCTGCCCCATGCTCTTTGCCGCAATCAGGCCAAGCATCCCGATTCCAGGGTTCGCGTAGGTTCGATACGTGCCCGCCGCATACGTGGGACGCCAGGCCTTGAAATAGCGCATCAGCTGCGCTTCGTCGTGGATATCGTCAGGCACCTGCAGCGGCAGGCCGCCAGGCGTATGCGTGCCGAGATCGAGCAGACTGACGTTGCCGAACGGGCTGCCGCGCAGCAGCGGAAGATACTTTCCGACGCTGTCGGACAGGGCAAGCTGCTGGTTCACCTGCGCCCAGGAGGTTAGCGTCGCCGTGAACGTCTTGCTCACCGATCCGAGTTCGAACAGCGTGTCGTTCGTGACCGGCTTGCGGGTTCGGGTGGATACCACGCCGTAGTCGAGCACCATCGGCTTGCCTTCGACGATCACACCGACGGCCATGCCGGGAATCTTGTCTTTCGCCATCAACGGCTGAATTGCGTCGTCAACGACGCGCTTGACGCGCTGAGGCGAAACATCGGACGCATGGCTTGCGCATGGCATCGCACACATGGCGCAAAGCAGCGCGGCCGCGAAGGACTTCAGAGTTTCGAGTTTCATTTCCGGGCGGCTCCTTGAAGAGCCGCCACTATCGCGTTTTCGCGCACAGGCCGCAAACGATAAGAAGTTGGCCGAGCCCCCGGAAAATCTAATGGCTCGATCATGCGGCCGGACTACGACGGCGGCAGGAACTCCATCCGCGCCTCCACATAGAGCGAGTAGATCAGCTCGAGCATCGCCTTGATGTCCTCCGATTCGTCGAGCATCCGCACGCTCATGATGATCGGCGACACCAGGTTCGGGTCGTCGAGCTCCTTGTAGCTCACGTCGTCGCGCTTCAAGCCATGCACGCTGCTCGGCACGATCGAAATGCCCTCGCCGGCCGCCACCAGCCCCAGCGCGATCTGCAGCTCGCGCGTTTCGTAGATGCGCTGCGGCTTGAGCGCGCGATCGTGAAACGCCGCGAGCACCTGGTCGGCGTAGCTCGGGCGCGGCGCCTTCGGAAAGATGATGAGCGTCTCGGGCACCAGATCGTGCAGCGACAGCACGGGCTTCGCCGCCTCGAGCGGATGCCCCAGCGGCAGCGCCACGATCATGCGCTCCTCGCGCAGCACGACGCGCCGGATGCTCGGGTCCTCATGGCGGATCCGGCCGAACCCGACGTCGATGCGGCCCTCCTTCAAGGCCTTGATCTGCTCCATCGTCGTCATCTCGTGCAGAGTCAGCTCGACCGCGCCGTTTTCCGCGCGGAAGCGCCGGATGAGCTTCGGCAGCATCCCGTAGAGCGTCGAGCCGACAAAACCGATCGACAGGCTGCGCTCGATCTTCCCCACCCGCTTCGTCATCGATTCGAGCTCGGCGGTCTGCGCGAGCAGCTGCACGGCGTGCGAGTAGAAAAATCGTCCCGTATCGGTGAGCTTGAGCGGACGCGAATCGCGCTCGAAGAGCGTCACGCCGAGGAGCTCTTCGAGCTGTTGGATCTGGCGGCTCAGCGGCGGCTGCGCAATATGCAGCCGCTTGGCGGCGCGCGTGAAATTGCACTCCTCCGCCACGGCGACGAAGTAACGAAGATGGCGCAGCTCCATGACCATACCTTCTGGATATCGAGAAAATACTAAATCAGTGTTGGACGGGCCGAATGTGGGCCGCCTATCCTTCGATTACGGTGAATGCCGCTGGAAATCATACCTTCCAGGCATTACACGACACTGACGGATATGCGCCGCCGAGCCGTCCGTAAAACGATTGGAGACACCGCCCCATGATCCCGATTTACCCGGACCGCTCGCCCCGGCTGACCTCCCTCGACGACTTCCTGATCGAAGACGCCGCGCGCGGCGACTACCGCCTGCACCGCAGCGCATTCACCGATGAAGCGCTGTTCGAACTGGAGATGCAGCACATCTTCGAGGGCAACTGGATCTACCTCGCGCACGAAAGCCAGATCCCCAGCAACAACGATTACTACACGACGCACATCGGCCGCCAGCCGATCTTCATCGCACGCAACCGTCAGGGCGAGCTCAACGCGTTCATCAACGCGTGCACGCATCGCGGCGCGATGCTGTGCCGCTACAAGCGCGGCAACAAGGCGACCTACACGTGCCCGTTCCATGGCTGGACCTTCAACAACAGCGGCAAGCTGCTCAAGGTCAAGGACCCCGAGGACGCCGGCTACCCCGAGTGCTTCAACAAGGAAGGCTCGCACGACCTCAAGAAAGTGGCCCGCTTCGAGAGCTATCGCGGCTTCCTGTTCGGCAGCCTGAACCCGGACGTGCCGCCGCTCAAGGAGTTTCTCGGCGAGGCGGCGCACATCATCGACATGATCGTCGACCAGTCGGAAGACGGGCTCGAAGTGCTGCGCGGCTCGTCGACCTACACCTACGAAGGCAACTGGAAGCTGACCGCGGAGAACGGCGCGGACGGCTATCACGTGTCCGCGGTGCACTGGAACTACGCGGCGACGACCAACCATCGCAAGCAGGAGAACGCGCGCGAAGACAAGATCCGCGCGATGGATGCCGGCAGCTGGGGCCGTCAAGGCGGCGGCTTCTACGCGTTCGAGCACGGCCACATGCTGCTGTGGTCGCGCTGGGCCAACCCCGAGGACCGTCCCAACTTCAGCCGCCGCGACGAGTTCGCCGCGCGCTGCGGTCCCGAGAAGGCCGACTGGATGATCCAGAACTCGCGCAACCTGTGCCTCTATCCGAACGTGTACCTGATGGACCAGTTCGGCTCGCAGATCCGCGTGCTGCGCCCGCTGGCGGTCAACAAGACCGAGGTGACGATCTACTGCATCGCGCCGAAGGGCGAATCGGACGAGGCGCGTGCGCGGCGCATCCGCCAGTACGAAGACTTCTTCAACGTGAGCGGCATGGCCACGCCCGACGACCTCGAAGAATTCCGCGCCTGTCAGCAAGGCTATGCGGGTCGCGCGCTCGAATGGAACGACATGTGCCGGGGCGCTACGCACTGGGTCCACGGCCCCGACGAAGCCGCGCAAAAGATCGGCCTGAACCCCGTGTTGAGCGGCGTGAAGACCGAGGACGAGGGCCTCTACACGATCCAGCACCGCTACTGGCTGGAGACGATGAAAAAGGCGGTAGCGGCCGAGGCTTTGCACGGGATCGGAGTCAGTGCTCTGCATGGGGCTGGAGTAAGTGCTGAAGCACTAACTCCAGCCGACAGCTAAAGCGCCAACTGTGATCGACAGGAGTCAAACATGAAAACCATCACGCTCGCCGATATCCAGGCGTTCCTCTACCGCGAAAGCCGGCTGCTCGACGACGAGCGATGGGACGAATGGCTCGCCTGCTACCACCCCGACGCGGTGTTCTGGATGCCATCCTGGGACGATAGCGACCAGCTCGTCACGGACCCGCAGCGCGAGATCTCGCTGATCTACTACCCGAACCGCCAGGGGCTCGAGGACCGCGTGTTCCGCATCAAGACCGAGCGCTCGAGCGCGACCATGCCCGACACGCGCACGAGCCACAACATCGCCAACGTCGAGCTCGAAAGCGAAGCGGACGGCGTCTGCACCGTCCGCTTCAACTGGCACACGCTGAGCCACCGCTACAAGACCAACTACAGCTACTTCGGCATGTCGCGCTACGTGATCGATTTTTCCGGCGAAAAGCCGCAGATCCTGAACAAGTACGTCGTTCTGAAGAACGACTACATCAACCAGGTCATCGACGTCTACCACATCTGAGCGGGGACGAGGAGCAGTCTCATGGAACACAGCATCGCCCTTCACTTCGAAGACGGGGTCACCCGCTTCATCTCCTGCCGCGAGAACGAGACGCTGGCGGACGCCGCGTATCGTCACCAGATCAACATTCCGCTCGATTGCCGCGACGGCGCGTGCGGCACGTGCCGCAATTTCTGCGAATCGGGTCAATACGATTTGCCGGAATCGAGCTATATCGAGGACGCCCTCACCGCCGACGAAGCCGCACAGGGCCACGTTCTCGCGTGCCAGACGCGTCCTCGCTCGGACTGCGTGATCCGCGTGCCCGCTTCGTCCGCGGCGTGCAAGACCGGCGTATCGCGGCACGGCGGCACGCTCGCAGCGGTCGAGCGATTGACCGATTCGACGATTCACTTCTCGATCGACGTCGACGAACCCGCCAAGCTCGGCTTCCTGCCCGGCCAATACGTCAACGTCGAGATTCCGGGCAGCGAGCTCACGCGCTCGTATTCGTTCAGCTCGCCGCCCGGCGCGTCGCGCGTGTCGTTCGTCGTGCGCAACGTGCCGAACGGACGCATGAGCCAATACTTGTGCGCGCACGCCAAGGCCGGCGAGCGGATTGCCTTCGCCGGTCCCTACGGCAGCTTCTATTTGCGCGAGCCGGTGCGCCCCATGCTGTTTCTCGCCGGCGGCACCGGCATCGCACCGTTCCTTTCCATGCTGGACGTGCTCGCCGATAACGCCGATGAGGCCGGCCCACGGCAGCCCGTCAGGATGATCTACGGCGTGACCCGCGATGACGATCTCGTCGCCGTCGACCAGCTCGACGCGGCGCAAGGCAAGCTCGCGAATTTCGAGTACCGCACCTGTGTCGCCGATGCGGCGAGCGCGCATCCGCGCAAGGGCTATGTCACCGGGCACGTCGAGCCCGCATGGCTCAATGGCGGCGACGTCGATATCTATCTGTGCGGCCCCGTCGCGATGGTCGAAGCGGTTCAAGGCTGGCTGCGCGAAACAGGCGTGACGCCCGCGAACTTCTACTACGAGAAATTCTCGGCCAGCAGCGCCGCGTGACGATCATGAGAACCCCGCATCGCTTCCAAGACAAAATCGTCGTCGTGACGGGCGCCGCCCAAGGCATCGGACGCGGCGTCGCGCGCGCCGCCGCGGCAGAGGGCGCGGCCGTCGTCCTCTGCGACCGCTCCGAGTGGGTGCGCGAGGCCGCCGGCGAAATCTCGAGCACGGGCGCGCGCAGCCTCGCCGTGATCGCCGACCTCGAAACCTATGCCGGCGCATGCGAGATGACGCGCGCCGCGCTCGAAGCGTTCGGCCGTATCGACGTGCTCGTGAACAACGTCGGCGGCACCATCTGGGCCAAGCCGTACCAGGCATACGAGGAAGCGCAGATCGAAGCCGAAGTGAGGCGCTCGCTCTTTCCGGCGCTATGGTGCTGCCGCGCCGTGCTGCCCGCGATGATCGAGCGGCGCAGCGGCGCGATCGTCAACGTCTCGTCGATCGCCACGCGCAGCATCTATCGCGTGCCGTACGCGGCTTCCAAAGGCGGCGTCAACGCGCTGACCGCGAGCCTCGCGTTCGAGCATGCCGAGGACGGCATCCGCGTGAATGCGGTCGCCACGGGCGGCACCGAAGCGCCGCCGCGCCGCGTGCCGCGCAATCAGGAAAAGCAGAGCGAGCAGGAAGCGGCCTGGTATCAAGGCATCGTCGACCAGACGATCGCATCGAGCCTGATGCATCGGTACGGCACGATCGACGAGCAAGTCGGCGCGATCCTGTTCCTCGCTTCGGACGAAGCCTCGTACATCACCGGGACCATCTTGCCGGTCGGCGGCGGCGATCAGGGGTAAGCCAGACGGTTCTCATCCCGATGTGTCCGGTCAAGCGGCCTTTTCCAACGTCCTTTCCTCAGTCGAATAACGCGCAAGAGAACCCGCAAAAGCGGGGCAGCAATGTCGTTTACCCTGAGTTAGTGTTTAGCAAATTGATTTGCCATTGACAAATTACGACGCCGATTCGAATATGCAGTCGCGCCGTTCGCAGCATCCGTCAGGCGAGTCACGCCAAGGGCGCAAAGATGCCCTGCGCGCTATTTCAAGGAGTGAGACATGCAAGAATCCCTCGCGGCCCGAGGAGAGCCGGCCGCCGCCGGACACATCGCCCGCCATACCGACGTTGCCGACGACCTTTTCCTCTTCAAGAAAGTCGCCTGGCGCATCATCCCGTTCCTCTTTCTTTGCTACGTCGTATCGTTCCTCGACCGGATCAACATCGGCTTCGCGCAACTGCAGATGAAGCACGACCTCGGATTCAGCGACGCCATGTACGGCCTCGGCGCCGCCGTCTTCTACATCGGCTACGTGCTGTGCGAAGTGCCGAGCAATATCCTGCTGGCGAAATTCGGCGCGCGCCGCACCTTCACGCGGATCATGCTGCTCTGGGGCATCACGTCGATGTGCATGATGTTCGTCACGAAACCCGCGCACTTCTACGCGCTTCGCTTCATGCTCGGCATATTCGAAGCCGGGTTCTTTCCGGGCATCGTGCTCTATCTGACGTACTGGTTCCCTGCCAATCGCCGCGCCGCGGTGATGTCGGTATTCTTTGCGGGCGTCGCTTTGGCCGGCGTGCTCGGCGGCCTGTTCTCGGGCTGGATCATGCGCGACATGAGCGGTGTGCTCGGTCTCTTCGGCTGGCAATGGATGTTCGCGATCGAAGGCGCGCCGGCCGTGATCCTGGCGATCGTCGCGCTGACCGCGCTCGTCGACCGGCCGCACAAGGCGGCGTGGCTGACGCCGGCTCAGCAGGATCGTGTGGCGGCGCTCTGCGAAGAGGGTCAAACGCCGGGTCAAACGCCAGGCGCCGGCCATCACGGACACGGCATGCTGGTGGCCTTGCGCGACCCGCGCGTCTACCTGTTCTCGTTCATCTATTTTTCGCTGACGTGCGCATCGCTGACGCTGAACTTCTGGATGCCGCTGATGATCCGCGACTTCGGCATCAAGGATGTCGTCTCGGTGAGCCTCTACACCGTGGTGCCCAATGCCGTCGGGGCCATCGGGCTCATCCTGATCGCCCGCCATTCCGATCGCACCGGCGAGCGCCGCAAGCACTTCGCGTTTTGCACGATCGGCGGCGGCGTGGCCCTTGCCGCGCTGACGCTGCATCTTGCGAGCTTTCCGGCGATGCTCGCGATCCTCTCGCTCGCCTCGGTGCTGATCTTCGCAGCCCTGCCGATCTTCTGGTCGGTGCCGCCCGGCTACCTGCCGGGCAACACGGCCGCCGCCGGCATCGCCTTCATCAGCAGCATCGGCATCACGAGCGGCATCGTCAGCCCCTGGGTGATCGGACAGATTCGCACGGCGACCGGCAGCATGGACCTTGCGGTGTACCTGCTGGGCGGATTGCTCGTGATCAGCGGGCTGGCGCTGATGGCGGGGGTGCGCCGGGAAGATGCTGTAAGACGCTGAAGGGAACGGGCAAAGGCGCGGGCGGGAAGACCCGATTACGCGGGTCATTTGTCCTTGCTAAGGTTCATGCATTGTCATCTGGCCGGGACAAAGACTTTTCGCCCACAAGGGCGCTTGGTCTCATGCCCGACTCGCGGTCTCGACGGATCGCCGGGTCGGGCCGCTGCAAGCGCATAATCGGCCACTTTCATCCCGTGGCAGGTCGTAATCCGTGCGTCGAATCTTCATAGCTGTCTTGTGTTTTGCCGCTTTGACCGGAGCGGCGCCCGCCGCATCCGCGACGACGGTCGGCGTCGTGTTGGCCGGGTCGGTTCTGGTTTTCTGGCAATCGATGATGAAGGGCATCCGGCATGCCGCCGATGATCTGCACGTCGACCTGATCATGCGCAGCCCCTCTGACGGCGCATCGCTGGGCACGCAAGCCAACGTGCAGTTGCAGATGGTCGACTACTTGGTGAAGAGCGGCGTGGCCGGCATCGTGCTTGCGCCGGAGCCTCTGCAAGGCGTGAAGACACCGGTCTCCGTCACCGTCCCGGTGGTCCTCGTGGATCGCGGCAGCAACGACTACCTGTCGGTCTCCACCGTCGAGACGAATAACTTCGAAGCGGGCAAGACAGCGGCGCGCAGCCTCATGAACATCTTGCACAAAGGCTCGACCGTCGCTGTCCTGAGGCTTGCGCCGAGCATCCCCTCGACCACGGCCCGCGAAAACGGCTTCTTGAGCGTCGCGCAGGAAGCCGGCTGGAATGTCGTGATCAATACCTACGTCGGCTACGATTTCCGGATGGCTGGAGAGACCGCGCGCAAGCTGCTGGCCGGCTACCAGGGACACCTCGATGCCGCCTTTGCGCCCAACGAGACGACGGCGTACGGCGCGTTGCAAGCCGTCGAATCGATGCCGCCGGAGCGGCGGCCCCGTCTGGTGGTGTTCGACTGGAGGCCGGAGTTTCTGGACGCGCTCAAGGGCGGTTCGCTGTACGCCGACGTCGTGCAGGACCCGTACCGAATGGGCTATCTGGCAGTCGAGACCTTGGTCTCGACCCTGCGCCATCGCCCCGCGCCGCCGGATCAGTACGTCGATGTCGTCACGGTGACGCAAGGCAATATGAACGAGCCTGCGATCCGGGCCGTGATCGCCAACTACAATCCCTGATCCGTCATCAAGCGTTCCTACGAGATCGCCTGGTTCCGTGTACCGGCGAGTCCGCGCAGCGGCCGCCGCAGCGCGGCGTCGAACGGATTGGTGCGCGGGCCGATCGCGTCGGCCTGTCGCCGCAGCAGTTCGACGATCATCGGCAGACGGTCGTCGCCGAGCCGCGACTCGAGCGTGCCGACGCTCAGCGCGCCGACCGCGCAACCGGTGCGGTCGAAGATGGGCACCGCAACGCCCGCCATCCCGTCGGAGACGCCGTTGCTGCGGGAGGCATAGCCGAGTTCGCGCACGCGCGTGATCTCGGTCCGCAGATACACCTCGTCGAGCACGCCGAAACCGCGTATTCGCGGCACGTTGAAGCGGATGATCTCCTCGCGCTCGGCTTCCGGCAGGAACGCGAGGATCGCGAGGCTGCCCTGCCCGATGCCGAGTGCGACCCGGCCGCCGATGTCGCCGGTGAACGAGCGAATCGGAAACGGCCCTTCGCAGAGATCGAGGCAGACCGCGTCAAAGCCGCTCTTGACGAGCAGGAAGATCGTTTCACCGAGGCTCGCGCAGAGCCGCAGCAGCGCGGGACGGCACAACGTGCGCATGCTGCCCGGATTGCCGGCCTGCGCCGCGAGCGCGAAGAAGTCGACACTCAGCCGGTACAGCTTCGAATGCTCGTCCTGTTCGACCATCCCTTCCACGACGAGCGATTGCAGGATCCGGTGCACGGTGCCCTGCGTGAGCCCGACCATCTTCGCAAGATGGGTGACGCGCACGCCGTGCTGCTGCTCGCCGGCGAGCACGCGCAGGATCGCGAACGCGCGTTCGAGCATCCCGGTGCCCGGGTTACCCGCCGGTTCGTCGGCTGTTCCGGAAGGTCGGCTCCCGGCGGCCGGCGCGCCAGGTGAGCGTGGGAGGTGCATGCCGGATCTCCTTGGCGATTTCATTGAACCGAATACTTTATTCTCGATTCTCTGCCCGCCGAAATTCCTCGTGCATCCGGGTGTTCACGGGATTGACGCGCGCTGTTCCAGGTTCGCCGCCCATCGCTCAGTAGAACGGTTCATCGCGGCTCCATCGTTTTGTTCCGTTGATCGGAATTTTAATGAAATCTATCTCGATCACCAGAATTTGAAATTGACGCCCCGAAATATGGCTGGCTAGAGTCCGCATCAATGCCGAGCCGACCCGGCTACGCACGGACTCTGGGGGCAACCATGCCGTTTCTCACGCTGACGGATTTGACGAAATCGTTCGGCGACCTCGTCGCCGTCGAGGACGTCAACCTATCCGTCGAAAAGGGCGAATTCGTGTCGTTGCTCGGGCCTTCGGGCTGCGGCAAAACCACCACGCTGCAGATGATCGCAGGCTTCGTCGAGGTCACGCGCGGGCGCATTGCGCTCGACGGCCAGGACCTCACGCGGATGAAACCGAACCATCGGGGTCTCGGCATCGTGTTCCAGAGCTACGCGCTGTTCCCGCACATGAGCGTCGCGGAGAACGTCGGCTTCGGACTCGACATGCGCGGCGTCGACAAGGCCGAACGCGCAGAGCGGATTCGCGCGGCGCTGTCGCTCGTCCGGCTCGATGCGCTCGCGCACCGCTTTCCGCGCGAGCTGTCTGGCGGGCAGCGGCAGCGTGTCGCGCTCGCCCGTGCGCTCGTGATCGAGCCGCCGGTGCTGCTGCTCGACGAGCCGATGTCGAACCTCGACGCGAAGCTGCGCGAAGACATGCAATTCGAACTGCGCACGATCCAGCGCAAGATCGGCACCACGACGATCATGGTCACGCACGACCAGTCGGAAGCGCTGTCGATCAGCGATCGGGTCGTCGTGATGGAAGCGGGCCGCATCACGCAGATCGACACGCCGTATCGCGCGTACGAGCGCCCCGAGAACCACTTCGTGTCGCAGTTCATCGGCAAGGCGAACCTGATGCCGGGAACGGTCGCCGCGCACGATGGCGACACGATCCGCATCGACCTCGGCCACGATCTCTCCGAAACCGGGCGCACCGCGCACCTGAGCCCGGACCTGCGCCAGGTGCGGATCGGCGATCGCGTGTCGCTGTGCATCCGCCCGGAAAAGCTGCGCCTTTGCGCGCCGGGCGCGGGGCGCCTCGCCGCGACCGTCACGAGCCGCTACTTCCTCGGCAGCCAGTGGCTGTACTGCGTCGACAGCGTGCTGGGCGAAGTGCTCGTGTGCTGTCAGAACGAGGGTGTGGAACCGCTTGCGGAAGGTGCGCCGGTCGGCGTCGACTGGCACAGCGACGCGGTGCGCATGATGCGCCGGGAGGCATAGATGGAACGTCCCCAGCAGCCGCTACCGCCCGAAGGCGCGTCGGCGAGCCTCGGCCACCCCGGCGCGACCGGCATCGGGTACGCCCCCGGCGCGCGCCGCGCCGCGCCGCGTGCATCCGTGCGCGCCGGGTGGTCCGCGTATGCGCCGCTGTGGCTGATGTGCGCACCTGCCTTCGCATTGTTCGCGGCGCTCGTGCTCGTGCCGCTCGCGATGACGCTCGCACTGACGTTCTATCGCTTCGATCCGGGCGTCGGGCCGCTCGCGGCGTTCCAGTTCGGCAACTATGCGGAAGTGCTCGGCTCGTCGTATTTCCACACGATCTTCGCGCGCACGTTCGGCATCGCGGCGTTGACGACCGCAATCTGCGTCGCGATCGGCACGCCCGAGGCGTACGTACTCGCGCGGATGCGCGATCCGTGGCGCTCGCTGTTCCTGCTCGCGATCCTCGCGCCGCTGCTGGTATCGGTGGTCGTGCGCGCGTTCGGCTGGAGCATGTTGCTGAATACGAACGGCCTCGTGAACCGGTTGCTCGGCCTTGCCGGTCTGGGTCCCTACAAGCTCGAATACACGACCTTTGCGATCGTGATCGCGCTCGTGCACGTGATGCTGCCGTTCATGGTGATCCCGGTCTGGACGGCATTGCAGCGGCTCGATCCGCAGACCGAGCATGCGGCCCTCTCGCTCGGCGCATCGCCCGCGACCATGCTGCGTCGCATCGTTCTACCGCAGCTCGTGCCCGGCATCCTGTCGGGCAGCCTGATGGTGTTCGGGCTGTCGGCGAGCGCGTTCGCGATTCCGGGCCTGCTCGGCGGCCGTCGCCTGAAAGTTGCCGCGACCGCCGTCTACGACGAATTCCTCAGCTCGCTGAACTGGCCGCTCGGCGCGACGATCGCGGTGCTGCTGCTCGTCGCCAACCTGGTCGTGATGCTCACCTACTACCGGGTGCTCGAACGCCGCTACGCGCGCAGCATCGGAGGTGCCGCGCGATGAGAAAAAACGGTCCCTTCGCCCTCGCCTTCCATACGCTCGTCATGGCGTTCGTGCTCGCGCCGCTCGCCATCGTCGTGCTCGTCGCGTTCACGCCCGGCGAAACGCTGACGCTGCCGACGCACGGCGTGTCGCTGCGCTGGTTCCGCGCGATCCTCGACTACCCGGACTTCGTGACCGCATTCATCAACAGCGTGAAGCTCGCGTTGGCATCGGCGACGCTGTCGCTTGCGATCGCGCTGCCTGCTGGTCTCGCGATCGGCCGCGCGCGGTTCCCGGGGCGCGCGTTCCTGAATGGCCTGCTGCTGTCGCCGCTCGTGATCCCCGGCCTCGTGCTCGGCATCGCGCTGCTGCGCTTCTTCGCGCTGATCGGTGCGACGGGCTCGTTCGCATGGCTCCTGCTGGCGCACATGATCGTCGTCACGCCATTCGTGATGCGGCTCGTGCTCGCCTCGGCCGCCGGGCTCGACCGCAGCGTCGAGCAGGCCGCGTGCTCTCTCGGCGCCGATCCCTGGACCACGTTTCGCCGCGTCACGCTGCCGATGATCCTGCCCGGCATCACGGGCGGATGGCTGCTCGCGTTCATCAACAGCTTCGATGAGCTGACGATGTCGATCTTCATCACGTCGCCGCAGACGGTGACGCTGCCCGTACGGATGTACATGTACGCGACCGAATCGATCGACCCGATGATGGCGTCGGTATCGGCGCTTGTCATCTTCATCACCGCCGCCGCGATGCTGCTGCTCGATCGCGTGTACGGTCTCAATCGCATTCTGACCGGTCCCCAATGACGACTATGTCAAGTACCTTTCCTCACGATCCGGCCGAACGCATTCCGGCGACCCGCTTCGCCACCGCTGCCGATCCGGCAGATGATGGCCCCCAGTTCGTGCGCGTCGCCGAATGCGAACGCAAAGCGGTCGAATTCGTGCTCGACGGCCGTCCTGCGCGTGCGCTGGCAGGCGACACGGTGCTCACCGCCATCCTTCTCGTACAGCGGCGCGTGCGGACGAGCGAATTCAGCGGTCTTCCGCGCGCGGGCTTCTGCCTGATCGGCGCATGCCAGGACTGCTGGTTGCGCACGGAAGCCGGGGCACGGATACGCGCCTGTTCGACGCCGCTCGAGCCGGGCATGCGGATCGTCACGGGCGCGCCGGCGGCACAGGACGGGGGGGCGCGATGAACCACGCCGTGCAACCGGTCATCGTGGGTGCAGGCCCTGCCGGCGTACGCGCGGCGCAAGCGCTCGTCGACGCAGGGCTGCACCCGGTCGTGATCGACGAGAACGCGCGGTGGGGCGGCCAGATCTATCGGCAGCCTCCTGCGGACCGCGGCTTCGCGCGCGGCAAGTCGACGCTGTACGGTTTCGAGGCGCGCAAGGCGCAAGCGGTGCACGGGACGATGGCCGGTTTGCTGGACCGGATCGACTACCGGCCGAATACGCTCGCGTGGGCGTGCGGCGCCGGCCGGCTCGACATGCTGCAGGGCGGCCGCGAAATGGCGCTGCCGTTCTCGCACCTGATCATCGCAAGCGGCGCAACCGACCGGATGCTGCCCGTGCCAGGCTGGGAGCTCGCCGGCGTCTATTCGCTTGGCGGCGCGCAGGTCGCGCTGAAGGCGCAGGGTTGCGCGATCGGCCGGCGCATCGTGTTCGCCGGCACGGGACCGCTGCTGTACCTCGTCGCATACCAGTACGCGAAGGCTGGCGCACACGTTGCCGCGGTGCTCGATACCAGTCCGCTGCGCCGACAAGCGGCCGCCACGCCCGCGCTGATGCGCGTGCCCTCGACGTTCGCGAAAGGACTCTGGTATCTCGGCTGGCTGCGTGCGCATGGTGTCCTGATCGAAACCGGCGTGATGATGGAACGCGTGCTCGGCGAGCGTCACGTGACCGGGCTCGCATGGCGCGGCGAACGCGCAGGCTCCCCGCAGCGCGCAATCGATTGCGATGCGGTCGGCCTGGGCTTCGGGCTGCGCCCCGAGACGCAACTCGCCGAGCTGGCCGGGTGCGGGTTCCGCTTCGATCCGCTGACTCGGGGATGGCTGCCGGAACGCGATGCGGCCGGACGCACGACGGTGCGCGGCATCTACGTCGCGGGCGATGGTGCAGGCATTGCTGGCGCCGACGCCGCCGAGGCGTCCGGGCGGCTCGCCGCGCTCGCGCTGCTCGACGATGCGGGTATTGCGTTGCCCGCGCACGCGGACAAGCCAGGCGCCGCCGCGCTCGAGCGCAAGCTCGCACGCATCAATGGCTTCCGCGCCGGACTCGAAACGGCATTCGCACCGCCCGTACAGTTGCTGACGCAATGCCCGGACGACACGATCGTGTGTCGCTGTGAGGAAGTCGATGCCGGTACGCTGCGACGCTGCATCCGCGGCGGCGCGGCGTCGGAGCTGAACCGGCTGAAGGCGCACACGCGCATCGGCATGGGGCGCTGTCAGGGCCGTATGTGCGGCGATGCGGCCGCGCTGATGCTCGCTGCGGAAACCGGGCGTCCGCTCGCGGACGTCGGCCGGTTGCGCGTGCAGCCGCCAGTGAAGCCGATCCCGATCACGGCCGTGCTCGCAGGCGATGACATCGGCGCGATTCCGGAGGAGGCGCGCGATGAGTGAGCTTCTCTGCTACGACGTCGCGATCGTCGGCGGAGGACTGGTCGGCTCATCGGCTGCGCTTGCGCTCGCACGGCGCGGGCTTTCGGTCGGTCTGTTCGAGCGGCGCGACTGCGGCGCGCAGGCCAGCGGCGTGAACTACGGCGGCGTGCGCTGCCAAGGGCGGCCGGTCGAGCAACTGCCGCTCGCGTTGCGCGCCCGACGCATCTGGGACCGTCTGCCGGAACTGGTCGGCATCGACGGCGAATTCGTCGCGTCCGGCCATCTGCGGCTCGCGCGCAGCGACGCTGATCTCGACGCGCTCGACGCCTACGCGAAGCTCGCCGGCGAGCATGGGCTGCCGTTGCAGGTGATGTCGGGCGACGCATTCCGCCGCCGCTATCCGTGGCTCGGCCCGGCGGCGCTCGGCGGTTCGCTGTGTGCGAACGACGGTCACGCGAATCCGCGTCTCGTGTCGCCGGCGTTTGCACGCGCGGCCCGCGCGGCGGGCGCCGACGTGTTCGAGCACACCGCGGTCGACGAAGCCGTGCATGACGGCGCAGGCTTCGAGCTGCGCGCTGCCGGCCGGCGGATCCGCGCGACGTGGCTCATCAACGCAGCGGGTGCGTGGGCGAACCACATCGCGAAGCAGTTTGGCGAATCGGCGCCGATGGAAGCGATCTACCCGAACATGTGGGTGACCGAGCCCATGCCGCCCCTCATCGTGCACAACCTTGGCGTCTATGGCGGCGGCATCTACGCACGGCAGGTCGCGCGCGGCAACTGCGTGATCGGCGGCGGACGCGGCCGCGGCGACAGCGAGTTCGGTCAACCGTCGGTCGATACCACGCGTACGGTGATGCGTGACGCCTGCGCGTTGCTGCCCGCGCTGCGCGATGCGCTCGTGATCCGAACGTGGAGCGGCGTCGAGGGCTGTACGTCCGATCACAATCCGGTCATCGGTGCGAGCCGCACAACGCCGCGTTTGCTGCATGCATTCGGCTTTTCCGGCGCGGGCTTCATGATCGCGCCGGGCGTCGGGGACGCGCTCGCGGATCTCGTCACGAACGGCGCGACCGATACGCCGCTCGACGCGTTCGCGATCGACCGGTTCGCGATGCATCGCGTCCCATCCGTTTACCCCCCTGAGGAGACCTTTCGATGAAACTGCTCGGAACGATCGCGGCCATGGCCGCACTCTGCATCGCCACCGTATCCGTACCGGCGAGCGCGCAAACGAAGACGATCTACATCGGCATGAACGGCGGGCCGATGGAGAAGGCCTATACGAGCCAGGTGCTGCCTGACTTCGAGAAGCAGACCGGCGCGAAGGTCGTCGTCGTGCCAGGCACGTCATCGGACGTGCTCGCGAAGCTGATCGCGAACCGCGACAAGCCGCAGATCCACGTGGCGTTTCTCGACGACGGTGTCATGGCGCGCGCGGTGAGCCTGGGGATCTGTCAGAAGCTCGACGATTCGCCGGTGCTGAAGGAGCTGTATCCATTCGCTCGGATGAAGGATGACGTCGGCGCGGGCGTGCAGCTCGGCATGACCGGCATCGCATATAACAAAAAGCTGTTCGCCGAAAAGAGCTGGGCGCCGCCGGCCTCGTGGATGGACTTCGCCGATCCGAAGTACAAAGGCAAAGTGGTGTTCCAGTCCGCGTCGAGCAGCACGTTCGGGCTGCACGGGTTCCTCGCGATCAACCGCCTGTTGGGCGGCAACGAGCAGAACGTCGAGCCCGGCTTCGGCAAGTGGGCGAGCACGGTCGGGCCGAACGTCGTCGAATACATTCCGAATTCGGCGAAGATCTCCGAGATGGTCCAGACCGGCGAAGCGGGTCTGTTCCCGCTGACGCCGACCGCTGTCGCCGATCTGCAGGACAAGGGCATCCCGGTCGCATGGGCGAATCCGAAGGAAGGAGCGGTGCTGCTGCTCGTCGACCTGTGCGTCGTCACGAACAATCCAGATCCGCAGCTTGCGCAGAAGCTCGCGCAGTACCTGCTGTCCGCGCCCGCGCAGGAGAAGGCCGCCGAAGCCGGCAAGCAGATCCCGACCAACAAGCTTGCCAAAATGCCGGCGGCGATGCAGCAGAGTCTCGGGAACGTCGACAGCATGACGCGCACGGCGACGATGCTCGACTGGAGCGCGATCAATGCTCACCGAGCGCAGTGGGATGCGCGCTGGAACCGGGAGATCGAAAAGTAAGGCGCTGCTCGACTTTCCCGGTCGGGGCGAGAGGATTTGAACCTCCTATTACCTGCACTCCATGCAGAAGTTGCCGTCACGACATCATGCGACGGGTGCGCCCTTCCTGAACATTGCGTTCCGCAATCGGACTAAACTGAAAACAGTAGCGTCCGCCGCACCGGTTCGCCGCGCTCTCACTGGGCGTGCGGGCCGGCGCCAACAGCCATGAGCACGAAATCCAGCCTGCAGTTCAGGCCGCCGCGCGAGCGCGGCCTGTGGCCTGCATTTGTGCTGGCGGCGGGCGTGCACGTCGTGCTGGTGGCGTTGCTGCTTTCCGGCTTACAGGGGCCGCGAAACGCCTGCACCGGCCCGAATACGATGGTCGCTGGACACGTCGTATCTTTGCCGTTGACCTCTTCGGTCATGCGCGGCGCCAACCAGCCGTGGACGCCACGCGCTCCGACAGCGTCTGCCCAATCCCTCGCAGCGAACGAATCTGTAGCCGTTGCGCGGCATCGCAGCAACACCGTCAAGCCTCAGCATCTGCATTCGCCAGCCTTGCGGATCGCCCGCGCAGTCGCGGCACCCAAGACGGCTCCGGTAGACGAGATGACTATCGCACCGCAAGCAGACGAGTCGGCAGACCGGGAGCGCGAAGCGCGGCTCGCCGCGATGCAGGCCCTGGCCGGCAAACCTCTGCCGGAGAGCGGCGTTGTCGCGTCGCCGGAATATGCGGTGAAGGTGGCGCGTTGGGTGCGCGCCAACGTCGTCGCACCGTTCAACATTCAGGGCAATCCGTCTGCGGTAATCGCCGTCACGTGCACCCCCAGCGGGGCGCTGCTCAGCGTAAAGTTGCAGCGTCCGAGCGGAAATCCGCGGTGGGACCGTGCCGTGCTGGCCGCGGTCGAAAAGTCGGACCCGATGCCAAGCGATGTCAACGGCGCCACGCCGGCAAGCTTTGTCGTGACGTTTCAACCGAAGGGTTGAGGGATGCCGTCTGGCGCAAACCAGAAATAGCCGTTCATTTGAGCTTGACGGACACAAAGTGACGCACGTTGTTGCGCTGGATCAGCACGGCGATCGTTTTTCCAGCCTTCGTTTCCAACGACGCCGCTTGCTCCTGGGACTCGACCAACGTGTCGTTGAGAGACACGACGATATCGCCGGGCTGGATACCGGCGTTTGCCGCGGGTCCCGCAACCTGATCCACCATCAATCCCACGGGGAGCCCGCTCGTGCGCCGCTCGTCTTCACTCAAAGGATGCATCGTCAGGCCGAGGCGATCCCCTGCGCCCGCTTCGGTTTGACGAGCCTCCACGTTTTCGGTGGCCCCGCTGAACGTGACGTTGATCGTCACCGCTTTTCGATTGCGGATCAGCTTGATCGTGGTGTTCGTTCCGGGCGCCAGACGGGCAACATACGCGACCAGCTCAGCGGACCGATCGATCGTCTTGTCGCCGATCTGCACGATGACGTCGCCCGGCCTGAGGCCGCTCGCCGCCGCGGGCGTGCCGGGTCCGACGGAATTGACCAGTACGCCCGCCGCGCGCGGCAGGCCCAGTGCCGCCGACAACCCAGGGCCGACATCCTGCACGTCGATGCCGAGCCCGCCAGGCGCCACGTTGGGCTGCGGTTGGAACCTCGCTCGCACCTCGTTCGCCAGGTTGATCGGAATGGCGAAGGTCAGGCTCTGGTACCGCTCCGTGTCCGCGTAGATCTGCACGTCGATGCCGACCACTTCGCCCGCGCGATTGAAGACGGGGCCGCCCGAGTTGTCGGGATTCACGGACACATCGGTTTGAAGAAAGGAAAACGTGCTGCCGTCCGGCAGCGTACGGCCGGTCGCGCTGACGATGCCGGCGGTCACGGTGTTTTCAAAGCCGTAAGGCGCGCCGATCGTGACGACCGGTTCGCCGACCCGCACCCGCGACGAGTCGCCAAGTTTGACAGTCGGAAGCTTGGTGGCGGCGATCTGGATGACCGCAACGTCGCTCTGGGCATCGACTGCCAGGACCTTCGCCTTGAATTCGCGTTGGTCGGTCAGACGGACGGTGACTTGATCCGCGCCATCGACCACATGTGCCGTGGTCAGAATCATGCCGTCGGGGCTGACGATGAAACCCGAGCCGGTCCCGGAAATGGCGCGTGGCGGGTTGCCTTGCGCATCCGACGCTTGCGGCACCGCCCACTTGAAAAACCCGGAGAAGGGATCGTTAGGGGCGAGACCTTTGGGAGGCGGCACCGATGTTTGCGGTTCTTTATCGGTCGCGCTGATATTGACGACGGCGGGCCCGTATCGCTCGACGATGGTGGGGAAGTCGAGCAGCGCCGCCGCATTGGCTGGCGCAATCCCCACCGCTTTCGCCGGCGCCGGCGCGGCGCCGGCAGCGATCGCGATGGGCTGCAGGCTCAAACAGCAACCAAGAAAGACAGCTAGCGCGGCAGCGCGACGGAACGTCCGGGCAAAAGTCGGATGGAGCATGGCGCCCCTCCAGGAGGGTCGTGATAGCTGCGGCTTTGCGTCGTTAAAGTCAGGCAACTAGCACGCTAAATCACATTATGCACATCGTGCGCGGCGGTTGTGAGGCAGGTGCAATCGCTTACGCTGCCGGCCTTGCCGGCATGCCATTGGTGAACTAGATTTTTTTGATCAAGGTTCGAGCGGCGGGAGGAACTGCCATGGAACTGAACGTGGAACGCGTCGATGTCTGGGCGGCCACCATCGAGGACAAAGCGGGCGGGCTTGCCCAAGTATTAAGCGCCTTGCGGGATGCGGGCATCGACTTGCAGTTTGTCGTCGCACGGCGCACGCCGGAAGCGCCGGGCAAGGGGGTCGTGTTTGTCGCCCCGTTGCAGGGGGAACGCGAGATCCGTGCCGCCACCCAGGTGGGGTTCAGCGTCACGCCGAGCCTTCAATCAGTGCGCGTCATGGGGCTGGACCAGTTGGGGATCGTCTCGCAATTGACCCAGATGCTCGCAGACGGGGGGATCAACCTTCGCGGCGTTTCGGCTGCGGTGCTTGGCTCACAGTTCGTGGCCTATCTCGCGCTCGACTCGCTGGACGACGCCGAAAAGGCGGTGGACATTCTGCAGCGGGCCTGAAGCGGCCGAGCCACGCTGTGAAAGGGCTGGCTTCGTCCCGGCGTGGGTAACGCGTGACACCTGTATATTTATACAGTATCCTGCAGGCAGCTCGCCGGGAGTGAACCGGCACTTTCTGCGAGCGAGTCCCCATGGGTTACCCGCATGCGTAAAAGCATCTGGCTTGAAGGTAGGGAGATGAAATGTTGCGAGTTCTGGGCGCAATGCTGCTGGCAAGCGCTTCCGTCGCCAACGCCGGCGAACACTACGTGGAAATCTGGAACCCGCCTGAAGCCCGGCAAGCGCCGCACGCAGGCAGCCACGCCGCGGCAAAACCCAGGCCACATCGTGTATCGGCAGCATCCCACGCCGCAAAGGCGAAGCCGAACCACGTCGCGGCGAGCACGCCGAAGCCGATAAAGCGCTCCCCGGCCGCTCGCGCCGTCACCGCCAATACGCCGCCGCAACTGCGGGACCTCCCGCCGCTGCTGACCCCGGGAGGCAATGTGCTGCGCGTCGGTACGCGAGGCGCGCAACCCGAGGTGACCCGCTGATGGAGGCGGAGCTCCACAAGGGATATTTGATTTGGGGGCACGCCATCCGCCAGGGCACCGGGTATGCCGCCAGCGGCACCATCATGCGCAACAACAAGCTCGTGGAAACGTCCGGCGTGCTGGGCAATTTCGAAACGGAGACAGACGCAGAACGTGTCGGCCTGAACTGGTGCCGCGCCTGGATAGACAACCACGGTTGACTTCGAGGGAGCAAACCGTCGGCACGGCACATCAGGCGTGACCTGCGTCCCAGCACGAACAGTGTTTTCAGAATCCGAGATCGACGCAGCCCCTCTGCTTGCCGATACTTAGGCCCATCGCAAGCACTTCAAAGGGCAAGCAAATGGACGAGCGAAAACGCGACAGCATGATTGCGTATCTGCAGCGCCGCATGGCGCAGGTTGGCATCAAGGTAGCCGACCTTGCGGCAGCGCTCGCCGCGGACCGCAAACGCCAGAAATCAGCGCGCTATGAAAACGCTTTCGGCGACACGTGGGACGGCAAAGGAGCCATGCCGCAGTGGCTCATGCAAGCGCAAAGCGCTGGGCAGTCTTTGAAACACTTCGCCGTCGCCAGCGAGTCCAAGCCGGCTAACCGCGGGCAAGCGGCTGTCGACTGGAGCAGAGACCCGTTTGCCGGCACCCGACTTGCATCCGTTCGCCCGGCATACAGCGCCGCGCGTTGAACATCTGTCAAGCCGACGATCGCGCTCCAAGGACTTGCCACGAAGGCGGGTGGCCAATGCCTTGCAGAAAGTCTGATCCGCTTGGGTTTTCTGGACAGTGTCGAGCGTTAGTCGTCGACACTATTGATGCCTTCGGCCACCGGCCGGAGGCTGTATTGCCGGGCGAATTCGCCCGGCGTCAAATCCTTGAGCGCCATGTGAGGTCAGCCCTCATCGTAGTCCCGGCACCACGTTTCGATCTCGCGTCTGGCTTCGTCCAGTGAGGCGAACCAGTGCAGGTTCAGGGATTCGTCTCTGAACGAACCGTTGAACGTTTCGATGAAGCTGCTATCTGTTGGCTTGCGCTGGCGGCTGAAGTCGATGCGAACCTTGTAGCGGTACGCTCACATGTCCAGCAGGCGCTCCTTAGCGCGCGGCGCTCACCGGCGGGCAGGCATGCTGGGAGATGGCGTCCAGCGCGCCGCAGGCGTTGACCGTGCGCGTGCCCGACGCTGCGCCCTCGCCGATGCCGGCCTTGAGCGCCGCGTAGACCTTCCCGGCGTCGAGCTGCGGATCGACCGCGAGCAACAGCGCCACGATCCCCGAGACATAGGCCGTCGAGAACGACGAGCCCGACTGAAAATCGTAGCGCCCGCCCGGCGTGAGCGTAAGCACATCGCGGCCCGGCGCCTGGATCACCGAGGCGGCGCGCGCGCCGGTTCCGGCCACGTCGGCGGCGATCACGCGCGGCACGCCGACCGGAAACGCGCGCAAATCGCCGTTCGGCGGCACGGCGCCGACCACCGTCGCGCCATGATCGAGCGAGAACGTGACGAGCTGCGCCAGCAGCGGATCGGGCGGCCCGGCGAGGCTCAGGTTGATCACCTGCGCATGCGCCTCGATCGCCACCACGAGCGCCTGCGCGAGCGTCAGCGAATTGCAGAACGACCCGTTGCCGCCCGGCCCCTGCCAGCACGCCTTGAGCGCGAGGATCTGCGCGCCCGGCGCGACGCCGACGATGCCGCGTCCGTTGCTCGGATTGGCGGCGATCACGCCGGCCACGGCGGTGCCGTGCCGGTCGCGGTTGAACCGCGACTTGTCCTCTTCGACGAAGTCGCGCGCGAGCACGACGCGGCCCGCGAGATCCGGGTGTCCCACGTCGACGCCGGTATCGATCACGGCGACGCGCACGCCGTCGCCCTGCGAGACGCGATGGGCGGCGAGCGCGTCGATGTCGCGCAGCCCGTGCTGCAGGCTGACATAGTTGCCGTCGTAGCCGGGCGCCGTTAGCGAGCCGGCCGGCGGCCCGGAGAGCGAGCTCAGCGTGTGAAAGGACTGCAGCGGCTGCGCGATCTGCACGCGGCTGTCATGCGCGAGCTTCTGGAGCACGGCGTCACGGGTCTCCAGGCCCGTCACCTCGAACACGGCGCAGTGCACCTTCAACTCGACGATCGGCCAGGCCGTCACCTCGCGCAGCCGGTAGTCGCTCGCAAGCGCGGCCACGGTGGCGCGCGCGCCGCCGTAGGCCGCATAGCCGGGCGCGCCGCCGTAGCCGCCGACCGTCGTGCCGGCGAGCACCGGCACCGATTCGCTCGGGTTGGCCACGGTCACGACGATCATGCGGTCGCCGTGGTCCTTCATCTGCTCGAGCGCGGCGGGATCGATCTCGATGTTGGACGGCGGAATCAGGCCGCTACCCGCGCAGGCCGCCACGAGCGGCAACAGGAGGCACGCGAGCCGCTTGCCAGGTTTCGTCCCGAGCGCCCTGCCCAGTCGTTTCAGCGCCGCTCCGAGGCACGCTCTATCCAAGGTATCCAACCGGGTCTTCTCTCAAGGGGGGAAATGGCGGGATGCTGACCGTGAGTGTCGATTTCCGTGTAGAAGGTTGCGATGTGCCTCGCATAATTCCCATATATCGGAAATTCCCCAATGCCGAAAACAAGCCATAGTCGCTGGTTTTGACGGCACGGCTTGGCCCGGCCCTTCGGGAATCCATGGACAACCCCAGCCGCTCGGGATCGACACTCAGTAATCCAAAAATGCCTTGTAGTTGTCCGGTGTGACGAGCTTGAATGGCACATCTACGTTGTCAGGCACGCCAGCGTCGCCCGATTTCATGCGGATAGCCAAATCCACGGCTCCCCCTCCCTGCCCCTTCGCGTCCTGCAACACGGTTGCGCCAATCGCCCCTTTATCCATCTGCGCGAGCGCATCAGGCGTTGCATCCACACCCACGATCAGAAGACTTCGCGGATCCTTGCCCGCCTTGCGCAGCGCGATGACTGCGCCGATCGCCATTTCGTCGTTGTTCGCAACAACGGCCTGGATGTCCTTTTGTTCGGCAAGCCAGCGCTTCATGATGTCGAGCCCCAAGTCGCGCCGCCAGTTGCCCACCTCCTCGGCCACGACATGCATTCCCGTAACGCGCGCGATGGCACGCTTTACGCCGAGCGTCCGCTGCACGGCATCCTCGGATCCCGCCGGTCCCACCATGATGGCAATATTGCCCTTCCCGTTCAGCCGCTGCACAACGTACTCTCCCTGAAGACGCCCCGCTTCCAGGTTGTCGGAGCCTACGTACGCGGCGCCACGCCCCATCGGTTCGACCGGCCTGAGGTTGAAGTAGACAACCGGCACCCCTGCCCTGCGGGCGATCTCGGTCGCCTCAGCCGTTGCATTGCTGTCGACTGGCCGTACAACAAGCGCTGCAACGTGCTCCTCCGTCACCAATTTCGCAATCTCGGTCGTTTGCAGCTTGGCGTCACCGCGTGCATCGACGAACACCGGTTTCCATCCACGTTGGCGCGCCTCTCTCGACGCAGCCTCGCGCAGCAAGATCAAAAAATTGTCATCGAACGATGCCATCGCGACGCCGATCTTCGGTCGATCAGTCGCCCTGTCCTCGGCATCGGCGATACGGGGAGCCAGTCCGACACCGATGATGCATGCGAAGCCGAGCGCAATGAAGAGTTCACGAATATTCATACAGCACTCACGCGGAAGACCGATACCAACTGCGCAAGCCTATCGGCCTGGTCGCGCAACGACGCAGCAGCGGATGCCGATTCTTCGACCAGCGCCGCGTTTTGCTGAGTAGTTTGATCAATCTGTTCGACTGCGCCATGCACTTGCAAGAGCTCGCGCTGCTGCTCTTCTGCTGAGGACGCAATTTCGCCGATCAAGGTCCCCACACGTTGCACCGATGCGACGATGTCATTCATCGCGCGCCCAGCCTGCGTAACGAGTTCGCTGCCCGCTTCCACCCGCTGAACGGATGATTCGATCAATTCCTTGATCTCCTTCGCGGCCCCAGCAGAACGTTGGGCAAGGCTTCGCACTTCGCTCGCAACTACCGCAAAGCCACGTCCTTGTTCGCCTGCGCGCGCCGCTTCCACCGCTGCATTCAATGCGAGAATGTTTGTTTGAAAGGCAATGCCGTCGATGACTGCCGTGATTTCTCCAATCTTGTGGGACGCGGCAACGATGTCGGCCATGTTCGTGACCACGCGCGACACGATTTCTCCGCCACGCTCCGCAGCAGTGGAGGCATTCTGCGAGAGTGTGTTGACTTCCAGCGCCGTACGGGTGGACTGGGATGCCGCTTCACCGAGGTGCTCCACGCGCGCTGCTGTCTGCTGGACGCTGAAAGCGACATTTTCGGTGCGCGAACTCAGATCGAGATTGCCGGCGGCGATTTCTCTCGAGGCGGTATTGACCGACTCCACGCCATCTCGTACCTCGCCAATAAGCTGGCGTAGATGCTCCGACATCTGCGATAACGAGCGAACGAGCCGGGCTGTTTCGTCATCCCCGTTCGCCACAATCTGGCGCGTCAGGTCACCGCGCGCAACTGTCTGAGCCAGATCAACGGCGCGGCTGAGCGGCCCTGTTATGGATCGCGATACAAGCGTCATCAAACCAGCCGCCATCGCGATGGCAACGGTCACCACCATGCCAATCAGCCAAAGTGCGCGCTTCGCGACACCCGCCGCATCGTCGCCTGCCTGACTCGCCCTCGTCTGACTCGACTTTGACAGTTCATCCAAGGCGGCGGTAAACAACTCAAAGCTCTTCGCACTGTCTTGCATGATGATGGCGCGAGCTGCATTCGGCGATGCGTTGTCCACCTCGTCCTGGATTCTCGCGCTCAGTGCGAGGTAGTCACGCCATGCCGCCACGACACGCTCATAGGTCTGGCGCTCAGCATTCTCGAGAGGCAGCTTGCCAAAGCTCTTGATCCGCTCATTCATCTCGGCAATGCTGTTTTGCAGCGCGGGCAGAACCTGCTCACGCTGGTCATATCGCACGAGGATATACGCGAACTCTCTGTTACGGACCGTAGCGGCAAGTTGGCTTATGCCCTGCGCCTGCAGGGCCATGGGCATCCATCTCTGTGTTATCGCATCGGTACGTGATGTAACACCGGTGGTCTGGCTAACGCCAAAAAAACCTACCAGCAGAAGGCTCGATAGGGCCACGGCGAGAACGATTTGCAGCTTGCGGGTGACCGACAGTCTGGACAGGACAATCATCGCGTAGTAATCCGGGAAATGAAACCACCAACAGAAGAAACCAGCTTTTTTATTTATTTCGTATTGCTTATACGTGAACGACGGGAATCGCAGAAATTTTATCGATTGGAGACCGACGAACACCCGATTTCCAGTCCGTCGCTGCCGTGATCTCACGCGCCGACACACGAGAATCGAGTGCACCGCTGATCCGCGTGTGCTCGTCGTTGTCGGCGCTTCGATACACCACAACGAGCGGTTCGCTGTTTAGTTGGGCAATGTGCAAATAGATGGGCCCGAGCTTCTCGGGTCCGGTGATGGATAAGGCAGGCGTTCGCGCAGTGAATTTAGACGTCATCGGCACCAACCTCGATAGCGCGATGGGCCGCATTCGCGATGGGCGCACAAGTTGGTATATTCTCCCGTCTTCGAAATCAAATTAAGAGCGAAAAATGGAAATCGGTGTTCCATTTTTGGACCACGCGCTCGGTCCATATTGCCCTGTATGATCATGCACGTCGCTCCGAAGCATCGACGTGCGCCTGCGTTACGCTTTCTACTTCCGCCTGTCTGTCACCCTCGATGAAACTCGCCGATCTATCCACTCCCGCGTTCCTCGAAAATCCTTACCCGCTCTACGAGACGCTCCGCTCGCAAGGCCCGTTCGCGCGCATCGCGCCAAACGCGCTGATGACCGGGCGCTACGGCATCGTCGACGCGCTGCTCCAAAGCCGGCAAATGGGCAAGAGCTATATGGAGAGCGTCCGCGTGCGGTATGGCGATGACGGTCCGAAGATGCCGCTGTTCCAGGGGGTCGGCAGAATGTTCCTGATGCTCAATCCCCCCGCGCATACGCGTCTGCGCGGCCTGATGATGAAAGCATTCAACACACGGCAGATTGAGACGATGCGCGAACTCGCGATCGCCACCGCCCATCAGCTGATCGATGGGTTCGAGCCACGCAAGCAAGTCGATCTCGTGTCGGAATTCGCCTTTCCGCTTCCCGTTCTGATCGTCTGCCGAATGCTGGATATCCCTGTCGACGAAGCCATCACCCTCGGCGCGGCAGTAAGCAAGCTGGCGAAGGTGTTCGATCCCGCGCCAATGAGCGCCGAAGCGCTGGACCAGACGAGCTCCGCATATGAGGAGCTTGCGCTGTATTTTTCCAAGGTGATCGAGGCTCGCCGCGCGCACCCCGGAAACGACTTGATTTCCATACTGCTGCGCGTCGAGGACGCCGGCGACACACTGACGCACGACGAAATCGTCTCCAACGTCATCTTGCTGTTTATCGCCGGTCACGAGACAACGTCGAACATGATCGGCAATGCGTTGATCGCGCTTCATCGCAACCCGCAGCAGCTCGATTTGCTGAAGCGCGATCCGCTGCGGATGCCGAATGCCGTGCTGGAATGCCTGCGCTATGACGGATCGGTGCAGATGACCATACGCGCGGCAATGGAGGATGTCGAAATCGATGGCGAGGTGGTGCCGCGCGGGACGATGGTGTTCCTGATGCTGGGCGCCGCCAACCGCGATCCGGATCAGTTCTCGGAACCGGATCGTCTCGACATCGACCGGAAGCAAGGACGTCTACACACTTTCGGCGCAGGCATCCATCATTGCCTAGGATACCGGCTCGCGCTGATCGAGCTCGAGTCAGCGCTCGGCGCGCTGCTCGAACGCCTGCCGCATCTCCGGCTGACCACTCTCGATCAGTTGAGCTGGAATCAGCGCGGCAACCTGCGGGGAGTCAATGCACTGATGTCGGCATGGTAGGGGTGAGTCGGAGCAAAGTCCGAATCAACGCTACCTCGTATCCAGCCGACTCGCGATGCGGCTCCGGATCTTCGGCGATGACCGGACACAAGGGCCTCAGGCAAATACTGAACGTCCTCCTCCGGACGGGGCCAATCGCTTTCGCGATACTCGGCAACGATAGTGCACACGCGGCGTCGGACTGGCAGTTCTCGTTCAGCGGGGCGACGGCGCGTTCGTTGCGCGGCCTTGATCTCGGTGCGCCGTCGTTGAGCGCAGCCGCGGAATGGTATCCCGTTGGAGGCCCGTTTGCCGCCGTCTCGGTTACGGAGGCTCGAATCGAGCACCGAGGACCTGTTGGTACGCTAACGATCGGCACATTCGGTTATGACTGGCGCCAGGGCGCGTGGCGCGCTGATCTGATGCTGGAGCACTACCAGTTCACACATGTCGCCTACGCGAAGCCCGCTTACGACGAGGCGCAAGCCGTTGCCTCGTGGCGCGACTTGGTTTCCTTGTCCGTAGGCGTGTCTCCGAACACTCAGTTCGGTCCGAGTCCCAAGGGCTACACGTTCGAATACAACCTTGTCGGCAGGCTGCCGATCAGCTACTCGGCTTGGACGCTGCACGCGGGCATCGGTTACTTCGACGCACGTACTCAACTCGGAATCGGATATGGCTATGGGAACGTCGGCGTGTCCTATCAATACCGTTCAGCGCAATTCGATTTGTCGTATGTCGGTTCAAGCCACGGCATACAGGCACGCTTGCCCGATCTCGCCGTCAATCGCCTCGAAGCCGCCGCTGTTTTGCGTTTCTAGTTGCCGACGCTTATCCGGCGGCTGACGGGCGCCGCTCGGCAGCGGCGCCCGATTGTTCGGCGCAGGTGGTCGGAAACGCTTCTCGATGAGCGCATCTCGCGATCACAACGACACCGTGTCGGCCACCTTGAACGCGGACACCGCCTCTTTAAGCTTGATCGCTTGCTGTTCAAGCGATTGCGCAGCAGCGGCCGCCTGTTCCACCAGTGCGGCATTCTGCTGCGTGACGCCGTCCATCTGCATAACGGCCCGGTTGACCTGCTCAATGCCTCGGCTTTGTTCTTCCGAGGCCGAAGCGATTTCGCCGACGATGTCGGACACCTGTTTGATCGCCTGCCTGACTTCCCCCATTGTCACGCCGACTTCGGAAACCTGTTGCGCTCCGCCCCGAATCATCGCGACCGACGAGTCGATCAGCTCCTTGATCTCTTTAGCGGCCGCTGCTGAACGCTGTGCCAAGCTACGCACCTCGCTGGCAACGACGGCGAAGCCACGCCCCTGCTCACCGGCCCGTGCTGCTTCGACCGCTGCGTTGAGTGCAAGGATGTTTGTCTGAAATGCAATGCCTTCTATGACCCCGGTGATTTCCGAGATCTTTGTCGAACTGCCGCTGATCTGGCCAATCGTGTGCACCATGCCCTGCACTGCATCGTCGCCGGTATCGGCGAGACCCGTCGCTCGCGACGCGAGCGCGTTGGCTTGTCGTGCGTTGTCCGTGTTCTGCTTTACGATCTCGGTAAGCTGCGCGATGCTCGACGCCGTCTGTTCCAGCGATATGGCTTGCTTCTCAGTGCGAGCCGACAGGTCCTCGTTGCCGGACGCAATCTCCACCGCGGCGATGTGCACCACGCCAGCGACTGTTCGAACATCACTGATTGCACCGGCGACGTGCGCAATCAATCCATTGAACGCCGATGCGGTCCGTCCAATCTCGTCGTTGCGCGAGGATTCTGCGCGCTTGGTCAGGTCCAGCGAGCGGCTTGCCTGATGCAGCGTTTCCTGAATGTTGGTCACGCTGAGGTTGAACGACCGCATCTGCCACCATGCAGCCAGCCCACACGCGATGCCACCCATCACCAGCGCGCCGGCTAGCCAAGCCCGTATCGTCACATAGTCGTCCGCGGCTTTCGTGTGTGCGGCCACCATTTCCGAGTTGATCAATGCTGTCAGTCGAACCATATCCATGCCTGTGGCGATGCCATAAGGTCGCGTCCGCAACATCTCACGCGAGGAACCGGTCACATCGCCATTTCTTGCGAGCCGCACAGATTCGAGCAAACCTGACATCGTATTGTTGAAGTCGCTTACGAATGTCGAGGCGAGGCGCTCTACAGCGTCCGACTTCCTGATGTCCAGGAACAACTGTATGTCGTTCTTTACGACAGGTACGATGTGATCCACAGTTTCAAACTGCGGCCTGCTTGCGTTCAGGTCATTCAATCGATTCGCCTCATTGACCTGAATTACGACAATGAGCATGTCCCGATACGCGTCGGAAAGATATTGACTGGGAAGTGCCAGCTCGCGATAGGTCTGCTCCGCGCGTGCGTTGGCCTGCGCTAGACCGTGCAGCGCGATCGAAGCAATCCCGACGCACAACCCGCAAAGGGTCGCAAAGATGAATGAGAGTCGGGATCTGATGTTCGTCATTGCTGCGATGCGGGCCGTTTGTTTTTCGATGTTTCAGCAGGATCCCGTCGCTTGGCGGGTACGATGTATTCGCGTGTGCCGCTCATGAGCCTGCACGCTGCCAAGCGTTGGCTCAAGGCATCACATTGCCTCCTGACCCGATCGTAACTGTCAAAGCAACGGCAAATGCTGCTGGAACGCATCGTTCAAAAAATGGAACGATGCGAGGCCGACGCCGTGGCCGCTCAGTACCTCGCGCGCGAATCCACTCGCACCAAGAGCGCCTCTGACGATGCCATAAACTGACGAATATGCGCCTCCGTCAGTCCCGGCGACGGCAGGATCGCCGCACCCTTGTTGTTGAACATGGCGCCGCTATCGCACTCGATATCCGGCGATACCAGCAGCGGCGCGATGCGCTCGGCATAGGTGTCGGCCGAAGGCGTGAACAGCCCGATCAGCGCCTCCGTAACGCGCGACTTGAGCGAACCTTTACCAAGGAAGTTGTCGCGGATATTCGTCTTGACCAGGCCGGGATTCAGTCCGAAGAACGCAGCGCGCGGATATTGCTTCGCCGCGTGGAGCACGAGCATCTCGTTGCCCGCGACGGTGTTCATGTGAGCCGCCATCGCCTTGTACGACCCTTCGGCATTGAGATCATCGGGGTTGCCGATCTGGCCGCTGCCAGGGTAGCCCATCACGAACACGCGGGGCTTCATAGGCGACTTGCGCTGCCCGCTTCCCAACCTCGGCGCGATCGCGCGCAGAATCGCGAACCGATTCAGATAGCTCACGGCCATGTCGCGCTCGATTCCTTCCAGAGTCTCCTGCCGTTCGGGCGCAGCGAAGATTCCGGTGGTAAACACGAGCAGATCCAGCGTTTCGGCCGGCAACAGCGCAGCAACACGTTGCGCCTCGCGCATCAGGCTCAGGTCGGCCTGGATGAATTCGATCCCGGGTGTTCCAGCGTCGCGGAACGTTTGTCCCACGACCACCACGTTCGCACCGCGCGATGCCAGGAAGCGGCTGAGCGCTCGGCCGATACCGCCTGTGCCCCCGACGACAGCGACCTGTAGTCCTCGGAGGTCGAGGTTCGCGGCGTCGATGCGATCCCACACCACGCTCTTGTTTCGCTTCAATGTCACATCCTCCAAAAATGCAGTAAATGGAGATCCCTATTTGGCTCCCCGACCTTATCCCTGCAATGCCGGCATCAGCACGTTTTGCGCTATCTCCATCCCTTCGGGCGTGCCCCAACTGCCGGCGAGTTCGGCGATCACCTGATTCGTACTGGACAGGGTGACGCCCGCCCTTTCCATACGACGCAAGGCCATGTCATCGGCGATCTTGGCCGGCGAACCGCCGGCGTCGGCGATGACTTGCACTTCGTAACCGTCGCTCAACAGGCTCAAAGCGGGAAACACCGTGCACACGTCGTTGGTGACGCCGGCGACGATGATCTTTTTTCGCCCAGTCGCCTTGACCGCCGCGGCGAAATGCTCGTCCTCCATCGCGTTGACGACGCCGGCGCGTTTGATGCGGGCGGCGAATTCTGCCGGCAGGATGGTTTCCAGTTCGCTCAACAGCGGTCCCTGCGCGTACTCCTCCATGCTCGAGGTCAGGACGACCGGCATCTTCAGGATGCGGGCGGTCTTCGCCAGCATCAGCGCGTTGCGTTTCATTTCCTCGAAGGCGATGGAATGCACCCAGCTCATGGTGCCGACCTGGTGGTCGATCAACAGTACCGCGGCGTTATCGCAGGTGAATCGTTCATAAGCCATGACGGAATCCTCCGAACCTAAATTGAAGCGATGCGCAACGGCGCACCGGAAAAAAACATGACCTTCGCGCTGCCATTGAATGCCCGGAGCGTGATCGCACGAGGCGTGGCTTGTGCCGGAAATACCGGGAGCTTGAGATCGTCGCGTTCGAAGCTCTGGCCATCCACCGTCGCCGCGCCGAAGATCGGCATGACGAAAGCACAATGTCCAGCCTCGACGGGCAGCACGAGTTCGGCCCCCTCGTCCAGCGAAATGTCGAGCATCGTCACGTCGGTGGGCGGATTCAGCGGGGACCGCGTGCCGTTAAAGCTGCCCGCCGGCACGCGCACCTTGACCCCGGGCAGTTGAACCAGTGGCACGTCCTGCGGTTCCACACTCAATGCGAACGGCGCCATGCCTTGCCGCTCGCGAGCGAGACCGACGAAGATCTGCAGCGAATGGACGGTCTTGCCGGTCTCCGCCGGAACTTCCTCGTGGACGACGCCGCTTCCAGCCGTCGTCCAGTGCAGGCCTCCAGGCTGAATCAGGTTGCGGGTACCAATTGAGTCGCGGTTGTCGATACCCGTTTCCGAGCCGAGAAACACATAGGACACCGCCGAGAAACCAGCATGGGGATGCGGTGGAAAAGTCGGCGCGCTCATCCAAGCGTGATCGACGCCGACGAACGGGTCGATCAGCCCGGCCACGCCGCGCAGGCCGTAGGCGCGGAAGTGGCTGCCGTGGTTGGCACGTTGCACGGGGGCGGTGGTGAAGGTCGTCGTCATGATGTGCGCCTCAGCGAAGCAGCCCTTCGGCGCGCATAGCGTCGGCCACAGCGGGCCGCTCGCGCATCCGCCGCATGTGGTCGCCCAGCGCGGGCCACGCGCTGAGGTCAACGCCGCCCGGTTTCGCCCAGTTCAGAACGACGAAGAAGTAGGCGTCCACGACCGAAAAGTGCTCACCCATCAAGTAAGGTCGATCGCCCAACTGGCCCGCCGCCCAGGCGAAGCTCTGCGCAAGTTTCTGGCGAGCCTTGGCGTTCTCGTCCTCGGCCCCCCCGTGGAAGATGGGCCAGAAGATCTTGTGGATCTCCGTGGCGATGAAGTTCAGCCACTCCATGACCCGGTACTTCCACAGCGGATCGTCCGAGCGCGGATGCGCCTGGGGGGTGAGGTCGGCGATGCACTGGAGGATGGCGGCGACCTCGGTCAGCCGCTGGCCGTCGTCCAGTTCGAGCACCGGCACCATGCCCTTGCCGTTCACACTGAACAGGTCGGTGCCGTTGTCGAGCAGCCGGGTACGCATGTCGAACTTGACCAGGGAAAATTCCTGCCTGAATTCGCGCAGCGCGATGTGCGGGGCCAGCGAGCAGGTAGAGGGAGCGTAGTAGAGCTTCACGGCGATGTCCTCGAGATAGGGTGCGGTGAGATCACTGCGCCGCCAGCGTCGGGTAGTCGATGTAACCCTGCTCCGTACCGCCGAAGAAACCATTGCGGTTCGCTTCGTTCATCGGCGCGTTGCTCTTCAGCCGAGCCACGAAATCCGGGTTCGCCAACACCATCTGGCCGTAGGCTTCCAGATCGGCCAGCCCCGAGGCCACATCGGCCCCGATTCCATCGCGCGGGCGCCCCGGCCTGTTCAGGATCAGCGTGCCCTTCCAGAGCTTGCGAATGTCGGCCAGCAGCGGCTCGTTGCCCTGGTGCATGATGTGCAGATAGGCAAGACCGAGCTTGTCGAGCTCGGTGGCCAGATAGCGGTAGAGGTCCGGACCTTCCGCGCCTTCGTCGATGCCCCACATCGTCGTGCCGGGCGACAGGCGGATGGCGGTACGATCCTCGCCGATCTCCTCGGCGATCGCGGCGGCCACCTCGATGGCAAAGCGCGCGCGGTTCTCGATCGAACCGCCGTACTCATCGGTGCGCGTATTGGCGCTCGGCGCAAAGAACTGCTGGATGAGGTAGGCGTTCGCGCCGTGGATTTCGACGCCGTCCGCACCGGCTTCGATGGCGCGGCGAGCCGCATAGCGGAAGTCCAGGACGGTATCGCGCACGTCCTCCTGGGATAAAGCGCGCGGCACGGGGATGTCCTGCATGCCGGTCGGCGTGAACATCTGCGTACCCGGCGCGATGGCCGAAGGCGCGACGCCCTGCCGATGATGCGTCGTGTTGTCGGGGTGCGACATGCGGCCGGCGTGCATGAGCTGGATGAACAGATGAGCACCCTTCGCATGCACGGCAGCGGTGGTCTTGCTCCAACCAGCGACATGCGCGTCGCTGTAGATGCCCGGCGTGGCGAGATAGCCCTGACCATCGTCCGATGGCTGGGTGCCTTCCGTAACAATGAGGCCGACGCTGGCGCGCTGCGCATAGTATTCGGCGGCGAGTTCCCCAGGCGTACCGTCGAACTGGGCGCGCGAGCGCGTCATCGGCGCCATGACAAGGCGGTTGGACAGGGTGTAGCGCCCGACACGAACGGAAGTAAACAGCTGACTCATGGGTGTGATCGTGAAAGTGAGTGAGATGGAAAGACGGGTCGGCTTCAGTGCCTGCGAAAGCGTCCCTTGAAATGCCCGCCCGGGCTCTTCTGGGGAGGCATCATCGCTTTCATTTCAGTTGGAATAAATACGTCCATTTGGATAACATTGATCCAATTCCGGATCAATCGATTCACTGGCCGCCGCAATGCTTCCCAAGTAGAGCCGGCAATTGCTCCGAGGCCGCAGTAAATTGATCCCTGAACGGAGCAATCACGGTGGAATATCTGAACGACATGGCCTTGTTCGTAGAGGTCGTGAAAGCTAAGGGCTTTCGAGGGGCTGCCGACGCAATCGGGATTCCCAACTCGACCTTGTCCCGGCGGATCAGTGTGCTGGAGAAGGCGATCGGGCTGCGCCTGCTGCATCGCACGACGCGCAAGGTCGAGCTGACCGAAGCAGGCAGGCTCTATTTCGAGCGCTGCAAGCGCATCGTCGATGAAGCCCGACTGGCGCACGAACAACTCGGCGAGATGCTCGCGCAACCGAGCGGCGTACTTCGGGCCTCGTTGCCGGTGGACTTCGCCGTGACCTACTTGGCGCCCTTGATCGCGGAATTCGCGAGCCTCTATCCGGGGATCGCTTTCGATTTCGACCTGACGCCTCGGCGCGTCGATTTAGTCGGCGAGCCCTTTGACGTCGCGATACGCATGGGGGAGTCCGAGAATTCTCAACTGATTGCCCGCCAGTTGGCCTTGCTCCAGCCACGCCTTTATGCCTCGTCCGGCTACCTCGAACGCTCGGGCGAGCCCAAAGAGCCCGCCGACCTTGAAAAGCACGAGTGCCTGTCCATGTTGAAGACGGGTTTGGGTTTCTGGACATTGCACGACGGCAAACAAACCGTCAGAGTTTCGGCGGGAGGGAGATTCACGCTCAACAACGTGGGCCTAATCCGTCGTCTGGCAACGCTCGACATGGGCATCATCTTGACGCCCGAGGAGATCGTCGCTGACGAACTGGCGAGCGGCCGGCTGCGTCTCATCATGCCCGCATGGCACGGCGTACCGATGCCGGTCTATGCCATCACGGAAACCCGCATGTTGCCGGCCAAAACGCAGCGATTCATCGAATTCCTCCGGGAACGTCTGGGACGGTAACGCGCCAATGCACGGCAACTAGATGAAAGAAGACATCCCAAACGAACTGATTGACGCCAAAACCGCCATGGCCGTGTTGGCGGTCAAGCCGCAAACGCTTTACTCGTACGTGAGCCGCGGGTTGATTCGGGCCGTCAGCGCCCCCCCGGGGCACAAAGGCAGCCTGTACTATCGACAGGATGTCGAGGTGCTGTTGATGCGCGGACGCAAGGATCGTCCTCGCGTGCAAACGGCTCAGCGCGCGCTGCGAATCGGCGGCGAGCCCGTATTGAAGAGCAGCATTACCGCAATCACGAATGAAGGGCCACGCTACCGCGGCATGCTGGCAATAGATTTGGCGCGCGGTGGACATACTTTCGAAGACTGCATAGAACTGCTCTGGGGTGGCGTACTGCCGGTGCAGTCCCCCTCTTGGCCAGTTCAACCACTGCCGCCGGCATTCGATGGTTTTTTGAATTCCATCGCCGCGGCAGCGGGCCGCGGCAATACGCGGCGACTCTTCTCGTTGAGCGTGGAAGCGCTGGCGATATGCAACGGCGCCAACGCCGAACTCAGTTCCGGAACGTCTGCACTTGCGGCACGCCAACTCATGCAGGTGATGGCGTCCATGCTCGGCTTCCTGCGAACGCATTCACGCTTCGAGCCAGCGAGAGCGCAAGCTTCATTTGCCGAGTGGCTGTGCGACAGCCTCGACCTCGAACCCAGCCCGGACAACGTCGCGTTGCTGAACGCCGTGCTGATCATCTGCGCCGATCATGAGCTGGCGCCGTCCACCTTTGTCGCTCGCATTGCCGCGTCGGCGGGCGCCGATATTTACTCATGCGTCAGTTCGGCCCTCGGTGCATTTGAGGGGATGATGACCGGTCTCGGTTGCGATCTTGCCGAAGACATGTTTCGTCAATTCACCACACCGGCGAAATACGTGGATGGCTTGCGGGAGATCATGCTGCGCAAACACCCCCTGCCCGGCTACAACCACGCTATCTATCCCGACGGCGATCCCCGCGCCGCTTTCCTGCTGAGGATGCTTCACGCGCACGCCAAGAAGAACAAGCAAGCGGAAGTCGTGCTTGCCTCGATTCGAGCCGCCCGCACCAAGCTCGGCGCGATGCCGAGTTTGAGCGTCGGACTTGCCGGCATGACAATAGCGCTTCAGTTGCCGCCCCGCAGCACGGGAGCGCTGATGGCACTCAGCCGCACCGCGGGATGGTTGGCCCACGCATTCGAGCAGCGACTTGCCGGATTCCTGGTGCGGCCGCGCGTGGAGTATGTCGGCCCTGCTGCCGCGGCCGCGCGATAGGAGCGACAGGAAATGAGGCAAAAAGGGGGAACAACGTCGAGAGCGTTCCAATTTTGAAACGCGGAGTTGAAAAACGCGGCGTTCATTCCGAAATTTGCGTCCTAGTATGGAGCCATCAAAACTACTAGAGACAATCGCTCGATCATGCAAAAAGCCACTCCGGCTCCCGCCCAGCCTGACTATCGCGACCTGATTGCAGCGCTCGAAAGCGTCCATGTTCAGCCCCTTTGGGACAGGTTCAAGACCCTGATGACACGCGAGCCGACCGCGCCCGATACGGCGTTCATCTGGCCTTGGCAATCCATGCTGCCCATGATCGAACGAGCGGCGACCGAAGTGCAGATGGAAGATGCCGAGCGGCGCGTGTTGCTGCTGGTCAACCCGGCGTTCGGCGGCAAGGTGAAAACCACGACGAACCTCAATGCCGCGTTGCAGATCCTCGGACCGCACGAGCACGCGCACGAACATCGCCATCGGCTTTCAGCCATCCGGATGATCCTCGAGGGCAGCTCGGCGACCACCACCGTCAACGGCGAGCATGTGCCGATGAAGAGGGGCGACCTCATTCTGACGCCTCCCATGTGCTGGCATGGTCACGTCAATAACGGCGACGATCGCATGGTCTGGCTCGACGGACTCGACCTGCCCCTCGCGCTGTTCGATCTGGGCATCGTATCGTTCGAACCGGGACCGGCCGGCGGCCGCACGGCTTCGCCACCGCCGTCTGTCGCGGGTAATGCTTTCGCGCAGGCCGGCATGTCGCCTCAGGGGCTAATTCCTGAAGGCACTGCGTTCCCGCTGCTGCGCTATACGTGGGAATCCATGTGTCGCACCTTCGAAAGCATGCCGGCTGCCGCCGACGGCTCCAAGACCGTGCGATATACCCACCCCACGAGTGGCGGCTCAGTGATGCCCACCATCGACTGCTATGCACTCGAGCTGTCCGCGAACGCTCGGACGGTCGCACGCAGAACCACCTACAACACGATCGTTGCCGTGCTGGAAGGAGAAGGCGAATCCCAGATCGGATCGACGGAAATCCGCTGGCGGCCAAACGACGTCTTCACCGTTCCGCACTGGAACTGGGTATCGCATCGCGCCTCAAGCGGAAATGCCCGGCTCTTCATGATGACGGATCGCGAGGTGCTTGCCCGCCTCGGTTATCTCGTCGAAGAAGTACGCGCTTAAGGCCCGCAGCCGTCGGCGCTCAGCACACAGGCCTCCACCGAGATCGGGGTAGGCGCTGAAGTAAGCGCTAAAGCGCCAACTCCGATCGACAAGAGACACATATATGAATACTACGAACAACATCGATTCAAACATCATCGTAATCGGCGCCGGCATCGGCGGTCTTGCCCTCGCGCTGGCCCTCCACAAGGTTGGAGTGCCCTGCCGCGTCATCGAGTCCGCACCCGAGATCAAACCGCTCGGCGTCGGAATCAACTTGCTGCCGCATGCAATAGCGGCACTCGATCGTCTAGGCGTAGTGCAGGATCTCGAACGTCGCGCCGTTCCAACACGCGAAGTCTGCTTCTATACGCGCCATGGCCAGCTCGTCAACAAAGAGCTGCGCGGCCGTTTTGCAGGCTATCCGCTGCCCCAGCTATCGATTCACCGCGCCGACCTGCATCAGGTTCTGCTCGATGCGGTGCGCGCACGGCTCGGCGCCGACGCCGTCGAGCTCGGTCGGCGCTGCACCGGAGTCTCGCAAGACACCCAGTCTGTGTCGGTACACGTTCAAGATGCGGACAAAAACCCGCTTCCCGCGATTCGCGGCAGTGTCGCCGTCGCCTGCGACGGCGTTCATTCGGTCGTGCGCAAGCAAATGCATCCGGTCGAGGCAGTCCCCCGCTACGAAGGCACCACGCAGTATCGAGGTACGACGTATTGGAAGCCCTTCCTGAGCGGCGCCAGCATGGTGTACCTCGGCACACAGAAGACCGGAAAGCTTGTTCTTTATCCCGTCCGCAACAACGTAGACCCGCAGGGCCGTCAGCTGCTCAACTGGGTGGTCGAGATCGAGCGGCCCGACGAGATGTTGTTGCGCGACTGGAATCGCCCCGCATCGGTCGAGGCTTTCATCGACAACTTCAAAAACTGCCGCTTCGATTGGCTCGACATCCCCGCCGTCATGCGCGCAGCCGAATCGATCTACGAATATCCGATGGTCGATCAGGATCCCCTGCCATTCTGGTCACAAGGACGCGTAACCCTGTTGGGCGACGCTGCGCATCCGATGATGCCTCGCGGCTCCAATGGCGCGGCGCAAGCAATCATCGATGCACTCACCTTGGCGGACCTGCTGGTCACGCGTGACGATCCGGTGAGCACGTTGAAGGTATACGAAGCGAGACGCCTGGAAGCCACAGGCAAAGTCGTGCTCGCTAACCGCGAGATATCGCCCGACGCTATTCTGCGCGTGGTCGAAGAACGGACCGGCGACAAACCGTTCGACAAGATCGAGGATGTGCTCTCGGAGCAAGAATTCGAGCTGTGGCAAGCACGTTACCGCGCGGTGGCGGGCTTCGACAAAACGCATGTCCAAGCTGCGGCAGCTGAACCGAGGTAAGACACATGAAAATCTGCTGGTTCGACGATGACCGCCTGGGTTGGGTCATCGGCAATGAGGTGCTCGACGTGACCCCCGCATTGGAAGCGCTTCCGCAGCCAAGGTATCCCCATCCGCTCGGCGACGCGCTGGTGGCTCATCTCGACACCGTACGGGAAGCCATCGTGCGACTGAAGAACCTGGCGCGCCGCCATCCGCTCGCGGAGGTGCGTCTGCTGAGCCCGGTGGCGCGACCGTCGAAGATCATCGGGGTGCCGGTGAACTACACGGACCACGTTCGAGAGGCCCAAAACGCTACCGCCACATTCAAGCAATATGACGGTGGCATCGAAGACCAAGGGCTTTTTTTGAAAGCGACGAGCTCGCTGGTCGGCTGCAGCGAAGGGGTGCAGGTCCACTTCCCGCATCGACCGACCCATCACGAGATCGAGTTGGCTGTGGTTATCGGAAAGCCGGGCAAAAACATCGCGCTGACACAGGCGCTGTCGCACGTCGCCGGCTACGCCATCGCACTGGATATGACGGTGCGTGGTAACGAGGACCGATCGTTCCGCAAATCCATCGATACCTATTCGGTCCTTGGACCATGTCTGACCACGGCAGACGAAGTTCCAGACCCGCAGAGCCTGCCGTTCAGCCTCAGCGTCAACGAGCAGTTGCGGCAGCAATCGAACACTCGCCACATGATCATGAGCATCGCGCAACAGATTGCGTGGGCGTCGACGTTCTACACGCTTTTGCCCGGCGATGTCATCATGACCGGCACCTGCGAAGGGGTTGGTCCGGTACAGACCGGCGATGTCATTCACGCAACCATCGAAGGGCTGGGCAGCATGAGCGTTGACGTCAGGTAAGACGTATATGGTCTGCGCAGCATGCTTCCCCGGAAACATGCTGCGCTCGCCCCAACCTACGCTCCAGATAGCAGAGCAGGTATCTCTTCACTCAGGAAAGCGAGAAAGGCTTGGGATTTGGCGGAAAGGCTCCGGCGATTCGGATAGACCGCGTAGATTTCACTGCAGCGCGTCGACTGCCATTGCGGCAACACGATTTCAAGCTGTCCTTGTGCCACCTCTTTGCGAAGCAGCCACAAGGGTATAAGCGACACGCCCAGCCCCGCGATGGTCGCATCCAGCCGCAAGACAGGGTCATTGGCATCGAAGCGACGGACAACTTCGATCTCCTCGCGCTCGTTACCTTTTGTGAAAACCCAGTTGCGATGCTCGGCCCCGCCGAAGAAATCGATGACGGCATGGCGTGACAAATCCCGGGGATGGTGGATCACGGCGCGGTCCTTCAAGTAGCCGGGGCTTGCGCACGCCGCGAACTCGACGGCTCCTAACGGCTTGGCAATCAGCGAAGTGTCCGCTAGCGGCCCGAGCCGAATCACAAGATCGAAATTTTCTTCGATCGGATCCACGAGGCGATTCGTGAGTTCTACTTCGACGCACAACTGTGGATGGCGGGCCAGAAACCGGGGCAGCACCGGCGATAGCAGAGAACGGCCGAACGTCAGCGGCGAAGCAATCCGGAGCTGGCCGGACATGGCTTTCTTCGTCACGCTGACAGCGGCCTTTGCTTCCTCGATTTCCTCGATGACTCGCTGGCAATGAAGATATATCCGCTCGCCTGATTCGGTCAGCCGCATCCCGCGTGACGAACGCTCGAACAGCCGCGCGCCCAGCGACTCCTCGAGCCGCGACAAACCGCGGCTGATCGTGGCCTTCGGTATCGAGAGCGTTCGAGCTGCGCGACTGATGCCATTTAGCCGAACGACCTTCGCGAAAAGTACGAGAAGCTTCGGGTCCAGATCGTCCATGGGTTGATCATTTGTACGAGAAGAATGAAACACGGCTTTTCCGGACGCACCGCTGCGCAGCGGTGCGTCCGCTGAGGTCATCTCGCCGTCGGCGCGTGAAGCCGTCCTTGCCGTGCAGCGCGATGGTACCCGATCAAAGCGGGAAGGCCGCTTTAACGATCAGTCCGTCACCCTCGGGCCGGTTGCGCACCCCGAACTCCTTCTGGTACTTGACGCTGACAAACCACTTGCCCGCGTCGAATATCACCGTCGGTCCCAAGGCCATAGCACGGCCGCGGCTATCGGGCACAGTGTTTCCGTATTGCCGGTCCGCGGTGGTCTGCTGATACACGTAACCACCCACGCCGACCTTCCAGCCGTTGTTGAATCCCCAGCCGAGGTCAAAGTCGGCGTGCAGCTCTTGGCCGGAGCGATAGTCTGTCGCATCGTTGAGCCCGTTGAAGTCATACATCACTTTCAGGTCGGCGTTGATTCCCCAACGCTGGAGATAGCTGACACCGAGCACGGGTTCCGCGCTCCAGTAGTGACGGCCGATGTTGGCCAGGCGGTTCTTGTCGTACTGCCCCGTGGGAGCGAAGACATCCAGCGCGATGACGGATTGGAGGTTCTGCGAAAGATGATAGGCCAGACCTCCGCCGAGGACCATGTCGCCCAACCCTTGGCGCGAATCCGATTTGCCGTTCAGTCGAACGTCGAGGTCCACCAGCGGAGCAATGACGTGGAACACTGGCTGACCGCCCAACAGGTGCCATGGCGTAACCTCGACGAATCGGGGAATGATGGCCGTCGCACGCAAGCTGAAGTCGACCGGCACCCTGTCGCCGTTGTTATCCATAAGACGATCGGCCTCGTCATGCACGCCATAAAGCAGCAGGTACGTGCCCGGTACGGGCGGCACCGCAGCCAGGTTGAAGCTTTCGATGCCGTTCGGATACATGCTGCCGCCTCCTTCAGTAGCATGCGCTGAAATCGCCATTGAAATGGCGACGAGACCAGTCATAAGCAACGCACACGGTGTTTTTTCGTACATGGATGTCTCCTTCCTTGTCAGTTGTCGTTTCTCTTTTAATAAAACATACGCATCACTAATTAATATCTCACCAATCATCCTCCCCTATTCGCTTCGTGCTGCTTCCGACGAATCGGCCGCCATCGCTTCAGAAAGCCATGGCGGCAATTCGCAAATGCATTGATCAGACGTAGGTCGAGGCCAACCCGCCATCGACCGGAAGATTGACGCCGGTCACGCCGCGCGCCGCATCGCTACAAAGAAACGCCACCACCGACGCAATCTCGTCGCTGAACGATGGCCGTTTGATACGCCATGCCTCCTTCTTGACGTGCTCTTCGCCGAGCATCGCGACGAAATCGCCAAGCAGTGGCGTGAACACCGGCCCCGGCGCCACGCAGTTCATGCGAACACCTCTCTCGAGAAAAATCCTCTGGGACTGCGTGAGAGTCCAGACGATCAGCGCTTCCTTGAAATACTGGTAACAGCTCTCTTGGGGAATCGGGTTTTCGGCCAGCCACGCGAGCCCGGCCTCGAAGCTCGGCGTCTCCGCCAACTTTCGATGCTGCTCGAGCCGTTCCGGCCATTTCGAGCCCAGCATCGACGAGATGTTGACGATGCTCGCGCCAGCGGGCATCCGTTGCACGAGCCGCAGCGTCAAATGGCGCAGCCCGAGATAGTTGACGCGCGCCACCAGGTCGAGCGGCGCCGTGCCCGGCACGCCCGCAATATTGGCGAGGCCATCGACGCGTTCGGGCAGTTGCTCGAGCGCCTCATCGATAGCGGATTCCTGCGACAGGTCGGCCTTGACGAAACCGTCCAGTGACAATGGCGGGTCGTTTCGGTCCACACCGATTACGCGCGCGCCCTGCAGACGCAAAAGCTTGGCGGTGTCGGCTCCAATGCCGGAACTGACACCGGTGACCACGATGGTTTTTCCGTAAAACGTCATAACAGCGAACTCCTCAACGGGCGAATCCGCCCGCAAACTGGACTTGAGAAAAACTGTGTTGGCAACGGCAGAGACGCCACTTGGCAATAGCCCGAACGCGCGTCCGCGTTGTCCAAAGCGAGACGTCAGAACGGGTAGGCAGGCGGTGCGGACTTGATCGTCACCCATTGCCAGCGCGTGTACTGTTCGATGTCCGCCGGTCCGCCGACGGAAGTACCGTTGCCGCCGAGACCCGGTCCGCCGAATGGATTCGTGTAGTCGTTGTTCACGGTCTGGTCGTTGATATGCACCATGCCGGCGTTGATGCGCTCGCCGATCGCGAGTGCCCGAGCGACATCGCGGCTGATCACGCCCGCGGCCAATCCGCCATGGCTGTTGTTGGCCAGCTCGACGGCTTCCTCGTCGGTACGGAAGGTGACGAGATTGAGCACGGGGCCGAACGGCTCCTCGTCGAAGCTGCGCATGCCCGGCTTGACGCCGGAGAGCACCGTGGGTTGATAGAACAGACCTTCGTGGGCGCCGCCGGCCTCGAGCTTCGCGCCGGCCGCGATGGTGTCCTTCACGACCGCGTCGAAACGCTCCAGTTGCCGCTGATCGATCAGCGGGCCAAGCGCCACGCGCTCGGCAGCGCCGTCACCTACCGGCAGGCGCTTCGCCTTGCTCACCAGTCGCTGTTTGAGTTCTTCCGCCACAGCCTCATGCACGAGCACACGGTTGCTCGCCATGCAGACCTGGCCTTGGTGGAACCAGGCGCCAAAGGCCGCAGCGCTTGCGGCGGCATCGAGGTCAGCATCGTCGAGGATGATGAGATTGTTCGAGCCGCCGAGTTCGAGCGATACCTTCTTCAGGTGACGCCCCGCCAGTTCGCCGATGCGACGTCCGACCAACGGCGAGCCGGTGAAGGCGATCATCGGCACGCGCAGGTCCGTCACGAGCGCCTCGCCGGCCTCGGCATCGCCCGACAGCACCTGCAGCACCCCGGCCGGCAGCCCCGCATGCCGGAGCATTTCAGCCATGATCGCGCCGCCGGTGAATGGCGTACGCGAATCGGGCTTGAGCACCACCGCGTTGCCCAGCGCGAGCGCGGGCGCCACCGAGCGGAGACCGAGAATGAGCGGGATGTTGAATGGCGAGATCACGCCGACCACGCCGTACGGAACACGCCGCGCGATCGACAAACGGCCGGGCGTGCTCGGCAGCACGTCGCCTTGCGCACGCACCGGCAGGCCGGCCGCGAGCTGGCACAGGAGGATCGCTGCGCTCACCTCCTGTTCGCCCTTGCGAATCACGCCGCCGGTTTCGCGAGCAATGGCGTGCGCCAGTTCGCCGACATGCAGTTGCAGCCACTGCGCCGCGCGCAGCAGCACGCCCGAGCGTTCACGCGGGGCAAGCGCCGCCCAGGTCGGCTGCGCCGCGGCCGCATGCGCGATGGCCTCACGCATATCCTCGGCCGTGGCGATGCCGGCCTGACGCAGTACTTGTCCAGTGGCTGGTTCGATCACTGGCCGTTCACCACCGCGCGCCGGCCGCCACACGCCGTTGTCGAACAAACGGCCTGCCTGCGCTTCGGCGTCCATGAATGCGAGCCCTTCTGAGATGTCCATCTTTCTTGTCTCCTGTCGATGGGACTTAGCGCTTTAGCGCTTAGCCCCATCCCATGCAAAGCTGCTGGTCACATAGCCAGCGATATGTCATTGGTGAAACGGTGCGCGGCCAGCAGGTCAACCAACCGGCGGCGAATCGGGCTTGATGCCCCCCATGCACAGATATTTGGTATCGATGTAATCGTGAATGCCGTACTTCGAGCCTTCACGGCCCATACCGGACTGTTTGACGCCGCCGAAGGGCGCCACGGCAGTGCTGATGAGCCCCGAGTTGATTCCCACCATGCCGTACGCCAAGGCGCCGGCAACCCGCCAGACACGGCGCACGTCAGTCGTGTAAAAGTAGGCAGCCAGTCCGAACTCGGTATCGTTGGCCATACGGATTGCGTCGGCTTCGCTGCTGAAGCGAAAAAGCGGAGCGACGGGGCCGAAGATCTCCTCCTTAGCCACGTGCATGTCGGGCGTCACGTCGGCCAGCACCGTCGGTTGATAGAACGTCCCGCCCAATGGATGGCGGGCGCCGCCGGCGACAAGACGCGCGCCTCGGGACAGCGCATCGCCCACGAGTTGCTCGACCTTCTCCAACGCGGAATGATCGATGAGCGGGCCTTGCTCGACGCCTTCCTGCATGCCGTCACCCACGCGCAGCGCAGCGACAGCGGCTTGCAGCTTCTCCGCAAAGGCGTCGTACACGCCATCCTGTACCAGCAGCCGATTGGCGCACACGCAGGTCTGGCCGGTGTTGCGATACTTGGAGACGATTGCGCCTTGCACGGCTTCGTCGAGGTCGGCATCGTCGAAGACGATGAACGGTGCATTACCGCCCAGCTCCAACGACATCTTCTTGAGCGTCGGTGCGCACTGCGCGGCCAGCACGCGGCCAATCTCGGTCGAGCCGGTGAAGCTGAGCTTGCGTACCGTGGGGCTGGCGGTCAGCACACCGCCTATGGCTCGTGCGCTGCCGGTGACCACGCCGAGAACGCCGGCAGGGATACCCGCGCGGCAGGCCAGCTCCGCCAGCGCCAGCGCCGACAGCGGGGTCTGCGAAGCCGGCTTGACGATCATCGTGCAGCCGGCGGCCAGCGCCGGCGCCACCTTGCGGGTAATCATGGCCGCCGGAAAATTCCACGGCGTGATCGCCGCACACACGCCCACGGGCTCCTGCGTGACGACGAGCCGCTTGTCGGCCCACGGCGAGGGCAGCACGTCGCCATAGACGCGCTTTGCCTCTTCCGCGAACCACTCGATGTAGGAAGCCGCGTAGGCGATTTCGCCGCGCGCTTCGGCCAAGGGCTTGCCTTGTTCGCTCGTCATCAAAAGCGCAAGGTCCTCCTGATGCTGCATGACGAGATCGAACCATCGACGCAGCAGGCGCGAGCGCTCATCCGCCGTACGCGCCCGCCATGCGGGCCAAGCTTTTTCGGCAGCGGCGATCGCTTGTTCGGTTTCCTCGCTTCCGACCGACGGCACGTTGGCGATCAGCTGACCCGTGGCCGGATTGCGCACGGCGATGGTCTCGCCGCCGGCGGCGTCTATCCATCGGCCGTCGATCAGACATTGGGTTTTCAGCAGGGTTGGATCGGAGAGTTGCATGCCTCTCTTGCCTCTAAGAATTCGTGGGTGAAGTCATGGCGGCATAGACCGCTTCAATAGGCCTGCGCCGAAGCCGGCTCCGCACGCGCTTCGGCACGTGTCGGCCGATACCGCTGCGCCAGTTCGGTAGCGGCCCGCACGAGCAGCGTGGTATCCACGCCGACCGCGACGAACAATGCGCCGTGTTCGAGATAGGTACTGGCGAGCGTGGCGTCCACAGCCAGTACGCCAGGCGCCTTGCCGGCCGCGCGCACGCGCCTGATGCCGTCGCAGATCGCCGCGACCACGTCGGGATGCCCTGGCTGGCCCAACAATCCCATCGATGCCGAGAGGTCGGCGGGGCCGAAGAAAACGCCATCCACGCCGTCCTGCGCCGCAATTGCGTCGAGCTGGTCGAGTGCGCCAACGCTCTCGACCTGGACCAGCAGGCACATCTGCGCGTCGGCCTGCTGCAGATAGCCAGGTATCTGGTTCCATCGCGAAGACCGAGCGAGCGCACTGCCGACGCCCCGAATGCCATGTGGCGGATAGCGCATCGCTTGCGCGAGGCTGAGTGCCTGTTGCGCGCTCTCTACCATCGGTACGAGCAGCGTTAGTGTGCCGAGATCGAGCAATTGCTTGATCAGTGCCACGTCTCCGACGGGCGCTCGGACAATCGGGTGCGTCGCATAGGGCGCAACAGCGCGCAGTTGACTCAGCACGGACTGCAAGTCGTTCGGCGCATGCTCGCCGTCGATCAACAGCCAGTCGAAACCCGTGCCCGCAACCAGCTCGGCCGCATTTGCATGCGCCAGTCCCATCCATAGCCCGATCTGTGGACGCCCCTCGCGAAGCGCCGTTTTGAATGCGTTGTGTGGCATCTGCATCGCGGCCTCACACGAATCGGAACGTGACGCTGCCGAGACTTCCGTAGTCGGCGTGCAGGGTGTCGCCGCGCTGCGCATAGGTCGGACGCGTGAACGAGCCCGCGAGCACCACCTGGCCCGCTTCGAGACGCTCGTCGTAAGGAGCGATCTTGTTGGCGAGCCAAGCCACCCCGGTAGCCGGGTGATTCAGCACGCCCGCCGCGAGTCCGGTCTCTTCGATGACGCCGTTCTTGTGCAGTAGCGCGCCGATCCAGCGCAGGTCCAGGTCGAGCGGGCGCACGGGACGCCCTCCCATCACGATGCCCGCGTTCGCGGCAAAATCGGAAATGGTGTCCGTGACTCGACGCATCTCCTTTGTGTCCCGGTCGTATTGCTCGATGCGCGCATCGATGATTTCGAGCGCGGGCGTGACGTATTCGGTTGCGCGCAACACGTCGAACAGCGTCACACCCGGCCCTTGCAGCGGCGCGCCAAGGACGAACGCCAGCTCGACCTCGACGCGCGGCGCGATGAAGCGGTCGAACGGGATATCCGATCCGCACTCGAAGAACATGTCGTCCATCAACGGGGCGAAGTCCGGCTCGCTGATCTGCGACGCCATCTGCATGGCGCGCGAAGTAAGCCCGATCTTGCGCCCGCGCACCTTGCGGCCGTCAGCCTCTTCAAGCCGGACCCATTCGCGCTGGATGGAATACCCGTCCTCGACGGTCATCTGCGGGTATTGGCGCGAGAAATGCCGCACCTGCACGCGCGACTTGCGCGACTCGTACAGGCTACGCGCCAATGCCTGAATCGTTTCCTTGGGTAGCATCGAACCGGTCCCGTTCAGGCGATCTTGCGGTTGGTGGCAAAGCCCAGCTGGCTGCCCAGCACGGCCAAATCGTGCTTGAGGTCTTCCTGCCAGAGCAGCGATTCCATATGGATGTTCAGCGGCTGATCCTGCACTGTCAGCTCGTATACCGGTTCGTCGTATGAAGCATGGTTATGCACGGCCCAGCCCGGCGCGGAAAGCATCAGGTCGCCCGCCTTCCATTCGTACCGGTTGCCGGCGACGACGCTATGGCCAGTGCCGTGGAAGTAGTAATTGATGGCGGCCGACACATGACGATGAGGGCGATCGACGATCTTCGGCGGACGAATCGTCATGGTCGCGAAGAAGTTGGGCGTAATGCCGTTGGTCCGGCCCGTAGCGGGGTTGTAGTACATGTACAGGCGGCGACCGATGTAGTCCTTGCCGAGCGCCTCCAGCTTGTCGAGCTCGGGCTTGACGCAGCTCCATTTGAAGAGCATCGGGTTGGAGATGACGCGCTGGGGATTGATCAGCACCTCGTACGGCATCAGCAAGCCGCCGTCATCGCTGATCGGGAACACGCCGAACGGGTTCTTGCGTCGCGGATCGTCGCTCGCTTCCTCGTGCACGGCAGCAACCGCGCCGGCGCGCACATTGTCCTCGGTGATATAGATGTCCATGAACTGCAAGAGCGGTGCATTCGAATAGGTAAGCCGCACTTGCAAGTCATTCGTCTCGTTGTGATGCGTATAGGCGAGAAAGCTCGGGTGATTCCATACATCGTATTGCTCGAAGTCGATGCGCTTGCCCGCGATTTCCGTATGCCCGCCGCCGCGAATGCAGAAGTTCACCTCCGTCGCGTTGTGGCGGAATGGCGCGGTCGATTCGCCCGGCTTGAGAACGGACAATCTCACCTGGATGCCCGGCGCGAGACCCGGCGTATCGTGGCGCGCCATGGGATGTACGATCAACGTTTCACGGCGGCCGTTCTCGGGCCTCGGCAGCGAGGCCAAGCGTTCGACCTCGGCTTCGATCGTTTCCTTCGAGATAATGAGCGGCGCCCATTGCTCGTTATGTGTTTGGGGCGCTTGGCCGCTGACGTCGAGCAGACGGGCGCCAACTGTCTCGAAGTTTCTGCGAAGGTCATTCATGTCGTTATCTCCTATGGATGTCGTTGTTGGAAGTCAGGTCACGGACGAAGCCGCCCCGTAAGCGGTTTGCCCGGACCCCTGCCGGAACCGGATCGCCGCCTTTTTCGGTGGCTCGATCGGACGGCCTACACCGGCGCGTCTCGCGCGATCGACCAACGCCGCGCCGAGGGCGACGTCCGAGAGTCCCATGCCCATGGCCTTGAAGATCGAGATGCGCGTCGGCTGCCAGACGCAGTGTCCGGCAGCGATGACGCTGCCCAGCGTCTGCACGCGATCCCACGAATCGTCCGCGAACCGGCGTGTGAACTCGCGCGACTGTTTTTTCACCCCGTCCAGGTAGTCGACGCAGACGGCACCAGCGCGATCGAAAAGGTCCTGTGCGAACTCCTCCCGGTCCAGCCCGATCGCGCCGATGGCGTTGACGTGGGCGCCGGGTTTCAGGAAGCGGCCGTACATCACGGGCTCGGTGGCACGCGTGGCCAGCGTGACGACGTCCGCGCCGTCGGCAGCCGCCTCGACGCTCGCCGCGGGAACGGCCCGGATGCCGAGTTCGCGCTGTACCTTCGCTGCGAAAGCCTCGCGGGTGTCAGCCGAGCGCGAAAAGACGCGCAGTTCCGCGATGGGACGCACCGCAACGACGCTGGCCACCTGCGACAAAGCTTGCTTGCCGCAACCGATGATCGCCATCACCGAGGCGTCAGGCGACGACATCCACTTGGCGGCAAGCCCAGAGGTGCCTCCCGTCCGCATGTTGCCCAGGGCGAACGCTTCGATCACTGCCGCCAGTTGACCGTCGTATGCGTCCCAGAGCATCAGCAACGGACAGGTTCCCGCTTCGGCGTGTGTCCAGCTCTTGGTTCCGACCAGCGAACCCAATTGCCCGCCCAGGGCGTGAAGATTGCTCTTGCCATACTGCAGCATGGTCTTGCTCATGTTGCCTGCCTGACCCGCGGATTCGGCGGCGAGCGAATGCTCGAGGGCGGTGATGGCGTCCGGCAGCTGGATCAATTCGACCACGTCCTGTTCGGTCAGCCAGATGGGGGTGGAGGTCATGTGCATTTCCTCCTTTAGCGGGCATTGCGGGCGGGCGCGCCGTCGCCGCGGAAACCGTCTTCGAAGATCGACGGCACCGGCGGCTCCAGTTCAAGCGTGTTCACCGTCAAGGCGTGGGTGATATAGCGCCCGACCAGCATCACGATCGCCATCGAATGCGATGGGCCGAACGCTTCGACCACGGCGGCGAATTCCTGCTGTGCCTTTTGACCGCGGGTCTCGACAGCCGCGATGACGTAGCGCTGCACGGCCTTCTCTTCCGGAGCCATCGATTGCGACGCCTCGGGCTGCAACCGCTCGACCTCCGCAATCCAGTCGGCGCTGTACCCGAGCCGGATGCACAACCGCTCGTGCTGATTGCGTTCATATCGGTTGCTCATCAACGAAGCGGTCGTCAATACCGCGACCTCGGTCAATCGATCCGGCAGCGCGTCTTTCAGTTCGTCGGTGAAACGCATGAACGAAAGCAGCACGCCTGGCGCGTGTGCCGCGCACTTGAACAGTTCACCGAGGTATTTGAGGCGTTCGACGCGTGGCGTCAGGTACTGGCGAAGGTCTTCGCGCATCTGCTGCAATTCGAGACGAGGAATCCGGGATGACACCATTCAGCTCCTGACGGGTTTTCGTTGTGGGTGATGTGGCAATCTGTAGTCCGCAGCATAACCAACAATCAACGTTGATTGATATTGATTAACGATCAATGTACTCAACGCGTCTTGGTGTTTTGGCCTGCCCGTCGACGTTTGCAGTTGCCCCACGGCCTCAAGCTTCCGCGCTGAAAAGCGTCGACGCATCGATGAAGACGGTGAACTCGCCGATGAGCTCGCCGCGCATCCTCCAGATGACGGCAGCCGGATACACCTTGCGGATTCCGTCCTTTCGTCGATAAGCGACGCGAAGCCTCGAGATGACCACGTCGCCTGCGCGCCAAGCGGCGTCGATCTCGTGCGTCATGCCGTCGAACATCTCCATGAAGGCGCGCAGGTGGGATTCGATCGCTGCGCTGCCCGTCACCGGATCGGCATTGGCGAAAACGAAGGTGCAGTCCGGCGTCAAATGCGCGGTCAGCCTGCGCGGGTCCATAGCGTCGACATCCCGATAGACGTTTCGGACGAAGTCGATGGTTTCGTTCATGGCGAGTCCTCGTGGAAAGCGCGATGGTTAGGCGATGCTGCTTTCTGCAAGCTCGTGAATGGAACCCATTCGGCCTGCGTGAAAGAACAATGGCGGCAAATCGGTCGAGTCGAAGCGCTCGATTTTTCCGATCAGGACGATGTGGTCCCCTTCCTCGTGGGCCGCATGTCGCCGGCACTCGAAGGTCGACACACATGCCTTGAGCCGGGGGCATCCCCCCATCCCCGCGTCGAACATCGACTCGAAAGCCTCGAACTTATCGAGCGATGGCCGGGCAAAATGCAGCGCGAGCTCTTTTTGATCCATCGACAGCACGTTGACGATGAAGTGCGAGGCGGTAAGAAAGCTGGCTGCGCTTCGGGCCGCCGTACGCACGCTCCAGAGGATCAGCGGCGGATCCAACGAGAGCGATGCGAACGAATTGATCGTCATGCCCTCCCGTTTGCCTTGCGGGTCAACGGTGGTGACGAGGCACACTCCAGTAGGAAATGCGCCCAATGAACGGCGCAGGCGAAGCTCGTCGGAGCCCGTGCTCGGCGCCGAAGTTTCTGCCGATGGTGAACCCATGATGTCGCTCCCTCGCGTCTAGTATTGGCCTTTCGGGTCGAGTCCCAGCAGGTACTGGCCGGTCATCGACGAGATGGCGTCCCAATTCAGGCTGAAGTGCTTGACGATCATGTTCGAGTCGCGCCATATGCGTTGAAGCGGTTGGTCCAGTGACAGACCTGCTGCGCCGACGCCGGCGAACAACGCATCGACCGCCTGCTGGCATAGGCGCGCCGCGAAGGCCATGTCACGGCGGTTGCGGATACGACGCGCGACATCCACGCCTTTGTTTTCCAGCGCGTTTTGCTCTATTTCAGCCGCGCAGCGGTACAGCAGAAGCCGGGCGGCATCCACGGCCGCGGTCGCTTCGGCGATGCGCGATTGAACCGGGAAGAACTGGCTCAAGCGATTGCCTGCACCGGCAACACCGCCGCGTGTGATGCGGTTTCCGCACAGGAGGGTGAAGTTCTCGATTGCGCTTTGCGCGTTGCCAATCATGGGTGCGGCAAGACAGACGGGGATCATCGACAGCACGGGAATACGGTAGAACGGACCGCGGTTGACCTCGGCCCCGGGCGCGTGACTCGATGCAGCTTCGGCAAAGGTGAGGCATCGATGGGCGGGAACGAACGTATCGCTGTCGAGTGCGACTGTCTTCGATCCCGTTCCCGCCTGGCCGGCCACATGCCAGTCGTCTTCGATCCGCCAATCCGACGACGGCACGAGCAGGAAGCCTCCAGTAGGCGCATCCCCTTCCTTCTCCGGAGGAAACTGAACGCCGAGCAGCGCCCATTGCGAGTTGTCGACATTCGACGCCCATTGCCAGCGTCCCTTGACGCGGTAGCCGCCGTCGCAGCGCTGCGCCATGGCCGCGGGCGCATAGGAACCGCACACGATCGCATCCCGATTGGCGCCCCACACATCGTCCTGTGCCTGTTCCGGAAACAGTGCGACGACCCATTGATGGATCGCCGCAATCGAGCATCCCCAAGCGGATGATGCGCAACCACGCGCGACCTCGCTGATCACATCGATGAATGCCGTGAATCCGTATTCGTAGCCGCCATACCGAGCCGGTTGCATCAGTCGGAAGAACCCGGCATCGCGAAACCGCGTGATGGTCTCTTCTGAAATACGACGATCGTTCTCGGTCTGGCGGGCGTTCTCCTGCAGGTCATGCACCATCCCGCAGGCTCGTTCGACCAACGATTGCACCGGCGGAACGCCGGCAACCGGCGAGCTTCGTCCTGCCCCGTCGAAGGGGACCGGGGAGAAGGAGAAAAAGCGTTCGTCGACAGTCGCGTGAGTCATGGAAACTCCTAAACGTGTATTGCGTTGCTCTGCTTGCTGGGCGTGACTGCAGCGCACCCCTGGTCGCCGGCTATCACCGGCGGCGGGAGCTGCTCTCGGTGGAGGCGCAGCGGGTGAACAGCGCATGCGCCTCCGGCATCAAGCGGTCCGCCTGACACGCGTTCGCCGCAGCAACGAAAGAAATACCTGTGGCGTGCTGCCGGTCTTCAGCGAGCCGGCTTTCCGATCAGCGCGCGATACTCGTTGGCCGACGCCGGCTTGCGGCCATGCAGCTCCGCGATGTCCTTCGCCATCTTGAACATCTCGAGGTTGTCCTTGAGGCGCTCGTCGGAATTCGGATACTTCCACGGCGTATCCTCCGTCCCGACCCGGATGTGCAACCCCATCATCGTTGCGAGCGTGGTCATGTACAGCGACGCGCGACCGGCTGCGCAAACGGACATCACCGACGTCGGATCGATGCTGCGAATCTGGTCGACCATCAGGAACAAATGCCGCGCCATGTCCTGCGCGTTGCTGACCCACGTGCCCGAGATCAGGCTGCGCCCCCCGTTGAACGGAAGGCCGTAGAGAATGAGCCAGTTGTAGGGTTTCTTCAGGATGCCGGTGTCGATGAGCTTGCGCTTGGCCAGCTCGATCTCCCCGGAGCTGTGCACGGCGAGTTCAGGCTTGACGCCGCAATCCTCCAGCGCCTGGATCGCCGGGACCATGAACGCGTCCGGATGGCCGGGCGCGCACGGAGCGACTTCGGCCAACCCTTCGCGTGCGGGGCTCACGCAGATATCGAATGTCGTTCCGTTGAGCACGTTGAGGTTCGGAACGAAGTCCTTGCCGAACCGCTTGCGCAGCGGTTCGAGGACGGTGCCGTAGGCCTCGACAGGCGGCAGGTCGCGATCGAGGCGCCGGCCCTGGTTGTCCGTCACCCAAGTGAAGTCGATATGCACGCCACATGCGCCGGCCTCGATCACATCGGAGGCGGCGTCGACATAGGTCTGCAGGGAGGTCGGCTGCGACGTGCCGGTGCCGTCGAACCGCCCGGAGACGGCCACGTTGATGGCAATCTTCTGCGATACATCCCACTTGGGCTGCACATCCGACGGCGCATGGAATTGATAGGTTTCCATTTCGCGCTGAGCCGCTTCCCACAGCGGCAGCTTTTCGATCGTGTTCATGCTCTGCTTTCCTGTTTTTTAGGCAAAAGGATCCCCTCGGCACGGGCGTGCCGAACACGAAGGGAACGGGTGACGGGGATTTAGGCGGCGGCGGTCGGATGAGGACCGTAGTTGCCTGTCTCCATCAATTCGGAGGCAGCAAGCGCTTCAGGCGTGAAGCGCAAGGTGGCGCGCGTCTCGAGCAGCCAGGCCTGGTATCCATCGGGCACGGCTTCGCTCGGTCCATGGTGGATGACGCCCTTCGGCACCCACGTGAGCGTCCCGGGTTCGGTACAGGCGCCGTAGGCACCCGGTCCGCGAACGTAGAGGATCACTTCATCGAAATCGGCGTTGACGTGCACCGGCGGACGGCCGCCCGAGCGGGCGCTCAGGTTGAACATGAGCGACTCGCCGTTGCGAGTCGATAGGAACATGGACGGTGGTCCGCCGTGTGGTTCGTAGGTGTGCAGTTGGATGCTCGCCAAGCTGAGCTTCCAGACCGGAACAGCAGTGGACAGCTGTGCGCCGAGCGCGAGCGGATCGTGTGGCACGACGAAGGTCGTCACCTCCTCATCCGCCGTTTTCAGCACCAGTTTTCCTGGCCCGCCCGCGTCGAGCTCGCGATCGATCTTCGGATAGCGGACATCGCGAGCAAAGTTGATCATCCCGAACGGCGCTGGCGGCGTGAGGCTCGCAGCGGATGGACATTCGACGATCATGCTGCGCATGGCGCCCTGGATCGGCGCATAACGATAAGCGACCGATCGCGGGATGCAGACGAAGTCACCCTCCTCCGCCTGAAGGCTGCCGACCTCGGTATCGAAGCGCACCTGGCCGGACTGAATGAAGTGAATTTCGTCAGACTCGACGTTCCTGACGGTGAACGGCATCGGTGCGTGGCGAGCCGACGTGAGCAGCCGCACACCGATCCTGGAACGCGCGACGACGGTGGGCAGCGCATCGGCATCCGACGCATCTTGCGGAACCAGCCGCTCCAGTATCAGCCGGCGCGGGGCGTGTACTCCCTGCACCGACAGGTAGTCAGGCGCATATCCACGCCGCGTCACCACCGAAGCCGGACCGGCAAATCCTTCACGCGTCCACAGATGTGGCACGCCTGCTTTCGTATCAGCACTCATCTTCTGTCTCCTCCTCGGGCTGTGCCCGTCTAGTGTTTGCAGGAGCGGTCGGCGCTTTCTCAAACGCTCAACTTAGTACCGTACCGATCGGTTCGATTTTATGACCGACGCATCGAACCCGTCAATAAAACCTGCGTCCTTCAGAGTTCTCGTAAACGCTAGCGTCGCTTTCTGTAAACCGATCGGTTCGGCATGATATCGTATTGGGTTATGCACCTGCCCCACGTTGATCCGACTATCGAACCGATGCCGCGAACTCAATCCATTTCGCTACCCGCGAAGCAACGCCCTCGCCGAAGTGATGCCGACCCGAGCGCAAAGTCGCTCACCGTTCTAAATGCTGCTCGTAAGATTTTTTTGACTCACGGCTTCAGCGCGGCAACGACCGACATGATTCAACGTGAGGCGGGCGTCTCGAAGTCCACGGTCTACGCGCATTACCCGAGCAAGGAAGCGCTCTTCGTCGCCGTCATAGAGGCGGAATGCTCCGCCAGCACTGGTGCCATTCGAGGCATCACGTTTCACCCGGGAAAGCTCGAGGAAACGCTGACGGCCGTGGCGCGGGCTTACTTGAGCGTCATTCTGTCGCCGTCGGCGTTGGCCCTCTTTCGCGTCGTGATCGCGGAGGCCCCGACGTTTCCGAATCTGGCGCGAGCCTTCTATCTCGCGGGACCTCATCTCATCCAATCCATGGTGGCCGAGTATCTGGCCAGCGCAGCGGCTGCAGGAGAAGTGGATCTCAGCGTGCTGGGACGAGACACCGCAGCAGCCCACTTCGTCAATTTGGTCCGCAGCGAACCGCATATGCAATGCCTCACGCATCCGACTGCCACCCCTTCAGCGGCACAGGTCGATCAATGGATCGCCACGGTCGTCACGACTTTTGTGCGGGCCTACGGGGCGCCGATCGCATAGGAGCATCGGAGCCCTGGAAGCGGCTCCCAGTCTGATACAGCGATCACCAAGGCTCCAGAAACGGGCGCACCTCTACCTCGAAACTCCAACCGCGGCGGTCCTGGACCGTCAGCGCATGCACTGTCTCAGCCAGCGCCGCAGGCGAGACAAAGGCATCATCCGGCTTGCCGGGCATACGTTTGCGCGCGCCAGGAATGTCGACGATGCCGTCGACGACGACCAGCGCGACATGGACTCCCTTCGGCCAGAGCGGGAATGACCTGCTTTGCGCAAAGGAGTGCGCCGAACGCGTTGACCCGCCACGAAGCTTCGAACTGCTCGGGCGTAATCGTCTCCACATCGGCGAACACGCCCGACCCGGCGTTATAGAGCAAGGCATCCACCTCGCCGAGTTCCGACCGGATACTCGCCAATACCGCCGCCACCTGCACGGCGTCGCCGAGGTCGCAGGCATAGCCTCGTGCATTGGGAATGGCGCCCGCCAGCGCCGTCACGCTGGTCCTGTCGCGCGCAAGCAATGCGACGGCGTACCCGGCCTCGGCAAAGCGCTTCGCGAGTGCCTGGCCATTGCCCGGTCCAGCGCCCGCGACAACTGCGACGGGCCGATTGGTCAGCGCTTCTGTCATCTCCAGCCTCCTATGTGTAACGGCCTGAAATTGAAACGGGCCGGACCTACAATCGACGCAATTTCCGGCCAGCAATAATTGCATTCGCCGCAGCGTCGATTTATTCGCGACGTCACGGCCACACGTGAAGCGGAAAGATGATGATTCAAGGACTGTTCATTTGAATCAAGAGGGGAAAATGACGACCCATACCGATGTCGTTCTGAAAACGAAAAAATACATAATCATGAACTTCGGTGACAGGCTCTCGCTCAAGATGGCCGATGATGAAACGACCAGTCTCACCGAAATGAGTTTGTCCAGCCCCGACGATCTCTCGGTGCAGTACACGCGGACAATGCTGCATCCCCTCGCCTTCATTCCCGCACCCACCGAAATCATCCTCATCGGTCTCGGCGGCGGTCAGCAGGCGAAATTCATCCACAGGCACCTCCCGGAGCTGCAAACGATCGCCGTGGAAATCGATCCGGAAGTGGTAGGACTCGCGCGGACGTGCTTCGGCCTGCCCGCTGATGACGAGCGCTTGCGAGTCGTGGTGGAGGATGCGTCCACCTTCATCCCGAACCACGGCGGACGGTGCGACCTGATCCTTGCCGACGCCTTCGACGAGTGCAACCGTCCGATCGATGCGCTCCATACCGCCGAATTTTATCGAGCCTGCCATCGTATTCTGCGCGCCGATGGTGTGATGACCGTGAACGTCTATCGCCCCACGGCCAATTGGGCAGCAACGTTCATGTCGACAGTGGCGGGCATCTTCCCTCGTCGAAAATTCATTGCGCTCACGGCCGAGCAAGGCGTAATGGTGCTTTGGAAGGGGCGTCCGAATCTCAACTGGGACGCGATCCGCGCTCGCGCCGCCACGCTCGACGCCAGAACGGGCCTGGGCTTCGAGGCCTTCGTCGATACGCTGAGTCGCTAGTTGCAGCGACCTGCAATTGCGTCGGCCTGACAATCCGGCACATTCACTAGCCAGCGACCGCACCGGCCACGACGCTTTCTGCTGCGGTCTCGTCGACGACGACACTCGCCTCGCTCAACATCCGCCAATTGCGCGGCAGGACCCGCGTCCCTTCGCCAACGACGTTGACCGTCGCGTTCAGATGAATATCGCGGCTCGAACTCCCCACCATCAAATCGAATTGTCCTGGTTCGACGATCCGTTCGCCACGATGGCCGGTAAAGTTCAGCATGTCCACGGGAATGACGATCCTGACTTTCCCTCGCTGGCCCGGCCCGAGCGCCACGCGTGCGAATGCCTTCAGTTCGCGCACCGGCCGCACCGCCGACGCGAGGCAGTCACGCACGTACACCTGAACGACCTCAGTGCCGGCTCGCATGCCCACGTTCTCGACGACGAACCGCAACACGGCCGCTCCGTCTTCGATCGGAACCTCGGCCTGTTCCAGTTCGAGGTCGCTGTATTCGAATTTCGTATAGCTCAATCCGAAGCCGAACGGAAAGCGTGAACCGAAGTGATAGGCAATCGGCGTTCCAGCACTCTTCAGCTTGTGGTTGTAGACGAACGGAATCGCCCCGGCGCTTTTTGGCACCGATAGCGGCAGGCGGCCCGAAAAATTCACCGCCCCTGTCAGGAGGTCGGCCAACGCCTCGGCGCCGCCTTCGCCCGGGGCGAACGCCATGATTTCGGCCGCGATCCGGTCTTCCAGACCACCGAGGTTGTACGGACGCCCGCCCGTGAGCACCGCCACTGTCGGCGTGCCCGTTGCGACCACGGCTTCGAGCAGGGCTTGCTGCACGCCGGGCAGGTCGAGGCTATCGGTATCGGAACCCTCGCCGACGGTGCCGGACTGGAACAGCCCCGCGAGGTCGCCGACAAAGACGACCGCCACGTCCGCTTGCTTCGCGGCAGCCACCGCTTCATTGATCTGTCCCGTGTCCGTGCTGATCAGCGACTGGCGGCTTTGGTTGATCGCCTCGTTCATTTCGACGTCGCCCGGATAGACCGGCGCCCCCTGACTCCGCTCTTTGATGACGTCGCAACCCTTCGCATAGACGACACGTGAAGCGCCGAATCGGGCACGCAGCGCCTGAAGCGGCGTCGCCATCGGTGCGCCTGCGTGCTCACCGGCGTTGATCAGGTGGACGGGGAAGCTGTATCCCGCAAGCAATGCGAGCGGGTCGTCGGCGGTCGGTCCGATGATGGCCAGCGTCCCGGTCCGCTCGACGTCGAGCGGCAGCGTTCCATCGTTCGAAAGCAGCATGGCCGACTCGACGGCAGCCTGATATGCCACCCGCGACGCCTCCTCGCCCCGCAGCGCCACGTTTTCCGGATCGGCGTACGGATGCTCGAAAAGGCCCAGTCGAAATTTCGCCGTCAGTATCCGCGCGACGATCGAATCGATGGTCTCTTCCTTGATCTCCCCGCGTGCGAGCGCGTCCTTGAGGTGCAACGCGCACTCGTGGCCCGGCAGTTCGATATCGAGGCCAGCGTTGAAGGACATCGCGGCCGCAGAGGCGGCATCTCGTGCAACGCCGTGATGCGTGTAGAGAAGATTGACGCCCGCATAGTCCGCGACGATCAATCCGTCGAACCCCCATTTCTCGCGCAAGATCTCCGTCAGCAGAGAGTGATCCTCATGACACGGCACGCCGTCGACATCATGATAGGCAGGCATCACGGAACCCGCGTCGGCCAGCTTGACGGCCATCTCGAACGGCAACAGGAAAATGTCGTTGAACTCGCGCGGGCCGACGTGAATGGGAGCGTGGTTGCGTCCGCCCTCGCTCGCCGAATGCCCTGCGAAGTGCTTGAGCGTCGCCAGCAGATCGCGCTGCTCGCCCTGAAGGCCCTTGACGTATCGACAGGCCATGACCCCGACGAGATAGGGATCCTCGCCCAGTGTCTCCTCCGTGCGGCCCCAACGAGGGTCGCGAGATACGTCGAGAACAGGAGCGAGCCCCTGGTGACAGCCGATCGAGCGCGCTTGCTGCCCGATTACCGCACCCACCCGCTCGATCAGTTCTGGATTCCATGTCGCGGCATAGTTGAGGGGAGCGGGAAAGAGCGTAGCGTCCTTGATCATGAGGCCCACCAGACACTCCTCATGTGACATCACCGGAATCCCCAGGCGGGTTTCCTCGACCATCCGTCGCTGCAATTCGTTCAGCGCACGCACGCCCTCTTTCGGATCGACCGTGTGCGTGCCGAGCGGTCGAGTGATTTGCCCCAAGCCGTGCTCGAGCAATGAATCGACGGATACACCCGTCGTGCGCTGCGCGAAGTCCGCGATCCGCCACTCGTGCTTGCCATCCGGCGACAGCTTGAGCCAGCCGGCATGCATCTGCGCGATCTTCTCATCCAGCGTCATCCGACCGAGCAGGTCGGCAACACGATCCTCGACGTCGGCTCCGGCATCGCGATAAAGCGGCATTCCGGCTTCGTTATTGGTCGACATAAACAGCTCCTTTAATCTGACGCCCTTGCGATCAATAGCGGGCCAGGTGTTGTGAATTTCATCAATGCCGGAATCGAACCCAGTCGACCGCTAATTCGTCGCGCGGATAGAGGAACCGTCGCAGGGGAGCAGACCGCGAGCAGCAAGACTGCTGTACAACGCGCGCACGCCGAACGTCCACGGCGCAATCTCCGTCGAAAGACGAACCGTGTTGACGAGCGCCCCAAGCGAGGGCGTCGACACGGTCACGATGTCTCCGAGGTGATGGGTAAATCCGCGTTCCGGCGCGTCGCGATCCTTGCCCGGTGAAAACATCGTCCCGAGAAAAAGCATGAATCCATCCGGATACTGATGGTGCGAACCAAACGTCTGCACGATGAGCTCGCTTGGATCCCGGCTGATCTGCCGCATGTGGCTGACGTCGTCGAGCACGAAGTCATCGTCCGCGCCGTCGATGCGAAGCGAAACGGTCATCTCGCGCACGGTATCGAGCGTGAAATGCTCGTCGAACAGACGAATGAATGGACCGATGGCACATGAGCCGTTGTTGTCCTTTGCCTTGCCCAGCAGCAACGCACTGCGTCCTTCGACGTCACGCAGATTGACGTCGTTTCCCAGGGCCGCGCCTACCGCTTCGCCTTTGTGATCGACGGCGAGCACGACCTCCGGCTCGGGGTTGTTCCAATGCGATGCCGGGTGCAGGCCGACGTCCGCGCCGAGCCCAACCGCCGACATTGGCTGTGACTTCGAAAAGACCTCGGCATCGGGCCCAATCCCGACTTCCATGTATTGCGACCACGCCCCTCTGTTCACCAACTCGGACTTCAATCGGGCAGCCGCATCCGAGCCTGGACGCACCATGGAAAGATCCGTGCCGATGGTCTGCTGGATCGTCTGGCGTATTGCCATGGCGGCTGCGGGATCGCCGCCCGCCTGCTCTTCGATCACGCGCTCGAGCAGACTGACCGCGAACGTCACCCCGCATGCCTTGATTGCCTGAAGATCGCACGGCGCGAGCAGACGGACGCTCTGTGAAACGTTACCGCGCAAGCTCGACGCGACGATGTCGTCAACGACGCCCAGGTCTTCGCCATCGGCATTCCGCGCGATTGCGATCCGGTCCTCCCGGCACAGCAGATCCGCCACTGTCGGCGTCACGGCGGTGACGTCGATCACACGGCCGTTGCGAACGACCACGACGGCTGGACCGTCCACCGGCGCCGGCCGCCACGCGCGCCCCACCAACAGCGCGTCCTTCAAATCCGCCGGCAAACAAGCCGAGGGCGAATTGGCGAGGCCATGAATTTCAGATTGATTTGGCATCGACACCATCCATTAGTAAAACTGATTGACCAAGATTTTCGGTATGCGCCTAGTGGTTATGACGGGGAAGCGTATGCGCGACGCCGCGATATTTCACCGCCAGCTCCATGCAGGCCCCCGACTCCAGCTGCCCAACCGTCGCACGATAGATTTCCTGCCAAGGCGTCTGGCTCGCGGGAACGTCGGGACGCCCGGCCGCCTTGCGCCGTTCGATCTCGGCGTCGCCGACGAGCATGTCGCACCGGCCGGCGTTCAAATCGATCCTGACGACATCGCCCGTGCGCAAGTGGGCGAGCCCGCCACCCACCGCGCTTTCCGGCGATGCGTTCAAGATGGAAGGACTGTCGGACGTACCCGACTGCCTGCCGTCTCCCAGCGTCGGCAGGCTCGATATGCCGCGGCGAATCAGCGCGTCCGGCGGCTGCATGTTCACCACTTCGGCTGAGCCCGGCCAACCGACGGGCCCTGCGCCACGGATCACGAGGATCGAGCGCTCGTCGATTCCGAGCGCAGGATCGTTGATTCTCGCGTGGTAATCGTCGGAACTCTCGAACACGACGGCGCGACATTCGAATACGTTTTCGCTGCCGGGCGTCGAAAGATAGCGCGCACGAAATTCTTCGGAGATCACGCTGGTCTTCATGATCGCGAAATCGAACAGGTTACCGCGCAGGACGAGAAATCCGGCACGCGGTTTCAGCGGCGCCTCATAGCTGAAGATGACTTCCCGATCCCCGGTCTCCTTGCCCTTAAGGTTCTCCGCGACCGTCTTTCCGGTCACGGTCGTGCGGTCCGTCCGCAGCTTCCCGGCCTTCATCAATTCGTGCATGACGGCCGGGACCCCGCCAGCCCGGTGAAACCGTTCGCCGAGATACTTTCCGGCTGGTTGGAGGTTCACGAGCAAGGGGACGTCGTATCCATACGTCATCCAGTCGTCAGCGCTCAGTTCGACGCCTGCATGACGCGCCATGGCCATGATGTGCGGCTGCGCATTCGTCGACCCGCCGATAGCCGCGTTGACGACGATCGCATCGAGAAACGCCTCACGCGTCAGGATGCTCGACGGCCGCTGATCCAGGTACGCCATTTCCACGATCCGGCGCCCCGTTCGATAAGCCATCTGCCCGCGCTCCCGGTACGGCGCGGGGATGGCAGCGCAGCCGGTCAGCGACAGACCGAGCGCCTCGGCCAGCGAGTTCATCGTCAACGCCGTGCCCATGGTGTTGCAATGCCCGGCGGACGGCGCCGATGCCGCCGCGATCTCGAGGAACGTTTCCTCGTCGATCGTTCCCGCGGCAAGCTGTTTGCGTCCTTTCCAGATGCTTGCCCCCGAGCCCGCCAGCTCGCCTTCGAACCAGCCGTCGAGCATCGGGCCACCCGACAAGACGATGGATGGAATGTCCACCGTGCAGGCCGCCATGATCTGCGACGGCGTGGTCTTGTCGCATCCTGTCGTCAGCACGACGCCGTCGAGCGGATATCCATGGAGAATCTCGACGAGCCCCAAATAGGCGAGATTGCGGTCGAGCGCCGCAGTGGGGCGTCTGCAGTTCTCGAAGACAGGGTGAACGGGAAACTCCAACGGAATGCCGCCCGCATCCCGGATACCGTCGCGCACGCGGCGCGCGAGCTCCAGATGAATGCGGTTGCACGGACTGAGGTCGCTGCCCGATTGTGCGATGCCGATGATGGGCTTGCCGGAGCGCAGCTCTTCGGGCGTTATCCCATAGTTCATGAAGCGTTCGAGATACAACGCGGTCATGTCGATATGCGCCTGATTGGCGAACCAGTCCTGGGAACGGAACCGGCGGTTCGAACGGCTTTTCTGAGTCATCGCGACCATCCTTGTGTGCATGTCATCTGGGGCAGTCCCGGCGTGGGAACACGGAACGAAAACAGGCTGCCCGCGAGCGGCTGGCCCGCCCTCTCTTGCGCCGACATGCCCTTGCGCGCGGTCGTGACGTATGCCGTGCGAAGGTCGTCTCCGCCGAATGCGAGCTTCGTGACGTTCGGACAAGGAAACGAAACATGGCCTGCGAGTTGCCCGTCGGGCGAATAGCGCTCGATGCGCCCGCCGCCGAAGAGCGCCACCCAGACGAACCCGTCGGCATCGACCGCCATGCCGTCCGGATAGCCGCTTCCGGAGACGACTGCGAAAATGCGCTTGCGCGACAGCTCGCCGTGCTCGCCCCAGTCGAATCGATAGATGGTCTTCGCCAGCGTATCGGTGTGGTACAGGGTTCGGTTGTCCGGACTCGTCACCGGCCCGTTCGTGATGACGTACGCGGCATCCTGGACACGGATCTCACCGTCGTCGCTCAAGCGATATAGCGTCCCGCTCGCCTCGCGCTCCGCATCGTCCATCGTCCCGAACCACAAGTAGCCGCTCGTATCGACGAAGCCGTCGTTGAGGCGATTCCGTACGAGTTGCGGCTCCACGTCGACCCGCTTCACGAACCTGCCGTCGCGCGGGTCGAACGCATACAGCCCATCGGGCAGACCGCATACGAACGAACCATCGGAGGTGGGCAAAAGGAAGCCGGGCTCCGCGGGCGCCTGCCAAGTGGTCTTCCACCCGGTTTCGGTGCAAAGGCGATGCACGGACCGGCGTTTGATGTCGACGAAGTAGACCGCGCGTTCGTCAGCCAGCCAGACTGGCCCTTCGCCCAGCTCGGCGCCCACTTGCCAGACACATACGGGAGGCTGCGCGTTCATGCACCGTACCACCCGGCGTCGACGAAATATTCGCGCCCTGAACAACGTTCGCCGTCGTCCGAAGCGAGAAACAGCGCCATCCTCGCGACGTGCTCCGGCTCGATGCGTCGAGGCAGGCATTGCGCCTCGAGCAGCCTCGATTCGCTCTCGGGCGTCTGCCATAGCGCCATCTGCCGCTCGGTGCGTACCGCGCCGGGCACGATGCAGTTGACCCTGATGCCGAAGGCGCCGAAATCACGCGCAAGTCCGCGCGTCAAGCCTTCGATGCCCGCTTTCGCGGTCAGGTAGATCGACAGATCGGGCAACGCGAGATGCCATGAAATCGAGCCGACATTGAGAATGACTCCCCGGCCGTTCCGGCGCATGCCCTGCGCGACATGCTGGGCGCAAAAGAACTGGTGACGCAGGTTCACGGCGATGCGTTCGTCCCAATAGGCGCAGCTGACGTCCGCCACCGCATGGCGGTTGTCGCTGGCGGCGTTGTTGACGAGGACGTCGATCGTGCCGGCCCGATCCGTGATGCCTGAAAAAACGTCGCCGATGGCGTCGACGTCGCGCAAGTCGCACCGCAAGAATTCCGGCGCGTAAGGCGAGTCGCGCAGCGATTCGCAAAGCGACACGGATTGCGCCTCCGCCACGTCGACAAAGTACACGCGTGCACCCTGATGCGCGAACGCCGCCACCATTGCAGCGCCAATGCCCGTACCACCACCCGTGACGGCCACGGTCCTATCTTTGAGGCTCGGATAAGTTGCATACGACATGAATGATCCGTTGAAACCTTGTGATATCTGCCTGGCCTTCGGCGATCGGGTGCGCCTCAGGCGAGGCGAGCGGGATGACGGCCGGCAAGCGCCGTTTCGAGGCGCGCCAGCGCGAAGTCCTGGTCGTCGAAGACGTGACACGCCTCCGGCGCCACCAAAAGCGCGATCGGCTGGCCGATCGACGCCGGGCTGTCGCCAGGCAGCTTGGCGATGATCGTGTGGCGCATCGCCTCGCTGACGGCGACATGAACGTAGCTATGCTCGCCCAGGCGCTCGACGAGCCGCACCGTGCCTTGCACCGAACGCCCCGGCACCTCGGCCCGCTCGCCGGCGTGCGCGACCCCAAGGTGCTCCGGCCGCACGCCGACCGTCACCTTCATGTCCGGACGCGCCCTGGTGCCATCCACCGCGGCATGCACGACGTCACCGGTGAACAGGCGGATCGCCACACCAGCGGCATCGACCGACGTGATCGTGCCCGGCAGGAAATTCATCTTTGGCGACCCGATGAAGCCGGCTACGAATCGGTTCTTCGGCCGGTGGTACAAATCGAGCGGCGCACCGACCTGCGCGACGCTGCCATGCCGCTCCATGTCGGCACCCGCATGCAGCAAAACGATCTTGTCGGCGAGCGCCATGGCCTCGATCTGGTCATGCGTCACGTAAATCGCGCTCGCCCTGTTGAACTCCCGGTGCAGCCGGGCGATCTCCGTGCGCGTCTGCACGCGCAGCGACGCGTCCAGATTCGACAACGGTTCGTCGAAAAGGAATACGCCCGGCTCGCGCACGATGGCGCGCCCGATCGCCACGCGCTGACGCTGCCCACCCGAGAGCGCCGCGGGCCGCCGGTCGAGGTACTTCTCGAGCTGCAGCGCCTCGGCGGCGGATCGCACTTTCCGATCGATCGCCGCCTTGTCCAGCTTCGCCTGACGCAAGCCGAACGCCATGTTCTCGTACACGCTCATGTGCGGATACAGCGCGTAGTTCTGAAAAACCATCGCCACGCGGCGCTGCGAAGGATGCACGTCGTTCATTCGCTTGCCGTCGATCCGCAACTCGCCGGCCGTGATGTTCTCGAGGCCCGCGACCATGCGCAGAAGCGTCGACTTCCCGCATCCCGACGGTCCGAGGAATACACAAAACTCGTTCACGCCGATCTCGAGATTCACGTTGCGGATCACCGGCGGATTGTCTTCGTAGGCCTTCTGGACGGAAGACAGCGTAATGGTGGCCATATCTCACTCGTTTGCTAACTGTATTCGACCGCAGCGCGAGCCTGCGCTGCGCGCTTCGCTACCCTTTCAACGACCCGGCCATCATGCCCTTGATGATTCGCTCCTGACCGAAGGCGTACACGAGGATCAGGGGCAGCGACGTCAGCGTCACGACACAGAGCATGGCCGGAATGTTCGACGCGTACTGCCCCTGGAAGTCCCATAGGGCAAGCGGCAGCGTTCGATGCGCCGGCGTCGAGGTCAAGACGTAGGCAAAGATGAACTCGTTCCACAACGCAATGCTGTTGTAGATGGCGACGGTCGCGAGTCCCGGCGTGGACAGCGGGAAATAGATCTTCCAGAAGATCCGGAACGGGCCACAGCCGTCGAGCTGCGCGGCCTCGTCGAGTTCATGCGGAATCTGGCGCATGAACTCGGTGAGAATGAAGATCGAAATCGGCAGGCTCAACGCGACGTACGGGCCGATGAGCGCGAATTTCGTGTCGTAGAGCCCGATGTTGCGGATCAGCAGATAGATCGGCACGAGCGCCGCGTGCAGCGGCACGATCATCCCCGCGACCACGAGCGCGAACAGCGTCTTGCCGAAGCGAAAATGCAGCCGCGCGAAAACGTAGGCGGCCATCGCACTGAAGATAACGACGAGCACGACCGATATTCCGACCACGAATACGCTGTTTTCGAGGTACGTGAAGAATCCGCCATGCAGCACTTCGAGGTAGTTGCCGAAGTCCAGATGAGAAGGCAGCGACCATACCGCGTTCGAATAGGTCTCTTCCTGCGACTTGAAACTCGTGGCGACCACGAAGACGAACGGCAGCGTCGTCACCGCAAGCCACACGAGCCCCAACAGAAAGATGCCCGGACGAAACGGCTTTGCGCCGAGCCGGTTTGCGAAGAGCGTCACGTCAAACCTCCGTTTCGTAGCGGCGCGTGACACGCAGGGCGACGGCGGCAACCAGCGTCACGATGACGAACATCGCAGAGGCTATCGTGCTGCCGTAGCCGAGCTGAAACGAGCTGAACACGGTGCGATACATGTACGTGGCCATGAGCTCGGACGAGCTTTCGGGCCCTCCGCCCGTCATCACGAAGATCAGGTCGAAGTAGCGCAGCGATCCGATGATCGACAGCAGTGCGGCAGTACGGATCGTCCCTTGAAGATGAGGAAGCTTGATGCGCCATAAAACGGTCCACTCCGATGCGCCGTCGAGACATGCCGCTTCCGCCAGCTCCGCCGGAAACGATGACAACCCTGCGAGAAACAGAATCATGTAGAACGGGATGTTCTGCCAGCAGATGACGGCAATCGTGGAAGCAAGCGCGTAGCGCGTATCGCCGAGCCAGTCCTTCGCGAGCCCGTCCAGACCGAACGCATGCAGCGCGGCATTCAAGGGGCCGAAGTTCGGGTCATAGACGTTCTTGAACAGCACGCCGATCGCCACGCTCGACATCAGGAGCGGCAAGAAATACAGAATCTTCAACGTGCGCGAGCCTCGCCCAGCCTTGTCGAGCAGCACCGCAAGCGCCAGTGCGACGGGCAGCTGGATGAGAATCGAGAAGATCGCAAGCAGCAGATTGTTGCCGAGCGCTTTCCGAAAGATGTCGTCGTGAAGCAGATGCTCCCAGTTGGCGAGGCCCACAAAACGCGCGTTGCTGCCAAGGCCGTTCCAGTCGAGCGTCGACAGCTGAAAGCTCGAAAGCAACGGATAGATGAGAAAGACCGAAAGCAGCACCATCGACGGTGCAAGCAAGACCGCGATGACAATCCATTTCGACTGCTCGCGTCGAGGTCTCGCGGATTCGAGCGGAATGGCGATGCCCACAGTTGTCTCCTCGCCCGTCATGTACCCGGACTCGTGGTTGCGCATTTACTTGCCCGCGTCGGCCTTGGCCGCCGCTTCCATCTGCTGCGCCGCAGCTTCCGGACTCAGCGACAAGCCGAACAACGCCTGCGTCGTATCCTTGTGCAGCTCGCCGAGTTTGGGCGGCAGTTCCTGGTCGTACCAGAGCTGCACGTTCGGCGCCTGCGCAACCAATGCCTGCAGTCGCTGCAGAAACGGGTCCGTCAAGCGTGCGTTCTTGACCGGCGGAATTCGCGCATCGGCGATGCGCGCCTGCATCGACGCGTCGTCGGTCATCGTCTTGATCAGGCTGAACGCGGCATCGCGATCCGCGCATTGCGTCGAGATGCTCGTAAAGCTGTCGCCGACGGTGCCGATCACGTCGTGCGGATCACCCTTGCCCCCCGGGATTGCCGGAAACGGGAAAACGTCGAGCTTTTTGTAAAAGCCAGGGTTTTCCTTCTGGATCGTTGAGGCCTCCCATCCGCCCATCAGCTCCATTGCCGCCCGACCCGAATAAAGCAGACGGCGCGATGCGCCGATGTCGTAGTCGAGTCCGTTGAAACCCTGGGCGAATGCACCGGCCTTGACGAGTTGCTGAATGTACCGGCCTGCCTCGATGAAAGCGGGATCGGCGAAGCTGCCGCCCGGCGCACGATCGGCCGCCTTGCGGAATACGTCGGGCCCGCCGATGCGGTCGACGAGGTACATGTAGTACATCGAGCCCGTCCACTTGTTCTTGTTCGCCAGCGCAAACGGTGCGATGCCGTGGGCCTGAAGCGTCTTGATCACGTTCAGCAAGTCGTTCCACGTTGCAGGCGGATTCAGGTTGTACTGCTTGAACAGATCCTTGTTGTAGAAAATCACCGCCGCCGATACGTTCTCGGTCGGGATTCCGTAGATCTTGTTGTCATACGTGACAGCTCGCCAGGCCGTCGGCAGAAAGCGGTCGCGATAAGCCGGGTCCTTCTGAAGATAAGGCGTCAGGTCGACGACCTGCCCCGCTTTCACGTACTCGCGCAGCGGCCCCCCGCCCCAAGTATCGAACACGCACGGCGGCTGTCCCGCACCGAACGCGACGTTCAGCTTCGCCTTGTACGCGTCGTTGAGCACGTGCGAATCCTCGATCTTGTAAAGCGGATTCTGTTTCTCGAAGCGGTCCGCGGCTTCTCGCACGACCTTGGGCCCATTGCCGTCGGTTTGGTGATCCCACTCCGTAATCGTCTTCGAGGGTCCTGCATATCCGGAAGCGGACCATGCCGCTCCAGCGGCAAGCAAAATCGCCGCCATGTTCCGAATGGACGCTGGTTTGCAGCGTGTCAGCCACTTCATCTTTGTCTCCTCCTCTCACGCGAGCCAGCTTCGCTAGAACGTTATCGATAACGTTAATTCATGTTAGGTTGACGTAGCAGGCGGCGCTATGCGGGTTTACCCAAAATGTTCGTCATACCCCGCCGATAATGGGAAGTGCGCGCTCCCACCGCCGTGCGAAAAGGACGGCAGACAAAAACGAAGCTGCTGCTAGGAGGGGCTTGTGTGCCAGAAACCCGCTGGTAAAATGTCGACTACGTTCGGTAGCGGTAACGTTACTGTCGGCAAATTCCGCCCTGAAATCGGACACCAACTCGAACCTACGACCGCCAGCGTCTTTCCGGATCTCATCGGCCATGAGCAAGCAAATTCCCACCCTCGCGCAAGTCGCGAAGATTGCCGGCGTCTCGCAGATGACCGCATCGCGAGCACTCAACGACCGCCCCGGCGTGTCACGGGAGACACGCGATGAAGTGCTCAGGATCGCCGCCGACATCGGCTACGTCGTGAATCGCAGCGCGCAAAAGCTTTCGGGCGGACGCAACGGCATCATCGGCATCATCACGCCCATGCTCGACAACCAGTTCGCGAGCGAGCTGATTCTCGGCGTTGGCCGCGCCGCTCGCGCGGTTGGCTACGAGACCCTCGTCTATACGGTCTTCGACGAAGACCGCGACGCGCACCGAAGCCTGCTCGGCCTGCTGCCCCAGTTCGCGGACGGCGTCGTCGCGATTCTGCCGCGGGAGTCCGCGTGGTTCGATACCCTGGCGGCAGCGCACGTGCCGGTCGTGCTGATCGACCAACGTGGCTCATTGACGAATTTTCCGTCGATTTCGGTCGACAGTTATGGCGGAGCGTGCCTCGCCGTCGAACATCTCGCGGAGCTCGGGCATCGCCGCATCGCCTTCATATCGGGCGACGAAACCATTGAAGGTGTCAGAGATCGTCGAAGAGCGTACAGCGATACGCTTGGCCGGCTCGGCCTGCCCCAAGATCCGAATCTCGTGGTGGCAGGCGACCTATCCCAAATGAGAGCCTTTGAAGCCGCATCCGATCTGCTGTGCCTGGCCGAGCCGCCGACGGCGATCTTCGCCGCCAACGATCTCAGCGCGTTCGGCGTCATCGCCGCGGTGCGCGAGGCGGGCTTGCGCGTTCCCGATGACGTCTCCGTCATAGGCTTTGACGACATACCGATGGCGGCGCAAGTTCACCCCGCCTTGACTACGGTCCGCCAACCGTTCCAGCAAATGGCGAGGGCGGCCGTCAACACGCTCCTCGCGAGCATCGCCGGCACAGAAGCGCCAGCAGCGCGCATCACCCTCCCGGCCGAACTTGTCGTTCGAGCTTCGGCCGGGCCGGTGTCCGATGCGCGGAAAAAGGCCACCGGCCGCTCGCCGAAAGCAGTGCGCGAGGTTCGCAAGCAAGCGTAGCGAAGCGAGCGGTTCATTCGATCATCAGCCGACCGCAGGATCACTTGCGACCGTCGGCACCGGTACGACAAGGCGATCTTTGCGAGGCGCCGTTTCGCGTAAAAAGCACGACGCAAACACTGCAAGGGCGGCAGAAGCCGCCGCGATCACGAACGGCGCAGCTGGGCCGAATTTGTCGGCCGAGAACCCGGCAAACATCGGAGAAATGAATCCGCCAAGCACCTCGCCCGTACCGATGACCGTCGCAACAGTTCTGCCGATAAAATATCGAGGCACGCTCTCTGCAGGAATCGTTGCGATAAAGATCGCGGAACAACCGTAGCCAAGGTATGCGACGAAAATGGCGACGCAAAGGATAACGAACGTGCCTTGGAAATAGCCGATGACGAGCGGTGCGCATACAGCGACGGCGGAGAACGCAATCAACGTCGGCTTGCGCCCGATCCGATCGGACAAGGCCGGCACGGCGAATCCGGCTATCACGCTCGAAATGCCAAGCACGGTCATGAAGATGCTCATCTGCGCCGGGGAAAAGTGCCGTCTCTCGATGAGGTAGGCCGGACCGAAGGCGGCAATGGCAAGAAACCACGTGATGAACAGACAACTCATGATGATGCAGATCACGATATTTCTGCTCATCAATACACGCGTGAACGGCATTTCGCGTTGAGCCATCAAGGGAGCAAACTCCCTTTTCTCGTCGACGGCCGGTTCACGTATGTACATCGCAAGCAGTATGGCGAGTACGAGCCCCGGTATGCCCGCGCAGTAAAACGCGAAACGCCATCCGTGTGTGCTCGCCAGCGGCACGATCACGGCCGGCGCCAGCACCGCTCCGAGCAAACCGACCGCAGAAGCTTGGATGAACCCCATGTTGAAGCCCCGCCGCGATTCGCTCGAGGCAAAAGCCATCAATGATTGGCTGACCGGCAAGATCGGGCCTTCCGCCAATCCCATCAACGCGCGTGCCATAACGAGCGCGGCAAAGGTGCCTGCCAGTCCTGAGAAGAACGAGCACAGAGAAAACACGATCACGGTGGCGATCAAGACCGGCTTTCGGCGGTTGCTCTGGTCGGCGTAGGCGCCTAGCAGGACGCCAGAGACGGCCCAGGTGAGCGCCAAGGCAGACGTCACCATGCCGATTCTGGAGTTCGTCAATGCGAAATCCTCCCGCATGAACGGAAACAGAAAATTGATCGATAGTCGGTCAAAAAAAACCGACCCAACCGTAAAGAACAAAAGGACCAACAGAAGGTTTTCGTATCCTCTATTTTTCGCTCGCATTTCAAGTCTCCTCTGAATTTTCCAAGCCCGGCGGCAACGCAATTCGACGCCACGCTTTTGCGTATTCTTCTTTTTGCCGTTTCATGTCGGGGCAAGCCAGGCAGCGCGACCGGGAATCGATTTCGCTGCCCGGTGACCAGATCGTAACTGGCAAATTTGCAGAAAATGACGCTGAAACACATCGTTTTGAAAATGGAACGAGTGTGATTGAGACGCGCGCAAAAGTTGAAGTGCGGCTCCCGGTACATCACGACGTATTTGAGCCTGGGAGCTTGCTCTGGACGTGGAATTCGAAGTCGCTGAAACCAGTCGCAGGCCGCGGTGACCAAGTCGTCGGAGTGAGAAGCCTCGCGGGCCTGAAACTCGAGCATCGCTGCCAGATCGGCCTCGGCAGCGTCGTCGAGATCCTTGAGGCCGTCCCGGCCAGGCTGATCCGTAGCTGCGCCTCTTGCACGGTTCTCGCCCGGCGCACTAGGGCCTGCGCCCGTTCAACCCGGGTAAGAATCTGCCTCGCTTCACGCAGTAGCGTGCGCCAGCCGAGGCCTTCAATGAGGTGTTACGCTCTACAAACAGAAGCCGTGTTGCGACGACCAGTTGAATCCGGGTAGTAAGCTTCGGTGCCAATGTCTGCTGCACCTTCCCGTTACCTGGCGGGATAGGGCTCCAGACTATGGCGAATGGAAAAACAGAGTGTGTCGTTCAGCAAGCGCCTGTGTGCTTCGACTCGGCATAGTCCGGGACGCGGCATGATCGGTAAAGGCCCGCGCGATCGACCCGTACCGATACCTCACTTGGCTGTTCCGACGCATGCCGTTCGCGCAGGAAGCCGAGTCGCTCGTTCAAGATTTCTACGGTACGTTCGATCTCGCGCCGATCATCGTTGCCTGTTCTACGGACGAGTGCGACAGACGCATGGGAGGGCGTGGGGCGCTTGCTTCAACTACGACCACGCCCTTTGCGATTATCACTCGCGCCCCACGGCCAAACGCGCACTATCCTGGCGCATGAGTTCTCGCTTGTAGAGCTACATCGGCGGATCGGTTGGTGGAAGTTGGTCAATGGCGCTATGCCCGCCTGGTTCGACGAAGGCATCGCTGTCATTGTCTCCAATAACAATCGGTACCTGAATCCTGGAACGGGCGCTGCCGAGCGTTGCATGCGGGATATCGACAGTCCGCTCCCGTTGAGTCCTGCCGAGTGGGTGCCTCGCGCCGGCCAAGACCGGATGATCTACGCTGACGCGGCCTGTCGCGTTCTGCGATGGATGGATGTTCACGGCGGCCGGGACGGCTTGCTGAAAGCAATCGACGCCGTAGCGGAAGGACAATCCCTGAACTTGCAATGATTCCCGTCACATCCCAAGATGTCGAGCAAGATACAAGGCGTAAGAGTCCCAGTCGCTTTGAGCGGCGTCGTTATTCAATCGCGTACAAAAATCTCAGAGGCGCGATGACGAGGGAATGCAGGAGCACCGACACTCCATCTTCTCTATCTCTCGAGCCAACATGGTCTTCAAGGCCCGACTGGAGTGTCAAGTCGTCTCACGTTCAACGACATGGAATCCAACGTTGTTCACCTTGGACTTCTCGACGCCGCTCAGCCTATCGAGCAGGCATCGAGCGGCAGTGAGTCCGATTCGGGCGCCGTCCACGCGCACGGTCGTCAGTTGTGGCGTGGTCTCCGTTGCGTATTCGAGATCGCCGAAGCCGCAGATCGACAACTGGGAAGGCACGCTCAGACCCAGGCGTTTAGCAGCGCCAAGCACGCCGATCGCAAGTAGGTCGGAGCCGCAAAACACGGCATCCAAGTTCGGTGCCTGTTCCAGCAACGTCGGCAATGCAGCCTTGCCGACGGCTATTGAACTCGGCGGCAGAACCAGCACCTCGGCAATCTCGCCAACACCCGCCTGTGCAAGTCGCTCGCGAAAGCCGTCGCGACGTGCAAGTGCACGATCGTCGTTCGCGGAGATCAGACCCGGCGCACGCACTTTCCGTTGCAAAAAGTGCTCGGCCACCGCCGCCCCGATCTCATGATGCGAAAACCCGACCAGCATGTCGATCGGCGTGGCGGTCATATCCCACGTTTCGACGACCGGCATGCCCACGTTGCGCAACCGCTCGCGCAGGGAGTCGGTGTGCGCGATCCCGGTCAGCAGCACCCCTTCAGGACGCCGGCTCAGCACTGCGTCGAGCAATGCCTCTTCGCTTGAATCACTGTAGCCGCTCAACGCGAGCAATACCTGGTATCCCGCGCGGGACATCGTCTCGCTGAACACCTGGATCGTTTCCGAAAACAGCGAGTGGGCGATGGTCGGCACGATCGCCGCGATCAGTCGCGAGCGAGATGATGACAAGCCGCTCGCGAGACGGTTGGGCACATAGCCGAGCTTTTGCACAACCTGGCGCACCCGTTCGAGCGTATCGGGCGCGACCGTCTCGGGGCTATTGAACACACGCGACACGGTAATCGGTGCGACGCCTGCCAGCGCGGCGACGTCAGTGATGCGCAAGCCCTTGGGGCCGCCGCGCAGGCGTTTTGCGGGCGCCGCCAATTCCGGCGCATCGGGAATGGCAGCGGCGGTCGGCTTCTGATTCGGCATGGCAGTGGCTGGAATGAACGTATCGCATCAATTGTATTCCGCCGCCGGTCTCGGGCGGCGGGGCGCGAAACGGATCGAACGCGGCTTCGGCCGGCATGCATGCACGAAGGGGGGCTATTCGGCAACGGATAAGCGGTTGTGCGCGACTCGCGTGCCCTGACGGCGCAGGATCATCAAGGTGATCAAGGCGAACAGCAACAGACAGGCCGCAGGAATCAGCATTGGCGTCTTCACGCTGCCGGTGGCCTGCCGGACCCATGGCACCAGATTCTGCGCGATGAACCCGCCGATGTTGCCGAGCGAATTAATCGCGGCGATCCCAGCGGCCGCACGCGCGCCGAACAGGAACTTGGGCGGCAAAGTCCAAAAGCACGGGATCAGAAGATACATGCATGGCGCGCCGAGGCAGAGAGCCGCAAAACGCAGCGTGTTGGTGGGCAGAAACACGGCGCTCAGAAAGCATGCGACGCCGAGCAAGGCCGTCGCCAGCATCGCAACGATCGCGCGGTTGCCACCGCGCAGCTTCGATGGCAGCCACGCCAACGCGACTGTCGCCATCAGCCAGGGAATGATGTTCAGCAAGCCGTTAGTGGTGTTGCTGACCCCGAAGCCCTTCACCAGCGTCGGCAGCCAATAGCTCACGCCATATACGGAAATCGACAGCATCATGTAGTAGAGGGCCATGCCGATCACGCGCGGCTCAGTCAGGACACTGAGCAGCAACGACTGATCCGCGCGATAGTTCAACTTCGTTTGAGCCCGTTCCGCCTCGAGCGTAACGGTGAGCCACTGCTTCTCGTCCGGCGAGAGGAATTTCGCCTGCTTCGGAGAGGCCGGCAACAGGAACAACACGACGCATGTCAATAAGATCGATGGCATGCCGGTGGCGATAAACACGAGTTGCCAGCCCTGCAGGCCAGCAAGACCGCCCTTGTCGAGCAGCCAGCCGCAGATCGGCGCGCCGACCATGTTGCCCAGACTGCTGCCAACGGTGAAGTAGCCGAGCATCCGCACGCGATGCTGCGAAGGAAACCACAAGGTCAGGTAATAGATCACGCCCGGATACAGGCCGGCCTCGGATGCGCCGAGCAGGAAGCGCAGGATGTAGAACATCGTCGCGTTCCGCGTGAAGGCGAGCAACAACGTGACGACGCCCCACGTGAACATGATGCGCGCCATCCAGCGGGGCGCGCCGTACTTGTGCAACAACACGTTGCTCGGCACTTCGAAGATCAGATAGCCGATAAAGAACAGCGACGCGCCCAGCCCATACGCCACTTCGGACAGCCCCAGGCTGCCGAGCATCTGGAGCTTGGCGAAGCTGATATTCGAGCGGTCGATGTAAGCGACCAAATACATCAGTCCGAGCAGAGGAATCAAACGGAGTGCGAGTCGGTTGATCAGGCGCGATTCGTCGAGCGCCGGTGTCGTGATAGTCACTGTGTCTCCTGCGCTCGCGATGCGTGCGAGCCTTTGTTATGCGATGGATCGGAACAGCATCGACGTACTATTGTTTTTGCACACGCCACTGCGCGTAGGCAGCCAGCGTCTCTTCGTTCGGCGGATACGTGCCGCGCAAAGGCCGTCCCTCGGCGATGCGCTGCGCGATGAACACCTCGAGCTGTTCCTGTTCGGTCGCGTCGCGAGCGACGTCGGCGGCCATTTCCCGCGGCACGATCACGACGCCGTCCACGTCGGCGACAACGATATCGCCCGGGTAGACAGGCACACCACCGCACGCAATCGGTACATTCATATCGACTGCATGGTGTTTTGCCAGATTGAGCGGCGCGCTCGCGCCGGCGCACCAGATCGGCAAGCCCAATTCCGCAATCGTGCCGCTGTCGCGCACTGGTCCGTCCGACACCATGCCTGCGACGCCCCGCTTCGCCAAACGTAGCGCAAGAATCGAACCGACCGATGCGACCGTGCGATCGCCGCGGCAGTCCTGCACCAGCACGCTGCCCGGCGGCGCCGTTTCGACGGCTTTGCGCTGTGGATGATCCGGGTTCTGAAACACGCCGACGTGGTCGAGATCTTCTCGCGCCGGAATGTTGCGCAACGTGAATGCCGGGCCGACGACGTTGGGCGCCCCAGGCAACGGTTTGACGAGCGGCGCGACACCTTGCAGAAACACGTTGCGCAAGCCGCGCTTGAAGAGCTGCGTGGTCAAGGTCGCAGTACTGACGTGGCGAAGCAATTCGAGTGTCGCGTCGCTGACGGTGATATCGGATGCGGTCATGAAGGGCTAGGATGAATTAGTGGATTTCAGGCTCGGTGCGCTGCGATGCCGGTCGCGTGCCCACGGCATGTTCCGTCTGGGATGTTTGTGTCTGATCCGGCTGCACGGCTCCGCTCACGGGTTCTTCGAGAAAATCGAAGTCACAGCCTTTGTCCGCTTGCGTCACGTGCAATTGGTGCATCACGCCGAAGCCGCGCTGGAACGGACGCGCCGGGGCTTGCCATGCAGCCTTGCGGGCGGCCAGCTCCGCGTCGCTGACTTCCAGATGCAAGCGGCGGCCATGAACATCCAGTTCGATCATGTCGCCGTCCTTCACCAGTGCCAGCGGTCCGCCGACGAACGATTCAGGCGCCACGTGCAGCACGCACGCGCCGTAGCTGGTACCGCTCATGCGCGCGTCGGAAATGCGCAGCATGTCGCGCACCCCTTGCTTCAGCAGCTTTTGCGGAATCGGTAGCTGGCCCCACTCGGGCATGCCCGGCGCACCGACTGGACCGGCATGCTGCAGCACGATGACCGAATCGGCGGTGACTTCCAGTTGTTCCGAATCGATGCGCGCGGCCATATCCGCATAGTCCTTGAAAACGACGGCGGGACCGCGATGCTTGAGCAGATGAGCTTCCATTGCCGCGGGTTTGATCACGGCGCCGTCCGGCGCGAGATTGCCGCTGAGCACCGCAAGACCGTCGCTGGCGACGAGCGGATTACTGCGCTTGCGGATCACATCGTCGTCATGGATCTCGGCGCCCGCGATGTTTTCGCCAAGCGTCGCGCCGTTGACCGTCATCTGCGAGCCGTCGATCAGCTCGCCGAGTTCGACCAGCAATGCGCGTAGGCCACCGGCATAGAAAAAGTCTTCCATCAGGTATTGGCCGGCCGGCCGCAGATTGCCGAGCACCGGCGTGATGCGCGCCAACTCGTCGAAGCGTGCGGTCGTCAGATTGATACCGGCGCGGCGCGCCACAGCAACCAAGTGGACAATCGCGTTCGTCGAGCCGGACATTGCCAGCACGGTCGTGACAGCGTTGTCGAAGGATTTCGCGGTCAGGATGTCCGACGGCTTCTGGTCGATCCATACCATCTCGACGATGCGCTGGCCGGTTAGCGACGCAAACTGGGCGTGCCGCGAGTCGACCGCGGGTATCGACGAGAAGCCCGGCAAGGTCAGCCCGAGCGCTTCGGCGGCGCTCGTCATCGTCGAGGCGGTGCCCATTGTCATGCAATGGCCAGGCGAGCGGGCGATGCCGCTCTCGATGCCCTTCCACTCGTCTTCCGTGATCTTGCCGGCGCGCAGCTCGGCCCAGTACTTCCACGTGTCCGAACCGCTACCGAGCGTGCGGCCGTTCCAGTTGCCGCGCAGCATCGGGCCGGCGGGCAGGAATATCGATGGCAGATTCATGCTGATCGCACCCATCAGCAAGCCGGGTGTGGTCTTGTCACAGCCCCCCATCAGGACACAACCGTCGAACGGATAAGACTTCAGCAACTCCTCCGTCTCCATTGCGAGGAAGTTGCGATAGAGCATCGTCGTCGGCTTTTGAAACGGCTCCGCGAGCGTCATGACCGGCATCTCGACCGGAAAACCGCCAGCCTGCCAAATACCCCGCTTCACTTCTTCCACACGCTGCTTGAAGTGCGTGTGGCACGAGTTGATCTCGCTCCACGTGTTGACGACGGCGATCACCGGTTTGCCCATGTAATCCGACGCGTGATAGCCCATTTGCGCGGTGCGCGAACGGTGACCGAACGAGCGGAGGTCGTTGACGCCGTACCAGCGATAGCTGCGAAGCTGTTCGGGTGTTTTTCGATTCGATGACACTGATCTCTCCATGGTAGCGATACCATCGCGCCGTACGCGCTATAGGCAGGTAGCCAGCGCTTCAATGGCCAAAATGGTAGCGTTACCATCCGATGACGTCACCAAGGGATTTCACTTAGCGACGATAGCCGGCCCTATGGACGCTCAAGAAGGATCGGGCCGCTATTCACCGCTGTTCCGCGGACACCTTGCATTGCCCAGAACGATTGAATCAGTCACAAGCAAGGGTTTACACTCGCTTATTTTGATCGATTCAATCATTTATCCTTTGTCGAATTGAGCGGATTTTGCAGAGGCAGCAACGGGCTCGTCATGAAAATGATTGATTCAATCGCAATTGGGCTGCGCTGGCACTACCGGCGGGCGTAGCGTACGAGTCCGCGAGCCGTCGCGGCAAGGGCGACGCTAACGACAACAAGGTCAACATCGGCAGCGAATACCCCCTGTCCAAGCGCACCGACGTGTACCTGACGGAGATCGAGCATGTCAGTCACATTCAAGGGCATTGTCCCTGCCCTCATCACCCCCATGACCGCCGGCGAGGAAATCGACGAAGCCGGGCTGCGAACCCTCGTCGACCGTCTGATCGACGCCGGCGTGCATGCGCTTTTCGTGCTCGGCACCAATGGCGAGTTCATCGCGCTTTCCGAAGCGGAGAAGCTGCGCGTCGCGCGCATCGCGGTCGACCAGGCGCGATCGCGCGTGCCGGTGATCGCGGGCACCGGCGCCTACGCCACGCGGGACGTGATCGCGCTCAATCAGAAGATGCAGGACGCGGGCGTCGACGCCGTCTCCGTCATCACGCCGTACTTCAACGGCGCGTCGCAGCAGGAGCTGTACACGCACTACGAGCGTATCGCGCGCGCCACCTCGCTGCCCGTGATGCTCTACACGATCCCGGCCAAGGCCGGCGTGACGCTGACGGTCGACACCGTGCGCCGCCTCGCCGAGATCCCGAACATTCGCGGCATCAAGGACAGCGGCGGCGATTTCGACCGTCTGCTGCAACTCATCAACCTGCGCCGCGACGACTTCGCCGTCTTCACCGGCACCGATTCGATGATTCTCTGGACCCTGATCGCCGGCGGCGACGGCGCGGTCGCCGCTACGACGAACGCGGTGCCCGGCGTCGTCATGTCGATCTGGAACAGCTTCCAGGCCGGCGACGTCGACGCGGCCCGCCGCGCGCAGGAATCGCTGCGAGCGTTGCGCGACGCGTTCGCGCTCGGCACCATGCCGGTCGTGCTCAAGACGGCCGCTGCGCTGCTCGGCATGCCTGCCGGCCCGGCGCGCTCGCCTGCCCAGCCGCTCGACGCCGGCGCTCGCGAGCGCCTCATCAAAGCGCTGGAAATCTACCCGCGCGTGGCCTGACGCGTCCCGCGCGACGCTCGCCCCGCGCCCCAGCCCGACCGAAACAGAGACAAGAGCAGAGACCCGCGACATGAACCCCATCTATCACTTCCAGACCGTCAAGCACGTCGTGCATGGCCCTCACAGCCTCGATCAGCTGCCGGACAAGCTCGCGCTCCTCGACCGGCCGGTGCGCCGCATCGCGTTCATCACCCAACCGGTAATGGAGAGGAATGGCGTGGCTGGCCGGGTCGTCGCCGCCCTCGAGGCGAAGGATGTCGAGACGCTGATCGTGCGCGACGTGCAGCCCGAACCCACGATCGAAAACGTGGAGACGGTGTTTCGCAGCCAGATCGAACCGTTCGCGCCCGATGCCGTGCTGTCGATCGGCGGCGGCAGCGTGCTCGACGCGGCCAAGCTGTTCGCGGTCCGGCTCACCAACCCGCAGCCGCTGCGCGATTGGCTCGGCATCGATCTCATCCGGTCGCCCGGCGTGCCGCTGATCCTCGTCCCGACGACAGCCGGCACCGGCTCCGAGGTCACGCCCAACGCGATCGTCACGCTGCCCGACGAGGCGCTGAAGGTCGGCATCGTGAGCCGCCATCTGCTGCCGCAGCTCGTGATTCTCGATGCCGCGCTCACGCTGGACCTACCGCAGCCGATCACGGCCGCGACCGGCATGGACGCCTTCATTCACGCGCTCGAATCGTATATCTCGACCAAAGCGAACCCCATCAGCGACATGTTCGCGATGGAATCGATGCGGCTCATCGGCGCGAACATTCTCGAAGCGTACGAGCAGGGCCATTCGCTGAGGGCGCGCGAAGCGATGCTGCTCGGCTCGATGTACGGCGGGCTCGCGCTGACCGCTGCCGGCACGGCGGCCGTGCATGCGCTCGCCTATCCGCTCGGCGGCATGTTCGACATCACGCACGGCGTCGCCAACTCGATGCTGCTGCCGCATGTGATGGCCTTCAATCTCGACGCGGTCGCCGGCCGGCTCGCCACGGTCGCCCACGCGCTGGGCATCGCGGGGCACGGCGACAGCGACGAGGCCGCTGCGGACAAGTTCCTCGCACGCCTGCGGGAATGGACCGCGGCGCTCGCCATCCCGCAGGACTTGCGGGCGTTCGGCGTGGACGAGACGCATCTCGACGCGCTCGCCGTCGCCGCTGCCAAGGTCAAACGCCTGCTCGGCAACAACCCGAAGCCGCTCAACCTCGACGACATCAAGACAATCTACAGCCGCCTGCTGCCATGAATGTCCAGCAAAACCACCGCCCGCGCCTGCTGATACTCGGCGACGACCTCTCGGGCACAGCCGACTGCGCCGTGAAGTGCACGCGCCTTGGCCTCGAAAGCATCGTGTGCCTCGATGCCGGGCAGGCGGAGGCCGCTAGCGACCTGGAGGTGCTGGCGATCGACACCGACACGCGCCGCGCAGCGCCCGCCGAGGCGGCGCGCGCGAATGCGCAGGCATGGCGCGCTCACGCGCAAGGCCGCCGGCTCTACAAGAAGATTGACTCGACGCTGCGCGGCAACGTCGCCGCCGAAGTGGCCGCCCTCGCCGGCTGTGCGGGCATGGCGATCGTCGCCCCCGCCCTGCCCGCGGCCGGCCGGACCACGCAGGACGGCCGCCAGTTCGTGTTCGGCACGCCAGTCGAAGACACGGAGGTCTGGCGCAACGAAGGCATCGGCGGCACGGCCGACGTAAGCGTCATGCTCGAGCGCGCGGGTCTACGCGTCGCCCATCTCGATCTGCGCGCCGTGCGCGCAGGCGTCGCCGCGCTGCGCGCGCGGCTCGCCGCGTGCCGGGGCGCAGCGCAGGCCGTGGTCTGCGACAGCGAGACCGACGCCGACCTCGCCGCCATCGCGGCGGCGTCGGCGCCGCTCGACGGTGTGTTTTGGGCCGGGTCGGCGGGTCTTGCCGAGCCGCTTGTCGCCGAACTGACCCGCGGTGTCGCGCCGCGCCCGCCCGAACGCCCCGCGGCGCTCGCCGCCACGCGGCACCCGCGCGGCGTGCTGGTGGTGGCCGGCAGCATGTCGAGCGTGTCGCGCGAGCAGGTCGCGACACTGCGCGCCGAGACCGGCGCCTCGCTCGATCTATTCGAAGTCGACGCCGCCTCACTGCTCGATCCGGTCAATCCGGTCTCGCTCACGCTCGGCGCGCGCGTCACGCACACGCTGATGTGCGGCCGCCACGCCGTCGTCGCGCTGAGCCAAAGCGGACGCCTTCCGGTCGCGGACGGCGCCCTGCTCGCTCGCCAACTCGCCGAACGACTCGCGCCGGCGGCCGAACACGCAGCAGCTCTGATCGCCACAGGTGGCGAGACCGCCCGCATGCTGCTTGCCGCGATGGGCGTGACGACGCTGCGCGTGCTCGAGGAGATCGAAGACGGCGTGCCGCTTCTCGCCGCCACCCACGCGGCGCACGCGCTGCCGGTAGTCACCAAGGCGGGCGGCTTCGGCCGGCCCGACACCCTGTATCGCGCCTGGCGGCGGCTTGCCGCCGCGACGCAAGCGGATGCCCAGGCGCCGCATCCATCCAGCAAAGAGGAAGCCATGACATATCGTCCCGTAATCGGCATCACGATGGGCGATGCCGCCGGCGTGGGGCCGGAGATCATCATGAAGAGTCTCGCGCACGAATCGGTCTACGACGGCTGCCGCCCGCTCGTGATCGGCGACGCCAGACGGCTCGCCGATGCGGGCCGCCGCGCGGGCGTCTCGCTCGCGGTACGCGCCATCGCCGCCCCGGCCGACGCGCGCTTCCAGTTCGGCGTGGTCGACTGCATCGATCTCGGCCTGATTCCCGGCACGCTTCCCTATGGAAAGTTGTCGCCCGTCGCGGGCGACGCCGCGTACCAGTACATCGCGCGCACCGTCGAGCTGACTTCGGCTGGCGAGCTCGACGCCATCTGCACGGCGCCGCTCAACAAGGAGGCGCTGCACGCGGGCGGCCACATTTTCCCCGGCCATACCGAGATGCTCGCGCACCTCACGGGCATTCCCGAAGTCTCGATGATGCTCGTCGCGCCGAAGCTGCGCGTGATCCACGTGACGACGCACATCGGCCTGCTCGACGCGATCCGCAAGATCGAGCCGGGCCTCGTGCAGCGCACGATCGAGCGCGCGCACGAAACGCTCGCGCGCGCCGGCATCGAGCAGCCGCGCATCGGCGTGTGCGGTATCAATCCGCACGCGGGCGAGAACGGCCTGTTCGGCTACGGCGAGGAAGAGGAGAAGATCATGCCGGCCGTGGCGGCGCTGCGCGAGCGCGGCTGGAACGTCGAAGGCCCGCTGCCCGCCGACACGCTGTTCTTTCGCGCCGGCCGCGGCGACTTCGACGTGGTGGTCGCGATGTACCACGACCAGGGCCACGGCCCTGTCAAGGTGATGGGGCTCGAGGCCGGCGTGAACGTGACGGTAGGGCTGCCAGTGATCCGCACCTCGGTCGACCACGGCACGGCGTTCGACATCGCGGGCCAAGGCATCGCGGACGAACGCAGCATGCTCGAAGCGCTCAAGCAGGCGCAAGACCTCGCAACGCGACGCGCCGCCGCGCAGACGGCGTAACGCCGCATGCCCGCGCGCAGCCAGCGAGCGGGCACGACTAGCCTGGCACACAACACATATCGGAGACGTCAATGAATCGCTTCACCGCGTGGGACACGGCCGTCATCGTCGCGATGGTGTCCGTCTACATCGTCATCACGGCCTGGATCAGTATCCGCCTGCGCAGCAAGACCACCGAGCAGTTCATGGTCGCCGGGCGTTCCACGCCCGCCGTCGTGATCGCCATCCTGCTGATGTCGGAGTACATCGGCGCGAAGTCGACGATCGGCACCTCGCAGGAAGCCTTCAACGTCGGGATCGCGGCCGCGTGGTCGGTGCTCTCCGCTTCGATCGGCTTCGTGCTCTTCGGCCTGTTCATGGCGAAGCGCCTTTACGGCTCCGGCGAATTCACTATCTCCGGCTTCATCGCGCAGAAGTACGGCAAGCGCGCCAAGCTCGTCGTCTCGGCCATCATGATCTACGCGCTCTTCATTGTGAACGTGGGCAACTATGTGAGCGGCGCTGCCGCCATCGCGACCGTCATGCGCGTGAACCTGCCGACGGCGGCCTTCATCACGGCGATCGTCAGCACGATCTACTTCGCTTGGGGCGGGCTCAAGAGCGTCGCCTACGTGACGATCCTGCACAGCGCCGTGAAGCTCGTCGGCATCGGCATTCTCGTGTGGGTCGCGCTCTCGATGACGGGCGGCATCGCGCCGATGACGCAGGCCATGCCCCCGCACTACTTCACCTGGAACGGGCTGCTCGGCGGCGGCACGATCGGCGCGTGGATCATCGGCACGGCCGGCGCGATCTTCTCGACCCAGTTCATCATCCAGGCGATCTCGGGCGCGAAGTCGGCCGACGATGCCCGCAACTCGACACTGATCGCCGGCGCGCTGTGTATTCCCATCGCGCTCGCACTCGGCTTTCTCGGCGTTGCGGCGAAGTTTCTGTTCCCGCACATCAAGAGCCTCTACGCGCTGCCGATCTTCCTGCAGCACATGAATCCGCTGCTCTCGGGCGTCGTGACGGTCTCGCTAGTCGCCTCGATCTTCGTGAGCGTGAGCACCGTGGCGCTCGCGATCGCCTCGCTGATCGTCAAGGATTTCTACGTGCCGCGCTATCGCCCGACGCCCGAGCGCGAACTGCGCGCCACGCGCGCGATCTCGTTCGCGGTCGGCTTCCTGCCGCTCGTCTTCGTGCTGTTCGCGCCGCAGATCCTCGCACTGTCGTTCTTCACGCGCGCCTTGCGGCTCAGCGTCACGGTGGTTGCGCTGATCGGCATCTACCTGCCGTTCTTCAACAGCAGCCGCGGCGCCATCTGGGCACTCGCCGTCGCGACGATCGCCACCACCGTCTGGTATCTGCTCGGCAATCCGTTCGGCATCGACAACATGTACATCGCACTCGCCACGCCGGCCGTCGTGATGTTCATCGACAAGCTGCTGTTCCATTCGGCGGGTAGCGACGGCGCACAAGTCGAACACGGACGCATCGCGCACCCCGATTCGTAATTGCCGCGCAACCGCCGGCGCCGCTCAGCCCGCTTTGCCTCATCGCATCAGGATTTCATCATGACCAGCCAGTCCACCTTGCCCGCCCAGGCCACGACGATGCCGGGCCAGTTGCACCCCGCCGCCGGCGACGATGCGCGCATCGACGCGTACCTGCCGGCAGCAACCGTGCAGAACCACGCCGCCAATCTGCTCTCGCTCGACAACGGAGACCTGCTGTGCGCGTGGTTCGGCGGCACCCAGGAAGGCGTGCCCGATATCTCGATCTACCTGTCGCGACTCGCCAAGGGCAGCTCGACCTGGACCGATCCCGTGCGCCTCTCGGAAGACCCCACGCGCTCCGAGCAGAACCCGGTGCTGTTCGCCGCACCCGACGGCAAACTGTGGCTCGTCTACACAGCGCAATTGTCGGGACATCAGAACACGTCGATAGTGCGCCGGCGTATTTCCGCCGACCACGGCCGCACGTGGGGGCCGATCGACACGCTGTTCGGCAAACCGGGCACCTTCGTGCGCCAGCCGCTCGTCGTCGCGCCCGACGGCGCGTGGTTGTGCCCGGTGTTCCTGTGCCGCGTCGCGCCGGGCGAACGCTGGTCGGGCAACGACGACATCAGCGTCGTCATGCGCTCGACCGATCACGGCGAGAGCTGGATCGGGCACGAAGTGCCGGGCAGCGTCGGCTGCGTGCACATGAACATCCAGCCGCTTCTCGACGGCTCGCTTCTCGCCCTCTTTCGCAGCCGCTGGGCCGATCGCATCCACGTGAGCCGTTCGAGCGACGGGCGCACCTGGAGCGAGCCGCAGCCGCTCGATCTGCCGAACAACAACTCGTCGATCCAGTTCGCCGCGCTGGCGAACGGCCACCTGGGCCTCGTGTTCAACAACAGCAGCGCGGCGCAGAGCACAGGCCGCCGCGCGTCGCTCTACGACGACATCGAAGACTCGGAAGACAGCGGCACGCTGGCGACGCAAGCGGCGTCGGCGCGCGGCACGGCATTCTGGGGTGCGCCGCGCGCGCCGATGACGCTCGCCGTCTCGACCGACGGCGGACGCACGTGGCCCATCGCACGCAATCTGGAGACAGGCGACGGCTACTGCATGACGAACAACTCGACGGACAAGCTCAACCGCGAGTTTTCCTATCCGTCGATCGTCCAGTCTGCTGACGGGCGGCTGCACATCGCCTACACGTACTTTCGCCAGCGCATCAAGTACGTCTGCGTGACGGAAGACTGGGCAACGGCGCTCGCGACGATCTGAGCGCACATGGACGATTCAGCGACGCAGACAGGCGCAAATGCCGCAATCGGAAATGGTTAAACTACGCTCGCGCCCGGCCGCCGGCGCTGTCGCCTGCCGTGCCGGCAGGCGGCGTCTCGAACCCGATACCGATCAGAACATGAAAGTTGCCCGCCGCCGAGAGGCCATGCTCAAGGCCGTCCTGTCAGGCATGACGGAAGTTGCCGAACTATGCGAACACTTCGGCATGTCGGAGGCTACCGTGCGCCGCGATCTGCGCGCGCTCGCCGACGAACGCCTCATCCTGCGCACGTACGGCGGCGCGGCATCGGTCAGCGTGCACGCGCCGGAAGAGTCGCTCGATCAACGCCGGCAGAGCTTCCAGGCCGAAAAGGATGCCATCGGCCTGGCGGCCGCCGCCCACGTCGCCGCGGGCGACACGATCTTTCTCGACAGCGGCACGACAACGGCGGCGCTCGCACTCGCGCTCTCGAACCGGCAGGATATTCACGTGGTGACGAACAATCTGCTCGCCGTCCCGATCCTCGCCGCGGGCAAGGTGCCCGTGACGCTGATCGGCGGCGAAGTGCGCGAGTCGAGCATGAGCACATTCGGCCCGATCGCGCAGCTTGCGTTGACCCGCATCACGGTCGACAAGGCGTTTCTGGGAGCGGATGGCGTCGTGCCTGGCCGGGGTCTCTGCGAGGCAAGCGCCGAGCAGGCGTACCTGAAGGAGTGCGTGATACGGCAGGCTGCCGGCATCTTCGTCCTCGTCACCGCCGACAAGCTGAATCGCGACAGCCAGCAGCACTGGGCGCCCATTGAAAAGCCGTGGACGCTGATTACGGATGCGGCATCGCTGCACGCCGGCCTGCATGCGTTCGAGAACGTCGCGGGACTGGTAGTCGAGTCGGTTCGGGTGCTGCCGATCGCCGTCGCGAACTGAATCGCACATAACGGGAGCCCGCCAGCTCGGCGAGAAATGGACGACCACTCGACAAAACGCATCGTGGTGACGGGCGCGAGTTCTGGCATCGGCCGCGCCGTCGCGGCGCGACTGCTCGACGACGGCCATGCCGTAATCGGCATGAGCCGCAGCATGCCGGATCTCGTCCACGAACGCTTCACTCACGTCGGCGCCGACCTCGGCGACACCGGCACCATCGCACCGCTCGCCCGCCGGTTGGGCGCCGTCGACGGACTCGTACATGCGGCGGGCTTCATGAAGACCGCCCGGCTCGGCGCGCTAGACGACGCGAGCGGCGAGGCGATGTGGCGGATTCATGTGGCTGCGGCAGCCGCGCTCGCCAATGTGCTCGTGCCCGCGATGCATGACGGCGGGCGCATCGTGCTGATCGGCAGCCGCGTTTCCGGCGGAGCGGCGGGCCGCAGCCAATACGCCGCCGCCAAGGCGGCGATGGTCGGCATGGCCCGCTCGTGGGCGATTGAACTGGCGCCGCGGCGCATCACGGTCAACGTAGTCTCGCCGGCCGCCACTCAGACGCCCATGCTGGCGGACCCACAACGCACCTCCAGCGCGCCCGTCACGCCTCCCATCGGCCGGTACGTGACAGTCGGCGAAGTGGCGTCGATGGTCGCATACCTGCTGGGAGACAACGGGGGTGCCATCACCGGTCAGCAGATCATGATCTGCGGCGGCAGCTCGCTTTAGCGCAGTACCTCTTGATGTGATGCGGGCTTCGCTCACCGTACCGGCGCCATCGCTCGCCATGCAGTCATCAGCTTGAAGAGGCCTTAACAAACCGTCGCGCATGCCGTAAAACCCGTTTGTGGCCTCCCTTGCACACGCCACGCCTCGATGAACGCGCGTCGATATTACTCAACGGAGCACACGCTTTGAGACATACCGCATTGACCGTCAAGGCACGTCTGGCCATCGTGCTGGGGTGCCTCGCACTTCTGAGCGGCGTCGTTGGCGGGCTGGGATTGAGCGGCCTGATGCAGGCGAGGAACGCACAGGACGACACGTACCACAACCGCCTGGGCTCTTCGATCGCGATCAGCAAGGCCAGCATTCTGATGGTGCGCTCGGCCCTGGCGGCCGAGCAGGTCGGCGCCGATCCGGACGCCGACAATGCCCGGCAATTGCTGAAGGACGCCGAGGCCTACCTCAAAAGCTCGAACGACTGGTGGAACCGATATGCGGCGTTGCCGAAGAGCGACGAACACGAAGCACAGCTTGCCGACGAAACGCACGCGCAGCGCGCCGCGCTCGAGAACGAGGGATTGCGGCCGGCCATCGCCGCACTGTCGGCCCGCGACGGCAATCCGGTCGACAAGACGAAGCTGCGCAGAATCGGCGCATTGCTGCTCAAAATGAACGACGCCAACACGGCGCTCAACAACTACCAGAACACGCTTGGCGAAGCCCGCTACCGAGAGACGACGGAAACGGTCTGGCTCTCCACGATCGGCACGGCGCTCGCGCTCGCCGTCGCGCTACTGAGCGCGGCATGGGCCTGGTGGTGGCTGAACCGGTCGATTTCCGCGCCGCTGCACGAAGCGCAGCAGCATTTCTCGCGCATCGCCGTCGGCGATCTCACCGCGCGGGTCGACGTGCATCGCCGCGATGAATTCGGCGCGATGCTGCGCGCATTGGCCGGCATGCGCAACGGGCTCGTCGATACGATCGGCCTGATGCGCAGCGGCGCCGATGCGATCGCGACCAGTTCGAACGAAATCGCCGCGGGCAACCTCGATTTGTCGGAGCGTACCGAGTCGCAGGCGGCGTCGCTGGAAGAAACCGCTGCTGTCATGGAACAACTCACGTCGACGGTCCAGCAAAACGCCGCCAACGTCAAGGAAGCGAACCATGCCGTGCAATCGGCGTCCGGCGTCGCGTCGAAAAGTGGCGAGATCGTGGCGTCCGTGGTTGATACGATGGCGTCGATCAACGGCGCGTCGAACCGGATTGTCGAAATCATCGGCTTGATCGATGGCATTGCGTTCCAGACCAACATCCTCGCACTGAATGCGGCGGTCGAGGCCGCGCGGGCCGGCGAACAAGGACGTGGCTTCGCTGTGGTAGCAGGCGAAGTGCGCAGCCTCGCCCAGCGCGCGGGCACCGCGGCGAAGGAGATTAAGACGATGATCGACGAGTCGGTCAGCAAAGCGCAAGCCGGGTCCGAGCTCGCGGAGCGCGCGGGAACCGCCATGCGGGACGTGGTAGCCAGCGTACAGCGGGTCGCGGCAATCGTCGCCCAGATTGCAGAAGCGAGCGAGGAACAGGCCACGGGTATCGCTCACGTGAACTCGGCGATTGCACGCATGGACCACGACACGCAGCGCAACGCCGCGCTCGTCGAAGAAGCGGCGGCGGCCGCGCAATCGCTGAAGCAGCAGTCGGTCGAGTTGGCGAGCGCCGCCGCGCGATTTCGGCTGAGCTAAGCAGGCAGCACCACCGGACCCGAGGCTGGCATCCTGAAGATTCGCCCGCTGATGGTGTTCAGCGAGGCACTGGCCGACCTGCTGTCCGACACGCTCGAACAAGTGTTCACCGAAATATTGCGAAGGAACCATCGGCGGCGCGGTCCATGATGTCGCGTGTGTAGAACTGCCCGTTGTTGCACCCGGCCTACTTGGCGCGATAGAACGCGCCGCCGACGCCTCGACTGCCCGCTCGAATATGCTGATGGTGTCGTCCAATCGCCTACGTTGCTCGCGTGCCGAAGTTGCAGCCGCACCGATCTGCCGGTTACCTGCCGCGCGCGACACCCGATTCGTCATGCGTTCGATCAAGGTCGTCATCGCCGTCTCATTCACGTTCGCCAGCGCTGCCCGATACCGCGCCTCATGTTCCTGCATCAGATTTTCCGCCAGTTGAATCGTCGCCTTGCATCGTTCAAGCGCATCCTGATGCTGCTGCATCAATGCATCGGTCGCACCGCCAACTTCCCGGCGCGCGGCTTCGAGGCTTCCCTCGCTTGCCCATCGGATACGTTCGGGCATAGCCTCGTACAGGCGTGCGTAGTATTCGAGCACGGCAATCATCGCCCATAGCGCGTCGTTGTCACGTAGGTCTAGAGCACCGGACACCCGGCGCATGCGAGCAAGGCTGGCTTCGTTTGGAACATCGCCCGACACTTCGCGAAATAGGCGGATGAGCGGGTCGACCGGCCTTGACCGCCTATTGCTCATGGTCTGGCCCATCGGTGCTGATCACCTTCGAGAACATGGCGTCGCACAGCTCGCGCCAGCGAAAGAGTTCCGCACGCAGCCCGATCTGCATATTTTCGGCCGCCTTGCGGATAGAGATACGCTGACTGCGCAGCTCATCGGCAACGCGATCCGCAAGATCGGGGAAGTCCAGCGACCGCCCCTTCATCTCGATCGATTTGCGAAGCTGCGATTCCTGATACAGCGCGAATTTATCCGGCGTGCCGAAGTAACCGTTGCGGACGACGTGCGTCACGGCATCGGGGAACGTCTGCCCGAAGATGTGCAGCAACTCTAAACTGTCACGTTGCCCGTTAGGTTGCCCCGGTGGCAATCGAATATCGGCGGCAATCCCTTGACAGGCAAGGCGAGGCTCCATTCACGAAATAGAGTTGCCCCGAGAAAAATTCCCTGCATTTGCGCGCGGTTCGATGTCGAATTTCGTGGTCAGGCTTCCTATCGGACCGTTAAACACCACAAGAACCGATCATCTCAAGCCCACGTTCTTGACATATCCCACTCGATTGTCACCGCGACAAGAGCACGGCCGCATTCATCAGAAACAAGCGATCGATATCCTTGATTGACTTCAGCTCGGCGACGCGCTCGTTCTTCCCTTTCTCGACGCTCCTGCGCATTCTCGAGCGGCCACAAGTCACTGGCCGAGCGTGCGTTTGGCCATGTGTGCACCGCAAATGAACAAAGATAGGAAGGCTTCGTGGACATGAGCATAGCGTTCGTAGCGAGTCTTCAGGCATCGAAACGAGTGAAGCCATGCAATCGAACGCTCGACTGGCCAACGCTCAGTCCGCCATCGCCTCCCCCAAGTACACCGCGCGCGTCGGCGCCCAGTCGGGATTGAGCTGCAGCGGCCCCTGCGGAAACAGCACGACCACGGTCGAGCCTAGAAGGAAGCGCCCCATTTCCTCGCCCTGCATCAGGATGATATTCCTGTCGCGATAATCCCAGTGACGCACGCTGTGGCTGCGCGGCGGGTTGACTACGCCGTGCCACGCCGTCGCGATGCTGCCGACGATGGCGGCGCCCACCAGCACTAGGGCGAACGGGCAGTGCGGCGAGTCGAAGTGGCACACCACACGTTCGTTGCGCGCGAACAGCGCATCGACGCCGCGCGCGGTGGCCGGGCTCACCGAGTACAACTCGCCTGGTACATAGCTCATTGACATCAGGCGGCCGTCACATGGCATATGGATGCGGTGGTAGTCGCGCGGGCTGAGATAGAGGGTGGCAAATAGGCCGTCATCGAATTGACGTGCCAGCTCCTCATTACCGGCCAGCAACGCTCTGCTGCTGAAGGATTTGCCCTTGGCCTGGAAGATCTGGTCGCGCTCAATGCGACCAGACTGGCTGATCGCGCCGTCCACTGGACAAACGAGTCGCGCTGTCGCCAGAGGACGCACGCCGGGCAGCAACGCACGGGTGAAAAAGTCGTTGAACGTGGCGTAGGCGCCGGGTTCCCTCTGCAGGGCTTCCGTCAAGTCGACATTGTAGTGGGCGATGAAGCGGCGTATCGCCCACTGCGTCAAGGCACCGGCGCGCCGTTGCGCCAGAAAGCCGAGCACGCGTGTGATGAGAAGCTTGGGCAGCAGATGCTGCAATTGGACGAATAGGCGCTCGGACACAAGTGGCTTGAAACATAAAGCATGGCTAATTCGACAGGTCGCCGCGTTGGATGCCCTGAGACGGGGGGATTGCCAAATACGCTCGCGCACCACGTGAAAAGTTGACAGCGCTGCGAGGGGCGTCAGGTAGCTTTCAGCACCGTCCGCCTGTCCTCGCTTGGTGCGCCGCGATTTTCCAATTCTGCGATCAATCGGTCTGCGACGTTGGCGGACCATGCAGCTATGGTCAGACTGGGGGCACCTCCGGGGGACATCGGAAGAGCGGAGGCATCGGCGACGTACAATCCAGGATTATCGAATACCTCTCCATTAGCACCTACCACGCCGTCTGCGTTGGAGGTGCCCAGGCAGGCACCTCCAATGGGATGTACCGTGACGGGATTCCGAGGCGCGTAAACCTTTGTCTGGGTGATGGTTTGGATGTTCTTCAGTTCATCATCAATCTCACCATAGATATCGTTGTCTTTTGACTTGTATTTTATCTTTAATCTGCCACGTTTAATTTCCATGGTTCCGTTATTATTGTCGCCGCCAAAAGCGATAATGACGGATTGCTTCCGTAGCCAACGCTTGATAAAGGAAGGTGCCGGTACATCATCCAGGCCTTGAATGCTCGCGCGCAGGACAATGACGCGCTTGTTCTTCGAGTCCTTGAGCCTGAACGGTGAGGCTATAGGCATGCCTTTTGAAAGATCTGATTTGCTATTTTCCTTCCAGACTCCGAAGAAATCGCCATTCCCCCCGAATTCGAGGCCGAGCCTTGGCATCCCTGCCAAGCCCTTTTCGACGTCACGGCTCTTGAGCAGTAGCCGAACGGTGCCCAAGCCGCCCGCGGCCAGAATGACATGCTCCGCTTGGACACTTTCTTCTTTCCCGCTTCGATGATCGCGGTAGCGGACCTCATAGCGCATTTCGCCATGACCTTGTTGCGCCAATCGGCGTATTGACAAGGCTTCGCACATATCTCTGACGATCAGGCCCTGTTGCATGGCCGGCCGGATGAACGAGAAATCCAAAGTGGTCTTTGCGCCTGAAGGAGAGCCCAAGAAGCTATTGTTCTTCATGTCACATTCCCACCGCTCGATTCCATTCCTATCTACAACCTTGGAAGGAAATCCTGGCCTTTTTGGAATAAGCATTGCGACCGGTGGGTTGCCCAGGCATGTTAGCAGGCCGTTATAGTTTGCCTCCTCTATCCGGTTGGGCACTTGATCCTGTGGTGTGAGAGCGCGAGCATCAAGGGCTTCAAGTATTTCGTTGTAATAGCGCTCCATGCCGGCCTGCGAGATTTCCGGGTGATGGTTATCCCAGTAGTTTGGAGCCAGCGGTTTATCAAGGAAGCCCGCGTAAACATGGCTACCACCGCCCACATTGGACGAGCAAACAATGCTGATGCCATCGCCGAAATAAGCTTCGATGAACCCTTTCTTATTCAGAACCATATCGCGTTTGAATAAATGGGAACTAAAGGATCGTATGCCATGGGTGAAGGCTTTGGCGCCCTGCGGTAGAGACACCAGATCTTTAATTCCCATCGACCGGTTGGGAACGGTGTCTCTCCAGGGGCCGCGCTCAAGCATGAGAACATCGCGACCTGCTTCGGCAATTCGTTTTGCGGCGACAGATCCACCAAAGCCGCTTCCTATTACCAAAACTTCCACTTCAGTATTCATGGTGATATTTATTAATCTAGCTCTGAATATGCATAAAAGCCATGGCGGCTCGGCGTTCAGGTATCCCTGGAAAACGCCAATCGTCATTGATTATCGGCGGGGTATCGTAAACTGGATGCCCTGACGCTGACAGCCCATTGGCGTGCGCACTTGACTTTCCGTGTTGCCGAGTAGCGCCGAGGGCCCGCCGCCCTTTTCCGCAGTCACTGTCGGCGTCAATGCAGAACCTTCGCGAGAAAATCCCGCGCGCGCTCCGATCGAGGCGTATCGAAAAAGCTGTCCTTGACGCAGTCCTCCACGATAACGCCCGCATCCATGAAAAGGACACGATCCGCGACCTTGCGTGCAAAGCCCATCTCATGCGTCACACAGACCATTGTCATTCCTTCTTGCGCAAGCTCGATCATTACATCCAACACTTCGTTGATCATCTCGGGATCGAGCGCCGACGTCGGTTCGTCGAAGAGAATCGCCGTCGGGTCCATCGATAATGCACGCGCGATAGCGACACGCTGCTGCTGCCCGCCCGACATTTGCCCCGGATACTTGTGCGCATGTGATTTGAGCCCCACCCGATCGAGCAGCATCATCGCCTTCGCGTCAGCTCCTTCACGAGGCCGGCGGAGTACCTTCATCTGCGCCAACGTGAGGTTCTGGAGAATGCTCATATGTGGGAACAGCTCGAAATGCTGAAAGACCATCCCGACTCGAGTGCGCAGCGATGTGAGGTCCGCTTTCGAGTGGCCCACGCTAACTCCGTCGACCGTTATGGAACCTTGCTGAAAACCTTCCAGTCCATTGATGGTCTTGATGAGTGTCGACTTTCCCGATCCCGAAGGTCCACAGACGACCACTACCTCGCCTTTCTGAACGACCGTCGTGCAGCTATCCAGTACACGATGTTGCCCGTACCACTTTGAAACGTTATCGATGTCGATCATGTTGCGTTACCCGATCTGAAAAGTTGCTCGAGGCAGACAGCGATACTCGCGCCGCCTAGTGACGGCTCTGCAAAGCAAGCCGCCCTTCCAAGCGATTCTGAACAACCGCCAACAGCGAGCTCAGCACCCAATACAGCGCTGCCGCTGCGAGGTACAACGGCAACGGCTGAAATGTCGTGGCAATAACCTCCTGCGCGGAACGAAGCAACTCCGTCACCGTAATCACGGAAACAAGCGATGTATCCTTGATCAAACTGATGAGCGTGTTGCCCATGGACGGCACCGCAAGACGCAGGGCCTGTGGGCCAACCACGTATCGCAAGGTTTGGAAATAGGTCAGCCCCAAGCTGTGCGATGCGCTCCATTGGCCGCGCGGGATGCCTAGAATCGCGCCACGCATGCTCTCGGAAAGATAAGCCCCGGCATTCAACGTCAGCGTCAGAATCCCCGCTGTCGTTGGCGACAGCGAGACCCCGACATCGGGCAATCCGTAGTACACGACGAACATCTGAACCAGCAGCGGCGTGCCGCGCATGACACTGACGTAGGCTTGCGCAACTCGATCCAGACCACGATTGCCGCTGATTCTCAACACCGCGGTGAGCGCACCGACCACGAGCCCGAAGGCCATCGCTGCGACCGCGAACTTCACAGTCAACAGCGCACCCATCAATAACACAGGGGCCGAATTGACCACCAAATCGAATCGATCCATCTCATCACTCTCCAGCGTACGACGCGCCTCTGGCTGCCCAGCAATTCGCTAATTAGCGACCGGATGACTGACATCCACGCCGAACCACTTCTTCGAGATCGCGGCGAGCGTGCCGTCGTTCCGCATGGAAGTCAGCGCTTCGTTCACCGCAGCCGAGAACTTCGGATTTCCCTTTCGAAATGGAATACCGATTTCATCGCTGGTGTTCTTCAAAAGGCCGCCCCCACGAATGGGCACGTTTGAGGTCTTGATGAGATAAGGCACGAACAACCGGTCATTCAGATACGCGTCGGCTCTACCGCCTACGAGGTCGCTGAGCGCTTCCGACATTCCAGGGTAGGTCTGCACGATGATGCCCGGAACCGACTTGGCCAGGTCCGCGAAGTTCGAACCAAGCGTGACTGCAACGCGCTTACCCTTCAGTTCGTCGAGACTTTGATACTCGTTCTTGTCGTCCTTTTTCTCCAGGACCTGGACGGCCGAGTAAGCGTATGGCGGGCTGAAGTCGAGAGATTGACGTCGCTTCTCCGTGATGGTCACTTGGTTCACCACTACATCGAATTTCCCGGCCTGCAGACCGCCGATCAGCCCTGACCACTCTCCGGTATAGAAGTCCGGCTTGACGCCAAGCTTTGCAGCTAGCGCCCTGGCGACATCGACGTCAAAGCCCTGTAGCGCTCCCTGCGAGTCGCGATAATCGAACGGGGGATAAGTTCCCTCCATACCGATCATCAACGTGCCTCGAGCTTTGACGGCGTCGAGCAGGTCTTCCGCGTACGCACCGAAAGACGCGCAGGCCGCTGATACCGAGAGGGCTGCAAAAAGAATTGCTTTCCGGATCTTCACGATTTTGTCTCCAACGTTATATGAATAGCGCCATGGACGGACGATCAATAGAATTCATCAATCCATAGGCGGGTACTACAAACACCACATAAAACGCTCATGAATCTAATCGATGCACCACGAGCGCTCACCTTCCGACGACACTCCTTTCGTTACGAATTCACGACCACTTCAGCAGGTGCGGTTTCACTCCTCGTATAGAATTTGTAGGCAATGAACACGACAACGACCCACACCCCCGAAACAACTAGAGACATGCGCATATCCGGCAGCACGGCGATGCAAATCATCACGGCAGCCATAAATGCCAGCGCGAGGTAGTTGCTATACGGGTAGAAGGGCATCTTGTAGGTGATATTGCGTTCTTGACCATTCTTGACCCTCGACTTTCTGAAGTTCAGATGGCTAATCAGGATCGACGCCCAGGCACAGATCAGTCCGAACACGGTCACCGAAGAGAACAGTTCGAAAGCACGTTCCGGCATGATGTAGTTCAGAATCACACCCACGAACATCGCCGCGAACACCAGCATCACGGCACGCGAAGGCACTTTGCGGCTGTTGACCACGCTTAGGAACGCCGGAGCGTTCTTTTGCAAAGAAAGGTTGTAGAAAGTGCGGCTGTTCGTGAAGACACTCGCGTTCACCGCCGACAAGACTGCCGTAACGACAACCAAGTTCATGATTCCCGCCGCGGCCGGAACGCCGATTCTCGTGAAGACCTCGACGAACGGGCTACCCTTGGTAGTCAACGATGTCCACGGGAAGATCGTGAGCAGCACCGCAATCGCACCGACGTAGAAAATCAGCAGTCGCCAAAAGGTAGCGTTCACGGCCTTCGGCATCGTGGCCTTGACATCCTTCGCTTCGCCGGCCGCCAAACCGAGGTTTTCAACTCCACCGAATGCAAAGGCAACCATGACGATGGACAAGACTGCTCCGCTCAATCCCTTCGCAAAGAAACCGCCATGGTCGACCAGATGATGGAAGCCGATCGGCTCTCCATGGTTGCCGAACCCGAAGAAGATCATGCCTGCGCCGAAGAGGATCATCGCCACGATGGCTACGACCTTGACGAGCGCAAACCAGAATTCGGCTTCACCGTAAAACTTCACACCGACAATATTAATTACAAACATCATCGATACGGCCGCCAAAGCCGTCACCCAGATCGGGACCCCGGGAAACCAGAAGTGAACGTAGTTTCCCAAGGCATTCAAGTCGGCTGCGCTCGTAGCAAGCAGAAAAATGAACGCATTCCATCCGTTCAAGAAACCGACGAATCGGTGGATGTAGCGATTCGAGTAGGAGACATAGGATCCCGACACGGGCTCCTCGACAGCCATCTCGCCGAGCGCTCTCATAACGAAGTAAATCGCGATCGCTGCGATGAAATACATCAGCAATATCGCGGGACCGGCCGTTCTGATAGCCCACGAAGACCCGTAAAAGAGACCGGTACCGATCGCGCCGCCGATCGCAATCATCTGGATATGGCGATTTTTCAGGTCTCTTTTGAGATCTTCCCGTTCGTACGCCTGTATTTGATTCTCGTTGCTCACCTTGCCTCCTCCTATGGAGCACCCTTCTCGCGCCCACCAACAACCTCCAGGCGCGCCGCCCAGACTTGCCCGAGTCCGGCGCATACACCAATCCGTCTCCGTGTAATCCGTATTCGCTAAAATTATTTACCATTCTTAACTTATACGGAATTTCTTTGCCTTTCGTTCGTAGCGCGTGTCTCCCTATCTCGCGCAAAACTAAGCGCTGGGTGTGGCCGTTTCTTCCATTCGACTGAAACTCCCCGCCCATCGCTATTCATGCGCTCTGCCATTAAGCAGTCCCCAGCTACGCCTCAGATCTCCGCCACCGCAGCCGAGAGGCGGCTAATGGCTTCGTCGACTGTGGAGCGGGGGCAGCCGAGATTGACGCGCATATAGCCATGCCCTTCGATACCGAACTTCTGTCCTTTGTCGAGCCAAAGCCGCGCCTTGGTCAGCATGAATTTGTTGAGTGCCTCCGCATCCATCCCCAACCCACGGCAATCCATCCAGGCCAGATAAAGCGAGTCTGCCGGCAGCACCTTTATCTTCGAAGTCATCTCGTTGACGGCGTTGCGCAAGTGGGCGTGGTTCACGCGCAGATAGCTCAGCATCTGTTCGAGCCACGGCTCGCCGTGCGCATAGGCAGCCTCGGCGGCGACCATGCCGAGCGTGTTCACCAGCGGGAACATATTTCTGTCGTACTGCCGGAGCAGTTCTTCGCGCAGATGCCGGTTCGGCACGAACGCATTCGCGCTTTGCAGACCAGGCAGGTTGAACGTCTTGCTAGGCGCTGTGCAGGTAATGCTGTTCTGCGCGAATGCCTCTCCAAGCGAAGCGAACGGAATGTGCTTCTTCGCAGGGTTGATGATCAGGTCCTGATGGATCTCGTCCGAGATGACGATCACGCCATGCCGCAGACAGATCTCCCCCATCGCGCGCAGCTCGTCCTCGGACCACACGTTGCCGGTCGGATTGTGGGGATGGCTGAGGATGAAAAGCTTCGTGTTATCCCGGATCGCCGCTTCGAACATCTGTTCGTTGAAGCGATAGCCCGTCTCCGTTCGTTCGAGCGGAGCGAAGGCCAGATGACGTCCGTTCATCAGAACGTCGTTGTGGAAGTGCGCATAGACCGGAGGCTGAATCAGCACCGTATCGCCGGGCGAGGAGAAAGCCTGGACGGTAGTCTTCAGTGTGGTGATGATGCCCGAAGTCTGCACCACCCATTCTTTGGCGACGTCCCAGCCGAACCGCTTGGTTTGCCAGCCGACGACCGCATCCACATAGCTGTCGGTCGCACCACCGGGGTAGCCGAAGATGCCGTGCTCCACCGCCTCGTGAAGTGCGTCGATCACGGGTTGGGGGGCGCGGAAATCCATATCTGCAACCCACATGGGCAACGGGTTCACAGCGGATTCATCTGCTGAAAGAAGCTTTTCAGCAATCGCCCATTTCATGGAGTTCGAATTCTTCCGATCGGCCACCTGATCGAATACGCAAGCAAAGTTTGCGGTCGAAGCGTCGTTTCTTATCTCTGCGGAGCATGCCTTCACTATTTCTTCCTTGTTTCAATATGACGGCGCGCACGGGACGCGGTCTTGAATTTCGGTCAGAATAGCAACGCTCTTCCATGAGCGGAAATGGTATGTTTTCATGGAACAATGAACGGAGATCATGGATGCTAGACCGCCAACAGCTTGCCATCCTGCTGGAATTCGATCGGCTAGGTAGTGTCACCGCAGCCGCGGAACGACTCAACGTCACACAGTCGGCGCTTTCGCACATGGTCCGAAAGATGGAAGAGCGGCATGGCGTCAAGATTTGGACAAAGAGCGGGCGTACGCTCCGCTTTACGCAGGCCGGGGAATATCTGCTCGCTTTGGCGCAGCGTGTGTTGCCGCAGATCGATCACGCCGAGCGGATGCTCGTCGATTTCGCGGAAGGTAGGCGCGGCGCGCTGCGCATCGGCATGGAGTGCCACCCATGCCAAAAGTGGCTCTCAAGGCTTACACCTCGGTACCTTGCCGCCTGGCCGGACGTAAATTTCGACGTGCGTACGGCATTCCGCTTCGACGGCGTTGCGGCACTTGAGGGTCATGAAATCGACTTGCTCGTTACACCTGATCCCATTGACTTACCGGACATCCGCTTTACGCCTGTCATCGACTACGAGCTTGTCCTGGTTGTGCATGAAGCCCATCCGTTGGCTGCGCGCGCATTCGCTCAACCTCGTGACCTGCTCGGCGAAGAACTGATCACCGTTCCCGTCACCGAAGACAGGCTGGACATCTATACGCGCTTCCTTATCCCGGCTCATTGCAAACCAAAGAACCATAGAACCGCGGAAGCGACCGATCTAGTGCTGCAGCTCGTCGCCGCAGGACGCGGAGTCTCAGTCCTACCCGATTGGCTCGTTCATGAAGAGGGGGCCGATCTGCCGATTCGCGCAGTGCGGCTTGGCAAGCGCGGCATCAACAAGAGCATCAATCTAGGTATCCGCCGCGGCGAAGAGGAAATCGCATATATCGCCGGCTTTGTGACGATCGCGCGAGAGATGGGTGTCAGTCGATCGTGATGCGAAATGCGATTGAAGCCGCCGAAGGGAGAAGCAAAGCTTACCGTCGACCAGCAGCGATAATGCGGCCGGTCGCCCCCCTTTCCCACTATAAACATGGAAGTATCCCTCGTCCGTCAGGTCGCAATTTCTCTGCTGCGCGCCTCGGCCGAGACGGTCAAGACTAAGATCGCCATTGCAAGTGGAACGAATGATACCCAGAGCACCGCGCTCCATCCGACGCCAAGCAAGATCAGGTTAAGCCAGTCTTATCTTTCCGGTTTTGCGGCCGCGGATTGCGTGCAGCCGGACCGCCGCTCGCGCACGCTGTCGTTCGTTATGGCTGACGGCGTCTTCGCCGGTCTGACTGGGCCACAGCTCGTCAGCTAAAACCAGCCTGCCGAATTCAGTAGTCGCTCTTCGCCGGTTTCGCATCGATCTGCCACGTTTCGCTGACGACCCGGGCGTCGCGATAGGTCAGCACATAGCGAACGCGGATCGGCTGCTTGCCTTCGAACACGACATTGGCCGTAACGCTGGCCCCCTTCGGATTCGAAGCCTCCTCGATTCCATCTACCGATACCTTCATCGGTCCTTGGGCCTTCGTGAATTTTTCCCAGACGCCGCGAATGGCATCGACACCCGTGTATGTGCCGTCCAGCGGGCCGCCGACCCAATTGAACTGCGCGTTGTCAGCGTAGCCGCGCATCAGCAGTGCGACGTCTCCCGACGCAATGGCCTGGAAGTGCTGGTTCGCGTCGGCTGACGGCAGGTCGGCCAGCGCCGCGGTCGATGCAACCGCGAGGGTGACAGCCAGAGCGAGCTTTTTCATTGTGGTTCTCCGCAAGAGGACTAGTAAGGGGATCAAATAGACGGGGTCGCCGTATTCCGTGCGCCGGCACATGGTTACGACAGCGACGCTCAAGACACCGCACCGTTTCTGGCGCGAATGGACAAAGCGATGGATCGATCACGGCCGAAAAGATTGTCGTTATGATGCGCTATGCGTCTTTCCCATCACCAGGACCATTCGGAATTTGACGTCACCGCGCTTCACTCGCTGGTAGGCTGCAAACGCGTTCTCTAGAGGCATCGTCTCGATCATCGGCCGCACGCCACTCAGCACACTGAAGTCGAGCGTCCTTTCGCTCTCATAGGGCGAGCCCGTGACCGATCCCGCGATGCTGCGCTCGCCGCTGACAAGCTGACGGGTCGATACCGCCAATGCATCTTTGGCGATACCAAGCACAATCAGTCGCCCTTGCGGTGCGAGGCCGCCAATCACTGTAGACACCGTGGCCGCATTGCCGATCGTCGTCAAGATGGCTTGCGCACCGCCCATATCCGTGAGTTTGGCGGCGGCGTCATGCAGGTCGGTGTCGATATAGACATGCGCGCCCAGAGCCAACGCGTCCCTCTCAATGTCTTGGCCACGGCCGACCGCAACGACCTTGAAACCCATCCTGCGAGCGTATTGCAGCGCCATGTGCCCGAGCCCACCAATGCCCAGCACCGCGACCAGATCTCCGGCCTGTGCACCCGACTTCTTGAGTGCATTGAAGGTGGCCAATCCAGCGCACAAGATCGGCGCTGCCTCCTCGGCATTCAGTTCGTCCGGAATGGAAACCAGCCCGGTGCAGCGCGCCACCATCATTTCCGCGTAGCCGCCATCACACGTGGCGCCGACCACTGGCTGATTACGGCAAAGCTGGAACTGCCCGCGCCGGCATTGGTCGCATTCGTTGCAATGACCGCCAAAACGGCCAACGCCGACTCGCTGCCCTACTTTCCAGATCGCGGGCGCCCCAGCGCCTATCGAGGCGATTCGGCCGATGACTTCATGGCCCGGAACGCGTGGCGGATGCAGTGTAGGATCGGCTCGCTCTATATCGGCGGCATCGGCGCCACAAATCCCGCACGCTTCAACGTCGATCAGAACTTCGCCCGGTCCAGGGATCGGTACGTTGCGCTCGACCAGCTCAAGAGCGCCCGGCTTCGCCACCTGCATGGCCCTATAGGTACTTTTCATAGTCGTATTCCCGATGTCGTTACTATTCAACGATGCTTGGCTTGAGTTCCTCGTTACGCAGTCCTTCAACCAGTGTCTGAACGCCGAAGTCTGCCGCCTCGATGGCACCTGCAAGGTAGCCTGAAAAATTGGGGGACCATTCGCTGGCAATGCCGACGACCCGCCCGCGCCAATCGCCCGACGCAGGCGATGCCGCAGGCGCGGCCCCATGCTGGCGATTGGTGCCATCCAGATCGGCTTCCGTGGCGGTGAGCGCATCCGCGGCCCAGTCCTTGATGACTTCGGCCCTGGGTTCGGCTGCTTGCGGACCGAACATCCGCTCAAGTTGTGCGCGACAATGTGCGCGCAACACGATCGGCGATATTTTCCTGCGTGCGAGGGCCGGCACTCCTATGAATCCAAATAACCCTGCACTAGCGCCCGGCATCGACGCGTCATGGATTTCGACGAGAGGACCATAGGCACTTCTGGCTTCGCCGGAAAGCTGGCGCTCGCGCCAAAATGGGGTGTCGTAGATCGCGAGATACTTTGCGTGTGGCGCCATCCAGGTTGCCGCATCGCGCCATTCACGCACCAACTTATCTGGTAGTGCGGGCTGAAAGTCGATCGTCGCGACGGCAAGACGCGGCGGAATCGCCAGCAATACGTGCTCAACGGAATAGGACGTGAGCTGTCCGTGCGAATCCTCGGCATCCAGTTCAACACCATGGCCTGTGCGGCGTATGTGTCGCACTTGCTGATCATTTTTGAGCCGTGTGGATGTCAGATTCCGGTATAGCGTTTCGACCAGCGCACCCATGCCGCCGATCAGGCGCATCGACTGTGGCGACGTAGCATAGCCACGCATCTGCACGGGGGGCTGATTCGGCGATCGCTCAACCACCATGTGCCCTGTTTCGTACTGCTCGAAACGCTCCAGGCCGAGTTCCCGGATTAGACGATCCAGTTGGGGTTGATGTGCGGGCCAAAACCACGTCGGACCAAGATCGAAGCGATCCAGGCCATTCTGCGAACTACCCGGCCCAGAAACCAGGGTACCGTTCGAAGACACGGACTCGATGCGACCTCCATACGTACGGCGTGCCTCCAAAAGCACATAGTCCTCGATGCCTTGCCGCTCGAGGACGAATGCCGCATACAGACCAGCAAGGCCACCTCCGACGATCGCGATCCTGGCAGTCACCATGAATACCCTCGCTCCGCAACGTCAATAAGGTGGCCGGTCTTCAAATAGACTGCGGCACCGGCGTGACCAGCGACAACATTGGGGTATTGGCCTGCAGGCAGGCGTATCCAGCTACCACGGAGGTATGGCTGCCCGTCAGCCCGCAGTTCACCGGCCAGCACAAGCAGTTCGGCACTCTCGACCTGACCAGCAAAAAGCGGCACATTCGGATCAAGCCGTTCCAGAACGACTCGTTCGCTATCGCCCTCGAACAACGGGCAGACATCCCGACCATGTCGGCGTCGCCATGCCGCGGCTTCGCGCGTGTCGATGCGCACCGCGCGAACTTCACCGGGCGACATCTGCCAGAGCTTGACGAAGATGAGGGTCCCATCATTGCTGAACGGTTGATGGGACGATCCAGGGGGATTCCGCAGGTACCACCCTGCCGGGTAATGTCCGTCACCATCCGAAAATGTTCCCGACAAGACGAAAATTTCCTCGCCGCCAGGATGCTGATGGCGGGAGAACGACGAGCCCGGCGCGTATCGCACGATACTTGTGGCCCGTGCCCGCTCGCCGCCCAGCCGGTCGAGCATGACGCGCTCAACACCCGTCTGCGGTGAGGCGGTCCATTGATACTGATGAGTTGCGACAACCGCTCGGCGCGAGAAGTCTGCATTGACAAGCATGACCATTTTTCCGGAGTCGAACAGGAGACTGGCCAGCTTGTCGTCCGCGAGACGTCAGCGGCCAGTCCCGGTTCTGATTACTTGTTCGGCAACGTTGCGTAGGTGTCGAGGACGCGAGCCGAGTAGACCAGCGCAGCACCGGCATTCAGCGCAATCGCGACGCCCAGTGCTTCGGCGATTTCTTCCTGCGTCGCACCCAGCTCGGCCGCTTTCTGGGTATGGACCGAGATGCAGCCGTCGCATCGGGTGGTGACCGCCACTGCGAGGGCGATCAGTTCGTGGATCTTGGGCTCCAGCTTGCCACCCTTCTCGGCGGCGCCGCTGATCGTTGCCATGCCGTTCATCACGTCGGGATTCAGTTGTGCAAAATCGCCGACACGAGCCTGCAATGCGTTACGGTAAGCGTTCCAATCCTGCATCATGGTAATTAGCTCCAGTGGGGTAAGAAGCCGGGACATTCGTCGCCTCGGCAAAGAACGGTGTTACACGACCTCGTAGATGCGCACGTCGGGCGCATCAGCCAGCAACGGTTTGAGTTCAACGACCACATCGGCGGTGAACAGGTCACTTTCCAGGTAAGCCCTGGCGTTCTGCACACTGTCGAAGCCATGTAACACCTGCACGTCCTCGTCGCGCACCAGCAGTTCCTTCGATTTCGCACCCGCGATCGTATTGAGGAAAGGCGCCTTGTATTGCTGATAGACACCGGCCGCAGCCGTCCGGTTGGCAGGGTCGATTTTCAGATTGATTTGCAGATAAACCATGTTCAACACCGTGGTGAGGGGAGATTAAACCTGACGCCCGACCATCTGGCCGTCGTCAGCCGAATAACGATTCGGACTTCGAAATTGAGTTTTGTTTCATTGATAATCCTGGCCGTTATCGCGCGCAGCCAGCCTTATCAGCTATAGCAAATTCCCTCTCCACCCGTTGAACCCATTCTCTGCCTCTAAGAATCTGGTCACAACCGAGATAAAGTATCCGTGATGGAAAGCAATTCTTTATCGGGCACCTCGTGCGTCTGAATTGCCTTGCATAGCGGCTCCAGCGCGAACACCTCAACCTGCTGCCGTCCTGGGTCACGCTGAATTTCAGATCGCCAGCGCCACTAGAAAGCGGGAGACCATGTTGTAGGCCGCGACCGTGGCGACCGCCTCTACTGTCTTGGTTTCGCCGAAGAGGTGCTTCAGTGCCTCGATGACTTCGGCATCCACGTCAACCTGTTTCGTGGACTGGTCGGTAAGCGCGATCAAGGCACGCTCTTTCTCGCCGAAGATATTGTTGCTTACGCTTTGCGCTTTAAGCGCGAGGCACTTTTCCTCAGTGCCGCCCGCCAGCAGGTACGCGGGGTAATGGACACCCCACTCAAAGTCGGCGCGGTTCAGCACCGCCACCCGCAACATAATCAGTTCACGGTATTCCAACTCCAGGCTGAATTCTGCGCGAACCCGGCGCAGTAACTCGTTCCAACCTGTTGCGAGCGGAACACTCCTCAACAGCACACGATCAATGCCGATCAGCTCACCATTGGGCCGACGAGCCTGCATGCCGGCAAGCAATTCAGAGGGGGCGAATTCGCCGTCTTCCCACGGGGCAACTCGTACACTACTCACACTGGGTTCCTTCGTCGAAAACCATCACTCATGCAGGTGTCGGCGGGTGAGTCCACGCCAGAGCACTAATAGGAAATCTTTCTTTCCTGCCAACTGCGCCGTGACCCCACCGAGGGTATAGCGGTCGCCCGGCATCGAAATTTGCGTCTGACGTAAGCCATTATTGCCATGGCGAATCAGGCCGGCAAATGCTATATTCTTCGCAATCGACAAAGAAAAACTTTCTCATGAAAGCGCCCGTATTCCTCAATGCACTTCGCGCCTTTGAAGCCAGCGCCCGTCACCAGAGTTTTTCATCTGCGGCAGCAGAACTGAACGTGACGCCCGCAGCGGTGGGGCAGCTCGTCCGGTCACTGGAAGAATGGCTCGACACACCACTGTTTCATCGCGGGGCAAGCGGCCGTGCCCGCTTGATTCCGACCGAAACGGCAGAGCGGGCGCTACCGGATATCCGGGCTGGCTTCGATCGGCTTTTTCTAGGATTAAGCCGGTTGCGGGAAGCATCGCGCGGCGGTGTGTTGACAGTTGCAGCCAGTCCTGCGTTCGCGGCCAAATGGTTGCTACCGCGGATCGAAAAATTTCATGCGCTATGCCCCGAAACCGATGTCCGGCTCGATACGAATCTCAAGCTGGTGGACTTCGCCGCACAAGGCATTGACGTGGGCGTGCGATACGGTCGTGGAAGCTGGGTGGGCCTGGTGGCCGAAAAACTGATGGATGAGCAAATCTATCCGGTGTGCTCGCCAGCGTGGCTCGCTCGGACCGGCGGCCTGACAACCCCCCATGACCTGGCTGGAAAGGCGTTGATACACGATCTGTCCGTGGACACCCACCTTGGATTCGCCTCCTGGGGGGACTGGTTGCTTCGCGCAGGCGCGCCCGAGGTTGATACCAGCCGCGGAATGCAGGTCAACAATTCCGCTGCAGTCTTGCAAGCGGCCATTGATGGGCACGGAGTTGCTCTGGCACGAAGCGTTATGGCCTGTGATGATGTGGCAGCGGGCCGGCTTGTCCCGCTATTTCCTGAGGTAAAGCTGGCGGCGGAGCTGGCTTACTACGTCGTCTACCGCGCAGAGTGTGCATCGCAGCCGAAACTCGTGGCATTTCGCGAATGGTTGATGCAGGAAGCGACACCGTGTTGACCACGGCTATGTCGTCACGGCCCCATCACGGCTTGAAGTTGCTCACCTTGAGGTAGGCCGTCAAGGAGCTTTACTTTTCCGTCGACAGACTTGTAGATCAAGCCCGGCGTCCCCTGTAACCCCAATGCCGGCATGAGCTGGAGGTTGGTTTCCAGCGTGTGTTTCGCGTCATCGGACACGGTACTAGCTGGCGGAATACCCCCCTTGTCAAAATCCCGCTCGTTCCTCTCAAGAGCAGCCGACGGGTCCTTGGAACTCAGGATTGCCGCCGCCTTGCCTTCGCTATCGGCCCGGATGATGCCTACTAGCAATTCACGAAGTTGTACCTTGCCCGACCGCACCCAGGGACGAGAGGCTTCCCAGAAACGATGACAGTATGGGCAATCAGGATCACTGATTACATAGACCGTGCGGGGTGCGTCCTGGCGGCCGTCACGAATCCACTTCGCTGACTCAAGTTGCTTCCATGTGGCGTCGCCCATCGGGGCGGCCACGAGGTCTTCAACGGTATGGATATCCAAGGGAGTTCCATTGCGATCGACGCGGGTTCCCAATATCGCATTGCCATCCCGGGTTACATAAACTGCAATGGGACTGCTTCCAGCGACCCCGGCAAAACCACGCAGTTCGTCACTGACCTTAAATTCGTGCAGGCCGGTGACCCCTCTCGACTCGAGCGCTTTGATTACGGGAGGACTGCCGTTATCTCCCGCACAGGCTACGGAAGTCGACAAAAGCACAATTCCAAAAAGGGCAGCCGCAGTTCGATTCATGTGTATTTCCTAAACACCCTTCATGGTTGTGCTTTCGCGTACGCGTAACAAACCCGCAAGCCGAATGGCGGCGCAGACAGTCATGTTCACCGTGTACGCAATCAGATGTCCGCGTTCGTCTTCGATAGCTCGACGATGAACTCTGCCATTGCGGGCTTCCTCGTCATCGTTGTTCGAGTATCTTGTGCCGTGACCCTTGCAACCACAGCATGCCCATGGTCGCAAGTAAGACGGGCGGCAAGAGCAGGCCCGATACTGTGGACCATCCGAATGCACTCAACAGGCCTCCGGATACAAACGAACCGATGACCATTGCGCCGAAAACAACAAAATCGTTGATCGACTGAATACGAACTCCCTCCTCTGGCGTATGGCAGCTAAGTACCAAGGCCGATGCCCCCAGGAATCCGAAGTTCCAGCCGATCCCAAGGAGTACGAGCGCACCCCAGAAATGATTTATGCTCAAGCCGCTTAAGCCTGCGACTGCTGCCAATGCGATCAACGCTAATCCAGTGAGTGTGATCGTGGTCGCACCGAAGCGGGAGATCAGGCGCCCCGTAAAAAAGCTCGGCGCATACATCGCGACGACGTGCATCTCGATGCCGTAGTTGGCATGCACGCGCGAAATCCCACACAATTCCATAGCGAGCGGCGCCGAGGTCATCATGAAGTTCATCATCATGTAACTCACGACACCGCAGAGCATCGCGACGACGAAGCGAGGCTGCTGCAGAATTTCGGAAATCGGACGGCCAAAGGCGTGGCGTGTGGTTTGGGGGCGGTGCTCGAATTTCACTCCCAGCAGGACGATGGCTGAAAGCGCGGCTGCGATGGCGGCGGCGAGGTAGGTAACCGCATAAGCATGCGGCGACCAGAGATTCATCGTGACTGTTACCAGTTGCGGCCCGAACACACCGGCGAGGACACCGCCCGCCATGACTGTAGAGAGTGCCCGTGCCCGATCTTCGTGGCGTACGCACTCAGCCGCAGCAAAGCGGAAGGTGAGCACAACCGCGGCATATGCCCCCCCGAAGAGCATCGCAAAACAAAACAGCGTGAAAGACTGGACAACAAGCGCCAGCGCGCCAAGAAGTCCCGCAATGACGCCGCACAGATTGCCGGACAGGAAAGCTGCCTGCCGACCATTACGCCGCGTCAGCGCGCCGACCGGCAGCGTCGCCACGGTCATACCGACGACGAACACGGAGATCGGCATGGTGGCCAGTTCCGGGCACGGCGACAGCATATTGCCAATGATGGCTCCTGTGGCGTATACGACAGTCGAATTGGCTCCCGCGAGTGCCTGCGCGGTCGCGAGGCGCAGGATATGAATATTGATTTTCTGGATGGACATCAGCGTGGATTTCGCGAGGATGCATTGGGTGCCCGACAAATGACATCGGCCATAGTGAGAAGCCCTGGAAGGAACGCTACTCGCGATTGCATTCTCTGCGAGTCAAGCGTGAATCTGCGGCATAGGTACATGTCGAGCGCCGCGCTGCAGGTAGTGTCGTCGGCTTCGCAGCCGACGACAAGGAAGATAAGATATTCGGTATTGAAAGAGAAACTTTGCTCAGGTCACACTTACCGCCGCACGACAGCGCCAGCCCCACGGCACGCATTGGGAATACGTGCAGCAAGTTGCCGTAGGTCATCCGAAATAATCATATTGCCTACGCGCGAGACGACCGACGCCAAGCCCGGCGATGTTAACCGCCTTCCCCTATACGAACCATTGCGAGTTTTCCTTGCCTCCAAGCTGATGGACCTTGAAAAGCGCTAAGCATACCCACGTGTTTGACGCAAGAGCGCGCCTCAATCGAGACACGCTCACACAAAATTCACATGCTGCCGTGTGTAGCCTGCCAGCGTTTCATGAATGCGATTTCGCCACGCTGCGCCTTGACGATGTCCGCCGCAAGCTTGCGGATTGCCGGATCCTTACCGTACTTCAGCTCGACCTCAGCCATGTCGATTGCGCCCTGATGGTGCGGAATCATGTGCGCGACGAAATCTCGGTCGGCATTGCCGGTATACGGCGGTGCGTCCATTTCGCGCATCATCGTCGCATCGGCATCCTTATACGCATGGGTCGATGCGTCCTTGTTCGTGAGCGTGCTGCCCATCTGCATACCGGATATGTCCTGCATGCCATCCGCACGAGCTGCGGAGGCGAAAGTCGCACCAGTTAAGGCGCAGGAAAACAGCAGCGAAACCAATTTCGCTTTCTTCATGTTCGTCTTTCCAGGTTTACGAATGATCTGCGTGCCTCGTTCGTCGGAACGAGGCGATGTCCGGCCGGAGCTATCGCGCGGGACGCTTTTGACTATCGATTGGGCATGGAGCCACGGATCGCCAGACGGTCTGAACATACCCGCGATTTCATTGCCTATCTCCGCAGCAACTCTTCGTCCGATCAGGTGCCTCGATAGTCCCTTCCTCGATTCGCGTGGGCGTGTAGCCTGCATCTGCAATGGCATCCTGAAGCACCTTCGGATCGGCATCGGCCGATTCAATCGTCACCAGACGCTTAGTCTGGTCGATGGTGAACCGCGCATGGTTGTCCACAGACTTCAGCGCCTTGGTAATCGTGCTGACGCAGTGGCCGCAGGTCATGTCATTAACTTCAAAGGCAATCATGAGATTTCTCCTACCGGGTTGGTCGATGAGACGTTGCAAATATCGGCCTTCCCACCATCGGAATGTCAATAGGTGTGCTGGAAATATCGTGACTCAACTGAAAGTTCTTCGCGGTCCGCTTGACCTTCCAATGATGATAAGGATCAAGCTGATATCTGTCGAAGGACCAACGAAATGGAGAGATAACTCGGCCATCTGATCGGGCCACGCGTTGCTACGGCTCCAAGCAATGAGACTAGCTACCTTGCATCGTCGCATGTTCGCCCTGATCACAGTATTTGCGCCACCGTTAGTGTTGCGCTAAAGATTTCCTTTCAACAGAAGACACTTTATCTCGTTTGTCGACGGGATCGGAGCATAGAAGAATCATGCCAAAGTTCAATATCAGCATTAGGTGGTGATTCGTGAGCGACTTCATACGGTGGCCCGGATCTGCATGCGCTGGAAGGAGGAGGCATTGTCGAGGATACATGTCATGCGCATAAGACAGGCGACAATTCCAGCGTCGTACTTTGGGATAGTTCTAGGCCTCACCGGCCTCGGGCAAGCGTGGCGCTCGGCGGCACATCTATGGCACCTGCCGCCGTCGGTAGGCGAAGCTGTCATGGCGATCGCCGGGCTGGTCTGGGTCGTACTCGTCACCGGCTACTCATGGCAAGCAATCCGGAACTTCGAGGTGGTACGAGCTGAGTTTCTGCATCCTGTCCAGGGCGGTACACCTGCATTGATGGCAGTCTCTACCTTGCTTGTCGCCATGGCAGTCCTTCCATATTCGATTGCCGCGGCGTGGTTTCTGGCCATTGGAGGCATTGCGTGGCACGTGGGCTTCGGCCTATGGCACACAGGCACGCTATGGCAAGGCGGGAAGAAGTCGATAGATGCGGTACCGACCTTGTACTTGCCGACCGTTGGCGGCAACTTCCTCAGCGCGGCGGCACTTGGTTCGTTAGGCTGCCCCGACTGGGGCTGGCCATTCCTCGGGGCTGGGTTGTTTTCATGGTTGGCCCTCGAATCGCTGATCATACAGCGACTATGGCATTCGACAGCGTTACCCCCGCCTCAACGCCCCTTGATCGGCATTCAGTTCTCCCCGCCCGTCGTTTGCGCCATGGCTTGGTTGGTGTTGTCCCCGGGCCGCCCTGACCACTGGCTGCTCATGCTATGGGGCTACGGTCTTTTTCAATTAGCGCTTGGCCTACGCCTCGGGCCCTGGCTGAGCGCGCAACCCTTCAGCCCTGCCTACTGGGCCTACACGTTCGGCGTTGGCGCCGCGACGGTCTGCAGTCTGAAGTTAGCGCAGGCAGGCGTCAGCTCGGCGCAAGTACTAGCGCTGCCAGTATTCGTCGGCGCCAACCTGTTCATTGGATACCTCGCCATACGTACGGTTCATCTGCTCGTCACAAGGTGGTCGTCGCCACGGCGGTTATCCCCTCCCCTGCAGGACTAACGCGTGGGCACATCAACGTTTGAGTCGGTGTTTTTTACCTAAGCCTATGCGCCTGACCTGCTCGGATCCTTTATGACGGAATGTGACATCGGCAGGCCGACTTTCCGCAACCCCAAGGCAGCAAGGAACGCGATCGGCCCGCCTGCAGCGAGCGGCATATATACCCACCTCCTTTTGGCGATGCCATCCTCTTGGTCCAGCCGTGACGACGACGAAGTCAGAGAAGACATTGCGCTCGTAAGTTCAGTGTTGGTTCCTTCCGGCCATGCACTGTCGGTCGTGGACCTGCGCCTATTTCATCAGGGAAAGATATGTTCTTAGATGCCCTACAAGCAGCACGCGGCCAGTTCGCGATGACAGCAGTGTTTCACATTCTTTGGCCGATACTCACAATCAGCCTTTCTGCATTTCTGTTCGTGGTTGAGATCCTATGGATTCGAACTCGCGAGGTCGTTTGGTACCAGCATCTGCGCTTCTGGAGCAGGCTCCTGCTGCTGAACTTCGCAGTCGGTGTCGTGAGTGGAATCCCGATGGAATTCCAGTTCGGGACTAACTGGGGACCTTTTTCGATTTATGCGGGCGAATTTTTTGGCAACATTCTTGGCTTCGAGGGGGCAATGGCCTTCATGCTCGAAGCTGGATTTGTCGGCATCATGATGTTCGGGTGGGGACGTGTGCCAAAGGGCGTGCACTTGTTTGCAACTGGAATGGTTGCCCTAGGCTCCACGCTCTCCGCCTTCTGGATCATGGTCGCCAATTCGTGGATGCAGACTCCAGCAGGTGTCGCGCTTGTCGACGGCAAATTAGTTGTCTTTGACTACGTGAAGGCCATTTTCAACGCCGATATGGTCTGGGCCGTGTCCCACATGTGGTTCGCCGCAATCGAGACGGGGCTTGTTGTTGTCGCCGGCATTTCTGCGTGGTACATGCTGCGCCGCCGTCACCCCGAGTTCTTTGTGCGTTCGTTCAAACTTGCGCTTGTGCTGCTGGCATTCGTTGCTCCGGTGCAGATCTGGCTTGGTGATTCAAGTGGTGTGGACGTATTCGAAACGCAGCCCGCGAAAGGGGCGGCCATCGAAGGTCACTGGCACACGAACGAGCCCGGCACGGGGGCATCATGGTCATTGCTTGCATGGCCGGATCAAGCCAAGCAGGATAACGATTGGTCGGTTGAAATCCCTGGATTACTGAGCCTGCTTGGTACTCATAGCCTGCACGGTCAGGTCAAGGGCCTAGCGGACACTCCGGTAGCTGACCAGCCACCCATGCTCCCATTGCTCTATTACGCGTTTCGCGTGATGGCCGGCATCGGCTTCCTGTTTCTGGTGCTTGCGCTTTGGACCGTATATGCGTTGCGCAAGGCACTCCACAAGCTCGACGAGCTGCTCTCTCGCCGCTGCCTGCTCACCGCCTGGGTGCTTGCAATTCCGCTTCCATACCTTGCCGTCGAGTGTGGCTGGATCGTGCGCGAGGTCGGGCGGCAGCCGTGGGTGGTTTATGGCCTGCTGCGTACACGGGACGCCGTGTCAGCTATTCCGGCCTCCACCGTCAGCGCGAGCACTGCAATGTTCGCCATTTTCTACACGGTGCTGATCACGTCGTTCGGTGTGTTCGCATGGCGTCTTCTTAAACGCGGCCCGGACCTGGCCCTACTGCCACCTGTCGAGCAGGAGCGCCATGTCGCTCATTCGGCAATCGAATACTGATGACTTTTCTTCCTGATTCCCCCATGCAGGTATCTAAATGAATCCGCTTTCCGCACAGGATATGCTGAGCCAGGCTTGGTTCGCGCTTATTGGGCTGATGCTCGCTCTATATGTCGTTACCGACGGCTTCGATCTCGGTGTCGGTATTCTCACGCTTTTCAGGTCCGCGGCCTCGGATCGTGAGCCGATGATCCAGTCGATCGGTCACGTATGGGATGCGAACGAGACGTGGCTCGTGGCATTGGCGGGCGCACTGTTCGGTGCATTTCCGCGTGCTTACGCGACGCTGCTCTCCGAGCTTTACATACCGGTGATGGCGATGCTCGCTGGTCTGATCATGCGAGGCGCGGCCATTGAGTTTCGTCACGCGGCCACGACGAGCAAGACGGTATGGGAGCGTGTGTTCGGCGTCGGCAGTCTGCTGGCAGCGACCAGCCAGGGGGTGATCCTCGGTAAGGTAATCACCGGCCTCTTGCCGGGGGCGCTGAGTCTCGGCTTTGTTGTCACGTCGGCGATAGGCGTGGTGTCCGGATATGCGTTGCTCGGCGCCACCTGGTTGGTGAAAAAGACCGTCGGCAGAGTGCAGACTCGTGCCCGGCACGATGCCATCATCGCCGTGATCATCACGATTCTTGCAGCCGTCTTGTTGTCAATCGGCACGTTGGTGGCCAGTCCCGTGGCGGATGGCCGTTGGTCGCAACCGGGTGTGTTCCATTTGCTTGTCACGTTGAGCGTCATTGCGGCACTCGCGTTTTGCTCGATCCTGTATTCGCTTCGAGCGAAGCATGACTATCAACCCTTTGTGGCATCCATTGTCATGTTCCTCGCGTCATTCGCGGGACTTGCCCTCAGTGTGTTTCCAGATATTGTGCCGGGGCGCCTCTCCATCGCCGAGACCGCATCCAGCGGCCCGACATTGGTGTTCATGATGATCGGAATCGGTTTCGCGTTCCCAATTATGGTTGGCTATAACCTGTATCAGTATTACTCGTTCCGCGGCAAGGTTGTACCTATTGAGCACTAAGCCGCGTGCGGAAGTCGGGTGCGTATCACTTTCATCGACAGATTCTCGATGATCGGGAAGTTGATTTCAACGCTGAATTCTTCCCCGAAGTTCTGCGCTTACGCCAAGTGCGAGTCGATCGACAGACCAAGCGGTTCTGTGTTCAACGCGCCAGATTCTGCAGTCGCCGTGGGCGACTACCGGAAGCGGTTGATCCTTGGCGAACACCATCTGAACGGGAGCTGATGAGGCGGAAACCGCCGTACAGGCGGCAGACAGGAACAGGGGCGGGACGGCCGTTGCATGTAGGGTTGCTGCCCGATCAGATCTGGGCGTGCGTGTCGTCCTCGCCTTCGATCAGGCGGGCACAGACTGTCGCCGGGAATGAAGGATCGTCGGAGATCTCCGTAATACGCCGGAGCACAACATCCAGTAGAAGGTTCGCCCCATCGATGAGTTGATCGTCGTCTGTGTGTTCGCGCGGATTGTGGCTGATCCCGCCACGGCTCGGCACGAATATCATCGCGGCCGGAGCGATGCGCGCGATCATCTGAGCATCGTGGCCGGCGCCAGAAGTCATCCGGCGATGCGTGAAGCCGAACCGCTTGGCGGATGCTTCGATTGCGTCAACAAGCCCGGAATCGAATACGACGGGTTCGAAACGCGCGAGGCGCTCTGTGGTGATCGCGACGCCTTCCTTCTCGGCCGCCTGCGTCAAGAATTCCGCGAGGTGCCGTTCCGCCTCCTGCAGGCGCTGTTCATTTGGATCGCGAAGATCGACCGAGAACACGGCCTTGCGCGGAATAACGTTGATAACATTCGGCTCCATTCGCAACATGCCAATGGTTGCCAGCGTCATGCCTGTTGCTGCCGCAAGCTCGCGCAGGAACGTTGCAACTGTGGCGGCAACCCAACCCGCGTCGTGACGCAATTGCATGGGTGTCGTTCCCGCGTGATTGGCATTTCCCTGCACCGTGATCTGCTGCCACGAGATGCCTTGGAGATTCTCGACCACGCCAATACGGACATTTTCCGCTTCAAGAATCGGCCCCTGCTCGATATGGAGTTCGAGATATTCGTGGGGGATGATCGCGCCAGGCTCCAGTTCGCCGGCATACCCGATGCGGCCGAGTTCATCGCCCAGACGAGTGCCATCGACACCGATCGTGTTCAGCGCCGTATCGACGGGTAACCCGCCCGCATAGACGAGCGATCCCATCATATCTGGCTGGTAGCGAATCCCCTCCTCGTTCGTGAACGCGGCAACCGTGATCGATCGCTGCGGTATGACACCCGCCCGCCGGAACGCACGTACCACGGCAAGCGCCGCCAGCACACCATAACAGCCATCCAGCGCACCGGCATTCGTTACCGTATCGATGTGCGAGCCCATCATCAACGGACGCTGACTGCCGCCGTCGGACGCCGAACGCAGCGTACCGAACACGTTGCCGATTCGATCGATTTGCACATCGAGATCCAGTTCACGCATCCACTTGACGACGAGATCGCGCCCCGCTCGCTCCTCGTCAGACAGTGCGATGCGTGTGCGGCCTCCCGCTTCGACGTCGACGCCGATTTCCCCGAGTTCGCGCAACTGGTCAATCATGAGCGCCGCGTCCAGTTGCAGCGGTGTTATCGGGTCGTGAGAAGTATTCATTTGCTTTCTCGATGCTTGAGATAAAGGTCCGCTGACAAAGGGCGGTGGCACTGCAAATGCCGTCGTCTCAGTCAGCCGGCAAGGTGAGACGAGCGAGCTCCGCGAAATATTTCGCGCCGGTAAGCAAGATCTCGTCGTTGAAATCGTAGGTCGCATTGTGGAGGGGCACACCACCTTTGTCGTTCGCGACGCCATTCCCGATGAAGATGAAGTTGCCCGGTACGACCTGAAGAAATGCACCGAAGTCTTCCGAAATCATCATCGGCTGAACATTCGCATCGACATTCTGGGCGCCCACGACATAAGCGGCAGCGGCAACGGCGGCCTCGACGTACTGCGGCGTGTTCACCGTCGGTGCGAATTCGTGCGTGTATTCGAACTCGCATTCCACACCATGCATCCGGCAGATTCCCTCGCTCACCTCGCGCATACGGGTCTCCAGAAGCTGCTGGACTTCCGGCGAATAGCTGCGCGTATCGCCCTTGATGGTCACATTGGAAGGGATCACATTGCGCAATCCATCAGTGATGATCTCCGTGCAGGAGATCACGGCCGGCAGGCTGGGATCGAGGTTGCGTGAGATGATCGTCTGCAGTGCGAGCACGATCTGCGATGCGATCACGATTGGATCGACGCCCATGTGCGGACGGGCGGCATGCGTGCCTCGAGCCTTGATGCGAATGACGAAATTGTCTTCACTCGCCATGATGCCGCCTGGCCGCGTCGAAAAACTGCCAGCCGGCATGCCCGGCATGTTGTGTGCGCCAAAGATCGCATCCACCGGAAAGCGTTCGAACAAGCCGTCCTTCATCATCGCCTTCGCGCCACGGCCGTGCTCCTCCGCTGGCTGGAAAATGAATCGGACCGTGCCGTTGAAATTGCGTTGCTCGGCAAGCAGGCGGGCCGCCCCGAGAATCATCGCCATATGTCCATCGTGGCCACAGGCATGCATTTTCCCCGGACTGCAGGACGCATATGGCCGTCCGGGCGCGCGTTCGGCAATATTCAGCGCGTCCATATCGGCTCGCAGCCCGATCGCCCGGGTTCCTTCGCCGATCTTCAAGTTTGCGACAAGCCCGGTCCCGCCGATACCGCGATGGACCTCCATCCCGAGCGTCTTCAGAATGTTCGCTATGTAGTCCGATGTCCGGACCTCCTCGAATCCCGTTTCCGGATCCTGATGGAGCCGGTGACGCCAACTCGTCAATTGCTCTTGCAGTGAGCGTTCCATGGTGCACTCCTCGCCGTTTGTCGTTTTACGTTGCCTATTGAACGACACGCTGTTTCCATGCGCCTTGGCGGGCAATGACCGCCTCAGCGGATTCGCCCACCAGGTGTCGGTAGACGGAGGGCGCAGTCGCCCCTTCGGTGTTGATCACGAGCACGTGCGAATCCGGCCCTAACCCGGTGGCATGCGCTAGCTCAAAGCTTTTCATCACTGCTGTGAGGCCCGCATATCCCGCGGCGCCCGACTCGCCCACTACCAGCGGTGCGTCCCGATCCGAGCCCTTCGCGAGCGAGCACATCGCCGCAATAGCATCCTCGTCGTCGATCGTCATGAAATAGTCGACGCACTGTTCGAGAATCTTCCACGCCAAAGGGGACGCCTCTCCACACGCGAGCCCGGCCATGATCGAATCGACGGACCCCGTAGCCTTCGAGGCGCGCCCTGCGATCGCGCTCTGGTATAGGCAATCGGCCTGTTGCGGCTCGACCACGATGAACTTCGGCCGTTCGGCACCGTAGTGCTCCCATAGATAGCTTGCGACGCCGGCAGCCAAGCCGCCAACCCCGCCTTGCAGAAACACATGTGTGAAAGCCGGGCGAGAATGTTCCTCGTTCAGTTGTGCGAGCACTTCTGCCGGGATGACGCCGTAGCCTTGCATGACGTCGCGGGGAATAGTTTCGTACCCTTCGTACGAGGTGTCCGAAACGACATGCCAGCCGTTCTTCGCAGCTAGCCGGGCAGCATACTGGACGGACTCGTCGTAGTTGCCGTTGATGCGAACGATCTCCGCGCCATACTCAGCGATGGCCTCTTCGCGCTCGATGCTCACATTCGCATGAAGCACGATCACGCAATAGCACCCGATAGCCCGGGCCGCTGCCGCCAAGGACTTCCCGTGGTTCCCATCGGTCGCGCTGATGACCGTCAGATTCGGCAGCATCTGCGCGTATTGCCCCGTGACCAGTGCTTTCGGGTCGATGCCGTGTGCGTGCCACTGACGCATGATGAGACGCATCAACGCGATGGGCGCCCCGAGTGCCTTGAAGCTTCCAAGCGGTGACCGGAAGGACTCATCCTTGAGGCTCAATTGAGCGACGCCCAACCTCGCCGCAGCATCCGGCAGGTCCCACAACGGCGTCGCGGACCGGCTGATCTGGTCCCAGCTAGATAGCCAGGCGCCGCTTTCGTGCGCCGACTTGATGTTGAGGATGCCTCGCAATTCCTCTGGATAGGATGCACGGCAAGATCGAGGGTTGGCGATCAGCATGTCGATGTTGCTCCCGTTAGGCGGACGGATACCCGTCCGCAGATTCAATCCATTGAACGAATCGCTTGTCTCAGCAATCCTTGTCGAGCAAAATAATATTGCGCGATCGCATCAATTTGATCCCTGATTTCGCGGTCAATCTGCAAAAAAATATCTTTCTGGCGGGAGTTTGCGATAACCATGCATCCGGAACTAGATAGCTTCGATCGGAAGCTCCTGGCAGAAGTCCAACGCGATGCCCACACCCCTCAAAACGAACTGGGTGTGCGCGTCAATCTATCCACGGCCGCAGTGAATCGACGGCTGCGCCGGATGGCGGAACTTGGCGTCATTGACCGCTACGCTGCGATCGTCGCACCTGAGAAAGTTGGTTATAGCCTGACGATCATCACCATGGTTGAGGTGGAAAGCGAGCAGATCGATCAACTCGACGCAATGAAACGCACCTTTGCGCAGTGCCCCCTGGTTCAGCAGTGTTACTACCTTGCCGGGGAGTGGGACTTTGCACTCGTCCTGACGGTGAAGGATATGGATCAGTACAACGAGCTCACGCGCCAGCTCTTCTTTTCGAACAACAACGTGAAGCGCTTCAAGACGCTAGTCAGCATGGACCGCGTCAAGGTCGGCCTGGGTGTGCCGGTCGACCTCGACGAATGACAATGTTGTGTGTGGGAAGCGAGACGGCTTCAAGTCTGGCCGACTGCTCACGCAGTGCCGCGCTCGAGACATGACGACGACATTCGCACGAAGCCGCTGTCTGCGCTACCGGACAACCGTCTTGTCCTTCCAGACGCCCTGACCATACTGCCGAACAGTAATCGCCCCGTTGCGGATATCGCCCTTCTCGTCAAACCTGATCGACCCCGTTACGCCGTCCACGCTGACGGCCTGGAGCTTGGGCAGGTAGATCTTCGGGTCCGTCGAGTCCGCGGACTGCATGGCGGCTGCCATCGCCATCACAGCATCGTAGGCATAGGGCGCGTAAAGCTGGACCTCCGCGCCAAACCGCTGCTGAAAGCGCTTGAAGAACGCCGGACCCTGCGGCATATCCGCAGGCGGAACGCCCGCCAGCGTGCAGTAAGTGTTGTTGTTCATCGAAGAGCCGGCAAGGCTGATGAACTGAGGCGTGCATGACTCGTCGCCTGCGATGAACGTGGCGGTCAGGCCCAGTCTTCGCATCTGCTGGACAAACGCCGCGGCTTGCGTATCGCCGCCCGTGAACGCGATGGCGTCCGGTTGACGGCTCTTGATGGTCGTCAGAACGGCTTTCCAGTCAGTCGTCTTGTCGGTGCCGAATTCGCGCGCGACAACGGTTCCGCCGGCTGCCTTGACGGCCTTGTCGATCTGGTCGGCGAGGCCTTGGCCATAGGCGGTGCGGTCATCGACGATTGCTACCTTGCGGGCTTTGAGGTCATGCACCAGATAGGTACCGATGACCGAGCCCTGCCTTACGTCATTGGCAACCATTCGAAAGACGTTCTTGAATCCCTGCTCCGTCAGCAACGGATTCGTTGCCGACTCGGTGATCATCGGAATGCCTGCGTCCGAATAAATCTTTGACGCCGGAATGGATGTTCCTGAATTCGCGTGTCCGACAACTCCCGCCACATGGTCGTCGACCAACTTCTGCGCCATAGTGACTGCCGTCCGTGGGTCCGCGGCATCGTCCTGTGAATCCAGAACGAATGTGACGGACTGTCCACCAATGCGGAGCGTCTTGCTGTTCAAATCCTCGATGGCGAGCCGCACACCATTTTCGTCATCCTTACCGATATGGGCCAGTTCGCCCGTTAGCGGAGAGATCTGCCCAATTTTTACCGTGAGATCTGCGTGAGCCGCGAGGGGCTGCATCGCGAGCGTCAGGAACGAGAAGCCTACCAATAGTCGAGAAATTTGCATGGCGGTACGCACGATGAGTTGGCTGGAAATCCGGGGCGGAAAACTCCCCCAGGCAAGGCCTTGCAAATTGCGCAAGCCTGACAACATCGTATTCGCACGCGACTGTAGACAATATCGGTAATGCAGGACTGGCTGCAAAAACCGGTCGAAAAATGAACGATTTGCGATAGTTTTTATCGAGACGGTACCGAGCGATGTCTATAGCTGCGTAGCCGCAAACCCGGCGCGTTCGATTCGTTATCGCCGGGCGCAGTCTTGTGCTGGCTACCCCGTTCTAATAGAACGTCATGTCTGACGCCCAGCATAAGGCTGCATCGGTCACGGTGCGATGATGGCCGCAACCTGGCTTTACAGACAGACTAAGCTTCACTGAAGCAGACTAGACTTCCATTTGTTATACGAAATAAATCTTCTGCACACCATGGCGGCCTCTTTCTTAGGTCGCCCTCACGGGCGGACACCATGGCAACCCAGTGATTCCAGTAGCCTGTCGGCGACATTAGCGGACCATGCAGCTATCGAGAGACTCGGTGGCGCTCCGGGAGACTCCGGGAGCGCGGAGGCGTCTGCCACGTATAACCCAGGATTATCAAAGATCTCTCCATTTGCACCGATCACACCATTCAGATTCGACGTACTCAAACAGGCACCCCCGATTGGCTGAACCGTCACGGGAGCAGCAAGGGAATACACCTTTGTATGAGTTGCCGTTTCGATATTTTTTATTTCCTCGGCGATTTCCATGTAAACACTGTTCTCATTTTTCCTGTATCGCACCTTGAACTTACCGTGCTCCATTGTCATGGATCCATTGCTACCATCACCACCAAAGGCAACCATGCACGAGTTTTTACGTAACCACCTCTTTATCAGCATTGGAATCGGTATGTCGTCCAAGCCCTGGATACTTGCACGAAGCATCAGGGCAGACTTGCTCGTCGAGTTTCGCGATCTGAAAGGCCCACAAAGCGGCGTCCCAGCAGTAAGATCTCTCGAACTATTTTCTTTCCAAAATCCAAAATAACCTCCATTCGTGCCAAACCGAAAACCCAACCGCGGCATTCCATCCAATCCATGCTCAACGTCTCGGCTTCTCAATAGCAAACGAACCGTATTCAAACCGCCTGCAGCCAAGACAACGTGTTCCGCACGCACACGTTCATCCTGCCCGCTTCGATGGTTGCGATAATGAACCTCATATCGCATTTTATCCCCACCTTCCTTTCTCAATTTGTGAATTGATTTCACTTCGCACAAGTCGCGAACAATTAAGCCATGTTGCATTGCTGGCCAAATGCAAGTGAAATCCAGAGTCGTTTTGGCGCCGGACGGGGATCCCAAGAAGCTATTATTCCGCATGTCGCACTCCCATCTTTCAACCCCATACCGATCCACCACTTTTACAGCCTGACCAGGCTTTTCAGGAAGTAAAATTCCAACAGGCGAATTCCTCAGCCCTGCATTCGATAGTTCACCGTTGTAGTTGGTTTGATCAAGGCCGTTTGGAACCATGTCATGATGCGATACGGGCCGCGCATTGAGCAGTGCTAGGATTTCGTCATAATATTTATCCATGTGCTTTTGAGAAATTTCCGGATGGCGGCCATCCCAGTAATTTGGACTGAATGGCCTACCCAGCACAGCGGCATATATATGGCTACCTCCCCCTACATTTGAAGAGCAAATCACATTTACACCATCGCCGAGATATGCCTCTACAAATCCTTTTTTATTGAGGACCATCTCGCCTTTAAAAAAATGGGATCTGACGGATCGCAAGCCATAAGTAAAAGCTTTTCGCCCTTGCGGGAGAGGCGCCACATCCTCAATTCCCACAGATCGAATTGGAACTGTATCTCTCCACGGGCCGCGCTCCAGCATCACTACATCCCGCCCCGCTTCCGAAAGGCGCTTCGCCGCAACGGAGCCGCCAAAACCACTTCCTATTACCAAAATCTCCACTTGTTCTTTCATGGCCACACCTATCTCTCATGATTCTGGACATGCGCTCGAACCAACCCCGGTTCCGCCATTAGGCGCGCACACAAAAATTCTTGCCCGCCATCATCGTCCGCAGTCGCTCCGATTCATGAAGACCCTGGACTAACGGTCGAACTGTCGGCGCTTGGCCGCACCCATTTTTTGGGGGGCGTGCGTGGTGGCACGGCTTCGCACGGCCGCTTCCGATGCGAGCGATTCGATGATTGGGCAGTCGGGCCGATCATCGCCATTGCAACAGTGCACTAGCGATTCAAGCGCACCTCTCATCTCCTGGAGTTCCTTGAGTTTTTCGTCTAGCTCCGCGATGTGCGCCTGGGCAAGTGCCTTGACCTGCCGGCTGGAGCGACCGCGGTTTTGCCACAGGTCAAGCAGTTCGCCGATCTGCTCCAGCGAGAAACCAAGGTCCCGGCTGTGGCGGATAAATAGCAGCCTACCCACGTCTTTGTCGTTGTATTGCCGATAGCCAGTGCTCGTGCGGCTCGCAGGCGGCAGCAGCCCGACGCCTTCATAGTGTCGAATCATTTTCGCTGAGACTCCAGAAGCTGAAGCTGCTTCGCCGATGTTCATGGTCAAGATCCTTGAATCGGGCGTGCTGCGCTAGCGCTGATCGCCGCGCCCCGCCAGCGGCGCAGCATCAGCGCATTGGTGACAACGCTCACGCTGCTGAAGGCCATGGCCGCGCCAGCGATGACCGGGCTCAGCATGCCCAAGGCTGCAAGTGGAATGCCCAGTACGTTGTATGCAAATGCCCAGAACAGGCCCTGTTTGATTTTCGCGTACGTACGACGCGAGACGTCGAACGAATCCGCCACAAGGCGTGGATCGCCACGCATCAGTGTGATGCCCGCCGCCTCCATCGCGACATCTGTGCCCGTCGACATCGACAGGCCAACGTCCGCCGCCACCAGGGAGGGCGCATCGTTCAATCCGTCGCCGACCATCGCCACGACGTTGCCCTCGTTGCGCAGTTCCTGCACGATGGCTGCCTTGTCGCCCGGGAGCAACTCCGCGCGGACTTCGTCGATGCCGAGCGCCCGTGCCACGGCATGGGCGCTGCCTTGATTGTCGCCCGTCAGCATCACCGTCCGGATGCCCAGCTCGTGCAGCCTCTCGATGGCGGCGTAGGAAGCGGGCTTGACTGTGTCGCCAAAGGCCAGAAGTCCCAGCACGCGAGCCTGATTTTCGTTCCGTTCCAGTAGCCAGGAGATGGTTCTCCCCTCGGCCTCGAGCTGCTCGGCCATAGTCAGCAGCACGCCCGGGTCCGCCCCCGCCTCGTTCATCAACCGCGTACTGCCGAGCAGAAGGTGCCGGCCGCGCACGATGGCCTGCACTCCGCGGCCAGGCAACGCCAGCGCCTCCTGCGCCGGCGGCACAGCAAGGCGTTGATTCCCGACCCTCTCCATCACCGCATGCGCGAGCGGATGGTCACTGGTTTTCTGCAGCGCAGCTGCAAGCTGCAGGAGGTCATGCCGATCGCCACCGTCGGCCACTTCGATCGCGACGAGCAACGGTTTGCCTTCGGTCAGCGTGCCCGTCTTGTCGAAGGCCACGACAGTGACCAAGTGCGCCACTTCGAGCGCTTCGGCATCCTTGATCAGGATGCCCTGGCGTGCGGCAACGCCGGTGCCGGCCATGATCGCCGTTGGCGTGGCGAGTCCCAGCGCGCACGGGCAGGCAATGACGAGCACCGCCACCGCACTGATCACGGCCTGCTCCCCGTCGCCGCTGTACAGAAGCCAGCCACCGAAGGTCAACAGTGCAACGGCGAGGACTGCGGGGACGAAGATGGCGCTCACCCGGTCAACGATGCGCTGGATAGGAGCCTTCGCCGCCTGCGCCGACTCCACCATGCGGATGATCCTAGCGAGCGTTGTCTCGGCACCGATGGCCATCGTGCGGATCCCCAGCAGACCTTCCTCGTTGACCGAGCCGCCGGTCACCTTGTTGCCCTCTGCCTTGGCCACCGGCAGACTTTCGCCGGTGATGAGCGACTCGTTGACGTGACTACGGCCGTCGATGACTTCGCCATCCACCGGAATCCGCTCTCCAGGACGAACGACTACGATGTCTCCCACCACGACCTGTTCGACAGGTGTAGACACTTCGACGTTGTCCACCAAGACTCGTGCGATAGTTGGCCGTAGGGCATTTAGCGCGCGGATTGCATCGGCGGTCTGCCGCTTGGCACGGGATTCGAGCCATTTGCCGAGCAATACCAGTGTGATGACTGCTGCCGATGCCTCGAAATACATACGCGGCATACCGCGACCGTCGTACTTCCACAACAGGTAAGCCGAAAGCCCGTACGCCGCACTCGTGCCCAGCGCGACCAGTAGGTCCATATTGCCGCTCCGGGCCTTCACCGCCTTCCAGCCGGCGCGGTAGAAACGCGCGCCAAGCCAGAACTGCACCGGCGTCGCCAGCGCCAGTTGCACCCACCCGTCCAACTCCCACTCGACACCGAACAACCGCAGCAGCATCGGCAGCACCAACGGAAGCGTCAGCAAGGTGCCGACGAACACCGGCCACCATTGCGGAAGGCTCGTCGCTGCCGGTGCGGTGGACGTTGCCCCGGCCGCACCGGCAGCGTAACCGGCTTTGTCGATGGCCGCTGCCAGCACCGCGAACGACACACCGGCAAGTACCGTGACCGTAACCTTTTCGGTCGCCAAGTTCACCGATGCTCCCGACACGCCGGGAACTTTCAGCAGCGCCTTTTCCACCCGGCCCACGCACGACGCACAGGTCATCCCTTTGATCTCAAGCTCGATCTGGTGGGAGCGGACTTCATAGCCGGCCTTGCGGACAGCGTCGGCAAGCGCTTCGGCACCCACGCCAGCGGACGTTCGGACGCTGGCTTCCTCAGTCGCGAGGTTCACTACTGTGCTTTCTACGCCTGGCAGCGCCTGTAGCGCCTTCTCAACGCGCAGGGCGCAGGTCGCACAGGTCATGCCTTCGATGGGGAGCTTGAACTCTAGGGGTACCGTCGGTGCAAAGGTCGTGCTCATGGGGATATCTGTTCAGTTGGTCTTCTGATACGCCAATAGCTTGATCCTTGCCATCGTGGGAACGTCAAGCGGATCACGACGTAAATCCCGATCGCGTTATGCACGTCCAAGAGGACTATCGACGTTTCCACGATGGGAAGACTGATCGTCCCTGCGTGTCATCGACAATCCAGCGGAAGATATTCAGGATTGCATTCGAACTTAAAGACACGACCTGCGGGCACTGTGCCAACTCGATTACCAAAGCGCTGAAGCTCGCGGACAATCGTGCCGAGTTCACCATCGACCATGGCTAACGCAGATATTGAACTTTGGCTTGATTCTTATATGCATCGATTCCGTCGACAAACGAGATAAAGTTTCCTCTACTGAAAGAAAAGCTTTCACGTGGCGCCAGCAGTGGCGCGATTTCGCCGACAAGCTCGAGCGTGCGACGGTTCAAGGAAGCAAATCTCATTGCCTGTAGCTGCAGCAACGCGTGACCTGATCAGATGGTTGGGTCGTCTCTTCCTTGACTCGCACTGGTGTGTAACCGGCATCCGCAATTGCTTCCAGAAGCTCTTTCGAATCCGCGTTACTCGACTCGATCATTACTAGGCGCGTAGGTGGTGACTCGTGGCCGACATCTTCCGGTGGACCAGGTCTGCATGCGCTGAATGGTGGAACCCCGTCGGGGATATATGACGGCGGTGATTTACGGAACGGTACCGGCTTTTGCGAACCGGTTATGCCCCGCACCACGATCGACGAGGCAGAAAATCAGTGACGAACTATGGGTAACACTCGATGCGTTGATTCTGGCATTTATATCATCGCCTAAGCCGGAATCCAGTAGACTGCGGCCGATCGCTTCCATTCGCCAGCTACGGATCAATCCCGTGGCGGCGCCGGCGCAGCAACTCGCGCAAAGTCCACAACGTGTTCCTCCAGCAGGTCCCGCACATATGCTTTTCCAGATTCGGGCATCGCCCTTGCATCTGGATGATCCGGAGGTAACAGCCATCGGTCCAGCGCGCGGACCGTAACACATAAGCGTGCCCCGAGCTGCTCTTGCGTCAGTTCGAATTCGTCCATCATCCGCATTAACAGTTGTTGCTGCGTAAGTGAACAGTCAGTTGCACGGTCCGATTGCATCTGAACGCTCCTGATCTTTAAAAGTCTTACATTGCATGGCATTACCGACCTACTATCAAAACTGCCTTTCCGAGGCCGGAGGGTCATAAACTTTGCTCAATATGTGGCTATCGAGCGATGGCAGAGCGTGATCGGTCCGTGGTGAAGTCAGTCGGCTGAATGACTTTGCTTAACGCCAAGGCGGCAACGCGTGACCTGCCTTGCGGAATGATCGTGCGCGCTTCGGCAGAGCCTGGGTCCGCCACCTTGAACACCGACACGGCGTCTTTGAGCTTGATCGCCTGCTCTTCGAGCGACTGAGCCGCGGCGGCAGCCTGCTCGACCAGCGCCGCGTTCTTCTGCGTCACCTCATCCATCTGGATGACCGCTTGGCTGACCTGCTCGACGCCGCGGCTCTGCTCCTCCGAAGCCGCCGCGATCTCGCCGACGATGTCCGAAACCTGCTTGATCGCATGCTTCACCTCGCCGATCGTTGCGCCCACACTGCCTGCATGTTTCACACCGTCCTGAATCAACGACACGGAGGTACCAATCAATTCCTTGATCTCCCTCGCCGCTTCAGCCGAGCGTTGCGCCAGGCTGCGCACTTCGCTCGCCACCACCGCGAAGCCGCGCCCGTGTTCGCCCGCGCGCGCCGCTTCCACTGCGGCGTTCAGAGCCAGAATGTTTGTCTGAAACGCGATGCTTTCGATGACACCCGTGATTTCCGCAATCTTTGTCGAGCTCTTGTTGATTCTCTCGATCATGCCGACCAAACCCTGAACCGCATCGTTGTTGGTATTCGCCATAGACGTCGCGCGCGTAGCGAGCGCGCTCGCCTGCCGCGCGTTATCGGCGTTCTGCTTCACCGTTTCGGTCAACTGTGACATGCTGGCCGCCGTTTCTTCGAGAGACGCTGCCTGCTCTTCAGTGCGTGCCGATAGGTCGGTGTTGCCGCTCGCGATTTCGCTCGCCGCAATCGCGACACTTTCGGTTGTTTCCCTAACGTCGCCCGTCATTCGCGTCAAACTATTCGCCATACTTAGCATCGCGGATAGCAAGCTTTTCATATCCCCGGATCGCACAGGAACGGGACGGGTAAGGTCGCCAGCAGCGATCGCATGGGCGATCTCTGCAGCTACATCCGGTTCACCGCCCAGCTGACTGCGGATTCTGCGGATGGTCAACGCCGCCGCAGTAGCCGCAACTGTAAGTAAAACGACTGCTGCCATGGTTATTGTCCACAGGGTCCGCTGGTATGCCTCTTCGGTTTCGGCCACTGCTTGGTCGATCAGTTGGGTCTGATAGTGGGTCACCTGGTTCAGGGCCGCAAAGAAGTTGCGCTGATCCCTGCGAACGTCTGTGAAAAGCAGCGTGACCGCTTCATCCCTTCGACCGTCCTTCACCAAGCCGAACAGTCTGTAAATGCCGGCTGCGTAGGGCTTTCTGGCCTCGATCGCAGCCCGGAACAAAGCGCGGCCTTCGTCCGACTCCCTGCCCGCATTCATAGCGGTATTTAAACGATTGAAATTCTCGGTCACGCGATCACGCGAGGCTTCAAACACACTCAGTTCCCTGGCCGCGTCCTTGTCCGGCGCCAGTAGTACATTGCGAAATGCAGTCGACGCCTCGTTGGCTTCATCCTGAACGGCTTTGACCAACAGAATTTTCGGCACACGATCCTTGGTCAAAATATCCATCTCTGCCTTGAGAGAGGAGAGTCTGAAGAGGGATAAAGCGATGCTGGCTACCAAACCCAAACCCAGGATGATGAAAGCACCACCCAGCTGTTGGGCAACCGTCAGTTTTTTGGGCATGTCCTCGCTCTAAAAATTAAAAAAGGGAGACAGCATGGGCGCTCACCTCCCATAGGTTCACACTCGGGAACCCCGAAAAACAGAAAGACTAGGCATGATCGATTTCCGAGGTTAGTCCACGGAAAAATATTTAATGCACGAGATGCGGCGAGATGGATAATCGCAATTAAGTTTCAAATAACGGCTCCATTAAATATCAAGAGTCTTTTCTTACCCCCCGTCGTCAAACTCCGCAGCATTGGAGCGATTCCAACAACCTGTCGGCAACGTTGGCGGACGGCTCATCGTTCAGTCCGTCACCGACCATCGCGAACTGAAGGGGAAAGAAACTATCCGTCCATCTCGAGATTCGATGGGCCTGTTGCCGACCACAGCTCACAGATACAGTCGGACTTAGCCATTGACTACATTCTTCGGCGATTTCCCGCGTGCGGCAAACGAGATAAAATATCAAAATTGAAAAGAAAATCTTTATCGCTACGAGATCTCCGATTCAAGGCCGCTTCGCCGATCTTCGCGATCAGGCTACTTGGATCGAGCTAACGTCGGTCGCCGCGCCAGCGGCGAAGTGCAGCGCGTTGGTGACGACGCTCACGCTGCTGAATGCCATGGCCGCACCAGCGATGACCGGGTTCAGCATGCCCAAGGCCGCGAGCGAAATACCCAGCACGTTGTACGCAAACGCCCAGAACAAGCCTGGTTTGATTTTCGAGTACGTGTGACGGGAGACGTCGAACGAATCCGCCACAAGGCGTGGATCGCCACGCATCAGTGTGATGCCCGCCGCCTCCATCGCGACATCTGTGCCCGTCGACATCGACAGGCCAACGTCCGCCGCCAGGGAGGGCGCATCGTTCAATCCGTCGCCGACCATCGCCACGATTTGGCCTTGCTTGCGCAGCTCCTGCACGGCGGCAGCCTTGTCACCCGGCAACAATTCTGCGCGAACTTCATCGAGGCCAAGCTCGCGCGCCACGGCATTGGCACTGCCCTGGTCGTCGCCCGTCAGCATCACTGTCCGGATGCACAGCTCGCGCAGCCGCGCGACGGTGGCGTACGATGTGGGCTTGACCATGTCGCCAAGGGCCAACAGCCCCAGCACACGAGCCCGGTTACCCCTGAGGTAGAAGGAAAGCTGGCGCTGACTGGAGAAGAAGCCACAGTCGACGATGCCACTTGGCGATCCACGTTGACTCGTGGAAATTCAAATCGCTCTGCATTACGAATTAAATAAGTTCCAGTGACGCGATCTTCTCAGCGCATGACTGTCTCGCACCGCGAGGAGATATATCCGAACGGGCTTGACACACTTATTGCCGTTGACTGCCTCAGCGAGTTGGTTCCGTTCAATACGGCCAACCCTGGAAGCTGCCGCGGCGCATCTCACGCGCGGCAGCCGCGAAAAGTCTCTCCTCGCTTGCCCACTGCTCGGCGGAGCTCTCGGGTGCTGCGCGTTGCGCGTGGGGCTGCCCGCCGCGCGGCTCGTGGTAGCCAACAGCACCCGAATATCGCGAAATGGGGTCGCCGTAGGGCATGACCGGGATCTCTCCTCCAGCGACCATTCCTTTTTGTTCCCACAAAAGCCATCGAACTTGTGGGGGCAAACGTGGGGGCAAAAATCAGCCGCAAATAAAAAGGACTTACGGCTTTCACCGCAAGTCCTTGAATTTCCTGGTCGGGGCGAGAGGATTTGAACCTCCGACCACCTGCACCCCATGCAAAAGTTTGCCTTTACGCCGGCGAAGGATGCGTCTCAAGTGCTTGCTGTTGCGAACGGCACGACCTTCGCTCCAGCCTTAAGCTGATCGAGGTAGTCAGCCCAACGCTGCATCATTTCGCGCCGCTCTCTGAGAAAGGTAGTGCGGTTATACGCTCGACCCAGAGGGTCTTTGATTGCATGTGCGAGCTGCGCTTCGATGATCTCTGACGGTATTGCGAGTTCCTCCGCCAAAATCGTCCGTGCCATCGCCCTGAAACCATGGCTAGTCATCATGTCGCGGTCGTATCCAAGGCGACGCAACGCGGCATTGATGGTGTTGTCCGACATAGGGCGGTCCTTGGCGCGCACGCTAGGAAAGACAAACCGAACCTTGCCGCTGCCTGTAAGCGGCTGCAATTCGCGCAGAATGGATACTGCCTGGCGCGGTAAAGGAACGATATGTGCGCCGCCACTCACCTTACCCCGCTTGGTGCGCTTCATGCGCTCGGCGGGTATTTCCCAAATCGCGTGATCTAGATTGAACTCGGACCATTCAGCGCCCCGCATCTCGCCAGGGCGTTGGAATAGCAGCGGCGCAAGCCGCAGCGCGCAGGAAACCGGTAGAGTCCCCGCGTAACCATCAATGGCACGCAGTAGTTCCCCAACATCGCTGGGATCGGTAATGGCCGCAAAATGCTGTACCTGAGCCGGTGGAAGAGCTCCACGCAAGTCAGCGGCAATGTCGCGAACCGCCCGCCCCGTTGCGACACCGTAGCGCATCACTTGACCAATGATTCCACGGAGCCGATGCGCCGTTTCCAGCGCGCCGCGCTTTTCGACCCGACGCAGTACATCCAATACCTCAGGAGGCGTCAAATCGGCAATTGGCCGACCGCCAATCCACGGAAAAACATCTGCCTGCAGCCTTGCGAGGTTACGCATTGCATGTCCTTGCGACCACCCAGGCTCGTGCTTGGCGTACCACTCCCGAGCAATTGCTTCGAACGAGTTTTCGGCATTCAGCCGAGCAACGCGTTTCTCAGCCCTCCTAACCTCTCCAGGATCTACCCCAGCTGCGACAAGCGAGCGTGCTTTATCTCGCCGCTCGCGGGCTTCTTTGAGGCTGACAGCGGGATAGACGCCCAGGGAGAGGCGCTTTTCCTTGTCAGCATATTTGTATTTGAACCGCCACCACTTGCCCCCGCTTGGGGCAATCTCGAGATACAAGCCGCCACCGTCGTACAGCCGAACCGGCTTCGCCGCCGGCTTAGCGTTCTTGATTGTAGTGTTGGTCAATGGCATGGCCCCTACTCCGCTTTTGGGGCAACTGACAGTCAGTACTCAGGAGTTGCCCCGAGAGTTGCCCTAAAATTCGACCGGATTTCGGTGGAGCACCGCAGCGTTCCATGGAAGAAGGAATAGCATAAACCCTTGAAAAATAAAGGGTTCACGGAAATCGACGGAACGCAACGGAGGAGGAGATGGTGGGCCCGGTGGGTTTCGAACCCACGACCAATCGATTATGAGTCGACTGCTCTAACCCCTGAGCTACAGGCCCTATAAAAAACGCACTGCGTTGCATGTGACTCGAGTAATGCTCTGCGTGGGGTCGGAGTAAGTGCTGAAGCACTAACTCCGACCGGCACGCTAAAGCGCTAACTCTGGTCGACAGCTTTGCATGGGACCAGAGTAAGCACTAAAGCGCTAACTCTGGTCGACACAAAAAAAGACCCGGTGTTTGAGGCCGGGTCCGGCACTACGATTGACCACATGATTCGATCCGATGCGAAGCTTAGCTTAAAACGCGCAAGCCGTGCGCCGAATCACTCCGCATGCCGCCTAGATCAGTTCCCTTCCAGGAACGACTTCAGCTTGTCGGAACGGCTCGGGTGGCGCAACTTCCTCAGCGCCTTCGCTTCGATCTGGCGAATCCGCTCACGCGTCACGTCGAACTGCTTGCCGACTTCTTCGAGCGTGTGATCGGTGCTCATCTCAATGCCGAAGCGCATACGCAGCACCTTCGCTTCACGCGGCGTCAGCGAATCCAGCACATCCTTAACGACGTCGCGCATGCTTGCATGCAACGCGGCATCGGATGGCGCGACCGTGTTCGTATCTTCGATGAAGTCGCCCAAATGGGAATCGTCGTCGTCACCGATCGGCGTTTCCATCGAGATCGGCTCCTTCGCGATCTTCATGATCTTGCGGATCTTGTCTTCCGGCATCTCCATCTTCTCGGCGAGCGTGGCCGGATCCGGCTCGAGACCGGTTTCCTGCAGGATCTGCCGCGAGATGCGGTTCATCTTATTGATCGTTTCGATCATGTGAACCGGGATGCGAATCGTGCGCGCCTGGTCCGCAATCGAACGCGTGATGGCCTGGCGAATCCACCACGTCGCGTAGGTCGAGAACTTGTAGCCACGGCGATATTCGAACTTGTCCACAGCCTTCATCAGGCCGATGTTGCCTTCCTGGATCAGGTCGAGGAACTGCAGGCCGCGGTTCGTGTACTTCTTCGCGATCGAGATCACGAGACGCAGGTTCGCCTCGGTCATTTCACGCTTCGCTTGACGCGCCTTCAGTTCACCCGCCGCCATCTGGCGGTTGGTTTCCTTGAGGTCCTTGAGCGGCAGCACGACGCGCGCCTGCAGATCGAGCAGGCGCTGCTGCTGTTCGCGGATCGCCGGGATGTTGCGCGACAGGATCGCGCTGTACGAGTGATTCTCGGCGACGATCTTGTCGGCCCAGTCGAGATCGGTCTCGTTGCCCGGGAAGCGCGCGATGAATTCGGCGCGCGGCATGCCGCACTTGTCGACCACCGTATGCAGGATCTGGCGCTCGACCTGGCGCACTTCGTCGACCTGCGCGCGCAGCGTGTCGCACAGGCGCTCGACGGTACGCGCGGTAAAGCGGATCGACATCAGCTCTTCCTGGATCGTTTCCTGCGCCTTCAGGTAGGACTTCGACTTGTAGCCTTCCTTCTCGAACGCGCGGCGCATCTTGTCGAACCACTCGCTGATGATCGCGAACTTCTCGAGCGACGTGCGCTTCAAGGCTTCGAGCTGAGCGGCGTTGGCCGTCGCTTGCGCGCTGCCGTCGTCCTCTTCCTCTTCTTCCTCTTCTTCCTCTTCGGCTGCCTCGTCTTCGTTCTCGATCGCCTCGGCTTCCTGCGCCGAGAAGCCATCGGTATCTTCGGCGTTCGGATCGATCAGGCCGTCGACGAGCTCATCGACGCGGATTTCCTCGTTCGCGACGCGCTCGGCCATCGCGAGAATGTCGGCAATGGTCGTCGGGCATGCGGAGATGGCCATCACCATGTGCTTCAGGCCGTCTTCGATGCGCTTGGCGATTTCGATTTCGCCTTCGCGCGTCAGCAGCTCGACCGTGCCCATTTCGCGCATGTACATGCGGACCGGGTCCGTCGTGCGGCCGAATTCGGAATCGACCGTGGACAGCGCGACTTCTGCTTCTTCTTCGACTTCATCGTCCGACGACGCGGCGGGCGCGTTGTCGTTCAGGAGCAGCGTTTCGGCGTCGGGGGCTTGCTCGTAGACCGCCACGCCCATGTCGTTGAACGTGCTGATGATGCCTTCGATGGCCTCGGTTTCAGCGAAGTTGTCGGGAAGGTGGTCGTTGATTTCAGCGTAGGTGAGGAACCCGCGCTCCTTGCCGAGCTTGATGAGCGCGCGCAGCTTCGAGCGGCGCTCTTCGAGTTCCTCGGCCGTGCCCGGCTGCGTCGATGCAAAAGCGTCCTTCAGGAGCGCTTTTTCCTTCGCGCGGCGATCGCGTGCCTTGGCCTTTTCGCCTTTGCCCGAAGCGACCTGTTGCTCTTCCGCTTGGGTTGCGTCGTCATCGACGGATACTTCGTTCAGCTTTTTCGTCATGGAGTTCGCCGTACCGGCTATAGTCTCGACTCGCGGCTGCTGGACTTCAGCCGGTTGAACCGTGGATTCTGGAGTGTCGCTGGCTGCCGAATCGTCCGGCATGGCAGCCGCGCCCCTTACGCTTTTCAAACTCGCCCGCCTCGCGGAGGGCTTGACCTCCGGCTTGGGAGCCGTCCTCGTTGCTTTGGCTGCCTTGGCCACCGTTGCGGGAGCCGCTCGCGCTGCCGGCGCGGTCGAGGACTTCTTCGTCGCAGGGCTCGCTGCGCTGGCTACTGGCGTTCTCCTGGCGGAATTAGCTGACTTGGCCTGTGTGACCTTCGTGGTCGGCTCCATTGAGCCTTTGCCTGTCGCTTTCTTTCCGCCCGCAGTTCCGCCTGTCGTCTTTGCCATCGCGAATCTCGCCTTTGCTTAGAAAACAAACCGCTGAAAACCTTTTATTATAGCACGTCGGTTCCAGCCCTTCCCGAGTCATAACCCGAGCCGACGTTTCATGTCGGCTCGCCTCTGGTTCAAATCCGCAAACTCCGCAATCTCTTCGGGGGTGAACTTCGACTGCCGAGACAGGCGCTCGAGCCGCTCGCAGCAAGCGTCGTAGCGCATCTTGAGAATTGCCGCCTGAAACTCTTCCCCGGCGATGTCTTCGCGCTCGCGGTGCGCCTCGAGGACGGTCTCGTCTTCCGGGTTTTGCAGCAACAGGTCTCGCACGTTTTCATCATAGACCAGAATTTCCCGAAAGATTTCTTCGAAAGTCGGCGCATTGGCCGACTCGCGAAGCAGGTCCGACAGGAGCCGGAACTCGGCCGCATCGCCCAGTGCGCGGGCGTGCGCGATCACCTCCTCGAACAGCTCGGCATTGCGCGCGCTCGTCAACAGCGCTTGTTCGCTTTCCTCATCGAGTGCGGCAACGATCCGCGGATGCATCACCAGATTGCGCAGCGCGCGCTCCTCGCTGCCGGTCACGCGGCGCCGCTCGCTCTTGGCGGGCGCCTTGCGCGCCGGCGCGGCGATCCGCGCATCGACTTCGCACAGCGCCGCCACTTCGTCGAACGGAATATCGAGGCGGTCCGCGAACATGTGCATGATCTGCGCGCGCAGCGCGTTCGCCGGCAGCGCCTGCAGCAGCGGCTTCGCATCGAAAAGCGCCTTGGCGCGGCCTTCCGGCGTATCGAGCTCCTTGCCCGCCAGTACCTCGTTCAACATGAATTGCGACAGCGGCATAGCGTGCTCGACCTGCTCCGAGAACGCGTCGGCGCCGAACTCGCGCACGTAGCTGTCCGGATCGTGCTCCGCGGGCAGGAACAGGAAGCGGATCGTGCGGTTGTCCGCGGCATGCGGCAGGCAGGCGTCCATCGCGCGGCGCGCGGCGCGCCGGCCGGCAGCGTCGCCGTCGAAACTGAAGATGACCGTATCTGTCTGGCGCAGCAATTTCTGTACATGAATCGGCGTGCACGCGGTGCCGAGCGTTGCCACGGCGTTCGGGAAGCCGAGCTGCGCGAGCGCCACGACGTCCATGTAGCCCTCGACCACCAGCACGTAATGCGACTCGCGAATCGCAAGACGCGCCTCGAAAAGCCCATACAGCTCGCTGCCTTTGTTAAATAGCGGCGTTTCCGGCGAATTCAAATATTTCGGCTCGCCGCCGTCGAGCACGCGACCGCCGAAGCCGATCACCTGCCCCTTCACGTTGCGGATCGGGAACATGATCCGCTCGCGGAACCGGTCGTAACGGCGCGCCACGCCCTGCGCGTCGGTCTTTTCGCTGACGATAACGAGTCCCGACTCGACGAGCGATTCGTCACGATAGTCGGGAAAGACAGCTTCGAGGTTCTGCCAGCCATCGGGCGCATAACCGAGACCGAAACGCGCAGCGATCTCGCCCGTGAGCCCGCGTTTTTTCAGGTACTGGATCGCATTCGGCGCGCCTCGCAACTGCTTGCGGTAGTAGTCGCAGGCGTGATGCATGACGTCGGAGAGCGCAGTCGCCACAGCTTTCGACACTGCAGGCGCGTACCCTTCCCCGCCCCCACCAAACTTTCCGCCACCGCGCAAAGGCGACGGCTCTTGCGGCACGGTCAGCCCCACCGATTGCGCCAGCTCGTTCACGGCCTCGGGAAACGTGAGCCCCGCGTGCTCCATCAGAAAGCCGATCGCAGTGCCGTGCGCGCCGCAACCGAAGCAGTGGTAAAACTGCTTAGTCGGGCTAACCGTGAACGAGGGGCTCTTCTCGTTGTGAAACGGACAAAGCCCCATGAAATTCGCACCGCCCTTCTTCAGCTGGACGTACCGGCCGACCACGTCGACGATATCGACGCGGTTCAGCAGATCCTGCAGGAACGAATGCGGAATCACGGTAGGTTTGCGAACGGTGAAAGGACGGGCTTCGCGGCCCCCTCTGCTGGCGGGCCGCCGAGGTATGCCGAAACAACGAAATGACGAATTCGTGACTAACGAAGCTCCGTCGCCGGGTTATTTCGCGAGCGCCGCCTTGACGAGCGCGGACACGGCCGTCATGTCGGCACGGCCTGCGAGCTTGCCCTTCAGGACGCCCATCACCTTGCCCATATCCTGCGGGCCGGCTGCGCCCGTCTGCACGATCGCCGCCTGCACTTCGGCCGAGATTTCGGCCTCGGACAACTGCTCCGGCATATAGGCCGACAGCACCGCCAGCTCCGCGCTCTCCTGGCTGACGAGGTCGGACCGGCCCGCCGCCTCGAACTGGGCGATCGAATCCTTGCGTTGCTTGATCATCTTGTCGATCACGGCGGTTATCGCCGCGTCGTCAAGCGTCGTCCGCTCGTCGACTTCACGTTGCTTGATCGCGGCGAGCAGCAGTCGGATCGTGCCGAGACGCTCGGTCTCGCGCGCCTTCATGGCTGCTTTCATATCGTCGTTGATGCGATCCTTAAGACTCATCTTTCACCTGGATGCGTTGGGGGTTGTCACGGCGCCCGGCGGCGCGCAGGCAAGAACACAAAAACCCGCTTGGGATTTTTCCTCAAGCGGGTTTGCGCGGCGCAAAACGAAATCAGTAGAGCTTCTTCGGCAGCATCTGGCTGCGCAGGCGCTTGAAATGGCGCTTCACGGCAGCCGCCTTCTTACGCTTACGCTCAGCCGTAGGCTTTTCGTAAAATTCGCGCGCGCGAAGTTCGGTCAAAAGGCCGTTCTTTTCGATCGTGCGCTTGAAGCGGCGCATCGCGACTTCAAAGGGCTCGTTTTCTTTTACGCGGATGATCGTCATTTTTCAATAACGGGAATTTTCCAAAGGTTGGGGAGTATAGCAGACCTTTCTCATATGTATACGAGCGTTGTCAAGCGCTCCGTACGAACTCGGCAGCCGCCCGCCCAGCCGCGACGCCCGAAGCCCAGGCCCACTGGAAGTTGTAGCCGCCAAGCCAGCCGGTCACGTCGACAGCCTCGCCGATGAAGTACAGGCCCGGCACGCGCTCGCTCATCATCGTCGACGACGACAGTTCGCGGGTATCGACCCCGCCCCTGGTGACTTCGGCCTTTTTGTAGCCCTCGGTGCCGTTCGGGGTGAGCTTCCAGCTCGAAAGCGCCTCACCGATGCGGCGCAGCGTCTTGTCCGGCAGATCGGCCAAGCGCGCTTCGAGGGGCACGCCATGCGTGGCAAGCCAAACGTGCGCCAAGCGCGCCGGCACCCATTCGGCCAGCAAACTGCCGATCTGGCGCTTGGTGGCGGTCTTCGCCTCCAGAAGATCGGCCATCGTGTCGCGCTCCGGCAGCAAGTCGACGGTAATTGGCTCGCCCGGCTTCCAATAGCTCGAAATCTGCAGCACGCCGGGCCCCGACAGGCCGCGATGGGTGAGCAGCAAATCCTCGACGAACTCACCACCAGTCTTTTTCTGGCCCGTCGCCACGCCAACTTCGAGCGAGATTCCGGACAGTCCCGAGAACGGCGTCCATTCGTCAGCCGAAAAGGTCAGCGGGACGAGCGCGGGACGCGTGTCCACGAGCTTGTGGCCGAATTGCTTCGCGAGACGGTAGGCGAAATCCGTGGCGCCGATCTTCGGGATCGACAGGCCGCCCGTCGCTACGATCAGCGCGCGCGCGCCAAGCGGCCCTGCGTTCGTGTCGAGCTCGAAGCCGTCGGCGTCTTGATGGCGCACGGCTTCGACCGCGACCGGACGGCGCCAAGCGATGCGGCCGGCGTCGCACTCGGCCTTGAGCATGTCGATGACCGATTCGCTCGAATGGTCGCAGAACAACTGGCCGCGGTGCTTCTCGTGCCACGCCACGCGGTGTTGCTTGAGCAGGGCCAGGAAATCGCGCGGCGTGTAGCGCGCGAGTGCCGAGCGGCAGAAATGCGGGTTGGCCGACAGGTAGTTCGCCGGACCCGCTTGCAGATTCGTGAAGTTGCAGCGCCCGCCGCCCGAAATGCGGATTTTCTCAGCGAGCCGCGGAGAGTGGTCGATCAGCACGACCCGCCGCCCGAGCTGTCCGGCGACCGCCGCGCACATCATGCCGGCTGCGCCGGCGCCAATCACCGCAATGTCGAAAGTTTCCATGATGCGCGTTAATGACGAGCTTTACAGAAGCCAGGAGTGCGGCCAGTTCGATCAACCGGGCGCAACTCCAAACGCGCAATTCTATCTTCTACGCCGCGCCATCGGCTCGGCATGGAACGCACCCTAGGCGGTGGCGGCTCCGTTCAGCTCAGTCGATCGGGAACCACGTGATGGACGCGGTGAAGATGCGCCCTGCTGGTTACACGAGAATGCGCATCGGCATGCTGGGCCAGATGCTGATGGTGAGCCAAGTGGCCTTTCTGGATCGCCGGAGCGCTTGCGCGATCCGCTTGGGTATCCGAACGGTCTTCCGCACGACTGAGACCAAAATCGCGATCCGAGGAACGGAAACTGTTGGTATTGCTCACCCCCTTGCTGCTCATGTGACTCCCGGACATGCCGCCCGCTTCGCCGCCCAACCCTCCATGTCCGGCGCCGGCACCTGCACCACCGCCATTTCCACCCCCGCCGCCGTTACCGTTGCCGGCGAACGCCGACACGGATGCCACGGTCATGACACAGGTCGCCAGCACAACCATCGCTCGTACGTTCTTCATGTCCTTCTCCCATGAACCTCATCGGTTAGCCATTGTACGAAGCCGGGTCCGAACCCGAACGCCGCTGCGTGTAACGATTTGTATTTGTTGTTTCACGCTTCCCCCGTGTCTCTAGACGCAGCATTTCGCCGGATCGATGTCCATCTGTTTTGGCGACGCCTTCGACGCGCCGCAGCCGCGACGTCTGCGGCCCTGCCGCCCCACTGCTATACTTTTAGGCCCGCCTAATAGCCCATCGCGGCGTTTCGCACGCCGTTACATCTGCAACATGCTCGTTCTCGGCATCGAAAGCTCCTGCGACGAAACCGGCCTCGCGCTCTACGACACCGAGCGCGGCCTGCTCGCCCACGCGCTGCACTCGCAGATCGCGATGCACCGCGAATACGGAGGCGTCGTTCCGGAGCTGGCTTCGCGCGACCATATCCGCCGCGCGCTGCCGCTGCTCGAGGACGTGCTCGCGCGCGCAGACGCGGCGCGCTCGGACATCGACGCGATCGCGTTCACCCAAGGGCCGGGCCTCGCGGGCGCGCTGCTCGTCGGCGCGAGCATCGCGAACGCGCTGGCGATGGCCTGGGACAAGCCCACCATCGGCATCCATCATCTCGAGGGGCACCTGCTGTCGCCGCTGCTCGTCGACGCGCCGCCGCCCTTTCCGTTCGTCGCGCTGCTCGTGTCCGGCGGACATACGCAGTTGATGCGCGTGGCCGACGTCGGCATCTACGAAACGCTCGGCGAGACGCTCGACGACGCGGCCGGCGAGGCCTTCGACAAAACCGCGAAGCTGCTCGGGCTCGGCTATCCCGGCGGCCCCGAAGTGTCGCGGCTCGCGGAGTTCGGCACGCCGGGCGCTGTCGTGCTGCCTCGTCCGATGCTGCATTCGGGCGATCTCGACTTCAGCTTCAGCGGCTTGAAGACGGCCGTGCTCACACACATGAAGAAGCTCGGCTCGAACGTCTGCGAACAGGCGAAGGCAGACCTCGCGCGCGGCTTCGTCGACGCCGCCGTCGACGTGCTCGCGGCCAAGTCGATTGCCGCGCTCAAGGAGACGAAGCTCAAGCGGCTCGTGGTCGCCGGCGGCGTGGGGGCGAACCGGCAGTTGCGCGATGCGCTTTCCGCGGCCGCGCAAAAACGCGGCTTCGCCGTGCACTACCCGGACCTCTCGCTTTGCACCGACAACGGCGCAATGATCGCGCTTGCCGGCGCGCTGCGTCTTGCACGCTGGCCCGAGCAGGCGAACCAGGAATACGCGTTCACGGTGAAACCGCGCTGGGACCTCGCTTCGCTCGCCCGGTAGCCGCCGCGTCCCGCCGTCTGTCCTGGCAACGCCAGCAAACCGGCCGAAGCCACGGCGAAAAACGTGCTTAGAAGCGGTGCTGAAGCCCTGCCGTCACGCCGACCTGCGTGTCGGCTGCCCCAGTCATATCGCGCGACAGGCTCACCGTCCGATCGTTATCCGCCATCGCATAGCCTCCCGACAGATACAGCACCGTACGCTTGGACAACGCGTATTGCGCACGCAGCGAGAACAATGTCGGGTCCGCATCGCTCGCTCCCTTGATGTTCTGGTGATAGACCGCGCCGAACAGCGTGAAATACGGCGTGAACGCGTACGAGCCGCCTAGCCAGTACATGTCGCTCAACTGCCCGGCGGCATTCGTCGTGAACGTGCGCCGATAGTTGCGATAGCCCGCCATCGCTTTCGCCGAGCCGAAATCGTAGCTGAGGCCTGCGTGAATGCCTTGGATATAGTTCGTCCGGCCGTCGAAACGGGTATCGGCAGGGGACGCGCTGGTTCCCGCGCCATGCTGACGGTCGAATGTCGCGACAGCCGCGAACGGCCCGTTGCCGTAGCCAACGCCCACGCCGTACTTCGAGCTCGCCCGGAAATCGCCCGCGACGTTGCCAAAGCCGAACGTGCCGCCGAACTTGAAGCCGCCGAATTCGCCGTCGTAGCGCACCGCATTCGACGAGCGCGTGAACATGCCGTCCTTCCGGCCTCCCGTCGCCGTCGACGACGTCGCCCACGAATAGTTCTGCGCGTAACCCATCGGATCGAACGGCAGCAGGTAATCGTAGGTCGTCGTGTACATGCGGCCCAACGTCAACTGACCAAAACGGCTCGACAGGCCGACCGTCGCGCGGCGCCCGAAAATTGCGTCATCGTCGAAGCGGCCATCGCCGACGTTGAACCCGCTTTCCAACTGGAACACGGCCTTCAGCCCGCCACCCAGGTCCTCGACGCCGCGCAGCCCCCATCGCGAGGTGTTCTTCGCGCCCGAGACGAAACGCGTCAAGCCGCCGTCGGCGCTCGCGTGATTCACGTACTCGACGCCCGCATCGACGATGCCGTAAATCGTCACGCTCGATTGCGCATGTGCCAAGCCGCTACATGAGAGCGCGGACATCGCCAAAGCCATCTTGCATCCTTTCATATATGGATTCCTTATTAATTGATTGGGATTCGTGGCGCAGGTTGACGCCGCGCTACGTTCAATACGCCATCTCGGCCGTCGAGAACGCCCAGCAATCGTCGGGCGGCAATTCGATCCAGTGCGGCTCGAGCGCCCTTAGCCGCTCGCCGAATGCGCGAAACCGAAGCTCGCCGCAATGAAAGAGATATTCCCAGCGATCGCCGAGATAGATCGCCGCGACGAGATTCGCCAGCAGCCGGTTGTCCCCGGGGCCGTCGGCAATCCGCACGCGCTCCAGCCGGATCACCGCCTGCGCCGCCTGCCCCGTTTGCAACGGCGTGCGAGCGCGCGCCTCCAGTTGCCAGCCGTCGCCGACGAGCGTCACGCGCTTTCCCCCGACGGATGCCACCACGCCGTCGATGCGGTTGTTGCTGCCCATGAACTCCGCCGCGTAGAGCGAGCGAGGCGCACCATAGAGTTCCGCAGGCGCGCCCTCCTGCTCGATGCGGCCGTTGCGCAAGAGCAGGATGCGATCGGACATCGCCATCGCCTCGGTCTGGTCGTGCGTGACGCACAGCGCCGCCAGCCCCAGCGACACGATCAGCTCGCGCAGCCACGCCCTCGCCTCCTCGCGCAGCTTCGCATCGAGATTCGACAACGGTTCGTCGAGCAGGATGACGGGCGGGTTGTAGACGAGTGCTCGCGCAATCGCCACCCGCTGCTGCTGGCCGCCGGAAAGCTGGTAGGGATAGCGCTCGGCGAGATGCCCAAGCCCGAGCTGCTCGAGCGCACGCATCACGTGCCGCCGCTGCTCGTCGCGGGCGACATTGCGCAACCTGAGGCCGTAGCCGACGTTTTCGGCGACGGTACGATGCGGCCACAGCGCATACGACTGGAATACGAGCCCGAGCGAGCGCTGCTCGACGGGCAAATCGACGCCTGTCGAGCCGTCGAAGAACACCGTGCCGTCGAGCTGGATACGGCCGCTCGACGGCTGCTCGAGCCCCGCGACCGAACGCAGTATCGTGGTCTTGCCGCTGCCCGAAGCGCCGAGCAGCGACACCACCTCGCCCGCCTTCAATTCGAACGACACGCCATTGAGGATCGGATTCCCGCCGTAGGAAAGGCAGAGATTTTCGACAGAGAGCTTATCCATTCAACTTGACTCCGAAACGCAAGGCCACGCCGAGCCCGGCGGCGACCATCGCGATGTTGACGACGGAAAGAGCGGCGACCTGATCGACCGCGCCGCTCGCCCACAGCGACACGAGCAGCGCGCCGATCACCTCGGTGCCGGGCGACAGCAGATAAACGGCGGTCGAGTACTCGCGCTCGAAGATCATGAAGATCAGGAGCCACGCCGCGAGGAGCCCGAAGCGCACGAGCGGCAGGATCACGTCCATGCTCGCGCGGCTGCGCGTTGCCCCCACGCAGCGCGCCGCTTCTTCGAGCTCCGGCCCGACTTGCAGCAGCGCGCTTTGAATGAGCCGCATCCCATAGGCGAGCCACACGACCGTGTACGCGATCCAGATGCTCCACATGGAGTTCTTCAGTTCCTTCAGATACGGCACGAACAGGAACAGCCACAGGAACGCGAGACCGGCGAGCAACCCTGGCACTGCGCGCGGCAGCAGCACGATGTAATCGATCAGCTTCGCGCCCCAGTCGCTGCGGCGGTGCCCCGCGAACGCGACGAGCGAATAGAAGCCGACCGCCAGCGCGCCGCCGATCACGCCGATACCGAGCGTGTTCAGGATCGCGCGCACGAGGTTGTCCTGCTCGAACAGTTCGGCGAAGTTCGCGAGCGTCAGCGCTTGCGCCAGCGATACGCCCGCGCCCCAATGCGAAACGAGCGAGCGCAGCACGATGCCGGAGATCGGCACGATCACGGTCAGGAACAGCCACAGCGCAACGATCGCGAGTGCGATCCAGCGCCAGACGCCCAGCGGCAGCACTGTGTGGCGGCCGGCCTTGCCCTTGACCGTGACGTACTTGTTGGCGCTCTTGAGCAGATGCCGCTGCAGCAGCACGAGCGGAAACGTGACGGCGACGATGCACATCGCGACCGCGGCCATCAGGTGATACGACGGCACGCCGAGCTTGTTGGCGAGCTTGTAGAGATACGTCGCGAGCACGAAATGCCCTTCGGGATCGCCGAGCACGAGCGGCAGCCCGAACACCTCGAAGCCGAGAAAGAACACGAGCACGCCGGAGAACAGCAGCGACGGCATCGTCATCGGCAGGCTGACGTCGAGCGCGACCCGGAACGGTCGCGCTCCGGCCACGCGCGCCGCCTCTTCGACATCCGAGCCGAGATTGCGCAGCGCCGCCGACGAATACAGGTACACGTGCGGCACATGCGTAAGCCCGACGATGACCATGATCGCAAAGACCGAGTACACCGACCACGGCGCCGCCTCGACACCGAACCATTCCTGCCACCAGACCGAATAGAAGCCGACCGGCCCGGCGGCGATCACGTAGCCGAACGCGAGCACCATCGGCGACACGAAGACCGGCGTGAGCAACAGCGGTTCGAGCCAGCGGCGGCCGGGCAGGTCCGTGCGCGTCATCAGGAACGCGAGAACGCCGCCGAACGGGATCGAGATCAGCAGCATCCCGCTCGCGATGATCAGCGAGTTCTTCGCCGCATGCCAGAAGTCGGGATCGCTGAAGATGAAGCGGTAGCCGTCGATGCCGAAGGTCTTGTCCGCGTCGAAGAACGGCGCGGACAGCAGGCTTTGCAGCACGATGAACGACAGCGGCAGCAACACCGAGGCCGCCAGCACCGCGATGACGAGCCAGCGGAACAGCGCGGCGAGGTTGCGCCACGCCGGCTCCGGCAGGCGCGGCATCGGGGCGGCGTGAGCGGCATCGGACGTTCGTGCGGGCGAACGGAGCAGCCGTGCACTGCCCGGCGGCAGGCCGCGCCCCTTGGTTGAAAGCATGAGCGTCTCCCTACGTCCGGTTGGGACGTATGTCGATGGAAAAGAACTGGATGAAAAAGCCAGGCGTGCGGCGAGGGTCAGCCCCGGATGAATTGCTGCCACTGCTTCAGAAACTCGAGACGCTTCTGCTGATCGAGGTACACCAGCAAGCCCGTGCCGATCGGGATGGGTTTGAGCGAATCGCCGAGCTGCTTCTGCAGCGCGCTCATCGAGTTGTCGCCGCCGACGTCCTCACGAATCGGAAACAGGTTCGCCTGTTCCGCAAGTACGGTCTGTCCGCGCTTGGACAGCACGTAGTCGACCCACAACCGCGCCGCATTTGGATTCTTCGACGCCTTGGAAATCGTGATGAGCCGGCCCGCGACCTGCGTGTAGTCCTTCGGATAGAGGTAGCCCATCGACGGATCTTTCTTCGCCCGCCCCGACGCATACGAGCCGAGGATGTTGTAGCCGATCAGGTTCTCGCCCGACGAAATCCGCTCCATCATCGCGCCCACGCTCGATTGCAGCTTCGCGTGGCTCGTGCCCATCGCCCGCACGAGGTCCCAGGTGACCTGCGGATTGACGCGCGCATCCTGCGTCAGATAGTTGAAGCCGACCCCCGACTTCTCGATGTCGTAGGTCGTGACCTTGCCGTTGAACTTCTGCGGTTGCGCCTGCAGCAGCTTGATGAGCTCGGCGCGCGTCTGCGGCACTTCGCCGGGCGGCAGCAGGCGCTTGTTGTACACGATCGCGACGGGCTCGTAGTTCGTGCTGTAGGCCTGCTTCTGGTATTGCGCCCATTGCGGCAGATGGGCCGCTTCGGGCGACGCGTAGCTCGCCATCAGCCCGTCGTTGACGAGCTTGACCTGCAGATCCATCGCGGTGCTCCAGAGCACGTCGCCGCTCTTGCTGTTGGCCGCGGTCTCGCTGATGAAGCGGTTGTAGATCTCGGTGCTGTTCATGTCGTTGTATTCCACCTTGATGCCGTAGAGCGACTCGAAGTCCTTGACGAGGCCGCGCACGAGCGACGTGTCGGTGGTCGAGTAGACGATCAGCCGACCTTCCTTCTTCGCGCCGTCGATGGTCTCCTGATAGTTGGCCGGATAGCCCGCCGGCACCTGCGCGTGCACGGCAGCGGCCAACAGCAGCGCGCCTGCCGCCACGAGCGGCGCGAGACGCGCGTTGATGAACGACTTCGATTTCGTCTTGGTTCGCATCGTATCTTCCTCCAGAAATTTTTATCTCATTCAAGGAAAGGCATGATACTTTCCGATAGCTTTCTACTTGCTTTCTAATTTCTTGAAAATTCACGGAAAAGATCCGTTTTTGCTCAGTGATTTCCCTTAGGTCAAGCCAATGCGCGTGCTGCTCGTCGAAGACAACCCCGTCCTTGCCCATTCCCTCAGCGACGCGCTCGCCAATGCGCGCTTCACCGTCGACTGCATGCACGACGGCCAAGCCGCCGATCACGTGCTGCGCACGCAGGACTACGCGCTCGTGATCCTCGATCTCGGCCTGCCGAAGCTAGACGGGCTCGAAGTGCTGCGGCGCGTGAGGGAGCGGCGCAACCCCGTTCCGGTGCTGATCCTCACCGCGCACGATTCGGTCGAGGACCGCGTGCGCGGCCTCGATCTCGGCGCCGACGATTACCTCGGCAAGCCTGTCGAGCTCGTCGAACTCGCGGCGCGCGCCCGCGCGCTGATCCGGCGCAGTCACGGTCACGACAACGCCCGCATCCGCTGCGGGCCGCTCGAGTTCGACAGCGTCGCCCGCACGTTCACGCTGGCGGGCGAGCCGCTCGCGCTGACGCCGCGCGAGCGCGCGGTGCTCGAGGTGCTGGTCATGCGCAACGGTCGCGCGATCAACAAGGAAGCGTTGTCGGAGAAGATTTACGGCCTTGCGGAGTCGGTCAGTCCGGACGCGATAGAGATCTACGTGCACCGCGTGCGCAAGAAACTCGAAGGCAGCCGCGCGGCGATCACGACGCTGCGCGGGCTCGGCTATCTGCTGGAAACGAAGGAAGAGGCGCCGCGCGGACCCGACTGCCGACGCCCCGAAGGAAGTCCTCCTGGGCCTGGGGGATGAAGAAGCTGAACTTGCGCGCGCAGGTGACGCTGTGGCTGCTCCTGCCGCTTCTCGCGCTGCTCGCCTTCGACGCCTGGCTCACCTACCAGCGCGCGATGAACGCCGCGCACGCCGCCTTCGACCGCACGCTCGACGTCTCGCTGCGCGCGATCCGCGACGGCGTGAGGCTGCACGACGGCGAGATCGAAGTCGACCTGCCTTATCTTGCGCTGGAGATGTTCGAGTCCGACGCGGGCGGCAAGATCTACTACGTGATCCGCGATGAAGCAGGGCGCGCCGTCACGGGCTACCGCGACCTTCCGCTACCCGCCATGCGCGACGCCATCGGACAGGGCCCGCGCTTCTACAACGCGACCTATCGCGACGAGACCTTGCGCATGGCCTTGCTGCGGCACGCTGTCCACGATGTGCCCAGCGCGCAGACGCGCTTCGTCTGGGTGCTGGTCGGCGAGACGATCGAGCCGCGCGAAGCGCTGGCGCGCGAGATCCTGGCCGGCTCGCTGCAGCAGGAAGCGCTGCTGATCGGACTAGCGATCGCCATCGTGTGGCTGGGGGTGGGGCTCGGATTGCGGCCGTTGAAGCGCCTGTCGGCGACCGTCGCCGCGCGCTCCGACGGCGACCCCGCCCCGCTCGGCGACACCGACCTGCCAAGCGAAGTCGCGCCGCTCGTCGAATCGATCAACCAGTACATCGGGCGCCTGGAACAGATGCAGACGGCGCGCCGGCGCTTCTTCGCCGACGCCGCCCATCAGCTGAAAACACCGCTCGCCGTGATCCAGGCCGAATCGGAGCTGGCGATGTGCGAGGCCGCGCCGCCCGGCGTCGGCCGGCATCTGCGCCGCCTGAACGGCGCCGTGCGGCATGCGGGCAAAGCCGTGCAGCAGCTCTTGTCGCTGTCGCGGCTCGATGCCGACTGCGCCTATGCCGCGACGCTCGCCGACGTGCCGCTGCATCAGATCGCCCGCAGCGCGACGCTCGACTGGTCTCCGGTCGCGCGCGCCCGGGGCATCGATCTCGGCCTGGAGCAGGAAGCGAAGGTTCACGTGTCCGGCCGCGCCGAGCTGCTCGCCGAAATGATCGGCAACCTGATCGACAACGCGATCCGCTATGCGGGCGACGGTTCGGTGATCACGGTGCGGGTGGGCGTCGGCCTCCACGCGCAGCCGTTTCTCGCGGTCGTCGACGACGGTCCCGGCATCGCGCCTGCCGAGCGCGAGGCGGTGTTCGAGCGCTTCTACCGGGGCGCGGCCTCGCAAGCGGCGGACGGCGGCAACGGCCTGGGGCTCTCGATCGTGCGCGAGGTCGCGCGCGTGCATCGGGCGCAGACATCGATCGAGGCCACGCCGGGCGGCGGCGCCACCGTCATCGTGACGTTCCCGGTCCCGGCGGCGAAGAACGTCGGCGTCACCGCAACGTAGCGTGTAAACGCAGGAAGGGGCGCTTTCAAGCGCCCCTTCTTGTCCACCGCGGAAATCACGATCAGTTTGGCAGCAGATCAAACCCCATCGATCGCATCGCGCTTGTCATGCTCGATGACCGCATACGCGCTGTGATTGTGGATCGATTCGAAGTTCTCGGCCTCCAGCACATACGCCACGACCCGCCCTTCGTCGTTCAGGCGTTTCGCCACGTCACGCACGAGATCCTCGACGAACTTCGGATTCTCGTAGGCACGCTCCGTCACGAACTTCTCGTCGGGGCGCTTCAACAGCCCCCACAGCTCGCACGACGCCTCTTCCTCGGCGATCCGGATCAGTTCCTCGACCGGCAAGTCGCCCGACAGCTCCGCGTTGATCGTCACATGCGAGCGCTGATTGTGCGCGCCGTACTGCGAGATCTTCTTCGAGCACGGGCACAGGCTCGTCACCGGCACGAGCACGCGCAGGAACAGACGCGTCATGCCGTTGCGCGTGTCGCCCGTCAGCGTCACTTCGTAGTCGAGCAGGCTCTTCACACCCGACACCGGCGCCACCTTGCTCACGAAGTACGGGAACGTCACTTCGATACGGCCCGCCTTCGCCTCGAGCCGCTCCAGCATCGACGCGAGCATCGTGCGAAACACCGCCGGTTCGAGCGGCGCCTTGTTTTCCTCGAGCAGCGCGACAAAGCGCGACATGTGCGTGCCCTTTTGCTCGGCAGGCAAATGCACGTCGAGATTCCAGGTGCCGACCGTCGGCTGGATCTCGCCGTCAGGCGTGCGAACGGTCAGCGGATGGCGCACCGCCTTCACGCCGACGCGCTGAATCGGAATCTGGCGCGTGTCGACCGTGCTTTGCACATCGGGCATCACAAAGGCGGGGTTCATCTGATTCATCTTGTTCTGTCCTTTCCTTCGCGGCACGCGTTCGAGCGAGGCGCACCGGGGCTGGCATAGGCGCTGCCAGTAACGAAACATGGGCCCGCAGGCCCATGCTTTCAAATGGAAGCAGTCCGGCCGCCGCTGGCGGCCGCACCGTCACGCGACGCGCTTCGCCAGCTTGGTGGCCTCGCCTTCGGCCGCCTGCTTCAGAAAGCGCTCGCGAATCGACTTCGCGATGCCCGCACCGTCCAGCCCGCAGCCCGCGAGCAGCTTGGCCGGATCGCCATGGTCGATGAAGGTATCGGGAAGGCCCAATTGTAGTACGGGCCGGATAACCCCATCGGCAAGGAGGGATTCGACGCAGGCCGAGCCCGCGCCGCCCATGATGCAGCCCTCTTCGACCGTCACGAGCGCATCGTGCGTCTCGGCCAGCTCGCGCAAGAGCTCCGCGTCGATAGGCTTGACGAAGCGCATGTTGGCGACGGTCGCATCGAGCTCCTCGGCTGCCGCGAGCGCCGGCGCGACCATCGTGCCGAACGCGAGGATCGCGATGCGGCTGCCCTTCGGCGCCGACGATTGACGGCGGATCTCGCCCTTGCCGAGCGGAATCGCCGTCATCTGCTTGACGGTCGCGACACCCGTGCCCGCGCCGCGCGGATAGCGCACCGCAGTCGGGTTCGGCTGCTGCAATGCCGTGTAGAGCATCTGGCGGCATTCGTTTTCGTCCGACGCGGCCATCACGGTCATGTTCGGGATGCAGCGCAGGAACGCGAGATCGTAGGCGCCCGCGTGCGTCGCGCCGTCCGCGCCGACGAGACCCGCGCGGTCGATCGCGAAGACCACCGGCAAGTTCTGCAGCGCGACGTCGTGGATCAGTTGATCATAGGCGCGCTGCAGGAACGTCGAGTAGATCGCGACGACCGGCTTCAAGCCTTCAGTCGCGAGACCGCCCGCGAACGTCACCGCGTGTTGCTCGGCGATGCCCACGTCGTAATAGCGATCCTTGAAACGCTTCTCGAACTCGACCATGCCCGAGCCCTCGCGCATCGCGGGCGTGATGCCGACCACGCGCGAATCGAGCTCCGCCGCGTCGCACAGCCATTCGCCGAACACTTGCGTGTAGGTCTTCTTGCTGGGCGCCGTCGACGGCTTGATGCCCTCGACCGGATTGAACTTGCCCGGACCGTGATAGAGCACCGGGTCGGCCTCGGCGAGCTTGTAGCCTTGGCCCTTCTTCGTCACGACGTGCAGGAACTGCGGACCGCGCAGCTCGCGGATGTTTTCGAGCGTCGGGATCAGCGAATCGAGATCGTGGCCGTCGATCGGCCCGATGTAGTTGAAACCGAACTCCTCGAAGAGCGTGGCCGGCACGACCATGCCCTTGGCATGCTCTTCGAGCTTGCGGGCGAGCTCGAGCATCGGCGGCGCCACGCGCAGCACGCGCTCGACCCCGGCGCGAGCCGCCGCGTAGAAGCGGCCCGACATCAAGCGCGCGAGATGGCGATTGAGCGCGCCCACCGGCGGCGAAATCGACATGTCGTTGTCGTTCAGGATCACGAGCAGCGGGACATCGTCGCAGACGCCCGCGTTGTTCATCGCTTCGAACGCCATGCCCGCGGTCATTGCACCGTCGCCGATCACGGCGATCGCGAAGCGGTCTTCGCCCTTCAACTTGCTCCCGATCGCCATGCCGAGCGCAGCCGAGATCGACGTGCTCGAATGCGCGGTGCCGAACGTGTCGTAGTCGGATTCCGAGCGGCGCGGAAAGCCCGAGATGCCGCCGAACTGGCGCAGCGAATGCATCTGGTCGCGGCGGCCCGTCAGGATCTTGTGAGGGTAGGTCTGGTGCCCCACGTCCCAGACGATGCGATCGTTCGGCGTATTGAACACATAGTGCAGCGCGATCGTCAGTTCGACCGTACCGAGATTGGACGACAAATGGCCGCCCGTCTGCGAGACGCTGTCGAGCACGTAGGCACGCAACTCGTCGGCAAGCGGCTGCAGTTGGCGGCGATCGAGGCGGCGCAGGTCCGCCGGGTCGTCGATAGTTTTCAGCAAGTCGTACATCGTCGTTCCAGTGTAGGAAAGCTTACGCGCCCGCACTTGTTATTACGCACGTCGGTAAGGATTCGTGCGGGGCGGCGGGCTTGTCGTCGCTCTTACGGCGTTAAATTCCTCTTTCAACTCACCCGGTTCACGACCAGGTCAGCCAGTTCAGCGAGGCGCCGGGCGCGCGCGCCGAACGGCACGAGCGCCTCGTGCGCCTCGCTGCGCAGCTGCGCAGCCAGTGCACGGGACGCTTCGAGTCCGATGATCGACACGTAGGTCGGCTTGCCGTCCTTCGCGTCTTTGCCGGCGGTCTTGCCGAGCGTCGCGGAATCGGTCGTTACATCGAGGATGTCGTCGACGACCTGGAACGCCAGACCGACGGCGGCCGAGTACGCGTCGAGCGATTGCAGGGCTTGCTCGCCCGGCGCCTCGCCCGCCAGCGCGCCCATGCGCACCGAGGCGCGCAGAAGCGCACCGGTCTTCATCCGGTGCATGGTTTCCAGCTGCTCACGCGTGAGCGCGTGACCGACGCTCGCCAAGTCGATCGCCTGGCCCCCAGCCATGCCGATCGAGCCGCTTGCGAGCGCCAGCTCGCGCACGAGCGCGGCCTGGGCCGCGGGTGCGAGCGCCGCGCCGTCCGTCAGCGCGACGAATGCCTGCGATTGCAGCGCATCGCCGACGAGCAAGGCCGTCGGCTCGTCATACTTGACGTGCACCGTGGGCTTGCCGCGGCGCAGTTCGTCATCGTCCATGCACGGCATGTCGTCATGCACGAGCGAATAGACGTGGATCATTTCCAGTGCCGCCGATGCGGCTTCGAGCGCCTTCGCGCTCGCGCCGGTCAGCTCGCCGGCAGCGTGGCACAGCAACGGGCGTACCCGCTTGCCGCCGCCCAGCACCGCGTAGCGCATGGCCTCGTGCAGTTGGGCAGGCGCCGTCTGCGGCCCCGGCAAGTAGTGTTCGAGTGCCGTCTCGACGCGCCCGAGCACCGAACGCATCCATTCTTCAAAAGTCATAGATCGTCTCCGCTATCCGCGGGAGCTGCGCCGGTGGAGAGCGGCTTGAGCGTCTCGCCGTCGAGGACGCGGACCTGCTGCTCCACCTTTTCCAGTTGTTGTTGACAGAACGCCACAAGTGCGGCGCCGCGCCGGTACGCGGCAAGCGATTCCTCGAGGCTCAGGGCGCCGCCTTCCATCCGCGCGACGAGTCCCTCGAGCTCCTCCACCGCCGCCTCATAATTCTCCGGCAATGGCGCGCCAGCGCCGCTGGACGCGGCAGGAGCGGTGTCCTGAGGTGCGGTCTTCGCCATGAGGGGAGTCGGAATTTAAAAACAAGTCGAACATTCTACGGCAAAAGCGACAAGTCCGACCTGTTCGACACATTCCTCAGACTGAAGGCATCCACCATTTCCTTGCTGCAATCGAGTGAAAAACGGTGAACTCCGGGGGCAATTTTGACCCAAATCAGATACTTATGCACCCAGCAGAAGGGGAAAAGGGTATAATCGCGGGCTCCCCAAATCGAAACTTATCGATGGTTGGGTTGTTCACTGCTTTCACGTCTTCATCGGGAGTGGGAATGTCCAATCTGAGCAATGCTTTGCAGCTGAAGGCCGTCTCCAGTCAGCTGCCAGTCACAGCTTATTTTGACCCAGCGCTTCTTACGCGCGAAATCGAAACACTTTTCAAGCAAGGTCCTCGCTACGTCGGGCACGAATTGATGGTCCCCGAAGCGGGGAGTTATTTTGCCCTGCCCGGCGAGGGCGAGGGGCGCGTGCTCGTGCGCAACCAGCAGTCGCAAGTCGAGCTGCTCTCAAACGTGTGCCGCCACCGGCAAGCCATCATGCTCAACGGCCGCGGCCAGACGGAGAACATCGTCTGTCCGCTGCACCGCTGGACGTACGACCTCAACGGCAACCTGCTCGGCGCGCCGCACTTCGCGGACAACCCCTGCCTGAATCTCGGCGCCACCCCGCTGCAGAACTGGCAAGGGCTGCTGTTCGAGTCGCAGGGCCGCAACGTCGCGAAAGATCTCGCGCGCCTCGGCACCAAGCACCACTTCGATTTCGCGGACTTCATGTTCGATCACGTCGAAGTGCACGAGTGCAACTACAACTGGAAGACCTTCATCGAGGTCTATCTGGAAGACTATCACGTGGTGCCGTTCCATCCGGGGCTCGGCAGCTTCGTCTCGTGCGACGACCTGCAGTGGGAGTTCGGCGACTGGTACAGCGTGCAGACGGTCGGCGTGCACAATGCGCTCGCGAAGCCGGGCAGCCCGACGTACCGCAAATGGCACGACGAGGTGCTGCGCTTCCGCGGCGGCGAGCCGCCCGAATTCGGCGCGATCTGGATGGTGTACTACCCGGGCCTCATGATCGAGTGGTATCCGCACGTGCTCGTCGTGTCGTGGCTGATTCCGCGCAGCCCGACTCATACGACGAACGTCGTCGAGTTCTATTACCCCGAAGAAATCGCCCTGTTCGAGCGCGAGTTCGTCGAAGCCGAGCGCGCCGCCTATATGGAAACGGCCCGCGAGGACGACGAAATCGGCGAGCGGATGGACGCCGGGCGCCTCGCGCTCATGAACCGCGGCGAGTCTCAAGTCGGGCCCTACCAGAGCCCGATGGAAGACGGCATGCAGCACTTCCACGAATTCCTGCGGCGCGAGCTGGGGCCGATCTGAGCGGCTGCGGCACGAGCGAAGCGGCAGCCGCTTCGCCTGGCCGCACAGCACTGATAGGTGAAAAGACGGGCAAGTTGGGTTTGAAACCCTTCTTGCCCGTCTTTTTGTTTAGACTAACAAGACACCTTCGGCGCAAGCCGGACGCAGGTCTCATCAGGAGCTGTCATGCCGCACACCCACTACACCACTCTCATATCGGCCGCCAATCTCGCAGAACGCATCAGCAACGCACCGGGCAGCGTGCTTGTCTTCGATTGCAGCTTCGATCTCGCCAACACCGGCGCAGGCGAACAGGCCTATGCGGCAGGCCATGTTCCAGGCGCGCACTATCTGCATCTCGACCGCGACCTGTCGGGCGCGAAGACCGGCACCAATGGCCGTCATCCGCTGCCGGACCGGGTGGCGCTCGTCGCGACGCTCGCCGCGCATGGCCTCGATCAGAATCAGCAAATCGTCGCGTACGACGCGCAAGGCGGCGCGTACGCCGCGCGTCTCTGGTGGCTGCTGCGCTGGCTCGGTCACGACTCCGCGGCGGTGCTCGACGGCGGCCTGCAAGCCTGGCAAGCCGCGGGCTTCGCGCTCGATGCGCAAGCGCCGGCCAAGGCCGCGGGCAATTTCAAGGCCGCCGCCCCGCTCGTGGCGACCGTCGATGTGCAAGCGGTGCTGCGCAACCTGTCGACGCATGACCGCGTGGTGATCGACGCGCGCGCCGCCGACCGCTATCGCGGCGAGAACGAGACCATCGACCCGGTCGGCGGCCACATTCCCGGCGCGCTAAACCGCTTCTTCAGGGACAACCTCACGGCGGACGGCCGCTTCAAGCCGGCGCACACGCTGCGGGAAGACTTCAGCGCCGTCTTGAACGGGAAGCTGCCCGAGCAGGCGATACTGCAATGCGGATCGGGCGTCACCGCATGCCACAACGCACTGGCGATGGAAGTCGCCGGGCTGCACGGCGCGGCGCTGTACTCGGGTTCGTGGAGCGAATGGTGCTCGGACCCGTCGCGCCCCGTCGCCACCGGTCCGAATCCGTAAGCCGATCCTGAGTCGAATCTGGCGCTACGCGACGCCGTGCTCCTTGAGCCACGCGAGCGCACGGCGCCAGCTGTCCTCGGCATCGGCCTTGCGGTAGCTCGGCCGATAGTCCGCGAAGAACGCGTGCCCCGCATCGCCATAGACGACGATCTGCGAGCCCCGCGCCACCGCCGGCCCCTGCGCGATCAGCGCTTTCATTTGCTCGAGCGTGTCCTGCGGGATGCTCGTGTCCTGTCCGCCATAGAACCCGAGCACGGGCGCATGCAAGTCCGCGACGCGGTCGATCGGGTTAGCCGGTGTCGCCGCCCCATGCGAACCGGCCACGCGTCCGTACCAGGCCACCGCCGCCTTCACGCGCGGGTTGCGCTCGGCGAAGAGCCAGGCCTCGCGCCCGCCCCAGCAATAGCCGACCACGCCTAGCCGGCGCAAATCGCCGCCATGCTCGCCGGCCCATTGCACGGCGGCGTCGAGGTCGGCCATCACCGTCTCGTCGGACACCTTGCTCACTAGCTGGTCGTTGAGCTGCTGCATGGTCGGGTAAGCCATCGGGTCGCCTTCGCGCGAGAACAGATTCGGCGCGATCGCCAGATAGCCGAGCTTGGCGAAGCGCCGACAGACATCGGCGATGTGCTCGTGCACCCCGAAAATCTCGTGGATCACGATGACCACCGGCAGATGCGTCTTGCCTGCCGGTTGCGCGTGGTAAGCGGGAATCAGATCGCCGCCCGAGCGGAAGCCGACTTCGCCGGCGTCGAGCCCTGCGCTATCGGTATGGATGGTCTGCGCGGAGACCGGCAGCACGCACGCGGCGAAGCCGCTGCCGAGCGCAGCTTTCAAGAAGGTGCGGCGATCGAAAGGAACATGCGGGATCAGACTGTCGACGTCGGGTGTCAGCATACGGCGCTCCTAGAGTTGGCGGCTGCCGGAAAGCAGAGTGGCGGCAACCGTTCGGAAACGACTTGCGGGCCGCGCAATGGCGGCCCGCTTCAAACATCTGCAGTAAAGCGCGAAGTCGATTCTAGCGACTAGCGCGACTCGAGGTCCGATCCGCCTGCCCGCCGCCGTCGCTCAGTGCAGCTTCACGCGCGGCAGCGTCGTGCGCCGCAGCCAGTGCGCGAAGGTATCGAGCATCATGCGCGGATAGCCGTGCAGCGCCGCGATATGCAGCCGGTACAGCGACATGTACATGAAGCGCGCAAAGAGCCCCTCGATCAGCATGCTCCCGCCGATCAGCCCGCCCATCAGGTTGCCGACCGCGCTGAAATGCCCGAGCGACACCAGCGAGCCGAAGTCGCGATACGTGAACTCGGGAAGCGGCCGGCCCTCCATCCGGTTCACGAGCGACTTCAACAGGAAGCTCGCCTGCTGATGCGCGGCCTGCGCGCGCGGCGGCACGTTGCGCTCGTTGCCGGGCCACGGACACCCGGCGCAATCGCCGAGCGCGAAGATGTCGTCGTCGTTTTCGGTCTGCAGCGTGCGGCGTACTTGCAGCTGTCCCAGGCGGTTCACGGTCAGCCCATCGAGCTTGGTAAGCACGGGCGGCGCCTTGATGCCCGCGGCCCACACCGTCAGGTCGGCGCGCACCGTCTTGCCGCTCGCCGTGCGCACGACGCCCGGCGAGACCTCGGCCACGGTCTCGCCGACCATCAGCTTCACGCCGAGCTTGGTCAGCAACTCGGCCGTCGCGCTCGACACGCGCTCCGTCAGCGCGGGAAGAATGCGCGGCCCCGCCTCGATCAGCACGATGCCGACGTCGTGCCGCGGATCGAGCTTGTGCAGCCCATAAGCCGACAACACCTGCGCCGTGTTGCGCAATTCCGCCGACAATTCGACGCCCGTCGCCCCGCCGCCGACGATCGCCACCTGGATGCGCGGCTCCTTCTCCGGCGACATGCCGTCGCCAGACTCGACACGCTCGTGCACCTGATGCTCCGCGCGCATGCACGCCGCGATCAGGCGCTTGCGGAAGCGCTCGGCCTGCTGGACGGTATCGAGCGCGATCGAATGCTCGGGCGCGCCTTGCACGCCGAAGAAATGCGTCGTGCTGCCGATGGCGATGACGAGCGTGTCGTACTCGAGCTCGCGCTGGGGCAGCAATTCGGCGCCGTCGTCGTCGCGAACCGGCGCGAGCGTGATCCGCTTGACCTTGCGATCGAGCCCGGCGAGCTCGCCCTGCTGGAACTCGAAGCCGTGCCAGCGCGCCTGCGCCGCATATTCGAGCTCCTGCGTGAACGGGTCCATGCTGCCGGCCGCGACCTCGTGCAGCAAGGGCTTCCAGATATGCGTCGGATAGCGGTCGACGAGCGTCACCAGTGCGCGCGCGCCGCCATTCTTCTTCGAGCCGTAGCGATCGCCAAGACGCGTCGCCAGTTCCAGTCCCCCCGCGCCTCCCCCAACGACGATGAAACGATGCATGGACACTCTCCGTGGTTGCCGTTCGGTTGTGCGAATCTTCGAGGCCGGAAAACATACGGCCCAGATAGGCCATTGTCAGGGCGAGAGCGTTTTTGCAACAAGTCGCCGCGCCACATGTGTGTCATGCGCGCGACGCTATTGACGCTTTAGCCGTCCATTCGCCGACGCGCCTCGAAGATGACTTCGAGGCGCGTTACAAGGACGCGCGGAGTGCGCTCAGTGCGCCTCTTCCCAGTTGGCGCCGGCCCCTACCTCGGCGACGAGCGGCACCCTGAGCTCGGCCACGCCACACATCAGCTCGGGCAGCCGTTTGCGCACGACGGGCAACTCCTCCTCGGGCACTTCGAGGATCAGTTCGTCGTGGACCTGCATGATCATGCGCGTGCCGGTCTTCTGCTCGTCGAGCCAGCCCTGCACCGCGATCATCGACAGCTTGATGAGATCGGCCGCCGTGCCCTGCATCGGCGCGTTGATCGCGGCGCGCTCGGCGGCCTGGCGGCGCGGGCCGTTGCCGCCGTTGATCTCGGGTAGCCAGAGGCGGCGCCCGAACACGGTTTCGACGTAGCCTTTCTCCTTCGCGCTCGCGCGCGTGCCGTCCATGTAGCTTGCCACGCCGGGATAGCGGGCAAAGTAGCGGTCAATGTAGAGCTTGGCGGCATCGCGCGTGATGCCGAGGTTCGACGCGAGCCCGAACGAGCTCATCCCGTAGATCAAGCCGAAGTTGATGACCTTGGCGATGCGGCGCTGGTCGCTCGTGACTTCGAGCGGCGTCACGCCGAAGACCTCGGCGGCTGTCGCCCGGTGAATGTCCTCGCCGTTGGCGAACGCGCGCAACAGCGACTCGTCGCCCGAGATGTGCGCCATGATGCGCAACTCGATCTGCGAATAGTCCGCCGACACGAGCTTGCAGCCCGGAGGCGCGATGAATGCCTCGCGGATGCGCCGGCCTTCGGCCGTGCGCACGGGGATGTTCTGCAGGTTCGGATCGTTCGAGGCGAGCCGGCCCGTCACCGCGACGGCTTGCGCGTAGTTCGTATGGACGCGTCCGGTCTTGGCGTTGACCATGCGCGGCAGCTTGTCGGTATAGGTCGACTTGAGCTTCGACAGGCCGCGATGCTCGAGCAGCAGCTTCGGCAGCGGGTAGTCCTCGGCAAGCTTCTGCAGCACTTCTTCGTCGGTCGACGGTGCGCCGCTCGGCGTTTTCTTGACGATCGGCAGTTGCAGCCGTTCGAAGAAAATCTGCCCGATCTGCTTGGGCGAGCCCATGTTGAACTCGCCGCCGGCCAGCTCATAAGCCTCGCGTTCGAGCTCGACGAGCCGCACAGCGATCTCATTGCTCTGCTGGCGCAGCCGCTCGGCGTCGATCAGGACGCCGTTGCGCTCCATCCGCCGCAGCACGCGGGAGGTCGGAATCTCGATGTCGCGATAAACGCGCAGCAAACCCGGCTCGGGCTCGATCTGCGGATAGAGCGCTTGATGGAGCTGCAGCGTGATGTCCGCGTCTTCCGCGGCGTACTCGGCGGCCGTCTCGAGCGGCACTTCGTCGAAGCCGATCTGCTGCGCGCCCTTGCCCGCCACGTCTTCGTACTTGATCGTCTTCACGCCGAGATGGCGCAACGCGAGGCTGTCCATGTCGTGCGAGCGGTGCGATTCGAGCACGTACGATTCGAGCATCGTGTCATGCTCGACGCCGTTCAGCTCGACGCCGTAGTTGGCGAGCACTTGCTCGTCGTACTTCAAGTGCTGGCCGACCTTCTTCCTGGCGGCATCTTCAAGCCATGGCTTGAGCTTCGCCAGCACTTCGTCGCGCGGCAACTGCACGGGCGCATCGGGGCCTCGATGCGCGAGCGGCACATAGGCCGCTTTCCCCGGCTCCACAGCGAGCGAGAGGCCCACGATCTGCGCGACCATCGGATCGAGCGCCGTGGTCTCGGTATCGAACGACGTCAGCGCGGCCGCATCGATCTTCGCGAGCCACGCGTCGAACTGCTCCCAGGTCTGCACAGTCTCGTAGTGGCGCGGCACGTCGAACGCCAGCGCAGGCTGCTCGCCTGCGGCCTCGGCCGCCGCCTGCGCGCCGCTCGCGCCATTCATGCCGTTCGCGCCTTCAGGCGCCTGCTGCTGCGCCTGCACCGTCTCGACCTCGCGCAGCCAGGTCTTGAAGCCGTGACGCACGAAAATATCGCGCAACGCCTCAAGCGCTTCGGGATGCGTGGCGAGCGACGCATCGATCGACTCGACGTGCCCATTCAGATCGCACGCGCGCTCGACCGTGACGAGCTTGCGCGCCATCGGCAGGAAATCGAGCGCGCGGCGCAGATTGTCCCCTACCGCACCTTTGATTTCGCCCGCATGTGCGACGATGCCATCGAGCGTCTCGTATTGCGCGAGCCATTTGACCGCCGTCTTCGGGCCGCACTTGTCGACGCCCGGCACGTTGTCGACGGTATCGCCGATCAGCGACAGGTAATCGATGATCCGCTCGGGCGGCACGCCGAACTTCGCGATGACGGCGTCACGATCGAGCGTCTCGTTCGTCATCGTATTGATGAGGGTGACATGATCGCTGACCAGCTGCGCCAGGTCTTTATCGCCGGTGGAAACGATCACCTTCATGCCCTGCGCCTCGGCTTGCGTGGCGAGCGTGCCGATCACGTCGTCGGCCTCGACGCCTTCGACCATCAAGAGCGGCCAGCCGAGCGCGCGCACCGCGACGTGGATCGGCTCGATCTGCCGCGCGAGGTCTTCGGGCATCGACGGGCGATTGGCCTTGTACTCGGGATACCAGTCGTCGCGGAACGTCTTGCCCTTGGCATCGAACACGCACGCGCTATACTCTGCCGTGACTTCCTTGCGCATGCGCCGCAACATGTTGATGATTCCGTACAGCGCACCCGTCGGTCCTCCATCCGGGCCGCGCAAATCAGGCATTGCATGGTAGGCCCGATAGAGATAGCTCGAACCGTCGACCAATAGCAGGGTCTTACCTTTCAGGTTTCGTTCTTCAGGCATTATGAACAAGAGAAAAGTGATACCGAGTCTGCGATCGCTCGCAGATCAAGAACGCGCGACAGCCAAGAAGGCCCGCGCATCGTGGCAGATGTTCACGATTATGGCAGAGTTTATCGAGGCGACCGAGTACCTCTCGGAGATCCGCCCGGCCGTCAGCATCTATGGCTCGGCGCGTCTGAAACCGACCTCGCCTCACTACAAGCTCGCCACCGTCATCGCGCGAAAACTGTCCGACGCGGGCTTCGCCGTGATCTCCGGCGGCGGCCCCGGCATCATGGAAGCAGCCAACAAGGGCGCGCATGCGGGCAAGGCGCCGTCGGTCGGCCTGAACATCGAGCTGCCGCACGAGCAATCGGGCAATCAATGGCAGGACATCTCGCTGCGCTTTCGCCACTTCTTCACGCGCAAGGTCACCTTCGTCAAGAACTCGGACGCCGTGATCGTGATGCCTGGCGGCTTCGGCACGCTCGATGAGCTCGCCGAAGTGCTCACGCTGATTCAGACGAAGAAGTCGCGCCACGTGCCGATCATTCTCGTGGGCGCGGAGTTCTGGAAAGGCCTGCTCAGTTGGTTCGAATCGGCGCTCGTGCCGATGGGCCTCATCAATCCCGAAGACATGAAGCTGATGCAGGTGATCGACGATCCCGACCAGGTGCTCGAAGCGGTGCTGTCGTTCTACGAGGACCGCGAAGAGGCCGAACCGCACGCGGCCAAGTCGGACGAGGACCGGATGTTCTATTTGTGATCGACAAGCCGTCGTTGCAAGGCGAGCGCAACATGTGTTTCGTTCGCCTTGCCCGCCGCGCGCCGCGCGCCGCATCACCTGTCTACACGGCGCGCCAGCCTCTTCAGGCGCGCCGCCACCTTACCCGCCCTTACTGAAACGCCACCTCGGCAAAGCTGCGCAGCTTGCGGCTGTGCAAGCGGTCGAGCCCGTTCATCCGCAGCAGCTCCATCGCCTTGACGCCGATCTGCAAGTGCTGGTCGACTTGCGCGCGATAGAACTGATCGGCCATGCCGGGCAACTTCAGCTCGCCGTGAAGCGGCTTGTCCGACACGCATAGCAGCGTGCCGTACGGCACACGGAAGCGGAAGCCGTTGGCGGCAATCGTCGCGCTTTCCATGTCGAGCGCGATCGCCCGGCTTTGCGACAGACGCTGCACCGGCTCGCGATGGTCGCGCAGTTCCCAGTTGCGGTTGTCAACGCTCGCCACGGTTCCCGTGCGCATCACGCGCTTCAACTCCGCGCCTTCGAGCAGCGTCACCTGCGCGACCGCCCGCTCCAGGGCCACCTGCACTTCAGCGAGCGCGGGAATCGGCACCCACAGCGGCAGGTCCGCGTCGAGCACGTGGTCCTCGCGCACATAGCCGTGCGCGAGCACGTAGTCGCCGAGGCGCTGCGTATTGCGCAGCCCCGCGCAGTGCCCAAGCATCACCCACGCATGCGGACGCAGCACGGCGATGTGATCGGTGATCGTCTTCGCGTTAGACGGCCCCACGCCGATGTTGACCATCGTGATGCCGCTGCCGTCCGCGCGCTTCAAGTGATACGCGGGCATCTGCGGCAGGCGCGCGGGCGCAGTGCCCCTGCCTTCGTTGGGCTGCTCGTCGAGGTTCGCGTTGTAGGTGATCACATCGCCCGGTTCGACGAACGATGTGTACTCACTCCGATACGCCCGCAGCTCGGCATCGTCGGTATGGGACATCAGCTCGCGGCCGAGCTTGACGAACTCGTCGATGTAGAACTGATAGTTCGTGTAGAGCACGTAGTTCTGGAAATGCGTCGGCGACGTCGCCGTATAGTGCCGCAACCGGTGCAGAGAGAAATCCACGCGCGGCGCCGTGAACAGCGCGAGCGGATGCGGCTCGCCGGGGCCAGGCTCATAGGTGCCGTTCACGATGCGGTCGTCGAGCTGCGCGAGGTCCGGCGTATCGAACACGTCGCGCATCATCGTCAGCTTGTCGCGGCCGAGCTCGCCCTCGAGGTGGATCCCTTCCGCGAACGCGAAGTGAATCGGAATCGGCTTGTCCGACACGCCGACGTCGATCAGCACATGATGGTTCTTCGCCAGCAGCCGCAACTGCTCGCGATAGTAATTGCCGAACAGGTCCGGCCGCGTCACCGTCGTCTCGAAGACGCCCGGGCCCGCGACGAAGCCATAAGAGCGGCGCGAGTCGATGTTGGTGTTGACCTCGGTGCGAATGCGCACGAAGGGATAGCAGGCACGCACGTGATGGTCGAACACTTCGTTGCGCCGGTAGCGCGCAAACGCGTCGCGCAAGAACGCAGTGTTGGATTCGTAGACAGCGGACAAGCGCGCGACGGCGTCCGCGGCGTCAGTAAAGGCTTCAGTGGGAAAATCAGGAGGCAGCCCGGGCCTGCCGTTGTGCGTCAGATCGTTCTTCATCTTCATTCGCCTCGCTTAATGAGACGACATTACCACGGAACCATCTCGCACTGACGACACGCCGTGCGCTGTCGCACCCGCGCCGCACAAGGCCCGCGCCCGTGCAGCACGTGGCGCGGCGGCGCAAAATAACTCGATGGCGTACGCCGGGGACGGATACGTATTTGCTAGAATTCGGACACTCTTTTGGAGAATCACCATGAAGCCGCATCTTCCTGTCGCCGTTGCCGCGCTGCTCGTCTTTGGCGGCGTCGCCGTGGCGGCTCAGCCCGCCGACGACGCCCAAGCCCGCGCGCAGGCTAACGCTGCCAACTACGCGGCCGGCCTGCCCGACCTGGAGGTCATCAATCGCCCGGCGGCGGAAGTCTCGTCGAAAGTCGACATCAACGTGCCGCGCACGCCGAGCTACTACGAAAAGACCCCGAACGGCACCGAAATCACCGAGTACCGCGACAAAGGCAAGCCTGTCGAGATCGACGTGCGCTCGAATTTCGGCACGCACTATCAGATGAGCGCGCCGGCCGACACCTCGCCGCAAGTGCGCGACAACGGGCAAGCGAGCACGCGCCTGCCTTCGATCAACTTGCACTATTGAGCGGGGCGGGCGCCGCCAGGGCCCAGCTCTCGAGGGAGCCGGCGAGCCTGATGCGGACATCTCGGCGCCGCGCGGGCACGACGCACAGGACTCGCGCGCACGCCCTAACCCGCAGCACATGTCACGGGGCCAGCCGCCCTTCAGCAAGTCAGCCGCACATTCCCGCACCGGCCGCGAACGCCGGTCCGACCAACCCGATTCCGAAGTTTCCTGCATGGCCGTATTCACCGCTGTCACCGAACAAGAACTCGCGCAATGGATGCGCCACTACGATCTCGGCGATGTCGTCGATTTTCGCGGCATCCAGTCCGGCATCGAAAACAGCAATTTTTTTCTGACGACGACGCGCGGCGAATACGTTCTCACCATCTTCGAAAAGCTGACCGCCGGGCAGTTGCCGTTCTATCTGGACCTGATGCGCCACCTCGCGTCGCATCGCGTACCGGTGCCGGACCCCGTGCCGCGCGACGACGGCGCCCTCTTCGGCATACTGCACGGCAAGCCCACGGCGATCGTCACGAAGCTCGAAGGCACTGCGCGACTCGCGCCGAAGGTGGAGCACTGCGTCGAAGTCGGCCAGATGCTCGCGCGCATGCACCTCGCCGGCCGCGATTTCCCGCACCATCAGCCGAACCTGCGCAGCCTGCCGTGGTGGCAGGAGACTGTGCCGTCCGTGCTGCCGTTCATCAGCGATGAGGAGCGCACGCTGCTCTTGAGCGAGCTTGCGCATCAGCAGGCCTTCTTTGCCTCGAGCGACTACGCCGCGCTGCCCGAAGGCCCATGCCACTGCGACCTGTTCCGCGACAACGTCCTGTTCGCGCACGCCGAGCCGGGCACCGGCCACGAAGTGCGTCTCGGCGGCTTCTTCGACTTCTACTTCGCGGGCTGCGACAAGTGGCTCTTCGACGTGGCCGTCACCGTCAACGACTGGTGCATCGATCTCGCGACCGGGCAGTTGGATGCCGCGCGCGTCGAGGCCTTGCTGCGCGCTTATCAGACCGTGCGCCCGTTCACGTCCGACGAGCGCCGCCACTGGAGCGACATGCTGCGCGCCGGCGCATATCGCTTCTGGGTATCGCGCCTGTATGATTTCCACATGCCGCGTGCCGCCGAAATGCTCAAGCCGCACGATCCCACCCATTTCGAGCGCATCCTGCGCGAACGCCTGAAAGGCGCCGCGCTCCCGGGCGTCTAATCATGCAACTGATCGAAGTTCCCGCAAAAAACGGCTATGTGTGGTTCCGGCAAGGCGTCTGGCTGTTCCGCAAAAACCCCCTCGCGTTCCTCACGATTTTCTTCACCTATCTCATCGCGATGACGCTCGTGTCGAGGATTCCGGTAGTCGGCACGGTGCTGCCGCTCGCGTTCATTCCGGGCGTCGCGGTCGGCTTCATGGCCGCGTGCCGCGATACGATCGCCGGCAAGCCGGTGTTTCCGACCATCCTCGTCGACGGTTTTCGCTCGTATGGCGCAGTGGTCGCGCGGCGGCTGATGGTGCTCGGCGTGCTTTACATCGCGGCGATGGCGCTCGTGTTCGCGGGCTCCGCGCTCGCGGACGGCGGCATGCTGTTCAAGGTGATGATGGGCAGCGGGGAAATCGAGCCGGAAGCGCTGGCGAACAGCGCAATTCCGCTTGCTGTGCTGGTCGCTCTGGGCTTCTACATCCCCGTCTCGATGCTGTTCTGGTTCGCGCCGGTGCTCGCCGCGTGGCACGACGTGCCGCCCGTCAAGGCGATGTTCTTCAGCGTGGTGAGCTGCTGGCGCAATCGCGGCGCGTTCATCGTCTATGCGGCGCTGTGGTTCGCATCGGCCATCACGGTGTCGCTCGGGCTGTCGGCGCTGATGCAGGCGCTCGGCGCGGCCGAGTACGCGCTCGCGGTACTGATGCCCGCGTCGGTCATCCTGACGACGATGCTCTATTGCTCGTTCTACGCCACTTATCGCGGCTGCTTCGGCATGCAAACACCCGAGAAGGCGGATCAGCCTGACACGCCTGCAGCCTGATGACGAGAGAAAGGATTATTGAAACGCAATAAGCCGGCGTGCGGGCCGGCTTGCGTTTGCACTTCTTCAAACGAGCCTTCTCGGCTCGTCAGCGCGTCTTAGCGCTGCACCATCCACGACGGGTAGGCAACAGCAGCTTCGCGATCGATCTTGCGCATGCGGAACTCGAGATCGTACAGATCCGTCGCTTCGGCGAGGTACGCGTCGTTGTGCTCTTTGATGCGTTGCTCAGTGGACTTCGTCAGGAACAGGAACAGGCGGCTCAGCAAGTACATGGTGGACTCCAAATTTGACTAAGCGTTAATGCCTAGGGAATAACCCCTATTATAGGGAAAACCCTAGGACGCGCAAATAGCAAATTTAGAATCTGTGCTCGGCACGCAACGGCCCGGATCGAATACGGCGAAACGCGCTTCAGAAGGCCTTGCTTGCGGCCGTCGGCTCCAGTTGCGCTCGCCGCTGCTTTTGAAAAAAGTCCCAGATCAACGCGCTCGCATCCGGTCCCTTCGATGAATGGAACGGCACGGCGTCGTCGCCACCCGACCACGCGTGCCCCAGGCCTGCGACGCGGCATAGCCGCACCGCGCGCCGGCCGCCCTTCACGTAGTCGCGCACGAGCACGCCGTCTTTGCGCTCCTCGCGCACGTCGCCGGCGATCCGGGCGCCCTCCGCATCGACGAGCCTGTTGAGCCGCGCAAACTCCAGCGCCAGCTGGTCGGCGTTCTTCGGCGCCACGACGCGATCCGCGTCGCCGTGAACGATGATGGCCGGCATCCCCGGATACGCCGCGACGTCGGTCGCCTTGTCGACGAGCGCCGCCGGATCGTGATGGCTGCCGCGCCGCATCACGTCCATCGCGGCCATGCCGGAATGGGCGTCGCCGAACACCGGCCCCGAATGCAGGGCGACCGCGGCGAACTGTTCAGGGAAGTGAAGCGCAAGCAACGAGGTCAGGCCAGCCCCCGCCGATAATCCCGCCGCATACACGCATTCGGCATCGAATCCGTATTCCGCGACGAGCGCATCGACGAGCGACGCCACAGCGCGCGCCTCGCCGCGCCCCGCGTGCTCGCGATCGTCGTACCAATGCCAGCAGCGGTGCGCGTGGCTATGCCGCGACTGCTCCGGGTAGACGACCGCGAACTTGAATTTGTCGGCGAGGAGATTCATCCGCGTGCCTTCCGCGAATTCGTCGATAGTCTGCTTGCAGCCATGCAGCATCACGACCAACGGAAGCGCTTGCGCGCCGGACGTGTCGGCCGGCAGATACAACCCGTACGAGAGGTGATTGACGAGCCGCCCGGGAACCGGCGGCGCCGAGTGGAACGAGCGCGTCCAGCTGCCGCTCGCCCACGCCGCCGCCCGCGGACGCACAAGCGACTCGCGCATGGGCGGCGCGGCGGTTTCGGCCGCGCTCCGGCGCGCTTTCTTCTCGGGCTTCCCAGCAGGGCGCTTGGCTTTGAGTCCCGTACGCTTGGCGCGCTTTTGCGCGGGTTCCGCTTGAATCGCCAGAAGGCGCTTCAAGCCGCTCAACCACGTCTTCGTCAGGCTTTTGGCCATCGAGTCGGCTCGCTAAAAATAGGGGCAGGTCCAATCGAGTAAACGGCAAGCATGGTGCAATGCACCATAACACTATTTTTGAGAGACCGCCGATCGGTTTGGAGGTTCACGTTCGCAAGCTGCGCCCGCCTGCGGCGCGCGCGCAGCTTGTGTGTGCGCCATCACGAAGCGCGCCGGTGACACAGGCGCCGTCGCTATACTTCTGTTTACGCGTCGCATTTCGTTATTCGTTGTAGTCGCTTTGATCCCGTCGCGCGTTAAGAATTTAACCTTCCGACTGGCCGTGCGCCTCGCGCGCCCCTGGTTTCATGCCTGACCTACCGCTTCACCTCTGGCTTTCGATCACGCGCTTCGGCGGCGCAGGTCTCACGCTGCCCCTCGCCATCGCCATCGCGCTCTGGCTCGCGCTCGGCTATACGTGGCGGCTCGCGACCGCCTGGCTCGGGCTGCTCGGGCTTGCCATCGGCGTCGTCGCGCTGACCAAGATCGCGTTCCTCGGCTGGGGTGTCGGCGTGCGCGAGCTCGATTTCACTGGCGTGAGCGGACATGCGATGCTGTCGACGGCGGTCTATCCCGTCGCGCTGTTCCTGATGCTGCTGCCCGCGCAGCGGCCGGTTCGCCTCGCAGGCGTCGCACTCGGGCTCGCTGCCGGGCTCGCGGTCGGGCTCTCGCGCGTCGTGCTCGACGCGCATTCGCCGTCCGAAGCAGTGGCGGGCTGCATCGTCGGCTCGCTGGCCGCAGTGGTGTTCATCTGGTGGTCGTGGGATGCGAAGCCCGGTCAGCTACGCGCTGTGCCGGTCGCGGTGAGTCTCATGGTGCTCACGATGGCGCTGCACGATGTGCGGGTGCCGACCCAGCGCTGGATCACCCATATCGCGCTTCATTTGTCGGGCCACGAGCGCCCGTTCATCCGGGCCCGCTGGAAAGCGGGCCGCGACAATCCGCGCCCGGCTGCAATCGAGCAGAACACGCAGCCGGTGTCGCATCCGCCGTCCGATGCATGACGGCGCGTCCGCCTGGTATCGACTGCCGGGCGGACGGTTTCGATCACACCGTGCAGCCAAGGCCGCACGGCCCTTCGCAATATTTCAGCCGCTCACGCCAAGAATCACGCTGGACGCCTTGAACGCGGCCACCGCCGGCACGCCCTCGGCCAGCCCCAGCGCATCGACGCTCTCATTGGTGATGATCGCCGTCACCACCGTGCCGCCGGCGAGCACGAGCGACACCTCGGCATTCACCGCCCCCCGCGTCAGCTTCGAGACGGCGCCGCGCAGCTGATTGCGCGCGGAGATCTTGAGCGGCGCGCCTCCCGCATCATCGACCAGCAGCAATACCGACGACGCCTTGATCAGCGCGAACGCCGCCGCGCCTTGCGCGAGGCCGAGCGACTCGGTGCTCTCGTGCGTCACGGTGGCGACAATGGTGTGGCCGCCGGGCAAGGCGAGCGAGACCTCGTCGTTGACGGCGCCGAGCTTGATCGACGCGACGGTTCCAGCCAGTTGATTGCGTGCGCTCGTTTTCATGCCGATTCTCCCAATCAGGCCCCAGTCGCCGGCAAAGCCTTCGATTGCCGCGCTGGCATGTTCAACAAATTTGCGATGTTCGCGCTCGATCGCCCGGAACGTCGCGATCAGGCGGACTGCGCGCGGCGTCAGCGTGGTGCCGCCGCCGCCCTTGCCGCCCGCCGCGCGCATCACGAGCGGTTCGCCGGCGAGGTTGTTCATGGTGTCGATGGCGTCCCATGCGGCCTTGTAGCTCATGCCGACCGCTTTCGCCGCGCCGGTGATCGAGCCGGTCTCCCCGATCGCTTCGAGCAGCGCAATGCGCGCCGCGCCGCCGAGCGTTTCGTGTCCCGCGCGCAACCAGACGGAGCCGTCGAGTTCGAGCGCCTCGCCGGTAGAGTCGGACGATGTCGGGGAAGAAGAACGGGGCATGGGTTAAAAGCGATCCAGGTGGCAATCGATTATATCGGCTGTGTCACGCGCGAAGTCGGCACCGAGCGCGGCGCTAGGCCCCACCCTTGATGCGCGGCTCTTCGAGCGTACGCAGCAGACGCTCGCCCTCTTGCGCCGTCCAGTGGCCGACCGCCTGGCTCCAGCCGCGGGCGAAGCCGCGCTGGTAGGGCGTGATGTCGAGCTGTTCGAGAAGACGCAGCGCGACCACGGCATCGTTGCCGTCGCCGAGCACGCTCTGGATGCGCTGCAAGGTCTTGGCGACGTCGCGGCGTGTGCGTCCCGAAGCGATCGACTCGAAGAACTCCAGTATGTAGCGCAGGCGCTTGGCCTCGATGCGATGGCGATGGCGCGCGGCGGCATCGAGCTCCGGCAGCTTTGCCGTGTCGGCCAGGCGCCGGAAGTGCTTGCGCACGCGCTTGGCCACGAACGCGTGCAAGATGGTGTCGGCGAGCGCCTCCGGCGCGCCGCGCATCGGCAAGCTGGCAAGCCAGGCGAGCCACGCGAGCGACAGCTGCGCGTAGCGGCGCGAGCGCATCGCCGCCTGTAGACGGCCGCGCGCCGCGAGCCGGCGGGCATCGGCCGAGGCCAGCACCGCCGACCACGCGGACGCGTCGGTATCGGCAGCGGCGAGAGCAGGCAGCGTCGAATCGGTGAAGACGTCGAGATCGCGCGCTTCGCCGAGCAGGTCGCCGAGCCATTTGAGGCCGGGGGCGACGCGCGTCGTCCAGTCCGCATCGGTCCAGCCCGAGAAGATCCGCATCGCCGTCCTCAGGCGGCGCTGTGCGACGCGCATCTGATGGACGAACTCGATGGTCGCGGTCTCGTGCACGCCACGCTCGTTGCCGAACCACTGTTGCGCGATGTTGGCGCCGATCGCGATCAGCGCGGCATGCGGCGTGTGGAGGTCGAGGAGATCGACGGGAATGGCGCGTACCGGCTCTTCCGCGGCCGGAGCGCGCAGGGTGCGCTCGAGCGCGTCGCTCAGGACGGGGAAAACGGGAAGTTCGGCAACCAGTGCTTCCGCTACGGCAAAAAGCGCGTGCACGGCGCGCGCCAGCGGGTCTGGCTGCTCGCCGTCGGACAGCGTTTCGTCAGCGTTCGGGCAGGACGACGACAGCAGCAGCTCGCAAAAATGCGGCATGGCTTCGGGCGTCGCATCGAAGGCGTCGTTCAATACGACGTCGACGGCGTGGCCGTCTTCCGACGTCCAGCGCCAGGTCGTGCGATGAAATTCAAGCACCGCCGCCGGCAAGGACACCTGAGCGCCTTCTTCGTCCAACGCCTCCCGCAATTCGGACGGCACGGTCAAGTGCTGCATGATGGCCGCACTGGCCTCGAGCGGCGCGTCCACGAAGAATTCACGCACCGTCACGGCGGGCGCATGAGTTTCGCGGCGCGAAACGAGCATCCGGCGTCCGCCAGGCGAAACCTCTGCCATCGTCCGCCATCCGGCCTCCGTGAGCTTGCGGCTCAGCGCCAGCGGATGGATCGTCAGCCGCGTGCGCGCGGACACGGAAGAAAACTTGCCGGATCGATCGAGCGCATTCGCCAACGCCTCTCCGGCACCGCCGGCAGCGGGGTTTTGCTTCGCCCGCCGGGCGGTGGGTTTCTTGTCGGCCTTGCCGGCCTGGTCCTTGCCGGCTTGGTCAGCCGCTACCTCTACCGCCTGCTGAAGCCACTCGCACGCGGCCATCGCGGGCATGTCCAGCGAGATTTCGACGACACGAGACATGAGCGCTCCCCTCCGGGGCATTTCGAGTCGGTGCCGTCCGCCAGCCTCGAACCGCAAATAAAGGGGGCGAACGGTCTTTGCTCATGTTACACGGCGCACCAAGCCCGGCAAGAGCGGCCTGCCCGAGGTAGCGCGGATTCGACAGCGCGCCGCCATGGCCGTCGGCGTCGATGCCGCTGCCCGTTCGTGACTCCATTCATCGGGTTGGAATGAATATCCGAAGCGCGGAATTCGGGTTCGGCGCGGGTCTTTCCACCATTCCGGCACGAACCCGGAATCGTCACGCGTACTGCGCGGCTCCAAGGCCAAAAGACCAGTTCTCCCTGGACACCTCCACAACGTTCACGAACACGTCTTCGCCCCGCACGCCGGGGCTTTCCGCCAGATTGGCGGCTATCGCCGCATAGAGTTTCTTCTTCTCCGCCACGCCCCTCGTCGAGTTCGCGGTGACCTGAATGATCACGAGATCGTCGCTGCGCGCGATCCCCAGATAGTTGCGGCCGAAAACGAAGCTGTCCGCATCGTATTCGTTGATGACCATGAAGAAATCGTCTTCGGGAACGCTGAACGTTTCGATCAGCGCGCGCTGAATTCCGCTGACGAGCGCCTTCTTGTACGCGGCGGGCTTGCCCGCGCGCACGGCAATGCGAGTGAACGGCATGTCGACCTCCTGTCGGTGATAGCGCTTGCAGGTTAGGACACGCCTGCCATAATAAACAGGCATCATTGATGATTTCATCCATTTCATTCTGAAATGAAAATGCTCGATATCGACGCAGTTCGCGCGTTCGTCCTGGTCGCCGATTTGCGCAGCTTCACGCGCGCCGCCGATTTGCTCGATACGACCCAGTCGGCCGTGAGCCTCAAGCTCAAGCGACTGGAGGCGTATCTCGGCAAGCAGTTGCTCGAGCGCACGCCACGCTCGGTGCGGCTCTCGGCCGAAGGCGGCGCGTTTCTCGGCGCAGCGCGCGAACTGCTCGGCGCCCACGAGCGCGCGCTCGGCACGCTGGCCGTCGAGCCGCGGCGGCTGGCGATCGGTTTGAGCGAGCACGTCGCCGGCCCGGAACTGCCGGCGCTGCTCGCCACGCTGCACCGCCACGATCCGGGGCTCGTGATCGAGATGCACCTTGGCTTGTCGAGCGCCTTGCTCGATCAGTACGACGAGCGGCTGATCGATGCGGTCATCGTGCGCTTCGAGCCCGACGAGGAACGTCCGCCCGAGGGCGGGCAACTGCTCTTCACCGAGCCGCTTGCGTGGCTCGCCGCGCCGGGCTGGGAGCCGCGCGCCGGCGAGCCGCTGCCGCTCGCGATGCAGACGGCGCCCTGCAAGGTGCGAGCAGTGGCGCTGCGCGCGCTCGATGCGGCGGACGTGGCGTGGAACGAGGTCTTCGTCGGCGGCGGCGTGGCGGCCGCCAGCGCGGCGGTCGCGGCCGGGCTCGCTGTCTCGGCGCTGGCGAGGCGGGTCGCGCCGCGCAGCCTCGTCGACATCGGCAGCCGGCTCGGGCTGCCGGCACTGCCGGATTCCCACGTCGTCATGTACTCGCGCGTGCGCGAGGCGCGCGGTATCGAGATCTTGCGGGTGCTGACCAACGCGATGAAACCGGGCTGACACCCCCGCTCAAGCCAAACGCGAGCGACAAGCCGCCGCAACGGCATCACCTGTCCGGGTTGTCGATCACATAGCGGACAAAGCCGCTGTGCGGCGTGTACTTGTCGTACAGCGCCCTGGCCCGGTAGTTGTTCTCTTTCGTATTCCAGTAGAGGCGCGACCAGTTGCGCCGGCGCATCTCCTCGACGAGCCAGTCGATCAACTGCTTGCCCACGCCCGCCGCGCGCGCTTGCGGGTCGACGTACAAATCCTGCAGGTAGCAGACCGGCGTGAGCAGCGACGTGCTCTCGTGGACGAGATAGTTCGCGATGCCGATCACCTTACCGCCTTCATCTTCGGCGACGATCGCGAAAACGGGCGACGCCGGATCGAAAATGCGCGCCCAGGCGTGGCGCGTGATCGCTTCGCCGGGCTCTCGTTCGTAGAAGCGCGTGTAGGCATCCCAGAGTTCGCGCCAGCGCGCCTCGTCGCGCGTTTCGATCTGTCGAATCGTGATTGCCATGGGCTCGGTCTCGCATCGGGAAAGAATGGCTCGGCGATCTGGTCAGGATGACTCGTTCGCCATGGGATCGGAGAATCGTATGACACGAAATCCGAGCGGCGCAATACGCGACGCCGCGCCACACCATGCTCAACTGCTCAGCCTTGAATTTATCCACAAATGGACTAATATCTACACATAGTTCATTTAGAGATCACACCATGTCGTCTGCCGCCCACCTGTCGCCGCCCGCACGCGACTCGTCGCCGCATCCCGCCGCATCGCTCGGCGAAATGTCCGCGGCCGGCCTGCGCGCGTTCTTCAACATCGCGCGCGATTGGGATTTGTCGGTCGAAGAACAAATCGTCCTGCTCGGCTCGCCGGGCCGCTCGACCTTCTTCAAATGGAAGTCCGCGCCCCAATCGGCCCGCCTCGGCCGCGATACGCTCGAGCGGCTCTCGCTCCTGCTCGGCATCTACAAGGCGCTGCAGATCCTGCTGCCGCAACCGTCGGCCGCCGACGGCTGGGTCAAGCGCCCGAACAGCGCGCCGCCGTTCGGCGGCAAGCGCGCGCTCGACCGCATGCTCGCCGGCAACATCAGCGATCTCGTCGCGGTGCGTCAGTATCTCGATGCGATGCGGGGCGGCTGGGCGTGACGGAGACGAACTGGCAGGACCACTGGCGCTCGTTGCCGATCACGCCGCTCGACTGGTCGCCCGCCTATCGCGTGATTCCCACGCGCTTTCCGGCAGTGAACCTGTTCGACCGCGTCGCGTCGCCCGAGGATTTCGACGCACTCTACGCGCTCGAGGCGATGACCAACGACCGCCTGCGCACCGAGGTCGGCGAGCTCGACCTCGTGCCGCTCGAAGAGCGCCGCTTCGGGCCGGGCTACGGGCCGATCATGGCGGCGTTCACGCATCTGAATCCGCTCGGCAGCCGCTTTTCGGACGGTTCCTATGGCGTGTTCTATTGCGCGCGCGAGCGCCGCACCGCGATCGCCGAAACGCGCTTTCACACCGGCAATTTCCTCGCCGCCACCCACGAAGCGCCGATGCGCCAGCAGATGCGTCTTTACACGGTGATCGCAGAGGGCGAGGCCGTCGATTTGCGCGCTCACGCGGAGCTCGATCCGGCCGTGCTGTCGCCCACCGGCTACGCGGCCGGCCAGGCGCTCGGGCGCGCGGTGCGCGGCGCGGGGGTGGCGGGCATTGCCTATCCGTCGGTGCGCGATACGCAGGGCGGCGAATGTCTCGCGGCGTTCAGGACGACGCTCCTGCGCGACTGCCATCACGCCGCGTATCTGGAATACAACTGGAACGGCAGCGCCATCGACAGCGTGTTCGAGCTGAATCAAGTGGGTTGATGCATGGCGCGCGCAACCGGCGAAGTCACGGCAGCGCGATCTGCGCCGCCCCTTCCGCCAGCGCGGTATCGAGCGATACCGACCAGACGCGCGACGTCAGCGCCTCGGTGATCGTCAGCTTGCCGGTCAGCGCGAAGGCGCCGGTATCGACGAACACCTGCGAACCGATGCGCCCCATGTCGCGCATCGGCGTGTGTCCGCAGTAGGTGATCGAGAGCCCGGCCTGCCGCTCGGGATCGGTGTTGCCGAGCGCCAGTTCGCGTCCCCAGAGCATTTGCTGGCGCACGTGATCGCTGAAGTCGCCCGAGTCCAACTCCGCGTCGCTGCCAAAAAATTCGGCATGCAGAATGTTGAAGCGCGCTGCGCCGCTGCCCACCACGCGCACGAGCGGCAGCTCCCGCAGACGTCGCGCGTAGGCCAGCAATTGAGCCTCTGAGAGCGCATCGGCCCATGCGCCGCCGATGCCGTACCACCAGTTGCGCCGCATCGTGCCTTCGACGACCGCGCACAACGCTTCTTCGTGGTTGCCGAGCACAGTGTAGAACCAAGGCTTGTCGAGCAACGCGAGTGCGTCCTCGGACTGGCTGCCGCGATCGATCAGGTCACCGACCGAGAATAGACGGTCTCTCGCGGGGTCGAACGCGATTTCCCGCAGCAGATAACGCAGCGCATCGACACAGCCGTGCAGGTCGCCCACCACGAAATCGCGCCCTTCCGCATTGGAAGGGTGATGGCACACGACGGGGAAAAGTTCGGTATCCATATGCGCATCATAGTGCGCCGCGCGTGACACGTCTGCGGCATGCCGAGCGTTTCGGCGGCAGCGGCGGCGCGTTTGCCGATCCTGCCTGGACTTTCGCGCGCACCGTGTAGGCTTTACGCAACATGCCTGCTATTTGGCGCCGCATGGGCCGGCATATTTTGCGCGGCCCATGCGAAATCACGCGGCAATCCGTCATTGTTGCTGCCCGCGCAGCTTCGCCACCTGGTCAACCGTGATCGTCGCGGCCGGGTTGCCGAACTGCCGGGTCACATAGGTCGAAATCGCCGCCACCTGATCGTCGGTCAATTGCGACGCGAATTCGGGCATCAGCACGTCGGCATCCTTCGTGGTCCGTGTCACGCCGTGCAGGATCACCATCGCGAGATTGCTCGCATCGCCCGCGCCCGCGACGCTGTTATGGATCAGCGATGGATACGCCCCCGGCGCACTCGCGCCGACGCCCTCCCCGCTCCACGCGTGACAGCTTGCGCAGTTCGCGACGAAGAGCTGCGCCCCGTCGACGCCCGCGATCTTCGCGCCGCGCAGGTTCGTCACGTCGTCCTGGACGGGCTTGCCCCATTGGTCGCGCGCGCGCGTCTCGCCGCCCGCGACAGGCGGCAGCGAACGCAGATAGACACCGATCGAGCGCAGGTCCTCGTCGTTCAGGTACTGCGTGCTGTCCTCGACGACCTGCGCCATCGGCCCCGCGGCATTGGCGCGCCCGGGCGCCGAGCCGGTCGACAGATAGCGCGTCAGGTCGCCGCCGCTCCACGCGCCGATGCCGCTCGTCTTGTCGGGCGTGATGTTGAACGCATGCCAGCCCGCCATCGTCGCGCCCGAGAGGCGATCGGCCGATTTCAGCCCTTGCATGATGTTGCGCGGCGTATGGCATTCCTCGCAATGCGCGAGACCTTCGACCAGATACGCGCCGCGGTTCCATTCCGCGCTTTGCTTCGGGTCCGGCACGAAGCGGCCTTCGTCGAAATTGAAGAGGTTCCAGAAGACCATCAGCCAGCGCAGATTGAATGGAAAGCTCAACTCGTTGCGCGGCGGTGCGTAGTGGATCGGCTCGACCGTGTTCAGGTAGGCACGGATCGCCAGCACGTCGTGCTCGGTCACGCGCGTGTACTCCGGATACGGAAACGCCGGATACAGATGCTCGCCGCCCTTGCCGATGCCCTCATGCATCGCGCGCAGGAAGTCGGCATCGGTCCAGCGGCCGATGCCGGTGTCCGGGTCGGGCGTGATGTTCGGCGTGTAGATCGTGCCGAACGGCGTCGAGATAGACACGCCGCCCGCGAACGGGCGCGTCTTGTCCGCCGTGTGGCAGGCGATGCAGTCGCCCGCGCGCGCGAGATATTCGCCGCGCTTCACGAGCCCCGCGCCTGCCGCATCGCCTTGCAGCGCGGCTTCGCCGCTCGCGGCCGTCGCACCGCTTGCCGGCCCCTCGGCGGCCGCGAGCGCAATCGGCGATTCGTCGGCCGGCGACGGGTCCGGATCCGCCGACGCGTACCACGCGAGATAAAGCGCAAATAGCGAAAACAGCGCCGCCAAGGCGGCCATGCGCCTGGGCCAGCGGCGCGGGTCGGCGGGTTTGAAGAAGCGAGACCTCGGGTTCGGCATGGTGGCGGGTCTCCGTCAGAGTTCGTGCTTCAGCTTGTCGGCGAGCCTGAGCGACAGCGCCGCAATCGTGAGCGTGCAGTTGACGGACGCAGCGGACGGCATCACGCCGCTGCTCGCGATAAAGAGGTTCTGGTGATCGTGCGTACGGCAATCGGCGTCGACGACCGAATCGGCCGCATCGTTGCCCATGATCGTCGTGCCCATGATGTGATTGTTCGGCGCGAAGTTGTCGTCGAACGTCACTTCGGCGCCGCCGAACAGCGCCGCGATCTGCGCATAGAGCTCGTGCGTGTTCGCAGCGCTCTTCGTCACGTAGTCGTTGATCGAGTAATGGATCTCGGGCTGCGGGATGCCGAGCGCATCCTTGTGATCGGCCGATGGCACGATGCGGTTCTCCGGCTCGGGCAGGTGTTCGTGGAAGCTGTTGATCGTCAGCGTGCGCGCGGCGCGGTCGCGAATCTGGCGGTCGAGCTCGGCGCCGGTGAGGCCCTTTTGCAGCAGCGCGGACGTGATCGCCATCGTCGGCACGCCGTTCGACAGGTGCAGCTTTTTCGCCGCGTAGGTGGAGCGGAACGCGCCGTCGCGGAAGTTCACGATCGAGGTCATCTCCATCGGGCCTCGTCCGGGCCAGAGCGCCTCGTTGGCGAGGAAGCTCACGCCGGTGCCCGGGTGATCCATCAGGTTGCGGCCCACTTGATCGGAGCTGTTGCCGATGCCGTGCGGGAATTTATCGGTGGTCGACATCAGCATCAGCTTCGGCGTCTCGATGCCGTTCGCCGCAAGCACGAAGAGCTTGCCCGTGATGCGCGTCGTGCCGCCGCTCGGGTCCTTGTAGTGGACCGCCGTGATGAGCCCCTTGTCGTCGGCTTCGACACGGTGAACGACCGCCTGCGGAATCAGCTTCGCGCCGGCCTGCTCGGCCTTCTCCGCATGAATCGAGCCGCTGTACATCGCCGCGATCGGGCAGATCGGCATGCAGTTGTTGTTGCCGCAGCAGGTCGGACGTCCGCCGTAAGGCTGGCTGTTGCGCGCGACCGGCTCGGGCACGACCCTGAAGCTCTGCGCGTTGAGGACGTCGGAGAAGCGCTGGTCCATGTACGAAAGCGGCAGCGCTTTCATCGGATAGGGCTTGGCGCGCGGCGAGCCGAGGTCGATCGCCGTGTCGGGACCGGAGACGCCCAGTTCCACTTCCGCCGCGTAGTACCAGGGCTCGAGCGTTTCGTACGGGTACGGCCAGTCGCGCCCGACGCCGTACATCGTCTTCAGCCTGAAGTCCGACGGCAGCAGGCGCCACGCGGCGGCGGCCCAATGCCACGTGGTGCCGCCGACGAGCCGCAGGTATTGCGAGTTGTACGGATAGGCGCCCTTCTGGATCAGGTAGCCATTGGGCGGCGAATACTCGGGATGGGGCGCGTAAGGCGCGGACGGATACGGTGTCGCGAAATCGGCCTTCGCGGGCGAGTTGCGGAAATTCTCGACGATCTGCCAGCGCGGCAGGCGCGGCCCCGCTTCGAGCAGGATCACCGACGCGCCCGCGAGCGCAAGCTGATGGGCGACGAGACTGCCCGCCACCCCCGAGCCGACTACGACGACATCAGCCGAATTGTTGATTGCCATGCCTGACCTCAGTGGTAGGTCTGTGATTGCGGTTCTCGCTGGCGCAGCGCCGCGGCCGTCACGTGATCGACGGCTTCTGCGCCCAATAGAACGGCACGTCCCTGCAATACGACGGGATCGTCAGCACGTCCTTCACCGGATCGAACATCAGCGCCCGCTCGTAGGCGACGACCTGCACGTTGGGCATGTCGCCGACGAGGCCCAGATACCACGCGCGCATCACCGCGCCGACCGTCTTCGCGAGATTCGGCTGATCGACCGCGAGCGCCTGGGTGACCGTATCGCTCGGCACCGAGGCGTGCCCCTGCAGCCACGCGTTGAGCGCGGCGACGTTCTGCGTGAACTGGCTGTCGGCTTTCGCGAGCGCGGCGTAGACGCGCTTGGCGAGAATCGGATCGAAGCTCGTGCGGCCCGTCAGCTGCTGCGAGAGGGCGAGGAAGGCGTCGAGACCGCCGCCCGCGGGCGGCGTGAAAGCGAAGGCGGGCGCAGCGCCGAACGGCAAGCCGGCGCCGGCCGCGACGGCGAACGCCAGCGCCACGGCCGACGCGCACGCGCCAAGCACGAACTCGCGGCGAGAGGACACAGACGGCGCGCTCTCTCGCGCGCCATCCGCCTGGGCATCTGTCATGTGGGCTCCAGATGATGTCTTATGTGTGACCCAGCCGGCCCTGGTGCCGGCTGTCCGCCCCGGAACTGGTCTTTGTCTTGCTTGCCGCTTGCGCGGTCTAATGCGCTGCGCGATGGCGGCGGCCCCACATCGGCCGCCGTTTCACCGGTGGGAACTATAGCGGTGATAGGGTCATTTCACAATTCATGACCTTCGCGCGCTTGCCCTCTCGACGATAATCTTGCGTGCCAAAAGCAAGATCCGAGCTTGTCTTGCATCCGGCGCGAGACAAGCGCCTGCTCCGATCAACAGGTTTTCATTTTCCAGCGACCGGCACCGACGCCCATGACGCTCTATCCGCAAGTGCTTCGCAATCGCCCGCGCATGATGATCGGGCTCCTCGCCGGCGTGCTGGCTGCGCTGCTGATCCCCGTGCCGTTACGCAGCATGGTGCGTCCCTGGTCGGCTGGGATTGTGCCGTGTGGCTCTATCTGCTGCTGATGTGGATCGAGATGGCGCGCGCGCATCACGAGCAGGTCCGCGAGGTGGCCGTGCGCGAGGACGAAAAGGCGGGAGTCGTGCTGTTCGTGATCTGCCTGGCGACGGTGGCAAGCATCGCCGCGATCGTGATGGAGCTCGCCTCGGCGAAAAACCTGGGCTTCAGGGGCGAGTTCGCGCACTACGCGCTGACAGGCGTCACGATGTTCGGCGCGTGGTTCCTGATCCCGACGATCTTCACGCTGCACTACGCGCGGCTGTACTACGCGCCCGATGCGGAGCAGACGGCTCTGCTGTTCCCGGACCACAAGCTGGAGCCGAACTACTGGGACTTCTTGTATTTCTCGTTCACGATCGCAGTCGCGTCGCAGACTTCGGATGTCGTGCTGCGCTCCCGCGAGATCCGCCGCGCGGCGCTCGCGCAATCGGTGTTGTCGTTCTATTTCAACGTGGCCGTGCTGGGACTGTGCGTGAACATCGCGGCGGGGCTGCTCGGCTCGTAACGCATCGAGCCGATGCACGCGCCGCTCAATCCATCGGCGAAAGACGGCCGCAGTCGTCGCTGGGCAGCGATGAGCAGGCAAACGAATATTGGCCGGTCCAGCGCAGCGCTTGCTTGCCGTACTGCATGCCGTTGTGGAACGCCTGCGGATCGTTTTCGTAAGCGATAAGCACCGTGCAGCCAAGCGCGAACATCACGACCAGCGCGAACGCGATCCGTTCGAAGACTCGAAAACGCTGGGGCATTCGTCCGGGTCCGGTTACCACTTGCGGCTCGCCGCTACGCGCACGCGGCGCTCGTGGGCTTCGGCGACGATAGCGCACGTTTCCAGGTGGAGCATCAGCGCGCGGCGAGCTTCACGGCGAAACGCGGCGGCAAAGTCGGCCAGCGCTTTGGAGAGCGGGGATTCCACGACGAAGGCGGTCAAGGTTTTCATGATGATTAGGGTTTTGTCCTAAGGGATAACCCTTAGTATAGAGATAACCTTGCTGCACCGCAATACGCCAATATTCGCGTGTTGCCAATTTGCGTCGATTCGCCGCGCGGTCGAATGCGTACCGCATGATGAAAAGCGCATCGGCCCAGCCATGTAAAAAAGCGTGGCTGACGGATGTCACATTTACAGACGCGCCGCCCGCATCGCGGCACGCGCAAACATCCGACCAAATGCCAAGCGGATCCGAGTGAAATCCGCCCTCACTATTCCCATATCGCCCGCATACACTTCTCTGAAACACCGGAATTCGCCGCATCGAGCGCCTGCCGTCCCAAGCGAACGCCAACGGCCTCGCAGCGCTCGATATCGCCTCGGCTTCTCGGCGCGCGGCGAATTTCGTCGGGTACGGCATGCAATCTGCTTGGGCTTCGGGGACTTGCGCTCCGCGCCGCAACGATGCAGCACCGCGCGCGAGCTACCGGCACTGTCGATCGGAGTTAGTGCTTCAGCACTTACTCCGATCCCATGCAAAGCTAGAGGCCTATTGATGTGATCGCACATTGCCGTGCATCCACACCGCAGGACGAATCTGGAACAGACCGATGGAACTTCGTCACGCGTATGCGCCGCGGATCTACTTCCTTCATCCCCTTCTCGTCGGGCCGCTCGGCGCCTGGCCTGCGCAGTTCGAGCATGCGGCGGCGCTCGGCTTCGATCATGTCCTGATCGGCTCGCCGTTCCTGCCGGGCCATGCGGGCCATCTGCAAGTCGTCGCCGATCACGAGCGTCTCAATCCCGCGTTCGAGTCGCAATTGCCCGCGCGCGAGGCGCTCGGCATGCTCTGCGAGGTCGCGCGGAAGGCCGGGCTGACGGTGCTGCTCGACGTGATCGTCGATCGCGTCGCGGCCGACGGCGGGCTCTATCGCGACAACCCGCACTGGTTCCAGCCGTTCGAGGCCGAAGACGCGGCCCTCGACCCGCGCCATGCGCGGCGCGAGGACAACGTCGCCTATGCGAACTTCGAGAGCGGCGGCGCGACGCTCCGCCTGAGCACGTGGTGGGCGAACGCGCTGCTCGCGCTCGCCGACGCGGGCATCGCCGGCTTTCGCTTCGATTCGCCGCATCGCGTGCCGTCGAACGTGTGGCGCTCGCTCGGCGCGAAGGTGCGCGAGAAGCATCCGCGGGCGCGCTTTCTCGCGGCGACGCCAGGGCTCGCGCGCGATGAGCTCGCCCGGCTCGAAGGCGCGGGGTTCGACAGCGTGTTCTCGTCGATGCGGTGGTGGGACTTCCGCGCTGACTGGCTCCTCGACGAGCACGCCGCGCTCTCGCGCATCGGCGCGCCGATCGCGTTTCCCGAAGCGCCGTACGGCGCGCGCCTCGCGGGCGACTTCGCCGGCGCGAGCGACGCCGCGATCGTCGAGCGCGGCTATCGCCGTGCCTTGTGGACAACCGTCACGCTCGGCACCGGCTGGCTCGTGCCGATGGGCTTCGAATACGGCGTCGGCGAAGCGCTCTCATACACCTCGGGCGACGCCGGCCGGTACGCGGCCGCGTGCGCCTCGCCGCGCTTCAATCTGTGCGCCGAGATCGAGCACGCCAATGCGCTGCGGCGCGAAACGCCTGCGCTTTCGTCAGCGGGCGAGCTGCGGGCGCTATCGCCCGCGGGCGCGAACGTCGCCATGCTGCTGCGCGGCGCGAGCGCCGATTTGCGCGACGCCCAGGAAGCCGTGCTGTTCGTCGTCAATCCCGACATCGCCACGCCCGCCTTCGTCGACCCCGCGCACTGCCTGGACGGCATGCCCGGCAACCTGACCCGCTTCAAGCCGCTCGCGAGCCCCTGCACCTTTGCTCCCACCGCGCTCGAGCCGTTCTCGCTCGCGCCCGGCGCCACGCACCTCTATCGCGCGAGCGCGGGCGCGCCGGTCGTCGCCAGGCACGGCAGCGGCAAGCATGCCGCGGCGTTCGCGGCAGCGGCGATCCACGACGCGCTCGACGCGCCGCGCATCGCGATCGAGAGCGTGTCGCCGTCGGTCGACGGCGGGCGGTTCGTGGTGAAGCGCGTGGTCGGCGAGCGCGTCGAGATCGGCGCCGCGATCTTCGGCGAGGGCCACGACAAGATCGCTGCCGCGGTGCTCTGGCGTCCCGCCGACGAAACCGCCTGGCACGAAACGCCGATGACACCCGCGCCGCCAGCCGGCCTCGACCTGTGGAGCGCGCGCATCCCGCTCGAGCGGCTCGGCCGGCACGAGTTCACGGTGATCGCGTGGCGCGACGACTTCGCGTCGCTCGTCGATCACATGCGGAAAAAGCTGAACGCGAACCAGACGGTCGATCTCGAAGTCGAGGAGGCGCGGCACCTGTTTGCGCATGTGCTCGCCGAAGTGGAGACGGCCGATGCCGAGCAAGCCAGCGAGACCGCGAACGAAGCCGCTGCGGCAACGGATACGGCGCACAGCAGCCACCACGAGCACCGCCAGCACCATGAGCACGCCTCGCAACGCGCCGCCGTCGCCCAGCTCAAGCACCTCGTCACGCAGTTCGCGCACGCGAGCCCGCAAGGGCGGCTCGATCTCGTGCTCGCGCCGTCGACGGCCGACACGATCGCCGCCGCCCGCCACCGCCCGTTCCTCACGCGCGACGCGACGATCTACCGGATCGACGCCGAGCGCCTCGCCGCGCGCTTCGCAAGCTGGTACGAAATCTTCCCGCGCTCGATGAGCGACGACGAGCGCCGCCACGGCACCTTCGACGACGTGATCGCCCAGCTCCCGCGCATCCGCGACATGGGCTTCGACGTGCTCTACTTCCCGCCGATCCACCCGATCGGCAGGATCAACCGCAAGGGCCGCAACAACACGCTGCAGGCGCTCGAAGGCGACGTCGGCAGCCCGTATGCGATCGGCGGCCAGGAAGGCGGCCACACGGCGGTCCATCCACAGCTCGGCACGCTCGACGACTTCAAGCGCATGCTCGCCGCCGCGCACGAGCACAGCCTCGAGATCGCGCTCGACTTCGCGATCCAGTGCGCGCCCGATCACCCCTGGCTCGCCGAGAATCCGGCCTGGTTCGCATGGCGGCCCGACGGCACGCTGCGCTACGCCGAGAACCCGCCGAAGAAGTACCAGGACATCGTCAATCCCGACTTCTACACGCACGACGCCAAGCCCGCGCTCTGGTTCGCGCTGCGCGACATCATCCAGTTCTGGATCGACGCGGGCGTGCGCATTTTCCGCGTCGACAATCCGCACACCAAGCCGCTGCCGTTCTGGGAATGGATGATCGCCGACATCCGCTCGCGCCACCCCGACGTGATCTTCCTCTCGGAGGCGTTCACGCGGCCACGCCTCATGTATCGGCTCGCCAAGCTCGGTTTCTCGCAGTCATACACGTACTTCACGTGGCGCGAATCGAAGCGCGACTTCACCGACTACCTGACCGAGCTGACCACGAGCAATGTGCGCGAGTTCTTCCGCCCGAACTTCTTCGTCAACACGCCCGACATCAACCCGCGCCACCTGCAATCGCAAGGACGCGCGGGCTTCATGATCCGCGCGGCGCTGGCGTCGATGCTCTCGGGGCTGTGGGGCGTCTATAGCGGCTTCGAGCTCTGCGAAGCGGCGGCGCTGCCCAACAGCGAGGAATACCTCGACTCCGAGAAGTACCAGCTGCGCGCCTGGGACTGGCACCGCCCCGGCAACATCGCCGCCACGATCGCGGCGCTCAACCGCATCCGCCGTACGAATCCGGCGCTGCACACGCACCTGGGGCTCACGTTCCTGCCCGCTTATAACGACCACATCCTGTTCTTCGAAAAAGCGACCGAAGCGCGCGACAACGTGATCCTCGTCGCGATCAACCTCGATGCGTTCAGCGAGCAGGGTGCCGATATCGAGCTCTCGTGGCACACCTGCGAACGCTGGAGGATGCACGACGGGGACGCGCTCGCGGTCACCGACCTGATGACGGGCGAGCGCTTCGAATGGCGCGGCCGCCGGCAGCACGTGCGGCTCGACCCGAACACGCGGCCGTTTGCGATTTTCCGGATCGCGCCGGCCGCCGGCCTGCCGCGCGACGAGCGCGCCGACACTCATTTCCCTGGCGCCGCATCCAGCTCCGCAGAGGTGCACGATGAAGCGTGACGCTCACCGCGAACAGATGAATCCCGCCACCGTATCGGAAGCGCAGGCCGCGCTGGGGCAGAAAGCCCTGCGCGCGGCGCGGCGCGCGAAACCGGCGCTGCTTTCCGACGATCCGCTCTGGTACAAGGACGCGGTGATCTACCAGGTCCACGTGAAGTCGTTCTTCGACGCGAACAACGACGGCGTCGGCGACTTCCCGGGCCTGCTCGCGAAACTCGACTACATCGCGGAGCTCGGCGTGACGGCGATCTGGCTGCTGCCGTTCTACCCCTCGCCGCGCCGCGACGACGGCTACGACATCGCCGACTACCGCAGCGTCCATCCCGACTACGGCACGCTCGCCGACGTCAAGCGCTTGATCCAGGCGGCGCATTCACGCGGCATCCGCGTGATCACCGAGCTCGTCATCAACCACACCTCGGACCAGCACCCGTGGTTCCAGCGCGCGCGCCGCGCGAAGCCGGGCTCGAACCATCGCAACTACTACGTGTGGTCCGACACCGACACGAAGTACGCAGGCACGCGGATCATCTTCATCGATTCGGAGCCGTCGAACTGGACGCACGACCCGGTCGCGGGCGCGTACTTCTGGCACCGCTTCTACTCGCACCAGCCCGACCTGAACTTCGACAACCCGGCCGTGATGCGCGAAGTGCTGCAGGTGATGCGCTTCTGGCTCGACATGGGGATCGACGGCCTCAGGCTCGATGCGGTGCCCTATCTCGTCGAGCGCGAAGGGACGATCAACGAGAACCTGCCGGAAACGCACGAGATCCTGAAGAAGATCCGCGCGACGATCGACGCCGAATATCCGAACCGGATGCTGCTCGCCGAGGCGAACCAGTGGCCCGAGGACGTGCAGGAATACTTCGGCAGCGAAAACGAATGCCACATGGCGTTCCATTTCCCGCTGATGCCGCGCATCTACATGGCGATCGCGAGCGAGGACCGCTTCCCGATCACCGACATCATGCGCCAGACGCCGGACCTGCCGCCCACGTGCCAATGGGCGATCTTCCTGCGCAACCACGACGAGCTCACGCTCGAGATGGTCACCGATTCCGAGCGCGACTACCTCTGGAACACCTATGCGAGCGACAGGCGCGCGCGGCTTAACCTCGGCATCCGCCGCAGGCTCGCGCCGCTCATGGAGCGCGACCGGCGCCGCATCGAGCTCATCAACTCGCTGCTGCTGTCGATGCCCGGCACGCCCGTCATCTACTACGGCGACGAGCTCGGCATGGGCGACAACATCCACCTCGGCGACCGCGACGGCGTGCGCACGCCGATGCAATGGTCGTCGGACCGCAACGGCGGCTTCTCGCGCGCCGACCCCGAGCAGCTCGTGCTGCCGCCCGTGATGGGCTCGCTCTACGGCTTCGACGCGGTCAACGTCGAAGCGCAGAGCCGCGATCCGCATTCGCTCCTGAACTGGACCCGCCGCATGCTCGCGACGCGCCGCGCCAAGCACGCGTTCGGCCGCGGCACGATTCGCTTTCTGAAGCCGAACAACCGCAAGGTCCTCGCCTATCTGCGCGAGATGGAGGGCGAGGCGCCGATCCTCTGCGTCGCGAACCTGTCGCGCGCGCCGCAGGCGGTGGAGCTCGACCTGTCGGAATTCGCAGGCCACGTGCCGATCGAGATGACCGCCGATTCGGTGTTCCCGCCGATCGGCCAGCTCACCTACCTGCTGACGTTCCCGCCCTACGGCTTCCTCTGGTTCCTGCTGTGCTCGGGCGATGCGCGTCCCGCGTGGAGCCAGGCGCCGTCGCAGCAGTTGCCCGAGTTCGTGACGATCGTGATCCGCGTCGGGCAGACGGGGCCGACGCCCGAGAACGTGCGCCTGCTCGAATCGGAAGTGCTGCCGTCGTACCTGAGCCGGCGGCGCTGGTTCGCGTCGAAGGATCAAAGGCTGCACGGCGTGCGCCTGGCCGCCTTGACGACGATTCCCGACACCGGCTTCGCGTTCACCGAAGTCGAGGCCGATCTCGGCAGCCACACCGAGCGCTACGTGCTGCCGCTGGCGATCAGCTGGGGCACGGATACCACGGCGCCGCTCTACATGCAGCTCGCGCTCGCACGCGTGCGGCGCGGCCGCAATATCGGGCACCTGACCGACGCGTTCTCGCTGCCGCTGTTCGCGCACGGCGTGCTCAAGAAAATGCGCGAGCGCGCCGCAGTGCCGACCGTGCAGAAGAGCGAGATCCGCTTCGAGCCGACCGCGCGCTTCACCGAGCTCGACGGCCTCGACGACGCGCCCGAGATCCGCTGGATCGCCGCCGAGCAGAGCAACAGCTCGCTCGTGATCGCCGAGCGCGCGGTGCTCAAGCTGGTGCGGCGCGTGGTCGGCGGCATCCATCCGGAGGCGGAGATCAGCCGGCATCTGACCGACATCGGCTATGCGAACACCGCGCCGCTCTACGGCGAGGTCGTGCGCGTCGATCCGGCCGGCGTGCCCCATACGCTCGCGATCCTGCAGGGCTTCATCGACAACCAGGGCGATGCGTGGAACTGGGCGCTCGACTATTTGCGGCGCGTCGTCGACGAGCTGGCGCTGTCGGCCGACGGCGCCGAGCTGAGCGCGGAGGACGTCGAGAAGATCGAGGGCTACCAGACGCTGACGGGCGTCATCGGCAAACGCCTGGGCGAGCTGCACGTCGCGCTCGCCCAGCCCAGCGACGACCCCGCGTTCGCGCCCGAGAGCGCGACGCGCGAGGACGTGCAGGCCTGGATCGACGGCACCCAGGCGCTGCTCGCGAGCGCGCTCGACCTGCTCGCCGAGCGCCTCGCGAAGCCGGCGGGCGACGCGCTCGACGAAGACACGCAACTGCTCGCGCAAAGCCTCCTCGATCGCCGCGCGCTGCTGGTCGAAGCGGTCGCGAAACGCGTGCCGCTGGAGGTCGAGGCACGGCGCACTCGCGTGCACGGCGACTTCCACCTCGGTCAGGTGCTGATCGCACAGGGCGACGCGTTCCTGATCGACTTCGAAGGCGAGCCCGCACGCCCGCTCGAGGAACGCCGCCGCAAGGCGAGCCCGCTGCGCGACGCCGCCGGGCTCTTGCGCTCGCTCTCGTATGCGAGCGCCGCCGCGCAGTCGACGATGGAAGCCGCGCCGCCGCAAGTCGCCGACCGCAAGCGCGCGCTGTTCGACCGTCTGCGCGGCTACGGCGAGGAGAGCTTTTTGCGCGAGTACCGGGAAGCCGCCGCGCTCGCGCCGCAGCCGCTCGTCGAGCCGCAGGCCGAAGCCGCGCTGCTCGACCTGTTCCTGGTCGAGAAGGCCGCCTACGAGATCCGCTACGAAGCGGCCAACCGGCCGTCGTGGCTGGGGCTGCCGGTGCGCGGCCTCGCCTCGCTCGCGAGCCGCATGCTCGGCGACACCGGCATACCGGCTGCGGGCGTACCGGCTGCGGGCACGCCTGACGCGGCGGGGCCCGACGCAGCGTCCGAGGGAGCCGCCGATGAGTGAAAGCGCACAGCCCCTCGTCAAGCCGATCGCCGGACGCGGCCCGCGAGCGGGCCTCTCCGAGCTCGACATCGAAGCGCTCGCCGACGTGCGCCATCCCGATCCGTTTTCGCAGCTCGGCCTGCACCGCACCACCGACGGCCCCGCCGTGCGCGCGATGCTGCCGGGCGCGGCGGGTGTCGAGGTGATCGAGCGCGAGGGCGGCGCGCCGCTTGGGCACCTGACGCAGATCCACCCCGGCGGCCTGTTCGCCGGCGTGATCGAGCGCGCGGCGCCGTATCGTCTGCGTATCGACTGGCACGGCGCCCGGCAGGAGATCGAAGACACCTACTCGTTCGGCGCCGTGCTCTCCGAAGACGCGCTGCAGCGCCTCGCCCACGCCGACCCGTACGCGGTGCTCGAATGCCTCGGCTCGCGCCCGTGGGAGCTGGACGGCGTGCCGGGCGCGCGCTTCGCCGTGTGGGCGCCGAATGCGCGGCGCGTCTCGGTGGTCGGCGACTTCAACACCTGGGACGGCCGCCGCCACCCGATGCGGCTGCGCCACGTGGCCGGGGTCTGGGAGCTGTTCGTGCCGCGCCTCGCCGCCGGCGCGCGCTACAAGTACGAGATCGTGACGCGCGACGGCCACACGCTGCCGCTCAAGGCCGACCCCTGCGCGATGCAGACCGAGCGCCCGCCCGCGACCGCATCGATCGTCGCCGATGCCGGGCGCATCGAGCACTTCCCCTGGACCGACGGCGCCTGGATGGCCGACCGCGCCGAGCGCCAGACGCCGGGCGCGCCGGTCTCGATCTACGAGGTCCACGCCGAATCGTGGCTGCGCGTGAACGAGGAAGGCGGGCGCAACCTGGACTGGTCCGAGCTCGCCGAGCGCCTGATCCCCTACGTGCTCAGCATGGGCTTCACGCACGTCGAGTTCCTGCCGCTCGCGGAGCATCCGTTCGGCGGCTCGTGGGGCTATCAGCCGCTCTCGCAGTTCGCACCGTCGGCTCGCTTCGGCCGGCCCGAGGCATTCGCCGCGTTCGTGAACCGCGCGCACGAAGCGGGCCTCGGCGTGATCCTCGACTGGGTGCCCGCGCATTTTCCCAACGACGCGCACGGCATGATCGCCTTCGACGGCACCCCGCTCTACGAGCACGCCGATCCGCGCGAGGGCTATCACCAGGACTGGAACACGATGATCTACAACCTCGGGCGCAACGAGGTGAGCGCGTACCTGATCGCGTCGGCGCTCGCGTGGCTGTTGCGCTATCACGTCGACGGGCTGCGCGTCGACGCGGTCGCCTCGATGCTCTACCGCGACTACTCGCGCGGCGAGGGCGAATGGGTGCCGAACATCCACGGCGGGCGAGAAAACCTCGAAGCGATCGCGTTCCTGAAGCGCATGAATCACGAAGTCGCGCATGCGCCAGGCGTGCGCGGCGCGATCACCGTCGCCGAGGAATCGACGGCGTGGCCCGGTGTCACCGCGCGGCTCGAGGACGGCGGCCTCGGCTTCACGTTCAAGTGGAACATGGGCTGGATGCACGACACGCTCCACTACGTGCACGAAGACCCGCTCCATCGCCGCCATCACCATCACACGATGACCTTCGGGATGGTCTACGCCTATTCCGAGCGCTTCGTGCTGCCGCTCTCGCACGACGAGGTGGTGCACGGCAAAGGGTCGCTGCTCGGCAAGATGCCGGGCGACCGCTGGCAGCGCTTCGCAAACCTGCGCGCGTACTTCGGCTTCATGTGGACGCATCCGGGCAAGAAGCTGCTGTTCATGGGCGGCGAGTTCGCGCAGTTCGCCGAGTTCGATCACGACGGCTCGCCGCACTGGCACCTGCTCGACGATGCGATGCACCACGGCGTGCAGACGCTCGTGCGCGACCTGAACCGGATGTATGCGAACGAGCCCGCCCTGTACGCGCTCGACAGCGATCCCGCCGGCTTCGAATGGATCGTCGGCGACGACACCGCGAACAGCGTGTTCGCCTACCGGCGCATGGACGGCGCGGGGCATCAGTGCGTGGTCGTCTGCAACTTCACGCCGGTGCCGCGCCACGGCTATCGGATCGGGCTGCCGCGCGCGGGGCGCTGGAGCGAGATTCTCAATACCGATGCGGGCGTTTATGGCGGCTCGAATATGGGCAACGGCGGGCAGGTCCATACGGACGACATCGCGAGCCACGGCACGCCGCAATCGGCGGCGCTGACGCTGCCGCCGCTCGCGACGGTGGTGCTGCGGGCGGATTGATCGGCGGGCGGTTCGCTATGGCAATCGCGCCATGATTTTGTCGAAAAGCGTGGGCGGCAGGCTGAGTTCACCGCCGGTGTCCATCGCCGTATCGTAAATCAACGAATCAGCGGTCCACGTCAACCTGGCCGCATCGGGATAGGCGTATGTCCGCTCGGCGAGCAATGACATATCGGCGGTCCGATAGACTCGCAACAGAATTCGATTCTGAGGCAAATAAGCGTACTCCGCCGTGTATTCACCCTTGTGTGCCGCGTCATCGGATAGCTCTCTATGGAATTTCGTGACCTCGGCTCGGTCAGTCGCGTCTTGGTAATAGTTCCAGGCAACGCACACGACAAAAATAGACCCTAGCCGGATACCAAGCTTTCTTAGCGCTATCTTCAAACGAACGCTGCGCCCTTCCCTGTCAGAGAACACATATGCAACAACAACCAGAAGAGCTATCAGAAGCACCGCCGTTCCAAACACAACAAACATGCCGACCGCATATGTCTGCATGCCTTCCGCCAACCCATTCATTCGAAGTACACCTTTATCGGTTTTTCCAGACGGACAGTCTTCCAGTCTGAATAAATGATGAAGTCACCGCCACGCTGATGTTTCAGCTGCCACTCCCTAAAAGATCTGTTTCTCACTGGATAATAAACCTTACCTTTCTTGTGCAGATTTTCCGCTACATTCCCTGTAACCACGGGATAATCCAGCCAAGGCACTCCCGCCATGTTTATTGCCACATATCCGGGGACGACGATCACGCCATCCTTGCTCCAGTGACCCAGATATTGAGACCGCGTATCCGACGCGCCCTCGAACGAGTAGCCGTCCCTCACATAAACGGCGATATGCGTAACCGTAGCGCTCTTGCCCTGCAGGTCAAAATCGGCTGTAGCAATCGCGGCATAGAAATTGAACGCCCCCAGCGATCCCGTCAAATCATCGGGAACCCCTTCATGCACCATCCGCCGAACATATTGCTCGGCTTTCTGTTCGAACGAGCTTTCAACTACTACACGTTGAAACTGGAAATTCCTGTGGAGTTGCCGGATGTCGTTATCGCATTCCGTCCATGGAGATACGCCCAAACGCTTCCTATATCGGCGCAGAATTTTTTTGGCTTCTTCATAGGCTTTTCTGTTGTAGATCGCCGTATTGATCAACTCTTCATATTGCTTCCTAGCCCGCTCGTGCTTGAGAACCCAGTCCATCGTGACTGAGGTTCGATCGATCATGCTTTCAGAGTAAGGCTGGCCGTCCTGATTGATTTCGTCCTTTTGGTCACTATCACTCTGCGAATAGTTCAGCTCCCCCGCAAACCACCGCTCCATCAGCTTGGCCGACACCGGCATGAACTCCTTGCGCATCGCGCCTGGAATCTCCTGGATATCGAACGGCGGCACCACGTCCTGCTTTTTGGCAGCCGGCGGCTCGAGTTTTGACGTCTTCGGCGGAACCGGCGCGTCGAGCCATGCCTTGAAGCGCAAGAACGGCTTCGCTATGCGCTCGATGTCATCCAGCATTTTCATCGCCGGATCCGGCTGCGCCGCCTGCATGGTGCGCTCGGTCAGCGGCTCCAATCGCTTCAGTTCAGGTGGCGCCCGTTCCATCGACAATTGCGCCTCCCGAACCATATGGCAGCCTTCCGCGCGTTCACATATCGACCATCGCCATAACAGCTTGTTAATCTTGAAGTACGGCAAGCTCACCGAATCAATTTCCATACCAGCTCTTCCCGACCCCGCTTCACCTCAGACCAATCGCAGATCCGTCCCGATTTCGCAGATTCTAGACACGTTTCTTGCTTTACCCAGCGGGCATATCAAAAGCCTATAGTTCAACTGAGCGTGGCGCGACGGCAATCCTCCCGGCGGCACAGGTACACCGCCACATTCCGCAGGTAAAAACGACTCCTAGGGTGCTGACAAATGGCCAACTCCCTCCCCGACCGTCTGGACCCAGGCATGCCCTACCCGCTCGGCTCGACCTGGGACGGCCTCGGCGTCAACTTCGCGGTGTTCTCCGCGAATGCGCAGCAGATCGAGCTCTGCCTCTTCGATACGACGGGCCGCAAGGAGCTCGCGCGCCTGCCGCTGCCCGAATGCACCGACGAGATCTGGCACGGCTACCTGCCCGGCGCGCATCCGGGCGCCGTGTACGGCTTTCGCGCGCACGGCCCCTACCATCCGCAGGACGGCCACCGCTTCAATCCGTACAAGCTGCTGCTCGACCCGTACGCGAAGAAGCTCGTCGGCCAGTTCCGCTGGTCCGACCCGCTGTTCGGCTATCGCGTGCATTCGAACCGGCTCGACCTCTCGATGGACCGGCGCGACTCGGCCCCCGCGCTGCCGAAATGCGTCGTCATCGACGAAGCGTTCGACTGGTCGCTCGACGTGCGTCCCAACGTGCCGTGGTCCGAAACCGTCATTTACGAAGCGCATCTGAAAGGCGTGTCGATGCTGCGCCCGGACTTGCGTCCGCATGAGCGCGGCACCTTCTCCGCGCTCTGCTCGCCGCAGTTTCTCGACCATCTGCATCAGCTCGGCATCACGGCGATCGAGCTGCTGCCCGTGCACGCATTTCTCAACGAGCGCTTCCTGGTCTCGCGCGGACTGACCAACTACTGGGGCTACAACACCGCCACGTTTTTCGCGCCGGACCCCGCCTACCTGTCGACGCGCCGCTTGAACGAAATGCGCATCGCCGTGCGGCAACTGCACGCGGCCGGCATCGAGGTCATTCTCGACGTCGTCTACAACCACACCTGCGAAGGCAACGAGCTCGGCCCGACGATCGCCTGGCGCGGCCTCGACAACGCGAGCTACTACCGCCTGATTCCCGGCGAAGAGCGCCACTACATCAACGACACCGGCTGCGGCAACACGCTGAACCTCTCGCATCCGCGCGTGCTGCAGATGGTGATGGACTCGCTGCGCTACTGGTCGACCGCCTACAACGTCGACGGCTTCCGCTTCGACCTCGGCGTCACGCTCGGCCGCGAAGGATCGGGCTTCGATCCCGGCTCGGGCTTTTTCGACGCGATCCGGCAGGACCCCGTGCTCTCCACGCGCAAGCTGATCTCCGAGCCGTGGGATATCGGCCCCGGCGGCTACCAGGTCGGCGCGCACCCGCCTGGCTTCGCCGAATGGAACGACAAGTTCCGCGACAGCGTGCGGCGCTTCTGGCGCGGCGACGCCGGCATGCGGCCCGACCTCGCGGCGCGGCTCACGGGCTCGGCCGAGCTCTTCAACCGCCGCTTCAGAAAACCATGGGCGTCGGTCAACTATGTCGCATCGCACGACGGCTTCACGCTCGCCGACGTCGTCTCCTACGCGCACAAGCACAACGAGGCGAATGGCGAAGAGAACCGCGACGGCCATAACGAGAACTGGAGCACGAACTGGGGCGCCGAAGGGCCGGCCGACGACGCCGTGATCGGCGAAACGCGCGCCCGCGCGGCGCGCTCGATGCTCGCGACCGTTCTCACCTCGCTCGGCACGCCGATGATCGCGGCGGGCGACGAATTCCTGCGCACCCAAAAGGGCAACAACAACGCCTACTGCCAGGACAACGAGATCTCGTGGCTCGACTGGAACCAGGCAGCCACGCCCGAAGGCCGGACGATGACGGCCTTTGCCGCGCGCCTGATCGCGTTGCGCAAGCACCATCCGCTGCTGCGCGAGACGCGCTTCCTGCACGGCGACAAAGAAGTGCTGCCGGGGATCCACGACGTCGGCTGGTTCGACGAGCGCGGCGAGCCGCTGACGAGCGAAGCGTGGCAGGACCCGGAGCGGCGCGCGCTGACGCTGCGCCGTGCGGGCCTCGGCCTCGACGGCGAAATCGAGGTGCTGCTGTTGATGCTCAACGGCGCGGCGACACCGCTCAACTTCGCGCCGCCCGCACCGCGTCTCGCGTGGAGCGTGCTGATCGACACCGCCGCCCCCGAGGCGCCGCCGCACCCGCTCGAGACGGCCGGGCTGACGGTGGCCGAACACGCGTTTGCGATCCTGGCCGCGCATCCGGCAAGCCGCGGGGAACAGCCCGCCGCTCCGCCTTATACGGCCGCCGGCGCTTTTCCGGGGACCGGCGGCCCAATCGACCCTCGCCGCCGCCCCGCGTAAACCTAAACTTCATCTCATCAACCGGTCGGCGCTCATCCCGAGGGTAGAGAACCATGTCCGAGTCTCCTTACGATCCGCATGCTCGCCACTACGTGCAGTGCCTGCCCTTCGGCGCCCAGCTGCTCGGCGCCCAGGGCGCAGCGCCGCGCACGCGCTTCCGCCTGTGGGCGCCCTCGAGACGCATCGTGCAAGTCGAGATCGAGGGCCCCGACGCCGCACCCGAGGCCGCCGCGCTCATCGACATGGCGCCCGCCGGCAACGGCTGGTTCGAAGCCGAGGCCGAATGCGGCGCGGGCACGCGCTACCGCTACCGGCTCGACGCCAACCTCGCCGTGCCGGACCCGGCCTCGCGCTTCCAGCCCGGCGACGTGCACGGCCCGAGCGAAGTCATCGACGCGCGCGCCTACCAATGGCAGAACACCGAATGGCGCGGCCGGCCTTGGGAAGAGATGGTGCTCTACGAGCTGCACGTCGGCGCGCTCGGCGGCTATGCGGGCGTGCAAAAGCGCCTGCCGCGCATCGCCGGCCTGGGCGTGACCGCCATCGAGCTGATGCCGCTCGCCGATTTCTCCGGCACGCGCAACTGGGGCTACGACGGCGTGCTGCCCTACGCCCCCGATTCGTCATACGGCAGGCCCGACGAGCTCAAGGCGCTGATCGACTGCGCGCATGGCCTCGGGCTCGCGGTGTTCCTCGACGTCGTCTACAACCACTTCGGCCCCGACGGCAACTACCTGCACGAGTACGCGCGGGAATTCTTCCGCGACGACATCGCCACGCCCTGGGGGCCGTCGATCGACTTCTCGCGGCCCGAAGTGCGCGACTTCTTCTGCGACAACGCGCTCTACTGGATCAACGAATACCGCTTCGACGGGCTGCGGCTCGATGCGGTCCACGCGATCGGCGATACCGACTGGCTGCGCGAGCTCGCGGACCACGTCCACGGCTCGGTCAAGCACGGCCGGCACGTGCACCTCGTCCTCGAAAACGAGCACAACGAGGCCAACCTGCTCGAGACGCATTTCGACGCGCAATGGAACGACGATGCGCACAACGCGCTGCACGTGCTGCTGACGGGCGAGCAGGAGGGCTACTACCGGGCCTTCACCGACAAGCCCATCGACAAGCTCGCGCGCGTGCTCGCCGAAGGCTTCGCGTATCAGGGCGACGCCTCGCCGGTCCACGACGGCGCTCCGCGCGGTGAACGGAGCGCGCACCTGCCGCCGACGGTCTTCGTGATGTTCCTGCAGAACCACGACCAGATCGGCAATCGCGCGTTCGGCGAGCGGCTGCGCTCGCTGTGCGCGCCGCAGGCGCTGCTCGCGGCGACGGGCCTGCTGCTCCTGTCGCCGCAAATCCCGCTGCTCTTCATGGAGGAGGAGTACGGCTCGACGCAGCCGTTCCTGTTCTTCACCGACTACACGGGCGAGCTCGCCGACGCGGTCCGCGAAGGACGCCGCCGCGAGTTCGCAAAGTTCGCCGCGTTCAACGACGCATCGGCCCGCACGCGCATCCCCGATCCGAACGATCCGCAGACGTTCGCGCTCTCGTCCCCCGCCTATGACGAAGCCAGCGATGAAACCGGCGCAACCCGCGGCACCGGCGACCGCGACGCCTGGCGCCACTTCTATCAATCGGCGCTGGCGGTGCGCGCCAAGCTGATCACGCCACGCCTGGCGCAAACGCGCGCGCTCGGCGTGACGGTTCTCGCATCGTCGAGCGGCCGCCACGCGAACGCGCTCGTCGCGCGCTGGCGGCTCGCGGACGGCGAAACGCTCGCCATCGCGCTCAACCTCACGCCCGACGCCCTGCCGTTCCCCGAGCATCCCGACGGCATGGTGATCTTCGAGACACCGCCGCGCGCCCGCGACCGCGTCAACAGCTACGAGCTGCCGCCCTACTCGCTCGTCGCCTGGATGACGGGCGACGTGAACAGCTACGCGCTCGCGCACGACGCGCGCATCGCCGACGAACGGGAGCCGCAGGCGTGAGCCAGGCCAGATCGACCGCGGCCGAAGGCGCCGACGCCGACATGGTCGAACGCCTGGCCGAGCGCGCCGGCTTCGAGATCCAATGGGACGACGCGCACGGCATGCCGAGGCGCGTGCCGGCAGGCACGCTCGCCGCGCTGCTCGAGCGCATCGGCCTGCCGTGCGGGACGGCTGCCGACGCCAAGCACAGCATGGCCACGCTCGATGCCGAGCTCTCGGGCCGCAAGCTGCCGCCGCTGATGACCGCCGAATGCGAGCGAGCGATCGCGCTGCCGGCTGCCGCGATCAAGTCGGGAAGCCGCTACCGGATCGAGCTCGAAAGCGGCGAGCTGATCGATGGCCGCTTCACGGCCCCGAAAGGCGAGGCCGCGCTGCTCGCGCCGATCAGCGAGCCCGGCTACCACACGCTCTTCATCAACGACCAACACCTGCGCCTCGCTGTCGCGCCCTCGCACTGCTACACCGTCGACGATGCCTGGCGCGCGTTCGCGGGCGGCGTCGAGCGCCCCGCCGCGCTGTGGGGCATCGGCGCGCAGGCCTACGGCCTGCGCCGCCGCGGAGACGGCGGCATCGGCGACTACTCGGCGCTCGCCGCCTTCGCGATCGAAAGCGCGAAACGCGGCGCGCACGCGCTCGCGATCAGCCCGATGCACGCGGCGTTCAGCGCCGATCCGCACAAGTACAGCCCGTACGCGCCGTCGTCGCGCCTGTACCTGAACGTCGCGCATATCGATCCGGCCGCCGTGTTCGGCGCAGAGGCGGCGCACGCGGCGCTCGACGCCGCCGGGCTCACGGACGAGTGGGCGAGACTCGAAGCGTTGCCGCTCATCGATTGGCCGCACGCGGTGACGGTCAGGCTCAAGGTGCTGCGCACGCTGTTCGAGCAGTTCTGCACGCACGAGCGCGCGCAGGATGCCCCGCGCGCACTCGAATTCAATGCGTTTTGCGCGAACGGCGGCCAGCCGCTCGAAGACCATGCGCGCTTCGAAGCGCTGATGGCCGCGCAGCTGGCCGTTGGCGGCAGCGGACACTGGCGCCGATGGCCCGCGCCGCTCGCCGATCCGCGCAGCTCGGAAGTCGAAGCGTTCGCGCAGGCGCATCGGCACGACGTCGAGTTTCACCTGTTCCTGCAATGGCTCGCGGCCAAGGGGCTCGCGCACGCCCAGCACGCGGCGCGCGACGCGGGGATGGCGGTTGGCCTCGTCGCCGATCTCGCGGTCGGCTGCGACAGCGCCGGCAGCCATGCCTGGTCGTATCGCGACGACATGCTGCAGAGCGTCTCGGTGGGCGCGCCGCCCGACATCTTCAACCAGGCCGGCCAATCGTGGGGACTCACGACGTTCTCGCCGCGCGCGATGCGCACGCAAGGCTTCGCCGCGTTCATCGACATGCTGCGCGCCGCCTTCGCCTACGCGGGCGGCATCCGCATCGACCACATCCTCGGCTTGCGGCGCCTCTGGCTCGTCCCCGAAGGCGAGCTGGCGATGAACGGCGCCTACCTGCGCTATCCGGCCGAAGACCTGCTGCGCCTGATCGCGCTCGAATCGGCGCGCCACCGCGCGATCGTGATCGGCGAGGATCTCGGCACGATCCCGCCCGGCTTTCGCGAGCGGCTCGCCGATCACGGCCTGCTCGGCATCCGCGTGCTGTGGTTCGAGCGCGGCCATTACGGCGCGTCCTTCAAGCCGCCCGGCGAATGGGGACGCTCCGCGCTCGCCACCACGACGACGCACGACCTGCCGACCATCGCCGGCTGGTGGCGCGGCGAGGACATCGACTGGCGCAACCGGATCGGGCAAACCGCCGCGCGCGCCGACGGCCGCGACCCGGTCGCGCTCGCGCACGCCGAGCGCGCCGCCGATCGCGATGCGCTCTGGCGTGCGCTCCAGGACGCGCGCCTCGCGCCGCGGGACGTGGGCGCGCCGGGCGTCGATCACGCGCCGGTCGACGAAGCGCTGGCGTTCGTGTCGGCGACGCCGGCGCCGCTCGTCACCTATCCGCTCGAGGACCTGCTCGGGCTCGCCGAGCAGCCCAACCTGCCCGGCTCGATCGACGAGCATCCGAACTGGCGGCGGCGCATCGCTGCTTCAGTCGACGAGCTCTTTACAGATGCGGTATTCGTGGACCGGCTGCTGGCCGTCGCGCGCTCACGGGACGATGTCGCGCGCGGCCTGCCTATGCCGTCCGGCTCGGCCGGAACTCATGTCACACGCGGCAATCCATGCCTCGATGCTCGTCCGGAAACGTCGCCGGACACGCCATCCGGCCCCAGGCCCAATCCCGGCTCCACACCATGACCGTTCCGCGCTCCACGCTCCGGCTTCAGCTGCATCGAGGCTTCACGCTCGACGACGCCGCCGCGCAGCTCGACTACTTCGCCTCGCTCGGCGTGAGCCATCTGTACCTGTCGCCGATCACGACCGCCGTGCCCGGCTCGACGCACGGCTACGACACCGTCGACTACACGCGCGTGAACCCGGAGCTCGGCGGCGAGGCGGCGCTCCTGCGCTTGGCCGACGCCGCGCGCGCACGCCAGATGGGCCTCATCGCCGACATCGTGCCGAACCACATGGGCATCGGCAGCGCGCACAACGCGTGGTGGCTCGACATCCTCGAATGGGGACGGCACAGCGCGTTCGGCCGCCATTTCGACGTCGACTGGCATTCGCCCGATCCGGCGCTGCGCGGCAAGGCGCTCGCGCCGTGCCTCGGCGCGCCCTACGGCGAAGAGCTCGAAGCAGGCAGGATCACGCTGCAATTCGATCGGGATGCCGTACGATTCTTCGCCGCCTATGCGCATCATGTGTTCCCGATCTGTCCGGCTGAATACGCGCCGATCCTGCAGACCGTGGACCAGCCCGAACTGGCCGCGCTCGCCGAGCGCTTCACCGGGCTCGCGCCGCAAGCCGCCGACCAGCCGCGCGCGGAGCAAGCGCGCGACGCCTTGCGCGAGTTCGTCGCGACGGAGCACGGCATGGCGGCGATCGGTGCGGCGCTGCAGGCCTACGCGCCCGATACGGCAAGCGGACGCGAGCGCCTGCATCGCCTGCTCGAGCGGCAGTTCTTCCGGCTCGCGTGGTGGCGCACCGCCGCCGACGAAGTGAACTGGCGGCGCTTCTTCGATGTCAGCACGCTCGCCGCCTTGCGCCAGGAGCGCCCCGAGGTTTTCGAGGCGACCCATGCACTGATCCTGCGGCTCTTCGCGCAAGGGGTGATCGACGGCGTGCGCGTCGATCACGTCGACGGCCTCGCCGACCCGCGCGAATACTGCCAGCGTCTGCGCCAGCGGCTGTTCGACGTCGAAGGCGAGCGTCCGCAGCAAATCGACGGCCGGCGCGCGTATTTGATCGTCGAGAAGATTCTCGCCCGCCGCGAGCCGCTTTCCGTCGACTGGGGCGTCGACGGATCGACCGGCTACGACTTCATGAACGACGTCGGCGCGCTGCTGCACGACCCCGGCGGCGCGGCGCCGCTCGCCGACGCATGGGCCGAGCTCGCCGGCAACCCGCGCTCGTTCGCCGACGAAGCGCTGATCGCGCGGCGCAAGATCTTGACCGAGCACTTGTCGGCGGAACTCGATCGCTCGGCGCGCGCACTGCATCGCATCGCGCGCGATCACCCGGCGACGCGTGACTTCACGCTCACGTCGATTCGCCGCGCAGTCGCCGAGCTTGCCGTGCATTTCCCCGTGTACCGGATCTACCTGCTCAACGGCCAGCGCACCGACGACGATGAGCCCTACTTCAACCAGGCGCTCGAGGCCGCGCGACAGACGCTGCCGCGCGCCGATCATCAGGTGCTCGAACGCGTGGCCGGATGGCTCGGCGGCAAGACGCGCGAGCGCGAGGAAAACCCCGCGCAGACGACGCAGCATGCGAACTCGCCGAACTCCCAGAAGCGCACGACGCCCGCGCTCTTCGCCCAGCTCACCGCGCCGCTCGCCGCCAAGGCGATCGAAGACACCGCCTGCTATCGCTACGGACGCTTGCTCTCGCGCAACGAAGTCGGGGCGGACCCGGGAGAATTTGCGCTGTCCGTCGAGGACTTCCACGCCGCCAACCTCGCACGCGCGAAGCATTTCCCGCACACGATGCTCACCACGGCCACGCACGACCACAAGCGCGGCGAAGACGTGCGCGCGCGCCTCGCGGTGCTGAGCGAGATTGCGCACGAATGGAATGCGGCGCGGCACGCGTGGTCGACCTTGAACGCGCCGCAGCGGCGCGTGCTGGACGGCAACGATCGCGACTGGGCGCCGGGCCCTGCCGCCGAGGCGATGCTGTATCAGACGCTCGCCGGCTGCTGGCCGCTCGACCTCGATCCGGGCGACGAGGCCGGCGTGAAGGCGCTCGCGGAGCGCGTCGCCGGATGGCAGGAGAAGGCGCTGCGCGAAGCGAAGCTGCGCACGAGCTGGTATGCGCGCGACGAGGCGTACGAACAGGCGTCGCGCGACTTCCTGCTCGACATCCTCGCGCCGCAGCGGCGCGACGGCTTCCTGCACGAACTGCCCGCGTTCGTCGCGCGCATCGCTCGCGCGGGGGCGGTGAACAGCCTGCTGCAGACCGTGCTGCGGATGACCTCGCCGGGCGTGCCGGACCTGTACCAGGGCACCGAGCTGTGGGACTTCAGCCTCGTCGATCCCGACAATCGACGCCCGGTCGATTTCGCGCGGCGTCACGCGTGGCTGACGGGCGAGCCGCCGAGCGAACAACTTGCGAACTGGCGCGACGGACGCGTGAAGCTCGGCATCGTGCACCGCGCGCTGACGCTGCGCGCGGCGTCGCCGGCGCTGTTTCTCGAAGGGTCGTATGTTCCGCTGACGGTGCGCGGAAAGCTGGCGCGTCATGCGATTGCGTTTGCGCGCCAGCACGGCGATGCCTATGCGATCGTGATCGGGACGCGTTTTGCAATGGCCTTGCTCGACGAGGGACGCGACGTGCCGCATGTCGAGCCGGCGAAGTGGGAGGACACGGTTGTCGTGCTGCCGAACACGCTTGCCGGGCGGGCGCTGTTCGATTGGCTGAGTCCCGGTGCGCCGAAGGTGGATGAAGCGGGGGCGCTTCGGGTGAGCGAGGCGCTTGCGGCGTTGCCGGTGGCGGTGCTGGTTGAGGAAGGGGTGCGGGCTGCGTAGGACTTCTAGCTCTTGGTGCGGCAAGCACAAACGAATTAATTTACAAATTCAATACTATCCAGAAGGAGAATGACTTGTGGGAGCACCGACGCGCTGGGATGTATCGGGTTTGGTGGGATCAATCTTCGCCGAGTCCAGTTGTGGGAGAAACGGGGGGCTGATAATCATCCGGTGGCAACTCCTTGCACGTACTCCGCGACAGGCATGGCTTCATGCGGGCTGTTTTGAAAGGCGCGGCTTGGTGCATCAGGATTGCATGGATGGGGAGGCCGCGATGCGGGACCATTTTCAGGTCCGTCCGGACTTATACTCCGTAGACTTGTCTAGTCACAACCATTTGCACTCCGAATATTGTCATTTATTGTCGGAGCGCAAAGTCGCTGGCGGATTCGTTAGCTGGCCAGCGCGGCAATCGATGGGCAGTACTCGGCTCATCGATCGATTCAGCCCTGTCGCCTGACGGCGACAGGGCCATTCCACCTTACTTCCGCTTGAGTTGCGAAATATCCCGCACCGCGCCACGGTCGGCCGAGGTCGCCAGCGCAGCGTAGGCTTGCAAAGCCTGCGACACCACGCGCTCACGGTTCACCGGCAGCCACGCCTTGTCGCCGCGCGCCTCCATCACTTCGCGACGGCGCGCCAATACTTCATCCGACACCGCCAGGTGCATCTTGCGCTTGGGAATATCGATCTCGATCACATCGCCGTCTTCCACGAGGCCGATCGTGCCGCCTTCGGCTGCTTCAGGCGACGCATGCCCGATCACGAGCCCCGACGAGCCACCGGAGAAACGGCCGTCGGTAAACAGCGCGCAGGTCTTGCCCAAGCCCTTGGATTTCAGATACGACGTGGGGTACAGCATCTCCTGCATGCCGGGCCCGCCCTTGGGGCCTTCGTAGCGGATCACGACCACATCGCCCGCCACGACCTTGTCGCCCAGGATGGCGGCGACGGCGTCGTCCTGGCTTTCGAAAACGCGCGCGCGCCCGGAGAAGATCCACTGCGATTCGTCGACACCCGCGGTCTTGACGATGCAGCCCTTCTCCGCGAGGTTGCCGTAGAGCACGGCGAGGCCACCGTCTTTCGAATACGCGCTCTCCTTGCTGCGGATGCAGCCGGTCTTGCGGTCGGTATCGAGCGACGCGTAGGTCGCTTCCTGGCTGAACGCGACAGTGGTCGGAATGCCGCCCGGAGCCGCGCTGAAGAACTTCTGCGCGTCTTCGCCCGCTCCGCCCATGACGTCCCACTTGGCAATCGCGTTACCCAGCGTGCCGCTATGCACGTTGCCGCACGACAAGTCGAGCAGTTCCGCGCGGGCCAGCTCGCCGAGAATGCCGAGGATGCCGCCGGCGCGATGCACGTCTTCGATGTGATATTTGTCGGTTGCGGGCGCCGCCTTGCACAGGCACGGCACTTTGCGCGAGATGCGATCGATGTCGGACATCGTGAAATCGACGCCGGCTTCCTGCGCAGCCGCGAGCAGGTGCAGCACGGTGTTGGTCGAACCGCCCATGGCCACGTCGAGCGTCATCGCGTTCTCGAATGCCTGCTTGCTGGCGATGCTGCGCGGCAGGACCGACGTGTCTTCTTCCTGATAGTAGCGGCGGCACAAGTCCACGACCAGGCGGCCCGCCTGCTCGAACAGGCCCTTGCGCCATGCATGCGTGGCGACGATCGTGCCGTTGCCGGGCAACGCGAGGCCGATCGCCTCGGTCAGGCAGTTCATCGAGTTCGCGGTGAACATGCCCGAGCAGGAACCGCACGTCGGGCAGGCGCTGCGTTCGACTTCGGCCACGTCGGCGTCGCTGACGTTGGGGTCGGCGGCCTTGATCATCGCGTCGATCAGGTCGATCTTGGCGATCACCTGGCCGTCAGCCGACGACTTGACCTTGCCCGCTTCCATCGGCCCGCCCGAGACGAACACGACGGGGATGTTCAAGCGCATCGCGGCCATCAGCATGCCCGGGGTGATCTTGTCGCAATTGGAGATGCAGACCATGGCGTCGGCGCAATGCGCATTGACCATGTATTCCACCGAGTCCGCGATCAATTCGCGCGAAGGCAGCGAGTACAGCATGCCGCCGTGACCCATGGCGATGCCGTCGTCCACGGCGATCGTGTTGAATTCCTTGGCCACGCCGCCGGCCGCTTCGATTTCCTTGGCGACCAGCGCGCCCAGATCGCGCAGATGCACATGGCCCGGCACGAACTGCGTGAACGAGTTCACCACGGCGATGATGGGCTTGCCGAAATCGCCGTCTTTCATGCCGGTGGCGCGCCACAAGGCGCGGGCGCCGGCCATGTTGCGGCCATGGGTCGAAGTGCGTGAGCGGTAGTCAGGCATGTGTGTTCTCGGGGATTGTGGTTATCGAAATTGGAATGGGGTCCGGGCGTGCGCCGGGAAGGTACGAATGGTGCAAGAGCGCGGGTGAGACGTCCAATATATTTTTTCGGCTCGATAAGGTTGGAAAAGATATTAATCGACAGTCGCCCAAGCCTCGCTCACCCACCCTCATCCTCGAACACCTTCGGATACACCCGCACGAGCACGATCCGCGGTCCGTGCATCTTCTTCACGACGACATCGAAGCGCTCGAACTCCACGCGCTGTCCCTCGGACGGCAAATCATTGAGCGCATGGATCACGAGCCCCCCTACCGATTCCGCCGATCCCTCGTCGATATCGATCCCGAGCACGCGCTCGAGCGAAACCACCGGCAGGCTTCCCTTGCCGATCAGCGTGCCGTCGTCCATGCGGGACCAATCGGCATCGCCCTGGCGGAATTCGTCGTGAATCTGGCCGACCAGCGCGCCGAGCAGGTTGTCGAGCGTCAAGAAGCCGATCGGCTTATGGTTCTTGTGGCCGACGAGCGCAAAATGCGGCGCGCCGCGGCGGAAGCGTCGAAACAGCTCGAGCGCCGGCGTATCGGGCCTCACGTATTGCACGGGCCGCGCGTAATCGGACAGATCCTCGAGCGTCGAACCGGCATGACGCGCGAGCAGCAAGTCCTTCAGGTGGATCAGCCCCGCGACGCGCTCGCCCGACGCATCCTCGAACAGCGGATAGCGGCTGAACCGGTGGCGCGCGACGACCTGCATGTTCTCGCGCAACGGCACGTCGCGCCGCAGACCGATCATCTCGTGCGCGGGGCGCATGAGGTCCGACACCGTCATCGACGAGAAATCGAGCGAATGCGCGAGCGTGTTCCATTCGTCGGCGTTATACGCGACGCGCGGCGCGGGGCCGCCCGCGCCGCGGCGGCTGCGCAGGATGAGCTTGAGCTCGTCGGTCGAATAGTGCGAATCGCCGCCGTGATCGGCCTCCAGGCCAGCGATCTTCAGCACCGCGTTCGCGCTCGTATTGAGCAGCCAGATCGCCGGATACATCGCCCAATAGAAGCCGTAAAGCGGCACCGCCACCCACAGCGCGACCTGCTCGGACTGCCGGATCGCCATCGACTTCGGCGCCAGCTCGCCGACGACGATGTGCAGGAACGAGATGACGGTGAACGCAAAGAAGAGCGAGATTGCATGCGTCAGATCGGGCGACGTGACGCCGAGGAGCCTGAAAACCGGCGAGAGCAGGTCCGCGAAGGCCGGCTCGCCGATCCAGCCGAGGCCGAGCGAGGCGAGCGTGATGCCGAGCTGACAGGCGGAGAGGTAGGCATCGAGCCGCTTGTGCACCGTGGCGAGCAGTCTGCCGCGGATGCCGTTCTTGCGCGCGAGCGCCTGGACGCGCGTCGACCGCAATTTGACGAGGCCGAATTCGGCAGCGACGAAAAAACCGTTGAGGGCAACCAGCAACAACGCGCCGATCAAGGCGACGATCTGAATCAAAGCAATGGGCTCCGGAAACGAAAGGGCTCAGTATAGAGCGGGTCGTGGCCGGAGCAGAGAAAACGGCGGGCGAGATGATCGATTCGATTCGACTCGGCCGCAGCCGAATCCGGTGCGCGGGGGGCGCGTCATGCGCACCTCTTGCAAGCTCAACCCGCGAGGGGAACGCGCAACGTCAGCGTGGACGGCGCGCCATCGACGCTATCGCCCTGCGTCAAACTGCCGGCGTGAGCCGTTGCGACGCGTTGCGGCAACGCCAGCACCCAGGCGATCCGTCCGGCGTCGCGCGGCTGCGTCGCCTGCTTGCAGGCGAACGGTTCGAACGCGCGCGGCAACTCAGCGCTGTTAAGCGCGGCGAAACTCATCGCATGCGTGATCTCGACTTGCCAATGGCCGCCATCGACCACGCTGCCAAGCGTCACCACACCGCCGGGCGCACTCGCTTCGACCGCGAACATCAGCATCACCCACAGCGCCTGCGATAAACGCTCGCGGTCGCCGTCGAGCGTTTCGGCGTCGAGCGGCGACACGACCGAGAGCGTGACCTGCCGCGTGTCGGCAAGCATCACGCGCGCTTCGGCGGCAACCTGCTCGAGCAGCGGCCGCAGCGCGAACGGCGCACGCGCAAGCGCGAGCGTCTTGGTCTGCGCACGCGTGTTGTCGACCGCATCCTCCAGCAGCTTCACCTGCTGTTCGACGCCGGAGCGGATACCCGCCAGTGCGCGCTGCGCGGTCGCATCGGCGCTATCGATCTTGCGCTCGAGCACGTAGGCCCAGCTATGAATCGCGTTCAACGGACTGCGCAAATCGTGCGAGACCAGCGACAGCACGTGATCGCGCATGAAGAGCGCCGCCTCGGCGCGCAGGCGCGCGAAGCGCTCGTCGAGTGCGGCATCGGCAGCAGGGGAAGGCGTCACAGTCGACCCTCGTACACGTAAAGGAAGCAAGAGACAATTATAGGCACGGCACACTGCGCGACAGCCCGCGCGTTGGTGCTCTAACGCCTACAATGGCGGTTTTCGATATTTACGGGAGATTTCCATGTCGATCGTCACCACCGAATCCGGTCTGAAGTATGAAGATCTGACCGAAGGCAGCGGCGCCGAAGCCGTCGCCGGTAAAACTGTCAGCGTCCACTACACCGGCTGGCTCACCGACGGCCAGAAGTTCGATTCGAGCAAGGACCGCAACGACCCGTTCGCCTTCGTGCTCGGCGGCGGCATGGTCATCAAGGGCTGGGACGAAGGCGTGCAAGGCATGAAGGTCGGCGGCGTGCGGCGCCTGACGATTCCGCCGCAACTCGGCTACGGCGTGCGCGGCGCGGGCGGCGTGATTCCGCCGAATGCGACGCTCGTGTTCGAAGTCGAATTGCTCGACGTTTGATGCGCCTCGTATGAGCACCGCCCATTCCCACGAACCGTTGCTGTCGCCGGCCGTTTCGCTGCGCCGCTTTGGCGGCGTCGAAGCGTCCGACGTGCACGGTTTCCACCAGATCGTGCTCGGGCTCGACGGTTCGATGGAGATGGCGGTGGACGGCGTCGGCGAGCGCATCGACTGCCGCTCCGCGTGGCTCGTGCCGGCCGGCGCGCGTCACGACTATGTGGGCATCGGCGAGAACCGCCAGCTCGTGCTGGACTTGCCCGCGACGTCGCTCGCGGTGCCCGAGCGGCTCTTCGAGCGCGCCCGCGCCGTGCCGATCGACGCTGCGCTGACCGTACTCGTGCGCAACGTCGCGTCAAGCGCGGCAGGCCATACGCTCTCGGGCGACGCGCTCGATGCGCATCGTTTCCACTGGGACGCGGCGGCACGCCTGTGCGCTGCGCTCGTCGCCGATCCGAACACGACGCTGCCCGCAGCGGGCCTTGATTACGCGCGGATCGACCGCTGGCTGCGCGCGCGTCTGGCAGAGCCGCTGCGTATAGCGGACCTCGCCGCGCACTGCGGCTTCGGCATGCGCCGCTTCCACCAGCTGTTCAATGACGCGTTCGGAGAAACGCCGCATCGCTATCTGCAGCGCCTGCGGCTCGATACGGCGATCACGCTGCTCGCCGATCCGCGCAACACGTTGAGCGACGTCGCGCTGCAAGTCGGCTTCGGCGACCAGAGCGCGTTTACGCATGCGTTCACGAGACGGTTCGGGCGAGCGCCTGGACAGTGGCGCGCCGGGCGGCACTAGGATTGCCGCAATCCGCGCGCCATTACCGTCGTTGAAATTTGCATTATCGCCCTCCCAAAGGTCACGGACGCCTTTATCCTTTCAAATCAAAAATACAATTTAAATAATTAAAGATCCAATAAAAATCGAATCCCGCCGCGACGACTGCCTTGATGAGAAATATAGAAAATATAAAAACACCTTGATCAAGCGGGCCGAATTTCATATCGTCTACAGGCAGTTGCGCTGAATCCGTTATAAAGAAACGAGTATTTGGAAAGATAGGTCTGCACCCCTTCGCCCTTTTATGCAAAAGGGGTCCGTCGCATTTCACGTTATTACCGGAATATCGAAAGATATCGTTCCGGCTGAAAATACCGTGAATGCATTTTTATGATCCGATTCGCATATGACGAAAGGCCCAGCCATGACCACGGAACTTCTCATCTTCAAGAGTCTGGATTTCGACGGCGCCGTATTTGTCCGCTATAGCGGCGCCGAGCGTGTTCAATCGATCCGCTATCAGTTGCTGAAGGACGGTGTGGTCGTCGCCGAGCGGGACGCCATCCGCCCCGGCGAAACCGCGCAATTCGACAAGCAGCCGCCCGGCGCCTACCAGGCCAAGGCCCATATCAAACTCGCCGACGGCTCGACGTCGATCGTCGACTCGGCTCCGCTCTTGGTCCCCGCCACGAGCCCGCAGCCGGCATCCGCCCAGGCGGCCCCTGCCAAGAGCTTGAAAGGCGGGCACTGCTTCTACGACAACGTCGAGAACTATTACCTCGAAATCAAGCTGCAGCCGGGCGGGCTCGACAAACTGCAGAATGAAGTCGGCAGTTCGTCGCTGTCGACCTTTCTCAAACTGAAGCCAGCGCTCAGCTTCTCGCTGGTCTATTCGCCGGAAGTCATCGCGAAGCACGGAGGCACGCATTTCGCCCATTTCTACCGAATCCACGGGGCGATCGCGCGCGACGAACTGATCCCGCTCGCGCAAGAGCTCGAAACGCTCGACTACGTCATCTACTGCTCGGTGACACCCGACACGACCGGCATGAAACCGCCGGAGGAACCGCCGCGCGCCGGCACTGGCGCGGCCGAGCCGAGCCCGCCGTTCGCGCTCGGCGACGTGACGCCCGATTTCACGTCGCGGCAGAAGTATCTCGGCGACTGGGCCACCACCAAAACGATCGCCCTGAACGTTCGCGCCGCGTGGACAGCCGGGGCAACCGGCCGGGGCGCAACGGTGCGCCACCTCGATTACGGCGTGTACCGCAACCATGAGGATCTCGGCAATATCACCGTCGTCAACAGCCGCCCGGAAACCAACGACTGCAACCACGGCACCGCGTCGACCGGGTGTATCGCCGCGACCAACAACGGCTTCGGCGTCACCGGCATCGCCTACGATTGCCAATTCTATTTTTACGATACGGGCGATTTAGACAAGATCGTGAGAGATGCGCAACCCGGCGATATTGTCGGGCTCGACATTCAGTTTTCCTTGAACGGCGTCCATGTGCCCGTCATCCACAGCAAAGCGTGGTGGAACAAGATCTTTGCCCTATCCAATCTCCGTGCGACGGTCGTCGTTGCCGCGGGCAACGGCGGGCAGAACCTGAGCCCTGAATACGGCTTGATCAACGACTACGGCGACAGCGGCAGCATGCTTGCCGGCGCGTGCATCAGCACCACCGGCCGCCGCGCGTCTTTCTCGAACTACGGGCACTACACGTCTCTCGTCAATGCATGGGGTGACTGGAGCGTGGCGACCACCGGCTACGGCGGCCTGCAAAGGGTGTCCAACGACAGGAATTACACAAGCACGTTTTCGGGAACGTCGAGCGCCACGCCGTTGTCGGTTGGCGCGCTTGCGGTGCTGCAAGGCTATTCGATCACCAAGTATCAAAACCTGCTCGGTCCCTATTGGATGCGCGACATCCTGGGCTACACCGGCGGCACGCATGGCGAGCAGGACCTCATCGGCAGGCAGCCGAATGTGTACTCGGCGGTCCTCTGGATCGACAAGCATTCCACCTGACGTGCGGCGCATGCCTTCGCAACGAAAGCGAAGGCATGCGCCTTAAAAGCCCTATCCCACTCCTTCAGGTCAGGCCTTTCAGCCTTCGAGCCCGCGCGCCAGATCCTTGCAGATATCGCCCGCGTTCTCGAGCCCCACGGCCAGGCGAATCAGCCCTTCCGTGATGCCCGCGGCCTCTCGCGCTTCCGGCGCGACGCGGCTGTGCGTCGTGGTCGCCGGATGCGTGATCGTCGTGCGCGTGTCGCCGAGGTTCGCGGTGATCGAGCAGATCTTGGTGCTGTCGATCACGCGCCAGGCGTTTTCGCGCAGCTTCTCGGGCGTGTCGCCTTTCAGCTCGAACGCGACGACCGCGCCGCCCGCGCTCTGCTGACGCTTCGCGATCTCGTACTGCGGATGCGATTCGAGCCCCGGATACCAGACGCGCTGCACAGCCGGATGCGCCTCCAGAAAACGCGCGACTTCGAGCGCATTCGCCGACTGCTTCTCGACGCGCAGCGACAGCGTCTCCATCCCCTTCAGCAGCACCCACGCGTTGAACGCGGAGAGCGTCGGCCCGGCGCTGCGCACGAACGGAAACACCTTCTCCATGATGAACGCCCTCGAGCCGACCAGCGCGCCGCCCAGCACGCGCCCCTGCCCATCGAGGAACTTGGTCGCCGAATGCATGACGACGTCGGCGCCGAGCTTGAGCGGCTGCTGCAGCGCCGGGCTGCAGAACGAGTTGTCGACGACGAAGATCGCGTTCGACGCCTTCGCGATCTTGCCGATCGCCTCGATGTCGGCGAGCTCGCAGAGCGGGTTCGTCGGCGTCTCGAGGAAGAACATCTTCGTCTCGGGACGCACGGCGTTCTTCCACGCGTCGAGATCGTTCGGATCGACGAAGGTCGTCGTGATGCCGAAGCGCGAAAAGATCTGCGAGAACATGCCGAGCGTCGAGCCGAACAGGCTGCGCGAGCTGACCATGTGATCGCCTGCCTGCATCGCGGCCATCACGACCGAGAGGATCGCGCTCATGCCCGAGGCCGTCGCCATGCACGCCTCGCCGCCCTCCAGCGCGGCCAAGCGCTCTTCGAACATCGTCACGGTCGGATTCGTGAAGCGCGAGTACGTGTAGTAATCCTCCGAGTGCTTGAAGCGCTCGGCCGCCTGTGCCGCGCTCGTGAAGCAGAAGCTCGACGTGAGGAAAAGCGCTTCCGAATGCTCGTTGTATTCGGAGCGCAATGTGCCCGAGCGCACGGCGAGAGTGTCGAAGTTCAGGGAGTCGTCCATATTCGTTGTCTTTTCCGCGTTGTGTTCCGTACTTGAGCGCCGATGCGCCGCGTTCGCGTTTCATCGGTGCTCGCAACCAAGATTCCTGGCAGCCGCGCTTGCAGGCATGCAAAAACGGCGGCCAGCAAAAAGCCCGCTTCGCGTCGGCATAAGCGGGCTTCGGGAGCGGTCACAGCGGTGAGCGTCGGGCGGTAACCCCGCCCTTTCGCTTTAGCTGTTTCGGGGTAGCCCCGCGTCCGCAAGCTGAAATCAAATCGACGCTGAACCGCATCCTAGCATGGCTGGCGGCATTCGCGCCTCACGCTCACTCCACCGACAGCTGCAAGTGCAATTGCGAACGCGTCGTGCCGCCGTCGATTGCCTCGCTGGCCGCATCGCGATCCGACTGCGAAGCGGGCGCGAGACGCGCGCGCTCGATGCTGTCGAGGTACTCGGTCGTGATGTCGCCCGTAATGTAATCGCCATCGAAGCACGAGGCCTCGAAATGCGACAGCGCCGGGTTGATGTCGTGCACGGCCTGCTTGAGCGCGTCGACGTCCTGGTAGACGAGATAGTCGGCGCCGATGATCTTCGCGACTTCGTCGTCGGTGCGGCCGTGCGCAACGAGCTCGCCGCGCGTCGGCATGTCGATGCCGTAGACGTTCGGGTACTTCACGGGCGGCGCCGCCGACGCGAAGATCACCTGGTTCGCGCCCGCATCGCGCGCCATCTGCACGATCTCGTGCGAAGTGGTGCCGCGCACGATCGAATCGTCGACGATCAGCACGTTCTTGCCCTTGAACTCGATCGCCATCGCATTGAGCTTCTGGCGCACCGATTTCTTGCGTACCGCCTGGCCCGGCATGATGAAGGTGCGGCCGACGTAGCGGTTCTTGAAGAAGCCTTCGCGATACTCGACGCCGAGCTTCGCCGCAACCTGCATCGCCGCCGGGCGCGACGAATCGGGAATCGGCATGACGACATCGATCGCGACGTCCGGCAACTCGCGCTTGATCTTCTCGGCGAGATAGTCGCCCATGCGCAGGCGCACGTTGTAGACGGGCACGCCGTCGAGCACCGAGTCCGGCCGCGCCAGGTAGACGTATTCGAAGATGCACGGATTCAGGCTCGGCTTGTCCGCGCATTGCTGGCTGTGCAGGTTGCCGTCGAGATCGACGAACACGGCTTCGCCGGGCGCCAGGTCGCGCACGAACTCGAAGCCGATGCCTTCCACCGCCACCGATTCCGACGCCACCATCCACTCGACGCCATGCACCGTTTCCTGCTTGCCGAGGCAAAGCGGACGGATGCCGAACGGATCGCGGAACGCGAGCAGGCCGTAGCCGGCGATCAGCGACACGATCGCGTACGACCCGCGCACGCGCCGATGCACGCCCGACACCGCCTTGAACAGCGCCGCCGGATCGAGCTGCAGGCCCGAGCTCGAGAGCTGCAGCTCATGCGCGAGCACGTTGAGCAGCACTTCGGTATCGGAGTTCGTGTTCACATGGCGGCGGTCGACGCGGAACATCTCGTCCTTCAACTGCTGCCAGTTCGTGAGGTTGCCGTTGTGGGCGAGGATGATGCCGAACGGCGCGTTCACGTAGAACGGCTGGGCCTCCTCCTCGCTCGACGCGGAACCCGCGGTCGGGTAACGCACCTGGCCGATGCCGCACGTGCCGGGCAAACTGCGCATGTTGCGCGTGCGGAACACGTCGCGCACCATGCCGTTGGCCTTGTACATGTGGAAGTTGCTGCCGTTCGCCGTCGCGATGCCGGCGGCGTCCTGACCGCGATGCTGCAGGAGCAGCAGGCTGTCATAGATCAGCTGATTGACCGGGGACTGGGAAACTACGCCTACGATGCCGCACATGGCATGTCCTTCAAAGATACGAAAAAGGTAACCGCCGGGTCACTGCACGCTGCCGGGTCAAACGCGGACGTAATCGGCAAGCGGTTCGGGAAGCAGCGCCTTCAGCTCGCGCACGCCCTGCTCGGCATACGGCCGCAGCAGCGCCTTGCGCCAGAATTCCTGTTGCGGCAGCTCGGTCAAGCCGGCAACGGCGACCAGGAGCACCACCAATATGACCCCGCGCGCGAGGCCGAACATCAATCCGAGCGAGCGGTCGACGCCGCCCAGGCCGCTCACTTCGACGATCCGCGCGAGCAGCGCATTCGCGACGCTGGCCACCAGCACGACGCCGACGGCGATCAAGGCGAAGGCGATCACCCATTGCGTCAATGGGCCGCCCGGCCAGTTAGCTGGAATATAGGGCACCACGAGCCCAACACAACGGCAGGCGATAAAAAAAGCCGCGATCCAGCCGATCAACCCGAACACTTCGGACAGCAAGCCGCGCCACGCCCCGCGCAGCGCCGACAGACCGATCACGGCCATCACGGCGTAGTCGAACGCGGTGAGCATCGGTCTTGGCGCCCCTTATTGCGCAGAGCCGGAGCCCGCGTTCGCGGCGAGGCCGGCCTCGCGCACCTTCGCGATGGCCGCGGACGCCGCCGCGCGATCGGCGAACGGGCCGGCGCGCAGCAGCGTGCGCATCGAGCCGTTCGGCTGCTTATAGTGTTCGGTGTAGGCGGGCACGCCTGCGGCCTTCAGCTTCGCCGCCCAATTGCGCGCGGTCGCGTCGTCCGGGAACGAGCCGAGCTGCACCGCGAAGCGCGCGCCGAGCGGTGCCGCAGGCGTGCCGGAATCGGCATCGGGCGCGCTCGGGGCGGCCGTGTTCGCAGCGGATTGCTGAGCGGGTTGCGCAGCGGGCGCCTGCGGTTTCGCGGCGGCGCTTTGTGCGGGCGCCGTGGCAGGCTTCTTCGTCGAAGCTTGAGGCGCTGCCGTGTTCGCGGCCTGTTTCGTCGACTGGCCCGCGGCCTGAGCGCCGCTGCTTTGCACAGGCGATTTCGAATTGGCTTGCGCGGCCGCCTGCTGAGTGACAAGGCCGCTCGCCGCGGCCTTGTCGGCGCCGGCGACGCTGGCCGACGGCGCGGCCAGCGCCACGCCTGATGCCGCCGCAGTCGCCTCCGGCGTGGGATTGTCGGGCGCGACGCCCGCTTGCGTATCGTCGTCGCCCGCGGCCCGCGCCTCGTGCGCGGGACGGTTCGGAATATCGATCGAGATGTCGTCGGTGACGGGCTTCGGGTGCGAATCCAGCACCATCGGCAGCACGACGACCGCCGCGACCACCAGCGCAATTGCACCGACGAGACGCCGCCGCGCGCGCTGTTTTTCCGGGAGGGTGGGATCGAGCATCATCGCGTCGACATCGCCCGCGCGTTCCGTGCGCCGGGTTCGGCGCTCGACACGCGCCCCGGGGGAAGACTCAGTGCGAGAGCTGCGGCGGGAGCTGGCATTCGCGCCGCGCCGGCCAGGCGCGTCGTCTTTGTTGCCGAACGAGAAAAGTCCCATGAATGGTGGCTGTGTTCGAGGCTGACGCGTCAGTGTTGCTGCGATTTACGATAGGCCATGACGCCCGCTACCGTATGGAAACTGCCGAAAACCACGATTCTATCATTCTCGGACGCGCGTTTTAGCGCATCTTGATATGCGTCGGCAGGGGTGGCGAAGCGCGTCACGCTGCGGTCCGCGCCATCGGTCACGCCCGCCTGGCGCAGCGCGGCTTCGAGGTCCGCCGCCGAGGCGGCGCGCGGCAGCGGCAGGTCGGTCACGCACCAGTGGTCGATCTCGCCCTTCAGGTGTGCGAGCACGCCTGCGATGTCCTTGTCGCGCATCGCGCCGAAGACCGCATAGGTGTACGGGAAATAGCCCATGTTGCCGAGATTTTGCGCGAGCACGGCGGAGGCATGCGGGTTGTGCGCCACGTCCAGCACGATCGACGGCTTGCCCGGCAGCACCTGGAAGCGCCCCGGCAGCTCGACGTTGGCGAGCCCGAGGCGGATGTCCTGCGCCGATACCGGCAGCCGCTCGCGCAGCGCCTCGAGCGCCGCGAGCGCCGCCGACGTATTGATCAGCTGATTCGCGCCGCGCAGCGCCGGATAGGCGAGCGCCGAGCGCCGCAGCGTGCGGCCGACGTAGCTCCATTGCTGGCGCTCGCTGCCCGCCTGCCCTTCGTAGCGGAAATCGCGCCCGAAGAGCCACAGGTCGGCGCCGATCTTTTCCGCATGATCGACGAGCGTCTGCGGCGCGCTGGGATCGCCGCAGACTGCCGGCTTGCCGGGGCGGAAGATGCCGGCTTTCTCGAAGCCGATCTTCTCGCGCGTATCGCCGAGATATTCGGTGTGATCGATGTCGATGCTCGTGACGATCGCGCAATCGGTATCGATGATGTTGACCGCGTCGAGCCGGCCGCCGAGGCCGACTTCGAGGATCACGGCGTCGAGCCCGCGCGAGGCGAACAAATGCATGATCGCGAGCGTCGTGAACTCGAAGTAGGTCAGCGAGACGGCTTCCGCAAAGCTCGTGCGCGCGGCCTCGACCGCTTCGAAATGCGGCAGGAGGTCTTCATCCGTGGCGATCTGGCCATTCACGCGTGCGCGTTCGTTGAACGCGAGCAGATGCGGCGACGTATGGCAGCCGACGCTGTAGCCGGCGCGCAGCAGGATCGATTCGAGAATCGCGCAGGTCGAGCCCTTGCCGTTCGTGCCGCCGACCGTGATCACCGGGCATTCGAACGACAGCTTCAGCGCGTCCTTGACCTTACCGATGCGGGTGAGCCCCATGTCGATGCCGACCGGATGCGCGGTCTCGAGATGCGCCAGCCAGGCGTCCAGGGTGGGGAATGTGATCATCGGATGAATCGGTTGTGCGGTCGAACGCCCGCTTTCTGAAACGCGTAATTATCGCGGAAATGACAGCGCGCCGCTTGAATCCGATTCAAGCGGCGCGCGTGTTTATGGACTGCTTTCGCTATCCGGCGCGGTGTTTCACGGAGCGGCCGATCGATAACGCTATCGCTCTCAAGCCACTGCGTCGGCAGGCTGCCGCGTCAACAGCGCGATCAACTGCGCAATCTCCTCGCGCAGCTTGCGGCGATCGACGATCATGTCGATCGCGCCCTTTTGCAGCAGGAACTCGGCGCGCTGGAAGCCTTCCGGCAGCTTCTCGCGCACGGTCTGCTCGATCACGCGCGGGCCGGCGAAGCCGATCAGCGCCTTCGGCTCGGCGATCACGACGTCGCCCAGGAACGCGAAGCTCGCCGACACGCCGCCCATCGTCGGATCGGTCAGCACGGAGATGAACGGCAGCTTCGCGTCCGCCAGCTTGGTGAGCATCGAAGTCGTCTTCGCCATCTGCATCAGCGACAGCAGGCTCTCCTGCATGCGCGCGCCGCCCGAAGCGGTGAAGCAGATGAACGGCACCTGCTGCTCGAGCGCGTTCTGCGCACCGCGCACGAAGCGTTCGCCGACCACCGAGCCCATCGAGCCGCCCATGAACGCGAACTCGAAGCATGCGACGACGACCGGCAGCGTGTGAATCGCGCCGCCCATCACGACCATCGCGTCGGTCTCGCCGGTATCCTCCATCGCTTCCTTGATGCGATCGGGATACTTGCGGCTGTCCTTGAACTTGAGCGCGTCGACCGGCACGATCTCCTGGCCGATCTCATAGCGGCCTTCGGCGTCGAGCAGGCTGTCGAGACGCTCGCGCGCGCCGATGCGCATGTGGTGGCTGCACTTGGGGCAGACGTGCAGATTAGCCTCGACGTCGTTGCGGTACAGCACCGCTTCGCACGACGGGCACTTGACCCACAGGCCTTCGGGAATCCCCTTGCGGCTCTTCGGATCGGTCTGCTTGATTTTCGGCGGCAACAGTTTGTCGAGCCAGCTCATCGTGTGTCCTTATAGAGGTTCGGCGCCCGCAACATGCTGCGATGCTCCGGTTTCCGCACCGCGCGAGGCGGGCAACTGCGAAAACCGGCGGACGCCCGAACCGGATGAAGGTGGATATCGCGCTGAATACCGTGATTAAGCGGCAGTTGCGCCGATGCTGTCCAGCGCGCGCCGGATTTCGGCGATGAACTGGGTCAGCTTCTCTGCGGCAGCCTCGGGCGCCGTGTCTTCGAGCAACTGCACGATACGACTGCCGATCACGACGGCATCGGAGACTTCGGCCACGGCGCGCGCCGTCTGGGCGTCGCGGATGCCGAAGCCGACGCCCACCGGCAGGGGTACGCGCGACTTGATGGCCGGGATTTTACTCGCGATATCGGAAACGTCCAGATTTGCGGCGCCGGTCACGCCCTTTAGCGACACATAGTAGACGTACCCGCTTGCGATCTTGCCGACCTGGGCGATGCGCTCCTCGGTCGAGGTCGGCGCCAGCAAAAATATCGGATCGATGCCGGCAGATCGCATCTGTTCAGCGAAGTTGACCGACTCTTCCGGCGGATAATCGACAACCAGCACGCCATCGACACCCGCTTCCTTGGCCGCTGCGGCGAACGCTTCGGCGCCCATCCGCTCGATCGGGTTCGCATAGCCCATCAGCACGACAGGCGTCTTGTCGTCGCGCTCGCGGAAGCGCTTCACATCGGCGAGCACTTGGCGCAGCGAGACGCCGCGCGCGAGGGCCCGCTCCGACGAGCGCTGGATCACTGGGCCGTCGGCCATCGGGTCGGAGAACGGCACGCCCAATTCGATCACGTCCGCGCCGCCGGCGGCGAGCGCGTGCATGAAGTCGACGGTCTTCGCTGGGTCCGGGTCGCCCGCGGTGATGAACGGGATCAGCCCTTTCTTACCCTGTGCGGCGAGCGCCGCGAGTGTGTTTTGAATACGGGACATGGAATTTTCTCTGGAATCGTTAGCTGATGCACGAACCGGCGGGCCTAGCCCGCAACGGGCGCAGCGGACGCTTCGAGCCGTCCGGAGACGGCGCTGACGCGCTCGCGCGCTATCGCGCAGTAACTTTCGTTGATCTCATAGCCGACGAACTCGCGCGCATGACGCGCGCAGGCGACTGCCGTGGTGCCGCTGCCCATGAACGGATCGAGTACTCGACCGCCCGGCGGACAGCTCGCGAGCACCATGCGCTCGACGATTTCCAAAGGTTTTTGCGTCGGATGATCGACGCGCTCCGCATGCTGACGATGCAGGCGCGAGACCGACCAGACATCCTTCGGATTGTAGCCAAGCTCCAGCCACTTGCTGCCTTCGAACAGCTTGCGCGAGCGGGCCTTCTTGGTGGCGGCGTCGTACGGGATGCGGACCGGGTCGAGATCGAAGTAGTAATCCTTCGATACCGCGAAATAGCCGATGTTGTCGTGCACCGACGTGAAGCGGCGCGTCGTGCCGCCCATGCTCGGCACGCGCCGGTCCCAGATGATCTCGTTGACCATCGTGAGCTTCGTCTTCAGGAACGAGAAGATTTCAGGCGCGTATTGCCAGGTGCAGAAGATATAGAGCGAGCCGGAAGGCTTCAGCTTCGGGACCGCCACGTCGAGCCAGCCGCGCGTCCACGCGAGGAAGGCTTCGCCCGTGAGCATGTCCGAATCGTTGCCGTAGTCCTTGCCGAGCCCGTATGGCGGATCGGAGACGATCAGGTCAATCGACGCGTCCGGCACGCTTGCCGCATCGGTCAGGAAATCGCGGTTGCGAATGTCGATGCCGCGCGGAAGCTCAGGCAAATCGGGCGACGCCGCCGTTGCAACTGGCGGCGCGGTCTCCTCGGTCTCCATGGCGGGGACCGCGTCCGGGGCCTGTGATTGCAGCCTCGGCTCTGACTGTGCCTTCGCTTTCGCCGGCGGCCGCTCGGCCGCCCCGGCAGCGGCGGCCGGCTGCGGCTCGTCGAATTCGTCGAACAGGTCGCGCATCGCCGCGGCGCTCAGAACTGGATGCCCGATCGCTCGGCGACCGTGTGCATGTCCTTGTCGCCGCGCCCCGAGAGGTTGACGAGCAAGTGCTTGTCACGGCCAAGCGTCGGGGCCAGCTTCGCCGCGTACGCCAACGCATGGCTCGACTCGAGCGCCGGAATGATGCCTTCGATCCGGCAGCAGTCGTGGAACGCCTTCAGCGCCTCGTCGTCGGTGATCGTCACGTACTGGGCGCGCCCGCTGTCCTTGAGCCACGCGTGCTCGGGGCCGACGCCCGGATAGTCGAGGCCCGCCGACACCGAATGGGTCTCGATGATCTGGCCATTCTCGTCCTGCATCAGGTACGTGCGGTTGCCGTGCAGCACACCGGGGCTGCCTGCGGTCAGCGAGGCGGCGTGGCGGCCGGTCTCGATGCCGTCGCCGGCCGCTTCGACGCCGATCAGCTTGACCGACGCGTCGTCGATATACGGATAGAAGATGCCCATCGCATTGGAGCCGCCGCCGACGCAGGCGATCACCGCGTCGGGCTGGCGGCCGGTCAGCTCGGGCATCTGCACCTTGCATTCGTCGCCGATCACACGCTGGAAGTCGCGCACCATCATCGGATACGGGTGCGGCCCGGCCACCGTGCCGATGATGTAGAAGGTGTTCTCGACGTTCGTGACCCAGTCGCGCATCGCTTCGTTGAGCGCGTCCTTCAGCGTGCGCGAACCGGACTCGACCGGCACCACTGTCGCGCCGAGCAGCTTCATCCGGTAGACGTTCGCGGCTTGGCGGCGCACGTCTTCGGCGCCCATGTAGACGACGCATTCCATCCCGAAGCGCGCGGCGATCGTGGCGGTGGCGACGCCGTGCTGGCCCGCGCCCGTCTCGGCGATGACGCGCGGCTTGCGCATGCGCTTGGCGAGCAGGGCCTGGCCGATCACGTTGTTCACTTTGTGCGCGCCGGTATGGTTCAGGTCCTCGCGCTTGAGGAACACCTGCGCGCCGCCGAGCAGCTCGCTCCAACGCTGCGCGTGATAGATCGGCGACGGACGGCCGACAAAATACTTCAACTCGCGCTGATATTCGGCGACGAAGTCGGGATCTTTCTGGAACTTCTCGTAGGCAGCACGCAGCTCGTCGAGTGCGTGCACCAGCGTTTCGGCAACGAACGTGCCGCCATAGGGGCCGAAATGGCCGCGTTGATCGGGTAAGTTGTACATGTTGTCACTCTTGGCAGAGGGCGGCGTGGCGAATTTTTCGAACCCTTCGAGCCGCGCCGCTTTGATCATCCGGCGTCCGCTTCGCGCACTGCGCATACGAACGCCGCCATCCGGGCGTGATCCTTCACGCCCTTGGCGCCCGGCGCTTCGATGCCACTCGAGACATCGACCGCGAACGGACGCACGCGATGGATCGCATCACCGACGTTTTGCGCGTTCAAGCCACCACTCAAAACGGCCCGATGCCCGAGATCTGCTGGAATAAGTGACCAATCGAAAGTCTTCCCGCCGCCGCCGTAGCCCTCGACGTGCGCGTCGAGCAGGAGGCCGCTAGCTGCTGAATAGTTAAGTGCCGATTCTACCAAATCGGCCTGCCGAGTATCCGCTGCGATCCGTATCGCGCGCAACCATGGCAAACCCGCGAGATTGGCGAGCTTCTCACACTCTTTTGCTGTCTCGTCGCCGTGAAATTGCAGCATCGTGAGCGGCACGTTGCTCGTGACCTCGCTCAACCAATCAGACGCCGGATTCACGAACAGGCCCACCACCGAGACGAACGGCGGGATGTCGTGCGTCAACTCGAGCGCTTCGGCCACGCCGATCGCGCGCGGACTCGGCGGATAGAACACGAGGCCGATCGCGTCGGCGCCCAGCTCGATCGCATAGGCGACGTCTTCCTGGCGGGACAGGCCGCACAGTTTGATCCGGGTGCGGTGTGGCACAACTGCGGCAGACTGCCGGAGCGTGGTTTCGTTCATGGTGCCGGCCGGTCGTTCCATATGTCGCTCCATGGCGCGCTGCCGAGATGGGTAGGCGGGACAGCGAATGCCTCAGGATAGCCGACATGGGCGAGATAGAGCCCTTCCGGCATGAACGTCGGCGCGGCGAAGTTGCGGTCGCGGCTTGCGAGCACCTCGACGAGCCAGGACGCGGGATAGCGTCCGCGCCCGACCGCGACGAGGCTGCCCATCAGGTTGCGCACCATGTGGTGCAGGAACGCATTCGCGCGAAAGCGGAAATGGATCAGGTCGCCCTGGGGGCGGATGTCGACCTGGTACAGGTGCTTGACGGGCGTCTTCGCCTGGCATTCCGACGAGCGAAACGCCGAGAAGTCGTGCTCGCCGATCAGGCACTCCGCCGCGGCGCGCATCGCGTCGACGTCGAGCGGCGTGTGGATCCAGCCCGCCCGGCCCGTGAGCATCGGCGAGCGCACCGGGTTCACGTAGAGCGCGTAGAAGTAGGTCCGCTCGAATGCGGAGAAGCGCGCGTGAAACGTCTCCGGCATCACCTTCGCCCACTGCACGGCGACCGTCTCCGGCAAGAACGCGTTCGTCCCGCGCACCCACGAGAACTCCTCGCGGTCGAGCTCCGTATCGAAATGGACGACCTGGCCGAGCCCGTGCACGCCGGTGTCGGTGCGGCCGGCCACGACCGTTTGCAAAGGCATCCGCGCGAACTCGCGCAGCGCCCGCTCGAGCACGTCCTGCACCGTCTTGCCGTGCGGCTGCGACTGCCAGCCGCAAAACGCCGTGCCGTCGTACTGGATGCCGAGAGCGATACGCATCGAACCCGGCATCAGGACAGCGGCGCGAGCGTCGACAGGAGCGCACGGGCGTCGTTGCGCGTCGCGGCGTCGTTCGACTCGATCACTTCGTTGATCAGCGTGCGCGCGCCAGCCAGGTCGCCGAGCTCGATGTATTCGGCCGCGAGATCGAGCTTGTTGCGGGCGATCCGCGCGAGCTCTTCCGGCGTGAAGGTCGGCAACGGCGGCATTGAGGCAGGCAGGTCCAGATCGAAGCTGAGGTTCATCGAGCCGAAGCGCGCCGCGCCGAGTCCGGCCACTGCGGCGGGACCGGCAATGCCAGCTTCGATCGCTTCGGCGGCCCGCGGCGCTTCTGGCGCGAACGGAGGCACGGCCTGCTGCTCGGTGATCTCGGGCGCGACGACGGGTTGGGTCGCCAACGAAACCGGGGACGGCGCTGCCATCTCGCCGGGCTCATCGAAACGCGGAGGCAGCGACAAGTCGAGGCTGTTGAGCGCGGAAATCGCGTCCGGCGGGAGCGGCGGCGGCTCGAGCAGCTCGTCGCTGGAATCCGACGCCCCGGCACCATCGAGCGGCCACAACGGCTCGGCCAACGGCGAGGCCGAGGTGTTCCGGTTCGCATCGCCGAACGTGGGCGCGACGGGCGGCGGGAGCAGGTCCGCGTCATCGTCGTGTGACGCCGCGGACGGCTCGGCATGCTGAGGCTCGGCGTCGGGCCACGCCAGATCGGGCGCAGGCGGCGCGGTGTCGCCGTCGCGCTTGGCCGCCTCGACACGTGCCGCAATCGCTTCGAGACGCTCCGCGATCGCGTTGGCGCGCTTCGCTTGGGAATCGGCATCGGCGATTTGCGGCGCGGCTTCTTCGATGTGCGACTCGGCCTGCTCGGCCACAGGCGTGCCTGCCGTGTCGCGCTCTGCGTTCGACGCCGGCTCCTCGGCCTGCGGCGCAGCCTGTTCCTCCCGAGAAACAAGATCGGCAGCGCTCGGCGAAGCCTCGCCGAGCGTCACGCCGGGCGAAAGCGGCTCGATCTGCGCATGTTCCGCGCTCGCATCGGATGCCCGCTCGCCAGCCGACGCATCGAGCGAAGCCCCCGCGCCGCCGCTCGGCTCGAGCGGTGCAGGTCCTGCGCTCGGACCAGCCGCGGGATCGGCATACAGCGGGTTGTGCGGATCGAGCTGACGCCCCAACGACGCCACGTGTTTCCAATTCGGGCCACGTCCGCCCGACAGTTGCCAGACGCGCTTTGCAATATCGTCGAAACGGACGATGTCGCGCGCCTCCGCGTAAATGCCGGCCAGGCCCATCAGCGCGCTCTTGCTGTTCGGGCTTTGTTCGAGCGTCGCGAGAAATTCGGCCTCGGCGGACTCCGTCGACACGTCGGCAGAGGCGTCACGGCCTTGCTGCGAAATGGCGACATCCGCGCTGCCGTCCTCGGCTGTGTGTTTCGCCTCGTCGGCCTCGGGCTTATCGCCCTCAATCGCCCCCCCTTCTTCCGACGCCACGCGCGCACGCCGTTCGACGCTTTCTGCAGACGCAGCCGCCTCAGCCGCGCGCTTGCGGCCGCGCATCACCAGCCAGACGACCAGCGCGAGCAGCGCCGCGACGACCGCCGAGAGCGCACCGATATTGATCTGCCATCCGTTGAAGCTCAGCTCGCCGCCTCCGACCCGCAGCACGGGCGCGGCCGTCGATCCAACGACAGGCGCGGCGTTAGCCGTCGTCGACGGCGCGCTGCTCTGAGTCGTCGTTTGCTGGTCGGTCGCAGCTTGCGCATTGGCAGCCTGTGCGCGATTGCCCGTCGCGGGTTGAGCCGAGCCGAAACCGTGCTGCTGCAGCGCCATCAAGACACGATTCTTCAGCGCAAGCAGTTGCTGAAGACTCGACACATGCGGCTGCGCACCGGATGCGGCCGATGCGGGTACGGCCGATGCCGCCGCAACGGCGGGCGCCGACGCGCCCGAAGCCGCTACCGCACTCGCTGCGGCTTCGACAGGCCCGCTGGCGGCCAATTGCACCGCCCCCTGCCCCGCACTCGCCGCCGATGCCGGCTGCGCGGCGCTGGCCGCATCCGGATGGGATGCCGCAAGCGCAGCCACCGCAGCCGAAGCGCCGGCTGCGCCGCTCGCGGGAACCGCAACGCTCGAAGCTGCCGCCGCCGAAGCCGCCACACCCGCCGCCGCACCGGACGCCGCGACACCCTGCGCCGCACCGGCAACCGCAGTCTCCGACGCCGCCACATTCCCCGACGCATCGAGGGCCGGAACACTCAACACCGCGCCGACTTTCATCCGGCTCGGATCGTTCCCCATGAACGCTTTCGGATTCGCGTCGAACAGCACCTTCGCGGCATGCGCGAGCACGTTCCGGTCGTGCGACTGCGTCACGTCGATCGCGACATCGTTGAGCGACTGGCCCGGCTTGACCGTGTATTGCGTGGCGGAGGACGCCATCGCCTGACTTGCAGCGGCCGGAGCGCTCGCCGCCGCACTTGCCGAGGCAGCGCCGGCATCGACCGAAGCGGCCTGCGCGACGGCCGCCGCGCCAAACAACGCGCACGCCATCGCGATCGCAGTCGTCTTGCCGGACATCAAACGAACGGACGTGCGCACAACATCATGCGAAGTAAATCGTACGATCATTGGTACTTTCGGCGCGGCAAAGCGCGGCCCTGGTTGGCGTTGGGGAGAGGACATGAAGTGCAAATGAAAAAAGCGCCGCGGCAAGCGCGACGCTTTTGGTTTTCTACGCGTCGTGACCGCGTAGTTTACTTTACTTGTCGAGCAGAATGCGCAGCATGCGGCGCAGCGGCTCGGCAGCGCCCCACAGCAGCTGATCGCCGACCGTAAACGCCGACAGATACTCGCCGCCCATCGCGAGCTTGCGCACACGGCCGACCGGCACCGACAGCGTGCCCGTCACCACGGCCGGCGACAGATCGCGCATCGACGCTTCACGCGTATTCGGCACGACCTTCACCCAATCGTTGGCCGAGGCCAGGATGCTGTCGACTTCGTCGAGCGGCACGTCCTTCTTGAGCTTGATGGTCAGCGCCTGCGAGTGGCAGCGCATCGCGCCGATCCGCACGCAGAGGCCGTCGACCGGCACGCAGCCCGGCGTGCCCATCGCCGGCTTGCCGAGGATCTTGTTGGCTTCGGCACCGCCCTTCCATTCTTCTTTCGACATGCCGTTGCCGAGATCCTTGTCGATCCACGGAATCAGCGAGCCTGCGAGCGGCACGCCGAAGTGATCGGTCGGCATGCTGTCGCTGTTCATCGTGGCGAGCACCTTGCGGTCGATATCGAGAATCGCCGACGACGGGTCAGCCAGCTCGCTCTTCACCGCGCCGTGCAGCGCGCCCATCTGGCTCAGCAGCTCGCGCATGTTCTGCGCGCCCGCACCCGATGCGGCCTGGTACGTCATCGCCGTGATCCAGTCGACGAGGTTCTCGCGGAACAGGCCGCCCAGCGCCATCAGCATCAGGCTGACCGTGCAGTTGCCGCCGATGAAGTTCCTCGTGCCCTTGACGAGTGCGTCCTTGATCACGTCCAGGTTCACCGGATCGAGGATGATGACCGCATCATCCTTCATGCGCAGCGACGACGCCGCGTCGATCCAGTAGCCGTTCCAGCCCGCCGCGCGCAGCTTCGGGAACACCTCGTTCGTGTAGTCGCCGCCCTGGCAAGTCATGATGACGTCGCACTTCTTGAGGTCGTCGATGCTTGTCGCGTCTTTGAGCTTGGTCTCGTTCTTGGCGAACGACGGCGCATTGCCGCCCGCGTTGCTGGTGCTGAAAAACACCGGTTCGATCAGGTCGAAATCGCGTTCCTCTTGCATACGCTGCATCAGGACGCTGCCGACCATGCCGCGCCAACCTACGAGACCTACATTCATGACTAACCCTTGGAGTGGACGCTTCCCCGCAACTTTGCCCGGCGTGACCGCGCGGGGAAGACGAGCGGGCACGACGGACGATCAGCGTTTCGTGATCGTTTTACGGGTAATCGATTTAATGACGGTAATGGCGAATGCGCTCGCACGGGCCGTTTTGCCGTGGAAGTTTGCAATCGAAGAGATTTTGGAAATCTGCGCCATCGCGACAATATACACGAAAACCCGCGTTTGGCGGCCTTCGCGAAACGTGACGTTTGCGTAAAGTCACACCCTGTATGGCGTATTTCGCACGAACGGACCGCTTTGTGCAGCGGTCCGTTCGTGGATTGATGCGCAGTCCTGTGTGCCGGAAACTGCGTGTTTCGGACTGCGCATCCCGGTAAAACTTACAGTTACAGCGCAGCGACCACCGCGTCGCCCATCGCCACCGTGCCGACCTGCTTGCCGCCCGGCGTCGCGATGTCGCCGGTGCGGTAGCCCTGCTCCAACACCTTCTTCACCGCGTTTTCGATCCGATCGGCCTGCTCGGCGCGATTCAGCGAGTAGCGCAGCATCATCGCAGCCGAGAGGATCGTCGCGAGCGGGTTCGCGACGCCCTTGCCGGCGATGTCCGGCGCCGAGCCGTGCGACGGCTCGTACAAGCCCTTGTTGTTCGCATCGAGCGACGCCGACGGCAGCATGCCGATCGAGCCCGTCAGCATCGCGGCTTCGTCCGAGAGGATGTCGCCGAACAGGTTGCCCGTCACGATCACGTCGAACGCCTTCGGCGCCTTCACGAGCTGCATCGCGGCGTTGTCGATATACATGTGCGACAGCTCGACATCGGCGTACTCCTTCGAGACGTCGATCACCACATCGCGCCAGAATTGCGACGTCTCGAGCACGTTGGCCTTGTCGACCGAGGTCAGCTTCTTGCCGCGCTTTTGCGCCGCCTGAAACGCGACGTGCGCGATGCGGCGCACTTCGGGCTCCGAATAGCGCATCGTGTCGAAGCCTTCCTTGGCACCCGCGAACACGCCGTCAGGCGACTGGCGCACGCCGCGTGGCTGACCGAAATAGACGTCGCCGTTCAGCTCGCGCACGATCAGGATGTCGAGGCCCGAGACGATCTCCGGCTTCAGCGACGACGCATCCGTCAACTGCGGATAGCAGATCGCCGGACGGAAGTTCGCGAACAGCTGCAGATGCTTGCGCAGGCCGAGAATCGCCTGCTCCGGGCGCAGCGCGCGCTCGAGCGAGTCGTACTTCCAGTCGCCGACGGCGCCGAACAGGATCGCGTCGGCTTCCTTCGCCAGAGCGAGCGTCGAGTCCGGCAGCGGGTGGCCCTTGGCCTCGTAGCCCGCGCCGCCGACGGGCGCCTCTTCCATTTCGAATTTTTCGTCGAGAGCGTTGAGCACCTTGACGGCTTCGTTGACGATTTCCGGGCCGATGCCGTCGCCGGGCAGCAATGCGATCTTCATTCGAGGTTTCCTGTGTGTTTTGGGAGTGGTTGCATCAGCCGACGATGCGGTGATCGAGCCAGGGCTGCTTGGCAAGCCGCTCGGCCTCGAACTTACGGATTTCGTCAGAGTGACGCAGCGTGAGGCCGATATCGTCGAAACCGTTCAGCAGGCAGTATTTGCGGAACGCCGCGACTTCGAACGGATAGGCGGTCCCGTTCGGCAAACGCACGACTTGCGCTTCGAGATCGACGGTCAGCTCGTAGCCGTTGAACGCGTAGGTTTCGTTGAACAGGTGATCGACTTGCTGCTCGGTCAGGACGATCGGCAGCAGACCGTTCTTGAAGCAGTTGTTGTAGAAGATGTCCGCGAAACTCGGCGCGATGAGCGCGCGGAAACCGTACTGCTGAAGCGCCCACGGCGCGTGCTCGCGCGAGCTGCCGCAGCCGAAGTTCTTGCGCGCGAGCAGCACCGATGCGCCTTGATAGCACGGCTGGTTCAGCACGAAGTCCGGGTTCAGCGGACGCTTCGAGTTGTCCTGGCCCGGCTCGCCGTGATCCAGGTAACGCCACTCGTCGAACGCGTTCGGGCCGAAGCCGGTGCGCTTGATCGACTTCAGGAACTGCTTCGGGATGATCGCATCGGTATCGACGTTCTCGCGATCGAGGGGCGCAACGAGGCCCGTGTGCACAACGAATTTATCCATGATCTATCACTCGACTCGTATTGCCATCAACCCAGCTTGCGGATATCGACGAAGTGCCCTTCGATCGCCGCTGCCGCGGCCATCGCGGGGCTCACCAGATGCGTGCGGCCGCCCGCGCCCTGGCGCCCTTCGAAATTGCGGTTCGACGTGGACGCGCAGCGCTCGCCCGGCTCGAGCCGGTCGGCGTTCATCGCGAGGCACATCGAGCAGCCCGGCTCGCGCCATTCGAAACCCGCCTCGGTGAACACCTTGTCGAGCCCTTCGCGCTCGGCCTGCGCCTTCACGAGACCGGAGCCCGGCACGACCATCGCGAGCCGGATGTTCGACGCGACACGGCGGCCCAGCTTCTTCACGACATACGCAGCAGCACGCAAGTCTTCGATGCGCGCGTTCGTGCACGAGCCGATGAAGATCTTGTCCGGCTTGATCGATTCGATCGGCAGGTTCGGTTCGAGCGCCATGTATTGCAGCGCGCGCTCCATCGCGTCGCGCTTGACGGGATCTTTCTCTTTCTCCGGGTCCGGCACGCGGCCATCCACCGACGTCACCATTTCCGGCGACGTGCCCCAGGTCACCTGCGGCACGATCTCGGCGGCATTCAGCTCGACGACGCGATCGAACTGCGCATCGGGATCGGACTTGAACGTCTTCCAGTATTCGACCGCCTGATCCCACTCGACACCGGTCGGCGAGAACGGACGGCCCTTCAGGTATTCGATCGTGGTGTCGTCGACGGAGACCATGCCGGCGCGCGCGCCCGCCTCGATCGCCATGTTGCAGACGGTCATGCGCCCTTCCATCGACAGCGAACGGATGGTCGAGCCGCCGAATTCGATCGCATAGCCCGTGCCGCCCGCGGTGCCGATCTTGCCGATGATCGCGAGCACGATATCTTTCGCGGTGCAGCCGCGCGGCAGTTGGCCCTCGACCCTCACGAGCATGTTCTTGCTCTTCTTTTGCAGCAGCGTTTGCGTGGCCAGCACGTGCTCGACTTCCGACGTGCCGATGCCGTGCGCGAGCGCGCCGAACGCGCCGTGCGTGGAGGTGTGCGAATCGCCGCAGACGATCGTCATGCCCGGCAGCGTCGCACCCTGCTCGGGCCCGATGATGTGAACGATGCCCTGGCGCGTGTCGGTCATCTTGAACTGCGTGATGCCGAAGGAATCGCAGTTCGCATCGAGCGTGTCGACTTGCAGCTTCGAGACCGGATCGGCGATGCCGTGGCTGCGATCGGTGGTCGGCACGTTGTGGTCCGACACCGCGAGGTTCGCGCTGATGCGCCACACCGGACGCTGGTTCAGCTTCAGGCCTTCGAAGGCCTGCGGGCTCGTGACTTCATGCAGCAGATGGCGATCGATGTAGAGCAGGGTCGTGCCGTCTTCTTCAGTGTGGACGACGTGCGAATTCCACAATTTGTCGTAGAGAGTCTGTGCCATGGTATGCGGGGTAGTAATGACATCGGGCAATCCCGGTTCGGTCGATTATGCCACGCACAACACGCCTGCGGCGCACAAAGCTTCGCAGAAAAGTGAATAAAAACAGTGGGTTGGGTGGTAGTCGCGATACCTGGATCGGCATTACCCGGTTATTCGCACGGGCGCTTTCGAGTCGTTTTTCTTTGCGCCGGGGGGTTGGATACGGAGCCTGGCTCCGTATCCAGTTCGATGCTTGATGCAGCTTATTCGGGCCGGCTTGCGCTTACTCGCTGTCGCCCTTGATCTGAGGAAGCGCCGACGCCTCGCCCGGCGTCAGCAAGCCCGCTTGCGTGTAGATGCGCAGCTTGTCGCGCGTATCGGTGATGTCGAGGTTGCGCATCGTCAGTTGCCCGATGCGATCGCGCGGCGAGAAAGTCGATTCGCCCTTCTCCATCGTGAGCCGCTCCGGCTGGTACGTCAGGTTCGGCGAGCTGGTGTTCAGGATCGAATAGTCGTTGCCGCGACGCAGCTCGATCGTCACTTCGCCCGTCACCGCACGCGCCACCCAGCGCTGCGCCGTCTCGCGCAGCATGATCGCCTGCGAGTCGAACCAGCGGCCTTGATACAGCAGGCGGCCGAGCTTGCGGCCGTTCTCGCGGTACTGCTCGATCGTATCTTCGTTGTGAATGCCGGTGACGAGCCGCTCATAGGCGATGTAAAGCAGCGCGAGCCCGGGGGCCTCGTAGATTCCGCGGCTCTTCGCCTCGATGATCCGGTTCTCGATCTGGTCGCTCATGCCGAGGCCGTGGCGGCCGCCGATCCGGTTCGCCTCCAGCAGCAGTTCGACCGGATTGGCGAACTCGACGCCGTTCAGCGCAACCGGATGGCCTTCCTCGAAACGGACCGTGACCTCTTCGGCCTTGACTTGCACGTCATCGCACCAGAATGCGACGCCCATGATCGGCGAGACGATCTTGATGCTGCTGCCGAGGCTTTCGAGGTCCTTGGCTTCGTGCGTCGCGCCGAGCATGTTCGAATCGGTCGAATACGCCTTTTCGACCGACATCTTGTACTCGAAGCCCGAGCGGATCATGAACTCCGACATTTCCTTGCGGCCGCCAAGCTCGTCGATGAACGTCTGATCGAGCCACGGCTTGTAGATCTTCAGGTCCGGGTTGACGAGCAGGCCGTAGCGGTAGAAGCGCTCGATGTCGTTGCCCTTGTACGTGCTGCCGTCGCCCCAGATGTTGACGCCGTCTTCCTTCATCGCCGCGACGAGCATGGTGCCCGTGACCGCACGGCCGATCGGCGTGGTGTTGAAGTAGGTCACGCCGGCCGTGGAAATATGGAATGCGCCGCTTTGCAACGCCGCAATGCCCTCCGCCACCAGTTGTGCGCGGCAGTCGATCAGCCGCGCACCTTCCGCGCCGTACTGGAGCGCGCGACGCGGGATCGAATCGTAGTCGTCCTCGTCCGGCTGCCCCAGATTGGCCGTGTAGGCATACGGGACGGCTCCCTTGAGGCGCATCCAGTGAAGCGCGGCGCTCGTGTCCAGGCCACCGGAGAACGCGATACCGACCTTCTGACCGGCCGGGAGATTCTGAAGAATGGTGCTCATGAGGAAAACCGTTAAATGGAGGTCAAATGGAATTTCACGTCGAAGTATTCAACACGAGCCGGCAGCGAGGCAAGCCTGGACGCATTGGCGGAATCGGGCAGGCTGGACAGGCCCGCTGCTTACGCGCGGCATGGTGCGATCCCTGCATTTTAACCGCCTGGGGAAGCAGTCCCGGTTCCTCCTCGGGCTAACACAAAAAAACACCCCAACGGCGTACGCCATTGGGGTGTTTTCATACGGCTTGCGTGGGCGCCGAGCGGTAGCCCGAGCACACGGTCTCACGCCGCGCGCCCTGCCCGCTCAACCGCGCATCAACGCTGCGCCAGCGGCTTCGCTTCGCGCGGCGTTTCGCCGATGAAGAGCTGACGCGGACGGCCAATCTTCTGCTCGGGTTCCGAGATCATTTCGTTCCACTGCGCGATCCAGCCCACCGTACGCGCCATCGCGAAGATGCAGGTGAACATCGAGGTCGGGATGCCCAGCGCGCGCTGCACGATGCCCGAGTAGAAATCGACGTTCGGATACAGCTTGCGCGACACGAAGTATTCGTCTTCCAGCGCGATCTTCTCGAGCTGCATCGCGAGCTTGAAGAGCGGATCGTCGTGCAGGCCCAGCTCTTCGAGCACTTCGTGGCACGTTTCGCGCATCAGCTTCGCACGCGGATCGTAGTTCTTGTACACGCGGTGACCGAAGCCCATCAGCTTCACGCCCGAATTCTTGTCCTTCACTTGCTTGATGAACTCGGGGATGTTGTCGACCGAGCCGATCTCTTCCAGCATGTTCAGCGCTGCTTCGTTCGCGCCGCCGTGCGCCGGGCCCCACAGACACGCGATGCCGGCCGCGATACACGCGAACGGGTTCGCACCCGACGAACCGGCAAGGCGCACCGTCGAGGTCGACGCGTTCTGCTCGTGGTCCGCGTGCAGGATCAGGATGCGGTCGAGCGCGCGCACCAGCACGTCGTTGACCTTGTACTCCTCGCACGGGTTCGAGAACATCATGTGCATGAAGTTCGCGCTGTACGAGAGGTTGTTGCGCGGATACACGAACGGCTGGCCGATGCTGTATTTGTACGCCATCGCCACCAGCGTCGGCAGCTTCGCGATCATGCGGATCGCCGACACGTCGCGGTGACGCGGGTCGTTGATGTTCAGCGAGTCGTGATAGAACGCCGACAGCGCGCCGACCGCGGCGACCAGAATCGCCATCGGGTGCGCGTCGCGGCGGAAGCCGCGGAAGAAGAACTGCATCTGCTCGTGGACCATCGTGTGCTTCGTGACGGTCTCGACGAATTCCTTCTTCTGCTCGACGTTCGGCAGCTCGCCCTTCAGGAGCAGGTAGCAAGTCTCGAGGAAGTCGGCGTTTTGCGCGAGGTTGTCGATCGGGTAGCCGCGATAGAGCAGCTCGCCCTTGTCGCCGTCGATGTAAGTAATCGCCGAGTTGCACGACGCCGTCGACATGAAGCCCGGGTCATAAGTGAACTTGCCGGTTTGACCATAGAGCTTGCGAATATCGATCACGTCCGGGCCCATCGTGCCCTTGTAGATCGGCAGCTCGACGCTGGGCGAATTGTCGCTGAACGATAGCGTGGCTTTTACTTCTGACGGGGTCATAGCATCCTCAATCGAAGGTTTTATTACGGGTTTTCGATAAATTGCACGCGGCTCCACTGACTACGCAGGGCTCAGGCAGCGCGCAACAGCCCCAGCACTCGGACCACGTCCGGGTCGGCAAGGTCGCCATCCGGTTCCTTGCGCGAGAGAAGCAAGTCCATCAGGTCGTTATCGCTCAGCTCAAGCAGGCGCGTGAGCGCGCCTACGTCGTCGTCGCTGAGGTCATGCTCATATCGGCTGAAGAAACGCTCGAAGATGAGATCGTTTTCCAGCAATCCGCGCCGGGCGCGCCAGCGAAGGCGCGCCCGGCGAAGCGGGTCGGATTGGTGCGAAGTTTCGTCCATCTCAGACCGCGCGGCGCACCATCAATTCCTTGATCTTGCCGATCGCCTTCGTCGGATTGAGGCCCTTCGGGCACACGTCGACGCAGTTCATGATCGTGTGGCAACGGAACAGACGGTACGGGTCTTCCAGGTTGTCGAGACGCTCGCCGGTCGCCTCGTCGCGGCTGTCCGCGATGAAGCGATAGGCTTGCAGCAGGCCGGCGGGACCCACGAACTTATCCGGGTTCCACCAGAAGCTCGGGCACGACGTTGAGCAGCTAGCGCACAGAATACACTCGTACAGGCCATCGAGCTCGTCACGCTCTTCCGGCGACTGCAGGCGTTCTTTCTCGGGCGGCGGCGTATCGTTGATCAAGTACGGCTTGATCGAGTGGTACTGGTTGAAGAACTGCGTGAAGTCGCAGATCAGGTCGCGCACGACGGGCAGGCCCGGCAGTGGACGCAGCACGATCTTCTGCGGCAGGTCGTTCAGGTTCGTCAGGCACGCGAGGCCGTTCTTGCCGTTGATGTTCATCGCGTCCGAACCGCACACGCCTTCGCGGCACGAGCGGCGGAACGACAAGGTTTCGTCGAGCGCCTTCAGCTTCACGAGTGCGTCGAGCAGCATGCGCTCGTGCGAATCGATCTCGATCTCGTACGTCTGCATGCGCGGTGCCGCGTCCTTGTCCGGATCGTAGCGGTAGATTTCAAAAATGCGTTTTGCCATTTCAGAGTCCTTTGATTTGGCTCTCTAGGAAGCGCCGGGCGGCCTCGAAGGTTCGCCGCGGCGTCAAGCAATCAAGTACAGGAGCGCTTAGAACGTACGCGCCTTGGGCGGCACCGATTCGACCGTCAGCGGCTTCATCTGCACCGGCTTGTAGTCGAGGCGGTCGCCCTCGCTGAACCACAGCGTGTGGCGCAGCCAGTTCTCGTCGTCGCGATGCTCGTAGTCGTTGTGCGCGTGGGCGCCGCGGCTTTCCTTGCGGGCCTCGGCCGACACGATCGTCGCGCGCGCCACTTCGATCAGGTTCGCCAGCTCGAGCGCTTCGACGCGCGCGGTGTTGAACACCTTCGACTTGTCCTTCAGGTGCACGTGCGCAACGCGCTCCTTCAGTTCCTGGATCTTCTCGACGCCTTCGGCGAGCAGTTGCGAGTTGCGGAACACGCCGGCGTGCGCCTGCATGTTCTTGCGGATGTCGTTCGCGATCGTTTGCGTGTATTCGCCCGAGCTCGACTGATCGAGCTTTGCGAGGCGCGACAGCGCGAAATCGGCGGCATCGGCCGGCAGCGGCTTGTGCTCCTTGATTTCCTTGACGTGCTTGACGATGTGGTTGCCCGCCGCACGGCCGAACACCACGAGGTCGAGCAGCGAGTTCGTGCCGAGGCGGTTCGCGCCGTGCACCGACACGCACGAGCATTCGCCGACCGCATAGAACCCGTTGACCGGATCGCTGTAACCCTTCGACGTGCCCACGACCTGGCCGTGGATGTTGGTCGGAATGCCGCCCATCTGATAGTGAATGGTCGGCACGACCGGGATCGGCTCTTTGATGCAGTCGACGTTCGCGAACTTCAGCGCGATTTCGCGGATCGACGGCAGACGCTTCATGATCGTCTCGGCGCCGATGTGCGACAGGTCGAGCAGCACGTGATCCTTGTTCGGACCGACGCCGCGGCCTTCCTTGATTTCCTGGTCCATCGAGCGCGAAACGAAGTCGCGCGGCGCCAGGTCCTTCAGCGTCGGCGCGTAGCGCTCCATGAAACGCTCGCCGTCCGAGTTGCGCAGAATGCCGCCCTCGCCGCGCACGCCTTCCGTGATCAGCACGCCCGCGCCGGCCACGCCGGTCGGATGGAACTGCCAGAATTCCATGTCCTGCAGCGCGATGCCCGCACGCGCCGCCATGCCGAGGCCGTCGCCGGTGTTGATGAACGCGTTCGTCGAAGCCGCGAAGATCCGGCCTGCGCCGCCCGTCGCGAACAGCGTGGTCTTGCCTTCGAGGATATAGACGTCGCCCGTTTCCATTTCGAGCGCGGTTACGCCGAGCACGTCGCCGTCCGCGTCGCGGATCAGGTCGAGCGCCATCCATTCGACGAAGAACTGCGTCTTCGCCGCGACGTTCTGCTGGTACAGCGTGTGGAGCAGCGCGTGACCGGTACGGTCAGCCGCCGCGCACGCGCGCTGCACGGGCTTCTCGCCGTAGTTCGCGGTGTGGCCGCCGAACGGGCGCTGGTAGATCGTGCCGTCCGCATTGCGGTCGAACGGCATGCCGAAATGCTCCAGCTCGTAAACCGCGTTCGGCGCTTCACGGCACATGAACTCGATCGCGTCCTGATCGCCGAGCCAGTCGGAGCCCTTGATCGTGTCGTAGAAGTGGTAGTGCCAGTTGTCTTCGCTCATGTTGCCGAGCGACGCGCCGATGCCGCCTTGCGCGGCGACCGTGTGCGAGCGAGTCGGGAACACCTTCGAGAGCACGCAGACCGACAAGCCGGCGCGCGCGAGTTGCAGCGAGGCGCGCATCCCCGAGCCGCCTGCGCCGACGATGACCACGTCGAAGCGGCGACGCGGCAGAGAATTCTTGATTGCAGCCATTCTTTTACACTCTCCAGAGAATCTGCGCAGCGTAGCCCGCACAGGCGAGCAGCCAGACGATCGTCAGCGCCTGCAGCACCAGACGCACCCCCACGGGCTTCACATAGTCCATCCAGATGTCGCGCACGCCGACCCACGCGTGATAGAAGAGCGACAGCAACGTGACGAAGGTCGCGAGCTTCATCCATTGCGTGGCGAAGATCGAGGCCCAGCCGTCATACGAAAACGCTTGTGCGCCGAAGAACCAGGCGAGCAGGATGATCGTGTAGATCGCCATGATCGTGGCGGTGACGCGCTGCGCGAGCCAGTCGCGCAGACCGTAGTGCGCGCCCACGACAAGGCGCTTCGAGCCGATTCGGTTATTGGCTGACATGTTTTAGAAAGCTCCGAACAGTTTGAGCGCGAAGGCGATCGTGAGGATCGAGGACACGACGACGACGACGAGCGAGGTCTGCTTGCCCTTTTCCTTGGTGACGGCGTTGTGATTGGTGTCCATCACGAGGTGACGGATGCCGGCGCAGAAGTGGAACAGGAAGGCCCACGCGAGAACCAGCGTGATGAGCTTGACGACGATGTTGGAGAGGAAGCCCTTGAAGACTTCGAAGCTGAGCTCGGAAGTCAGGCTTTGATCGAAGAGGTAAAGCAGGAACGGAAGGAACACGAAGAGCAACGCGCCGCTTACGCGGTGCAAGATCGACACGCGCCCCGCTAGCGGGAGACGATATGCCGTCAATATCTGACCGATACCGATATTCCGGTACTCCGGCCTCGGTTTTTTTACGGCTTCTGCCATGCTAGACCCCTACTTGTAGTCACACTAATCCGCGATTTTAGCGCCTTTTTATATCGCGGCGCAGCGAAAACCCACGCTGAAGTTTTGCCGAGCTCGCAACAATGACGCCTTGAAACCCGTCCCCACAAAGGCGCGGCGGGCACCACTCAACTCAAGTCGTTCTGATAGTAATACCCGGTTGTGACATACCAACCACGCCGCACCTCGACCGGCCGGTCCCCATAGGTATAGGACACGCGCTCGACCGACAGCAAAGGAAAACCCGCCGGCACCCCGAGCAGGTCGGCCACCGACGGCTCCGCCGCCACCGCTCGGATCTTCTCCGAGGCGCGGATCATGCGCGTGCCGAACTCCGTCTCGAACATCGCGTACAGCGGGCCTTTATACTCGCTCAAGCGCTCGAGCGTGAGACCGCGGAACACGGCGCCCGGCAGCCAGATCTCGTCGAGCACGGTAGTTTCGCTGTCGAATTCCAGGAGGCGCCTGATCAGCACGACGGGGTCGGCCGGCTTCAGGTCGAGCTGGCGCGCGATCTCGGCCGGCGCGCGCAGGCGGCGGCATTCGAGCAGCTTGCTGATGTGGGGATGTTCGGCGCCGTCGTCGGCGAGCAGGCGCAGAAAGCGGAACTGGGCGCGGTCTTCGTTGTGCGTCGCAACAAACGTGCCCTTGCCCTGGCGGCGCACAAGCAGGTTGTCGGCGGCGAGCTCGTCGATGGCCTTGCGCACCGTGCCCTGGCTCACCTTGTAGCGGGCCGCCAGTTCGACTTCGCTCGGGATGATCTCGCCGGGCTTCCACTCGCCCGATTCGAGGCTCTGGGTGATGAGCCCTTTGATCTGCCGGTAGAGCGGGCTGAAGGTCGGCGATGGCGCGCTCGAGCCGTCACCCGCGCCGCCCCCGCCGGAGGCCGCCGTGCCGATCGGATTCGCTGTGCTCGCCGGGTTCGCATTCATCCGCGCATTTCATCACAAACGCCGCTTTCGCGTCCAGATTTTTCCCTGCGATTCATATGTCTTATATAAGACATATGATACTGTTGACTTTGTAGTGCCCCCCTCCTAAACTCCAACGCGAGCCAGGGTTTGCGGGTCGTGCGAAGCGCTTCCCGCCAGCCGCGGAACGCTTGGGCCGCGGCCTTCGCGAAACGCGCGCTGCTGCAGTCGCCGGCGCCCTCGCGCGTCCGGCAGGCGTCGACGATCGCCTTCGAACATCCCCATTCCCCGCTTCGCCGCCCCCTTTGCGGCACCGGTTATCCGGCACGGCGGCATTGGCCGCAGCGCCAAGCCCGGCGCGGTTTCCGGGCCCATCGCGCAGCGCTTTTGCACCGTGCTTCATTCACGCTTCGCGTAACGCGCATAGAATGGCGTTTTCCCTAGCGTCCAACGCATCGTCCTGGAGATTTCTCAATGGCTAAGCCCGCAAAGCGTGTCGCCGTCACCGGCGCCGCAGGTCAAATCGGTTACTCGCTGCTGTTCCGCATCGCCAACGGCGATCTGCTCGGCAAGGACCAGCCGGTCATCCTGCAACTGCTCGACCTGCCGCAAGCGCAGGCCGCCGTGAAAGGCGTCGTGATGGAGCTCGAAGACTGTGCGTTCCCGCTGCTCGCGGGCGTCGTGGTCACCGACGAACCGAAGGTCGCCTTCAAGGATGCCGACGTCGCATTGCTGGTCGGCGCCCGTCCGCGTTCGAAGGGCATGGAGCGCAAGGACCTGCTCTCGGCCAACGCCGAGATCTTCACGGTGCAGGGCAAGGCGCTCAATGAAGCCGCCAGCCGCGACGTGAAGGTGCTGGTGGTCGGCAACCCGGCCAACACCAATGCCTACATCGCGATGAAGTCGGCGCCGGACCTGCCGAAGAAGAACTTCACCGCCATGCTGCGCCTGGACCACAACCGCGCGCTGTCGCAACTGGCCGCCAAGTCGGGCAAGCCGGTCGCGTCGATCGAAAAGCTCGCGGTGTGGGGCAACCACTCGCCGACGATGTACCCCGATTTCCGCTTCGCGAGCGCCGAAGGCGAATCGCTGCTGAAGCTGATCAGCGACGACGAATGGAACCGCAACACCTTCATCCCGACCGTCGGCAAGCGCGGCGCGGCGATCATCGAAGCGCGCGGCCTGTCGTCGGCGGCATCGGCTGCGAACGCCGCGATCGACCACGTGCGTGACTGGGTGCTCGGCACCAACGGCAAGTGGGTCACGATGGGCATCCCGTCGGACGGCTCGTACGGCATCCCCGAAGACATCATCTACGGCGTGCCCGTGACCTGCGAAAACGGCGAATACAAGCGCGTCGAAGGCCTGGAAATCGACGCGTTCTCGCGCGAGAAGATGGACGGCACGCTGGCCGAGCTGCTCGAAGAGCGCGACGGCGTGCAACACCTGCTCGGCTGATCGCCCGATGCGCCGGAGCCCGTTGTCATCGACGGGTTTCCGGCAGTTTTCTGCGAAGGCAGACGCCGAAGGTCCGCGCGAGCGGACCGGCAACGCCGGCCTTCGCACCTGATTCGGACGCGTTTTGCAGCTAATCCCGGTGCAACTACGCCGGCTTTATCGTTAGCCGAGGCTCGCTGCCGGCGACGATCCAACGCGACAGAACCCGTCCGAATCAGGTTTTCTTCCCGACGACCCACGCTCCTGACGCCGAAGATGCGCGCACTCCTCCCTGCCGTTGTGCTGTTTGACGGCGAAGCGCCACCCGCCATCCTGCCCGCCTGCGACCACTACGCGGGCAGCGAGAAATTGATGCTCAAATCGCTCGCGCTGCAGGCGCAGCTTGGGCCCGTGTTCGACGTCACGCTCGATTGCGAGGACGGCGCCGAAGTCGGCCGCGAAGCCGAGCATGCGGAGCTGGTCGCATCGCTCGTCGGCAGCGAGCACGACAAGTTCGGCCGCGTCGGCGTGCGCATCCACGATTTCGACCACCCGCATTGGCGCGACGACGTGCGCCTGATCCTGCGCGGCGCGGTCCGCGCGCCCGCCTACATCACGCTGCCGAAGGTCCGCGACGCCGGCGACGCCGCCGAAATGTGCGCGTTCATCGAGGCCACGCGCCGCGAGCTCGGCATCGCGAAGCCGATTCCCGTCCAGGTGCTGATCGAGACGCACGGCGCGCTTGCGCAGGCGTTCGCGCTCGCCGCGCTGCCGGCCGTCGAGGCGCTTTCGTTCGGGCTGATGGACTTCGTCTCCGCGCACAACGGCGCGATTCCCGATTCGGCGATGCGCTCGCCCGGCCAGTTCGACCACCCGCTCGTGCGCCGCGCGAAGCTGGAGATCGCCGCCGCCTGCCACGCGCACGGCAAGGTGCCGTCGCACAACGTGAGCACCGAGGTGCGCGACATGGGCGTCGTCGCCAACGACGCCGCGCGCGCCCGCAACGAATTCGCCTATACGCGGATGTGGAGCATCCATCCGGCGCAGATTCCCGTGATCGTGGCCGCATTCGCGCCGCGCGATGAGGAGATCGCGACGGCCGCCGAGATCCTGCTCGCCGCCCAGGCGGCGCAATGGGGACCGACGCGCCACGGCGATACCCTCCACGACCGCGCGAGCTACCGGTACTACTGGTCGGTGCTGCGCCGAGCGCGCGCGACCGGCCGGCCGGTGCCGGCGGAAGCCGCGCCGCTGTTCGGCCCGGACGACCTCTCGAAGGAGACCGCACGATGAACTCCCCCTCCGCCGGCGCCGCGTTCCGCGCGGCCGTCGCCGCTGAAAAGCCGCTGCAAGTGGTCGGCGCGATCAACGCGAACCACGCGCTGCTCGCCAGGCACGCCGGGTTCAAGGCGATCTACCTGTCCGGCGGCGGCGTTGCCGCCGGCTCGCTCGGGCTGCCCGATCTCGGCATCTCGACGCTCGACGACGTCCTGACCGACGTGCGACGCATCACCAACGTCTGCGACCTGCCGCTGCTCGTCGACGTCGACACCGGCTTCGGCCCCTCGGCGTTCAACATCGCGCGCACCGTCAAGGAGCTCACCAAGGCAGGCGCGGGCGCAATGCACATCGAGGACCAGGTCGGCGCGAAGCGCTGCGGCCACCGGCCGGGCAAGGCGATCGTCACGCAGGACGAGATGGTCGACCGCATCAAGGCAGCCGTCGACGCGCGCACCGATCCCGACTTCGTCATCATGGCGCGCACCGACGCGCTCGCAGTCGTTGGGCTGCAGGCCGCGATCGACCGCGCCTGCGCCTGCGTCGAAGCGGGCGCGGACATGATCTTCCCCGAAGCGATGACCGAGCTCGGCATGTACCGGCAGTTCGCGCAGGCGGTGAAGGCGCCGATCCTCGCGAACATCACCGAATTCGGCTCGACGCCGCTCTTTACGGTCGACGAGCTGCGCGGCGCGGACGTTTCGCTCGTGCTGTACCCGCTATCCGCATTCCGCGCGATGAACAAGGCAGCCGAAAACGTTTACGGCGCGATTCGCCGCGACGGCACGCAAAAGGCCGTGCTGGACACGATGCAAACGCGCGAGGAGCTCTACCAGAGCATCGGCTACCACGCCTACGAGCAGAAGCTCGACGCGTTGTTCAGCAAGGACAAGGCGTAACGAGGCGCAAGGAGACGGGAACAGATGAGCGAGACGACGCAACCGGCCGGCGCAGCACAAGGCGGCCCCGGCTTCAAGCCGAAGAAATCGGTCGCGCTCTCGGGCGTGACGGCGGGCAACACGGCGCTGTGCACGGTCGGGCGCACCGGCAACGATCTGCACTACCGCGGCTACGACATCCTCGACGTCGCCACCACCTGCGAGTTCGAGGAGATCGCCCACCTGCTCGTGCACGAAAAGCTGCCGACGCAAGCCGAGCTCACCGCCTACAAGACCAAGCTCAA